>NZ_CP108613.1:4800000-8761985 GCF_045039765.1 Streptomyces sp. NBC_01166
CGTGAGGGCGAACTCGCCCTGTGCGACGCGGAGCTGGCCGGCCGCTGGGGCGAACAGCCCCTGACCGCCTGCGGGGTGCTGGCCACCTTCGCCCTCGTACGGGCCACCGACGTCGTCCTGGACCCGGACGAACTGGAGCCCCGCGAAGGCGACTTCGCCGAGCCCGACGACGCGGGCCTGCTCGACGCCGTCGACGTGTGGTGCGAGGACGTCCTGGACCAGCTCCCGGACACCCCCGTGCCGCCGGTCGCCACCGAGCTCGTCGCCGTACGCGACCTGGACCTCGTCGACGACGACGCCTGGCCGCAGGCGCTGGCGATGCTCGCCCTCCCGCCGCTGCGCGACGCGCTGACCCAGCCGGTACGGGTGCTGCTCCCGGACGGTACGACGCAGTCGGTGCGGCCCTACACCGCGTGGTGGCTGCGCGACCACCCCGTGCTCGACGGCCGCCGCCCGGCCGGCCTGCGCGCGGCGGGCGGTGACCCGCGCCTGGCGGGCCTGTACGACTCCGCCGACGCGACGGGCTTCGACGACGCGCAGGTGCTGCGCGCCCTCGGCGTACGGACCTCGGTGGCGGCGCTCCTGGACGAGCCGGGCGGGGCGGCCGAGCTGCTGGGCCGGCTCGCCGACGAGGACCGCCCCGTCGGCCCCGTGCAGCTGCACTCGCTCTACACGGCGCTCGCCGAGCTGGACCCCGAACAGGTCACGCTGCCCGACGAGTTGCGGGCCGTCGTGGACGACGAGGTGCGGGTCGCCGACGCGGCCGACGTCGTGATCGCCGACGCCCCCGACCTGCTGCCGCTGACCGGCGGGCTCCCGCTGCTCCCGGTGGCCCCGGCCCGGGCGGCCGAGCTGGCGGACCTGCTCCAGGTGCGGCGGCTCGGCGAGAGCGTCGAGGCCGTGGTGACGACGGAGGGCGAGGAGCACCAGGTGCCGGAGTCCGTACGGATTCTGCTCGGCGCCGGGACCCCCGACACGTACGTCGAGCACAGCGAACTGCGCGCGGGCGGCGTCGAGCTGGACTGGCGCCGCACCCCGGACGGTGTGGTCCACGCGTCGACGGTGGAGGGCGTGGCGGCCGGCCTCGCCTGGGCGGCCGGCCAGTGGCCGCGCCGCTTCGAGGTGGCGGCGCTCCTGGAGGACCCGTCCCGCACGGAGGAGCTGGCCCGGGACCGCTGGTTCGACTGACGGCCGGGAACCGTGAGGCTGTCGGAGACCCGCGACGGGGCGGGTCTCACAGCTCCTGGACGTACCGCTTCGCGACGACCAGCGAGGCGAGCGGGTGGTCGCCCCGGACCGCCTTGATCGCCGCGACGTCCCCACGGGCGCCGCGTACGGCGCGGACCTTGTCCTCGTCGACCTGGCGCCGGAACCCTTCGTAGGTTCCGTAGTGGTCCCAGAACGCGCGCTTCCGCCTGCGGGCGGCACGTTCGCCGGCGACGCCCAGCGCTCCTGAGACCGCGATCGCGACGACACCGGTGAGCAGGTCGACCATCCGTGTCCCCTTTCCGCTCCGGAAGGCGTCCGGGTGCACCGGTGTTGATACAGGCCCGATCTTGCGGACCGGTGTGATCTTCACAAGAAATGCATTCTCAGGGCACAACCATTCACATACGGGCGCTGTCTGATCATGCGAGTCATCAGACTCATCGACCAGTTGGGGCCCGCCGGGTGCACACCACCTCGCGGGTCCCCTGCTCCACAGGGGACCACATGCGTATTCGTGCCACCGTCGCCGCTGTTTCCGGCGCCCTGGCTCTGTCCGCTCTCGCCGTACCGGCCGCGCAGGCGGGGGACCAGGAAGTCCCGAACCTGGACAGGCCCACCGCGGCCGAGGTCTTCGGCACCGGGGCCAAGGCCCCTCGCGCGGCCGCGCGCGCCGCCGTGGCGACTCCGGTGATCTCCAAGGTCGTCATCAACGGCGGCAAGGACGTCGTCGTCGGCACCACGGCCGCGAAGAAGATCACCGTCTCCGTCACCGCCTCGCACCCGTCCGGCATCGTCGACGGCTACATCGACCTGTGGCACGGCACGAACGTGGACTCCGGTCTCGACGGGGTGCTGCTGCCGAACGAGGACGCGGCGTCCTGCAAGAACGTCAACGCCACGACCGCCACCTGCACGATGACGATCACGGCGTACCCGGGCTACGACCTGTACAAGAACACGCTGGCCGGTACCTGGAAGGTCACCGCCGGCGCGCTCGCCGGCGACCAGTCGGTCGCGTGGAACGACTACCAGGCCACGGCCCGCGTCCAGCGTCTCTCCAAGCTGACCGTCAACGCCGCGCCGGAGCCCGTCAAGAAGGGCAAGACCATCACGGTCACCGGCAAGCTCTCGCGTGCCAACTGGGAGAACGGCACGTACATGGGCTACACCGTGCAGCCCGTCAAGCTGCAGTTCCGCAAGAAGACCAGCAGCACCTACACCACCGTCAAGACCATCAAGACGAACAGCACCGGTGCGCTGAAGACCACGGTCAAGGCCTCGGTGGACGGCTACTGGCGCTACAGCTTCGCCGGCACCTCGACCACCCCGGCCGTCACGACCGCGGGTGACTTCGTCGACGTGAAGTAGTCACGAGCGGAAGCGGCGGCCGACCATACGCCAGGCCAGTTCCAGGACGGCCGCCGCGACCACCGCGATCCCCACCGCCGCCCACGGCATCGTCGTCCCCACCAGCTTCAGCGCGAAGAAGCCCTGGAGCCAGGGCACCGCGAGCACGACGAGGAAGCACAGGCCCATCGTCGCCACCAGGGCGACCCGCCACCACGTGTAGGGGCGGGCGATGATCGCCAGGACCCACATGGAGACCAGGAACAGCGTGAGGGTCGCCGCGCTCGTCTCCGCGTCCAGCGCCCCCGTACCGGCGTAGTGGTGGCGGGCGACCAGATACGTGGTGAAGGTGGCCGCCGCCGCGATCACCCCGGAGGGGATCGCGTACCGCATGACACGGCGTACGAAGTGCGGCTGGGCCCGCTCCTTGTTGGGGGCGAGCGCCAGGAAGAACGCCGGGACGCCGATCGTCAGCGTGGACAGCAGCGTGAGGTGGCGCGGCAGGAACGGGTACTCCACCTGGAAGCAGACCACCAGGATCGCCAGCAGCACCGAGTAGACGGTCTTCGTCAGGAACAGGGTGGCGACCCGGGTGATGTTCCCGATGACCCGCCGCCCCTCGGCCACGACGGACGGCAGCGTCGCGAAGCTGTTGTCCATCAGCACGATCTGGGCCACCGCGCGGGTCGCCTCCGAGCCCGAGCCCATCGAGACCCCGATGTCGGCGTCCTTCAGCGCCAGCACGTCGTTGACGCCGTCACCGGTCATCGCGACCGTGTGCCCGCGTGACTGGAGCGCCCCGACCATGTCCCGCTTCTGCTGCGGGGTGACCCGGCCGAAGACCGCGTTCCGCTCGATCTCCGTCGCCATGTCGTCGCTGTCCTCGGGCAGCCGGCGGGCGTCCAGGGGGTGCTCGGCACCCGGCATCCCCAGCTTCTGGGCCACCGCGCCGACCGAGACGGCGTTGTCGCCGGAGATGACCTTCGCCGCGACGTTCTGGTCGTCGAAGTAGGCCAGCGTGTCTCCGGCGTCGGGCCGCAGCCGCTGCTCCAGGACGACGAGCGCGGTGGGCACGGCCTCGGAGGCGGCCTCGGGGGAGTCCAGCTCGCCCCGCACCCGGGCGAGGAGCAGGACCCGCAGTCCCTGCTCGTTGAGGTGGCCGGTCTCGGCGAGGGCGGGGTCGTCGGGGCCCAGCAGCACATCGGGGGCGCCCAGCAGCCAGGCGGACGCGTCGCCGTCGCCCTCGGTGAAGGCGGCCCCGCTGTACTTGCGGGCCGAGGAGAACGGCATGGCCTGCGTGACGCCCCAGCCCTCCCCGTCCGGGTAGGCGTCGATGATGGCCTGGAGGCTGGCGTTGGGCCGGGGATCGGAGGCGCCGAGGGCGCCCAGGACGCGGCGTACGTACTCCTCGTCGGAGCCGTTCAGCGGGCGGACCTCGGTGACGTCCATGCCGCCCTCGGTGAGGGTGCCGGTCTTGTCCAGGCAGACGACGTCGACCCGGGCCAGGCCCTCGATGGCGGGCAGCTCCTGCACGAGGCACTGCTTGCGGCCGAGCCGGATGACCCCGATCGCGAAGGCGACCGAGGTGAGGAGCACCAGGCCCTCGGGGATCATCGGGACGATGCCGCCGACCGTGCGGGCCACCGAGTCCTTGAAGTTGTTGTCCTTGACGACCAGCTGGCTGATGATGAGCCCGATCGCCGTCGGCACCATCATCCAGGTCACGTACTTGAGGATCGTGCTGATGCCGCTGCGGAGCTCGGACTGCACGAGGGTGAAGCGGGACGCCTCCTCGGCGAGCTGCGCGGCGTAGGCCTCGCGGCCGACCTTGGTGGCGGTGAACGACCCGCCTCCGGCGACGACGAAGCTGCCGGACATCACCGGGTCGCCGGGTCGCTTGACCACGGGGTCGGCCTCGCCCGTCAGGAGCGACTCGTCGATCTCCAGGCTGTCGGCCTCGGCGACGGTGCCGTCCACGACGGCCTTGTCCCCGGGACCCAGCTCGACCAGGTCGCCGAGCACGATCTCGGAGACGGAGACCTCCGCGGCCTTCCCGTCGCGCCGTACGGTCGGTTTCGCCTCGCCGATCACCGCGAGGCTGTCCAGGGTCTTCTTGGCGCGCCACTCCTGGACGATGCCGATCCCCGTGTTGGCGATGATCACGAAGCCGAAGAGGCTGTCCTGGATCGGCGCGACGAACAACATGATCACCCAGAGCACGCCGATGATCAGGTTGAACCGGGTGAGGACGTTCGCGCGGACGATCTCGGTGACGGAGCGGGACGAGCGGACCGGTACGTCGTTGACCTCGCCCCGGGCGACCCGTTCGGCGACCTCGGCGTTGGTCAGCCCGCCCGGTGGCGCGGGCGCCGGCGAGGTCCGTACGGGGTCCGGCTGATCACCGAAGGAATCGAGTGCCCGCTGCGTCATGATTCCGACCGTACGGGCGGAAGGGGCGGTTCACCCGCCGGGCGCCGGAAGATCCGACCGGGGGAGGACCGGAATGGGCCCACGGTCGTACGACAGGGACCGGGGCCGGGGGATCAGGGCCGTACGGGCCCCGGTGTCAGCGGTGCGCGCCGTCGGGCGCGTCGGCGGCGGCCTGCGCGGCGGCCCGCTTGAGCGCGGCGTCCCGCCCCCGGACGTACCAGATGCCGATCAGGCCCAGTCCGGCACCGGCCAGGCAGACCCAGATCCACCAGGCGTGACCCCGGTCGTCGAACCAGCCGTAGAAGGGAACCTGCACGACGAAGAGGACGAACCAGAGGATCGTGCCGCCCGTGACGGTGGCGACGACCGGGCCCTCCAGGGGCTCGGGCGCCTCGTGCTTCGGTGTCCACTTCTGCATGCGGTCAGTCTACGGGCTGTGCTGCGGGCCAGTCGGCCCAAGGATCTACGCGCGGAGATAGCGATCTTTCCCTTATGTATTCATACTGAATCTGCTTGTGGATGACTCGATTCATTCGTGTGAACATCCAAATCTGACTGCTTTCATCCCCCCGATGCACGACTGAAGGTCATACATGTCCTCCTCGGCCACCGCTCCGGTCGATCAGCCGCCGATGCCGCAGCAGCCTCACGGTGTCCTTGATCGTTACTTCAAGATCTCCGAGCGGGGGTCGACGGTCGCGCGCGAGGTCCGTGGTGGCTTCGCCACGTTCTTCGCGATGGCGTACATCATCGTGCTCAACCCGATCATCCTCGGCAGCGCGAAGGACATGTACGGGCACCAGCTCGACGGTGGCCAGCTCGTCACGGCCACCGTGCTGGCGGCCGCGTTCTCCACGCTCCTGATGGGCGTCATCGGCAACGTGCCGATCGCGCTCGCCGCGGGCCTCGGCGTCAACACCGTCGTCGCCCTCCAGCTCGCCCCCCGGATGAGCTGGCCCGACGCGATGGGCATGGTCGTCCTCGCGGGCATCGTCGTCATGCTGCTCGTCGCGACCGGGCTGCGCGAGCGCGTGATGAACGCGGTGCCGCGCTCGCTCCGCAAGGGCATCGCGATGGGCATCGGCCTCTTCGTGCTCCTGGTCGGCCTGGTCGACTCCGGCTTCGTCTCCCGCATCCCGGACGCCGCGCACACCACGGTGCCGCTGCAGCTCGGCAACGACGGTCACCTCAACGGCTGGCCGGTCCTGGTCTTCGTCCTGGGCACGCTGCTCACCCTCGCGCTGATCGTCCGCAAGGTGCCGGGCGCGATCCTGCTCTCCATCGTCGTCATGACGGTCGTCGCGCTGGTCATCGACGCGGTCGCCGACCTGCCGGCCGGCGCCTGGGGGCTGACCGTCCCGGAGTGGCCCGGCAATCCGGTGGCCTCCCCGGACTTCGGGCTGATCGGTCAGGTCAGCCTGTTCGGCGGCTTCGGGAAGGTCGGCCTCCTGACCGGCATCCTCTTCGTCTTCACCGTGCTGCTGTCCTGCTTCTTCGACGCGATGGGCACCATCCTCGGCGTCGGCGACGAGGCCAAGCTGATGGACAAGGACGGCCACTTCCCGGGCATCAACAAGGTCCTCCTCGTCGACGGTGTCGCCGTCGCCGCGGGTGGCGTGAGCTCCTCCTCCGCGTCGACCTGCTTCGTCGAGTCCACGGCGGGCGTCGGCGAGGGCGCCCGTACCGGGCTCGCGAGCGTGGTCAGCGGGCTGCTCTTCTCGGTGGCGCTGCTCCTGACGCCGCTGGCGACGATGGTCCCCTCACAGGCGGCCACCCCGGCGCTGATCGCGGTCGGTTTCCTGATCCTCGCGGGCAATGTGCGGGACGTCGACTGGAGCGACTACACGCTCGCCATCCCGGCCTTCATGGCCATGCTGATGATGCCGCTCACGTACTCGATCACCAACGGCATCGGCATCGGCTGCATCGCCTTCAGCGTCATGCGCCTGGCGGCCGGGCGAGGCCGGGAGGTCCCGATGGCGATGTACGTGGTGTCCGCGGTCTTCGTCTTCTACTACGCGATGCCGGCGCTCGGCCTCACGTAAGCGCGCACCTGGACGCGCGAAGTTTTCACCCCTGCGGGGCGGAGCCCGTCATGTGACCCGGTCGGCCGGGTCGGCGTGACGGGTCTCCGCCCCGTAGAACTTCTCCGTCTCGTCGACGGCGGCGTGGAAACGTTCGTCGAAATCGTCGCGTACGAGCGTCTGGACCACGTAGTCCTGGACGCTCATTCCGCGTCTCGCGGCGTGCCGGCGGAGCCGGTCGAGCAGCTCACCGTCTATGCGCAGGCTGAGCACTGTCGATCCCATGCCAAGCAGGGTCGCGGCACGTGCGGCCTTTTCGCGCGTCTTTCCGCCTCATACTCACTCGTTCGGGTGATCAGTTTCTCGCGCGTGTACCACCGGGTGGTATTTAGCATGGCTAATGAGTTACGCTAAGGAACATGCCTGACCTGATCCACGACGGTGACAGTGCCGCCGCCGTGAGCTCCCTCCGCTCCGCCGTGATGCTGCTGGGCCGGCGACTGAAGCACCAGCGCGTCGACGAGTCGCTGAGCCCCACCGAGATGTCGGTGCTCGGCACACTCGCCCGCTGCGGTTCAGCCACCCCCGGTGAGCTGGCCCGCAAGGAGCACGTGCAGCCGCCGTCGATGACCCGCATCGTCGCGCTGCTGGAAGCGAAGGGCCTGGTCAGACTGGAACCGCACCCCGATGACCGTCGGCAGAAGATGGTCAGCCGGACCGAGCAGGCGGAAGCCATGCTCGCCGAGAGCCGCGACAAGCGGAACGCCTGGCTGACCAGACTCGCCGAGGGCCTGGACGAGGACGAGTGGGAGAAGCTGCGGGCCGCCGCGCCCGTGCTGGAGAAGCTCGCCCACCTGTGACCCCTTCGGGCGCCGCCGGACCCCGGTCCGCAGCGCCCGCAGTCACGTCCCCGTCAGTACGAACGCCGTATACGTCCGAGGAGGCGAACTCTTTTGAGTACGGGATCCGGAGCAGACTCCGCCCCCGCACCGACTTCCACCCACGAGAGCAAGACCGGCGGGACCTTCTCGTCGCTGAAGATCCGTAACTACCGCCTGTTCGCCACGGGCGCCGTGATCTCCAACACCGGTACCTGGATGTCCCGCATCACGCAGGACTGGCTCGTCCTGAGCCTCACCGGGTCCGCCGCCGCCGTCGGTATCACCACGGCCCTCCAGTTCCTTCCGATGCTGCTCTTCGGCCTGTACGGCGGGGTCATCGCCGACCGGCTCCCGAAGCGGCGTCTGCTGCTCATCAGCCAGGCCGCACTCGGCCTCTGCGGCGTCGCGCTCGCCGTCCTGACCCTCTCCGGCGTCGTCGAGGTCTGGCACGTCTACCTGATCGCCTTCCTGCTCGGCATGGTGACCGTCGTCGACAACCCGGCGCGCCAGTCGTTCGTCTCCGAGATGGTCGGCCCCGCGCAGCTGCGCAACGCCGTCAGCCTGAACTCGGCGAACTTCCAGTCCGCCCGGCTCATCGGCCCCGCAGTCGCGGGTGTCCTGATCACGACGGTCGGCAGCGGCTGGGCGTTCATGTTCAACGGGCTGTCCTTCATCGCGCCGCTCGTCGGCCTGATGATGATGCGGACGAGCGAGCTCCACGCGTCCGTGACCGTCAAGCGGGCCAAGGGCCAGCTCCGTGACGGCCTGCGCTATGTATCCGGCAGGCCCGATCTGATCTGGCCGATCGTCCTGGTCGGCTTCGTCGGCACGTTCGGGTTCAACTTCCCGATCTTCCTGACGGCCTTCGCGGACGAGATCTTCCACGGCGGCGCCGGGATGTACTCGTTCTTCAACATCCTCATGGCGGCCGGTTCCCTCGCCGGGGCCCTGCTCGCCGCCCGCCGCCGCTCCTCGCGGCTGCGGATGCTGGTGGCGGCGGGCACCCTGTTCGGTCTGCTGGAGATCGCCGCTGCCCTGTCGCCGTCCGTCTGGCTGTTCTCGCTGCTGCTGCTCCCGATCGGCATGATCGGCCTGACGACCAACATCAGCGCCAACACGAGCGTCCAGATGGCCGCGGACCCGGAGATGCGGGGCCGCGTGATGAGCCTCTACATGATGGTCTTCGCCGGAGGCACACCGGTGGGCGCCCCGATCGTCGGCTGGATCAGCGACACCTACGGCGCCCGGATCGGCATGGTGGCCGGAGGCGCGATCTCGATGCTGGCCGCGATCGGCGTCGGGTTCATGCTGACCCGGGTCGGCGGCCTGCGCCTGAAGGTCGACCTGCGGCCGGGTCGCCCGCGCGTACGAATAGTCCCGCGCGAGCAGCTGGCTACGGCGGCCTGAGAGCCGGTGACACGCGACTGCCCTCCTCCCCGCCGGGAGGAGGGCAGTCGTGCGTTCAGGCGTGCGGGGGAGCCGGCGGTCTCCAGGTGAGGCCGTACGCCGACGGGCCCCGGACACGCCGGGACGCTGGGAGACTCGCCGCATGAGCAGCCAGAGACTCTTCGCCGCCGTCCTGCCGCCCGGTCCCGCCGCCGACGAGCTGGCGGGGGCCCTCGGCCCCCTGCACACCATCCCCGGGGCCGTGAACCTCCGCTGGACCGCCCGTGCGGGCTGGCACTACACGCTGGCCTTTCTGGGGAACGTCGACGAGGAGCTGCTGCCGGAGCTGTACAGCCGGCTGGAGCGTGCCGCGCACCGGACCGAGCCCTTCCCGCTCCGGGTCCACGGTGGCGGCAGGTTCGACGGGCGGGCGCTCTGGGCGGGGGCGGAGGGTGACCTGCCGACGCTGCGGCTGCTGGCGCAGCGGGCGCATGCCGCCGCGCGCAAGGCCGGGATCCCGATGGAGGAGCACCGCCGCTACACCCCCCACCTCACCCTGGCCCGCAGCCGCGACCAGGCCGACCTGACGCCGTACACGGCGGCACTGGAAGGCTTCGAGGGCATGCGCTGGGAGGCCGGGGAGCTCAGTCTCGTACGCAGTGATCTGCCCGTGGACGGGGTGCCGGGGGAGCAGCCGCGGTACGAGGTGGTGCGGGCCTGGCCGCTGGGGCGGTGAGCGGGGCGGTTACGCTCGTCGGGTGGATCCGAAGACCAGAAACCGCATCATGGCCGCCGTGCTCGTACTGATGTTCATCGTCGTCGCGGCGGCGTCCGCCCTCGGGGGCTGAGCCCGCCGAGGACGCACGCACGCGCGCCGGCTACCAGGCGAAGTTCTCCGGCGACGGCCCCGGGCCGGGGAAGATCTCGTCGAGGGCCGACAGCACCTCGTCCGACAGCTCCAGCTCCACCGCCCGCAGCGCCGAGTCGAGCTGCTCACGTGTGCGCGGGCCGGAGATCGGCCCCGTGACGCCGGGACGCGTGAGCAGCCAGGCCAGACCGGCCTCGCCGGGCTCCAGGCCGTGCTTCTCCAGCAGGTCCTCGTACGCCTGGATCTGCGCCCGCACCTTCGGGTCGGCGAGCGCCTCGCCGGACCGGCCGGAGGTGGACCGGGCGCCGCCGCCGTCGCGCTCCTTGCGGATCGCGCCACCGAGCAGTCCGCCGTGCAGCGGCGACCACGGGATGACGCCCAGGCCGTACTCCTGGGCGGCCGGGATGACCTCCATCTCGGCCCCGCGCTCCATCAGGTTGTAGATGCACTGCTCGCTGACCAGGCCGTAGCTGCCCCGCTGCCGGGCCCTCTCGTTGGCCTGGGCGATCTTGTAGCCCGAGAAGTTGGACGAGCCCGCGTAAAGGATCTTGCCCTGCTGGATCAGTACGTCGATGGCCTGCCAGATCTCGTCGATCGGGGTGTCCCGGTCCACGTGGTGGAACTGGTACAGGTCGATGTGGTCCGTCTGCAGCCGCTTGAGGCTGGCGTCGACGGCGCGGCGGATGTTGAGGGCGGAGAGCTTGTCGTGGTTGGGCCACGCCTCGCCGTCCGCGCCCATGTTGCCGTAGACCTTGGTGGCGAGGACGACCTTGTCACGGCGGTCGCCGCCCTGCGCGAACCAGGTGCCGAGGATCTCCTCGGTGCGGCCCTTGTTCTCGCCCCAGCCGTAGACATTCGCGGTGTCGAAGAAATTGACGCCCGCCTCCAGGGCGGCGTCCATGAGCGCGTGGCTGTCGCTCTCGTTGGTCTGGGGGCCGAAGTTCATCGTCCCCAGCACGAGGCGGCTGACCTTGAGTCCGGTGCGTCCGAGCTGCGTGTACTTCATGGAGCCCAAGCCAACTCCTTCGAGCGCGCTCGAAGCAAGAGGGACCTGCTCAGGCGCGCCGTGCGAAACGGTCCAGCGCGGCCAGCACCGCGCGGGTCGTCGCCGGACCTCCCGTGTGGCCCGCGTCGTCGATCACCGTCAGCTCGGCGTCAGGCCAGGCCTTGGCCAGCTCCCAGGCCGTGATCAGCGGACCGCCCAGGTCGAAGCGGCCGTGCACCAGGACGCCGGGGATGCCCGCGAGGCGACCGGCGTCGCGGATCAGCTGCCCCTCCTCCAGCCAGGCGGCGTGCGAGAAGTAGTGCGCGCAGATCCGGACGAACGCCAGTTGGTCACGGCCCGGCCGCCCGCTGTACGGAGCCGGGCCGCTGTGCGTCTCCATGGACAGCACCGCGTCCTCCCAGGCGCACCAGTCGGCCGTCGCCTTCGCCCGGACCTCCGGGTCGGGGCTCTCCGTCCGCCGGGCGTACGCGGCGACGAGGTCCCCCGGGCCCTCGGCCTCCGGGACGCCCGCCCGGAACCGGTCCCACGCCTCGGGGAAGATCTGCCCGGCGCCCCGGTACAGCCAGTCGATCTCGCTGCGCCGGGTCGTCGTCACCGCGGGGATCACGATCTCCGAGACCCGCTCCGGGTGCTGTTCGGCGTAGGCCAGGATCAGTGTGGAGCCCCAGGACCACCCGTGCAGCAGCCATTTCCCGATGCCGAGGTGCTCGCGCAGGAGCTCCATGTCGGCGATCAGGTGCGCCGTCGTGTTGTGCCGCATGTCGGCGGCCGGGTCGCTCGCGTGCGGGGTGGAGCGGCCGCAGTTGCGCTGGTCGAGGAGCACGACGCGGTAGAGGTCCGGGTCGAAGTGCTGCCGGGCCCCTGGCCCGCATCCCGAGCCCGGGCCGCCGTGGACGACGAGGGCGGGCTTGCCGGCCGGGTTGCCGCAGACCTCCCAGTACACGAGGTTGCCGTCGCCGACGTCCAGCATTCCGTGGTCGTAGGGCTCGATCGGCGGGTACTTCCCGTCGGGCTCACGGGGCATGGTGACGGTCCCTCCCGGGGTCACTCGATGACGGTGAACGGGGTATCGGCCTGATTGTCCGTGTCCACGTCGTCCAGGCTCCACACACGGAACGTGGGAGTCTCCGACCCGTTGCCCTCCTCGCTGGGCACGTGGACCTCCGCCGCGAAGCTCCCGTCCGGGCCGGCGGTGACATCGCGCAGATCCTTCTCGACGAACCCGCTGTCCCGGAAGGTGATGCGGATCCGCTCGTCCGGGGCGAAGCCGGTGGCCTTGAGCGTCACCACCGTTCCCGCCGGGGCCCGGTCGGGGACGGCGGTCAGACGCGGCCTGCCGTGCGGTGTCGCGGTCGCCTGACCGGCGGGCAGGGTCTGGAGCGGTGGATCCGACGGGTCCACCGAGGACTCGGACGGTGTCGCCGAGGGCTCGGTGGACGCGGAGGCCGCCGTCGATGTCCCTGCCGGGCCGGCCGCCGACGCCGTGGGCGGGGGCGGGTCCCCGCCCGACACCGCCACGGCGGCGATGACCGCGGCGATGATCGTCGCCGCCGCCGTGATCACGGCGGCGGTCACATGCCGGCCGCCCTCACCCCGCGGGACCGGAGGGTGAGGGGGAGGCGGGGGGATCGGCGGGGTGGGGCTGGACAAGCGAGTCCCCCTGCTGGCTCGTGAAGATCGGTGGAGCCCGTCAGGATAACGGCCGAGGCGCGACGCGCGCCGCCCAATTCCCCTCGCCTCAGGCGGAATTGCGACAGCCCTGCGGGCCTATGGAGCGAGGGGAAGCCGGCGCTTGTGGTCGGTGAGGCGGTAGCGGCCGACGATCGTGTCGAAGGCCTGCTCGTCCACCGGCTTGCCCTCCAGGAAGTCGTCGATGGTGTCGTAGGTGACGCCGAGCGCGTGCTCGTCCGCCTTGCCCGGGTCGAGCGTCTCCAGGTCGGCCGTCGGCACCTTCCCGACCAGCTCGGCCGGCGCGCCGAGTGCCTCCGCGACGGCACGCACCCGGCGCTTGGTCAGCCCGGTCAGCGGGACCAGGTCGGCCGCGCCGTCCCCGAACTTGGTGAAGAAGCCGGACACCGCCTCGGCGGCGTGGTCCGTGCCGACGACGAGGCCGCTGTGCGCTCCGGCCACCGCGTACTGGGCGATCATGCGCTGCCGGGCCTTGACGTTGCCGAGCACGAAGTCCTGGTGGTGGGGGTCGCGGAAGGCCACGTCGCCACCGAGCAGGGACTCCTGCATGGCGTCGGTCGCGGGCTTGATGTCCACGGTCAGCACCTGGTCGGCCTGGATGAAGGAGAGCGCGAGCTGTGCGTCGTGCTCGTCGGCCTGGACGCCGTAGGGCAGCCGCATCGCGTAGAACCGGGCCTCGTGGCCCGCGGCCCTGGCCCGCTCGACGGCGAGCTGGCACAGCCGGCCGGCGGTGGTGGAGTCGACGCCTCCGCTGATGCCGAGCACCAGGGAGCCCAGACCCGTGGAGGTCAGCCGCTCGGCGAGGAAGGCCACGCGGCGCTCGATCTCCTGGTGGGCGTCGAAGGTCTCCGCGACCTCCAGCTCCCTGGCGATTTCCTGCTGCAGGGCGATGTCCGCCGGCTCGCTCACGTCTGCTCCTCGGTCCGGTTCACGGTGCGCTGTCGCGCCCACCCTACCCAGGGCCGCTCTCCCGTCGGCCCGGTGTGATGCCTGCGGAGCCAGGGCGCCAGCTGCGCGATGCCGAAGGCCGCCTCGACGCCGAGGAAGAGCCACAGCAGACCCGGGCCGCCGTGGGCGAGCGCATATGTCTGCCAGGCCGCGAACAAGGCCCGTGCGGCGCCGTCGTACAGGCCGTGGGCCGGCAGCGGATCCATGAGCCGCAGGACGGCCCAGACGACCACGACCGAGCCCATCAGGTTCGCGTACAGGGTCTGCATCGGGTCCCGCGGGGGCAGCGCGCCCAGACCGAGCGCGGTGCCCAGCATGGACAGAGCGTCGTGCAGCAGGCCGTACGTCCACGGTGTGGCGAAGCCGGCCGTGACGACGAGGTCGTACCAGGCGCTCGTGCGTACGACGCGCAGGTAGGGGGCGGAGGAGGGGGCGGGCAGAAGGGGCATCAGGGGCTCCCTGGGGTCTCGGGTAAGCGACGGCCCGACGCTGAACAGTGGAGTACGGTCCAAGGTCAAGCCCGGTGCCGAGGGGGAGCCATGCTGATCGGGGAACTGGCCGCGCAGGCAGGCATGTCGAGGGACGCCATCCGCTTCTACGAGAAGTCCGGGCTCGTCACCAGCGAGCGGCTGCCCAGCGGTTACCGCGACTTCCCGCCGGAGACGGTGGCCTGGCTGCTGTACGTCCGCACCGCGCAGACGCTCGGGTTCTCCCTTGCGGAGATCGCCCGGCACGGCGAGGAGCTGCGGGAGGCGCCCGACCAGGCCGACGCCCTGTCCGCGCTGCTGGAGGAGAGGATCCGGATGATCGACGCGCGCATGGCCGAACTCGCCTCCCTGCGCGCCGAGCTCGACGCCCGCGTGGGCACCGGGTGCCCGCTCCGTGCGGCCGGAGCCGTCAGCCCCTGACGGCCACGTGGTACGCCGACGCCCACAGCGTCACCGCGGACCCCAGACCCACCACGGCGCGTACGCTCCCGTCCGAGAGGCCGACCGCGATCAGCGCGAAGCCGAGGACCGCGACGCCGCTCAGCAGCGCGGCCGTCCCCTTGTACTGCCACTGGTCGTAGAGACGCGCGAGCGGGACGAAGTGCAGGCCGACCACGAGCGCGATGGCCGGCGGAATGAAGGCGGGGTGGCCGGTGGCATTGCACACGGCGATCACCGCGAAGATCGCCGCGAGTTCGACGACGTTGACGATGCCGACCGAACGCGCCCAGTTCGCGGGCAGGGAGACCAGGCGGGGCGAGGGTGCGGCGTCCTTGCGGTAGGCGAGGTGGAAGGCCGCCGCGGTGACCGGTACGGCGATGATCTCGACAGCCAGGGCCGCACCCGACGACGCCAGCCCGGACGCCCCGGCGAAGGCCCACACCAAGGCGAACACCGACAGGACCGCGGTGCCCCGGCGGCGCAGGGTCCGGGTGAGCGCGGCGCACTCGGCGTCCGTGGCCGAGGTGTTCGAGGGCGACGGCTGGATCATTGGGCGAGAGTACAGCGGTCACCGGGCCCACTCGGCGGTTTCGGACCGGAGGGAGAAGGCCTCCACTTACGGAGGCACTCCGTCCGGCCCTCACCCCTGACCTGCCCGTTTCAGAGCACGAGGACGAGCGGCCCCTCTGTCCGGCAGCTGCCCGCCTCCCGCTCCCGCGAGCCCGGGAGGAGTTACTCTCGACCAGGTCCACGAGGCCCGCGAACGCTACGACGAGGAGGCGGCGAAGTGAACGCCACCCCGCAGGTGCTGGCCGTCCTGGACGGACTCCTCGCCGCCGCGGCACCCGGCGAGCGCGGCGCCCTCTGGCGTCTCGCCGAAGAGGGACGGGAGCTCGACGCCAACATCGTCCATCTGCCGCCGGACGCCGGGGTGGGGGAGCACCAGGAGGACGTCCTGGACGTGCTGCTCGTCGTCCTCGCGGGCGGCGGAAGCCTGCATGCGGGCCGCGACACCCTGGACCTCGCCCCGACGACCGTCACCTGGTTGCCCCGGACCTCACGGCGGGCGCTGGAGGCGGGGCCGGACGGGCTGACCTACCTCACGGTGCACCGCCGGCGCCCGGGCCTCACGATCACGCCGGCCGTGCGCACTCCCGCGTACGAGGGCGGTGAGGCTCCCTGCATGCTGGATCTGGTCTGCCCGGAGTGCGGGCGGCTGTCGGCCGACCGGGCGCCGAAGTTCTGCAGCGCGTGCGGGGAGCCGTTCCCGGAGCGCTGACGGGCGTGCGTGCGCTCACGCCAGCGAGAGGAACAGCTTCTCCAGGCGGGCGCGCATCCGGTCCTTGTCGGCGGGCGACTGCCCCTCGTCGGTCAGGCACTGTTCGAGCCCCGTCGCGATGATGGAGAACCCCGCCCGGTCCAGGGCCCGGGACGCGGCGGCCAGCTGCGTGACCACGTCCTCGCAGTCCCTGCCCTCCTCGATCATCCTGATGACCCCGGCGATCTGGCCCTGGGCCCGCCGGAGCCGGTTGAGGACGGACGTCAGCTCTTCGGCCGCCATGTCGAGTTGCATGGTTCCTCCCGCGCATACCTGTCGCCGGGGTCCGTATACCCCCAGGGGTATCGTACCCGGGCGCTTCCCCCCGGGCCGGGTGTACTCAGCGCCACCCCGAACTCGGGGGCGTACGTCCAATGTGCCCGGCCGCTCCTCTCCGTAGCGTCTTCGATGTGGCGCAGAGCGCGTCCGACGAGCAGAGGGTGATGGTCATGTTCGATCGCAGACGACAGCCCACGAGCCGGACCGCCGAGGCTCTGCGGCTGGTTTCGGTGAGCAAGGTGTACGGAACCGGGGACAGCGCCGTGACCGCCCTGGACGGCGTGTCCCTGAGCCTGCCGCGGGGGAGCTTCACCGCGGTCATGGGCCCCTCGGGCTCCGGCAAGTCCACGTTGCTCCAGTGCGCCGCCGGCCTGGACCGCCCCGACCGGGGGCAGATCGTCGTGGACGGCGAGGAGATGAGCGGCGGCGGCGAGGCGGCGCTCACGCGGTTCCGGCGGGACCGGATCGGCTTCGTCTTCCAGCAGTACAACCTGCTCCCCACCCTGACCGTCGAGGAGAACACCGCGCTGCCGCTCCGCCTCGCCGGCCGCAAGGCCGACCGGGAGGGCATCCGCGCGGTCCTCACACAGGTCGGCCTGGGCGACCGCCTCGGCCATCTCCCCGACGAGCTCTCCGGCGGGCAGCGCCAGCGTGTCGCCATCGCGCGCGCACTCGTGACCCGGCCCGCGGTGATCTTCGCCGACGAGCCGACCGGCGCCCTGGACACGCGCAGCGCACGCGATGTTCTGAGCCTGCTGAAGGAGACCGTCCGGCTGCACGGCAGCACCGTCGTGCTCGTCACCCACGACCCGGTCGCCGCCTCCTACGCCGACTCGGTGCTCTTCCTCGCGGACGGGCGGCTGGCGGGCCACCTCCCCGCTCCCACCGCCGAGGCCGTCGCCGAACGCATGACCCACCTCGGGGACCGTGCGGCCGGACGGCGCTCGGCCAACGGCCCGTTGATGGAGGTGTGAGCCATGCTGTTCCTTGCCATGCGCTCGGTCCGCAAGCGCCCGGGCCGCTTCCTCGCAACCCTGCTCTCGGCGTTCCTCGGCGCCGTGATCATCATGACGTTCAGCTCACTGCACGACACGGCGGCGGCCCCCGGGGTCGACAAGGTGAGCTCGGAGTCCATGACCATCTCCGCGAGCGTCGTCGGCGGATACGGCTCCCTCCTCGTCTTCTTCGCCATCGCCTCCACCCTCACCGTCAGCGTCCGCCAGCGGGCGGAGGAGATCCACCTGCTGCGCTGCACCGGGGCAACTCCCGCCCAGGTCACGCGCATGATGGTCGGGGAGTCCGCCGTCGTCGCACTCGTCGGCGCCGCGCTCGCCGTCGGGCCCGCCGTGCTCGGCGGCCGGCTCTTGGTCGACCTGTTCAAGGACAGCGGCCAGGTCGCCGCGAACGTCGAACCGGCCTTCGGCGCGATAGCCCTCGGCTCGGGCTTCGGCATCGCGGTCCTCGCCTCCGTCGGCGCCGCGTTCCTCGCCGTACGCCGCGCCACCAAGGCCGGCGCCGGAGCGCGCGGCCCGTCCGGCCGCCGGGGCCGCACCCTGGCCGGCTGCGCCGCGCTGGTGGCCGGGACCGGGGGGATCCTGACCACGTACGCCGTCGACAGCACCGAGGAGATGCTGATGGCGTTCCCCGCCTACGGCGCCATCCTGCTCTCCGTCGGCTTCGCCGTCCTCGCCCCGTCCCTGCTGGGCAGGCTCCTGGAGCTGCTGCGAGGCCCCCTTGCGACGGTGGGCGGCGCGGGCGGCTACCTGAGCGCCCGCAACCTGCGCCGACGCGGCGCGGAACTGGCCGGGGTGCTCATGCCGATGATCATCTTCACCGGCATGGCCACCGCCACCCTCTACATCCAGGGCGTCGAGAGCGACTGGGTCGCGGCGTCCGGCCTGGACAAGACGGTCGACGACAAGAACCTGGAGACCCTCAACCTCGTCGTCGTCGGCATCATCGTCGTCTTCTCCTGCATCATGCTCGTCAACAGCCTGTACGCCGCCACCTCCTACCGCAGCCGCGAGTTCGGCCAGCAGCGCCTCGCCGGAGCCACACCCGGACAGGTCCTGGGCGTGGTCGGCTGGGAGGCGGTGCTCCTCACACTGACCGGGCTCGTCCTGGGCACGGCCGCGGGAATCGCGGGGATCATCCCCTTCACGATGGTCCGCACCGACCAGGTCCTGCCGGACCAGGGACCGGGCACCTGGCTGGTCATCATGGCCATCGCCACCGTGGTCACCCTCGGCACGAGCCTCGGAACCGCGCGCAGGACCCTGCGTGCCCCGGCCATCGAGGCCGTCACCGTGGCCGCGTGATCCGGATGCGTACGCCCCGGGGCCTCGGCTGCGCCTGAGGCCCCGTCACCTGTCCGTCACCAGGCGGGTCGCCCGCGCATACCGCTCCGGCTCGCCCGGCCCGGCGGGCCCCGACGGCCTCACGAGCTCGCTGTACGCGACGAGCCGGAAGATCAGCGCCCGGATCAGCAACTGCTGCCACTCGGCGTGATCGCTGCCCACCGAAAGCAGTTCGCCCGGGAGGTCCCACCACAGCAGACCATCGACGATCACGACGGCCTCGGCGAACAGCGGCGGCCGCCAGTAGGGCGAGAAGTCGATCACGGCGGGCAGTTCGTGCGGGGCGAAGAGGACGTTGCCGGTCAGATCTCCGTGGATGAGCTGAGCCGCGTCCTGCCGCACGGGGCGCCTCAGCTCCAGCAGGGCCGAGAACGGCGCCGCGAGGTCCTCGGTCACCTCGACGTCCTCCTCGCCCCACGCGACCCGGTCGGCCACCGCCCAGGGATGGGACCGCCGTTCGAGGAAGGCGGGCCGTGGGTGCGGCCGCAACGCGGCGTGGAAGGCGCGGCCGGCGCGCAGGACGTCGTCCCAACGCCCCTGCGGACCGGGTTCGCCGGTCAGGAACTCACCGGCCGTCCAGCCGTCCACGACACTCCGGCCGTCGGGCGCCCGGAGCGGCCGTGGGACGCGGAAGCCGCTGCCCGTCGCCAGCCCGTCGAACAGCGAAGCGCCCCACTCGGCCTCCGCCTCGGCGCCCTCGGCCGGTTTGAACACGTACCCGCCGACGAGAACACTCCGCCCTTGCCCACCGGCGAGCGGAACAGGAGTCCCCCGCACCCCGAAGGCCTCGAGGACGGGACGGGGCGGAACGGCGTCGCTCAGTGGCTCGGTCACGGCGCCATCCTGCGACGCGGCCCTGCCGGGCGCACCTCCTTTTGCCGGCCGCCCACCGGATCGGACCCGGTCGTCAGGGCGTTCCCAGGGCGGGAGGTCTTCCTCGCGGCGACCGCAGCGGGCCGCACTCCCGGCAGGCCCTCTCCCGTCGCTGCTCCTGTGAACCGATGCCGGCGTCGAGGGCGACCTCTTCGGCCCCGACGCGAAGGCCCTGGCGGGCTTCCGGGTGGTGATGTCCGCCTTCAACGCGGCGAACCAGAACGAGGCCGCCACCCGCGAGGACCCCGCGCTGACCCTCGCCGATATGGAGAAGATCGCCACGAGCAAGGTGTGGCTGAGCTGAACCGTTCCGCTGCGTGGCCGGTCGTCGGGAGGAACGAGACAACAGGGTGACCCCTGTGTGCCGTTCTGGGCGTCCGTGTCCTCCCAACGACCGGGCCCGTGAGAGGGGCCCTCGCGCCGGCTTCCGCCAGACCGGGATGTGGCGGCCGCTCTCGCTCGTGAACGGCCGGCGACCGAACGGTACGACGCTCTGCCCGGCCGGAAGCTTCCGCAGCTCGTCTTCCCCGAAGTGGCCGTCCTCGTCATTCGTGCGCGGGGCCGTACTGCCGACGGGGCTCTCCGCGCCCGTGGTCTTCCCGGCTCAGCTCACCCCGTAGCGGAGTCCGTCCACCAGAAGGGCGATCATCCGCCGCGTGTGGTCGTTGTCGTCCTCGGTGGCGGGCAGGGTCAGATTGCGCGTGGCGATCAGCAGGTCCTCGGGATCCGCGTCGGAGCGGATCTCGCCGGCCTTCGCCGCCGCGTCGATGAGCGTGGTGAGTACGGGCATGAAGCGCTGCTCGAAGTAGGACGGCAGGCTGTCGTACGCCGAGTCCCCCGAGTGCAGGGCGGCGCTGAGTCCGCGCTTCGTGGCGAAGAAGAGCGCGAAGCGCTGGAGCCACCTGGTGAGCGCCTCCGCCGGTCCGTACTCCGCCGCGAGGGCGGGCGCGGCGTCGGCGCAGGCGTCGACCTCGTGGCGGAAGACCGCGGCGATGAGGTCGGAGCGCTGCGGGAAGTGCCGGTAGAGCGTCCCGGCTCCCACGCCCGCCTTCGCGGTGATCTGGCGTACGGGCGCGTCCACTCCCGAGGTGAGGAACACCTCCGCCGCCGCTGTGAGCAGGGCGTCGGTGTTGCGCCGCACGTCCGCGCGCACCCGCTTCGCCGGGGGCTGTCCGGCGTCGGCGCCGGCTTCGGCTTCCCGGGTCGTGTCCTTGCGCACGGTGCTCCCCTTGCTATACGGAACACTGTTCCGTATTGTCGATGCTGAACGTTGTTCCGTTTATGCAGCCTAATGCCCGCGCCCTGTGTGGGCCAAGGGACGAGGAGCTCCTCATGTACTACCGCACGCTCGGCCGGACCGGCATCAAGGTCAGTCCGTACTGCCTGGGCGCGATGATGTTCGGTGCCGTGGGAAACCCTGATCACGGTGAGTCCGTCAGGATCATCCACAAGGCCCTCGACGCCGGCGTCAATTTCGTCGACACCGCCGACTTCTACTCGCACGGCGAGTCCGAGGAGATCGTCGGGAAGGCGCTCAAGGGCCGTCGGGACGACGTCGTGCTGGCGACCAAGGCCCATCTGCCGATGGGGGACGACCCCAACCGGCGGGGCAATTCGCGGCGTTGGCTGGTCCGCGCGCTGGAGGACTCGCTGCGCCGCCTGGGCACCGACCACGTCGATCTGTTCCAGGTCCACAGGCCCGATCCGGACACCGACGTGGAGGAGACGCTCTCCGCGCTCACCGACCTCGTGCGCGCCGGGAAGGTCCGGAACATCGGCGGCTCCACCTTCCCCGCCTCGGACATCGTCGAGGCGCAGTGGGCGTCCGAACGGCGGGGCCTGGAGCGGTTCCGCACCGAGCAGCCGCCGTACTCCATCCTGAACCGGGGCATCGAGCGCGAGGTGCTGCCCGCCTGTGAGCGTTACGGGATGGGCGCCCTGGTCTGGAGTCCTCTCGCGGGTGGCATGCTCACCGGGCGCTACCGGAAGGGTGAGGCGGCGGACACCCACCGGGCGGGCTTCGGCCACAAGCACCTCGGCGACGAGCGCCGGCTCGACGTGGTCGAGCAGCTGATCCCCGTCGCCCAGGACGCCGGGATGTCGCTGACGCACATGGCGACCGCCTTCGCGATCGCCCACCCGGCCGTCACCTCCGCGATCATCGGCCCGCGCACCATGGACCACCTCGACGACCTGCTCGCGGGTGCGGAGACCGTGCTGGACGACGAGACCCTCGACCGGATCGACGCGATCGTGCCTCCCGGCACCGACATCGGGAGGCTCGACATGGCGTACGACCCTCCGGCCGTCCAGCAGGCCCGCCTGCGCCGCCGGCTGCCCGGCGAGCGCTCCGCCGCCTGACACGGGGGTGCCTCAGTGGGCGGAGGCCGCGGCTTCCGTGCGGCCGCGGCCGTACTCCGCGAGTGCGTGGAAGGCCGCCTTCGGCTCCCACGGGAGGCCCGGGAACGCGGTGCCCGTACGGCCGTCGGCGAAAACCCTGACCACGCCGAAGGACGCCTTGTCGAAGTCGCGGTCGTCGGTCCCCGTCCCGGTCGTCCCGGCGTCGGGCAGGTCGTAGCGGGCGAAGGTGTAGACGAAGGCGGCTTCGATGCCGGAGTTCTCGAAGAGGCCGAGGAGTTCGCGTACGTGACCGGCCTGTTCCTGCTCGTCGCGGACCACCGGGCGGGTGAAGCGCGCGGGGCGTGCCCCGTCGTCCCACTCGACGACCTCGTCGGCCCGGCTCGCGATGGCGGCGCCGCCCCGGAAGGGGGCGCAGCCGAACTCCGTGACCGCCGCAGGCTTGCCGTGCGAGGTCAGCGCCCTCAGCCCGTCGGCCAGTTGGCCCGCGTTCCCCGCGTCGCGGTAGCCGGCGTCGGTGGCGACCAGGTCGAAGGGTGTCCAGTCGACGCCCTCGAAGGGGAGTGAGGCGTAGCCGACGCGTCCGCCGAACTCGGCCCGCACGGCGGTGACCGCGGTGCCGAGGAAGGCGTTGACCCGGGCGGTCAAGGCGGGGAGGGCGGCCCGCAGCCGTTGTGGGTCGGAGAGGACGGCCACCCGGTCGGCCATGGTGTCGCCGGGGAGGAAGTCGTCGGTGAAGAGGGAGATCTCCGACCCGGTGAGGAAGACCACCTCGGCGCCGTCCCGCCGTAGCTTCTCCGCGCGGGCGGCACTGTCGGTGAGGAGGTCGAGGAGCTCGTCCTGGGTGAGGGCGTTGGTGAACGGGCAGTACCAGACGGCGAGTCCGGCCTCGGCCGCCAGCCGGGCGGCCGTCTCCAGGCGGTCGCGGTCACCGCCGGTGACGCGAACGGCGTCGCAGCGCAGCTCGTCGCGGATGATCTCCATCTCGCGGCGGACGACGGCGGGGTCGAAGGGCTCGCGGGTGGTGGTTCCGGCACTGGTGAAGCCGGTGTCGAAGTTGATCCCGAAGGTGCGCACGGCGGGGCCTCTCTGCGCGGACGAAATTAGGGTACTCAACGTACCCTATGTGGAGTGCCCCGGCCGTCCGGATTTGGTGTGGGCGCCCTCCGTGCCGTAGATATCGGCGTACGGGACGAGAGGGGACGACCAGTGCCGGAAGCCGGTGACGGGCCGAGGCAGGCCGGGGCGCCGCGGCGGCGCGGGGCGGTGTTGGAGGACGCGATCCTCCGGGCGGCGGCCGAGGTGCTGGGGGAGTCCGGCGTCGCCGGGCTGACGATGGACGAGGTGGCCCGGCGGGCGGGCACGAACAAGAACGCGATCTACCGCCGCTGGCCCAGCCGCGTCGCCCTGGGCGTCGCCGCGTACCGCCGGCTGACCGCGGCGGAGACCACCGTGCCGGACACCGGATCGCTCCGGGACGACGCCCTGGAGCTGCTGCGGCGCGCCAACGCCACCTGGTCGTCGCCGTACGGGGAGATCCTGCGCGGCCTGATCGCGGCGGCCGGCGGGACGCCGGGGCTGCTCGCCGAGCTGCGCGATCCCGAGGCCGGCGGCGACGCCTACGGGGCCGCGTGGACGGCGGTGCTCGGCCGGGCGGTGTCCCGCGGCGAGGCCGCCCCCCGGGCGCTGCACCCCCGGGTCGTGTCCGCGCCGGTGGCGCTGCTTCGCAACGAGTACCTGACGCGGGGTGTCCCGGCCGTGCCGGACGCCGTCCTCGTCGAGATCGTCGACGAGGTCTTCCTGCCGCTGGTCCACGGCCGGAGCGCGGGCCGCGACACCGGCTGACGGCGCCCGGAGGTCCTCCGTGACCTCGTAGCCGCGTCCGGGCGGGGAGTTGTGCCGGTCACGTACGCGGGTGCGCCTGGCAGAATCCGGCGTATGGCGGACATCATCTCGCGCGACGGCACGTGGAGCTTCGACGGGGACACGGTGCGCATCGTCCCGGGCAGCAAGGTGCACCCGGTGCGGCAGGAACTCGGCGAGTTCGCCGTCCCCCTGCAGGCGGTCGCGGGCGTCTCCTTCGAGCCGGACCGCAAGGGCGGCCGTCTGCGGCTGCGGCTGCGCACCGGCGCCTGCCCCGTCCTGCGGGCCGCGGACGGCCGGCTGAAGGACGCCTCCGATCCGTATCAGCTCGTCGTGGAGAAGGACCGCACGGGCGTGGCGGAATACCTCGTCGACGAGATACGCAATGCCCTGCTCATCGAGCAGGTGCCCGACGGGCCGGTGGACCGCTTCCTGCTGCCGGGACCGTCGGTGCCGGTGTCGGGCGGCGGCGGGGACGGCACGGCGTCCTTCGACGGGGAGGCGGTCCGCCTCACCTGGAACTGGAAGGCAGAGGAGTCGAAGACCGCGGGCGGTGCGGTCACCCTTCCGCTGCCGGAGGTGACCGGGGTGCGCTGGATGCCCGCCATCGGGCTGGAGAACGGCTCCCTGCGCTTCGACCGGGGCTCCGTATCGGCCTCGCCCGCCAAGTTCGACCCGTACTCCCTCGATCTGTGGGGGCTGTCGAAGCGGGAGTACACCGCGGTCCTGGTCGCCGCCGCCGTGCTCGTACGGATGCCGGCACCCGCCGACCCCGCCCTCCCGCTCGAAGCCGCCCCGGCCCCCGGGCCCGCTCCGTCCGCCGACGACCACGACGTCCTGCTGCGGCGGCTCCGCGAGCTCGGCGAGCTGCACGTGGCCGGCATCCTCACCGACGACGAGTTCGCCGCCGCCAAGCAGGCCGTGCTGAAGCGGCTCTGACGACGCGGGGACGGAGGCGACCTCCGGCGGCTTCCATGTGACGTACCACTGGCCGGGGGAGAGCTGGGAACGTCCTTCGGCGGTTTCACGTCCGGGACACGCACCGTGGACATCGGCCGGCGCGTGTGAGGGCCGGCTCGGCGCCGTGATCCTTGTTGCACATCCGTGCGAGCGCTCACCGGTCTTGGCGGACTGTCGGCGTGGCGGCGCGCCGCGGGACGCGTAGGACGGGACGTACCAGGACAATGGCGCACGCGCCATCCAGAGGCGCCCGCGCCCTCTCCCGGCCCGCACGACCGCTCGACGGCGGTCGTGGGCACCGGATGTGCGGCAGACCAAGGAGGACCCGTGGTGGATGTCCCGGTGGACCAACTGACCGGCGCGGTCGACGGTGTGCGTACGCGGGCCCGTGGGCAGCTCCTCGACGCCGGCCTGGAGTTGTTCGGGGTGTACGGCTACGCGCAGACGTCGGACTACGCCCTGTGCGCGGCGGCCGGGGTGCCGGAGGAGGTGCTCCGGGAGGAGTTCGGCTCCCGGGAGGGCCTGTTGATGGCCCTGCACAACCAGATCACGACGGCCGGACTGCGGGCGTCCGAAGTGGCCCTGCTCTCCGAGGGGATGGACGACTGCCCGCTGGAGCAGCGCTTCCGGCGGCTCTTCGACGCCTACGTGACGGCGGTGACCCGGGACCTGCGTGAGGCGCGGGTGACGTTCGTCGAGGTGCTCGGCGTGAGCCCGGCCGTGGACGCCCACTGCAAGCGGTGGCGCGACCTGTGGACCGACTTCCTGACCGGTGAGGCCGAACGTGCCGCTGTGCGCGGCGAGGTGGAGGAGCGGGACCACCGGGTCGTGGTGATGGTGATGGTGGGCACGGTCCACGAACTCATGGCGCACCACGCCCGCCGTCCGCGCAGGGCCCGGCCCGACGAGGTGTCGGAGGAGCTGACCAAGCTGGGACTCGCGATGCTCGGGATCGAGATGGCGGGCTGAGACCGGACCGCCCCGGTGCACCGCTCAGAGCCTGATGTCCGCCGCTACGGGCAGGTGGTCGCTGCCGGTGGCGGGCAGCGACCGGACGCGGGCGACCGTCGCGGACCGGGTGAGGACCTGGTCGATCCGGGCCACCGGGAGCTTCGCGGGCCAGCTGAACGCGAAGCCCGGGCCCGGAGCCTCCATCAGGGAGGTGACCGGCTCCAGGCCCCGGTCGTCCAGCGTGCTGTTGAGGTCTCCGACGAGGATCACCCGGTCCAGGGGCTCGGCGGCGATGGCCTCGCCGAGGAGAGCGGCGCTCTCGTCCCGCCGCCCGGAGGTGAGCCCGGTCGCCCCGATCCGGACCGAGGGCAGGTGCGCGACGTACACGGCGACCTCGCCCCGCGGTGTACGGGCGGTCGCCCGCAGGCCCCGGTCCCAGCCCGCGCCGACGCCCTTCGGTCTGATGTCCACCAGCCGTACGCCGGTGAGGGGGTGCTTCGACCAGAGGCCGACCGTGCCCTTCGTCGCGTGGTGGGGGTAGTCCGCGGCCAGGGCGGCCTCGAAGGCGGGCAGGGCCGGGGCCGTCAGCTCCTCCAGGGCGACGATGTCGGCGCCCGTCCCGGCCAACGCCCGTGCGGTGGCGGCCGGATCGGGGTTCACATCGCTGACGTTGTGCTGGACCACGGTGAAAGCGCCGTCCGGGGCCTGGCCCCCGGGGAACAGCAGACCCCCGAAGACTGCGGCCCAGGCGGCCACGGGCAGCAGCAGCGCCGCCGACGCCAGGAGCGAGCGGCGCAGGAGCGCCGGGACCAGCAGGACGGCGACGGCCGGACCGAGCCAGGGGAGGAAGGTCTCCATCAGGCTCCCGACGCGACCCGGGGTGTTGGGGACCAGACCGGGGAAGACCAGGAGGACGGCCGCCAGGAGGCAGAGCAGGGCGGTCGCGCGGCCCCGCTCCCAGCTCCAGCCGGGCGCTCGCCCGTCCCGCTTCTTCTCCGTCACGCGTTCATGCTCCAGCCCACGGGTGTGAGGGTCAGGGGGATCAGGTCAGGCCGCCGCCAGCGCTCCCGCGTACGGGCCGCCCACGCCCCAGGCCTGGTGCATCGCGTCGGCGAAGGCTCCGGCCAGTTTGTGCTCACCGGTGGGGCCGGGGTGGGTGCCGTCGTAGGTGTCCGTGTGGATGTCGTAGCCCGCGGGGTGCGAGGCCAGCAGGATCGGGGACGAGGAGGTGTCCAGGTCTGCGACCGCCTTCGCGAGGAGCGTGTTGAAGCGGTCGCACTCGGCGGCGAAGGGGGCGTCGGTCTCGGCCCGGATGTTCGGGATGACGGGGAGCAGAACCAGCCTGATCCTCGGGTTGGCGGCGCGGGCCGCGGCGATGAACTCCCGGGCGTTCGCGGCCGTCTGCGTGCTGTCCGTGTAGAAGCCGAGGTCTATCAGGCCGAGCGAGACCAGCAGGACGTCGGCACGGGCCGCCGTGACCGTGTCCGCGATGGCCGGGGCCATGTGGAGCCAGCCCTCGCCCCAGCCGGCCAGGTGGCGGCGGGCGGGCGCGGGGAAGGCCGGGTCGGCGTAGGCGTGGGACAGCGGGGCGTTCGCCCCGGTGTCGTACAGCTCCGCACGCGGGCCGGTGATCGCGTACCCGCCGTCGCCGAGGGTCGCCTCGAGGTGCTGCCACATGCGGTAGCGCCAGGTGAAGTCGCCGGAACGCCCGATGGTCATGGAGTCGCCGACGAAGAGAAAACGCATGGCGACATCATGGCCGATCACCGCTCCGGCCTGCGACGTGACAGTGGACACTTGTGCCATGAGATCGCTGCTGACCGCCTCCGCCGCCGCCACCCTCCTGTTCCTGACGGGGACGGTGCCCGCCGTCGCGGACGACGGGGACGGGGCGGACCGGACCTTCACGATCGAGGACTCCCGCATCACCGAGTCCAGCGGTCTCGCCGCCAGCCGGATCCACCCGGGGATCTACTGGACGCACAACGACAGCGATGACGGGCCGTACGTCTACGCCGTCGACTCCCGGACCGGGAAGACCGTGGCGACGATCACCATGAAGGGTGTGGGGGAGCCACGCGACGTGGAGGCGATCTCCGTCGGGCCCGACGGGAACCTGTACGTCGGTGACATCGGCGACAACCTCGACGGCTCCTGGGACCACGTCTGGATCTACCGCTTCCCCGAGCCGAAACGGCTCGCGGACGCCACGGTGCGGGCGACGCAGTTCGACGTGACGTACGCGGACGGGGCACGCAACGCCGAGGCGATGATGGTCCACCCCAGGACCGGCCGGGTGTACATCGCCTCGAAGAGGGAGGGAGGCGGCGGGCTCTACGAGGGCCCCGAGAAGCTGACCGCCGGCGGGTCCAACGTCTTCCGGCGCGTGGGCGAGGTGCCGTGGGTGACGGACGGGGCGTTCTCGCCGGACGGCGAGGAGCTGGTGCTGCGCTCCTACTTCAGCGCCCGCCGCTACGCCTTCGAGAACGGCCGGCTCGGCGCCGACCACGCGCTGAGCGTGCCGCTCCAGGGGCAGTCCGAGTCGGTGACGTACACGGCGGACGGCTCGGCGATGATGTTCGGCTCCGAGGGGGAGCGGAGCGAAGTGGTGCGCGTCGAGGTGGAGGGCGGGGGCGGCGACAAGGCCTCCCCGAACGGCGGGGGCGGTGGGACGTCCTCCGAGGACGGCGGGGAGGACGGCGTGTCGAAGAAGGGCACCGCCACGGGCGGCGCCGTGGCCGTCGTCGTCATCGTGCTGGCCCTGATCGCGGCCAAGCGCCGCCGGGGGTAGCCGCGAGCCGACCGGGTCACCCCGCCGGCCGTCGAAGGAGGATCAGCGGTGGCAGAGTGGAAGACCGACCCGCCCCCGAGCTCCCCTCAAGACCCCCGAGACCCCGGACCCCCGCCTCACGGAGACAGATCTGTTTATGCGGCTGCTGCTCATTCGCCACGGCCAGACTCCTTCCAACGTCAAGCGCCTGCTGGACACCGCTGAACCAGGCCCGGCCCTGACCCCGCTGGGCCAGGAGCAGGCTGCGGCGCTCCCGGACGCGCTGGCGGCGGAGAGGATCGACGCCCTCTACGCCTCCACCCTGCTCCGCACCCAGCTCACCGCGGCACCGCTTGCGGCGCGGACGGGGCTGGAGGTCCAGGTGCGGGAGGGGCTCCGGGAGCTGTCCGCCGGGGACCTCGAGATGCGCGGGGACGACCAGGCCGTCGAGACCTACATGACCACTGCCTTCGCCTGGTCGGCGGGGGACACCGGCCTCCGTATGCCGGGCGGCGAGAACGGCGTGGAGGCGCTGCGGCGTTACGACGCCGTCGTCGACGAGGCCGCGGGCACCGGGGCCGGGACCGTGGCCATGGTCAGCCATGGCGCCGCCATCCGCATGTGGGTGGCGGCCCGGGCAGAGAACATCGACGTCGACTTCGCGTCCGCCCGCGCGCTGCGGAACACCGGGATCGTCATCCTCTCCGGGGCGCCCGGCGAAGGCTGGCGGGCGCTGCACTGGGAAGGCCGGGCACTCGGCGCGGAGGACAGCGGCATCGGGTCGACGGGCCCGGCGGGCGAGCCCGTCGACGGTACGGAGGGCTAGGGCCCCTCGTGCGACCGGCACAGCTCCCGGTCCACGAGGGCGGTCATGGCCTCCTCGGTGTGCGGGCCGCCGTCACCGGTGACGTACACCACCGCTGTCCGGGTCCCGTCCCGGGTGACGCCACCCCAGGTGAGGTAGCCGAGCAGCTCGCCCCTGTGCCCGAAGTAGCTGCCGCCGCAGGACAGCGGGATCTCGGCCAGGCCGAGTCCGTAGTTCACACCCAGCTCGGGCGCGGGCTCGGTGGCCGTCATCTCGTGGAGCTGTGCCGGAGCCAGCAGACGGCCGCCGAGCAGCGCGGCGTAGAACCGGGTCAGGTCGTGCGTGGTGCTGATGATCGAGCCGCTGCCGACGGCCATGCTCGGGTTGAGCACCGTGACGTCGGTGCCGAACGCGTAGGCGTGGGCGTGCGGGCCCAGGATGAACGGGAAGGCGCCGGGCGTGTTGGTGTCCCGCAGGCCCAGCGGGCGGATGATCCGGTCCGTGACCTCCCGTTCCCAGCTCCGGCCGGTGACCTTGTGGATGATCATCGCGGCGAGAACGTAGTTGGTGTTGGAGTACGACCAGCCGTCGTCGCCCGGGGGGAATTCGGGGGAGTTCCGCATCGCCTGCCTCACCAGGCTCTTGGCGGTGAAGGTGCGGAACCTGTCGGCCCGATAGCCGTCCGCGCTGTTCAAGGCGGGTATCTCCGGCCCGACATCATGGATCCCGCTGGTGTGCTGCAGGAGACGCCGCACGGTGATCAGGCTGCCGTCGTTGCCGTTGCCCCGGACGACTCCTGGGAGCCACTGCTCGACGGTGTCCTCCAGGGACATGCGCCCCTCGCCGACGAGTTGCAGTACGACCGTGGCGGTGAAGGTCTTGGTGGAGCTGCCGATCCGAAATCTTCCGTTCCAGGGCATCGGCTTCCCGGTGTCCCTCCGGGCCGTCCCGGCGCGCGCGCTGTCACGTGTGTGCGGTGACGTCACCTCGGCGCCCACACCGACGGTCCCGGTGTCGTGGATCGCGTCCACCTGCTGCTGGAGCGGATCGGCCCGCTGCGGCCTCGCCACTGCCGTCAGCCCGCTCGACGCGGTGAGGAGGGCCACGGTCAGACCGGTCGCGACCAGCAGGCGTCGCCGACGCCTGGCTAAGACATGCATGATGATCCCTTTTCTCTTCGCTCGCCCGCCGGGGCGGTTCCGCCCGGAGCCGAGGGCCGGTGACCATCCCACCAGCGGAGAGGGGGCCGGCCCATCCGGCCTGCCCCCTGATGCGCCGGTGCGCTGTCCTCAGTGCGGTGCCGGGGGGTTTCCCCCGGCCGCCAGCTCCTCCGCGCCGGCCAGATAGGCGCGGACCAGGGGGCGTTCGTCGTCGCGGCGGGCCGCCACCGCCAGCTCCGAGGGGGTGATGCCCCGGACCGGCAGGCAGATGACGGTGTCACGGGCGATCAGCGGGGCGTTCCCGGACGCCAGCAGCGCCACGCCCTGCCCGTTGGCCACGGCCTCATGCGTCTCCTCGGCGCTGGCGATCACGCCCCCGATCACCGGCTCCCGCCCGCCACGGGCGTCCAGGGCCAGCCAGTGGTCCCGCATCGGTCCTGCGTCCGGGGGCAGGGCGAGGAAGGGCTCGTCCAGGAAGTCCGTGAAGTCGGCCATGCCCTCAGGGTCCTCGGAAGCCCGCGCCGCGAGCGGGTGGTCGGCGGGCAGCGCGATCAGCCTCGGCTCACGGGCCACGACCACGCAGCGGTAGCGCCCGGCGTCCGGCAGCGGCAGCCAGACGAACGACACGTCGCAGGAACCGTCCGCCAACCCGGCGCTCGCGTCGGCCCAGTTGACCTGGCGCAGCACCGGGCGGACGGTGGGGAAGCGGGCGGTGAGGCGGGCCCGCAGGGCGGGCAGCAGGCCACGGCCCGGGCTCGTGGACATACCGATGGTCAGCGTGGTCCGCTCGGCGGCCTTCGCCTCCTCCAGCGCCTGTTCCGCCGCCGTCCAGGCCGCCAGCACCGCGCGGGCGTGCGGCAGCAGGGCCTCGCCGGCCGCCGTGAGCCGGACCGTACGCCGGTCCCGGTCGAAGAGGTCGGCGCCGGTCTGCTTCTCCAGCATCCGTATCTGCTTGCTGAGCGCGGGCTGCGAGACGAAGAGCCGCTCGGCGGCCCGGGTGAAGCTCAACTCCTCGGCCACAGCGGTGAAGTAGCGGAGATCGCGCCCGTGGACGTCCATAACTCATGGCTATCACAGGAAGTCTTGGACGCGCCCCGGGGCCCGGGCGAAGGATGGGACCAGCCGACGGGAACGGTCCCGGAGGGCGGACGGCGAGGGAGACCATCATGAGCGCGAACGACGGCAAGGTGTGGCTGGTCACCGGGGCGAACAGCGGCTTCGGGCGCGCCGTCGCGGAGGCCGCGGTCGCCGCGGGCGACACCGTGATCGCCGCGGTCCGGCGGCCCTCGGCGATGGACGACCTGGTCGCCGCCCACCCCGACCAGGTCGAGGCGATCGGTCTGGACATCACCGACGGCGAGCGGGTGGACGAGGTCGCCGCCGATGTCCTGGCCCGCTACGGCAGGGTGGACGTCCTGGTCAACAACGCCGGGCGCACCCAGGTCGGCGCGTTCGAGGAGACCACGGAGCGGGAGCTGCGGGACCTCTTCGACCTGCACGTCTTCGGTCCCGCCCGGCTGACGCGGGCTCTCCTGCCGAGCATGCGGGAGCGGCGCAGCGGGGCGGTCGTGATGATGAGCAGCATGGGAGGCCAGCTGTCCTTCCCCGGCTTCTCGGCGTACAGCGCCACCAAGGCCGCGCTGGAACAGCTCTCCGAGGGCCTGGTCGACGAGGTGCGGCCCTTCGGCATCAAGGTGCTGGTCGTGGAGCCGGGCGCCTTCAGGACCAACCTCTTCGGCAAGGGCGCGGCGTACTTCAGCGAGGAGACCGAGGCCTACACCGGTACGGCCGGTGTGACCCGGCGGACCGTGGAGGCCGGTGGAGGTGACGCGCCGGGTGACCCGGCGAAGGCCGCGGCGGCGATCCGGCTGGCGCTGGAGGCCGAGCGGACCCCCCTGCGGCTGCCGCTCGGCGGGGACGCGGTCGACGCCCTCGCCGGTCACCTCGACTCGGTGCGGGCGGAGCTGACCGAGTGGGAGAAGGTCTCCCGGGGCACGGACTTCGACGGCGTGTGACCCGCCGGGGCGCCCGCCTGCGGGGCCCGCGTCGGGCTGCCGGGCGGCCGCGCCGCCCGCCCCGCGCCCGGCAGCCCTGTCCGGGCCGCTCAGATGTCGTCGGTGACGGGGCGCAGCTCGTAGTGGAGGGTGCGGTCGCGCTTCAGCCGGTGGGTGAGCGGGACGGCCACGCCCTGGAGCGCCGGGTACTTCCGGGAGAGCGTCCGGGCCGCGTGGGTGTTCTCCTTCGAGTCCTGCGGCAGGAGCCGCGCCCATGCCTTCACCGGCGGCCCGGTCGGCGCGCCCCGCACGGTGCACGGGGCGATCTCCACGACCGGATGGTTACGCATCCGGTCGACCTTCCAGGCCGAGGAGAACGTACGGATGTAGGCGTGGTCCCCCTCGACGGCGATGCTGACGGGGGTCTTGGCAGCTGATCCGTCCGGCCTGCGGCTGCTGAGCAGGACGGTGTACTGCTTCACGAAGGGCTCTAGCTCCCGGATCGTCTCCATACATCCCATGGTGCATGAAAACGGTGCGATACGGGCTTTTCGGTCACTGCTCCTCGCGCTGCCGGACCAGGGTCTCGAGGCCGTCGATGATGCGGCCCAGGCCGAATGCGAAGTGGTCGAAGTCGGAGGCGAACGCATCCTCCGACAGGGCGGCCATGTGCGGGTAGTCGCCGCTCAGCATGGCCCGCTCCAGGTAGGGGCGCTGGCCCTCCCAGAAGGCGGCGTCGTCCAGGCCCGTCTCCCGGGCGGCTTCCACGGCGTGGTTCTCGGTGCGGGCGAGGCCCTCGACGAAGCTGTTGACCGTGATGATCACCCCGATCAGCTCGGGGTCGGTGAGCCCCATGCCCCGGAGGCCGGTGAGGGCCAGTTCGAGGCCGCGCAGGGCGCTCGGGCCGAGGACCGTGCGCGCCTGGTTGATCTTGAGGAGCCACGGGTGGGCCCGGAGGGTGGCCAGGTAGGTGCGGGCCATCACGTCGACGGCCACCCGCCAGTCCCCGGGCACCTCCGAGGCGTCCACGGCGAGCGGTTCGCCCTGGACGCGGTCGAGCATCAGGTCGAGCAGTTCGGCCTTGCCCGGGACGTACCGGTAGAGCGTCATCGTGCCGGTGCCGAGCTCCGTGGCGAGTGAGCGCATCGAGAGGACGTCGAGGCCCTCCGCGTCGGCGATCCCGATGGCCGTGGTGACGATCCGGTCGAGCGTGAGACCCGGCTTGGGGCCGCGGCTGGGGCGCTCGCCGGTGCCCCACAGGAGCTCCAGGCTGCGCCCGATGTCGCCGCTGCCCGTGGTCGTGCCGTCTGCCCGTGCGCTCTTCGCCATGGCCTCAGGGTAAGCCCGTCGGCAGAAAACTGGGTACGGTGTACTCGTAATCGGGTACGGTGTACTCAGTTTATCGGAGTCGGAGAGGGGAGTGAGCCATGTCCGCATCCGGATATGCCGTGCTGGCCGAGCGGGTGGTGAAGAGGTACGGGGCGAAGAAGGGGGCAGCGGAGAAGCACGCGCTCGACGGGTTCGACCTCGCGGTCCGCCGCGGGACCGTGCATGGGCTGCTCGGGCCGAACGGGGCGGGGAAGACCACCGCCGTCCGGGTTCTCGCGACCCTGCTGCGGTTCGACGCCGGCCGGGCCGAGGTCGCGGGTCTGGACGTGGCGCGCGAACCGCGCCGCGTACGGAGCCGGATCGGGCTCGCCGGACAGTACGCCGCCGTGGACGAGGTGCTCACCGGCAGGCAGAACCTGGAGATGTTCGGCCGCCTCTTCCATCTGGGCGCCGACGGGGCCCGGCGGCGTGCCGGGGAACTGCTGGAGCAGTTCGACCTGGTCGACGCCGCGGGCAAGGGCGTCAAGGAGTACAGCGGAGGGATGCGGCGGCGGCTCGACCTGGCCGCCTCGATGATCCTGGCACCCACCGTGCTGTTCCTCGACGAGCCGACGACCGGTCTCGACCCCCGCGGCCGCGGCGAGGTCTGGGACGCCGTACGGAAGCTCGTGGCCGGCGGGACGACGGTGCTGCTGACCACGCAGTATCTCGACGAGGCCGACAAGCTCGCCTCGCGCATCACCGTCATGGACCGCGGGCGGGCCATCGCCGACGACAGTCCGGACGGGCTCAAGGACCGGGTAGGCGGTGACCGGATCGAGGTCGTCGCCGCAGAACCCGCCGACCTGCCCGCGGTGGCGAAGGCCGTGGACCGGGTGGCGGGCGGCGGACTGGTGGTGACGGATGCGCCCGACCGCCGTGTGCACGCCCAGGTCGCCGACCGGGTGGCCGCGCTGACCGAGGTCGCGCGCGCCCTCCAGGACGAGGGGGTCGCGGTGGAGGACATCGGGCTGCGCAGGCCGAGCCTGGACGACGTGTTCCTGCGCCTGACGGGACGCGGGGCGGAAGCCGCCGCGGGAATGGAGGTCGCGGCATGACCACCCTGGAACTGCACGCCACCACGGGCCGCGAGCGGAGCCGCGCGTACTGGGCGCTCGCCGACTGCTGGAACGTCACCCGCCGCAGCCTCACCCACTACCAGCGGCAGCCTCTCGCGATCATCTGGCAGCTCGGTTTCCCGATCATCTCCGTGCTGCTGTACGGCTATGTCTTCGGCAGCGCGATGAAGGTCCCCGGTGGCGGCGACTACCGGGAGTTCCTGATGCCCGGCATGTTCGCCACGACCATGACCATGGGCTTCATGAGCACCGCCACGGCCGTGGTCACGGACGCCGGCAAGGGCGTCATCGACCGCTTCCGGTCCATGCCCATGGCGCCGTCCGCCGTCGCCACCGGGCGCGGCGTCGCGGACCTCGTGGTGGCCTGCGCCGAACTGGCGATCCTGGCCGCCACGGCGCTCGCGATCGGCTGGCGGGCCGGCGGCAGCCCACTGGAGGCGGTGGCGGCCTTCGGGCTGCTCCTGCTGCTCAGGTTCAGCCTGATCTGGGTGGGCGTCTGGCTGGGGCTGGTCGTCCCGAACGCGGAGTCGGCGGGCGGGCTGTACGCCATCGCGTTCCCCGTCACCATGATCTCCAGCGCCCTGGTCGCCCCTTCGCTGATGCCCGGCTGGCTGGGCACACTCGCCGCCTGGAACCCGGTCTCCTCCACGGTCACCGCCGCCCGGCAGCTGTTCGGCAACCCCGTGGCGAGCGGCGGCACCTGGGTCGAGGAACACGCCCTGCTGATGGCACTGGTGTGGCCCTCGGCGATCACGCTGGTGTTCCTGCCGCTCGCCGTACGCAGATTTCAGCGGCTCAGCCGCTGATCCTCGGCGGGACGCCGCGTAGGCTCCGCCTCATGCAGGTCAACGGGGCCCCCGAGCCCTTCTCCACCTCCCGTCTCGACGCGCTCCCGCTCGACGTCGCGCACGCGGAGGAGATGGCCGTGGTCCTCTTCGACCCCGCCCTGCACACCTACACCGGAGGAACTCCGGAGGACGCCGGCACCCTGCGGGCCCGCTACGAGCGCCAGACCGCCGGCTCGCCCGACCCCGCCGAGCGCTGGTGGAACTGGGTGCTCCGGGTGCGTACCGACGGATACCTGGCCGGGTACGTCCAGGCCACCGTGCGCGGGGCGCGGGCGGAGGTCGCCTGGGTGGTCGGGGCCCGGTGGCAGGGCAGGGGATACGCCAAGGAGGCGGCGGCCGGCCTGGTCCGGCACCTGCTGGACCAGGGCTCCGTCCACACCGTCGTCGCCCACATCCACCCGGGCCACGCGGCGTCCGCCGCCGTGGCCTCGGCCGCCGGACTGCTGCCGACGGGCGAGTGGGAGGACGGCGAGGTGCGGTGGCGGCTGGACGTGTCCACGGATGCCGCGCCGGGCCGGGTGGCGGACGCCGGGCACGGTCCCTGATCACGGCATGGCAGAAATTGTCTTGTACCTGCGGAGAGCGCGGTGCGTGGATACCGCCCCGGTTCCCGAGCGATCGACGGAGGCCCCGGGATGGGCGAACCGCGTCGGTGGTGGCCCCGGGGCTCAGGAAGCGGGGTGAGTCCCCGCGGAACCGCCGTACGGCACAGTCCTTGTCATGCCGGGGAACGCAACAGCCGGTGCTGACACGGCCTCAGGCGCGAGGACGGCCCGCCTTGACCAGCTCGGCGACGTCGAGGGTCATCTCCGCACCGATCGACGCGGGAAGCGCGGCCGACTGGCCCGGGGCGTAGACCTCGTGGCTGTCGTACGTGCAGCCGGTGGGCTCCGTCAGGACGTGGAGGCGGCCGTGGCGGCGGTCCAGGATCACGTACACCGGGATCTTGGCCTCGGCGTACGCGGAGACCTTGTTGCGCAGGTCGCTCTTGTAGTTGCCGGAGGTCACTTCCAGGACGAGGCGGAAGACGGCCGGGTCGTAGCAGTTGTTCTCCATCAGATGCCCGTCGAAGTCCGCGTCGACGACGGCGAGGTCCGGGATGGCGTAGTCCTCGGGCCCGCCGGGCAGCCACAGGCCGATCGACTGGAGGACTGTGGTCTCCCCGTCGTCGAGCCCGGCCGCGATGAAGGGCCGCATGAGCTTGGTCAGAGCGCGCGCGTGCGGGCCGTCCGGGGGTGGGGCCACGGTGATGACGCCTCCGATGATCTCGACGCGATAACCCGGAAGCTGCTCCGTCAGGCGGTTCGCCGTGACGAGCATCGGTTCCGGCTCATCGTCACAGGGGTGCTCGACTGCTGCTGCAGACATGAGGGCCCTCCTGGAACGGCTGGTGTCGAGACCATCATCGTAGGGCGGGACGCCCCACTTCGTCCCGCAGGCGGTTCATCACCCGGGTGAGTGAAGCAGAGACGGCCCTGCACACCGAGGTGTGCAGGGCCGTCCCGGACGGGTGACCGTCAGAGCTTGTCGATCACGTAGTCGATGCAGGCGGTGAGCGCCTGGACGTCCGCCGGGTCGATCGCCGGGAACATCGCCACGCGCAGCTGGTTGCGGCCCAGCTTGCGGTACGGCTCCGTGTCGACGATGCCGTTGGCGCGGAGCACCTTGGCGACGGCCGCCGCGTCGATGCCGTCCTCGAAGTCGATCGTGCCGATGACCTGCGAGCGCTTCGCCGGGTCGGTGACGAACGGGGTGGCGTACTTGGACTCCTCGGCCCAGCCGTACAGGTGCTGCGAGGACGCGGCCGTACGGCCGGTCGTGAAGTCCAGGCCGCCCTGGGTGTTCATCCACTTCAGCTGCTCGTTCAGCAGGAAGAGGGTGGCCAGCGCCGGGGTGTTGTACGTCTGGTTCTTGAGGGAGTTGTCGATCGCCGTGGGCAGCGAGAAGAACTCGGGGACGTGCCGGCCCGACGCGTGGACGCGCGCGGCGCGGTCCAGGGCCGCCGGGGAGAACACGCCGATCCACAGTCCGCCGTCGGAGGCGAAGGACTTCTGCGGGGCGAAGTAGTAGACGTCCGTCTCGGCGATGTCGACCGGCAGGCCGCCCGCGCCGGAGGTGGCGTCCACCAGGACGAGGGAGCCCTCGTCGGCGCCCGCGACCCGCTTGACCGGGGCCGCGACACCGGTGGAGGTCTCGTTGTGGGTGAAGGCGTAGACGTCGACGCCCGCCTCGGCCTTCGGGTCCGGGTGGGTGCCCGGGTCCGAGGCGATGACGGTCGGGTCGGACAGCCACGGGGCGAGCTTGGCGGCCTTCGCGAACTTCGAGGAGAACTCGCCGAAGTTCAGGTGCTGGGACTTCGACTCGATCAGACCGTGCGTCGCGACGTCCCAGAAGGCGGTGGAGCCGCCGTTGCCCAGGATCACCTCGTATCCCTCGGGGAGGGAGAAGAGGCTGCGCACGCCGTCACGCACCTCGCCGACCAGGTTCTTGACCGGGGCCTGGCGGTGAGACGTACCGAGAAGAGAGGTGCCGGTCGCGGCCAGCGCGTCGACCGCCTCCGTCCGCACCTTGGAGGGCCCGGCGCCGAAACGTCCGTCGGCGGGCTTGAGGTCTGCGGGAATCTGGATGTCAGCCACGATCCGGAGCGTAGTCCCTCCCGGAAGCGGTCGAGGACCGTGTCCGTCCGATGAGACACACGCTCCGGATCGTGGGCGTCCGGTGCGGCGGGAGACCGGGGCCTCCCGCCCGACCCGGACGAGAGGCCATCGAGCCGTGATCAGCCGAGATCGACCGGGAGCTCGTACAGGTCGTTCTGGGTCACGATCGGCTTGTTCCGCAGCTCGGAGGCCGGTACAGCGAGGTCCAGGTCGGGGAAGCGCTCGTAAAGGGCGGGCAGCGCGACCCCCGCCTCCAGCCGGGACAGCGCGGCGCCGGGGCAGACGTGCGGGCCGTGGCCGAAGGCGATGTGGCGGTTGGGGGAGCGGGTGATGTCGAACTCACCGGCGGTCGGCCCGTACTGCTTCTCGTCGCGGCCCAGTGCGCCGAACGAGACGATGAGGGCCTCGCCCTTCGGCAGGACCTTGTCGCCGACCTCGATGTCCTCGGTCGCGAAGCGGATCAGGACGTGCGAGGTGGGGGTGTTCCAGCGCAGCGTCTCCTCGATGACGTTCTCCCAGGGCACCTCGCCGCTCAGCACGCGCTTGCGCTGCTCGGGGTGGGTCTGGAGCGCCTCCACGACGTTGACGACCAGGCTGATCGTGGTCTCGTGGCCGGCCGCGATGATCAGCTGCAGCGTGTTGACGATCTCCTCGTCGGTGAGGTGGTCGCCCTCCTCGGAGGCCGCGATCAGGGCGCTGGTCAGGTCGTCGCCCGGGTTCGCCCGCTTGTCGTGGACGATCTTCGTGAAGAGGGCGCCGAGGTCCGCCATCATCTGCGGGACCTCCTCCGGCGGGGTCTGCGTCGAGAAGAACTTCTCGAACAGCTCCTTGAGCCGGGGGTGGTCGGCCGCGTCCACGCCCATCAGGTCGCTGATGACGTTCATCGGCAGCGGGTAGGCGAACTCCGCCTTCAGATCGACGGTCTCACCCTTGGGCAGCGCCGCCAGCCGGTCCAGGGAGGCGTTCGTCAGCGCCTCGATGCCGGACCGCAGCCGCTCCACCCGCTTCACGGTGAGCGCCTGCGCGACCAGGCTGCGCAGCCTGCGGTGCTCGGTCCCGTCGACCGTCAGCATGGAGCGGCCCGGGTTGGCGAGTCCGATCAGCGGCCAGTCCATCGGGATCTCGCCGCGCTGCCAGGCGTTCCAGACGTTGATGTCCTTGACCACGCGGCTGTCGGTCAGCAGCTGGCGTGCCTCGGCGTGGTGCGTCACCGCGTAGCAGTGCACCCCGCCGGGGAGCTCCACCTCGGCCAGCGGCCCGGCGGCGCGCAGGGCGGCGCTCTCGGTGTCGAGGTCGGCGACGAGGGGATCGAGGGCGATCCGGGTCATTTCTGGCCTCCAAGTGCTGGGGTGGGCGTGAAGAGCACCGGCAGCTCCGTCAGCCCCCGCAGCCACGGGGACGGGCGCCGGGTCAGCTGCTCCTCGGGGATGGCGAGGTCCACGTCCGGGAGCCGGTCCAGGAGCACCTCGATCCCCGTACGGGCGATGACCTCCGCGGTCTCCTGGGCGGGGAACGGGCAGCGGTGCTCGCCGTGGCCGAAGGAGAGGAACGCGTTGTTGCCGCCGGTCAGGGCGGAGCCGTCGGTGCGTACCTGCGGGTCGCCGTTGGCGGCGGCTATACCGAGGAGCAGCAGGTCACCGGCGCGGATGTGGCGTCCGCCGAGGTGGGTGTCGCGGGACGCCCAGCGGCCCGCGACGTTCTGGGTGGGGGTGTCCTCCCAGAGCACCTCGTTCATGGCCTCGGCGACGCTGTGCCGGCCGCCGGACAGCGACGCGGCGAAGCGGTCGTCGGTGAGCATCAGCCGCAGGGAGTTGCCCATCCAGTCGGCGGTCGGCTGGTGGCCCGCCGCCATCATCACCATGAGGTCCTGGGCGACCTCCTCGTCGGTGAAGCCGCCCGGGTCCTGGAGCATCCGGCTCGCGACGTCGTCGCCGGGCCCGGCGTGCTTGTCGAGGAGGAGCTGCTGCATGGCCGCGCCGAGGTGCTGCTGTCCGGCCAGGGCCCTCTCACGGCCGTCGATCATGTCGTTGAGCGCGCCGACGAGGGGCCCTCCGACCTCGTCGCTGAAGCCGTAGATCCTCGCGAGGACGCGGGCCGGGAGCAGCATCGCGTACTCGGCGATGATGTCGGTGCGGCCGGTGGAGCAGAAGCCGTCGATGAGGTCGTCGGCGAACTCCTCCGCGTACCGCTTGAGCGCGAACGGGTCGACGGCCTCCAGCGCGTTGCTGATCATCGACGCCCGGACGGTGTGCCGCTCACCGACCGTGTACAGGATCGACGGCTGCTTGCGGCCGATCATCGGCAGCAGCGGCCAGCCGTCCGGGATGTTCTCCCACTGGTTCCACAGGTCCGAGTCCCGGCTGAAGAGCACCGGGTCGTTGGTGACCTGGTGCAGCTCCCGGTAGCCGAGGATCAGCCAGGCGGGTATGTCGCCGTCGAGCGCGACGGGGGCCACGGCGCCGTGGTCGCGTCGCATGTCCCGGTACACCTGCACGGGGTCGGTCTGGAAGCGCGGCCCGGACAGGGGCACGGAGCCGTGGGACACGGGGCACTTGGTCACGGGGTCCGCTCCGGGGTCATCGCCGCGGCGCCCTGGCCGGCCGCGAGTGCCGCTTCGGCACCCTTCGCGCGGGCGAGGGAGAGAGCGTGGAGGTGCTCGACGAGCGTGATCAGGACGTACTTGCTGGAGGAGCGGTCCCGGGCGTCGCACTCGACGAGCGGGACGTCGGGGGAGAGGTCGAGGGCCTCGCGGATCTGCTGCTCGGTGTGGAGCGGGCCGCCGAAGTCGTTGCACGCGACGATGAACGGCGTGCCGTGGTGCTCCAGCCGGTCGATCGCGTACCAGGAGTCGGCGAGCCGCCGGGTGTCGACGAGGACGACGGCGCCCAGGGTGCCGGAGAAGAGGCGGTCCCACAGGAACCAGAAGCGTTCCTGTCCGGGCGCGCCGAAGAGATAGAGGACCGACCGCGCGTCGAGCGTGATGCGGCCGAAGTCGAAGGCGACCGTGGTGGACGTCTTGGAGTGCACACCGTCGAGGTCGTCGACCGCCTCGCCCGCGCGGGTCATGGTCTCCTCCGTGTTGAGCGGACGGATCTCGCTCACGGATCGGACCATGGTTGTCTTGCCGACCCCGAAGCCGCCGACAACGACGATCTTCAGTCCGTTGTCGGCCGTCGCCTGCAGGGCGGCACGGTCAGAGGTTGCGGAGTCCAACGAGCACCTGTTCCAGGGTGTCGGTGTCGGGGAGCCGGTCCTCGACACGTGCAGTACGGGGGTGGCGGGCGCTGATCCGGCCGGTGTCGAGCAGGTCGCACAGCATGATGCGGACGATGCTGACGGGCAGACTCAGGGTGGCCGAGATCTCGACGACCGCGGTAGGGCTGTGGCACATCCGCAGGATCGCGACGTGCTCCGACTGCATCCCGGGGTTCGGTTCGCACTCGGCGACGACGAGCGTCACCAGGTCGAACGCGGCCGAGTCGGACCGGCTGCGGCCACCCGTCAGGGTGTACAGCCGGTCCGGGTCGTCATCGCGTCCGGGGCGGGGGCGCGGGACCGATGTCATACGTCCGCTTTTTCCGTGGCCGGGGCCGCCGCGTCGCCGGCCACGGGGTCACGCGGAGGTGCGACGAGGTATTCGCCGAGCTGCTCGACGAGTTCGCTCATGTTGTGGCCGACGAGGCCGACGTCGGAGTCCTCGGCCGCCACGACCGCCAGGTGGGCGCCCGCGCCCGCTTCGACGATGAACAGCACGCCGCCGTAGAACTCGGTCATCGCGGACCGTACGCCGCCGGTGCCGTCACCGAACTCCATGGACGCGCCGTGCGACAGGCTCTGGATGCCGGCGGAGATCGCGGCCAGCTGGTCGGCCTGGTCGACTGAGAGTTCGGGGGTGCGGCACAGCTTCAGGCCGTCCCGGGACAGGACGAGGGCGTGCCGGGCGCCGGGCGTGCGGTCGAGCAGCCCCTCCAGCAGCCAGTTCAGCTTCTCGTCGGTGGTCGCGCTCATCGGGTGTTGCCTTCCGGGTGCGGGGAGTTGGCTCGTACGGCCTTGCTGAAGGTGCTGAAGCGGGCAGCCTGCACCTTCGGGTCGGTGGTACGGGGCCTGGGGGTTTCGGCTCCGCCGGGGGCGGCATCGCCGGTACGTGCTTCGGCGGCGGCCAGGGTGCGGCCGCGGCGGCGCTTGGGCAGGCCGCTCTCTCCGAACTGGGGGACGGAACCGGTGGACTCGGACGCCGACTCGGGCTTCCCGGGCGCGGACGCCGTGCGGGACGCGGACCCGGGGGAGCCCGCCGTGGCCCGGCCCCGGTCCTCCGCGTCCGGCGTCGCGTGGTCGGGCTCCGGCTCGGGGTGCCGGGCGGGCTCGGGGGCCGGGGCGGGCGTGGGCGTACGGGAGATGAGCTCCTGCGGCAGCATCATCAGCGCGCCCGTGCCGCCGCGCGCCGACGGCCGGAAGGAGACGGTGAGGCCGTGCTTCCTGGCCAGTCGGCCGACGACCGCGAGTCCGAGCCGGGTGCCGGAGAGCCCCGTGAGGTCCTGGTTGTCGGCGGAGACGGCCCGTTCGGCGCGGCGCAGCTGCACATCGCTCATCACCAGGCCGCTGTCCTCGACGGTGACGACGATGCCCGCCGGGACCTCCTCGACGTACACGTGCACCTCGGCGGTGGGCGGCGAGAAGTTGGCAGCGTTGTCGAGGAGCTCCGCCAGGGCGTGCATGACGCCCTCGGCGGCGTGGCCGGCGATCGCCACATCGCTGGTGGAGTGGAGGCGGATGCGCTGGTAGCCGCCGATACGGCCCATCGCGCCGCGCAGGATCGACTCCATCACGATCGGCTTGGCCCAGCGGCGCCCGGAACGCGCCCCGGTCAGCACGGCGATGGAGTCGGCGAGACGGCCCGCCTGCGCCGTGCGGTGGTCCAGGTGCAGCAGGTCGCCGAGCACGTCCTCGGCGGTGTGCCGGTGCTCCATCTCACGCAGGTCGGCCAGCATGCTCGTGGCCAGGGCCTGCATCCGGCCGGCGGCGTTGGCACACGCGGCGACCGCGGCGGAGCGCTCGGTCTCGCTGCGCCGGGCGCGGGCGGTGAGGCGCGCGGTCTCGGCGGTGAGCCGCTCGTGCTGCTCGGCCGCCTCGGCGGTGACCCGTGCGACACGCTCGTCCGCCTCGGCGGTGACCCGGGCCGCCTCGGAAGAGGCCGCCGCTCTGATCCGGGCGGTCTCCGCGGTGAAGCGCTGCGCCTCGGCGGCGGAGGTCGAGACGAGGCGGGAGGTCTCGGCGGTGAAGCGTTCGGAGTCGGCGGCCCGCAGGGCCCGCAGGTTGCGGGCGGTGGCGAGCGTGTGGACCGTCACGGCCACCGCGACGCACAGCAGCACGGCGGCGGCACCCGCCCCCCAGGCGAGCGGTGTCCGTACCGAGGCGGGCGCGGCGGAGACCGCCCACAGGCACAGAGCACCGGTAACGGCTGCCGAGATCAGCAGGGCGAGTGCGGTCGGCCGGAGTGAAGGGCGCAATCGGAGTCCTCGGGGCGGACGGTGCGGCGGGAGGGACAGGTGCGACGAGGGGACAATCGGGGCATATCGGTGTGGTGACGGCGAAAGAACCACAACTGGAGCTGATTGTTCCTGATCAAGTCACGGCAACTATAGGAGAATTGGCGACTTGTTTGGGGATTCCTTGTGGCCACTTCTGTATGAAATCTGGCTCGAACCGACCTGATTCGTGTCCGTCGGCGCGTGTTTCCGGCGTTGCGTGAGAGGCGGGGTGGGTGACTCATGGTGAATGTGTGGGTATGTCCCCTGTGTGGGGCTTGATTTGTCACGATCGTCGCTCCCGGGCCGGTGGCCAGCTAGTGTGAGCGCTCCGGTGCGTCCGACCTCCCAGGTCGGCACTGCCGTAAGACACACCGCGCGCCTTGAAGGGGGAGGCGCCGCGTGGCCCCGACGGAGGACGCAGGCAACCGTGGACGCGCAAGGCCGTGGGCGGGACGAGGGTATCGACCCCGCAGACCAGTGGGTACTCAACCCGGACACCGGTGATTACGAACTGCGACTGACCCCCTCCCCAGGGCGATCATCCGCGTCGGCCGGTACGTCGGAGGCCGGGACGCCCGGACCGCGCCGCAGGCCGAAGCCGGGGACGACACCGTCCGGCGACCGGGCATCCGTGCCCGGCCAGCGCGGCGGCCGCAGGGGTGCGGGCGGCGCCGGCGGGCGCGGGGACCGGGACGAGCCGCGGAAGCCGGGGAACCGGGCGGCAGCGCCTGCCACCGGGCGCCGCAAGGCGAAGCCCAGGAAGTCCCGCAAGAAGAAGGCCCTGGTGTGGACCGGCGGTGTGCTCGCCTTCCTCCTGGTGGGCACCGGCACCGCGGGCTACCTCGTGTACCAGCACTTCAACGGCAACATCACCGCCGTCTCCACCGACGGGGCCGGCACCGGTGGCTTCAGCAAGGACCGGGCGATCAACGTCCTGGTGATCGGGACCGACAAGCGGACCGGCGAGGGCAACGAGGGCTACGGGGACGCGGGGAGTGTCGGCCACGCCGACACCAACATCCTGTTCCACGTCTCCAAGGACCGTACGAACGCGACCGCGCTGAGCATCCCCCGGGACCTGATAACCGACATCCCCAACTGCCCCACGAAGCTGGAGAGCGGGGAGGAGAAGGACATCCCCGCGACCACCGGGGCGCGCTTCAACACCAGCCTCGGACAGTCCGACCGCACGCCCAGCTGCACCATGCGGACCGTCACCGAGCTCACGGGCCTGAAGGTCGACCACTTCATGGTGGCCGACTTCAACGCGGTCAAGTCCCTGACGACGGCCGTCGACGGCGTGGAAGTCTGCCTCGCCAAGGACATCGACGACAAGGACTCCCACCTCAAGCTGCCCAAGGGGAAGCACAGCCTCCAGGGCGAGGAAGCCCTGGCCTTCCTGCGCACCCGGCACTCCGTCGGATTCGGCAGTGACCTGAGCCGCATCGAGATCCAGCAGCAGTTCCTGGGCTCGTTGATGCGCAAGCTGAAGTCCAACGACACCCTGACCAGCCCCACCAAGATGTGGTCGCTCGCAGAGGCCGCCACCAAGGCGCTCACCGTCGACGACAAGATCGACGACATAAACCAGCTCCGCAAGCTGGGCATGGAGCTGGCGTCGGTCGATCCCAAGAACATCACGTTCACCACCGTCCCGGTGCGGGACAACCCGGATGACGTGGCGACCGTCCTGCTGGACAGCGCCAAGGCTCAGAAGGTCTTCTCGATGATGCGTGAGGACGTCTCCTTCACCGCGGTGGAGAAGCAGGAGAAGGCCGCGGCGAAAGCCAAGAACGACGCCAAGCTGAAGGGCGAGAAGGCCGACGCGGCGGACGTGCGGGTCGACGTCTTCAACGGCGGCGCGCCCGCCGGCTCCGCGCAGAGCGCCCTGGACTGGCTGCAGAACGAAGAAGGCGTGCTGAAGTCCACCAACAAGGCGAACGCGCCCGAGGACGTGAAGAAGACCCAGCTCGTCTACGCCCCCAACCAGGCGGACCAGGCCCGCAGCCTGGCCGCCATGATGGGACTGTCGGCCTCGGCCCTCAAGCCGACCACGACGGACGCGGGCGAGATGGACCCCATGGTGCTGACCCTGGGCCCGGACTTCACGGAGGCGGGCAGCCCGCTCTCGGCCCCCGACAAGACGCCGGAGGGCGTCCAGCGCGTGGAGGCCGACAAGGCGGTCTGCGCCAAGTGACCCGGGCCGGCCCCGCGGCCCACCGCGGGGCCGGCCCGGGCCGGGCCCCGCGACCGGCCCCGTCTCAGAGCTTCGCGACGGCCTCGCTCACCGCCGCGGACAGCCGCTCGTTCTCCGCGGCGGCACCGCCGGGAAGGGCGAAGCGCCGCCGGGTGTAGCCGTAGGCCACACCGTTGACCGGATCCGCGTACGCCTGCGACCCCGCGGCTCCCGAGTGCCCGAAGGCGCCCTCACCCAGGGCCGGGTAGTGCCCTTGCTGCGCCTCGAAACCCAGGGCGAAGGGGTCGGCCTGGGCGGTCACCACGTCGGTGCCCTTCCACCGCACCCGGCCTGCCTCGGCCACCGTCTCCGGGGTGAGCAGCGGCGGCAGACCGTCCAGCCCGGAGACCGCCGCGGCGTACATCCCCGCCAGCCCTCGCGCCGAGCCCACCCCGCCGACCGAGGCGGGGCCGAGCGCGCGTACGGCGCGTGTGTTGGCGAGGGCGACCAGATCGAGCGGCGGGTCCTCCGCGAAGCCGAACGCGAGCGCCGTCAGGCTGTCCAGGTCGAGCGGGTTCGCCGCGGCCTCCGCACGCTGCTCGGGGGTGGCCACGGCGGGTCGGATGGCCACGTAACGGGGTTCGAGGGCCTCGGGCAGGCCCAGGTGGAAGTCGAGCCCGTACGGCGCGCGCACCCGCTCCTCGTAGATCTCCTGGATCGACCGCCCGGTGACCCGGCGGACCACCTCGCCGGTGAGGGCGCCGATCATCAGCGCGTGGTAGCCGACCTCCGTGCCGGGCGTCCAGTAGGGCCGCTGTCCCGCCAGCCGCCCGGCGATGAGGCGGTCGTCGGCCAGCTCCTCGATGCGGAACCCGCCGTCGGCCCAGATCAGCCCGGCCCGGTGCGCCAGCAGCTCGCGTACGGTCAGTTCGCCCTTGCCCTCGGCGGCGAACTCCGGCCAGTAGGACGCGACCGTGCGGTCCGGGTCCATGACCCCGTCCTGGATGAGAAGGGCGACGACGAGATGCGCGGCGCCCTTGGTCGAGGAGTACACGGCGGGCAGCGAGTCGCCGTCGATGCCCTCCCCGGCCCACAGGTCCACCACGGGCCGGCCGTGGTGGTACACGGCGAGCTGGCTGCCCGGCTCGGTGTGGTCCGCGGCGAGTACGGCGGCGAACTCCTCCCGTACGCCCTCGAAGCCCGCCGCGACCGTGCCGTGCACGTTGATGGTGGTATCGCCGGTGTCCGTCATGAGACGTCCCCCCCTGGAGTGATCGACCTGATCGGTACAGGTCCCCAACTCCCTTACGTCACGGCTTCATTCCCCGCCGGCTGACGGAATTCCGGACGGCGTGCCCTGTTCCCGCGCCACGATCTCCCGGGCGAGCGCCGCCAGTCGGGGCAACGCTGGATGGCCGGGGCCGTCCCGGCGTGCCAGCAGGACGGGCAGCGGCGGGGCGTCGTCCAGCGGCACGTAGATGACACCCGCATACGCGTGCATCCGGGCGGTGGAGGTCCCCGAGACCCCGACGCCCCGCCCGGCCGCGATGGCGGTGAACCAGTCGTCGGTGTTGGCGACGGTGACGGTGGCGGCGGGCCGGGCGTCCGGGGGCCACAGGCCTAGCGTGGTGGTGCCCGAGACGGTGTTGAGGACGACCGGATCACCGGTCAGATCCGCCAGCGAAACGGAGGTACGGGCGGCGAGCGGGCCGTCGGCGGCCACGGCCGCCACCCGGGCCTCGGTGAACAGCACCTCGGTGACGAGTCCAGGGGTCTCCACGGGCCCGCGCAGCAGCGCCGCGTCCACCTCGCCGCGGGTGAGACCGGCCGTACGGTCGTCGATCCGGAGCAGTTCGAGCGGGGTCCCCGGGTGGCGCTGCTGCCAGGCCCGCAGCAGCGGCGTGGTGTACGGGCCGAGCGCGGACCAGGCGTGCCCGATCCGCAGCGGCCGGTCGTGAGGCCGTCCCGGGTCGACGGCCTCGTCGAAGGCGCCGACCGCGGCGGCCGCCTTGTCGCGGAAGGAGACGCCTTCGGGGGTGAGGGCGAGGTGGTGGGTGGACCGGTCGACGAGCCGGACGCCCAGGTGCCGCTCCAGGGCGGCGAGCGTGCGGGATACGACCGGCTGGGTCACGCCGAGCAGGGCGGCGGCGCGGGTGACGCTGCCCTCGTCGGCGATGGCGAGGAAGGCCCGAAGGTGCCGGACCTCGATGGAGCGGCCGCCGTTCCCCGTGCCCTGTCCAGTGCTCATGCCTGCGGAGCATAACGGGAGCACAATCGGCATTTCACGGGAGGCGCGCGGGTCCCTACGGTGAGGAGGTGGAGGACCCCCGCCCGGTGCCGTATCGTAGACCTCTTGGTGCACTTCATTAGACTGAATGAAAGGTTTCCGGTGAACGACCCGCGCGCTGCCGCAGAGCCCGCCGCCGCCGTTGCCGTACCCGAGGCGGTGTCCGCGCTCGACGAGCCGGGACACGGCCGGCCGGGGCGCCCCGGCGCCCGGAGAGCCGCACTCGGCCCGGTCGCGCTGGTGGTGGCGGGCGGGCTCTCCGTCCAGTTCGGCGCGGCGGTCGCCGTCCTGCTGATGCCGAAGGCGGGCGCGCTCGGCGTCGTCACCCTGCGCCTCGCCGCCGCGGCTGTCGTCCTGCTGGTCATCTGCAGGCCGAAGCTGCGGGGGCACTCGCGCGCCGACTGGGGCACCGTGGTCGCCTTCGGTGTCGCGATGGGCGGCATGAACATGCTCTTCTACCAGGCCGTCGACCGCATCCCGCTGGGCGCGGCCGTCACCCTGGAGGTGCTGGGGCCCCTGGTCCTGTCCGTCGTCGCCTCCCGCCGGCTGACCAGCCTCGTCTGGGCCGCTCTCGCCCTCGGGGGTGTCGTCCTGCTCAGTGGCGGCGGCTTCGACCGCCTGGACCCGGTCGGGGCGGCGTTCGCCCTGGGTGCGGGCGTGATGTGGGCGCTGTACATCCTCTTCAGCGCCCGCACCGGCCGCCGCTTCCCGCAGGCGGACGGGCTGGCCCTCGCCATGGCGGTGGCAGCGGTCCTCTCGCTGCCCCTCGGCATCATGGAATCGGGCTCGAAGCTCGTCGTCCCGACCACGCTGGCTCTGGGTGTGGCCGTGGCGCTGCTGAGCTCGGTCCTTCCGTACACCCTCGAACTCATGGCCCTGCGCCGGCTGCCCGCGCCCACCTTCGCTGTCCTGATGAGCCTGGAACCGGCCATCGCGGCCACGGCGGGCTTCCTCCTCCTCGACCAGGCCCTCTCGTCCACCGACGCCCTCGCCATCGCCCTGGTCATCGGGGCGAGCATGGGCGCGGTGCGCAGCCAGACGCGGGGTGCGCGGAAGCGGTGAGTCCGCCGCGCCGGGGGACCGGCCTGCCCGTTCCGCCTGCGCGGGCAGGCGTCCGATCCTAGGGTGGTCGCGATGGCCGACCTGGAGGAACACATGCCCGAACGCGACGATCTCTTGGCGCTCGTGACCGATCAGCGCACCAACTTTCTCTACACCGTCGCGGAGCTCGACGACGCCGGGGCCCGCGCCCGGACGACGGTCAGCGAGCTGACCCTCGGCGGACTCCTGAAGCACCTCGGAGGCGTGCAGCGCAGTTGGCTCGACGTCGTCGAGGGCACCGCCCCCGCCAAGATCGACTGGGCGGACCTCGACCCCGACGGCAACCGGATGACCGACGCCGAGACGGTGCCCGGGCTGCTGGAGGCCTTCCACGCGGCGGCGGCCGCCTTCGACCGTACGGTGCGCGAGGAGGCCGACCTCGACCGCGAGGTCACGCTGCCCACGTACCCCTGGTCGCCCCCGGAGCCGGTCGTCTGGACCGTCCGCCACGTCCTGTGGCACATCTTCCGGGAGATCACCCACCACAGCGGCCATGCCGACATCATCCGCGAAGCGCTGGACGGCGCCAGCACCACGGCGAAGATGGCCGAGGCGGCGTCGAAGGGGCAGTGACGCGGCCCCCGCGCGGAGGCGGGGACTCCCGGCGCGGCGTCACCGCGCCGGGAGTGGGCACGGGGAGCACGATGGAAGGGAGCGAAGGAAGGAGGCCCGCGCATGGGAGCCACCAAGGAAACCGATGAGTACGCCGGGCTGTACTCGCACACGCCCTCGCAGGCCGAGGGCGAACGCGAGGAGCCGGTCGTGCGCGGCAGGTCCCCCGAGACCCACCCCGACGTCCCCCGGACCGAACCCTCCCAGGCGGAGGGCGACCGCACGGAGTAGCCCGGGAGATCTCTCACCCGTCGGCGGCGAGGTCGAGTGCCGACCTGACGTGTGGGGTGCCGGCTCAGCCGCAGTGGACGCCGTAGTTGACGCGCGTGTAGTTGGACGCCGCGCGGCCGCCCCAGTCGATGCACGAACCCTTGGCGTAGGCGTAGACCGGACCCGCGTAGTAGCTGAACACCCCGTCGTCCAGCTCACTGGACTTCCACGTGGTGGAAGTGCTGTGCAGCCGCAGACGGGCGCCCAGGATCTGGGACGTCCCCGGGGCGTCGCCGACGGTCACGACGCAGTTGTAACCGGTGGAGCTGTTGTAGGTCAGGAACGTGTTGCCGTCGCCGACATCCATGGAGTCGATCACGCTGTAACCCGACCCGCAGGCGCTGTTGTAGGAAGCGGCCTCGGCGGTGCCGACCGTGAGGGTCATCCCGGCGGCGGTGAGGCCGAGGACCGTCGCAGCGGACGCGAGTCGTCTGGGCATGCGCATGAGTGAACTCCTGGTGGGCTTGTCGAGATGTCGAAACCGGCCGGGCGAGGCGGAACCGGCGCGCGGTATGGTCCGTAGCGACCAAGATCATTTCACGACTCGTTCATTCCGGAGAACTGTTGTGCGGCGATGGCTGAATGGGTGCGAACAATGGCCGATGTGAGTCAACCGCCCCGGCGTTCGCTGGGAAGTCACGGACTGGATAACGCCCGGAATGTTCGAAGGGGATGTCCGTGACTCCCCGTCGGCCGGGCGCCGGTGGCGGGGATGGTGTGTATGCAGGCCGTGCGGAGGTGGACGCGGCGCTGGACCGCGGATGGCTGCTCGGCCACTTCAAGGACCCCTCCGACCCGCGCCACAGCGAGGCCCTGGAGATCAAGTGGGGCATCCATCCGCAGGGGGACGAGCGGCCTGAGTGGGTGCGGGGCGAGGAGCGCACCGCCCTGCTCGTGCTTGTCAGCGGCCGCTTCCGGATGCGGTTCCCCGAGCGTGACGTGCTGCTGGAACGCCAGGGTGACTACGTCGTGTGGGGCCGGGGTGTCGACCACTCCTGGCACGCGGAGGAGGAGTCCGTGGTGCTGACCGTGCGCTGGCCCTCCGTGCCGGGATACCGGGCCGACTGAGCGCCCTCCACCGGGGTCAGGGTCGCCGAACAAAGCATGCAAGCATGCTTGCTTGTTTTATGGGGCGCTGGCATGCTCCGGGGCACACCGCCACGCCCCGAGGGGAGCGCACCGTGCCCGACGCATCGGCCGTGACCGCCGCCGTGCTCGACGACATGCGGGAGGAGAGCGACGGACTCGACCTGCTGGTAGCGGGTTTGAGCGCACACGAGTGGGCCGCGCCGACTCCCGCCGAAGGGTGGACCGTCGCCCATCAGATCGCCCACCTCAACTGGACCGACGAGGTGGCCCTGACCGCCGCCACCGAGCCCGAAGCTTTCGCCGCCGAGGTCGAGAAGGCGCTGGCCGCGCCCGAGACCTTCGTCGGCGACGCTGCCGAGGAAGCCGTCACCGCCCTGACCCCCGAGGCGCTGCTCGTGGAGTGGCGGGAGGGCCGGGCCCGGCTCCAGGAGGCACTGCGCGCGGCGCCCGCCGGGACGAAACTGCCCTGGTACGGCCCGCCGATGAGCATCGCCTCGATGGCGACCGCACGGCTCATGGAGACCTGGGCCCACGGTCAGGACATCGCCGACGCGCTGGGCGTGACCAGGAAGCCGACCGCGCGGCTGCGGCACGTCGCCAGGATCGGCGTACGCGCCCGGGACTACGCCTACTTCGTACGGGGCCTGCAACCGCCCGCCGAGCAGTTCCGTATCGAGCTTCGGGCCGAGGACGGCGGGTTGACCGTGTACGGGCCCGAGGACGCCGCCCAGCGGGTCACCGGGCCCCTCCTCGACTTCTGCCTGCTCGTCACCCAGCGCGCGCACCGGGACGACCTCGCCGTCGAGGCGGTGGGCGCGGACGCCGGGCAGTGGCTGGACATCGCGCAGGCCTTCGCCGGACCCGCCGGTCCCGGGCGCCCCCGGAAGACGGACCGATGACCCGGCCGCTGCGCATCGGCAACGCGTCCGGCTTCTACGGCGACCGCTTCGACGCCCTGCGGGAGATGCTCACCGGCGGCCCGCTGGACGTCCTCACCGGGGACTACCTCGCCGAACTCACCATGCTGATCCTCGGCCGCAGCCGTCTCAAGGACCCGAAGCGCGGCTACGCCTCCACCTTCCTGCGGCAGCTGGAGGAGGGGCTGGGGCTTGCCCACGAGCGGGGGGTGAAGATCGTCGCCAACGCCGGCGGGCTGAACCCGGCCGGACTCGCCGACGCCGTACGGGAGCTGGCGGAGCGGACCGGTGTGCCCGTGCGCGTCGCGCACGTCGAGGGCGACAGCCGGCCCGTGCCCGACGGTTACCTCACCGCCAACGCCTACCTCGGCGGCGGAGGCATCGCCGCCTGTCTGCGCGCCGGGGCCGACATCGTCGTCACCGGCCGGGTCACCGACGCGGCCCTCGTCACCGGGCCCGCCGCCGCCCACTTCGGCTGGGCGCCGGACGACCGTGACGCCCTCGCCGGGGCCGTGGTCGCCGGGCACGTCCTGGAGTGCGGAACCCAGGCCACCGGCGGCAACTACGCCTTCTTCGGCGACCACGACGTCCGCCGCCCCGGATTCCCGCTCGCCGAGATCCACGAGGACGGCAGCAGCGTCATCACCAAGCACGACGGCACGGGCGGTGTCGTCGACGTCGGCACCGTCACCGCCCAACTGCTCTACGAGACCGGCGGCGCCCGATACGCCGGCCCCGACGTCACCGCCCGGCTCGACACCGTCAAGCTGACGCAGGACGGGTCCGACCGGGTGCGGATCAGCGGCGTACGCGGCGAGGCACCGCCGCCCACGCTCAAGGTCGGGCTCAACCGGCTCGGGGGGTGGCGCAACGAGGTCGTCTTCGTGCTGACGGGGCTCGACATCGAGGCCAAGGCCCGGCTGGTGCGCGGCCAGTTCGCCGACGCCCTCGACCGCGCGGGCTCGAAACCCGCCGAGGTGCGGTGGGAGCTCGCCCGCACCGACCGGGCCGACGCCGCGACGGAGGAGACCGCGAGCGCCCTGCTCCGCCTCGTCGTGCGCGACCCGGAAGCGGACGCGGTCGGCCGCGCGGTGTCCGGGGCGGCCGTCGAGCTGGCACTCGGCAGCTACCCGGGCTTCCATGTGACCGCCCCGCCCGGGAAGGGCGCGCCGTACGGGGTGTTCGAGGCCACGTACGTACCGGCCGGTGAGGTCGAGCACGTCGCCGTGGGGCCCGACGGGTCCCGGGAGGCCGTCCCGGCGGCCGGCCCGTACCGCCGGCTGGAAGACGTCCCGGAGCCGGAGCTGCCCGAACCGCTGCCCTCCGGGCCCACCCGCACCACCCCTCTCGGACGGATCGCGGGCGCCCGCAGCGGCGACAAGGGCGGGGACGCCAATGTCGGCGTGTGGGTCCGCACCGACGACGCCTGGCGGTGGCTCGCCCACGAGCTGACCGTCGCGCGGTTCCGGGAACTGCTGCCGGAGACCGCCGGGCTCACCGTCGTACGCCACGTCCTGCCCCGGCTGCGGGCGCTCAACTTCGTCGTCCACGGCCTCCTCGGCGAGGGCGTCGCCGCGCAGGCGCGCTTCGATCCGCAGGCCAAGGCGGTGGGGGAGTGGCTGCGGTCCCGGCACGTCACCGTGCCCGTACGGCTGCTGGACCGACCGGAGGTGAACGCATGACCGTCCTGCCCACCGCGCTCGACACCACGGGGCCCGAATACGCCGCCCACCGCGAGGCCATGCTCGCGAAGCTCGCCGAGCTGGACACCGAGCACGCCAAGGCCCTGGCAGGCGGCGGCGAGAAATACGTGGCCCGCCACCGGGGGCGCGGCAAGCTCCTCGCCCGCGAGCGCATCGAGCTGCTCGTCGACCCGGACACCCCCTTCCTGGAGCTGTCCCCGCTGGCCGCCTGGGGCAGCGACTACGCCATCGGAGCCTCGCTCGTCACCGGCATCGGGACCGTGTCCGGCGTGGAGTGCCTGATCACCGCCAACGACCCGACCGTGCGCGGCGGCGCATCCAACCCCTGGACCCTGAAGAAGGCGCTGCGCGCCAACGAGATCGCCTTCGCCAACCGGCTCCCCTGCATCTCACTGGTGGAGTCCGGGGGCGCGGACCTGCCCTCGCAGAAGGAGATCTTCATCCCCGGCGGGGCGCTCTTCCGCGACCTCACCCGGCTGTCCGCCGCCGGAATCCCCACCGTCGCGGTGGTGTTCGGGAATTCCACGGCCGGCGGGGCGTACGTCCCCGGCATGTCCGACCACACCGTGATGATCAAGGATCAGTCCAAGGTCTTCCTCGGCGGACCGCCCCTGGTGAAGATGGCGACCGGCGAGGAGAGCGACGACGAATCGCTCGGCGGCGCCGAGATGCACGCCCGCACCTCCGGCCTCGCCGACCACTACGCCGTCGACGAGCACGACGCGCTGCGCCAGGCCCGCCGGATCGTCGCCCGGCTCAACTGGCGCAAGGCGCACCCGGATCCGGGACCGGCGGAACCGCCGAAGTACGACGAGGACGAGCTGGTCGGCATCGTGCCCGGCGACCTCAAGATCCCCTTCGACCCCCGTGAGGTCATCGCCCGCCTCGTCGACGGCTCGGACTTCGATGCCTTCAAGCCGCTCTACGGGACCAGCCTGGTCACCGGCTGGGCCCGCCTGCACGGCTATCCCGTCGGCATCCTCGCCAACGCGCAGGGCGTGCTGTTCAGCGAGGAGTCGCAGAAGGCCGCCCAGTTCATCCAGCTCGCCAACCAGCGCGACATCCCGCTCCTCTTCCTGCACAACACCACCGGCTACATGGTCGGCAAGGAGTACGAACAGGGCGGCATCATCAAGCACGGCGCGATGATGATCAACGCGGTGTCGAACTCGCGGGTCCCCCACCTCTCCGTACTGATGGGCGCCTCCTACGGCGCCGGGCACTACGGCATGTGCGGCAGGGCCTACGACCCCCGCTTCCTCTTCGCCTGGCCCAGCAGCAAGTCCGCCGTCATGGGCCCCCAGCAGCTCGCGGGCGTCCTCTCGATCGTCGCCCGCGCCTCCTCCGCCGCGAAGGGGCTGCCCTACGACGACGAGGCCGACGCCGGTCTGCGCGCCATGGTGGAGCAGCAGATCGAGTCCGAGTCGCTGCCGATGTTCCTCTCGGGGCGGCTGTACGACGACGGGGTCATCGACCCGCGCGACACCAGGACCGTCCTCGGGATGTGCCTGTCCGCGATCCATACGGCACCGGTCGAAGGCGCGCGCGGCTTCGGCGTCTTCCGGATGTGAGGAATCGGATGATCACCGCACTGCTTGTCGCCAACCGGGGCGAGATCGCCTGCCGGATCTTCCGTACCTGCCGTGAACTGGGCATCTCCACCGTCGCCGTGTACTCCGACGCGGACGCCGGCGCCCTGCACGTACGGGAGGCCGACACCGCCGTACGCCTGCCGGGGGCCGCACCCGCCGATACGTATCTGCGGGGCGACCTCGTCGTCGCCGCCGCGCTCGCCGCGGGGGCCGACGCCGTGCACCCGGGGTACGGCTTCCTCTCGGAGAACGCCGGGTTCGCCCAGGCCGTGCTGGACGCCGGCCTCGTCTGGGTGGGGCCGCCGGTCAAGGCCATCGAACTGATGGCGTCCAAGACCCGCGCCAAGGAGCTGATGGCCGCCGCCGATGTCCCCCTGCTCGCCCCGGTCGACCCGGGAAGCGCCACCGGCGCCGATCTGCCCCTGCTGCTGAAGGCGGCGGCGGGCGGCGGCGGGCGCGGCATGCGGATCGTGCGGGAACTGGACGCGCTGCCGGCTGAGTTGACCGCAGCGTCCGCCGAGGCCGCCTCCGCCTTCGGGGACGGCGAGGTCTTCGCCGAGCCGTACGTCGAGCGGGGCCGGCACGTCGAGGTCCAGGTCATGGCGGACGGGGAGGGCACGGTCTGGGCGCTCGGCACCCGCGACTGCTCGCTCCAGCGACGCCACCAGAAGGTCATCGAGGAGGCCCCCGCACCCGGCCTCGACGACGGGCTGCGCCGGACGCTGCACGACGCCGCCGTCGCCGCCGCTCAGGCGGTGGGCTACCGGGGCGCGGGGACCGTCGAGTTCCTCGTATCGGCCGGAGGGCGCCCGTACTTCCTGGAGATGAACACCCGGCTCCAGGTCGAACACCCCGTCACCGAGGCGGTGTTCGGCCTCGACCTCGTCGCCCTGCAACTGCGCGTCGCCGAGGGCGGGGCGCTGCCTGCCGCCACACCGCCGGGGCCGGCCGGACACGCCGTCGAGGCCCGGCTCTACGCCGAGGACCCGGCGCGTGACTGGCAGCCACAGACCGGAGCACTGCTCACACTCGACGTGCCCGACGGACCCGGCCTCCGTCTCGACACGGGCTACACCGGCGGCGACACCGTCGGGGTGCACTACGACCCGATGCTCGCCAAGGTCATCGCCCACGCCCCCACCCGCACCGAAGCCGTCCGGCTCCTCGCCCGCGCCCTGGAACGCGCCCGCGTCCACGGCCCGGTCACCAACCGGCAGCTCCTCGTACGCTCCCTGCGCCACCCCGACTTCGTCGCGGGCGACCTCGACACCGGCTTCTACGACCGGAACCTGGCGGCCCTGACCACGTCCGCCGCCCCCGGTGACGAGGAGGCCCGCCGCCTCGCCGCCACCGCCGCGGCGCTCGCCTCCGCCGTGGGGGCGGGCAGCGGTCCGGGCCCCGCCCGCCTAGGCGCCTGGCGCAACCTCGCCTCGCAGCCCCGGAGCAGGAGCTACCGGTGCGAGCCCGAGGGCACCGCGTACGAGATCCCCTACCGCACCGGCCGGGGCGGCATCCCCGCCCCCGTGACCGGCGAGCGGGTCCTCGCCGCCCGCTCCGACGCGGTCACCCTCGAAGCGGGCGGTGTGACCCGGCACTTCACCGTGGCCACCCACGGTGACCGGGTGTACGTGGACACGGCCGCCGGCTCGTACACCTTCACCGCCCTGCCCCGCTTCACCGACCCCGCCGAACGCACCGAACCCGGCTCCCTGCTCGCCCCCATGCCCGGCACCGTCGTACGCCTCGCCGACGGCCTCGCGCCCGGCGCGCCCGTCGCGGCCGGGCAGCCGCTGATCTGGCTGGAGGCGATGAAGATGGAGCACCGCATCCTCGCCCCCGCCTCCGGCACCCTCACCGCGCTCCACGCCGCCCCCGGACTCCAGGTCGAGGTCGGCGCACTGCTCGCCGTCGTACAGGACACACCCGTCCAGGCGCCTGCGCCCGCACCCGCGCACCAGGAGGAGACGACCCCATGAGCACCGTCCTCGAAACCGAAGAGCACAAGGCCCTCCGCGCCGCCGTCGCCGCACTCGGCAAGCGCTTCGGCCGCGACTACAGCACCGGTCTGGCCCGGAAGGGCGAGCACCCCCGCGAACTCTGGGAAGAGGCGGGCAAGCTCGGATACCTCGGCGTCAACCTCCCCGAGGAGTACGGCGGCGGGGGCGGCGGCATGGCCGAACTCTCCATCGTCCTGGAGGAGCTCGGCGCAGCCGGCAGCCCTCTGCTCATGATGGTCGTCTCCCCGGCGATCTGCGGCACCGTCATCGCCCGCTTCGGCACCGAGGAGCAGAAACGGGCCTGGCTCCCGGGCCTCTCCGACGGCTCCCTGACCATGTCCTTCGGTATCACCGAGCCCGACGCCGGCTCCAACTCCCACCGCATCACCACCACCGCCCGGCGGGACCGTGGGGGAGAGTGGGTCCTCAGCGGACGCAAGGTCTTCATCTCCGGCGTCGACATCTCCGACGCCACCCTGATCGTCGGCCGCACCGAGGACGCGAGGTCCGGCAGCCTCAAGCCCTGTCTCTTCATCGTCCCCCGCGACGCCCCGGGCTTCTCCCGCACTCAGATCGACATGGAGCTCCAGGCGGCGGAGAAGCAGTTCGAGCTGGTCCTCGACGACGTACGGCTGCCCGCCGACGCCCTCGTCGGTGGGGGCCCCTCCCGCTCGAGCGGAGCCGAGAGCGGGGGAGAGGACGCGGGGCTGCTCCAGCTCTTCGCCGGACTGAACCCGGAACGCATCATGGGCGCCGCCTTCGCCATCGGCATGGGCCGCTACGCCGTCGAACGGGCCGTGGAGTACGCGAAGACCCGCACCGTCTGGAAGGGCGCGCCCATCGGCGCCCACCAGGCCATCGCCCACCCGCTCGCCCAGGCGCACATAGAGCTCGAACTCTCCCGGCTGATGATGCAGAAGGCCGCCAAGCTCTACGACGACGGCGACGACACCGGCGCGGGGGAGGCCGCCAACATGGCGAAGTACGCCGCGGCCGAAGCCTGCGTCAGGGCCGTCGACCAGGCTGTTCACACCCTCGGCGGCAACGGCCTCACCCGCGAGTACGGGCTCGCCTCGCTCATCACGGCGGCGCGTGTCTCCCGTATCGCGCCGGTCAGCCGGGAAATGATCCTGAACTACGTCTCCCACCAGACCCTGGGCCTGCCGAAGTCGTACTGAGGTCGTCCCGACGAGTTCGGCCACGTCCCGGGTCTCCCCATCCGCCCCCGCAGGGGCGATTCTGGCTCTCCACCCGCGTCGAAGGGGACCGCCATGGTGTTCCACAGCGAGTACGCAGACGTCACGCCCCTCGAAAAACCCATCCACGAGGCCGTCCTCGGCAACGCCCCGGACTTCGGTGACATCCCCGCCCTGATCGACGGGACCAACGGGATGACCGTCACCTACGGCCAGCTCGACACCTTCCACCGGCGCATCGCCGCCCACCTCGCCGCGGCGGGCCTGCGCAAGGGCGACGTCCTCGCCCTGCACAGCCCCAACACGATCGCCTACCCGCCCGTCTTCTACGGGGCGACCCGGGCCGGCGCCACCGTCACCACCATCCACCCGCTGGCCACACCCGAGGAGTTCGCCAAACAGCTCAAGGACTCGGGCGCCCGCTGGATCGTCACCGTGTCCCTGCTCCTCGACGTCGCCCGCCGGGCCGCCGAGCTCGCGGGCGGCATCGAGGAGATCTACGTCTGCGACCAGGCCGAGGGCCACACCTCCGTACTCGACATGCTGGGCTCCACCGCCCCCGAACCCGACATCGCCTTCGACCCGGCCGAGGACATCGCCGTACTCCCGTACTCCTCCGGCACCACGGGGACCCCCAAGGGCGTCATGCTCACCCACCGCTCCATCGCCACCAACCTGGAGCAGCTGCGGCCCCTCGTCCCCCTCGGCGAACGCGAACGCATCCTGGCGGTGCTGCCCTTCTTCCACATCTACGGGCTGACCGCCCTCATGAACGGGCCGCTGCGCTACGGCGCCACGGTCGTCGTCCTGCCCCGCTTCGATCTCGCCCAGTTCCTGGAGACGATCCAGACCCACCGCATCACGGGCCTGTACGTCGCACCGCCCATCGTCCTGGCCCTCGCCAAGCACCCGCTCGTCGGCGACTACGACCTCTCCTCGCTGGAGTACATCGTCAGCGCCGCCGCCCCGCTGGACGCCCAGCTCGCCGCCGCCTGCTCCACCCGGCTCGGGGTGCCCGCCGTACGGCAGGCCTACGGGATGACGGAACTCTCGCCCGGCACCCATGTCGTCCCCCTCGACGCTGAGAACCCGCCGCCGGGCACGGTCGGCAAGCTGCTGCCCGGCACCGAGATGCGGATCGTCTCGCTCACCGACCCCGGCACCGACGTCCGCGACGGAACCGACGGCGAGATCCTCATCCGCGGCCCCCAGGTCATGAAGGGCTACCTCGGCCGCCCCGACGCCACCGCCGCCATGATCGACGAGGAGGGATGGCTGCACACCGGGGACGTCGGCCGCGTCGACGCGGAGGGCTGGCTGTACGTCGTCGACCGGGTCAAGGAACTCATCAAGTACAAGGGCTACCAGGTGGCCCCCGCCGACCTGGAGGCCCTCCTCCTGACCCACCCCTCGATCGCCGACGCCGCCGTCATCGGCGTCCACGACACCGACGGCAACGAGATCCCCAAGGCCTACCTGGTGCGTCGGCCGGACGCGGGGGACCTCACGGAGGACGACGTCATCGCGTACGTCGCCGAGCGCGTCTCCCCGTACAAGAAGGTCAGACAGGCCGAGTTCATCGAGGCGGTGCCCCGCGCGGTGTCCGGCAAGATCCTGCGGCGCGAGCTGCGTGACCGGGAGAAGACGCGATGACCCTGGCACCCCCGGCCCACGACCGCGGAATCACCACCCTCACCCTCGACTCCCCGGCCAACCGCAACGCGCTCTCGGCCCGGCTCGTCGGCGAGCTGACCGAGGCCCTGGCCGGCTGCGCGGCCGACGACACCGTCCGCGCCGTCGTCCTCACCCACACCGGCAACACGTTCTGCGCGGGCGCCGATCTGACCGCACCGCCCGAACCGGCGGCGTTCGTCGCCCTGATGCGGGCGGTCGTCGCCCTCCCCAAGCCCGTCGTCGCCCGGGTCACCGGGCACGTCCGGGCCGGGGGCCTCGGGCTCCTCGGGGCGTGCGACATCTCCGTGGCGGGCCCCGAGTCGTCGTTCGCCCTCACCGAATCGCGCCTGGGCCTCGCCCCCGCCGTGATCTCCCTGCCGCTGCTGCCCCGCCTCGACCCGCGCGCAGCCACCCGCTACTACCTCACCGGTGAACGCTTCGACGCTGTGGAAGCGGCCCGTACCGGGGTCGTCACCATCGCCGCCGAGGACGTGGACAAGGCGCTCGTACCGGTACTCGACGGACTGCGCAGGGCGTCACCCCAGGGGCTGAAGGCATCGAAGGAGCTGGTCACGGCTACTGTGCTGCAGAGTTTCGACAGTCACGCCGAAGACCTCATCGCCCGCTCGGCAGCGCTCTTCGCCTCCGACGAAGCACGGGAGGGGATGACGGCCTTCCTGGAACGACGGGATCCCGCATGGGTGCTGTGACGCCCCCGAAGCAGGACAGGAGCCGCGCCACCCGGCAACGGCTCCTGGCATCGGCGGTCGCCTGCCTCGCCGAACGCGGCTGGGCAGGCTCCACCGTATCCGTCGTCGCCGAGCACGCCGGGGTCTCGCGAGGCGCCGCCCAGCACCACTTCCCCACCCGGGAGGACCTGTTCACCGGCGCCGTCGAGTACGTCGCCGAGGAACGCTCCGCCGCCCTGCGCGCCCTGCCCGTGCAGGGCCGCGCCGAGGTCGTTGCCGCGCTCGTCGACCTCTACACCGGGCCGCTCTTCCGCGCCGCGCTCCAGCTCTGGGTCGCCGCGTCGAACGAGGCCCAGCTCCGGCCCCGCGTCACCGAACTCGAAGCACGGGTGGGCCGCGAGACCCACCGCATCGCCGTGGAACTCCTGGGCGCCGACGAGACCCGGCCCGGGGTACGCGAGACGGTGCAGGGCCTCCTCGACATGGCCCGGGGCCTGGGCCTCGCCAACCTGCTGACGGACGACACGGCAAGGCGCGAGAGGGTGGTCGCCCAGTGGGCGCGCCTGCTGGACGCCGCCCTGATCTGACGCGCCCCACCGCTCGTCGGGAGGTTACGGACAGATGGCGGCCCGATATATCCGGTTCAGGCGTCCGTAATCTCCCAATGACCGGAGGAACCCGGTGGAGGGGGAGCGTCGGGCAGCCCGAGCGCCTGGACCTCCGCGTAGGAGAGTGTCCTGAGGTCCGCGGGCGGGCGGTGACCGTCGCGGACGGCGGTCGCCGTGGCGACCGCCGCCGCCAGGGCGCTGCGGTAGAGCAGCGAGCCGAGGCTGACCCTGCGGACGCCCAGCGCGGCCAGCTCGGCGAGGGTGGGGCCGGCCGGTGTGTACAGGATGTTCAGGGGGACGGTGAGGGCTGCCGTCAGGGTCGCGATCGCGTCCGGATCCGAGAGGCCGGGCACGAACGCACCGTCCGCGCCCGCCCGTTCGTAGACGGCGAGACGCGCCGCGGTCTCCTCCTCCCGGACCCCGAGCCAGTGGGTGTCGGTGCGGGCGTTCACGAACAACCCAGGCGCGGAGGCCTTCACCGCAGCGATCTTCGCGGCGTGCAGTTCCGCGGGGGCGAGGGTGCCGTCCGGGAGGCCGTCCTCGAGGTTGATCCCTGCAGCGCCTGCGTCGCGCAACTCCCGGGCCAGGCGTGCTACTTCCTCCGGGTCGTCACTGAAGCCGCCTTCGGCGTCGACGGTGAAGAGGAAGGAACCCTCCCCGAGCCGTCGGGCCAGCGCCAGGGTCGCGTCGAGCGTGGCGGCCGCTCCGTCGGGCAGGCCGGCGGCCGCGGCCACACCCAGGCTGGTGGTGCCGATCGCCGGGAAGCCCTCTGCGGACAGAGCGGCGGCAGAGGCGTGGTCCCAGGCGTTGGGAAGCAACAGCGGGGCGGCGTCCTGGTGGTGCAGGCGGGCGAAGGCGGTCGGCGGGCGCTGGTGCGTGCCGTCGCGGATCGTGTGCGTCATAGGTCCCGACGCTAGGGCCGGGACGGTTCGGCGCCGCCCGAACCGTCCCCGCACCCGCCCCGCCCCGTCAGTTCCCCAGGTCCGCCAGCTGGTCGTACCCCTGGATCGAGCGGGGGTCACGCGTGCCCGGGCCGACGTATGTCGCCGAGGGGCGGACGAGACGGCCGGTCCTCTTCTGCTCCAGGATGTGCGCCGACCAGCCCGCCGTGCGGGCGCAGCTGAACATCGACGTGAACATGTGCGCCGGGACCTCCGCGAAGTCCAGCACGATCGCCGCCCAGAACTCGACGTTCGTCGCCAGGACGCGGTCCGGGCGGCGGGCGTGGAGCTCCTCCAGGGCCGCCTTCTCCAGGGCCTCCGCCACCTCGAAGCGCGGGGCGGCAAGCTCACGGGCCGTGCGGCGCAGCACGCGGGCCCGGGGGTCCTCGGCACGGTAGACACGGTGGCCGAAGCCCATCAGGCGCTCACCCTTGTCCAGTGCCTGCTTCACATACGCCTTGGCGTCGCCCGTCCGCTCGATCTCCTCGATCATCCCGAGGACCCGGGACGGCGCCCCGCCGTGCAGCGGGCCCGACATCGCGCCCACCGCCCCGGACAGTGCGGCGGAGACATCGGCGCCGGTCGACGCGATGACGCGGGCGGTGAACGTGGAGGCGTTCATGCCGTGCTCGGCGGCCGACGTCCAGTAGGCGTCGACGGCCTTGACGTGCTTCGGGTCCGGCTCGCCGCGCCAGCGGATCATGAACCGTTCGACCACGGACCCGGCCTTGTCGATCTCGCTCTGCGGCACCATCGGCAGCCCCTGGCCACGGGCCGACTGGGCGACGTACGACAGGGCCATCACTGCGGCCCGCGCCAGGTCGTTGCGCGCGGTCTCCTCGTCGATGTCGAGCAGCGGTTTCAGGCCCCACACCGGCGCCAGCATGGCCAGCGCGGACTGCACGTCGACGCGGATGTCGCCGGAGTGCACGGGGATCGGGAACGGTTCGGCGGGCGGCAGACCGGGGTTGAACGCCCCGTCCACCAGCAGACCCCAGACGTTGCCGAACGACACATGGCCGACGAGGTCCTCGATGTCGACGCCGCGATAACGGAGCGATCCGCCTTCCTTGTCGGGCTCGGCGATCTCCGTCTCGAACGCGACGACTCCTTCAAGTCCGGGTACGAAGTCGGACATCGGGCGGCTCCCTCGACTCGGCGGCTGCATGACGGCCACAAAGGCCGGTCCACGAATACTGGCGGGTTACCACGACGCGGGGAAGGGTGACGTCCGGCACAGCCTCCCGGCTCGCGGACCGGCGATCGCGCCCCTCCCCGCAGGGATTCCGGCCCGCTGCGGCAGGATGGCCCCGTGCCCACAGCAGATGCCACTCCGTCTTCCGCTTCCGCCTCCTCTCGCGTTCCGTCATCCGATTGCACCACCGATCCGGCCGCGATGCGCGAGCAGTACCGCTCGGAGGACTTCGTCGAGAAGGACCTCGCCGCCGACCCCATGGATCAGTTCGCCCACTGGTTCCGCCAGGTCGCCGGGGGCGGCGCGCTCCACGAGCCGAACGCGATGGTCGTCTCCACGGCCGATTCCCGGGGCCGGCCGTCCTCCCGGACCGTGCTGCTGAAGCACTACGACGACCGCGGTTTCGTCTTCTTCACCAATTACGGATCCCGCAAGGGCCGCGAGCTGACGGCGAACCCGTACGTCTCGCTGCTCTTCCCCTGGCACCCGCTCGCCCGCCAGGTCATCGTCACGGGCACAGCGGCCCGCGTCGGGCGCGAGGAGACGGTCGCGTACTTCCGCACCCGCCCCCACGGCTCCCAGCTGGGCGCCTGGGCCAGCGACCAGTCGACGGTGGTCGGCTCCCGCGAGGAGCTGACCGCCCGCTACGAGGAGCTCGCCGCCCGCTACCCCGAGGGCGAGAAGGTTCCCGCACCGCCGCAGTGGGGCGGATTCCGCGTCGTACCGGACGCGATCGAATTCTGGCAGGGCCGCGAGAACCGGCTGCACGACCGGCTGCGGTACGTCAGGGAGAGCCCGGCCGCCGACTGGCGGGTGGAGCGCCTCTGCCCGTGAGCGGTCAGCCCGCCTCCCCGCCGGACGGTCCGGGAGGCGGCGGCAGGAGGCGTACGAGGTCCAGGAGGTCGGCCTCGGCGATCTCCTGGCCCAGGAACACCGTCCGGTACACGACGTAACCGATCCAGCTGTCCACGACCGCGTCCAGTGGCAGATCGTCCGGCAGCCCGCCCCGGGCCACGCCGTTCCGCATCAGCTCCGCGGCCGGTTCGGCATGCGCCTTGAGCAGGTCGCGCAGTTCGGCCCGGCCGGGCTCCCCGCGCTCGGTCAGCGCGCCCATCACGACACTGGGGTCGCCGAGCAGGGTCAGGGTGTGCACCAGGCCGCGCAGCCAGAGCAGCGCGTCCTCGCGTACGTCGCCCGTGTCGGGGGCCGGGCCCGGGGCGAGCCGGTCCGCGACCGCCTCGGTGATCACCGCCGCCTTGTTCGGCCACCAGCGGTAGACCGTCATCCGGGCCACCCCGGCCCGTGAGGCGATGCGCTCCATGGTCACGCCCTTGTAGCCGAGCTCGGCCACCAGCTCGCGCGTGGCCGCCAGCACGGCCTCGTGGGCGTCCGGGTCGCGGTGGGGGCCACGCCGGGGGCGGGAGCCGGCGGGGCGGTCGTCGTGGTCCACGGGACCTCCGGGAGCGGGGGTGGGCGCACAGCCGGGAATATTTAGACTGTACGTACTGTCTAGTCTAGTGCCCATTCAGCATCTCGGCGTGGAGGTTCAGTCATGGAAGACCGGTTCAGCGGCAAGGTCGTCCTCATCACCGGCGGCGGCTCCGGTCTCGGGCGCTCGGCGGCCGTGCGGGTCGCGTCCGAAGGCGCCAGGCTGGCGCTCGTCGACATCAGCGAGCAGGGCCTCGCGGACACGGCGGCCGAGGTGGAGAAGACCGCGCCCGGCGCGGAGGTCCTGCGGATCACCGCCGATGTGAGCTCCGAGGACGACGTGCGGCGGTACGTCACCGCCACGGTGGAGGCCTACGGCCGCATCGACGGCTTCTTCAACAACGCCGGCATCGAGGGCAAGCAGAACCTCACCGAGGACTTCGGCTCCGACGAGTTCGACCGAGTCGTGTCGATCAACCTCCGCGGCGTGTTCCTCGGCCTCAAGTACGTGCTCCCGGTCATGAAGGGCCAGGGCACCGGCTCTGTCGTGAACACGGCGTCCGTCGGCGGCATACGGGGCGTGGGAAACCAGTCCGGTTACGCGGCGGCCAAGCACGGCGTCGTCGGCCTCACCCGCAACTCCGGTGTCGAGTACGGCCGGTTCGGCGTCTCCGTCAAGGCGATCGCCCCCGGCGCCATCATGACCCCCATGGTCGAGGCGTCGCTCAAGCAGATCGACGCGGACAACTGGGAGCAGGCCGGCGAGGCCTTCGTGAGCGTCAACCCGATGAAGCGCTTCGGCAGGCCGGAGGAGGTCGGCAACCTGGTCGCGTTCCTGCTCTCCGAGGAGTCCGGCTTCATCAACGCCACGGTCATCCCGATCGACGGGGGCCAGTCCGAGCAGTACTGACCCGCCCCGCCCCGTGAACGCAGAAACCCGCAGGCTCTGGTCCCTCCTTGCGGAGGAGCCGGCCGGACTTACCGGCGAGCCTGCGGGTCGGTGACTGCTTGGGTTTCGGCAGACAGCCTGCCGAGGTGCACAGTGTGCGACGACGGGCTGTCAGCCCGCAGCCACCTCACGAATCCGATAAGACTGCACTTTTCGGATCACCTCCTTTCAACGTGTGCCCACAGCCTAAGAACGTCCCCCGGCGCCACACAAGCGAATTAACGGATCCATCGATGGACAGCGGATTTCGTGGAAGTGGCTGTGTGGTGGCTCACGTTCGAGTTCAATGGGTCTGACGTGCGGCAATGCGGAATCCGCAGCGGAATATGCCATGCAGGGGGTACGGAGTGAGTGCTTCCAGGAGCACCGGGACCACCGACGAGATCGGCCCGGACGAGGACCCCGGGCGGGAGCCCTCGGCGGTGGCGATTCCGGGGTCCCGGCTTCTCGCCGCGCTGCTCGACGGCATGGACGCCGCGCTCTGCGCGTTCGACGCGCACGGCACCATCACCCACTGGAACCGCGAGGCCGAGCGCATCCTGGGCTGGAGCGCCGCCGAGGCCGTGGGGCGGCGCGGTTTCGCGGGGTGGGCCGTGCGGAGCGCTGACGCGGGGGACGTGCAGGGGCGGCTGCTGGCGGCCATGGACGCGCCGGGGCGGCAGGTCCACGAATTCGCGCTGCTGCGCAAGGACGGCGGGCGCGTCCTCGTGCGGACCCAGTCGTCGGGGGTGCGGGGCGAGGACGGGAAGCCCGCCGGGGTGTACTGCGCGTTCAGCGAGGTGCACGCGCAGATCGATCTGGAGCGGTCCATCGCGCTCAGCGAGGCCCTGTTCGAGGACGCGTCCTGGGGCGTCGTCGCCGTGGACGTCGACCTGCGTCCGACCGTGGTCAACGCGTACGCCGCGCGGGCGCTGGGCGGCGGGCGTACGACGCTGCTGGGGCGCCCGCTGGGTGAGCTGATCGTGCAGGGTGTCGAGGACCTGGAGGGGGCGCTGCACCATGTCCTCGCCGAGGGTGCGCCGTCCGCCCCCGCCGAGCTGTGGGTGACCCTGCGGACCGCCGAGGGCGAGCGGCGGCGCTGCTGGCGCAGCGGGTTCCTGAGGCTGGCCTCGCCGCTGGCGGAAGAACCCGTCCCCCTGGGGGTCGGCTGGCTGTTCCGGGACGTCACGGCGGCGAAGCTCGCGGAGCAGGACGCGGACCGGGTGCGTTTCCGCTCCAACCAGCTGCACCGGGCGGCGCGCCAGGCGGCGGAGTGCGAGGACCCCATGGAGGCGGCGACCACGTCGCTGGACTACGCCCTGGCGGGGTTCGCCGACCATGTGGTGGTCGACCTCATGGCGGATCTGGCGGTGGGGGAGAAGCTCGTACGGGCCGCGTCCACGCCTCCCGACGCGCCGGGACCGTGTCTCCCGGTCTCCGGGGGGCCGCTCCCGGTGCGGTACGGGCCGGGGCACCCCGCCCTCCAGGCCGTGGAGCGTACGGGTTCCGTGCGTGCCGTGGCACCGGCGGGTGCGGGCGAGGCGTGGGCGGTGGAGCACCAGTGGCCGGGGGACTCGGCGCACGCCCTGTGCGCGGTGCTGAGGAGCCGGGGGCGGACGCTGGGGGTGGTGACGTTCCTGCGCGCGGCCAACCGGGGCGCGTTCGAACGGCCCGACGTGATGTACGCGGAGAGTGTGGCGGTCCGGGTCGCCTCGGCGGTCGACCTGGCCAAGCTGACGGCCGGACAGGAACCGGTCTGAGCCGGCCTGCCTGCCCGTGCCGCCTCCCGGCATCGTGGCGGAGTGCTCAGTGCCGGTAGAAGATGCGGTCGCCGTACTCCCGCATCACGCGTCCGTTCCACTCGTGGCCGCCGTCGACGTTGCCCGAGCGCAGCAGCGGCGGTTCGATGCCGCGGGCGACGAGCTCCTCCGCGGCGGTGGCCATCATGGCCTGCATCAGCGCGCTGGTGACGACGGTCGAGGCGGGTGCGAACGGCGCCTCGACGCCCTCCGCGCTCAGTTCGGCGTCGCCGATCGCGATCTTGCTGTCGAGCACGATGTCGCAGTGGTCGCGGAGGAATCCGCCCGAGACGTGCCGGGACTTGGTACCCGTCGTGTACGCGACCGAGGTGACCCCGACGACCGTCAGCCCGAGCGCGCGCGCGTTCTGCGCCATCTCCACGGGCAGCGCGTTGCGCCCGGACAGGGAGATGATCACGAGGAGGTCGCCGGCCCGGGCCGGGCTGGAGTCGAGCACGGCGCTCGCGAGGCCGTCCACCCGCTCCAGCGCGGAGCCGAGCGTGGCCGGCATGACGTCGACGCCGACGGTGCCGGGTACGGCGAGCAGGTTCATCAGGGCCAGGCCGCCCGCGCGGTAGACGACGTCCTGCGCGGCGAGCGAGGAGTGCCCGGCGCCGAAGGCGAAGAGCCGTCCGCCCGCGGCGACGGTGTCGGCGATCGCGGCACCCGCGGCGGCGATCGCTCCGGACTCCTCGTCGCGCACCCGCTCCAGCAGGCCGATCGCTGCGTCGAAGAACTGACCGGCGAGCTTGCTGTCGCTCATCGAGGAGGCCTTTCCTGCGGGGATGGGGGTCCGTGCGGTGCCCGTGTCGCGGATCACGTTGCGGTCTGGACCAGTGGGCTGTCAATAGCGCTCCGGACCGTCCGTCAGCACGGACTCCCGACGGCGGGGCACGGTTGTCGGTGCTATGCGTCAGAATTGGTGGAGGGCCATCGCACGACGACTTCATGTCACAGCATCGAGGGGCACGTATGTCCGGACTGATCGATACAACGGAGATGTATCTCCGCACCATCCTCGAGCTCGAAGAGGAAGGCGTGGTCCCCATGCGCGCCCGGATTGCCGAACGGCTGGACCAGAGCGGTCCGACGGTCAGCCAGACGGTGGCGCGCATGGAGCGGGACGGCCTGGTCCAGGTCGCGGGAGACCGCCATCTGGAGCTGACCGAGGAGGGGCGCCGCCTGGCGACACGGGTGATGCGCAAGCACCGGCTCGCCGAGTGCCTGCTCGTCGACGTCATCGGCCTGGAGTGGGAGCAGGTCCACGCCGAGGCGTGTCGCTGGGAGCACGTGATGAGCGAGGCCGTGGAGCGCCGGGTCCTGGAGCTGCTGCGGCACCCGACGGAGTCTCCGTACGGGAATCCGATCCCGGGCCTGGAGGAGCTGGGCGAGAAGGCCGAGGCCGATCCCTTCCTGGACGAGGGCATGGTCAGCCTGGCCGAGCTCGACCCGGGCTCGGAGGGCAAGACCGTGGTGGTGCGCCGGATCGGTGAGCCGATCCAGACCGACGCACAACTGATGTATTCGCTGCGGCGGGCGGGCGTGCAGCCCGGTTCGGTCGTCAGCGTGACCGAGTCGGCCGGCGGGGTGCTGGTCGGATCCAGCGGTGAGGCGGCCGAGCTGGACGCCGAAGTCGCCTCGCACGTGTTCGTCGCGAAGCGCTGAGCAGGGCCTTTCCATCCACCGGCGCCCTGCCCGCAAGTGCAGGCGCCGGTGCGGATGCACGTGCAGATGTGAACCGGTAAGCCCGGTTTCTGTTTTCCGCCCGGAATCGCAGCGCCCGGGCGAAACGCGTGCCAGGCTGTGGCCAGGCCTATGACCTGAGGGTGCCGGCAGAACCTGCCGGGCGGTCGGGGAGGGAGCAGGGAATGCGCCCGTCGCACTGGCACGTGCACCGTGAGGTGACTGCCGGAATTTCCTGCGCCCGTACGCCGGGCGCCCTCGCGCGTCCCGGGGTCTTCGCGCCCGGCGCCACGTATCCCGGCGCCATGTTTCCCGCTGTCGCGTATTCCGGTGTCACGCCGTCAGGTGCCCTGCTCCCCGGTGCGTCCATGACCGTGCGGGGCGTTCGAATCGTCCCGGTGGGGCCCCGCACCGCTCCGGCGGCCGGCCGGGCGATCCCAGCCGTCCGCCGTGAGCGCGGATCCGTGCGTTCCGGAACAAGGGAAGGCCCCGGCGCCCGAAGGCGCCGGGGCCGGTCCTCCCCTGCGCTGACCTGGAGCCCCGAGCTCTCGAGGTCAGTCCCCGCGGACCCCTGTCCCCGAGTGGTCCGCTTCCCGGAGAAGGTCTCCCCTGGGGAGCCGTCGTCAATCCTGAACCGCTGTCACTCAAACGTGGGATGTTGTGAGCCGGAAGCAGGTTTTCGAATAAAGGTTCGATAGTCTGGCACGCACGAACACACGGTGATCGAGGACCAGAAGGGGGTGCCAGAACCTATGGTGCGGCGCATCGATGTGACCGGATCGGACGGCGTACGCCTCGCGGCCTGGGAGTTCGCCGATCCGCCCAAAGGGCGCCCGGAGGCCGCGAACGCCCCCGGGATCTTAATGCTCCACGGGCTGATGGGCCGGGCCACGCACTGGGCCTCCACCGCCCGCTGGCTCTCCGAGCGCCACCGGCCGGTCGGCCTCGACCAGCGCGGTCACGGACGCAGCGAGAAGCCGGCCGACGGCCCGTACACCCGAGACGCCTACGTCGCGGACGCCGAGGCCGCGATCGAACAGCTCGACCTCGGCCCGGTCACCCTGATCGGGCACTCGATGGGTGCGCTCACCGCCTGGCAGCTCGCCGCGAAGCGCCCCGATCTCGTCAAGGCGCTGATCATCTGCGACATGCGGGCTTCCGCGCTCGGGGCGGCCTCGCAACGCGAGTGGGCGGACTGGTTCAACACCTGGCCGCTCCCCTTCGCGACGCTCGCCGACGTACGGAAGTGGTTCGGCGAGGACGACCCCTGGGTGGAGCGGCCCAGCCCCTCCCGCGGTGAGTTCTTCGCCGAGGTGATGGCCGAGAGCGCCGACGGCTGGCGGCCCGTCTTCTCCCAGGAGCAGATGCTGACATCCCGGGCCACCTGGGTCTACGACGCCCACTGGGAGGAGCTGGCGCAGGTGCGCTGCCCCACCCTGGTCCTGCGAGGGATCGACGGGGAGCTGGGCAGGGCCGAGGCCCAGGAGATGGTCCGCGTCCTGCCGCGCGGGCAGTACGCCGAGGTGGAGGACGCCGGCCACCTCGTCCACTACGACCGGCCGGAGGGCTGGCGCCGGGCCGTGGAGCCCTTCCTGGAGCGCCTCACCGACGGCTTCCGGGACGACCGGGAGGCCGTCAGCCCCTGATCCCGGACGCCCCGCCCCGTGAGCCCGTCCCTCAGCCCTTGCTGACCGCGGCCAGGATCTCCGGGAGCCGGTCCGCCGTGCGCGGCGCCGCAAGCCGCACGCCCAGCCATCCGATGAGCGCACCGTAGACCGCTCCCACCGGCAGCAGCAGCCACAGCTGGTCCTGACGGTCCGCCACGTGCAGCCAGATCGTCAGACCGATCACCGGACCGCTGAGCACCGCGGCCGCGACCATGCCGCCGAAGATGGAGATCCAGGCGAGCCCGGCCTGCCCCGGCACGACGTTCTTGAACGCCCCGTCCTGAGGGATCGAGTAGGGGAACAGAGCCGAAGCCAGCGCCCCCGTCGCCAGCATCGCGCCCAGCAGGGCGAACGACAGCCCCATGACCCCCGGCAGTGCCGTCCAGTCCCCGAGCACCGCCGCGGTCACCACCGTCACCAGGACCGTGTACGGCAGGGTGATCAGCAGCAGTGCCAGCGCACGCGCCCGGAGTTCGAGATAGGCGTCCCGGGTCGAGGAGACCGACAGCGCCACCATCCAGAAGGCGGAGGTGTCCTGCCCGAACTGGTTGTACATCTGCATGCCGAGCATCCCGGCCGCGAAGCACGCGAAGTAGACCGACCCGGACCCCTGCACCGCGTTGAGCACGGGCACGATCAGGCCGATCGCCAGGGCCGTCACCCAGGACGCCTTGGTCTTCGGGTCGCGTACGACATACCTCAGGCTGCGCTCCATCACCGTGCCCGTGCGCCCCTCGGGCAGCAGCGAGAAGGGGCCGGAGCGCCCGGTGCCCGCCCGGCGGGCCGACGGCTCGGCGGCGGCGAGCGTGGAGCCGTCCGGTGACGTCATCAGCTTGACCAGGCTCCGCTGCCACAACCACATCAGGCCGCCCAGCGCGAGCACCGAGACCAGCAGCTGGCCGAGCGCCGCCCCGTACGACCCCTCCGAAGCGGACCCCACGGCGCCGAGGGCCGAGGCCGGCGGCAGCCAGCGCACCACCTCCGCGACCGGTTCCAGCGAGGACAGCCCGCCCGCCCGGCCGAGGCGCTGCGCGCCGAAGTTGACGAACTGGATGCCCACCGCGATCACCAGCCCGCTGAGCACCGCGAGGTCGCGGCCCTTGCGCGAGGTCAGCAGCCGGATGTTGGCCGTGGCGACGGACCGCGCCAGCGCCACACAGACAAGCAGCGTCAGAGGCACGGCGACCACCCCGAACACCACCGCGGCGGCGCCGTGCGCCACCGCGATCACCGAGCCGAAGGCCAGGGCGAGCGTGAAGAGCGGTCCGATGCCGATCAGCGAGGCTACCAGCAGCGCCCCGATCAGAGGACGGGGCCGCAGCGGCAGCATCACCAGCCGGCTCGGGTCCAGGGTCTCGTCGCCGCTCGGGAAGAACAGCGGCATCACCGCCCAGCCCACCGCCACCACCGCGGTCAGCAGCACCACCAGGGTGCCCGCCTGGGCGTGGCCGCGGAGCGCGACCAGGCCGATCACCTGGGCAGCCGCGAACAGGAGGGTGACGACGAGCGACGCGACATAGGCGGCCCGGCGCCCGGACGACTGGCGCAGCCCGTTGCGCAGCAGCGTCAGCTTGAGCCGTACGAAGACGGGGACGATGCCCTGCCCGGGGACGGCAGGGACGGCGGAACCGGCGGGGGCGTCCAGCACGGTCATCGGGCACCGCCCAGCCAGTCCAGGGAGTCCCCGGTGTCCCGGGCGCCCGCACCGACCAGTTCCAGGAAGGCGTCCTGGAGGGAGGCCGCCTCGCCGCGCACCTCGGCCAGCGTGCCCTGGGCGCGGATCCGCCCCGCCGCCATGACGGCCACCCAGTCGCAGAGGGACTCGACGAGCTCCATCACATGGCTGGAGAAGACCACGGTGGCACCGGAGCGGGTGTAGCGCTCCAGCACCCCGCGGATGGTCTGCGCCGACACCGGGTCGACACCCTCGAACGGCTCGTCGAGGAAAAGCACTTCGGGGTTGTGCAGCAGGGCGGACGCCAGCCCGATCTTCTTCCGCATCCCGGTCGAGTAGTCCACGACCAGCTTGTGCTGCGCCCCCGCGAGATCCAGCACATCGAGCAGCTGGGTCGCCCGCTTGTCGACCTCGGCGCCCGGAAGCCCGCGCAGACGCCCGGTGTAGCCGAGGAGTTCACGCCCCGACAGCCGCTCGAAGAGCCGCAGACCCTCCGGCAGCACCCCGATCCGGGCCTTCACCTCGACCGGGTCGCGCCACACGTCGTGGCCGCCGACCTCGATCCGGCCCATGTCGGGCCTGAGGAGCCCGGTCACCATCGAGAGGGTGGTCGTCTTCCCCGCGCCGTTCGGGCCCACCAGGCCGATGAACTTTCCGGCCGGCAGCTCGAGATCGATCCCGCCGACCGCGACCTGCTCCCCGAACCGCTTCCAGAGCCCCTCGACCCGCACGGCGGGAGGTGGCGTCGCAGCCCCACCCGCCGTGTCCGTCCTGCCCGCGCTGTCCGACTGGTCCGGCATGGCACTGCCTTTCGATATCCCCACGTGTGGGGACCACCCTACGAAAGGCGTGTCCGGGCGTCGGCCGCCTCTCGCGCGCAGGCGTACGCGAGCGGGCTGATCAGCTCTTCCGCGTCGGGCAGCCAGAGATCGGCGCGGGAGGGCGGGCGGGCCCACTGCACGGCCCCGCGTCCGGCCACCCGGGTCGGCGGCGCGGCCAGGTAATGGCCCTCGCCGGCTCCCGTCAGGCCGATCGCCCCGGCGTCCCACCCGAGTTGCCGTACGAGCCCGGGTGCCTTGGCGGCCGCGCCCGGCAGGACGAAGAACAGCATCCGGCGGTCCGGGGTCCGGGTCACCGGGCCGAGCGTGAGGCCCATGCGCTCCATCCTGGCGAGGGCCAGGAAGCCGGCGGACTCCGGTACGTCCAGGGCGTCGAAGGTCCGGCCCGCGGGCAGGAGGACGGAGGACCCGGGCTGCCTGGCCCACATCCGGCGGGCCGCGGCGGCGCTGCCGGTCGCCTGGCCCGCCCAGTCCGGCCGGGTGGGATGGGCTCCGGGGGCGGCGCAGCCGGCGTCACCGCACGAACAGCGCTCCGCCCCTCCGGCGGCCACGAGCCAGGTGCCCGGGAACACGTCCCAGTGCCGTTCCTGGGCGTACCAGGCCGCGGCCTCGAGCAGCTGTTCACTCCGCTGTTGGGGGATCCGGGCGGCTTCCGTCACTCCGATGGGCTCTTCCACGCCCCGCTCAACTCCCGTCGTCACCAGGGGTTACGGGCGCGCGTGCGCCCTTCGAGAGGGATCGATCCTGCATGCGGGGCGCACGGATGCACGGTCGGGGGCGCGTGGGAGGAAACGCACCGATGTGCGGGTAACCAGGTGCAGGACTGCGCCAACTCGCCACGACTCGTACCCGATACAGATGAATATGCGCATTTCTTGTGCCGTGCCGGGCAGTGATTCCTGCACCGAATCACTGCGGTCTCAGGGGGAAATATGGCAGCCAGGCCTCTCGTCGCCCGTCAGCCGAACGAACGGCTCCAGACGCTCATCCAGGAGGCGGCGTGTTCCAACGCCGGCCTCGCCCGCCGGGTGAACATGGTCGGCGCGGAGAGAGGACTCGATCTCCGCTACGACAAGACGTCCGTGGCCCGCTGGCTGCGCGGACAACAACCGCGTGGCAGGGCCCCGGGGATCATCGCCGAGGCAATCGGCCGCAAGCTCGGCCGCACGGTCACGATCGACGAGATCGGCATGGCCAACGGCAAGAGTCTGGCGTCCGGTGTCGGCCTGCAGTTCGCGCCCACCGTGCTCGGCGCCGTCGAGCAGGTCTGCGAGCTCTGGCGCAGCGACGTGGGCCGCCGGGACCTGCTGTCCGGATCGGCGGTGGCCGCCTCCGCCCTGGTCGAGCCCAGTCGCGACTGGCTGATCACGGGCGTCGACCCACAGGTGGCGCGGACCTCCGGGAACCGGGTCGGCATGCCGGACGTGGAGGCGGTGCGGGCGATGACGGCCGCGCTCGTCGACCTCGACCACCGCTTCGGCAGCGGACATGTGCGCCCCGTCCTGGTGCACTACCTCAACAGCGTGGTGTCCGGGCTCCTTTCGGGGTCGTACCGCGAATCGGTCGGCCGGGAGCTGTTCGGCGCGGTCGCCAGACTCACGGAGCTCGCCGGGTACATGGCCGTGGACACAGGCCAGCCGGGACTGGCTCAGCGGTACTACATCCAGGCGCTGCGTCTGGCCCAGGCCGCGGGCGACCGGGCGTACGGGGGCTATGTGCTGGCCGCGTCGATGAGCCATCTCGCCGCGCAGCTCGGCAATCCGCGCGAGATCGCCCAGCTGGCGCGGGCCGCGCAGGAGGGCGCGCGGGGACGCGTGACCCCTCGGGCGGAGGCGATGTTCCACGCGGCGGAGGCGCGGGGTCACGCGCTGATGGGCGATGCCCGCACCTGCCAGGCCGCGGCGGGCCGGGCGCTGGCCGCCCTGGAGCAGGCCGACCCGGAGAAGGGCGACGACCCGGCCTGGATCACGCACTTCGACGCGGGGTACCTCGCCGACGAACTGGCGCACTGCCACCGGGACCTGGGGCAGGCCGAGCCGGCCGCGCGGCGGGCGAAGGAGGCCCTGGCGGCCCTGCCGGAGTCCCGGACCCGGCGCCGGGGCATCGGCCTGGTGCTGCTGGCCTCGGCGCAGGTGCAGCAGCGTGAGGTGGAGCAGGCGTGCCACACGGGGCTGCGGGCGATGGAGCTCCTGGGGACGGTGCGCTCCAGCCGGGGTGCCGAATATCTCGATGACCTCCAGCAGCGGTTCGAGCCGTACGCGGACGAGCCGGCGGTCCGTGAGTTCGGCGCGAGGCTGGAGCTCCAGGCCGCCTGACCGGCTCCTTCGGCGAGTTGACCATGAACAGCGCCGTGGGGGTTCCAGGTGTTACCCCCTGTGTGAAGGGGTCGTGAGGCTCTTGGGCGCTTGGCGCCGGGCTCCGGGCACCCGGTAGCGTGAGCCGACGATTCCATAGGTTCACACGTAGGAGTCCCGGTGACGCAGAGCGGACAGGGTGACGAGCCGCAGCTTCCCGCTGTACGGCACGCCCACGAAGGTGTCGTGCTGCCCGCGGAGGGCGGTGCCCCCTGGAACGCGGGGGGGCCGGCGGGCGGGCAGCCGGACCAGGCCGTCCCCGCGGGCGGGCAGCCGTGGGGCCAGCCCTGGGGGCCGCAGGCCGCGCACCAGGACGGCCCGCCACCGGGGCAGCTGCCGCCGGAGCAGCACCAGCAGCAGGGCGGGTACCAGCAGCCGCAGCACGGGCAGTACCAGCAGCCTCAGCAGTACGCGCCCCAGCATGGCCAGTACCAGCAGGATTCCTACCAGCAGCACCAGCAGCACCAGCAGCAGCCGTACGCCCAGCCCCTGCCGCCCGAGGCCGGCGCGCCCGGGCAGGGCATGGGGCAGGGCGGGGACGCGGACGCCACGCAGTACATCGCGCCCGTGCCCGGCGGTCCCCTCCCCGGGGGGCTGCCGCCCGAGCTCCCGGCGGATTCCAACCGGTACCCGGGCCGGTCCGCCGCCCCCGCGCAGCCGTCCGACGCCGACGCGACCCAGTACATACCCCCGGTTCCCGGCGGTGCCCCGTACGGGATCCGGCCGGGAACCCCGGGCGACCGGCAGCCGCCCGCGGAGTTCGACAGCCTCTTCCGCAGCGACGAGCCCGCCGGTGCCACGCAGCAGATGCCCCGCTTCGACGGGCCGCCCCAGCAGCAACGCCCCCAGCAGCCACACCAGCCCCATCCCGGCGCGCAGCAGCCGCAGGCCGCCCAGCCCTACCAGCCGGGCCTGCAGGGCTTCCACGGCGGGCACGGGGGAAACGGCCCGGAGGAGCCGGGCCAGGGCGGTGACGCGCCGCGCAGGCGGTCCGCGCACATCCCGCTGATCGCCGCCGTCGTCGTCGGCTGTGCCGTCATCGGACTCGGCGCGGGCGCGCTGATGAGCGGGGGCGACGAGACCCCCTCGGACGACAAGCAGCCGGTGGCCTCGCAGAGTTCGCCCGCGTCCGAGGCTTCCGAGAAGGCGGCGGACGACCCCGCGCAGCCCCAGGCCGTGGAGCTCGACAAGCTGCTCGCGGACAGCAACAACAGCCGCTCGGCGGTGATCGGCGCGGTGGAGAAGATCAAGGCCTGCAAGGCCCTCGACCAGGCGGTCACCGATCTGAAGGGCGCAGCCGCACAGCGCCGGGATCTCGTGACCCGGCTCGAGACGCTGAGCGTCGACCAGCTCCCCTCCCACGAACAGCTGAAGACCTCCCTGACCAAGGCCTGGCAGGCGTCGGCCGAGGCCGACGACCACTACGCCACGTGGGCGAGCCAGGCCAAGAACAACAAGAAGGTCTGCAAGGGCGGCAAGGCCGGATCGACCGACGCGACCGCCAAGGCCGCCGCGTCCAGCAGCGACGCCACGATCCAGAAGCGCACGGCCTCGGGGCTGTGGAACAAGATCGCGCAGAAGTACGGGCTGACCGAGCGCGCCCCCACGCAGCTCTGACACGGCGGCCTCCGCCCCGGTGCCCGCCGGGGGCGGAGGCCGGGGCGGAAACCCGGGAACGAGGCCGGTGAGCGTGCGTCAGCCGCCGGACCGGGCGTTCACGAGGGTCTCCGTCACATCCACGAAGCCCTTCTTCGCGGCGGTCAGACGCCCGTCGCGGACCACCTGGAACGTCACCCGCCCGTTGACGATGCGCCCGTAGGCCGCCGTCCCGACCATGTCCTGGAAGCGCCAGCGCAGGACCGGGGTGAGGCCGCCGGTGTCCACCTCGGTGCCGCGGTTGAGGCTGACGGAGATCCCGCCCGCCGTGATGTCCGGCCGGTCCATCGCCTCGACGACCGCCTTGAGCGCGGTGTACGCGATCCAGGTCGTCTGCACGCCGGTGTCCTCGGGATCGATCCGGTTGTCCCCGAAGGCGTACTTCGTGATCACGTCGCGCATCCCGTTCCAGCGGGCGTCGCCGGACGCCGGGTACCAGCCGGTGACGAGGGCCCCCTCGAAGGGGCTGTCCGCGCCGCCCGACCGGTTGATGAGGCCCTGGCCGACGCTGCCGAGCACCGACGAGATGCGCACGCCGCTGTCCTCGGGTTCGAGCCTGCGGAAGGAGTCGAAGAACGTCTCCGTGCCCTTGCCGAGCACCGCGGTCACACAGCCGTCGCCGGCCTGGGCGAGGGCCTTGGCCGCCTCGGGGTCGTACGACGTGGCCTCCTCGGCCGCGCTGATGTCGTAGGAGGCGGGGCGGTCGCTCCGGCTGAGGCTCGTGTCGAGGAGCCCGGGCATGGTGTCGCCGACCAGGGTGTCGGGCCGCACGAGCGAAACCCGCTCGCAACTGGCCGCCAACTGCTCGCCGTTGCCCGCGACGAGTGCCGGCTGACCACCGTTGACCGGGTAGGAGAGGTAACTGGTGAACTCGTCGGCGGAGGCACCGTACCCGCCGATGTACGGGATCCCGGCCGCCTCCAGCGGCGCCAGGAACGCCCGCCCGTACCTGCTGTACGAGCCGACGACCGCCGCCACGTCCTCGTCGGCCGCCCGCCGGGCACACTTCGACGCGCCGGTCGCGGTGTCCTGCTCGTTGCAGGTGAGGACCCGCAGTTCGTGGCCGTCGATGCCGCCCTCCTCGTTGATCCAGCGGGCGTAGGTCCTGGCCATGGCCGGCATGCCCGCCATGTTCACGGTGTCGGCTCCGGTGGTGTCGGGGGCCCACGTCATCACGGTGACGGGCTCCCTGGAGCCCCCCGGGACTCCAGGGAGTGCACCGCAGCCGGATATCAGCAGCGCCCCGGCCGCCACCGATGTGAGGAGCCTGTAGGGGCGGGGGGAGGTGAGGCGTCGCCGTCCGGTCATGGGCATGAACTTTTGCGGTCCACGGGTAACGCCACAGCATGCTCCGGTCGACGCAGGGTGACCTGGAGGTGAATTACGGGGGGCCGCGCACGGCACCGGCGAGGGAACGTACGATCGGCAACCGTGCAGCAAGGTTCGGAGAACACTTCCCGTCGCGGCCGTCGCTCCTCCACCATGGGCGGCATGCCGCTCAATGACATGCCGTGGTGGCGCTGGCGCAGCAACGTGCGCTCGGCGCTGCACATGCTCTCCGACCCCGTCTTCCATCACGAGTGCTGGCTGGCCGGCCGGGAAGGGTACGGCGACGTCACCGACGCCGTGTACCGCCTGGTCGAGGACACCTGGCTGGACAACTGGTCCGCCGAGAAGTACGTGGGGACGATCTTCCGCGACTCCGCCGAGGCCGCCCTCGTGGACGTCGCCGCCCTGCGGGTGCTGCGCATCATGCACCAGATAGGCGCCGACGCCCCCGTCTCCGCCTATCTGGAGCACCCGGGCTGGCAGGAGGCGGTCGTGGCCGCCCGCGAGGCCCATGTGATGCTCGCCACCAACGACGGCGAGGACCCCGACACCCCGCCGCGGTCCCTGGACGTGCTCCGCATCATGACCAGATCGGCGTGACCTGCGGAGGGTGTGGCACCCTACGGGAATGACCGCGCCGCAGCCCGCCGAATCCGTACCCGCTGCCTCGGACACCGTCGCCGAGCAGTACGTCCTCACGCTCTCCTGCCCCGACAAGCAGGGCATCGTCCACGCCGTGTCGAGCTACCTCTTCATGACCGGCTGCAACATCGAGGACAGTCAGCAGTTCGGCGACCACGACACCGGTCTCTTCTTCATGCGCGTCCACTTCTCGGCGGATGCCACGGTCACCGTGGACAAGCTGCGCGCCAGCTTCGCCGCGATCGGGGACTCGTTCCGGATGGAGTGGCAGATCCACCGGGCGAGCGACCGGATGCGGATCGTGCTGATGGTCAGCAAGTTCGGGCACTGCCTCAACGACCTGCTGTTCCGCTCCCGCACCGGTGCACTGCCGGTCGAGATCGTGGCGGTCGTCTCCAACCACACGGACTTCGCCGAGCTGGTCGCCTCGTACGGCGTCCCCTTCCGGCACATCCCCGTGAACAGGGAGAACAAGCCGGAGGCCGAGGCGCAGCTGCTGGAGCTCGTCCGGGGGGAGAACGTCGAGCTCGTCGTTCTGGCGCGCTACATGCAGGTGCTCTCGGACGATCTCTGCAAGCAGCTGAGCGGCCGGATCATCAACATCCACCACTCCTTCCTGCCGAGCTTCAAGGGCGCCAAGCCGTACCACCAGGCCCATGCGCGCGGTGTGAAGCTGATCGGCGCGACGGCGCACTACGTGACCGCCGACCTCGACGAGGGGCCGATCATCGAGCAGGAGGTCGAGCGCGTGGGGCACGGCGTCACGCCGGACCAGCTCGTCGCCGTCGGTCGCGACGTGGAGTGCCAGGCGCTGGCCCGCGCCGTCCAGTGGCACGCCGAGCGGCGCATCCTGCTCAACGGCCGCCGTACGGTCGTCTTCCCGTAGGGATTCAGAGCCGGCTGAGGGAGGCCGCGGCGAACAGGACGTCGCGGATCGCCTCGCGGTCCCCCTGCTGGCCCGCCGCGGCTTCCACCGGCAGCACATGACCGGCGACCAGCCGGCAGAACTCCACCCCGTCGAGCGCGACCTGCGCGACCGTGTGGGCGGGGGAGCCGAGGGCGGCCGGTGAGTCCAGAGCGATGTACCAGTCGCCGCCACCGCGGCCCTCGACCTCCAGGTGGAGGGAGCGGCCGGGTGATCCCGCGGTGACCAGGTGGCGGGCCGGTGCGGCCAGCCCCGTGCGGCGGCGCTCGGCCAGGGTGGCGGGCAGCAGCCGGGCGGCCAGGTCGATCATCCGGTGCAGATGGGCGGCGGCGGGCGGCTCGTAGGGGTAGTCCACCGCGTCGGCGATGTCACCGCCGTGCACCCAGCACTCGAAGGCCCGCTCCAGGAGCGAGTCCTGCAGCGGGAGGGCGAAGCCGCCGTACGGGACGGAGAGCTCCGAGACGCCGCGGCCGGCGAACGACACCGTGCGGACGAGGGAGTGACTCTGGTCACGCCAGGGCTCCCGCACGGCCCGGGTGGGCGGCCGGTGCGCGGCCGACCAGTACGCCTCGGTGCGCGCGGTCGGCGGCAGGGGCTGGTCGCCCGTCCCGAGCGGGTCGTCCAGGCCGAGGGCCTTGGAGACCAGACCGTCGACCGCCATGAGGTGGCTGATCACCCCGGCGACCGTCGTCTTGCGGTTCACCTGCCGGTCGTCCTCGAACCACTTCAGCCGCACCGGCGCGTGCCACTCCGAGTCGCCGATGTCCCGCAGCAGCGCGTCGAGCCGCGCCGTCTCCGCGTCGTACGGCGAGGCCCACGCCGGCACGGGGATGCGCGCGGGGCGCCGGCCCAGACAGCCCTCCAGCACCCGGGACCGGAGCATCGGGTCCAGGTCCAGGGTGCCGTCGCTGTGCAGCAGACCCACCGCGTCGCGCAGCCGCAGCGCCTCGTCGGCGCAGGGCGCGCACGACGTGAGGTGTTCCTCGACGGCCGCCGTCTCCTCGGCGGAGCAGGCAGTCAGGGCCCAGGCGCCGAGGAGGGACTTGAGCACGTTGTGGGGCAGCGGCGGGGCGGGCGGTTCCGGTGGATCCGGAGGGCCGGGCGGCCCCGGAGGATCGGGCGGTTCCGGTGGTCCGGGCGGCTCCGAGCCGCCGGGCCGGACCGGGGGCAGCCTTTCCCGGTCGTCCGCGGCAGCCCTCGGCCCCGGTATGCGCCGCTCGACCGGCTGCTCCCCGTCGCGGCCGCTGCCGCCGTGGCCGCCGTTCACGGCGTCGGCCCGTAGCCGGGAGGCGCCGCGCCGGCCGACGGCCGGGTGTTCGCGGTGGCGAGCAGCTGGAGTCCGAGCCGCAGCCGGCGCCTGGCCTCGTCCCCGGTGACACCGAGGTCGGCGGCGGCCTGCCGGTAGTCCCGGCGCTGGACGTAGGCGAGCTCCAGGGCGGCGCGCAGCGGCGCGGGCATGGAGGCGACGATGTAGTCGGCCCGGGCCGCGGCTGTGGCCCTGAGCACCCGGTGCTCCAGCTCCTCGGCCCGCTCCTCCGCGTGGGGCCCGTCGGCCTCGCCGTGCGTGCTGCGGATCCGCTGCACGGACCGGCGGTGTGTGAGCCGTGCCACCCAGGAGCGCATGGAGCCGTGTTTGGGGTCGTACGCGTCGGGGTTCTCCCAGACGTAGCCGAAGACCTCACGCGTCACCTGGTCCGCGGCGTCCTCGTCCTCCAGCATGCGGTGGGCCTGGCTGTGCACGAGGGCCGCGAACCGGTCGTAGAGCTCACCGAGGGCGGCCGCCTCGCCACGCGCCAGCCGCTGCTGCATCCGGCGGTCCCAGCGCGGTGGTGCGTCCTTCGCCATCCAGCCCCCAGCCCTGTGCCTCTCGTCATGCCGAATGTAGTCGGCGGCCTGGTCGGGGCACGTACCTTTGCGGCAAGTACGTCCCTCAAGTGCCGCCGAATGATAGGGAACGCTTCGCCCCTTGCCCTTTCCTGACCGGGTAAACGATCCTGAAGCGATCATTTCTGGATCAATCCTGTGCCAGGCCGGTGGGCGGAAAGGTGTTTCACGGGGCGGGTACGCGGGCAGCCGCGAGGAGGAACGGAAACTTCCGGATCCTCCGGAGCCCCGGAACGAGAGGCCGAGTCGCGTGACGCTGAAGGTGTACGAGACCGAGCAGGACGCGTGGACGGTGCTGCGGATCCACGGCGAACTCGACCTCGTGAGCTCACCTGTCGTGCGTCAGTCCGTCCACGGGGCGGTGGCCGAGGGCCGGCACGACGTGGTCCTCGACCTCTCCGGCGTCCTCTTCTGCGACTCCAGCGGTGTCAGCGTCCTGATCGCCTCCCGCCGCCTCATGAAGTCCTGCGGCGGCCGGCTGCGGCTGATCCTTCCGGCCCGCGGTGCGGTCGACGGCTCGCACGTCAACAAGGTGCTCGGCGCCCTCGGGGTGCGCCGGCTCTTCGACGTCTACCCCGACTCGGACGCGGCCACCGACGACGAGTCCCGGCCGCTCACCGCCTGAAACGCCGGACCGGCGCGAAATTGTCACACCTCTGCCGACCATCGGTGACACGTGACGCCGCTCGGCGTCGTACGCTCCCCGCATGGACAGCGCAGAGTACGAGCGCAAGATCGCCCACCGCTTCGCCGCCTTCGACCAGGACGGCAACGGCTACATCGATCGCGCCGATTTCAATGCCGCGGCGGCCCGTCTGCTCACCGAGTTCGGTACGACGGCCCGCTGCGACCGGGGCCAGTCCCTCTACACGGGCGCCGAGGCCTTCTGGCAGGGCATGGCGGGCATCGCCGACGTGGACGGGGACCAGCGCGTCACCCGGGAGGAGTTCGTCGGCGGGGCCGTGAAGCGGCTCCGTGACAACCCCGAACGCTTCGCGGAGATCGCGCGCCCCTTCCTGCGCGCGGCGATCAGGGTCGCCGCCGACACGGACCCCGAGGGCGCCGGGCCCGCCTCGGCGCCGGTCGCCGCGGTGGAACGCGCCCTGCGGGTGCTGGGCGCCGCGGACGACATCGCGAGCGTCGCGGCCCGGAGCCTGGACACCGACCAGGACGGCCGGATCGCCGAGACGGAGGCGGTCGCCGCCTTCTCCGCGTACTTCACCGTGATCGAGCCCGACGCGTAACCCGCGCGGGCGAAAGCGGTGCGCAGTCACCGCGATCGCCCGCGTCCGTGCGTCAACACGCCCAACGACATGAGCAGTTCGTGCCCTTCCGCGGCCCGGCTCGGGGTGCACCCCGAGCCGGGCCGCGGTGCGTCGTCCGGGGTGGTCGTGGCTGACCGGGGGGCGTACGGGCCGTGCGGGGCGGGTGACGCAACGCATCCGGATCGCGGGTGCGCCCCCGGGGTGAACTGTCACCGGGCGGAGTCGCGGGCCCGCGCTCGGGTACGCTCCGTTGGATGCGAGTGGTACTGGAACCGGAGGATCCGGGTACGGCCCCTGTGGCCGCCCCGGGCGGTGCGCGGTGCCCTGCTCGTGATCCACGGAGCTGCGACGGGCCTGCCGGGGACTCGGTCCCCGGGATGCCGGTGCGCTCCTGTTCGACTCTCCGCAGCACGCGTCGCACAGTATGGGCCACGCGTACTCCTTCGCGCTGGAATATGCCCGAAGCGCTTGTTGCGGTGACTGTACGTCAACCATGCTGTCTCGCAGGGGAGTCACGTTCCGTGACCCTGAGGAGGCGCTAGGCGATGTGTCCGCCGGTTCGGATGGTGTGAGCGGTGCAGGTGCTTCAGGTTCAGCTGGAGGTCGGGCCGGATCCCGCGGAAGTGGGGCGGGCCCGCAGATGGGCGCGGTCGCGGCTGATCGGGTCCGGGATGGAGGACGACGAGCCGCTCGCGGAGACTCTGATCCTGCTGATCTCGGAGCTCGTCACCAACGCGGTGGTCCACACGGGCTGTCCGGCCGTGCTGCGGATGCTGTTCGGCTCGGCGAGCCCGGCCGGTTCGGCGGGGACGGTTCGGGTGGAGGTGGCCGACACCAGCTGCCGTCCGCCCCAGCCGCGTCACGCCGAAGGTGAGGACACCAACGGCCGTGGCCTGGAGCTGGTGGACGGTCTGGCGGACCGCTGGGGCTGGCAGCCGGAGGGCGCGGGCAAGCGGATCTGGTGCGAGATCGACCGGGGCGGCCCGGTGATGGTCCCGGTGATCCAGGAGCAGCCCTGCGACCGCGCCAACGCCTGAGGCGACCGCCCGGCGGTGGGGCCGGCGCCTGAGGGCACCGCCCGGTGCGCCCCTCAGCGCCCCGGGACCGTCGAGCGGAACGTCCGCCGGTAGACCGTGGGCGACACCCCCAGCGCGGCCTGCACATGCTGCCGCAGCGAAGTGGCCGTACCGAAGCCGGCGTCCCGTGCCACCTGGTCGACCGACAGGCCCGTGGACTCCAGCAGCTGCCGCGCCCGCTCGACCCTCTGCTGGGCGAGCCACTGCCCGGGGCTCACGCCGACCTCCTCGCGGAAGCGGCGGGTGAAGGTGCGCACGCTCATCGACTCCTGCCGTGCCATGTCGCGCAGCAGGATCGGCTGGTCCAGCCGACCGAGCGCCCAGGCCCGTGCGCCGGTCGTCGTGGCGAGCCCCGCCTCGGGCAGCGGCCGCCGGATGAACTGCGCCTGACCGCCGTCGCGGTGCGGGGGCACGACGGTGCGGCGGGCGATGTCGTTGGCGACGGCGGTGCCGTGGTCGCGGCGCACGATGTGCAGGCAGAGATCGATCCCGGCGGCCACACCGGCCGAGGTCAGGACGTCGCCGTCGTCGATGAACAGGACGTCCGGGTCGACGCGGACCTTCGGGAAGAGCCGCTGGAAGTGGTCGGCCGATGACCAGTGGGTCGTGGCGGGCCGCCCGTCGAGGTATCCGGCGGCGGCGAGGACGTAGCCGCCCGTGCAGATGGAGACCATACGGGTCCCCGGCCTGATGTACGCGAGCGCGGCGGCCAGTTCGTCGGTGAGCCGGCCCTCCTCGTGGACGGGTCCGAGTTCGTACGAGGCCGGGACGACGACGGTGTCGGCGGTGGCGAGCGCCTCGGGGCCGTGCTCGGCCATGATGCTGAAGTCGGCGTCGGTGCGGACCGGGCCCGGCGGGCGCACGGAGCAGGTCACGACGTCGTACAGCCTCTCGCCGGCGCCGGGCGTCTCCGTGCTCAGTGTGCGGCCGAAGATGCGTTGCGGGATGCCCAGTTCGAAGGGGATCACTCCGTCCAGGGCGAGCACGACGACGCGGTGACACATGCGGACTCCTGCTCTCCCGCGGATGCTCTCCTGCGGATTGGGTGCGGCCGTCTCCGGCCTGATAAACGTACCGACCATGAGAGAGAAGCCGGCCGTCCGCGCATCCATTCCCCGGTCCGCCGTCGTCCGCGCGGCGGCCGCGGGGGCGGCGCTCGTCACCGTGGCGGCGGGTCTCGGCGTGCGCTCGGCGGCGAGCGGGGACGTGGCGAAATACGCGGGCGACGCGCTCTACACCGTGCTGATCCACGCCCTGGTGGTCCTCCTCGTGCCCCGTGTGCGGCCGCTGACGGCCGCGAGCACCGCGCTGGCCTTCAGCTGGGCGGTGGAACTGGCCCAGCTCACCGGCGTACCGGCCGAGCTGGCACAACGGAGCCCGGTGGCACGGCTGGTGCTCGGCTCGACGTTCAACGCCCCGGATCTCCTCTGGTACGGGGTGGGCGCGGGCCTGGCCTGGGCCGTCCACAGCCGCCTGCGGTCCGGGCGCTCCCCCGCGCAGTCCTGACCCCGGTGGCCCGATCCCTGCGAAGGGTGTCCCTCCGGCCACTCGTCCGAGGGCGGCCCCGGGCCGGATGCTGAGCGGCGTGACCCGGACAACCGACAGCGCGACGATCGAGCGCGCCCCCCGCCGCCACTCCCGCCCGCGGATACACCGCGCGTGGATCGTCGCCGCCGTCACCTTCGTGACGATCATCGGCGGCGCAGCCTTCAACTCCCTGCCGGGCCTGCTCATCGACCCCCTCAACGAGAAGTTCGGCTGGTCACGCGGCGAGATCGGTCTCGCCGTCTCCCTCGACATGGCGCTGTACGGGCTGACCGCGCCGTTCGCGGCGGCGCTGATGGACCGCTTCGGCATCCGCCGGGTCGTGGTCGTCGCGCTCAGCGCGGTCGCGGCCGGGGCTCTCGCGAGCTACTGGATGACGGCGGTCTGGCAGCTGATGCTCTACTGGGGCCTGCTCGTCGGGCTGGGCACCGGCTCCATGGCGATGGCGTTCTCGGCGACCGTCACCAACCGCTGGTTCGTGGCCCGGCGCGGTCTGGTGACCGGCATCCTGACCGCGGCCGGCGCCTCCGGCCAGCTGGTCTTCCTTCCGCTGTGCGCCTGGATCGTCGACAGTCACGGCTGGCAGCCGGCGACGGTGACGGTCGGACTGGCGGCGCTCGTCGTCGTCCCGTTCGTCTGGCTCCTGATGCGCGACCACCCGGCCGACGTGGGCCTCACCCCGTACGGCGGCTCGTACGTGGAGAAGCCGGCCCCCGTGACGGGCGCCGCGACCCGCGCCGTACGCGTCCTGGTCGACGCGGCCCGCACGGGCCCCTTCTGGCTGCTGGCGGGCTCGTTCGCCATCTGCGGCGCCTCCACCAACGGCCTGATCCGCACGTACTTCGTGCCCTCGGCCCACGACCACGGCATGCAGATCACCGCGGCGGCCTCGCTGCTGGCCGTCATCGGTGTCTTCGACGTCATCGGCACGATCTTCAGCGGCTGGCTCACCGACCGCTTCGACGCCCGCAGGCTGCTGGCCGTCTACTACGCCCTGCGCGGGATCTCGCTGCTGTTCCTGCCGATGCTGATGGCCCCGACGGTGCATCCGCCGATGGTCTTCTTCATCGTCTTCTACGGACTGGACTGGGTCGCGACGGTCCCGCCGACGCTGGCGCTGTGCAGGGAGCAGTACGGCGACGACAGCGCGATCGTCTTCGGCTGGGTCCTGGCATCGCACCAGGTGGGGGCGGCCCTGGTGGCGTTCCTCGGCGGGGTCGTGCGGGACGTGACCGGCTCGTACGACCTCGTCTGGTACGCCGCGGGGGCCCTCTGCGCGACGGCGGCCCTGATGGCCCTGGTGATCCGACGCAAGGGGGCGGCGCCGTTGCCGGCGGCCGTCCATTGAGGGCCGTCGGTCAGCGCGTCCTCGCCACGCGGGCGGCTATCTTCCGCGCGTCCAGCGCCATCTCCCGGAGCATTCCGCTGATCGGGTTGGTGAAGCCGGTGAAGTAGAGGCCCGGTGCCCCCTCCGGGGTGCGTGCGCCGTGCACCACGGGGCGGCCCCGGGAGTCCAGTACGCCGAGGTGGCCGACCAGGTCCTCCAGGGCGCGTTCGTATCCGGTGGCCGCGATCACGGCGTCCGGGGTGATCCGGGTGCCGTCGGCCAGCGCCACGGCGTCCCCGTCGAACGACTCGACCGCTGCCACGGGCACCACCCGGCCGCGCTTCACCGCGTCGATCAGCCCGACGTCCTGGACGGGGATCGCGCCCTCCTTTACCCGGGAGTACAGACCCGTGTCGGGGCGGGGGAGGCCCTGTTCCGCCAGGTCGGGGACGGAGACGCGGCACATCACGCTCCCCGCCCGGTCGACGAGCCCGACCGGCAGCCTGCGGACCAGGACGGCGGTGGCCTGCGCGGGCCAGCCCGCCGTGGAGCGGCGCACGATGTGCGGCGTCGTGCGGACCGCGATCCGCACCCGGGACGCGCCGCCCTCGACCAGGTCCACGGCGATCTCGGCGCCCGTGTTGCCGATGCCGACGACGAGGACGTCCTTGCCGGCGTACGGGGCCGGGCCGCGGTACCGCGCCGCGTGCACCAGCTCGCCGGTGAAGTCCTCGCGGCCGGGCCACAGGGGGATCCGCGGGGTGTGGTTGAAGCCGGTGGCCACCACCACCGCCCGCCCGGTGAGCACCCGGCCGCCGGTCGCGCTCAGCTGCCAGCCCGTGCCGTCGGCGGTCCGCTCGATCCGGGAGACCTCGACGCCCGTCACGACTTCCAGCTCGTGGTGCTCGGCGTACTTCTCCAGGTAGCGCACCATGTCGTCGCGCGACACCCAGCGCCCGAACCGGCGGGGCATTGCCAGCCCCGGGAGCGCCGACCAGCGCCGGGTCGTGTGGAGGTGCAGCCGGTCGTAGTGGTTGCGCCAGGACGTCCCGACGCTGCCGGACTTCTCCAGCACCACCGCTCGTACGCCCTGTTCCCGCAGGGCGGCCGCGGCGGCGAGGCCGCCCGGGCCGCCGCCGATCACATAGACCGGCCGGCCGTCGGTGCGGTCGATGGAGGCGGGCAGGGCTTCACCGGAGGTGGGGGTCGATTCGGGCATGGTCCGGAGCGTAATAGGACATGGACATGATGGGTTCCGGTCCGGACGGGAATCGGTTGCAAAATGATCACGAGACGAGGCGGCGGCCTTCACATCCCGGGAGCGCCCCACACCGGGAACCAGCGCGAGAGGTCGTCCTCCACCCGGAGGTCGTCGCCGAGCGTGGCGCGCACCTGGAGTTCCAGCTGGTTGTCGCGCTTCTCGCCGCCGCCGGGGGCCGGGGCGAAGGGATAGAAAGTCCCCCTCTTGTAGAGGTAGACCAGGGCCAGCGAACGCCCCTCCGGGTTCCGGAACCCGATCATCGAGCAGAGCAGATGGGGGCCGAAGCCACCGTCCTGGAGGAGGGTGTTGACCGCGTGCAGGTCGTTGACCAGGGCGGCCGTGTCATCGGGTTCCTGGCGGGCGAGCAGCCAGGTGTAGCCGTAGGTGTCCCGGCTGAACTCGACCGGGACCCCGCCCCGGCCCGTGTCCGCGTCGAGCAGCTCACGGACGTCCTGCTGGACACGCGCGAAGGTACCGCCCTCCACCCCCGCGAAGCACACCGACCCGAGCCCGGTCGGCGTGAAACCGGTGCCGGCCTGGAGGGTGAGCGCGGCCGACGGCACGGCGAAGAGCTGGTCGAGATCGGGGCGGACCGGTTTGCTGCGGCCCAGGATGCTGTCGAGCAGGCCCACGGAAGCTCCTTACGGGTGGGACAGGCCGGCGGAGATGCGGGCCAGCTGGTCCAGTCGCTGTTCGAGGGTCGGGTGGGAGGAGAGCAGCCGGCCCAGGCTCTCCTTGGCGGCGAAGGCGGGCACGAAGTAGAAGGCGTTGTACGGCTCCGCCTTCCGCAGATCCTCCGTCGGGATCCTGGCCATCTGTCCGCTCACCTTGGTGAGGGCGGAGGCCAGCGCCGACGGCCGCCCGGTGAGCAGGGCGGCCGTACGGTCGGCGGAGAGCTCCCTGTAGCGGGAGAGCAGCCGGGTCAGCAGGAAGCTCAGGGCGTACACCACCGCGCTGATCAGCGGGATGAGCATGATGATGATGCCCGCGGGGTCGTTGCCCCGGCTGTTGCGGGCCAAGCCGCCCCACAGGGCGACCCGGGTGACGATGCCGGCGAGGACCCCGAGGAACGACGCGATGGTCATCACGGCCACGTCGCGGTGCGCGACGTGCGACATCTCGTGGGCCAGGACGCCTTCGAGCTCCTCGGGCTCCAGTCTGCGCAGCAGCCCGGTCGTGGCGCAGACCAGGGCCGTCCTCTCGCTGCGGCCCGTGGCGAATGCGTTCGGGACGTCGCTCTGCGCGATGGCCACCCGGGGCTTCGGCATGTCCGCGAGGGCGCAGATCCGGTCGATCGCGCCGTGCAGCTCCGGCGCCTCCTGAGGGGTGACCTCCCGGGCTCCCATGCCGTACGCCGCGATGCGGTCGCTGAACCAGAACTGGGCGACGAACAGGCCGCCCGTGATGACCAGGATGACGGGCCAGGAGCCGCGCAGGGCTGCGAGCAGCACGCCCACGAGGACCACGTACAGCAGGCCGATGAAGAACATCGTGCCCACCATGCGGGTGGTCAGCCCTCGGTCCGGGGCGTAACGGGAACGCGTTCGTGCCATGGGTGCCTCCAGCAGCTCACCTGCCTCCCATAGTGCTCCTTTCCGGTAGGAACCGGATGAAGATGGCTCAGGGCCGCTCAGGGCCAGAGGAGCTCGCGGGTCCAGCCCGCGCCGTCCCGGCGGTAGCGCAGCCGTACGTGCCGGCGCCGGTCGTCGCCCTGGAAGAACTCCACCTCGCGGGGCTCGACGACGTACCGCGTCCAGGTCTCCGCCTCGGTGCCGGGCTCCGCCCGCGCCCGCTCCCACGCCGCCTCGGAGGCCCGTACGAGGTCCTCGTACGCGGGCAGCACCTCGCTCTGCGAGCCGGTCAGCGCGGCGGCCAGCGCGCCGGTGGACCTGGCCCGCAGATCGGCCCGGCTCTCCTCCCGGGTCGCGGGGGCGGCCGTACCCCGGACGCGCACCTGACGGCCCTGGGCGGGCCAGTAGAAACCGAGCGCCGCGTACGGCCGGGCGGCGAGCTGCCGGCCCTTCGTGCTGGTGGCGTGCGTGGCGAAGTGCCAGCCGCGCTCGTCCGCGTCGTGCAGCATCAGCGTGCGCACATCGGGCAGGCCCTCCGCGTCCGCCGTCGCCAGTGTCATGGTGTGCGGCTCGGTCTGCCCGGCGGCCACCGCCTCGGCGAACCAGGTGTGGAAGAGGGGGAGCGGCGAAGCGGGCGCGGCGGACGGGTCGAAACGGGGGAGGGTCACGTCCCAGACGCGCTGCGCGTGGAGCAGGTCGCGGAAGTCCTTCTGTGCATCGCTCATGGGTCCATTCCACAGCGTCCCGCGCCGGTGCGGAAACGCCGACGGCGGACCACAGGGGGTGGTCCGCCGTCGGTGAGACAGGACGTGGGGAGCCGCGAGGGAGCGCGGCACCCGGCGTGTGCGGGGGAGGCGGAGCTGCCGGGGCCTACCTGACCGGCTTCTTGCCGGTGATGCCCAGATGGACCAACAGGGCGAGGTTCGGCCGGAGTTCGGCCTGCTTCACGCCCCACGTGGTGAAGCTCTTCTGATGAGAGGCGACCCCCGCCATCATGACGACCAGGGAGCCCGCCACCGCGCCGGGGCTGACGTCCTTGTCCACCTTGCCCTTGGACTGGAGCTCCTTGACCGCGTCCGCCAGGGAGTTGGTGACGGAGCTCAGGACCTTCATGCGGATCTTGTAGAACCGCTTGTCGCCCTCGGCCGCGCCGAGATCGACGACGCGGAGGATCGCGTCGTGGCGCCGCCAGAAGTCGAGGAATCCCTCGACGAGTTCTTCGGAGGCCTGCCAGCCGGCCTTGCCGACCCAGGAGCGGTCACCGACCAGTTCGGTCAGTCCGGCACCTTCCTTGGCCATTTCCTCGGCGAGTTCGAGAACGGCGCCCTCGACGTCGGGGAAATACTGGTAGAAAGTCGCGGGTGAAGTCCCCGCCTTCCGTGCGACGTCGATGACTTTGACGTCCCGGTACGGCGAGGAGCTGAGCATCTCGCTGAGGCAGTCGAGCAGCTTCTGCCGCGTCGCCTGACCTCGCCGACCAGCCACGCGGCCGTCGACGGTGCGTACTTGTCCTGTCATGCCGTCAGCTTACCGAGGGGTGATCCGAGCGCGATCTGACCGACTGCAAATGGGGAACGCCCCAGTGCGGACGGGGGGAACAGCGCAATTCCCGGAGCTGTGTGATCGGCTTTTCGCGCGGGCGTACCTGTTTATGGAATTGCTCTTCATTGCCGCGCGCAGGGGTTCCGGTGCGATGTTGTTATCAACAGCCTGTGGATAACTTCGGTGGACAACCCTCGTCCACGCAGGTCGCAGGACCTTCACGATTCGGGCAAAGGTTCTATTCAGCCCCTCGAGGCGCGCCGGAAGGCCCCCGACGCTACGTTGAGTGTGACGGGCGTCACGGTGATCCATGCGACGGAAGGACCCGGGCCATGGCCGTATTCGCGCAGTCCGCGCCGTGCTGGGTGGATGTGCAGCTCTCCGACCTGGAGGCCGGCAAGCGCTTCTACGGCGGGCTCTTCGGCTGGACCTTCCGGGTGGGCGACGGCATGCCGTTCGCGGACGCGTACAGCGAAGGCGAGCTCGTGGCCGCGCTCGCCGCCAAGCGGGACGGCCGCATGCCCACGACCTGGGGCGTCTACTTCTCGACCGACGACATCCGCGCCACCGTGGCCCTGGTCAGGAGGGCGGGCGGCCAGGTGATCACCGATCCGGTGCGGGCCGGCGCGGCCGGGGTCCTCGCCCAGGCGGCCGACCCCGGCGGCGCGGTCTTCGGTCTCTGGCAGGCGGGCGAGCGCGCGGGCTTCGAGAAGCAGAACAAGCCTGCGTCCTTCTGCTGGACCGAGGTCTACACCCGGCAGCCGGAGCGCGTGGACGCCTTCTACGAGGAGGTCTTCGGCTTCCGGGGGAGCGACATCGAACTGCCGGGCGACACCGGGGCGGCCGAGCCGTTCCGGATCTGGTCCCCGGCCGGGACCGAGCCCGGTGAGGACTCCGCGGTCGGCGGGCGCGCGGTCATCACGGACGCGTTCCCCGCGATGCTGCCCAGCTACTTCCTCAGCTACTTCGCCGTCGTCGACTGCGACGGCACCGCCGAGGCCGCCGCACGCCTCGGTGGCCGGATCACAGCCCCTCCCCTGGACATCCCGTACGGGCGGATGGCGGTCCTCCAGGACGACCAGGGTGCGGCTTTCGCCGTGCTCCAGCCGACCGAGCTGCTGCCGTAGGCCTTTCCGGAGGTGTCCTGAAAGGGATGGAGTGCCACACAACACTCCGTTCCGCCCCCGGGTTCGCAACCGGGCCCCGAGCCAGGAAGAATCAGGGTGCGCACCGCCAAGTGGTGCCCAGTGGTGAGACGCTGCACAGGGCGGGATTTCGCGGGCTTCTGTTCCTGAGGTCCGTACGGGGAGGTGGCAGGCAAGTGGAGCAGCTGACGCAGCATGACCCGAGGCGGATCGGCCCGTTCGAGGTGCTGGGACGGCTCGGGGCCGGCGGCATGGGGCTGGTCTATCTGGCGCGATCGGCGTCGGGCCGGCGGGTGGCGATCAAGACGGTCCGTACGGAACTGGCCGAGGACCAGCTGTTCCGGGTCCGCTTCACGCGTGAGGTGGAGGCCGCTCGCGCGGTCAGCGGTTTCTACACCGCCGCGGTGGTGGACGCCGACCCGAGGGCGGCCGTGCCCTGGCTGGCCACCGCCTACGTCCCCGCCCCCTCCCTCGAGGAGATAGTGAATGAGTGCGGGCCGATGCCGACGCAGGCCGTGCGCTGGCTGGCCGCCGGGATCGCCGAGGCCCTGCAGTCGATCCACGGGGCCGGTCTCGTCCACCGCGACCTGAAGCCGTCCAACGTCCTCGTGGTCGAGGACGGGCCGCGGGTGATCGACTTCGGTATCGCGTCCGGCGTCTCCAACACCCGGCTGACGATGACGAACGTCGCGGTGGGAACGCCCGCGTACATGTCTCCGGAGCAGGCCCGCGACTCGCGCAGCGTGACGGGTGCCAGCGATGTGTTCTCGCTCGGCTCGACCCTCGTCTTCGCGGCGACGGGGCACGCGCCCTTCCACGGGGCGAATCCGGTCGAGACCGTGTTCATGCTCCTGCGGGAGGGCCCCGACACCGAGGGGCTGCCCGACGATCTGCGCCCGCTCATCGAGTCCTGCATGCAGATGGACGCGGCCCGGCGGCCCAGCCCCGCGGACCTGCAGTCGCAGCTGGCCCCGCACCTGTTCGCCTCCGGCGGCGACGACAGCGGCACGGCGTCGGCCTGGCTGCCGACCGTTGCGACCGCGATGATCGAGCAGCGTCGCGGCGGTGGCCGTGCCGTCGCCGTCGCGCCCGCCCCCGTGGTCGTGCCTCCGCCCCCGTCCCAGCCGCCGCCCGGTGCCGACTGGGACGGGGCGTGGCGCAGCGGCGGCGATCTGCGGACCGCGCCGGCCCCCGCGCCAGTGTCGGCGCCCGCACCCGACGGCGGTCCCGTGCGGCTGCCCAACGCCAAGGTGCCGATCGGCCCCGGGCCGCGCCCCGTGGACGTGCGGGGCCCGGCGGCCGCGCACGCCGACCCGGCCACCGGCTGGGTGCGGGCGCCCGGAGGACAGACCTCGGCGGCGCCGACCGCCCCGGTGCCCGCCCCGGCACCGGCCCCGGACGCGGCACCCGCCGCGCCGGAGCGCTGGCGGCCGTGGCGTTTCCGTATGTCGAACGACGTGTGGGGCACGCCCGTCGTGGTGGGCGACCTGCTCTACGTGACGTCCTTCGAGGTCCACGCCCTGGACGTGGGCAACGGGCGGCGTCAGTTCAAGACCCGCGACGTGGCCTGGTCGATGGCGGTCGACGGCGGCCGGATCCACGCCTCGGACGGCCCGTCCCTGTACGCCCTGGACGCGGCGACCGGCAGCGAGCGGTGGCGGCTCCAGACCGACGCCTGGGTGTACTCCCTCAAGGCCGACCGGGGCACCGTCCTGACCGGGACGCGCGGCGGCGGCGTACAGGCCTGGGAGGCGTCCAGCGGCGAGAAGCTGTGGGAGACCTCGGGAGTCCAGACGGACTTCGAGACGCCGGAGGCCGGTCCCGTCATCCACGACGGCACGGTGTTCCTGTGGCAGGACGCCCGGCTGCGTGCCGTCGACGCGCGCACGGGCACGGAGCGGTGGTCGTACCCCGTCGGCGACGCCGCGTCCTGCGGCGGGGTCCCGGTCCGGGTCACCCCCGCACCCGACGGCTTCGTGTACGTCGCGGCGGGGACCCGGGTGCTGGCCGTGGACACGGTCTCCGGACGGGTGCGCTGGCACTTCGAGTCACCGGCCGTCTTCCTCTCCCCGCCCGCCTTCGCGCCCGGCCCCGCGGTCACCGGCGGCGGGGTGTACCTCGCCGACTACCTCGGCACCGTGTACGCCCTGGACGCCTCCACCGGCAAGGACCGCTGGCGGATCGCGACGGAGGCCCGGCAGTCCATCGAGCCCGTGCTGGTCACGGCGGGCAACGTGCACGTGGGCAGCGGCAGCGCGTTGTACACCCTGGACGCGGTCACCGGCACGCCGAAGTGGCGTTTCGCCGCAGGCGGTGAGGTCGTCGGCGCACCGGTGGTCGCGGACGGCCGGGTCCATTTCGGCTCGGCGGACCACGTCCTCTACACCCTGGACGCGGCAGGCGGCCAGCTCCGCTGGAAGCTGGCCACGGGCGGCGAGATCACGGGCTCCCCGGTGGCGGAGGCGGGAGTCGTCTACGCGTGCAGCAAGGACCGCTGCGTGTACGCCCTGGACGCGCTGAAGGGCACGGGGACGGGAAACAGGGCCCGGGCCTGACGCCCTTCAGGGCCCTCAGGGGTGGGGCGGGTGATATCGGTCCCGGTCCTGCTGATCCCCCTCGTCGGGGTGCTGGACGGGGTACTGGGCGGTGTCCTCGTCGGCGGGGGACGCCCGGTGCCGGCCCGGCCCGGTGTACGGATCGGCCTCGGGCTCCGGCCCGGGAGAGGTGTACACGGCCGGCCCGGGCTCCTGCGTCGGCGGCCAGGTGTCGGGACGGTCGTCCGGCGGCACGGGGTAGGGCTCGGGGGTGTACCCCGCCCGGGGCGCCCGCTTCTTCCGCCCCGACATCAGCAGTGCGCCCAGCAGGAGCAGGAGACCGCCCGCCAGGGCCTGCGCGACGCCCCACCGCAGCCCCTGCCCGTCGCCGTCGACCGTGAGGCTCCCCGCCTCCTGGCCCTGCCGGACCATCCACAGCACGGTGAAGCCGATCACGATCAGGCCGGCGAGGGCCACGGCCCAGCGCGAGCGGAACAGGATGCCGACGAGGGTCACCAGGGCGGCGAAGAGGAACGGCAGCAGGATCGAACCGATCACGGACGACGGGACGCCGCTGATGCCGTCGAACAGGTCCTGGATGCGGTAGTCCCGCCCGAGGCGGTCGTCGAACCAGCTGTGGAAGGGGCTCTGCACGGCCGCCGCCGCTCCCACCAGCGCTACGACGGAGCCGAGGACATTGCGGATCATCGACAACCTCCCGGGCCAAGGCGCACGGCTGTGCGCACCGCTCCCCGAGCCGACGCTACGCCGGGCCGATCTTCCCTGCCATCGGAGACGATGACGAGACCGTGACAGGGTCATGACGGGGCCATGGGTGAGCGTCCGCGATGCTGTGCGTTACGGTGTCGCGCGGCCGTGCGACGGCCGGGAAGCCGACTACAGCAAGGGGGGCTGCGTCGATGATGCGGCGACAGATGAGGTTCGCGGCGGTACTGGTCGTGGTGGTGCTCGCGCTCACCGGATTCTCCACGTCCAGCCACGGCGGCAAGAGCGGGAAGAGCCGGAGCGGCGGCGGTTCGAGCGGGGGCGGCTGCTCCAGCTCCAAGAAGAGCAACGGCAGCTACCACGACTACGACGACGATGACTACGACAGCTCCTCGGGCTCGTCCGGCGGCTCCACGTACGAGTCGGCCACTCCCGCCGCGACCTCCTCCGAGGCACCCTCCCTGCGCGTCATCCGCTGCGCCCAGCCCAAGAAGGGCAAGCGCAGGGCGTACACCGCCTCGTCGGTCGAGATCCGCTCGACGGCGACGACCGAGCACACGTACGAGGTGGACGTGACGTTCGTCGATGCCAAGGGCCTGACCGTCGACACGGGCGAGGCCGACATCGGCCTCGCGGCCGGCGAGAAGCAGATCATCTCGGTCCCCATGGACAGCCCGCGCTCGGTCTCCCGTGTGAAGCGCTGTGTGGTGACGGCGGAGCTGCGCTACTGATCCCGCTTGCGCGTGGACGCAGGAGAAGGTCGGGCCGCTCACCGAGGAGGAGCAGGCGGCGGCGTGGGCGGAACTCCGCGAGATCGAGCGGTGGTTCGGGGAGCGGGCGCCCGGGGCGCACGGAGGGACGACGGCCGCGTGACGTCTGAACCGTGCGTCGCGCTGGACTGTGAGGCTCTGTCGCGGGCCGTGTCCCGTGAGCGGGTCATGACGGGGATTCTCACCAAGGCGCACCGGGTGGGGGTCCGTGTGATGACCAGTTCCATGACCCTCATCGAGGCGTAACACGGCAAGATCCGGCGCGCCGAGTGGAACCGGGCCATGTCCCGCATCGCCGTGGAGCCGGTGACCAAGGACGTGGCGGACGAGGCGATCGGCCTGCTGAGCGAGGCCGGGCTGCACGGTCACACGTACGCCGTCGGCGCGGCGCTCGCGGTCGTCGCGAGGCGGCGGCGGGGGCGGGTCGCGGTCTTCACCTCGGGCGCGGACGACATGCGGAAGCTGTGCCGGCCGGAGGTCCGGGTCCGGGCGTTGTGACCGTGGAGCACGGCGGAGGGCCCGAGCCGACCGGCTCGGGCCCTCCTTCTTGCGCGGACATGCAGCGGCCGCGACGGCTCCCCCTCCGCGCCGCCGCGGCCGCTCCCCGTGCGGGTGAGGTCTAGTTGGCCGGCTCGCTCGTGGCATGCGCGTCCTGGGTGGTGATCTCCCCGCCGGTGGCGTGCGCGTCCGTCGGCTTGAGCGGCGAACCGGTGGCGTGGGCGTCCTGGGTGGTGATCTCCTCGCCGGTGGCGTGCGCGTCCGTGGGCTTGAGGATGTCGCTCTTGTCGGCCATGAAGTTCAACTCCTGAAAGGTTGTGACTGCGGATGGAGAGCCCACCCGGCGGTTCCCCCGTGGATCGCCGGGTGGGCCTCCCAGGGCCGATCACCCTAACGGTGAGGCCACTCGCCAATCCGTCTGCCCCCCGACGCGACGGATCGATGAGTAGAGAGTGCCGTGGGGCGATAAACGATTGATGAACGCCGGTCAGGAGGCCCTGGCGACAGTGGCCGGGGCGAGAAGGTCACGCACGGAGGCGGCCTCGGGCGAGTCGAGGTCGTCGTAGATCGAGAGCGCCTCGTTCCAGCAGACCTGGGCGCGGTCCGTCTGGCCGATGCCCGCGAGCCCGCGGCCCAGCGCGGTGAGCACGTTCGCCCGGCGCCATTCACCGCCGATACCGCGCAGGATCGCCAGGGCCTGTTCGGCCTGCGATGCGGCGTGGGCGGGCTGACGGATGGCCAGGTGCAGCTCGGCCAGCCGGAACAGGGTCATGCCGTGCCAGAGCTGCTGCCGGCTGTCGCGGAATATCGACATGGCTTCGGTGAGCACCTCCTGGGCGGAGGCCGTCTGCCCGGTACCGGTGAGCGCCAGTCCCAGGGCGTACTTCCCGTTGGCGAGGCGCAGGGCCAGCCCCGAGGTGTCCGCCTCGTAGATGCCGACGCCCTGCTGGGCGAGGCTCACCGCGCTCGCCGTCCTCCCCGTGGCCAGATGGACACGGGAGAGGTTGCACAGGGCCGAGGCCTCGCCGGGCTTGTTGCCGTCCGCGCGGAAAGCGGCCAGCGCTTCACTCAGGTGGTTCTCGGCGTCGGAGTGCCGGTTCTCGTACAGGGCGATGATCCCGCGCTGATTCGGGACCTGTCCGAGGGAGACCGGGTCCCCGGCCAGCCGGCCGAGCTCCAACGCGCGCCGGGCCTCGGTCTCGGCCTCCGCGAACCGTCCGGAGACGCTGAGGGCATGGGTCAGCATCGTCCGGGCCCGGCCCTCGGCCTGTGCGTCGCCCGCGGTCCGCGCCGCGTCGCTCACGGCTTTCGCGGCAGTCGCGAACTGGTGGGAGTTGGCACCGGATTCGCCCAGGTCCACCATCGCCATGAGCAGATCGGCAGCGCGCCGCGGCATGCCGGAGCCGGCTGACTGGGCCGCGCAGGCCAGCAGTCCGCTGGACTCGGAGAAGAGCCAGTCCAGCGCGGTCTCACGCACCTGGAAAGTGAGCCCGGGGTATTCGGTCCGCGAGAAGTGGTCGAGCACCCGCTCCCCGGGCCGCTCCAACGCGTACACCCCCGCCGCCGTGGCCAGGTAGAAGTCCAGCAGCCGTGACAGCGCCAGCTCCCGTCCCGCCGGGGGCTGTTCGTCCCGCTCGACGCACGCACGCGCGTAGAGGCGTACCAGGTCGTGGTAGCGGTAGCGGCCCGGGGCGGCGGACTCCAGGAGGCTGGTGTCGACCAGGGTCTCCAGGAGGTCCTCCGCCGTATGGGTGTCCAGGTCCAGGAGGGCTGCCGCCGCGGCGAGGGAGATGTCCGGGCCGTCCGCCAGACCGAGGAGGCGGAAGGCGCGCGCCTGGGCCGGCTCCAGCTGGCCGTAGCCGAGCTCGAAGGTGGCCTTCACCGCGAGGTCGCCGGCCTGGAGTTCGTCGAGGCGGCGGCGCTCGTCGGCGAGCTTCGCGGCCAGCACCGAGACCGTCCAGGTGCGGCGGGCGGCCAGCCGGGAGGCGGCGATGCGGATGGCCAGCGGCAGGAAGCCGCACGCGGCCACCACGTCCAGGGCCGCTTCGCGCTCCGAGCGGACGCGTTCGTCGCCGACGATGCGGGTGAAGAGCTGCAGGGCCTCCTCGGGGGACATCACGTCCAGGTCCACGAGATGCGCACCGGCCAGGTCGACCATGCGTACGCGGCTGGTGACCAGGGCCGCACACCCCTCCGTGCCGGGGAGGAGGGGCCGGATCTGGGCCGCGTCGTGGGCGTTGTCGAGCAGGACCAGGATGCGGCGGCCGTCCAGCGTGGAGCGGTAGAGCGCGGCCCGCTCGTCCAGGGAGTCCGGGATGGCGGAGTCGGCGGTGCCCAGCGCGCGCAGGAACGCGCCGAGGACGGTCTCGGGTTCGGCGGCCCGCGCGCCCGCGCCCTGGAGGTCGACGTACAGCTGGCCGTCCGGGAAGTGCGGGCGTGCCTGGTGGGCGAGGTGCACGGCGAGGGTCGTCTTGCCGACGCCGCCGATGCCGGCGAGCGCGGAGACCGCCATCACGGAGCCCTCCGCGGTCGCGAGCCGGGCGCCCAGTTCGCGTACGAACGCGTCGCGGCCCGTGAAGTCCGGGACGGTGGCCGGGAGCTGGGCCGGGCGGACCGCGGCGGTGGCGGGCACCGGCTCGTCGGCGGGGCGGGCCAGCTCCTCGTCGGCCTGGAGGATCCGCTGCTGGAGCTGGGCGAGTTCGGGGCGCGGGTCCACGCCCAGTTCCTCCGCGAGGAGGCGGCGGGTGTCCGCGTACACCGCGAGGGCCTCTGCCTGCCGGCCGCTGCGGTACAGGGCGACCATCAGCAGCTCGCGCAGCCGTTCGCGCAGGGGGTGCGCCGCGGTGAGGGCGGTGAGTTCGGAGACCGCCTCCGCGTGGCAGCCGAGCTCCAGGTCCAGGTCCAGCCGGGTCTCGGTGAGCTGGAGGCGCCATTCCTCCAGGCTGGTCCGCTGGTTCTCCGCGTACGGGCCGGGGAGGGAGGCGAGTCCCTCGCCGTCCCAGAGACCGAGCAGTTTGTTGATCAGGGTGCGGGCCTGGCAGCGGTCCCCGCCGCCGCGCGCCTTCTCCGCCTCCGCCGCCAGGTCCTGAGCGAGCGTCAGGTCGAGTGCCTCGCGCGGGATCCGGACCGCGTAGCCCCCGGACTCGCTGACCAGGGTGTCCTGGCCCAGGGTCTTGCGGAGCCGGGAGGCGTACGTCCGTACGGTGGCCAGTGCCTGGGACGGGGGGTCGTCGCCCCAGAGGGCGTCGATGAGTTCGCCGGCGGTGGCCGTGCGGCCGTCGCGCAGGAGGAGGGCTGCCAGCAGGGCGCGCTGTTGCGGGGACCCGGACGGCAGGAGTTCACTGCCACGCCAGGCGCGTACGGGGCCGAGCACGGTGAAGCGCAGTTCGGTGCCGGCCGGCCGTTCCCGTGGAGCGCGCTGCTCCGGAACGCGCACACCGGGTCCGTTGTCGCGGTCCATGATGCCCCCTGTCCTGCTTGCCCCGCCGGTCCTGCTGATCCCGCTCTGCTTCATACCGTTGGTATCGCGGTCAACAGTCTGCCTTGTTATGGGCGGGCTCGTCAGTATCGGGTGGTCCTCTGCACAGGCCCTCGACATGATTGGGGGGGCGAGAGCCTGCGCGGAGGGTGACGTCAGGTCAGACGATGAGCGGGAGCTGGAGTTCGGTGACCCACTCGTCGCGGTCCTCGGGGCACTCCAGCGTGACCTCCCGGGCGTAACCGGCGGCGCGTCGGCCGTGGTCGTCGATCCAGCGGGCCAGGATCTGCTCGGTCTCCAGGACGTGGTCCATGGAGCCTCGGTGCACGATGACCGCCGCCTCGACGGCGGGCAGTTCGACGACGGTGACGCCCGTGCCGCCCAGCGGGCCGGCCGGCGCCTCGACCGCCACACCGGCGTGGACGATGACCGCACCGTCGGCCGCCGGATCGTCCTCGTACCGTGCGACACCGTGTCCGGACGGGCTGACGCCCGCCGCGGCCAGGAGGGGGAACAGGCGGCCGTACAGCGGTCCGATCACCGGGGTGATGTCCTCTGGCTGGTAACCCGCCGCCGTGGCGGCCAGTTCGGCGACCCGTACCGCCGGGATCGTCCTGACGACTACATCGTTCTCGGGCATGCGTCCCTCGCTCTCGATGGACCGGAGCCTGGCCTCGACCTGTGCCAGCCGGGCCGCGGCCGCGGTCATGGCGGCCTCCAGCTCCGCCCGGCGCAAGCGCAGCATCCCGCGCAGCTCGTCCGCCCCCACCTCGTCGTCGACGACGGCCCTCACCTGCTGGAGCGTGAAGCCGAGGTCCTTGAGCGCGATGACGCGGTTGAGGCGCGCCAGTTGGGCGGCGCCGTAGTAGCGGTAGCCGGTGACGGGGTCGGTGCGGTCCGGGCGCAGGAGGCCGATGGCGTCGTAGTGGCGCAGCATCCGGGCCGACACCCGGCCGTGGCGGGCGAAGTCTCCGATGGTGAACATGGCGGCTCCCATTGCAGGCCCTCACACGGGGAGAAGGTCAAGCGGCGCTCGCGGCCTCTTCTCAGGGGCGGCGCTTCGGGTTGAGCAACTGTTCGCGCAGCGCGGTGAGTTGGTGCGAGGATTCCACGGCCCGCGTCTCGTCCAGGGTGGCCAGTGCCAGGAGCAGCGCGTCGGCGACGAGCAGGCCCGTCAGTGACTCCGCCGTGATGCCCGTCGGGGTGTGCGGTGCGGTGAGGACCGCCGCGACGCGGTCCGCGTAGGCCTCGCCCAGTTCGTCCGTCACCAGCACGACCTTGGCGCCGACCGCGCGGGCGCGTTCCATCATCACGGTCAGCTCCACCAGCCGCCGGCCCGGCTGGAAGATGACCACGGCGTCGCCCTGCCCCAGGGCCAGCAACTGGTCGGCGAGGGCGAAGCCCGTCTCTGAGACGAAACGGGCCCGGCGGCCGATCCTGCCCAGTGCGAGCGCGAGGTGGCGGGCGCCCGGCTCCGAGGCGGCGATGCCGTAGCAGAACACCTCGTGCGCCTCGGCCAGGACGGTCACCGCGCTTCTCACGGCGTCCGGTTCGGTGAGCCTGCGGGCCTGCTCGACGCGCTCCTGGGCCTCGTCGAAGACATCGCTCCAGATGGAGTCCAGGTCCCGGCCCACGTGCGCGATGCGCCGCTTCAGGCGCACCTCGGGGGCCACCGTCGAGGTGAAGTCGTTGGCCAGCTCGCGCTTCAGGGCGGGCAGGCCCGCGTATCCCAGGCGCTGCAGGGCGCGTACGACGGTGGCGTTGCTGGTGGAGCTGGCGGCGCCCAGCTCCTGGGCGCTGGCGAAGAGCAACTGCTCGACGGGGGCGGTGGCCAGGTACTGCGCGACGGCGCGTTCGGATGTCGACAGGTCGTCCCATTGGTCACGAATCGCCGCACGCAGCCGTGTCACTCCGGTTCCGTTCTCTGGAATTTCCATTACAACCATTGACTTCCGTGTGACCCGCGTTACTGTCCTGGGCAGAACGTTCCAAGGGGAACGCATCCTGAAATCGACGTTACAGGATCAGGGTGATCCTCAGGCCGTCGTTCGCGGAAGCGTCCCGTCGCGAGGAGAACAATGGCACCCCGTTCCACGAAACCCGCTCCCGCCCGGGTCCTCCCGGTCATCGAGATCTCCGGAAGCCCGCTCGACCGCGGGCGCCAGTACGGCGAGGCCGTACGGCCCCAACTGCACGCCGCCCTGGCCTACTACGAGGAGGCGTTCGGCCGGTCCGCCGGGCTGACCTGGGACCGGGTCGCCGCCCGCGCGGGGCGCTGGCTCGACCCCGTACGGGAGTACGCGCCCGACCTCGTCGAGGAGATGCGGGGCATCGCGGACGGCGCGGGTGTCGGCCTGCTCGACGTCCTCGCCCTGAACGCGCGGGGCGAGGTCATCTACGACAAGTCCTTCGCGGAGATGGAGGCCACCGGGCGGCAGGCCGACGAGGAGCCCGCCGAGGGTTGCACCTCATTCGCCGCCTACGGCGAGGCCAGCGGCGACGGGCACGTCTACGCCGGGCAGAACTGGGACTGGCGTGCGGGCGTGGCCGACACCGTCGTCATGATCCGGATCGTCCAGCCCCCGAAGCCGACCCTGATCATGCAGGTCGAGGCCGGCCAGGTCGGCCGCCAGGGCGCCAGCTCCGCGGGGATCGCGCTCAACGCCAACGGCCTCGGCGGCCGCTTCGACGACGCGGTCGGGCTGCCCCAGACCGTCGTACGCCGCAGCGTCCTGGACCAGAGCAACATCACCGACGCACTCGACGTGCTCTGCCGCACCAGGGCCCACATCGCCAGCAACGCGCTCCTCACCTGCCGCGAGGGCTTCGCCATCGACCTGGAGACCACCCCGGCCGGGCACGGCTGGATGTATCCCACGGACGGCCTCCTGGTGCACGGCAACCACTACCAGGCCGGCATACCCGCCCAGTTGGCGGCATCCGGCTACCGGCCCATGTCGTCCGACTCGCTGGTCCGCGTCCCGCGCGCCGAGCAGGGGCTCAGGGCGCTGCGCGGCTCCACCGGCCCCGAGGAGTCCCGCAGGGTCATCCGCCGGGCGATGTCGGACCACCTCGGCCACCCGGAATCCCTCTGCACCCACCCCGACCCGCGCCGCCCGGCCGTCGAGCACTGGACCACGCTCGTCTCCTCCCTGGCCGACCTGACCTCCGGCGACTACCACGTGACCGCCGGGACACCCTGCGACCGCGAGTACCAGCACCTCCCCTGGAACCTCTACGACGGCCCGTACGGCCAGGACTGACAGGACATCAGTGATGAACCGAACCCATCGACGAAGGACGGTCCTGGCCGCGGGTCTCGTCGCGGCGACGATCGTCGCGGCCGCGGGCTGCAGCGGCGCCACCCAGAACACGGGTGGCGGCTCCTCGGCCACCGACGCCGCCGATCTCACCCTCACGCCGACGACCCCGGCGGCCAAGGGCGAACTGGCGAACGCGAACTGGCTCCTGGAGGACGAACCGGACTCGCTCGACCTGGACACCCAGGGCTCCAGCGCAGGCCGCGTCGTCCTCACCAACGTCTGTGAGCGGCTCTACCAGCTCCAGCCGGACATGTCGACGAGGCCCCTCCTCGCGGAGAAGGCCGGGACACCGGACGACAAGACCCTCGTCCTGACACTGCGCTCCGGCGTCACCTTCCACGACGGCACCCCGATGACCGCCGACGACGTGCTGTGGAGCCTGGAGCGGCACGCCGACCCGGACATGGAGCAGGGTGACGAGTTCGGCAACATCGCCGCGATGAGGAAGACCGGCGACCGGCAGATCACGATCACCTTCAAGACGCCGGACGCGATGTTCTTCAAGGCGCTCGCCGGTGACGCGGGCATCGTCTGGAACAAGGAACAGGTCGAGGAGGCGGGCGACGACTTCGGCACCCCCGGACAGACCGACGCCTGCACCGGCCCGTACCGGCTGGGCGCCTGGAAGTCCGGCGACTCGATCACCATCGAGCGCTACGACGCGTACTGGGGCGAGAAGCCGCTGACGAAGCGGGTCACCTTCCGCTGGGCCTCCGACAGCGCCCTGGTCAACGCCCTGACCACCGGGGCGGCCGACGGCGCGTACGCGGAATCGCCCAACACCGCGGCGGCCCTCGGCGGCAAGAAGGGCATCGAGCGGCACTACGGCCCCTCCACCGGCACCCTCGTCCTGATCCCGACCGAGCGCGGCGGGCTGAAGGACCCGAAGATCCGCCGGGCGCTCTCCCTCGCCCTGGACCGCAAGGGCATCGCCGCCTCCGGCTACGGCTCCATGGTCCAGCCGTGGGGCACCCCGGTCGGCTCCGGCGCCTGGGGCTACGAGAAGGACACCTTCGAGGCCGCCCAGAAGGACATCGCGTACGCCCCCGAGAGCCCGGACGCCGACGACCTCGCCGAGGCGAAGAAGCTGGTGAAGGAGGCGGGCGGCGGTCCCGGCGAGCCGATCGTGATCGGTACGGACGCCAGTCAGGGCCGCACCGTCGTCGCCAACGCCGTGCGCGCGGCGCTCCAGCGGATCGGCCTCACGGGGCAGATCAAGACGGTGCCGACCTCGCAGTTCGAGCAGTTCTACAGCGACCCCTCGGTGCGTGGGGAGATCGACGTGCTCGTCGGTGACTGGTACATCTCCAAGGCCGACCCGATGGGCTTCTACGACAACGCCCTCTCCGACTCCTCCAACAACTGGGTCGGCTTCGAGGACGCCGCGTACGACGCCGAGGTGAAGAAGGCGCTCTCCACCCTCGACGACGCCGAGCGGGCGAAGCTCGCCGTCGACGTGCAGAAGACGTTCACCGACGCCGCCGTCTGGATCTCGGTCGCCCAGGTGCCGTCCGTGCTCGTCCTGAACGACGGACTCACCGGACCCCCGGCCTCCATGGCGTACCTCTACTACCCCTGGGCCGCCGGGCTCGGCAGGAAGGGCTGACCCGATGCTCGCCCGGATCTCCCGGCGACTGGCCGGACTGCTGGCCACACTCCTCGCCGCCTCGTTCGTCATCTTCGCCGCCGTCTACGCCGCCCCCGGCGACCCGGCCGTCTTCCTGGCCGGCGGGCGCGACAAGCTCACCCCGGAGAAGCTGGAGCTGGTCCGCGCCCAGTACCACCTCGACGAGCCCCTCGTCGTGCAGTACGGCCGCTGGCTGGGCGACTGCCTCCACTTCGACCTCGGCCGCTCGTTCAAGTACAGCGACCAGGTGGCCGACCTGGTGGCAGCGCGCTTCCCGACGACGCTCGCCCTGGTGGCCTACGCGACCGTGCTGTTCGTCGTCCTCGGGGTCGGCGCCGGTGTCCTCGCCGCCGTCCGGCGCGGGACGTGGGTCGACTCCACCGTCGTCGGCGGCACCACGCTGGCCGCCTCCGTCCCCTCCTTCGTCTCGGCCATCGCGCTGGTCGCGCTGTTCGGCGTACAGCTCGGCTGGTTCCCCGTGACCGGCAGCGGGGAGGGGATCGCGGGCACCCTGCACCATCTGACCCTGCCCGCCCTGTCGTTGGCGCTCGGCGCCCTCGCCCTGATCAGCCGGGTCACCCGGCAGTCCATGGTCGACGCGGGCACCGCCGACCATGTGGAGGTCGCCCGGGCCTCCGGCGTCCCCGAGCGGGAGATCGTCGTCCGGCACGTCCTGCGCAACGCGCTCGGGCCGATCGTCACCATGTGCGGCCTGGTCATGGCGGGCATGCTCGCCGGTACGGTCGTGGTGGAGACGGCGTTCGGGATCAGCGGCATCGGCTCACTGCTCGTCGGCGCGATCAACACGCACGACTTCCCCGTCGCCCAGGCCGTGCTCCTGCTCATGGTCACCGGCTACATCGTCGTGACCACGCTCGTCGACCTGGTGCACCCGCTGCTCGACCCCCGTGTGAAGGAGGCCGCCGCGTGAGCGCGCTCACCCTCGCCCCTGCGGGAATCGGAGAGGGGGCACGCCGGCCGGTGAGCGTCATGATCGCGGGCGCGGTCCTCGTGCTGGTGATCCTCGCCGCCGTGCTCGCCCCGGTCCTCGCCCCGTACGCCCCCGACGCCATCGACCTCTCCGCCTCGCTCGTCGGAACCGGCGGCGAACACCTACTCGGCACCGACTCCTCAGGACAGGACCTGCTCTCCCGGGCGCTGTACGGAGCCCGCACCAGCCTCATCGCGCCGATCCTGCTGCTCGCCATCGCGGCGCTCCTCGGCGTCGTGCTCGGCACGCTCGCCGCCTGGCGCGGCGGCTGGGTGGACACCGTGGTCTCCCGGCTGACCGACGTCATGTACGCCTTCCCGGGGCTGCTGTTCACCGTGATGATCATCGCGGTCTTCGGGGCCGGCATGACGACCTCCGTGCTCGCGCTCGGGCTCGCCTACACCCCGACCGTCGCCAAGTACACCCGCTCCGTGGCCCTCGCCGAGCGCCGCAAGCCGTACATCGACGCCTACCGGGTCCAGGGCATGGGCGGCGCCCGCATCTGCGCCCGCCATCTCGTGCCCAACCTCGGCCGCTCGGTCATCGGCTACCTGGTGGTGCTGTTCGGCGAGGCGCTCATGTCCCTGGCCACGCTCTCCTACCTGGGGTTCGGCGCCCAGCCGCCCAGCTCCGACTGGGGGCTCATGGTGCAGGAGGGCCAGGCCGCCGTCGTCCAGGGCGCGCTCCTGCCCGCCCTGGTGCCCGGCTTCGCCATCGCCCTCGTCGTGGTGTCCTTCAACGTCGTCGGGGTCTGGGCCGCCGACCGACTCGGCAGCAGGAGGTAACCGCATGCTCCTCGACATCGAGAACCTCACCGTCGAACTCCCCGGCACCGCCCGGCCCGTCCTCACCGACGTGACCCTGCGGGTGGCGGCCGGAGAGGTGGTCGGACTGGTCGGCGAATCCGGCTCCGGGAAGTCGACGACCGCCCGGGCCGCCCTCCGCACGCTCCCCGAGGGCGCCGCCGTCTCCGGCTCCGTACACGTCGACGGCACCGACGTCCTGGCGCTGCGGGGCGAGGCGCTGCGCGCCCACCGGGCCCGTACGGTCGCGATGGTCCACCAGGACCCCCGCTCCGCGCTCAACCCGGTCCGCCGCATCGGCGACTTCCTGGTGGAACGGCTCGCCGGCACCGGCCTCGACCGGAAGGCGGCCCGCGCCCGTGCCGTCGAACTACTGGGCACGGTCGGCCTCCCCGATCCCGGGCGACGGGTCCGCCAGCGCCCCCACGAACTGTCCGGCGGCATGCTCCAGCGCGTCGTCATCGCGGGCGCGCTGGCCGCCGAACCAGGGCTGCTGCTCGCCGACGAGGCCACCAGCGCCCTGGACGTCACCACCCAGGCCGAGATCCTCGCCCTGCTCCGCACCCTGCGCGCCGAGCGGAGCCTGGGCCTCCTCTTCATCACCCACGATCTGCACCTGGCCGCCGCCTACTGCGACCGTGTGTACGTCATGTACGCGGGCCGGGTCGTCGAGGAGCAGACGGCGGGGGCTCTCTTCGACCGGCCCCGCCATCCCTATACGAAGGGCCTGCTGGCCTGTTCGCCGGCCCTGGGCGAGGCGGAGCGCGAGATCCGCCCGATCCCCGGCCGTCCGCCGTCGCTCGCGGACACCTTCGGCGGCTGCGAGTTCGCGGACCGATGCCCGGACGCCGAACCCGAGTGTGCGTCCTGGCGGCCGGAGCCGGTGGCGCTGGACGGCGGGGGCGCGGCGGCCTGCCGGCGCCTTCCCGTCCTCACGGGGACCGGCCAGGACGGGAGGAGCGCCCGATGACCACGACCGCACAAGGCGACGCGCCCCTGCTGGCCGTCGAGGGTCTGCGCAAGACGTACGCGCTGCCCGGCGGCGGACGGCACACCGCCGCCGACGACGTCACCTTCACCGTCCCGGCGGGCGGCTCGCTGGGGATCGTGGGGGAGTCCGGGTCCGGCAAGACGACCGTGGCACGGATGCTCGTGGGGCTCGTACGCCCCGACGCGGGCACCGTCTCCGTCTCCGGGCGGCCCCGCGCCCCGCGTACCCCGCGAGGACGGACCGCCCGGCTGGCCAGGGCCCGGGAGATCCAGATCGTCTTCCAGGACCCCTACGTCTCCCTGGACCCACGCCTCACCGCCCGCCGGTGCCTCACCACGGCCCTGCGGCTGCACGGCCGGGACGAGTCGCTCGCCGACGGCCTGCTCGACCGGGTGGGCCTCGGGTCCCGCGAGGCAGGGGCGCTGCCGCACGGCCTCTCCGGCGGGCAGCGTCAGCGCCTGGCCATCGCGCGGGCCCTGGCGGTCGACCCCGAAGTACTCGTCCTCGACGAGGCCGTCGCCGCGCTTGACGTCTCGATCCAGGCGCAGATCCTCGCGCTGCTCGCCGAGATCCGGCGGGACACCGGGGTCGCGCTGGTCTTCGTCAGCCACGACCTGGCGGTCGTCCAGCACATCACGGACGAGGTGCTGGTGATGCGCCGCGGCACCGTGGTGGAACAGGGGCCGACGGCCGGGGTGCTGGCCGCGCCGCAGGACCCCTACACGGGACTGCTGCTGGCTTCGGTGCCCCGTGAGGGCTGGGACCCGGCGGACGCCGTCAGGGCCCGGGCCGCCGCCGGGCTCTGAGTCCGGCCCTTCTCGGAAAACCGGGGCGGAAAAGGCAGGAGCCCCGTTCCTCCGCCGAAGCGGGGGAGCGGGGCTCCTTGGGTACTGCTCACTCGGCCGCGATCGGCCGACCCGGGCAACTAGGCCGGGGTGACGTTCTCAGCCTGCGGACCCTTGGGTCCCTGAGTGACGTCGAAGTTCACGACCTGGTTCTCCTCGAGGGAGCGGAACCCGGACGCGTTGATCGCGGAGTAGTGGACGAAGACATCCGGGCCGCCGCCGTCCTGGGCGATGAAGCCGAAGCCCTTTTCAGCGTTGAACCACTTGACGGTTCCGGTAGCCATAAAGCCCTCCTTGGGCCAAAGGGTTGCCCTGCTCCAGAACCTGCAAACAAGTCTGAAAACTACAAAAGCCTGCGGGTTACATGCTCCGCAGGCTCTGTACTGCAAGGGAAACCAAACTGCAACTTGCGGGCGAGCCTAGCACGCAGTGTGCGGGGAGCGGTAGAGGGAAAGATCTCTTCACCCGGATGTTTGATTGAGCCGCCGGAGCGCTGACGGACATAGCCCGCGCCGCACTCGGGCACCCCCTCCGGGCGCCCCCGATGATGCCCGCCGGGAGGGGCAGGTCTAGCCTCGCGATGTGGACAATTCAACCGTCTCTCCTGCAGAAGGCGACGACCGTCGCACCAGGCCGCGCGTCGGCCACATCCAGTTCCTGAACTGCCTCCCCCTCTACTGGGGCCTGGCGAGGACCGGAACCCTGCTCGACCTGGAGCTCTCGAAGGACACCCCGGAGAGACTCAGCGAGCAGCTGGTCAGGGGGGATCTCGACATCGGTCCCGTGACCCTGATCGAGTTCCTGAAGAACGCCGACGACCTGGTCGCCCTCCCCGACATCGCCGTCGGCTGCGACGGGCCGGTCATGTCGTGCGTGATCGTGTCCCAGCTGCCGCTGGAGCAGCTGGACGGGGCCCGGGTGGCCCTGGGCTCGACCTCGCGCACCTCCGTACGGCTGGCCCAGCTGCTGCTCGCCGAGCGGTACGGCGTCGCCCCCGACTACTACACCTGCCCGCCGGACCTCGGCCTGATGATGCAGGAGGCCGACGCGGCCGTCCTCATCGGTGACGCCGCGCTGCGCGCGAACCTGCACGACGCCCCCAGGCTCGGGCTGCAGGTCCACGACCTGGGCCAGATGTGGAAGGAGTGGACGGGGCTGCCGTTCGTCTTCGCCGTCTGGGCGGCCCGCAAGGACTACCTGGCCTCGCACCCGGACTACGTCGAGAAGGTGCACGAGGCGTTCCTGGCCTCCCGCGACGTCTCGCTGGAGGAGGTCACCAAGGTGGCCGAGCAGGCCGCGCGCTGGGAGGCCTTCGACGCCGAGGTGCTGGAGCGCTACTTCACCACCCTGGACTTCCGCTTCGGTCCGGACCAGCTGGCGGGCGTGCGCGAGTTCGCCCGGCGTACCGGTCCGACGACCGGCTTCCCGGCGGACGTCAAGGTCGAGCTGCTCGGCGGCTGACCCCGGGGCACACGGGAATGGTGCGGGAGAGAAGGTGAATCCCGTACCTTCCCGGTCCTTCGCTCGCGTTCCCGGGCCTTCCCCCGCGGGCCTTCCCCCGTGTTCCCCGGCCTTGCTCCACGGGCCTTCCTTCCCGGGCCGCCCATTCCTCCCGGCGGGCCCTGACGCACGACGGCTCCATTCCGTTCCCTTGAAAGGGCGCGAATGTCCGGAGTTCTGTCGCGGAGGGTCTCTCCAAGGGCGCGCGGGGGAATAGCGGGCGTCTCCCGTAACGCCTTCCGGTTTCCCTCCGGTGAACCCCGGGTGGTGCGGACGAACGACGTATTCACGCCTTTCCGTGTGGCGAAATCCCTGCTTCGTGCCCATAGGGGCGATATCGGCGGAAGGGGTCTCCGTGACCGTGCGACCCGGGCCGCCTAGGCTGCCGTCCGAGTCCCGGGGACCACAGGGGGAGACCGTATGCAGCCGCTGGAAGCCGGCGAACCGCACACCATCGGCGCCTACCGGCTGCTCGGCAGGCTCGGCGCCGGCGGGATGGGCCGGGTCTATCTGGGCCGCAGCGCGGGCGGACGCACCGTGGCGGTCAAGGTCGTGCACCCCCACTTCGCCCTCGACGAGCAGTTCCGCGCGCGCTTCCGCCGCGAGGTGGACGCGGCGCGGCGCCTCGGCGCGCGGTGGACCGCCCCGGTCCTCGACGCCGACCCCGACGCGGCCGTGCCGTGGGTCGCGACCGGTTACGTGGCCGGGCCGCCGCTCTCCGACGCGGTCACCCGCCACGGCCCGCTGCCCGAGTACGCGGTACGGACCCTGGGGGCCGGGCTCGGCGAGGCACTGGACGCCGTACACGCGCACGGCCTGATCCACCGTGACGTGAAGCCGTCCAACGTCCTGCTCGCCCTCGACGGCCCCCGGCTGATCGACTTCGGCATCGCCCGGGCCCTCGGCGCCACGGTCTCCCTCACCTCCACCGGCGTCTCCGTCGGCTCGCCGGGCTACATGGCGCCGGAGCAGATCCGCGGCCTGGACATCTCCGGCGCGGCCGACGTCTTCTCGCTCGGCGCGGTCCTCGCCTACGCGGCCACCGGAACCGCGCCCTTCCCCGGTGACTCCTCCGCCGTACTCCTCTACAAGGTGGTGCACGAGGAACCCGAACTCGGGGACATGGAGGGCGAACTGCGGGAGCTGGTCGCCGGGTGCCTCGCAAAGGACCCCGCCGACCGGCCCGCCCCCGCCGAACTCGCCCGCAGTCTCGCGCCCGGCGGGGCCGCCGCACTGGTGGCACCGGGCTGGCTGCCCGGTCCGCTGGTGCGTGAGGTCAGCACCTCGGCGGTGGCCCTGCTGGACCTGGAGCCGCAGGACGCCCCGGTGCAGTCCGGGCCGGTGCCGTTCAGCAACGCCTCACTGGGGAGCGCGGCGCTCGGCACCTTCGGCCCGCCGCTGCCGCCCCCGCCGGCCGAGCCGCCGCCCACCACCGACACGCCGGGGAAGCGGGACCCCGACGCCCGGATCGCCGTCACCGTGGACACCGGCCGGCAGCCCGGCGCGCGGCGGGGGCGGCGGGTCAGCTGCACCGTCGCGCTGGCCGTCGCCGGGGCGCTCGCCGTGGTGACCGTGGGTGCCGCGATGCTGGGGGACCTGTTCCCCGGCGGCGGCAGCAACGACCACGGCAACGACGCCGCGGAGCCCCCGGCGTCCGGCCAGTCGCAGAAGCCGACGGACGCCGCGTCGAAGCCCCCCGCGCCCTCCGCCTCGGTGAGCACGCTGCCCAAGGCCTTCGCCGGTACGTGGAAGGGCTCCGCCACCGAACGCAGCGGCGCGCCGCACGGCACGGTCACCGCCGTCTTCGTCGAGGGGAAGAAGGACGAGGAGGTGGTCCGGCTGTCGTACAGGTTCGACGCGCTCGGAACGACCGTCGTCTGCAAGGGCATCGGCACGCTCGTCTCCGGCACGGCCACCGAGCTGAAGATCCGGGAGCGCGCCGACCCGGACGCCCGCACCGGCACGCTGTGCACCGGGGGCGAGGCCGACCTCGTCTTCACCCTCACCTCCGAGGACACCCTGCGCTACGAGTCCCACGAGGAGGTGGCGGGCAACCCCAAGGGAACCCTCAGCCGGTCCGGCGGCTGACCCCGGGAACGGCTGGCGTACGCTGGATCGGTCCGTAGATCCGTTGAAAAACCGCCGAAAGGTGACAGCCCGGTGACCGAGAAGGCCGACCTCCAGCCCATCCTCGACCGAGCCGCCGAAGGCGGGCGGATCACTCCGGAAGAGGCCCTCGACCTGTACCGGTCGGCTCCGCTGCACGCCCTGGGTTCCGCCGCCGACGCCGTGCGCCGCCGCCGTTACGCCGGTACGGAGCACATCGCGACGTACATCATCGAGCGCAACATCAACTACACCAACGTCTGCGTCACGGCCTGCAAGTTCTGCGCCTTCTACGCGCCGCCCAAGGACACCGCCAAGGGCTGGTCCCGCGACCTCGACGACATCCTGCGCCGCTGCGCGGAGACCGTCGAGCTCGGCGGCACCCAGATCATGTTCCAGGGCGGACACCACCCGGACTACGGCGTCGAGTACTACGAGGAGCACTTCTCCGCGATCAAGAAGGCGTTCCCGCAGCTGGTCATCCACTCGCTGGGCGCCTCCGAGATCGAGCACATGGCCCGCATCTCGGGCGTCTCCGCCAAGGAGGCCATCGAGCGCATCCACGCCGCCGGCCTCGACTCCTTCGCCGGCGCCGGCGCCGAACTCCTGCCCGCCCGGCCGCGTACGGCGATCGCCCCGCTCAAGGAGTCCGGCGAGCGCTGGCTGGAGATCATGGAGATCGCGCACGGCCTCGGCGTCGAGTCCACCTCCACCATGCTGATGGGCACCGGCGAGACCAACGCCGAGCGCATCGAGCACCTGCGGATGATCCGCGACGTCCAGGACCGCACGGGCGGCTTCCGCGCCTTCATCCCGTACACCTACCAGCCGGAGAACAACAAGCTGAAGGGACAGACGCAGGCCACCCTCTTCGAGTACCTGCGGATGATCGCGATCGCCCGGCTCTTCCTCGACAACGTCGCCCACATCCAGGGCTCCTGGCTGACCACCGGCAAGGAGGTCGGCCAGCTCTCCCTGCACTACGGCGCGGACGACCTCGGCTCGATCATGCTGGAGGAGAACGTCGTCTCCTCGGCCGGCGCCAAGCACCGCTCGAACCGGCTCGAGATCATCGACCTGATCCGCAAGGCGGGCCGCGTCCCCGCCCAGCGCGCCACGACGTACGAGCACCTCGTCGTCCACGACGACCCGGCGAACGACCCGGTCGACGAGCGCGTCGTCTCGCACATCTCGTCCACGGCGATCGCGGGCGGCACGGCGCACCCGGAGCTCAAGCTCCTGAACGCCAACTGACGTATCCGTGCTGACGATTCACGCCGCGCCGCTGGTCCTTCCGGTCGGCGCGGCGGCCGTCGACGGCGGTGCGGTCGCGGTGGACGGCGACCGGATCGTGGCCATCGGGCCGTACGAGGTGGTGACCTCGGCGCACCCGGGGGCCCGGGTCCGGCAGTGGCCGGGCGTCCTCACCCCCGGCCTGCGTCAGTGGGACGCGGTCGCGCTGCTGACCCGCTGCTACCACCCCGACCCGCGCGAGGCGGACGAGCTCGGCGAACAGCCTCTGACCGGGGCGGACTTCGAGCGGCTGGCCGGGCGGATGGACGAGCCCCGCCGGGCCGGCAGCGTACGCCGGGGGCTGCAGCGGATGCTGAGCCACGGCACCACCCATGTCGCGGGACCGTTCGACGACCACGCCGTACGCACCGCCGTGGCCCGCTCGGGACTCACGGCGGTGGCCGGGGCTCCCGGCGGCCTCCCCGGTGGGCCGGGCCTCGACCCGTTCGCCCGCGGCCGCGACCTGCCGGGTTCCGTGCACGCCCCGCTCACGGCCGGCGGCCGCGCCGACCTCGCGGTCTTCGACGTGCCCGACGAGGCGGCGCTGGTCGCGGCGGGCGCCGGGAGCTGCGTCGCCACGGTGCTCGGCGGACGGCTGGTCCACCGGCGGCGGTGAGGGCCGCCCCGCGAGGACGGGCGTACCGGGCCGACGCGGCCTACGGCACGGACGGACCGCCCAGGTAGCGGCCTTTCCCGTCGTACGGCCAGGCGTTGGAGGTGCAGCCCTTGAGCCCCTTGATCTGCTGCATCATCGCGGGGGCCGGCTTGCCTGCGCCGGGGCAGGTCTCGTGACCGTGCCCGAGCCAGTGGCCCACCTCGTGATTGATGATCAGGGCGCGGTACTCGGTCGCCGGACCGTCGAAGGTCGGTGAACCCAGCTGCCACCGGTCCAGGTTGACCATGACGTTCTTCCCGCCGCGGCAGTTCACCTCGCCCCCGGTGTTCAGCCCGTACTGCCCGCAGAGCCGGTCGGTGGTCTTCGCCGTCCCTATCTTGATCACCAGCCCGGCCGAATCGTCGTCGACCCGGGTGAAGGTGCGGGTCCCGCCCTTGCTCCAGCCCCGTGGGTCGGCGAGTATCTCCGCCACGTCCTCGGCGGCGCTGTCGGGGTCCACGCCGATGCCGTTTTCGACCTCCACGCGGTAGCGGCTGCCGCCGCCGGACGAGGTGCCCTCGCCGGCCACGGTGAAGGTGCCGGGACCCGACTTCGGCACGGAGTCCGGATCGACGGACTCCTCGTCGCTCGGTGAGGCCGTGGGGGACTTCGACGCCTCGGGGCTCACCAGGGCCTTCGGTGAGGCCGAAGCCTCCGGTGCGGTCGTGGCCGACGGCGGGGTGGTCCGGTCGGCCGCCACGGCGGCGCCGTCGTCCTGCCACGGCGGGTCGACGTAGAGGAACGTCGCGGCCGCGGCCACCGCGACCACCGCCCCGGTGAGGACCGCGCGCCGTCGCCGCGTCCGTTTTCGGAGGGCCGTGGAGCGCTTCCGGGACTGCACGCGCGAGGGTCCGGATCCCGGAGCGGGTGCCCCGGCCCCCCGCCGGGAGCCGGCGGCGTTCCGTATTCGAAGTGTGTCGTCACTGTGCATGTTCTGGTGAGTATCCGTGGTCTCGGTGTGGCCGTCCAGGGCGGATGATCACCCGCCCCACACGCTGACCTGCTCCTCGAGCAGCGGGTGCTCGTCCGCGTACCGCACGACAGCCAGCGGTCCGTTCTCCCGTGCGCCGTCCAGGAGTTGCTGGGTGTCACCGGGGCGGAAACCCCTTTCTTCTCGTCGGGAGAGACGGCGATCGGGGCGTTGCTGTTCCCGAATTCGAAAGACAGTTCACCGCGTCGCTCCACGCCGCCGCCGGATATCAAGGGCGGGGCTGCTTGAATGGGAGGGTGACCCGAGCATCCCTGGACAAGCAGCCGCACGAAGTCGCCTCGATGTTCGACGACGTGGCGGCGAACTACGACCTCACCAATGACGTGCTGTCGCTCGGACAGGCGCGGCTCTGGCGCAAGGAGGTCGCCCGCGCCGTCGATGCCCGGCCTGCCCAGAAGATCCTCGACCTGGCGGCCGGCACGGCCACCTCCTCACAGCCGTTCGCCCGGGCCGGCGCCTATGTGGTGCCCTGCGACTTCTCGATCGGGATGCTCCGGGTCGGCAAGGCGCGCCACCCGTGGATGCCGTTCACCGCGGGCGACGGCACGAAGCTCCCGTTCAAGGACGAGACCTTCGACGCCGTCACGATCTCCTTCGGGCTGCGCAACATCCAGGACACCGGCGCCGCGCTGAGCGAGCTGTACCGGGTCACGAAGCGCGGCGGACGGGTCGTGATCTGCGAGTTCTCCCAGCCGACCTGGGCGCCCTTCCGGACCGTCTACACCGAGTACCTGATGCGCGCGCTGCCGCCGGTGGCGCGGGCGGTGTCGTCCAACCCGGACGCCTACGTCTACCTCGCCGAGTCGATCCGCGCCTGGCCCGACCAGGCCGGCCTCGCGACGCTGCTGCAGAAGGCCGGCTGGTCGAAGGTGGCCTGGCGCAATCTCACCGGTGGAGTGGTGGCACTCCACCGGGGCGTACGCGACTGAGGCCTCCCGGCCGGATTCAGAGCTCCAGCCGGAAGCAGTACGCCTCCTGCTTCGTCACCGGGGACGTGTACGTCTCGGCCTGCCGCATGCCGAGGCGTACGGCCACCGCCACCGAGCGGGCGTTCCGCGTGTTGATCATCGCGACGACCTCCCGCACCCCGAGCGCCCTTGTCCGCTCCAGCGTGAGGCGGGCCGCCGTGGTCGCGTAGCCGCGCCCCCAGGCGGCCCGGCCCAGCCGCCAGCCGATCTCGATCTCGCCCACCGGTCCGAACGACTCGTGCGGCCACGGCTGGGCACCCGTGAAGCCGAGCACCTCCCCGTCGTCGCCGAGCACCGTCCACAGACAGTGGCCGAGCTCCGCGTCGTGCCGGCGCTGGCGGGCGGTCAACTCCTCGTACACGGAGTACTCCGCCGAACGGCCGCCGTGGAACTCCATCACCTCCGGATCGTCGAACACCCTGTGCCAGGCCATGGCGTCCTCGTCGGTGGGGACACGCAGATGGACGGACGGAGTCGAGTCAGGCACGTGCGGCATCGGGGAGCCCTTCGGAAGGTTGATCAGCAGGCACCCATAGACTGCACGCGACATGTGCCGCGCGGCACGCGAATTCGAGTCTTCGGGAGATCCGACCGTGACCGAGCCCCTCTCCGAGCACAGCGCGGACGTGATCGTCGTCGGAGCGGGCCCAGCCGGCTCCACGACCGCGTACCACCTCGCCAAGTCCGGACTCGACGTCCTCCTCCTGGAGAAGACGGCCTTCCCCCGGGAAAAGGTCTGCGGCGACGGGCTCACCCCGCGCGCCACCAAGCAGCTCGTCTCCATGGGCATCGACATCTCCGAAGAGGCCGGCTGGCTCCGCAACAAGGGCCTGCGCATCATCGGCGGCGGCGTCCGCCTCCAGCTGGACTGGCCGGACCTCGCCTCGTACCCGGACTACGGTCTGGTCCGCAAGCGTGACGACTTCGACGAGCAGCTCGCCCGCCAGGCCCAGAAGGCGGGCGCCCGGCTGTACGAGCGCTGCAACGTCGGCGAGCCGGTCAAGGACGAGCGCACCGGGCGCATCACCGGCGTCCACGCCAAGCTCGGCGAGGAGAAGACCCCGGTCACCTTCCACGCCCCGCTCGTCGTCGCCGCCGACGGCAACTCCACCCGGCTCTCCCTCCACATGGGCCTGCACCGCCGTGAGGACCGCCCGATGGGCGTCGCGGTCCGTACGTACTTCACCTCGCCCCGCCACGACGACGACTACCTGGAGTCCTGGCTGGAGCTGTGGGACCGCCGCGGCGCCGAGGACCGTCTGCTGCCCGGCTACGGCTGGATCTTCGGCATGGGCGACGGCACGTCCAACGTCGGCCTGGGCATCCTCAACTCCTCGTCCGCCTTCAAGGAGCTCGACTGGCGCGAGGTGCTCAAGGCCTGGTGCGCCTCGATGCCGGAGGACTGGGGCTACACCCCGGAGAACATGACCACGCCGATCCGCGGCGCCGCGCTCCCGATGGCCTTCAACCGCCAGCCGCACTACACCAAGGGCCTGCTGCTCGTCGGTGACGCGGGCGGGCTCGTCAACCCGTTCAACGGCGAAGGCATCGCGTACGCCATGGAGTCGGGCCAGATCGCCGCGGACGTCATCGTCCAGGCGCACGCCCGCGCCACGCCCGCCCAGCGGGAACTGGCCCTGCACAACTACCCGAAGATCCTCAAGGACACCTACGGCGGCTACTACACGCTGGGCCGCGCCTTCGTGAAGATGATCGGGAACCCGAAGGTCATGAAGATCGCCACGCAGCGCGGTCTGACCCACCCCGTCCTGATGAAGTTCACGCTGAAGATGCTCGCCAACCTCACCGACCCGACGGGCGGCGACGCCATGGACCGCATCATCAACGGCCTCTCGAAGGTCGCGCCGAAGGCCTGAGCGCCCGCAAGCCCTCCCGCGTTGCGCTGGAACCGCAGGGGCGGTTACCGGAGTCCCGTGCAGGGAAGGCCCGTCGGGACGGCAGGCCGGAAGGCACCGTGGGCGGCGGGAGGGGTGGACGGTGGCGTCGGTACCGTTGACGGCGGGGGATCCGGTGCGGGTGGGCCGGTACCTGCTGCTGGCGAGGCTGGGCCAGGGTGGCATGGGACGTGTGTACCTGGGCCGCTCGCCCGGGGGGCGTGCGGTGGCGGTCAAGGTGGTGCGGGAGGCGCTGCTGCGGGACGAGGGGTCCCGGCGGCGCTTCGTGCGTGAGGTCGAGGCGGCACGCCAGGTGACGGGGTTCTTCACCGCCGCGGTGGTCGACGCCGATCCGGTGGGGGACCCGGCCTGGCTGGCCACGGAGTACATCCCCGGGCTGTCCCTCCAGGAGGCGGTGGCCCGGCACGGGGTGTGGGGGGAGCCGGCGGTACGCGGCCTCGGCGCCGCCCTCGCCGAGGCGCTTGCCGCGGTGCACGCGGAGGATCTGGTGCACCGCGACCTGAAACCGTCGAACGTGCTGCTGGCGCCGGACGGGCCCAGGGTGATCGACTTCGGGATCTCGGCGGCGGCCGACGACACCGCCCTCACGGAGACCGGGATGGTGATCGGCACTCCCGGTTTCATCCCTCCCGAACAGCTGCGCCACCAGCGCTCCGGACCCGCCGGTGACGTGTTCGCCCTGGGGGCGGTGCTGGCGTACGCGGCCGCGGGCTCCGGCCCGTTCGGCGGCGGCGCGTCCCACGCGGTCAACTACCGGGTCGTGCACCAGGACCCGGATCTGAGGGGCCTGCCACCCGCACTCGCGGAGGTGGTGGCCCGGTGCCTGGCGAAGGACCCGGAGGAGCGGCCCACGGTGCAGTGGCTGCTGGACGCGTTAGGACACCCGGAACCCGCCGCCGACGACCATGCGGTGCGGGGCGGCCCGGTGCGGGGCGGAGACGTCACAGCGGCCGGCTGGATGCCCGGCCCGGTGGTCGACTCGGCCACGCGGCTCCAGGCCGAGGTGCCCACCGAGCCCGTGCTCCGGGCGGGGGACGACGCGCCGGAGTCCCCGCACACCACCGCACCGCCGCGCTCCGGGCGCCGCCGTCTGCGGACGGTTCTCGCCGCGGCGACCGCCCTGGCCGTTGTCGTGACCGGCGCCGTCATCTGGCAGGTGGCGGCGAACGAGGAGAAGGACGACTCCCCGCCCACCGCCCCTCGGAACGTCGAGGAACTCTGGTCCCGGCCGCTGGACGAGGGACAGACCGTGGCCATGACGGCGAGTCGGGCGGTCTACCTCGCGAACGAGGGCCGCCACGAGATCACCGCCCTGTCCCTCGCCGACGGCTCCGAGCTCTGGGACCGCCGCGTCGAAATCTCCGGCATCTCCGGGGAGAGCGACTACGTCAGGAACACGGTGGGAGACGGCATCGAGGTCACCGCCGTATCGGGCGGCCTGCTGTACTACGGGAGCGGCCAGTACCTGTACGCGCTGGACGCGGACGACGGCGCTCCGCTCTGGAAACACATGGACGACTCCTTCCACCCCTCCCCGGTGGCCGTGGGCGACGCCGCCTACGCCCACATGAACGCCTTCTTCTACGTCCTCGACCCGCGCACGGGGTTCGAGCTGTGGAAGCACTCGTTCGACGGCCTGACGTCCGACGACGTCACCGTCACCGGCGGCGCTCTCCTCACGCACGGCGAGAAGAAGCTGATCGCGGTCGACACCCGCACTCGCAAGGAGACATGGACCTACGAGGCCGACAGCGAGGTGGAGACGGGGCTTGTCGTGGCGGGCGGAAAAGTCTACTTCGGCACCACGGACGGCGCCCTGTACGCCGTCGACGCCGCGTCGGGCGAGGAGGCGTGGCGCGGCACCTTCGAGGGAGAGCTGTGGGACGGCCGGCTCGGCGGGGGAGCAGGCGAGCCCGAAGTGGCCGACGGGAACGTCTACTTCGAGAACGACGGCTACGTCTCGGCTTTCGCCGCGGACGACGGCCGGGTCCTGTGGCGGAACAAGCCGAAGGCCGAGGAGGTGAGGTCCCTGACCGTCGTGGACGACACCCTCCTCGTCCACGACTCGGAGGGGTACCTGAGCGCGCTGGACGCCCGCAGCGGGAAGTCCCGATGGCGGGAACCGGTCGACGTGGACGAGGACTCGGACTTCGGGATCGTCGGGGACACGGTGCTCGTCGAGGTGGCCGGCCGGCTGACCGCCTACCGGGCCGCGACCTGATGCGCACCTGCGCACAGCCGGGACAGGGACATAGGAGGAGGAGCGGAGTGCGGACGTTCACGCCGTTGCAGGCGGGCGACCCCGAGCGGGTCGGCCCGTACCGGATCGTCGGGAGGCTCGGCTCGGGCGGGATGGGTCGTGTGTACCTGGCCCGGTCGCCGGGCGGCCGGGCCACCGCGGTGAAGGTGGTGCACGACGAACTGGCCGAGGACCCGTCCTTCCGCACACGGTTCCGGCGGGAGGTGGCGGCGGCACATCGGGTGGCGGGCCCCTTCACCGCGCCCCTGGTCGACGCGGACCCGGACGCGGACGTGCCGTGGCTGGCCACCGCCCACGTGCCGGGCCCCTCGCTGGGAGCGGCGGTCGCCGCGCACGGTGCCTGGCCCGAGTGGTCCGTACGGGCGCTGGGGTCAGGGCTGGCGGAGGCACTGGAGGCGATCCACCGGGTCCACGTGGTGCACCGCGACCTGAAGCCGTCGAACGTGCTGCTGGCGCCGGACGGTCCCCGGGTGATCGACTTCGGAATCTCGGTGGCCGCCGACGACACCAAGCTGACGACCCCCGGGGCCGTGGTCGGCAGCCCCGGCTACCTTCCGCCCGAGCAACTGGTCGGCGGCGAGGTAGGGCCCGCCGGCGACGTCTTCGCGCTGGGCGCACTGCTGGTGTTCGCCGCGACCGGGACCGGGGCGTTCGGGGGCGGGCCCGCGTACAGCGTCACCTACCGCGTCGTCCACGAGGACCCCGGTCTGGAGGGCCTGCCGGACGGGCTCGCCGATGTGGTCACCCGGTGCCTGGAGAAGGACCCGTCACGACGGCCAGGGCTGCCGGAACTCGTCGCGGAGCTGGGCCGGTGGGAGGGGGCCGACGGGACCCGGGGCACGTTCACCGGCGCCACCTGGCTGCCCGTGCCGGTCGCCGCCGAGGTCAACGCCCTCCGCCCCGGCCCGCTTCCGGAGGTGGCCGGCGGGACGACGGTGGACGAGGACCTGCCGACGGCCGCCCCGGCGCACACCGCCGTCGCCACGGCGCGGCTGGGAGAGCCGCCCGCCCCGCCGGGCGGGTGGATTCGGCAGCGGCGTACGGCGGTCGTCGCCGCGGCGGGCACCCTCGTCGTCCTGGCCCTCGTCGCCGGTCTGCTCCTGCCTCGCGTCCTTTCCGGCCCGTCGGGCGGGAACGACGAGGCGAGCTCCACCGGCCCCACGGCCGTCGCGAAGCAGCTGACGGTGCGGGAACAGTGGCCGTCCGACGAGGACCTCTGGCAGCCGGTGGTCGCCGACGGCAAGGTGGTCGGCGAGGGCCAGGACAGCCTGCTGCACGCGGTGGACGCCGACAGCGGCGACACCCTGTGGAAGTACGACGATCCGACCGCGTCGACCCTGGAGGGCGTGAGCGACGGTCTGGTGGTGGCCTCCAGTGCGGAGGAGGGCACGATCCAGGGCATCGATCTGGACAGCGGCGAACAGGTCTGGAGCCTGGACGCCGACGCGCACACGGCACCGGGCACGAGGTTCAGCCTCTACCTGCGGGTCGTGGTGGCCGACGGGGCCGTCTACGTGAACGCCATGTACGACGCGCCTGAGGGGTCGGACTCCTACGGCAGCTACGCGGTGTCGGCGCTGGACGCCGCCACCGGGCGGCTGAAGTGGACCCGCCCTGTCGAGTCCGGCCTGTCCGACGCGCTCACGGTGGTGGACGGGGTGGTCTACGGCGGGAGGTGGGACAAGGACGGCAGCTTCTTCCACGCCCTGGACGCGGACACCGGGGACCAGCGCTGGCGGTACCGCATGCAGGAGAAGTACGGGAGCGAGGTGACGGCGATCAAGGTGTCGGGAGGCACGGTCTACGCCGGCGACAGTCGCGGTGTCCTCCACGCCGTCGACGCCCGAAGGGGCACACGGCTGTGGACCTACGAACCGGACGTCCAGAGCATGCCGTGGCTCGAACCGCTTCTGGTCACCGACGGGATGGTCCTCGGCGGCACCGGCGAGAACCAGAGCACGACGAGCCCCGGAGACGTGCACGCGGTCGCCGTCGGCTCCGGCAGACCGCTCTGGGCCGAGCACACGGAAGGCGAACCCGAGCTGCACGGCCTGCTGGACGGCTCCGTGCTCTTCAGCACGGAGGACGGCACCCTGCACGCCGTCGACGCCCGCACCGGGAAGTCCCCCGCCGAGACGCGTCTGTCGCCCGACGACCCCGACGCGGTTGTTGCCGGGGACCGAGTGTACTTCGACGGCGGCGACGGACGCCTTCACGCGGGAAGAGTCTCCCTCACCGAGGAGTGAGGAGCAGGGAATGGACCGGAGGGCCGCCCGGACCGTTGCGATAGGTTGCGGACCATGCGGGCAACGGGGACGGGAAACGGCGGAAGGTACCGCCTGCTGGGGGCGGCAGGGGCGACGGCGGCCGTCGCGGGCGGCTGGGCCGTCGGCACGCTGCCCGCCCACGACCCGTGGGGGCTCTGGGTGCCGCACGGCACCGCCGTCACGGCTGTCGGCTACGCCCTGGCGTACGGCGGACTGACCGTGCTCGTCGTCGCCTGGTGGCTGTACGGCAGGACCGGTGCCGGCGTACGGGACACCCTCGTCACCCTCGCGTGGTGGACCGCGCCGTTCGTGGTGGCGCCACCGCTCTACAGCGCCGACGTCTACAGCTACATCGCGCAGGGCGCGATGGTCCTCGAGGGCCATGACGTCTACGAGGTGGGGCCGTCCGTCCTGGACCCCGCCGGGCCGGGCGGGGACGCCGCCGCGAGCGTCGGCGGCCACTGGACCGACACGCCCGCGCCGTACGGCCCGTTCTTCCTCATCCTGGCGCGGGGCGTGGCCTGGGCGACCGGTGGCACGATCGTGCCCGCCGTCCTCGCGATGCGGCTGGTCGCCCTGGCGGCGCTGGCACTGATCGCCTGGGCGCTGCCGCACCTCGCCCGGGAGCACGGCCGCAGCCCGGGCGCCGCGTTGTGGCTGGGTGCGCTGAACCCGCTGCTGCTGATGCATGTGGCGGGCGGCCTCCACAACGACGGGCTGATGATCGGCCTGATGCTGGCGGGCGTCGTGCTCGCGCTGTGGGGGCGCTGGATCAGCGGCTCGGTGCTCGTAGGGCTCGCCATGATGGTCAAGACCCCGGCGGCGGTGGCACTGCTGTTCATCGCCGTCCTGGTGGGCCGGGCCGCCGCCGGAGGGCTCGTACGCCGTGTGGCCAAGGGGCTGTCGGGGCCGGGGGCGGTGGCCGGGGCGGTCGTGGTGCTGATGACGTTGCTCGGCGGGACCGGATTCGGCTGGGTGAGCACGCAGGGCGTCGCCGGGCGGATCCACACCGCGCTCTCGGTGGGCAGCGACCTGGGCCTCGGGCTCGGTGAACTCCTGCGGCTGCTCGCCGGGATCGACCCGGATCCGGTCAAGGCCGCCGTGCAGAACCTGGGTTTCGCCGCGGCGGTCGCCCTGATCCTGCTGCTGGCGTGGCGTTCCGCTGCCGGACGCCTGGAAGCCGTGCACGGGCTGGGCCTCGGGCTGGTGGCTCTGGTGGCGCTCTCCCCGATGGTGCAGCCGTGGTACCTGCTCTGGGGGACGGCCGTGCTGGCCGCCACCGCGGCCGACAGCAAGGTCCGGGACGTGCTCGTGGTGCTCTCAGCGGCACTCGTCTACGAGACGCAGCCTTCGGGCTCCACCCCGCCGTACGGCTTCGTGCTCGCCGGGCTCACCGGTGTGGCCGGGGTGATGCTCCTGCGCCGGGAGGCGGCCGGGCGCGGGACGCCCCTGCTGCCCGGTCAGCGCCAGGCCGGGGACGCGGAGGGCACCGCGCCCACGGAGGGCACCGGAGACACGGCGGCCGGGGCGGGCGTCCGAGCAGGAGCCTGACGGCCGGCGCACGTGCGGGGCTGCACGGCCGGGTCTCCGTGCGGCCGGTCTCCGTACGCCCGTCTCCGTACCGGGGCATGACGACGGGCCGTCACCCCGGCTGGGGGTGACGGCCCGTGGCGGCGGACGCGTCACCCTGGAGGACGGCAGGGGCGACGCGCGACCGCTTGTGAATCAGAGAACGCGGACGGCGCCCGACGGCGGGTCGTAGTCCAGGGACTTCTGCACGACGCCGGTGCTGGAGTTCTGCGCACCGACGAACTCGCCGCCGCCCACGTAGATCCCGACGTGGTACGCGCTGCCGGCACCGCCCCAGTACAGGATGTCGCCGGGCTGGAGGTTGTCGAGCGAGACCTGGGTGCCGGCCGTCGACTGGCTCTGCGAGACGCGCGGCAGGTCGATGCCCACCGAGCCGAAGGCGGCCTGGACCAGGCCCGAGCAGTCCCACGAGTTCGGGCCGGTGCCGCCGGAGACGTACGCGTCGCCGATCTGGGACTGCGCGAACGCGATGACGGACGCGGCGGACCCGGTGGCGCTCGACGACGAGGAGGAAGAAGAGGACGACGAGGAGTCGGAGGCAGCGCTGAGCGTGGTGCGCTCGGCGCTGCGGGAGGCGCGCTCGGCGGCCTCCGCCTTGGCCTTGGCGGCTGCTTCGGCCTTCTTCTTGGCCTCGGCCTTGCGGACCGCCTCGGCCTTGGCCTTCTTGGCGGCCTTGGCGGCGGTCTCGGCGGCGGCGTCCTCCTGGGCCTGGATCTCCAGGTCCAGGGCGACCGCCTGGGTTGCCTGCGCGGACGCGGCGACGGAAGTGGAGAGCCCGGCCGTGATGGTGGGCATCTCGATGGTCTGGGTCACCGGCTCGGCCTGAGCCGGACCGGCGGCACCTGCGACCGCGATGGTGCTGAGGACGCCACCGGCAACTCCTGCCCGCAGCGCCGTCTTCGAGGCACTCTGGCGGGGCTTCCGGTGGCTGGGTATGTGAGCGGTGTGGGACATGAGTACTAGCGCTATCAGGGCCGTAGGGGTCCCATCAAGAAACGTGTGTTGCGACACAGTTACGTTCGGAATCCATGAATCCGCTTATTACGGGCCCTTATTGACGCCCTAACGGACAAAACGGGCGCGACCGCGCACCCCTGTGATCACGGTGTTCTTTCAATACGTCCGAATTGCCCGTCGCTTACCATCCGTTCACACGGTTGGCCAAGCCCGCTTTTCTTGAAGCGTGCATGAAGTGATGCAGGTCACAGTATGACTCTCCTGTGAGAGGCAACCGCGCGTCCGCGCGCCGCGTGCGGAGCGAGGCCGGCCGTCGCCTCGCGACGTCCTGCCTCATTGGTGCGTCATGTCCGTCTCCATGGCGGCCCGTCGGCGCTCGCGCGGCCCGTTCGCGGATGGCCCGGCCGACGGGAGCTCCGCCGCTCCGCGCATCCGGAGGACGCGCTCCGGTCCGACGCCCTCCGGCCGCCCGGAACTTCGTGAATGCGTGCGCATTGTCCACATCGGTACCGGAGGCCCCCCGTCCGAGTGTCTCCCTCCTGGGGCCGATCCCTATATCACCAGTCCGGTGTCCATCGCCAATTTGCTTGTACGGTCCGTCGATTGATAGAGCCATGCGCCTTTGACCAGCGGTAACGCCGTGAGATGTCACGTCTCGTAACCGCACGGCCGCTTCGCGTATGAAGATCACCGCTCATCCGACTTCATGATCGTTCGTCAGGTGGTGGAGATCACAAAGACGTTGGTGTACCCCGTGTCGCAGATCACAGGACGGCAGGCATAGGATGCGGGGCAGTCGGGCTTGTGAACTGCCTCACATGTGCACGATCTTGATGAGGCGGCGAGCCGGTCGCCCGATGCGGTCCAACGGTCAAGGACGACTGGAAGGAGCGAGGAGCGTGAATGCCTACGCGCCCATCCTCGTGCTCGGCGCCCTCGGGGCAGGGTTTGCGATCTTCTCCGTGGTCATGGCCACGCTAATCGGCCCCAAGCGGTACAACCGAGCAAAGCTCGAAGCGTACGAGTGCGGTATCGAACCCACCCCCACTCCAGCCGGAGGCGGCCGTTTCCCCATCAAGTACTACCTGACGGCGATGGTGTTCATCGTCTTCGACATCGAGATCGTCTTCCTCTATCCCTGGGCGGTCACCTTCGACGCCCTGGGGATCTTCGGGCTCGTGGAGATGCTGCTCTTCGTGCTCACCGTCTTCGTCGCCTACGCGTATGTGTGGCGCCGGGGCGGCCTGGAATGGGACTGAGGGGCTGAGGGGCACACCATGGGACTCGAAGAGAAGCTGCCGAGCGGCTTTGTTCTGACCACTGTCGAGCAGGCCGCCGGCTGGGTACGGAAGTCGTCCGTCTTCCCTGCCACCTTCGGCCTCGCCTGCTGCGCCATCGAGATGATGACGACCGGCGCAGGGCGGTACGACCTGGCCCGTTTCGGGATGGAGGTCTTCCGCGGGTCGCCGCGGCAGGCGGACCTGATGATCGTCGCCGGGCGGGTGAGCCAGAAGATGGCGCCCGTCCTGCGGCAGGTCTACGACCAGATGCCGAGCCCCAAGTGGGTCATCTCCATGGGGGTTTGCGCGTCATCTGGCGGGATGTTCAATAATTACGCCATTGTTCAGGGTGTTGACCATATTGTCCCGGTCGACATCTATCTGCCGGGATGCCCGCCGCGTCCCGAGATGCTGATCGACGCCATCCTCAAGCTCCACCAGAAGATCCAGGGCTCCAAGCTCGGGGTCAACGCGGAGGAGGCCGCCCGCGAGGCGGAGGAGGCGGCCCTCAAGGCACTTCCCCTGATCGAGATGAAGGGGCTGCTGCGATGAGCGAGGAACCCAACAGCAACAGCGGCCAGGTGCCCGTCCCGCGCGACGACTCCGGTGAGGTCATCGGCGTACGCAAGGGCATGTTCGGCGCCGCCAACGGCGGTGACACCTCCGGCTACGGCGGACTCGTCCGCACGGTGACCCTGCCGGGGGCCACCTCCCGCCCGTACGGCGGCTGGTTCGACGAGGTGGCGGACGAGCTGGAAGGGGCCCTGGAGGAACAGGACCTGCTCCCGGACAACACCATCGAGAAGACGGTCGTCGACCGGGGCGAACTCACCTTCTTCATCGCCCGCGAGCACCTTGTCCAGGTCGCCCGCACCCTGCGCGACGACCCGGCCCTGCGCTTCGAGCTCTGTACGGGCGTCAACGGTGTCCACTACCTGGGGGACAAGGGACGCGAGCTGCACGCGGTCTACCACCTGCGCTCGCTCACCCACGGGCGGCTGATCCGCCTCGAGGTGTCGGCCCCCGACAGCGATCCGCACGTCCCGTCCCTCGTCGAGGTCTACCCGGCCAACGACTGGCACGAGCGCGAGACCTACGACTTCTTCGGGCTGATCTTCGACGGGCACCCCGCCCTGACCCGGATCATGATGCCGGACGACTGGCAGGGCTTCCCGCAGCGCAAGGACTACCCCCTCGGCGGCATCGCAGTCGAGTACAAGGGCGCCCAGATCCCGGCTCCGGACCAGCGGAGGTCGTACAGCTGATGACCACTCCCCACGCAACTCCCCATGCCACGCCCCGCGCCACGACCGAGGGGACTGTATATACAGTCACCGGCGGCGACTGGGACGAGGTCGTCGAGTCCGCCGCGAAGTCGGACGACGAACGCATCATCGTCAACATGGGTCCCCAGCACCCGTCCACGCACGGCGTGCTGCGGCTCATCCTGGAGATCGACGGTGAGACCGTCACCGAGGCCCGCTGCGGCATCGGCTACCTCCACACCGGCATCGAGAAGAACCTCGAATTCCGGAACTGGACGCAGGGCACCACCTTCGTCACCCGCATGGACTATCTGACCCCGTTCTTCAACGAGGCGGCGTACTGCCTCGGGGTCGAGAAGCTGCTCGGTATCGAGGACCAGATCCCGGACCGGGCCACCGTCCTGCGGGTGCTCCTGATGGAGCTCAACCGGATCTCCTCGCACCTGGTGTGCATCGCCACCGGCGGTATGGAGCTCGGGGCCACGACGATCATGATCTACGGCTTCCGCGATCGTGAACTCGTTCTCGATCTCTTCGAGCTGATCACCGGCCTGCGCATGAACCACGCGTTCATCCGCCCCGGCGGCCTCGCCCAGGACCTGCCCATGGGTGCGATCGACCGGCTCCGCGAGTTCATCAAGACCATGAAGAAGAACCTGCCGGAGTACGACAAGCTCGCCACCGGCAACCCCATCTTCAAGGCCCGTATGCAGGACGTCGGCTATCTCGACCTGACGGGCTGCATGGCGCTCGGCGCCACCGGCCCGATCCTCAGGTCCGCCGGGCTCCCGCACGACCTGCGCAAGACCGATCCGTACTGCGGCTACGAGACGTACGACTTCGACGTGCCCACCGCGGACACCTGCGACGCCTACGGCCGCTTCCTCATCCGGCTGGAGGAGATGCGCCAGTCGCTGAGGATCGTCGAGCAGTGCCTGGAACGGCTGGAGCCCGGACCGGTCATGGTCGCGGACAAGAAGATCGCCTGGCCCGCGCAGCTCGCGCTGGGACCCGACGGACTCGGCAACTCGCTCGACCACATCAAGAAGATCATGGGCACCTCCATGGAGGCCCTGATCCACCACTTCAAGCTGGTGACCGAGGGCTTCCGGGTTCCGGCCGGGCAGACGTACACCGCCATAGAGTCCCCCAAGGGCGAACTGGGCGTGCACGTCGTCTCGGACGGTGGCACGCGCCCCTTCCGGGTCCACTTCCGCGACCCGTCCTTCACCAATCTGCAGGCCATGGCGGCGATGTGCGAGGGCGGCCAGGTCGCCGACGTCATCGTCGCCGTCGCGTCCATCGACCCCGTGATGGGAGGCGTCGACCGGTGACCGCGTCCAACCAAGAAGTCAGCCTGGGGATGCCGCAGCTCCCCGCCCCCGCCTACCCGGCCGAGGTGCTCACCCGGCTCGAAGCGGACGCGAAGGAGGTGATCGCCCGCTACCCCGGCAGCCGCTCCGCCCTGCTGCCGCTGCTGCACCTGGTGCAGTCCGAGGAGGGGTACGTCTCCCGTACGGGCATGGCCTTCTGCGCCGACCAGCTCGGACTCACCACCGCCGAGGTCACCGCGGTCGCCACCTTCTACACGATGTACCGCCGCCGGCCGAGCGGTGAGTACCAGGTCGGAGTCTGCACCAACACCCTGTGCGCGGTCATGGGCGGCGACGCCATCTTCGACCGGCTCAAGGACCACCTGGGCGTCGGCAACGACGAGACGACCGAGGACGGCAAGGTCACCCTCGAACACATCGAGTGCAACGCGGCCTGCGACTTCGCGCCCGTCGTGATGGTCAACTGGGAGTTCTTCGACAACCAGACGCCGGAGAGCGCGACGCGGCTCGTCGACGACCTGATCGCCGGCCGCACCGTCGAGCCCACCCGGGGCGCCCCCCTCTGCACGTACAAGGAGACCGCCCGGATCCTGGCCGGCTTCCCCGACGAACGCCCCGGCGCCGTCGAGGCGAGCGGCGGAGCGGGCGCCGCCTCCCTGGTCGGTCTGAAGCTGGCCAAGGGCGAGGGCGCACCGCACGCGCGCGTGGTCGGACAGCGGGGCGAGGCGCCCCGGGACGCACAGCCGCAGAAGGGCGCCGAGCACCTCAGCTCGCACGACGCACCGCAGCAGACCTCGGCCTCCGACCCGGAGCACCCGGCCGGGCCCGCAGCCGAGGAGGGGGAGTGATGACCTTGGCAGCCGAGATCGACAAGAACGGGACCAGCCCGGAGAAGCTCCTGGCCCCCGTCCTCTCCTCCTTCTGGGACGAGCCGGAGTCCTGGACGCTGGACACCTACCACCGCCACGACGGATACGAGGGTCTGCGCAAGGCCCTGGCCATGGCGCCCGACGACCTCATCGCATACGTCAAGGACTCCGGTCTGCGCGGACGCGGGGGCGCGGGCTTCCCCACCGGGATGAAGTGGCAGTTCATCCCGCAGGGCGACGGCAAGCCGCACTACCTCGTGGTCAACGCCGACGAGTCGGAGCCCGGGACCTGCAAGGACATCCCGCTCCTCTTCGCGAACCCGCACAGCCTCATCGAGGGCATCGTGATCGCCTGTTACGCGATCCGCTCCTCGCACGCCTTCATCTATCTGCGCGGCGAGGTCGTCCCCGTACTGCGGCGGCTGCACGAGGCCGTGCGCGAGGCGTACGAGGCGGGCTACCTCGGGACGAACATCCTGGGTTCCGGGCTCGACCTGGAACTCACCGTGCACGCGGGTGCCGGGGCGTACATCTGCGGTGAGGAAACCGCGCTGCTCGACTCGCTCGAAGGACGGCGCGGCCAGCCCCGGCTGCGACCCCCCTTCCCCGCGGTCGCCGGTCTGTACGCCTGCCCCACTGTCGTGAACAACGTCGAGTCCATCGCCTCGGTTCCCGCGATCCTGAACAAGGGCAAGGACTGGTTCAAGTCGATGGGCAGCGAGAAGTCCCCGGGCTTCACGCTGTACTCACTCAGCGGGCACGTCACCAGCCCCGGACAGTACGAGGCCCCGCTCGGCATCACCCTGCGGCAGCTGCTCGACATGAGCGGCGGCATCAGGGCCGGGCACCGGCTGAAGTTCTGGACGCCCGGCGGCTCCTCCACCCCGATGTTCACCGACGAACACCTCGACGTCCCCCTGGACTACGAGGGCGTCGGCGCCGCCGGATCCATGCTCGGCACCAAGGCGCTGCAGTGCTTCGACGAGACCACCTGCGTGGTGCGCGCGGTCACCCGCTGGACCGAGTTCTACGCCCATGAGTCCTGCGGCAAGTGCACGCCGTGCCGTGAGGGCACCTACTGGCTCGTCCAGCTGCTCCGCGACATCGAGGCAGGCAAGGGCCAGATGTCCGACCTCGACAAGCTCAACGACATCGCCGACAACATCAACGGCAAGTCGTTCTGCGCACTCGGCGACGGCGCCGCCTCGCCGATCTTCTCCTCGCTGAAGTACTTCCGCGAGGAGTACGAGCAGCACATCACCGGCAAGGGCTGCCCCTTCGACCCGGCCAGGTCGACCCTCTGGGCCGACGACGAAGACGACAAGAACGCTCACCGGGGGGTGAACGCATGACAGTCACCACGAGTGCGCCCTCCGGGGGCGGCGAGGCGGCCGTTCCGCCCGAGGACCTCGTCACGCTCACGATCGACGGCATCGAGATCAGCGTCCCCAAGGGAACCCTGGTCATCCGCGCCGCCGAGCTCCTCGGCATCGAGATCCCGCGCTTCTGCGACCACCCGCTCCTCGACCCGGCCGGCGCCTGCCGGCAGTGCATCGTCGAGGTCGAGGGCCAGCGCAAGCCGATGGCCTCCTGCACCATCACGTGCACCGACGGCATGGTCGTGAAGTCGCAGATCACCTCGCCCGTCGCGGAGAAGGCCCAGAAGGGGGTGATGGAGCTCCTGCTCATCAACCACCCGCTGGACTGCCCGGTCTGCGACAAGGGCGGCGAGTGCCCCCTGCAGAACCAGGCGATGTCGCACGGCGGCGCCGACTCCCGCTTCGACGGGAAGAAGCGCACCTTCGAGAAGCCGGTCCCCATCTCCACCCAGGTGCTGCTGGACCGCGAGCGGTGCGTGCTCTGCGCACGCTGCACCCGGTTCTCCAACCAGGTGGCGGGCGACCCGATGATCGAGCTGCTCGAGCGCGGCGCCCTCCAGCAGGTCGGCACCGGCGAGGGCGACCCCTTCGAGTCGTACTTCTCCGGCAACACCATCCAGATCTGCCCGGTCGGGGCGCTGACCTCGGCGGCGTACCGCTTCCGCTCCCGGCCCTTCGACCTGGTGTCGACGCCCTCCGTGTGCGAGCACTGTGCCGGCGGCTGCGCCACCCGGACCGACCACCGGCGCGGCAAGGTCATGCGGCGGCTCGCCGCCAACGACCCCGAGGTCAACGAGGAGTGGCTCTGCGACAAGGGCCGCTTCGGCTTCCGCTACGCCCAGCAGCGCGACCGGCTCACCACGCCGCTCGTACGCAACGCGGAGGGTGTGCTGGAGCCGGCGAGCTGGCCGGAGGCGCTGGAAGCGGCGGCGGCCGGACTCTCGGCCGCACACGGCAGGACCGGCGTGCTCACCGGAGGGCGGCTGACGGTCGAGGACGCCTACGCGTACAGCAAGTTCGCGCGGGTCGCCCTCGGCACCAACGACATCGACTTCCGGGCCCGTGTCCACAGTGGTGAGGAGGCCGACTTCCTCGCCGCGCGGGTGGCCGGGCGCGGCCGCGACCTGGACGGCAGCGGGGTCACCTACACCGCGCTGGAGAAGGCGCCGGCGGTCCTGCTGGCCGGCTTCGAGTCCGAGGAGGAGGCGCCCGGCGTCTTCCTGCGGCTCCGCAAGGCCCACCGCAAGCACGGGCAGCGGACGTTCGCGCTCGCCTCGCACGCCAGCCGGGGCCTGGAGAAGGCGGGCGGCACCCTGCTCCCCGCCGCTCCCGGCACCGAGACCGAGTGGCTGGACGCCCTCGCGGGCGGCGTCGGCCTGGAGGGTGACGGAGCCGTCGCCGCCGAGGCGCTGCGCGGCGAAGGCGCCGTGATCGTGGTGGGCGAGCGGCTCGCCGCGGTGCCCGGGGGACTGACCGCGGCCCTGCGCACCGCCACCGCGACCGGGGCCGCACTGGTGTGGATCCCGCGCCGGGCCGGCGAACGCGGCGCACTGGAGGCGGGCGCGCTCCCGTCCCTGCTGCCCGGCGGCCGTCCCGCGACGGACCCCAGGGCCAGGGAGGAGGTGGCGTCCGTCTGGGGCGTCGCCGAACTTCCCGCCCGCTTCGGCCGCGACACCGGCCAGATCGTGGAGGCAGCGGCCACCGGTGAGCTGGGGGCGCTGCTGGTCGCGGGGGTCGACCCCGAGGACCTGCCCGACCCGGCCCGCGCGATCGAGGCACTGGACGAGGTCGGCTTCCTCGTCTCGCTGGAGCTGCGCCCCGGCGCGGTGACCGAGCGCGCCGACGTGGTGCTCCCGGTCGCGGCCGTGGCGGAGAAGCCCGGCACCTTCCTCAACTGGGAGGGCAGGGCGCGGATGTTCGAGGCGGCGTTGAAGCCCGAGCAGCTGCCGAGGACGCTCTGCCCGGCCGACGCGCGGGTGCTGCACATGCTGGCCGACGCCCTCGACGTACGTCTCGGACTGCCCGACCTGAGGGCGGCCCGCCGCGAACTCGACCGCCTCGGCGGCCGGCAGGGCGGTTACGCCGACGACCCGCGGGCGACGTCCCGCCCGGTGCCCCGGCCCGGAGACGGCGAGGCGGTCCTCGCGGGCCACCGGATGCTGCTCGACCGGGGCCGGCTCCAGGAGGGCGACGAGGCGCTGGCCGGTACCCGGCACGCGGCCGTCGCCCGGCTCTCCCCGGCCACCGCCGCCGAGTCCGGGGTGAAGGACGGTGACCTGCTGGCCGTCACCGGCCCCGCGGGCACCACCGAACTCCCGCTGGCGGTCACCGAGATGCCGGACCGGGTGGTGTGGGTGCCGCTCAACTCCGTCGGCCGGGGCGTTCCGGCCGACACCGGCGCCCAGCCGGGCGGACTCGTCCGGATCGGTCCGGCCGCCCCGGGCTCCCACGTCGTGACTACGGAGGTAGGAGAGTGACCGGCCTCGCCCAACTCGCCGCGGCACCGCAGGGCACCGTCCTCGCGGCCGAGGACCTCTCGATGTTCGGCACGGACCCCTGGTGGCTCGTCGTCGTCAAGGCGGTGTTCTGCTTCGCGTTCCTGATGGTGACCGTGCTGTTCTCCATCGTGTGGGAGCGCAAGGTCGTCGCCTGGATGCAGCTGCGCATCGGTCCCAACCGGCACGGCCCCTGGGGCATGCTCCAGTCGCTCGCCGACGGCATCAAGCTGATGCTCAAGGAAGACGTCGTCGTCAAGCGGGCCGACAAGGTCGTCTACATCCTGGCCCCGATCGTCGCCGCCGCACCGGCGTTCATGGCGATCGCGGTGATCCCGTTCGGCCCGTCCGGCAACGAGGTCTCGATCTTCGGCCACCGTACGACGATGCAGCTGACCGACCTGCCGATCGCGATGCTGTACATCCTCGCGGTCGCCTCCGTCGGCATCTACGGCATCGTGCTGGCGGGCTGGTCCTCCGGATCGACGTACCCGCTGCTCGGCGGTCTGCGCTCCTGCGCCCAGATGATCAGCTACGAGATCGCGATGGGCGCCGCGTTCGCCTCGGTGTTCCTCTACTCGGGCTCGATGTCGACGTCGGAGATCGTGGCGGCGCAGGAGGACCGCTGGTTCATCCTCCTGCTGCCGGTCTCCTTCATCATCTACATCATCACGATGGTCGGTGAGACCAACCGCGCCCCGTTCGACATGCCGGAATCCGAGGGTGACCTGGTCGGCGGCTTCAACACCGAGTACTCCTCGATCAAGTTCGCGATGTTCATGCTCGCCGAGTACGTCAACATGGTCACCGTCTCCGCGGTCTCCGTGACCCTCTTCCTGGGCGGCTGGCGGGCTCCGTACCCGGTCAGCACCTTCTGGGAGGGCGCGAACCACGGCTGGTGGCCGATGCTCTGGTTCGTCGTCAAGGTGCAGCTGCTCCTCTTCTTCTTCATCTGGCTGCGCGGCACGCTGCCCCGCGTCCGCTACGACCAGCTGATGAAGCTCGGCTGGAAGGTCCTGATCCCGGTCTCCGTGGTCTGGCTGATGCTGGTCGCCACCGTGAGGGCGCTGAACAACGAGGGCTACGACTACTCCAAGATCCTGCTGTACGTCGCCGGAGCCGTGATCGCGGTCCTGCTGATCTCCTTCGTCGCGGACATGTTCCGCGACCGGAAGGCCAAGGCCGCCGAGGAGGCGGCCGGACCGGAGCCGGCGTTCGACCCGATGGCGGGCGGATATCCCGTGCCGCCACTGCCCGGGCAGTCCCTGCCGCCGGTGCCGCGCCGTAGGCCGCGACGTGAGCGGGAGCTCGTCGTCAGTGGCGGGCCGGACACTCGGAGTGACGACCAGGTGGGTGCCGGAAGTTCGAGTGACGGAAGGGAGGCCGACGGTGTCTGAGTCATCAGAACCCTCAGGGGAGAAGTTCCAGAATCCTGTGGCCGGCTTCGGCGTGACCTTCAAGGCCATGTTCAAGAAGCGGCTCACGGAGCAGTACCCGGAAACGCAGAAGGTGACAGCGCCGCGCTTCCACGGCCGGCACCAGCTCAACCGCCATCCGGACGGGCTGGAGAAGTGCGTCGGCTGCGAGCTCTGCGCCTGGGCGTGTCCGGCGGACGCGATCTATGTCGAGGGCGCGGACAACACGGACGAGGAGCGCTACTCCCCGGGCGAGCGCTACGGCCGCGTCTACCAGATCAACTACGCACGCTGCATCCTGTGCGGGCTCTGCATCGAGGCGTGCCCCACCCGGGCACTGACCATGACCAACGACTTCGAGCTCGCCAACACCACCCGCGAGAGCCTCATCTACACCAAGGACGAGCTGCTCGCGGGGCTCGAGGACGGCATGGTCGACAGCCCGCACGCGATCTTCCCCGGCATGGACGAACAGGACTACTACCGCGGTCTGGTGACCGAGGCCGCTCCCGGCACGGAGCGCCAGGTCGCCGTCTCCAAGGGAGAAGCGGACAAGGAGGCGGACGCATGACCTCCACCCTGGCCGCAGCGGCCACCGCCACCTCGACCGGCGAGGCCGTCCAGTTCTGGATCCTCGGCACCGTCGCCGTCATCGGCGCACTCTCCACCGTCCTGATGAAGAAGGCGGTGCACAGCGCGCTGTCGCTCGCCGGCACCATGATCGTGCTGGCGGTCTTCTACCTCGCCAACGGCGCCTACTTCCTGGGCATCGTCCAGGTCGTCGTCTACACCGGCGCGATCATGATGCTGTTCCTCTTCGTGGTCATGCTCGTCGGCGTCACGGCTGCGGACTCGCTGAAGGAGACGCTCAAGGGGCAGCGCTGGCTGGCCGCCGCCTGCGGACTCGGCTTCGGCATCCTGCTGATCGCCGGCATCGGGCAGGCGTCCCTCACGTCCTTCAACGGTCTGGGAGCGGCGAACGCCCGGCACGGCGGAAACGTCGAGGGCCTCGCCAACCTCATCTTCACCAAGTACGTCTTCGCGTTCGAGATCACCGGCGCCCTGCTGATCACGGCGACCGTCGGCGCGATGCTGCTCACGCACCGCGAGCGCACCGAACGCGCCAAGACGCAGCGCGAGCTCTCCCAGGAGCGGGTGCGCAGCAGCCACCTCCCGCCGCTGCCCGCCCCCGGTGTCTACGCCCGGCACAACGCCGTGGACATCGCGGGACTGCTCCCGGACGGCACCCCGTCCGAGCTCACCGTCATGCAGACGCTGCGGCAGCGCGGCCAGATCCGCGATGTGTCCAGCGAGTCGCTCGCCGACCTCAAGGCGCTGGAACAGCGCTCCGGGGAGCGGCTCGGCCGCGACCGCGGACCAGTCCGTGACCAGGCGGAAGAAGAGGAGGAGGTCGCCAAGTGAATCCCGTCAACTACCTCTACCTCGCGGCCCTTTTGTTCACGATCGGCGCCTCCGGCGTGCTGATCAGGCGGAACGCGATCGTGGTGTTCATGTGCGTCGAGCTGATGCTCAACGCCTGCAACCTCACGCTCGTCGCGTTCTCCCGGATGCACGGCAACCTCGACGGCCAGATCATCGCCTTCTTCACGATGGTCGTCGCCGCCGCGGAGGTCGTCATCGGGCTCGCGATCATCGTGTCGCTGTTCCGCTCCCGCCACTCGGCCTCGGTCGACGACGCCAGCCTGATGAAGCTGTAAGGGGTCGGAATCGTGGAAAACCTGATTGCGCTGCTGGTCGCGGCGCCCCTGCTCGGAGCGGCGGTCCTGCTCTGCGGCGGCCGTCGGCTCGACCGGGCCGGACACTGGATCGGCACAGTGCTCGCCGCCGCGTCGTTCGTCATCGGTGTCGTGCTCTTCACCGACATGCTCGGCAAGGGCGCCGAGGACCGCGCCCTGCACCAGAAGCTGTTCAGCTGGATCCCCGTCGAGGGGTTCCAGGCCGACGTGGCCTTCCAGCTCGACCAGCTGTCGATGACGTTCGTCCTGCTGATCACGGGTGTGGGCACGCTGATCCACATCTACTCCATCGGCTACATGGAGCACGACGAGCGCCGCCGCCGCTTCTTCGGCTATCTGAATCTCTTCCTCGCGGCGATGCTCATCCTGGTCATCGCCGACAACTACCTCCTGCTGTACGTCGGGTGGGAGGGCGTCGGTCTGGCGTCGTACCTGCTCATCGGTTTCTGGCAGCACAAGCCCAGCGCGGCCACCGCCGCCAAGAAGGCCTTCCTGGTCAACCGGGTCGGCGACATGGGCCTGTCCATCGCGATCATGCTGATGTTCACCACCTTCGGCACGTTCGCCTTCGGACCGGTGCTCGAGGCGACCGGCGACACGAGCGAGGGCAAGCTCACCGCCATCGGCCTGATGCTGCTCCTCGCCGCCTGCGGCAAGTCGGCCCAGGTACCGCTGCAGTCCTGGCTCGGTGACGCGATGGAGGGCCCGACCCCGGTCTCGGCCCTCATCCACGCCGCCACCATGGTCACCGCGGGCGTCTACCTCATCGTCCGGTCCGGCGCGATCTTCAACGGGGCCCCCGACGCCCAGCTGGTCGTCGTGGTCGTCGGCGCGGTCACGCTGATCTTCGGTGCGATCGTCGGTTGCGCGAAGGACGACATCAAGAAGGCCCTCGCCGGGTCGACGATGTCGCAGATCGGCTACATGATCCTCGCCGCGGGCCTCGGCCCCATCGGCTACGTCTTCGCGATCATGCACCTCGTGACGCACGGCTTCTTCAAGGCCGGGCTCTTCCTCGGCGCCGGTTCGGTCATGCACGGCATGAACGACGAGGTGGACATGCGGAAGTACGGCGGCCTGCGGAAGTACATGCCGGTCACCTTCGTCACCTTCGGCCTCGGCTATCTCGCGATCATCGGCTTCCCGGGTCTGTCCGGGTTCTTCTCCAAGGACATGATCATCGAGGCGGCCTTCGCCAAGGGTGGCACCGAGGGCTGGATCCTCGGCTCCGTCACCCTGCTGGGCGCCGCGATCACCGCCTTCTACATGACGCGCGTGATGCTGCTGACGTTCTTCGGCGAGAAGCGCTGGGTGCCGGACGCCGAAGGTCACGAGCCGCATCCGCACGAGTCACCGAAGTCGATGACGATCCCGATGATCGTGCTGGCCTTCGGGTCGGTCTTCGCCGGAGGCTTCTTCTCCATCGGGGACCGCTTCATGCACTGGCTGGAGCCCGTCACCGGACACGACCACGGACACGCCCCGGTCAGCGCGACCACCGTCACCGCCGCCACCATGGTGGTGCTCGTCATCGGTGTCGCCATCGCCTGGGCCATGTACGGGCGCAAGCCCGTGCCCGCCGTCGCCCCGCGCGGCTCCCTGCTCACCAGGGCGGCCCGCCGGGATCTCCTCCAGGACGACTTCAACCACGTGGTCCTGGTCCGCGGCGGCGAACACCTCACCCGCTCCCTGGTCTACGTCGACCACACCCTGGTCGACGGTGTCGTCAACGGCACGGCCGCCTCGATGGGCGGGCTGTCCGGCCGGCTGCGCAAGCTGCAGAACGGCTATGCCCGCTCCTACGCGGTCTCGATGTTCGGCGGTGCGGCGGTCCTCATCGCCGCGACCCTGCTGATGAGGGCGGTCTGATCCCATGTCCTTTCCCCTCCTGACAGCGACGGCGGCGCTCCCGGCGATCGGCGCGATCGCCACCGCCGCCGTCCCGGCCGCCCGGCGCACCGCGGCCAAGTGGCTCGCCCTGGTCGTCTCGCTGGCGACGCTCGTCCTGGCCGGCATCGTGTTCGCCCGCTTCGAACCGGGCGGCGACCGCTACCAGCTCACCGAATCGCACGCCTGGATCAAGGACTTCGGCGTCCGTTACGAACTGGGCGTCGACGGCATCGGGGTGGCGCTCCTCGCGCTCACCGCGCTGCTGATCCCCTTCGTCATCCTGGCCGGCTGGCACGACGCAGATCCCCTGGAGACCAACTCCAGCCGCTGGCGGCCGACCCAGGGCTTCTTCGCCCTGATCCTGATGGTGGAAGCGATGGTGGTCCTCTCCTTCGTGGCCACCGACGTCTTCCTCTTCTACATCCTCTTCGAAGCCATGCTCATCCCGATGTACTTCCTCATCGGCGGCTTCGGGGACCGGGCGCACGCGGGCAGCGACGAGAACGCCGCGGCGCAGCGCAGCTACGCGGCCGTGAAGTTCCTCCTGTACAACCTCGTCGGCGGGCTCATCATGCTGGCGGCCGTCATCGGGCTCTACGTCGTCGCGGGGAGCTTCTCGCTCTCCGAGATCGCCGAGGCCCGGGCCAACGGGTCACTGGACATGGCGACCTCCACCGAGCGGTGGCTGTTCCTCGGGTTCTTCTTCGCCTTCGCGGTGAAGGCCCCGCTGTGGCCGCTGCACACCTGGCTGCCCAACGCCATGGGGGAGGCGACCACGCCGGTCGCCGTCCTGATCACCGCGGTCGTCGACAAGGTCGGCACCTTCGCGATGCTCCGCTTCTGCCTCCAGCTGTTCCCGGAGGCCAGCAAGTGGGCGACGCCGGTGATCATCGTCCTGGCGCTGATCTCCATCGTCTACGGCGCCCTGCTCGCCGTCGGCCAGCGCGACATCAAGCGGCTCATCGCCTACGCGTCGATCTCCCACTTCGGCTTCATCGTGCTCGGCATCTTCGCGATGACCAGCCAGGGCCAGTCGGGCGCCACGCTCTACATGGTCAACCACGGGCTCTCGACGGCCGCGCTGATGCTGGTCGCCGGATTCCTGATCACCCGGCGGGGTTCCCGTCTCATCTCCGACTACGGCGGGGTGCAGAAGGTGGCGCCCGTCCTGGCGGGAACCTTCCTCATCGGCGGCCTGGCCACGCTCTCGCTGCCCGGCCTCGCCCCGTTCGTCAGTGAGTTCCTGGTCCTGGTCGGAGCGTTCAGCGCGTACCCGGTGGCCGGGATCATCGCCACCGTCGGCATCGTGCTCGCCGCGCTCTACGTCCTCGTCCTCTACCAGCGGACGATGACGGGACCGGTCAGGGAGGGGATCGGGGGCATGCCCGACCTCAAGGTCCGTGAGCTGGCGGTGGCCCTTCCGCTGATCGCCCTGCTGATCTTCCTGGGCGTCTTCCCGAAGCCGCTCACCGAGGTCGTCAACCCGGCGGTCCAGCACACCATGCACGACGTACAGAAGAAGGACCCCCAGCCCGAGGTGGAGGCCGCCAAGTGAGCGCAACAGCTGTCCACAGCCTGTGGACGACGGCGGGCGAGGTGACATCGGCTGCCCCGGGCGACAAGTTCACCGCGCCGACCATCGAGTACGCCCAGCTGGCACCCGTCCTGATCGTGGTCGGTGCCGCAGTCATCGGGATCCTGGTGGAGGCGTTCGTCCCGCGACGGGCCCGCTACACCACCCAGGTGCTCCTGACGGTGGTCGCGATCGCCGCCGCGTTCGCCGCGGTGGTGGGACTCGCCGCCGACGGGTACGCCACGAAGAACGCGCACATCGCCGCGATGGGCGCCGTCGCCGTCGACGGACCCGCCCTGTTCCTCCAGGGCACCATCCTGCTGGTCTCCATGGTCTCCGTCTTCACGTTCGCCGAGCGGCGCCTCGATCCGGCCTCGCACGGCAACCGCGTGGACTCCTTCGCCGCCCAGGCCGGTTCGGTGCCCGGCAGCGAGGGGGAGAAGGCCGCGGTCAGGGCCGGATTCACCACCACCGAGGTCTTCCCGCTGGCCCTCTTCTCCGTGGCGGGCATGCTGGTCTTCCCGGCGGCCAACGACCTCCTGACGCTCTTCGTGGCGCTCGAGGTCTTCTCGCTCCCGCTCTACCTCCTCTGCGCCGTCGCCCGCCGCAAGCGGCTGATGTCGCAGGAGGCCGCCGTGAAGTACTTCCTGCTCGGCGCCTTCTCCTCGGCCTTCCTGCTCTTCGGGATCGCCCTGCTCTACGGATACGCGGGCACCGTCTCGTACGCGGGAATCGCGAACGTCGTGGACGGCAGCGTCCAGCAGATCGACCCGGCGCTCGCCTCCACCATGGGCAACGACGCGCTGCTGCTGATCGGCGGCGCGATGATCCTCATGGGCCTCCTCTTCAAGGTCGGCGCGGTCCCGTTCCACATGTGGACCCCGGACGTCTACCAGGGAGCCCCGACCCCGGTCACCGGCTTCATGGCGGCCGCCACGAAGGTCGCCGCGTTCGGCGCGCTGCTGCGCCTGCTGTACGTGGTGCTGCCCGGCCTCACCTGGGACCTGCGTCCCGTCATGTGGGGTGTCGCGATCGTCACGATGCTGGGCGGAGCGATCGTCGCGATCACCCAGACCGACATCAAGCGGCTCCTGGCCTACTCCTCGATCGCACACGCGGGCTTCATCCTCGCCGGTGTCATCGCGGCCAGCCCGGAGGGCGTCTCCTCGGTCCTCTTCTACCTCGGGGTGTACTCCTTCGTGACCGTCGGCGCCTTCGCCGTCGTCACCCTGGTGCGGGACGCGGGCGGCGAGGCGACCCATCTGTCGAAGTGGGCCGGTCTCGGCCGGCGCTCGCCGCTGACCGCGGCGGTCTTCGCGGTGTTCCTGCTGTCCTTCGCCGGCATCCCGCTCACCTCGGGCTTCTCCGGCAAGTTCGCCGTTTTCAAGGCGGCGGCGGACGGCGGCGCGGGCGGCCTCGTCGTGATCGGTGTGATCTCGTCGGCCATCGCCGCGTTCTTCTACATCCGGGTCATCGTCCTGATGTTCTTCAGCGAGCCGAAGGCGGACGGCCCGACGGTCGCCGTCCCGTCCCCGCTGACGATGACCACGATCGCCGTCGGGGTCGCCGTGACCCTGGTCCTCGGCCTCGCCCCGCAGTACTTCCTCGACCTGGCGAGTCAGGCGGGGGTGTTCGTGCGGTAACCGGACGAACGCGCTGCGACGCCGGACGGGCCTTGGAAAGTCAAGCCCGTCCGGCGTTGTCGTAGGCGGCGCCTATGGTTGCCGGTGACGGGTGAAGACGGACGGACGGGCGCGACCATGAGTGTGACGACCGAGAGCGCTGCACAGCAGACGCTGCACCGGGTGTTCGGTTACGAGGCGTTCCGCGGCGAGCAGGGCGCGGTGATCGAGCATGTCGTCGAGGGCGGCGACGCGGTGGTGCTCATGCCCACCGGCGGCGGCAAGTCCCTCTGCTACCAGATCCCCGCCCTCGTCAGGCCCGGCACCGGTGTCGTGATCTCCCCGCTGATCGCGCTCATGCAGGACCAGGTGGACGCCCTGCGCGCGCTGGGGGTCCGCGCGGGCTTCATGAACTCCACGCAGGACTTCGACGAGCGCCGCTCGATGGAGGCCCAGTTCGTCGCCGGTGAGCTCGACGTGCTGTATCTGGCCCCCGAGCGACTGCGCCTCGATTCGACGCTCGCGCTGCTGGCCCGCGGCGAGATCTCCGTCTTCGCCATCGACGAGGCCCACTGCGTCGCCCAGTGGGGCCACGACTTCCGCCCCGACTACCTGGCCCTGTCCGTGCTGGGCGAGCGGTGGCCCGACGTACCCCGTATCGCGCTGACGGCCACGGCGACCGATGCCACGCACCGGGAGATCACCCAGCGGCTGGGCATGCCCGACGCCAGGCACTTCGTGGCCAGCTTCGACCGGCCGAACATCCAGTACCGCGTCGTGGGGAAGTCCGACCCGAAGAGGCAGCTGCTGACCTTCCTGAAGGAGGAGCACGCGGGGGACGCCGGGATCGTCTACTGCCTCTCGCGCAACTCCACGGAGAAGACCGCCGAGTACCTCTGCCGCAACGGCATCGAGGCCGTGCCGTACCACGCGGGTCTGGACGCCGGCACGCGTGCTGCCCACCAGTCGCGCTTCCTGCGCGAGGAGGGTCTGGTCGTCGTCGCGACCATCGCGTTCGGCATGGGCATCGACAAGCCCGACGTGCGTTTCGTCGCCCACCTCGACCTGCCCAAGTCCGTCGAGGGGTATTACCAGGAGACCGGCCGCGCCGGCCGTGACGGAGCACCGTCCACGGCCTGGATGGCGTACGGCCTCCAGGACGTCGTCCAGCAGCGCAAGCTGATCCAGGGCGGCGAGGGCGACGAGGCCTTCCGGCGGCGCGCGGCCGCGCACCTGGACTCGATGCTGGCGCTCTGCGAGACCGTCCAGTGCCGCCGGGCCCAGCTCCTCACGTACTTCGGCCAGGAGCCCGGTGAGCAGGCCTGCGGGAACTGCGACACGTGCCTCAGCCCGCCCGAGACCTGGGACGGCACCGTGGTAGCCCAGAAGCTGCTGTCCACCGTGGTCCGGCTGAAGCGGGAGCGGAACCAGAAGTTCGGGGCCGGCCAGATCATCGACATCCTGCTGGGCCGTCGCACGGCCAAGGTCATCCAGTTCGACCACGACCAGCTCTCGGTCTTCGGTATCGGCGAGGAGCTCGCCGAGGCGGAGTGGCGGGGCGTGGTGCGCCAGCTCCTCGCCCAGGGGCTGCTCGCCGTCGAGGGTGAGTACGGCACGCTGGTGCTGACCGAGGAGAGCGGTTCCGTGCTCGGCCGGGAGCGGGAGGTGCTGCTGCGCAAGGAGCCGAAGAGGCCCACGACGCGGTCCGGCGGCTCGGGCGAGCGCAAGGCCAAGTCGGCGGCGGCCGTGCCCGACCTGCCGGCGGAGGCCGTCCCGGTCTTCGAGGCGCTGCGCGCCTGGCGCGGCGCCCAGGCGAAGGAACTGGGCCTCCCGGCGTACGTGATCTTCCACGACGCCACGCTGCGCGAGATCGCCGCCCTGCGCCCCGGCTCCTTGACGGAGCTGGGCGGGGTCAGCGGCCTCGGCGAGAAGAAGCTGGCGACGTACGGCGAAGGAGTGCTGGAGGTGCTGGCCGGACTGGGAGAAGCGGGCCCGTCGGCCGCTCCGGCAGCGGAAGCGGCTCCGGCCCCGGTGCCTCCCACTCGGACCCCGGCCCAGGACGCGGACCCGGAGTTCGGCTGGGACGAGGAGCCGCCGGAGTTCGAGTGAGCCGGGGCGGTGCGTGCGTCAGCGAGGGTCTGCCGCCCGGCGGCGGGAGACGATCGCGGTCAGGTCGAGATCCACGGTGAAGGGCATCGAGACCTTCATCCGGTCGTGGAAGATCCCCGTGGACGTGTAGGCGCCGGTCGCGGGTTCCAGCTCGAAGACGTAGACCACCGCCCGGCCGTCCTGGTTCTCCACCCGCCAGTAGTGGGGGATCTTCGCCCGCGCGTACTTCACGGGCTTGGTCTCCCGGTCACGGGTGACGGACTCGTCGGAGACGACCTCGATCGCCAGCAGCACACTGCTCGCGGGGAACCGCGTCTGTCGCAGACTCTCGACCGCGTCCGCACGCACCACGACGACATCCGGTTCGGGCCGGTTCTGGAAGTCGACGTCGATGGTGAACTCGCGAAAGACTTCCAGGTCGAGCGGTGCGAGCGACTGCAACTGCCACTTCAGGTAGTCGATGGCACGCTCATGGAAAACGGTCTGCGGACTCACAAAAACAAGGCTCCCGTCGATCAGCTCCGTATGCGGAGGCAGATTCGGGAGTGTGTCCAGGTCATCGGCGGTCCAGCCGCCCACGGGCGGGACCGCCCACCGCGGCTCGGGGGCCTCGGGTTCGATGCTCATCAGTGCTCCCATGGGACGAAGTCTCGCGGGCCCGTTCAGCGTATCCGGCGAGAACCGATCATGGCCGCTCAAACGTGTGAGCGAGTCACGCGTCGTTGACCACCACCCCCCGCGCCGCGTACGCGCGCACGTCCGCGTCGGGGTCCGTGAGTACCCCGGCCAGGGCCTCCCGTGCCGCCCCGTGGGCCGTGTGGTGGAGCAGGGCCAGCACCCCGGCCTTGCGCACGTCGGCGTTCGGGTCACCCAGCGCCCCCGCCAGCGCCGCGACAGCCGGAACAGGACCGGCCGAGGAGAGCGCCGTCGCGGCCCCCGCCCTGACCTGCCAGGCCGGATCCGTCAGCGCCGCGGTGGCCTGAGCCGCATACGGCTCCGGGCACCCCGTCGCCGCGAGCGCCGCCAGGGCCGCCGCCCGCACCAGCGGGTCCGGGTCGGACAGCAGCGGGGCCAGCGGTTCCGGGCCGGGGGAGCGGGTGGCCGCCAGCCCCTTGGCGACGGCCACCCGGACCTCGCGGGACGGGTCGGCCACGGCCCCGGCCAGCAGACCGGTCGCGTCCACCGAGACGAGGGCGCTCACCGTGTGGACCCGTACGTCGATGTCGGGGTCGCCGAGCGTGCCCGCGAACAGCTCCGCGTCCCCCAGCCGCAGCGCCCGCAGGGTGTCCAGCGCCGTGGACCGTACGACGGGGTCGTCCGAGCCCAGGGCCGCCACCAGCGGTTCGCGCAGGGCCCGTTCGGCCGGCAGCACCTCGACCAGCTCCCGCAGGGACGCGGCGGCAGCCGCCCGCACCGACGGAGCGGGGTCCGCGAGCGTCGCCGCCAGCGCGGGCCCCGCGCCCGCCGGCGTCGACTCGGTGAGCGCCGCCACCGCCGCCCGCCGGACCGCCGGTTCGGGGTCGGTCAGGTACGGGGCGAGGTCCGGCAGCTCCGGCTGGTCCTCGGCCAGCGCGAGGAGTTCGAGGATGCGGGGAGAGGGGCCGGACGAAGCCGAGGCGGAGGCCCCGGAGCGCACGGGCGCCGTCGAACCGGAAGGGGCCGACTCCCGTGCCCCGGCCGTCGCCACCTGCTCCGCCTCGACCTCGCCGAGCTCCCGCGAGACCCCGCCCACCGGGTCGAAACCGTCCACCGGCACGAGATAGGGCGCCACCGGCCGGGCTGTGAACTCCATCGCCCCCGAAGCGGACTTACGCAGGTCCAGGTGGTGGAACCAGCCCGTGTCGTCGCGCTTCGGATGGTCCGTACGCTCGTGGTACAGCCCCCAGCGGGATTCCGTGCGGGCCAGGGAGGAGCGCGCCGCCATCTCCGCGCAGTCCCGGATGAAGCTCACCTCCGCGCACCGCATCAGCTCGTGCGGGGTGGTCGCCCCCATCTCCCCGATGTCCGTGCGCATCCGCTCGAAGTGCTCCAGGGCGAGCGAGAGCCGCGCCCCCGACTTGGGCGGTGCCACGTAGTCGTTCACGAACCGGCGCAGCTTGTACTCGACCTGGGTCTGCGGCGGGCCGTCGGGGTTGCGCAGCGGCCGGTAGATCAGCTCGTGGGCCTCGCGCAACTGTTCCGCGGGGAGCTCGCCCTCGTAGGCCGTGTACTGCGAGGCGTCGGCGCCCGCCAGATCGCCGTAGACGAACGCGCCGATCATGTAGTTGTGCGGGACGCAGGCCAGGTCCCCGGCCGCGTACAGGCGCGGCACCGTCGTGCGGGCCCGGTCGTCGACGCGGACGCCGGAGGCCGAGTGGCCGCCGCACAGGCCGATCTCGGAGATGTGCATCTCGATGTCGTGGGTGCGGTAGTCATGGCCCCGGTTGGCGTGGAACGTGCCGCGCGTCGGCCGTTCCGTGGTGTGCAGGATGCCCTCCAGGGCGCTGACGGACTCCTCGGGGAGGTGGCTCAGCTTCAGATACACCGGCCCCCGGTCCGAGGCGACCTCCGCCGCGAACTCGGACATCATCTGCCCCGACCAGTAGTCGGAGTCGACGAACCGCTCGCCGTGCCGGTTCACCTGGTAGCCGCCGAACGGGTTGGCGACGTAGGCGCAGGCCGGGCCGTTGTAGTCCTTGATCAGTGGGTTGATCTGGAAGCACTCGATCCCGGTCAGCTCGGCGCCCGCGTGGTACGCCATGGCGTAGCCGTCACCCGCGTTCGTGGGGTTCTCGTACGTCCCGTAGAGGTAGCCGGAGGCGGGCAGTCCGAGCCGGCCGCACGGCCCGGTGGCCAGCACGACGGCACCGGCGCGGACCGTGACGAACGCTCCGGTACGGGTGTTGAAGGCCGCCGCCCCGATCGCCCTGCCGTCGTCACCGGTGAGGATCCGGACGGGCATCACCCGGTTCTCGATGCGGATCCGCTCCCGCATCTCCCGGCGCCGCAACTGCCGGTAGAGGACCTTCTTGACGTCCTTGCCCTCGGGCATAGGCAGGACGTACGAGCCGGAGCGGTGCACCTGCCGGACGGCGTACTCCCCGTGCTCGTCCTTCTCGAACTTCACCCCGTACGACTCCAGCCGCCGCACCATTCCGTAGCCGCGCACGGCGGTCTGCCGGACGGTGGACTGGTCGACGATGCCGTCGTTGGCCCGGGTGATCTCGGCGACGTAGTCGTCGGGTTCGGCCCGGCCCGGGATCACCGCGTTGTTCACGCCGTCCATGCCCATGGCGAGGGCGCCCGAGTGCCGGACGTGCGCCTTCTCCAGCAGCAGGACGGAGGAGCCGTGCTCGGCGGCGGTGAGCGCGGCCATCGTGCCGGCCGTGCCGCCCCCGACGACCAGGACGTCGCAGGAGAGTTCCTCGGCGTCGGTAAGGGCGGGGATCTGCACGGTCATGCCTTTCAGTGGGCGGGAGTGAGCGATTCGAGGACCTCGCGGCGCAGCGCGACGGTCGCCGGGTCGGCATGCGCGGCGCGTTCGCGCGGACGCGGTACGTCCAGGACGCGGCCGGTGGGCAGCAGAGCGACCCGGTCACCGAGGAAGAGCGCCTCGTCCACGTCGTGCGTGACGAAGACGACCGTGGCGCCCGTGCCGTGCAGGACGTCGACGAGCAGTTGCTGCATCCCGGCCCTGGTCTGGGCGTCCAGGGCGCCGAAGGGCTCGTCCATCAGGACCGCGCGCGGCTCGGCCGCCAGAGCGCGGGCCAGCTGGACGCGCTGGCGCTGACCGCCGGAGATCCGGTGCGGGAGCTTCGCGCCGTGCCCGTCCAGGCCGACCCGGGCCAGCCATGACTCGGCGCGTGTCCGGCGTTCGGCCCGTGCGACCCCTCGGATGGCCAGGGGCAGTTCGACGTTCGCCCGCACCGTGCGCCACGGCAGCAGGGCGTCGTCCTGGAAGACGAGGGCCCGCTCGGCGCGGGGCGTGGTGATCGCCTCACCGTCCTGGGCGACCTCGCCCCCGAGGGCGGGCAGCAGCCCGGCCAGGGTGCGCAGCAGCGTGGACTTGCCGCAGCCGGAGGGGCCGACGACGGCGAGGATCTCACCGGGTACGACATCGAGGTCGATCCCCTCCAGGACGGGGGTCCCGGCCCTGCCGAGCACGGCACCGCGCAGGGTGAGCCGGACGCCTCGGGACGTGGTGGTGGTCATGGGTGCACCCGCTCCTTCGACAGGGGGACCGGCACCGCCGCCGGAGAAGCGACCGGGTTCCGGCGCCGTACGGGGGACGGCGGACGGTTCTCCGTACGCGGCAGCCACCGCGTGAGCCGGCGGCCCAGCAGCTCCACCGCCGTCGAGGTGATCCACCCGAGCAGGCCGATCGTGGCCATGCCGACGAAGACCCCCGGATAGTCGACGACCGTGTAGTCCTGCCAGGTGCGGTAGCCGACCCCGTACTCGCCGGAGATCATCTCTGCGGAGATCACACAGATCCACGACACCCCGATGCCGACGGAGAGCCCGCCGAGGATGCCGGGGAGCGCGCCGGGCAGGACGACGGAGCCGAGGATCCGCCACCGGCCGCCGCCCATGGTCAGGACCGCCTCCTCCCACACCGGGGTGAGCGCCCGCACCGCGTGCCGGGTGGAGACCATGACCGGGAAGAACGCCGCGGTGCAGGTGATGAAGACGATGCCCTGTTCGTTGCTGGGGAAGAGCAGGATCGCCACGGGCACCAGGGCGATCGCCGGTACCGGGCGGATCACTTCGAGGACGGGGCCCAGCAGGTCCGAGGCGATCCGGGACCGTGCGACGGCGGTGCCGACCGTGATGCCGAGGACGGCGGCCAGGGCGAAGCCGGTGACGATCCGGGTCAGGCTGTCGGTGAGGTCCTGCCAGTACGCGTCGCCGCCGAGCCGGTCCCCGAACGCCCTGGCCACATCGGTCACCGTGGGGAACTGCTCGAAGCGCAGCCACAGACTGACGTCGTAGGTGGTCAGCAGCTGCCATACACCCAGCGCGGCCACCAGCGACAGGGCCCGCAGCGCGGCCGACCACCGCCGCCCCCTCATGAGGCGCGGGCCTGTTCGAGCGCGGTGGCGTACGGGACGATACGCGCGCCCGGGTGCGCGGCGGCGTCCGCGCGGGCCGCGGCTCCGGTGACGTACGGCCTCAGCTCCGGGCCGTCCGACACCCAGACGGCCCGGTCCGCGAACCACAGGGTGCCGGTGCCCGCGTCGGGGACGTACGCGGCGCGGACCTTGCCCGCGTGCCCGGCGGCGTACCGCAGGACCTCGGCGGGAGTGGCGAAAGCCGTTGTGGTGTCCTCGCCCTTCAGCCAGACCTCCCCGCCCCGCGCGGCGGGCGGGCCGGCGGCCCGTGCCTTCGCGTAGGCGGAGCCGTACACCCGCTTCACGTACCGCTCGTCGACGAAGTCGTCGACGTCCACGTCACCGACCAGCTTCGCCGAACGCAGCACCGGGACGTCCTTCTTGAGCGCCGAGACCAGGGCGGGCTTCACCGTCGTGTCGAACGTGGCGATGCCCTGGGCGCCGTTGTAGAGGTGGACGACCTCGGCGGGCAGCCCCGTCGCCTTCGCCACCGACTCGGAGGCCGCCACCGGGTGCTCGTGCAGATACTCCGTCGCCCGGCCCTGTGCCCGGAGGAAGTCCTCCAGCACGGCGGGCCGCTTCTCCGCGAAGTCCTCGACGACGGTGACACCGTGGAAGGTCGGAAGATTCAGCTCCGCCCCGTCGTAGAGGGCCTTTGCCCTGCCCTGGAAGGCCAGCAGCCCGGGCCATGCCACGAACTGCGACAGGGCGTCGGCGCTGCCGGCCTGGAGTGCCGACGCCCCCACGGCGGGCTGCTGGTTGAGCTTGCGGATGTCCTTCTCCGGGTCGAGCCCGGCCTGCTGGAGCGCCCGGACGAGCGTCCCGTCGGCGGCCGAACCGACGCTCGTGGAGACCTTCCTGCCGCGCAGGTCTCCCAGGGAGCGGAGACCGGAATCAGGGCCGGTCACCACGGTGTTGAGGCCGCCGCGCAGGTTGTAGCCGGTCACCGAGACCAGCTTGGTCGGACGGTTCAGCTGCTTGCCGCGCGCCGCGTTGATCAGCAGCGGGAAGTCGCCCATCGAGCCGATGTCGATCTTTCCCGCGGTCATCTGGGCCGTGATCGGGGCGCCGGTCGCGTAGTCCTGCCACTTCACCTCGTACGTGACGCCGTCGCGCTCCCCGCGGGCGCGCAGCTCGTCCTCGAAGTAGCCGAGCGACCGCAGCAGGGTGCCCGCCGTGACGGTGTTGATGGTCCTGGACTGATAGCCGACGGTCACCGTGACCGTGTCGTCGTCACCCGCGCTCGCCTCGCCGCCGCAGCCCGCCGTGAGCGGGACGAGCAGTGCGGAGGTCAGCAGGGCCCCGGCAGTACGGCTTGCCGTTCGTCGCATGGGAGGAGTGGCCTTTCACCGGAGGAGGTAGGGCATGTTGACCGTGACCGCGTCGGTGGGACACCGGGCCGCGCACGGGCCGCAGTACCAGCACTCGTCGACGTGCATGTAGGCCTTGCCGCTGTCCGGGTGGATGGCCAGGGAGTCGAGCGGGCACATGTCGACGCAGAGGGTGCAGCCGTCGATGCACTTGGACTCGTCGATGGTCACGGGCACGTCGGCCCGCTGGGGCGCCAGAGGCATGGCGGTCTCCAGGAAAGAGGGGGAAGAGGGGGGTCAGTCGGACCTGTGCAGCAGGCCGCTCATGCTGATGCGGTCACCGCGGAACCGGATGAACTCCAGGTCCACGGGCCGCCCGTCACAGAGATGGGTGAGGCGTTCCAGCATCAGGACGGCGGCGCCCTGCGGGGTCTCCAGGACGGCGGCGGAGTGCGCGTCGGCGTTGACGGCCTCCATGGTGATCTCGGCGGTGCCGAGCGGCCGGCCGGTCAGGGACTCCAGCAGCCGGAAGACATCGGTGTTCTCCAGGTCGCACCCCAGCAGCCCGGCTCCGATGTCCATCGGGATGTACGTGAGGTCGAGCGACAGCGGCAGCCCGTTCAGCAGCCGGCGCCGCTCGATGTAGAGAACGTCGGTGTGCTCCGCGATCCCGAGCCGGCGCGCGACGGGGCCCGGCGCGGGCACGGGGCCGACGGTGCGGACCTCGTTGGTGACCCGGCCGTGTTCGTGGAGGGTCTCGGCCAGGCCCTGGAGCCGGTCCAGGCGGTGCGGGTACCGCTCGCTGACGACGACGGTGCCGACGCCCGGCTGCCGTTCCACCAGGCCTTCGGCGCGGAGCAGGTCAAGGGCCTGGCGGACGGTGTTGCGGGAGACGCGGTAGTCACTGCCGATGGCGTCCTCGAAGGGCAGCACCCCGCCCGGGAAGCCGCCCGTACGCACCTGGTGGCGCAGCAGGTCGGCCAGCAGCCGGGCATGGTCCGCGCGCAGCCGGCGCCGGCGGGCGGCGGCGACGGGCACGGTGTGCTCACGGGTGCGTTCGGCTGGCATGCGCTGGACCATACCGACGGGGTCCGCGCGATGGTGTTGCCACAGTGTTGCGCCACCTGCGGACGCCGGGCGTACCGCCGTGACCAGGTGTTCTCCGCCCGGCCGGCGAAGATCTGCCACCCGGACGACCACCCCTCGGACACCGGAGGGCGTCAGCCGTCGCCGCCCCCGCCACCGTCGTCCCCGCCACCGGCCGCTGCGGCCTTGTCCTGGCGCACATTGCGGTGCACGGCCTGCGCGGGCCACTCCTCGCGGGCCAGGGACCGCACCGCCGCGCGCGTGCGGCGGTCGCCCTGCCTCACCACGGACGGCAGCTCCACCGCCGCCGCCAGCGCCGCGAGCAGACGGTCCCCGCGGGCGGGGAAGTCAGCCGCACGGGCCTCCTCGAAGCGCTGCCGCACCTGCTCCGCCGGGGAGGCGGGACCCGCCGGGTGCCGGTGGAACGGGAACAGGCCGAGGAAGCGGCGGGACTCCCGGCGCAGGACGTCGCGCTCCACCAGGGCGTCCAGATACAGTCCTTCGGCCCGGCGTCCCGACTGCCGCACCCAGCGCCGGGACGGGGTCCCCGAGCCGAACCTGCTCTTGCCCGGCGGCGGAAGGCTCCGCAGGAACACCGCGAGCAGCGGATCCGGCGGGTCCAGCGGATTCACGACGACCACCCGGCCGCGCTCCTCGGCGATCCGCCCCTGGAGCTCCAGCTCCGCCAGGACCGCCCCGGCGACGCCGTACTCCAGGAACCGGCCCCGGCAGTACGGCTTGCCGCGAACGGGATCCAGGGCGAGCAGCAGCAGCCTCTCGGGGAGCGTGGGCGCGGCGCCGGTCACGCTGCGGCCGTGATCCGTCCGGTGACCTCGCCGAGCCCGACCCGCGTGCCGTGCGGTCCGGGCGCCCAGGCGGTCAGGGTGACGGTGTCGCCGTCCTCCAGGAACGTCCGCTTGCCGTCGGCCAGGTCCAGCGGATCGCGGCCGTTCCAGGTGAGTTCGAGCAGGGAGCCGCGCTGGCCCGGCTCCGCACCGCTGACGGTGCCGGAGCCGTACAGGTCGCCCGTGCGCAGCGACGCGCCGTTCACCGTCATCTGCGCCAGCTGCTGGGCAGCCGTCCAGTACATGGAGGCGAACGGGGGCTCGGAGACGGTCTCTCCGTTGATCTCCACCGAGATCCGGATGTCGAAGCCGCCCGGCTCCTCGTCGTCCGCGTCCTCCAGGTAGGGGAGCAGCTCGGCGTCACGGGCCGGCGGCGCCGTCCGGGCCGCGTCCAGCGCCTCCAGCGGAGTCACCCACGCCGACACGGACGTCGCGAAGGACTTGCCGAGGAACGGGCCCAGCGGCACGTACTCCCAGGCCTGGATGTCCCGTGCCGACCAGTCGTTGAGCAGGGAGAGCCCGAAGACGTGCTCGCGGAAGTCACCGAGCGCCACGGGGGAGCCCTGCTCCGAGGGGACACCGACGACGAAGCCGACCTCGGCCTCGATGTCCAGCTTCACCGAGGGGCCGAAGACGGGGACGGGGTCGGCCGGCGCCTTGCGCTGCCCGGAGGGGCGGACCACGTCCGTGCCGGAGACGACGACCGTGCCGGCCCGCCCGTGGTAACCGATCGGCAGGTGCTTCCAGTTGGGGGTGAGGGCCGCGCCGTCGGGACGGAAGATCCGCCCCACGTTGGTGGCGTGGTGCTCACTGGCGTAGAAGTCGACGTAGTCCGCGACCTCGTACGGCAGGTGCAGGGTCACCGAGTCGAGCGGGTACAGCAGGGGTTCCAGGTCCGGGCGGTGGGACGGGACCGTCACCCACGCCGTCAGTGCCCGCCGCACGTCCCGCCACGCGGTGCGCCCCGCCGCCAGCAGCGGCATCAGGCTGGGCTGCGCCAGCAGCCGGGCGTACGGCGAACCCAGCGCGTGGGCCGCCGCCCCGGCGTCCAGCACGTGCTTCCCCACACGGACTCCGACCCTTCGGTCCTCGGGGCGTCCAGGGGTGGAGAACACGCCGTACGGAAGGTTGTGCGGACCGAAGGGATCGCCCTCGGCCAGGTCGAGCGGGCTGCTCTGCTCGGGCATCTGTCGCTGCCCCTTTCCAGTCGCTTGAGGAACACGGTACGTGGCCGCCGTCGGCGGGCGGCAGCGCCTCAAGTAGGCGTAATGCCCGGAAAGTTACGCGATAACCCTGGTCAGCCCGCCGTGCGGGGGATCCGCTTCTCCCAGGTCCGGTGGAAGACGATCTCGTCGCCGTCCCTGCACACGACCTCGTTGGACGTGATGAAGTCGTCCGCGTCCGCGCTCGTCTCCGAACGGGTCTCGATCCGCACGTCCCAGGCCATCTCCGGCCGGTGCAGCCGGATCGTCCAGTCCGAACGGGCCCGCGCCGACAGCGGGTCGTCCTCCTGGATCGTGTACGTCTCCAGGGCGTCCTCGGTGAACTCCAGCCCGTCGGGGTAGACACGCGTGCCGCCGTAACGCGGATCGACCTCCAGGCGCCACTCGCCCTTGGCGACGTCCCGCACCACCAGACGCTCCGGGCGCTGCTCGTCGAGTGTGGCCGGGTACACGACGCCGAGCGGCTCCGACTGCTCCGGCTCGCCGAAGGTGATGCCCGGGTCCTCGGTGTGCCGGCGCACCGGGAGCTCGACGAGGCTGCCGTCCGCCTCGAGCGTGAAGCCCGCCGAGCCGGCCTGGGGCCAGATCCACGGCCAGTACGAGGAGGAGACGGCGAGCCTGATCCGGTGGCCGGGCGGGAAGGTGTGCCCGATGCCGTTCAGCTCGAAGGTCACGTCCTCGGTCTCCCCGACGGGCCAGTCCTCCGCGCGGTCGCGTCCGTGACGGGTGGCGAGGTTGAGGGCCCCGCGGGTCACCAGGGTGGAGGCCCCGTCCGGGGCCACGTCGCAGAGCCGGGCGATCGCCTGGCCGCGCGGTACGTCCATCCGGACCCGGAGCGTCACCCGGGGGCGGCCGAGGATCTCGATGGGGGCGTCCTCGACGGGGAACTCGAAGCACACCGATTTGGCGTCCTCGTCCCGCTGGTCGGGCGGCAGGTCGGCGTCGTTGCCGAACGGGAAGAAGCGGCCCGCGTCCAGCCCGGTCTGCTGCGGTGAGCGGACGGTCTGCGGTCCGCCCGCCAGGGCGTACGCCACGGGGGCGACGTTCTCGGACGGCCAGCTCGCGTCGCCGACCCAGCGGCCGGGCAGCGTCTCGTACACCGTGGCAGGCGGGTGCGAGCCAGTGATCCAGGACCTCAGGAGGGGCTCGTTCATCACCCCGGTGTCCTCGTCCTTGAGGTGCTGGTCCCACCAGCGCAGCGTCTCCTGGAGGAAGCCGATCGCGGGTCCCGGGGGGAGGCCCCGGTCCGGGTACTGGTGCGACCAGGGGCCGATCAGCCCGCGTACCTGCCCGGGGTCCAGGTGCTCGACGAGCCTCAGGACGGTGTCGCGGTACGGGTCGTGCCAGCCGCCGACCGCGAGGACCTTCGCCTTGACGGCGCCGTAGTCCTCGCAGACGCTGCCGTGCTTCCAGTAGTCGTCGCGGGTCTGGTGCGCCAGCCACGTGTGGATGAACGGCTCCACCTTTTCGAGCCGCCTCAGCCACATGTCCCGCCAGTCGTCGCCCACGTCCGCCGGGTCCGGGGGCCGGGAGACGAAGGCCAGCATGGTGGAGGCCCAGGCGTGCATGTCCACACCGAGGACGGAGCCGCCCATGTAGTGGACGTCGTTGTCGTAGCGGTCGTCGGTCGAGCACACGGTGACGACCGCCTTCAGGGGCTCCGGTGCGAGCGCGGCGATCTGGAGCGAGTTGAAGCCGCCCCAGGAGATCCCGAACATGCCGACCTTCCCGGAGCACCACTCCTGCTGGGCCAGCCAGTGCACGACGGCCACCCCGTCGGCGAGCTCCTGCGCGTCGTACTCGTCGCCCGGCATGCCCTCGCTGTTGCCGTGCCCGCGGACATCGACCCGCACGGAGGCGTATCCGTGGCCCGCGTACCAGGGGTGGCGCTGCCAGTCGCGCGGCGCCGTCCAGTCGCTGAGCCGGTAGGGCAGGTACTCCAGCAGCGCGGGCACCGGTTCGTCGGTGACCGGCCGCCAGATCCTGGCGTACAGCTGGGTGCCGTCCGCCAGAGGGATGTAGAGGTCCTCGTGGGTGGTCTCGTACGGGAAATCGGTGCGGATCTGCATGGCGGTACCTCAGTGGACGGGGTGCATGGTGCGCTTGAGCCAGGGAGCGGCGGCGATGACGGCCACACCGGCCGCCACCGCGATAGCGCCATTGACACCGAAGTAGGCGGGGTTGGAGACCTCGCCGTAGAGCTTCACGATCTGTGCCTGGATGCCGTTGGCGAGGGCCAGCGACAGGAACCACAGCGCCATCGTCTGGCTGGCGAACGCCCTGGGGGCGAGCTTGGTGGTGGCGGACATGCCGGAGGTCTCCAGCAGGATGTCGCCGAGGCCGAGCAGGAGATAGGAGCCGACGATCCACCAGGCGGCCATCTTGTACGTCTCGTCGGCGTGGCCCGAGGTGGGGATGACCATCAGGAGGAAGGACAGACCGCCGAGGATCACCCCGATCGCGATCTTGTTCGAGGCGTGCGGCTGGCGCGGCCCCATCCGGGCCCAGACGGCTGCCACGACGGGCGCCAGCGCGACCTCGAAGGCACCCAGCGCCGAGGCGTACCAGCTCGCCGGGAAGTGGAAGCCGAAGATCTCCGTACGGGCGTTCGTCGAGGCGAGCAGCATCATCGTCGAGTACGCCTGGAAGAGGATGAAGTTGAAGACGACGGAGGCCAGGAACAGCACGACGTACGGCCGGAGCCTGCCGCGCTCCTCCGGGGTGACCCGGGGGCTCCTGAACATCACGGCGAAGTACACGACGGGTGCGATCACCGAGACGAGGGTGAGGACGTCGACGAACCGGTCCATCGTGAGCCAGCCGGCGAGGGTCAGGGCCGTCGCCACCAGGGCGGCCAGCACGACGCCGGCCACGATCGTCAGCACGGCCCGGCGCATCGGGCCGGGGGCGAGGGCGTACTCCGCCGCGTGCTTTCGCCCGGCCAGGTGACGCCGGCCCGCGACGTACTGGATCAGGCCGAGCGTCATGCCGACCGCGGCGGCCGAGAAGCCCCAGTGCCAGCCCGCGTGCTCGCCGAGCCAGCCGGTGACCAGCGGCCCGGCGAAGGCGCCGATGTTGATGCCCATGTAGTAGAGCGCGAAGCCGGCGTCGCGGCGCTGGTCCTCGGTGCGGTAGAGCTTGCCGACCATCGAGGCGACATTGGGCTTGAGCAGCCCCGTCCCCGCGCTGATCAGGCCGAGGCCCACCCAGGTCATCGTGGCGGTCGGCACGGCCATGGCGTAGTGGCCGCAGGCGATGAGGATGCCGCCGTAGAGGACGGCGCGGTACGAACCGAGGATCCGGTCGGCCAGCCAGCCGCCCGCGACGGACACCAGATAGACGAGGGTGCCGTAGGCGGCGGAGACGGAGGCGGCGGTGCCGGGGTCCATGCCCATGCCGCCGTCGGAGACCGTGTCGGCGAAGAAGAGGACCAGGATGGCCTGCATCCCGAGGAAAGAGAAACGCTCCCAGACCTCCAGCCCGGACAGGGTCATCAGACCCCGTGGCTGGCCGAAGAAGGCGTGATCGTCTCCGGGCGGTGGCTGGGCCGGTTCGGTACCGGTCGGGGCGTGGGACAAAGCGACAACTCCTGATCGTATGAGCTGATGCCGAACATACCGGCGGTGGCGGGAAGGCGCCCACGGTGATCCAAAGGGGACCGGATACGCTGAGTTGAGTGAGGACAACGACACATCGACATTCCGTGTGATCGTCAGCAGACAGGAGATCCCCTCGTGACCGTCGTCGGGCCGTTCGGACTGAGCGTGCGGGACCAGGCTCTTGAGGCCGATGTCCAGGCCGGTTTGGCCGCTGTCGAGGCGGGGCTGCTGGATGCCACCAAAAGTGAGGTCCCGTTCATCACGGAGGCCGCGCAGCACCTCGTGAGCGCGGGGGGCAAGCGCTTCCGGCCGCTGCTGGTGATGCTCGCGTCCCAGTTCGGTGACCCCGACGCTCCGGGCGTCGTCCCCTCGGCCGTGGTCGTCGAACTGACGCACCTGGCGACGCTGTACCACGACGACGTGATGGACGAGGCGGACGTACGCCGGGGGGTGGACAGTGCCAACACCCGCTGGGGCAACTCCGTCGCCGTCCTGACGGGCGACTTCCTCTTCGCCCGCGCCTCGCACATCCTGGCCGACCTCGGGCCGGAGGCCGTCCGCATCCAGGCGGAGGCGTTCGAACGCCTGGTCACCGGTCAGATCCTGGAGACCGCGGGTCCGCGCGACGGACGCGACCCCGTCGACCACTACATGGACGTGCTGGGCGGCAAGACCGGCTCGCTGGTCGCCGTGTCCGGCCGGTTCGGCGCCCTGATGTCGGGGGCCGACGAGTCGGTCGTCGACATCCTCACCCAGTACGGCGAACGCCTCGGCATCGCCTTCCAGCTCGCCGACGACGTCCTGGACATCGCCTCCGACTCCCACGAGTCGGGCAAGACGCCCGGCACCGACCTGCGCGAGGGCATTCCCACCCTGCCGGTCCTCCACCTGCGCGCCAGGGCGGCGGCCGAGGGCCGTCCGGAGGACAAGGAGCTCGTGGAGCTGCTGGACGGCGACCTCGCCGACGACGCCCGGCTCGCGGAGGCGCTGCGCAGGCTGCGCGCCCACCCGGCGCTGGAGCAGGCGCGGCGCGACACCGTCCGGTACGCCCAGGAGGCACGGGCGACGCTGGCGCCGCTGCCCGAGTGCTACGCGAAGGCCGCACTCGAAGAGCTGTGCGACGCCGTGGTGCACCGGGCAGGCTGATCCAAGGACCCCCGGGACCCCTAAGGGCTCGGTGGACCGTGTACTCCCGGGGTCATCCCGGAGAGGTACGCGCAGTTGCTCCCGAGGGCTGACGCTTGTCCCCGCCCGATTTGGTCAGATGGATAACAACCACTCCTGACCACATCGGGTGAGAATGGCGGCGGGGAGTGGACACGTGCAACGGGATGGCAGCCGCCGACCACGGAGGTAGAGCACACATGGCACCGAACGACAGCGCAGAGACCAACGGCGAGGCCACGGGCACTGTCGTGGGCCGCCGGAAGGCGGCGCGCTACATCGTCCCGTTCGCGGTGGCGGGAGTGGCGGCCGCGACGATCGGACTCGTCCCGGCGCTCGCGGACTCCGGAGACCCGGAGCTCCCGGACATCACCGCGCAGGAACTCATCGAGAAGATCGCCGCATCGGACCAGGAGCAGCTGTCCGGCACGGTGAAGGTCAGCACCGACCTCGGAATCCCGTCGCTCGGCGGGCTCGCGGGCTCCTTCGCGCCGGACGGAGCATCGGGATCGGGTGAGTCGAGCGCGTCCCCCGACGCCAAGCTGATGGAGCTCGCCTCCGGGACCCACACGCTCCGGGTCGCGGCCGACGGCCCCGACAAGCAGCGTCTCTCGATCCTCGGCGAGGGCTCCGAGTACAGCCTCGTCCACAACGGTGACGACATCTGGGGATACGACAGCGAGAGCAACGAGGTCTACCACGCGGAGTCCGGCGGAAACGGACGTCCGGGCGGCAAGGCCGAGGAGCACAAGGCGCCGGAGGGAGTTCCTGCCACTCCGAAGGAGCTCGCCGAGGAGGCGCTCGCCGCCGCGGACGACACCACGTCCGTCACCGTCGGCGGCACGGCGCAGGTGGCGGGACGCGACGCCTACAAGCTCGTGATCAAGCCGAAGCAGTCCGGTTCGACGATCGGCTCCGTCACCGTCGCGGTCGACGCCTCGACCGGCGTACCGCTGAAGTTCACCCTGGCCCCGAGCAGCGGCGGCAAGGCGGCGGTCGACGCCGGCTTCACGAAGGTCGACTTCGGGAAGCCCGACGCCTCCTCCTTCTCCTTCACCCCGCCCAAGGGCGCGAAGGTGACCGAGGCCGACGAGCTGAAGGCCGAGGCGGAGAAGAAGGGCACGGCGGACAAGGCGCGCAAGGACCTGGGCGCGCTGGAGGACTTCAAGGGCCTCAACGTCATCGGCGAGGGCTGGAACGCCGTCGCCGAGATCGAGGCCCCCGGCGGGGCGGGGCTGCCCGCCCAGGGCTCCGGCGGTGTCCCCGCGGAGGCCCAGCAGTTCCTCGACGCGCTCGGCGACAAGGTCACCGGCGACTTCGGCTCGGGCACGGTCTTCAAGACGCGCCTGGTCAACGCGCTGCTGACGGACGACGGCAAGGTCTATGTCGGCGCGGTCACCAAGGACGCGCTGGTGAAGGCGGCCGACACCGCCAAATAGGACGCACGGTACGCCCCGCCCCGTCGTACGCTCCGTACGGCGGGGCGGTCCGTGCGACAGGGCCCGGCGGACACAGGTCGCGGGGTGCCGGACCACGGCGGGACAGGACCGGGAGTGCGTATGACCGACACAGCGGCCGCGACGGCCGGACCGGACACGGGGCGGGAGCCCGGCGCGGTGATCGAGACGCGCGGGCTCACCAAGCGCTACCGCGGCGGGCAGTTGGCCGTCGACGGGCTCGACCTCGCCGTCCCCGCCGGAAGCGTCTTCGGCTTCCTGGGGCCCAACGGCTCCGGCAAGACCACCACGATCCGGATGCTCATGGGGCTCATCGACCCGACCTCCGGCACCGCACAGGTCCTGGGCCGCCCCATGCCGGCGGCCGCCCGGGCGGTGCTCCCGCAGGTCGGCGCGCTCATCGAAGGGCCCGCGCTGTACGGGTTCCTGACGGGCCGCGACAATCTCGTGCGCTTCGACTCCGCCGACCCGTCCGCCGACCCACGCACCCGGCGCGCGCGAGTGGGCGACGCCCTGGAGCGGGTCGGGCTCGCCGCCGCGGCCGGCAAGAAGGCCAAGGCGTACTCACTCGGGATGAAGCAGCGGCTCGGGCTGGCCGCCGCTCTCCTCCAGCCGCGCAGACTGCTCGTGCTGGACGAACCGACCAACGGCCTCGACCCGCAGGGCATGCGCGAGATCCGCTCCCTGGTGCGGGAGCTGGCGGGCGAGGGCACCACCGTCTTCCTCTCCTCCCACCTGCTCGACGAGATCGAGCAGGTCTGCACCCACGCCGCGGTGATGGCCCGCGGCCGGCTCCTCGTCCAGGGCCCGGTCGCCACGCTCGCCGCGGGCGCCCGGGGCCGGCTCGCCGTGACCACGCCGGACCCGGTTGACGCGGCCCGCGTCCTCGCGGAACACGGGGCGACGGGCCTGGTGACCGACGGGGACCGGGTCAGCGCCGACGCGCCGCCGGGCGAGGTGGAACTCGCGGACCTCAACGCGGCCCTGGTACGCGGTGGCGTCCGCGTACGCGCCTTCGGCGTCGAACGGGCCTCGCTGGAGGACGCCTTCGTCGCGCTCACCGGAGAGGGATTCGATGTCGCAGGCTGAACTCACGGCGCCCCCGGCGCCCCCGCGCCGTGCGCTGTGGACCCTCGGAATCCTCCGCTCCGAACTGACCACCACCCTCCGCCGGTGGCGGACCCTGGCCCTGCTCGGGGTCCTGGCGGCCGTCCCCGTCCTCATCGGGATCGCCGTCCGCATCGAGACGGGTGACGGCTCCCAGGCCGGGCCGGGCGGCGGGGGCGGGCCCGCCTTCCTCTCCCAGGTCACCAACAACGGACTGTTCCTGGTCTTCGCGGCCCTCTCCGCGACGCTGCCCGTCTTCCTCCCGATGGCCGTCGGCGTCATCGCGGGGGACTCCGTCGCGGGCGAGGCGAGCGGCGGCACCCTGCGCTATCTGCTGGTGGCGCCGGCGGGCCGCACCCGGCTGCTGCTCGCGAAGTACGCGGCCGTGCTGGTGTTCTGCCTGGTCGCCACTCTGGTCGTGGCGGCGTCGGCGCTCGCGGCAGGGGCGCTGCTCTTCCCCGTCGGGGAGGTCACGACGATCTCGGGCACCCGGATCGGCTTCGGCGAGGGACTCCTGCGGGCCGGACTGATCGCGGTGGCGGTGGCGGTGTCCCTCGTCGGCTTCGCGGCGCTGGGCCTCTTCGTCTCGACGCTTACCAACAGCGGGATCGCGGCGATGGCGGCCACCGTCGGCGTGCTGATCACCGTGCAGATCCTGGACACGATGCCGCAGCTGCACGGGATTCATCCGTATCTCTTCCCGCACTACTGGCTGTCCTTCACGGACCTGTTGCGGGACCCGGTCCACTGGGACGAGATGGCCAGGAATCTGGGCCTGCAGGCGGTGTACGCGGCGGTGTTCGGCTCCGCGGCCTGGGCGCGCTTCACCACGAGGGACGTCACCGTCTGAGGGGCCCGGCACGGGCCGTCCGTACCGTCGGCCGGTCGAGCCGTCCCCCGATCGGCTCGTCGCGGCACGAACGGCACGAACGGTGTGCTGCACGGAACGTCACGACACGGTACGTTCCGTTTCCAGCCTGGTCATTGTTCGACTTTTGGCGACGACCTGTCAATAAGCGGTGGGCGGAATCCCCCTATGCTCACCGAATGATCACATCGCCGAGTTCCCTGCGCCGCAGCGAGAGGTCACGACGGGCGACGCTGGACGCCGCCCTGGAGCTGTGTACGGAGAAGGGGTACGGCCGGGTCACCGTCGAGGCCATCGCGGCCCGCGCCGGCGTGAGCAAGAAGACGATCTACCGCTGGTGGCCGTCGAAGGGCGCGGTGATGCTGGAGGCGTTCGCCGAGGTGTTCGTCGGCTCCACGCCGTTCGTCGACACCGGTGACATCGAGGCCGATCTGCGGACGCACATCAACAGCGCGGTGAAGCTGGTCTCCACGGCGCCGTACGGCCCGGCCTACGCCGGGATCCTGTCCGAGATGCATCACGACGACGCGCTCGCGCTGGCCGTACGCGAACAGCTGGTCCACCCGCGCTTCGAGGCCGCCGTGGGGCGCATGCGGCGTGCCCAGGAGCAGGGGCAGATACCGTACGGCGCCGATCTGCCGCTCGCGGTGGAGATGCTCTACGGCCCCGTCTACTACCGCCACGTGCTGCGGAAGCCGGCGCAGGACGAGGCGACGGTCGCCGCGCTGGTGGCCCATGTCCTGCGGTCCCTGGCCGGCGCCGGCGAACCCGGGGACGCCTCCGGCGGTGGGGGCGACCCCGGGGCCGGGCGCGTCAGCTGAAGAAGACCTTCGCCCGGGCCGCGGCCTCGGTGTCGGTCAGTACGTCACCGGGCCGGGTGCCGTTGCCCAGCAGCACCCCGCCCCACCGCATCCCGAGGTACCGCGCGGAATTCCGCAGGGTTCCAGCGAGCGGTTCGGCGACCGCGGGGTCGTCGTCCGCGAGCGCGGTGACCCCCCACAGCGTCTTCCCGGCCATCCGCCGCCGGAAGTCGGCGCCGGGCGCCTCCAGCCAGCCCGACCAGTGGTCGAGGTAGCGCTTGGTGGAGGTGGAGACGGAGTACCAGTACAGCGGCGAGGCGATGACCACGTCGGTGGCGGCGAGTGTTTCCTCCAGCAAGGTCGCGGAGTTACCCGTGGGGGCAGGCTGGCCGTCCGCGTGCCGCCGGTCCTCGAAGTCGGGCAGCGGGAGGTCCCGCAGGTCCAGCCACCGCTGTCGCGTGCTGGCCGGGAGCTGCTCGGCCGCGAGCCGGGCCAGCGTCTCGGTGTTGCCGCCGGTGCGGCTGCTGCCGAGCAGGAAGAGGAAGTCGCGCGTGGTCATGCCATGCCCCCGATTGATTGCGTACGGCTTTTACCTGCGTACGCATCATATGCATGTGCATGAAGTTTTGGGGAGGTGCTTTTCGGCCGCGGGGTGTCGCGAAGCCTCACGGGCCGCGAGACCCCGGATGTGTCGTGAAGCCCCGGGCGGCGCATGGTCCCGGCCGGCGGCACGTGCGGTCTCAGGCGAACAGCCGCTCGAGGACCACCGCGACGCCGTCCTCCTCGTTCGAGAGCGTGATCTCGTCGGCGGCGGCCCGCAGCTCCGCGTGAGCGTCGGCCATCGCCACCCGGTGGCCGGCCAGGCGGAACATGGGCAGGTCGTTGGGCATGTCGCCGAACGCCACCGCGCCGGCGAGGTCGAGGCCGAGCACCCCGGCGGCCAGGGTGACCCCCGTGCCCTTGTCCACGCCGAAGGGGGCCAGCTCCACCGTGCCGGGGCCCGCCATCGTGACCGACGCCAGATCGCCCACCGCTCCCCGGGCGGCGGCGGCCAGCTCGTCGTCCGTCAGCTCCGGGTGGCGTATCAGGACCTTGATGACGGGCGCGGCCCACAGCTCGGACCGGTGCCCGGCGCGCTGAGCGGGGAGCGAGGGGTGCGGCATGCGGTAGCCCGGCTCGATCAGGGTCCGGCCGTCGGCGCCGTCCTGGTCCACCGCGGCGAACACCGGCCCCACCTCCGCCTCGATCTTGCCGAGCGCGGTGTCGGCCAGCTCCCGGTCCAGGGTCACCGAACTCAGCATGCGGGCCGACCCGGCGTCGTACACCTGTGCGCCCTGGCCGCAGACCACGAGCCCGTCGTAGCCGAGGTCCGCGAGCAGGGCGCGTATGCCGGGCACCGGCCGGCCCGTGACGATCAGATGCCGTGCGCCGGCCGACGTGGCGCGGGCGAGGGCGGCACGTGAGCGGGCGCTCACGGTGTCGTCGGAACGCAGCAGCGTGCCGTCCAGATCCGTGGCGACAAGGGTGTATGCGGCGGGTGGCGTGAACATGGGCTCAGCCTAGAGAGATCGCCTTCCCGTCGTACGTCGCTGACCTGCGGGGACGGTCGGCCCCCTCGGCGGAGGCCGGGTTCGCCGGTCGCGGGGGTGTGTCCGCCCCCGCTCTCACCGCGGCGGGCAGGCCGAGCAGACGTGTCCGGCGCACACGGTCACCAGGGCCCCGGCAGCCGCGCTCACCGCCGGATCGCCGTCCGTGGCGAGCCGCTCGGCCGTCGTCCGGCCGGCCAGGACCGCCAGATGCGCGTCCCTGGTCCACTCCGGATGGTGCGCGTGGCCATGGGCGAGGATCGTCCCCAGCAGGCCGAGCACCCCCACGCGGTCCTTCACGGTCTCCATGGCGGCGAGCTCCCAGAGGAACGGCACCGTGGCGGCCGTCGCGTCGAACACGGCCATGGCGCCGATCCACTGCCTCAGATCGCTCAGGGCGTCCTCGGCCGACTCGCTGTCGCCCCAGGCGATCCGTGACAGCAACCCGGGGACCTGGGACGCGGAGCCCTGGGCGTGGCGCAGCTCATGCCACTGAACGTGCCTCATGTCCCTCAGGATCGTCCCCATCCGGGCACTCAATCAGCCTTTGCGGGTGCCGTCCACCATGCTTGCCACACTCATCGGATCCGGCTCCCGCGCCCCGTCCAGCGCGGCGAGATACCGCCGTACCGCGTCCCGGTCGCGGGCGTCCGCGATCAGCCCCACATGATTGTCGGGCCGGACCACGACGACGGTGTCGCCGTCCACGCCGTAGGCCGCGTGGGCGAGCCCCTCCCGGTCGCGCAGCGCCTCCGGGGCGCCGGCGCCGGGCCCGGAGGCCCCGGCGTCGTACACCCGGAAGGTCCGCACCGCGTCGCCATGGGTGGCGGCCGCCTCCCGCAAGGCCCGCTCCGCGCCCGCCCCGAAGCCCAGCACCGTGATGTGCGGACCGGCGAAGACACGGAACAGACGGGTGGGTGCACCCGTCGCGGCCTCGGTGCAGGGGGCGTCCGGCGCGCGGTCGCCCGACCGTACGCCGTCCCCGCTTCCCGGCCGGGCGAGGGAGCTCCACCGGTAGCCGCGGTCGAGCCCCGCCGTCGACGGGGTGATCGCGGTGTCCAGTCCGCCGCCCGGTTCCCTGATCGCCTCCAGCGTGGCCCGCAGCCGCTCCGAGGTGAGGTCCAGCGTCCAGGTGGCGACCGGCAGCCGCTCCTCCTCGTAGGTGTCCAGCAGCCCCGGCACGCCCCGCCCCCGCAGCGTCCGGGCGAGCTTCCAGCCGAGGTTGTAGGCGTCCTGGATGCCGGTGTTCATGCCCAGCCCGCCCGCGATGGCGTGCACATGGGCGGCGTCCCCGGCCAGGAGCACCCGGCCCACCCGGTAGCGGTCGGCCATGCGCACGTTGACGCGGTACGTCGAGAGCAGTGTGGCTCCGGTGAGACTGTCGGCCGGCAGCCGGGTGTGCCGGGCGAAGAGCCGCCTGAAACCGTCGAGGGCGGGGGCGAGGGGCCGGCCGTCCGCGTCACGCTCCGGGCCCGACTGGAACCACCAGCCCGTCCGTGTGCCGGGGATGGGGCAGAGCATGACGGCTCCGTCCTCGTCGAACCACTGGTGCCAGATGCCCCGGTCCAGGACGCCCGGGGCGATCTCGACGTCGCCGCAGACCATCATCTGCTCCTCGTCCGTCTCCCCCTCGAACGGGACGCCGAGCAGTTTCCGTACGCGGCTGTGGGCACCGTCGCAGCCCACCACGTACCGCGCGCCGGCCGTGGAGCCGTCGGCGAGGGCGACGGTCACCGAGGATCCGTCGTCGGTGAGGCCCACGACCTCGGTGCCGGTCTCCACCGCCACGCCGTACCCGGCGAGGCGGTCGCGCAGGATCTCCTCCAGCCGCCACTGGGCGATCAGCCGGCCCCGGTCGTACGGGGCGTCCGGCGTCGGCGAGGAACCGGCGTACGGGTCGGAGTCCGCGACCGCCACGCCGTCGCGGTACTTGCGCATCGGGAGCGGCGGTGAACCCGCAGCCAGCACCGCCTCGACGACCCCCAGGTCCTCGAGCACCTCCAGCGAGCGCGCGTTGGGGCCCTTCGACCGCGAACTGCGCGGATGCTCCGGCGACCTGTCCACGATCCGGACCGCGACGCCACGCCTGGCCAGATCACAGGCCAGCGTGAGTCCGGTCGGGCCCGCGCCCACGATCAGTACGTCGGTCATGCCGGCTCCTCGGTCGCGTCGTCCTGCCGTACAGGAAAACGCAACCGAGTTAAAAAGGCAACTCAGTAACTATTTTATGGCCGGGGTGTCCGTGTCCGGCGCGGAAGTGGAAGCCGTACCGAGGGGAGCCGAGGCTTCTGCCGCCCGTACGGCCAGGCGCAGGGCCTCGGCCCGCGTACGGCGCGCCGTACGCAACGCGTCCCAGGTCAGCAGCATCAGGGCCACCCAGACCAGTGCGAATCCGGCCCACCGCTCGGGCGGCATCTCCTCGTGGAAGTACAGGATGCCGAGCGCGAACTGGAACACCGGCGCCAGATACTGCAGCAGGCCCAGGACCGACAGCGGCACCCGGATCGCGGCGGCGCCGAAGCAGACGAGGGGGATCGCGGTGACGAGTCCTGTCGCGGCGAGCAGGGCACCGTGGCCCGCGCCCCCGGCCAGGAACGTCGCGTCGCCGCTCGCCCCCAGCCACAGCAGGAATCCGAGCGCCGGCACGAACAGCACGGCGGTCTCCGCGGCCAGGGACTCCAGGCCGCCCATGTTGACCTTCTTCTTCACCAGGCCGTACGTCGCGAAGGAGAACGCCAGCACCAGCGAGATCCACGGCGGCTGCCCGTAGCCGATCGCCAGCACGAGCACCGCGGTGAAGCCGGTCGCCACCGCGGTCCACTGCACCGGCCTCAGCCGCTCGCCGAGCAGCAGAACGCCCATGGCGATGGTGACCAGCGGGTTGATGAAGTAGCCGAGCGAGGCCTCGACGACGTGGCCGTTGTTCACGGACCAGATGTAGAGACCCCAGTTGACCGAGATCACCGTCGCGGCGATCGCGATCAGCCCCAGCCGCCGCCGCTGCCGGAGCAGCTCCCCGATCCACGCCCAGCGGCGCAGGAACAGCAGGGCGATGCCTACGACGCCCAGCGACCACACCATCCGGTGGGCGAGGATCTCCACCGCCCCCGACGGTTCCAGCAGCGGCCAGAAGAGGGGCACGAGGCCCCACATCCCGTACGCGCCGATTCCGTACAGCAGGCCTGCCCGCTGTTCGTTCTTCCCCTTCACGGGCCCTCCCGGCACTCCTGCGTCGGCGGACGGCCGACTGCACGACGGTAGCGCCGGAAGAGCCCTCTGTCATTGCCGTCTCAGGGAAACGGTCGTGACAGGCGCGGGCGTGCCCGTTCAGGCCGTGGCGACCGCCGCCGCGACCGTCTCGGCCAGCGGAGTGGTCGGCCGGCCGATCAGGCGGGCCAGGTCGCCGCTCGTCCCCGCGAGCAGGCCCCGTGCGATGGCCTCGTCGACGTCGACGAGGATCGCGGCGAAGGGCTCGGGCAGCCCGGCGCCGACGAGGATCTCCTGGTGCACCGGGGCCGGAACGTTCTTGTAGACGATCTCCTTGCCGGCCGCGGCCGCCACCACGTCGGCGTACTCGGCCAGCGACCAGGCCACGTCCCCGCTCAGCTCGTACGCCGCGCCCAGGTGGCCCTCGCCGGTCAGCACGGCGGCGGCCGCGTCCGCGTAGTCGGCCCGGGTGGCGGAGGCGACGCGCCCGTCACCGGCGTTGGCGACGACGGCACCGTGCTCCAGGACGGGTGCCAGATTTGCCGTGTAGTTCTCGGTGTACCAGCCGTTGCGCAGGAAGGTGTACGGCAGCCCGGAGTCGAGGATCAGCTGCTCGGTTGCCTTGTGCTCCTCGGCCAGCAGGAAGTCCGCCTCGGGCCCGCCCAGCACCCCGGTGTACGCGAGCTGCGCGACCCCGGCCTCCTTCGCGGCGTCGATCACCGCGGCGTGCTGGGGTATCCGCCTGCCGGGCTCGCTGCCCGAGACGAACAGCACCCGGTCACCGGCCCGGAACGCGCCGGCGAGGGTCTCGGGGCGGTCGTAGTCGGCGATGCGGAGCTCGACGCCCCGGGCGGCGAGCGGGGCGGCCTTCTCCTTGTCGCGGACGACCGCGACGACCTGGTGGGCCGGGACCGTGTCGAGCAGACGCTCGACGACGAGGCGGCCGAGTGCGCCGGTGGCTCCGGTGACGACGATGCTCATGGGGGTTCTCTCCTGGGTGGCGCTGGTCCTGCTGCGAGTGGAACACAACTCACCATAGGGGGTGTACTAACTCTGAGAAAGTACCCACTTTGAAGTAAGGTACTGGTATGACGGTAAGCATCCTGGACGAAGTGGGCGGCCGACGCCCGGACGTCAACCAGCAGAACTGCCCCTCCCGGCTGGTCCTCGAACACATCACCAGCCGGTGGGGTGTGCTCGTGCTGGCCGCGCTCCTGGAGCGCTCCTACAGGTTCAGCGAACTGCGCCGCACGGTCGGCGGCGTCAGCGAGAAGATGCTGGCCCAGACCCTCCAGACGCTGGAGCGCGACGGCTTCGTGCACCGGGACGCGAAACCGGTGATCCCGCCCCGCGTGGACTACTCGCTCACCCCCGTCGGCAGGGAGGCCGCCGACCAGGTCTGGGCGCTGGCCCGCTGGTCCGAGCGGCAGGTGGACGAGGTCGAGGCGGCCCGCGCGGCATACGACGAGGCCCGGAACCAGTCGGCTCCGGGCCCCGGCGAACAGGTGTGACGGTGGATCAGCCGACCACGGTCCAGGTGTCGCTGCCCGCCAGCAGGGTGCTCAGGTCACCCTTGCCGTGCTGCTCGATCGCGGCATCGAGCTGGTCGGACATGAGCGCGTCGTAGACCGGGCGCTCCACGCTGCGCAGCACGCCGATGGGCGTGTGGTGCAGGGTGTCGGCGTCGGCCAGCCGGGACAGCGCGAACGCCGTCGTGGGGCTGGGGTTGTGGGCGTCGTGGACGAGGACCTGCGACTGGTTCTCCTCGGTGACCGCGACGACGCTCAGGTCGCCCGTGATCGCGTCGCGCACGACGCCCTTGGAGTTGTCGGCTCCGAAGAGGATCGGCCGGCCGTGCTCCAGGCGGATCACCGCCTCCTCGGCCCGCTCCTTGTCCTTGAGCACCTCGAAGGCGCCGTCGTTGAAGATGTTGCAGTTCTGGTAGATCTCCACCAGCGCGGTGCCGGGATGGTCGGCGGCCGCGCGCAGCACGCTCGTGAGGTGCTTGCGGTCCGAGTCCACCGTGCGGGCGACGAAGGAGGCTTCGGCGCCCAGGGCGAGGGAGACCGGGTTGAAGGGGGCATCGAGCGACCCCATCGGCGTCGACTTGGTGATCTTGCCGACCTCGGAGGTGGGGCTGTACTGCCCCTTGGTGAGCCCGTAGATCCGGTTGTTGAACAGCAGGATCTTGAGGTTGACGTTGCGGCGCAGGGCGTGGATGAGGTGGTTCCCGCCGATGGACAGCGCGTCGCCGTCACCGGTGACGACCCAGACGGACAGGTCGCGGCGCGAGGTGGCCAGGCCCGTCGCGATGGAGGGGGCGCGGCCGTGGATGGAGTGCATCCCGTACGTGTTCATGTAGTACGGGAAGCGGGACGAGCAGCCGATGCCGGAGACGAAGGTGATGTTCTCCTTGGCCAGCCCCAGTTCGGGCATGAAGCCCTGCACGGCCGCGAGGACCGCGTAGTCACCGCAGCCCGGGCACCAGCGCACCTCCTGGTCGGACTTGAAGTCCTTCATGGACTGCTTGCCCTCGGCCTTGGGGACCAGCTGGAGGAGTTCGTTGGCGTTGGCGTCAGGCACCGTTGGCCTCCCTGAGGACTGTGGCGAGCTGCTCGGCCTTGAAGGGCATTCCGTTGACCTGGTTGTAACTCCGGGCGTCCACGAGGTACTCGGCCCTCAGCAGCAGGGCCAGCTGCCCGAGGTTCATCTCCGGGACCACGACCTTGTCGTAACGCCTCAGCACCTCACCGAGATTCCGCGGGAACGGGTTGAGGTGGCGCAGATGGACCTGCGCGATCGTCTCGCCCGCCGCGCGGAGCCTCCGTACGGCCGCGGTGATCGGCCCGTACGTCGAACCCCAGCCCACGACCAGGGTCGTGGCGCCGGCCGGGTCGTCGACCTCCACGTCGGGGACCCGGATGCCGTCGATCTTCGCCTGACGGGTGCGGACCATGAAGTCGTGGTTGGCCGGATCGTAGGAGATGTTCCCCGTGCCGTCCTGCTTCTCGATCCCGCCGATCCGGTGCTCCAGACCCGGAGTGCCCGGCACCGCCCACGGCCGGGCCAGGGTCTCAGGGTCCCGCTTGTACGGCCAGAACACCTCGGTGCCGTCGGCCAGTTCGTGGTTCGGTCCGGTCGCGAACTGTGTCCGCAGATCCGGGAGGCTGTCGATCTCCGGGATCCGCCACGGCTCGGAGCCGTTCGCCAGATACCCGTCCGAGAGCAGGAACACCGGCGTCCGGTACGTCAGCGCGATCCGGGCGGCGTCGAGCGCCGCGTCGAAGCAGTCCGCCGGCGTCCTCGGCGCCACGATCGGGACCGGTGCCTCGCCGTTGCGCCCGTACATGGCCTGGAGCAGGTCGGCCTGCTCCGTCTTGGTCGGCAGGCCGGTGGACGGCCCGCCCCGCTGGATGTCGATGATCAGCAGCGGCAGCTCCAGCGACACCGCGAGACCGATCGTCTCCGACTTCAGTGCCACACCCGGACCCGACGTGGTCGTCACACCCAGCGACCCGCCGAACGACGCGCCGAGCGCCGCCCCGATCCCGGCGATCTCGTCCTCCGCCTGGAACGTCCGTACGCCGAAATTCTTGTGCTTGCTGAGCTCGTGCAGGATGTCGGACGCCGGAGTGATCGGATACGAGCCCAGATACACCGGCAGATCCGCCTGCCGGCCCGCCGCGATCAGCCCGTACGACAATGCGAGGTTCCCCGAGATATTGCGGTACGTGCCCGTGGGGAAAGCCTGCGACGCCGGTGCCACCTCGTACGAGACCGCGAAATCCTCCGTGGTCTCACCGAAATTCCAGCCCGCGCGGAACGCCGCCACATTCGCCTCGGCGATGTCCGGCTTCCTGGCGAACTTCGACCGGAGGAATGTCTCCGTCCCCTCGGTCGGACGGTTGTACATCCAGGACAACAGCCCGAGCGCGAACATGTTCTTCGATCGCTCGGCCTCCTTGCGGGAAAGCCCGAACTCCTTCAATGCCTCGATCGTCAAGGTGGTCAACGGCACAGGGTGCACGTTGTACGCCTCGAGCGATCCGTCCTCGAGGGGGGATTCGGCGTAGCCGACTTTCGCCATCGGGCGTTTCGTGAACTCGTCGGTGTTCACGATGATGTCGGCCCCGCGCGGCACATCGGCGATATTCGCCTTCAGCGCGGCGGGATTCATCGCGACCAGGACGTTCGGCGCGTCGCCCGGGGTCAGGATGTCGTGGTCCGCGAAATGCAGCTGGAACGACGACACACCCGGCAGCGTCCCGGCGGGCGCCCGGATCTCGGCCGGGAAGTTGGGCAGCGTCGACAGGTCGTTCCCGAACGACGCGGTCTCCGACGTGAACCGGTCGCCCGTCAACTGCATGCCGTCACCGGAGTCACCCGCGAAACGGATGATCACCCGGTCGAGGCGGCGGATTTCCTTCTCGGTGGCACCCGTACGATCAATGCGCGGGGCTCGCTGCTCCCCGACGACAGCCTCGTCGGCCTCATCGGACTTTCCGGCTGGGCTACTGACCTGGCTGGTCACTGAACTGGACCTCCCTCGGGGCGGCGGCTCGGGACCGGCCGACCCGCCGGCGGTCCAGGCCCCACCCTACTTCTGTAAGGGTCGCCTTCCTCGGACCGGTCATATGGTGGACGCGTTTTTGAGACATGAATGCGTCACGCTTTGCCATATTTTTCCGGACCTTTCGATCACTGGACGAGGCCCCCGGTGCTCATCCTTTCGTCCTGGTCCTGAGGTCTCACTCGACTACCGGTGGATCATCCAGATCATCGCCTTGTCACGAGTTCAGATAAGTGAGAACAGCGAGAACACGCCGGTGATCCCCGTCACTGGGCGAGAGGCCGAGTTTCAGGAAGATGTTGCTGACGTGCTTCTCCACCGCTCCGTCACTGACCACCAGCTGCCGGGCGACGGCTGAATTCGTGCGTCCCTCCGCCATCAGTCCCAGGACCTCTCGCTCGCGCGGAGTGAGCCCGGCCAGCACGTCCTGCTTGCGGCTGCGGCCCAGCAGCTGTGCCACCACCTCCGGGTCCAGGGCGGTCCCGCCCCGCGCCACCCGGACCACGGCGTCCACGAACTCCCTGACCTCGGCGACCCGGTCCTTCAGCAGGTAGCCCACCCCGCGGCTGCTGCCGGCCAGCAGCTCGGTGGCGTACTGCTCCTCGACGTACTGCGAGAGCACCAGGACCCCCATGTCCGGGTAGTCCTTGCGCAGCCGCACCGCCGCCCGCACGCCCTCGTCGGTGTGGGTCGGCGGCATCCGCACGTCGGCGACCACCACGTCCGGCAGCGCGTCCTGCCCGGCGAGGTCGCTCACCGTCTTGATCAGCGCCTCGGCGTCCCCGACCCCCGCGACGACGTCGTGCCCCAGATCGGTCAGCAGCCGGGTGAGTCCCTCCCGGAGCAGCACCGAATCCTCGGCGATGACGACTCGCACTCTTTCTTCCACGACGTTGTGTCCCCCACTGTCGGTGTTCCGTGTGTTCACGTGTTCGCCGCTGCCTGCGGCCGCTCGTGTGTCCAGCATTCCAGCTCCGGCGCCCGGACGGGCCGTACACCAGCGGTTCCGGCGACACCGGACGCGCCGCAGTGCCCCGGCCGCCGTGGTGGCGGCCGGGGCACTGCGGCTGGGTGCGGAGCCGGATACTCAGCCCCTCCAGGGCAGCTCGGCCGTGACGGTCGTGGGTCCGCCGGCGGGGGAGTCGACGACGAGGATGCCGTCCACCGCGTCCAGCCGCTCCGTCAGCCCGGCGAGACCGCTGCCAGTGGACACACCGGCCCCGCCGCGCCCGTCGTCCCGGACCTGGAGCATCAGCCGGTCCGCCGCCCGCCACACGTCGACCGAGGCACGGGTGGCCCGGGCGTGTTTGCTGACGTTCTGGAGGAGTTCGGAGACCGTGAAGTAGGCGATGCCCTCGATGGCCTGCGCGGGCCGCGACTCCAGGTCCACGACGACCTTCACGGGGACGGTGCAGCGGGAGGCGATGGCGGAGAGTGCGGCGTCGAGTCCGCGGTCGGTGAGGACGGCGGGGTGGATGCCGCGGGCGAGGTCGCGGAGTTCCTGGAGGGCGACCTTGACCTCGCCGTGGGCCTCGTCGACCATGCGGGCGGCGGCTTCGGGGTCGTCGGTGAGCTTCTCCTTCGCCAGCCCCAGATCCATGGCGAGGGCGACGAGGCGGGCCTGTGCGCCGTCGTGGAGGTCGCGTTCGATGCGGCGCAGGTCCGCGGCGGCCGTGTCCACGACCACACCCCGGCCCGACTCCAGCTCCGAGACCCTGGTGGCCAGCCGGGAAGGGCCGAGCAGACCCGCGACCATGGCCCGGTCCACGGTCGCCAGGCCCCGGATGATCCACGGCGTGACCAGGACGAGAGCCAGGCCGAGCGCGGCGGTGGCCCCCAGCTCGAAGGACGAGTCGAGGTAGAACTGGTGCGTCCCGTCCCCGTACAGCTGGATGCCGTCGGCACCCACGTACGTGGGGAAGACCCAGTGCCACAGCGGGTACGTGAACGCGGCCCAGCCGTAGGCCCAGAAGGTCACCGCCACGGTGAACGCGAACACCGCCCACGGCATGTGCAGCACCGCGTAGAGGAGATGCCGCCAGGACACCCCGCTCTTCAGCGTCGCGCCGACCCAGGACATCAGGCCGCCCTTGCCGCGCACCGGCGCGGGATCGGCGACATCGAGCTTCAGCAGCCCGCGCGCCCGGCCGCGTTCCATGACACCGAAGCCGCGGCACATGACGAGGCCGGCGGCGAGTATCGGAATGCCGAGGAAGGTGATCAGCATGCCGAGGCCGAGCGACACCATCGTCACAGCGAAGGAGAACAGCACCACGCTGATCGGCAGGCTCAGGAGCAGATAGGCCAGCTCGCGCCACGTACGCGCCTCGAAGGGCGCGCGGAGCGCCGCGGGGAGGAAGTGCTTCGCCGGCGGGTAGCCCCCCGACCCGGTGCCGGGCCTGTGCTGGTCCCGGGTGTCCGGTCCGTATGCCGTGGCCATCAGTGGCGTCCGTCCGTTTCTTCTGAGCGGGAACTCCCCGCGGACCGATACAACGGCTGATATCTCAAGAGTGCTGTGCCGGGGGCCGCCTCACCATGAGGGCCGTATCCGTATCCGGCCGGGGGTTTTCCCCACCACGGGGACGCCCCGTCCCGTACCCGGGGCGGGAGCCCCCGCTGTCGCTGTGTCACGCCGCACCGGCCCGGTCTGCACCGGTGGCGAGGCGGTCGCGCCAGGGCAGCTCCGCGGTGACCGTGGTCGGGCCGCCCTCGGGGGAGTCCAGGACGAACACCCCGTCGACCGCTCCCAGCCGCTCCGCCAGCCCCGACATGCCCGTACCGCCGTCGAGCCGGGCGCCGCCCGTCCCGTCGTCCCGGACCTGGAGCATCAGCCGGTCGCAGGACCGCCACACGTCGACCGACGCCTGACCGGCGCGGCTGTGCTTGCTGACGTTCTGGAGGAGTTCGGAGACCGTGAAGTACGCGATGCCCTCGATCGCCTCGGCCGGGCGGCCCGGCAGTTGCACCGACACGGTCACGGGGACGGTGCAGCGGGAGGCGATGGCGGAGAGTGCGGCGTCGAGTCCGCGGTCGGTGAGGACGGCGGGGTGGATGCCGCGGGCGAGGTCGCGGAGTTCCTGGAGGGCGACCTTGACCTCGCCGTGGGCCTCGTCGACCATGCGGGCGGCGGCTTCGGGGTCGTCGGTGAGCTTCTCCTTCGCCAGCCCCAGGCCCATGGCGAGGGCGACGAGGCGGGCCTGTGCGCCGTCGTGGAGGTCGCGTTCGATGCGGCGCAGGTCCGCGGCGGCCGTGTCCACGACCACACCCCGGTCCGACTCCAGCTCGGCGATCCTGCGTTCCAGTTCGTCGGAGGGCGAGAGCAGCCCCCGCACCATCGCCCGGTCCGCGTTCGTCAGCCCGCGCGCCAGGTACGGGAGCACCGGCCAGAGGACGAACAGGCTCACCAGCGTCACGGCGAACGTCGCCACGCCCCACGGCAGCCGGATGAACGAGTACAGCAACGCCCGCCAGCCGACCGGGTCCTTCAGCCCCGACCACAGCCAGCTGAAGAAGCCCTGGTCCCGGCGTCCGCGCACCATCGGGCTCGGCTCCTCGATCCGCACGCCGAGCATCCTCCGCGCCCTGCCGCGTTCGGCCCGGCCGAGACCGCGCGCGCCCTTCAGCCCCAGCGCGAGGAGCGGCAGCCCGATCACGGTGACGGAGAGCCCCGCGCCCACGGCGACCAGGAAGACGGTGTAGACGAACCCGACGATCGCCATCGGCAGATTGGCCAGGAGATGTGCGATCTCCTTCCACGTCCACCGGTCGAAAGCGAAGCGCGCGGGCGGCGGCCGGTCGTTGTCCGGCGGGGAGGGGCTCATGGTCATACGACCAGCGTGCCGGGCCGGGCGCGCCCACGCCATGGGGTTCGTGGGTGAGGCCGAGTAGGGATAACCCCACCTCTCGTCGGCTCTCCCCCGTCACCTCCCGCCCCACCCGTCATGCGACTCCCGCCCCACCCGTTGTGCGACGGGGCTGCTTACCGTCTCTTTAACAGGGCCTAGACTCCCGTGCGTACAGACCGTCGAACAGGTTGAGGGAGCGAGGGGCGGACGTGGCGGACGTGCCGGGACCGACCGTTCTCGCGTCGGACTACTTCCAGAGCTACTCAGTGGTCGGACTGCTCGCCCTGGTGGGCGTGGTGTTCGTCGCCGTCGCCTTCGGGGCCGGCCGGCTGCTGAGGCCCGTGGTGCCGACGCCGGAGAAACTCCTCACGTACGAGTGCGGCGTGGACCCCGTGGGCGAGGGCTGGGCCCACACCCAGGTTCGCTATTACGTGTACGCCTTCCTGTACGTGATCTTCGCCGTCGACTCGATCTTCCTGTTCCCGTGGGCGACGGTCTTCGCGGCCCCCGGATACGGGGCGACGACGCTGGTGGAGATGTTCATCTTCCTCGGTTTCCTGGCCGTGGGACTGCTCTACGCATGGAAGAAGGGCGTCCTCGAATGGGCGTGACGAGCCGGCCGAACCCCGAACTCCCCGTGTCGCTGCCCGACCCGACGCCGCTGCCCGAGCCGAAGAGGCTCGGCGTGCTGTCCCGGCTCGCGCCCGAACCGATGAAGGTGGTCCTCAACTGGGGCCGCCGCTACAGCCTGTGGGTCTTCAACTTCGGACTCGCCTGCTGCGCCATCGAATTCATCGCCGCCTCCATGGCGCGGCACGACTTCATCCGGCTCGGCGTCATCCCCTTCGCGCCCGGCCCCCGGCAGGCAGACCTGATGGTCGTGTCCGGCACGGTGACGGACAAGATGGCCCCTGCCGTGAAGCGGCTCTACGAGCAGATGCCCGAGCCGAAGTACGTCATCTCCTTCGGCGCCTGCTCCAACTGCGGCGGACCGTACTGGGATTCGTACTCCGTGACGAAGGGCGTCGACCAGATCATCCCCGTCGACGTCTATGTGCCCGGCTGCCCGCCCCGGCCCGAGGCGCTCCTGCAGGGCATCCTCAAGCTCCAGGAGAAGATCGCCCGCGAATCGCTGGCCGAGCGGTACAGCACCGAGGACACGGCCCGCCCCTCGGCCGCCGCCCTGCGCAGCGGTCTCGTCGAGGCCCCGCAGGCACCGGGGGAGGAGGGGAAGTGACCGCGCCGGACCTCTACAGCACGCTGCCCGACGCCGTGACCGACGTCTTCGGCGCGGACGCCACCGCCGCGCACGCGTACGACCTGCTGACCGTCGACGTCCCGGCCGCCTCCTGGACCGCCGCCCTCGAAACGGCCCGCGACGATCTGGGCTGCACCTACTTCGACTGGCTGAGCGCCGTCGACGAACCGGGCACCGGCTTCCGGGTCTGCGCCCATGTCGCGGCTCTCGGCGGGGGTACGGTCCGGCGCCTGCTGGTCCGTACGACCGTCCCGCACGACGCGGCCACCCTGCCCACCGCCGTCGGCGTCTACGCGGGCGCCGCGTGGCACGAGCGTGAGACGCACGAGATGTTCGGCATCGGCTTCGAGGACCATCCCCATCTGGTCCCCCTGCTGCTGCCCGAGAGCTTCGAGGGCCACCCGCTGCGCAAGGACTTCGTCCTGGCGGCCCGGGTCGCCAAGGCCTGGCCGGGGGCGAAGGAGCCGGGAGAGTCCGAACACGGCGGACCCAAGCGGCGGACCATGCTGCCGCCCGGGGTGCCCGATCCCAACGAATGGGGCCCGCTCAAGGGACAGCTCCCGCCCGCACCGGCCCGCCCCGCCCGAGGGGCCCGCGCGGCGGGCGACCGCCCGGTGCGCCGGACCCGCACCGCGAGCGAGGGCTCGGCGGGCCGGCGGCCGGACGCGACGGAGACCCCGCAGCCGGCGGCGCCACCACGCCGTACCCGCAGCGCCTCCCAGGGCTCGGCGAGCCAGACCACCGGCCCTGAGGCCACGCCTCCGGCCGGTACGGGGGACGCGGGCGGCGCGCCACCCGCGAAGGGCGCGGCCGGCGGCGCGGACGCACCCTGGCACGACGCGCGCCCCGCCTTCGACGACACCCCGAAGCGGCCGACGCCGGAACGGCCTGCCCCGGAACGGCCTGCCACGGAACGGCCGACGCCGCCCGAGACCGAGCGACCGAGCGAGCCCGAGCCCGAGCCGTCGTCGGAGGCCCCCGCGCAGGACGACGCCGACCCTGCCCCGGACAGCGCCGCCGAGCGTGAGGGCACCCCCGACTCCTCATCCCGCACCGACCGTTCCGACGGTCCCGACCGTCCCGCCGGAGGCGATACCGCGTGAACGACGTACTCGACGTCGCCCTCCGCCTCGTCATCGTCTTCGCCGTGTTCATGGTCGTCCCGCTGATCGTGGGACAGGCCGAACACAAGGTGATGGCACACATGCAGGGCCGCCTCGGCCCGATGTACGCGGGCGGGTTCCACGGCTGGGCCCAGCTCGTCGCGGACGGGGTGAAGTTCGCGCAGAAGGAAGACGTCGTACCGGCCGAGGCGGACCGCCGCATCTTCCAGCTGGCACCCGCCGTAGCCCTGCTCCCGTACCTCCTCGTGATCGTCGCCATCCCGATCGGCCCCAGCGAGGGTGCGGTCGGTCAGGTCGTCGACGCGGGCATCTTCTTCGTGCTGGCCGTCATGGGCGTCGGCGTGCTCGGCTCACTGATGGCCGGGTGGGCCTCGGCCAACAAGTTCTCCCTCCTCGGTGGTCTCCGCACCGCCGCGCAGCTCCTCGCGTACGAACTGCCCATGCTGCTCGCCGCAGCCTCCGTCGCCATGGCGGCCGGCACCGTCTCGCTCCCCGGCATCCTCAACGCCTTCGAGTGGTGGTGGCTGCCCTGGCAGATCGTCGGCGCACTCGTCTTCTTCGTGGCAGGGCTCGCCGAACTCCAGCGCCCGCCCTTCGACATGCCGGTCGCCGACTCGGAGATCATCTTCGGGGCGTACACCGAGTACACGGGCCTCCGGTTCGCGTTGTTCCTGCTCGCCGAGTACGCCGGGATCGTCGTCCTGTGCGGTCTGACGACGGTCCTGTTCCTCGGCGGGTGGCACGGGCCGCTCGGCGCGGACGGGCTCGGCTGGGTCTGGACCCTGCTCAAGACGGGCGTTCTCGCGTTCGTCGTCATCTGGCTCCGGGTCACCTACCCCCGTCTGCGCGAGGACCAGCTGCAGAAGCTCGCCTGGACCACGCTCATCCCCCTCGCTCTCGCGCAGATCGCGCTCACCGGCATCGTGAAGGTGGCGATCAACTAGTGCCCCCGATCCCCGGATCAGGCCTGGCCAAGGGCCTCGCCGTCACCCTGCGGACCATGACGAAGCGCACGGTCACCGCGCAGTACCCGGACGTCCAGCCCGAACTGCCGCCCCGCAGCCGGGGCGTCATCGGGCTGTTCGAGGAGAACTGCACGGTCTGCATGCTCTGCGCCCGCGAGTGCCCCGACTGGTGCATCTACATCGACTCCCACAAGGAGACGGTGCCCCCGGCCGCCCCCGGCGGCCGCGAGCGCAGCCGCAACGTCCTGGACCGCTTCGCGATCGACTTCGCCCTGTGCATGTACTGCGGTATCTGCATCGAGGTCTGCCCTTTCGACGCGCTGTTCTGGTCGCCCGAGTTCGAGTACGCGGAGACGGACATCCACGAACTCACCCACGAGCGCGACAAGCTCCGCGAGTGGATGTGGACCGTCCCGGAGCCGCCCGCGCTCGACCCGGGAGCCGAGGAACCCAAGGAGATCGCCGCCGCCCGCAAGACGGCCGACAAGCTCCAGGCCCAGGAAGCCCAGGAAGCCCAGGCGGCGCAGGAAGCTGAGCAGGCCAGGCCGGCGCAGGCCCCGGAAGAGGAGGGTCAGGAGTGACCCTCGCGGCCACGGCCGGCCACCCCGGCTTCCTCTCACCCACCGGCGTCGAGATCGCCTTCCTCCTGGTCGGGCTCGCCACCTTCGGCGCGGCTCTCATCACGGTCACGACCAAGCAACTCGTGCACGCGGCCCTCTGGCTCGTCGTCGCGCTCGGCGGTATCGCGGTGGAGTACCTCCTCCTCACCGCCGAGTTCATCGCATGGGTGCAGGTGCTGATCTACGTCGGCTCCATCGTGGTCCTCCTCCTCTTCGGGCTGATGCTCACCAGAGCCCCCATCGGCCGCTCCCCGGACGCCGACTCGGGCAACCGGTGGATCGCCCTCGGCGCTTCCGTCGCCGCCGCGGGCGCCCTCGTCTGGGTCGTCGTGGACGCCTTCCGGACGACCTGGATCGATCTGGACGGTCCCGCCCAGGGGTCCACCAAGGCCTCGGGGGAGTTCCTCTTCCGGCACTGGGTGCTCCCCTTCGAGGCGCTCTCCGTCCTGCTGCTCGCCGCCCTCGTCGGCGCGATCGTCCTGTCCCGCAAGGACCGCCCGGACAAGCAGAGCCGCACGGACAAGCAGGGACGCCGGGACAGGCCGGGCAGCAGGCACCAGGAGAAGCAGGGACGGCCCGCCGCCGGCCGGGAGGACAAGAGCTGATGCACCTCGCCTATCCCGCGGTCCTCGCCGTCCTGCTCTTCTGCACCGGGCTCTACGGCGTACTCGCCCGCCGCAACGCGATCCTCGTCCTGATGTCCGTCGAGCTCATGCTCAACGCCGTCAACCTCAACCTGGTCGCCTTCGACGTCTGGCTCCGCGACGCGCTCCACGCCGGCCAGGCCCTCACCCTCTTCACGATCGCCATCGCCGCCGCCGAGATCGGCATCGGCCTCGCGATCGTCCTGGCCGTCTACCGCAACCGCGGCAGCTCGGACGTCGACCTCCTCCGCGACACCGCGGAGACCGACGACGCCGAGACGCTCCCCGACGAAGCGGACGACGACGCCCCGGACACCACCGCAGACCAGGCCACTGCTCCGGCAGGGAAGGCAAAGAAGGCAGAGGCCACCGCGTGACCACCACGACCCTCGCCGTCCTCGTCCCCCTCCTCCCCTTCCTGGGCGCCGCCGCAGGACTGCTCCTGGGCCGGACCGCGCCCGGCTTCGTCCGTCCCCTCGCTGTGCTGCCGACGCTCGTCGCCGCCGTCCTCGCCGTCCTCGTCGCCGCCCGCCAGGGAGGCGGCCGCCCCATCGACGCCGCGACCCAGCTGACCCCCACCGGCTCGGTCCCGGTCGACCTGGCCCTGCACCTGGACGGCTTCGCGGTCCTCGTCGCCGTGCTCGTCGGACTCGTAGCCACCTGCGTGCAGATCTACTCGACGGCGTATCTCAAGGACGACGTCCGCTACCCGTCGTACGCGGCCCTCGTCTCCCTCTTCACCTCCGCGATGCTGCTCGTCGTCTACTCCGGCGACCTCATGGTGCTCCTGGTCGGCTGGGAGATCATGGGCATCTGCTCGTACTTCCTCGTCGGCCACTACTGGGAGACCCCCGAGGCCCGCGCGGCCTCCCTCAAGGCCTTCCTCGTCACCAAGCTCGGCGACGTGCCCTTCCTCATCGGCCTGTTCGCGCTCGCCGCCGATACCGGCACCTTCCGCATCACCGGGATCCTGGCCGCCGTCACCAACGGCGGACTCGACCACCCCACCCTCATCGCGCTGCTGCTCCTCGCCGGTGTCGCGGGCAAGTCCGCGCAGTTCCCCCTGCACACCTGGCTGCCCGACGCGATGGCAGGCCCCACCCCCGTCTCCGCGCTCATCCACGCCGCGACGATGGTCGCCGCCGGAATCTACTTCGTGGCCCGGCTCCTCCCCGTCTTCGCAGCCTCCGGCGCCGCCCTGGTCGTCCTCGCCGTCATGGCGGCCGTCACGATGATCGGATCCGGACTCGCCGCACTCGCACAGGACGACATCAAGCGCGTCCTCGCCTACTCGACGATCGGCCAGCTGGGCTACATGTCCGGCGCCCTGGCCGTGGGCGACCGCGGGGCCGCCGTCTTCCACCTCCTGTCGCACGGTGCGTTCAAAGCCGTCCTCTTCCTCGCGGCGGGCGTCGTCATCCACGCTGCGGGAACCAACTCACTCGCCGCCATGTCCCGCATGGGCGGGCTGGCCAAGCGCATCCCCGACGCCTACTGGACGATGACCGTCGCCCTCCTCGCGCTCGCCGCCATCCCGCCGTTCGCCGGCTTCTTCTCCAAGGAAGCCGTCCTCGTCGCCGCCGAGCACACCGCCTTCGGGGACCGTGACGTCGCCCCCGCAGCGGCCGGCTGGACGATCCTCGTCGCCGGACTCGCCGCCGCGGTCCTCACCGCCGCCTACGCCACCCGGCTGTGGCTCCTCGCCTTCCGCGGGCGCGGCACCGAGGCCCCCGACCACGGCAAGCAGCCCGCCGCGATGACCTCCGTCCTCTGGGTCCTCGCCGTTCCCACCATCGCGTTCGGCCTCACCACCGGCGTCCTCACCGACTGGTTCGACGGACACAGCCTCACCCCGTCCCTCACGACCGCCGTCCTCTCCACCGGCGTAGGACTCGTCGGCGGACTCGTCACCTACGGGGCCTGGCGCCACACCACGGCACTCGCCGACCGCCCCCCGGTCGGCGCGGTGGCCGCCCACCCCGACGCCGAACCCGCCCTCGTGGAGGCCGAGGCCATGACCTCGCACACCGCGGCGTACGGCACCATCGCGGACGCCCAGGACCCCTCGGACCCCGGCAGGCTCCTGCTGGGCCCGCTGCACCGCCACGCGGTCACCGGTTTCCACCTCGACGCCATGTACACGGTGCTGTTCGTCCGCCCCGTGGGAGCCGCCGCACGGCTCGTCCGCTTCCTGGACCGTGAGGTCGTCGACACCTACGTACACGGCTCGGGCAGCATCGCCCGCGGACTCGGCACCCTGATCCGCCGCGCCCAGACCGGCAACGTGCAGACCTACCTCGGCGCGCTGCTCGCCGGAACCCTTGTCCTGGCGATCGCCGCCGTCGTCTTTGCCAACGTCTACGCCGGGGCGTGAGCCGTGTTCGATATCAGCGCATCCGTGATGCAGTTCCTTCTGGCGTTCATCGTCGTCGGCCCGCTCCTCGGCGCGGCCGCCGCGCTCCTGCCCGCCCCGCCCGGCCTCAAGGGCAGGAACCCCGACCAGGCCGTGCTCCGCCACGGCGTGACCGTCACCGGCGCCGTACTCCTCGCCGCGCTCGTCCTGGCCGCGGGCTTCGACCACGACCACCCGTCGAAGATGCAGGCCACCACGGACATCAGCTGGATCCCGGCACTCGACGTCCGGATCCACCTCGGCACCGACGGCATCTCGCTCCCCCTTCTCGTGCTGACCGCGCTGCTGACCTTCCTCTGCGCGCTCTACAGCTACTTCAAGCTCCCCGCAGGCCCCTCCCCGAAGGCCTTCGTCGCCCTGGTCCTCGTCCTCGAGTCCGGCACCCTCGCGACCTTCGCCGTCCTCGACCTGCTGCTGTTCTTCCTGGCCTTCGAGATGGTCCTCATCCCGATGTACTTCCTCATCGCCCGCTGGGGCGGCGACCGGAAGCAGCCCGCCGCCTGGAAATTCATCCTCTACACGCTGCTCGGCTCCGTGATCATGCTGCTCGGGCTGCTCCTCATCGGACTGAAGAGCGGCACCTTCGACATGGTGGCACTCGCCACTGACAACGGCCGGGGCCTCACCACATCCGTGCAGGTCATCGCCGTACTGGCCGTCGGGCTCGGGCTGGCAGTGAAGACCCCGATGTGGCCCCTGCACAGCTGGCTCCCCGACGCCCACACCGCGGCCCCGACCGTCGGCTCCGTGCTCCTCGCCGGCGTACTGCTGAAGATGGGCACGTACGGATTCGTGCGCATCCTGCTCCCCGTCACCCCCGACGGGATGCAGACCTTCGCGCCGTACCTCGCGGCGTTCGCCGTCGTCGGGATCATCTACGGTTCCCTCGCCTGCCTGGCCCTCGCGCGCCCCGGAGCGAAGGGCGACCTCAAGCGCCTGATCGCCTACTCCTCCGTGGGCCACATGGGCTTCGTGCTCCTCGGCATCGCGACCATGACCCCCACCGGCGTGAACGGCGCGCTCTTCGCGAACATCGCCCACGGCCTCATCACCGGCCTGCTGTTCTTCCTGGTCGGCGCCGTCAAGGACCGCTACGGCACGGCGGACCTCGACACCCTGTCCGGAGCCACCGGAGCCGCTCTCTACGGCCGTGCGCCCCGGCTCGGCGGCCTCCTCGCCTTCGCCGCCGTCGCCTCGCTCGGACTCCCCGGCCTTGCCGGCTTCTGGGGCGAGATGCTCACCCTGTTCGGAGCCTTCGACCCCGCCGAAGGGCTCAGCCGCCCCGCCTTCCTCACCTTCATGTCCATCGGCGCCCTCGGCACCCTGCTCACGGCCGCGTACATGCTGATCGTCGTACGCCGCGTCTGCATGGGCGAGCACCGCGAGCAGCAGCCGGTCGCAGACATCCAGCGCTACGAATTCGCCGCCTGGACCCCGCTCGCCGCCCTGACCGTCCTCGCCGGCCTCTGGCCCGCCGTCCTCCTCGGCCTCACCGACCCGGCCGTGCAGAAGCTCCTCGCAGGAGGCAAGTCGTGACCGTGGCAGCCGACAGCGCAACCGGGGCGGCGAGCCTCGTCCAGTCCGTCGACTGGCTCGCGATCGCCCCGCCCGTCATCGCGGCGTCCGTGGCCCTGCTCGTCCTCGTCGCCGACCTCTTCACCGGCGAACGCCGTAAGCCGCTCCTCGGCTACGGAGCCGTGGCCGGACTCCTCGCCGCGCTCGCCATGCTCGTCCCGCTGCGCGCCGGGGACCGCTCCACCTTCTGCCTCACCGGCGGGACACAGGCCTGCAGCTACACCGCCGACCACTTCGCCCTCGTCATCCAGGCCCTCGTGCTCGGCGGAGCCCTGCTCACCGCGCTGCTCTCGATCGGCGACACCCGCAAGCTCCCCGCGGGCGAGTTCTGGTTCCTGCTGCTGTCCTCCGCGGCCGGAGCCGCGCTTCTCCCCGCCGCCCGGGACCTCGCCACCCTCGTCGTCGCCCTCGAAGTCGCGTCGCTCCCCGCCTTCGCCCTCGTCGGCATCAAGCGCGGCGACCGCCGCTCCTCCGAAGCGGCCCTGAAGTTCTTCCTGTCCTCCGTCGTCGCCACCGCCGTGATGCTCCTGGGCGTCAGCTTCGTCTACGCGACCACCGGCACGATGCACCTCACGGAGATCGCCGCCCGCCTCGACGACGTACCGGGCCGGTTCTCCACCCTCGCCGAGGCGGGCGTCGTCCTCACCCTCGTCGGCTTCGCCTTCAAGACGGCCGCCGCGCCGTTCCACTTCTGGGTCCCCGACACCTACGTGGGAGCACCGCTCCCCATCGCCGCCTACCTCTCCGTCGTCGGTAAAGCCGTCGGCTTCTCCGGCATCGTCCTCGTCACGGTGATCGGCTTCCCGTCGTACGCCGACGTCTGGGGCCCCGCCCTGGCCGTCCTCGCCGCGCTCACCATGACCGTCGGCAACGTCGCCGCACTCCGGCAGACCGCCACCCGCGCCCGCAGCGCCGTCCGCCTCCTCGCCTGGTCGTCCGTCGGGCAGGCGGGCTACCTCCTCGTCCCGATCGCCGCCGCCGCGTACTCCAGCGACGCCCAGATCGGCTCCACCGTCGCCTACGCGCTCATGTACGCCGTGGTGAACCTCGGGGCCTTCGCGGTGGCCGCCCTGGTCGCCCGCAGCCGCCCCGGCAACCGCCTGAGCGACTACCGCGGCCTGTACGCCACCCGCCCCCTGGCCGCGCTCGCCATGGGCTTCTTCCTGCTCTGCCTGGCAGGCCTGCCGCCCGGCATCATCGGCCTCTTCGCCAAGGTCACCGTCTTCTCCTCGGCCGTCGACGCCGGGCTCGGCTGGCTCGCCGTCGTCATGGCCGTCAACGTGGTGATCGCGCTGTACTACTACCTCCGGTGGACCGCCGCGCTCTTCAGCACCCCGGAGCCGGCCCCGGCAGCCGAGGAGGCGCCCGAGGTCCCCGCGCTCCGGGTCCCCGCCCCGCTCACCCTGGCGATCGCCCTCACAGCCGTAGCCGGAATCACACTGTCCGGCGCCCCCCAGCTCATCCTCCGTTTCGCCACCCTCAGCCTCTTCTGACCGGCTCCGACCGGCTTGCCCGTGCAGCCACGCACAGGGCATGGTCATGCGTGCACGCGTCACGTATCGGAGCGCGCAGGACGAGCACACACTGAAGAGCACAGAGGAGCCAGAGCGTTGCTGAACGGGTTCAAGGACTTCATCCTTCGCGGGAACGTCATCTCCATGGCCATCGGCCTCGCCGTAGGAGCCGCCTTCACCGCGGTGGTCACCGGCTTCAGCAACGCGTTCATCGTGCCGCTCATCGGCCTCTTCACCCGCGGCACCGGCGACTTCAGCAAGGCCACATTCACCGTCGAGGGCGCGATCTTCCCTTACGGCCTCTTCGTCAGCGCCGCCATCGCCTTCCTCATCACCGCCGCAGTCCTCTACTTCCTGGTCGTCGTCCCCATGGCCAAGGTCCAGAACCGCTTCACGACGAAGGCGGAGGAGCAGAAGGCCGACATCAAGGCCGCCCTGCGCGACTGCCCCCACTGCTACAGCGAGATCCCCTCCATCGCCTCCCGCTGTGCCCACTGCACCAGCGAGGTCGAGCCGGACGCGGAGGCCCGCGCGCTCGCCGAGCTGCCCGCCCAGCGCTGACCCCGCTGCCGCAGGGCCCCACGGGCCCGCGCAGGTACACCCACCCGTACGGCCCAGGGGCGGATCCATCCGGATCCGCCCCTTCTGCCTGTGCCCCCGGCCACCTCGCACAAGGGAACTAGCTTCCGTCGCCTCGCGTTGACCTGTACGGGAGGCTCCACTGGAGAGTGGAGCACCACCGAGCAAGGGTTCCCCTGCTGCACCACTTGGAGGGCGTACCGTGCACCGCCGGCACAACGGGCTGAAAACCGCTGTACTCCTCGGGGGCCTCTCGGCCCTCATCATCGTCATCGGCAGTTTCTTCGGCCGGACCGGCCTGATCGTGGCCCTCCTGGTCGCGCTCGCCACCAACGCCTACGCGTACTGGAACAGCGACAAGCTCGCCCTGCGCGCCATGCGGGCCCGCCCGGTCAGCGAATTCGAGGCGCCGCAGCTCTACCGCACCGTCCGCGAGCTCTCGACGGCGGCCCGCCAGCCCATGCCCCGGCTCTACATCTCCCCGACCCAGGCACCCAACGCCTTCGCCACCGGACGCAACCCGCGCAACGCCGCCGTGTGCTGCACCGAGGGGATCCTCCAGATCCTCGACGAGCGCGAGCTGCGCGGGGTCCTCGGCCATGAGCTGAGCCATGTCTACAACCGCGACATCCTCATCTCGTCGGTCGCGGGTGCCCTCGCCTCGGTGGTCATGTTCCTGGTCAACTTCGCGTGGCTCATCCCCGTCGGCAGGTCCGACGACGACGACGGCCCCGGGCTCCTCGGGATGCTCCTGATCATGATCCTCGGCCCGCTCGCCGCCTCCGTGATCCAGCTCGCCGTGAGCCGTTCTCGTGAGTACCAGGCCGACGCGTCAGGGGCCCAGCTCACCGGGGACCCGCTCGCCCTGGCGTCCGCCCTGCGCAAGCTCGACGCCGGGACCAAACAGCTTCCGCTCCCACCCGAACCACGGATCGAGACCGCGAGTCACATGATGATCGCGAACCCGTTCCGTCCCGGTCAGGGCATGTCCAAGATGTTCTCGACCCACCCGCCCATGGCCGAACGCATCGCCCGACTCGAGCAGATGGCAGGGTACCGACCATGAACGCAATCCTGAACGTCATTTGGCTGGTCCTGTGCGGACTGTGGATGTTCCTCGGCTACATCGCCGCAGGGCTCCTGCTCTGCATCACGATCATCGGCATCCCCTTCGGCGTGGCCGCTTTCCGTATCGGCGTCTACGCCCTCTGGCCCTTCGGCCGCACCGTCGTCGACCGTCGCGACGCGGGCGGCGGCTCCCTCATCGGCAACGTCCTCTGGGTGATCCTGGCCGGCTGGTGGCTCGCCCTCGGCCACATCTTCACGGGCATCGCCCTGTGCGTCACGATCATCGGCATCCCCCTGGGCATCGCGAACTTCAAGCTCATCCCGGTCTCGCTGATGCCCTTCGGCAAGGAGATCGTCCCCACGGACCAGCCGTTCGCCACCCGCTAGACAGCCGGCCCGGGCAACCGCACCCGTCCCCGCAAGCGTCCTGGCTTGCAGGAACAAGTGACGGGTAGGTACGCGAACATGAGCATCATCAGCTGGATCATCCTCGGGCTGCTGGCCGGAGCAATAGCCAAGTTTCTTCTGCCGGGCCGCGACCCCGGGGGCATCATCGGCACGACCGTCATCGGCATCGTGGGCGCCTTTCTCGGGGGCTGGCTGTCGTCCCGCTTCCTCGACCGCCCCATCAGCACGGACTTCTACGACACGGCCACCTGGGTGGCGGCCATCGCCGGATCCCTCGTCCTGCTGATCGCCTACCGCCTGCTCTTCGGCAACTCCCGCGACCGCCGCTGACCCGGCGCCCGCCCAGCCCCTCAGGACACGGCTACGGGGCGGGCCATGCCGACCGGCACGCCCCGCCCCGCCCACGACCCGCTGCACACGGCAGCGAACCGTCTACCGGTAGTTGGCGAACTGCACCGCGAAGTCGAGGTCCTTGCCCTTGATCAGCGCCTGCACCGCCTGCAGGTCGTCCCGGCTCTTGGAGCTGACCCGCAGCTCCTCGCCCTGAACCTGCGCCTTGACGCCCTTCGGGCCCTCATCGCGAATGATCTTCGCCACCTTCTTGGCGTTCTCCTGGGAGATGCCCTCCTCGATCGTGGCGAAGATCTTGTACTCCTTGCCGGAAAGCTGCGGCTCGCCCGCGTCCAGCGACTTCAGCGAGATCCCGCGCTTGATCAGCTTGGACTGGAAGATGTCGAGGATCGCCTTGACCCGCTCCTCGCCGTTCGCCTCCATCAGGATCTTCTCGCCGGACCAGGAGATCGACGCGCCCGTCCCCTTGAAGTCGTAGCGCTGGGAGATCTCCTTGGCGGCCTGGTTGAGGGCGTTGTCGACCTCCTGCCGCTCGACCTTCGAGACGATGTCGAAACTGGAGTCGGCCATGACGTGTGGCTCCTTGCGTCGTATGCGTTGGGGTACGGCACAAAGCCTAGCCACCCGCGCGCGTCCGGTGCTGATCAATCAGGTGGCGTAGCACCCCTGGGCATCAGGTATCGTTTACGACGTCGCCAAGGAGCCCCAACCGGGATCCGACGCGTCGTTCAAGGCGGTGTGCCCGAGTGGCCAAAGGGAGCAGACTGTAAATCTGCCGGCTCAGCCTACCCAGGTTCGAACCCTGGCGCCGCCACAGGACGGGAAACCCCGTCCGACCTGCTTAAACACCAGGTCGGGCGGGGTTTCTGCATGTGTGCGCGTGGGACCGCGAACTGCGCCGGACGGTCGGCGCATCCTAGGGGCGTTCGAAGGACTGGAGTACGCCTCCGACGGAGAAGCAGAGCGCGCCCGTGAGGGTGCCCCAGTTGGCGATGTCGATGTTCAGGACGCTCCCCGTGGCGGGACGGGTGAAGTCGGCCAGTGCCGAACCCATGAAGAGCACGGATCCGAGTTGGTTGACCGCGACGATCCACCAGCCGAGATCGCGGGGGCGGATGCCCGGCCGGCCGTGGCAGACCTCTGCCAGAGCAAGGTGCCCCGAGACCAGGAACAGGATGCATCCGACCAGGTCAGGAGCCCAGATCAGCCTGTTCTCCTGCTGCACGGAGAGCCCCTGCAGCAGGGAGCTGAGCAGGTTGATGCCGAACACGAGCGTTCCCACGAACAGCAGGAAGGTGCTCAGCCAGTCGATCCGTCCGGGCTCGTAGCTCCACCATCTCCAGCGCTTTGCCGCAAGAGCACCGATTCCGCTGTCCCGGCGGGGAGCGTTGACCGCCTGGAGCAGCGAGGCGTAACCGCCCGTGTTGAAGAACAGGCCGCCGGCGAAGTAGATCCAGGCGCTCGTCGCGTCGCCGGTGCCGAACTGGGCCACCGCGGCACCGGCGGCGAACAGGCCCCCACCCACCGTGAAGGCACCCGAGGCAATGGTGTTCAGCCGCCTGAGGCGGCCGACCGATTCGCTGTCCGCGCTTCGTGAAAGGGGTTCCGATTCACTCACGGCCCGCACGGTGAGCAGCCCGCGCTTGCGCGCCGGTCGTGACTCCCATACGGCGGTGGCCCCGTCGCTGAGGTGCCAGGTCAGCCGGGTCGTGAACGGCCCTGCGCCTTCGGCGCTCTCCTCGGTTCGGTCCACTCGCCGACCCTAGCCTTTTGGTGCGTGTTTCTCCTGACTTGCGGCTCCTGTCGCAAGTCGGGTGGTTTCCCAGGACTCCTGAAGCAGTGGTCACGCGCCGGGCGAGCCGCCTTCAGGCCTTCTGCACCGCGGGGCGCCGCAGGAGGTAGAGGCCGGCGCAGGTGACCAGGACGGCCATGCACGCGATGAAGGCCAGCCCCGCGTCCTGGAGCCCGATGTGGTCCGAGAGGATGCCCACGCCGATCACCGGCAGCGAGATGCCCGCGTACGCCACCACGAACAGCGTCGAGATCACCGCCGCCCGGCTGTCCGCGGGCGACGCCGCCGCCACCTGGGACAGGGCCGCCCGGAACGCCAGCCCCTGGCCTGCGCCGCCGAGGAGCGCGCTCAGCACGATCAGGGGCAGCAGCTGCCACCAGAGTGCGGCCGCGAGCAGCGCCAGTCCGCCCAGGAGGCCGGCGCAGCCCAGCGACAGTGACCGCTGTTCTCCGATCCTGCCGACCGCCGACTGGCCCGCGACCGAGGCGAAGAAGGCCAGCGCGACGATCAGACCGCTCACGGCGTGGTTGTCCACGTCCAGGAACTCGGAGAGGAACGCGGGGCTGACCGAGGTGAACACGCCGAACAGGGCGAACCCCACGAAGGAGGCGAGCGCCGCGGGCCTGAAGACCTTCCGGACCTCGGGCGGCAGCCCCGGGCGCTGCGGGCGGACGGTGCTCAGCGGGCGCCGCTCGCCCACGGTCTCCTTCAGGCCGAGCAGGACAACCGCAGAGACGGCCAGCAGCACCAGGTGTACGACGAACGGCAGATACAGCGGCCAGGGCGCGTACTGCGCGAGGATTCCGGCCAGCAGCGGGCCGCAGCCCAGACCGCCCATGTTGGCGGCCGTCGCCACGAACGAGGCCCTGGGGGAACCCTTGCCGGGCGCCAGCTCCATGACGTACGCGGTGGCCGCCCCGGTGAACAGCCCGGCCGACAGGCCCGACAGGAGCCGCCCCGCGAAGAGCCAGCCCAGGGCGGTGGCGCACAGGAAGCAGACGGCGCTCGCCGCCGCGCAGCCCAGGCCCCACAGCAGCACAGGTCGCCTGCCCACCGCGTCGGAGGCGTTTCCGGCGAGCAGCAGCACCCCGATCACACCGAAGGCGTACACGGCGTAGACGACCGTCACCGTCATCTCGGAGAACCCGAGTTCGTCCTGATAGAGGCTGTAGAGCGGGGTCGGCAGGGTCGTCCCCGCCATGCATACGGCGAATACCGCCCCGCTGAGACAACAGGGGAGCCAGCCTCGGCTGTCCGGGCCACCGTTCATGTGCCCGACGGTAGCCCGCGGACGTTCCGGCGAGCCGCAACGCCTCGCGGGCCGATACACCTAGGACTCCAGGTACCTCAGGACAGCGAGGATCCGCCTGCTGTGACCGGTGGTGTGCGACAGCTCCAGCTTGTCGAAGATCGCGTTGAGGTTCTTCTCCACCGCACTCACGGAGATGTGCAGTTGCTTCGCGATCGCCGTGTTGGTGAGCCCCTGGGCCAGGGGTTCGAGCACACTGCGCTCGCGGGGCGTGAGGCGGGCCAGCGGGTCCCCGTGCGTGGAGCGGATGACCAACTGCCGGACCACCTCGGGATCGAGGGCGGCGCCACCCGCCTGGATGCGCTCCAACGCGTCCAGGAACTCGTCGACCTGCGCGACCCGGTCCTTGAGGAGATACCCCACGCGTTCCGCGCTGGAGGCCAGCAACTGGGCCGCGTAGTGGCGTTCGATGTGCTGGGAGAGCACCAGCACGCCCGTTTCCGGCCATCGCTCGCGGATCTCCAGGGCCGCGCGCAGCCCCTCGGTGGTGTGTGTCGGAGGCATCCGGATGTCGAGGACGACGATGTCCGGCCGTCGCGTCTCCATCTCCTTCAGCAGGGACACCGCGTCCCCGAACGAGGCCAGGACCTCGTGCCCCTCCTCGACGAGGAGCCGTACCAGACCCTCCCGCAGCAGCGTCGAGTCCTCGGCGAGCATCAGACGCATGGAAGCTCCGCGATCACCATGGTGGGTCCCCCCTCGGGGCTGTCGATGTGCAGGGTGCCGTCCAGCGCGTCCACCCTGCTGCGCAGGCCGCTCAGCCCCATGCCCGCAGGATCCGCGCCGCCCTTGCCGTTGTCCTGGGTGCGCACCGTGAGCACGCCCCCGCCCAGCACGACGCGTACGGACACCGCCGTCGCACCTGAGTGTTTGGCCGCGTTGGTCACGCACTCCGACACCACGAAGTACGCGGCGGTCTCCACCGGCCGTGGCAGAGGCCGGCTGACGTCGAACACGGTACGGACGGGTATGGAGCACCGCTCGGACACCCCTCCCAGGGCCTCCTCGAGACCCAGGCTGTCGAGCGCCGACGGATAGACCCGCCAGGCCACTTCGCGCAGTTCCGCGAGTACGTCCCTCGATTCCTGGTGCGCCTGGAGCAGCAGGGCCTCCGCCTGCTCGGGCTCGCGCCCCCTGCGCGCCCGGCCGAGCAGCATGGCCAGGGCGACCAGCCGCTGCTGGATCCCGTCGTGGATGTCCCGCTCGATGCGCCGGCGTTCGGCGTCCACCGCCTGTACGACCGCCGCCCGGCTGCTGGACAGTTCGTCGATGCGACGGCGCAACAGCTCCTGCTCGGAGGGGCCGAAGCACTCGCGGGCGAGCCGGGAGTCCAGGGCGACGAGCGAGCGCAGCCCCTGGAGGTCGAGGAAGAGCAGCACCCCGCCGAGGACTGCCTGCACCAGCAGTTCGTCCCACCCGAGCGAGCCCTGGACCACCCCCCTGGACAACAGTCCTGCCAGGACGACACCGAAACCCAGCAGCCCGATCACGAGGGCGCACAACAGGCCGGTGTAGCTGCGTACCGCGAGGTAGCGGAGGACCTTCTGGCCGGACGCCTCGTAGTGCTCCGGGAAGCGGTCGTCGAAGAAGAAGGACCTCCGCGCCCGTTCCACGCCCGTCAGTCGCAGGGCTCCCGCCATGAGGACGCCGAGGGCGCGGGCCCGGGTGAGCGGCCACAGCAGGAAGGGGCCGAGAGCGGTGCCGGCCACGAGGAAGTAGAGGAATCCGGCCGAGGCGGTCACGCAGCCGAGGATCGTGCCCAGGCCCCGGCGCAACCAGGAGAGTGTCCGACCGCCCACGACGGCGGAGCCTAGTGCGGCCGCGGGGGCGCAGCAAGATCGATCGGGCTGACGCGGAGGCGGGGCCGCCGCCCGCGGATGCCCCGGGTGGGTCATGAACTGCGGCGGCTCTGCGCCCGGTCGGTGGAGCGCAGCCTCCGGACGACGTATGTCGCGACGGCCACGACCCCCAGGACCAGTACGGCCTTGGAGGCGAACCCGACGTAGGTCTCCACCGTCTCCCACCGGTCGCCCAGCCAGTAACCGGCCATGACCAGGACGGAGTTCCAGATCAGGCTGCCGAGTGCGGTCAGCGCGACGAAGACGTGGAGCGGCATCCGCTCCACACCGGCGGGGACGGAGATGAGGCTGCGGAAGATCGGCACCATACGGCCGAAGAAGACCGCCTTGGTGCCGTGCTTCGCGAACCACTTCTCCGTGCGCACCAGATCGGAGGCCTTCACCAGCGGGAGCTTCCCCCAGATGGTGTGCATGCGCTCCCGGCCGAAGGCCGCGCCGATCCAGTAGAGGACGACGGCTCCCACGACCGAGCCGAGCGTGGTCCAGAACAGCGCGGAGGCCAGGCTGAGGACCCCCTGCCCGGCGGCGAACCCGGTCAGCGGCAGGATCACTTCGCTCGGCAGCGGCGGGAACAGGTTCTCCAGCGCGATGGCCAGACCGGCTCCGGGACCGCCCATGGTGTCGACGAGATCCGTGGCCCAGCCGGCGATACCACCCGAGGGCTCCTGCGGCGAGGCCGAGTACGTGAGATGCATATGAGTCTCCAAGGCGGCGGGTCATTACCCCGGGGCGTGTACCCCCGATCACCCTCCACGTTAGAAACCGCCGCTCAACGGCCGGTATGCGGATGGCCGTCCGCTCCGCTGCGGTTCTCCGCAGGAGGCGGACCTGCGGAAAACCACACCTGCGGGGGAGTGAGCCGGCCCGGCGGCCCCCGCACTCAGTTCCCGGCGACGTCCTTCACCGCGACCGCGACGGGCTTGCTCCCGCTGATCAGCTCCAGCGTCAGTCCCGCCGTCGCGGGGGTGTCCAGCAGCTCCGTCAGCACCGCCGCCACGTCGTCGCGGGGGATCGGGCCGCGGCCGGTCGAGGCGGCGAGCAGGACCTGGCCGGTCCCGGCGTCGTTCGTGAGCATGCCGGGGCGCAGGATCGTCCAGTCCAGGCCGCTCCGGGAACGTACGTACGCGTCCGCCTCGCCCTTGGCCCGCTGGTAGACGTCGAAGACCTCGTCGCCGGGGTGATCCGGGTCGGCTCCCATGGAGGACACCACGACGTAGCGCCGCACCCCCGCCCGTTCCGCCGCGTCCGCGAAGAGCACGGCCGCTCCCCGGTCCACCGTGTCCTTGCGTGCCGAACCGCTGCTCGGGCCGGCACCGGCCGCGAAGACCGCGGCGTCCGCGCCCCGCAGGACTTCCGCCGCCTCCTCGACGGACGCCGATTCGAGGTCGAGGACGACGGGCTCGGCGCCTGCCGCCCTCAGGCCGTCACTCTGCTCCGGATTCCGGATGACGCCCACCGCTTCGTCACCGCGCGCGGCGAGCAGCCGCTCGAGCCGCAGCGCGATCTGACCATGTCCACCTGCAATGACAATGCGCATGCTTCCGACCGTACGCCGCGGGGAGCGCTCGTGCTCAAGGCCCGCCGCCGGGGCCGGAATCGGTGCGTCCCTGACGGGGGAGGTCGAGGGCCGACGCGGCGGCCCCGGAGTCGCGGTACTCACGTACGGCACTGGTCCGCGCCACCACCCGCCCCCGGTGCACGACGATCCTGCTGTACGCGAGGGAGAGCGCTCCGGCCAGCCCGTCCCCGCGCACGGCGAGCAGCTCGGCGGGGAAGCCGGCCTCGACGCGCACCCCGGGCAGGCCCAGGGCCGCTCTGGCGTCGCCGGAGACGGCGTCGTAGGCGTGTTCGGGGCGGAGGCCCTCCTGCGAGGCCAGCAGGTACGCCGCCTCCAGGGGGTCGCCCCGGCCGACGGGGTTGGAGGCGTCACGCAGGGCTCCGCTGCCCGCGGCCACCCGCACCCCGGCGTCCCGCAGCAGCCGTACGGGCGGGGTGCCGCGGAGCCGGGCTTCGGAGCAGCCGCCCTGCGGGAGGCAGACCACGGTCACGGCCGCGGCGGCGAGCCGGTCGGCGGCGCGGGCCGCCTCGTCGCCGGGAAGCCGCGAGAGGCCCGCACAGGGTCCGACGCAGACGCCCGGGCGGAGCCCGCCGGCCATGGCGGTCAGCCGGGCGAGCCGGCCCGGGTCGTCACCGTCCGTGTGCAGGTCGACGGGGAGCCCGTGGGCTGCGGCGAGATCCAGGACGGCTTCCGCGTGACCGGCCGGATCGGGGTCGAGGTCGGGGCAGCCGCCGATCACGCCCGCGCCCATGTCCACCGCGTCACGGAGCACGGCGAGACCGTCGGCGCCCGCCACCCCCGTGAGGAGCCGGGGCACGGCGACGGCGGTCAGGTCGGTGAGGCCCCGCAGGGAACGGCGGGCCGCCAGCACGCCCTCCAGCAGGCCGAGCTCCTGTACGCCGCCGACGCGCACATGGGCGCGCAGCGCGGTGGCCCCGTGGCTGAGCTGGAGCAGCGCGGCCTCGGTGGCACGGCGCCGGACGTCCTCGGGGCGGTGGGACGGCGAGCCCCCCGTGGTGGCGGTGAGCGCCGTGCCGGGGTGGGCGTGGGGCTCCGCGGGGGCGGGCAGCAGGAGGTATCCGCGCAGGTCCAGGCGGATCCCCGGAGTGGTGAGGCTGCCCGCCGTCCCTACGGCCTCGATGCGCTGCCCGCCGATCCTCACGTCGACGGAACGCCCGTCCGTGAGCCGTGCCCCGCTGAGGAGGAGCCCGGGCGCCTCGCCGGGACTTTCGGGCATCGCACCGCTCCTGGAAGGCCTGGACGAAACGCAAGATCACGCAGAGTGCGCCGAGCCTAGGCCGGGGCCCGGTGCACTCCGAGGAGGAGCGAATTAGTCGTACGAATGTGGCCTTGCGGGGCGGGCGGTGGGAGCGGCGCCGCAAGGGCTTGTGAGTCTGCCCGTGGAGGTGGCGTACGTCCTGATCAAGGGCCTGATCAGGAGGGCTGCCACCGGGGTCGTCCGGGAGCGGGAGGGGGGCCGGTGCGGGTCGCGGAAACGGATTTGGGCGATCGGCGACAGAGCGTGTAATGTCTTCCTCGCTCGCCCCAATAGCTCAGTCGGTAGAGCGTCTCCATGGTAAGGAGAAGGTCTGCGGTTCGATTCCGCATTGGGGCTCTGGTGACCGGGTGACCCCGCTTCGGCGGGGGAGCTCGTCATCAAAGCGGTGTAGCTCAGTCGGTAGAGCAAGCGGCTCATAATCGCTGTGTCACCGGTTCAAGTCCGGTCACCGCTACTAACGGTAGCCGATTGTGGGGTCGGTCCTTCGATCGGCTACTCTTTTATGCGTTCATCCGTCCATCCGTCCGTCCAAGGAGCACTCACGTGGCTGCCACCGACGTCCGCCCGAAGATCACGCTGGCCTGCGTGGAGTGCAAGGAGCGGAACTACATCACCAAGAAGAACCGGCGTAACAACCCGGACCGTCTTGAGATGAAGAAGCACTGCCCGCGCTGCAACTCGCACACCGCGCACCGCGAAACGCGCTGAAACAGGCTCGTACACGAGGCCGTCCCCACTGGGGGCGGCCTCGTGTCGTTTATCTTGATGACTCGGGTGGTCAACGCCCCATTCGACTTTCACCAGGAGGTACCGGGCTCATGGCGCTCGACCAGTCCTTCGTGGGGCGGACCTATCCGCCCACCCCGGCGTACGAGGTCGGCCGGGAGAAGATCCGGGAGTTCGCGGAGGCGGTGGGTGACACCAATCCCGCGTATGTGGACCCGGAGGCCGCCAAGGCCTTGGGGTATTCGGATGTGATCGCCCCGCCCACGTTCGTCTTCTCCATCACCTTCAAGGCCGCGGGCCAGGTGGTGCGGGACCCGCAGCTGGGCCTGGACTACAGCCGCGTGGTGCACGGTGACCAGAAGTTCGCCTACGTGCGTCCCGTGCGGGCGGGGGACCGGCTCACGGTCACCTCGACGATCGAGGCCATCAAGACGATGGCGGGCAACGACATCGTGGACGTCCGCGGTGAGGTGCACGACGAGTCCGGTGAGCACGTGGTGACCGCATGGACCAAGCTGGTGGCGCGCGCCGCCGAGGAGGCGTGATGACGGCGAGCATCGCCTACGAGGCGGTCGAGGTCGGTACGGAGCTGCCGGCGCAGTCGTTCCCGGTGACCCGGGCCACGCTGGTGCAGTACGCGGGCGCCTCCGGCGACTTCAACCCGATCCACTGGAACGAGAAGTTCGCGCGCGAGGTCGGTCTGCCGGACGTGATCGCGCACGGCATGTTCACCATGGCCGAAGCGATCAGGGTCGTCACGGACTGGGCCGGTGACCCGGGCGCGGTCGTCGAGTACGGCGTGCGGTTCACCAAGCCGGTCGTCGTCCCGAACGACGACACCGGGGCGCTGATCGAGGTCAGCGGCAAGGTCGCCGCGAAGCTGGACGACAACACCGTCCGGGTCGACCTGATCGCCATGAGCGACGGCAAGAAGGTGCTGGGTATGTCCCGCGCCGTCGTCCGCCTCCCCTGAGCGGCACAGCCACACAGCGGAGGGGTGCCCACGCGGCGCCCCTCCGCTGTCGGTTTCCGTGCGGGTGCCGCCCTTGACAAGTTAGTAAGTGGCCAATAACTTACTGCCATGGCAAGGATGAGCGCAGAGGACAGGCGGGAGAGCGTCGTGCGGGCGGCTGTCGCCGAGTTCGCCCGCAGCGGGTACAACGGCACCTCGACGGAGGCGATCGCCAAGCGGGTCGGCGTCTCGCAGCCGTATCTGTTCCGGCTCTTCCCCGGCAAGCAGGCCATCTTCCTCGCCGCGTCCGAGCGGTGCCTCGCGGACACCCGGGAGGTGTTCATGAAGGCGGCCGAAGGGCTGGAGGGCGAGGAGCTGTCACAGGCCCTGGCCCGGGCGTATCAGCGGCTGATCGTGGACGACCCCGACAAGCTGCTCATGCAGATGCAGATGTACGCGGCTGTCGCGGCGGCCGAGGCGGCGGGTGATCACGAGTTCGGTGAGCGCCTGCGGCTCGGCTGGGTGGCGATGTGGGACGAGATCCACCTCCTGCTGGGGGCGGACCAGGACGAGACCACGTCGTTCCTGGCCTACGGCATGCTCATCAACACGCTGGCCTCGATGGGCTTTCCGGCCGGTCATCGCGTGTGGTCCGGCTTCCATCTCGCGACCAGGCCCAGCTGACCGGGCGGCGCCACCCGCCGGGACCGCCCGTCGGCGGGGCGGCTCCGTCCGGGGGTGCCGAGAGCCTTCGGCGGTCCGCCCGTTCTTCTGTCCGCTTAAGTTAGTCATTGATAACTAACCCTTGGGGGGTAGCAGTGAAGCAGCAAGCATCCAGCCGCGGGGGAGCCGTCTGGGCCCTCGTCATCACGAGCGTCGCCGGATTCATGGCGGCACTCGACAACCTCGTCGTCACCACCGCACTGCCGTCCATCCGCGAAAGCCTCGGCGGCCGGCTGGAGGAGCTCGAGTGGACGGTGAACGCCTACACGCTCACCTTCGCGGTGCTGCTGATGACGGGTGCCGCACTCGGTGACCGCTTCGGCAGGCGCCGGCTCTTCCTCGCCGGCCTCACGGTCTTCACCGCCGCCTCCGCGGCCGCCGCCCTCTCACCGGGGATCGACGAACTCATCGCCTTCCGGGCCGTCCAGGGCGTCGGGGCCGCGGTCATGATGCCGCTCACCCTCACTCTGCTCACCGCCGCGGTCCCGCCCGCCAGGCGCGGCATGGCGCTCGGATTCTTCGGCGCGGTCACCGGACTCGCGGTCGCCAGCGGCCCCCTGATCGGCGGGAGCCTCACCGAACACGTCTCCTGGCAGTGGATCTTCTGGCTCAACGTCCCGGTCGGCCTGATCCTGCTGCCCCTGGCACGACTGCGGCTGGCCGAGTCCCACGCCCCCGAGGCGCGGCTCGACGTGCCCGGCACCGTCCTGGTCAGCGGAGGCCTCTTCGGCATCGTCTACGCGCTCGTCAGCAGCACGAGCGACGGCTGGACCGACCCGCTCGTGCTGACCGGGCTGATCGCGGGGACGCTCCTCCTGGGTGTCTTCGTCCGTCACGGGTTCCGCGCGAAGAACCCCGTCCTGCCCATGCGGCTCTTCCGTGACCGGGCCTTCTTCGGCATCAACATGGCGAGCCTGCTGATGTTCCTGGGCATGTTCGGCTCGATCTTCCTGCTCAGCCAGTTCCTCCAGAACGCGCTGGGCTACTCGCCGACCGAGGCGGGCCTGCGGATGCTGCCGTGGACCGGAATGCCGATGCTCGTGGCGCCCGTCGCCGGATATCTGGCCGACCGGCTCGGCGGCCGCCCCGTGGTGGTGACCGGGCTCGCCCTCCAGGCGGTGGGTCTCGGCCTCTTCGCGGCGGTCCTGGAACCGGACGTCTCCTACTCGGCCCAGCTGCCCGGTCTGATCGTCGGCGGCATCGGCATGGCCCTGTACTTCGCGCCGGCCGCCAGCCTCGTGATGTCCAGCGTCAGGCCGGGGGAGCAGGGCATCGCCTCCGGGGCCAACAACGCCTTGCGCGAGGTCGGCGGTGCCCTCGGGGTCGCCGTACTGGCCGCGGTCTTCTCCGCCCAGGGCGGATACGGCTCCCCGCAGGCCTTCTCCGACGGGACCGTACCGGCCGTATGGATCGGTGCCGGCGTGGTGGCCCTCGCCGCGCTCACGGCCCTCCTCATCCCGCGCCGCGGGCGGGTGACCGGCCCGGCGCCCGAAGCCTCCGAGGAGCGTGTGTCCGTCGCCGCCTGACCCACCGTCCCCGTCCGTACGGTCCATGGCCCGCTCCAGGGACGTGGACCGTACTCTTGTCCCCGTGCAGGAACTCCACGACGCCCCCCTCGCCCCCCTGACCACCTTCCGGCTCGGCGGCCCGGCCAACCGCCTCCTGACGGCCACCACCGACGCGGAGGTGATCGCCGCCGTACGCGAGGCCGACGACAGCGGCACCCCGCTCCTGGTCGTCGGCGGCGGTTCCAACCTGGTCATCGGCGACAAGGGCTTCGACGGGACGGCCCTGCGCATCGCGACCAAGGGCTTCGACCTCTCCGGTACGGCGCTCGAACTGGCCGCAGGCGAGGTCTGGACCGACGCCGTGGCCCGTACGGTCGAGGCGGGGCTGGCCGGGATCGAATGCCTCGCCGGCATCCCCGGGTCCGCCGGGGCCACACCGATCCAGAACGTCGGCGCCTACGGGCAGGAGGTGTCCTCGGTCATCACCGAGGTCGTCGCCTACGACCGGCACGCCCGGGAGACGGTCACCCTCCCGAACGAGGCGTGCGCGTTCTCGTACCGCCACAGCCGCTTCAAGGCCGAGCCCGACCGTTTCGTCGTGCTGCGGGTCCGGTTCGGTCTCGAGGACGCGGGCGGACAGTCGGCGCCCCTCCTCTACCCCGAGACGGCCAGGGCCATGGGCGTCGAACAGGGTGATCGCGTTCCCGCCGCCTCCGCCCGCGAAACCGTCCTCCGGCTGAGGGCGGGCAAGGGGATGGTGCTCGACCCGGAGGACCACGACACCTGGTCGGCCGGGTCCTTCTTCACCAACCCGATCCTCGACGAGGCGGAGCACGCGCTCTTCCTCGCCCGCGCCGGCGAGCGCCTGGGCGCGGACATCACGCCCCCTGCCTTCCCCACGGGCGACGGACGGGTGAAGACCTCGGCAGCCTGGCTCATCGACAAGGCCGGCTTCACCAAGGGCTACGGCACGGGCCCCGCCCGCATCTCCACCAAGCACACGCTCGCCCTCACCAACCGGGGCGGCGCGACCACCGAGGACCTGCTGGCCCTGGCCCGCGAGGTCGTCGCCGGGGTGCACGAGGCCTTCGGGGTCACGCTCGTCAACGAGCCGGTGACGGTGGGCGTCAGCCTGTAGCCCGGCTCGGGTCTTTCGTTCGGATCAGGCTGGATCAGGGAGCACGCGAGCCCAGCCTGATCCGAACGAGAGGCCCTGGGGGCGGCAGGCTCAGTAGGCGACCCCCACGCCCTGCTTCAGGGCGGCCGGGTCGTCGATCAGCGCCAGCATCGCGTGGGCCACATCGGCCCGCGCGATGGACCGGCCGCTCCGCGGGGTGCCGCCCACGACCGTCCGGTACGCCCCCGTCAGCGGGCCGTTCGTCAGCTTCGGCGGCCGCACCGACGTCCAGTCCGTCGCGCTCGCGGCCAGCGCGGCCTCCATACGCGTCAGATCCGCGTACACCTCCTTGAGGACCACGCCGATCACTCTGCGGACCGCCCGGTCCAGCATCGGGTCGTCCGCCGGCTCCGGGCCGACCGGGGCCGCGCTCACGACCAGCAGCCGCCGTACCCCCTCGGCCCCCATCGCCTCCAGCACCTGCCCGGTGAGCCGCTCCGCGACGTCACCGGCCTTCCGGCCCCGGGCCCCGAGTCCGGAGAGCACGGCGTCCCGCCCCGCGACCGCCTCACGCACCGCCGCCCCGTCGCCCAGCGGCACGACCGCGTGCAGGGCGGCGCCACCGAGCCCGTCCGGGAGCCGGGCGGGATCACGGACCACCGCCGTCACCTCGTGCCCCGCCGCCAGCGCCTGCCGCACGACCTCCTGGCCGACTGCCCCCGTCGCCCCGAACACTGTGAGCCTCATCGCGCCGCCCTCCTGAGTGGGTGAGTATTCACTTACCCATAGGGTGAGTGGACGCTCACCCCTTCGTCAAGCCTTGCTGGAGCATTCATGGAGCAGAAGCCGGCCCGCGTCCGCATCGTCGACGCGGCTCATGAACTCATGCTGGGCATCGGTCTCGCGCGGACGACGACGAAGGAGATCGCCAAGGCGGCCGGCTGCTCCGAGGCGGCGCTGTACAAGTACTTCGCCAGCAAGGAAGAGCTCTTCGTGACCGTGCTCGGCGAACGCATGCCGAGGCTCGGCCCGCTCCTGGGCGACCTGGAGGCGGGTGAAGGGGATCTGGAACAGAACCTCACCGAGGTCGCCCGCCAGGCCGCGCTCTTCTACGAGCAGACCTTCCCGGTCCTCGCGTCGCTGTACGCCGAGCCCCGGCTCAAGCAGCGTCACGAAGCGGCGATGCGCGAGATGGGCACCGGCCCGCACAAGCCGATCCAGGGCCTCGACGCCTATCTCCGCGCCGAACAGCGGGCGGGCCGCGTCGTTCCCGGAGCCGACACGTACGCGGCGGCCTCGCTCCTGCTGGGCGCCTGCGCCCAGCGCGCCTTCGCCTACGAGACGGCCGGCGCCCCCCAGTCGCTGGACGACTTCGCCACGTCCCTCGCCCGCACCCTGCTGGGCGGCATCAGCTAGCCAGCCACGCGTCGATCCCGTCCAGCAGCTTCTCCCGCACCTCGACGGGTGCGACGGACCCCCGCACGGACTGCCGCGCCAGCTCGGCCAGCTCCTCGTCGGTGAACGCGTGATGACGGCGTACGAGGTCGTACTGCGCGGCCAGCCGGGAACCGAAGAGCAGCGGATCGTCCGCGCCGAGCGCCATCGGTACCCCGGCCTCGAACAGAGTGCGCAGGGGTACGTCGGCGGGCTTCTCGTAGACGCCGAGCGCCACATTGGACGCGGGGCAGACCTCGCAGGTCACCCCCCGCTCCGCGAGCTTGCGCAACAGCCTCGGATCCTCGGCCGCCCGCACGCCGTGCCCGACCCGGGCCGCGTCGAGGTCGTCCAGGCAGTCCCGGACGCTGGACGGGCCCGACAGCTCGCCGCCGTGCGGGGCCGCGATCAGTCCGCCCTCCCGGGCGATGGCGAAGGCGCGGTCGAAGTCGCGGGCCATCCCGCGGCGTTCGTCGTTGGAGAGCCCGAAGCCGATGACACCCCGGTCCGCGTAGCGCACCGCGAGCCGGGCCAGCGTCCGGGCGTCCAGCGGATGCTTCATCCGGTTCGCCGCGATCACCACCCGGATTCCGAGCCCGGTCTCGCGGGCCGCACGGTCCACGGCGTCCAGGATGATCTCGATCGCCGGGATGAGCCCTCCGAGCAGCGGGGCGTACGAGGTCGGGTCGACCTGGATCTCGAGCCACCCGGAGCCGTCCGCGACGTCCTCCATGGCGGTCTCACGCACGAGCCGCTGGATGTCCTCCGCAGAGCGGAGGCAGGACCGGGCGATGTCGTACAGGCGCTGGAAACGGAACCAGCCGCGCTCGTCGGTGGCCCGCAGCTGGGGCGGCTCACCGCCGGTCAGGGCATCGGGCAGATGCACGCCGTACTTGTCCGCGAGTTCGAGCAGGGTCGTGGGCCGCATCGACCCGGTGAAGTGCAGGTGCAGGTGGGCCTTGGGCAACAGCCGTACGTCACGCTCCATCGATCGATCTTGCCGCACCCGAGGGGCGCGGCGGTAGCCGGATCCCCATGTGAGTTACCCGTCGAACAAGAAAGTGGCCCCCGGCCGGAGCCGGGGGCCACACCGCTCAGGTGGGTTTCCCGCGTCAGTCGCGGGCCTCGCCCAGCAGCTTCTGGAGCCGGGAGACGCCCTCGACGAGGTCGTCGTCGCCCAGCGCGTAGGAGAGCCGCAGGTAACCGGGCGTACCGAACGCCTCGCCCGGCACCACGGCCACCTCGGCCTCGTCCAGGATGAGGGCCGCGAGCTCGACGGAGTCCGCGGGGCGCTTGCCGCGGATCTCCTTGCCGAGCAGGCCCTTCACCGACGGGTACACGTAGAACGCGCCCTCGGGCTCGGGGCAGAGCACGCCGTCGATCTCGTTGAGCATGCGCACGATCGTCTTACGGCGGCGGTCGAAGGCGGAGCCCATCTCGGCGACCGCGTCCAGCGGACCCGAGAGCGCGGCGAGCGCGGCGGCCTGAGCGACGTTGTTGACGTTGGACGTGGCGTGCGACTGCAGGTTGGTCGCGGCCTTCACGATGTCCTTCGGGCCGATGATCCAGCCCACCCGCCAGCCGGTCATGGCGTAGGTCTTGGCGACACCGTTGACCACGATGCACTTGTCGCGCAGCTCGGGCACGACCGCGGGGAGCGAGGCGGCGGCCGCGCCCCCGTAGACCAGGTGCTCGTAGATCTCGTCCGTCATCACCCAGAGGCCGTGCTCGACGGCCCAGCGGCCGATCGCCTCGGTCTCGGCCTCGCTGTAGACCGCGCCCGTCGGGTTGGACGGGGACACGAACAGGACGACCTTCGTGCGCTCGGTGCGCGCGGCCTCGAGCTGCTCGACCGAGACCCGGTAGCCGGTGGTCTCGTCGGCCACGACCTCGACCGGGACACCGCCGGCGAGACGGATGGACTCGGGGTAGGTCGTCCAGTACGGCGCGGGGACGATGACCTCGTCGCCCGGGTCGAGGATCGCGGCGAAGGCCTCGTAGATGGCCTGCTTGCCGCCGTTGGTCACCAGGACCTGGGAGGCGTCGACCTCGTAGCCGGAGTCGCGCAGCGTCTTCGCCACGATGGCGGCCTTGAGCTCGGGGAGCCCGCCCGCCGGGGTGTAGCGGTGGTACTTCGGGTTTCGGCACGCCTCGATGGCGGCGTCCACGATGTAACCGGGGGTCGGGAAGTCGGGCTCGCCGGCGCCGAAGCCGATCACCGGACGCCCGGCGGCCTTGAGGGCCTTGGCCTTGGCGTCGACGGCGAGGGTGGCGGACTCGGAGATCGCACCGATGCGGGCCGAAACCCGGCGCTCGGACGGAGAAGTTGCAGCGCTCATGCCCCCCATGCTCGCAGACCGGAAAACCCCTCGGCACAGGGGTTTCAGGGACCGGACAGGACTCGGACAGCATCCGGACAGGACCGGTCGGTTGTTGTCTGTTCGACGCGGCGCCCCTGAGCACGTACACTCACCTGTCGTTGGCCTTCATCAGCCACACCGTTTTCCCAACCGGCCCACCGGGGAAGATGCGGTAGGTTGGTGGAAACCACAAAGGGTCGTAGCTCAATTGGTAGAGCACTGGTCTCCAAAACCAGCGGTTGGGGGTTCAAGTCCCTCCGGCCCTGCTACACACTCCTTCGCCAGGATGTGTGCGCATGTACGTACTTCAATGCACCGCCGTGCGGCTCCACCGGGCGCGGCACGGCCACGACCCGGAATCAGGTGAGTAGCGTGACGGACGCCGTGGGCTCCATCGACATGCCTGATGCCGAGGACGAAGCCCCCGAGTCGAAGAAGAAGACTCGGAAGGGCGGCAAGCGCGGCAAGAAGGGCCCTCTGGGCCGTCTCGCGCTGTTCTACCGCCAGATCGTCGCCGAGCTCCGCAAGGTCGTATGGCCGACGCGCAGCCAGCTGTCGACGTACACGGCCGTGGTGATCGTGTTCGTGGTCGTCATGATCGGTCTCGTCACCGTGATTGACTTCGGATTTGCGCGGGTCATCAAGTACGTCTTCGGCTGATCCCCGCGGAGGGCGCCTCATCGGCGCCCCTTTCGCATGTTCCACCCATTTGTATCCAGGAAGAAGCAGCCATCGTGTCTGACCCGAACCTGAACGACGACGCCGAGCCCACGGCGAGCGCCGTCGAGTCCGCCGAGGACGAGCTCGACATCGTCGAGGCGGCGGATGCCGTGGCCCCGGACCAGGTCGACGCTGCTGACGCCGCCGCGGGCGAGCCCGCCGAGCAGGATGCCGTGCGTGTCGAGTCCGACGAGGACGAAGAGGCCGCCGAGTCCGTCGAGGACGAAGAGTCCGTCGAGTCCGTCGAGGACGAAGAGTCCGTCGAGGACGACGAGGCCGCGGACGAGTCCGACGCCGACGAAGAGGCAGTCGAGGAAGCCGAGCCGGCCGCCCCCGTCGACGCCGTCGCCGCCCTGCGCGAAGAGCTCCGCGGACTTCCCGGCGAGTGGTACGTCATCCACACGTACGCCGGTTACGAGAAGCGCGTGAAGGCCAACCTGGAGCAGCGCGCCGTCTCGCTCAACGTCGAGGACTTCATCTACCAGGCCGAGGTGCCCGAGGAAGAGATCGTCCAGATCAAGAACGGTGAGCGGAAGAACGTCCGTCAGAACAAGCTCCCGGGATACGTCCTGGTGCGCATGGACCTGACGAACGAGTCCTGGGGTGTTGTCCGCAACACGCCCGGCGTCACCGGCTTCGTGGGCAACGCCTACGACCCGTATCCGCTGACCCTGGACGAGATCGTCAAGATGCTCGCCCCCGAGGCCGAGGAGAAGGCGGCCCGCGAGGCGGCCGAGGCCGAGGGCAAGCCGGCTCCGGCCCGCAAGGTCGAGGTGCAGGTCCTGGACTTCGAGGTGGGCGACTCGGTCACCGTCACCGACGGCCCGTTCGCGACCCTGCAGGCGACGATCAACGAGATCAACGCCGACTCGAAGAAGGTCAAGGGCCTCGTCGAGATCTTCGGTCGCGAGACCCCGGTCGAGCTCAGCTTCGACCAGATCCAGAAGAACTGACGGCCTTTCGGCCCGTCTCTGGACACATGCCTACCGAGCAGGTCAGACAGGCTTCGCAGCCGGTCTGACCTGCTCGGTTTTTGGTCGCGCAGCTATACCCGTTATCGTTGTGCGGTATGCCTCCATCCGGATGACCGGAATGGCGGCGAAACACTCTCACTAGGACCCGGAGAGAGCAATGCCTCCCAAGAAGAAGAAGGTCACGGGGCTTATCAAGCTCCAGATCAACGCCGGTGCGGCCAACCCGGCGCCGCCGGTCGGTCCCGCACTGGGCCAGCACGGCGTCAACATCATGGAGTTCTGCAAGGCCTACAACGCCGCGACCGAGTCGCAGCGTGGCATGGTCGTGCCGGTGGAGATCACGGTCTACGAGGACCGCTCCTTCACCTTCATCACGAAGACTCCGCCGGCCGCCAAGCTGATCCTCAAGGCCGCGGGTGTGGACAAGGGCTCCGGCGAGCCGCACAAGACCAAGGTCGCCAAGCTCACGGCCGACCAGGTCCGCGAGATCGCCACGACCAAGCTTCCCGACCTGAACGCCAACGACCTCGACGCCGCGTCGAAGATCATCGCTGGCACCGCCCGTTCCATGGGCATCACGGTCGAAGGCTGAGTCAGCCCCGTAGCCCCACAGTGGTAGGACCAAGCGCTGGTCCGCACCACGACTCCACACTCTGAAAACCACAGGAGTAGATGTGAAGCGCAGCAAGAACCTCCGCGCTGCGGACGCGAAGATCGACCGGGAGCGTACGTACGCCCCGCTCGAGGCCGTCCGTCTCGCCAAGGACACCGCCGCCACCAAGTTCGACGGCACCGTCGAGGTCGCGTTCTGCCTGGGTGTTGACCCTCGCAAGGCCGACCAGATGGTCCGTGGCACCGTGAACCTCCCGCACGGCACCGGCAAGACCGCCCGGGTCCTGGTCTTCGCGACCGGTGACCGTGCTGCGGCCGCGGAAGCCGCGGGCGCCGACATCGTCGGCGCCGACGAGCTCATCGACGAGGTGGCGAAGGGCCGTCTGGACTTCGACGCCGTCGTCGCCACGCCGGACCTCATGGGCAAGGTCGGCCGCCTGGGCCGCGTGCTCGGTCCGCGTGGTCTGATGCCGAACCCGAAGACCGGCACCGTCACCCCGGATGTCGTCAAGGCTGTCAACGACATCAAGGGCGGAAAGATCGAGTTCCGCGTCGACAAGCACTCGAACCTGCACTTCATCATCGGAAAGACCTCTTTCGATGACACGAAGCTGGTCGAGAACTACGGCGCGGCGCTGGAGGAGATCCTCCGTCTGAAGCCGTCCGCCGCGAAGGGTCGCTTCATCAAGAAGGCGACCATGAGCACGACGATGGGCCCCGGCATCCCGCTGGACGCCAACCGCGTGCGCAACCTCCTCGTCGAGGAGGACCCGGCCGCCGTCTGAGCCCCCGTGCTCAGCCGGTAGCCGCGTCACGGCATGGGACGGGCCCCGCAGCCTCCTCGGAGGCTGCGGGGCCCGTCCTCGTGCGAGGGGCGTCCTGAGCCGTGCGAGAGGCCCTTAAACCTCTCGCACGGGTCGAACCGGGACGGATTTGCTCCGAACGGCCCCCGTCGCGTAGTCTCACCAAGAAGCCAAAGACCGCTGGTCGTCGCCGCGTCCTCGTAAGAGGAAACGGTGACCGAAGGATCCGTCAAGAACGGGCGACCTGCGCAGGTGACTGTGGAAAGCTCCCGAATCCCGTTCGGTCGAGCTACGCCCTGGCGCCTGCGCCGGGGCGTTTTGTTTTTACCGGCCCCTTCTGAGCGGTCCTCATCACCCGGAAGGAGGCCGACGCTCATGGCAAGGCCCGACAAGGCTGCCGCGGTAGCCGAGCTGACGGACCAGTTCCGCAGCTCGAACGCCGCCGTGCTGACCGAGTACCGGGGTCTCACCGTGGCACAGCTCAAGGAGCTGCGCCGTTCGCTCGGTGAGAACGCCCAGTACGCCGTGGTGAAGAACACGCTGACCAAGATTGCGGCCAACGAGGCCGGGATCGACACGCTGGACGACCTGTTCTCGGGTCCGACGGCGGTTGCCTTCGTCACCGGTGACCCGGTGGAGTCGGCGAAGGGTCTTCGTGACTTCGCCAAGGACAACCCCAACCTCATCATCAAGGGCGGTGTCCTTGACGGTAAGGCGCTGTCCGCCGATGAGTTCAAGAAGCTCGCGGACCTCGAGTCCCGCGAGGTTCTGCTCGCCAAGCTGGCCGGCGCCATGAAGGGCAAGCAGACTCAGGCTGCGCAGCTCTTCCAGGCTCTGCCGTCGAAGTTCGTCCGCACCGCGGAAGCGCTTCGCGCCAAGAAGGCCGAGCAGGGCGGTGCCGACACGTCGGCTCCCGCCGAGGCCGAGGTGGCGGAGTAACCCTCCGCCCTCACGGCTCGCAGCGGGCCCGTACGCCCGCCTACATATACATCCGGCACCCCCTGCCGAATTAGTGGAAGGACGCCATCATGGCGAAGCTCAGCCAGGAAGACCTGCTCGCTCAGTTCGAGGAGCTCACCCTCATCGAGCTCTCCGAGTTCGTTAAGGCCTTCGAGGAGAAGTTCGACGTCACCGCCGCCGCCGCGGTCGCCGTCGCCGGTCCCGCGGGCCCGGGCGCCCCGGCCGAGGCCGAGGCCGAGCAGGACGAGTTCGACGTCATCCTCACGGGTGCCGGCGAGAAGAAGATCCAGGTCATCAAGGTCGTGCGTGAGCTGACCTCGCTGGGTCTGAAGGAGGCCAAGGACCTCGTCGACGGCACCCCGAAGCCGGTCCTCGAGAAGGTCGCCAAGGAGGCCGCTGACAAGGCTGCCGAGTCCCTCAAGGCCGCCGGCGCTTCCGTCGAGGTCAAGTGACCCTGCGAGTCCTCTGACTCCCCAGGACCGTCCCTGCCGCAAGGCGGAGATGTCACATCGCAAAGGGCGATCACCCATCCGGGTGGTCGCCCTTTGGCGTGGCCCCGGAGGCTGCCTTGATCTTCCGTGCGCGGCGAGTAGGGTGATCTTCGCCGTGCGTTCCTCCGGGGGCGCCGCGAGGCGTCAACCGGCGTCCTTCCGGCGCAGGTGAAGATCGCCGGGCGTCCGCCGGACCCTTCGGGGCCTTGACGAACCGCACGCGGCGCGCAATTCTCAGGACGCGTCGTCATCTCGATCCGCATCCGAGGCATGGATCGAGAGCGAAGAGGGCAGTAAAGAAGAGCGCACACTCGCGCGAGGGCTATTCATAGGTGTTGAGAACAGCTGTTGAGAGCAACGTGGGTCTCTGAGAACCGCGACTGGACATCAGTGTGGCGTTTGGCTACACTGACCCTTTGCGCTGCCTGTTAGCTGCCTCCTGCCCGTCACCAGGGGCATGCCCACGCCTAGCACCGATGACCGGACATTCCCTGACCTTGGGATCCCTGTCTCTGTGTGCGGCTTGGGGCCGGTACGCGCGTAGTGAGTCCGAGCCCTCGGAAGGACCCCCTCTTGGCCGCCTCGCGCAACGCCTCGACCTCGAATACGAACAACGGTGCCAGCACCGCCCCGCTGCGCATCTCTTTTGCAAAGATCAAGGAGCCCCTCGAGGTTCCGAACCTCCTCGCGCTGCAGACCGAGAGCTTTGACTGGCTCCTCGGCAATGCCGCCTGGAAGGCTCGCGTCGAGGCTGCTCTGGACAGCGGACAAGACGTCCCCACCAAGTCCGGCCTGGAGGAAATCTTCGAGGAGATCTCCCCGATCGAGGACTTCTCCGGGTCGATGTCGCTCACCTTCCGCGACCACCGCTTCGAGCCCCCGAAGAACTCGATCGACGAGTGCAAGGAGCGCGACTTCACGTTCGCCGCGCCGCTCTTCGTCACGGCCGAGTTCACCAACAACGAGACCGGCGAGATCAAGTCCCAGACGGTCTTCATGGGCGACTTCCCGCTCATGACCAACAAGGGCACCTTCGTCATCAACGGCACCGAGCGTGTCGTCGTGTCGCAGCTCGTGCGCTCGCCGGGTGTCTACTTCGACTCCTCCATCGACAAGACGTCCGACAAGGACATCTTCTCCGCCAAGATCATCCCGTCCCGGGGTGCCTGGCTGGAGATGGAGATCGACAAGCGCGACATGGTCGGTGTCCGCATCGACCGCAAGCGCAAGCAGTCCGTCACCGTCCTCCTGAAGGCTCTCGGCTGGACCACCGAGCAGATCCTCGAGGAGTTCGGCGAGTACGAGTCGATGCGCGCCACCCTGGAGAAGGACCACACCCAGGGCCAGGACGACGCGCTGCTCGACATCTACCGCAAGCTGCGTCCGGGCGAGCCGCCCACGCGCGAGGCCGCTCAGACGCTGCTCGAGAACCTCTACTTCAACCCGAAGCGCTACGACCTCGCGAAGGTCGGCCGCTACAAGGTGAACAAGAAGCTCGGCGCCGACGAGCCGCTCGACGCGGGTGTCCTCACCAGCGACGACATCATCGCCACCATCAAGTACCTGGTGAAGCTGCACGCCGGTGAGACCGAGACCGTCGGTGAGTCCGGCCGTTCGATCATGGTCGAGACCGACGACATCGACCACTTCGGCAACCGCCGTATCCGTAACGTCGGTGAGCTGATCCAGAACCAGGTCCGTACGGGTCTCGCCCGTATGGAGCGCGTCGTGCGTGAGCGCATGACCACTCAGGACGTCGAGGCGATCACGCCGCAGACCCTGATCAACATCCGGCCGGTCGTCGCCTCCATCAAGGAGTTCTTCGGCACCAGCCAGCTGTCCCAGTTCATGGACCAGAACAACCCGCTGTCGGGCCTGACGCACAAGCGTCGTCTCAACGCCCTCGGCCCGGGTGGTCTCTCGCGTGAGCGGGCCGGCTTCGAGGTCCGTGACGTTCACCCGTCGCACTACGGCCGCATGTGCCCGATCGAGACGCCCGAAGGCCCGAACATCGGTCTGATCGGCTCGCTGGCCTCCTACGGGCGCATCAACCCGTTCGGCTTCATCGAGACGCCGTACCGCAAGGTCGTCGAGGGTGTCGTCACCGACGACGTCGACTACCTGACGGCCGACGAAGAGGACCGCTTCGTGATCGCCCAGGCGAACGCGACGCTCTCCGAGGACATGCGCTTCACCGAGGCCCGTGTCCTGGTCCGCCGTCGTGGCGGCGAGATCGACTACATCCCCGGCGACGACGTCGACTACATGGACGTCTCGCCGCGCCAGATGGTGTCGGTCGCCACCGCGATGATCCCGTTCCTCGAGCACGACGACGCCAACCGTGCCCTCATGGGCGCGAACATGATGCGTCAGGCCGTCCCGCTCATCAAGAGCGAGGCGCCGCTGGTCGGCACCGGCATGGAGTACCGCTGTGCCACCGACGCCGGTGACGTGCTCAAGGCCGAGAAGGCGGGTGTGGTCCAGGAGGTCTCCGCGGACTACATCACCGTGACGAACGACGACGGCACGTACACCACGTACCGCATCTCGAAGTTCTCGCGCTCCAACCAGGGCACCTCGGTCAACCAGAAGGTCGTCGTCTCCGAGGGCGACCGCGTGATCGAGAGCCAGGTCCTCGCCGACGGGCCGGCCACCGAGAACGGTGAGATGGCGCTCGGCAAGAACCTGCTCGTGGCGTTCATGCCGTGGGAGGGTCACAACTACGAGGACGCGATCATCCTGTCGCAGCGCCTCGTGCAGGACGACGTCCTCTCCTCGATCCACATCGAGGAGCACGAGGTCGACGCCCGTGACACCAAGCTCGGCCCGGAGGAGATCACCCGGGACATCCCGAACGTCTCCGAGGAGGTCCTCGCCGACCTCGACGAGCGCGGCATCATCCGTATCGGTGCCGAGGTCGTCGCCGGCGACATCCTCGTCGGCAAGGTCACGCCCAAGGGTGAGACCGAGCTGACCCCGGAGGAGCGCCTGCTCCGCGCGATCTTCGGTGAGAAGGCGCGCGAGGTGCGCGACACCTCGCTGAAGGTGCCGCACGGTGAGATCGGCAAGGTCATCGGCGTCCGCGTCTTCGACCGCGAAGAGGGCGACGAGCTGCCGCCGGGCGTGAACCAGCTGGTCCGCGTCTACGTCGCGCAGAAGCGCAAGATCACCGATGGTGACAAGCTCGCCGGCCGTCACGGCAACAAGGGCGTCATCTCGAAGATCCTCCCGATCGAGGACATGCCGTTCCTGGAGGACGGCACCCCGGTCGACATCATCCTCAACCCGCTGGGTGTCCCGTCCCGAATGAACCCGGGACAGGTCCTGGAGATCCACCTCGGCTGGCTCGCCAGCCGCGGCTGGGACGTCTCCGGCCTCGGTGACGAGTGGGCACAGCGCCTGCAGGCCATCGGCGCCGACCAGGTCGCGCCCGGCACCAACGTCGCGACCCCGGTCTTCGACGGTGCCCGCGAGGACGAGATCACCGGCCTCTTCAAGGCCACGATCCCGAACCGCGACGGCGACCGGCTGGTCCAGCCCTCCGGCAAGGCCCAGCTGTACGACGGCCGCTCCGGCGAGCCGTTCCCGGACCCGGTCTCGGTCGGGTTCATGTACATCCTCAAGCTGCACCACCTGGTCGACGACAAGCTCCACGCGCGTTCGACCGGCCCGTACTCCATGATCACGCAGCAGCCGCTGGGTGGTAAGGCGCAGTTCGGTGGGCAGCGATTCGGTGAGATGGAGGTGTGGGCCCTTGAGGCTTACGGCGCCGCATACGCCCTCCAGGAACTGCTGACGATCAAGTCCGACGACGTGACCGGCCGCGTGAAGGTCTACGAGGCGATCGTCAAGGGCGAGAACATCCCCGAGCCCGGTATCCCCGAGTCCTTCAAGGTGCTCATCAAGGAGATGCAGTCGCTCTGCCTCAACGTGGAGGTGCTGTCCTCGGACGGCATGTCCATCGAGATGCGCGACACGGACGAGGACGTCTTCCGCGCGGCGGAGGAGCTCGGTATCGACCTGTCCCGGCGCGAGCCGAGCAGCGTCGAAGAGGTCTGACGGGTTGTCCGGCCGGATCCTCGTGATCCGGCCGGCTCTCCCCGGACCCGTTCAGACCATTGCTGAAGTGCCCCGATTTCTCGCGTGAAGCGAGGGGGCTCGAACCCCCGAAAGAGGGATTGACGACAAGTGCTCGACGTCAACTTCTTCGACGAGCTGCGGATCGGCCTTGCCACCGCGGACGACATCCGGACCTGGTCCCACGGCGAAGTGAAGAAGCCGGAGACCATCAACTACCGCACGCTCAAGCCCGAAAAGGACGGACTCTTCTGCGAGAAGATCTTCGGTCCGACCCGGGACTGGGAGTGCTACTGCGGCAAGTACAAGCGTGTCCGCTTCAAGGGCATCATCTGTGAGCGCTGTGGCGTAGAGGTCACGCGCGCCAAGGTGCGCCGTGAGCGCATGGGGCACATCGAGCTTGCCGCTCCCGTCACCCACATCTGGTACTTCAAGGGTGTCCCGTCGCGTCTGGGCTACCTGCTGGACCTCGCGCCGAAGGACCTCGAGAAGGTCATCTACTTCGCCGCGTACATGATCACGTTCGTCGACGAGGAGCGCCGCACGCGTGACCTCCCGTCGCTGGAGGCGCACGTCTCCGTCGAGCGTCAGCAGGTCGAGAACCGCCGTGACTCGGACCTCGAGAACCGCGCCAAGAAGCTCGAGACCGACCTGGCCGAGCTCGAGGCCGAGGGCGCCAAGGCCGACGTACGCCGCAAGGTGCGCGAAGGTGCCGAGCGTGAGATGAAGCAGCTGCGTGACCGTGCGCAGCGCGAGATCGACCGTCTCGACGAGGTGTGGAGCCGCTTCAAGAACCTCAAGGTCCAGGACCTCGAGGGCGACGAGCTGCTCTACCGCGAGCTGCGTGACCGCTTCGGCACGTACTTCGACGGCTGCATGGGCGCCGCCGCCCTGCAGAAGCGCCTGGAGTCCTTCGACCTCGACGAGGAGGCCGAGCGCCTCCGCGAGATCATCCGTACCGGCAAGGGCCAGAAGAAGACCCGTGCGCTCAAGCGCCTCAAGGTCGTCTCCGCGTTCCTGCAGACCAGCAACAAGCCCAAGGGCATGGTGCTCGACTGCGTGCCGGTCATCCCGCCGGACCTGCGTCCGATGGTGCAGCTGGACGGTGGCCGCTTCGCGACCTCCGACCTGAACGACCTGTACCGCCGTGTGATCAACCGCAACAACCGCCTCAAGCGTCTCCTCGACCTCGGTGCCCCCGAGATCATCGTGAACAACGAGAAGCGGATGCTGCAGGAGGCCGTCGACGCGCTGTTCGACAACGGCCGCCGCGGTCGCCCGGTCACCGGTCCCGGTAACCGTCCCCTGAAGTCCCTCAGCGACATGCTGAAGGGCAAGCAGGGCCGTTTCCGTCAGAACCTCCTCGGCAAGCGCGTGGACTACTCCGCGCGTTCCGTGATCGTCGTCGGTCCGCAGCTCAAGCTGCACCAGTGCGGTCTGCCGAAGGCGATGGCGCTGGAGCTCTTCAAGCCGTTCGTGATGAAGCGCCTGGTGGACCTGAACCACGCGCAGAACATCAAGTCGGCCAAGCGCATGGTCGAGCGTGGCCGCACCGTCGTGTACGACGTCCTCGAAGAGGTCATCGCCGAGCACCCGGTGCTGCTGAACCGTGCGCCCACCCTGCACCGCCTCGGCATCCAGGCCTTCGAGCCGCAGCTGGTCGAGGGCAAGGCCATCCAGATCCACCCGCTCGTCTGCACCGCGTTCAACGCGGACTTCGACGGTGACCAGATGGCCGTGCACCTTCCGCTCTCCGCGGAGGCGCAGGCCGAGGCCCGCATCCTGATGCTGTCCTCGAACAACATCCTGAAGCCGGCTGACGGCCGTCCGGTCACGATGCCGACCCAGGACATGGTGCTGGGCCTCTTCTTCCTCACCACGGACGAAGAGGGCCGCAACGTCAAGGGCACGGACCGCGCGTTCGGCTCCACGGCCGAGGCCACCATGGCCTTCGACGCCCGCGAGCTCTCGCTCCAGGCGAAGGTCGACATCCGCTTCCCGGTCGGCACCATGCCGCCGCGTGGCTGGGTGCCGCCGGTCGCCGAGGAGGGCGAGCCCGAGTACCAGCCGGGTGACACCTTCCGCCTGCGTACGAGCCTGGGCCGCGCGCTCTTCAACGAGCTGCTGCCCGAGGACTACCCGTTCGTCGACTACTCGGTGGGCAAGAAGCAGCTCTCCGAGATCGTCAACGACCTGGCCGAGCGCTACCCCAAGGTCATCGTGGCGGCGACGCTCGACAACCTGAAGGCGGCCGGTTTCCACTGGGCGACCCGCTCCGGTGTGACCGTGGCCATCTCCGACGTCGTCGTGCCCGAGGCCAAGAAGGCCATCGTCAAGGGCTACGAGGAGCAGGACGAGAAGGTCCAGAAGCAGTACGAGCGCGGTCTCATCACCAAGGACGAGCGCACGCAGGAGCTCATCGCGATCTGGACCAAGGCGACCAACGAGGTTGCCGAGGCGATGAACGCGAACTTCCCGAAGACGAACCCCATCTTCATGATGGTCGACTCGGGTGCCCGAGGAAACATGATGCAGATGCGTCAGATCGCGGGTATGCGTGGTCTGGTGTCGAACGCCAAGAACGAGACGATTCCCCGTCCCATCAAGGCGTCCTTCCGCGAGGGCCTCACCGTTCTGGAGTACTTCATCTCCACGCACGGTGCCCGTAAGGGTCTGGCGGACACCGCCCTGCGTACCGCCGACTCGGGTTACCTGACCCGTCGTCTGGTGGACGTCTCGCAGGACGTGATCATTCGCGAGGAGGACTGCGGCACCGACCGTGGCCTCAAGCTGAAGATCGCCGTCAAGGGTGCCGACGGTGTCCTCCGCAAGACGGACGACGTCGAGACCTCGGTCTACGCCCGCATGCTCGCCGAGGACGTCGTCGTCGACGGCAAGGTCATCGCGCCTGCCAACGTCGACCTCGGTGACGTCCTGATCGACGCCCTCGTGGGCGCCGGCGTCGAGGAGGTCAAGACCCGCTCGGTCCTGACCTGTGAGTCCGCGGTCGGCACCTGTGCCTTCTGCTACGGACGCTCGCTCGCCACCGGCAAGCTGGTCGACATCGGTGAGGCGGTCGGCATCATCGCCGCCCAGTCCATCGGTGAGCCCGGTACCCAGCTGACGATGCGTACCTTCCACACCGGTGGTGTGGCCGGTGACGACATCACGCAGGGTCTGCCGCGTGTCGTCGAGCTCTTCGAGGCGCGTACGCCCAAGGGTGTCGCCCCGATCTCGGAGGCCAAGGGCCGTGTCCGGATCGAGGAGACCGAGAAGACCAAGAAGCTCGTCGTCACCCCGGACGACGGCAGCGAGGAGACGGCGTTCCCGATCTCCAAGCGTGCCCGTCTCCTGGTCGGCGAGGGCGACGCGGTCGAGGTGGGCCAGAAGCTCACCGTCGGTGCCACCAACCCGCACGACGTGCTGCGGATCCTCGGTCAGCGCGCGGTCCAGGTCCACCTGGTCGGCGAGGTCCAGAAGGTCTACAACTCGCAGGGCGTGTCGATCCACGACAAGCACATCGAGATCATCATCCGGCAGATGCTGCGCCGTGTGACGATCATCGAGTCCGGCGACGCGGAGCTGCTGCCGGGCGAGCTCGTCGAGCGCTCGAAGTTCGAGACCGAGAACCGTCGTGTGGTCACCGAGGGCGGTCACCCCGCCTCCGGCCGTCCGCAGCTGATGGGTATCACCAAGGCCTCGCTCGCCACCGAGTCGTGGCTGTCGGCGGCGTCCTTCCAGGAGACGACCAGGGTCCTGACCGACGCGGCGATCAACGCCAAGTCGGACTCCCTGATCGGCCTCAAGGAGAACGTCATCATCGGTAAGCTCATCCCGGCCGGTACGGGTCTCTCCCGCTACCGCAACATCCGGGTCGAGCCGACCGAGGAAGCCAAGGCCGCGATGTACTCGGCCGTCGGCTACGACGACATCGACTACTCGCCGTTCGGCACGGGCTCCGGCCAGGCCGTTCCGCTGGAGGACTACGACTACGGTCCGTACAACCAGTAACAGTGAGTGAGAAGGGCGCCCACCCCCGTCGAGTACCGGCGTACGGGGTGGGCGCCCTTCTGCGTGCCGTGGTCCGGCGGTTCAGCGCACGGATTCCCACAGGGCGACGGCGAGCCCGGCGGCCGCGGTGAGCGCGCCGATGCTCGCCAGCGGCCAGCGGGAACGTTCCAGCGTGTCGAGGCGGGCCTCGTGGTCCGCCAGTTGTTTGTCGGTCTGGTCGCTGCGCTGCACGAGGAGCGCGAGCTGGCCGTCGGCCCGGGCGAAGCCGGCCTCCAGCGAGCCGCGCAGGCGTTCCAGCTCCAGGGCGACGGCGACCGGGTTGTTCGGATCAGTCTCGGTCACGGGCGGCTCCCACGGTCTCGTTCCCCGGCCGTTCGGTGCGGAGCCACGCCGGGAGAAGCGCCTGCACGCCGGGTACGGCCATCACCCGGGTCAGCGCCCCCGCGACGGCCAGGGCCCCGGCGACCCGGGGCAGGGACGCCGGGAGACCGGACGCGTCGACAAGCGCGGGCAGGAGCACGGCAAGGGCGAAGGCGGTCTGGACCACGGTGCGGGCGGTGCGGCGGGTGGCATCGGACATGGCTGCGGACTCCTCATTTCGTGTGCGGGACCTTGAGGGCGTTCCAGGAGGTACGGCCGGGGACCCCGTCGGCGTCGCTGCCCCGGAAGCCGAGCTTGCGCTGCCAGGCGGCGTACGAGCGGCGGTCGGCGTCGGTCCAGCGGGGGCCCGGCCCGACGGCGTAGGACGAGCAGCCCTCGGCGACGAGCCGCCGGCCCATGGCGGTGATCACGGGGGAACTGGTGCGGCCGCTGAAGAACGAGGTGCCGGGGAACGGCTGGTACGCGGGGGCCGATGTCCCGTCGGCCGGTCTGTCCGCGGGAGTGCCGCTCGCCGGGCCGCTCAGCCGCGTGGCGATGCGGTCGCGCAGCGCCGGCATGGTGAAGCCGCGCGGGTCGACCTTCCAGTCGGACCACTCCAGGTGGCCGATGACGCTGCGGGCGGACCAGCCGTGGGCCCGGCAGACGGCCGCCGAAACCCGTTCGATCGCGTCGAGCTGGGCGGCCGGCCAGGGGTCCTCGCCGTCGCCCAGGTTGACGCACTCGAACCCGTAGAAGCGGGCGTTGCCGTCGACGGAACCGGCGCTGCCCTCGTGTTCCTGCGGGGCGGGCGGGCGGTCGCCGTAGTCCTCGGCGATCACCCGCTGGAGGACGACCGGGTCGCCGCCGCCCGCGTGGTTGGCGCGGCCGTTGCCGACCAGGTGGACGGTGCCCGCCTTGTCGATGACGCCGTGGCAGAGCGGGCCCGGCAGCGCCGAGTGTCCGTTGTAGCAGAGCTCCACGGACGCGTCGGTGCCGCTGCTGACGGTGTGGTGGATCATGACGCCGTTCAGCGGGCCCCAGGCGCCCTTGTGGTTGCGGTTGTGGGTGCGCCAGTCCGCGTACTCGACGACGGAGACGCCTTCGGCGTGCAGCGCGGCGAGCAGCTGGTCGGCGGTCAGGGGAGTGGCCATGGATGTGTTCCTTTCGGTACGGCGCACGCGGGTGCGGCAGGGGCCCCGCACCGGGCGGTGAGGGGCCCCTCGCACGGGTGCGTCAGGAGAGTGCTGCCCAGATCGCGTTGGAGTCCGCGACCACCTTGTCGAGGGGGAAGGAGGTGGGCAGCGAGGTCTGGCCGGTGGTGCTGAGCCGGCCGTGGCGGATGAACTCACCCGGCATCCGGGCGCTGCCGCCCGGCGCTTCGCCCACATGGGCGCCCCGCGAGAAGGCGGGCCCGTTGGTGCTGGGGCTGGGCCCGTTGATGACGAGCCCGATCCAGTAGTTGCCCGCCTTCGCGGTGTACGGGGCGGTCAGCGGGCAGACCACGGTCGCGCCCTCGGTCTTGGGGATCAGGGTGGTGAGGTTGGCGGTCAGCCCGACCCGGGCACCGGCATCGGTGTAGAGCCCGGCGAACGAGGAGGTGCTGAGCGTGCCGCCGACGTAGCCCGGGACGTAGAACACCAGGTTCCTCACGGTGGTGGGTGCGTGCAGCGGGATGCCGATCAGGTACACCCAGCCGTTGATGCAGTACTGGGGGGTGGGGGCGGAGGCCGCCGCCGGGTCGAACGCCCAGCCGCTGAAGCCCATCGATGAGGGGGTCCAGGTGCCCGCCGCCGAGACCGCGTCCACGTAACCGCGCCGGGTCAGGTGGTCGTCGGTGGTCGGGGCGGCCGTGGTGGAGGGCGGGGTGACGAATGTCTTGGCGCCCTCGATCTGCTGGGCTCCCGCGAGCAGGACCCCCTCGCCGACCGGCACCGCCGCCACGTCCGACGCGGAGAGAGCCACCTCGCCGGTGAGGCCGTTGACCGAGGTGACGGGGGCGCCGTCGAGCGCCAGGTAGCGGGCGTCGCCCGCCGCCTGGGTCAGTGCGCCCAGGTCGTTCGCGGTCAGCAGGACCTCGCCGGTCTGACCGTTGACGGAGGCGACGGCGCCGCCGCCCGCCGGGAGCTGGGCGGCCGGGACGAGGCCGTCGGTGCCGAGGGTGGCGACCCCGCCCGGCGCTCCCGCCGACGCGGAGGCGAGGGCCGAGACGTCCGCCGCGCTCAGCACGATGTCGGCCTCGGTGTGCCCGTTGACGGAGTGCACCGCCCCGGCCGGTCCGGCCGGTCCCTGCGGGCCGGGTCCGCCGGCGGGTCCCGGCGGCCCCGGTACGGCGACGTACTGCGGGGTGCCCGGATCGGCCGGGGCGATGTCGGCGAGGTCCACGGCGGGCACGGCCGCGGCCAGCGCGATCTGGTAGACGCGTCCGCCGCGGGCGAGCCCGGCCAGCTTCTCCGTGACGGTGTACGTCCACGCCCCGGGGTTCCAGCCCGGGGCGTCGGTGGCGGGCAGGACGACGCTGATCCTGCCCTCCGCGTCGAGCGTGGTCCGGGTCGGGCCGCCCAGGAAGAGGTCCTCCTCGGCATGGGTGAGGAGCGCCGGGGGCCGGAATTCGACGGTGCCGCTCATCGGGCGGCCGTCGGGGGTCATGTAGCGGGCGGTGACGGTGACGGTGGGGATGTTTTCAGGCAGCACTCGGGTGCCCTCCTCGGTGGTTGTCGGGTGGCCGTCCGGTCTGGCCCGGCGTCAGGACTGGACGCCGTACAGGGCGAGCGGACGGCAGCGCAGGGTGTCGCCGGTGGCCGCGACCCTGGCCTGGATCTCGAAGGTGACCGTGGTCCCGAAGGCAGCGGGCAGCCGCTCGGTGAACACCAGGCCGGCGCCCGGCGCGCCCACCCCTGAGAGCTGGACGCCGTCGACGAGCAGCCGCACCTCGGAGCCCGTACCGCCCTCGGCGGCGACCGCGCAGTGCAGCCGCGGGTGCTGGACGATGCCCGGGCCCCGGTAGAGGGTGGTCCAGTCGGTCGACCCGGTGGATTCCCAGTGCGCCGCGTCGGCCGGGGCGGGCAGCGGGTACGGGATGTAGGGGCGGGCCAGACCGCCGTGGACGGCGTCGTCGGCGAGGACCACGTTGCCCCGGCGGTCGAAGACCTGCACCGGCTGGACGGGCAGGGTGTCGGGAGCCGCCGTCCAGATGGTCAGGGCCAGGGAGCCGTCGTCACGGCGTACGACGAAGCCCTGCTGCGGATCGTCCTTGCCCCGGTCGGGCTGGACTCGGCCCAGATAGAGCAGGTCCTCGTCGCCCGAGGTGCGTACGCGCAGCCGGCCCTTGTCGCCGATGACGACCTCGCCGCCCATGATCCGGTTCAGCGCCGGTGTGGTGTTGGCACTGCCCATGAGGTCCCTGACCTGGCGTTCCAGTGCGCGGATACGGTCGAGCAGATCGGTGGGGATGATCGCCACGGGGTCACGCTCCTTCCAGGTAGAGGACGGCGGTCTCGGCCTTGGTGCGCTGCGGCGGGGTGACGGCGATGCCGACGATCCGGTAGGCGGCGTCGAGGCCCTCGTGATGCCACAGGTCGTGGATCCGGAGCCGGATGCGGGCGCCGAGGAGGGCCGGGGTGATCCGCCCGTCCAGCAGTACGGTCAGCTCCGGGATGATCTCGGGGCGGTTCTGGCGGGCCAGTTCGGCGCGGGCCAGCGAGCGCAGGGTCGCCTCGTCCGTGACGCCGCTGTGGTCGGAGGTGAGCTCCAGGCGGGGCCAGCCGGCCTCCAGGTCGCCGGGGGACTCCTCGCTGACGGTCAGCGGCTGGGACTCCTGGGACTGGTCGGTGTTGTCGGAGTCGCCCCGCGCCACCCAGACGTTCGCCTGCACGGTGGAGTCCGTCGGCAGACTGTAGGTGAGGACCTGGCCGGGATGGTTCAGGACGATGTCCGTGTGGCCCGTGCGGATCTGCGGGTGACCGAGCTGGAGACGCTTGACCCGGCGGCCTTCGGCGTCCCGGTAGCAGTGGATGCGCCACTCGAACCCGTCGCTCAACCGGCCGAGGTTGTCGATGAGCTCCCGGATCCGGGCGAGGGCGGAGTAGGTGTAGGCGTAGTCCCGCGCCACCCCGGACCGGTCGTGGCCCGGGATGATGCCGATGTCGCCGCCGGTCTGCTCCTGCGCGTGGGTGATCAGGGCGCGGACGATGTCGAACTGGTCCCTGCCGGTGCCCGCCAGGCCGTCGGCGAGGATGCGGTGGTCCAGGTACGAGTCGAACGTGCCGGCCTGGAACTCCACCATGATCCGGCCCTGTTCGTCGGAGACCGGGGTGCAGGTCCACAGGATCCCGCCCCACCAGATGTCACCGTCACGCTCCAGCCAGACCGCGGTGCGGCCGGGCTGGAGGGCGGCCCGCGCCCGGGCGGCGAGTGCGGCCCCGGGCAGGGGGACATTGGCGGTGAGCGACCCGGGCTTGCCTATGTAGTCGTCGAACTTGGTCTCCGTGAGCGGCAGCACGTCCAGCAGGCGGTCGGTGCGCAGGTCGCAGAAGAGCGCTCGGTAGACAGGCGTGGTGACGGATGTGGTCATCGGCTGCCTCACACGAGCGGGTCGACGCGGATGAAACGGTTGTCGTACCAGCCCTTGTTGCTGGTCGCGGACGAGCAGTAGGCGGAGACCGCCGTGTAGACCGCGCCCGCCTGGAGCCCCGTGACGCGGAACGTGGTCGACACCGACGTCAGCAACTTGGACGAGACGACCGCGGAGCGGACCTCGTGCGCGTCGACGACCAGGGCCCCCTCCTTGCGGATGGTGGCGCTCATCCGGGACCACTGGCCGTCGGCCGCGGTGTTGCCCATGAACCCGAGGGTGACCAGGACAGCGCCTGTCACCGGCACGGTGAAGGTGGTGGTGACCGTCGGACCGTCCGTGTCGGCCACCGCCTCGACCCAGGTGGTGGTGGCGCAGAAGCCGCCGTCGGTCTGGATCGCGTATGCCGAGGACGGGACGGCCGGCCGCCAGACGGTGCCGTCCCAGCGCTGGAGCCGCCCGGCCTCGTCGCGGTACTGACCGGTGTACTCACCCGAGGCAAGTGCCCCCTGCGGGGCGATGCCGCCGGTCTGGCGGGGGTAGTTCGCCCAGCGGGTGCCGTTCCAGCGCTGCAGCGTGCTGGAGGTGTCGCGGTACTGGCCCGGGTACCCGCCGGGTGTCTCACGGTTCCAAGAGTCGGCGAGGATGCCGCCCACGGCCACCGTCGACACGCGCATGTCGTACACGGCGTCGGCCCACGCGATGCCGCCCGTCCCCACCGACGCACCCGCGGGCACGGTGACACGGGCGAGCGGGAGCGAGGCCTCCGGGAGCTGCGGCGGCTGGGGGGTGGCCTCCGGCTTGCCCACGACGACCTGGAGTACGGCCTCCGTACGGTTGCCGCCGTCGGACTGGGCGTCGTACACGCGGACGACCACCAGGTCGATGCGCGGGTTGGAGGCGTCCCCGTCGTCGAAGGTCACGTCGGTGTAGTCGGTGAGGACGACCGGGTAGGCCCCGGCGGAGCCCCGGCCCTGGATCACCGCACGGCCCGGTGCGACGCTGGCCCTCATTCCGGCGCTCTCGCCGAAGACGTAGAGCCCCGACATCAGGTACTCGCCGCCGGCGGAGCCCGGGACGACACCGCTGGTGGTGGTCAGTGCCCCGCTCGGGGTCATGGTGCCGACCGGGGAGAGCCGGGTGTCGGCCCGGGACTGACCGGTCTCGGTCTCGGTGCGGTTGATCAGCCAGGCGCTGCGTACGGGCATGTTGTCCTCCTGGGAAGGGATGGGAAGGTCGGTCGGTGGCCGCGGGGCGTCACCAGTGGGCGTCACGCCAGCGCAGGGTGACGGAGGCCCGGGGGTCGGGGGTGGCGTCGTCGGAGCGGAAGGCCAGCTCCGTGCTGCCCGGCGGCAGGTGGAACAGCTGCTCGGGGGCTGAGGAAGGGGACGCGGTGTAGAGCCGGGAGGCGGTGGCGTTGAGCAGCACCGTGCCGGACTCGGTGTCCACCGTCAGTACGTCCTGGGAGCCCAGCACGATGTCGTACCGGAGCTGCCGGCCGTCGCCCAGGCGGGTCAGTGCCGGGCGCCGGAGTGGGCCCCGGAACTCGATCACCGGGTGGGCCTCCGCCGTTCCGTCGTTGACGGCGGTGCATGTGCCGGCGGCACCGGTCGCCCCCCACTCCAGGGGCCACTCGAGCCCCATCCCGGCGGCTCCGGGCTCGGCCGGCCAGTCCAGGCCCGGCTCCATGATCGGCAGCGAGGCCTGCGCCTCCCGGAGGACGGCCCCGAACCGGCGCGGATCGGTGGCGGTCCACTGCAGGCTGGTCCTGGCCGCCCCGTGCACGACGAACGACCGGTCCTGCGGGACGACGCGTCGGCTGACCCTGGCACGTACGGCCAGGGTCTCGCCGTGCAGTCGTACGGCCAGCCACTGCTCGCCGCCGTCCGCACCGGTGGCGGCGCGGAAGGCGGAGACGACACCGAGGGCCTGCCCGGTCGTGCGGGGCAGCAGCCAGACGGACGCGCCGACGAGCCGGGGCTGCGCCCAGCGGGCGCCGGGCCAGGCGCCGTGCTGGTCGGGGCGGACGATGTCGCCCGTGTCGAGCACCGGCAGGTCGTCCCAGCCGGTGATCCCGGTGCGGTCGATCTCGTACGGTGTGCCGGGGCCCATCAGCAGTCCGGCCCACTGGATCTGCCCGTCGCGGGTGATCAGTGAGCCGGGTGCGGTCTCCTGGGGATATGTGGTTGTGGTCTCGGCCATGAGGGGCCGTCACCTCGCTTCAGTCGTGGGGCGGGTGGATGCTCATGCGGCCGCCCCGTGCAGGAACAGCAGGTCGGTGGCGACGGCGAGCGGGCCGTTGCCCTCGGCGGCGTGGTACGTGCGCAGCCGTGAGCGGTCCGTCGAGCCGGTGGGGCCGGTCGTACGCGTCGTCGACTCGGCGGGGCGCAGCCGGCTGAGCGCGGACAGCGGCAGCACGGTCGAGGCGGAGCCGGGCCCAGCGGGCCGGACGACGCCGCCTTCGGCGAGCTGCGGGATCTTGGGCAGGTCGACGCCGAACTTCTTGCCGAAGAAGCTGAAGCTGAGCTTGTTGAGGCCGTCGATGACCCAGTTGGCGAAGGAGATCAGGGCCTTGACCGGCCCGGTGACGGCCGCCATGACGCCCTGCATGCCGGTGCTGAGGAAGCGGCCGATACCGTCCAGGGTCCTGGACATGGCGTCCTTGACCCGGGTGAACATGCCGGGGATCTTTTCCGTGATCCAGTCCAGGACGGGCTGGATCACCGCGCGGAAGCCGCTCCAGGCCCGGCGGACGATGCCGGTCACGGCCTGGGTGGCCGTGCTGACGGCGCTCCGGGTGCCGTCGAAGTCCTTGGAGAGGACGGCGCCCACGACGGCCAGGACCGTGGTGACGACCTTGAAGGCGGCCTTGAAACAGGCCGAGATCACGGTGGCGTACACCTCGATGACGGGGCCGAGGAATTTCCCGATGGTCCGGAACACCTCGAGGACCTGGTCGAAGACCTGCTTCATGATCTTCTGTCCGGTCTGCGAGCTGAGCGCGTACTCGATCAGATAGCCGGCCAGGGGAGCGACCAGGCCGAGGACGAAGCCGAGCGGGTTGGCGCGCATGGCGACGTTGACGGCGGTCATCGCGCCGGAGGCGACGGTGAGCGCGCCGCCGAAGAGGCCCATGAGCTTGGACACCGTGCCGGAGCCCTTGCCCAGGGCGCCGACGACTCCGCTGAACGCGGCGCCCTCGGTGGCGATGGAGTTGAGGGGCGCGACGGTGGCGCGGGCCTTGTTGCCGCCGGTACGGAGCTGGGTCGCCGTCCGGCCGGCTGTCCGGCCCGCCTTGGTCAGGGACTTCCCGGCCGCGTCCGCCTTGGACTTGATCTGCCGGAGCTGGGTGCCGGCCGAGGCGGCGGAGCTCTGGATCCGGTCGGCGGCCGACGCGGCCCCGCCGATGCCCCGCGCGGCGGACCGTACGGACCGCGCGGCGTCGGTGAGCCGGCCGCGGAAGGAACTCAGTGCTCCGGCGACTCCCGCGAGCGGGTCCGCGCCCGCACCGATCGCCGCGGCGCTCACCCGCGGGCCTTGGACAGGAACAGCAGGGCGGTTGCAGTCTCCTGGAGGTCGGCCGTGGACGCCTCGTAGTAGTTCTCGATCTGGAAGCCGGAGACGGCTCCGGCCGTCGCGTTGACCGAGTCGGCCCTGGCCCGGCGGGCGGTGTGGCGCAGCAGCCGGTCGAGCTTGGACAGCGGCAGCACGGCCTCGGCCTCACCGGCCTCGGCGACGATCGCGTGCACACCGCCGTTGCGCGGGGCCACGATGCCGCCGGCCGCCAGCTGCGGGATCTTCGGCAGGCTGATGCCGAAGGTCTTGCCGCCGACGCCGGGGACCCAGCCCGGGATCGAGACCTTGATGCGGTTGAGCTTGTCGATCGCGGAGTTGATGAGCCGGATCACGGAGTTGATCGGGCCCTTCACCGCCCCCGTGATCTTGTCGAAGGCGCGTTTCGCGATGGACTGGAGCCCGCCCCAGATGCTGGACAGCTTCTCCTTGACCCTGCTGAAGGCCTTGGGGATGACGTCGCGGATCCAGTTGACGACGGGGGTGATGACCTTCTTGATGCCGTTCCAGACGCTGGAGATCACGTTCTTGACGGCGGTCATCACCGTCGTGATGATCTTCTTCCAGGCGTTGAAGTAGGTGGTGATCACCGTGGCGACGGCCTTGATGACGACGGTGATCGCCTTCTTGATGCCGTCCCAGACCTTCTTGATCAGCGTGCCGGCCTTCTGCATGATCGGTCCGACGACCTTCATGACCGAGCTGATGACCTTCTTGATCGCGTCGAAGGCGACCTTGAGGACCTTCTGCATGGTCTTCGACCGGGTGGCCATCTCGACCACCTTCTCGACCAGTGGGGCCAGCAGGGACAGCAACTGGCCGACGAGGTTGCCCTTCATCGACTTGTTGAGCCCCTTCATGCCCTTGGACGCCTTGTCGGCCCCGGACTTGAACTTCCCGACCTGGGTGCCGCTCTTCTGACCGGTCGTGCCGGCCTTGGACATCGAGCGCTCGGCCTTGTCGGCGGCTTTCTGGACCTTGGTGAGTTCGCGGGCGGAGGTCTGGGCGGAGGTTTTGATCTTCTTGAGGCCGGATTCCGCGTTCCGGACGCCACCGGTCAGCGATGAGGCCGACTTTCCGACGCCGTCGGCCTGCGACCGGAACTGCTTGAGTGCGCTGGTCGACCGCCCCAGGGCTTGAGTCAGGTTCATACGTGTACTCCTCTGCTAGCCGCCTTCTCGATGTGCCGTCAGAGATCGCCGGCCAGGTCGGCGGCTGCCGATCGTGTGGCGCGCATCGCCGATGTCGTGGTGCCCAGCCCTTGTGCGGTGCGCCTGCTCGCCTCGTTCGTGAGGCGCAGTTGTTCCCGCAGCCGACGCTGTGCCGCTTCGTCCGTCCCCGCCGTCGGTGAGGCTGCCGGGCGGCCGGAACCGGGCGCGGTCCGGGCCGGCTGGTTCCGTGCTCCCGGAGCCGCGGTGGAAGGGTTCGTGGTCGGGGTGGGGGTCGCCGGGGTGGTTGGGGTGGCCGGGGTGGTCGGGGTGGCCGGGGTCGTGCCCGGCGGCTGGGTCCCGGGGCGCTCCTCTCCCGTACCGTCCGTCTGGGGGAGGAGTAGTCCGTAGTCGTTGTACTCAAGGCTGAACTTCTTCTTGAGGTACTCTTCCAGGCTGAAAAAGGATGGAAGAGACGCGTTCAGCGGGACCCATTCGGCCTTGAGGGCGGTGAATTCCGACTTGAGTACGTTGAGCTCTGTCGGAACCCAGCCTTTCCATTCGCTGACGAGTTCCTCTTCTTTTTCCTTGTCCTCCTTCTCTTTCTCCTTGTCGTAGGCCTCGATTTTTCCCGCGACTCTTGCGTCCGCCTCTTCCGCTGTGAGGTACCCTTTCCCGGCAGAACTCTCGCGTTCCTTCTCGAGACGAGCCTCCAGTTGACTCGGAGTGATGTAGTCAGTCATTCCGGCTCCTCTGCATGGATATATGGGGAATTCATGGAAATGTCGCGATACGCTATCCCTGTGGCGATTTTCGCGGTGCCCGTCGCCGTTGTCGTCCTTCTGTCTGTTCCGCAGATGCTCCGGGATCGTCGCCTCAACGCTGCAGGGTCGAGAGTCCTGGCGACGTGCACCGAACGCCTTTACCTGGGCGGCAGTACGGTGAGGAAGGTCAGGTGCACCTTTCCGACTGCTTCCGGCGGAGTCGCGAGAGCGCTCGTGACTGCTCCCGTCCCGGCGCCCGAAGTGGGCCAGGAGTTCGAGATAGCGGTTGACCCACGTAATCCGAAATCCGTGGAGAGCAGCCATTATCTGAATTCACCGTTGCCGCGTGTCGGGTATTTTGCCGCAGGGCTGCTCGCAGTCATGGTCATCGCTATAGCAGTGCTTCTGGTCTTCTTCTGAGCCGGCGGTGTCGCTGCCCTGCGGGAAAGCGCGCCGGCCTTGCTCGCTTCCGGTCCGCGCGGCCAGGTGCGCTGGGGAATGGAGTCGCGGACCGGCGGGCGCACCGGGTCAGGCGAAGAAGCGCATGAGCTCCGCCCGGTCGGGTGCGCTCGGCGGGTCCGTCTCCTCGTCGGCCCGGCCGGCGTCCCCCGGCCGGGGGACGGGCACCGGCGGCTCGGGCGGTTCGGAGTCCTCGTCGGTGTTGACCGAGGCGAACATCCAGTTGGCGGCCGCCAGGTGGTCGACGGCGGCGGCCAGCAGGTAGTCCGTGACCGTCCATTCGGCGCCGTCACCGTGGAGTTCCTGGGCGACGGCGCTGTCCCGTGGCATGTGCTTGACCAGCACCGCGAGCCGGCGTGAGGTCAGCCGGCCGCGGTACCAGTCGAGCAGGTCCACGCCGTAGTGCCGCAGCAGGTCGGCTTCGAGTGCCTCGGCGTGTTCTTCGGCGAACGCGTCGAGGCTCAGCCTTCCCCCAGGCCGAGCCCGGTCTCCTTGCCGTACGCCTCCAGGACCGCCGCGATGTCCTGCATGGTGATGTCGTGCTGCTCGAAGCGGGCGAACTGCTCCTCGCCCAGCAGGAGCTTCAGCAGCCCGTCGACGTCGTTGTCGTCGAGGGAGCGGAGCGCCTTGGCGGTGTTGCGGCCGAGCTCGGTGGGGAGCTCGAAGGTGTCGTCGTCCAGGTCGAAGGACCAGGAGCGGCCGAGCGCCTCCATGCGCTGGGCGCGGGCCGCGTTGACGTCGAATGAAGCCATGGGTGGGGAGTCTCCTTCACGTGGTGGTGCGGGCGGGGTGCCGGGCGGGACCGGGGTGGACCGGCCCGCCCGGCAGGGAGATCAGGCCTCGGCCGGTACCGCGTAGGCGGCGTCCTTCATGACGAAGGTCGCGAGTGCCTGGCCGTCGCCCGGGGAGAGCGCGGTGAAGGTGACGCCGAGCATCGCGGCGGCCTTGCGGGCCAGCTTGATGTCGTCGGTGGCCGTCACCTGGCCGCGCGGGATGACGAAGCGGTAGGTGACCGCCGTGCCGTCGGTGAACTCCAGGCCGAGCGCACGCTCGTCGAAGGTCGGACCGTCCGGCACGTCGAACTGGACGATGTCCGAACCGGCCGACCCCCGGCGGATGTCGCTCCCGGAGCCGCCCAGGAAGAAGGGCAGCGTGTCCTCGTTGAACTGCAGCATCGAGAACTTCAGCGTCAGGTCGCGGTCCGCGTAGACGAACCGCGCCGGGCTGATCGACTGCCACGTCTCGACCGGGTCCAGCTTGTCCTTCTTGGAGAAGGTCACCCCGTCCGTGGAGGTGTAGCCGAGGTCGGTCCACTCCGACCCCCAGTCGGCCGCCGGATTGTCGGAGAACGCGTCCGGGAGGGGGGCGTTGAGGCTCCCGACCAGGATGCGGCCGGTGCCGGCCACGCGGATCTCGGACGAGTTGTTGCCTGCCATGGATGACTCCTTGGGATGGTTGGGCGTGGGTGGTGCCTGCCGCGGGTACGGCGAAGGCCCCGCCGGCGGCGGGGCCTTGTCTGTGGGGCGCGGTGTCGCGCCGGGGTGGTGCGGGGTCAGCCGATGCGCAGGGAGACCCGCAGCACGGTGAGGTAGCGGTTTGCCGCCGGGTAGAGGTACTCCGGCAGCCAGCGCGGGCCGTCGGCCTCGACCACGTCGGTGATCACGACGCCCGTCCCGTACGTCCGGCCGACCGCCGAGAGCAGCTCGGCCCGGGCGGAGTTCGCGAGGCGGTGCGCCGTCGCCTTGTCCGGCCCGTAGGCCTCCAGCTCGATGAGCGGCTGGTCGAGGTGGAGGTCGTCGATCCAGGCGCCGCCGCGCCGGCTGACGATCACCGCCGGCTGGGTGCCGTCGAAGCCCGGCGGAGGAGTTTCGTCCACGACCGCGTCCGCGAGGTCCGGGCGGTCGGAGAGGAGCTCCACGACGATGGCCTCCACGTCGGGGAAGGTGCTGGGAGGTGAACTCATGACGGGGCATCACTCCTGTTCGTGGCCGTCCGGCCGGTGGGCGTACGGGTACGGGAACGGCGGAGCCGCGCCCCGGAGGGAAGGTGGGCGCAGCTCCGCCGCTGCACCAACTGTGACGCATAACGTGCGTGCGCGCAACCACTTAGTGCGGAGCGGCAACTCCCAGGGGTGCGCAACTCCCGCATATGACGGGCCGGGTGCGTTAGTCTGCGGCTATCGAACATGCATTCGAGAGGTGGCGGTTCTGAAGCACGGAGCGCCGTTACTGGGCGTGCGGAACAAGGAAGTGGAACAGGTGTGGACGGGAGCGCGATGGTGATCAGTGCCCAGGAGCGGCTGGCCGATGTCATGGCCGCCGTGGTCGAAGTGGCCGCGGAATCAGGGGAAGCGGGCACGTACACCGCTGACGTCGCCAGGACGCTCACCGCCGTCGTCGGCAAGGTCGGAGCGAGAATCGCCGTGGAGGCGGAGACGCGGGGGTTCCGCAGCGGCTGGGGTGAGGCGGTGGCGCTGACCGCCGGGGGCAAGGACGAGGGTGCCCAGGTGTTCCGGATGTAACTCGCGCCCGGGCTCCGGACGGGGCGACATGGGGGAGGGCGGGCCCGTGCGGGCCCGCCCCCCGTCTTTCTGTTCCTCTCAGCCGGCCGTACGCGGCTTCCGCCGGGCGGCACGCTCCGCCGCGAAGACGTCCTCCAGCCGGAACAGCTGCGCCCGGCCCTGCTTCCCCGCGGGGGAGAGGCGGCCCAGCTGGACCCACTTGCGGATCGTCGCCGGGGTCACGCCCGCCTCGTCGGCGGCCAGCGCTCCCGTGATCAGGGTCGCCGCCGTCACCGGCGTACCTCCCGCTCCGCGGTGTCCGCCGTCGAGCCGGACAGTTCCGTGAGGTCCCCGCCGGACTCCGCCGCCAGCCGCGCCCAGGCGCCCTCGCTCCAGCCGTGCCGGTGGGCGGGGTCCGTACGGCAGTCGCACTCCCGGTCGGCGCAACGGCAGGCCGGATTGACGCAGAGCACCGCCCGGCGGGCCGGGAAGGCGCGCAGGGAGACCGAGTCGCACCAGGGGCAGCGGCCGCGGACCCGTACGACCGGCTCTGTCGAGCCCAGGACGCGGGTGCAGCGCCTTGCCATCCGGCGGGTCTCGTCCCGGATGTGGGTCGTGAGCAGGGCGTCCCCGGCCGCCTGCCCGAGCAGTGAGGCGACGCGGAGCAGTCGCTCGGCCACCTGGGCGCGGCGGGGGCGCGGCAGGCGGAGCCTGTCGTGCACGGCCTCGTCGAGCTCCACCACGCCGTCGGTGATGTCGCGGATGGCGTCGGAGACGTGCAGGCGCAATGGGGCGGTGGTGGGGCCGGACGGCGTCAGGCCGTGCAGTTGCTCGGCCCGAAGGGCCTCCTCGCGTTCCGCGCGGGAGCGGCCCTGCGGGGCGGACGGCCTCGCGCTGTCCGGCGGAGGGGCGGAGGGGGAGCGGTGGGCCGGCGCCAGCTCGCCGAGCAGCTCGGGGAACTGCTTCAGTAGCAGCTCGATCCAGAGCACGGCGTCATGGGCGGTCTTCTCGTTCTCGGCGCGTGTGGTCATGGGTGGTCCCTTCTCCCCGGCACAACTTGTTGCGGGGTCGCACGTTCGCATGTTGCGTGCCCGCCCGCAAGAGCATTTGACCGAAGCGGCCTGCGTTTATGTCAGCAGAAACTTCACAAACGAGACGGTGCGAGGGGGTAATTCTGTGCGCGCAAGCGCGATACGCTGATGTCCGCTTCGGAGGGAGGCGACCGCTCATGACCACAGGCGAACTCGACCGCTTCGCGACCTGGATCGAAGAGCTGATCCGCCGGCGCGGGTTCGATATCGACAGCCCGCGCGGTGGCGGAAAATCGCGCCTCGCCGACGAGGCCGGAGTCCATCGGGCGGCCATCACGCGGCTGCTCCAGCGCCAGAGCATGCCCGACCTGGAGACCACGCGCCGACTGGCCCAGGTGCTCCAGGTCCCGGTGCGCGACATGCTCATCGAGTCCGGCCGGCTCACCGAGGAGGACCTGCCGCTGCCGTCGGTCGGCCAGGCCCCGGCGGGTGGGCGGCGCCTCACGCTGGAGGAGGCGGCGGACGGTCTCGGGATCGCGGCGGACCAGCGGGAGATGTTCATCAGGATCGCCGGCCAGTTCCTGCCCTCGGAAGCCGTCAGGGCCTCCGGGAGCCGGGCACCGCTCGCCTCCGACTGACCCGTCCCGCGCACTCCCCGGCCGGGCTGCCCGGGTTCCGTCGCCCGGCGCCACCGTTCCGCTTCCGGCCCCTCCTGTGGATCATGAAGCGTCCCCGTAGGACCCGCCCCCGGAACCGGCCCGTAAGCTGACTCGGCCTGTCCCCCCGCTCCAGCAGGCATTCACGCGGCGATGACATATGTTCCGCCCGTGTGCGATTCGGGCGGGACGGGGATGGGGGCGCGCGTGGCGAGGCGTAACGGGCGATCCCGGGTTCCGGCCGAAGGGCCCGCCACGGGGGACACCTCCACGGACTCCGTCGCGGACGCTGCGCCCCGGACGGACGCCACGGCCGGGTCCGCGTCGCCCGCCGGCGCCCTTGTCGAGGACCTGGCTCCCGCCGGCCGGGCGGACGGTGCCGCCGACGACGCACCGGACACGCTCTCCGGGCTCCTCGCCGAACTCGGCCGGCATCTCGAGAGCCACGCACCGGACGAGGTCATGGTGCTGCTGCGGGAGGAGATGGAGCGACGGGAGCTGCGCGCCTACTCCAGCGGCTGGCGCGACGCCGCCGCACACTACGAACCCGCGCTCCAGGAGGCGAGGGCCGCCGGCGGACGCGCGTTACGGCTGGTGGGAGGGGTGCGCGGGCAGGCGGCCGTGATCCCTCTCCGCCAGCAGGGCCGCGACACGGCCGGCCGTCGCACGGAAGACCGGAACGGGGAGGGTGGCGCCGCGGACGAGCGGACCGCCCGGCCCGGGCCGACGGCCGACGGCGAGCGGGGGGACCGCCCTCAGGCCCCCGCCCCCGCCCTGGTCCCCAAGAGCCGCACCTCCCGGGTGCCCACGATCCCGCGCCTGCGCCCCCGGTCCCGCCGGCCGGCGGGAGGCACGGCGCCCGTCACTCCGGACGGCGAGTCCCTGTGAGGCGAGGCGGACCGAGTCGTGCCCCGGGAGGGGGCGGCCGGCCCCGGGGCATTTGTTTTGACCCAGGTCCGTGAGGTAGGTACGCTCAAGCCTTGTGCCTGGGGTGTGCCTGGGCTCGGGTGCGTGTCCTCAACCGCATGGCGAGTCCGTAAGTGGCCACCGCAATCTGTGTTCCGTCTGCCTTCCAGCAGGGGCGTGCAGTGTTCGACACACCCGACCGCGTGGGTCGGTGACTGTTCCAGGTTAGTTTCACCGAACGGCACACAGAAACCGGAGAAGTAGTGCCTACGATCCAGCAGCTGGTCCGGAAGGGCCGGCAGGACAAGGTCGAGAAGAACAAGACGCCCGCGCTCGAGGGTTCGCCCCAGCGTCGTGGCGTCTGCACGCGTGTGTTCACGACCACCCCGAAGAAGCCGAACTCGGCCCTCCGTAAGGTCGCGCGTGTGCGTCTGACCTCCGGTATCGAGGTCACGGCCTACATCCCGGGTGAGGGACACAACCTGCAGGAGCACTCCATCGTGCTCGTGCGTGGTGGCCGTGTGAAGGACCTGCCGGGTGTTCGTTACAAGATCATCCGCGGTTCGCTCGACACCCAGGGTGTCAAGAACCGCAAGCAGGCCCGCAGCCGCTACGGCGCCAAGAAGGAGAAGTAAGAATGCCTCGTAAGGGCCCCGCCCCGAAGCGCCCGGTCATCATCGACCCGGTCTACAGCTCTCCTCTTGTCACCTCGCTGATCAACAAGATCCTCCTCGACGGCAAGCGTTCCACCGCCGAGCGGATCGTGTACGGCGCCATGGAAGGCCTCCGCGAGAAGACCGGCGCTGACCCGGTCATCACGCTGAAGCGCGCGCTTGAGAACGTCAAGCCCTCGCTCGAGGTCAAGTCCCGCCGTGTCGGTGGCGCCACCTACCAGGTGCCGATCGAGGTCAAGCCCGGTCGCGCCGCCACCCTCGCGCTCCGCTGGGTCGTCGGTTACTCCCGCGCCCGTCGCGAGAAGACCATGACCGAGCGCCTCATGAACGAGCTGCTCGACGCCTCCAACGGTCTTGGCGCTGCCGTCAAGAAGCGCGAGGACACCCACAAGATGGCCGAGTCCAACAAGGCCTTCGCGCACTACCGCTGGTAGTCGCTCACCCCATCGAGACCGAGAGAAGATTGAGCCTTATGGCCACCACTTCGCTTGACCTGGCCAAGGTCCGCAACATCGGGATCATGGCCCACATCGACGCGGGCAAGACGACCACCACTGAGCGGATCCTCTTCTACACCGGCGTTTCGTACAAGATCGGTGAAGTCCACGACGGCGCAGCCACGATGGACTGGATGGAGCAGGAGCAGGAGCGCGGCATCACGATCACGTCGGCCGCGACGACCTGTCACTGGCCGCTCAATGATGTTGACCACACCATCAACATCATCGACACCCCCGGTCACGTCGACTTCACCGTCGAGGTGGAGCGTTCGCTCCGCGTCCTCGACGGTGCCGTCACCGTGTTCGACGGTGTGGCCGGCGTCGAGCCCCAGTCCGAGACTGTCTGGCGTCAGGCGGACCGCTACGGCGTGCCGCGTATCTGCTTCGTCAACAAGCTCGACCGTACGGGCGCCGAGTTCCACCGCTGCGTCGACATGATCGTGGACCGCCTGGGCGCGGTTCCGCTGGTCATGCAGCTCCCCATCGGTGCCGAAGCCGACTTCAAGGGCGTCGTCGACCTCGTGTCGATGAAGGCCTTCGTGTGGTCGGAAGAAGCCGCCAAGGGCGAGATGTACGACACCGTCGAGATCCCGGACACCCACAAGGAGGCCGCCGAGGAATGGCGCGGCAAGCTCCTTGAGGCCGTCTCGGAGAACGACGACCAGATGATGGAGCTGTACCTCGAGGGCGTCGAGCCCACCGAGGAGCAGCTGCACGAGGCGATCCGTCGGATCACCCTCGCGTCGAAGGGCTCGGCCGACTCCGTCACCGTGACCCCCGTCTTCTGTGGCACGGCGTTCAAGAACAAGGGCGTCCAGCCCCTGCTCGACGCGGTCGTCCGCTACCTGCCTTCCCCCCTGGACGTCGAGGCCATCGAGGGCCACGACGTCAAGGACCCGGAGCTGGTCGTCAAGCGCAAGCCTTCGGACGACGAGCCGTTCTCCGGCCTTGCGTTCAAGATCGCGAGCGACCCGCACCTCGGTAAGCTCACCTTCGTCCGGATCTACTCCGGTCGCCTCGAGGCCGGCACCGCGGTGCTGAACTCGGTCAAGGGCAAGAAGGAGCGCATCGGCAAGATCTACCGTATGCACGCGAACAAGCGTGAGGAGATCGCGTCGGTGGGCGCCGGTGACATCGTCGCCGTCATGGGCCTGAAGCAGACCACCACGGGTGAGACGCTGTCCGACGACAAGCACCCGGTGATCCTGGAGTCCATGGACTTCCCGGCGCCGGTCATCCAGGTCGCCATCGAGCCCAAGTCCAAGGGTGACCAGGAGAAGCTGGGTGTCGCCATCCAGCGGCTCTCGGAGGAGGACCCCTCCTTCCAGGTGCACTCCGACGAGGAGACCGGCCAGACCATCATCGGTGGTATGGGCGAGCTTCACCTCGAGGTGCTCGTCGACCGCATGAAGCGCGAGTTCCGCGTCGAGGCGAACGTCGGCAAGCCGCAGGTCGCGTACCGCGAGACGATCCGCAAGACCGTCGAGCGCATCGACTACACGCACAAGAAGCAGACTGGTGGTACCGGCCAGTTCGCGAAGGTGCAGATCGCCCTCGAGCCCATCGAGGGTGGCGACGCCTCCTACGAGTTCGTCAACAAGGTCACCGGTGGCCGCATCCCCCGTGAGTACATTCCCTCGGTGGACGCGGGTGCCCAGGAAGCCATGCAGTTCGGCATCCTGGCCGGCTACGAGATGGTGGGCGTCCGCGTCACCCTTCTCGACGGTGGTTACCACGAGGTCGACTCCTCGGAGCTCGCCTTCAAGATCGCCGGTTCGCAGGCGTTCAAGGAGGGTGCCCGCAAGGCGTCCCCCGTGCTCCTCGAGCCGATGATGGCCGTCGAGGTCACCACGCCCGAGGACTACATGGGCGATGTCATCGGCGACCTCAACTCCCGCCGTGGCCAGATCCAGGCCATGGAGGAGCGCAGCGGCGCTCGCGTCGTGAAGGGCCTCGTGCCCCTCTCGGAGATGTTCGGCTACGTCGGAGACCTCCGCAGCAAGACCTCGGGTCGCGCAAGCTACTCGATGCAGTTCGACTCCTACGCCGAGGTTCCGCGGAACGTCGCCGAGGAGATCATCGCGAAGGCCAAGGGCGAGTAACTCTTCCGAGCTCACGCTTTAGGCTTGTCACCGGAGCCCGGTCGGACATTCGTCGCAGCGCGTAAGCAGCGTGGCGAATGTCCCCGGCACCGGCATTCCAGCAAAGATCACCTGGCGCCGATGAAGCAAGGCGTACAGAACCACTCAGGAGGACCCCAGTGGCGAAGGCAAAGTTCGAGCGGACTAAGCCGCACGTCAACATCGGCACCATCGGTCACATCGACCACGGTAAGACGACCCTCACGGCCGCCATTACCAAGGTGCTGCACGACGCGTACCCGGACCTGAACGAGGCCTCGGCCTTCGACCAGATCGACAAGGCTCCTGAAGAGCGCCAGCGCGGTATCACGATCTCGATCGCGCACGTCGAGTACCAGACGGAGTCGCGTCACTACGCGCACGTCGACTGCCCGGGTCACGCCGACTACATCAAGAACATGATCACGGGTGCGGCGCAGATGGACGGCGCCATCCTCGTGGTCGCGGCCACCGACGGCCCGATGCCGCAGACCAAGGAGCACGTGCTCCTGGCCCGCCAGGTAGGCGTGCCGTACATCGTCGTCGCGCTGAACAAGGCCGACATGGTGGACGACGAGGAGATCCTGGAGCTCGTCGAGCTCGAGGTTCGTGAGCTCCTCTCCGAGTACGAGTTCCCGGGCGACGACCTTCCGGTCGTCAAGGTCTCGGCGCTCAAGGCCCTCGAGGGCGACGCCGAGTGGGGCAAGACCGTTCTCGACCTGATGAAGGCCGTCGACGAGTCCATCCCGCAGCCCGAGCGTGACGTCGAGAAGCCGTTCCTCATGCCGATCGAGGACGTCTTCACGATCACCGGTCGCGGTACGGTCGTCACCGGCCGCATCGAGCGTGGTGTCCTCAAGGTCAACGAGACCGTTGACATCGTGGGCATCAAGCAGGAGAAGACCACCACCACGGTCACCGGCATCGAGATGTTCCGCAAGCTGCTCGACGAGGGCCAGGCCGGTGAGAACGTCGGTCTGCTGCTTCGTGGCATCAAGCGCGAGGACGTCGAGCGCGGCCAGGTCATCATCAAGCCGGGTTCGGTCACGCCGCACACCGAGTTCCAGGCCCAGGCCTACATCCTGTCGAAGGACGAGGGTGGCCGTCACACCCCGTTCTTCAACAACTACCGCCCGCAGTTCTACTTCCGTACCACGGACGTGACGGGCGTTGTGACCCTTCCCGAGGGCACCGAGATGGTCATGCCGGGTGACAACACCCTCATGGACGTCGCGCTGATCCAGCCGGTCGCCATGGAAGAGGGCCTGAAGTTCGCCATCCGTGAGGGTGGCCGGACCGTGGGCGCCGGCCAGGTCACCAAGATCGTCAAGTAATCACCTGACTGTCTGACCTGGTTGCTCCGCACAGAGCACCGAGAGGGGCCCCGGCCCGCCGCGCGAGCGGTGGGACGGGGCCCCTCTTCTGTGTGCGTACGAGGGCGCACGGGTTACGGGCGCCACGTCCAGGGAAGCGCGTCCGTCCCCAGCCCCACCACCACCGGACGGCCGTCGTCGCCGGCCCGGAGCGCGGCTCCGTCCAGTGCGACGGGCCCGTGCGACCGCACCGAGAGCCGCGTGCCCGTACGGAGCTGGAGCAGGCCGCCGACCGTGCGGCCGAGCAGCGCGGGACCCGCGGCGGTCAGCTCTCCGTACCCGTCGAAGCCGGTGAGGTCCGTGGCCGCCCCGCCCCGTACGACCGTCGTCACGGCCCCCGCCTGACCCCGGTAGAACAGGTCGACGGACCCGTCCGCCGCCGGCAGCGCCGTGGGCGCGTCGCCCGGTACGGGGCCGGCGTCGATCTGCGTACGAGCGGTGAGCCCGCGGCCCGGGGTGTCCTGGGTCCAGTGGTGGACCGCGTGATGGCCCGCGGCGTACACATGGACCCGGCCGCCGCCGTCCACCACGGCGCTCAGACCGTCCTGGACCTCTCCGCCGCCCAGGTCCAGCCACTCGCCCCAGCTCCGGTCCGCCTCCCGTACCCGGGTGCTGAGCCCCTTCTCCGCGTTGCGTACGAAGAGGTGGACCCGGCCGTCCGGCGCCGCTACGGCGACGGGGACGCCGATGCGCCGCCCCTCGTCCCGGCCGGGGGAGGGGGTGCCGAGACCGCGCCAGGCGAGGAATCCGCCGCCCGGGGTGCTCCGCTCCAGCAGGACGATCTCGCGCTCGTTGTCGGCCCCGTGTCCGCCGAGCGCCGCGAACCGCAGCCCGAACAGGAGGAGACCGCCGTCGCCCGTGGCGGCCGATCCCAGCGCCGGGGCGAGCGGGCCGCCGCCGAGGTCGCGGGGCGGGCCCCACGCCCCGCCGGCGGCGTCGGCCTCGCGCCACACGACCAGGCGGAGCCCCACCACCGCGTACGCCGCGAGCCGCCCGCCGGGGTCGGCCGCGACGACGGTACGGGGGCCCGGATAGCGGTGGCGGGTGGAGCGGACCCAGCCCTTCCTGTTGGTCAGCGGCCGGTCACCGCCCACGTTGTAGTCACCGCACCCGGACGGATTGCCGCAGTCCCAGTCGGGCGAGCCGCCGTAGGGGACCAGGGCGGCGGCCTTCCCGTCGAGCACACCGGGCGGCAGGTTCTTCGGCCAGTGCCGGTTGTAGTACCCGCGGAACGAGGTGACGACGAAACCCGGTATCCCCGCGCCGTCCCGCGTACTCCTGGCGACCCGGCGGATCATCGCCGCCCAGGCGAAGCAGGCCGCCGCGGTGTGGTCGGCGTGGTCGGAGTACCCGTGCTGCTCACTGTCCGCCCGCCGGACCGCCTCGGTGCTGTGCTGGATGTCCGGATCCGGGTCCAGGGTGTGCACGACGGTGGGCTCGTAGCGCTCCAGCAGCCCGGTGAGGACGTCGATCAGTCCGTCGTACGTGTAAGAGCCGGCGCGACGCAGCGGCGAGCCGTCGGCGACGACGGTGCGCAGGACCAGTCGGCGGTCCTGCCAGAGGCTGGGCAGCCCGAGCCGGTGGCGTCCGGTGTGCATGGCGGTGCCGAGGAAGATCAGCTCGACCCGGCGCACCCCGGCGGTCAGGGTGTTGACCTCGGCCCGGTGCCCGCCGTCGAGCTCGGCGACGGAGACCTCCCAGGGTGCGAACTTCTCCAGCCCGAGCAGGGTCGCGTACGCCTGTCGCAGGCCCTGGTGGCGCGCCGAGGAGTACGCGGCCTTGTCCGGTGCGGGGCGGGCCCGGCCGGGGATCTTGTTGACGCCGTCCGCCTCGCCCGCCGTGAGGTACACGCAGACCAGTGGTGTCCCGGCATCGAGGGCGCGCCGGGTGTCAGGGTTCATGAAGTACAGGTCGTCGTCCGGGTGGGCGAGTATCTGCATGAGCAGCGCACGCCGCGCGGTGCTGATGGGACGGCCGGGCGCGGGATCCGGGGCGGGATCCGCACGCCGGGGCGCGGGGACCGAGCAGGCGCTGAGTGCCGCCCCCGCGGCGGCGATCGTCATGACGGTGCGTCGTCGCACACCGTTTCCGGGCAGGGCAGGTCCATCCGTCACGCCACGCACTCCGTCCGCGTCCCCCCGCAGCGGGCGGGCGGGAGCCCAGGGCTGCGTGCTGTCGGTCAGTGCAGGTCAGGGCCGTGCCCCTGTTCCTGCGAGGGGATAGACGGGGATCCGGACGGCAGGGTTGCCCGGCGGATGCGCGAGGCCCCCACGTCACGGTCACAAGAACGTCACGGAATGCCGCGTTCCCTTGTTCGTGTTCGCACGCCCCGGATGAAGTTGCCCTGACAACTTCATGGGGGAGTGGGGCAGAACGATGAGCACGAGCACGCCAGGGGGATCTCCTGATCACGGCGACGGCACGGATCGCGTCACCGACGAGCAATGGGCGGAGCTGGTCCGGCGGGCGGGGGAGGGCGGGGCCGACGCGCCGAAGGAGCCCTCGGCCCGCGCCCGGATGGTCACCGCGCGGCTGCGCGCGCTGGACGAGGAGGCGGCGCGGGGGCGGGGCCGGGGCCGTAAGGGCGAGCCGGCCGGACAGTGGCAGCCGGAGGGCTGGCGCACGGGCCCGCCGATCGGGGGCGCCCGTCCCAGGAAGAGCCGCCGCGTCGCCGCGGTCCTGGGGTTCGCCGTGGTCGTGGGGATCCTGGTGGTCACCATGCGGCCGAGCCTGCTGACCGACCACCTGCCCGGGGGCGGCGACTCCGCCAGTGCCGACCCGCTGCCCGCCGAGACCGCGCCGCCGACCGCCGCGCCCGCCGACGGACCCGCCGGTGACCGGCCGACCCCGGCGGAGCCGTTCCGCGGATCGCCCGCCGTCCGCTGGGCGGACGGGGCGAAGGGCATCGAGATCCCGGAGGCCGAGGCGGCCGGAGGGATGAGCAAGGGGGAGGTCGAGCAGGCCCTGCGGGCGACCCGGCAGCTGCTCGTCGCCGCCAACCTCGATCCCGCCACCCTGCGGGGGGAGAAGCCCGAGGAGGCGCTGAACCTGCTCGACCCGCGGCAGAAGGGTGAGCGGGAACGCCTGGAGCGGTCACTGGCGGAGCCCGGCGAGGACCAGGACCCGCTGATGCTGTTCAGCCGGTTCGACCCGGACGAGGCACGACTGGCGGGGGGCGTCGTGAAGACCCGCGGACGGATGACCTTCGAGGCGGGCGCCGCAGGCTCCGTCGAGGTGCACGCCGACTACACGTTCGTCTACCCGCTGGTGAAGCCGGGCGGCGACGAAGTGGCGCGCACGATCGTGCGGCGGAAGCTGACGACGGCGCTGCACGACCCGGAGCGGTTCGTGGCGACGCGCGGCAAGCTCTCCGTCGTCAGTTCCGAGCAGAACGTCGGCAACACCGCCTGCGAGGTGAACGACGGCTTCCTCCACCCGTCCTTCCCGAGCGATGTGGCGGACCCGACCCCTCGCGGCGAGGACGTGGACCCGTACGACCGCAGCGAGTGGCAGCCCGACGGGGCCTGCGGGACGGTCACGCGTACGTGAGTCCGCGGAGATCTACCGTGCCCGCACCATGAATACGTCCACCGCGTCCTCCCGCTCCAGGACGAACCCGTGGCGCTCGTACAGCCTGCGGGCCACGCTCCCCTGGAGGACGTCCAGGCGGACCGGCAGGCCGTCGGCGTCGGTGCGGGCCAGGAGCCGGGTGAGGACGGCGGTGCCGATGCCTCTGCCCTGGAGCTCCGGGGTGAGGTAGAAGTGCTCCAGGCACCAGCCGTCCTCGGAGGGGCGCAGGGCGACGCACCCAGCGACGTCCCCGTCGACCTCCACCACGGAGGTGTGCTCGGGGGCGTAGGCGTCGCGCAGCCGCTGCCGGACGCGGTGTTCGTCGTACCGGCCGAGACGTTCCAGGTCGGGGCGCATCACCACGGCCCGGATCTCGGCCATGGCCTCGAGGTCGTCGGACGTGGCCGGGCGCAGGCTCCAGGCCTGGACGGTGCTCGTGGACATGGCCGGATTCTGTCAGGCCTCCGCGACCGGTCGCCGCGGAGGTCCGACAACGGCGTCAGGCGGTGGCGAGCGCCGTGCGCAGGGTGGCGACGGCCTGGGCGATGGCGGCCTCGGCGGCATGCGTCCCGCGCAGGGCGTCGAGCATCACGAAGTCATGGATGACGCCTTGGTAGCGGACGGCGGTCACCGGAACCCCCGCCTCGCGCAGCTTGGCCGCGTACGCCTCGCCCTCGTCCCGCAGAACGTCGGCCTCACCGGTGATGACCAGGGCCGGAGGCAGGCCGGTGAGCTGGTCGACGGTGGCGCGCAGCGGCGACGCGGTGATCTCGGCGCGCTGCCCCTCATCGGTCGTGTACTGGTCCCAGAACCACTGCATGGCGTCGCGGCGCAGGAAGTACCCCTCGGCGAACTCGTGGTAGGAGGGGGTGTCGAAGGCGGCGTCGGTGACCGGGTAGAACAGCACCTGGTGGGCGAAGGAGACGTCGCCGCGCTTCTTGGCGAGCAGGGTCAGGACCGTCGCCATGTTGCCGCCGACGGAATCCCCGGCCACGGCCAGCCGCGTCGGGTCGAGGCGGTGGGCGGCGCCCTCCGTGGTGATCCAGCGGGCGACCGCGTAGCTCTGCTCGACGGCCACGGGGTAGCGGGCCTCGGGTGAGAGGTCGTACTCGGGGAAGACGACGGCCGCCCGGGCCCCGACGGCCAGTTCCCGCACGAGGCGGTCATGGGTGTGGGCGTTGCCGAACACCCAGCCGGCGCCGTGGACGTACAGCACGACGGGCAGCGGTCCCTCGGCGCCGGCGGGGCGCGTGACGCGGGCCCGGACCGATCCGGTCGGTCCGCCCTCGACGGTGACCCACTCCTGGGTGACCTCGGGTGCGTCGACGGGGCCGGACTGCACCTCGTCCACGGCCTTGCGGCCCTCGGCCGGACCGAGGTCGAAGAGGTAGGGCGGGTTCGCGGTGGCCTCGGCGAACGCGGCGGCGGCGGGTTCCAGTACGACCGGACGGGGGCTGGTCTGCTCGGACAAGGCGGGCTCCTCGGGACAAGGGCGGGGCGGCCACCCGAAGCGGCGGCCACGACAGGACCATAGCGCTCGACTAAGTCGTGCACAACTTAATCGAGCGCGAAGCGATCGCGGACACCTGAAGGGCTACACTGAAAGGCCCCTGTCGCCCCACGGGCCCGCCGTCGACGGAAGCGAGGAGTCCGCCCCATGGCCACCACCGCGAACACCCCGCCCGCCGAGGGCTCGCTCCAGCTGCAGGACCAGCTCTGCTTCGCCCTGTACGCCGCCTCGCGGGCGGTGACGGCGCGCTACCGCCCCCTGCTGGACGAGCTGGGCCTGACCTACCCGCAGTACCTGGTGATGCTGGTCCTCTGGGAGCGGGACGCCGTCTCCGTGCGGGACCTGGGTGGAGCGCTGCAGCTGGAGTCGAGCACGCTCTCGCCGCTCCTCAAGCGCCTCGAGGCGAACGGCCTGGTCCGCCGCGAACGCCGGGAGGACGACGAGCGCTCGGTGGCGGTGCGTCTCACCGGGGCCGGCCTGGACCTGCGGGAGCGGGCGCGTGCGGTGCCTCTCGCCATCGGCGACGCGATGGGGCTGACACCCGAGCAGGACGCCACGGCCAAGCACCTGCTCCGGCTGCTCACCGAGAACGTCAGTCGCGGCTGACGCGTCGGACTGGCAGATGTGCGGCGGGTCGCGACGGGCCCCGAAGCGTGCCCGCGTTTGACCGGTCCCCCGCAGGGGGTAAGATCCCCGGCCCGATTGGCCAGGCCCCCGAGCCGTGTGGCACACTAGCCAGGTTGCTCGGTTGAGTGTCAATGCTGCGCGCCTCCCGCCGGGAGGACCGGAAGCGAGTCCCACAGTACTCGTCGACCCCCAGGGTCGGACGTACGGGAATCTTTCGGGAAGTTCAGCAGGGCGCTGACCAGGCACCCGGTGGGGTTTCGCCCCCGGCAGCGCGGTTTCGGCCCGCACCCCCTTGGTTGGGAAATCCTTCGGGAGATCTTCGTAGAGGGGATGCGACACGCCCGACCGCGTGGGTCGGAGGCGGAGTTAAGAGAACTCCCGGGTACCAGAGCGTTATGAGAGACAGGACTACTAGTAGCCATGGCGGGACAGAAGATCCGCATCCGGCTCAAGGCCTACGACCACGAGGTCATCGACTCCTCGGCGAAGAAGATCGTCGAGACGGTGACGCGCACTGGTGCGTCGGTCGCGGGCCCGGTGCCGCTGCCCACTGAGAAGAACGTGTACTGCGTCATCAAGTCGCCGCACAAGTACAAGGACTCTCGCGAGCACTTCGAGATGCGCACGCACAAGCGCCTCATCGACATTCTCGACCCCACGCCGAAGACGGTTGACTCGCTGATGCGCCTCGACCTGCCGGCAGGCGTCGACATCGAGATCAAGCTCTGAGGGGACGGGCCGAGATGAGCAAGAACATCAAGGGCGTCCTGGGCGAGAAGCTCGGCATGACCCAGGTCTGGGACGAGAACAACCGGGTTGTCCCGGTGACCGTCGTCAAGGCCGGTCCGTGCGTCGTGACGCAGGTTCGCACGAATGACAGCGACGGCTACGAGTCGGTCCAGATCGCCTTCGGCGAGATCGACCCGCGCAAGGTGAACAAGCCCCTCAAGGGCCACTTCGCCAAGGCCGACGTGACCCCGCGCCGCCACCTGGTGGAGCTCCGCACCCCTGACGCCAGCGAGTACACGCTGGGCCAGGAGGTCACTGCCGAGGTGTTCGAGTCCGGCGTCAAGGTCGACGTCACGGGCAAGAGCAAGGGCAAGGGCTTCGCCGGTGTCATGAAGCGTCACAACTTCAAGGGCCTCGGCGCCGGCCACGGCGTCCAGCGCAAGCACCGTTCCCCCGGTTCGATCGGTGGCTGTGCCACCCCTGGGCGTGTCTTCAAGGGCATGCGCATGGCCGGTCGTATGGGTAACGAGCGCGTCACCACCCAGAACCTGACCATCCACGCGGTTGACGCGGAGAAGGGTCTGCTGCTCATCAAGGGCGCGGTCCCCGGTCCGAACGGCGGCCTCGTCCTGGTCCGTACCGCGGCCAAGGGGGCTTGAGGTAATGAGCACCATTGACATCCTTTCGCCGGCAGGCGACAAGGCCGGTACCGTCGAGCTCCCCGCGGAGATCTTCGACGCGAAGACCAGCGTTCCGCTGATCCACCAGGTCGTTGTCGCACAGCTGGCAGCTGCCCGTCAGGGCACGCACAAGACCAAGCGTCGCGGCGAAGTCCGTGGTGGTGGGCGCAAGCCGTACCGCCAGAAGGGCACCGGCCGCGCGCGCCAGGGTTCGACCCGTGCGCCGCAGTTCGCCGGTGGTGGCGTCGTCCACGGCCCGCAGCCGCGTGACTACTCGCAGCGCACCCCGAAGAAGATGAAGGCCGCCGCCCTGCGCGGTGCCCTCTCGGACCGGGCGCGTCACTCCCGCATCCACGTCGTCACCGGCGTGGTCGAGGGTGGGATCTCCACCAAGGCCGCCAAGACGCTGTTCGGCAAGATCTCGGAGCGCAGCAACCTGCTCCTGGTCGTCGACCGCGCCGACGAGGCCGCGTGGCTGTCCGCGCGCAACCTGCCCCAGGTGCACATCCTGGAGCCGGGCCAGCTGAACACGTACGACGTGATCGTCTCTGACGACGTGGTCTTCACCCAGGCCGCTTTCGAGTCCTTCGTGTCTGGCCCCCAGACCGCTGAGACCGAAGGGAGCGCCGCCTGATGAGTGAGGCGACCGTTACCAGCAAGACCTACTCGGACCCGCGTGACGTTCTCGTCAAGCCGGTTGTTTCCGAGAAGAGCTACGCGCTGCTCGACGAGAACAAGTACACGTTCATCGTCGCGCCCGGCTCCAACAAGACCCAGATCAAGCAGGCCGTGGAAGCGGTCTTCTCGGTCAAGGTCACCGGGGTCAACACGATCAACCGGCAGGGTAAGCGCAAGCGCACCAAGACCGGTTTCGGCAAGCGCGCCGACACGAAGCGCGCCATCGTGACCCTCGCCGAGGGCGACCGTATCGACATCTTCGGCGGCCCGACCTCCTGACGGAGGTCGAGTCGTCCGGAATCGGACGAGGACTGAGAAATGGGTATCCGCAAGTACAAGCCGACGACCCCGGGCCGTCGTGGCTCCAGCGTCGCCGACTTTGTCGAGATCACGCGGTCCACGCCGGAGAAGTCGCTGGTCCGCCCCCTGCACAGCAAGGGCGGCCGTAACAACGCCGGTCGTGTGACCGTTCGCCACCAGGGTGGTGGCCACAAGCGCGCCTACCGCGTGATCGACTTCCGTCGTCACGACAAGGACGGCGTGCCGGCCAAGGTCGCGCACATCGAGTACGACCCCAACCGCACCGCGCGCATCGCGCTGCTGCACTACGCGGACGGCGAGAAGCGTTACATCGTCGCCCCCCGTGGTCTGTCGCAGGGTGACCGCGTCGAGAACGGTCCGGGCGCCGACATCAAGCCGGGCAACAACCTGGCGCTGCGCAACATCCCGGTCGGTACGACCATCCACGCCATCGAGCTGCGGCCCGGCGGCGGCGCGAAGTTCGCCCGTTCCGCGGGTGCATCCGTGCAGCTGCTGGCGAAGGAGGGCACGATGGCCCACCTTCGTATGCCTTCCGGTGAGATCCGGCTGGTCGACGCCCGCTGCCGCGCCACCATCGGCGAGGTCGGCAACGCCGAGCAGTCGAACATCAACTGGGGCAAGGCCGGCCGCATGCGCTGGAAGGGCGTTCGCCCGACCGTCCGCGGTGTCGCGATGAACCCGGTTGACCACCCGCACGGTGGTGGTGAAGGCAAGACCTCCGGTGGACGTCACCCGGTCTCGCCGTGGGGTCAGAAGGAGGGTCGTACTCGCTCGCCGAAGAAGGCATCGAGCAAGTACATCGTCCGCCGCCGCAAGACGAACAAGAAGCGCTAGGAGCGGGTTTAGATGCCGCGCAGTCTCAAGAAGGGGCCCTTCGTCGACGGCCACCTCATCAAGAAGGTGGACGTACAGAACGAGGCAGGCACCAAGAACGTCATCAAGACCTGGTCCCGTCGCTCGATGATCGTCCCGGCAATGCTGGGCCACACCATCGCGGTGCACAACGGCAAGATCCATGTCCCGGTGTTCGTCACCGAGTCGATGGTCGGCCACAAGCTCGGCGAGTTCTCGCCGACTCGCACCTTCCGCGGCCACGTCAAGGACGACCGGAAGTCGAAGCGCCGCTAACCGCGGGGTGGAAACGACTATGACTTACACCGAAGGGACAACCATGGAAGCCAGGGCCCAGGCGCGGTACATCCGCGTCACGCCCATGAAGGCCCGCCGAGTGGTGGACCTCATCCGTGGCATGGATGCCACGGAGGCTCAGGCGGTCCTGCGTTTCGCCCCGCAGGCCGCGAGCGTGCCGGTTGGCAAGGTGCTTGACAGCGCCATCGCCAACGCTGCACACAACTACGACCACCCTGACGCCTCTTCGCTGGTCATCAGCGAGGCGTTCGTGGACGAGGGTCCGACCCTGAAGCGGTTCCGTCCGCGTGCTCAGGGCCGTGCCTACCGGATCCGTAAGCGGACCAGCCACATCACCGTGGTCGTCAGCAGCAAGGAAGGAACCCGGTAATGGGCCAGAAGGTAAACCCGCACGGGTTCCGGCTCGGCATTACCACGGACTTCAAGTCCCGTTGGTACGCCGACAAGCTGTACAAGGACTACGTCAAGGAAGACGTCGCCATTCGTCGCATGATGACGAAGGGCATGGAGCGGGCCGGCATCTCGAAGGTCGAGATCGAGCGCACCCGCGACCGCGTCCGCGTTGACATCCACACCGCCCGCCCGGGCATCGTCATCGGTCGCCGTGGCGCCGAGGCCGACCGCATCCGTGGCGAGCTGGAGAAGCTGACCGGCAAGCAGGTCCAGCTGAACATCCTCGAGGTCAAGAACCCCGAGGTGGACGCTCAGCTGGTGGCCCAGGCCGTCGCCGAGCAGCTCTCCTCCCGTGTCTCCTTCCGTCGTGCCATGCGTAAGAGCATGCAGAGCACGATGAAGGCGGGCGCAAAGGGCATCAAGATCCAGTGCGGTGGCCGCCTCGGCGGCGCCGAGATGTCCCGCTCGGAGTTCTACCGCGAGGGCCGCGTGCCCCTGCACACGCTCCGTGCGAACGTCGACTACGGCTTCTTCGAGGCCAAGACGACCTTCGGCCGCATCGGTGTGAAGGTCTGGATCTACAAGGGCGACGTCAAGAACATCGCCGAGGTCCGCGCCGAGAACGCAGCGGCTCGCGCCGGCAACCGTCCGGCCCGTGGCGGCGCTGACCGCCCGGCCGGCCGTGGTGGCCGTGGTGGCGAGCGTGGCGGTCGCGGCCGCAAGCCGCAGCAGTCCGCGCCGGCAGCGGAGGCCCCCAAGGCCGACGCTCCCGCCGCCGCTGCTCCGGCTGAGAGCACCGGAACGGAGGCCTGACCGAAATGCTGATCCCCCGTAGGGTCAAGCACCGCAAGCAGCACCACCCGAAGCGCAGCGGTATGTCCAAGGGTGGCACGCAGGTTGCGTTCGGCGAGTACGGCATCCAGGCGCTGTCCCCGGCGTACGTGACGAACCGCCAGATCGAGGCAGCTCGTATCGCGATGACCCGCCACATCAAGCGTGGCGGCAAGGTCTGGATCAACATCTACCCGGACCGCCCCCTGACGAAGAAGCCTGCCGAGACCCGCATGGGTTCCGGTAAGGGTTCTCCCGAGTGGTGGATCGCGAACGTCAAGCCCGGTCGGGTGATGTTCGAGCTGTCCTACCCGAACGAGAAGATTGCTCGTGAGGCGCTCACCCGCGCTGCTCACAAGCTTCCGATGAAGTGCCGGATCGTTCGGCGCGAGGCAGGTGAGTCGTGATGTCGGCCGGTACCAAGGCGTCCGAGCTGCGCGAGCTGGGCAACGAGGAGCTTCTCAACAAGCTCCGCGAGGCCAAGGAAGAGCTGTTCAATCTCCGCTTCCAGGCGGCGACGGGCCAGCTCGAGAACCACGGTCGGCTCAAGTCCGTCCGTAAGGACATCGCCCGGATCTACACCCTGATGCGCGAGCGCGAGCTGGGCATCGAGACGGTGGAGAGCGTCTGATGAGCGAGAAGACTGTGACTGAGACCAACACCGACCGCGGTTTCCGTAAGACCCGTGAGGGTCTGGTCGTCAGCGACAAGATGGACAAGACCGTCGTCGTCGCTGTCGAGGACCGCGTCAAGCACGCGCTGTACGGCAAGGTCATCCGCCGTACGAACAAGCTCAAGGCCCACGACGAGCAGAACGCTGCAGGCGTCGGCGACCGCGTTGTCATCATGGAGACGCGTCCGCTGTCGGCCACGAAGCGCTGGCGCATCGTCGAGATCCTCGAGAAGGCCAAGTAATTCCTGAGGGGCATCCCCCTCAGGCAAGTTCCGCCAGGCTCGGCGGGGGCACCTTCACCGGAGCCCCCGCCGGGAACCGGCAGACGATCAGGAGATAGACGTGATCCAGCAGGAGTCGCGACTGCGCGTCGCCGACAACACGGGTGCGAAGGAAATTCTCACCATCCGTGTTCTCGGTGGCTCGGGTCGCCGCTACGCGGGCATCGGTGACGTCATCGTCGCCACCGTCAAGGACGCGATCCCCGGTGGCAACGTGAAGAAGGGTGACGTCGTCAAGGCGGTCATCGTTCGCACCGTCAAGGAGCGTCGTCGCCCGGATGGCTCGTACATCCGCTTCGACGAGAACGCCGCTGTCATTCTCAAGAACGACGGCGACCCCCGCGGCACCCGTATCTTCGGCCCGGTGGGCCGTGAGCTGCGCGAGAAGAAGTTCATGAAGATCATCTCGCTCGCGCCGGAGGTGCTGTAAGCATGAAGATCAAGAAGGGCGACCTGGTTCAGGTCATCACCGGTAAGGACAAGGGCAAGCAGGGCAAGGTCATCGTTGCCTTCCCCGCTCAGGACCGCGTCCTCGTCGAGGGTGTCAACCGGGTCAAGAAGCACACCAAGGCCGGTCAGACGGCTCGCGGTTCGCAGACGGGTGGCATTGTCACCACCGAGGCCCCGATTCACGTCAGCAACGTTCAGCTGGTTGTGGAGAAGGACGGCAACAAGGTCGTCACCCGCGTCGGCTACCGCTTTGACGACGAGGGCAAGAAGATCCGCGTTGCCAAGCGGACCGGTGAGGACATCTGATGACGACCACCACTGCGCCGCGTCTCAAGACGCGCTACCGCGAGGAAATCGCCGGCAAGCTGCGTGAGGAGTTCTCTTACGAGAACGTCATGCAGGTCCCCGGTCTGGTCAAGATCGTGGTCAACATGGGTGTGGGCGACGCCGCCCGCGACTCCAAGCTGATCGACGGTGCCGTCAAGGACCTCACCACGATCACCGGCCAGAAGCCCGCCGTCACGAAGGCCCGCAAGTCGATCGCGCAGTTCAAGCTGCGCGAGGGGCAGCCGATCGGCTGCCACGTCACCCTCCGTGGTGACCGCATGTGGGAGTTCCTGGACCGTACGCTGTCGCTCGCGCTTCCGCGTATCCGTGACTTCCGTGGTCTGTCGCCGAAGCAGTTCGACGGCCGTGGCAACTACACCTTCGGTCTCACGGAGCAGGTCATGTTCCACGAGATCGACCAGGACAAGATCGACCGGGTCCGGGGCATGGACATCACCGTGGTCACCACGGCGACCAACGACGACGAGGGTCGTGCCCTGCTTCGTCACCTCGGCTTCCCGTTCAAGGAGAACTGACCGTGGCGAAGAAGGCTCTGATCGCTAAGGCCGCCCGTAAGCCGAAGTTCGGCGTGCGCGGTTACACCCGCTGCCAGCGCTGCGGCCGGCCCCACTCCGTCTACCGCAAGTTCGGCCTCTGCCGCGTGTGCCTTCGTGAGATGGCTCACCGTGGCGAGCTGCCGGGCGTGACCAAGAGCTCCTGGTAATCCTCCTTCGCCCTCGGGCGTCGTAGGACCAGAAAGCTCTCGGTAAGTATCCGGTCGGCAGGAGCCCCGCTCTTCATGCCGTAGGCTTGAAGGGTTGGGCGCCTGCCGCCCTGACCGACTTACTACGCCGTAGGTCCCCGCACCGCACCCGTCCCGCCACTGAGTGGGGAGAGGGATGGCGCATACAGGAAACCCCGGCGAGAGAGGCCGAAGGCCAACTCATGACCATGACTGATCCCATCGCAGACATGCTCACGCGTCTGCGTAACGCGAACTCGGCGTATCACGACGATGTTTCGATGCCGCACAGCAAGATCAAGTCGCACATCGCGGAGATCCTCCAGCAGGAGGGCTTCATCACCGGCTGGAAGGTCGAGGATGCCGAGGTCGGTAAGAGCCTCGTTCTCGAGCTGAAGTTCGGGCCGAACCGCGAGCGTTCGATCGCCGGCATCAAGCGCATCTCGAAGCCGGGTCTGCGTGTATACGCAAAGTCCACCAATCTGCCGAAGGTTCTCGGCGGCCTGGGCGTGGCGATCATCTCCACGTCCCACGGTCTCCTGACCGGCCAGCAGGCCAGCAAGAAGGGCGTAGGTGGGGAAGTCCTCGCCTACGTCTGGTAGTCGGGAACGGAGGAAAAGCTCATGTCGCGAATCGGCAAGCTCCCCATCCAGGTTCCCGCCGGTGTGGACGTCACCATCGATGGCCGCACGGTCGCGGTGAAGGGCCCGAAGGGTTCCCTCTCGCACACCGTCGCAGCGCCGATCGAGGTCACCAAGGGTGAGGACGGCGTGCTCAACGTCGTCCGCCCGAACGACGAGCGTCAGAACAAGGCCCTTCACGGCCTGTCCCGCACGCTGGTGGCGAACATGATCACCGGTGTGACCCAGGGATACAGCAAGGCGCTCGAGATCAGCGGTGTCGGTTACCGCGTCCAGGCGAAGGGCTCCAACCTGGAGTTCGCCCTGGGCTACAGCCACCCGATCCTCATCGAGGCTCCGGATGGCATCACCTTCAAGGTCGAGTCGCCCACGAAGCTCAGCGTCGAGGGCATCGACAAGCAGAAGGTCGGCGAGGTAGCCGCCAACATCCGCAAGCTGCGGAAGCCCGACCCGTACAAGGCCAAGGGCGTCAAGTACGCGGGCGAGGTCATCCGCCGCAAGGTCGGAAAGGCTGGTAAGTAGCCATGGCATACGGTGTGAAGATCGCCAAGGGCGACGCGTACAAGCGTGCCGCTCTCAAGCGGCGCCACATCCGCGTCCGCAAGCACATCTCCGGTTCGCCGGAGCGTCCCCGCTTGGTCGTGACGCGTTCCAACCGCCACATCGTGGCCCAGGTCATCGACGACATCGCGGGCCACACGCTCGCGTCGGCGTCGACCCTGGACACCTCGATCCGTGGTGCGGAGGGTGACAAGAGCGCCCAGGCCAAGCAGGTCGGCGCCCTGGTCGCCGAGCGTGCCAAGGCTGCAGGCGTCGAGGCCGTCGTGTTTGACCGCGGTGGTAACCAGTACGCCGGGCGGATTGCCGCTCTGGCTGACGCCGCCCGTGAAGCCGGGCTGAAGTTCTAAGCCCCGGTTCCAACGCACAGCGGACGTAACAGAGAGAGGTAAATCCAATGGCTGGACCCCAGCGCCGCGGAAGCGGTGCCGGTGGCGGCGAGCGGCGGGACCGGAAGGGCCGTGACGGTGGCGCTGCCGCCGAGAAGACCGCGTACGTCGAGCGTGTCGTCGCGATCAACCGCGTCGCCAAGGTAGTGAAGGGTGGTCGTCGCTTCAGCTTCACCGCGCTGGTCGTGGTGGGCGATGGTGACGGCACCGTCGGTGTCGGATACGGCAAGGCCAAGGAAGTTCCCGCGGCCATCGCCAAGGGCGTCGAAGAGGCCAAGAAGAGCTTCTTCAAGGTCCCGCGTATCCAGGGCACCATCCCTCACCCGATCCAGGGCGAGAAGGCTGCGGGCGTCGTCCTGCTGAAGCCTGCTTCCCCCGGTACCGGTGTTATCGCCGGTGGCCCGGTGCGCGCCGTTCTGGAGTGCGCCGGCGTTCACGACATCCTGTCGAAGTCGCTCGGTTCTTCGAACCCGATCAACATCGTGCACGCGACCGTGGCGGCCCTCCAGGGCCTGCAGCGTCCCGAGGAGATCGCGGCCCGCCGCGGTCTGCCCCTCGAGGACGTCGCCCCCGCGGCTCTGCTCCGTGCGCGTGCGGGAGCGGGTGCGTAATGGCTCGCCTCAAGATCACGCAGACGAAGTCGTACATCGGCAGCAAGCAGAACCACCGCGACACCCTGCGTTCGCTCGGGCTCAAGCGCCTGCACGACGTGGTTGTCAAGGAGGACCGCCCCGAGTTCCGCGGAATGGTTCAGACCGTCCGCCACCTCGTGACGGTTGAGGAGGTTGACTGACATGGCGGAGAACAGCCCGCTGAAGGCCCACAACCTCCGGCCTGCCCCGGGCGCCAAGACCGCCAAGACCCGTGTGGGTCGTGGTGAGGCGTCCAAGGGTAAGACCGCAGGCCGTGGTACCAAGGGTACGAAGGCTCGTTACCAGGTTCCGGAGCGCTTCGAGGGTGGCCAGATGCCCCTCCACATGCGTCTCCCGAAGCTCAAGGGCTTCAAGAACCCGTTCCGCACGGAGTACCAGGTCGTGAACCTGGACAAGCTCGCGACGCTCTACCCCGAGGGTGGAGAGGTCACGGTGGCCGACCTGGTCGCCAAGGGCGCTGTGCGCAACAACCACCTCGTCAAGGTCCTCGGACAGGGCGAGATCTCCGTGGCGCTGCAGGTTTCGGTTGACGCCGTCTCCGGCTCCGCCAAGGAGAAGATCGCCGCCGCCGGCGGCACCGTCACCGAACTCGTCTGAGACAACTCGGACAGGGCTGTGGCCTGAACACCCGACCGGGGATGCCTCTCATTTGGGGCATCCCCGGTTGGTCGTTCCTAGGGGGGCATGTACGCCGGTAAGGTGGCGTGCACTGTTGCTGTGGTAAGTCCTGGGCAAGAGCCCGGGGTCCTTTGGCTGTTACGTAATCGTCGATCCTCAAGACCGTCACCTCACGCTTTTGCGCGGGGGTCGCAGGAGGCACCGTGCTCACCGCGTTCGCCCGGGCGTTCAAGACGCCCGACCTGCGCAAGAAGCTGCTCTTCACGCTCGGCATCATCGTGCTCTACCGTCTCGGGGCGCACATTCCCGTACCGGGGGTGAGCTACGAGAACGTCCAGACCTGTGTTGACCAGGCGAGTCAGGGCAACAACAGCCTGTTCGGTCTGGTGAACATGTTCAGCGGTGGTGCACTGCTGCAGATCACGATCTTCGCGCTCGGCATCATGCCGTACATCACGGCCAGCATCATTCTCCAACTGCTGACCGTCGTCATCCCCAGGCTCGAAGCCCTCAAGAAGGAGGGGCAGTCGGGCACGGCCAAGATCACGCAGTACACGCGTTATCTGACCGTCGCGCTGGCCATCCTCCAGGGCACCGGCCTCGTGGCGACCGCCCGCAGCGGCGCCCTCTTCAGCGGCTGCTCCGTCGCCGACCAGGTCGTCCCGAACCAGTCGATCTTCACGACCATCGTCATGGTGATCACCATGACCGCCGGCACCGCCGCCGTCATGTGGCTCGGTGAGCTCATCACCGACCGCGGCATCGGCAACGGCATGTCGATCCTGATGTTCATCTCGATCGCCGCCAGCTTCCCCGGCGCTCTCTGGGCCATCAAGCAGAGCGGCAAGCTGGCCGACGGCTGGATCGAGTTCATCACCGTCATCCTCATCGGCTTCGTGATGGTCGGCCTCGTCGTCTTCGTCGAACAGGCCCAGCGCCGGGTTCCGGTGCAGTACGCGAAGCGGATGATCGGGCGCCGGTCCTACGGTGGTACGTCCACTTACATCCCGCTGAAGGTGAACCAGGCGGGTGTGATTCCCGTCATCTTCGCTTCTTCGCTGCTCTATATCCCTGCTCTAATCGTTCAGTTCTCCAACTCCACCGCGGGCTGGGCGACCTGGATTCAGGACCACTTCGTCAAGGGCGACCACCCGTACTACATCGCGACGTACTTCCTGTTGATCGTGTTCTTCGCATTCTTCTATGTGGCGATCTCGTTCAACCCCGAGGAAGTCGCGGACAACATGAAGAAGTATGGTGGCTTCATCCCGGGTATCCGGGCAGGTCGACCTACTGCCGAGTATCTGAGCTACGTGCTCAACCGGATCACTTGGCCGGGCTCGCTGTACCTGGGTCTGATCGCTCTGGTGCCGACGATGGCGTTGGCAGGCTTCGGTGGCGCTAACCAGAACTTCCCGTTCGGCGGGACGAGCATCCTGATCATCGTGGGTGTGGGTCTGGAGACCGTGAAGCAGATCGAGAGTCAGCTCCAGCAGCGCAATTACGAAGGGTTCCTCCGCTGATGCGAATCGTCCTCGTCGGGCCGCCCGGTGCCGGCAAGGGAACGCAGGCTGCGTTCCTTGCCAAGAATCTGTCGATTCCGCACATCTCCACGGGCGACCTCTTCCGCGCCAACATCAGCCAGGGCACCGACCTTGGCAAGCAGGCCCGCGCCTTCATGGACGCGGGACAGCTGGTGCCGGACGAAGTCACCATCGCGATGGCCAAGGACCGCATGTCCCAGTCGGACGCCGAGAACGGCTTCCTCCTGGACGGCTTTCCCCGCAATGTGGGGCAGGCCGCGGCACTCGACGAGATGCTGCACAGTGAGGGCGTCAAGCTCGACGCGGTTCTTGACCTCGAGGTCCCCGAGGACGAGGTGGTCAAGCGCATCGCCGGCCGCCGTATCTGCCGTAACGACAGCGCGCACGTCTTCCACGTGACGTACAACCCGCCGAAGACCGAGGGCGTCTGCGACGCCTGCGGTGGCGAGCTGTACCAGCGGGACGACGACACCGAGGAGACGGTCCGTACCCGTCTCGAGGTCTACCACACGCAGACCGAGCCGATCATCGACTACTACCGGTCCCAGGGGCTGGTCGTGACGATCTCCGCGCTCGGCAAGGTCACCGAGGTGACCGAGCGGGCCATGGAGGCCCTCAAGAAGTCCGACGAGGGCTGACCACCCGCCTCCGTAGAACCACACAGCCGGCCGCGGCGCCCTCGGGCGTCGCGGCCGACTGTTTTGGCGCCGTATCGTGGAGTACGGCTTCAACCGTTTCCCTTCGTACGCAGAGAGGCGCCGCGCAATGGTGCAGATCAAGACCCCCGAGCAGATCGCGAAGATGCGCGAGGCGGGCCTCGTGGTCGCTGCCATTCACGCCGCCACCCGCGAGGCGGCCGTCCCCGGCGCCACGACGAAGGACCTGGACGAGGTCGCCCGCAAGGTGATCGCCGACCACGGCGCGAAGTCGAACTTCCTGGGTTACGGCGGGTTCCCCGCGACGATCTGCACCTCGGTCAACGAGGTCGTCGTCCACGGCATCCCGGACGAGAAGACCGTCCTGAAGGACGGCGACATCATCTCGATCGACGCCGGTGCGATCGTCGACGGCTGGCACGGCGACGCGGCGTACACGGCCTTCGTGGGCACCGGTCACGCTCCGGAGCTCGTCGAGCTCTCCCGGGTGACCGAGGAGTCGATGTGGGCCGGGATCGCCGCGATGAAGGTGAACAACCGGCTCGTCGACATCTCGAAGGCCATCGAGTCCTACATCCGCCGCCAGCCCCGCCCGGCGACCGGCAAGTACGGGATCATCGAGGACTACGGCGGCCACGGCATCGGCACCGAGATGCACATGGACCCGCACCTCCTGAACTACGTCTCCCGCAAGCGCGGCAAGGGCATCAAGCTGGTTCCGGGCGTCTGCCTGGCGATCGAGCCGATGGTCTCGCTGGGCACGGCGCAGACGAAGGTCCTCGACGACGAGTGGACCGTCCTCACGACGGACGGCACCTGGTCCTCGCACTGGGAGCACTCGATCGCTCTCACGGAGCAGGGGCCGCTGGTCCTGACCTCCCCGGACTGCGGCCGTGCGAAGCTCGCCCAGTACGGCGTGGAGGCCGCGCCGGACCCGCTGGCCTGACACTCCGGCCTGATGCTCGTGCCTGACGCTCACCAGGACTGTCCGGCTGATCCGTGTCTAAGGATCAGAGGAAGTGGGCAAACTTGACGGATTCGTCTTTTGGAGTCCGCTGACGTAGACTGACTCGTCGGCTCTCGTGCATCCGTGTGTCTTCATGCGGCGGGCGTGAGTCGATCAAGGTAGCCGATTCGAAAGGCGAAGCGTGGCCAAGAAGCAAGGTGCCATCGAAATTGAGGGCACCGTGATCGAGTCCCTCCCGAACGCCATGTTCAAGGTGGAACTCCAGAACGGTCACAAAGTCCTCGCGCACATCAGCGGCAAGATGCGGATGCACTACATCCGCATCCTCCCGGATGACCGGGTCGTCGTGGAGCTGTCTCCGTACGACCTGACGCGTGGCCGGATCGTCTACCGGTACAAGTAGATCTTGCCGCCACCCCGCTTCGGCGTGGTGAGGGCACTGACCCGGAGAACCTGACATCCCATGAAGGTCAAGCCGAGCGTCAAGAAGATCTGCGACAAGTGCAAGGTGATCCGCCGTCACGGCCGGGTCATGGTCATCTGCGACAACCTGCGCCACAAGCAGCGCCAGGGCTGACGCACGACCACCTGCATCTCGCAGCTCTTCGCGCGACGCACGTAAACGTACATACGCAGAGCCCGTCCAAGCTTCGGCTGACGACACCTCCGGCGGGGGCCGGGGACCCGGGCGTACCACCTCTTCCCACGCGGACGAGGTCGGCGTTCGGGAGTGGCACTGCGGAAGACCCCCGAAATAACAACTGGAGCCATTGAATGGCACGCGTTTCAGGTGTTGACATCCCGCGTGAAAAGCGCGTGGAGGTTGCCCTCACCTACGTCTTCGGTATCGGGCGCACCCGGTCCAAGGAGATCCTCGCCGCCGCCGGCGTGAACCCGAACACCCGCGTTCGTGACCTGGCCGAAGAGGACCTGGTCAAGATCCGCGAGTACGTGGACGCCAACCTTCGCACCGAGGGTGACCTTCGCCGCGAGATCCAGGGCGACATCCGCCGCAAGATCGAGATCGGCTGCTACCAGGGCATCCGGCACCGCCGCGGTCTGCCGGTCCACGGTCAGCGCACCAGCACCAACGCGCGTACCCGTAAGGGCCCGCGTCGCGCCATCGCCGGTAAGAAGAAGCCGGGCAAGAAGTAGTCCTCAGCGGACGTACTGCGGGTGTCCGGTCACCGGGCCTCCGCGGAAACCAGCGGTCTTCGCTGTAGGACCGATCACCTCCCCTCTCCATCTGGAGTCAAGACATGCCCCCCAAGGGTCGTCAGGGCGCAGCCAAGAAGGTGCGTCGCAAGGAAAAGAAGAACGTCGCTCACGGGCACGCCCACATCAAGAGCACGTTCAACAACACCATCGTCTCGATCACGGACCCCTCGGGCAACGTGATCTCCTGGGCCTCCGCCGGCCACGTCGGCTTCAAGGGCTCGCGCAAGTCCACCCCCTTCGCCGCGCAGATGGCCGCCGAGTCGGCCGCCCGCCGCGCGCAGGAGCACGGCATGCGCAAGGTCGACGTCTTCGTGAAGGGTCCGGGCTCCGGCCGCGAGACCGCGATCCGCTCCCTCCAGGCCACGGGCCTCGAGGTCGGTTCGATCCAGGACGTCACCCCGACGCCGCACAACGGCTGCCGTCCGCCGAAGCGTCGCCGCGTCTGATTCGTCACGGCCGGTGACGGCCGTGCGTCAGTAGCGTCGGATCCGGGCGGTATGTCCTTCCCAGGGCGTGCCGCCCGTATCCTTGTTTCATCTGTCGGGCATCAAATAGTGGGTGCCCACGACTGAAGGATTCCTTCATGCTTATCGCTCAGCGTCCGTCGCTGACCGAAGAGGTCGTCGACGAGTTCCGCTCCCGGTTCGTGATCGAGCCGCTGGAGCCGGGCTTCGGTTACACCCTCGGTAACTCCCTGCGTCGTACCCTCCTCTCCTCGATCCCCGGTGCCGCTGTCACCAGCATCCGGATCGACGGTGTCCTGCACGAGTTCACCACCGTGCCGGGCGTCAAGGAGGACGTGACCGACCTCATCCTCAACATCAAGCAGCTGGTCGTCTCCTCGGAGCACGACGAGCCGGTCGTGATGTACCTGCGCAAGCAGGGTCCCGGCCTGGTCACCGCTGCTGACATCGCCCCGCCGGCCGGTGTCGAGGTCCACAACCCGGACCTGGTCCTGGCCACGCTCAACGGCAAGGGCAAGCTGGAGATGGAGCTGACCGTCGAGCGCGGTCGCGGCTACGTCTCCGCCGTCCAGAACAAGCAGGTGGGCCAGGAGATCGGCCGGATCCCGGTCGACTCCATCTACTCGCCGGTGCTCAAGGTCACGTACAAGGTCGAGGCGACCCGTGTCGAGCAGCGCACCGACTTCGACAAGCTGATCGTCGACGTCGAGACCAAGCAGGCCATGCGTCCCCGTGACGCCATGGCGTCGGCCGGTAAGACCCTGGTCGAGCTGTTCGGCCTGGCGCGCGAGCTCAACATCGACGCCGAGGGCATCGACATGGGCCCGTCCCCGACGGACGCCGCGCTCGCCGCCGATCTGGCGCTGCCGATCGAGGAGCTCGAGCTCACGGTCCGTTCGTACAACTGCCTCAAGCGCGAGGGCATCCACTCCGTGGGTGAGCTCGTGGCCCGCTCCGAGGCGGACCTGCTCGACATCCGCAACTTCGGTGCGAAGTCGATCGACGAGGTCAAGGCGAAGCTGGCCGGTATGGGCCTGGCGCTCAAGGACTCGCCTCCCGGCTTCGACCCGACCGCTGCCGCGGACGCCTTCGGCGCGGACGACGACGCGGACGCCGGTTTCGTGGAGACCGAGCAGTACTGAGCCGCCTCCCGGCGGGGGGTGCCCATGGGCGCCCCCCGCCGGGGCAAGTAAGGACTTCCGCGGGGCGGCCGCCTCGCGGGAACTGACACCGGTACCTGATACGGCCGGTGCAGCACACAAGGAGAAAAACCATGCCTCAGCCCGCCAAGGGTGCCCGTCTGGGCGGCAGCGCTGCGCACGAGAAGCTTCTTCTCATCAACCTCGCGAAGTCGCTGTTCGAGCACGGCCGCATCACCACGACCGAGGCCAAGGCCCGCCGCCTGCGTCCGGTCGCCGAGCGTTTCATCACCAAGGCGAAGAAGGGCGACATCCACAACCGTCGCCTGGTGCTGCAGTCGATCACGGACAAGGGCATCGTGCACACGCTCTTCACCGAGATCGCCCCGCGGTACGAGAACCGCCCCGGTGGTTACACCCGCATCACCAAGATCGGCAACCGTCGTGGCGACAACGCCCCGATGGCCGTCATCGAGCTGGTCGAGGCGCTGACCGTGGCCCAGCAGGCCACCGGTGAGGCCGAGGCCGCGACGAAGCGTGCTGTCAAGGAAGACGCCCTCAAGAAGGACGAGGCTCCGGCCGAGACCGTCGAGGACGCCAAGCCGGCCGACGCCGCTGAGGAGTCCAAGGACGCCTGAGCGTTCTGAGACCCAGGTACGGGCCCGCATCACCCTTCGGGGCGGTGCGGGCCCGTTCGGTTTTGAGAGGATCTGCGGGTGAGTGACGAGGCAGAGCCCGGCTTTGTACGGGTACGGCTGGACCTTTCCTACGACGGCAAGGACTTCTCCGGCTGGGCGAAGCAGACCAGCAGGCGCACGGTGCAGGGCGAGATCGAGGACGCGCTGCGCACCGTGACGCGGTCGTCGGTGACGTACGACCTGACGGTGGCCGGGCGCACCGACGCCGGGGTGCACGCGCGCGGGCAGGTGGCGCACGTCGACCTGCCGGCCGAGGTGTGGGCGGAGCACGAGGAGAAGCTGCTGCGGCGGATGGCGGGGCGCCTGCCGCTGGACGTACGGATCTGGCGGGCGGCCGAGGCCCCCGCGGGGTTCAACGCGCGCTTCTCCGCGCTGTGGCGGCGTTACGCGTACCGCGTGGGGGACCGGCCGGGCGGTGTGGACCCGCTGACCCGCGGCCATGTGCTCTGGCACGACCGGCCGCTGAACCTGGACGCGATGAACGAGGCGGCCGCCCTGATGGTGGGGGAGCACGACTTCGCCGCGTACTGCAAGAAGCGTGAGGGTGCGACGACCATCCGTACGCTCCAGAAGCTGCACTGGGTGCGGGACGCGGAGTCGGGTGTGCTGACGGCGACCGTTCAGGCGGACGCGTTCTGCCACAACATGGTGCGGGCGCTGATCGGCGCGGCGCTGTTCGTCGGGGACGGGCGCAGGCCGGCCGGGTGGCCTGCCGAGGTGCTGGCGGCCAAGGTGCGGGATCCGGCGGTGCACGTGGTGCGGCCGCACGGGCTGACGCTGGAGGAAGTGGCCTATCCGGCCGACGAGTTGCTGGCGGCCAGGGCGCTGGAGGCCCGGAACGTCAGGACGCTTCCGGGGGCGGGCTGCTGCTGACCGGTCTGCGGCGCCGGGCCCGGAGCAGCTTGGCCGCGAAGTACAGGGCGACGGCGGTGGACGCGGTGGAGCGGAACCAGCCGATGTCGGGCGTCCACCAGGCGTAGACCGCCGCCGCGCTGAAGAAGAGCAGTCCGGCCGTGCGCAGGACCCACCAGCGGGCCGGGTGCGGTTCGTCCGGGGCGGGGGCCTCCGGGTGGACGCCGTCCTTGGTGGTCATGGTGTCCCGCATGCCCGCGAGGAAGCCGCGCCGGGCCAGCACCCGGGCCCCGGGGAGCGCCGTGAGGATCTCCTGCTCGCCCCCGTATCCGGCCGGCAGCGGCGGGAGGCCCAGGGCGGCGACGAGCTCTCCCTGGTGGCGGGCGGGATCGCCGGTGGCCCGCAGGATGTGTGCCAGGGGACGCGGGTCGGTCAGCTTGTACACCCGGGCCAGCGCGGCGGCCGTCGCGCCCGCCTCGGCGTGGTCGGTGGCGGGTGCGGCGGTCTCCCAGGTGTGGTCCGTCACCTTCCTGCCCCGGTGCAGCAGGGTGAAGCTGCTGCGTTCCGGGGTGCGGTGCAGGACCAGGGCGGGCCACTCCTCGGCCGTGGTGAAGTTGTCGGCCGCCGAGGTGAGCGGGTCCTCCGGGAGCAGGGCCGCGCGTTTGCCGCGTACGGGGTCCGGGACGATCTCGACGTACGTGTGATGGCTGCCGGCCGGAGCCGTCCGCAGGCTGTGGCCGCAGATCAGGGCGGCGTGGGCCACCTCGGTGGGGCCGGTGGAGGCGATGGCGACCGACCGCGGTGCCAGCTCACCCTCCCATTCGGGCGCGCCGGTGGCCGGGGGCTCGGGGGAGGGGCGGAAGAAGGGGACCTTCATGGCCAACTCGACGCGGGTGTCGGAGCGGGCCTCCAGGAATTCGGCCCGGGGCTCGCCGAAATAGGTCCACGGGAAGGTCGTGGCGTGCACCCCGATGCTGCGGAAGGCCGTGAGGGCCTCCTCGTAGCGGTTCATCGACCACAGGACCAGGGCCAGGTGGTTCCGGAAGCCGGCGGCCTCCCGGTCCCCCGGGGCGTAGCTGTCGGACAGGGCCTGGGCGCGGGTCACCGCCGCCTCGGCGCGGGCGGTGTGGTCGGGGCCGGACGTCTCCTCGTCGGCGATCAGGTATTCGACGACGGCCTGGAGCGGCAGCGCGTGGAGCCGGGAGCCGGGAGGTGCCTGATCGGCCGCGCGCTCGGCGAAGGCGAACATCTCCTCGTGCGAGCCGTACCACTTGCCGCAGAGGTACTGGAGCGCCTGGGTGTGGCAGCCCTCGTGGTGCGGGTCGCGTGCGTTCGCCTCGGCCAGATAGGTGTCGAAGACGTCCCGCGGGGCCTGGATGCCCCGGGCCTGGGTCAGCGCGACGCGCCACGGGACGGGGTCGTCGGGGTTGAGCTCGGCGGCGGCGGATATCACCGGCACCGAGTCCCGCAGCACCGCGTGGAACGCCCGGAACTGGTCGGCCTCGATGTGCTTGGCCCGGGCCCCCGTCCGTATCTGCCAGGCCTGGCAGATGTACTGGTCGGCCTTGACCAGTACGGCGTCGGGGTCTTCCGGGGACTCCTCCAGCCAGCTGTCCAGCCAGCCCGGGTGGTGCAGCGAGGCCCGTGCGAGGCGGGTGACACAGGTGTCCCTGCGCTCCCACTGGGCGTGCTCGCGGGTGAGGGCGAGCAGTTCGGCGGCCGGGGCGTGGTCACCCGCCGCGGCGGCGGCGAGGGCCACCCGCAGCGAGGGGTCCGGGGCGTCGAGGACCACGGCCTCGTCCGGGGGCAGACCGGCGCCTATCGCGTCACTGTGGCGCAGGACGCGCGGGAGGGTGAAGAGGGTGGTCAGACGCACGGCTGCGGGTCCTCGGTCGAGGGGAGGGACGGGGACTGGTGCGTGGGGGGACGGAGCACAGCACGGGCGGTCAGACGACGGGGGCCCCTGCGGCGGCCGAGGCCTGGACCTCGCCGCGGTGTCGGATCTGCCGGAAGGTGAAGTCGGTCAGGTCGTCACCCACCTTGTACGCGTCCCTGGAGGCCGTGGTGACGTTCTTCCCGCTGGTGTAGCCGCCGATCGTGAAGTAGGCGTAACGGCCGTAGGAGTTGGCGGTGCGCCGGCAGACGGATCCGCCGCGGCAGAAGGTGGGGACTCCCGAACCGCTGAGCGAGGCGACTCCGCCGGACGCCTGCTGGGCGGCCTTCCTGGCCTCCGCCTCGGTGCCGAAGACGGCGAGTCCGACGGTGACCGCCACGCCACCCTTGCTGTACGTCGCGCGGATGACCTGGTCACAGCCGTTGTTCTCGAGGATCGAGCCGAGCGCGCCCTGGGTCGTCGCGGCGCAGTTCGCCGTGCGGGCGGTGGCGCCCTTGGCGTAGACGCGGTCGCCCATGGTCAGCTTCTTGCCGGGGAAGAAGGCGTTGACGTCCACCGGGGCCTTGTCCTTCTTCTCGTCGGCTATGTAGTCCTTCGGGTCCGGCGGGGGCGGCGGTGCCACCGAGGAGAAGGAGGGCTCCGGTGCGGAGGTCTCCGAGGGCAGGTCGGCGGGGGCCGGCAGCTCGCTCGCGTTCTTGTCCGACCCGGAGGCCCCGCCTCCGTCGGTCGTGATGACGGCCGTGGCCACGATCGCGGCCACCGCGGCGGTGGCCAGCGCACCGCCGCCGATCATCAGCCACTTCTTGCGCCTGCCGCGTGCCGCGGACGCCTCCGCGAGCGCCGCCCAGTCCGGAGTCCGGCTCTCTCCCGGCCCCCAGGAGGGCCCCCCTTGCCCAAAGCTCATGCGGCGAATCCTAGACCGACCGTAATCCGGTTGGGTCAACGGTTCGCATGCCGTGACAATGCTGTGCATGGGACATCTTGAAGCGGGCCATCTGGAGTACTACCTACCGGACGGACGGGTGCTGCTCGGCGACGCTTCGTTCCGGGTGGCCGACGGCGCCGTCGTCGCCCTCGTCGGCGCGAACGGGGCGGGCAAGACGACGCTGCTGAAGCTGCTCGCCGGAGAGCTCCAGCCGCACGGCGGCTCGGTCTCGGTGAGCGGCGGGCTGGGCGTGATGGCCCAGTTCGTGGGCTCCGTACGCGACGAGCGGACCGTCCGCGACCTGCTGGTGTCCGTGGCCCAGCCCCGCATCAGGGAAGCGGCGAAGGCGGTCGACGCGGCGGAGGAGCGCATCCTCACCGTGGACGACGAGGCCGCGCAGATGGCGTACGCGCAGGCGCTCAGCGACTGGGCCGAGGCGCGGGGGTACGAGGCCGAGACGCTCTGGGACATGTGCACCACGGCCGCGCTCGGTGTCCCGTACGAGAAGGCGCAGTGGCGCGAGGTGCGCACGCTCAGCGGGGGCGAGCAGAAGCGGCTGGTCCTGGAGGCGCTGCTGAGGGGCCCGGACGAGGTGCTGCTCCTGGACGAGCCGGACAACTATCTGGACGTACCCGGCAAGCGGTGGCTGGAGGAGAAGCTCAAGGAGACCCGTAAGACGGTCCTCTTCGTCTCCCACGACCGGGAGCTGCTCTCGCGGGCCGCCGAGAAGATCGTGAGTGTGGAGCCAAGCCCCGCCGGCTCGGACGTCTGGGTGCACGGCGGCGGATTCGGGACGTACCACCAGGCCCGCAAGGAGCGTTTCGCGCGCTTCGAGGAGCTCCTGCGGCGCTGGGAGGAGGAGCACGCCCGGCTGAAGGCGCTCGTCCTGCGGATGCGGCAGCAGGCGGCGAACAGTCCCGACATGGCGAACCGCTACCACGCGATGCAGACCCGCTTCAAGAAGTTCGAGGAGGCGGGCCCGCCGCCGGAGCCGCCCCGCGAGCAGGACATCAGGATGCGGCTGCGCGGCGGGCGGACCGGGGTGCGGGCGGTGACGTGCGCCAACCTGGAGCTGACCGGTCTGATGAAGCCGTTCGACCTGGAGATCTACTACGGGGAGCGGGTCGCGGTCCTCGGCTCCAACGGTTCGGGGAAGTCGCACTTCCTGCGGCTGCTGGCCGGGGAGCCGGTCGCGCACACCGGTGAGTGGAAGCTCGGGGCGCGGGTCGTGCCCGGCCACTTCGCGCAGACGCACGCCCATCCGGAGCTGCTGGGCAAGACACTCGTCGAGATCCTGTGGACGGAGCACGCCAAGGACCGTGGCGGCGCGATGTCGGTGCTGCGGCGCTACGAGCTGGAGCGCCAGGGCGACCAGGCCTTCGAGAGGCTGTCCGGCGGGCAGCAGGCGCGGTTCCAGATCCTGCTCCTGGAGCTGGCCGGCACGACCGCGCTGCTGCTGGACGAGCCGACGGACAACCTGGACCTGGAGTCGGCCGAGGCACTGCAGGACGGGCTCGAGGTGTACGACGGGACGGTCGTGGCCGTGACGCACGACCGCTGGTTCGCGAAGTCCTTCGACCGCTATCTGGTCTTCGGCTCGGACGGGATGGTGCGGGAGTCCACGGAGCCGGTCTGGGACGAGCGCCGGGTCGAGCGGAAGCGGTAGGACCGGCGCGTTTTGACCCGTCCCGGGCGGGGCGGGTACTGTCGGTGGTTGTTATACGTATGGGCTTCGGCGTTCTCACGCGAAGAGCCCGTACGTAGGTTCTCTGGAGCAGTTACCAGTGGCTCGCATACGGGCATCGTCCCCGGCATTGTGTGCCCCAGCTGCATGATCGCTTCAGGGGTGCCATGTGTTGTCTGGACCTCATCCACTGAAGAAGCGAAGGCTACGAAGTGCGTACGTACAGCCCCAAGCCCGGCGATGTCACTCGCCAGTGGCACATCATCGACGCTGAGGACATCGTCCTCGGCCGTCTGGCCACCACGGCTGCGAACCTCCTCCGAGGCAAGCACAAGGCGATCTACGCCCCCCACATGGACATGGGCGACTTCGTCATCATCATCAACGCCGAGAAGGTTCACCTCTCCGGCAACAAGAAGACCCAGAAGATGGCGTACCGCCACTCGGGCTTCCCGGGCGGTCTCCGTTCCGTGCGCTACGACGAGCTCCTCTCGAAGAACCCCGAGAAGGCTGTCGAGAAGGCCATCAAGGGCATGATCCCCAAGAACACCCTGGGTCGCCAGATGCTCTCGAAGCTCAAGGTCTACGCGGGCGACCAGCACCCGCACGCTGCGCAGCAGCCGGTCCCGTTCGAGATCACCCAGGTCGCGCAGTAGTTCCGGCCTCCCCCCTAAGACGTAAAGAAAGATCTGAGGAGCATCGTGGCCGAGACCACTGTTGAGACGACCGCCGACGACACGGCGGGCACCGAGGGCGAAGAGACCTTCGCCGAGGTGACCACCTTCGAGTCGGAGGTCCCCGTCGAGGGTGAGTACACCTCCGAGTCGCTCGCCGGCCGCTTCGGCGACCCGCAGCCCGCGGCCGGCCTTGGCCGTCGCAAGAATGCCATCGCCCGCGTCCGGATCGTTCCGGGCACCGGCAAGTGGAAGATCAACGGTCGCACCCTTGAGGACTACTTCCCCAACAAGGTGCACCAGCAGGAAGTCAACGAGCCCTTCAAGGTGCTCGAGCTCGACGGCCGCTACGACGTCATCGCCCGCATCTCGGGTGGCGGCGTCTCCGGTCAGGCCGGCGCCCTGCGCCTCGGTGTGGCCCGCGCGCTGAACGAGGCGGACGCGGACAACAACCGCGCCACGCTGAAGAAGGCCGGCTTCCTCTCCCGCGACGACCGTGCGGTCGAGCGCAAGAAGGCCGGTCTCAAGAAGGCCCGTAAGGCCCCGCAGTACAGCAAGCGCTAAATCGCCTGCTCGTCTGCTTTACACGTTCGCCCCGGCGGCACACACCGTGCTGCTGGGGCGTTCGTTTATCAACCCGTGCGGGCGTATAACGGCATAAGACGTTTGCACGTTCATAGGGTCGGTGGCCTCAGGCGCACCCTTCTTTGTTGTGCCTTGCCTCGCTTCGCCCTGTTTTGATTACTTTGGTTTTGCGGTTTCGGAGCACTCTCGGAGGACACCAGTGGGACGACTCTTCGGCACGGACGGCGTGCGCGGCGTTGCCAACGCGGACCTGACAGCCGAGCTCGCGCTCGGGCTCTCGGTCGCGGCGGCGCACGTACTGGCCGAAGCGGGCACCTTCGAGGGGCATCGGGCCACCGCGCTGGTGGGCCGCGACCCCCGTGCGTCGGGAGAGTTCCTGGAGGCCGCCGTCGTGGCGGGCCTGGCCAGCGCCGGCGTGGACGTGCTGCGTGTCGGGGTGCTGCCCACCCCCGCCGTGGCGTACCTCACCGGCGCGCTGGGCGCGGACATCGGCGTCATGCTCTCGGCCAGCCACAACGCGATGCCGGACAACGGCATCAAGTTCTTCGCGCGCGGCGGGCACAAGCTCGCCGACGAGCTGGAGGACCGCATCGAGACGGTCTACGACCAGCACCGCACCGGTGAGCCGTGGAGCCGTCCGACCGGTGCCGGCGTGGGCCGCGTCACCGACTACACCGAGGGCTTCGACCGTTACGTCGCCCACCTCATCGGCGTCCTGCCGAACCGGCTCGACGGACTGAAGGTCGTCCTCGACGAGGCGCACGGCGCCGCCGCCCGCGTCTCGCCCGAGGCGTTCGCCCGGGCCGGGGCCGAGGTCGTCACCATCGGCGCAGAACCGGACGGCCTGAACATCAACGACGGCTGCGGCTCCACGCACCTGGAGCTGCTGCGGGCCGCCGTCGTCGAGCACGGCGCGGACCTCGGCATCGCGCACGACGGCGACGCGGACCGCTGCCTGGCCGTGGACGCGACCGGCGCGGAGGTCGACGGCGACCAGATCCTGGCGGTGCTCGCCCTCGCCATGCGCGACGCCGGCCAGCTGCGCAAGGACACCGTCGTCGGGACGGTCATGTCCAACCTCGGCTTCAAGATGGCGATGGAGCGGGAGGGCATCCAGCTCGTCCAGACCGCCGTCGGTGACCGCTACGTCCTGGAGTCGATGAAGGCCGAGGGCTTCGCGCTGGGCGGCGAGCAGTCCGGGCACGTCATCGTCCTGGACCACGCGACGACGGGTGACGGCACGCTGACCGGGCTGATGCTCGCGGCCCGGGTCGCCGCCACCGGCCGTACGCTCGCCGACCTGGCGGGTGTGATGCAGCGCCTCCCGCAGATCCTCATCAACGTGCCGGACGTCGACAAGTCCCGCGTGGACACCTCGCCCGAGGTAGCCGCCGCGGTGTCCCAGGCCGAGCACGCGCTGGGTGACACCGGTCGCGTACTCCTGCGCAAGTCGGGCACCGAGCCGCTCGTACGGGTCATGGTCGAGGCAGCCGACCTCGAACAGGCCCGCGCCGTGGCCGGGCAGCTGGCCGACGTGGTGAAGTCCGCGCTCGGCTGACGGCACCTCAGCTCCCGGACGGGCCCGGCCTCACGGCCGGGTCCGTCCTGCGTTCCGGCGGGCGCTGCCCGCGCTTCAGCTCCCGGATGATCCGGATCAGGTCGGCCGGAGCGGCCGCGAGGCGGACCGGCTCGCCGGCGTCGTCGAGTTCGGCGATGTGCCAGCTCCTGTGGACGGTGTCGCCGTCGCTGCCCCTGGCACGCCGTACGTCCGTGACGGTGAGCCGGTCCGCCGGTATCCGTCTGGCCGCGAAGCGGCCCGGGCCGGGATGGGGTGTCACCGCCGGCGGGCCGTCCCCCAGAACGATGTGGGTGCCGAAGCCGTTCGGGTTGTAGTCGGTGTGTTCGAGGAAGCGGGCGGCGAGGAAGCGGTCCTCCTTCTCCGGGGACCCGTCTTCGGTCTCCGCGACGTCCCCTGTCTCCGCGACGTCCCCGGGTGTACGGACGCGGGTGGCGTGCCAGGCCCAGGCGAACAGGACCGGTGTGGCCGACGCACCCGAGACCGCCCACGCGAGCGTCACGGGGGATCCGAGCGGGTCCGTCGGGTGGAGGTAGCAGAGCGGCAGCAGCCACGCGGCCGTACCGACGAGCGCGCCCGCGAACGGCAGCGCCGAGGGAAGGATCTCGTCGTCCGGCAGCCGGCGCCCCCGGCGGCGCAGCAGCACCCGGGCGCCGGGGTAGCCCGCCGCGAGGGCGCACCCGGCCGCGATGACGGCCACCTCTCCCGCACCGGTGAAGGGGTCGCGCCACACATGGTGTTCTCCGGCGACCTCCCTCACCTGATTCCGCCAGACGGTCAGTTCCACGCTGTCCCCGGGGTGGAATCCCCGGACGCCCTCCCGGGAGACCCCGAGGCGCTCCATCGGCCGGCCGTCGGCGAAGTAGAGCCAGCTGCTCTGCTTCCCTCCGCCGGCTTCCGTGCGCGCGATCACCGCTCTCCGGGTGCTCAGGCACTCGCCGCGCTCCGCGGCAGGCGTGCCGGCTGTGCAGGGGACGGCCGACCTCCACGCCCGTTCCTCCGACGCCGCGGCCGGAACGAACCACGCGGCCAGGCCCGCGCCCGCGAGCAGCAGCACGCACAGGGCCACCGGTACGGCCGAGCCACGCCCGGCGGTGCGGTACGAGATGACGGGGGCGTGGCCCGACTCCGGGGCCCCGTGACGGCGGTGCAGCGCGCGGAGCGTGTCCAGCTTCGCGTCGAATGCCGGGCGGTCCTCGGAGGATCCGCTCATCGGCAGGGGCAGCCGACGCGTGCGTCCGTCGTGCAGCAGCACGCTGACGCGGTAGATCTCCTGGTTGCGCCCGTACTGGATGTATGTGCGGAGGTCGGCGACGTCGGGCCACGGCATGTTCCGGCGGCGTAGCAGCGTCCGGGAGCGCAGGCCGCAGGCGTCCGCGCTCACCCGGGCGGTGGCCGCGTACAGGCACACGAGGCCCAGCAGTGCGAGCAGCAGGCCCACCGCCACCCACAGGTCCAGGCGCCCGCCCCGGTACGCCGCGCGCACCGCGGCCGGAGCGGCCCCGGCCGCCCCGAGCGCGACGAAGCACCACAGGGCACGCCTCCTGGCGGGGCGGCAGATCACTTCCCGGGCGTCGGTCATGTCCGGGATCGTGGCATCGTCGGGGCCGCTCCCGCATGTGCGGTGTACGGCAGATTCACCATGCGCGTCATTGCCGGGCCGTCACCCCCGGACGGGACACGGTCCCTTGGGCAGGCTCCCGCACGGGGCCGCGGTCACCTGGGAAGGTGCGCCGTCCGCCGGCCGGCCGGAGCCGTCCGGCGCGTCACGTTCCACAGCGCCCTCTGGACCAGCAGCGTCAGCGTCCCCGCCAGGACGATTCCGCCCAGGTTGGCCAGCAGCTGTGCCGACGATCCCCACGTCTGCTGGAGGTCCTGATAGCTGAAGGCCACCGCCGCGTTGGCGGCGGCCGGCACCGTGGTCACCGAGATCGCCACGCCGATCAGGGCCCCCGACTTCGCCGAGGTCAGCGAGAGCGTCCCCGCGATGCCCGCCAGGAGCGCGACCACGAACGACATCCAGTCCGGGTGCCAGATGAAGCCGGTGTTGGGCCTCTCCGCCTTGACCATGTCCTCGGTGAACAGCCCGAGGGCGTCCAGCAGCCAGGCGAAGCCGGCCGTGAGCACCATCGCCACCGCGAAGCCGCCGATCAGCGCCCACAGCGACCGCGCCACCAGCCGGGGCGCGCGCTGAACCAGCGCTGTCGAGATCCCGGCCAGCGGGCCGAACTCCGGGCCCACGGCCATCGCGCCCACGATCAGGACCGCGTTGTCCAGCATCACCCCGCACGCGGCGAGCATCGTCGCGAGGGCGAGGAAGGCAACGTAGGTGACGCTGAAGGTCGACTCCTCGTGGGTGACCTCGCTCAGCTCTTCCCAGAGGACCGCGTCCGCGCTCTCACCCGGCGCCGCCCGTTCGGCCTCGTCGGCGCGCCTGGAGAGGGTGAGGTCCATGTTCTCGACGGTGATGGAACCGCAGTCGTCGATGCCCATCTTCCGAAGTTGGCCGATGAGTTCGTCACCGGCCTCCCGGGCCACGTCGCACAGGACCACATCGCCCACCGGGCTCCGCGCGGCCCCTGCGAGCACCACGACATGGGCGGTGCCCACGGTCCGCTCGATCAGCCCGACCACCTCGTCGGTGCGGTCCGCGGGCACGATGAGGCGCAGATGCAGCACGGTGCACCCTTTCCGGAGTCAGAGCTTGCGCAGTGACAGACGCTGGACCTTGTGGTCCGGTCCCTTGCGGAGCACAAGGGTGGCACGGCCGCGCGTCGGCGCCACGTTCTCCAGCAGATTGGGCTTGTTGATGGTCCGCCACATCGTGCGCGCGTAGTCCAGCGCCTCCTCCTCGGAGACCTGGGTGTACTTGCGGAAGTACGAGAACGGGTTCTGGAACGCGGTCTCACGCAGCCGGCGGAAGCGGTGGAGGTACCAGGTCTCGATGTCCTCGGCCTTCGCGTCGACGTACACGCTGAAGTCGAAGTAGTCCGCGAGCCCGACCCTGGTCCGCCCGTCCTTGCCGGGCAGTGCGGGCTGGAGGACGTTCAGCCCCTCGACGATCAGGATGTCGGGGCGGCGCACGGTCAGCCGCTCACCCGGCACGATGTCGTAGATCAGATGCGAGTAGACGGGAGCGGTCACCTCGTCCTTGCCGGCCTTGATGTCGGCGACGAACCGGGTCAGCGCCCGCCGGTCGTACGACTCGGGGAACCCCTTGCGCGACATCAGGCCCCGTGACTCGAGCTCCTTCATCGGCAGCAGGAAGCCGTCGGTCGTGACCAGCTCCACGCGGGGGTGCTCCGGCCAGCGCGCCAGCAGCGCCTGCAGGATGCGGGCGGTGGTGGACTTGCCGACGGCGACGCTCCCGGCGACGCCTATGACGAACGGGGTACCGCGCTGCTCGCCGTGCCCGTTGCCCGCGTCACCCAGGAAGGTGTTCAGCGCACCGCGCAGGCCCGAGGTGGCCTGGACGTAGAGGTTGAGCAGCCGGGAGAGCGGCAGATAGACGTCCCGGACCTCGTCGAGGTCGATGACGTCGCCGAGCCCTCTCAACTTCTCGACCTCCTCCGCGGTCAGCGGAAGCGGAGTCTTGTCACGCAGGGCGCTCCACTCGGCCCGGGTCAGGTCGACGTAGGGCGTCGGCGCGTGCTCGGTGCGGCGGGGGCTCCGTGCGGGTGAGGTGATCACGTACTCATTGTTGCGGGAGTTTTAACGGAGTGGGGGGTGGGGTCGGTCACGTGGCTGCGGTTCTCCGGGACGGGAAGCGCACGCAGACGCGGTCGGCTCCTGCTGTCCGTGACGTGCCGATTCTTGTTCAGCGCCCGGAGCGGGGGCGAGTACGACGAGACGTCGGCCGAGCAGGGCGTCCCGGCCGGGGCCGGTGTCCGCACCCCTGTGGCGGACACCGGCACCGGCCGGGTGCATCAGGGCCGCGTCGCTCAGGGCTTGTCGCCCTCGGCGTCGACGACGGCTGCGGCGGTGCGGGCCTCGGTGAGCGTGATGTCACCGGCGGTGAGCTTCGGGTCGATGCCCTCGGTGCCTTCGGGCAGCTTCATCTCGTGGTCCTCCGCGACCACGAAGCGCAGGCCCGCGTAGCTGTAGTCGTACGGGGAGAGGAGCAGCTCGCGGCGTTGGTGGGTGCCCTCCTCCTCCCGGGTGACGGCGATGGCCTCGCGGCCGGCCGCGTCCTCGACGAGGTGGTCGGTGATCTCCACGCCGGGGACCGTGGCCATCGCCCGGTAGATGCGGGCGAGGGCGGCCGGGGCGAGCGGGTAGGACTCCATGAGCACGCCCAGACCGCGGAAGGTCTGCGCGCCCTCGCTCTCGGGGGTGTCGGCTCCTGAGGGGTAGAGGTCACGGACCTCGGCCAGCAGGGCCGCGGGATCAGCGGGCAGGGCGTTCGCGGCACGGTAGATCTGGCGGGCCGAGCGGTCGTCGTCCGACCCGTCCTTCTCCGCGGCGGCGTTGCCGTACGGGGTCCAGGAGTCGGGGTCGTACTGCACCTTGCCCCTCTGAGCGTCCCCGGTCGCCGGCTCCGGCTGTCCTATCACCTGCCTGGTGTAGATCCACTGGTCGTCGCGCGGCTCCGGGGGAGGCGTCAGGTCTTCCAGGAAGTCGGCTGCCCGGCCCAGGGTCTGGGCGGGGCCGGACAGGTCGAGGTCGCCCGCGACGGTGGCGGGGCCCGTGGAGCGTGGGTCGGAGGCGTCGAGCAGCTGGGTGCCGAGCAGGGCCGCAACGGTGACGGCCACGGCCGCGCCGAGTGAGGCGATCCGCCAGTCGGCCCGCAGCCTGCGGCCCTGCCGCTTGCCCGCGATGGCGTCGGTCAGCCGCTGCCGCCCGGGGGCGAGTGCGGAGCGGTCCGGTGCCGGGGCGCCGGCACGCAGCTCGCGCAGCTGGGTCATTTCGTCCATGACGGATTCAGCTCCTGGGGGGCCGAAGTGAACGCGGGGTCGATGCACAGCGCCTCGCGGACCTTGCGGCGGGCGCGGTTGAGACGGGAGCGGACGGTGCCGAGCGGTATCCCGAGCGCCTCGGCCACCTCCTGGTAGCCCAGGTCCGCCCAGGCGACCAGCAGCAGCACGTGCCGGTCCCCGGGGGAGAGCGCGGCGAGCGCGCCGGCCAGTGGCGCCTGGACGGCGATCCGGTCGTCGGAGCGCTCGCTCCAGGACGCGGCGACGGGGTCCTCACCGGTACGCGCCAGGGCCTTGAGGGCGCGGACCTCGCTGCGCCGGTGCTTGCCGATGAGGTTGGCGGCGATGCCGTACAGCCAGGGGCGGGCGAGGCGGTGGGCGGAGTCGTAGCGGGCGCGGGTTCGGAACGCGACGAGGAACACCTCGGCGGTGATGTCGTCCGCCGCGCCCTCCCCGAGGCGGCGGGCGGTGTACCGGTGGATGTCCGCCGCGTGGCGGTCGTACAGCCCGGCGAAGAGCTCCGGGTCGTCGAGGGACCGGGTGATCAGCTCGGCGTCGTCCGGCCCGCCCGGTGGCGGTGTTCGTCTTCCGGGCACAGCGCCTCCAGCGGTCCGGTCGGTAAGTCTGGCACCCCCTGTTGCCCGCACGGGCCGGAAAGGTTCACGGCCCGAGGGCACACTTTTGGCGCAGCGTCAGGCCCTTCGGCGCCACCCCCGCCAGGGGCACCAGCCTTATGGTGTCGTTATGTGCGGAATCGTGGGTTATGTCGGGGCGCAGTCGGCGCAGGATGTCGTTGTCGCGGGGCTGAAGCGGCTGGAGTACCGGGGGTACGACTCCGCCGGGGTCGCCGTCCTCGCGGACGGGGGGCTGGCCTCCGCGAAGAAGGCCGGGAAGCTCCTCAATCTGGAGAAGGAGCTCAAGGACCGGCCGCTGCCGGCCGGGAACACCGGCCTCGGGCACACCCGTTGGGCCACGCACGGCGGGCCGACCGATGCCAACGCCCACCCGCACCTCGACAACGCGGGCCGGGTCGCCGTCGTGCACAACGGGATCATCGAGAACTTCGCCGCCCTGCGCGAGGAGTTGGCCGGGCGGGGCCACGACCTGACCTCCGAGACCGACACCGAGGTGGTCGCCCATCTGCTCGCCGAGGCGTACTCGTCCGGCGGTGACCTGGCGGAGGCCCTGCGGCAGGTGTGCCGGCAGCTGGAGGGGGCGTTCACGCTGGTCGCCGTGCACGCGGACGAGCCCGGCGTGGTCGTCGGGGCCCGGCGGAACTCGCCGCTGGTCGTCGGAGTGGGGGAAGGGGAGATGTTCCTGGCCTCCGACGTGGCCGCCTTCATCGCGCACACCCGGGACGCGATCGAGCTCGGCCAGGACCAGGTGGTCGAGCTGGGCCGGGACGGGGTGACGGTCACCGGTTTCGACGGCCTGCCCGCCGACGTACGCGAGTACCACGTGGACTGGGACGCCTCGGCCGCCGAGAAGGGCGGCTACGCCTCATTCATGCTCAAGGAGATCGCCGACCAGCCCAAGGCCGTGGCCGACACGCTGCTCGGCCGGATCGACGGCTCGGGCGCGCTCCACCTCGACGAGGTGCGCATCTCGCCGGGTGTGCTCCGCGAGGTCGACAAGGTCGTCGTCGTCGCCTGCGGGACCGCCTTCCACGCCGGGATGATCGCCAAGTACGCCATCGAGCACTGGACCAGGCTGCCCTGCGAGACGGAGCTCGCCAGCGAGTTCCGCTACCGCGACCCGATCCTGGACCAGCGCACCCTCGTCGTCGCCATCTCGCAGTCCGGCGAGACGATGGACACGCTGATGGCGGTCCGGCACGCCCGTGAGCAGGGGGCGAGGGTCCTCGCCATCTGCAACACGAACGGGTCGACCATCCCCAGGGAGTCGGACGCGGTCCTCTACACGCACGCCGGGCCGGAGGTCGCCGTCGCCTCCACCAAGGCGTTCCTGACCCAGCTCGTCGCCTGCTACCTCGTGGCGCTCTACCTCGGACAGGTGCGCGGCACCAAGAGGGGCGACGAGATCCGCACGGTCGTGCGCCAGCTCTCCGAGATGTCCGGCGCCGTCGAACGCGTGCTGGGGACCATGGAGCCGGTGCGTGAACTGGCCCGCTCCCTGGCCACCCACGACACCGTGCTCTTCGTGGGCCGGCACGTGGGCTACCCGGTGGCCATGGAAGGCGCGCTGAAGCTCAAGGAGCTCGCGTACATGCATGCCGAGGGCTTCGCCGCGGGGGAGCTCAAGCACGGGCCGATCGCCCTGATCGAGGAGGGGCTGCCGGTCGTCGTGATCGTGCCGTCCCCGCGCGGCCGTTCGGTGCTGCACGACAAGATCGTGTCGAACATCCAGGAGATCCGGGCCCGTGGCGCCCTTACCGTCGTCATCGCGGAGGAGGGCGACGAGGAGGTCGTCCCGTACGCCGATCACCTCATCAGGATCCCGGCTACGCCTACGCTGCTTCAGCCGCTGGTCGCCACGGTGCCGTTGCAGGTCTTCGCCTGCGAGCTGGCGACCGCCCGGGGCAACGAGGTGGACCAGCCGCGCAATCTGGCGAAGTCCGTGACAGTCGAGTGAGTGAGTGAGCGCGTGATCATTGGGGTCGGGATCGATGTGGCGGAGATCGAGCGCTTCGGCGCCGCGCTGGGGCGCACGCCGCAGCTGGCCGAGCGGCTCTTCCTGGAGCGGGAGCTCCTGCTGCCCGGCGGGGAGCGGCGGGGGATCGCCTCGCTGGCGGCCAGGTTCGCCGCCAAGGAGGCCCTGGCCAAGGCGCTCGGCGCACCGGGCGGCCTGCTCTGGACCGACGCCGAGGTGTGCGTCGAGGACAGCGGGAAGCCACGCCTGGAGGTCCGCGGCACCGTCGCGGCCCGGGCGGCCGAGCTCGGCGTGCGCAGCTGGCACGTCTCGCTCAGCCACGACGCGGGGGTGGCGTCCGCCGTGGTGATCGCGGAGGGTTGAGGTATGCGACATGCCTACAGCGTCGAGACCGTAAGGACCGCCGAGAAGGCGCTCATGGCACGGCTCCCGGAGGGCGCGCTGATGCAGCGCGCCGCCGCCGGGCTCGCGGTGGCCTGCGGTGACCTGCTCCGGCGCAACGGGCGGGTCTACGGCTCCCGGGTGCTGCTCCTCGTCGGCAGCGGCGACAACGGCGGCGACACGCTGTACGCGGGGGCCCGGCTGGCCCGGCGCGGAGCCGGCGTGCGGGCCGTGCTGACCTCGCCGGACAAGGTCCACCGGGCCGCACTCGCCGCCCTGCTGGCCGCCGGTGGGCAGGTCCTGGACACCCCCGAGGGGCTGAGCCCCGTCGACCTCGTCGTCGACGGGATCACCGGGATCGGCGGCCGCGGCGGCCTGCGCCCCGAGGCCGCCGAGCTGGTCCGCTCGGTCACCGGGGGCCACGCGCCCGTGCTGGCGGTTGACCTGCCGAGCGGGGTCGAGGCGGACACCGGCCAGGTGCTCGGCGCGGCCGTACGGGCGGACGCGACGGTCACCTTCGGTACGTACAAGCCGGGGCTGCTCATCGACCCCGCCGCCGAACACGCGGGCGCCCTCCGGCTCGTCGACATCGGACTGGCGGCGGAGCTGCCCGCGCGCCCCGACCTGGAAGCCCTCCAGTACGCCGACGTGGCCGCCCTGCTGCCCGTGCCCGACGCCGAGAGCGACAAGTACCGGCGCGGGGTCGTCGGGGTGGCCGCGGGCTCGGAGCGGTACCCGGGCGCGGCCGTGCTCGCCGTCGCCGGGGCGCTGCGGGGCGGCGCCGGAGCCGTGCGGTACGCGGGCCCCGGGGCCGACGCGGTGGTCGCCCGCTTCCCGGAGACCCTGGTGCACCCCGGGCCGCCGTCGAAGGCCGGGCGCGTCCAGGCGTGGGTGGTCGGGCCCGGGCTCGGCGACGGTGCGCAGGCCGCGACCGCGGTGTCCGACGTGCTGGCCGCGGACGTCCCCGTGCTGGTCGACGCGGACGGGCTGCGGCTGATGGACGCCGGGGCCGTACGGGAGCGGACCGCCGCCACCGTCCTCACCCCGCACGCCGGTGAGGCCGCCGCACTGCTGGGCGTGGAGCGCGAGGAGGTCGAGGCGGGCCGGCTCGCCGCCGTACGGGAGCTTGCCGCGCGCTACCGCGCCACGGTGCTGCTGAAGGGCTCGACGACCCTCGTCGCGGAGGCCGGGGACACGCCCGTGCGGGTCAATCCGACCGGGACGTCCTGGCTGGCCACAGCCGGCAGCGGCGATGTGCTCTCCGGGCTGACCGGTTCGCTGCTGGCCGCGGGCCTCGCCCCGCGCGACGCCGCGTCGGTGGGCGCCTATCTGCACGGGCTCGCGGCCCGCCGGACCTCCGACGGGGCGCCGGTGACGGCACAGGACGTCGCGGACGCCGTACCGGCTGCCTGGCGGGACGTGCGGGCCTGATCCAGGCTGGAGGCACGGGAACGGAAGGTGGTCGGTCGTGGGCAGCGGCAGCGGCATCCGCGTACGCAGGGTCTACGACCCTCCGGAGGAGGACGACGGCACCCGCGTGCTCGTCGACCGGCTCTGGCCGCGGGGGATCTCCAAGGAGCACGCGGCGGTGGACCTGTGGGCCAAGGACGTGACGCCCTCGAAGGAACTCCGCACCTGGTACCACGAGGACCGCGACACCCGGTACGACGAGTTCGTGGACCGCTACCGGACCGAGCTCGGCGACCCCGCGCACACCGAGGCCGTCGAGCAGCTGCTCGCACTGCTGCGCCGGGGCGGCGCCTTCACCCTCGTCACGGCGGTGAAGGACGTCCCGGTCAGCCATGTCCCGGTGCTCGTCGAGCATCTGGAGCACGCCCTGGACCACCGCTGACCGCCTCACCGGGCACAGAGGGTCGAGGGCACAGGCGTACGGCTCTGAGAGACTGGGCGCGATGAACGAGACAGCGACCCTGAGAGCCCGTGCCGAGATCGACCTCGCCGCGTTGCGCGCCAATGTGCGGGAACTGCGCGCGCGGGCGTCCGGGGCGCAGCTCATGGCCGTGGTGAAGTCCGACGCGTACGGGCACGGGGCGCTGCCCTGCGCCAGGGCGGCTCTGGAGGCCGGTGCGGCCTGGCTGGGCACCGCCACCCCGCAGGAGGCGCTCGCGCTGCGCGCGGCCGGGATCGGCGGCCGGGTGATGTGCTGGCTGTGGACGCCCGGCGGCCCCTGGCGCGAGGCGGTCGAGGCCGACATCGATGTCTCGGTGAGCGGTATGTGGGCGCTCGACGAGGTTGTCGCCGCGGCCACGGAGGCCGGGATCCCGGCCCGCGTCCAGCTCAAGGCCGACACGGGCCTGGGACGCAACGGCTGCCAGCCCGCCGACTGGCCGGCGCTCGTCTCGGCCGCACGCGCCGCCGAGGACGCGGGCATCCTGCGCGTCACCGGCCTCTGGTCGCACTTCGCCTGCGCCGACGAGCCCGGCCACCCGTCGATCGCCGCCCAGCTGGACGTCTTCCGCGACATGGTGGCGTACGCCGAGAAGGAGGGCGTCCGGCCCGAGGTGCGGCACATCGCCAACTCCCCGGCGACGCTGACGGTGCCCGAGTCCCACTTCGATCTCGTGCGCACCGGTATCGCGATGTACGGCATCTCGCCCAGCCCCGAGCTGGGCACCTCGGCCGACTTCGGGCTGCGGCCCGTCATGACGCTCGCCGCCTCCGTCGCGCTGGTCAAGCAGGTCCCCCCGGGCCACGGCATCAGCTACGGGCACCACTACACGACCTCCGCCGAGACGACGCTCGCCCTGGTACCGGTCGGCTACGCGGACGGCATCCCCCGCCATGCCTCCGGCCGGGGCCCCGTCCTCGTCGGAGGCGCCGTACGCAGGATCGCGGGCCGGGTGGCGATGGACCAGTTCGTGGTCGACCTCGGGGGCGACGTCCTCGACGCGGGCGCGGAAGCGGTGCTGTTCGGGCCGGGCGACCGGGGCGAGCCGAGCGCCGAGGACTGGGCGCAGGCGGCGGACACGATCGCGTACGAGATCGTCACACGCATCGGCTCACGCGTCCCCCGCGTCCATCTCCACGAGGACTCGGGCCGGGACTGACACCCCGGCCCGGCGGACCCGACCACATCGACGACGAAGGAGCACGGCACGGTGAGCGAGACCAGCGCCGAGGACGTGGTGGCGACGGCGGCCGTCGCGGCGGCCGGCTGGCGCCGGGCGGGCGTCGCCGGGGCGGCGATAGGCGTCATCGCAGCGGGAGCGGCCGCGGGAGTCGCCGTCGAGCGGCTCACCGTCGGCCGGGGCATGCGCAAGAAGGCCCGCCTCGCACTGGACGCCTCCGGTCCGTACGGCTCACTGCGCGGGCAGCCCGGCCGGGCGGTCGCGGACGACGGCACCGAGCTGTACTACGAGGTCGACGAGATCGAGCCGGACGGCGGGACGGGCCGTGCGGGCGTGGGCGCCGGGGCGAGCACCCCCGCGGGCTCCGGCAAGCGCCGGCGCAGGCTCTTCGGCAGCAAGGACCCCGCGCCCCTGACCGTCGTCTTCAGCCACGGCTACTGCCTCGGCCAGGACTCCTGGCACTTCCAGCGGGCGGCGCTCCGCGGCCTGGTCCGCGCGGTCTACTGGGACCAGCGCAGCCACGGCCGGTCCGAGCGGGGCAGGGCGCAGGCCGAGGGCGTACCGGTCGGCATCGACCAGCTCGGCCGCGACCTCAAGGCGGTCCTCGACGCCGCGGCTCCCGAGGGCCCGCTGGTGCTGGTCGGGCACTCCATGGGCGGCATGACGATGATGGCGCTCGCCGACCGGTATCCGGAGCTGATCCGCGACCGGGTGGCCGCGGTCGCGTTCGTGGGGACGTCGAGCGGCAAGCTCGGCGAGGTGAACTTCGGGCTGCCGGTGGCGGGCGTGAACGCGGTGCGCCGGGTGCTGCCCGGGGTCCTGAAGGCGCTCGGCTCGCAGGCGGAGCTGGTGGAGCGCGGTCGGCGGGCGACCGCCGACCTGTTCGCGGGGCTGATCAAGCGGTATTCGTTCGGGTCGCGCGACGTGGACCCGGCGGTCGCGCGGTTCGCGGAACGGCTCATCGAGTCCACCCCGATCGATGTGGTCGCCGAGTTCTACCCGGCCTTCACGGAGCACGACAAGAGTGAGGCCCTGCCCGCCTTCCGCGGGCTTCCGGTGCTGATCCTGGCCGGTGACAAGGACCTCGTGACGCCGAGCTCCCACAGCGAGGCCATCGCGGACGAGCTTCCGGACGCGGAGCTGGTCATCGTGCCGGACGCCGGTCATCTGGTGATGCTGGAGCACCCCGAGACGGTGACCGACCGGCTCGCGGACCTGCTGGTGCGGATCGGAGCCGTTCCGGCCGAGGGGTGCTGATCCTCTACCGTTGGTCGGCATGGAAGCAGCGCACAACGGCCCCGCGGCCGACACCGTCGAACCGGGCACCGTCACCCTGGACGTCGCCGTCGAGTCCCCCGAAGAGATGAAGGAGCTGGGCCGCCGGATCGCCGGTGTGCTGGCCCCCGGCGACCTGGTGATGCTCAGCGGCGAGCTCGGCGCGGGCAAGACCACCCTCACCCGCGGCCTCGGTGAGGGCCTCGGGGTACGCGGTGCCGTCACCTCGCCGACCTTCGTGATCGCCCGGGTCCATCCGCCGCTGGGAGAGGGCCCCGCCCTGGTCCACGTCGACGCGTACCGCCTGGGCGGCGGGCTCGACGAGATGGAGGACCTGGACCTCGACGTGTCGCTGCCGGAGTCGGTGATCGTCGTGGAGTGGGGCGACGGCAAGGTCGAGGAACTCTCGGAGGACCGGCTGCGGGTGGTGATCGACCGCGCGGTCGGCGACACGGACGACGAGCGCCGCGCGGTGACCCTGACGGGCATCGGCGCGCGCTGGTCGGGACTGGACGCGGAGCTGGCGGCGCTCCGGGAGCTCTGAGGGGCGGAGCGGCTTCCGTGACCCTGTTTCCCGGCGCTTTCCGACAGGACGTCGGTAAAATGTTGCGCCGGGGCGGCCCGTCGTGGTCACATGGGATACAGGGACTGGTTAGGTCTACCTAACCACGCCTCTCACCGAAGCCCGAGGAGGCATCCATGCCGGGACCCGAGCGTGAAGTGCAGCCGCAGCCGCAGCAGGCGGAGTCACCGTCGGTCTCCGCCGTGTCGATGAAGGACCTGCTGGCCTCCTGCGCCGCCGCGACGGCGGTGTCGACGCCGCCCCGCGGCGAGGACGCCGATGAGGGCGATGCCGAGGACCTGGGGCGCGACGCCGCTTAAGGACGCCGCTCAAGGCCCTCAGGGCCCTCAAGGCCCAGGCCCTCAGGGCCCTCAGGGGACGACGACGACCTTCACGCCGACCGTGGCGAAGGTCCACAGAGCGTTACCGTCGGCGCGCTTCATGCGGACGCCGCCGGTCTTCATCGTGGGGTCGGGGCTTTCCATCGAGTTGTCCTGCGCGGCGCTGAAGCCCACGGAGACGTCGCCGACGTTCGCGAAACGCACCACGTGCTCGATCGGGACGCCGTCCGATCCCTTGATGCTGCCGGAGCGCGAGGTCACCGCGTAGACGCCGGGCAACGGGTTCACGGAGCTCGGCATGACGGTGAACGTCCGGAGAGCCTTCTCCTTGTCGTCCACGATCCACACCCGGCGGTCCTTCAGCGCGTACACGACGCGGGTCCCGGTGTCGGAGTCGGCGGGGACCGCGAGCGGCTCCTTCGTCGGCTTGGGCTTCGCGGAGGGGGCGGCCGTCGGCCCGGAGGCCTTGTCCGAGGGCGCGGCGACCGAGTCGGGCGCGTTGGCCGACGCCTGGTAGGCGAGGAAACAGACCGCGGCCAACGCCGCGGCAGTGAGCCCGGCCACGATTCCCGAGCTGCCCCTTGCCACCGTGAGGTCCCCTTTCACATGCCGTCCGTCGCATGTCGTACAAGCATTTACGTCGTACACGCGTATACCCGGCGACGGTACCAGCAGCGGCAGGGCAGACCGGGACGTTGTACGGGCTGCCGTGACCGGGTCGGCGGAGCCGTAGGCTGTTTGTGTGCTGCTGCTCGCCATGGATACCGCCACCCCCGCCGTCACCGTCGCACTCCACGACGGGTCCTCCGTCGTGGCCGAGACAGGTCAGGTCGATGCCCGGAGGCACGGGGAGCTGCTGCTGCCCGCCGTCGACCGGGTCCTCGCCGAGGCCGGGGTGAAGCTCGACGCCGTGACCGACGTTGCCGTCGGCGTCGGACCCGGCCCCTACACCGGGCTGCGCGTCGGCCTCGTCACCGCCGCCACCTTCGGCTCCGCCCTCTCCGTGCCGGTGCACGGACTCTGCACGCTGGACGCCCTCGCGTACGCCGCCGGACGGGACGGCCTCGAAGGCCCGTTCGCCGTGGCGACCGACGCGCGCCGCAAGGAGGTCTACTGGGCGCGGTACGAGGACTTCCGCACCCGGGACGGTGAGCCCGCCGTCGACCGGCCCGCCGACATCGCGGACCGGCTCGCCGGACTGCCCGTCGTCGGCGCGGGTGCGCTGCTCTACCCCGAGGCCTTCCCCGACGCCCGCGGCCCGGAACACGTCTCCGCCGCCGCGCTCGCCGCCCTGGCCGCCGAGCGGCTGGCCTCCGGCGCCGCGCTGCTGCCGCCGCAGCCGCTCTATCTGCGCAGGCCCGACGCCCAGGTCCCGAAGAACTACAAGGTGGTCACCCCCAAGTGACCACCGCGACCGCTGTGCTCCGCGAGATGCGCTGGTGGGACATCGATCCGGTGCTGGAGCTGGAACACGAGTTGTTCCCCGACGACGCCTGGTCCGCCGGCATGTTCTGGTCCGAGCTGGCCCGAGCGCGCGGGCCCCGGGCCACGCACCGCTACGTCGTCGCCGAGGACCCCGTCGACGGCCGGATCGTCGGCTACGCGGGCCTCGCCTCGGCCGGTGACCTCGCCGACGTCCAGACGATCGCGGTCAGCCGCGGCCAGTGGGGCGGCGGCCTCGGATCCGAACTCCTCACCGACCTGCTCCGGCACGCCACGGCCTTCGAGTGCACCGCCGTGCTCCTGGAGGTCCGTGTCGACAACACCCGCGCGCAGAAACTCTACGAACGCTTCGGCTTCGAACCCATCGGCTTCCGCCGTGGCTACTACCAGCCGGGGAACATCGACGCACTCGTCATGCGGCTGACCGTACAAGGAACAGAGACAGACTGATGGCTGACGAACCGCTCGTACTCGGTATCGAGACCTCCTGCGACGAGACCGGCGTCGGCATCGTGCGCGGCACGACGCTCCTCGCCGACGCCGTGGCGTCCAGCGTCGAGACGCACGCCCGCTTCGGCGGTGTCGTCCCCGAGATCGCCTCCCGCGCCCACCTGGAATCGATGGTGCCCACCATCGAGCGCGCCCTGAAGGAAGCCGGGATCAGCGCCCGTGACCTCGACGGCATCGCCGTCACGGCCGGCCCCGGGCTCGCCGGGGCGCTGCTCGTCGGTGTGTCGGCCGCCAAGGCGTACGCGTACGCCCTGAACAAGCCGCTGTACGGGGTGAACCACCTGGCCTCGCACATCTGCGTCGACCAGCTGGAGCACGGCCCGCTGCCCGAGCCGACGATGGCGCTGCTGGTGAGCGGCGGGCACTCCTCGCTGCTGCTGGCCCCGGACATCACGAGCGACGTACGGCCGCTGGGCGCGACCATCGACGACGCGGCGGGCGAGGCGTTCGACAAGATCGCCCGGGTGCTGGACCTCGGCTTCCCCGGCGGCCCGGTCATCGACCGGCTGGCCAGGGAGGGCGATCCGAAGGTGATCGCGTTCCCCCGGGGACTGAGCGGCTCGCGCGATCCGGCGTACGACTTCTCCTTCTCCGGGCTCAAGACGTCCGTGGCGCGCTGGATCGAGGCGAAGCGCGCGGCCGGCGAGGACGTGCCCGTGCGCGACGTGGCGGCGTCCTTCCAGGAGGCCGTGGTGGACGTCCTCACCCGCAAGGCCGTCCGGGCGTGCAAGGACGAGGGCGTCGACCACCTGATGATCGGCGGCGGCGTGGCGGCCAACTCGCGGCTGCGGGCGCTCGCCGAGGAGCGGTGCGAGAGGGCGGGCATCCGGCTGCGGGTCCCCAGGCCGGGGCTCTGCACGGACAACGGCGCCATGGTCGCCGCGCTGGGCGCGGAGATGGTCGCGCGCAACCGGCCGGTGTCGGACCTGGACCTCTCGGCGGACTCCTCGTTGCCGGTCACGGAGACCCATGTGCCGGGTGTCCACGGGCACAGCCACAGCCACGACCACGTGCACGAGGTCAGCAAGGACAACCTCTACTCATGACCGTCGCCCTGATGTGGGAGGCCCGCGCCGCCGAGGGCCGCGGCGCGGAGCTGCTGGAGTGGGCCCGGGCCCGGGCGGCCGAGCTGGCCCGGGAGCCGCTGCGCGGCGAGCTCCTGCGGGCGCCGCAGGACCGGGTGCTCGTGCTGACCTGGTGGGACGCGGAATACGACGACGAGCTGCCCGAGCTGCCCGAGCCGGAGGCCGGTCTGATCAGCCGCCCGGTGCACCGGTGGCGGTTCGAATCCCTGGGTCCGGCGGTCGGCTGACGGGCGTACGGGCCGCGCGTGTTCCGATGAGTTCCGGGCGCGGGCGCGGTCTACCTTGCACAGCGAACGACGACGTTCCTTGTGCGAGGAGAGAGACCATGCAGAAGATCAGGCCCTGTCTGTGGTTCGACGACCAGGCCCAGGAGGCCGCGGAGTTCTACGTCTCGGTCTTCGGCGGGGACTCCCGCATCGTCGACATCAGCCGTAATTCCGACGCCGCGCCGGGGGAGACCGGTTCGGTCCTGACGGTGGACTTCGTGCTCGCCGGCCAGGAGTACCTCGGTCTCAACGGCGGCCCGCACTTCCACTTCAGCGAGGCCATCTCGCTCAGTGTGGACTGCGCGGACCAGGAGGAGGTCGACACCCTGTGGGCGAAGCTCACCGACGGCGGTGAGGAGAGCATGTGCGGGTGGCTGAAGGACAGGTACGGCCTGTCCTGGCAGATCGTCCCGCGCGCGCTGCCCGAGCTGCTCGCGGGTCCCGACCGGGCCAAGGCCGACCGCGTGATGAAGGCGATGATGGGGATGCGGAAGCTGGACGTCCAGGCCTTGCGCGACGCCTGAGCCGCGCTGTGCCGCACGCCGTGCGCGGGTGGGGGATCGGGCGCACCCTGGAAGCAGGAATCCCGGGAGGTGACCGACATGATGGAGACCACGGTCGGCTGGCACATCGAGCTGGAATTCGAGGAGGACACCCATCGGACCCGCGCGGCCGCGATGGTGCGGCTGAGCGACGGGACCGAGGTGCGGGCCCACGGGTACGCCAGCCGCCACCCCTCCGACGCGGAGCAGCCGAGGGTCGGCGAGGAGATCGCCGGCGCCCGTGCGCTCAACGAGCTGGCGATGAAGCTGCTCACCAAGGCGCACGACGAGATCGACGAGGCGTCCGGCCGCACGTCGTACCCGCTGACCTGACGCAGGCCTGTCCGTCGTTCCGGGGCGGGCGCGGCACTCGGTAATCTCTGGGCCATGCCCAGTCGTTCACCGCTTCCGCCGCCTCCTCCGCCCGTGGAGATACGTACGTGGCCCGACCGCGACGCCCTGCTGAGGGACCGGGCGCTGATCCTCGGTGAGCTGGTGAAGATGTTCATCGGACCGGGGCGGCTCGGAATTCTCTGGATGTGGGCGGGGACCGCCGCGCTCGGCTGGTCCCTGGTGGGTTCGGCGTTCCTCATGTTCGAGGACGCCTACGACGCTCTCGGTGTGATTCCGGGAGTCATCTGTCTCGCCGTCGGTGCCGCGGTGCTGGTCCCCGCGGCCGTACTCATGGCCGTGGGCGTGGCCAGGGACCTGCGGGTCCACCGCCTGCTCGTGCAGTGGGGCGCGCTGGACCGAGACCCTGAGGGGGACAAGCTCCTGCGCCGGCCGCGGGCGAGCCTCGCGTGGCTGCTGATGTCGTTCACGCTCTGCGCGGCGGGGCTCTTCGGTTGTGTGGCCGTCCCGGCGACCGCCCGGGCGGGCGAGGAGACGTACGGCCTCGTGGCCTGGCTGATGGGGCTCGGGTTCCTCGCCTGGCTGACGGGGCTGACCGGCCTGGTGAAGGCTTTCGCCCACCGCCGCTGGGTGCTGCGGATGCCGGCCGGGGCCCCGGCCGAACCGCTGGTCGCGGCGGACCGCTGATCAGGTCCGCTGCACGGGCTGCCCGATCAGCATCGTCGGCGCCCCGGCGACCCGGGTCAGGAAGACGGTGGCCGCGTGCGGCCCCTGGAGCTTCATCTTCCGGCGCAGCTCCTCCGGTTCGACGGCCGAGCCGCGCTTCTTGACGGTCAGCACGCCCACCTGGCGCTCCCTCAGCAGGGCTTTCAGCTTCTTCATGTTGAAGGGCAGCTGATCGGTGATCTCGTACGCGGCCGTGGCGTCGGACTCGTACGGCCGGTCGCTCGTGACGTAGGCGATCGTCTCGTCGATCAGCCTGCCCTCGCACCGTTCCACGATGTCGGCCACCAGATGGGCGCGGATCACGGCGCCGTCAGGCTCGTACAGATAGCGGCCGACGGGACCGACCGGCGGGGCGGGGAGCGGGCCGTCGGAGGCGAGGGTGGTGCGGGACGGGAGCAGCGTCGCCCGGAAGGTGCCGGGGGCGAAGCCCTCGCCGAACCAGAGCACGGCCTCCTTCACGTCTCCGCCGTCCGAGATCCACTCCGCCTCGGCCTGCGGTTCGATCGCCTCGTGCGGGACGCCGGGAGCGATCTTCAGCGCGGCTCGGGGGGCCTTCAGCGCGGCCCCGGTCGCCCAGGAGAGCGGCGGTGAGTAGGCCTCGGGGTCGAAGATCCTGCCTCGCCCGCCGCGCCTCGCGGGGTCGACGAAGACCGCGTCGTACGGGGAGGTGTCGACCTCCGTGACATCGGCGCACCGCACCTCGACGAGGTCCTGGAGGCCGAGCGCCTCGGCGTTGGCGCGGGCGACCTGGGCGGTGAGCGGATCGCGGTCCACCGCCAGGACCGAGATGCCCGCCCTGGCCAGGGCGATCGCGTCCCCGCCGATTCCGCAGCACAGGTCGGCGACGCTCCGTACGCCGAGCTCCGCGAACCGCCCGGCCCGGTAGCCGGCGACCGAGGTCCGGGTCGCCTGCTCCACGCCGTCGGGGGTGAAGAACATGCGGTACGCGTCCGCCGCCCCGAACTTCGCCACGGCTCGCTGACGCAGCCGCGCCTGGCCGAGCGCCGCCGACACGAGGGCGGCGGGGTGCGTGCGGCGCAGCCGGGTCGCGGTCGCCAGCTCCCGGGCGGGGTCGTGGTCGCGCAGCTCGTCCAGGAGCGCCGCGCCCTCGGGGGTGCGGAGGGCGGCGAAGGCGGCGAGCGGGTCGGCCAGGTCGGCCTGATCGGCAGGGGGAAGGGCGTTCACCAGTCCATTGTGAGCCAGCCGGGGGACCCGGCGGGTCCCCCGGAGGTGTCGCCGGAGACGGCCGGGGGCCCGGTGGCAGGATGCGGCGCCATGCAGCTAGTACGACAAAACGACAAAAGAGTCCCAAAGCGCCACAGGCCGGTCTGTGCGGTCCTGGTCGCCCTGCTGGTCGGTGCCGCCGCCTCCGCGTGTGGCGACGGTGCGGACGAAGGGGCCGCCGGGCGGCAGAAGCCGGTGGCCGGGCAGCCGGGAGCCGCCGCCGCGCAGCCGGGCCCCGCCGCGGCCGAGGCGAAGGCGAAGGCCGAGGCCGAGCGGCTGAAGCGGGCGGTCGCAGCTCGTACCGCCGTCGCGAGGAAGTGGGGCCTGGCGAAGGTCCCGCTCGTCGCGCCCGCGCCGCCGGCCGGCAAGCCGCACATCACCACCCGTGAGGGCTTCGAGGTCGAGGGCGGGGAGGATCTGCCGCCGGTCTTCACCACCGTGCCGACCAAGGAGCGGATCGTCTTCCTGACGATGGACGACGGCGCGGAGAAGGACCCCGAACTGCTGCGGATGATGTCGGAGCTGAACATCCCGTACAGCGCCTTCCTCAGCGACTACGAAGTCAGCGACGACTACGAGTACTTCAAGGACATGCAGGCCCGGGGTGTCACCCTCAGCAACCACACGCTCAACCACCGCTATCTCCCGGGGCTCTCCCGGGAGGAGCAGCGACGGGAGATCTGTGGCTCGCAGGACAAGATCGAGAAGTTCCTGGGGAAGCGGCCCACCCTCTTCCGCCCGCCGTACGGCAACTACAACGGCGACACCCTGCGCATCGCCAAGTCCTGCGGCATCAAGGCCGTGCCCCTGTGGGCCGCCGAGGCGTTCCCCGACCACATGGAGTGGCGCGAGTGGGACCAGGACCTGCACCCCGGCGACATCATCCTCACCCACTTCCGGGGGCGTGAGGACTGGGACGGTTCCATGACCGACATGATCCGCAACGTCATGAAGACGGTCACCGACAAGGGATACGCCGTGGCCAGGCTGGAGGACTACGTCTGACGGGCGGTCATCCGCCGGACGGAACCCTGTGGAGATCTCCCGCGTTGTCCGGGCGTGAGCCGGTTCCGCGGCGCCACGCGAGGGTGGTGAATTGGCACTCCGCTTGACCGAGTGCTAATCGCGGTCATAGTGTCAGTGCTGGCACTCCCCGATGGAGAGTGCCAGCACAACCGCGCGACAGGGCAGGTCCGGCACCCGCGACGACGGATCGACCTGGTCGCCACCCCACAGACTGTTAAACCCCGTGAGATCTCCGAAGGGGGAGACCGGATCGTGTCGACCACCAGCTCCAAGGTTGCGATCAAGCCGCTCGAGGACCGCATTGTGGTCCAGCCGCTCGACGCCGAGCAGACCACGGCTTCCGGCCTGGTCATTCCGGACACCGCCAAGGAGAAGCCCCAGGAGGGCGTCGTCCTGGCCGTGGGCCCGGGCCGCTTCGAGAACGGCGAGCGCCTTCCGCTCGACGTCAAGACCGGCGATGTCGTTCTGTACAGCAAGTACGGCGGCACCGAGGTGAAGTACAACGGCGAGGAGTACCTCGTCCTCTCGGCGCGCGACGTTCTCGCGATCGTCGAGAAGTAATTCACCCACGTTTGCTTCTGTTCTGCGCCCCTGGCCCCCTGCGAGATAACTAGCCGGGCGGCGAGGGGCGCAGTTCGTTTGAGAGGACAGCTCAGCCCATGGCGAAGATTCTGAAGTTCGACGAGGACGCCCGTCGCGCCCTTGAGCGCGGCGTCAACAAGCTTGCCGACACGGTGAAGGTGACGATCGGCCCGAAGGGCCGCAACGTCGTCATCGACAAGAAGTTCGGCGCCCCCACCATCACCAACGACGGTGTCACCATCGCGCGCGAGGTCGAGCTCGACGACCCGTACGAGAACCTCGGTGCCCAGCTGGTGAAGGAGGTGGCGACCAAGACCAACGACGTAGCGGGTGACGGCACCACCACCGCCACCGTGCTCGCCCAGGCCCTCGTCCGCGAAGGCCTGCGCAACGTCGCCGCGGGCGCGTCCCCGGCCGCCCTGAAGAAGGGCATCGACGCCGCCGTGAAGGCCGTGTCCGAGGACCTCCTCGCGACCGCCCGCCCGATCGACGACAAGGCCGACATCGCCGCCGTGGCCGCGCTCTCCGCGCAGGACCCGCAGGTCGGCGAGCTCATCGCGGACGCGATGGACAAGGTCGGCAAGGACGGTGTCATCACCGTCGAGGAGTCCAACACCTTCGGTCTGGACCTCGAGTTCACCGAGGGCATGGCCTTCGACAAGGGCTACCTGTCCCCGTACATGGTGACCGACCAGGAGCGTATGGAGGCCGTCCTCGACGACCCGTACATCCTGATCCACCAGGGCAAGATCGGCTCGATCCAGGAGCTGCTCCCGCTGCTGGAGAAGGTCATCCAGGCCGGTGCCTCCAAGCCGCTCCTGATCATCGCCGAGGACGTCGAGGGCGAGGCGCTCTCCACCCTCGTCGTCAACAAGATCCGTGGCACCTTCAACGCCGTCGCGGTGAAGGCCCCGGGCTTCGGTGACCGCCGCAAGGCCATGCTCGGCGACATCGCCACCCTCACCGGTGCGACCGTCATCGCCGAGGAGGTCGGCCTCAAGCTCGACCAGGCCGGTCTGGACGTGCTGGGCACCGCCCGCCGCGTCACCGTCTCCAAGGACGACACGACCATCGTCGACGGCGGCGGCGACTCCGCCGACGTCAAGGGCCGCGTCAACCAGATCAAGGCCGAGATCGAGTCCACGGACTCCGACTGGGACCGCGAGAAGCTCCAGGAGCGCCTCGCGAAGCTGGCCGGCGGCGTGTGCGTGATCCGCGTCGGTGCGGCCACCGAGGTGGAGCTCAAGGAGAAGAAGCACCGTCTGGAGGACGCCATCTCCGCGACCCGCGCCGCGGTCGAGGAGGGCATCGTCTCCGGTGGTGGCTCCGCTCTGGTCCACGCCGTCAAGGTCCTCGAGGGCAACCTCGGCAAGACCGGCGACGAGGCCACGGGTGTCGCGGTCGTGCGCCGCGCCGCCGTCGAGCCGCTCCGCTGGATCGCGGAGAACGCGGGCCTCGAGGGCTACGTCATCACCTCGAAGGTCTCCGAGCTCGACAAGGGTCAGGGCTTCAACGCCGCGACCGGCGAGTACGGCGACCTGGTGAAGGCCGGCGTCATCGACCCGGTCAAGGTCACCCGCTCCGCCCTGGAGAACGCCGCGTCCATCGCGTCGCTGCTGCTCACGACCGAGACCCTGGTCGTCGAGAAGCCGGCCGAGGAAGAGGCCGACGCCGGTCACGGCCACGGTCACGGCCACTCCCACTAGTACGACCCCGTACGCCGCCGAGGCCCGGTACCCCCGTCGCGGGGGCACCGGGCCTCGGTGCGTCGCAGGACCGGCCCCGGCCGGTTACTGGGGTCCGTAACTCCGGCCCGCGCGGGACGTGACCCCGCCGAGGAGACTGCGGGGCGTCAGCTTCACGAGACCCATCAGGGCCTTGTAACGCGGGTCAGGGATCGACACCGACCTGCCCCGCGCCAGGTCCTCCAGGGCCGCGGCCACCAGCTTGTCCGCGTCGAGCCACATCCAGTCCGGGATGTTGCCCGTCCCCATCCCGGCACGCTCGTGGAACTCGGTCCGTACGAAGCCCGGGCACAGCGCCATCAGCCGCACCCCCGAGCCCGCGAGGTCCTTCGCCGCGCCCTGGGTGAACTGGACGACCCAGGCCTTCGACGCCCCGTACGTCCCCCGCGGCAGGAACGCCGCGACGGAGGCCACGTTGACCACTCCGCCGCGACCGCGCTCCCGCATCGAGCCGGCGGCGGCCGACGTCAGACGCAGCACCGCCTCGCAGTGGACCTTCAGCATCGTCAGCTCGTCGGCCACCGGGACGTCCAGGTAGCGCCCCTTGTTGCCGAAGCCCGCGTTGTTGACCAGCAGGTCGACAGGGCTCACGCGGTCCGTCAGCCGTGCCGCGACCGCGTCGATCCCGCTGTCCGTGGACAGATCGGCCGTCAGCACCTCGGCCTCGATGCCGTGTCCGTCGTGCAGCTCCGTGGCCTGGGCCCGCAGTCGCTCCGTGTCACGGGCCACCAGCACCAGATTGTGCCCGTCACTCGCGAGCCGCCGCGCGAAGGCGGCCCCGATCCCCGCCGTCGCGCCCGTAATCAGTGCAGTCGTCATAGGCGGCACGTTAGCCGCCTCGCGCACCGGCGGTGGACCCGGCTTCTTCCAGGTGGGGCCACCCTTCGTCCGGGCGGGGCTGCCCCTGCGTCCGGGTGGGGCCGTCCCTCGTCCGGGTGGGCCTCGTCCGCCCCCTACCGCGGTAGCACGTCCATGTCGGCTCCCGGGTATGACGCCAGGCCGTCCCCGTACTTTCCACCCAGTCGGTCCGGAGAACATCGCGAAAGGGCGGAACACGAGGCTACGCAGCGGCAAACGGGAGCAGGCGCGGCACCGCGTGACCGGGAGGCGGGATCATGACGCGGCGCTCCGCTTCGCCACGTACGCCCGTGCCGCGCGCAGGGTTTCCGTGTGCAGCGCGTCACCGGCTTCGAGCAGACGCGGCAGCAGCTCCCGCTCCGTGGTCGTCGCCCGGAACTCCAGGGCCGTGGTGATGTCGTGGCCGGGTACGTGCACCACCTCGACCGGGTCACCGGAACGGATCGTCCCCGGCTCGATCACCCGGAGATACGCGCCCGTGGCCCCCTCGCGCGTGAACCGCTTCACCCAGCCCCGCTCGCCCATGTGGCCCGCGAACGTACGGCACGGGATGCGGCCCGACGTCACCTCCAGGAGCACCTCGCCGCCGATCCGCCAGCGCTCCCCGATCCGCGCGTGGCTCACGGTGAGCCCGAGGGTCGTCAGGTTCTCGCCGAACGCGCCGTTGGGCAGGGGGCGGCCGAGCTGCTTCTCCCAGGCGTCGAGCTCCTCGCGGGCGTACGCGTACACGGCCTGGTCCGATCCGCCGTGGTGCCTGAGGTCGCACACCGCGTCACCGGCCAGACCGCTGCCGCCGCTGCCCTTGGGGCCGGGGTCGGCGACCCGCACGGGATGGTCGGACGGCCGCTTGCCGATCCCGGTGAGCCCGTCGGCTCCGTCGCTGTGGGGAGAGGGCGTGGGACGGCTGAGATTCACGGTGAGCACCTTCATAACCGGACAGGCTAATGGGGCTGCCCTCAAAGCCGCTCATGATTAATCGCCCGAAGCTGCAAGAGTCCCTTATGGTTGAGGGGTGATCGAAGCTCGTCATCTCCGTGTCCTGCGCGCCGTGGCCACCACCGGCTCCTTCTCCGCCGCCGCGCGGGAGCTGGGCTGCACCCAGCCCGCCGTCAGCCAGCAGATGAAGGCTCTGGAGGGCTCGGCGGGGACTCCGCTGCTGATCCGTACGGGGCGCGAGATGCGCCTCACCCAGGCGGGTGAGGCACTGGTGCGGCATGCCTCCGGCATCCTCGCGGGGCTGACCGCCGCCGAGGAGGAGATCGCCGCGATCGCCGGGCTGCGGGCCGGCCGGGTCCGGCTCGTGTCGTTCCCCAGCGGGAGCTCCACCCTGGTCCCCGGGGCTCTCGCCGCGCTGCGCGCCGCGCACCCCGGCACCCAGGTCTCGCTCGTCGAGGCGGAACCGCCGCGTTCGGTGGAGATGCTCCGCGACGGGGACTGCGACATCGCGCTGGCGTTCCGCTACGGGACGGCCGGCGGCGAGTGGGACGACCTGGTCGTGCGCCCGCTGCTCAGGGACCGGCTGATCGGCCTGGTGCCCGAGGGGCACCGGCTGGCGGACGCGGACGCGGTGGGCATCGGGGAGCTGGCCGACGAGTCGTGGATCGCCGGCTGCCCGCGCTGCCGGCGCCAGCTGGTCGAGGTCTGCGAGGAGTCCGGCTTCACCCCGCGGATCGACTTCGCCACCGATGACTACCCGGCGGTGATCGGCCTCGTCGGAGCGGGTCTCGGGGTCGCCGTCCTGCCCCGGCTGGCCATCGAGTCCGTACGTTCCAAGGGGGCCCGCACCGTGACGGTGGAGCCTGCCGTGGAGCGGGAGATCGTCGCCCTCACCCTGCCCGACCTCTCCCGGGTGCCGGCGGTGGCGGCGACCCTGGACCAGCTGTCCCTGGCGGCCGCACGCTGACCTGCCCGGCCCGCGGTACCCGTGGCGCCAGGCCCTGCGGCAGGTGTGAGGAAACGTTTCTTCGTTCGGCGGGTCGGGCTGAGTGTCAGGTGTGACCGGCCTCCGGGGCCGGTCCTGAGTGGGCGGAGATCAGACGGTTGCGGGCGCGGCCCATGAGCTCTTCGCGCTCGTCCTCGGTCAGACCGCCCCATACGCCGTAGGGCTCTCGTACCGCGAGCGCGTGCGCCGCGCACTCGGCGCGCACCGGGCAGCGCATGCAGACCTCTTTCGCAGAGGTCTCACGGGCACTCCGGGCTGCTCCGCGTTCCCCTTCGGGGTGGAAGAAGAGCGAACTGTCGACCCCGCGGCAGGCGGCCAGCAGCTGCCAGTCCCACAGGTCCGCGTTGGGTCCGGGAAGGCGGGAGAAATCTGCCATTGCGTGTCCCCTCGAAACCTTGCTGGTTCGGAAACGGCTTCCTCGACCGTTGTTGCTCGTCGGTGACCTGAGTCCCGACCGTACATCTACGGTGTTAGTAGATGTAAATATGACTGATTGGGAATCTAGCCGCAGACGCCAGCAAAAGGGAAGAAAACCCGCTAAATGGGGCAGGTCGCAGGGTGAGAGATCGGTTGAGGGATGAATGATCCCGTGTCGCTCTCCTCCGTGTACGGGCCCTCACTTAGAGTGCCGAACCGGATGCTTCGACCCGTAACTCTTTCGAGTGACCGTCGTTGATGGGGGAGAGGCGGTTGACGGAGAACGAGCTCGGGCAGATGTCCGAGGGGGTCAACCGCACAGGTGACGACTTGTATCAGCCTGGAGGCTCAAGGTGACGCGCATCAGCTGCGGAGGACGGTCATGACATCCGTCCTCGTCTGCGACGACTCCCCGCTTGCCCGAGAAGCGCTCCGCCGCGCGGTTGCGACCGTGCCCGGCGTCGAGCGTGTGACGACGGCGGCCAACGGCGAGGAAGTCCTCCGCCGCTGGGGGGCCGATCGTTCGGATTTGATTCTGATGGACGTACGCATGCCCGGTCTGGGGGGTGTGGAGACGGTCCGGCGGCTGCTCTCGGCGGACCCCGGGGCCAGGATCATCATGCTGACCGTCGCCGAGGATCTGGACGGTGTCGCGCTCGCGGTCGCCGCCGGGGCCCGCGGCTATCTGCACAAGGACGCCTCGCGCGCCGAGCTGCGCGCGACGGTGACCCAGGCGCTCGCGGATCCGACGTGGCGGCTCGCCCCGCGCCGGCTGCGCTCCGCCGAGATGGGGGCGGCGCCGACCCTCACCGCGCGGGAGATCCAGGTGCTCGAAGGCATGAGCCACGGGCGTTCCAACGCGGAGATCGGGCGTGAGCTGTTCCTCTCCGAGGACACGGTGAAGACGCACGCGCGGCGTCTGTTCAAGAAGCTCGGGGCCTCGGACCGTGCGCACGCCGTCGCGCTCGGATTCCGCTGGGGTCTGGTCCGCTGATGCCGCCGCGCGGCCGGTAGCCGTGCGATCCCGTCCGCATGCCGGCGGACGGGGCGACGGTGGCGGCGGACCTGCGGCCGGGCCCTCCCCACCAGCGTTATGTGACGCTTCCCGGCCGATGCCGCATCCTTGGGGTTGTGGAGTTCCTCGGGGAACATTCGGTCGAGCGGAAGGGGAGGGCGCAGGACATGACATCCGGCGCAACCGCTCAGAACGCTGGAGCACTAGCTCACGACGCAGACGACGCACATACCGGCGCACCCGCTGATAACGCTTCGGTGCACAACTCGGGACGCGATGCATCGGATCGGACGCCGCCAAGGCACCATGGTCCGATGCGCGAGGACGGGACGACGGCGATCGGTGCACTGGTGCACCGTGCCGTCGACGGCGACGCGCAGGCCACCCATGACCTGCTGGCCCATGTCCACCCCCTCGCTCTGCGCTACTGCAGGTCACGGCTGAGCCGGCTGCCCGGTGATGCCCGTCACTTCGTCGAGGACCTCGCGCAGGAGGTCTGCGTCGCGGTCCTGATGGCGCTGCCGCGGTACAAGGACACCGGCAGGCCCTTCGAGGCGTTCGTCTTCGCCATCGCGGGCCACAAGGTCGCCGACCTCCAGCGCGCCGCGATGCGGCACCCCGGATCGACGGCCGTGCCCTCCGACGAGATGCCGGAGCGGCCCGACGACTCGCTCGGCCCCGAGGAGCGGGCGCTGCTCAGCAGTGACGCGGCCTGGGCCAAGAAGCTTCTCGCCAATCTGCCGGAGAACCAGCGTGAGCTGCTGGTCCTCCGGGTCGCGGTCGGACTGACCGCGGAGGAGACCGGGCAGATGCTCGGGATGTCCCCGGGCGCCGTCCGCGTCGCCCAGCACCGCGCGCTGAGCAGACTGCGGGCCCTCGCGGGCCAGTAGAGGCCGGTTCCTGCGGGCTCCCACGATGTGGAGGAAGCCACAGAACCGCCAGGTGATCTTGCTCGTGGAATGAGACACCCCGTTGGGCCGTTAGCATGGACATCCGCACCGATCAAGGCCATTTGGGGAAGGTGTCATGACTGCAAACGTCGACGGAGTGCCCGAGAAATTCGCGACGCTCGGGCTGACATACGACGACGTGCTGCTGCTGCCGGGCGCATCTGACGTGCTGCCCAACGCGGTCGACACCTCGTCGCTCATCTCGCGGAACGTACGCGTGAACATCCCGCTGCTCTCCGCCGCGATGGACAAGGTGACCGAGGCCCGGATGGCCATCGCCATGGCCCGGCAGGGCGGTGTCGGTGTGCTGCACCGCAACCTCTCGGTCGAGGACCAGGTCAACCAGGTCGACCTCGTGAAGCGGTCCGAGTCCGGCATGGTGACCGACCCGATCACCGTGCATCCCGACGCCACGCTCGGCGAGGCCGACGCGCTCTGCGCGAAGTTCCGCATCAGCGGAGTGCCGGTCACCGACGCCGCGGGCAAGCTCCTCGGCATCGTGACCAACCGTGACATGGCCTTCGAGTCGGACCGGTCGCGCCAGGTGCGCGAGGTCATGACGCCGATGCCGCTGGTCACGGGCAAGGTCGGGATCTCCGGCGTGGAGGCCATGGAGCTGCTGCGCCGCCACAAGATCGAGAAGCTGCCGCTGGTCGACGAGGCCGGCATCCTCAAGGGCCTCATCACGGTCAAGGACTTCAAGAAGGCCGAGCAGTACCCGAACGCCGCCAAGGACGCCGAAGGCCGTCTGCTGGTCGGCGCGGCCGTCGGTGCCAGCCCCGAGGCGCTGGACCGCGCGCAGGCGCTCGCGTCCGCCGGGGTCGACTTCCTGATCGTCGACACCTCGCACGGCCACAACAGCAACGCCCTCAACTGGATGGCGAAGATCAAGTCGGCCGTGGACGTGGACGTGATCGGCGGCAACGTCGCGACCCGCGACGGCGCCCAGGCGCTGATCGACGCCGGCGTGGACGGCGTCAAGGTCGGCGTCGGACCCGGTTCTATCTGTACCACCCGTGTGGTCGCCGGCATCGGCGTCCCGCAGGTCACCGCGATCTACGAGGCCGCGCTGGCCGCCCGCGCGGCGGGCGTCCCGGTCATCGGCGACGGCGGCCTGCAGTACTCCGGCGACATCGGCAAGGCCCTGGTGGCCGGCGCGGACACGGTGATGCTCGGCTCGCTGCTCGCCGGTTGCGAGGAGTCCCCGGGTGAGCTGATGTTCATCAACGGCAAGCAGTTCAAGTCGTACCGCGGCATGGGTTCGCTGGGTGCGATGCAGTCCCGTGGGCAGGGCCGCTCGTACTCGAAGGACCGCTACTTCCAGGCCGAGGTGTCCTCGGACGACAAGCTCGTCCCCGAGGGCATCGAGGGCCAGGTGCCCTACCGCGGCCCGCTGGCCAACGTGCTGCACCAGCTCGTCGGCGGTCTCCGCCAGACGATGGGTTATGTGGGTGCGGCCTCGGTCGACGAGATGGAGAGCAAGGGACGCTTCGTCCGGATCACCTCGGCGGGTCTCAAGGAGAGCCACCCGCACGACATCCAGATGACGGTCGAAGCACCGAACTACAGCAGGAAGTAAGACATCAACGCAGCTGAGGGGCGGACCGGGGTTCCCGGGACCGCCCCTCACCTGTGTGTCGGGGATACTGGTCAGCGCAGACGTAGAGGAAAGGCACACCATCGTGACTGAGATCGAGATCGGGCGCGGCAAGCGCGGTCGCCGGGCATACGCGTTCGACGACATCGCTGTCGTGCCGAGCCGCCGCACCCGCGACCCGAAGGAGGTCTCGATCGCCTGGCAGATCGACGCCTACCGCTTCGAGCTGCCCTTCCTGGCCGCCCCCATGGACTCGGTGGTCTCCCCGCAGACCGCCATCCGCATCGGTGAGCTGGGCGGCCTCGGCGTCCTCAACCTCGAGGGGCTGTGGACCCGGCACGCCGACCCGCAGGCGCTTCTCGACGAGATCGCCGAGATGCCCGTCGAGACCGCCACCCCGCGGCTCCAGGAGATCTACTCCGCCCCCATCCAGGAGGAGCTGATCGGGCAGCGCATCAAGGAGGTGCGCGACTCCGGTGTCGTCACCGCCGCCGCGCTGTCGCCGCAGCGCACCGCGCAGTTCTCCAAGGCCGTGGTCGACGCGGGTGTGGACATCTTCGTCATCCGCGGTACGACGGTCTCCGCCGAACACGTCTCCGGTGCAGCCGAGCCGCTCAACCTGAAGCAGTTCATCTACGAGCTGGACGTCCCGGTCATCGTCGGCGGCTGCGCCACGTACACCGCCGCCCTGCACCTGATGCGCACCGGCGCGGCCGGTGTCCTCGTCGGCTTCGGCGGCGGCGCGGCGCACACCACGCGCAACGTCTTCGGCATCCAGGTCCCGATGGCGACCGCGGTCGCCGATGTGGCCGGGGCCCGCCGTGACTACATGGACGAGTCCGGCGGCCGGTACGTCCACGTCATCGCGGACGGTGGCGTCGGCTGGTCCGGCGACATCCCGAAGGCCGTCGCCTGCGGCGCGGACGCCGTGATGATGGGCTCCCCGCTGGCCCGCGCCACGGACGCGCCCGGCCGCGGCCGGCACTGGGGCATGGAGGCCGTCCACGAGGACGTGCCGCGCGGCAAGCTGGTCGACCTCGGCTCCGTCGGCACGACGGAGGAGGTCCTCACCGGCCCCTCGCACAACCCCGACGGCTCGATGAACATCTTCGGCGCGCTGCGCCGGGCGATGGCCACCACGGGCTACAGCGACCTCAAGGAGTTCCAGCGCGTCGAGGTGACGGTGGCGGACTCGCAGCACCGCCGCTGATCTCCCCCGCGATACGCGTGACGGCCCGGACCAGGGAAATGGTCCGGGCCGTCGTGCGTGCGCGAAGTGTCAGCCGGCGCGCTTGGCGCCACCGAAGGCGGCCACGGGGCCCAGGAGGAGGAAGAGGTACGTCATGAAGTCGGCCTCCTCCTTCCAGATGTCGAGGACGTCGCTGAAGTGGTCGAAGAACACCTCGGAGAAGCCGACGCCCAGACCGTCCGCGAGGATCATCGACATGCCGATGAGCTGGCCGAGGAAGACGGCCACCAGGGAGAAGACGGCGCCGGCGCCGAGGACGGCGGGGTTGGCGCCGCCGATCTTGCTCCCGGCGAAGCCGACCAGGAAGCCGACGCCGATGGCCGCGTAACCGACCTCACGCTCGATGGACCCGGCCAGGACGCCGTAGAGGATGGCGGCCACGATCGCGGCGCCCAGAGCGGCCAGCACACCGAGGCCGACCTTGTTGCCGGCCGCCTGCGGGGCGGGCGGGAACGGTCCACCGCCGAACTGGCCCGGCTGCTGGCCCTGCTGTCCCGCGAACGGGTTGCCCGTCGGCGCCGGAGGCTGCTGGCCGTACGGGTTGCCGGGCTGGACGGGCTGCTGACCCGCGTACGGGTTGCCGTCCGCCGGCTGTCCGCCGTAGGGCTGCTGCGGTGGGTTCGGCGGCTGCACGGGCTGGCTCATGGTGGATCTTCCCCCTGGGACGAATACGCGCACGACTGTGCGAGAAGTGACGCCGCAGGCTAGCAGTCCATGCCGACATGGCCCACCGTAATCCTTGGGGGCATTGGCCTCGGGGCCTTCCCTACAGCCGGTGCGCGGCCCCAGCCGGGGTCGCCCCCCGGGTGTCCAGGAGGAGCTGGGCCTTCACCGCGAGCCCCTGGAGGTCGTACGTGCGGTGGTGCTGGAGGAGCACCGTCAGATCGGCCCCGGCGGCGGCCTCGTAGAGCGAGTCGGCGCGGGGGACGGGCAGGTCGCGCACCCGCCAGTCCAGCACGTGCGGATCGTGGTAACCGATCTGGGCACCCATGTCCATCAGCCGGGTCGCGATCTCCCGGGCGGGCGAGGCCTCCTGGTCGGCGAGGTCCGGCTTGTAGGTGACACCGAGCAGCAGGACCCGGGCCCCCCGGACGGACTTGCCGTGTTCGTTCAGCAGGGTCGCGCAGCGCTGGATCACATAGCTCGGCATCCGGTCGTTGATCTCCTTCGCCAGCGAGACCATGCGCAAGGGGTGTCCGGGCGTACGACTGTTGTACGGGAAGTAGCCCGGATCCACGGGGACGCCGTGGCCGCCGACACCCGGGCCGGGGCGGAACGGCTCGAAGCCGAACGGCTTCGTCTCGGAGCACCTGATGACGTCCCAGAGGTCGACACCGAGGTCGTGGCAGAGCACCGCCATCTCGTTGACCAGCGCGATGTTGACGTGCCGGAAGTTGGTTTCGAGGACCTTCGTCATCTCCGCCTCGCGCGGCCCGCGGGCCCGGACGACCTTGTCGGTGAGCCGCCCGTAGAAGGCGGCGGCCGACTCGGTGCAGGCGGGAGTGAGGCCGCCGATGACCTTCGGGGTGTTGCCGTACGCGTGGGTGCGGTTGCCTGGGTCGAGGCGGCCGGGGGAGTGGGCGAGGTGGAAGTCCCGTCCGGCGCGCAGCCCGGAGCCCTCCTCCAGCAGGGGGCGTACGACGTTCTCGGTGGTGCCGGGCGGGACGGCCGACTCCACCAGGACGGTGGTGTGCGGCCGCAGGCGGGTGGCGAGCGCCCGGGCCGCGTCGGTGACGGCGCGGAGGTCGAGGGCGCGGTCCGGCCCGAGGGGGGTGGGGGCGCAGATCGCGGCGGTGCGCACCCGCCCCAGTTCGGCCGGGTCGGCGGTGGGCCGGAAGCCGCCCGAGATCATCCGCCGGATGTCGGATGCGCTGAGGGATCCCTCGACCGGAGTACGGCCCGCGGAGAGTTCGGCGAAGGGGCGTGGGTCGGTGTCGTAGCCGACGGTGTGGATTCCCACGCCTACGGCTGCTTGGGCGAGGGGCAGGCCGAGGTGACCGAGTCCGATGACGGCGAGGTCTGCGGGCATGTGGGCCGTCCTTTCCCTAAGACCAAGAGACAGAAAGTGCAACTGCTGGGGACAGCGCTATGTCAGACTAGGCGTAAATATGACCTATATGTCGCATTCTGTGACTCTTGTGGGGCGGGTGTTGTCCACAGGCGGTGGCTGAAGTCGTGGACCGCGGACAGAATCGAGGGGTGGGCACGGGCGCCCGGCCCTCCGGCCGGTCTCCGCTCACGTGCCGTACGACCCCCGATGCACCGGGAATACCGGGAGGCAGCAGTGAGGACAGCGACACTGGGACCCGCGGAGCGCGCCGAGGCGCTGACCGCGATGGCCGAGCGCGAACTGGACGTGCTGGTCGTGGGAGCGGGCGTGGTCGGCGCCGGCACCGTGCTGGACGCCGCCACCAGAGGCCTTTCGACCGGACTGGTCGAGGCGCGCGACTGGGCGTCCGGCACATCGAGCAGGTCGAGCAAGCTGATCCACGGCGGGCTGCGCTATCTGGAGATGCTGGACTTCGCACTCGTACGGGAGGCGCTGAAGGAGCGCGGGCTGCTGCTGGAGCGGCTGGCGCCGCACCTGGTGAAGCCCGTCCCCTTCCTCTACCCGCTGCAGCACAAGGGCTGGGAACGGCTCTACGCGGGCTCGGGCGTCGCGCTGTACGACGCGATGTCGGTCTCCTCCGGCCACGGCCGCGGACTGCCCGTGCACCGGCATCTCTCCCGGCGGCACGCCCTCCGGGTGGCTCCCGCGCTCAAGAAGGACGCCCTGGTCGGCGCCCTGCAGTACTACGACGCCCAGATGGACGACGCGCGCTATGTGGCGACCCTGGTGCGCACGGCCGCGGGCTACGGCGCGCATGTGGCCAACAGGGCGCGGGTGACCGGCTTCCTCCGCGAGGGCGAGCGGGTCGTCGGCGCGCGGGTGCAGGACGTCGAGGGCGGCGAGGAGTACGAGATCAGGGCAAAGCAGGTGGTCAACGCCACCGGGGTGTGGACGGACGACACCCAGGCCCTGATCGGCGAGCGCGGCCAGTTCCACGTCCGGGCGTCCAAGGGCATCCATCTCGTGGTGCCCAAGGACCGGATCCACTCCTCGACCGGGCTCATCCTGCGGACCGAGAAATCGGTGCTCTTCGTGATCCCGTGGGGACGGCACTGGATCATCGGCACGACCGACACCGACTGGGATCTGGACAAGGCCCATCCGGCCGCCTCCAGCGCCGACATCGACTATCTCCTCGAACACGTGAACTCGGTGCTGAACACCCCGCTGGGCAGGGACGACGTCGAGGGCGTCTACGCCGGGCTCCGCCCCCTGCTGGCCGGCGAGTCGGACGCCACGAGCAAGCTCTCGCGCGAACACACGGTGGCGCACCCGGCGCCCGGGCTCGTCGTCGTGGCGGGCGGCAAGTACACGACGTACCGGGTGATGGCGAAGGACGCCGTCGACGAGGCGGTGCACGCGCTGGACCAGCGGGTGGCGGAGTGCGTCACGGAGGACATCCCGCTGCTGGGCGCCGAGGGGTACCGCGCCCTGTGGAACGCCCGGGCCAGGATGGCCGCCCGTACGGGTCTGCACGTCGTCCGGGTCGAGCACCTGCTCAACCGGTACGGCTCGATGACCGAGGAGCTCCTGGAGCTCGTGAAGGGCGACTCCTCGCTGGGTGAGCCGCTGGCCGGCGCCGAGGACTATCTGCGGGCCGAGGTCGTCTACGCCGCCTCGCACGAGGGCGCCCGGCACCTCGACGACGTCCTGACGCGGCGCACCCGGATCTCCATCGAGACCTTCGACCGGGGCACCCGCTGTGCCCGGGAGTGCGCGGACCTGATGGCGCCGGTGCTCGGCTGGGACACGGACCAGGTCGAGCGGGAGGTGGAGCACTACCGCAAGCGCGTGGAGGCCGAGAGGGAGTCCCAGCGGCAGCCCGACGACCAGACGGCGGACGCGGCTCGGCTGGGGGCGCCGGACATCGTGCCTCGCTGAGGGCGTCTCAAAAAGCCGCGCCGGGGGCCCCGTCCGGGGGCCCCCGGCGCGGGCGGGCCGGCTCCGTTCGGCGGGCGGGGAGGGGGAATTCCCCGGCCCGCGGAGTCGTATTCCCCTTCGCTCCGGGGGTGTCTCGGGGGCGCCGGAAGAGGGCCGCGGGGGCGCGGCCCTCGACGGCGAACCGGGGGAGGTAGGACGATGCGGTCGTGAGGTGTGGTTCGCTTGGCAGGCTCGCCGTTCCCAGGGCGGGCGGAGTCAGCACCGGCGGGGCGGTGGGCAGCGCCCTGTATGTAGGCATGGCAGGGGATTTCTTCCGCCGGCCGCACGAGGGCCGCCCCGGACCCGGGGCCACGACCGGTCCCGGGGTGAGGGACAATGAACGCTCTGCCAGGGCGGGTTGATCGCAGAGGGGACGCATGTCGGAGGCGGAGCAGTCGCGGGAGCCCCAAGGGGACAAGGACGGACGTCTCCTCGCGGGGCGGTACCGGCTCGGGGAGGTGCTCGGCCGGGGCGGCATGGGCACGGTCTGGCGTGCTGCCGACGAGACGTTGGGGCGTACGGTCGCGGTCAAGGAACTGCGGTTCCCGTCGTCGATCGACGAGGACGAGAAGCGGCGTCTCATCACGCGAACCCTGCGTGAGGCGAAGGCGATCGCGAGGATCCGCAACACCAGCGCGGTGACGGTCTACGACGTGGTCGACGAGGACGACCGGCCGTGGATCGTCATGGAACTCATCGAGGGCAAGTCCCTCGCCGAGGTGATCCGTGAGGACGGGACGCTGACGCCGAGGCGCGCGGCGGAGGTCGGTCTCGCCATCCTCGACGTGCTGCGCTCGGCGCACCGCGAGGGCATCCTGCACCGCGACGTGAAGCCGTCCAACGTGCTGATCTCCGAGGACGGACGGGTCGTCCTGACCGACTTCGGGATCGCTCAGGTCGAGGGCGACCCCTCGGTCACCTCGACGGGCATGCTCGTCGGCGCCCCCTCCTACATCTCGCCCGAGCGGGCCCGCGGCCACAAGCCGGGGCCGCCCGCCGACCTGTGGTCGCTGGGCGGGCTGCTGTACGCGAGCGTCGAGGGGCGCCCGCCGTACGACAAGGGCTCGGCGATCGCCACGCTCACCGCGGTGATGACGGAACCGGTCGAGCCGCCGGCGCACGCGGGCATGCTGGAGGAGGTCATCTACGGCCTGCTCGCCAGGGACCCCGACGAGCGGCTGGACGACGCCGGGGCGCGCGTCCTGCTCAACGCGGTGATCAATGCTCCGGAACAGCCCGTCGTGCCGCCGGCCGACTCCACCCAGGTCATGGCGCTGCCCGCGATCGGTGACGCCAAGAGCGACAAGGGCGGCAGGAGCGACTCCAAGGGCGGTGGCAAGAAGGCCGCCGCCGCTGCGGCCGCAGCCGCCGCAGCGTCCACCCCGGCAGCCGAGAGCGGCGTGCCCGGGGCCGTCACGGGCTCCGGAAGACCGGACACCGGCGGATCGGCCCCCGCGGGTCAGGCCGCCGGCTCCGCATCCTCCTCCGCGACCACCCCGGTCGGCGTCTCCGGGATCGCCGAGGGAACGCGGGACCGGCTGCGCGGCGCCCTGCGGTCCGTACGCAACGCGAAGTCCCCGGCCGCGGGCGCCGGCGTTCCCCCGGTGCCCTCGCATGCTCCGGGCGCGGCCGCCACGGCGTCGGCCTCCGGGCCCGCGGGCTCCGGACGTCCGGCCGTGCCCCGCGCGTCGATCACCGATGTCGTGCCGCGCCGCACGCTGGCGGTCATCGCCGGCGTCGTCGTGCTCGCCGTCCTCGGTACGGTCCTGGCGCTCACCCTCGGCGATGACGACACGGGCAACGAAGGCGGCGGCTCCAAGGGCGACACCGCCGCGTCCGCCGGTGCGGCGGGCGGCGGCGACACCGAGGCCGCCTCCGGTGGAAGCTCGGGCAAGGGCGACGGCAGCGAGCAGGACGGCGGCAAGGACGGCCAGGGCCAGGACAAGGGCGAGGCGACCGGCGGCACGTCCCCCTCGCCGGAGACCGGCGAGCAGACCCCGGACCCGGACGCGTTGCCCGCCGGGTTCAAGACGGTCACCAACCAGCAGTTCCACTTCTCCATGGCGATGCCTGGGAAATTCAAGTTCGACAAGATAGCGGGACAGAACTCCGGCGCCATCTACAACGCCGACGGCGGATTCCCCCGCGTCCAGATCGACTACAACTCCTCCCCGAAGGACGACGCGGCGGCCGCCTGGGCCGGGGCGGTCGCGGCGACCAAGAGCCTCAGCAACGGCTACAAGCACATCGGGATAAAGAAGGTCGAGTACAACGGCTATCCGACCGTGGCCGACTGGGAGTTCACACGCGACCAGCAGGGCATGCGGATCCGAGTACTCAACCGGGGCTTCAAGGTCGACGCCACCCACGGCTACTCGATCATGATCAGCTGCAAGGCGGACGCCTGGGACGACGACGAGTGCCGGACGCTGCGTGAGACGGCGTTCGCCACGTTCAAGCCGACCGACTGACCGACCGACTGACCGCCCGGGCGGCCGGGTTGCCCTGACACGGCCGCGCACCATCGACTTGCCACGTATTGTGAGAGGCCGAAGACCGTACGCAGCCGGAATGTAGGGTCAATTGCACAGCAAGTGACCGCAATTGACGGACTCGTGCGGTCTCGGTGACCGGGGGACAGCGCGCTCTGGGGAGGCGTCGTGGACGACTACGCGGGTCGGGTGCTTGCCGACCGCTACCGCCTTCCGCTGCCCCCGTCCGACGCCTTCGAGCTGGTCGAGACGCGGGCCTTCGACACGTACAGCGGACAGGAAGTCCTGGTGCGGCAGGTGCCGTTGCCGGAGGTCGTGGACGCGGAGGTGCTCGACGCCGACGGTCTCCCCTCGGCCAGGCGGGCCACCGGGCGTACGGTGCGGCGGTCCACGGACCCCGCGGTCCGTCGGGCGATCGAGGCCGCGCAGGCGGCGGCCCAGGTGCCCGACCATCCGCGCCTGGACCAGGTCTTCGACGTCTTCGCCGAGGCGGGATCGCTCTGGATAGTGAGCGAGCTGGTGGCCGCCCGGCCGCTTGCCGCGCTCCTCGCGGAGCGGCCCCTCAACCCCTACCGGGCCGCCGAGATCGGCTCCGACGTGCTCACGGCGCTGCGGGTGCTGCACGCGCACGGCTGGACGCACCGCAACATCACGGTCCGCACGGTGCTGGTCTGCGACGACGGCAGGGTCGTGCTGACCGGGCTCGCGGCAGGCGCGGCCGAGGAGGCGCTCTGCGGATACGTTCCGGGGCCTCGCACGGATCCGGACGAGGAGAACGCCTACGGGCCGCCGGCGGTCGAATCGGGCCCCACCGGCCCGTACGAGCCCCCGGCCGCCGAGGCGGACCCGTACGAGGCCGAGGCAGCCGAGGCGGACCCGTACGAGGCCGAGGCAGCCGAGGCGGACCCGTACGAGCCCCCGGCCCTCGGGTCCGGCCCGTACGAGCCCCCCGCGTCGTTCGAGCCGGACGCCGACCTGCCCGGCCCCGACGCGCTGTCCGCTCCGGAGGTCCTGCCCGGCCCCCGGGCAGCCACCGGCGGAGTGCCGGCCCCCGGGCCCCGTGGGGAGATCGAGGTGGCGCCGCCCGCCGGCCTGCCCGCGGCGGAGCCCGGTGCCGGGAGCGCCGCGCAGCTGCGCGCCGCCCGTGCCGGAGCCATCGCCGCCTACCGTGCGGGGGCCCGTGCCGCGGCCCGCGCGGGCGAGGACCGGAAGCGCGCGGAGCACGACCGCGACGAAGGCCCCGGCGAGGGTCCCGGTGCGGATGAGCGGCAGCAGCCCGTCGCGCCTCCCGCCCCTGGACTGCCGCAGTTGCCCGCCACCTGGGGCCGGGCGGCGGACGACCCGTACACCTACGTGTACGACGAGGACGAGGACGACGAGGACGACGACGAGGGCCCGGACCCCGCACCCCCCAGCCGGCGTGTCCACCTCGCCGGCACGTGGGGCGACGGCCCCGGCTCCGGCCGGCCCGTGCCCGCGGGCGGCTCCGGAGGGTCGGGCGGCTCCGGCGAGGACGCGCTGCGCGCCGACGCCCGGCGGCTCGGCAGCGGGCCGGCGGAGCGCCAGGACCGGCTGCTGCCGGAGCCGGTGGCCGCCCGTACGCCCGCCGGAGGATGGGACGAGGTCGTCGCCGGAAGCGGCACCACCCCCGCATACCGGGGCCCGGCCACCCCCCTCGCCGCCGAACGCGCCCGGCAGGCCCGCATCGCCGTGGTCGGTGCGGTCACCGAGCGGTGGGCGCCCGAGCAGGCCGGACCGGTCCACGACAACTGGCAGCTCGCCCCGCCCATCGGCCCATCCACCGACCTGTGGGCGCTCGGCGCGCTGCTCTACCGCGCCGTGCAGGGCCACGCGCCGTATCCGGAGGAGAACGCCGCCGAGCTCGTCCAGATGGTGTGCGGCGAGCCGCCCGCCTTCGCGGAGGAGTGCGGTCCGCTGCGGCCCGTCGTCGAGTCGCTGCTGCGTCAGGACCCCACGGAGCGGCCCGACTTCGAGGAGCTGCGCGGATGGCTGCGCTCCCTCGTGCGCTCGGCTCCGGAGCCCGAGGCCGGCGCCGACATCGTTACGCTGCCGCCCGCCGACGCCACCCGCCTTCCGGTAGTACGCCGCCGGGGCGAGCTGGTGCGTCGTCGCCGGGGCCGCGGAGGCGCGGCGCACGGCCGGCACCGCCAGGGGAAGCCGCAGCGCCGCGAGCAGCCGCAGACGTACGAGCAGCAGGAGGTGTACGAGAAGCCGCCGCGTGCGCCCCGCGAGCCCAAGGGGCCCAAGGTGCTGCGCCAGCCGCAGCCGGGCGGCCGGGCACCACGACGGCTGGGACGGCTGCTGCTGGTGCTGATCCTGCTGCTGATGGCGGCCGCCGTCGCCTACGCCATGCTGTTCATGCCCGAGTCGGAATCGGGGACGGGAACGGGCGCGTCGCCCTCGGGCTCCGCCGCCCCGGGCCCCGGCAACAGCCCGTCCGGCGGCGCGGCGCCGTCCGGCGGGCCGTCGGAATCGGCCTCGTCGGGCTCATCGGGCTCATCGGGTTCGCAGAAGCCGCAGACCAGCCGCTCCGCCGTGGCTCTCGCGGAGGGCTACGAGCTGCGCAAGGACGCCGAGGGCTTCGAGATCGGTGTGCCGAAGGGATGGCAGCGCGGCGCGACCGGATCCGACCGTCAGATCCGTTACGGCAGCGACGGGTTCACGGTGCTCGTCGTGCCCGGCCGGGACACCGTCAAGGCCAACGGGAGCGACCCGCTGGACTACCAGCGGACCGCGGAGCCCGAGCTGAAGCCCTTCAGGGAGTCCAGCTGGGCCACGTCCACCGGCCTGCGCCGTGTCGACATCGGGCGACAGGCCATGGCGGAGGGGCAGTTCACCTGGCAGGAGGGCGACGGCCGTCAGGTGTACGTCCGTAACCTGGTCATGATCGTGGACGGCAGGTATCACGTCGTCCAGGTCATCGGCCCGGAGAACGAGCGTGACAAGGTCTCGGAGATCTACGAGCAGGCCATCTCCACGTACCGCGTGGGCTCCTGACAGCGCGTCGGCGCGGCGCGACAAGCATCACAGTGCGGTCTCGTGAGCGATGCGAGGTTTCCCGGTACCACCTCCCGTCCGTACCCTGGCGTCCCAAGGAACGGGGCGAACAGACGTGGAACACGCGCAGGGCACGAACGCTGGGCTCGTACTGGCCGGAAGGTACCGACTGGGGGAGGTCCTGGGCCGAGGCGGCATGGGCAAGGTGTGGCGCGCCCAGGACGAAGTGCTCCACCGGACGGTCGCCGTCAAGGAGTTGACCGCCGGCCTGTACGTCGCCGAGGCGGACCGGGCCGTGCTGCACGCCCGCACGCAGAAGGAGGCGCGCGCGGCGGCCCGGATCACGCACCCGGGTGTCGTCACCGTGCACGACGTCCTCGAGTACGACAACCGCCCCTGGATCGTCATGCAGTACGTCGACGGGCCCTCGCTCGCCGACGCGACGAAGGAGTCGGGCGAGGTCGAGCCGCGCGAGGCGGCCAGGATCGGGCTCCATGTGCTGAGCGCCCTGCGGGCGGCCCACGGCGCGGGTGTCCTGCACCGTGACGTGAAGCCGGCCAACGTCCTGCTCGCCAGGGACGGCCAGGTCCTGCTGACGGACTTCGGGATAGCCGCGATCGAGGGTGACTCCACCATCACCAGGACCGGTGAACTGGTGGGCTCCATCGACTATCTGGCGCCCGAGCGGGTGCGCGGAGGCGACCCCGGCCCCGCCTCCGACCTCTGGTCGCTGGGTGCCACGCTCTACACGGCCGTCGAGGGCAGCTCGCCCTTCCGCCGTACGTCCCCCATCTCCACCATGCAGGCCGTCGTCACCGAGGAGCCGCCCCCGCCGCTGCGCGGTGGCGCGCTGGCGCCCGTGATCACCGCGCTGCTGCGCAAGGACCCCGCGGACCGCCCCACGGCCGAGGAGGCCGAGCGCATGCTGCTGGACGCGATGGAGGGGCGGAAGCCCCGGGCCGCGCAGGCGCACGTGCCGACGCAGCGGGTCTCCGAGGACGACCTGCGCGACTTCTTCAGCCCGGACGGTTCCACCGCCCAGCTCCCGCCGTCCCTGCCCCCGCCGCCCGTGCCTCCGCACACCGCTCCGCCCGCCGCCCCGCGCGGCCGGGGCCGCTGGCGTACGGTGCTGCTCGTCATCGCGGTGGCCGCTCTGCTCGGCGGGGCCGCGGGTCTGATCGCGATGAAGGCGGACAACGACGGCGGAGCGACCGGAGGCACGTCGGAGCTGAGCACCGCCGGCCCGGCCCCCACCCCTTCCGGCTCCGCCGCCGACGACGCGTCCGGCAAGGAGAGCGGGTCCGCCCGGCCGGAGATACCCGACGGCTGGAAGAAGGTCACCGACCCCGAGGGCTTCAGCCTCGTCGTGCCCGAGGACTGGGAGCGGCAGCTGAACGACGGCCAGATCGACTACACCCCGGACAACGGTGCGCACCGCATCCGGATCAGCCTCGATCCGCAGCCCGACTTCAACAACTCGTACGCGCACATGCAGAGCATCGAGAAGGACCTGGCCGTGCGCCTGCCGGCGTACGAACGCCTGTTGCTGGAGGAGAACGTCTTCCGCGACCGCCCCGGCTCCCTGTGGGAGTTCACCTGGGTCGAGTCCAAGGACTTCCCCGGCCCGCGCCACGGCATCGACCAGATGTACTTCGCCGAGGAGGGCGGGCCGGAGTACGCGTTCTACATGACGGGGCCCGAGGGGGACTGGGCCGAGACCCGGAAGCTCTTCGACACGATGCTCCGCGGCTGGGAACCGCCGGAGGAGACGGGCTGAGGGGGCTCACCCCCGTACGGGCCACACCGAGGTGGCCGGGCGGCCGAGGATTCACGATTCCTGACGTCCGATCCCGCGAAAGGCGGCGAATCGCCCCTGATCAGCGGTTATACCGCCAGTGATCACTGGCCGTATGGCTGGTCGGGGCAGGGGCCTCTGGTGGGGTCTGTGAAAACCTGTTACCCACGGGTACCCAAAGTGGGCGGGTGGACATACTCTCGCCCTCATGACGGACTCGCAGGCCTCCACGACCACCGCCGCCCCCGGCACCCGCGTCGGCACCAATCCGGTGGCCGCCGCCCCGGCAGGTGCGCGCACCGCCGCCGACGTGGTCACACCCGAGGTGATCGCCCAGCTGACCCGTGACGTCATCGGTTCCGGCCGTACGGCCAACCACAGCCCCTTCACCGGGGAGAAGCTGGCCGACCTGCCCGAGTCCACCCCCGAGGACGTCGCGACCGCCTTCGACCGCGCCCGCGCCGCCCAGCCGGCCTGGGCCGCGACACCGGTCCGGGCCAGGGCCGCCGTGCTGCTCCGCTTCCACGACCTGGTGCTGCAGCGCCAGTCCGAGGTCCTCGACCTCATCCAGCTGGAGACCGGCAAGGCCAGGCTGCACGCCCACGAGGAGGTGCAGGCCGTCGCCGTCGCGGCCCGGCACTACGGGCGCAAGGCCGCCTCGTACCTCAAGCCGAAGCGGCACACCGGAGTCGTCCCGACCCTCACCAAGGTCACCGAACTGCGCCAGCCGCGCGGGGTCGTCGGCCAGATCGCCCCCTGGAACTACCCGCTCGAACTCTCCGTCGGCGACGCGCTCCCCGCCTTCGTCTCCGGCAACGCCGTCGTGATGAAGCCCGACACCGAGACCGCGCTGACCGCCCTGTGGGCCCGTGACCTGCTGATCGAGGCCGGGCTGCCCGCCGAGGTGTTCCAGGTCGTCATCGGCGAGGGACCGGTCGTCGGCCCCGAGGTCGTCAGCCGTGCCGACTACGTCTCCTTCACCGGCTCCACCCGCACCGGCCGCGAGGTCGCCCAGGGCGCCGCCGCCAGGCTCGTCGGCGTGTCCCTCGAACTCGGCGGCAAGAACGCCATGCTCGTCCTGGCGGACGCCGACGTGGAGAAGGCCGCCGCGGGCGCCGTCCGCGCCTGCTTCTCCTCCGCGGGGCAGCTCTGCATCTCCATCGAGCGGCTCTACGTCCACGAGTCGGTCGCCGACGACTTCGTGGAGCGTTTCGCCGCCCGCACGAAGGCCATGCGGCTCGGCAACTCCCTCGCGTACGGCGCCGACATGGGCTCCCTCGTCGGCGAGCGGCAGTTGGAGACCGTCAGCCGTCATGTGGCCGAAGCCGTCGAGAAGGGCGCCACGCTCGTCGCGGGCGGCGTCGCCCGACCCGACATCGGTCCGCTGTTCTACGAGCCGACCATCCTCGACGGCGTCGAGGCGCCCATGGCCGTCTGCGGCGAGGAGACCTTCGGCCCGGTCGTCTCCATCTACCGCTTCAGCGACGACGACGAAGCCGTGGCCCTCGCCAACGCCACTCCGTACGGCCTCAACTCCAGTGTCTGGACGAAGAACGCCGGACGCGGACACCGCGTCGCCGCGCGGCTGCGGACCGGCACGGTCAACATCAACGAGGGGTACGCACCCGCGTACGGCAGCGTCCAGTCGCCCATGGGCGGCATGAAGGACTCCGGCCTCGGCCGGCGGCACGGCTCCGAGGGCATCCTGAAGTACACCGAGGCCCAGACGGTCGCCCAGCAACGGCTGATCCCCCTCGCTCCGGCCTTCGGGATGGACGACGAGAAGTACGCCGCCTTCATGAGCCGCAGTCTCAAGGCGATGAAGGCCTTCCGGCTGCGCTGACCCCCTCAGCCACCCCTTATCTGCCCTTTTCGTACCGAGGAGAGCCATGTCCCAGGACAGCCCTGCCCAGAATCAGGCCGCACCGGCCGTTCCGGCGGCGGACGACGACGCGTACGACTACGACGTCCTCGTCGTCGGCTCGGGCTTCGGCGGCGCGGTCTCGGCCCTGCGGCTGAGCGAGAAGGGATACCGGGTCGGTGTCCTGGAGGCCGGCCGCCGCTTCACGCGCGCGACGCTGCCCAAGAACTCCTGGGACATCAAGAACTACCTGTGGGCACCCGCGCTCGGCCTGTTCGGCATCCAGCGGGTGCATCTGCTGGGCAAGGTGATGGTGCTGGCCGGGGCGGGCGTCGGCGGTGGCTCCCTCAACTACGCCAACACCCTTTACGTGCCGCCCGCGCCGTTCTTCGAGGACCGCCAGTGGGCGGACATCACCGACTGGAAGGACGAGCTGGCGCCGTACTACGACCAGGCGAAGCGGATGCTCGGGGTGCGGCTCAACCCGACCGTGACCCCGGCGGACGTCCACCTCAAGTCCGTGGCCGAGTCCATGGGCGTCGGCGACACCTTCCACCTCGCCCCGGTCGGCGTCTTCTTCGGCGACGGCCAGGACGCCGACGGCACGGCGCGCACGAAGCCCGGCGGGGAGACGGCCGACCCCTACTTCGGGGGTGCGGGCCCCGACCGCAAGGCCTGCTCCCAGTGCGGCGAGTGCATGACGGGCTGCCGGCACGGCGCGAAGAACACCCTCAACGAGAACTACCTCTACCTGGCGGAGAAGGCCGGCGCCGTCATCCACCCGATGACCTCCGTCGTCGCGGTCACCGACGACCCGGACGGCGGCTACCGCGTCTCGACCGTGCCCACGCACCGGCGCCGCAAGGCGGCACCGTCCGTGCTGCGGGCCCGGAAGGTGATCGTCGCGGCGGGCACGTACGGCACCCAGACCCTGCTGCACACCATGAAGGACGAAGGGCTGCTGCCCCGGCTGTCGTCCCGGCTCGGCGAGCTGACCCGCACCAACTCCGAGGGCCTGGTGGGGGCGCAGACCAGCGACCGCCGCTACCGCAAGAAGCACGGCACCGCCAAGGCCGACTTCACCCAGGGCGTCGCCATCACCTCGTCGATCCACCCGGACGAGAACACCCACATCGAGCCGGTGCGTTACGGCAAGGGCTCCAACGCCATGGGCGCGCTGACCATCCTCCAGGTGCCCTACAGCACCCACAGGGTGCTGAGCTGGTTCGGCAATGTGGCCCGGCACCCGTGGCTCTTGATGCGCTCGCTGTCCAACCGGCGCTGGTCGGAGCGGACCATCATCGGGCTCGTCATGCAGTCGCTGGACAACTCGCTGACCGCGTACCGCAAGCCGGGCGGCGTCGGGAAGGGCCTGCTCACCGCCCGCCAGGGCCACGGTTCGCCCAACCCGACCCAGATAGCCGAGGCCACCCAGGGCGCGACGCTGCTCGCCCAGGAGATCAACGGCTTCGCGGGATCGAACATCGGGGAGCTGATGGGCACCCCGCTCACCGCGCACTTCCTCGGCGGCTGCCCGATCGGGGCGAGCCCGGACGAGGGCGTCATCGACCCGTACCACCGGCTGTACGGGCACCCCGGCATCTCCGTGGTCGACGGCTCCGCGGTCTCCGCCAACCTGGGCGTCAACCCCTCGCTGACCATCACGGCACAGGCGGAGCGCGCGATGTCCTTCTGGCCCAACAAGGGGGAGACGGACCCGCGCCCGGCACAGGACACGGCGTACGAACGGCTCGCCGCCGTCGAGCCGAAGGCGCCCGCGGTGCCGAAGGAGGCGTTCGGCGCGCTGAAGCTGCCGTTCCTGGGCATTCCGGCGGTGCCGCCGAAGAAGGCCGCGTCGGACGCCTGACTCCGGGAACGCCAAGGGGCTGCACCCCCCTCCGAGTGCAGCCCCTTCGCGGTCCTACGGGCGACGCGCCTTACGCGGCGGCGTCACCGTTCCTGCGGCGCCGCACGACGAACATCGCACCGGCACCCAGCACCACGGCCGCGCCGCCCGCGAGGGCGATCACCGACGTGCTGGAGGACGAACCGGTCTCGGCGAGGCTGCCGGTGACCTCGGCGGTGTCGGCGGCCGGCTTCGTGGTGGGGACGGGGACCTTGCCGCCCTCCTGGGGCTTCGCGCCGTCGTCGTCACCGGCCTTGACGATCTGGAACCTGTAGGCGACGTCGGTGAAGCACGGAACGGCCTCCAGCTCCTCGCCGAAGACGAGCCCGCCGCCGAGGCTGAAGCCGGCACCCACCGGGGCGCTCGATTCCACCTTGAGGCGCAGGTCGATGTCGACCTCGTAGCCGGGCTTGATCTCGTCGGTCTGGCCGACGTAGCCGGATGACGTGCCCAGGTCCTCCAGGTCCTCCCAGGTGCCGTTCGCCTCGTCGAGGGCCTGGAGCCGGACCTGCTTGGTCGTGAAGAGCTGCGTGCCCGCCTTGTCGGCGGCGGCGCCCGCGAAGAACGCGATGTTCTTCACGGTCTTCTCCGAGTCGTTGTAGACGTTGAGGGTGAACCGGTCCCAGCCGCTCCCCCGGACGATCTTGCCGGAGAGGCCCTTGATGGAGAGTTCGAGCGGACGCGGCTCGCAGGCGTCGAGCGGCTCCTCCCCCTCCTCCTCGTCGGTCTCCGAAGCGGTGGGCGTCGGCGTCGCGGACGCCGTCTCCGACTCGGTGGCGGTCGGGGTCGGGGTGGCCGTCCCGGGGGTGATGCCCTCGGACGACTCCGTGGCCGACGGCGTCACGGACGGCGAAGCGGACTCGGTGTTCTCGGGGGTCGCCGTCGGGGACGGCGACTCGCTCTCCGTCTCGGTCGGCGTGGCCGAAGGGCTCTCGGTCGTCGTGGTCTCGACGTCCGCGAAGGCGGCCGGTGCCGAGAGCAGGACGACCGGGCCTATGACAGCGGTGGCGGCAGCGAGTGCCAGTGTGCGGCGGAGCTTCATCTGGGGCCTCAGCGGGTCCGTGGTACCGCGTGGGCTGCGGTACGTCTGAAAATAATGAACGGGCCGCCGTTGTGGGGACGGATCAAGCCGGTGTGTTCGCCATGCATGACCTGTGAGGTGCGAAAACGGTTGTCCTGGGTCTCACAGAATCTTTATGTGGCGCCCGCCACACCCGCGCGCCGTGCCCAATCCGTGATCTTGGCCGGAGCAACTGTTCGCACCCCTGCGTGGTCGAACCCGTACTGCGTCACAGCAGTCACACAGCTCCGCCGATCCCCAGAGGTTCGCGATGACACGCCTTTCCCCGAGAACAGCGCTGCGCCGGACGGCAGGCGGCTTCGCCGCCGCCGGGCTGCTCGCCGCCGGTTCGCTCGCCGTGGCCGCCCCCGCGCAGGCGGACGGCCCGGTCTTCACGCTCGGAGGCCCGGCCGAGACGGCCCTGCACCCCTACCCGGAGACCGGGAGCCCCCAGAAGTCCTCGCTCGGGCTCACCGTCCACAACCCGGACCCCGACGAGGAGAGCATGGGTTACGAGGGCGAGGTGACCTACACCCTCGACCTCAGCGGCATCGCGGGCGTCGCCGAGCTGACCCCGGCCGAGGACACGGGATCGGACTGCGAGATCACCGGGACCACGGCCGTCTGCCACGACTGGGGCGTCTACGCGGGCCTCAGCTCCATCGCCGACTTCGACCTCGCCGCGGCGAAGGGCAGCAAGGACGGCGCCTCCGGCACCATCGAGGTGACCGGATCGGCGGACGGGGTCACCTTCACGCCCTTCTCGACGAAGGTGACCGTCGGCGGCCCCGACCTGGTCATGAAGCAGCTCCCCTTCAAGCAGGAGCTCGAGCCGGGCGACGTACAGCCCGCCCCGATCACCTTCACCAACAAGGGCACCACGGCCGCCGACGGCGTCCTGCTGACCCTGAGGTACTCGCGCGGGATGGAGATCCCCGAGCGCTACGCCAACTGCGAGTACAACGGTGAGGCCGGGGAAGAGCCGTTCGACGGCTTCGCCTGGGCCACCGCCCTGTGCTCGGTCCCGGGCTCCTACGAACCGGGCGCCACCTACACACTGGCGGAGCCCCTGTCCGTCAAGGCCACCGAGCGCGCGTTCTACGACACCTTCATCTACCGCATCAACGAGGACAGCGCCGCACAGCGCTCCGCGCAGCGCGCGGGCGCGGCCTTCACCCGGGGCACCGGCCCCGAACTGACCATGAAGCAGGTCACCTCCTCCGCCCGGGGCGCGGACCTGAACCCCTGGGACAACCAGCAGGAGATCGACTTCCGTACGGAGAACACCGCGAACTTCGTCGCCGTGGGCGGCAAGGCCGACGGCGACGTGGGGGAGACCGTCACCGCGGACATCGGCTTCCGTAACGACGGACCGGCCTGGATCGGCTACATCCGGTCCGGCGAGCCCGTCGCCGCCTTCGACTTCACCGTCCCCGAGGGCGCCGAGGTCACCCGCAAGCCGGAGTCCTGCCGGGGCGTGACGGCGGACGGCAAGTACCGCGAGGACCAGAACCGCGCACCCCGCTACGTCTGCAACACGTCGATGACCGTGCGCGACGGGGCCGACGTCTCGCTGCCCTTCGACCTGAAGATCACCGCACTGGTCCCGAACGCCGACGGCGCCGTCCGGATCCGCAACACCTGGCTGAGCGACCCCGAACTGCCCTTCGACCCGAAGCCGGCCGACAACACCGCGCGACTGGTGCTCAACGACGACGGCTCCGGCTCCGAGGACACCGGCGGGACGTCGGACGGCGCAACCGGCACGGGCGGGGCCACCGAGGGCTCCGCGGGCGGTGACACGGCGGGCCAGGACTCCGGGACGTCCGGCACCTCGGGCACGTCCTCCGGCTCGGGACCGAGCGGGAGCACGGGCTCGTCCGGCACCGCGTCGGCGAGCACGGGTGGCGGCCTCGCCTCCACCGGCTCGGTCGCACTGATGGCCTCCGGCGGAGCGGTGATGGCCCTGGCCGTGGGTGGCGTGCTGTACGCGACGAACCGGCGCCGGGCCCGGCAGGCCTGAGGCCGCCGCTCACGACGGTCCGTAGGCGGCCGGTCCCGGGCGTCCCCGGAACCGGCCGCACATGGGTGACCGGGCTGCTGTCCCCTGCCGACCGGTCACACGCGCCGGATCGTGGTCCCACGGCGTACCTGCGGTACGCCACACGTCCCGGCGGAGCCACGCGTGGATTCCTACCGATGCCGCCCCTGGCTGGCACGGACACACGGACCAACGAAGCCGTCCGGGCCCGGTCACGCGCCGTACGGGTGAGACCCGGACCGAACGCGGGTGCGGCCGTACAGCCTTCCCGTACGTCACACCCGGCCGCGGCACAGCTCCAGCAGCGTCATGGCGAGTGCCGTGCCCGGCTTGCCCAGGGCATCGCTGTAGTGGCTGAGGACGTCCATCTCCCGCGAGAGGTTCACCCGGCGGCCTCCGGACGTGATCCTCGCCTCCTGGATGACCGCCGAGACGGCCATCCGTTCCTGGACGAGGCCGATGATCCGGTCGTCCAGCGCGTCGATGCGGGTGCGGGCGCCCCCGATCAGGGACGCGGCCTCGTCGGTGTGCGCGCCGGTCCGCTCGGCGGCCGTCTTCGTGGGTGCGGTGCTGGTCATCTGTGACTCCCGGTGGGCTGAGGGCCCGGAGCGACAGGTCCCGAACGCCAGAACGCCCCGGGCCTGTCGGCCCGGGGCGCCTGGAACGTTGCTTGTCAGTTGCTCAAGCAGCACGACCATGGCAGCCGGCGGGCCGGGTGCCATAGGTAAAGACGAAGATCGTGTGCTGACGCATGGAGCCAGTATGGACCCCGCCCCGGGCCGGGGTCCACGCCGGGCCCGGATGGTGAGACGGGAGCCCGGCGGGGTCATGTCCCAAGGCCGGTAGAATTGGGAGGACCGACCCCTCTCCACCGCCGGAAGGCCGCCCCGTGCCAGCAGCACCCCCCGCCGCCCCCGACACCACGACCGACGTCGTCCTGGTTGTCGACTTCGGCGCCCAGTACGCCCAGCTCATCGCCCGACGCGTCCGCGAGGCCCGCGTCTACAGCGAGATCGTCCCGTCCACGATGCCGGTGGCCGAGATGCTGGCGAAGAACCCCCGGGCGATCATCCTGTCCGGCGGACCGTCGTCGGTGTACGCGGAGGGCGCACCCAGCCTCGACCGTTCGCTCTTCGAGGCCGGGGTCCCGGTCTTCGGCATGTGCTACGGCTTCCAGATCATGGCCACCACCCTCGGCGGCACGGTCGACGACAACGGTGCCCGCGAGTACGGCCGCACCCCGCTCACGGTCTCCAAGGCCGGCTCCACCCTCTTCGAGGGCACGCCCTCCGAGCAGTCGGTCTGGATGTCGCACGGCGACGCCTGCTCCGCCGCCCCCGAGGGCTTCACCGTGACGGCGTCCACCGACGTCGTCCCTGTCGCCGCCTTCGAGAACGACGAGAAGAAGCTCTACGGCGTCCAGTACCACCCGGAGGTCATGCACTCGACCTACGGCCAGCAGGTCCTGGAGCACTTCCTCTACCGGGGCGCGGGCATCGAGCCGACCTGGACGACCACCAACGTCGTCGAGGAGCAGATCGCTCTGATCCGCGAGCAGGTCGGCGACAAGCGCGCCATCTGCGGCCTCTCCGGCGGCGTGGACTCCGCGGTCGCCGCGGCCCTCGTGCAGAAGGCCATCGGCTCCCAGCTCACCTGCGTGTACGTCGACCACGGCCTGATGCGCAAGGGCGAGACCGAGCAGGTCGAGAAGGACTTCGTCGCCGCGACCGGCGCGAAGCTGAAGGTCGTCGACGCGGAGAAGCGCTTCCTCGACGCCCTGGCCGGTGTGTCCGACCCGGAGCAGAAGCGGAAGATCATCGGCCGCGAGTTCATCCGCGTCTTCGAACAGGCCCAGCTGGAGATCCTCCAGGAGGACGGCCCCGAGGTCGCCTTCCTCGTCCAGGGCACGCTCTACCCGGACGTCGTGGAGTCCGGCGGCGGCACCGGCACCGCCAACATCAAGTCCCACCACAACGTGGGCGGGCTTCCCGACGACATCGAGTTCCAGCTCGTCGAGCCGCTGCGCCAGCTGTTCAAGGACGAGGTCCGGATGGTCGGCCAGGAGCTCGGCCTGCCGGAGGAGATCGTCCAGCGCCAGCCGTTCCCGGGCCCCGGCCTCGGGATCCGTATCGTCGGCGACGTCACCAAGGAGCGGCTCGACCTGCTGCGCGAGGCCGACGCCATCGCCCGCGAGGAGCTCACGGCGGCCGGCCTGGACCGTGACATCTGGCAGTGCCCCGTGGTCCTGCTCGCGGACGTCCGCAGCGTCGGTGTCCAGGGCGACGGCCGTACCTACGGCCACCCGATCGTGCTGCGCCCGGTCTCCTCCGAGGACGCCATGACGGCCGACTGGTCGCGCCTGCCGTACGAGACGCTGGCGAAGATCTCCACCCGCATCACCAACGAGGTCGCCGACGTCAACCGCGTGGTGCTCGACGTGACGAGCAAGCCGCCGGGGACGATCGAGTGGGAGTGATCCCCGCGCCCTGAGGTCCAAGCCGTTGCCGTCGCTCATTCGTTTGGGCGGCGGCATCGTCGTATCCGCTGGGTACGCCGGGGCGCCCTCTCCAATTCGGTGGCAGAGCTCATTCAGCCGTGGAATGGTGCGTCCCCATGTCCGCCGAAGAAGTCCGCGCTGTCATGTCCGCCCCCGGCAACGACCGCCTCACCTGGAACACCCCCCTGTCCGAGGAGCACGCCGCCCAGCTGATCTCGGCCTGCGCCCCCGATCCCGGCGCCCGGATCGCCGACTTCGGCAGCGGCTGGGGTGAGCTGCTGATGCGTCTGGTCGAGGCAGCGCCCGGCTCCACGGGGGACGGCATCGAGACCGACCCGGAAGCCGTTGCCCGGGGACGCCGCCTGGCGGAGGAGCGAGGGCTCACCGGCCGGGTTCGGTTCCACGAGGTCCCGGCGGCCGGACATCCGGCGACCGGCTACGACCTCGCCGTCTCCATCGGTTCCTCGCACGCCTGGCCGGGCGGTACCCCGGAGGCGCTGAAAGCTCTGCGCGCCGCCGTACGTCCCGGTGGCCGGGTGCTGTTCGGGGACGGGTTCTGGGAGCGCGAGCCCTCGTCCGCCGCGCTGGAGGGCCTCGGCGCGGAGCCGGACGACTTCGGCCCGCTCCTGGGTCTGATCAGGCAGGCGGAGGCGGCCGGGCTCAGGCCGCTCCAAGTGACCGTCGCCGACCGGCGCGAGTGGGACCTCTTCGAGTCCGCCGCCAACATCGGGCGCGGCGAGCGCTGGGCGCTGGCCAATCCCGGGCACCGGCTGCACGCCGCGGTGACCGAGGCCGTCGACGCCCGCCGCACCGGCTACTACGGGGGATACCGGGGAACACTGGGCCTCGCCTACCTCGTGCTCAGCGCCTGACAATCGCACATCCGTACAACGAGCGCCCCCGAGCCGCCCCGATGCGGGGAGGAGCAGCCCCGTACGGCACAATTCGCAGAAATCAGAGGCGAGTTGGTTGGTACCGGGGCGGGAAAGGGCGGCGTTCTCCGTGGCGTTGGACGAGGCGAGGGCGAAAAGTACGCACGGCGGTGGCTGTACGTGCGGCGACTGCCCGCACGGGGCGCGCGAAGGGCACCGGCGGGCCGTGGCGGCCTTCCTCGCCAAGCGGGACGAACTCGCCGCCGGCCAGGGCCTGCCCGGCGGTGTCGCCCAGTCGGTGTCCGCGTCCCGGCAGTGGGTGTCGGACGAGCTGACCGAGTCGGCCCGCACCGTCGCCGACCGCAGCAGGGAGGCCGGTGACGCCTGGCTCCACGCCCTCTGGCGACGCACCCTGACCGTGGTCTGGGGCGGCGTCGCCCTGCTGGTCATCGGCGAAGCCGTCACCGCCATCGGCGCCGGCTGGTCCACCGCACGCACCGCGGGCCTGCTCGCCGCACTCGTCACCGCGGGCCTGCTGACGGGAGCCGCCCACGTCCACCGGGCCCGCGGCGGCCTCCTCGCCCCGTTGATCGGCGAGGACAACCGGCTCTCCACCTCCCGTACGGTCGCCGCCTCCTGGGTGCTGCTCGCCGTCTTCGCCGTCCTCGTCCTCGCGCTCCAGCTGGCCGGGGCGTCGGCCCACGCCGACCGGGACGCCCTGATCGAGGGGCTGGACCTGGTCCGCTCGGCCGGCGTGCTGTCCGTGCTCGCGCTGGTGTGCGCCGTAGCCGTCGTCGTACGCCGGGTGGTGACCGTACGCGTCCTGGGGCAGCGGCTGCAGAAGCTGCGGGCCGACCGGCCGCGGGCCGCCGATCTGCTGACCGACGACTCCGGACGCGGCAGCTTCACCGACGTGCAGTACGTCCTGGTCAGTACGGTCGCCGTGCTGTTCGCCGCGGTCCGCCTGGCCCGCCGCCCCGAGCAGCTGCCTGATCTGCCGTGGGGCCTGGCGGTCCTGGTGGCCGTCTCGGCGGTGACGTACTTCGCGGGGAAGTACGCGGAGGGCGGCCGGCCGGTCATCCTGTCGGTCGTCCGGGCCAGGGAGGCCGGGGACCTGGACGCCCCGATCCGTACCGGCGACGACATCGAGATCCGGGGCGCCGGATTCGTGCCGCCGGGCGCCGGGAGTCCCGACAGGCTGGCACGGGTGGTCGTCAGGATCGGCCGCGTACACGTGCACGTGCCCCTGATCCCGGTCACCGGAGGCTTCGCCAACCCGGCGGACACCGTGCTCACCGTGCCCGTGCCCGTCGAGGTCGAGCCCGGCGAGGTGGAGGTACAGGTCGTCACGGCCGCGGGCGTGGAGACCAACTCCTGCCGCATCGACGTCACGGACTGATCCGCACACCTGGTGAGCCGCACCGAACCGGCGTACGTATGGTCTGTCGGAAGGCCAACGGAAAGCGGGACAGTGATGACTGGGTACAGGGGCGGTTCCTACGGGCTCGACGAGCCGAGAAGTCTCCGGGACCGGGCGGGGCAGTACGCGCTTCTCCCTCTGCGGATCTTTCTCGGCGTCACCTTCGTCTACGCGGGGCTCGACAAGCTGACCGACAGCGCGTTCCTGTCAGCGAGCGGGCCCGGCTCCATCGGCGAGATGATGAACGGCGTACGTGACAGCGCGGCGATCCCGGGCCTCGTCGACCTGGCTCTGAAGAGCCCCGAAGGGTTCGGCTACGCCATCGCGATCGGCGAACTCCTCGTCGGCCTGGGCACCCTGGCCGGCCTGTGGGCGCGGCTCGCGGCGCTCGGCGGGGCGCTGATCTCGCTGAGCCTGTGGCTGACGGTGAGCTGGCAGAGCACGCCGTACTACTACGGCAACGACCTGGTCTACCTCATGGCCTGGCTGCCGCTGCTGCTGGCCGGAGCGCCCTACTGGTCGGTGGACGCCCGGCGAGGAGGCCGGCGCCGCGGGCGTATCTGAGGGCCGCGCGGTGGTCAGGGCGCCATGGTGGAACCACCGGGCGCGGGCTGCGGTGCCGACGCCTCCGTCGCGGCCTTCCGCGCCTCCCGCCGTCGCCGCAGCCGGTAGCTCACCCAGGTCACCGTGGCCGCCAGCCCCAGGCCGCCGAGGAACACCGGGGCGAAGAACGTCCACGGGGCGTTCCACGCGCCCGCCGCGTCCGCCGCGTAACCGGCCGCCAGGGTCAGCATGACGAGGCCCGCCACCGCTCGGCCCGGCCGGATCTCATGACGCAGCACGGGTGACCTCCAGTTGTCCGATGCCGACTCCCATGCCCAGTTCGACGGTGCCGGCGGGCTTGCTGTTCTCGGCGGGTCCGATGGTCTGCCGGGTGCGCCGGTCGGGGGCGATGTCCACGTCCTTGCGCCGGTCGGACGGGAACTGGATGTCGCCGAGGCCCGCCTCCGCGTCCACCTTCACCGTCACCCCGGCCGGTACGACGACGAGCGCGCGGCCCGCGCCGACCTCGATCCGGGTGCGCAGGGTCTCGCCCTTCGGGACGGTCACCCCGGAGAGGTCGAGCTTCGCGACCCCGGTGCCCAGCTTGTACTGCGGCTGGACCGCGGCCACCGACGCCGGGCGCCACTCCTTGCGGACCCAGTCGGTGCCGACGTTCTCCGGGACGGCCGAGGCCCCCGCCAGCAGTCCCGCAGTGATCATGGCCAGCAGGACAGTGCCGAAGCCGGTCCTGCCGAGGACGGAGGCGGCGAGCAGGCCGAGGCCGAACACCCCCAGTGCCGCCGCGAGCCCGATCTGCAGGCTCGTACCCAGTGGATGGGTGTCCCAGCTCAGCCCCGTGCCGAGGCCTCCCGCGATCAGGGCGAGCAGGAGGACGAGGCCGCCGATCGAGCGCGGGCCCCGGTTGCCGGTCGGGCGGTAGGGCGGGCGGTACGGGTCGTCCGCCGTAGGCCTGTTCCTGCCGAGCTCCGCCGCCTCCGGCGCCGCGTTCTCGGGACCCCAGAGATAGCCGGTCCCCGCCGGGCCGGTCGTGCCGTCCTTGACGATCGGGTCCCGCCACCAGGACGGGCTGCCCGGCGTGGGCGGCGCCTTCACCTCGGGCGGGGCCCCGTGGCCGGCGGCGTGCGCAGTGCTTCCCGGGGCGTGCGACGCGGAGCCCGGCGCGTCCTCGGGCGGGGCCGTCCGGCGGTGCTGGCTCCAGACCGAGAAGCCGATCACGGTCAGCGACAGCATCGCCGCGAAGGCGAGCATCCCGCCGTTGTGCAGCATCGACAGCAGCAGCCCGCACCCCGCCAGGGCCAGCACCAGCGCGATCAGTGAGGCGCCCTCGACCCGGCCCGACAGCAGCCTGCGCGCCTCGTTCTCGTCCTCGCCCTCCACCGGGAGCAGCAGCCACGCGAAGCCGTAGAAGATCAGTCCGATGCCGCCCGTCGCAGCGAGGACGCCGAGCACGATCCGGAAGATCACCGGGTCCACGTCGCAGTACCGGCCGAGCCCGCCGCACACCCCGGCCACGACTTTCTGCCGCGGGCTGCGCCGCAGCCGCGGTGCCGGCCCGGGGGGCGGTGTGACGCCGGGGGAGGCGTCCTGGGGAACGGTCATGGCTCCATGGTGACGGCCCGTACGCCCTTGTGGGACCCGCGACGACCCTGGCCGATCCCTGATATTGCGTCCCGGAGGCCGGTGGGGGCCCGCCCGGTCACCCCCTGACCTCCTCAGGGTCGAGTCCGGGCAGACCCTGATGCCGTGGCCCGCCGGAACGTGTGACGATCGGTACATGCCAGCAGCCACGAGCCGAGCCCCGAGCTCCCACGCCCCGGACCCGGAGGAGCCGGCACCGCGCAAGCTCTACCGCAGCGCCGACGGGCGGATGCTCGGCGGCGTCGCGCGCGGGCTCGCCGGACACCTGGGGCTGCCCGTCGCCTGGGTCCGGTTCGTCTTCCTCGGACTGTTCTTCGCCGACGGCCTCGGCGCCCTGCTCTACGCCGTGTTCTGGATCGTCGTACCGCTCGGGGTCGGCGGGGGCGGCGGGATGGGCGGGGTGGAGCGGTCCCTCTTCGAGACCGCCCCGGACGGCCGGCGCAGACTCCGCAAGCCGGACAAGGGCCAGGTCTTCGCCCTCGTCGCGCTGCTCGTCGGAGCCATGATCTTCGTCGGCAACGTCGACATGGGCAGCGAGGCGGACCGTTACGTCTGGCCCGCGCTGCTGATAGGCGCGGGCTCCGTCCTGGTCTGGCGCCAGGCCGACAACGCGCGCCGCGCCCGCTGGATGGAGGTCGGCCGCCGCCGCCGAGTGCTGCAACTGGCCCGGGGGCTGGCGGGCGTCGCGCTCGTCGGCCTCGGCCTCGCCGCCTTCATGGTGGTGCGGGGCTCGGCGGCCCAGCTCGGCACCGCGCTGACCGCCGCCATCGCCGTACTCACCGGGATCGCGCTGCTCGCGGGCCCCTATCTCGTACGGATGACACAGGACCTCTCCGAGGAACGCCTGATGCGCATCCGGGCGCAGGAGCGTGCCGAGGTCGCCGCCCATGTCCACGACTCCGTCCTGCACACGCTCACGCTGATCCAGCGCAACGCGGACGACGGCGGCGAGGTCCGCAGGCTGGCCCGTGCCCAGGAGCGCGAGCTGCGCAACTGGCTGTACAACCCGGAGGGCACCGGCAAGGAGGAGGCCGAGGAACCGGCGACCCTGGCCGAGGCGGTCAAGCGGGCCGCCGCCGAGGTCGAGGACAAGCACGGGGTCCCGCTGGAGGTCGTCGTCGTCGGCGACTGCCCGCTCGACGAGAAGCTGGCTGCGCAGATGCAGGCCGCACGCGAGGCGATGGTCAACGCCGCCAAGTACGGTGGCGAGGGCGGTGCCGTACAGGTCTTCGCGGAGGTCGAGGGCCGCACGGTCTTCGTCTCCGTACGTGACCGGGGGCCGGGATTCGACCTGGACGCAGTTCCGGGCGACAGGATGGGCGTACGAGAATCGATCATCGGCCGGATGCAGCGCAACGGCGGTACGGCGCGGCTGCGTTCGGTGCCCGGTGGGGGCACGGAAGTCGAACTGGAGATGGAGAGGGCGAGCGAATGACCGAGAACACCGAAGCGACCGGGGGCCCGGAGCGCCGGGTACGGGTCGTGCTCGTCGACGACCACCGGATGTTCCGCACCGGCGTCCAGGCCGAGATCGGCCGCACCGAGGAGACCGGGGTCGAGGTCGTCGGCGAGGCCGCCGACGTCGATCAGGCGGTCACCGTGATCACCGCGACCCGTCCCGAGGTCGTCCTCCTCGACGTCCACCTCCCGGGAGGCGGCGGTGTCGAGGTGCTGCGGCGCTGCGCCCCGATGATGGGCGCCGTCGAGAACCCGGTGCGCTTCCTCGCGCTGTCCGTCTCGGACGCCGCCGAGGACGTCATCGGCGTCATCCGTGGCGGCGCACGCGGCTACGTCACCAAGACCATCACCGGCACCGACCTCGTCGACTCGGTCTTCCGGGTCCAGGAGGGCGACGCGGTGTTCTCGCCGCGGCTGGCCGGCTTCGTCCTGGACGCGTTCGCCTCGACGGACGCCCCGCCGGTCGACGAGGACCTGGACCGGCTGACGCAGCGCGAGCGCGAGGTGCTGCGGCTCATCGCCCGGGGGTACGCGTACAAGGAGATCGCCAAGCAGCTGTTCATCTCGGTGAAGACGGTCGAATCCCATGTCTCGGCCGTGCTGCGCAAGCTCCAGCTCTCCAACCGGCACGAACTGACCCGGTGGGCCACGGCGCGTCGGCTGGTCTGAGCCCGGCCCGTGCTCAGGTGGGGTCGAGCGAGATGTTGAGCTTCTCGCCGGTCCTGCGGTAGCCGACGCCCGCGTAGATCCGCTCGACGTCGGGGCCGCCCGGCTCCAGCCACACGGTGTGGAAGGCACGCTCGAACGCGGTGCGGGTCAGCCAGGCGGAGAGCGCCGCGCCGACGCCCCTGCGGCGGAAGGCGTCGGCGACGGCCAGACCGGCCAGTTCGCCGATGCCGTCGGCCGGGGTCGAGCAGCCGCCCGCTCCGGCGGGCCGGCCGTCCACGGTGGCCAGTCCCGAGACGCCACCGCTCTCCGTCGCCCGGCGCAGCCAGGCGATCTCGCCGTCGTCGGGGCCGCCCTCCCCGCCGAAGCCGGTGTGCTGGACGGCGGCCGCGGAGGCGAACTCCGCGTCGGTGACGGGCTCGGCGATGCGGAGGCCGTCCACCGGCTTGGACGTGAGCAGGTCGTCGGCGGTGCAGGCCATGACGGGTGCGCGGTTCTCGACGGTGAAACCGGCCGCCAGCAGGGCCGGTTCGACCGCGGGCGCCCAGGCGGGCAGGAACTCCAGCCGTGGGAGCCGGTCGTGCTCACGGAACGCGGCGACCAGATCGGCGACGTCCTGGGCGGTGGGCTCGGCCCCCTGGTCGGGGATGGCGTAGTTGGCGAACTTCAGCTCCCAGCCCGGGTTGTGGCGCACCGTGAAGGGGCCGACCCGGTAGTGGTCCGGCGAGCGGAGAGCGAGCGTACGGGCGTAGTTCTGGATAGCGGTGTCCATGGGCCCGGGAGCCTATGCGACACGGGTCGCTCCCGCGAAGGGCATTTCGCTGATCGGCGCGATACGGACGGGGGCACCCGGACGCGGGGCGTGGATCATCTGGCCGCCGCCGATGTAGAGCCCGACGTGGGTGACCCCGGAGTAGAAGAACACCAGGTCTCCCGGGGCGAGTTCGGATTGGGACACGCGTTGGCCCGCGTTGATCTGGGTGTACGTCGTACGCGGCAGCGAGACTCCCGCCGCGCGCCAGGCGGCCTGGGTGAGGCCGGAGCAGTCGAAGGACGAGGGGCCGGTGGCGCCCCAGACGTACGGCTTGCCGAGTGCCCCGTACGCGAAGGCGACGGCCTGTGCCGCGCGGGCGTTGGGGGCGGCCACGGAGCCGCGCGGGACGCCCCGGTCGGCGCGTACGGCGCTGCCGCCGTGCGCGGCGTCGGCCGAGCGCTCGTAGTCGGCGCGCTGCCCGGCGGTGAGGCCGGCCAGGAGCTTCCGGGCGTCGGCGAGCTTGGCGCGTACCGCGTCCTTGTGCTTCTTCAGGTCGGCCCGGCGTGAGGTGAGGACCTCCAGCTCGTCCTGGGCCCGGGCGCGCAGCTGGGCGATTTCGCCGACCTGCCGGCGTACGCCCTGGAGCGCACCGGCCTGGCGGTCGCCCGCCCGGTCCTCGTAGGAGGCGCGCTCCAGATACTCGTCCGGGTCGGAGGAGAGGGCCAGCCGGACGGCGGGGTCGATGCCGGCGCTGCGGTACTGCGCGGCGGCGAACGAGCCGAGGGCGTCGCGCGCGGCGTTGAGACGCTCGGTCCTGCGGGCGGCCTCGTCCCGGAGGGCTTCGAGGGACTTCTCGGAGGCCGCCGCCTCCTCCTTCGCGCCGTTGTACTTCTCGGTGGCCACCTCGGCGTCGTGGTAGAGCCGGTCGACCTTGGCCTCGACCTGGGCCGGGGTGAGCTGGGGGTCGGCCTGGGCGGCGCCTTCGAGGGCGGTCGCGGTCGCGGCCCCGGCGAGGGCGAGGGTGGCTGCTGTGCGGGCAGCAGGCCCGGTGAACAGACGCTGCTTGGGCTTGCGGTGAGCGGCTTCTCGATGGGCGGCCACGAGGGTGGTGCGTCCTTCCGTTCGACTGCCCGTCGGTGGGTGCCGCGGGCCCGCCGGGGTCCGGCGGCGGGCCACCACAGGGGGGAGTGGCCCGCCGCCGGATTCCTGGCGGGGCGACCGGGGCCGCCCGGTACGGGGGCGGTGGTACAGAGCCGGTCACCTGGGAGGACGCTAAACCCGTCGCACAGGGAAGAGGTGTAATGACAGCTATTGCCCTCATATGCTGTTTCGTTTCCGTCGGTTGACCGGAAAAATCAACCGGAGTCCGGCAATCCGCGCAGGGTCCGGGGGAACTCATCAGTAAGTCGTACCTGGCCGAAGAGTGGTGATATGGCCGCGGTTAGGCTGCGGCCATGGACGTACTCATCAATGTCTTCGTGGCCCTGCACATCATCGGTATCGCCTCCCTGCTGGGCGGCTTCCTGACCCAGATGAAGGCCATGGGGGCAGGCACGGCGCGCTTCGTCCCGGCCATGCTGCACGGCGCGCTCACCATGCTCGTCACGGGTGTCGCCCTGGTCGGGCTCAACCAGGCCGACGACCAGAGCGTGAACAACGTCAAGATCGGCGTCAAGCTGCTGGTCCTGATCGTGATCCTGGCGCTCGTCTATGTGAAGCGGGACGAGGAGAAGGTGGACAAGGGTGCGTTCGCCGCCGTCGGCGGGCTGACGGTCGCCAACATCTTCATCGCCACGCTCTGGACCTGAGCGCGGGCGGGCGGGCCCGGGGCTGTGCCCCGGGCCCGCCCGCCGACGGCGCTCCCGCGCGTCAGGCGGGGCGCACGCTGCCGTAGATCGGCATGTAGTAGATCGACTCCTCGCGGACGTTCGCACCCGGCTTCGGCGCGTGGATCATCATGCCGTCGCCCTTGTAGATGCCGACGTGGCTGATGTCGTCGTAGAAGAAGACCAGGTCCCCCGGCTGCAGATCCGCCGTGGCCACCCGGGTGCCGACCTCGACCTGGTCCCAGGTGGTGCGGGGCAGATCGACGCCCGCCTCCTTCCAGGCCGCCTGGGTGAGCCCGGAGCAGTCGTACGAGGACGGGCCCGTCGCCCCCCAGACGTACGGCTTGCCGATCTGGGCGCGCGCGAAGGCCAGGACCTTCTCGGCCTTCGAGGCGTAGCCGCTGTCGGAGCCCGTGCCGCCGGTCTCCGTGCCGGTGCCGGTGCCCGAGCCGGCCTCCTCCTGCCCGGCCTCTTCCTCGGCGGCCTGCTCGGCCTTCTCCTTCGCGGCCTGCTGCCGGGCCAGCTCCTCGGCCTTGCGCTTGGCCTCGGCCTCCTTCTTGCGCTCCAGCTCCGCGAGCCGCGCCTTCTCCTCGGCGGTCAGTTTCGACAGCAGCGAGCGTGCCTCGGTGAGCTTCGTCTGCACCTGCTGCTTGCTGGTGCGCAGCGTGGCCTGCGACTCGGTGAGCGTCTCCAGGCTCTTCGTCGCCTCGACGCGCTTCGCCGCCGCCTCCTTCTGCTGCGTACGGAAGTCGGCGACCGCCTTCTGCTGCTGGCTGGTCATCCGGGCCATCAGCTGGTCCTGGTCGAAGTACGACTGCGGGTCGTCCGCGAGGAAGAACGTCGCCGTCGGGGCGATCGAGCCGCTGCGGTACTGCGCGGTGGCGTAGTTGCCCAGCTCCCGGCGCGTCTCGTTGAGCTTGTCGGCCCGCTTCGCCGCGGCCTCCAGCAGCGCGTCGACCTTGGAGCGCTGCCCGGCCGACGCGCTCTTCGCCTTGTTGTACTGCTGCGTCGCCGTGCCGGCCTGCCGGTAGAGGGCGTCGACCTTCTTCTGCACTTCCTCGATGCTGGGCTTGGGCTCGGCGGGGGCGGCCGTCGCGCTCTGCATGGAGAGCAGGGTGACGGAGGCGAGCGCCGCGGTCGTGAGACCGACGGCGGGGGTGGTGGTGCGCACCCGGGTGCGCGGCTTGCGATGCGACGCCAAGGCCGGCATCTCCTTCCGTGGACCGCCTACCGGGTTAGCTGTCGGGTTCGGGCGGAACGGAAGGCTGCCCTACGGTCCTGTGGAGACGGACCGATTCACCCCGGTGCTGCGTGTGGGTCCCCGGTTCCGGACACCCTTCGGGGGAGTACGGATTCGGCGGGGGCGCCCGTGCGGCGCGGTTCGCCTCAAGGGGGTACGGGGCACCCGTCGGAGCACGCTAGCCAACCCGTGGTGTCCCTGTGAAGGTTGATGTTCGATATGCCCGATACATTTTCGTGACCTTTTCCTGGCGTCGGTCCACGGGCCGGGGAACCGGCCTGGAATCTCACGTTCCGTGGGTGGATGATCTCGGTACGCACACGGTCCGGGGCGGCCCTTGTCGCCGATGCGGCCCGGGCTGTCGGTGCGGCCGCCTAGACTCGTGAGGCGATGAGCAGCCTCTTTGACGACAGTTTCCTGACCGGCCTCCAGCAAGCGGAGGACGGCCCCCCGCCGCCCCCTGAGGAGCACGCGCCCGAAGCGGTGCCGGAGGGCCTCTTCGAGGACGTCTTCGACGCGCCTCCGCCGCCGCGCGACGCCTACTACCGCGACGGCGCCCCGCGCCCCGTCATCGACTCCGCCGCGCTGCTCGAAGGGCTGAACACCGAGCAGCGTGCCGCCGTCGTGCACGCCGGGGCCCCGCTGCTCATCGTCGCGGGGGCCGGCTCGGGCAAGACCAGGGTGCTCACCCACCGGATCGCCCATCTTCTGGCCGAGCGCGGTGTGCACCCGGGGCAGATCCTCGCGATCACCTTCACCAACAAGGCCGCCGGCGAGATGAAGGAGCGCGTCGAGGACCTCGTCGGCCCGCGCGCCAACGCCATGTGGGTCATGACGTTCCACAGCGCCTGCGTGCGGATCCTGCGCCGCGAGTCGAAGCGCCTGGGCTTCACCTCGTCGTTCTCGATCTACGACGCCGCCGACTCCAAGCGGCTGATGGCGCTGGTCTGCCGCGATCTGGACCTCGACCCGAAGCGCTACCCGCCGAAGTCGTTCACGGCGAAGGTGTCGAACCTGAAGAACGAGCTGATCGACGAGGAGACGTTCGCCGGGCAGGCTGCCGACGGCTTCGAGAAGACGCTGGCGCAGGCCTACGCGCTCTACCAGGCGCGGCTCCGCGAGGCCAACGCCCTGGACTTCGACGACATCATCATGACGGCGGTGCACCTGCTCCAGGCGTTCCCCGACGTCGCCGAGCACTACCGCCGCCGCTTCCGGCACGTCCTCGTCGACGAGTACCAGGACACCAACCACGCCCAGTACACCCTGGTGCGCGAGCTGGTGGGCCCGGCCGGCGAGGACGACGCCCCGGGTGAGCTGTGCGTCGTCGGTGACGCGGACCAGTCGATCTACGCCTTCCGCGGCGCGACCATCCGCAACATCCTCCAGTTCGAGGAGGACTATCCGGACGCGACGACGATCATGCTGGAGCAGAACTACCGCTCCACGCAGACGATCCTCTCCGCGGCCAACGCCGTCATCGAGCGCAACGAGAGCCGCCGCCCCAAGAACCTCTGGACGAACGCCGGCGCCGGCACCAGGATCGCGGGCTACGTCGCTGACACCGAGCACGACGAGGCGCAGTTCGTCGCCGACGAGATCGACCGCCTGACGGACTCCGGGGACGCGAAGGCGGGCGACGTCGCCGTCTTCTACCGCACGAACGCCCAGTCCCGTGTCTTCGAAGAGATCTTCATCCGCGTCGGACTGCCCTACAAGGTCGTCGGCGGAGTGCGCTTCTACGAGCGCAAGGAGGTCAGGGACGTCCTGGCCTACCTCCGGGTGCTGTCCAACCCCGAGGACACCGTCCCGCTGCGCCGCATCCTCAATGTGCCCAAGCGGGGCATCGGCGACCGGGCCGAGGCGATGATCGACGCCCTGTCGATGCGGGAGAAGATCTCCTTCCCGCAGGCGCTGCGCCGGGTGGACGAGGCGTACGGCATGGCGGCCCGGTCCGCGAACGCCGTGAAGCGGTTCAACACGCTGATGGAGGAGCTCCGCACGATCGTGGAGTCCGGCGCGGGCCCGGCGGTCGTGGTGGAGGCCGTCATGGAGCGGACCGGCTATCTCGCCGAGCTCCAGGCGTCCACCGACCCGCAGGACGAGACCCGTATCGAGAACCTCCAGGAGCTCGCCTCCGTCGCTCTCGAATTCGAGCAGGAGCGGGCGGAGGAGGAGGGCGCGGGCACCCTCGCCGAGTTCCTGGAGAAGGTCGCGCTCGTCGCCGACGCCGACCAGATCCCCGACGAGGACGAGGACGGCTCCGGTGTCGTCACACTGATGACGCTGCACACCGCGAAGGGCCTCGAATTCCCCGTGGTGTTCCTGACGGGCATGGAGGACGGCGTCTTCCCGCACATGCGCGCGCTGGGACAGGTGAAGGAGCTGGAGGAGGAGCGCCGGCTCGCCTATGTGGGCATCACGCGCGCCCGTGAGCGCCTGTATCTGACCCGGGCGTCGATGCGGAGTGCGTGGGGACAGCCCTCGTACAACCCGCCGTCGCGGTTCCTGGAGGAGATCCCGGACCAGCACCTGGAGTGGAAGCGCAAGGGGCCGATGGCGGCTCCGGCGGGGCCGACGTCGGGCATCACGTCGTCGCTGTCCTCGTCCCGCTCGAAGTCCGGGCCGTCGGGGTTCGCGACCCGGCGCACCTCCGAGAAGCCGGTGGTCACGCTGGTGGTCGGGGACCGGGTCACGCACGACCAGTTCGGCCTGGGCACGGTGACCGCGGTCGAGGGGTTCGGCGACCAGGCGAAGGCGACGGTCGACTTCGGCGGCGAGCGGCCCAAGAAGCTGCTGCTGCGTTACGCGCCGGTCGAGAAGCTCTGACCCGGACTGGCCGTCACACGGGGGCAGCCCTCATGTGACGGCCGGACTCAGTTCGGGTTGATGCCGTGGCTGCGGAGCCAGGGCATGGGGTCGATCGCCGAGCCGCCGCCGGGGCGTACCTCGAAGTGCAGGTGCGGGCCGGTGGAGTTGCCGGAGTTCCCCGAGTAGGCGATGACGTCGCCCGCCTTGACCGAGCCGGAGCGGATCTTCGTGGTGCTGAGGTGGCAGTACCACGTCTCGGTGCCGTCGGCCGCGGTGACGATGGCCATGTTCCCGTAGGCGCTGTTCCACTGGGTGCGGACCGTGCCGTCGGTCGCCGCCATGACGGGGGTGCCGTAGGAGACGGGGAAGTCGATGCCCGTGTGGACGGACATCCAGTTCACACCGGCCTGGCCGTACATGGCGCTGAGGCCGTGCTGCTTCACGGGCAGCATGAACTTGGGACGCGCGGCCTCGCGGCGCGCGGCCTCCTCCTCGCGCTTCTTCTTCTCGGCGGCCTGACGCTCCTTCAGGTCGATGCGCTCCTGGGTGCGGCTGGCGCGATCGGCGAAGTTCTCGGCGTCGGCGCTGAGGTTGGCGAGCTGGGTGTCCAGCTTGTTGTTGGCCACGGCCGGCTTGACCGTGTCGGCGGCCGCCATGGACGCGGTCTCGTCCTTCGTCTCCTCGCCTCCGCCGACACCGCTCACCGAGGCCGCGGCGATGCCCGCGACGCTCATGACGCAGGCGGAGGGGACGGCGACGGTGAGGAGCGCGGAGCGCTTCGCGGGGGTACGGCGCCGGCCCCGGCCACCGCGCGGGGCGGCGGAACGGCCCCCGGGGCGGGCGGACGCGGCCACGGACGCGGACTCCGCGGTCACGTCGACGACGTCCGACAGCGGCTCGGGCTCACCGTGGGCTTCGAGCGCCTCGGCGTACGGGTCGGTCTGCACGAACCCGTCCTCAGCGGTTCCGGCGTGGTCGTGGGAGCCGGGGGAGTCGTGCGTCTCCTGTGCGCCGTGGAGGTCGTGGGCGCCGACGCCGTCGTGGGAGGCGAACTCGGCGGTCTCGTACGGCTCGTAGGGCGCCGACCGGTGTTCGTACGAGGGATACGACGTCTGTTCGGGTGCGTACGCGGGGTCCTCGGGCGTGGCGCCGGTGTTCCATGCGGTGGCGTCGAAGGTGCCGGTGTCCGGCGTCGCGTAGCTCTCGTAACCCGTGGTCTCGAAGGCGGGCACGCTGTACGTGCCGGTCGCGTAGGCCGTGGTGTCGAACGTCGTGGTGGGGAAGGCACCGGTGTCGCCCGTCTCCCACTGGCCGGCCTGGCCGGTGTGGTCCCAGCCCGTGGTGTCCCACTGGCCCGTCGCGTCGGGGGCGGCGGCCTGGGCCGGGATTCCGGCCTCGGGCATCCAGGTGGCCGTCGTGTCGTAGCCCTGGGACGCCTGCGGGGGGTGGGCCTGGGCGTCATAGGCGTCGTACGAGGCTTGCTGATGCGCTCCGGTGTCCCACTGGCCGCTGTCGTAACCGCCGCCGTAGCCGCCGTCGTACGCCGGGGCGTAGTCGCCGTCGTACGTCGTCCCGTGGCTGTTGTCGTGCTGACCCGGCAGGGTCCCGAAGAGCGGGTCGGTGTCGAAGCTGCCGGTGGACTGGCTGTCGTATCCGGCATACCCGGCGTGGGGGTGCTGGTCGTTCACCAACTTCTCTCTCGCCTCGGCAGCAGGACCTGTTCCGGGGTCCGATGGGGGGATCCCAGGGTGAGCAGTGGCCGCGACTGTACCCGGCGGTAGGTGAAGACGACAATCTTCGGCGGCTTTCAGCCCCTCAGGAAACGGGCAATCGGCCGCCTTTCGGTGGACCGTAGAGGCAGCCTTGGCTCTATGTTCGACGATTGTTCTATTCGGCGGGGGCGTGTGGGGGGCCTGAGGCGGAGATCAGGCGACGGAGGTGGCTCCCGGAGCGGCTCCCGGAGCTCCGAGTGACGCACCGTCGGACTCGAGCGCCTGACGGATCGCTGACGCGACCGCGGGGTGGACCGGCAGGGCGAGATGGCCGATTCCCGTGACGCGCACATTCACCGCGTCGAGGTCGGGGTGCTCGACGCATGCCGTCTCGACGGGCAGCATCACCCGGTCCAGATCGCTCCAGAAGCTGATGAAGCGTGTCCGGCAGCCCGGGGCGGGGCGACGCAGCTCCTCGATGAGATCCGATCCGCTGCGCATCTGGCGGACGATGGGGTGCGCGCCTGCCAGCGGGGCGGCGGCGGTGCCGCTGTGGGGTGTACCGAGGGTGACGAGTGTGCGGACCCGCCGGTCCCCGCCGAGCCGCTGCACGTAGTACCGCGCGATCAGGCCGCCGAGGCTGTGGCCGACGATGTCGATCTCGCGGTGCCCGGTGCGGGCGCAGATCTCCTCCACATGGCGGTCGAGCAGCTCGGCCGCCGTGCGGATGTCGCAGGTCAGCGGTGAGTAGTTGAGTGACTCCAGATGGTGCCAGCCGTGCCGGGCCAGGGAGCGGCGGAGCAGGACGAACACGGAGCGGTTGTCGATGAAGCCGTGCAGGAGCACGACGGGCGGGCGGGTGTCGGCCGCAGAGGGCAGTGCTGTCGTGCCCGCCGTGTCAGTCGAGTGAGCGGTGTCCGCTGTGTCCGCCGAACGGGTGAGGCGCTCGGGATCCGCGTCGGATCCGGCGCCGGTGTCGGGCGGCGTCATGGGGTGCCGGCGCTCAGGGGCGAGGCCGGAGGGGTAGATGAGTACGTGCCCGGCGAGGATCACCAGCTCCAGTGCGGTGGCTCTGATCAGCGTCGACGACAGCCATGCGGGGCGCAGGCACGGCCTGCGCAGCAGTAGGGGTAGGAAGGACAGGACCTTCATGGCCGACCTCCTGCACTGGCATGCGGGGGAGGCGGCTCCCTGCCCCGTACGCCCTCACGGGGGTGCTGCGGAGGTGACCGGCGGCCCTGCGGCCCTGATGCGGCCGGGGGCCGTACCACCGTGCCGTGCGGCTGACGGCGCGGTGGTACGGCGACCTCGTTGCGGCTCCCCTGGCGGCGCTCCCCGCGCGGCCGATGGGCCGCCCGGTGCTGGGAACGACGCCGGCGAACATGTCCCATGTGTGATTTCCCCCTCCCGGTCCACCGCGAAACGGGACCGTGCGGGATGCTGTGGATAACGTTCGTTCACATCACCGGCCCTCCGGGCACGGGAAACGCATGTGGAGGCTTTGATGGGTGTGACCGGTCCGATCCGTGTGGTGGTGGCCAAGCCGGGCCTCGACGGCCATGACCGCGGGGCAAAGGTGATCGCGCGGGCGCTGCGGGACGCCGGCATGGAGGTCATCTACACGGGGCTCCACCAGACCCCCGAGCAGATCGTCGACACCGCGATCCAGGAGGACGCCGACGCCATCGGTCTCTCGATCCTCTCGGGTGCGCACAACACGCTCTTCGCCAAGGTCATCGAGCTGCTGAAGGAGCGCGACGCGGAGGACATCAAGGTCTTCGGCGGCGGCATCATCCCCGAGGCGGACATCGCTCCGCTGAAGGAGCAGGGGGTCGCGGAGATCTTCACCCCGGGTGCGACGACGGCCTCGATCGTGGACTGGGTGAACGCGCACGTCCGCCAGCCCGCGGAGGCCTGAGGCCGCGGAGGCCTGAGGCCGCCGGGCCCCGCCCTCCTCCTTCCGTGGTCATTCCGTGCCGTCCCGGACCAGCTCCGCGTCCATGGCGGCGCGCAGGCGCAGGGTGGAGACCAGGCGCTGGAAAGCCTCCGACCAGTAGCCGCCCGCCCCCGGTGAGGCGCCTTCCGGCTCGTCGGGCGTGGTGGTGAGCACCGCGAGCCGGTCCGCCTCGGCAGGGTTGAGGCAGCGCTCGGCGAGGCCCATCACCCCGCTGAAGCTCCAGGGGTAGCTCCCGGCGTCCCGGGCGATGTCCAGTGCGTCGACCACCGACCGGCCGAGCGGCCCGTCCCAGGGCACGGAGCAGACGCCGAGCAGCTGGAACGCCTCGGACAGGCCGTGCGCGGCTATGAAACCGGCGACCCAGAGCGCCCGCTCGGAGGCGGGCAGGGTGGCGAGGAGCTTCGACCGCTCCGCCAGCGACGCCGTCCCGGGGCCGTTCGCCAGGGGCGTCGAGGGGGCCCCGAGGAGCGCCCGCGCCCACTCGGGGTCCCGCTGCCGCACGGCGGCCCGGCACCAGGCGGCGTGCAGCTCACCCGCCCAGCCGTCGGCCACCGGCAGCGCCACGAGCTCCTGCGCCGTCCGGCCGCCGAACCTCTCCCGCCAGACACCGAGCGGTGCCGCCTCCACCAACTGGCCGAGCCACCAGGACCGTTCGCCTCGCCCCGAGGGCGGCACCGGCACCACGCCGTCGCGCTGCATCGCGGCGTCGCACTCGTGCGGAGCCTCCACGGCGACGGATACGGCTCCGCCCGTACGGTCGGGGTTCACGCAGGATGTGGCACGGGCCGCCATCCGCCGGGCGAGCGCCGAATCGGGCAGGGCGGACAGCAGTTCGGCGGCCGTGGAGCGCACGTTGCGGCTGCGGTCCGCCAGGGCCTCCTCCAGAAACGTCTCGTCGGCCCCCGAAAGGCCGGAGCGCAGCGAATCGAGGAACATCAGCCGGTCCTCGGCCCGCTCCATGGACCAGGTGGTGGCGAGCAGGGACCGGGCGGCACCCGCATCCCGCTCCCGCACGGCCCCGAGCAGCGCGACCCGTTCGGCGAAGAGCCCCTCCTCCCAGAGCCTGCGCACCGCCTCCGGATCCGCGGTCTCCGGCCGCTGCGCGCCGCGCGAGGAGGCGCGCAGCGCGAACCTCCACTCGGGATTCAGCCCGGCCAGCCAGAGCCCGCGTGGACCGGCGAACGCCAGCACGTGCGGACGCAGATCCGTACGCGCTCTCGCCGCGTCCAGCAGCGCGGGCAGAAGCTCCGCAGGCGCCCGGTAACCGTGCGCACCGGCGGAGGCCAGCCACTGGGGGATGAGCTCCGTGAGATCGGGAGCCGCTCCGCGCCTCCCTCCGGTGGGCGGCGCCGAGCGGTCGGCGAGCAACTGCGCCAGCCGGCGGCGGGCGGGGGCAGGCAGCGCCGGCCGGGGGTCGGCGGGCGCGGGCGTGGGCAGGGCGGCCCCGGTGGCCGGCCGCAGCGCCGCCCTGCGGCGCACGGTGTGCACCGCCGCCGTGTCGAGCAGCGCCGCCGGACCGACCGCGGCGCCGTCATCCGCCCGGAGAGGGCGCCGGTCGGTGCCGAGCAGCGCCGAGGTGACGAGGTCTTCCCACAGGGCGCTCACGGGCACGTCGTTCGTCGTGGCGGTGGTGGACATCGGGTCCCTTCCGGTGGTCCGGTGGTCGGTCGAGGGGGAGAGGGAACGCGGTGGGCCGGGCGGGTGCCGGGTGAACGCGTCGTGGTCAGGCGAGCGCCACCGCCGCCCTCGGCGCGTCCTCGTCGTCGGATGTCTCGGTGCACCACGCCGCGAGCGGGTCGAAACCCCGGTGCCCGCACTCGCCGAACACCGTCAGCGAGCGGCCGCCGGAGAGCGCCACGAGCTTCCACAGACCGGGCCGGGAGAGCGCCGCAGGTGCTATCGGCAGGGCGGATCCGTCCGCCGCGCCGACCAGTTGCCAGCCGTCCCCGGACGGCGCGGGTATGACTGCGCGCAGCGTGACCGGCCAGGCGTCCAGCCAGGGGTCGTCGCGCAGCGCGTTCCCGTACGCGGCAAGGGCGTCGGCGGTGGTGCCGCCCGGCGGCGGCGCCGTTGTGGCGAGAGGCTCGCCGAACTGCGGCCCCAGCTCGCCCCGCAGTCCTCCGCCGCCCGGATACGGCGTCACCTCGGCATCCATCACGGTGCCCACCGGCAGCGCCGGAGCGGGGGCGCGTCCCGGCGCCCCGTATGACAGCAGCAGCGTGGTGTGCCCCGATTCCCTGCCGTACAGCCAGGTGCGACGGGTGACGATCCTGCCGTCCGGTGTGTCGTACTGCGCGAGGACCAGCCAGTGGTCGCGGACGGCCGGGCCCTCGGCCGAGGCCGTCAGCCCCACCCTCGTACGGACCGTGGCCGCCAGGGGTCCGGGCAGCCGGTCGAGTCCGAGCCAGGCCGAGTCCAGCAGACGCAGGAGCGCGCACTCCTCGAGCAGCCGCGCCGGCCAGCCGGGCCCCGAAGCCGGGACGGACCCCAACTCCCGCACACGGGACGCCAGCCCCGGCGCCTGCGCGTCGATCATGCGGGCTGCCGTCTCCTCCCACAGCCCGTATCCCGGCCGGTCCGCCGCAGCGAGTCCGCCGCGCAGCAGGTCGATGAGCCGCTGGTCCAGCTCCCGCGCGCCGCCGGTGACGCGCTCCGCCCTGCGGTCGGCGCGCCGGGCAGCCGCGCGCGCCGCGGACCCCCCGGACGTCGCCCGCGCGCGTCGGTCCGCCAGCCACTGCGCGACCCAGGGGGGCGGCTCCTTCGTCCGGTCCAGCATCGGGGCGTCGGACGCGTGGAGCAGCAGCAACCCCAGGACGTGCCCGCAGGGCGTCTCCCCGCCGGTACAACCGCACGTGTACGCCGCGTCGTTCGTGTCCACCGCCGTCCGGTGCGGTGGTCTCTCGCCGGCCTCGCGGATCCCCCACACCACGCCTCGGCCGCACCCCGCTCCGGTCCACGCGTGCTCCGAGGCGAACGCACGCCCAGCCTCGCGTGACCGCACGTCAGGAGCGAGGGCCAGCACCCGTTCCATCGCCTGGCGTGCCTCCACCGGTCCGGTGGAGCGCCAGGGTTCTCCCCCTTGAGACAGCACCATGGAACCGACGGTAGAGCGCACCACTGACAATCGGCCCCGACCTGCGATTCCGCCCGTTCCGAGGTGTCTTGACCGCCTCACGAGCGGCGGGTGCGTCGCGGTCTCGCCCGTCACGGGCTGATCCTCCACGCCGGGACGGGCCCCGGCCGTGCGCCGGGGCCGATTGTCAGTGGCATGGTGCACCGTGGAAACCGCATCGGATCGACCGATCCGGAGGGGGATCCATGACCGTGTCCGTACAGACCGACGCAGCCGGCGGCGAAGCTCTGAGGCCGCACGCCGAGCATGCTTTCGCCGACGAGCTCAAGGCGCTCGCCGCCGCCGACGACCGCACCAGGCCTGCCCGTTGGAAGCTCTCGCCCTGGGCCGTCTCCACCTATCTGCTCGGCGGGACACTCCCTGACGGCACGCTGATCACACCGAAGTACGTGGGTCCGCGCCGCCTTGTCGAAGTAGCCGTCACCACGCTCGCCACCGACCGGGCGCTCCTGCTCCTCGGTGTTCCGGGGACCGCCAAGACCTGGGTGTCCGAGCACCTGGCCGCGGCCGTCAGCGGAGACTCGACCCTGCTGGTCCAGGGGACCGCGGGCACCCCCGAGGAGGCCGTCCGCTACGGGTGGAACTACGCGCGGCTGCTGGCGGACGGGCCGAGCAGGGAGGCCCTGGTGCCGAGCCCCGTCATGCGGGCCATGGCCGAGGGAATGACGGCGCGCGTCGAAGAGCTCACGCGTATCCCCGCCGATGTGCAGGACGCGCTCATCACGATCCTGTCGGAGAAGACGCTCCCCGTCCCCGAGCTGGGCCAAGAGGTCCAGGCGGTGAAGGGGTTCAACCTCGTCGCCACGGCCAACGACCGCGACCGCGGGGTCAACGAGCTCTCCAGCGCCCTGCGCCGACGGTTCAACACCGTCGTGCTGCCGCTCCCCGCGACGCCCGAGGCCGAGGTGGACATCGTGTCCCGGCGCGTGGCCCAGACGGGACGCTCGCTCGACCTGCCACCGACACCCGACGGCATGGCCGAGATCCGGCGCGTCGTCACGGTCTTCCGCGAGCTGCGCGACGGCGTCACCACGGACGGCCGCACCAAGCTCAAGTCGCCGTCCGGGACGCTGTCCACGGCCGAGGCCATCTCCGTCGTCACCGGAGGCCTCGCACTCGCCGCCCACTTCGGCGACGGTGTCCTGCGCCCCGGGGACGTGGCGGCGGGCATCATCGGAGCCGTCGTCCGCGATCCCACGACCGACCGCGTGGTCTGGCAGGAGTACGTGGAGACCGTCGTCCGGGAGCGGGACGGCTGGAAGGACTTCTACCGCGCCTGCCGTGAGGCGGCCGAATGACAGCCCGCGCCGGGGGGACCACAGCTCCCGGGGGACCGCTGCTGCTGGGGGTGCGCCATCACGGCCCGGGGTCCGCCCGCGCGGTGCTGGCCGCCCTCGAATCCGTACGGCCGGCTGCCGTGCTCGTCGAAGGGCCGCCCGAGGCGGACGCGTTGCTGCCGCTCGCCGCGCACGCCCGGATGCGTCCGCCGGTCGCGCTGCTCGCCCATGCCGTGGACGATCCGGGGCGTGCCGCCTTCTGGCCGATGGCCGACTTCTCCCCCGAGTGGGTGGGGATCCGCTGGGCATCGGCGAACGGGGTCCCCGTGCGGTTCGTGGACCTGCCGGCCGCGCACTCCCTGGCGTTGACGGAGCAGCGTGAGGACGGCCCGGAGGAGGGCAGGGGCATCGATCCGATCGGAATCCTCGCCGGGACCGCGGGCTACGACGACCCCGAGCGCTGGTGGGAGGACGTCGTCGAGCACCGCGCGGCCGGCGGCGGCCCGGCTGATCCGTGCGCGCCGTTCGCCGCGCTCGCCGAGGCGATGACCGCGCTGCGTGAGGCGTACGGCGACGGGGGCCACCCGCAGGACGCCGTCCGGGAGGCCGCCATGCGCCTTCAGCTGCGCGCCGCCCGCAAGGAGTTCGGCGACGACATCGCCGTGGTCTGCGGCGCGTGGCACGTGCCCGCCCTCGGCGCGCGGACGACGGTCGCCGCCGACCGGGCGCTCCTCAAGGGGATGCCCAAGGTCAAGGCGGAGCTGACCTGGGTGCCCTGGACCCATCGCAGGCTCGCCCGGCACAGCGGATACGGCGCGGGGATCGAGTCCCCCGGCTGGTACGGCCACCTCTTCGGCGCCCACGACCGGCCCGTGGAGCGCTGGATGACGAAGGTGGCCGGCCTGCTGCGCGACGCGGACAGGGCCGTGTCCCCGGCGCATGTCATCGAGGCCGTCCGGCTCGCCGGAACGCTGGCCGCCCTGCGCGACCGCCCGGCTGTCGGCCTGGCCGAGGCCACCGACGCGGTCAGGGCCGTCATGTGCGAGGGGTCCGATGTGCCACTGGCCCTCGTGCGGGACCGGCTCGTCGTCGGCGAGATCCTCGGCGAGGTCCCGGAGACGGCCCCCGCCGTCCCCCTCCAGCGCGACCTGGACCGGCAGCAGCGCACGCTGAGGCTCAGGCCGGAGGCGGAGAGACGCGAGCTCGACCTCGACCTGCGCAAGGACACCGACGCGGCCCGCAGCAGACTGCTGCACAGGCTGCGGCTCCTCGGAGTGGGCTGGGGCGAACCCGTCGTGGGCCGGGGGAGCACGGGGACGTTCCGGGAGAGCTGGCGGCTGCGCTGGGAGCCCGAGCTCTTCGTCCGGATCGCCGAGGCCGGGGTGTGGGGCACCACCGTGCTCGGAGCCGCGACGGCCAGGGCCGCCTCGGAGGCCGTTTCCGCGCCGTCGCTCGCCGGGGTCACCGCGCTCGCCGAGCAATGCCTCCTGGCCGGACTGCCGGACGCCCTGCCCGTCGTGATGAGGGCCCTCTCCGACCGGGCCGCCCTCGACGCGGACGTGGGCCACCTCGCGGACGCCCTGCCGGCCCTGGCCCGCTCCCTGCGGTACGGGGACGTGCGCTCCACCGACACCGCGGCCCTGGGAGAGGTGGCCGTCGGCCTCGCCGAGCGTGTCTGCGTGGGCCTGCCGCCCGCCTGCACGGGCCTCGACGCGGACGCGGCCGCGGAGGCCCATCGCCGGGTTGAGGGCGTGCACACCGCGGTCGGGCTGCTCGCCGACGCCGTAGGGGCGGACGGGCTGGCCGGGCGGTGGGCCGGAGTCCTGCGCAAGCTCTCCGCCAGGGACACGGTCGCCGGGGTCGTCCGGGGCCGCGCCACGCGCCTGCTCCTGGACGACGGCCGGCTGGCCGGTAGCGAGGCAGCGCGCCTGATGGGACTCGCCCTCTCACCCGGCGCCGCCCCACCCGACGCGGCCGGCTGGATCGAGGGCTTCGTCGGCGGGGCCGCGGGCGGCGGCCTGCTGCTCGTCCACGACGAGCGGCTCCTCGGGCTCGTCGACACCTGGCTGACGGGCATACCGGCCGACACGTTCACCGTCGTGCTGCCCCTGCTGCGCCGGACGTTCTCGGCCTACGAGCCAGGTGTACGCCGCACGCTCGGCGAGCTCGTGCGCCGCGGACCGGGTTCCGGCGGGGCGCGCGACCAGGGCGTACCCACAACACCGGGGTTCGGTGAAGGACTCGACGAGGAGCGGGCGGACGCGGTGGTGCCCGTGCTCCGGCTGCTGCTCGGTCCGGTAGCCCCGGACAAGGAGGCGGCCGGATGACCACGAGCTGGGCGGACACGGAGAAGGGGGAGAGGACGATGGACGCGACTCCGGCCGAGGACGAGCGGCTGCGGCGCTGGCGCATGGTGCTCGGCGCGGACGGTACCGAGAGCACGGGACGCGCGCTCACCGGGCGCGACGCGGCGATGGACGGAGCGCTGACCGCGCTCTACGACGGCGGGAGGAAGCCCGGCGGCCGGGGCGGGGCGGAGCGTTCGGCGGGGCTGGGGGCGTCCGCCCCCTCGGTGGCCCGTTGGCTCGGCGACATCCGTACGTACTTCCCGGCCTCCGTCGTCCAGGTCATGCAGCGCGACGCGATCGACCGCCTCGGGCTCTCCGCCCTGCTGGTGGAGCCGGAGATGCTGGAGGCCGTGGAGCCCGACGTCCACCTGGTCGGCACCCTGCTCTCGCTCGGCAAGGCCATGCCGGAGACGACGAGGGAGACGGCCCGCGCCGTCGTACGCAAGGTCGTCGAGGACCTGGAGCGCCGGCTGGCCACCCGCACCCGGGCGACGCTCACCGGTGCCCTGGACCGCTCGGCCAGGGCCTCCAGGCCGCGCCACAGGGACATCGACTGGGACCGCACGATCCGGGCCAACCTGAAGAACTACGTGCCCCTCCCCGGCCGTGAGGGGGCCGGCACGGTCATACCCGAACGTCTCGTAGGTTACGGGCGCACGGACCGGTCCGTGAAGAAGGACGTCATCCTCTGCGTCGACCAGTCGGGGTCCATGGCCGCCTCCGTCGTCCACGCCTCGGTCTTCGGCGCGGTGCTCGCCTCGATGCGGACCCTGACGACCCGGCTCGTCGTGTTCGACACGGCGGTCGTCGATCTCACCGATCAGCTCGACGACCCCGTCGACGTCCTCCTCGGCACGCGGCTCGGCGGCGGTACGGACATCAACCGCGCGCTCGCCTACTGCCAGTCGAGAATCACCCGTCCGGCGGACACCGTCGTCGTCCTCATCAGCGATCTCCACGAGGGCGGGATCCGCGACGAGATGGTCGGGCGGGCCGCGGCGATGAAGGCGTCCGGAGTGCAGTTCGTGACCCTGCTGGCTCTCTCCGACGAGGGCACGCCCTCCTACGACCGCGAGCACGCCGCGGCGCTGGGCGCGCTCGGCGCCCCCGCTTTCGCCTGCACTCCGGATCTCTTTCCCGAGGTCATGGCGGCGGCGATCGAGAAACGGCCGCTGCCGATACCGGACACCTGGCGCTGACCGGCCGTGGTCCCGGCTCCGCGCCCCGGCCACGGACCGTCCGGCGGGCCCGCGGAGGTGGCGTTTTGTCCCTCGTAACCCGGCCACCAGCGGGGTCTGTGACCGGTATCACCGCTCAGGTGTGATCTGCAATTTAGGGTCCGGTCCGGTGCGGGGGATAACCTGCCGGATGGACATGCCGCGTACCCGGTCACCGTGTGCGCCTCCCTTGTGACTGCGCAGTCACGTTGCCCTCGCGGCACGCCCACGCAGAAAACGAACCGCGAGACCACTAAAAGGGACGGACGCGCGTGGACCTGTTCGAGTACCAGGCGAGGGACCTCTTCGCCAAGCACGGTGTACCGGTGCTGGCCGGTGAAGTCATCGACACGCCTGAGGCAGCCCGCGAGGCGACCGAGCGGCTGGGCGGCAAGTCCGTCGTCAAGGCGCAGGTGAAGGTCGGTGGCCGAGGCAAGGCCGGCGGCGTGAAGCTGGCGGCAGACCCGGACGAGGCGGTCGCTCGCGCGACCGACATCCTCGGCATGGACATCAAGGGCCACACGGTCCACAAGGTGATGATCGCCGAGCTGTCCCCGGAGATCGAGGCGGAGTACTACGTCTCGTACCTCCTCGACCGCACCAACCGCACCTTCCTCGCCATGGCGTCGGTGCAGGGCGGCATGGACATCGAGGAGGTCGCGGAGAAGACCCCCGAGGCCCTCGCGAAGGTCCCGGTCAACGCCGTCGACGGCGTCGACATCGAGAAGGCCCGCGAGATCGTGGCCCAGGCGAAGTTCCCGGCCGAGGTGGCCGAGGGTGTCGCCGAGGCCATGGTGACCCTGTGGGACACCTTCGTCGCCGAGGACGCGCTCCTCGTCGAGGTCAACCCGCTGGTGAAGACCAAGGACGGCCGCATCCTGGCGCTGGACGGCAAGGTGTCTCTCGACGAGAACGCCGACTTCCGTCAGCCCGACCACGAGGCGCTCGAGGACAAGGCCGCGGCCAACCCCCTCGAGGCGGCCGCCAAGGCCAAGAACCTCAACTACGTCAAGCTCGAGGGCGAGGTCGGCATCATCGGTAACGGTGCCGGTCTGGTCATGTCGACCCTGGACGTCGTCGCGTACGCCGGTGAGAAGCACGGCAACGTGAAGCCCGCCAACTTCCTCGACATCGGTGGCGGCGCCTCCGCAGAGGTCATGGCGAACGGCCTGGAGATCATCCTCGGCGACGCGGACGTCAAGTCCGTCTTCGTCAACGTCTTCGGTGGCATCACCGCCTGCGACGAGGTCGCCAACGGCATCGTCCAGGCCCTGGAGCTGCTCAAGTCCAAGGGCGAGGACGTCACCAAGCCGCTGGTCGTGCGCCTCGACGGCAACAACGCGGAGCTGGGTCGCAAGATCCTCTCCGACGCCAACCACCCGCTCGTTCAGCGTGTGGACACCATGGACGGCGCGGCCGACAAGGCCGCCGAGCTCGCCGCGGCTGCGAAGTAAGGGACGAGGGACTCCAACACCATGGCTATCTTCCTCACCAAGGACAGCAAGGTCATCGTCCAGGGGATGACCGGCGCCACGGGCATGAAGCACACCAAGCTCATGCTGGCCGACGGCACCAACATCGTCGGTGGCGTGAACCCCCGTAAGGCGGGCACCTCCGTCGACTTCGACGGCACCGAGGTACCCGTGTTCGGGTCGGTCGCCGAGGCGATCGAGAAGACCGGCGCCGACGTGTCCGTCCTCTTCGTGCCGCCGGCCTTCGCGAAGGCCGCGGTCGTCGAGGCGATCGACGCCGAGATCCCGCTGGCCGTCGTGATCACCGAGGGCATCGCCGTCCACGACTCGGCCGCCTTCTGGGCGTACGCCGGCTCGAAGGGCAACAAGACCCGGATCATCGGCCCGAACTGCCCCGGCCTGATCACCCCCGGCCAGTCCAACGCCGGCATCATCCCGGGCGACATCACCAAGCCCGGCCGCATCGGTCTCGTGTCCAAGTCCGGCACGCTGACCTACCAGATGATGTACGAGCTCCGTGACATCGGCTTCTCGTCGGCCGTCGGCATCGGTGGCGACCCGGTCATCGGTACGACGCACATCGACGCGCTCGCCGCGTTCGAGGCCGACCCCGACACGGACCTCATCGTGATGATCGGCGAGATCGGCGGCGACGCCGAGGAGCGTGCCGCCGACTACATCGCGAAGAACGTCACGAAGCCGGTCGTCGGTTACGTCGCGGGCTTCACCGCCCCGGAGGGCAAGACCATGGGCCACGCCGGCGCCATCGTCTCCGGCTCCTCCGGCACCGCCGCGGCCAAGAAGGAGGCCCTCGAGGCCGCAGGCGTGAAGGTCGGCAAGACGCCGACCGAGACCGCCAAGCTGGCCCGCGAGATCCTCGGCGGCTGACGCCCACCGCGTCACACGTCGCACCGCCTCACAGCGGAATCGGCGCGGGCCCGCACCCCTTCATCGAAGGGGGTGCGGGCCCGCGCCGTTTCCGTTCCGGAAGCCCGCCGGAGAGTTGCTTCCGGGCTACGGTCAGGGAATACGTGGCACCAGCCGCTCAGGTCCGTGCGTCAGCTCGCCCCGCAGCGACTTCTGGAGTTTCAGGTCCTGCGGCGTCAGCTTTTCCGGTCCACCCAGCGGAGGGACGCCGCCGACACGTTCGGCGGGTGCCAGCGGCTGCACGTACTGGGTGGGGGCCGTGTGCAGGGTGAAGGCGGTCGTGCCGATGAGCATCGCCCCGAAGCAGAGCGCCGCCCGGGTCCAGAGTTCGGCGATGCGCTCGCTGCCCGCGCGGACGGCGGGGGCCGGTGGCGGTTCGGGCACCTCTTCCGCGAGGGCGAGTGCGCCCAGCCGGTCGTGGAGTGCCGGCCTGCCGCCGGGCTCCGTCGGCTCCACCGTTCCGGGCAGCCGCTCGGCGACGGCGGCCCGGGCGTTGAGCAGTCTGCTCGCGGTGGCGGGAGTGCTCGCCTCCGTCTCCGCCGCCGTCTCGGGGAGCCCGAGACCCACACCGTCGTGGAGCAGCAGGGTGCGCCGGTAAGCGGGTGGCAGGCCGAGCAGGGCGTCGAGCAGCGCGCGCCGCGCCGGGTCCTCGGGCAGCGCGTCGGGCCGGCGGTGGGCGCGGCGCAGCCGGTGCCAGGGCGACATCGCGTACTCGTACGACGCCGCCCGCACCCAGCCCGCCGGATCGCGGTCCCTGGCCACCTCGGGCCAGCGCTGCCAGGTGATCCGGAAGGCGTGTTCGACGGCTTCCCGGGCGAGCGTCCGGCGGCCGGTCAGCAGGTACATCTGACGGGTGAGGCCCGGTGCCGTGCGGCCGTACAGCGCGTCGTACGCCTCCTCGGCGGTGAGGGCCGGCGGGGGCTGCGGGGCGGCGTCGTGCGCGTCCGGCGCCGTGGTCCCGGGCGGGCCCCCGTCCTGGGCAGGGACGCCCGGGGCCGACGCCTCAGGCGGGGGCGCCCCGGGGGCCCTCGGCGTGGGGGTGTGCGTGGAGGGTTCTCCGGGCGTGGGCGCGTCCGGGGCGGTGCCGGTGCCGGGCTCGGTCGGGGACATCGTGCTGCTCCCGGTGGCTTCGACGGAGGGGGGTGGCGCAGGGCGGTGCTCGTCGCAGCCGATGAGCCTGGCGTAGGCCGTGCGCCGCCGGCCCCGCGGGCTCGTGCGCCCGGTCTCCCAGGCGCGGACGGTGGCGGGCGTGACTCCCACGGCCGCCGCGACCTGTTCCTCACTCAGTGCCCTGGCCTCGCGCAGCCTGCGGCGCTCCTTCGGGGAGGGCAGGGGGGCGGCGGGGGCCGGACCGGTGGCGCTCCGCGTCATGCCCGGCCTCCGTCCCCGATGACACTGCACTGGGTGAAAAAGTACATAAACGTATATTGAGCGACACAACGGCCATTCGCCCGTTACACGGAATAAGCGCGTGTCGTTGGCAGCATGGCCGCGTGACCCAAGTGACCGAACGCAGCCCGACGTTGCCGGCCGAGCGGAGCAGGTCCGCCGCTCTGGCCTCCGCCTTCGTGCGCGGGGCACTGGCCGCAGGGCTCGGGCTGGGCGCGCTGGCGGTCCTGGTCATGGTGCTGTGGATCAGCTCTCCGTACCCCGACAGCGGGCCCGCCGGGGCCCTCCATGTGGCGACCGGGATCTGGCTGCTCGCCCACGGTGCCGAACTCGTCAGGGCCGACACGGTGGGAGGCCACCCCGCGCCCGTGGGGACGGTCCCGCTGCTGCTCGTCGTGCTGCCCGTGTGGCTGCTGCACCGGGCCGCCAGGGACTCGGCGGAGACCGAGGAGAAGCCATCGCGCGAGCACTCGGCGGTCGGGGCGTTCTGTGCGGTGGGCGCCGGATATCTGCTGGTGGTGCTGGCCGCGGCGGCCTACGCGCGGGACGGGGCGCTGCCCGCCGACCGGGCCTCGCTCGCCTTCCCCGTCACCTTCGTGGTGGCCGCCTCGGCCGCCGCGGGGGTGTGGACGGCCCGCGGGCGGCCCTTGACCCCGCTGCTGGTCTGGGCACCGCTGAGCCTTCAGGAGGCCGCGGCCCGCGCCCGGTTCCGGTCCGGGGCCGCGGTGGCCCTGCGGTCGGCCGCCGTGGGTGTGCTCACGCTGCTCGGCGGCGGGGCGCTGCTGGTCGCGGTGGCACTGGTGTGGCACACGGGGGCGGCGCGGGAGTCGTTCGTGGGGCTCTCGGGCGACTGGGCGGGCCGGATCTCCGTCCTTCTGCTGGCGACGGCGCTCGTGCCGAACGCGGCGATGTGGGGCGCCGCCTACGGCCTCGGGCCGGGATTCGCTCTCGGCACGGAGTCCGTGGTCACACCGCTCGCGTTCACCGGGCCCCCCGCGCTGCCCGACTTCCCGTTGCTCGCCGCGGTGCCGTCCCACGGGCCGGGGACGCTCGCGAACTGGGCGGCGGTCGCGGTGCCGTCCGTCGCGGCCCTGGCCGTCGCCCGGTTCGTCGCCCGGGGGGCGGTTCCGGAGCGCGGTGCGCGTGAGGAGGCGTGGGGCCAGGCGCGTACCGCACTGGTGGCGGGGCTGGCGGCCCTGGGCTGCGGCGCCGGCGCGGCGGTGCTGGCGGCGGTCTCGGGGGGCCCGTTGGGCACCGGGGCGCTCGCGGAGTTCGGCCCCGTGTGGTGGCTGGTGGGCCCGGCCGCTCTCGCCTGGACTGCCGTGATCGGCGTACCGGCGGCGCTGCTGCTCAGGGCGTGGCGGCTGAGGGAACACCGTTGGGGATGGCGGTGGGAGTCGGTGAAGAAGGAGCAGGCGAAGGCGGAACCTGGGCAGAAGCCGGAGCCGAGTACGGAGGAGGGGCCCGGGGGAGCGGGCGAGGGCGCGGAGCCGTACGACTTCCTGTCGGCCGACCCGTGGCACGAGGACGGGGCGAGGGAGGCGCGCTGGGCCGCGCTGAAGAAGAAGTCCGGCGGGCTGATGGCGGGCTTCCCGGCGGACGCGGACACGGAGCCCGCACCCGGCCCGGTACCGGCCGCCCCGCCGGCACCCACGCCGCCGTCGACGCCACCGTCCACGCCGCCCCCCGCGCCGGTTGCCGCGCACGCGCCCGCTCCGGCGCCCGCATCGGCCCCCGTGACCGCACCCGCACCTGCTTCAGCCCCGGCCACCGTGCCCGAACCGGAGCCCGAACCGGAGCCGGAGCCCGAACCGGAGACGGGACCCGAGCCCGTCACCGGCCCGGATACGCCGAACGGCCGGGTGCCGGATGCCGAGGGGCACCCGGAACCCGGCCGGGAAGCTGCTCCGTGACGAGCGTTCCAGCGCGGGGCGGAGCTACTCCTTCACGCCGAAGAAGGGCTCCAGCGGGTCGGGCAGCTTGTTGTTGCAGGCGATGGCGCCGGTCTTGGTGAGTGCGTCGTTCACGCAGGTGTAGTAGTCGCGGTAGACCAGCTGGACCGTATAGCCGGTGGCCACGATCGCCAGGGCCAGGAGCGCCGTCACCAGGCCGCTGACGGCCGCCGTCGTCTGCTGACGGCTGCTGCTCTGCGCGACGGGGGGCGCGGCCCCCGGCTGCGGGGGCGTGGCGGCCCGGTCCGGGCTGCTCGCGGCGGACACCGCCGCCTGCCCCGGGCCGGCCGCCTGGTCCTTCCGCGGCCCGCCACGGAGGGCGCTGATCGACCAGTACACGGCGAGGGCGCCGAGGAGCATCGCGATCTCGGGGAAGTCGAAGAGGGCGAAGAAGAACGCCCACATGCCGCCGAGCACCGCGTAACGCGCCCGCCGCTGGGCGGGGTCGGTCGGGTCCCAGCGCAGCCCGCCGGGGCTGCCCTCCGGGCCACCGCCCTGGCCGCTCGGTCCGCCGGTGCCGCCGGGACGGCCGCCGAAGCCGCCGCTCTGCCGGCCCGGCTGCTGGTCGCTCCACTGGCTGCCCCAGACGGGGCGGTCATCGGACTGTCCTTCGCCGCCGTCACCGCTTCCGCCGTTGCCGTGGTTCGGCGTGTGGGGAGGGTGGCGCGGCTGCCAGGGCTGATCGGGCCGGTCCTCGGGCGGTGCCGCGAACGGATTGTCGTCGGACGACCCGGACGACGAACCCGAACCCGACGAGGAACCCGAACCCGACGAGGAACCCGAGCCCGACGACGAACTTGAAGAGGAACCCGAGCCCGAAGAGGAGCCCGACGAGGAGTCCGGCGATGAGGACTGGCGTTCCCGCATCAGCGTGGATGCCCGCTCGGGCAGCGGGTGGCCAAGGGCGGTGCGGAGGCGGTCCGGCATGTGGTGAACGTCTTCCCCATCTCGTCATTTCCGCCCGGGGGCGGTTCCCTGTCCCCTGACGCTACCTCCCGGCTACGCCCCCGTCCCGTGGGGGCCGCCGGGTGTGCCGGTATCGTTGCTGACGGTCGGACCGTTCGTAGAGTTCCCCGTATCCCGGGACGAGCTTCTTTCGTACGACCATACAAACGCACCTCCTGTACATCGCGTACCTGCTGCACCACGCGAGAAAGGGCCCTGCCGTGGCCTCCCCGCCCCCCTCCGCCGTTCCGGCCCGTGTGGTCGTGCTCGTCTCCGGCTCAGGCACGAACCTCCAGGCACTCCTCGACGCGATCGGTGACGACCCCGATGGCTACGGCGCCCGGATCGTCGCGGTCGGCGCGGACCGCTACGGCACCCTCGGCATCGAGCGTGCCGAGCGTGCCGGGCTTCCCACCTTCGTGTGCAAGCTCGGTGAGTACGCGAGCCGCGAGGAGTGGGACGCGGCCCTGGCGGCGGCCGTGGCGGAACACCGTCCGGACCTCGTCGTGTCCGCGGGATTCATGAAGATCGTGGGCAAGGAGTTCCTCGCCGGGTTCGGCGGCCGGATCGTCAACACCCACCCCGCCCTGCTCCCCAGCTTTCCCGGTGCTCACGGGGTCCGCGACGCGCTCGCGTACGGCGTGAAGGTCACCGGGTGCACCGTCCACTTCGTCGACGACGGCGTCGACACCGGTCCGATCATCGCGCAGGGCGTGGTCGAGGTGACCGAAGAGGAAACGGCGGAGGGCGAAGCCGCCCTCCACGAACGCATCAAGGAAGTCGAGCGCAAGCTGCTCGTCGAGGCCGTGGGGCGGCTCGCCCGCGACGGCTATCGCATTGAGGGACGAAAGGTTCATCTCGGTCATGTCGGTGAATAAGCCCATCCGCCGCGCCCTGGTCAGCGTCTACGACAAGACGGGGCTCGAAGACCTCGCCCGCGGTCTGCACGAGGCGGGTGTCGAGCTGGTGTCCACCGGCTCCACCGCCGGGAAGATCGCAGCCGCCGGGGTGCCGGTCACCAAGGTCGAGGAGCTCACCGGCTTCCCCGAGTGCCTCGACGGCCGCGTCAAGACGCTGCACCCCCGCGTGCACGCCGGCATCCTCGCCGACCTGCGCCTGGACGCCCACCGCGAGCAGCTCGCCGAGCTCGGCGTGGAGCCGTTCGACCTGGTGGTCGTCAACCTCTACCCGTTCAAGGCCACCGTCGCCTCCGGCGCGTCCGACGACGAGTGTGTGGAGCAGATCGACATCGGCGGCCCCTCGATGGTCCGCGCCGCCGCCAAGAATCACCCGTCCGTGGCGGTCGTGACCAGCCCGGAGCGTTACGCCGACGTCTTGGCCGCGGTCAAGGCGGGCGGCTTCGACCTGACCGCCCGCAAGCGGCTCGCCGCCGAGGCGTTCCAGCACACCGCCGCCTACGACGTGGCCGTCGCCTCCTGGTTCGCGGACGACTACGCAGCCGCGGGTGACTCGGGCCTCCCCGAGTTCCTCGGTGACACGTTCACGCGGAAGAACGTCCTGCGCTACGGCGAGAACCCGCACCAGCCGGCCGCGCTCTACACCGAGGGCGAGGGCGGCCTCGCGGAGGCCGAGCAGCTGCACGGCAAGGAGATGTCCTACAACAACTACACGGACACCGACGCCGCCCGCCGTGCCGCCTACGACCACGCCGAGCCGTGCGTCGCGATCATCAAGCACGCCAACCCGTGCGGCATCGCGATCGCCGACGACGTCGCGACCGCGCACCGCAACGCGCACGCCTGCGACCCGCTGTCCGCCTACGGCGGCGTCATCGCCGTCAACCGGCCGGTGACCGTCGCGATGGCCGAGCAGGTCGCGGACATCTTCACCGAGGTCATCGTCGCCCCGGCGTACGAGGACGGTGCGGTCGAGATCCTCGCCCGCAAGAAGAACATCCGCGTGCTGCGCTGCCCGGAGGCCCCGGCCTCCGCGTTCGAGGTCAAGCCGATCGACGGCGGCGCGCTCCTTCAGGTCACCGACCGGCTCCAGGCCGACGGCGACGACCCGGCCAACTGGACCCTCGCCGCCGGTGAGGCCCTGTCCGCCGAGGAACTGAAGGAGCTCTCCTTCGCGTGGAAGGCCTGCCGGGCGGTCAAGTCCAACGCGATCCTGCTCGCCAAGGACGGTGCCTCGGTCGGCGTCGGCATGGGGCAGGTCAACCGTGTCGACTCCGCGAAGCTCGCGGTCGAGCGGGCCGGCGAGGAGCGGGCCCAGGGTTCGTACGCCGCGTCCGACGCCTTCTTCCCCTTCCCCGACGGTCTGGAGATCCTGACCGCCGCCGGCATCAGGGCCGTCGCCCAGCCGGGCGGCTCGGTCCGTGACGAGCTCGTCGTCGAGGCCGCACAGAAGGCGGGCGTGACCATGTACTTCACCGGCACGCGCCACTTCTTCCACTGACGGCGCCCGCAGTTTCATGCCGCAGGCCGTACCCGTTCCGGGTGCGGCCTGCGGTGCGTCCCGGCGTACGGAGATCAGTCGTCCCTCTGTTCTAATGAATGGCCTTGTCGGGCCGTGCCGGGCGGGACCGGTGCGACCGGCAGTGACCAGTGAGGGATTCCGTTGTGCGGGGGCACCGTGCTTGACCTGAACCAGAACGGGACCGAGACGTCCGGAGACCACGTCCCGGAGCCGGCCGTCGGTACGCACCCGGCGCCGCTGCGCCCGTACCTCATCGCCGCCGTGGTCCTGTGCGCGCTCTACTTCCTCTACGCGTACCTGCGGTACAGCCACTTCCAGTCGCCCTCCTGGGACCTGGGCATCTTCGAGCAGGAGGTGCGCGCGTACGCCGGTTTCGACGCGCCGGTCGTCGACATCAAGGGACCGGGCTATCTGATACTCGGCGACCACTTCAGCCCGGTGGTGGCGCTCCTCGTCCCCCTCTACTGGATCTGGCCGTCCGCCGTCGCCCTGCTGTTCGCCCAGGCCGCGCTCTTCGCCGGCTCCGCGGTCATCGTCGGGCGTACCGTCCAACAGATCCTGGGCGGCCGCTCCGGTCTCTGCGTCACCGTCGCGTACGGGCTGTCCTGGGGGCTCCAGGAAGCGGTGAAGGCCGACTTCCACGAGATAGCGTTCGCCGTCCCGCTGCTGGCCCTGGTCTGCCGTGCCCTTCTCATGGAGCGCTGGCGGGCGGTCGTCCTGTGGTCGCTGCCGCTGGTCCTGGTCAAGGAGGACCTCGGGATCACCGTCGCCGTCGTCGGCCTGCTCCTGGCCCTGTACGGACGGCGGCTCCAGGGGTTCCTGCTGGCGGCCTTCGGCGTGTTCGCGTTCGCGCTGACCGTGCTGGTGCTCATCCCCGCGGCCAGCAGCGCGGGGACGTACGACTACTGGAAGAAGATCGAGGAGAACGGCGGGCAGGAGGTCTCCCTGCTCGACTCCGTCCTCGGGGTACTCGACTCCTCCGTCAAGCTGGAGATGCTGGTCTTCCTCGTCGGCATCACCGCCTTCATGGCGCTCCGCTCACCCCTGGCCCTGCTCGTCCTGCCCACGCTCGGCTGGCGTCTGCTCTCCCAGGACTCCAACCACTGGGGCATGGTCTGGCACTACAGCGCGATCCTGATGCCGGTGGTCTTCCTCGCCATGGCCGACGGCGTCCGGCGCAGCCGGGGCTCGAAGCGGCCCTGGCTCGTCTCCTACGCGAACGTCGCCGTCCCCGTCGCGGCGGCGATCGCCGTCGCCCTCACCCAGCACCTCCCGCTCCGCGATCTGCTGCGCCCGGAGACGTACCGCGCCGACGCCCGCACCCATGCCGCCGAAGAGGCGCTGGAGGCGATACCCGTGGGCTCGCGGGTGGAGACGGACATCACGCTGATGGCGCACCTGACCGCCGACCGCACGGTCTACTGGGTCGGCGGGGCCCCCGGCACCGCACCCGACGTCGTCGCGATCAACCTGGACTTCGGCTGGTCGCAGCCGATCGACGACCCGGTGAAGTACGCGCAGCAGCTGCACCCCGAGGCGCGCTACCGGGTCACCCGCGAGGCGGGCTCCTTCGTCGTCATGGAGCGGACCACGCCGGCGCCCGGAAACGGCTGAAGGCCGCATACCCGCCGGTGAGCGGGTGCTGCGGCCTTCACGCGCACGTGTGTACGGCGACGTCAGTACTGCGGCTGCTGCTGGCGGTTGAACCAGGCGCCGCCGTCGGACTTCGCCACGAAGACGACGACCAGGACAGCGAGAATCGTGTGGACGAGGCCCATGACGACGAAGGGGTAGATGCCGAGGATCGCCGTGATCACGCCGAAGACGATGGTCGCGATGCGGATTCCGTTGCCCCCCTTGCCGAACTTGGCGGCGAAGACGACCGCGAGGACTCCCCACAGCACGGCGAAGACGACGATGCCCCACAGCACGGCGCCCGAGTAGTCGGCGAGCTGCTGGAACTGGACGTCCTCCTGCAGCGTCGGGTCGTCCTTGGCCGCGCTCACGGCCACGGCCGCGAGGGCGACGAAGATCGCGCCGATGACCTGGAGGCCGGCGATCACGAAGAGCATGACGCGCGCGGCCTTCACACCGCCGGGCATCTCGGTGGGCGCGCCCGGGAAGCCGTAGCCGCCCTGGACCGGCGGCGCCTGCGGGTAGCCGTAACCCTGCTGCGGGACACCCTGCGGGGCCTGCTGCGGGTAGCCGTAGCCCGGCTGCTGCCCGCCCGGCTGCTGGCCACCCTGCTGCTGGCCGTAGGGGTTGTTGGGGTCGCCGAAGCTCATGGCGGGTTTCCTCCGTTGTGATGTGGGGACTACGCGGTCCTGACGGAGGAAAGCTGCGCGATCTTAACGGTTGGTCCCCCCGACACTGCCCGCAGTGATGCGGGCCTTATCGTCGTCGTGACATCCACCTTTTGTCCAGCCGATCGCCCAATGTGTTGTGCAAGTGCAATCTCGCGTCCACGTGGCAAGCCACGATTGGTACGGGGGCGGGGTCATCCGCGAGGATGGGTGTCATGACTGCCCAGATTCTCGATGGCAAGGCCACCGCAGCTGCGATCAAGTCCGATCTGACCGTCCGCGTGGCGGCCCTCAAGGCACAGGGCATCACACCCGGCCTGGGAACCCTGCTCGTCGGCGACGACCCGGGCAGCCGCTGGTACGTGAACGGCAAACACCGTGACTGCGCCCAGGTCGGCATGGGCTCCATCCAGCGCGAACTCCCCGACACCGCCACGCAGGAGGAGATCGAGGAGGTCGTACGGGAGCTCAACGCCAACCCGGACTGCACGGGCTACATCGTGCAGCTTCCCCTCCCCAAGGGGATCGACACCAACCGCATCCTGGAGCTGATGGACCCGGCCAAGGACGCGGACGGCCTCCACCCGATGAGCCTGGGCAAGCTGGTGCTGAACGAGAGCGGCCCGCTGCCCTGCACCCCGCAGGGCGTCGTCACCCTGCTCCGCCGCCACGGTGTGGAGATCAACGGCGCCCATGTGGTCGTCGTCGGCCGGGGCGTCACCATCGGCCGCCCCCTCCCGCTGCTGCTGACGCGCAAGTCCGAGAACGCGACCGTCACCCAGTGCCACACCGGCACCCGTGACCTCTCGGCGCACCTCAGGAAGGCCGACATCATCGTCGCGGCCGCCGGTGTGCCCCACCTGATCAAGCCGGAGGACGTGAAGCCGGGCGCGGCCGTGCTGGACGTCGGTGTCAGCCGGGACGAGAACGGCAAGATCGTCGGCGACGTCCACCCCGGAGTGGCGGAGGTGGCCGCCTGGGTCGCCCCGAACCCGGGCGGTGTCGGCCCCATGACCAGGGCCCAGCTGCTCGTCAACGTGGTCGAGGCGGCCGAGCGCGGCGCCGCCGAGGCCTCCGCCGCATCCGCGGGCTGACCCCGGACCGGAGGAACGTCATGGGCGCTGGTACGAGTCCGGCGGGCGGCACGCACGCGGACGGGCCGGCCGAGGAGGCAGACACGGCCGAGGAGGCCCGGGTGTCCGAGAAGGTCCAGGTGTCCGGGGAGACCGGGACACCGGGAGAGGCGGGGCAGGGCGAGGCCGGTACCCCAGGGGAAGAGGGGGTGCCCGGCACCGCAGACGCGGCCGGGGCCTCCGGGGAAGTGGCAGCAGGGCAGAGTGGTTCGACCTGGGAGCCCTCGCGTCGTTTCTCGCTGACCCGGGACACCGCACGTCCCGAAGGCGGCGGCCGGGCAGCCCCGGGCGACGCCCCCGCACCCGCCCGGCAGTGGCCGCTGCTCACGGTGCTCTGCACCGCCGGGATCGGGCTGCTGATCGTGGCGATCGACCCCTTCGCCGAGGCGTTCAGGGTCGGCGCCATGGTGATGGGCCTCGCCCTGCTCGCGGGAGCGGTGTTCCGCTGGACGGTCCCCTCGGTCGGCATGCTCGCCGTACGGTCCCGGTTCACCGACCTGGTCACGTACGGCCTGATGGGCGCGCTGATCGTGCTGCTCGCGCTGATGGAGCAGCCCGGCCCGTGGCTGCGGGTCCCGTTCCTGCAGGACGTCGTCCACTTCACGATCCGCTGAGGGGTGTCCGTCCCCTCCCCCGAGAAGGGACGGACACCGGACAGGGCGCCGGTGCAAGAAGCGCCGGAATGCGGTGACTTGAGCGGCCTTGCCCTGTCCTGGGTCAAGCGTCATGGACATGAGGTACCAGGTTCAAGGGATGGCCGGTGCCTGTGGCACGGAAGTGACCATTCCGCCATCGTGTGATCGTCACGCAACGATGGGAACACTGCGCGGTGTTCGCTACGGCGCACGACGGAGACCGCGCTCATACCGAATGCCCCCGTGCGCCCCTTTGTCCGGAACTGAGATCCTGGATCCGTGCATTCTTCTGGGTAGTCCGGAGCGCAGTAACCAGACGCTTCGGCGGCAGGGGGGAAGGGCCCGGTGCCGGGATCGGGGGCGCGCCGGGGCGTCCGGGGGAATCGGTTGGGGGAGTAATGCCTCGTTGGAAGGCGCTACCGGAAGAACTCGATTCGCAGGTGCGGGAGTTCACGGGCCAGCTGCGCGGACTGGTGGACCGCAGTGGTCTTAGCCTGGCCGCGGTCGCCGACCGCACGGGCTACAGCAAGACGTCGTGGGAGCGTTATCTCAACGGCAGGCTGCTCGCGCCCAAGGGGGCGGTCGTCGCCCTCGCCGAGGTGACGGGCGTTCAGCAGCACCATCTGACGACGATGTGGGAGCCGGCCGAGCTGGCCTGGAGCCGCTCCGAGATGCGCCACGACATGACGATGGAGGCCATCAGGATCTCCCAGGCGCGTGCGGCGCCCGGCGAGGCGGGTGTGGCCGCGGCCCCCGTGGCCGGCAGGCGTGCGGACGGCGCTACGGGAGTCCCCACCGCCCCTGGACCGGGAGGAGAGGGGTGCGACAGTGGCCGTCCGCCGTCCGTGCCCGTCCAGCGCGGCACGGTTCCACGGATTCCGCAGCAGCCGCAGCCGGGGGCGGTGCCGGACCCCACCGGCGGCGGACACCACCCGGTGGGCGGTCCCGGAGGGCGGCGGGAGGGCGGCCGGAGCAGGCTGCCGCTCTTCCTGGCGGGGCTCGTGGGCGCGCTCCTGCTGATGGCCGGGGCCGTGCTGCTCACCGATCTGGGTGGCGACCAAGACACCGGTACGGCCGCCGCGACACCGTCCGCCGAGCCGGGCACCAGCGCGCCCCAGCTGCCCGCCGGGGTCGAGTGCAGACACGCCGACTGCACCGGCCAGGACCCGGAAGCGATGGGCTGCGGCGGCCAGTTCGCCTCCACGGTGGCCAGGGAGACCGTCGGCGGAGGCCTCGTCGAGGTCCGCTACAGCGAGACCTGCGGCGCCGCGTGGGCCCGTATCACCCGGGCGTCCCCGGGGGACACCGTGAAGATCGCCGCCGGTCCCTCGGAGCAGGACGGCACGGTGGACGCCGGCTCCGAGGCGTACACCCCGATGGTCGCCGTGAAGAAGGCCTCCGACGCCAAGGCCTGCGCGACCCTCGCCTCCGGGACGACCGGCTGCACCACGCCGGAGTGAGACAGGGGAGCCGCTGCGCTGTGTGACCGACTGTGCGCGGTGCCACAGGGGGCCGGGCGGCTCCTGCGGCGAGGGTCGGATAGCCTGACCGCTGGATATCTCTTCACGTCAAGATTCAGAGGTATCCAGCACCAGGGGCAGGGACCCCTACCGCCAGCTGTCTAACGGAGACCGCCATGACCCGCACTCCCGTGAATGTCACCGTGACCGGCGCAGCCGGCCAGATCGGCTACGCGCTGCTCTTCCGCATCGCCTCCGGCCACCTGCTCGGCCCGGATGTGCCGGTCAACCTGCGGCTCCTCGAGATCCCGCAGGGCCTGAAGGCCGCCGAGGGCACCGCCATGGAGCTCGACGACTGCGCCTTCCCGCTGCTGCGCGGCATCGAGATCACGGACGACGCCAACGTCGGCTTCGCCGGCGCCAACGTCGCCCTCCTGGTCGGCGCCCGCCCGCGCATGAAGGGCATGGAGCGCGGCGACCTGCTGTCCGCCAACGGCGGCATCTTCAAGCCGCAGGGCAAGGCCATCAACGACAACGCCGCGGACGACATCAAGGTCCTCGTCGTCGGCAACCCGGCCAACACCAACGCCCTCATCGCGCAGGCCGCGGCCCCGGACGTACCGGCCGAGCGCTTCACCGCGATGACCCGCCTGGACCACAACCGCGCGATCTCGCAGCTGGCCGCCAGGACCGGTGCCGCCGTCTCCGACATCAAGCGGCTGACGATCTGGGGCAACCACTCGGCGACCCAGTACCCGGACATCTTCCACGCGGAGATCGCCGGCAAGAACGCCGCCGAGGTCGTCAACGACGAGGCCTGGCTGGCCGACACCTTCATCCCGACCGTCGCCAAGCGCGGCGCCGCGATCATCGAGGCCCGTGGCGCGTCCTCGGCCGCCTCGGCCGCCAACGCCGCCATCGACCACGTGCACACCTGGGTCAACGGCACCGCCGAGGGCGACTGGACCTCGATGGGTATCCCGTCGGACGGCTCCTACGGCGTTCCCGAGGGCATCATCTCCTCCTTCCCGGTCACCACGAAGGACGGGAAGTACGAGATCGTCCAGGGCCTGGACATCAACGAGTTCTCCCGTGCGCGCATCGACGCGTCCGTGCAGGAGCTCACCGAGGAGCGCGACGCGGTCCGCGAGCTCGGCCTGATCTGACCGGGGCCCGGCCACCGGCCGGCCCGGAGGACGTACGAGGGCGCCCCCGCTGCACCAGCTGCGGGGGCGCCCTCATACGTCTGCTCAGTCGCCGAGCAGCCGCCCGGCCAGGTCCCGCACGGCGTCCGCCGCCCTGCGCTGGAGCTGCGGGCCGAAGGTGATCCGTGTTGCGCCGAGCTCGCCGAGCCGGCGGGTGGCGGCCCGGCCGTCGGGTGCGCCGAGCGCGTTGAGCGGGACCGGGACCGCTGCGGCCAGAGCGGGCAGGGTGTCCGGCGGGGCCATGATCGGGTAGACGCAGTCGGCACCGGCGTCGGCGTAGAGCCGGGCACGGGCCACCGTGTCCGCCACCACGTCCGTGGCGGCCGGGTCCCCGTGGACGTAGGTGTCGATGCGGGCATTGACGAAGAGGCGCCCGCCCGCCGCCGCGCACACCTCGGCGAGCCGGTCGGCCTGCCGCCGCGGGTCGACGAGCACGCCGTCCACCGAGTCCTCCAGGTTGCAGCCGACGACCCCGGCCTCCAGGAGGCGGTCGACGAGCTCGTCCGGAGCCAGACCGTAACCGGCCTCGACGTCCGCCGAGACGGGAACGGACACCGCTCGGGCGATCCGCGCCACCGCCGCGAACATCTCGTCCGCCGGCGTCTCCCCGTCGGCGTGGCCGAGGGAGGCGGCGACACCCGCGCTCGGGGTGGCCAGTGCGGGAGAACCTGCCTCCTCGAACACGCGGGCGCTCGCGGCGTCCCACGGGCCGGGCAGGACCAGCGGGTCGCCGGGAGTGCGGCCGTGGTGCAGGGCGCGGAAGACGGACACGGGCTCGGTCATCAGGGCTCCGGGGCGGGAGGTGCGTACGGGGGGCTCGGCGGCTGCGGCTCAGTGCTTGATGTCGCCGGGCGTGTAGTGCCCCGGGGCCATCCGGCAGGTCACGCCGAACCGGTTCCAGGCGTTGATCACCGTGATCGCGGCGATGAGCTGGGCGAGTTCGGCCTCCTCGAACTGCTTCGCGGCCTTCGCGTAGACCTCGTCCGGCACGAAACCGTCGGTCAGGACCGTCACCGCCTCCGTCAGCTGGATCGCGGCAAGCTCCTTCTCCGTGTAGAAGTGCTGCGACTCCTCCCAGGCGCTGAGCTGGATGAGCCGCTCGACGGACTCGCCCGCCGCGAGGGCGTCCTTCGAGTGCATGTCCAGGCAGAGGGCGCAGTGGTTGAGCTGCGAGGCGCGGACCTTCACCAGTTCGAGCAGTGTCGGGTCCAGTCCCTGACGGGACGCGGCGTCCAGCCGGACCATGGCCTTGTAGACATCCGGGACGAGCTGGGCCCACTGCAGGCGGGCGGGGTGCTCGGGGGCGTTTTCGGCGGGTGTGCGGTGCTGCGTGTGCGTCGTCATGCTTCGAAGCTAACGGTCGGATGGCGCACCGGTATGGTCCATTTCCATGACAGATTCCTGGGCCGCTTTCGGCGCCGACCTGCATATCGAACCGGTCGGCACGGGCCTGCGCAGCGGGCTGATGAACGCGCTGCGTGAGGCCGTGCGCACCGGACGGCTGACGCCGGGCACGCGGCTGCCCTCGTCCCGGACGCTCGCCGTGGATCTCGGGATCGCCCGCAACACCGTCGCCGACGCCTACGCCGAGCTCGTGGCCGAGGGCTGGCTCACCGCGCGGCAGGGTTCGGGGACCAGGGTCGCGCAGCGGGCCGACGCGCCCGGCCCGGCCGCCCGGGGGGCCGCGGGCCGGCAGACGCGACGGCGGCCCGTCCACAACCTGATGCCGGGGTCACCGGACCTCTCGGCGTTCCCCCGCGCCGAGTGGCTCAAGGCCGCCAGGCGCGCCCTCACCGCCGCCCCCGACGCGGCCTTCGGATACGACGACCCGCAGGGCCGCTTCGAGCTGCGGAGCGTGCTGGCGGACTATCTGGCACGGGCACGAGGGGTGTACGCGGACCCGGAGCGCATCGTGATCTGCTCCGGATTCGTCCACGGACTCACGCTGATGGGGAAGGTGCTGCGGCGCCGCAAGGTGCGGGCGGCGGCCGTCGAGTCGTACGGGCTGGACATCCACTGGAACCTCCTGGCCGACGCCGGCCTGCGCACCCCGTGCCTCCCGGTGGACGCGCTCGGGGCCAGGACCGGGGAGCTGGGAGGGACACCCGGCGTGGGCGCGGTGCTGCTGACCCCCGCCCACCAGTTCCCCACGGGCGTCCCGCTCCATCCCGACCGGCGGGCCGCGGCGGTCGACTGGGCGCGGTCCTCGGGCGGTCTGATCCTGGAGGACGACTACGACGGCGAGTTCCGCTACGACCGCCAGCCGGTGGGCGCCCTCCAGGGCCTCGACCCGGAACGGGTGGTCTACATGGGCACGGCCAGCAAGTCCCTGGCGCCCGGGCTGCGGCTGGCCTGGATGGTGCTGCCGGAGGGGCTGGTGGACGAGGTGTGCGACGCGAAGGGCGGCTTCGACTGGATGTCCGCGGCGCCGGACCAGCTGACCCTCGCGGAGCTCATCGCCTCAGGAGCGTACGACCGGCACGTGCGGGCGATGCGGCTGCGCTACCGGCGCCGTCGTGACCAGCTCGTCGAGGCGCTCGCCGAGCGGGCACCGGACTTCGAGGTGAGCGGCATCGCGGCGGGGCTGCACGCCGTGCTCGAACTCCCCGAGGGGACCGAGCAGTCGGTCGTCCAGGCGGCCACCTGGCAGGGGCTCGCACTGGAGCGGCTCTCGCGCTTCCGGCACCAGGACGCGGCCCCCGGCCGCGACGGGCTGGTCATCGGTTACGGCACGCCGTCGGAGAGCGGGTGGGCGGGGGCGCTGGACGCGCTCTGCCGGGTGCTGCCGTAGGAGAGTGATGCCGGGCAGTGGGCGGCACCGGGTTTCAGCCGGGGGAGTCGTGCATCTAATCTGACTGGGAGTTGGCCGGTGGGCGTACACCGGCCCGTGGGTGCGAGGGGGGAGAACAGAACATGGACAGGCGCAAGCTGAGGTCGAGCACCGTCGTGCTCGGCGGCATGGGAGTACTCGCGGCGACGCTCACCGCGTGCGGCTCGGAACCGGACGAGCGGTGCGTCGACCGGGTCACCCAGGAGATCCTGCCGAAGTACGAGTGCGAGGACAGCAACGGCAGCGGGACGTACTACTACGGCGGCAGCAGCCACAACAACCGGGTCTCCGGCGGCAGTTTCGACAAGTCCGCGGTCGAGCGCGACGGATTCGGCTCCTCCGGCTCCAGCGGCGGCTGAGACCCCTCATGGAACGCCGCACTACGGAACCGCGCCCCGGCTGGCAGGAGACCGTCGAGGAGCAGGGGCTGATCTACCCCCTGACCCGCTACCCGGACGGCTCCCTGCGCCCCTACTGGGACGAGAGTGCCTACTACGTCTTCTCCCTGCCCGAGGTCGAGGCGCTGGAGGAGGTCGTGGAGGAGCTCCACACGATGTGTCTGGCCGCCGCGGCGCACATCGTCGAGCACGACCGCTTCGCCGATCTCGGCATCACGGACGCCCGGCTGGCGGGCCTGATCGCCGAGTCCTGGCGGCGCCGCGCCGAACTGCCCTCGCTGTACGGCAGGTTCGACCTGCGGTACGACGGGACCGGCCCGGCCAAGATGCTGGAGTACAACGCCGACACCCCCACCTCGCTGGTGGAGGCCGCCAGCCCCCAGTGGTTCTGGATGGAGGACCGGTTCCCCGGCGCCGACCAGTGGAACTCCCTGCACGAGCGTCTCGTCGCCGCCTGGAAGCGGCAGGCCCCGCTGCTGCCGCCCGGCCCCCTCCACTTCGCCCACTCCGACGGCGACGAGCTGGGCGAGGACCTGATGACGGTGGCGTATCTGCGGGAGACGGCCGAGCAGGCCGGGATCGAGACCCGGGCGCTCTCCGTCGAGCGGATCGGCTGGGACCGGCTGTCCCGCCGCTTCGTCGACGAGCGGCTCCGCTTCATCCGCAGCTGCTTCAAGCTGTACCCGTGGGAATGGCTGGCGACGGACCGCTTCGGACCGCATGTGCTGGAGACCCTGGACAACGGCGGAGGAACCGGCAGCACCTGCTGGATCGAACCCGCCTGGAAGATGCTCCTCTCCAACAAGGCGCTGCTGCCCATCCTCTGGGAGCTGTACCCGGGCCACCCCAACCTCCTCCCCGCCTACCTCGACGGACCCCGCGAGCTGGCCGGGCCGGACGGGGTGGGATACGTCGCCAAGCCGCTGCTCGGCCGTGAGGGCGCCGGCGTCACCGTCCACGAACCGGGCAGCGCCCCGGTCCTGCGCGACGAGCCCTGCTGCTACCAGGAGCTGGCCCCCCTCCCCGACTTCGCGGGCAACCGGGTGGTGCTCGGCGCCTGGGTGGTCGAGGACGAGGCCGCCGGGCTCGGCATCCGGGAATCGGCGGGGCTGGTCACGGACGAGTACGCGCGCTTCCTGCCCCACGTCATCCTCTGACCGGGCGCCCGCGGCCGGGCCGGGCGCTCAGCCGGCCAGTACGGCCGGGCCGGGCGCTCAGCCGGCCAGTACGCCGCGGAGCTGCTCCAGGCCCCAGTCCAGGTCCTCCTTGCTGATCACCAGGGGCGGGGCGATCCGGATCGTGGAGCCGTGGGTGTCCTTGACCAGCACCCCGCGGTCCATCAGCTTCTCCGAGATCTCCCGGCCCGTCCCGAGGGCCGGGGAGACGTCGACCCCCGCCCACAGCCCACGGCCCCGCACGGCCTCCACCGCGCCGCCGCCGGCCAGAAGCCCCAGCTCGTGGTGGAGATGGTCGCCCAGCTCCGCCGCCCGCTGCTGGAACTCACCGGTGCGAAGCATCGCGACCACCTCCAGGGCCACCGCGCAGGCCAGCGGATTCCCGCCGAAGGTGGATCCGTGCTCGCCCGGCCTGTACACACCGAGGACCGCGGAGGACGACACGACGGCCGAGACGGGCACGACGCCACCGCCCAGCGCCTTGCCCAGCACGTACATGTCGGGGACGACGCCCTCGTGCTCGCACGCGAAGGTCCGGCCCGTGCGGCCCAGGCCCGACTGGATCTCGTCCGCGATGAACAGCACGTTCCGCTCCCGGGTCATCTCCCGCACCCCGGCCAGATAGCCCGGCGGCGGAACCAGCACCCCGGCCTCGCCCTGGATCGGCTCCATCAGCACCGCGACGGTGTTCTCCGTCATCGCTCCGGAGAGCGCGGTGAGATCCCCGTACGGCACGATCTCGAACCCCGGGGTGTACGGCCCGAAGTCGGCCCGCGCCTCCTGGTCCGTGGAGAAGCTGACGATCGTGGTCGTCCTGCCGTGGAAGTTGCCGGCGGCGACGATGATCTTCGCCATGCCGTCCGGGACGCCCTTGACGCGGTAGCCCCACTTGCGGGCCGTCTTCACGGCCGTCTCCACGGCCTCGGCCCCCGTGTTCATGGGGAGGACCATCTCCATGCCGCAGAGCTCGGCGAGCTGCGTACAGAACTCCGCGAACCGGTCGTGGTAGAAGGCGCGGGAGGTCAGTGTCACGCGTTCGAGCTGAGCCTTGGCCGCGTCGATCAGGCGCCTGTTGCCGTGCCCGAAGTTGAGCGCCGAGTAGCCGGCGAGCATGTCGAGGTAACGGCGCCCCTCGACATCGGTCATCCAGGCGCCGTCCGCCGAGGCGACGACGACGGGCAACGGGTGGTAGTTGTGCGCACTGTGCGCCTCGGCGGAGGCGATGGCGGTTTCCGTGGTCGACACGGGATCTCCGTTCGTCGTGCGGCGGGGGCAGGGGTGGTGCCCACTTTGTATCGTCGGTCGGATTCAGGACCTGGAAACCTTCCGCGTGCGGCGCGCCTCGCGGTGCCCGCGCGGACCCTGCCGGGCGGACCGTGTTTCTCGTCTCATTCATCGCGGTGCCCCGGCGCGCGCACGGGTGATCACCGAGGCCCCGCCGCCGCGGTGGCCCGCCGGCCGAGCCCCTTCCCGCGTCCTCACATCTTTCCTACACCGGTTGCCGGAGATCGGTTCCACACCTGAGACAATGGCTTCATGGCCTCTGATCGACCCCGCGTGCTTTCCGGAATCCAGCCCACCGCAGGCTCGTTCCACCTCGGCAACTATCTCGGTGCGGTCCGCCAGTGGGTGGCGCTGCAGGAGTCCCACGACGCCTTCTACATGGTGGTCGACCTGCACGCGATCACCGTGCCGCAGGACCCGAAGGAGCTCCGGGCCAACACCCGGCTCGCCGCCGCACAGTTGCTGGCGGCCGGGCTCGATCCGGAGCGGTGCACGCTCTTCGTCCAGAGCCATGTCCCGGAACACGCCCAGCTCGGCTGGATCATGAACTGCCTCACCGGCTTCGGCGAGGCGTCCCGCATGACGCAGTTCAAGGACAAGTCCGCGAAGCAGGGCGCCGACCGGGCGACCGTGGGCCTCTTCACCTACCCGGTCCTCCAGGTCGCCGACATCCTGCTCTACCAGGCGAACCAGGTCCCGGTCGGCGAGGACCAGCGCCAGCACATCGAGCTCACCAGGGACCTCGCCGAGCGCTTCAACGGCCGCTTCGGCGAGACGTTCACGATCCCCGCGCCGTACATCCTCAAGGAGACGGCGAAGATCTTCGATCTCCAGGACCCGTCGATCAAGATGAGCAAGTCGGCGTCCACGCCGAAGGGCCTGATCAACCTCCTCGACGACCCGAAGGTCACCGCCAAGAAGGTCAAGAGCGCGGTGACGGACACGGACACGGTGGTCCGCTACGACGCGGAGAAGAAGCCCGGGGTCAGCAACCTCCTGAGCATCTACTCCACCCTCACCGGCACCGCCGTCACGGACCTTGAACAGAAGTACGAGGGCAAGGGGTACGGCGCGCTCAAGACCGACCTCGCCGAGGTCATGGTGGAGTTCGTCACCCCGTTCCGGACCCGGACCCAGGAGTACCTGGACGACCCGGAGACCCTGGACGCCCTGCTGGCCAAGGGCGCCGAGAAGGCCAGGACCGTCGCCGCCGAGACGCTGGCGCAGACCTACGACCGGATGGGCCTTCTGCCTGCGAAGCACTGAGTCCAAGGGCCCTGGCGGGACCACGGCCGAAGGGCCACACTGGCGTCGGCACGACAGAAGAACGACCTTCGAAGATTGAGGAGAACGATGTGGGGACCGTAACGCTTGGCGTTTCGATCGCGGTCCCGGAGCCTTACGGCAGCCTGCTCCAGGAGCGGCGCGCGAGCTTCGGGGACCCTGCCGCGTACGGCATCCCCACCCACGTCACCCTTCTTCCGCCGACCGAGGCCGAGGCGGCCGACCTGCCGGCGATCGAGACCCACCTCTCCCAGATCGCCACGGCCGGCCGCCCCTTCCCGATGCGCCTGTCGGGCACGGGCACTTTCCGCCCGCTCTCGCCGGTCGTCTTCGTCCAGGTCGTCGAGGGCGCCTCGGCCTGCTCCTGGCTCCAGAAGCGGGTCCGGGAGGCGTCCGGGCCCCTGGTGCGCGAGCTCCAGTTCCCGTACCACCCGCACGTGACCGTGGCGCACGGCATCGCGGAGGAGGCCATGGACCGGGCGTACGAGGAGCTCTCCTCGTACGAGGCGGCCTGGACCTGTGGCTCCTTCGCGCTCTACGAGCAGGGCGCGGACGGCGTCTGGCGCAAGATCAACGAGTTCCCGTTCGGAGGCGGCGGCGCCGCGCCCGCCGTACCGGCCCAGGGCGGCAGCTCCATGGACCAGCCGTCCCTGCACCCCTGAGCCCAGCCTGACCGCGGTGCCCTACCGCACCGGCAGCCGCCGGAACAGCGGACGCGGCACGTGCCGCAGGGCCGACATCACCACGCGCAGCGCCCCGGGGACCCACACCGTCTCCGAGCGCCGCCGCAGCCCCGTCACGATCGCGTCCGCCACCGCGCCCGGGGTCGTGGAGAGCGGCGCCTCCTCGCGCCCGGCGGTCATCCGCGACCGCACGAAGCCGGGGCGTACGACCATCACGTGCACCCCCGTCCCGTGGAGCGCGTCGCCGAGCCCCTGTGCGAAGGCGTCCAGGCCCGCCTTGCTGGAGCCGTAGATGAAGTCGGCGCGCCGGGCACGCTCGCCCGCCACCGAGGAGAGCACCACCAGCGACCCATGGCCCTGCGCCTGGAGTGCGCCGGCGCACACCAGACCCGCGGAGACCGCTCCCGTGTAGTTGGTCTGCGCCACCCGGACCGCGGCCAGGGGCTCCTCCTCGTCGCGCGCCTGATCGCCCAGGACCCCGAAGGCCAGCAGCACCATCTCGATGTCCCCGTCGGTGAAGAGCTTCCCGAGCACCTCCTCGTGGGAGGCGGAGTCGAGCGCGTCGAAGGCGACGGTACGGACGTCGGCGCCCAGCTCACGCAGCTCGGCCGCGGCGCGTTCCAGAGCGGGGGAGGGCCGCCCGGCCAGCTGGACGGTCCGGGTGCGGCGGGCGATCAGCCGCCGCGCGGTGGCCAGCCCGATCTCCGAGGTGCCGCCCAGGACGAGCAGGGAACGCGGGGCACCGAAGGCGTCCTTCACGGGATAACTCCTAGCGGGGTGTCGACGGACGTGGTCGTGACCGTATCGCCCAAGAAAACCCGTTTGAGGGATTTGTTACAGCACTCACCGAAATGGGTGATTGATGATCCCGGCGGCCCCGGACGTCGGTTTTCGTGCCCGGGAGGGTACGCGTAGTGCATGGACTGGCTGAAGAATCTCCCCGTCATCGGGCCGTTCGCCGCACGGCTGATGGAGACGCACGCGTGGCGCTCCTACGAGACGCTGGACCGGGTCCACTGGACCAGGCTCGCCGCCGCGATCACCTTCCTCAGCTTCCTGGCGCTCTTCCCGCTGATCGCCGTCGGTGCCGCCGTCGGCGCCGCGCTGCTCTCGCCCCAGCAGCTCGACAAGATCGAGGACAAGCTCGCCGAGCAGGTGCCCGGCATCTCGGACCAGCTCGGCATCGACAACCTCGTGGCCCACGCGGGCACGGTCGGGGTCGTCGCCGGTGTGCTGCTGCTCTTCACCGGCGTCGGCTGGATCGGCTCGATGCGGGACTGCCTGCGCGCCGTGTGGGAGAAGGACGACGTGGACGAGGGGAACCCGGTCGTCCGCAAGCTCAAGGACGCCGGTCTGCTGCTCGGTCTCGGCGGAGCGGCGCTCGTGACCCTCGCGGTCTCCACCGTCGCGTCCACGGCCATCGGCTGGACGGCCGACCGCCTGGGCATCCCCGAGGACGGCGTGGGCGGGGTGCTGCTCCAGGCGGCCGCCGTGGTCGTGGCCGTCCTCGCCGACTTCCTGATCCTGCTCTACCTGCTGACCCTGCTGCCCGGGGTGGAGCCGCCGCGCCGGCGGCTGATCGTGGCGGGGCTGGTCGGCGCGGTCGGCTTCGAACTCCTCAAGCTGCTGCTCGGCAGCTACATGAGGGATGTCGCCTCGAAGAGCATGTACGGCGCCTTCGGCCTGCCGATCGCCCTCCTCCTGTGGATCAACTTCAGCGCGAAGCTGCTGCTGGTCTGTGCCGCCTGGACGGCGACGCCGAGCAAGGACGGCACAGTGGAGGCGGAGGGCACGGAGGTCAGCGACGGGGGAGGCGACGCACCAGGTCGGGCAGCGGCCAGCGCCGGTTGACCAGGAACACCGCGGCCGCCAGGGCCACCAGCGCTGCGCCGGCGACCGACAGCGCGGTCCAGACCCCGTTGGAGCCGGTGGTGGCGGCGTGGGCCGTGGCGGCCGGCTGCTTCTCCTTCGCGGCGCCCTTGCCCGTACCCGCGGGTTCCGAGCCCTTCGAGACCACGGCGGACTTCGGTGGTACCAGCTCGCCGACCGGGGTCACCTTGCCGCTGGCGGAGAAGCCCCAGTCGAGCAGGCCGGCGGCCTCCTTGTAGACGGCGTGGCTCTCCTCCGACGAAGGGTTCATCACCGTCACCAGCAGCACCTTCCCGTCGCGCTCGGCGATCCCCGTGAAGGTGTTGCCCGCGTGGGTGGTGTAGCCGTTCTTGACGCCCGCGATGCCCTTGTACGGCTCCACCCCGATGTCACCGGTGATCAGCCGGTTGGTGTTCTGGATCTCGAAGCTCTCCCGCTTCTTGCCCTTCTTCTGCTCGCCGGGGAACTCCGCCGTCGCCGTCGCGGCGTACTCGCGGAAGTCCGCCTTCTGCATGCCGCTCCGGGCGAACAGCGTCAGGTCGTACGCGCTGGAGACCTGGTGCGGGGCGTCGTAACCGTCGGGGGAGACGACGTGGGTGTCCAGCGCCTGGAGCTCCTCGGCGTGCCGCTGCATCGCGGCGACCGTCGCGGGCACGCCTCCGTACATCTCGGAGAGCACGTGGACCGCGTCGTTGCCGGAGCGCAGGAAGACGCCGAGCCACAGGTCGTGGACCGTGTAGGAGTGGTCCTCCTTGACGCCCACCAGGCTGCTTCCCTCACCGACGCCGGCGAGTTCGTCCTCGGTCACCAGATGGGTGAGGGACTTCGGCTGCAGGGCGGGCAGGACCGTGTCGGCGAAGAGCATCTTCAGGGTGGAGGCGGGCGGCAGCCGCCAGTGCGAATTGTGCGACGCGAGCACCTGCCCGTTCTCCGCGTCCGCGACGATCCACGACCGTGCGGTGAGGTCCTTCGGCAGGACCGGGGCGCCTGGGCCCAGATTGACCTGGGTGCCCACCTCGCCCAGCCGCTTGCCGCCCAGGGTCGACATCGGACCGGTCGGCTTCGGCTGTTTGTCGTCGGTCTTGTCCTTGTCGGCTGCCCCGGCGGGACTGACGACGCATACGGACAGCAACGCGGCAGAGAGGACCGTCATTACGATCTTTTTCAGAGCAGGCACGGTCGGAAACGTACATGGCGTTGCTGAGGATGGGGACTCGGATGGCCTGACCCGCCGTGCATACCGCCGGGACAGCCCACCCCGGGCGATCGGACGGGAGCGGGGCGGCGATACTGATTCCATGAAGCTCAGCCGCCCCGTCTCCTGGTTCCTGCTCGTCTTCGGAGCGTGGAGCTGGGTCATCTGGGTCACCTTTGTCAAAAATCTCTGGAAGGACGGCAGCGGGCTCGCGTTCGACGACGCGGGCGATCCGACCGCGTACTTCTGGGTCCATCTCCTGCTCGCCATCACCTCGTTTCTTCTGGGGACGGCTGTGGGGGTCATCGGGTTCCGCGGCGTCAGGGCTTTGCGTCGCGAAGGCGGATGACGGCCCGGGCGTGGGCCGCCGTCCGTACAGGATCGTTTCAGCGGGGGAGCGTACGTGGTTGTGGTCTTCGTACTGGTGGCGGTCGCGGTTCTCGCGCTGCTCGCGGCGGTACACCGGTATGTGTGGCGCCGGCTGATCGGTGACACGACGGCGAAGGGCAGCCTCGCGCGCCGCGCGGGCACCGTCGCCGCCTTCGTGCTGCCGCTGCTGAGCGTCGGGGCCCTGGTCTCCAGCCGCGCCGGGGTCCCCTTCCCGGTGCAGCAGGTGCTCGCCTGGCCGGGTTACCTCTGGCTGGCCGCCCTGCTCTATCTGACGCTGGCTCTGCTGGTGGGCGAGGCCGTCCGGCCCCTGCTGCGCCGGCTGCTCGCCCGCCGGGCCGCGACGGCCGGCGACAAGCCCGTGGACCGGGCCGCCGCTCCGGCCTCCGAGAGCCCTCACCAGGCCTCCGTCACCGCCACGGCCTCCACCACCGCCACAGCCTCCGGGCCCGGCTCGGGCGGCGGCAGCACCCGTACGGACCTCGCGCCGCCCGCCGAGGCCCCCGCACCGTCCGTCGCCGACCCCTCGCGCCGGCTTTTCGTCGCCCGTGCGGTCGGGGGAGCGGCCGCCGTCGCCGGTCTCGGCACCGTCGGCCACGGCACCTACGGCGTGCTGCGCGGGCCCCGCACCAAGCGGATCACCGTCCCCCTCGCCGGGCTCCCGCGGAGCGCCCACGGCTTCCGCATCGCCGTGGTCAGCGACATCCACCTCGGCCCCATCCTGGGCCGCGCCCACACCCGGCGGATCGTCGACGCGATCAACGCCACCGGCTCCGACCTGGTCGCCGTCGTCGGAGACCTCGTCGACGGATCCGTCGCCGATCTCGGCCCCGCGGCCGAGCCGCTCGCGGGGCTCGAAGCCCGCCACGGCAGCTACTTCGTCACCGGCAACCACGAGTACTTCTCCGGCGCCGCCGAATGGGTCGATCACGTACGCGAGCTGGGTCTGCACCCGCTGGAGAACGCCCGCGTCGAGATCGCCGGCTTCGACCTCGCCGGAGTCAACGACGTGGCGGGCGAGAGCGAGGGCCAGGGCCCCGACTTCGCCCGCGCGCTCGGCGACCGTGACCGCAGCCGCGCCTCCGTCCTCCTCGCGCACCAGCCCGTCGTCATCGACGAGGCCGTCGAGTACGGCGTCGGACTCCAGCTCTCCGGCCACACGCACGGGGGTCAGCTCTGGCCGGGGAACCTCCTGGCGGAGCTCGCCAACCCCACCGTCGCGGGGTACGAACGCTACGGCGACACGCAGTTGTACGTCTCGCGAGGTGCGGGCGCCTGGGGCCCGCCCGTGCGCGTCGGCGCACCCTCCGACATCACCGTGGTGGAGCTCGCTTCCCTGCAGGCCTGAGCCCGAAACCTGTGAGTACCCACCCTGACCTTCCATATGTGAATATCGTGTGATTGGGTAAGGCGATCATGCGGCGATGATGTGCCTCTCTGTGCACGCTGGCCGGGGTGGGTTGGCAAGGGAGCACGGCACATGCGGTTCATCCGTCTACGGATTCTCGCGATTCTGGCGGTTTTGGTCATCGCAGGCGTCGGCGCCTGGCAACTGCTTCCCTCGGACGAGGTGGACGAGTCCCCGATCACGGTCGGAACGTCCGACGAGGTCACCTCGCTCGACCCGGCCGGTGCGTACGACGCCGGCTCCTGGGCGATCTACAGCAACCTCTACCAGTCCCTGATGACCTTCAGGTCCGGGGCGGTCGTGCCGGAACCGGACGCCGCCGAGAGCTGCGGCTTCGTCGGCCAGAAGCTCCAGACCTACCAGTGCGAGCTGCGGGACGACCTGACCTTCTCCAACGGCCGCAAGATCACAGCCGAGGACGTCAAGTACTCCTTCGAGCGCATGCTCAGGATCAAGGCGGACGCCGGGCCCTCGGTGCTGTTCCCCAGCCTCGACACCATCGTGACCGAGGGCCGCACGATCACCTTCAACCTCTCGGCCAGGGACGCGACGTTCCCGCAGAAGCTGGCCACAGGCGCCGGGTCGATCGTCGACCCCACCCAGTACCCGAAGGACAAGCTCCGCGCGGGCGGCCAGGTCGACGGTTCGGGCCCGTACACCCTGAAGTCGTTCGAGTCCGGCGTCCAGGCCGAGCTGGTGCCCAACCCGGCGTACAAGGGCGCGCTGAAGAAGACGGGTGTCGCGGTCGACATCCGCTACTTCGAGGGGTCCGAGGCGCTCCAGGCGGCCTGGACGGCCGGGGACGTCGATGTCACGCACCGCCAGCTCCCCTCCGAGCAGCTCGCCGAGCTCGACCCGGCCGCCGATGACCAGCGTGTCACCGAGGCGGACAGCGCAGAGATCCGCAACCTCGTCTTCAACGTCCGGGACGGCGCGCCGCTCGCGGACAAGAAGGTCCGCCAGGCCATCGCCTGGCTCATCGACCGCGGGCCGCTGGTCACCAAGGCCTACCGGAGCACCGTCGAACCGCTGTACTCGCTGATCCCTCAGGGCTACATCGGGCACAGCACCCCCTTCTTCGACTCCTACCCGGAGTCGGACCCGGAGCGGGCCAGGGAGCTGATGGAGGAGGCCGGTGTGGATCTTCCGCTGCACATCACCTTCGCCCACCGCGACGACGACGCCAACAAGGCCGAGTCCGCCGAACTGGTCCGCCAGCTGGAGAAGGACGGGCTCTTCGAGGTCAAGGAGAAAGCCGTCGAGTGGCAGGCCTTCCAGAAGGGATACGCGGCCGGTGAGTACGACGCGTACACCCTGGGATGGCTTCCCGACTACCCGGACCCCGACACCTTCAGCCAGCCGCTGGTCGGCAGCGAGAACTCCCTCCACAACGGCTACAGCAGCGAGAAGATGGACGCGCTGATCGCGGCCACGCAGCAGTACAGCGACCGCGGCCGGACCTCGGACGACTTCAAGGAGATGCAGAAGCTGGTCGGCGAGGACGTGCCCCTGGTCCCGCTGTGGCAGAAGAAGGACTACGTCGTCAGCAAGCAGTCCGTGTCCGGCTCCCAGTACCTCTCCGACGGCACCGGGATCTGGCGGCTGTGGGAACTCAGCTGGATCTGACGTCCTGTGCGCCGCGCGAGGCCGCCCCGGGCATGAACTCCACCAGTACGTCGTGGACCTGCCGCACCAGCGGCCGCAGCACCCGGAAGCGGGAGAGTGCGATCGCCCGGGCGGCGATCGGCGCGGTGCGCTCGACGAGCCGGCGGCTGCGGCCGGTGCCCTCTGACCGGTCGTAGACCCAGAAGAGCACCAGGCCCATCTGCATCAGCCACATCAACTGCGGCAGTATTTCGCCCAGTTCCGGATCGTGCTTGGTGCTGGAGCCGGCCAGGCAGCGCTCGTGCACGGAGATCGCCGCCTCGCGGGCGGCCACGGACTCCTCCGAGAAGGGGGAGAGCGGGCTCTCCGGGTCGGCGGCGTTCTTGAAGAACTGGGCGGCGAAGCGGTGGTACGGCTCGGCCACGTCCAGCCAGCGGAGCAGTACGCCCCGGATGCGCGGGGCGAGATCCGTCTCTTCGGCCAGGACCGGCCGGACCGCCGCCTCGTGCTCGGCGGCGATCCGGTCGTAGAAGCCCTGGACCAGGTGTTCCTTGGAGGAGAAGTAGTAGTAGGCGTTCCCGACGGAGACGCCCGCCTCCTTGGCGATCGCCCGCATCGTCGTCCGGTCGTACCCCCGCTCCTCGAAGAGCCGGAGCGCGGTCTCCAGGATCAGGGTGCGGGTCTGCTCGCTCTTCGGGGCTTTGGCCGCCTTGCCCGCCAGGTCTGCTCCGGTCGGCTTCGCTTCGTTCGCGTCAGCCACGTTCTTCTCGTCCTTCACCACGGCCCCAAGGCTATCCGGGAGATCCGCCCGCCGGATCCGGCGGGCGGCAGCCACTCACGGCGGAGCCGCACCGCTCCGCCGTGGCGGACCGGTACTTCGCAGCGGCGAGCACCGTCGCACGGGCGAGCGGACGCCCCAGGGGAGTGGTCAGCCAGTGGGCCGCGGGCCGGTGCTCGGCCAGGGCCCAGAGGCAGACGATCCAGGCGTCGGTCCCCCGGTAGACCTGTCCCAGGTCCCCGACGACCGTGATCTCCTCCAGCGTTCCCGTGTGGTCGAGCCCGGGGAAGCGGCGCCGCGCCTCCCCGGAACCGGCCGGGACGAGATCGAGCGGGACGAGTTGGCGCTGCCTCAGCAGCCAGTCCCGCAGATGGGCGCAGAGCGGGCACCGGGCGTCGTAGAGCACCGTGAGCCGGGTGACCGGAGGGTGCGGGCCCGGGGCCGGTGTGGCCGGGGTGTGCGCCACGGCCCGTTCACCTCCCGGTGGCGGGTGCGGCCCAGGGACCCTGGGGCCCCGGGCCTGCCCAGCCCTGCGGCGGCACGGGCGGGGTCTGCTCGCGCTCCATCAGGCCGCGGCGGCGGATCTTGTTGAGTACGTAGACGTTGCCCAGGTGCATCACTCCCAGCACCAGCAGGACGACGCCGACCTTCACCGAGAGGGCCTCGAAGAGCTGCCGGGCGTCGGCGACCCCGTCGGCGTTCTTCAGATAGAGCGTGACGAAGCCCAGGTTGACCAGGTAGAAGCCGACCACCAGCAGGTGGTTCACGGCGTCCGCGAGCTTCTCGTTGCCCTGGAGCACGTCGGCGAGGAAGACCTTGCCGTTGCGGCTGAGAGTGCGGGCGACCCAGATGGTGAGCGCCACGCTGATGAGCAGGTAGATGACGTACGCGAGCACAGTGAGGTCCATGCCCCACCCTCCCTTGAACGCGTTCAAAATGCTGATGCCGTAACTGTAGGCCTGTCTTTGAACATGTTCAAGTAGCGCTCCGGCGGCTGCCGGAACGCTGGAGGGAGGGAAAGCAGGAAGGGACGCGACGGCGGCCGGACGCGGGGCGGCGGTGACACGCGCCCGCCCGGGCCCGGCCGGAGGCCTGTTGCGGCTCGACGGCGTCCGAGGCGGCCCCGGACCGCTCCCCCGGGGCGTACATGACGGCCTTTCAGCAGCCGGTCGCCCTGGGGGCCTGCGGGGCCGTGACGGGTCTCAGGCGCTCATCGAACGCGCGGTGTTCACCTGCGACATGACCCACTGGAAGGTCTCGGGGCCCGTCGCCGGGATCATCGTCTGGTGGTGCCGGCCGCCGCTGGTGACCGTGATCTGTACGAAGCCGGTCGTGCGCTTCTCCTTCATCAGGAGGAACAGCAGACCGATGAGGCAGAACAGCGCGAAGACGATCGCGAGCACGATGCCCACGGTCGGGATCTTCTCCTCCGTGCGCGACATGTCGGTCGCCGTCCACACCGCGCCCTTGAGCGGCAGGGTGCCCGACGGGGTCACGATGGCGTCGTTCATCACCGTGATGTCACCGAGCGAGAGCACCGGGACTCCGCCGCCGCCCTGCTGCACCGGCAGGTTGAAGCCGGGCTCCGTCGGCTGTCCGGGGCCCGGATAGCCGTAACCGGGGCCGGGCTGGGCCGCGGAGTCGGGCAGCGGCTGCGGATAGCCGTACGCCGGAGCGGCGCCCGGCGCCGGATAGCCGTAACCCTGACCGTCCGGCATCGTGGGCGGGTTGCCCGGCGGCTGGGGCGGGCCCCACTTGTATGAGTCGTCCGCGTACGGATTCGGATCGCTCACAACGTTCCCCGTTCTCCATCAAGCCATCTGCTCCCGTGCTGTCCTGCGTCGGGAGAGGGTGAGCCGGTCGACGGCTCCGCATGACCGTACCGTCCCGGCCCGCCCGACGCACCAAGAGGCCCCGCTTCCCGCACAGTCCGTGCGGGAAGCGGGGCCTTCCGGTGCAACGCGTGGGTCAGAAGCGGCGGGTGATCAGCGCGCGCTTCACTTCCTGGATCGCCTTGGTGACCTCGATGCCACGCGGGCAGGCGTCCGTGCAGTTGAACGTCGTGCGGCAACGCCACACACCGTCACGGTCGTTGAGGATCTCCAGGCGCTGCTCCCCGGCCTCGTCACGCGAGTCGAAGATGAAGCGGTGCGCGTTGACGATCGCCGCCGGGCCGAAGTACTGGCCGTCGTTCCAGAACACCGGGCACGAGGACGTGCACGCGGCGCACAGGATGCACTTGGTGGTGTCGTCGAAGCGCTCGCGGTCCTCGGGGGACTGCAGACGCTCGCGGGTCGGCTCGTTCCCCTTGGTGACGAGGAAGGGCATGACATCGCGGTAGGCCTGGAAGAACGGGTCCATGTCGACCACGAGGTCCTTGAGGACCGTGAGGCCCTTGATGGCCTCGACCGTGATCGGCTTGTCCGGGTTGATGTCCTTGATCAGCGTCTTGCAGGCGAGCCTGTTCTTGCCGTTGATCCGCATCGCGTCGGAGCCGCAGATGCCGTGTGCGCAGGAGCGCCGGAACGTCAGCGTGCCGTCCTGCTCCCACTTGATCTTGTGAAGGGCGTCGAGCACACGCTCCTTCGGGTCGATCGAGATCTGGAAGTCCTGCCACTGGACCTCGTCGGAGACCTCGGGGTTGAAGCGGCGGATCCGGAACGTGGCCGTGATGTACGGGGTGTCGGCGAAGCCCGCCTCGGCCTTGTCGGTCTTGTCCAGGGTCGGGGTAGCCATCAGTACTTACGCTCCATCGGCTGGTAGCGGGTCGTGACGACCGGCTTGTAGTCGAGCCGGATCGACTCGGTGCCGTCGTCCGCGACCTCGCGGTACGCCATGGTGTGGCGCATGAAGTTGACGTCGTCGCGGTTCGGGAAGTCCTCGCGGTAGTGACCGCCGCGGGACTCCTTGCGGGCCAGCGCGGAGGTCGCCATGACCTCGGCCAGGTCGAGCAGGTTGCCCAGCTCGATGGCCTCCAGCAGGTCGGTGTTGAACCGCTTGCCCTTGTCCTGGATGGACACGTTGAGGTAGCGCGCCCGCAGCTCGGCGATCTTGTCGACCGCCGTCTTGATGGTCTGCTCGGTGCGGAACACCATCACGTTGGCGTCCATGCACTCCTGCAGCTCCGTGCGGAGCGTGTGGACCCGCTCGGTACCCGTGGAGTTGCGCAGCCGCTCGACCTGCTCCTGGACCAGCTGGGCCGGGTTCTCGGGAAGCTCGACGAAGTCGTTCTTCGCGGAGTACTCGGCGGCGGCGATGCCCGAGCGGCGTCCGAAGACGTTGATGTCGAGCAGCGAGTTGGTGCCGAGGCGGTTGGCGCCGTGCACGGAGACACAGGCGACCTCGCCGGCGGCGTACAGGCCCGGGACGACGGTGGTGTTGTCGGCCAGCACCTCGCCCTCGACGTTGGTCGGGATGCCGCCCATGGCGTAGTGCGCGGTCGGCTGGATCGGGATCGGGTCCGTGTAGGGCTCGATACCGAGGTACGTACGCGCGAACTCGGTGATGTCCGGGAGCTTCGCGTCCAGCTGCTCCGGGGGGAGGTGCGTGAGGTCGAGGTAGACGTGGTCGCCCTCGGGACCGCAGCCGCGGCCCTCACGGATCTCCGTGTAGATGGAGCGGGACACGACGTCACGGGACGCGAGGTCCTTCATGACCGGCGCGTACTTCTCCATGAAGCGCTCGCCGTCCTTGTTGCGGAGGATGCCGCCCTCACCACGGGCGCCCTCCGTCAGCAGGATGCCCATGCGCCAGATGCCGGTCGGGTGGAACTGGAAGAACTCCATGTCCTCCAGCGGCAGACCCCGGCGGTAGCAGGCGGCCTGGCCGTCACCGGTCAGGGTGTGCGCGTTCGACGTCACCTTGAAAAACTTGCCGGTGCCGCCCGAGGCATAGATGACCGACTTCGCCTGGAAGACGTGGATCTCGCCGGTGGCCAGCTCGTAGGCGACGACGCCGGCGGACTTCTTGACGCCGTCCTCCTCGACGACCAGCTGGTCCAGGACGTAGAACTCGTTGAAGAATTCCACGCCCTCCTTGACGCAGTTCTGGTACAGCGTCTGGAGGATCATGTGGCCGGTGCGGTCGCCCGAGTAGCAGGCGCGACGGACCGGGGCCTCACCGTGGTTGCGGGAGTGACCGCCGAAGCGGCGCTGGTCGATCTTGCCCTCGGGCGTACGGCCGAACGGCAGGCCCATCTTCTCCAGGTCGAGGACGGCGTCGATGGCCTCCTTCGCGAGGATCTCGGCGGCGTCCTGGTCGACCAGGTAGTCGCCGCCCTTGATCGTGTCGAAGGTGTGCCACTCCCAGTTGTCCTCCTCCACGTTGGCCAGCGCGGCGGCCATGCCGCCCTGCGCGGCGCCCGTGTGGGAGCGGGTGGGGTAGAGCTTCGTCAGCACGGCGGTGCGGCTGCGCTTGGTCGACTCGATGGCCGCGCGCATGCCGGCGCCGCCGGCGCCGACGATGACGGTGTCGTACTTGTGGATCTGCATGGTTTCCCTCTGGTCCCTCTGTCCCGGCGCCTAGCGGATGTTCGGGTCGAAGGTGAAGATCACCAGCGTGCCCAGCAGGACGGTGAACACCGTGGCGGTGTACAGGAGCATCTTCAGCCAGAAGCGGGTGTTGTCCCGTTCGGCGTAGTCGTTGATGACCGTACGGAGGCCGTTGGCGCCGTGCAGCATGGCGAGCCACAGCATCGCCAGGTCCCAGACCTGCCAGAACGGCGAGGCCCACCGGCCCGCGACGAAGGCGAAGCCGATCTTGGACACGCCGCCGTCGAGCACCAGCTGGATCAGCAGGTGGCCGATGACGAGGACGACCAGCACGATGCCCGACAGGCGCATGAAGAGCCAGGCGTACATCTCGAAGTTCGTGCGCGAACCCTTGGGGGTCTTGCCCGTGCGCTGGCGCGGGGGCTCGATCACCGGGGCCGGGTTGTCGACGTCGTACAGGCTTACGCCCTCGACGTCCCCGATCGCGGAAGAAGGTGTCTCGGTGGACATCGGCCTCAGCTCCCGAAGACTTCACGTACGGCGTGACCGAGGACGGGGTACAGGGCCCCGACCATCAGCACGATCCAGATACCCAGGACGGTCCAGAGCATCTGCTTCTGATAGCGCGCGCCCTTGGACCAGAAGTCCACGGCGACGATGCGGAGACCGTTCAGCGCGTGGAACAGGATCGCGGCCACCAGGCCGTACTCGAGCAGCGCGACGAGCGGGGTCTTGTAGGTGGCCACGACGTCGTCGTACGCCTCGGGGGAGACACGCACGAGAGCGGTGTCCAGGACGTGTACGAACAGGAAGAAGAAAATGAGGACACCGGTGACTCGATGAGCCACCCAGGACCACATGCCTTCCCGGCCGCGGTACAGCGTTCCAGCCGGCACGGAAGAACCCTCCGGGAGCGGGGATTGGGGTCGGCCGGCTTGACTGTCGGTCTGACCCGGCCGGGTACGGTCCACCGGCCCTGGCCATCGTAGCGACGCTTTGTCGGTTCCATTGCGGCGGGGGCTCCGGTGTGATCAAAGCGGCAGTCAAACAGGCACGGACGGGCTACCGCGGGTCATATGCCACCGGGGGGAACGGGTCGGGCGTCAGGCCCGCCTCCGTCACCAGCTCGATGATGCGGCCCCGGGCGAGTCGCCGCATCTCCTCCGCGGTCAGGGAGCGCTCCTCGTCCGGTTCGTGCGCCAGCCGGGTGCGGATGGCGGCCAGCACCTGGTCGACGTGCTGGGAGGGGCGCAGGCCGTCGAGGCAGATCACGAAGGCGTGGCCGAACCGGCTCTCGTACGCCGCGTGCGCGGCGCGCAGCGCCAGATGGGCGGCCCGGGGTGCGTCGTGGTGCAGGCAGGGGGCGCTCTCCGCGGCGAGCGCCTCGGCCAGATCGGCGGGCCCGAGGTCGTATCCCGCCTCGTCCGAGGCGGCGAGCAGCGTCTCCAGGTCCGGATAGGGGCGGTGGGCGGCCAGCCGCTGCGCCCAGCGGCGGCTCCCGCAGCACTCCAGCAGGGCGGCCTCGGCCAGGCCCCGGGGCCAGGCGTTGAAGCGGCCGAGGCCACTCGAGTGGGCACTGGGGCGCCGACTCACGGACACTGGTTGCGGAACGGGGGCCTCCACCGTGACCTCGCGAAGGGCCGGGGCAGGGCCCCGGTTCTGGACGGGAACGGCCGTCGGCCCGGCCTGCTGCGGTGGTTTCGGCAGGCCGGCGTGGGACTCGCTGGACCTGGACAGCGGGACTCCTCGAATGAATGACATCTGTGACCCTGGAGAGGGGCCGGAGAGCGACGAGGTTGCGCGGAGGGTGGGAGTGAGGACTGGACTTATGTGCCGTCACGCTATCGAGGACGGGCGACGCGCAGCCGAATGATGCGCGAAATTCACCCGGACGGGAGAGTTTCGGAAGGCTTGATGGACGAATCAGCGGGGGAAATGCCCGACTTTCTCATCTTCTTTGAACTGTTTCTCCCCCGATCCGGAGGTTTCTGACCGATGTCGCCCTCACGCGCACCCCTGGTCGCCGGCGCCGCCGTCGCGGTGGCAGCCGCCGTCACCCTCACCGTCGTCGTCTGGCCCGAGGACTCCGGCCCCGGAGCGGGGAACGGCGCGTCGGCCTCGTCCCGCACGTCGGCGTCCCCGTCACCCAGCCGGAGCTACCCGCTCTCCACGACGCCGCGGACGATACCCGCGGTCAGGGAGCACACCGCCGCGCGCGGGCCGGGCTGGAAGCCGGCCAAGGACAGCACGGTCGTCGCTGCCGACCCCCAGCTCGCCGACGAGGCGAAACTGCTCGCCCAGGAGCTGAAGATCGGCTACCGGGGCGAGAAGTCCGCCCGCTCCGGTGACGTCGAGCTTGCGCTCGGGGGCAAGGGAGGCCAGGAGTCCTACACCCTGAGGACCGAGGGCAACCGGGTCACGATCAGCGGTCCGGGCCAGGCGGGCGTCTTCTACGGGACCCGCACCCTCAAGCAGTCGCTGAGCGCCGACGACACCGTGCCCGAGGGCGTGGTGCGTGACACGCCCGACCGCCCGCAGCGCGGGCTCAACCTCGACATCGCGCGCAAGCACTACGACGCGGACTGGATCGAGGACCGGCTGCGCGAGATGGCCGACCTCAAGCTCAACCAGCTCGGTCTCCACTTCTCCGACGACCAGGCCTTCCGCATCGAGTCCGACACGCACCCCGAGGTCGTCTCCGAGGAGCACCTCAGCAAGGCGGAGGTCCGTCGGATCGTGAAGCTCGCGCAGAGCCTCCACATCACGATCGTCGCCGAGATCGACTCGCCCGGACACCTGGGCGCGGTCCTGGAGGCCCACCCCGACCTGCAGCTGCGGAACACGCAGGGAGTCGTGCGGGAGGGCGCCATCGACATCTCGAAGCCCGAGTCGGCACAGATCGTCGACGACCTGATCAAGGAGTACGCGGAGCTCTTCCCCGGCGACTGGTTCCACGTCGGTGCGGACGAGTACCAGGCGCTCACCGTGAGCGATCCGGCCGCCTCCTACCCGCAGCTGGCCGCCGCCGCACGGGAGAAGTACGGCGACGACGCCACCGTCCAGGACCTGGCGGAGGGCTGGCTGAACGACCGCGCCGCGGTCGTCACCAAGGCGAAGAAGATCCCCAAGGCGTGGAACGACGGATTCTTCAGCGGCGGGACGGTCTCCGGCGACAAGGGCGTCGAGGTCGAGTACTGGACGGGCAAGGAGATCGGTGCCCGGCCGCCCCAGGCCTACCTCGCCGAGGGCCGCAAGGTGATCAACCTCAACGACGAGTACCTCTACTACGTGCTCGGCGAGCCCAACGACTTCACGTACCCGACGGGTGAGCGGATCTACGAGCAGTGGACGCCGTTCGTCCTGCGTGGAACCGAGCCGGTGGCCGAGCGCTATTCGAAGCAGATCCTGGGCGGCCGGTTCGCGGTCTGGGGCGACTTCCCGAACGCGCAGACGCAGGCGCAGGTGGCGGAGGGGATCCGGATGCCGCTCAACGCGGTCTCCCAGAAGCTGTGGGACCCGCGGGAGCCGAAGCTGACCTGGGCACAGTTCGAGAAGCTCGCCGACGAGGTCGACGCGTCGAACTGACCGGGGCTCCGTGGACGGCGACGCCGCGGGAAGGCCAGGTTCCGCATGCCGCGCGCCCTGGGAGGGGCGCGCGGCTCGTGCGTCTCACTCCGCACGTGGTGCACTTCATGAAGCGGAGCCCCCCAGGGCTCGCCAGGGCGGCCGTCGTCCTGCTCGGGACCGTCATCGCCACCGACCTCCTGACCGTGGCGGCCGGGCTGAACCTCCGCGGGGAGTACGCCGTCGTCACCGACGGTTTCGTGTCCGACGGCGACGGGTCGTACCGCGCGGCGCAGTGGTACGACGGGGTGCGCGTTCCGCAGAGTTACGCGATCATGGCGACCGCCGTGCTCTTCATCCTCTGGTTCCGCAGGGTCCGGCTCAACGCCGAGGTGTTCGACGCGGGTCTGCAGTCCATGAGGCCGGGCTGGGCGGTCGGCGCGTGGTTCATCCCGGTCGCCAACTTCTGGCTGCGGCGCAGGGTCGCGGGCGGCATCTGGGCCGCGAGCGCGCAGACGAGTCCGGACGGCGCCTGGCGCACCGTCTCCACGGCTCCGCTGAACCTCTGGTGGGGTGTCTGGGTCTTCTCGATGTTCTTCAGCCTGCACTCGGGCAGGCAGTACGAGCGGGCCCAACTGTCGCCTGAGATCGTGGCCGCGGTCGGCCTGGTCCTCGTGGGTGATGTGCTCGACATCGCCGCGGCCGTCCTCGCGATCCTCTTCGTACGGAAGCTGACCCGGATGCAGGGTGAGCGCGCGGCCCTCGGCGTGACCCCGCTGTCCGCCCCTCTCCGACCGGCCCGGCGCCCGCCTGAGTTGACCCGTTTTCGCGCTTCCCCGTGGTCCCGGACGGGAAGAATGGCCCGGACCGCGGGGGGAGCACGACGTGGGTTTCTGGGGCTTGTATCTCGTGGGCCGCAGCGGGGAGCCGCTCATCGGCCACCCCGCGCTGCGCGACGCGCGCGAACGGCTCACGCTGCGGGAGTACCGCGCGGACGGCTGGCAGGTCTGGTCCCACCCCACCGAGCCCTCACCGGGCAGCATGACCGCACTCGCCGACGCAGCACGGGCGCCGGTCCTCCTCGGCTTCGTCATGGACGGTGTCTGCGTGGCCGTCGAGGCGGCGGCGCCGCACAGCGGGTCCTGGTACGCCTGCCTGGGCAGGGCGCCGATGGCCGCGCACATCGACCGGGACGGCCTGACGCTGGAAGACCTTTTCCTGCCACCCGAGGACGCCGCGGCGCGGGCCGTCGCATGGGCGGCCGAATCCGGCCAGGGCGTCCTCGAAGGCCCCCTGCTCGAACTGCTGCGCATCGAGCGGTCCGAGTGGTCCGCGGAGGAACTTTTCTTCGCTTTCCTGGACCGTCTGGGCATCGAGAGTCGATCCGACTGAGTCCCGCTGTGATCTCCCGTGTCGGAAGAGTGACGCTTTTCAGCCATCTGACGCTGTACGCGGTAACGGGAAGCGGTGTGCTCCCCGGGACCGAGTGAGCGGTGAACCGATGGGGGAGGCGTCGATGAGTCTGCTGGAGCTGATCGCTGGTGCCGACGAACGAGGTCTGGCGGCGAGCGCGGTCGCCTGTCTGGACCGCTGTCTTCCGCCGCCGGAGGACGGGGACGATCCCGAGCCGCTGCGCCCGCTCTGGGCGGGCTGCGAGAGCGGCGCGGACTGGGCCGCCCGGCTCGACGCCGCGCACGCGGCCCTGGAGGGTGGAGCGGGCCGGGACGCCACGACGGCCCGCGTCCGGGCACTGCTGGCCACCGCACCCCGGGAATTCGCCGCCGGGCCGCTGCGCGCGTGGGCGGACGCCTGCTCGCTCCTCGCGCTGGACATCCACCGGCAGTCGGACTTCCCGGCCGGTGACGGCGCGCGGACGGCCGAGGCCTGCCGGGCCGACGGCGCCGTGGGCGGTGGCCCTCTCGTCACGGGAGAACTCCGCCGGCAGTCCGTGATCCTGGAGGGGCTCGCCGGGACCGCCGGAACACCGGGCGGTGCGACGGGCCTGCGCCGGGCCCTGGATCTGTCGACCGAGGGCCGGCGGGTGCTGCGCGCGGTGATGTCCCGCCGCGCTCGCGGCCGTGGCCGGCCCGGCGACATGACCCTGACGTGACGTCATGAGGGGAGGGGACGACGACCGGGGCCGCCACCCCCCACAGGAGAGGCCCCGGCCGTCTTCCACGGGGCCGCAGAGCGACCCCGTACTCATCTCAGCGTCACGGGTGCGTTTTCTGTCACACCGCACTGAGTCAGGAGACAGTTGCGGGTTGTACAAGTCATGGACGGGGCACCGTCCGACCACGTAGCGTGCTGAGTCGCGCAGCGTGGCGCAGTAGTGGTGACCAGCTACGATTCGGATCAGCAGGGCGGGTTGAGGGAGTGCTGGGGGACGACGCGGAGCTGACCGCCGCGGTGCTCGCGGCACAGGACGGGGACGAGGACGCCTTCCGGACTGTGTACCGCGCCGTGCACCCACGGCTGCTCGGCTACATACGGACGCTGGTCGGTGAACCGGACGCCGAGGACGTGGCGTCCGAGTCCTGGCTGCAGATAGCGCGTGACCTCGACCGCTTCAGCGGGGACGCCGACCGGTTCCGCGGCTGGGCGGCCCGGATAGCGCGCAACCGCTCACTCGACCACATACGGATGCGGGGCAGGCGCCCCGCGATCGGCGGCGACGAGAGCGAACTGGCCGGTGAGCCCGCGGAGTCCGACACGGCGGGCGAGGCGCTGGAGTCACTGGCCACCGGGCGCACCATGTCCCTCATCGCCCAGCTGCCCCAGGACCAGGCCGAGGCTGTCGTGCTCCGTGTGGTGGTCGGTCTCGACGCGAAGAGCGCGGCGCGGACGCTGGGCAAGCGCCCTGGCGCGGTGCGCACCGCCGCCCACCGAGGACTGAAACGGCTGGCGGAGCTGGTCGGCGCCGACAACGGCCCGGAGGAAGAGATTCCGGCGGCGGGTGCGGAGCTCGGCGCCGTACCCGCACAACGCCCTGGCCGTCAGGGTGTGGTGGCACCCGTCGGTGTGACGCATTCGCGTCCGTGGACGCAGAAGGACATGTGATGGCCGACGAGCAGCACGAGTGGCTTGACGCGGACGCGGCGGAGATGTTGCTCCGTGGCGAGTCCGTCGAGCCCGTCGACGATCACGCGAGAACCGAGGCCCGCCGGGTGGAGGCGGCGCTGCGCGCCCTGCGCGCCCCCGGCCCGGCCGGTGAGGAACTGCCCGGTGAGGCCGCGGTGCTGGCCGCCTTCCGTGAGGTGTCCCGGGGCGGGAAGCGGGCCGGAGCGGCGAGCCCCACCGGAGTCGCGAGACAGCCGGACGCCCTGCACACCGTACGGATCGGGGCAGCGCGCACGGCCCCGGTCCGCCGCCCGCGATGGACCCGCCCGCTGCGCTACGGCCTCGCCGTCTCGCTCGCCGGGTGCGCACTCGGCGGGGTGGCGGTCGCCGGGGGTACAGGCATGCTTCCCGCGCCGTTCGGCGGCAAGGACTCGCCGGTTCCGGCCGCGTCCGTCTCGGCGTCCGCGTCTCCCGAGGAGCTGGGCGCCGGAGTGCCCGACGCCGGTGAACCGCCTTCGCCGCTGCCCTCGGGAACACCCGGTGCGCCCAGCTCCCCGGCGCCCTCGGACGTGCCGGACGGCGGGGTGCCCGGTGGTGATCCCGGCACCGGGCAGGACGGCGGCGGTGCGACGGAGCGCGAGGAGACCGGCCGGGACGGCGGAACCGGCGGCGCCCAGGACGGCACGGACGCGCCCGAGGCGCCCGGAAGGTCCCCGGGCGAGGTGTTCAAGAAGTCGGTCAAGGCCTGCCGCGCCTACCGCGGGAACACCCTGAGCCAGGAGGAGAGGTCCCGGCTCCTCGAACTGGCCGACGGCGAACGCAACCTGGACCGCTTCTGCGACCGCCTCCTCGGCACGGACGACCGTGACGGCGGGAGCGGTGAGGGCGGCCAGGACGACGACCGGAACGACGGCAAGGACGACGGCAAGGACGGCGGGAGCTCCCTGCCCGCCATCACCTTCCGTACGCCGTCCGGCGATGACGCGCCTCAGGACGGCACGGGGCGGCCGACGGCAGGACCAACCGCGAGTTCACCGTCCGCCCTTCTGTCGGCAACGCGCTGACCTGCGAGAACAACTCGGCAGTAACGTTCTTCGGCGGTCCGGCGCAGTAGTAAGTGCCGACTGGTCATCGGCCGCGCAACGAGCCGGGGTTCCCCCCGTACCTTCGGCTCAGCGCATCCGGCGCGGGCGGGACACGTTCCCCCGGTCCCGCCCGCGCCCCTAATTCGGTTGAACCGTCTACCAATAGACGACGACCTTGTCGCCGTTCCGCACCTGGGCGAAGAGCGACGCGATCTTCCCTTCGTCCCGTACGTTCACGCAGCCGTGCGAGGCTCCGTTGTAACCGCGCGCCGCGAAGTCGGACGAGTAGTGCACCGCCTGGCCGCCGCTGAAGAACATCGCGTACGGCATGGGGGAGTCGTAGAGCGTCGACACGTGGTGGCGGGACTTCCAGTACACCGAGAAGACGCCTTCACGGGTGGGTGTGTACTGCGAGCCGAACCGCACGTCCATCGTCGAGACGACCCTGCCGTCGATCACCCAGGACAGCGTGCGGCTGTTCTTGCTGATGCACAGGACCCGGCCCTTCATGCAGCGGGCGTCGGGCTTCGCGGCCGCCGGTGCGGCCGGCGGGTCGAGCTCCTTCGCCGTCGGCCGGCGCGTCATCGCGAGCAGCCGCTCCCAGGTCACCGTGTCGGTCCGGCCCGTGCGGGGCAGGCCCCGCTTGCCCTGGAAGGACTGCACTGACGCGACGGTCGCGTCGCCGTAGTACCCGGTGGGGCTGCGGTCGAAGTGGCCGATCTGACGCAGCCGGGCCTGGAGCTCCCGTACGCGCTTGCTCCGGTCGCCGACCGACATCAGGGTGCTGGGCTGTGGAGAGGGGCGCGCGCTCGGTGTCCGGGAGGGAGTGGCCGAGGGGCTCGGCCGGTCGCCGCCCGGCTTGGCGTCGTCCGGTGAGGGCGAGGGCGTGGGGGGCGAGGACGTCTTCGCCGGGAGAGCGGTGGGCTCCGCCGCTCCCACCGTCTCGACCTTGCAGCCCGCCGTCAGCGTGGCCAGTGCGATTACGCCCACGGCTGCCGCGCCCGCCGCGCGTACCCCGCGCGTGTACCTGTCCGTCCGTGTGCGTCTCATCCTTCGGCCCCCTGGTTCTCGCCCGTCGCCGCCCCGGTCGCGCGTGACCCTTCGCGCGGCACGGATATCTCATGGGACGGATTCCCGTCCTGCCCGGTTGCCGAATCCTGTCCATGATGGGAGACATGCGTCCAGGCTTTCCCGGTACGGGCTGTGAGCAAGGTCCCAGCGGAGGGATCCCAAGGGCCGGGGCGCCGGGGCTAGAGTCCGTCGCGAGGTTGTTACCGATAAGTAGCTTGAACGGGAGGCACAGCAATGACGCGTGAGTCCGAGTCGGGACTGCCCATCGAGCCGGTCTACGGGCCGGAGGCACTCGACGGCTGGCGGGCCGAGGAGAAGCTCGGGGACCCGGGCGCCTTCCCCTTCACGCGTGGTGTGTACCCGTCGATGTACACGGGCCGGCCGTGGACGATGCGGCAGTACGCGGGATTCGGCACCGCCACCGAGTCCAACGCCCGCTACAAGCAGCTGATCGCCAACGGCACGACCGGACTCTCCGTCGCGTTCGACCTGCCCACCCAGATGGGGCACGACTCGGACGCCCCCATCGCCTCCGGTGAGGTCGGCAAGGTCGGCGTGGCGATCGACTCGCTCGACGACATGCGCGTCCTGTTCGGCGGGATCCCGCTGGACGAGGTCTCCACCTCGATGACCATCAACGCCCCGGCCGCGCTCCTCCTCCTGCTCTACCAACTGGTCGCGGAGGAGCAGGGCGTCCCCGCGGACCGGCTGACGGGCACCATCCAGAACGACGTGCTCAAGGAGTACATCGCCCGGGGCACGTACATCTTCCCGCCGAAGCCCTCACTGCGGCTGATCGCCGACATCTTCAAGTACTGCCGGGCCGAGATCCCGAAGTGGAACACCATCTCCATCTCCGGCTACCACATGGCGGAGGCCGGCGCCTCGCCCGCGCAGGAGATCGCCTTCACCCTCGCGGACGGCATCGAGTACGTCCGCACCGCCGTCTCGGCCGGCATGGACGTGGACGACTTCGCGCCCCGGCTCTCCTTCTTCTTCGTCGCCCGTACGACGATCCTCGAGGAGGTCGCCAAATTCCGTGCCGCCCGCCGGATCTGGGCGAAGGTGATGCGGGAGGAGTTCGGCGCGAAGAACCCCAAGTCCCTGATGCTGCGCTTCCACACCCAGACCGCCGGGGTCCAGCTCACCGCCCAGCAGCCCGAGGTCAACCTGGTCCGGGTCGCCGTGCAGGGCCTGGGCGCGGTCCTGGGCGGCACGCAGTCGCTGCACACCAACTCCTTCGACGAGGCCATCGCCCTGCCGACCGACAAGTCGGCCCGCCTCGCGCTGCGCACCCAGCAGGTCCTGGCGTACGAGACGGACGTGACGGCGACGGTGGACCCCTTCGCCGGGTCGTACGTCGTCGAGAGGATGACCGACGACGTCGAAGCGGCGGCGCTGGACCTGATGCTCAAGGTCGAGGACATGGGCGGCGCGGTCAACGCCATCGAACGCGGCTTCCAGAAGGGCGAGATCGAGCGCAGCGCCTACCGCATCGCCCAGGAGACGGACAGCGGCGAACGCGTCGTCGTCGGCGTCAACCGCTTCCGCCTCGACGAGGAGGAGCCGTACGAGCCGCTCCGCGTCGACCCGGCGATCGAGGCCCAGCAGGCGGCCCGCCTGGCGAAGCTCCGCGCCGAACGCGACCAGGGGGCGGTGGACGCGGCGCTGGCGGAGCTGAAGAAGGCGGCCGAGGGGACGGACAACGTGCTCTACCCGATGAAGGACGCGCTCAGGGCCCGGGCCACGGTGGGCGAGGTCTGCAACGCGCTGCGGGAGGTCTGGGGGGCGTACGTCCCGACGGACGCGTTCTGAGGGGCCGGGGCACTCTCACGGGTGATCTCTCCCCGATCGGCCGCACCCGTGGATAGGCTCATGGCATCGCGTGGAGATTCTCCAGGGGAGGCTCACTGTGACACCACCGGCCGACATGTCGTTCACCGTGCCGGACGTGGTCGGGATGGAGATGGAGCTCTCCGTGGAACGTCTGCTGGACGGCGACGAGGACTGACCGGCCGCATTCTGGACCGTTCTGCCGGGGTGTCGTACCCGCGTGCGACACTCCGTTCATGCTGGGTGTCACCGATCTTCCGACCTATCTCGCCGGCCTTGTGCTGATCATTCTGCTGCCGGGACCGAACTCGCTGTACGTGCTCTCCGTCGCCGCCAGGCGCGGGGTGCGCACCGGTTATGTGGCCGCCGCCGGGGTGTGGACCGGGGACACGATCCTGATGACGTTGTCCGCGCTGGGCGCCGCCTCGCTGCTGCAGACGACGCCCCTGCTCTTCGCGGTCGTCAAGTTCGCCGGCGCGGGTTATCTGACCTGGATGGCGATCGGGATGATGCGGACGGCCGTGTCGATGTGGCGCGAGCGGCACCAGCGCATGGCCGAGCTTTCGGTGGAGGACGCGGCGCCCGCGAAGGAGACGGAGCATCCCTACCGGCGGGCGCTCGTGGTCAGCCTGTTCAATCCCAAGCTGATCCTGTTCCTCATCTCCTTCTTCGTGCAGTTCGTCGATCCGGGTTACGCCTATCCGGGGCTCTCCTTCCTGCTGCTGGGGACGCTGCTGCAGATCGGCAGCTTCCTCTACCTCACGGCGCTCATCTTCGGCGGCACCCGCCTGGCCGCCGCCTTCCGCCGCCGTAAGCGGCTGTCGGCGGGGGCCACTTCGGCGGCGGGTGTGCTGTTCCTCGGGTTCGCGGCGAAGCTGTCGTTCAGCAGCGTGTGATCCCGGCCCGGGTCAGTGGTGCCAGGCCTTGCCGCCCACGTTGTGGATCATGCGCTGGAGGACCTTGAGGGCGGCGACGAACTCCTCGTCGGGGATGCCGGCATGGATCTCCGCGAGCGCCCTGCCGACCCGTTCGGCCGCCTTGGCGTGCAGCGCGTGTCCCTCGGCGGTCAGCCGCAGGCGGGTCGTGGGGTCCTCGGTGACGAGGCCCTGGACGATGAGGGTGTCGATCTCGGGCTCCAGCGAGCCGCCGGTGTTCAGATAGCCGCTGAGCATCGCGACCACCTCGGCGCGCGGACGGCCCCGTTCGTCCGCGTCGATGAGCTGGTTGAGGACCCACCAGGGGGGCTGGGTCAGTCCGTGTTCGGCCAGTGCGGCCCGGATGTGGGTCACGGTCGCGTCGTGGGCCGCCCAGCTCCAGTAGCCGATGGGCTGCCGTGCCAGTCCTGCGTCGTCATGTGAGTAGTCCATGCCCTGGACCGTAGAACCTCAAGCAAAGTTGAGGTCAAGGCCCAGTGATCCGGCGTACTCCGCGAGCCCTGTGGTGTCCTCGCCCGCCCAGCCGATGTAGCCGTCGGGCCGGACCAGGAACAGGCCCTTGCCGTAGGCCTCGTACGCCTCCGTGCGAAAGGTCCGCAGCAGCTCGCCGTCGTGTGCGGGCGGTGCGGCGTCCGTGGAGACCGCGAGCAGGGTGAAGTGCGGGCCCCGGAAGACGTCGAACAGTCGCCTGCCCTCTCCGGCGGGCCCGTCCGGCGCCCGGTCACCGGCCTCCAGGGCCCCCGCCCGGCCGGACGCCAGCGGACCCTCGCGGTAGCCGAGCCCCAACTGCTGGGCCGCTGAACCGCGTTCCTGCTCGCCCCGGTGGATGCGGGTCGAGAGGCCCAGCATCTCTGCGGCGACCGGGCGGCGTTCCTGCTCGTAGGTCTCCAACAGGGCGGCGGGTGCGCCGTGCAGCAGCACCTGGCCGAGCTTCCAGCCCAGGTTGTACGCGTCCTGGACGCTCGTGTTCAGCCCCTGGCCGCCGGCCGGGGAGTGGATGTGCGCGGCGTCGCCCGCGAGGAGGACCCGGCCGTCGCGGAACCGTCCGGCCAGCGCGGCGCGCGGCCGGAAGTCCGACGACCAGCGCACCTCGGTGACGTCGTCCGCCTCCAGGTGGGTGCGGGCCGCGACGAGGGTCCGTACGCCATCCGGTGTGGTGTCGGGCGCCCCTTCCTTGAACTGGGCGACCAGCTGGAAGTCCGGGGTGCCGGGCAGCGGGCAGAGCGTGAGCATGCCCGCCTCGCCCAGGAAGATGTGCCAGTTGAGCCGGTCGAGGGCCGCCTCCGCGATCCGCACGTCGGCCACCAGGGTGGGCGACGGGTCGACGGTCTCGCCCTCCATCGTGATGGAGAGCAGGCGTCGGACCGTGGAGCGTCCGCCGTCCGCCGCGACCAGGTAGGAGGCGCGCACCTCGCCGGTGGTGAGCCGTGCGGTGACCCCGTCGGCGTCCTGCGACAGACCCGTGAGGGCGGCCGAGAAGAGGACGTCGCCGCCCAGTTCGCGCAGACGCCCGATCAGGATCTCCTGGGTCCGCCACTGCGGCATCATCCAGGGCTCCCCGTACGGCTCCGCCTCGGTGGGCGCCGCGCGGCGGAACATGTCGTACTCGCCCTGGCGCTCACCGTCCTTCCAGGTCATCCCGACCGGCGCGGGCCCGCCGTGCTCGTGCACCGCGCCGCCCACGCCGAGGTCGTCGAACACCTCCCGGGTGCGCGGCTGGATGCCCTTGCCGCGCGAGCCGGGGAAGAGCGAGGGGGCCTGTTCGACGACGAGGGCGCGCACTCCCCGGCGTGCGAGGTCGCATGCCAGGGCGAGGCCGCTGGGGCCCGCGCCGACGACCAGGACCCCGGTTTCCTTAACGCTGTTAAGTTCCATGATTGGGAGTGTCTGCTTAACGCTGTTAAATTGTCAAGGTGGGTACGACGAAGATCGACCGGGCGCGCGTCGCGGACACCGCCCTGGAACTGCTGAACGAGGTGGGCCTCGACGGGCTGACCCTGCGCGCCATCGCCAGGGAGCTGGACGTCAAGGCGCCCGCGCTCTACTGGCACTTCAAGGACAAGCAGGCGCTGCTCGACGAGATGGCCACGGTGATGTACCGCCGGATGCTGGCGCAGGAGCTGCCAGGGCCCACGCCCCACACCTGGCAGCAGCAGATGGTCGCGTACCAGAGCGCGCTGCGCGGAGCGCTGCTGCGTTACCGCGACGGCGCCAAGGTCTACAGCGGTGCCCGCTTCACCGGCACCGACCACGCCGACGGCCTGGAGGCCCACCTCCGCACCATGGTCGACGCGGGGTTCGAGCTCTGGCAGGCCGTGCGCGCCGGCACCACCGTGAACGCGTACACGATGGGCTTCGTCACCGAGGAGCAGGGCGTCCAGCCCATGCCGGACGAGCGCCGGGAGGGTTACGACATCGACGAGCGGGCCGGACGTCTGGAGCGCTATCCGCTCGCGGCGGCGGCAGGGGCCGAGATCTTCACCAACTACGACGAACGCTTCGAGGACGGCCTGTGGATCGTCGTCGCGGGCATCGAGGCACGGTACGGCGTGACGTAGGGCCTCTCGTTCGGGTCAGGCCGGGCTCGCGGGCCTGAGCTGAAAGGCCCTCGCGCTGCCCGCCCCGGTCCGGGACACTTCGGCGACGCCCAGAGTTCACCGTTCGTCGGGCCGTGCGACACCCGCCCCTTCATCCGCGTCACTAGCGTGTGCGGACCATGATCGAAGGTGAGGGCCCGCGTGCCGAAGCTGTCCGTTGTCGTTCCGTTCCACAATGTCGGCGCCTACGCCGACACGACGCTGGGCAGTCTTGCCCGTAACGCGGGCCCGGACATCGAGTTCCTGCTGGTCGACGACTGCTCCACGGACGAGACGCCGGCCGTCGTCGACCGCTGGGCCGACAGACTCCCGAACGCCGAGGTCATCCGGCACGAGAAGAACGTGGGCATCGCGGCGGCCCGCAACAGCGGCATCGACGCGGCCCGGGGCGACTTCGTCACCTTCCTCGACGGCGACGACTGGTACGCCCCCGGCCACCTGGGCCGGCTGCTGCACGCCGCCGCCGAGCTGGACTGCGACTTCGCCCGCACCGACCATGTCCAGGCCACCGGGACCAGCCGCATCGTGAAGCGCGCGCCCGCCCGGCTCCGTGACACGGTGCTGGATCCACGCGAGGGCATCGCGGCCCCCGAGTGGGAGACCATGGTCGACTACCCCTTCGTATGGGCGGGCGTCTACCACCGGCGGCTCTTCGAGGACGGCGGCCACCGCTTCACCACCCGGCTGCGCACCGCCGAGGACCGGCTGTGGATCTGGCAGCTGCACCTGCGGGCCCGCACCTACGCCGCGCTCAACCTGTACGGCATCTTCTACCGGCGCGGTGTCACCACGTCCCTGACGCAGATCAAGGACTCCCGCCAGCTGGACTTCTTCCCCGCCTACGACACGCTGATCGACGAGATCCTCGAGGACCCGGACGCGGAGATCCTCCTGCCCAAGGCGGTCCGCACCTACTGCGCGATGATCGCCTTCCACAACGAGAAGGCGGACGCCTACGAACCCGCGACGTTCCGGCGTCTGCGCCACGAGTCGGCAGCCGCACTGCGCCGCATGCCGCAGCAGGTGCTCGACCACACCCTGACGATGATGGACACCAGGCGCAGCACGCTGCTCAACCGCCTGCGTGACAAGCAGAAGGCCGCCTGACCCATGCCCACGCGCACCCAGATCTTCCAGGTGTCGACCCTGTACGGGGCGGCCACACTCGCGGCGGCCCTCGACGCCGGCCAGTTCGGGCCCGGGCAGGACAGCCACCGCGTCCTGCTCGTGACCAACAACGCGGCGATCCCCGAGACCGCCCTCCGGCTGGAGGAGATGCGGGGCTACGGGGACATCGCAGCCCGCTTCGACTCCGTCGTCGACTGGAACGACGCCATCAGCCCCCACCACCCGAGCGGCTGGGGGCCGCGCGCCGAGGAGACCGAGCTCTGGCAGCGCGCCTTCCGCCTCGCGTGGGGCATCGCCCCCGAGGACCCCGTCGACCTCGCCGTCGAGTCCATCCAGGTCAACCCGGCCCGTGCGCTGGCCGCGATCTTCTCCGAGAGCGCCGTGCACGTCTACGCGGACGGGCTGATGAGCTACGGCCCGACCCGCAACAAGGTGCCGCGGTCCATCGCCTGCCGCATCCAGCGGGTGCTCCACCTGGATCTCGTACCGGGACTGCGTCCGCTCCTCCTCGCCGAGTCCGGCGTCGAGCCCGAGCTCGTCCCGAACGACGCCTTCCGCAAGGTCCTCGGCGAGATCGCCGGGGCGGCGGACGGCGACCGCCGGCTCGCGGAGGCCGAGGCCGAGGCGCCCACGGCCGTGCTCCTCGGCCAGTACCTCGCGGCGCTGAACATCCTCACGGCCGAGGAGGAGGAGGACCTGCACCTGCGCATGCTGCGCGGCGCGGCGCGGGCCGGCCACACCTCCGTCCTCTTCAAGCCCCACCCCACCGCACCGGCCCGCTACTCCAGGGCCCTGGACGACGCGGCCGCCGCACTGGGCATACGTCTGACCACCCTGGACAGCCCGCTGCTCGCCGAGACCCTCTACGAGCGGTGCGCTCCCACGCTCGTCGTCGGCTGCTTCTCGACCGCGATGTTCACCGCCGCCGCGTACTACGGCATCCCCGTCGCCCGGGTCGGCACCCGTCTCGTCCTGGACCGCATCACCCCGTACGAGAACAGCAACCGCATCCCGCTGACGATCGTCGACCACCTCGTGCCCGACCTGGACGAGCAGGCCGCCGGCCGGCCCGTGCCCGAACTCCCCTCCACGGCGCCGGAAACCCTCGCGCCCCTGGTCAGGACGGTCGGCTACTGCATGCAGTCCGGTCTCCACCCCACGCTGCGCGCCGAGGCCGAGGCCTGGCTGCGGGACCACCTCGGCACGGACACGCAGCACTACTTCAAGCGGCGTCGCCTGCAGAAGCTCACCCTGCCCGGCGGCGGCCCGCGAGGAGCGGCGATCCGGCTGCGCCGGACCGTGCGGCGCACCCGCACCAGCCTGGGCCTCTGACCCCGGAACCGGGGTGCGCCCCGGCCGGCCACTGATGACAGAACGGCGGAACGAGCATGGGCCAGACCTTCACGGGGCTGCTCAAGGCAGTGCGGGCGAGAACCGGGCAGGGCTCCACGGCGCGGTCGGCCCCCACGGCCGCCCTGCGCCTGTGCGGCGACTACCTCGCGGGCCTCACCGCGGGCGGTCCCACGGGCGACGCCCCGCAGACCCGGCTCCTCGCCGCCATCGGCGGCCTCACCACGGCCTGCGGAACCGACGGGGACGACCTCTTCGACGCCCTGCTCCGCACAGGGCAGCGCGCCCTGGAGGCCGGCGGGGAGACGGAGACACATCTCGCCCTGGACATCGCCGTCGAGGCCACCGCGCTGCGCGCCAGGTCCAAGGGCGCATGGCGGCTGCGTGGAGGCGCGCTGGAGGCGCTGGGCCGCCGGGACGAGGCGGAGCAGGCGTACGGAGAACACCTGGCGCTTCAGCAGAACCCGGCGGCGGCCGAGGACATCGTGCGCCGTGTCGCCACGCTGCGGGATCTCCGTGCCTGTCTGGAGGAGGCCGCCGGGCTGCTCCCCGGCGAGGACGGCGACGCCCTGCGGGCGCTGCACAACACCCCCGCCGGACAGGCGCGTACGGTCTTCGCCGGGATCGTGCGCCGGCACACCGCCGAGCGTGGCGGCATGGCCGACCCGGCCGTCCGCCGCTTCACCGCGCGGTACGCCGCCTACCGCCGGCTCCTGGACCGGGACAGGATGGCCGACCCTCTGCTCGGCGGCGCGGAGCCGGCCGGGGTCGGCGCCCTGCGCCGCCTGATCGCGGGCCGGTCGGTCTGCCTGGTCGCGGGCGCGGCCCGGATCGCCGACGAGGAGAAGGCCCCCGGCAGCCCGCTCGGCAGGCTGATCGACGGATACGACCTGGTGGTGCGCTGCGACACCCTTCCGGCCGCCGCGCCGCGCACCGACCTGCACGCGGTCACCCTGCGGGGGGACACTCCGTGGACGGGCCCGGCCTGGGACCGCCGGGCGGGCACCCGGCTGGTCTTCGGTGAGTCGCTGTCGCAGTGGCGCCGTTCGCTGCGCGCCCGGCTGGTCGCCGGCGCGCAGGACCACATCGGCGACGCCACGCTGCGGCATCCCCTGGACGACCCGGCCCTCCTCGGTGAGGACGGCTGGGGCCCGCGAAAGGGCACCGCGTTCACCGTGCTCCGGCTGCTGGACTTCCTGGACGCGGCCGACCGCCTGGACCTCATCGGCTTCGGACTCCCGGGGCAGCTGTCGCCGCGCGAGCGGGAGTGGGTCACGGCCCGCGCGACACAGGAGGACGAGACCGAGATGAGGACCGCGCTCCGATGAACAGCCCCGCCGAGCCCACCCACGGCAGACGCACCGGGCCCACCGCCCCTCACGGACGGCCGGGCGCCCCCGACGCCGACGACCGGAGCGCCGTCACCGGCAAGCGCAGGATCGCCTTCGCCGCCTACGCCGACGAGGACCGGATGCCCGGTCTCCTGGTGCTGCTGCGCAGCCTCGCGCTGGCGGATCCGGCCGTCTGCGAGGACTTCCTCCTCCTGCACCCCGGGCTGCCCGACTCCGCGCTCGACGCCGCCCGCAGGCTGCACCCGCGCCTCGTCCCGCGTATCGCGGAGAGCCGCCTCGACGTCTTCCGGGCGACCGGTTACGACACCGTCATCGCGGTCGGCCCCGACATGGTCGTCCTCGGCTCCCTCCGGCCGCTGCTGGCCCTCCGCACAGGAGTGGCAGCCGTGCTACAGCCCGCCCCCGGCGGCGGACGGACCGTGCGGGACGACGGGCTGCTGGTCATCCAGCGCCAGGACGTGACAGACGACGTGCTCGACGTCCTCGCCGAAGGCGGCGAGGACGCGGTGGACCGCGCGCTGACGGAGGCGGGCATCCTCGAACCGCTCGGCTCCCCCTACGACTTCCCGGCCGACCGGCTGTACGACGGCGTCCCCGTACCCGGGAGCACCGTCGTCCTGCACCTCGGCGAGGACCCTGCCCCCGGCACCCCGGCGCACGAGGCGCGCGAACGCTTCGAGCTGGACGACGCGGCATTCCGCGCCGCCTACTGCGCCCTCCCGGGACCCACCCACCCCGAACTGCTGCTGCACTGCGCCCTGCCGTTCCCCGAGGAGGGGCGTGCGCCCGTGGACCTGGTCCGCCGGGTCGCCGAGGTGCACCGGCAGCAGGGCCGCTACGACGAGGCCGTCGCCCTGCTGACCGCCGCCGTGGCGGACCGGCCCGACCTGCCGCGCTGCCACGAGACGCTGGGCATCAGCCTGATGGCCCTGTCCCGCTACGAGGAGGCCGAGGCCCATCTCCTCCTGGCCACCGTGTCACCGGACTTCGCCGCCCGCGCCTACGGCCAGCTCGCCCGCCTCGCCTGGCTGCTGGGCCGGACCGAGGACGCGGCGGCGTACGCACGCGAGGGCCTCGACGCCGACCCCACCGACGGCAACTGCCACGCCTGGTACGTCCGTACGCGCTCTGCCGAGGACCCCGCCCAGGGCCCCGCGGACGAACAGCTCGCCCATGTCGCCCTGTTCGCCGACGGTCAGGAGAACGCCGGCGACAAGGTGCTCCCCGAAGCGGTGCGCATGTGCTTCGGTCCCGACACCGGCCCCGCCCGCTGGCACGAGCGCTCCGTGCACCGGCTGGTCGACGAGCCCGCACTGGAGGAGCTGAACGCCCGGCGCGGCATCGTCGTCGGCGGCGGCGGCCTTTTCCTCCCGGACACAGCGCCCAACAGCAACAGCGGCTGGCAGTGGAACATCCCCGATGACGTCCTGGCCCGGATCACCGCGCCGCTCGCCGTCTTCGCGGTCGGCTACAACGTCTTCGACGGCCAGCGCTACCGCAGGGAGCGCTTCGCCGAGAGCCTGCGCGCCCTGGTCGGGAAGTCGGCCTTCTTCGGACTGCGGAACCACGGTTCGGTGGACCGGGTCAGGGAACTCCTGCCCGAGGAGCTACGGGACCGGGTGCGCTACCAGCCGTGTCCCACGACCGTCGCCCGCCACCTCGACCCCGGCCCGGACGACGGTGTGAGCCGGGACGACACCGTGCTGGTCAACTGCGCCTACGACCGCGCCGGCCTGCGTTTCGGCCACGACTACGGCCACTTCCTGGCCGAGTCGGCCGCCGCCGTACGCGCCGTCGGCGAGCGCGCCGAGGTCCGTTACGCGGCCCATATGCCGGCCGACGAGAAGTTCGTCCACGACCTGCGCCGGGAACACGGCATCACCCTCCCGGTGGAGCCGCTGTACCTGTTCTCCAACGACCGCATCCGCGAGCTCTACCGGCGCACGCGACTGGTCATCGGCATGCGCGGGCACGCGGGAATGATCCCCTTCGGCTGCGGCACGCCGATCATCAGCCTGGTCTCGCACCCCAAGCTCGCCTACTTCCTCGCCGACATCGACCGCCCCGACTGGGGGGTGTCCGTCCACGACCGTGCGCTGGGCGCCCGCCTCGCCGAGCGTGCGGCGGCCGTACTCGACGACCACGGGGCAGCCGTGGCCGACGTACACGGCCGGCAGGAGCACCTGTGGTCGGTCACCCGCGCCAACCTCGCCGAGCTCCGGGACGTCTTCGGCCTACCGGACCCCTTCTCCGGGCGCCCCGTCCCGCACCTCCCCGGACCCAGGACCGCCGAGCCGGCACGCGGCCTTCACCTGCCGGACACCCGGACGAAGTGACTGTTCACCTGACCGGAGTTCACCCGGGGCCCGCCCGTTCATAGCCTTCGTTGACCATGTCTTCTTCTGTCTCCCCGGCCGGCTCGCCTGCCCCCGCGCAGTCCCCGGAGCCCGCCCCCGCACCCCGCCCGCGCCGCGAACACCGGTACGACATCGATCTGATCCGGCTGCTCTGCTCCGTCGGCGTGATCCTCTGCCACACGGGCTCCGCCTTCGTGAGCGCGGCGGGCCGGGACGCCGCCAACGGTCCCGGCACTTACTGGGCGGGCCTGGCGGCGGACTCGGCGGGCCGCTTCGCCGTTCCGCTGTTCTTCGCGATCGCCGGATGGGTCGTACTCGTCGGCGCCCCCGTCCGGGACGGCCGGCAGCTGTGGCAGCGCATCGTCCGGATCGTGGTGCCTCTCGCCGTGTGGACGGTGCTCTACGTGGCATGGGGCCGGCTGCGCACCACCAACGACGCCCCGGCCGACGAGCTGGCGTTCGACGCGCTGTTCGCCTCGGTGCGCCCGGCGTACCACCTCTGGTACCTGTACGCCTACATCCCCGTGATCCTGCTGCTGGCCTTCGCCGCCCTGGTGAAGTCGGGCAAGCGCCCCTGGGGCCTCGGCGCCGCCCTCCTCGTGTCGGGGGCCGCCCCGACCCTCTTCGGCGACCTGGGGAAGGTCACGGACCTGGAACTGCCGCGCTTCGGCTGGGGCTTCGGCCCGTACCAGCTGATCTACGCGGTCCTCGGCGCCCTGGTCCTCGCACTGCCCGCAGGGACGTTCGGCAGGCGGAGCCTGTGGTGGCTGCTGCCGGCGGGGGCGTGCCTGGCCGCCGTCATCGCTTACCAGCACGAGGTGCACTACGCGATCCCGTACGCGAGCATCCTGGTGGCCCTGTTCAGCGCGGGTGTGCTGGTCTCGCTGCACCGGCTGCGCGTCCCGGAGCGCCTGCGCCCGGCGCTGACCCGGCTGGCGGGCGCCTCGTTCGGGGCGTACATGATCCACGTGCTGGTGCTGGGTTTCCTCACCGACGTACTCGTCGACGCCGACCTCTCGCTGCCGTCGGCGGCGGCCCTGGTCGTCACGGTGACCGCCGCCACGTCGGCCCTCTCCTTCGGCGCGGCCATGCTGTGGGCCCGGCTCGGCCTGACGCGGCTGCTGGGCTGATCAGCGGCGCGCGCGCCGCTTCAGGGCCCGTGCGCGCCGCGCGAGCCGGCGCAGGGTGGCGTTCCGCCGGACGAAGGCGAGGCGGGCGGGGACGACGCCGGGGAGGGCAAGCGACCCGAGGCGGCGGCGTTTGAAGTAGCGCCAGGTCCGGGTGTTCAGACGGGTGGAGAGGTAGCGCTCGGCGGCCGGGCGGAGGTCCGGACGGACGCGTGGCTGCATGGCGAAGGCGACGGCCGGCAGCAGGCCGTCGAGTGCCTCGGCCACCATGGCCTCCGTCAGCGGCGACCGGTCCGCCACGGCGGCGGGGTCGGCCAGGTCGGGCAGCAGGGCGTCGACGATCGTGACCGGGATCCTCGAGGGGTTCTCGTACGGGGTGAGGCGCTCCAGGAGGGTGCCGGTCCCGGTCCGCGCCACCGGCAGGCCGTAGTACGCGGCGGCGGTGAGCAGCGCCGTCGAGAACGTGCCGACGACGAGCGCGGGGCGCAGTTTCTCGTAGAGGACCTCGGCCGGGAGGGCGGAGTCCGGGACGGTCAGCTCGACACCGAGGCGTACGGCCTCCGCCCGCAGGGCCGCCATGGAGGGCGCGGGGCCGCTGGGGTGGGGCTGGAGGACGAGGTGGGTGTGGCCGAGGGCGGCCGTGCCGCGGAGCATCCGCAGGTGGAGTTCCGTCTCCTCGGCGGCGGGGAGTGTCCCGGCCCCGGAGAGAAGCAGCACCGCGGCCCCCTGCGGGGCCCCGGTCTCCGGCGCGGCCTCCGCGAGTTCGGCGAAGACCTTGAGCAGGGCCGCGACGGGCAGCGGGCGGGGTACGGCGTCGAACTCGCCCAGCAGCAGCGGTGTCAGGCCGGGGAGCAGGTCCGGGTGGAGCAGCCGCCGGACGCGGGTGCCGGTCAGCGGCGGGATCTTGCCTCCGGTCGGGCCGTAGCCGGTCAGCCCGTCCGCGTACACGGTCACCGGCCCGCCGGTGAAGATCTGGGCGACGGCCTGGGCGGGGGAGGCGTGCGGGGATTCCAGGGCCAGCTCGACCTCCTCGTCCCCGAGGTCCCACGCCTGCCGTAGGTGGCGTTCCCACAGGGGTACGTCGTCGGGCCTGGGGGTCCAGGCGCCCGGGTGCAGCGGGAAGACGGCGTCGTTCCACGAACGCACCTCGTCGAAGCGGGTGCTCAGCCGCCCGAACCCGGGTGTCGCGTCGACCGGGAGTGCCGCCTCGGGGACCGCCGTGTTGTCGCTCAGCAGGAGGATGCGGCGTCCGGAGCTCTCGAAGCAGCCCGAGTCGAGTGCCGCGGCGAGCACCGCCGTGCCGTGGAGGCTGGAGGCGACGAAGATCTGGACGGTCATGCGGCGGTCGCTCCCTCGGTGACGGCGGACCGGCGGCGCAGCTTGCGCAGCACGGTCGCCCTTTCGGTGTCCATCGAGTCCAGGACGTCGTCGAGCACGCGCCGGGGCATGTTTCCGAATGCCGCCGAGGCGAGTGATCTGAGCGTGCGGGCCACCGGCGGTTCGAATTTCTCGATGGATCCGACGTGATGCGAAATAACGGCGCAGTATGTCCGCACGGCTTTCGGCATCAGGATGTCGGCGTCGCGGTCCTTCGCGGTATCGGCCACCACCTGGTCGTAGGCCCGAATGAAATCAAGCTGGCGTTCATCCCCGATCTGGGTGAGGGATGAAGCGACTCCCCGCCGGTAGAAATGGCCCAGCGTTCCCAGGACCGCGAAGGATTCCGCCTCCCGGTGCAGCCGCCAGATCCACGGCCGGTCCTCGGCGGTGCGCAGCCCGTCGGTGAAATGCAGCAGCCCCCGGTCGAGCAGGCCGCGGTGGTAGAGCCCCGCCCAGGCGAAGGCGTAGTCGACCGAGGTCGTCCGGTCGGCCGGCAGGATCGCTTCCCTGGGGTCGCTCACCACCCCGCGCAGGCCGTGCGGGACGCGGCGCACGGTGCGCGAAACGCCGGTGACCTGGACGTGGTCCGTGCGCACGAACGCGCAGCCCAGGGCCTCGGTCCGGGCGAGCAGACGGTCGTAGTGGCCGGGTGCGAGCCAGTCGTCGCCGTCCAGGAAGGCGATGTACTCGCCCCGGGCGGCGTCCAGACCGGTGTTGCGGGCGGTGGCCAGACCGGCGTTGCGCTCATGCCTGTGCACGACCACCCCCTCGATCTCTTCCCGGGCCCGGCGCAACAGATCCGGCGTCCCGTCGGTCGAGCAGTCGTCGACGAGGATGAACTCGAAATCCTCACGGGTATTGGCCCGCAGACTTCTGAGGGTGTCGGGTGCGTATGCCTGAACGTTGTAGAACGGCACGATGACGGAGAGCTTGACCACCCGCATCACGCTAGGGGTGGCCCCGGCATTTGCCTTGACTCCCGCCCGTACGGAAAGTGAACGGAACGCATCGGGAAAGTGAACCGGCCTGCCTGCGGGGCCGATTCAGCCCCTCGAAGGGGCGAATCCCCAATCGTCGACCGGCTGTTAACCATCTGTTGCCATCACGTTGGGCCGCGGATCGAAATGGCTTCCTAACTTTTACGACGTGCCCCCCCGTACCGATGACGCGGCCGCTCCGGCCGCCACACCAGCAGCCGGCCGTACGGCCCTCCGCATCGCTGTGCTCGCGGACTCCGACACCCGGTGGAAGTGGGGCGCGCTCACCGCGCGCCGCCTCTCCACCGCCCCGGAGTCCGGAGCGGCGGAGCGTCCTGTGGAGATCAGCGGACTGCTGCTGCGCGGCCGGGCCACCCCGACGCCCCGCCAGCTCGCCGAAGTGGGCGAGGTCGGCGTCGACGCCGACCGGGTGCGCGAGGTGACAGCGGTCGAGTTCCTGCACACGGTGCGGGACGAGGCGTACGACGTCGTCGTCCTCGCCCTCGTGGGCGGCGCGGTCCAGGCGATGCTGCACGGCCTGGCCGCACTGGACCTGCCCCGCAGGCCCGTCGTCGTCACCGGCTACGTCGGGGTCGTCTACGAGAAGCTCGCCGACGGTCTGCTGCTGCGCCACGGCGCGGACGTCGTCCTCGCCAACTCCCGCCACGACGGGGAGCGGTTCCGCGCGGTGTACGAAGGGGTCGGCGCCGACGCGTCGTCCGTCACGGAGGCCGCCCTGCCGTTCCTCGGCGGGGAGCCGCACCGGGCGCAGGAGGGCCGCGACACCGTCGTGTTCGCCGCCCAGCCGTCCGTGCCGGCCTCGCGTGCCGACCGCACCTACCTGCTGCGCCGGCTCGTCGAGCACGCCCGGCTGCACCCCGCCCGCGAGGTGCTGCTGAAGCTGCGCTCCAAGCCCGGCGAGCACACCACGCACATCGAGGAGCTGCCCTACCAGCGGCTCGCCGAGCGGATCCCCGGCGGCCTCCCGCCGAACTTCCGCCTCGTGTACGGGCACATGGGTGAGGTCCTGGACCGCACCGACCTGCTGGTCACCGTCTCCTCGACCGCCGCACTGGAGTCCCTGCACCGGCGGATCCCGACCGCGGTCCTCTCCGACCTCGGCGTACGCGAGGCCCTCGGCAACCACCACTTCATCGGATCGGGACTGATCACGTCCTGGGACCACCTCGACGGCGGCCTCCGCCCCGAACCCGACGAGGAGTGGCTCTCCGGCCAGGGCGTCGCCGCCGACGGCACCTACGGGACGGCCTACGACACCGCCCGCGCCCGGGTGGCGGCGCTGCTCGCCGCCGGGCCGCTTCCCCGCCTCGCCCCCTACTACACGCCCGCCACCGCGCCCGGATACCTCCCCGGCATCCTCGCCCGCTACCACCTGGGCCCCGACGGCCACCCGCTTCCGGGCGCCGTCACGCCCAAGGAGACGGGCCGGGTCCGGGGCGCGGTCCGCGAAACCGTACGCAACGCGGCGCGCGGCGCCTACCGCCACGGCGTCCAGCGGGTCGCCCCCGTGATCCGGCGGATGGGTGAGCTGTGACCACCGATTCAGGAGCATCCATGACCCCGCCCCCCACCGTGCTCGCCGTGATCCCCGCCCGCGGCGGATCCAAGGGCGTGCCCGCGAAGAACCTCGCCCGTGTCGGCGGCGTACCGCTCGTCGCCCGCGCCATCCGCGCCTGCCTCGCCTCGGCCGAGGTCACGGACGTCGTCGTCACCACCGACGACCCGGCCATCGCCGCGGCGGCGGTCGCCGCCGCGGAGGCCCTGGGGGAGGGCGCCCGGCTGCACTGCGTGCAGCGCCCCGCCGCGATCGCCGGCGACACGGCCACCAGCGAGGACGCGGTCCTGCACGCCCTGCACAGCTACGAGACGACGACGCACGGCCGGAAGGCCGACGTCGTGCTCCTGGTCCAGTGCACGAGCCCCTTCATCACCCGCGAGGACATCGACGGCGTCGCCACCGCGGTCGCCCGCGACGGCGCCGACACCGCCGTCACCGTGGCGCCCTTCCACGGCTTCGTGTGGCGCGACGGCAGTGCGGTCGAGGAGGACACCTACGGCGTCAACCACGACAAGGCCGTACGCCCCCGCCGTCAGGACCGGCCCCAGGACTACCTGGAGACCGGCGCCGCGTACGCCATGGACGTCGAGGGCTTCCGCACCCACCGCCACCGCTTCTTCGGCCACACGGCGCTCGTGCCGACCGACCCGGCCCGGGTCCTGGAGATCGACGACCCGCACGACCTGGCCCGCGCCCGCGCCCTCGCGCCGCTCCTGGACCCCTCGCCGTTCCCCACCCGGGCGGACATCGACGCCGTCGTCCTCGACTTCGACGGCACGCAGACCGACGACCGCGTCCTCATCGACTCCGACGGCCGCGAGATCGTCTCCGTGCACCGCGGCGACGGCCTCGGCGTCGCCGCCCTGCGCCGGGCCGGCGTACCGCTCCTGATCCTGTCCACGGAACAGAACCCGGTCGTCGCCGCCCGCGCCCGCAAACTCCAGGTCCCCGTCCTGCACGGCATCGACCGCAAGGACCTGGCACTCAAGCAGTGGTGCGAGGAGCAGTCCATCGCTCCCGACCGCGTGCTCTACGTCGGCAACGACGTCAACGACCTGGCCTGCTTCGGCCTGGCGGGCTGGCCCGTCGCCGTCGCGAGCGCCCACGACTCGGTGCGCGCCGCCGCGCGCGCCGTGACCACCAACCCCGGCGGCTCCGGCGCCATCCGCGAGATCGCGGCCTGGCTCCTGGGCCCCACCCTCTCCACCGGAACCACCCCCACCCCCACCAGGTAACGTCCCCACCACGTAAGGAAGCACCACCATGAGCAACACCTCCCGCCTGCGCACGTTCGGGTCCCGCACCGCCGGACCCGGCCACCCCGTCTACGTCACCGGCGAGATCGGCATCAACCACAACGGCGACCTCGACAACGCCATCGCGCTGATCGACGTGGCCGCCGACGCCGGCTGCGACGCGGTCAAGTTCCAGAAGCGCACCCCGGAGATCTGCACCCCGCGCGACCAGTGGGACATCGAGCGCGACACCCCCTGGGGCCGGATGACGTACATCGACTACCGCCACCGCGTCGAGTTCGGCGAGGCCGAGTACACCGCCATCGCCGAGCACTGCGCCGAGCGCGGCATCGACTGGTTCGCCTCCCCGTGGGACACCGAGGCCGTCGCCTTCCTGGAGAAGTTCGACGTTCCCGCGCACAAGGTCGCCTCCGCCTCCCTCACGGACGACGAGCTGCTCCGCTCGCTGCGCGCCACCGGCCGCACCGTCATCCTCTCCACCGGCATGTCGACGCCGAAGCAGATCCGGCACGCGGTCGAGGTCCTCGGCAGCGACAACATCCTGCTCTGCCACGCCACCTCGACGTACCCGGCGAAGGCCGAGGAGCTCAACCTGCGGGTCATCAACACCCTGCAGCAGGAGTACCCGAACGTCCCGATCGGCTACAGCGGCCACGAGACCGGCCTGCAGACGACCCTCGCCGCCGTCGCGCTGGGCGCCACCTTCGTCGAGCGCCACATCACCCTGGACCGCGCCATGTGGGGCTCCGACCAGGCCGCCTCCGTCGAGCCGCAGGGCCTCACGCGCCTCGTCCGCGACATCCGCACCATCGAGGCGTCGCTCGGCGACGGAGTCAAGAAGGTGTACGAGTCCGAGCTCGGCCCGATGAAGAAGCTCCGCCGGGTCGCGGGCGTCGTCGCCGAGGGCGAGAACGCGCCGGCCGCCGAGCCGGTCGCGGTCTGACGGGCCGACCGGTGAACCTCGCCTTCGTCGAGAGCCCGGTCCAGCTCCTGAACGTCCTGGAGTGGACCCACACCCGGGGAGGAACCGACACCACGGTCGTCGTCCTCCCCCCGGTCGACCCGATGTCGCGCGGACAGCTGCGCAGGATGGCGGAGCTGGCCCGCGACGAGGGCATCACCGTCCGCTGGCAGGAGGCGCGCGGGGAGACCGGCGCGCCTCTGAAGGCCCTGCGGGCGCTGACCGGCCTGATCCGCAAGGCCGACCGCATCGTCATCGGGGACCCCTTCTCCCGGTACGTGCAACTGCTCCTCACCCTGGTCCGGGCCCGCCGGATCACGGTCGTCGACGACGGCACGGCCACCATGGAGTTCGTCGCCCAACTGGCGCGCGGCGAACGCCTGGTGCGCTGGCACCGCCGGGGGAGCGGGGGCCCGCGCGAACTGCTCCTGGCCCCGGTCACCACCGCGGCCCGCCGCAGCTTCACCCCGTCGGCGTCCCGCACCGTCGAGGTGTTCACCGCGATGCCGGTGGACGCCCCCGACGGCATCGAGGTCACCGCGAACACCTTCGCGTGGACGCGCGAGCGCTTCGGCCCGCCCCTCATCACCAAGGGCGCCGACCTGGTCGGCACCTCCCTCGTGGAGACCGGCGTGGTCGACCCCGTCCCGTACGAGGAGGCGGTCACCTCGCTGGCCCGTGCTCACGGCGCGACCCGCTACTTCGCCCACCGCCGCGAGTCCGCGGACAAGCTCCACGCCCTGGAAGCCGCCACCGGCCTGGAGATAGTCCGCCCCGATCTGCCGCTGGAACTCATCGCCCGCAGAGGCCCGATCGGCCACACGGTGCTGAGCTTCCCGTCCACCGTGGTCCACACCCTCCCGCTGGCCCTGGCGGGCACGGGCGTGAAGGTCGCGGTGTGCGACATAGCGCCGGAGTGGCTCCGCGACACGGCGTCCCCGCGCGCCCAGGGCTTCCTGAGCGGAGTCACGGAGACGGCCAAGGACGTGCAGCGGCTCGCCCCTTGGCGGGCCACGGCGGTGGCGGAGGGCTGAGGGCGGTTGCTGGTTCCGTGCACGGCGGGGAGCGTCGCCCCGATACGCTGCACGCGGTGACGATCACGACCGCACCGACTGTCTCCATGCCCGTCATCGGCATGGCCCGACCTGGAGTCCGAGCGGATGCCTCACTCGCTGACACCCCGTGACACGGGGAACCTGCCCGCGATCGGCGCACCTCCGCTGATCCGTCTCGACGCGTACGTCGCCGAGGACGGTTCGACGGTGGTCAACGGCCATCTGCTGGAGATGGGCGGCACGCGCCCGCCCAACGAGGCGATCCTCGACGCCGTGGCCATGTTCGCCCGCACCCTGGGGGCTCCGGTGGCGGCGACCGTCATCGACCGCAGCGTGCGGCAGGTGGCGCGGCTCCGGGTGTACCCCGACGGCTCCAGCCGGACCATAGCCGAGGAGGAGGATCTGCCGCCCGGGCACGAGCGAACCACCGCGGAGGAAGAGGCGTTTCCTCCGCTCGCCCGCGTCGAGCGGATCATTCAGCACGCTCGCCGCGAGGAGTTGCACGCCGCGTTCGTCCTCGCCGGCGCACTGCGGGAGCACCTGACGCTGCGCCGGGGCGCGGAGGACGAACTGTCACTGGAGGCTCGGGCGATCGAGGCGTACATCGCCTATCTCCGCGGCGACTACATGACCTCCACCGCCCTCGCGCTGACCGTCGCGCGCATCCGCTGCCGCACCGATCTGAAACGGGCCGTGCCCGAGGTGGCCCGGGCCACCGCGGCGTGGCAACGGATGCGGGAGGAAGGCCAGATAACGACCCGGGGAAGAGAACTGCTGCACATGTGGGAACGGTTGTCCGCGGAGGGCCTGTTACGAGAGCCGTCCCACCAGGCCATGGCCCAGGCCGTCCGGAGCCGGATAGAACGGGGCAGCCAGTACGTGGAAGGCCGGAACCCCGCCTTCGCACCAGCCCTGACCGCTACTCAGGTACCCGCCACACCCGAGGACGAGCCGCTCAGGCCCACCCGAAGGGGGTTGCGCCGCTTCACCAGACGACCGGCCCGATCAGACGACTGAACCGGCCGGCCACCCCTTACGTCAGTTGATCCTGACCGGAGGGCACGGGCGGGTCGGGCGCGGCGCTCAGGCGTCAACACTGCTCACCGGCCGGCACGACCCACGCACGAAGCGCTACCGGTCCGCGTTCCGCCAGACGGTCAGGTCTCCGGTGAGGAAGGCGATCTCCGGGAGGGCGGTCGACTTCGTCTGGATCACGTACAGCCCGATGTTGCCCTCGTCGTCCTTCATGCAGATCTCGGTACCGGCCGCCGCCGCGGCCAGCGGCCAGCTGTGCTTCGCGGCGCTCCCGAGCATGAGACGGCACTCGTCGAGGGTCGTCCCATGTCCTCCGAAGATCTGCATGAACACGACGTTATCGCTCTTCAGTTCACAGTCGGCCTGCTCACAACCGAAGCGGATGTCGCCCTTCCGGCCCTTCAGCTCCGGCTCGGAGTTGTTGAGGCTCAGCGAGTTCTTGGCGTCCAGCCACACACCGGGGAACCCCTCCGGCCGCGGATCCTGGGACGAGCCCGACGGGAACGCGGCGTCGTCGGACGCGTCGTCCCCGGCCCCGACCGCCGACGGATCCGAGGCACCGGACGGATCCGAGGCCTTGGACGGATCCGTGGAGGGGCCCGTCGACGATCCCGGTGCGGATTCCGACGAGCGTGCGGCAGGTCCCGTCGCGGACACCGTGGGGCCGGCAGTGTCCCGGTCGCCGATCCGGCCCATCGCGTCCATGACCGACCAGGCCAGTGCCACCACAGCCAGCGCCCCAGCTACGACACAGGCGGTCGCGATCAGCACCGTGCGCCGCCTGCCGGCCTTACGTTGTTCCGGCGTCGGCGTCGGCCACGCGAACTGCGGCTGCGGATAGGCCGGGCCGGACGGCACCGGCGGCTGCGGGGCGGTCGACGCCGCCGCGGGCACCGGCGCCTGCGGGTAGGCCGGGGTGGGCTCCGGTACCGGCGCCGGGATCACGGGCTCCGGCCCGGTGATCTCCCGCCACACGGCAGGTCCGCCGCCCGCGTCGGCCTCCGCACCCAGCCGGTCCCGGCACCATTCCACGACCTCCTCCGGCGTGGCCCGCGCGGCCGGGTCGACGGCCAGACAACGGGTGAACAGCGGACGCAGCGACTGGGGCAGCAAGGACAGGTCGGGTTCGGAGTGCACGATCCGGTACAGCACGTTGACGGCCGGACCGTCGCCGTAGAGCGGCTTTCCGAGCAGCGCGAACGCCGCGGTCTGGGCGAGCGCGAAGACGTCGGTCGCCGCCGTGATCTCACCCCCGGAGGCCTGTTCCGGAGCCATGAAGGAGGGCGTGCCGATCGTGCCACCGGTCGCCGTGTACGAGGTCCCGTCGGCGGCCAGCGCGATACCGAAGTCGATCACCCGTGGGCCGTCGCCGGCCAGCAGCACGTTCGACGGCTTCAGGTCGCGGTGCACGATGCCCTCGGCGTGGATGGCCTGCAGTGCCTCGGCCACCCCCGCCATCAGCCACAGCGCCGCGGGCACCGGCAGGGGTCCGCTCCGGGTCACCGCCTCCGTCAGCGACGGTCCCGGCACGTACAGCGTGGCCAGCCAGGGCGGGACGCCGTCCGCGTCGGCGTCGATCAGTTCGGCGGTGTACGCACCCCGGACCCGTCGGGCCGCTTTGATCTCCCGGCCGAACCGGCGCCGGAAGTCCGGATCGTCGGCGAGCTCCGGCCGTACGACCTTGATCGCCACGGGACGGCCACCCTGGGTGTGCGACAGATACACCCGGCCCATGCCACCGGCCCCCAGCCGCGCGGCGAGCCGATAGCCCGCCACCACGGGCGGGTCGTCGGCCTGAAGTGGCTCGAATACATCCATCGCATGGCTCATCGGCCCTGTACCCCCCACAGTGATGCGTTGGCCAACGACAGCAGCCTATGCGGGGTGTTGACGCACCCCGTCCGCAGGGGAGTCGGGCACGGCGCCCAGGGGCTGCAGCAGGGGGCGTTTCGCGGTGCGGCCGTCGCCGGAGGACCGGCCGCGCAGACGGCGCCCGAGCCAGGGGCCGAGGAAGCCGGCGGCCCAGCGCACTTCGGCACCCGCGGCTTGCCAACGCGAAGGAAGCCGCTGTTCCGGCAGGGGGAGGGTCCAGGCGTCGCCGCTTCCGGGCAGCTGGATGGCCTGAGCGACGGCGGCGGCGATCCGCTCGTGACCGAGGGGGCTGGTGTGGAGTCGGTCCGTACTCCACAGACGCGGATCGGCGGCGGCGGCATGCAGGTCGATCTCGGCGACAGCGACCCCATGACGGGCGGCCGCGGCGCGGATGTGGGCGTTGAGGTCGAACACGCGGCCTCGGACCGGCCGGGCAAGGGGCGCGATCTTCCCCACGTCGGGGAAGGTCATCGTCACCACCCGGGCCCCGGCGGCCGTGAGCTCGGCGAACATCTCCTCCAGGTGCCCCGCCACCTCTGCCGCGTCGAACCGGGGCCGGAGCACGTCGTTGACCCCGGCGACGACGGTGGCCAGGTCGGGTCGCAGGGCCAGGGCGGGCCCCAGCTGCTCGGCGCGGACCTGGGCCGCGACTCGGCCGCGCACGGCCAGGTTCGCGTACTGGAGAGCGGGGTTGACGGCTGCGAGGTGCTCGGCGAGCCGGTCGGCCCAGCCGCGCAGCCCGACGGTGTCGTCCCCGTCGCCGACGCCTTCGGTCTGACTGTCGCCCAGGGCGACATAGCGCACGTATTCACCGCTCGGCACGGGTGGACTGCCTTTCCTTGAGGACGGATGCGATCCGCAGGCACCAGTCCCGGTGTTCCTGCTCGAAGGACAGGCCGCGCAGGCACGTCAGGTACGGTCCGATCCGCTCGCCGTGGCGGAGGAACTCCTCCTCGTCCACGTCACCGCGGAGCTGCCGCAGGAGCTTGCCGAGAAGCTCGATCTTGCCCTCGGCCGCGGACGCCCGCTCCTCGAGCTGGCCGATCACCGACGCCGTGCCGACGCGGTCGGCGGCCTGGACCTTGACGAGCAGATCGTCGCGGATGGACGAGGGCTTCGACGCGGCTGCGGCGAAGTCCTCCAGCTCGGCGCGGCCGGCGTCGGTGACCTGGAACAGGCGTTTGTTGGGCCGGGTCTCCTGGACCACCTGCCGGCCCGCGATCAGCCCTTCCTTCTCCAGCTTGGTCAGCTCGGCGTACAACTGCTGCGGCAGGGCGTGCCAGAAGTTCGCGACGCCGATGTCGAACGCCTTGGCCAACTGGTATCCGCTGTACTCGCCGTCCAGCAGCGCCGCCAGCACCGCGTGTCGCAGGGCCATGGAGGCACCCCCTTCCCTCTCCCTCGCGCATCATACTCAAGAATATGACTAATCAGATCCTTGAATACCAAGAAGGGTGAGGTGTGAGCCTCGGCTTCCGTCAGCGGCGCGCCCCGCCGCGCCTGGCGGGGTCGATGCGGACGCGCTCCGTGACGGGTGCGGCCTCGATGTCGTCGAGTTGCGCGACGATCGTGCTGCGCAGGTCGTCGTAGTCCTCGAAGCGGTGGTCGTTGAACAAGGTGTAGCCCGTCCACATCAGGTTGGCGCACACCCGCGCCGGCACCCGGCCCGTACGGGCGCCCATGCCGACCAGCGCCACGGACTCGATGCTGCCCGGCGCCTCCTGGTTCTGCCGGTGGATCGCCTGGAAGGCGGCGGCGCAGGCCAGGGCCACGTTCAGGGTCTCGCTGACGTTCTGCGAGGACCCCTCCATCGTCGGCGTCGGTATGAGGAACTTCGGGTTGACCGCTCCGGACGGCACGCACACCGCGCTCCCCACGGGGAGGCTTCCGCCGAACCCGTCACGGATCGCCCGCTGCACGCGCAACTGGATGCCCGCGCCGAGATACCGCTTGACGGCTGCGTCGGTGCCACCGTCCATACGGCCCCGGGAGTTGGTCGGACTGACCCAGGCGTCGACCCGCTCGTCGAGGATCGATCCCTTGCGGATCTCGATCTCCGGGGTGTCGGCGAACGCGGCCCGCCACGCCTCGACGACATCGGTGCTGAGGTCGGTCAGAACCACCCGGACAGGGGGCGACTGCAAGCGGCTCGCGGTCATCGTTCGCTCCGATCAAAAGGCGGTCTCTCCACTGATCAGGACGCTACAGCGCACCACTGACAACGCCTCCGCGAGCGGAAGTTGGGCCATCACCGCTGTCAGTGGCGAGCGATATGAATCGTCCTGTGCGGGGCCCCGGCCCGTCCGGTACCGGACCCGCCCGACGACTTGCCCTGCCCTGCCCTCAGCACGGACCGACACCGCGGAGAGCCTTCACCATGAGCGATGCCAACACCCCGGCCCAGCCCGACCCGAGCGACCCGCTGGCTCTCGCCGATCTGTTCAAGGACGGCGGAGAACCATGGCTTCCGCTCCTGAAGCCGGTCATCGAGTCCCACGCGGACGCCGCGGAGTTCATCGGCCCTGCCCGCGGGCCGGGGGTCGTCCCGGTGCGCGAGCTGACCTTCCAGGCGCTCAAGCCGAATCCGCCGCACAAGTGGAAGGTCGTCGTCTTCGGCCAGAACCCTTATCCCAGGCCGGAGAGCGCCACCGGTATCGCCATGTTCGACAACACCTTCCACGACTGGAAGGACAGCCAGTTCGGCCGGGTCGTCAGCATCCGCTGCATCATCAAGGCGGCGGCGATGTGGAAGTACGGCATACCGAAGAAGACCCCGATCGCCGACGTGCGCGCGCTGCTGAAGAAGCAGGACACCGTCCAGCCGCCCGAGTGGTTCCAGGCAATGCTCACGCAGGGCGTTCTGCTGCTCAACGCGGCCCTCACCGCCAGCAGCGACGGCGCGATGGCCACCGATCAGCACACCAGGTTCTGGCGCCCGGCGGTCGAGCGGATCGTCGAGGAGATCCTCAGGGCCAAGCAGAACGCCGAGGAGGAGGACCGCTACGTCGTCTTCGCCTGGTGGGGCGCTCACGCCCGCAGCCTGAAGAACGTCGTCCTCCGGCTTCAGAAGAGATATCCGGACGTCGAGGTCCGGCACATCGACCACCCCAACCCCGCCGCGCAGGGCGACATCTTCTGCGAGGGCGAGCACTTCGGGACGGTCAACGCCGCACTCACCTCGCTGGGCGCCGACGAGATCGACTGGTTGCCCAGCAAGGGGTGGAACACGGCCGCGGAGGGGACCGGGGGAGAGGGTGACGGGGTCGCGGACCGCATGGGCGCGTTCATCGCGTCCACCATGGAGCTGCATCAGCTGTATCTGGACCGGCTCGCGAGCGTCAAGGACGAGGGCCTCGTCCTGCCGGCGATCACCGGTGTCTTCGACACCCCGCTCCTCGACTTCCAGGAGGCCGTCAGCCCCGTCGCGTCCCTGCTCTCCGGCATCGGCCGGCACGTCGAGCAGTCGCACGAATTCGGCAAGAGGCGCGCGGACGAGGCGGCCGGTGAGCTGTCCGCCGACGCGATCGCCGCCCTCCACCTCTACACCTGCGAGTCCGCGTTCTACCGGGAGATCAACGCGGTCCTGCGCTCCCCGGACCGGACGAAGGTCGTCCCGTACCTCCCCTACCTGCGGCTGCTCTTCTCGGCGGTCTCCCGACTCCCCGCCCACACGAAGCCGTTGTGGCGCGGAGTCTCGCTCGACCTCCGTGCGCAGTACCCCCTCGGCCGGACGGTGACCTGGTGGGGTGTGTCCTCGTGCACGTCCGAGGTCGGGGTCGCCCGGTCGTTCCTCGGCAGCCGTGGCAAGCGGACGCTCTTCGAGGTGACTCCTGCCAGGGCCGTGGGCATCCGCCGCTTCTCCGCCTTCACGGGTGAGGAGGAGTTCATCCTCTCGCCCGGCACGCAGCTGAAGGTGACGGACGTGAAGGCCGAGCGCGGCGGCCTGTGCACCGTGAAGCTGACGGAGTTGGAGGAGCAGACCCTCGTGTCCTGAGACCCGGGCCGGACGCTCCACGCCGGACGAAGCACTTACCGACGGGTGAGTACCCCACTATTTAGTCCGTTCTGGTCAACCCCCCAGGAGGCAGCGAGGATTCAGGAGAAGGGCGACAGGAAGGGAAATACCGGAAGTGACAGCCAACAGCAGACACCCGGTGAGCGTTCTCGGGCTGGGTGCGATGGGTGGCGCCCTCGCAGGCGCCCTGGTGAAGGCCGGGTACGCGACAACGGTCTGGAACCGCTCGCCGGGAAAGGCGGACGACCTCGTCGCGCAGGGCGCGGAGGCCGCACCCACGGCCGGCGACGCGGTCCGGGCGAGCGGTCCGGTGATCGCATGCCTGCTGGACCACGCGTCGCTCCACGAGGTGCTCGACCCGCTCGTCGGTGAGCTGGCCGGGCGAACCCTGATCAACGTGACCACGACGTCACCGGCGCAGTCACGGGAGCTCGCCGCCTGGGCCGCCCGTGCCGGGATCGCGTATCTGGACGGCGGCATCATGGCCGTACCGTCCATGATCGGCCGGTCCGGGTCCTCGGTCCTCTACAGCGGCTCGGCCGACGTCTTCCAGCAGTGCAGGCCGCTGCTCGACGAGTGGGGGACCAGCACCTACTTCGGCGAGGACGCAGGGCTGGCGTCCCTGTACGACCTCGCGCTGCTCGCCGGCATGTACGTCATGTTCGCGGGATTCATGCACGGTGCCGCGATGGTCGCGCCGGCAGGTGTGACGGCGGGTGAGTTCGCCGCCAGTGCCACACCGTGGCTGAGGGCCATGGCCGACAGCTTCCAGGGGTTCGCCACCGTCATCGACGGCGGGGACTACACCGTCGAGGGGCAGCAGAGTCTCAAGTTCTCCAGCCTCGGTGATCTCCTCGACGCCAGTTCCGACCAGGGCATCAGCACGGAGGTGGTCGCAATGGTCCAGGGGCTCATCCAGCGACAGATCGATGCGGGCCACGGCGACGAAGGCTTCGCCCGGATCATCGAGAGCATCAAGCGGCCGGGCTGAGGGTTCGCACCGCCCCGAGTGGAGGCCCGGCGCTCGACCCCCGACGCTCGGCCCTCGGGGTTCGACCCCCGAGCGCCGGGATCGGGCGGTTCACTCGTTCGGGGGTACGCAGGCGGGTGCGGGCCCGAAGCTTGAGCTTCGGGATCCGAGGATCGGGGTTCGAGGGCCGGTACCCGAGACGTGCAGTCAACCGGTAGGGAAAAGAAGGGTGGAAAGAACCTTCCCACCCTCCCTGACCCGTCACAGCCAGCAAGTATGACTAATCGTTACCAGCTTGCGGCGCAACGTCACGAGTGCTTACGGTGCCCACAACTGAACGACCCCGACCTGGTGTTGGTAGCACCGCGCCGGGGTCTCACCCCAAGATCGACAAGGACCCGATCTCGTGGCTACGCAGCACATTAACTCCGCCCTCCGCGCGCCCGCACCCCCCTCCCGCCCGTACGCGAAGGCCAGTCCGGGCTACGGCAAGCGGTCCGCGCCGGACCAACGCCCGCCTCGGCCCGACGATTTCGCCCTGCTGCCGGAGCGCGAGCGCTACGTCGCCGGATATGTCGACCACCTGCCCGACGGCGCGGCGATGGACATCAAGTCCCTGGCCAAGTCCCTGCCGCTGTACGGGCAGATGGCCGTCGGCAGCGCGCTGAAGGCCTTGGCGGTCGCCGGGCACCTGCGCCATGTGCGCTGCCCCGCAGACGCCGGTGGCGGCCGGATCCGCTGGATCACCCGCACCTACTGGTCCCGTACCGCCCGCGACAACGAGTGGTGGGCCACGTTCCTCAGCGGCGCTCCGGTTGCCCCCGCCGTACCGCAGCACCCGGCCGCCCCCGCCGTACCGCAGCAGCGGACCCAGGAGCCCGAACCGGCGCCCGCGCCGGAGGCGGCCCCGCAGGATGCTCCGGCCGACGTGCCCTCGCCCGCCTACCCCGCCCTCGCCCGGCTCGGTCACGCCGACGCCCGTCTCGCCCTCTCCGCCGCCGACTGTGCCGCACTGGAGGAGGCTGCCACCGCCTGGCTGGCGCGGGGTGTGGACGCCGAGTACCTGGTCCGGGCGCTCACGGCAGGGCTTCCGGCGGCCGTCGACTCACCTGTGGGGCTCGTCAGGCGCCGCCTCCGCGACAAGCTCCCGCCCCTGCTGCCCACCGCCGCACCGGCCGTCGCTGCGGGTATGCCCGAGCACCGCCCGATGGTCGAGTGCGCGGAGTGCGGCGCACCGGGCCGCCCCGAAGCGCTCCCCGACGGTCTCTGCCGCTCCTGCCGCACCCCTGGCCCGGCCGCCGACACCACGGCCGACCCCGAGCTGCCTGCCGAGCGTGATGTCGCGGCGTATGTGGGCACCCTCCGCGACCTGCTCAAGCTGCCGTGAGTGCGGGTAACTCGCGCAGCCTCACGCCGGAAAATCGGATGGGAGAGCATACCCACCTCAACCTCTCGTCACACGCCGCAACACCACTTTTTGTTCCCCTGAGCGGCTGAACTTTTGTCGATCAGTGGCCAGTTGTGGGTACCGGGGGCCTACCCTTGACTGGGTGAACCAGTTGAAGTCCCGCGCGCCCCACGCCGAGGCCGTCCTGCCCGGCGCCCTGCCCGACGACCTGCGTGCCGAGCTCATCGCCTTCCGCCGTGATCTGCACATGCACCCGGAGCTCGGCAACCAGGAGTTCCGCACCACCGCGGCCATCAAGGCGAGGCTCGAGAAGGCCGGCCTGGAGCCGCAGGTCCTGCCCGGTGGCACGGGACTCGTCTGTGACGTCGGGGAGTGGGACGGCGTGACGCCGATGCTGGCGCTCCGGGGCGACATCGACGCGCTGCCGATCCCGGACACCAAGGCGGGGGTCTCCTACCGGTCCACCGTGCCCGACCGTGCGCACGCCTGCGGGCACGACGTCCACACGAGCTGTGTCCTGGGCGCGGGGCTCGTGCTGAGCGACCTGGACCGGCAGGGGCTGCTGCCCCGCCCGGTGCGGCTGCTGTTCCAGCCCGCCGAGGAGGTGCTGCCCGGCGGCGCGGCCGACGCGGTGGCGGCCGGGGTGCTGGAAGGCGTGGGGCGGATCATCGGGGTGCACTGCGACCCGAAGGTGGACGTGGGCAGGATCGGGCTCCGGATCGGGCCGATCACCTCCGCCTGCGACCGCGTGGAGGTCTCCCTCGACGGACCCGGCGGACACACCGCCCGGCCGCACCTCACCACCGACCTGGTCACCGCCGCGGCCCGGGTGGCCACCGACGTGCCCGCGCTGCTGGCCAGGCGCGTCGACGCGCGCGCAGGGCTCGCGGTCACCTGGGGCCGGCTGCAGACCGGCCACGCGCCCAACGTCATCCCGCAGCACGCCGAGCTGTCCGGGACGGTCCGCTGCCTCGATCTGGAGAGCTGGCGCCAGGCACCCGACCTCGTGCACGCGGCGATCGACGAGGTGGCCGGAATGTACCGGGCCAAGACGGTGATCGACTACGTCCGGGGTGTGCCGCCCGTGGTGAACGAGGCGGAGACGATCGGCCTTCTCGACGCCGCGATGACCATCCGCCGCGGATCGTATGCGATCGAGGACACCGAGCAGAGCCTGGGCGGCGAGGACTTCTCCTGGTACCTGGAGAAGATCCCCGGCGCCATGGCCAGGCTCGGCGTCCGGACGCCGGGTGACACCCGTGGCCTGGACCTGCACCGGGGCAACTTCGACGTGGACGAGGAGGCCATCACGGTCGGCGTGGAACTGTTCACCGCCGCCGCGCTGCTGGACGCCTGAGCGCGGAACGTGGGTGAACGGCCCTCCGCTCCTGCGGCCACGCGTCACCTTCGGGTGGCCGCTCGTAACCGGACAGGACACCTCCTGTTCGCGACGATCCGATAACAGCTTCCGTAGGGGTCCTTATCTGACATCTACGCGCGTTACGATCGCCGCGAAACCAGCGCCGGAAGAGGCGCTTCGGTCAGGTTTGAAGGAGCCTTCCCTTGCGCCGGATCACCAGGATTGCCACCGTGGGCGTCATGTCCGCGGCACTCGCGCTAAGCGTCACGGCGTGTGGCGAGTCTTCCTCCTCGAGTAGCAGTTCCGACTCCAAGGCCGACAAAACGGCTATTGCCTACGACATCGGTGGCCGCGGCGACCAGTCGTTCAACGACGCCGCCTACGCGGGCCTGGCCCGGGCCGAGAAGGACCTCGGAGTCAAGGGCACCGAGGCCGAGCCGTCGGACGGCGAAGCGGACGCCGACAAGGTGCAGCGCCTCACCGCACTTGCTCGCGCCGGCAACAACCCGGTGATCGGCGTCGGCTTCGCCTACGCCCCCGCCATCAAGAAGGTCGCGCCGAAGTTCCCGAAGATCACCTTCGGCATCATCGACGACGCCTCCGTGACCGGCGAGAACATCGCCAACATCGTCTTCAACGAGGAGCAGGGCTCCTACCTCGCGGGCGTGGCTGCCGCCAAGGTCACCAAGACCAAGACGGTCGGCTTCATCGGTGGTGTCGAGACCCCCCTGATCAAGAAGTTCCAGGCCGGCTTCGAGCAGGGCGTCAAGGAGACCGACCCCTCGGTCAAGGTCGTCCCGCAGTACCTGACGCAGCCGCCGAACTTCGACGGTTTCTCCAAGCCGGACCTCGGCAAGGCCGCAGCCCAGGGCCAGCTCGACAAGGGCGCCGACGTGGTCTACTCGGCAGCCGGTCTCGCCGGGTCCGGTGCGATCGAAGCCGTCTCCAAGGCCGGCAAGTGGAACATCGGCGTCGACTCCGACCAGTACAAGCAGGCGGGTCTGGCCGACTACAAGGAGTCGATCCTGACCTCGGTCACCAAGGACGTCGAGGACTCCGTCTTCAACCTGATCAAGTCCGTCCAGGACGGCAAGCCGCAGTCCGGTGAGGTCCGCTACGGCCTCGACAAGGACGGCGTCGGCCTGGCCATGTCCAACCCGGCCTTCACCAAGATGACCGATGTCATCGCCGCCGTGGACAAGGCGAAGAAGGAAATCATCGACGGCAAGATCACCGTCAAGACCGCCCCGTAACGATCCCGGTCGTCACGCTGGTTTCCCGTGGGCCCGGAGCGCGCACCGTCGTCGCCGCTCCGGGCCCGTGGGGTGCTCATCGAGGAAGTTGTGCCCTTCGCAGTGCCCTGCTCGCACAGGTCCGGAACCAGGTGTCCGGACCGTGCCGTGCGCCTACGCTTTACGATTCGGCAGCGCTACGCGTGTAGACGGTCCTCAGGCGCGATAACTTCACCCCGCCCCCTGCCCCTGTGCTCCCGCTCCTGTCCGGCCAAGGAGAGTGCGTCATCAACGCGTCCAGCAGTCCCCCTGCCGTAGAACTGCACGGCATCACCAAGCGCTTCCCCGGCGTCGTGGCCAACCACGACATCGGCATCACCGTACGCAAGGGAACGGTCCACGCCCTCGTCGGTGAGAACGGCGCGGGTAAGTCCACCCTGATGAAGATCCTCTACGGCATGCAGAAGCCGGACGAGGGCACCATCGCCGTGGACGGCGAGCAGGTCTCGTTCGGTAACCCCGGTGACGCCATCGCGCGCGGAATCGGCATGGTCCACCAGCACTTCATGCTCGCCGACAACTTCACCGTCCTGGAGAACGTCGTACTGGGCGGCGAGAAGCTGCACGGTATCGGCTCCGCCGCACGCAAGAAGATCAAGGAGATCTCCGACGCGTACGGTCTGGGGGTCAGGCCCGACGCACTCGTCGAGGACCTCGGCGTCGCCGACCGCCAGCGTGTGGAGATCCTCAAGGTCCTCTACCGCGGCGCCCGCATCCTGATCCTGGACGAGCCGACCGCGGTACTGGTCCCGCAGGAGGTCGACGCGCTCTTCGCGAACCTCCGCGAACTCAAGGCCGAGGGCCTCACCGTCATCTTCATCTCGCACAAGCTCGGCGAGGTCCTCTCCGTCGCGGACGAGATCACGGTGATCCGACGCGGCACGACGGTGGGAACCGCCGACCCCGCGAACACCACCTCCAAGCAGCTCGCCGAGCTGATGGTCGGCAGTGAACTCCCCTCGCCGGAGACCCGCGAGTCGACGGTGACGGACGTGCCGATGCTGCACGTCGAAGGGCTCACCCTCAGCGTGACGGATCCTGACGGGGCCGTGCGTGACGTCCTGTCCGACGTGGGCTTCACGATCCACAAGGGCGAGGTCCTGGGCATCGCGGGCGTCGAGGGCAACGGGCAGACCGAACTGATCGAGACGCTCGTCGGCATGCGGAACCCGGACAGCGGGGTCATCACGCTGGACACCGACGACATCTCGCGCACCCCCACGCGCAAGAGGCGCGAGGGCGGCATCGGTTACATCCCCGAGGACCGCCACCGCCACGGGGTGCTGCTGGACTCCCCGCTCTGGGAGAACCGCATCCTCGGCCATGTCACCGAGAAGCCCAACAGCAAGGGCTGGCTGCTGGACCCGAAGGCGGCACGCGCCGACACGGAGCGGATCGTGCGTGAGTACGACGTCCGTACCCCGGGCATCGAGGTCACCGCGGCCTCCCTCTCCGGCGGCAACCAGCAGAAGCTGATCGTCGGCCGCGAGATGAGCCACAACCCGAAGCTCCTGATCGCGGCCCACCCCACCCGCGGGGTGGACGTCGGCGCACAGGCGCAGATCTGGGACCAGATCCGCGAAGCGCGCCGCGAAGGACTGGCGGTGCTGCTGATCTCGGCGGACCTGGATGAGCTCATCGGGCTCTCCGACACTCTGCGCGTCATGTTCCGCGGGCAGCTGGTCGCTGACGCCGACCCCGCCACCATCACACCCGAGGAACTGGGCTCGGCCATGACCGGTGCCGCCGCCGGTCACCTCGAAGCAGCACCGGAGGACGAGGCCTGATGAGGAAATTCGACAAGGACCGGCTGATCCTGGGCTTCGCCGGCCCGGTACTCGCCCTGGTCGTGGCCTTCGTGCTCAGCACCCTGGTGCTGCTCGTCTCGGACCGCGACCCCTTCGAGCTGTACCGACTGCTGTTCGAGCAGGTTTCGTACAGCGACGTACAGGTCCTGATCATCAACCAGGCCGGTACGTACTACCTCGCCGCTCTCGCGGTCGCGGTCGGCTTCCGCATGAACCTCTTCAACATTGGTGTCGACGGGCAGTACCGGCTCGCGGCGATGATGGCAGCACTCGTCGGCGCCAGCGTCAGCCTCCCCGGGCCGCTCCAGATCGCGCTGGTCGTCGTCGTGGCGATGCTCGTGGGCGCCTTCTGGGCCGGCATCGCCGGCATCCTCAAGACCACGCGCGGCGTGAGCGAAGTCGTCTCGACGATCATGCTCAACTCCATCTCGACCTCGCTGATCGCCTGGCTGATCCTGCCGAAGAACTTCGGTGAGCAGGCCGCGGGATCCAACAACCTGACGACAGGCGACATCCCGGAATCCGGCTGGTTCCCGGGCCTCACCCTGAGCCCCGACGCCGGCGAGATCTACGGTTTCACCTTCGTCGCCGTCGGCTGCGGCCTCGTCTACTGGCTCGTTCTGAACCGCACCCGCTTCGGCTTCGACCTCCGTGCCACCGGCGCCAGCGAGAGCGCCGCCCAGGCCTCTGGTGTGGACGCCAAGAAGATGATCCTCACCTCGATGCTGATCTCCGGCGCGATCGCGGGTCTCGTCGGGATGCCGACGCTGCTGGGAGACACCCACACCTACAGCCTCGACTTCCCCGTCGGCCTCGGCTTCACCGGCATCACCATCGCCCTGCTCGGCCGGAACCACCCCGTGGGCATCGCGCTCAGCGCGCTGCTCATCGCGTTTCTGGACAAGGCGTCGTCCCCTCTCGACCAGTTCGGCTTCGAGAAGGAGATCGCCACGATCATGCAAGGCCTGATCGTGATCTCGGTCGTCGTCAGTTACGAACTCGTCCGGCGCTACGGGACCCGCCGCCAGCAGCAGAAGGTCGGCGAGGAACTCGCCGCCGGCCACGCCCTCACCACCGAGAAGGAGGCGGCCCTGTGAGCACCAGCAAAGTCTCCGCCGCACGCGTCGCCGCCCCGAAGGGCGGCGGACGGCGCAAGCTGTCCCTGCCCGTGGTCCTCCTGATCATCGCCGGCGCGCTCGCCCTCGTCTCGCTGGTGCGCCTCATCAGCGGTGCCGACGACGTGACCTCCGTGGGCCAGGTGAGCGGCGCCCTCGAACTCGCGGTCCCGATCGGCCTGGCGGGTCTCGGCGGCCTCTGGGCCGAGCGGGCCGGTGTCGTCAACATCGGCCTTGAGGGCATGATGATCCTGGGCACGTGGTTCGGCGCCTGGGCCGGTTTCCAGTGGGGCCCGTGGGTGGGCGTCCTCTTCGGCATCATCGGTGGCGCGCTCGGCGGACTGCTCCACGCGATCATCACCGTCACCTTCGGCGTGAACCACATCGTCTCCGGTGTGGCCATCAACATCCTTGCCGTCGGCGTCACCCGCTACCTCTCCAACTTCACCTTCGCCGACGAGCCCGGCGGATCCTCCAAGCAGTCTCCGCGCCTCGAGGAGATCGACAAGATCACCATCCCAGGGCTCTCGGACTGGATGCAGGACCTGCAACAACACCACTGGTTCTTCGTGTCCGACCTCGCCGGCATCGTCGGAGGTCTGGTCACCGGACTGTCGTGGCTCACCGTCGTCGCCCTGCTGCTCATCCCCGCCACCTGGTACGTGCTGTGGCGCACGGCCTTCGGTCTGCGACTCCGCTCCTGCGGTGAGAGCCCGGTGGCGGCCGAGACCCTCGGCGTGAACGTCTACAAGTACAAGTACATCGCTGTGACGATCTCCGGAGGTCTGGCCGGACTCGGTGGTGCGTTCCTGGCCATCGTCGCCACCAGCATCTACCAGGAGGGCCAGACGGGCGGCCGCGGTTACATCGGTCTCGCCGCGATGATCTTCGGTAACTGGATGCCGGGCGGCATGGCGCTGGGCGCGGGGCTCTTCGGCTTCACCGACAGCCTCAAGCTCCGCGGTGGCGCGGAGAACGTCCACGCGATGCTGCTGCTCCTGGCGATCCTCCTGGTGATCGTCGTCTTCTGGCAGCTTTACCGGAAGAAGTACGTGAGCGCGCTGATCTCGGCGGTCATCTCCGGCGTGCTGTTCACCTGGTACGGCCTCACCGACCAGGTCCCGAGCCAGTTCGTGGACGCCGCGCCGTACGTCACGACGCTGCTGGTACTCGCCCTGTCCGCGCAGCGGTTGCGCATGCCCAAGGCGGACGGCATGCCGTATCGCAAGGGCGAGGGCAAGTGACGACTCCCTCGCCCATCGACTGGGACGCGCTCCGCGAGGCCGCCCGGGACGCCATGTCCCGGGCGTACGCCCCGTATTCGGGCTACGCGGTCGGGGTGGCCGCCCTCGTCGACGACGGCCGCATGATCACCGGATGCAACGTCGAGAACGCCTCGTACGGCATCAGCCTGTGCGCCGAGTGCGGGCTGGTCTCGCAGCTGGCCGCCACGGGCGGCGGCAGACTGACCCACTTCACCTGCGTGGACGGCACGGGCGCCCCGCTCGTGCCGTGCGGGCGGTGCCGGCAGCTGCTGTACGAGTTCGGGGGGCCCGGCCTCGTCCTCGAGACGCCGGACGGCCTCCGTACGCTCGACGAGATGCTGCCGCAGGCCTTCGGTCCGCAGCACCTGGGGTAGTGCCCCGCCGCCGCTCCGTTCCCCCGGCGGGCCCGACCGGCCCGCCGGGGGAACGCGGCGGCGGAACGTTTCCTCTCTATGCGCGTAGAGTCAGCAGGACTCTCGCCCACCCCTCCGGCCGGAAGGACTCCCATCCCATGGACGCCATCTCCGTCATCCGCACCAAGCGGGACCGAGGCGAGCTCAGCCCCGAGCAGATCGACTGGGTCATCGACGCGTACACCCGCGGCGAGGTCGCCGACGAGCAGATGTCCGCACTGGCCATGGCGATCCTGCTCAACGGCATGAACCGGACCGAGATCGCCCGCTGGACCGCCGCGATGATCGCCTCCGGCGAGCGTATGGACTTCGGCGCGCTCTCCCGCCCCACCACGGACAAGCACTCCACCGGTGGCGTCGGCGACAAGATCACCCTGCCGCTCGCCCCGCTGGTCGCCGCCTGCGGCGCCGCCGTGCCGCAGCTCAGCGGCCGGGGCCTCGGCCACACCGGCGGAACCCTCGACAAGCTGGAGTCCATCCCCGGCTGGCGCGCCCACCTCTCCAACGCCGAGATGCTGGACGTCCTGGACACCACCGGCGCCGTGATCTGCGCGGCCGGCGACGGGCTCGCCCCCGCCGACAAGAAGCTGTACGCGCTGCGCGACGTCACCGGCACCGTCGAGGCGATCCCGCTGATCGCCAGCTCGATCATGTCCAAGAAGATCGCCGAGGGCACCGGGGCGCTCGTCCTGGACGTCAAGGTCGGCTCCGGCGCCTTCATGAAGACGATCGAGGACGCCCGCGAACTGGCCTCCACCATGGTCGCGCTGGGCACCGACAGCGGCGTACGGACCGTGGCGCTGCTGACCGACATGGCGACCCCGCTCGGTCTCACCGCCGGGAACGCCCTGGAGGTGCGCGAGTCCGTCGAGGTCCTGGCCGGGGGCGGCCCGAAGGACGTCATCGACCTGACCCTCGCGCTCGCCCGCGAGATGCTCGACGCCGCCGGGCTCAAGGACGCCGACCCGGAGAAGGCCCTGGCGGACGGCTCCGCCATGGACGTCTGGCGCCGCATGATCTCCGCGCAGGGCGGCGACCCCGACGCCGAACTCCCCGTCGCCCGCGAGCAGCACGTGATCAGCGCCCCGTCCTCGGGCGTGCTGACCCGCCTCGACGCATACGACGTCGGCGTCGCCGCCTGGCGCCTCGGCGCGGGCCGTGCGCGCAAGGAGGACCCGGTGCAGGCGGGCGCGGGCGTCGAGCTGCACGCCAAGCCGGGGGACACGGTGACCGAGGGCCAGCCGCTGCTGACCCTGCACACGGACACCCCCGAGAAGTTCGAGTACGCCCTGAAGGCGCTGCCCGGCTCGTACGACATCGCCCCGACCGGCACGCCCTTCACCGCCACGCCGGTGGTGCGGGAACGTATCGCCTGACCTGCGGCTTTCCCTTTCGGGTGAACGGGACCGGTGGACCATCACCGGTCCCGTTCGGCATGCTGGGATCGGTGACGCACCGATAAGAGGAGACCGCCATGAGCGCACTCACTGTCGATCCCGGGCCGGGCCACGGTCAGGACTGGGACGACCTCGTCCGGATCTGGGAGGAGACGGACGCACCCGAGGGCTGCAAGGTGGAGATCATCGAGGGGATCGTCACCGTGTCGCCACCGCCGTCCAAGGACCACAACACCACTGCGGCGCTGCTCCAGCGCAGGCTCTACACCGTCATCCCGGAGGACTGGGAGATCTACCAGACGCTCGGCGTCTCCGTGCCCGGACGGGCCGGGCTCTACATCCCCGATCTCGTCGTCCTGCCGCGGGCGGTCGCGTCCGGGCCCGGAAATCGCGTACCGGCGGAGGATGTCCGGCTCGTCGTGGAGATCACCTCACCGGCCAACGCCAACCACGACCGCATCGGCAAGGCGCGCGGGTATGCGAGGGCCGGTGTCGAGCTGTTCCTGCTGCTCGACCCCTGGCACACCGGGCGCCCGACCGCGACCCTGTACGGGGAGCCGAGCGACGGCACCTATCGAGTCCTGGAAGCGGTCGAGTACGGGCAGACGCTGTCGCTGCCGAAGCCGTTCGGGCTGGACCTGGACACCGGGGCGTTCCCTGTCAGCTGAGTCACAGGTGCGTGGGCGCCGATGAGTTTCGGGCACCCCACCGGTCTCCCTGGTGTGGATGCCACGACTCCGAACGCCCTCGTCCTCACCGGGCGGATCACCCGCGCCGATGTGCCGGGCCTCTGCGCCGAGCTGGAGGCGCTGCTGAGCGGCGCCCCGGAGGCCGCGGTGGTGGACTGCGACGTGGGCGGTGTCGTACGTCCGGACCTGGCCCTGGTCGAGGCGGTCGCCCGGCTGGGGCTCGTCGCACGCCGGGCCGGAGACGTCGAGCTGCGGCTGCGCAACGTCCCGGCCGAACTCGAAGCGCTGCTCGGCCTGGTGGGGCTGACCGATGTGGTGGGCAACGTCCGGTCGGTGCCGGAATGACCGGCGCTCAGCGGGCCACAGCGGTGTCACGGGCCACGCTGTAGCTGCAGGCCACCAGCTCCGCACGTCCTTCCGCGTACTCCTCCGGCACGTCCTTCAGCGACGGCACCGGGACCGCCGACGGCGTCGGTGCCGGCCACCGCGTCGGGCATGAACCCTCCGGCTGCGGACCCGGCTCGGTGGCGTCGGCCGGAACCCAGGCGGCACGGCCCGGGCCAGGCCCCGCCGTGGCGGACGGCTCGCCCAGCCACAGTGTCGCTGCCCAGCCACCCGCCACCAACAGGGCCCAGGCGATCACCACAGGATGTCTCACAGTCACGCGGCGTCGTCCAGGTGGTCCGGCAGCCCGAACAGCGGGAACCAGCGCGGGGTGTCCAGGAAGCAGTGCATCCCCGTGATGGCACCGTCCGAGATGTCGATGACCTGCACCGCCCACGGGACGAACCCCGGTCCGTCCGGATTCGGCTTGTAGTGCGCGAAGGCCGGGGACCCGTTGGCCTCGGTCGCCACCAGCCGGGAACCCGCGCAGCTCGCACCGAAGCTGAGCATGAAGCCGGTGATGTCGTCGTGCCCCTGGAGCCAGAGGTCGAACGGCGGCATGGTCATCACGGCGTCCTCATGGAGCAGCGCCGTCAGCGCCGCCATGTCGTAACCCTCGAACGCCGCCACATAGCGGTCCAGCAGCTTGCGCTGCTCGTCGTCCAGCGGATTCGCGGTGTCCGATGCCGTGGTCTCCGTGTCGGACAGCGTCGCCCGGGCGCGCTGCAGGGCGCTGTTGACCGACGCGACGGACGTGTCGAGCAGCTCGGCGACCTCGCTCGCCTTCCACGCCAGGACCTCGCGCAGGATCAGCACCGCACGCTGCTTGGGCGGCAGATGCTGGAGCGCGGCGACGAACGCGAGGCGCACCGACTCACGTGCCACGGCCGCCTCCGCCGGGTCGGCCACCGAGGGCAGGATGCGCCCGTCCGGCATCGGCTCCAGCCAGGTGTTCTCAGGGAGAGGGTTCAGCGCTGCCTGGGCCAGCGGTGTCGGGCCGGTCAGGTCCACCGGCCTGGCCCGCTTGTTGCCCGCGTTCAGCATGTCGAGGCAGACGTTCGTCGCGATGCGGTAGAGCCAGGAGCGAAGGGAGGAACGGCCCTCGAACTTGTCGAAGTTGCGCCAGGCGCGCACCAGCGTGTCCTGGACCGCGTCCTCCGCCTCGAAGGCCGAGCCGAGCATCCGGTAGCAGTAACCGGTGAGCTCGACCCGGTGTCCCTCCAGCCGGCTGTCGATGTCCGCTGTCGCTGTCTGATCACTCATCGCTCCACCCCTGTTGCGCTGTGACACCGCTCACTCAGCACTGTGGAAGCTACCGCAGGGCACTGACAGCCGGGGCGGGAAGCGTGGAAACCGCTGCTCAGGTGCCGGGCTTGCGTCCGTAGACGAAGACGTCGTCGCCGTTCTTCAGCAGCTTCCAGTATGACTTCGCGTCCGCGGGGCGCATGTTGACGCAGCCCGCCGACCCAGGGTTGTTGTACATGGACTTGGTGACCGAGTGGAACGCCTGCCCGCCGTCGAAGAACTGGGCGTACGGCATGCGGACGTCGTAGAGCGTCGACCAGTGGTCGATGTTGCGCCAGTAGATCTTCTTGGCACCGGTCCGGGTCTCGTCGCCGTTACGGCCCGTGCGCACCGGTACCGGGCCGAACTTCAGCTTGGACCCGTCCTGGATCCAGCTCAGCTGCCTGGTCAGGTCCACGCACGCGATGCGCCCCTTGTTCGTGGGGCACTTCTTCGCCTTGTTCGGCGTCTTTCCCGCGGCCTTCTGGGCGGTGATCGTCTTCATCGTGCGCCAGGTGACCGGCCCCGCGTAACCGATGTTCGGGGTGATGCCCTTGCCGGTCTGGAACGAGCGGATCGCCTTGCAGTCGGCCGTCGACTGCCGGCCGTCCGCCGTCCGCCCCAGCCACTTCTCGACCTGCTTCTGGTACGGCCCGGTGGAGGCCGTGCAGGACGCCGCCTGGGCGGCCGTACCCGTGCCCAGGACCAGGGCCGGCGCGGCCACCAGTCCGGCGACGGACAGGACGGCCCCGCGCCGCACCCGTACGCCGCGTATGTTCCCCATGATCGTCATGTACGCCTGCTCCCCTTCGCGTTCGCCCGCGGTGTGTGACTCCGCTTGTTGGACGTGCGCAGGGGAGCTGCGGTTGTGCCGGGAAGGTCTCAGTTGTGCACCGGTGCCGGGGCCGCGGCGCGGAGCCGCTCGGTCCGGGCCGCGCGGCTCCCGAAGAGGGTGATCGACAGGACGCCGAGGACCGCCAGGACGCCCAGTACGACCGTGCCGGCCCAGCCTCCGGCGTGGAACGCGACGGCACCGAGCGTGCCGCCCGCGCTGGAGCCCAGGTAGTACGCGGACTGGTAGAGCGCCGAAGCCTGGGCGCGGCCCGAGGTCGCCGTACGGCTCACCGAGGACGAGGCGACCGCGTGTCCGGCGAAGAAGCCGGCCGTGATCAGGACGAGGCCGGCCAGGACGGCGGCCAGCTGGTCGGCCAGGGAGACCAGCAGACCCGCGGCCGTCGTGGAGACGGCGAGGTAGAGCGCGCCCCGGCGTCCCAGCCGGGCGACCAGCCGGCCCGCGGCGGCGGAGGAGACCGTACCGACGAGGTAGACGAGGAAGATCGAGCCGACGATGCCCTGCGGGAGGCTGAAGGGCTCCTCGACGAGCCGGTAGCCGATCACGGTGTAGACCGCGCCGAACACCGTCATGAACAGGGCGCCGATCGCGTACAGCCTGCGCAGCAACGGGTCGGAGAGGTGGCCGGTGACGGTCTTCGCCAGGGCCTTCGGGTTGAGCGAGGCGGGGCTGAAGTGCCGGGCCTTGGGGATCATGAAGTGGAAGACCACCGCGCAGGCCACGGCGAGCAGCCCGATCGCGCCGAGCGCCACCCGCCAGCCCCACAGCTGGGCGACCCAGCCGGCGAGGATGCGGCCACTCATGCCGCCGATGCTGTTGCCCGCCACGAACAGTCCGATCGCGGCCACCAGCGCCTTGGGCCGCACCTCCTCGGCCAGGTAGGCCATCGCGGAGGCGGGCAGCCCTGCCAGGGCGGCGCCCTGGATCGCGCGCAGCGCGATCAGCCAGCCGAGCGAAGGGGCGAAGGGCACGAGCAGCCCGATCACCACGGCGACCGACAAGGAGGCCGTCATCATCTGGCGCCGCCCGAAGCGCTCGGAGAGCGCACTCAGCGGCAGGACACAGAGGGCCAGGGCGCCCGTCGCCGCGGAGACCGTCCAGCTCGCCTGGCCGGCCGTCGCGCCGAAGGACGCGGAGACGGCGGGCAGCAGGGCCTGGGTCGAGTAGAGGAGGGCGAAGGTCGCGATCCCCGCCGCGAAGAGCGCGAAGCTCATCCGGCGGTAGCCGGGACCGCCGGGAGCGAGGCGGTCCGGGACGGTCGGGGAGACGGCGGCGGGGGATGACGGAACGGCGGCGTCCAGCACGATGGTGGACGCCCCGGTACTGGCAGGAGGCATGCATCGAACGTAGACCGCACGGTTTCATGCGTCCAATGCATGAAACCCTCATAATCGTTCCCATGGCGCATCAATACAGCTCACAGCTGCGGCTGTCACCGAGCAGTTACGAAGAAGACATCCGGGCAGTGCTCGCGCCACGCCTCGCGTACTTCGAGGCGGTGGCCCGCCACGAGCACGTCACCCGTGCCGCTCACGAGCTCGGTGTCCCGCAGTCGACGCTGTCGCGGGCCATGGTGAGGCTGGAACAGGACCTGGGCGTCGCCCTGTTCGCCCGCAGGGGCCGCACCGTCTCGCTCACCCCCGCGGGCCGCACCTTCCTCGGCTCCGCCGAACGCGCGCTGGCGGAGGTGGAGAAGGCCGCCGACTCGGTGCGCGCCGACGCCGACCCCACGGCGGGCAAGGTCGCCTTCGGCTTCCTCCACACCATGGGCTCCGAGACGGTGCCGGCCCTGATCCGCGCCTTCCGCGCCGACCACCCCCGGGTCCGCTTCCAGCTCGTCCAGAACTACGGCGAGGCGATGATCGACCGCCTGCGGGCGGGCGGCCTCGACCTCTGCCTCACCTCGCCCGTCCCCGACGCCCCGGACCTCGTCGCCATGCGGCTGGACGAGCAGCGGCTCCGCCTGGTCGTCCCCGACGACCACCGGCTGGCGGGGCGCCGGCGCATCCGCCTCGCCGAGGCCGCCGACGAAACGTTCGTCACCCTGGAACCCGGTTACGGGCTGCGGCGGATCACGGACGACCTCTGCGCCGAGGCGGGCTTCACCCCGCGCGTCGCGTTCGAGGGCGAGGAGGCGGAGACCCTGCGCGGCCTGGTCGCGGCCGGGCTCGGGGTGGCACTGCTGCCGCCGCCCGCCGTCGCCCGGCCCGGCGTGGTCGAGCTGACGGTCACCGCCCCGCGCGCGGCCCGCGAGATCGGGGTCGCCTGGCTGGACGGCCATCCCGACACGCCGCCGGTGGCAGCCTTCAAGCGCTTCCTGCTGTCGCGCCGGGGAAGCCTGCTGCCGGACTGAGCCCGTCAGCAGGAGCTCAGTGCCGCAGCGACCGCCCGAACCCCGCCGCGAGCGGCATCCGCAGCCCCAGCGGCGGGGGAGCGGCGAAGGCGTCGGCGACCGGGCGCGCGTACGACCGGGCGAAGAGCGAGCCCCGTACGAAGTCCGAAGCCAGCGCCGACACCTCGGCCCGGTGCTGGCGCAGGGCGTGCCCGTCCGAGTGGACCTCGAAGCGGCAGGTGTCCCGGTTGGCCTTCTTGGCCCGCTCGGCCAGCCGGTAGGACAGCTCCGGATCCGTCCGCGCGTCGTTCGTGCCGTGGACGATCAGCACCCGGCGGCCCGCCAGATGTTTCACCGGTTCGGGTTCCGGCTCGGTGTCCTCCGGAAGCCAGGGTGCCATCGCCAGCACGGAGTTGACGGCCGTGTGCCCGGCGCCGCGCAACGCGGCCCGGCCTCCCATGCCGTGCCCCACGAGGCATACGGGGATGTCGCCGTAGCGGCGTACGACCTCGTCGGCCGCCCAGTGGGCGTCGGCCGCCGGATCCGCGTCGGCGTTCCACCCCCGGGTGCGGTAGCGCACGACGTGCACCGCGAGCCCGTCGTCCTGGCCGGCGCGGGCCAGCATCCGGGCGAACGGCAGTTGTGCCGCGTACGAGAAGGTGGACGGACGACGTCGTGAATCGGTCTCGCCGTCCGGGAGCAGCAGGACCACGCCGCTGACCTCGGGTGCTGCTCCGGCCGTGAGGACGGCCCGTCCCAGCCTGGCGGCAGGCAGGGGAAGTGCGCGCTGTGCCATGACAGAACAGTGTCAGAAGGGCAGGTGTATTCCACCCGGCTTCGGGGTCACTGTTACGCATCGACGGCCAGCGCTCTACGCGCGTAGGCGCTAGAGTGCCCCAATGACGAGCCAGACCCTGAACGTCCCCGGTCCCGACCAGATCCGCCGCGCGCCCAAGGTGCTCCTCCACGACCATCTCGACGGCGGCCTGCGCCCCGGCACCGTCGCCGAGCTGGCGCGGGAACAGGGCTACGACGCCCTCCCCGAGACCGAGCCCGACAAGCTCGGCCTCTGGTTCCGCGAGGCCGCCGACTCGGGTTCGCTGGAGCGCTACCTGGAGACGTTCGCCCACACCTGCGCCGTCATGCAGACCCGTGACGCGCTGTTCCGGGTGGCCATGGAATGCGCCGAGGACCTCGCCGAGGACGGAGTCGTCTACGCCGAGGTGCGCTACGCGCCCGAGCAGCACCTCACCGAGGGCCTGTCCCTCGAAGAGGTCGTCGAGGCGGTCAACGAGGGTTTCCGCGAGGGTGAGCGCCGGGCCCGTGCCGCCGGCCACCGCATCCGCGTCGGCGCCCTCCTCACGGCGATGCGGCACGCCGCACGCGCGCTGGAGATCGCCGAACTCGCCAACCGCTACCGCGATCTGGGCGTCGTGGGCTTCGACATCGCGGGCGCCGAGGCGGGCTACCCGCCCACCCGCCACCTGGACGCCTTCGAGTACCTCAAGCGCGAGAACAACCACTTCACCATCCACGCGGGCGAGGCCTTCGGACTGCCCTCGATCTGGCAGGCCCTGCAGTGGTGCGGCGCCGACCGGCTCGGCCACGGTGTCCGCATCATCGACGACATCGAGATCGCCGACGACGGCGGCGTGACGCTCGGCCGCCTCGCCTCCTACGTACGCGACAAGCGCATTCCGCTGGAGCTCTGCCCGACCTCCAACCTCCAGACCGGTGCCGCGGCGTCGTACGCCGACCACCCCATCGGGCTGCTGCGGAAGCTGCATTTCCGCGCCACCGTGAACACGGACAACCGGCTGATGAGCGGGACGAGCATGAGCCGGGAATTCGAGCGACTGATCGAGACTTTCGGATACACGCTCGACGACATGCAGTGGTTCACAGTCAATGCGATGAAATCAGCGTTCATTCCTTTCGATGAACGTCTGGCGATGATCAATGACGTGGTCAAGCCCGGATACGCGGAACTGAAATCCGAGTGGCTCTTCCGTCAGACGGCTGTGACCAGCGCTTCTTCATCCGTCGCGGGCTGAGTAAAGCAAAAACGGAACGGCCGGGATCGCGAGATCCCGGCCGTTTTCCGTGTCCCGGCATGTTTGCGGGACGGGTGTGGAGCTGACTACGTTGCAGAGCCGCTCACATCCCCTTCCCCAAGGATGAATTTCACATGAAGCAGTCTGCTGTCAGGACCCTCGGTGTCGCAGCCCTCGGTGCCGCTTTCGCCGCCGCCGGCGCGGGCAGCGCCTCCGCTGTCGCCGTGCCCGTCGACTCCCTGGCCGGCGCCCTGCCCGCCAATGTCGCGCTCGACTCCGTCACCGACGCGCTGCCCGCCGTGCAGAAGGCGGCCGGCGGTCTGCTCGACCAGCAGCAGCGGGGCAGCGGCGACCTCTCGGCCCCCGGCACCAACCTGCTCGGCGGTCTGCCCGCCGGCGGCCTGACCGGCGTCCTGCCGATCGGTGGCTGATCACCGCACACGCATGTGGGGCGCACACCCGGACCGGGTGTGCGCCCCACAGCTTTTCCCCGTGGTCCCCGCGGTCACCAGGCCGTCGCGGCCGGGCTCTTCTCCGACGGCAGCAGCGCCCACAGCGCCAGGTAGAGCAGGAACTGGGGGCCGGGGAGCAGACACGACACCAGGAAGATGACGCGCATCGTTCCCGCGGAGGTGCCGAAGCGCCGGGCCAGCGCCGCGCACACCCCACCGATCATGCGTCCCTCACGGGGGCGGACAAGTGCGGCCATGGTGAGCTCCTTCGCGAACCGTTTCGGGGAGCAGCTCCGTCGCGCTCCCGGTACCTCCATAGTGGCTCCGCGGAGGGGGACAAAGCATCGCTCTACGGTGCGATACCGACCCTGGTAATCGTCGGGGTGGACCCCTGAGGGGCCGCGCCGCGGGAAGACCAGGTCCCGTTCCCGATCCGGGACAGGTCGCCCGCCCCCGCCCGGTTGCCCCGGCGCAGCCGTGACCGCGACATCGGGACGACCAGCAGATGGGCCAGTGCGACGCCCGCGGTGTTGAGCAGCAGCGAGTCGACGTCGACGACCTGGCCGGGCACCCCCGTCTGCGCCAGCTCGATGGCCATCGAGATCAGGGCCCCGGCCGCGACCGTACGGGCCAGCGAGGCCCACGGGGAGACGAGCAGCCTGCCGCCGGCCATCGGCAGGAGTATGCCCAGCGGTGCCAGCAGCAGCAGGCCCTCACCGATGCGGCGCACCGCCTCGGCCGTGCCGAGGGCCAGGTCCGCCCTGATGCCGGCGAACGGCTGGAAGTTCGCGGCCGTCATCCAGGGCACGTCCAGCGGGCGCAGCGTCAGCCAGCCGACGAACAGAAGATGCGCGAGGAGGAGGGTTACCCCCGCCGCACGGAAGCGGATGACGGCCGGGCCGTCCGAACTGTGACGCACGTGCACCAAGACGCCACGACCGGCAGGATCGGTTCCGCCCCCTCCCCGACAACCCCTGTGACGAGCGGCACGCCCTCCTGGGCCGTCGGGTCATCGGGAAGTCAGGGACGCCCGTACGGGGCAGACCGGGTTCCTTGCCGTCTCCGGCCTCACGGGACCGGAGAGACCGGGCTCAGGACAGTTCCAGCGCGCCCAGGGTGGGGACCTCGCCGGGGAGGCTCTTCGTCTCCGATGTGCACAGGTATCCGCGCGGGGCGTAGTTGCCCGGTCCGCCCAGCAGCACCGAGCCCCCGGAACCGAGCGGCTCGCTCTCCGCGTACGAACACACCACCTGCGCGAGCGCCTCCGCCGGCAGGTCGTCCGGCTGCTGGTTGAGGCGCAGCGTGCCCTCCGGGTCCCCCTTGTGGGCCTCGGTGACCCGCAGCCCCGCCGGGACATCGGTGGAGAAGCCGGCACGCCGCTCATCGGCGTCCGGGTCCCGCTGGAGCTCGCTCAGGAGCGCCTGCGCGACCAGGAGGGGGTCGGAGCGCGACTCGTCGACCTCGACCGTGCGCTCGACCGTCACCAGCTGCGAGGCGCACACCAGGTACACCCGTACGGAGACACTCCCCTGCGGTGGAGCGGTCGCGTCCGCCGACGCCGTGCGGCACGGCATCCGGGACGGCGCAGCCCCCGCGTCGACCGGCACCGAGGTGCTGCGGATGCCGCAGCCCGCGGCCAGCGCCGCACAGGCCGCGACGGCGGCCAGCGCGGCGACCCGGCGCCCCGGCCCGCCCCTGCGCGGTGCGCCGTACGCCCGCTCGCTGCGCGTCACTTGGCGTCGCCCTTCTCGTTCGGGTCCGGGTCGTCCGGCCCCGTCAGCCGCTCCGCGTCCCTCGGGAGCCGCAGCACGAACATCGCGCCCTCACCGTCCGGCAGATTCGAGGCCGTGATGTCACCGCCGTGGATGTGCGCGTTCTCCACCGCGATGGAGAGGCCGAGACCACTGCCCTCGGAGCGCGGGCGGGAGGCGCTCGCCTTGTAGAAGCGGTCGAACACGTGCGGCAGGACCTCTTCGGGGATGCCGGGACCGTGGTCGCGCACCTCGATGACCAGATCGTCCTCGTCGGTCCGCACGGACACCCGCACCGGTGACCCGCCGTGCTTGAGGGCGTTGCCGATCAGATTCGCCAGGATCACGTCCAGCCGGCGCGGATCGAGCCGCACCATGATGCCGCGCTCCGCGTCCAGATCGACCGCGTCCAGCCAGGCACGGGCGTCGATGCAGGCGGTCACCTGGTCGGCCACGTCGACCGTGTCCAGCACGAGGCGGGCCGTACCGGCGTCGAAGCGGGTGACCTCCATGAGGTTCTCGACCAGGTCGTTCAGCCGCCGGGTCTCGCTCACCACCAGGTGCACGGCCGGAGCGATCATCGGGTCGAGGCTGTCAGCCTCGTCCTCGAGCACCTCGGCGACCGCCGTGATGGCGGTCAGCGGTGTGCGCAGCTCGTGCGACATGTCGGCGACGAACCTGCGGCTCGACTCCTCCCGGGCGCTCATGTCCGCGACCTTCCTCTCCAGGGAGCTCGCGGCCTTGTTGAACGTATGGGAGAGATCGGCGAGTTCGTCGGTGCCGGAGACGGCCAGACGGGTGTCGAGCTTGCCCTCGCCCAGCTTGCGGGCCGCGTCACCGAGCCGCTGCACCGGCCGCAGCACGGTCGTCGCCGCGGCCTGGGCGAGGAGCGCCGAGCCCACGAGGGCCAGCGCGGTGGCGATCCCCAGGGACCAGGCGAGGGAGTTGAGGTCCTCGCGTTCCTGGTCGAGCGACTTCAGCATGTAACCGGCGGGACCACCGCCGATGATCTTCGTCCCGGCCACCAGGTAAGGCGTGTTGCCGAGGGTCGTGCGCTGCCAGAACAGGTGGTACTCAAAGGTGTTGGCCGATGTCAGCGGCTGCTTCTTGTTCACCTGCTTCTGCAGCGAGGCGGGCACGTCGGCCTTGGTGAAGGAGTCGAGGTCGGACGAGCCGGTGACGGGCTTGCCGTCACGGGTGCCGATCAGCAGCACGTGATAGCCCGGACCGCTGGTGGCCATCTGCTCGGCGGCGTCCCGCAGATCGCCCGCCGTGGGTTCCAGCGGCAGCGAGGCCGCCCGGTTCTGCATCTGGCGGCGGAAGTCCCCGAGCGCCGTGTCCTGTGTACGCGTCAGGACGGCCTCGCGGTTGAGCCAGTACGCGATGCCCGAGGCGGACACCGCCGCCGTCAGGGCCACCAGCGCGAACACGATCAGGAGCCGAAGCCGCAGGCTGGTCCAGCGAAGACCCGCGAGTATGGAACGCTTCGCGGTATCGCTCACTGAGGCGTGTCCAGCCGGTAGCCCACGCCCCGCACGGTACGGATCAGGGTCGGCGAGGACGGCACGTCCTCCACCTTCGCCCGCAGTCGCTGCACACAGGCGTCCACCAGCCGCGAGTCACCGAGGTAGTCGTGCTCCCACACCAGGCGGAGCAACTGCTGCCGGGACAGGGCCTGTCCGGGCCGGCGGCTCAGCTCCAGCAGGAGCCGCAGCTCGGTCGGCGTGAGCTGCAGGTCCTCCCCGTTCTTCGTGACGGTCATCGCCGAACGGTCGATGACGACACTCCCGAAGGTCGCCGAGTCGGTGGACTCTCTCTCCCCGCGGCGCAGGACCGCGCGGATACGGGCGTCGAGCACCCGGCCCTGCACGGGTTTCACGACATAGTCGTCCGCGCCGGACTCCAGTCCCACCACGACGTCGATGTCGTCGCTGCGCGCGGTCAGCAGAATGATCGGCAGTTGGTCGGTACGCCGGATACGCCGGCAGACCTCGAAACCGTCGATCCCGGGCAGCATCACATCCAGCACAACCAGGTCCGGCCGCTGCTCCCGGAGCAGCTCCAGGCCGTCCTCTCCCGTCGCCGCGGTGGCCACACGGTGGCCCTGGCGTGACAGTGAGAGTTCGAGGGCCGTGCGGATGGCGTCATCGTCCTCGATCAGCAACAGGAAAGGCACGGGGGCCATTCTGGCCCATGGTGGTGCCACGTTTCGACAATCCCCCCGACTTGATCCGTCGACTTGAGCCCCGACATGCCCTGTGACAGCTCTGTGACAGTCGGGGGACAGGGCCATGAAACTGCCCCGGCAAGCTCATTGGCACAGGGAACGAACGGACTCCACCGATGGGGGGCGCCAGATGAACGCACTGCACAGCACCACCTCAAGCGCAGTTGTCACGCGCCTTCACGACGTCGGGCGGAGCCCGGAGAAGTCCGGTGCCGGAGCACGGGGGCGTGTACGTGGCGCCGGGCGTCAGCACTCGTCGTACCTGACGATGGTTGACGCGACCACGGGGGAGCACGGGGGAAGCGCGTACGGGGAGGGCTCGGGGGAGCGGAAGCCCCTGGCGCGGACGGAGGACGCCGAAGCGGCGTTCACCGCCTACGTCCAGGAGCGCCGCGCCTCCCTGTACGCGACCGCCTACCACCTGACCGGCGACCGGTTCGAGGCCGAGGACCTGCTGCAGAGCGCCCTCTTCTCGACGTACCGGGCGTGGGACAGGATCAGCGACAAGGCGGCCGTCGGCGGATATCTCCGCCGCACCATGACCAACCTGCACATCAGCGCATGGCGCAGGCGCAAGCTGAACGAATACCCGACCGAGGAGCTGCCGGAGACGGTGGGCGACACGGACGCGATGCGGGGCACGGAGCTGCGGGCGGTGCTCTGGCAGGCGCTCGCGCGGCTGCCGGAACTCCAGCGCACGATGCTGGTGCTCCGCTACTACGAGGGCCGCACGGACCCCGAGATCGCGTCCATCCTCGACATCAGTGTCGGCACGGTGAAGTCGAGCATCTGGCGGTCGCTCCGCCGGCTGCGCGAGGACGAGGTCCTCAGCTTCGGCCGTGACGAGGAGGAGTCCTTCGGCGAGCTGGTGGCCTGAGGTCTACGGGGGAAACGGGGGAAGGGCCGCGGCTTCGGGGGAGGCGGCGGCACGGGGGTGGCGCGCAGCGGGGGCGGACAGGCCGGGGGGTCCTGTCCGCCCCCGCCGCGTGTCCTGCGGCCTAGGGTCTTTCGTCTGGATCAGGCTGGCGAGCCCAGCAAGATCCAAACGAGAGGCCCTAGTTCGGCACGCGGGTGCGCGGGGTGCGGCAGCGTCCCGCCGCGGCTGCGGCCAGACGGCCCAGGGCCTCCTGCTTGGCGCAGGGATACGCGCCCAGGGCCTTCTGGCGGGCCACGATGCCCCGCTCGGCCCGCATCAGGCGCCATCCACGCCGCAGCAGGAACGGCACCGATTTGCGGCCCTCCCGCAGATCCCGCACCAGCCGTCGGCGGAACGTCGTCGACGGCCGGCCGCGCAGGCACAACGCGTCCGCGAGCAGGCCCAGCTCCTGGCAGCGCCGCACGATGTCCGCCGCGAAGATGCCCTCCGCGACGAAGAGAGGCGTGCGTTCGATGTCGAGGGTCTCGCGGCCCGTCCGTGAGCTCGTGGCGATGTCGTACAGGGGAACGGACGTGCGTCCCGTGCGGCACAGCTCCGCTATGGCCGCTACCGCGCCGTCCGCGTCCCAGGAGAGGGCCGAGTCCCAGTCGATGTCCGCGCTGCCGGTGACTCGCGGCAGTGTCGGATCGTTGGCCTCCTTGTAGAAGTCGTCCAGGCGTAGCACCGGGAGACCGCTGCGGGCCGCGAGGGACGACTTGCCGGAGCCGGACGGACCGGCGAGCAGTACGACGCGCGTGGGGATCGGTTGGGAACTCACAGAACAGAAGTGTGAGGCATTGACCCGCGTAGGGGATCCCCGGGAGGTCCTGTTGGTATCGAGCATCACACCTCAACTACTCTGCGCGCACGGATGATTACCCGACACGTCCCGATCAGGTGGGAAAACATGGCACGTCATGCACTGTCCAAGCCCCGGAAACGCGCGCTGCTGCGCGCCGGTCTGACCCTCACCGCGCTGGGCGCGGCGCTCGGCGCCGGAGGTGCGGCAGCCCAGGCCGCACCGCTGCCCGCCCCGCCCGCGACGGGTGCGGACACGGCGGACAGCACTCTGGGGGCGGTCAGCGACGCGGCGGCGCCCGCGCTGACCAGCGCGCTCGGTTACGGGCTCGCCGGGGCCGTCAAGCCCGTCACCGACCTGCAGCTCGACCCGCTGGCCGGGACGGGCGTGGACCCGCTGGACAACGCGGTGGGGACCCAGATCGCCGACTTCAAGCCCGTGACCACGGCGGTGGTCACGGACCCGCTGACCAGCGGCGCCGCGCTCGGTGATCTGCCCCTGATCGGAGAGGTGACCGGTCTGATCACCGGCTGATCCGACGTACGCATGCGTGTGGGGCCGCCCGGAGGTGGCCCCACACGCATGCGCAGAGGTCAGTACGAGGAGCCTGAGGCCCCCAGGGCGCCGGTCGGGTGCCAGACCGTCTTGGTCTCCAGGAAGGCCGTCAGGCGGTGCGTGCCGGGGTCGGCCGACCAGTCGTCACCGTCCACAGCCTGTGGACGCGACACCCGCTTCAGGTTGTCCGCCGCCGCGATCTCCAGTTCCTTCGCCAGGGCGGCGTCGGCCCCGGTGAGGTCGATGGCGTTGACGTCCTGGTGGGACGCCAGTGGTGCCGCGAGCTCCGCCGTCCTCCCCGACAGGATGTTCACCACACCGCCGGGCAGGTCGGAGGTCGCCAGGACCTCGCCCAGCGAGAGCGCGGGCAGCGGAGCCTCGGCCGAGGCGATCACGACCGCCGTGTTGCCCGTGGCGATCACCGGGGCGACGACCGACACCAGACCGAGGAACGACGACTCCTGGGGAGCCAGGACCGCGACGACACCCGTCGGTTCCGGGGTGGACAGGTTGAAGAACGGTCCCGCGACCGGGTTCGCCCCGCCCACGACCTGGCCGATCTTGTCCGTCCAGCCCGCGTACCAGACCCAGCGGTCGACCGCCGCGTCGACGACGGCAGCCGCCTTGGACTTCGACAGCCCCTCGGCGTCCGCCACCTCCCGCACGAACTGCTCCCGGCGGCCCTCCAGCATCTCCGCGACGCGGTAGAGGATCTGCCCGCGGTTGTAGGCGGTCGCGCCCGACCAGCCGCCGAACGCCTTGCGCGCGGCCACGACCGCGTCACGCGCGTCCTTGCGGGAGGACTGCGGGGCGTTCGCCAGCCACTTGCCCTTCGAGTCCGTCACCTCGTACACCCGGCCGCTCTCGGAGCGGGGGAACTTGCCCCCGACGTACAGCTTGTAGGTCTTGAAGACACTCAGTCGCCCGTCAGACATCGAGGTAGGCCTCCAGACCGTGGCGGCCGCCCTCGCGGCCGAAGCCCGACTCCTTGTATCCGCCGAACGGCGAGGTCGGGTCGAACTTGTTGAACGTGTTGGCCCAGACGACGCCGGCCCGGAGCTTGTTCGCCACCGCGAGGATGCGGGAGCCCTTCTCCGTCCAGATGCCCGCCGAGAGGCCGTACTGGCTGTTGTTGGCCTTCGCGACGGCCTCGTCCGGCGTGCGGAAGGTCAGCACCGACAGCACCGGGCCGAAGATCTCGTCGCGGGCGACGGTGTGCGCCTGGGTGACGCCCGTGAAGAGGGTCGGCGCGAACCAGTAGCCGGACGACGGCAGTTCGCACGGAGCGGACCACCGCTCGGCGCCCTCCGCCTCGCCGGTCTCGACGAGCGCGCTGATCCGGGCGAGCTGCTCCGCGGAGTTGATCGCGCCGATGTCGGTGTTCTTGTCCAGCGGATCGCCGAGCCTGAGCGTGGACAGCCGGCGCTTGAGGGCGTGCAGCACCTCGTCGTGCACGGACTCCTGTACGAGGAGTCGGGAGCCCGCGCAGCAGACCTGGCCCTGGTTGAAGAAGATGCCGGTGACGATGCCCTCGACGGCCTGGTCGACCGGGGCGTCGTCGAAGACGATGTTGGCACCCTTGCCGCCCAGCTCGAGCGTGGCCTTCTTGTCCGTGCCCGCGATCTGCCGGGCGATCGCCTTGCCGACGGCGGTCGACCCGGTGAAGGCGACCTTGTTCACGTCCGGGTGCTCGACGAGGGCGGAGCCCGCGTCGCCGTAACCGGTCAGGATGTTGACGACACCCTTGGGGAGGCCCGCCTGGCGGCAGATGTCGGCGAAGAACAGCGCGGAGAGCGGGGTCGTCTCCGCCGGCTTCAGCACCACCGTGTTGCCTGTGGCGAGCGCCGGGGCGATCTTCCAGGCCAGCATGAGGAGCGGGAAGTTCCACGGGATGATCTGGCCGGCCACGCCCAGCGGGCGCGGATTCGCGCCGTACCCCGCGTGGTCCAGCTTGTCGGCCCAGCCCGCGTAGTAGAAGAAGTGCGCGGCGACCAGAGGGAGGTCCGCGTCGCGGGTCTCCTTGATCGGCTTGCCGTTGTCCAGGGTCTCCAGGACGGCGAGCTCGCGGGAGCGCTCCTGGATGATCCGGGCGATCCGGAAGAGGTACTTGGCGCGCTCGGAGCCGGGCAGCGCCGACCACTTCTCGAACGCCCTGCGGGCCGCCTTCACGGCGCGGTCCACGTCCTCGGCGCCTGCTCGCGCGACCTCGGAGAGCACCTCCTCGGTGGACGGGCTGACCGTCTTGAAGACCTTGCCGTCGGCCGCCTCGGCGAATTCGCCGTCGATGAACAGGCCGTACGAGGGGGCGATGTCGACGACGGAGCGGGACTCCGGAGCCGGTGCGTAATCGAATGCGGATGCCATGGCGTATCAGTCCACCGTCACGTAATCGGGGCCGGAGTAACGGCCGGTGCTGAGCTTCTGGCGCTGCATCAGCAGGTCGTTCAACAGGCTGGAGGCGCCGAACCGGAACCAGTGGTTGTCCAGCCAGTCCTCGCCCGCGGTCTCGTTCACCAGGACGAGGAACTTGATCGCGTCCTTGGAGGTGCGGATGCCGCCCGCGGGCTTCACACCGATCTGGATGCCCGTCTGCTCGCGGAAGTCGCGCACGGCCTCCAGCATCAGGAGCGTGTTCGCCGGGGTGGCGTTCGTCCCGACCTTGCCGGTCGACGTCTTGATGAAGTCCGCGCCGGCCAGCATCCCGAGCCAGGAGGCCCGCCGGATGTTGTCGTACGTGGACAGCTCGCCGGTCTCGAAGATCACCTTCAGCCGTGCGGAGCCGCACTCGGCCTTCACGGCGACGATCTCCTCGTAGACCTTGAGGTAGCGGCCCGAGAGGAAGGCGCCGCGGTCGATCACCATGTCGATCTCGTCGGCCCCGGCCGCCACGGCGTCGCGGACGTCCGCGAGCTTGACGTCCAGCGCGGCGCGGCCGGCGGGGAAGGCCGTCGCGACGGACGCGACCTTCACGCCGGAGCCGGCCAGCGCGGCGACGGCGGTCGCCGCCATGTCGGGGTAGACGCAGACGGCCGCGGTGCGCGGGGTCGTGCGGTCGGTCGGGTCGGGGTTGACGGCCTTGGCGGCGAGAGCCCGGACCTTGCCCGGGGTGTCCGCGCCTTCCAGCGTCGTCAGGTCGATCATCGAGATGGCGAGATCGATCGCGTACGCCTTGGCGGTCGTCTTGATCGAACGGGTGCCGAGGGCGGAGGCGCGCGCTTCGAGGCCGACGGTGTCGACGCCGGGCAGCCCGTGCAGGAAGCGGCGCAGCGCACTGTCGGACGCCGTCGCGTCGGAGAATGCCGGAGCAGTGGTGGGCATGGTCACCACATGAGCATATCTACGCGCGTAGCGACCTGTACAGGGGGCTCCCCGCTTCCGCGCCTTCCACGGACCGTACGAGGCCTCTCCACACCCCGCCGGGCCGTCAGGCAGAATCGGGACCATGACGAGCCCCACACCCCCCGCAGAGCCCGCCCACGCCGACCGGACCTTCCGGTCGGGCGCCGGGCTGGTCAGCGGCGTGCTGCTGATCCTGCTGGTCGGCTGGATCGGCGGCGACGCGGTGGTCCAGGGCAAGGGATGGGTGCCGTGGCTGTCGCTGGCCGCGCTGCTGACGGTGATCCCGCTGATCGTCGCCTTCACGCTGCGCCCGGCCGTGTTCGCCGACGAGGAACGGATCCGGATCCGCAACCCGTTCCGCACGATCGTGCTGCCGTGGACGGAGGTCTCCACCGTGCGCGCGGCGTACTCGAGCGAGGTCTTCACCCACGGCGGCGACAAGTACCAGCTGTGGGCGGTCCCCGTCTCGCTGCGCGAGCGCAAGCGGGCGGCCAGGAAGGCCACCCAGCAGGCGCACGACGATCCGTACGGCCGGACCTCCGTGCACGCCGACGTCCGCGACACGCAGGCCCGCGCGGCAGCCGCCGACCAGACGGTGAGCGACCTGCGGGAGCTCGCCGAGCGCGCCGCCGCCCGCAAGGAACAGGGCACGACCACCGCTTCGGTCCGCTGGGCCTACGAGGTGATCGCCCCGGCCGCCGTCGGCGCCCTGCTGCTCGTGGTGCTGCTCGCCATCGGCTGACCAGGGCCGGGTCCACGCGTTCCCCGTGGAGGGGCCGGGCGAGCCGATGCTCGATATGGTCTGCCCCCGCCGGGGGCAGACCATATCGAGCAGGTACAGCTGTCGACAGATCAGCTGTCGTTGTTGATCCAGGTGCTTGTCTGGCACTCGTCGTCGCCGAGGCTGGCAACGCAGGCGGAGACCTGGATGCGACTGCCATCGCGGTCCGCCGGGCGCAGTTGGACCGACTGGCTCCCGCCGTACGCGTCGCCGGGTGGTGCCTCGGTGGCGTGGACATCGGCGGGTTCCGTGGGGTTTCGATATGCAAATTACCCGCAGGTGCATCCAGATATCCCAGCCCCGGTTTCCTGGAAGGCGGGCCTGCCTTCTCGCGCAGCTTCCGAAGGCCTCGAGCCGTTCGGCGAGCCGGGTTTCGGTGAGTCGAGTGCGGCGAGCCGCTGCACGAGCCGGCCCGGAGTGAGGCCGAGCTCGGCAGCCGGAGTCGCCCGACGGTCGCGGATGTCAGATGCCGGCCGCAGCCGCCAGGTCCCGCTTGATGGCGGCGAGCAGCTCCGCCGCCTTCTCCCCGGCCGCCGGCAGCTCGTCCGGGCCGCCGACCGGGACCACGACCTCCAGGTAGCACTTGAGCTTCGGCTCGGTGCCGCTCGGGCGGACGATGACCCTGGCCCCCGTCAGGTGGTAGCGCAGGCCGTCGGTCGGCGGCAGGGTCTCCGTGCCCTGCGAGAGGTCCTCGGCCGAGGTGACGGGGAGGCCCGCCAGAGCGGCCGGGGGAGTCTCGCGCAGGCGTCGCATGGCGTCCGCGATGACGGTCAGGTCCTCGACCCGGACGGACAGCTGGTCCGTCGCGTGCAGGCCGTGTGCGAGTGCCAGGTCGTCGAGGAGGTCGAGGAGGGTGCGGCCCTTCTCCTTGAGCCCGGAGGCGAGTTCGGCGATCAGCAGCGCGGCGGTGATGCCGTCCTTGTCGCGGACACCCTCGGGGTCCACGCAGTAGCCGAGCGCCTCCTCGTACCCGTAGCGCAGGCCCTCGACGCGGGCGATCCACTTGAAGCCCGTCAGCGTCTCCTCGTGGCCCAGGCCCGCCTTCTCGGCGATCCGGCCCAGCAGGGACGAGGACACGATCGACTCGGCGAAGACTCCGGTGACCCCGCGGTCCACCAGATGGGCGGCCAGCAGCGCGCCCACCTCGTCGCCGCGCAGCATCCGCCAGCCGCCCCCGGCCGACGGGTCGGGCACGGCGACGGCGCAGCGGTCGGCGTCCGGGTCGTTGGCGATGACGATGTCAGGCTGTGCCCGGCGCGCGGTCGCGAAGGCGAGATCCATGGCGCCGGGCTCTTCCGGGTTGGGGAAGGCGACGGTGGGGAACGCCGGGTCCGGCTCCGCCTGCTCGGCCACGAGTACGGGCTCGGGGAAGCCGGCCCGGGCGAAGGCGGCCGTCAGGACGGAGGCGCCGACACCGTGCATCGCGGTGTAGACGGTCCGGGCGGTACGGGGCGACCCCGGGCTGAGGACGGCGTCCGTACGCGCGAGATATGCGGCCAGGACCTCGTCGCCGAGGATCTCCCAGCCCGACTCCGGGCGCGGTACGCCGTCGAGCGGGCCGACCGCCGCGATCGCGGAGGCGATCTCCGCATCGGCCGGGGGCACGATCTGCGAACCGTCGCCGAGGTAGACCTTGTAGCCGTTGTCGCGCGGCGGGTTGTGGCTGGCCGTGACCTCCACGCCCGCGACGGCCCCCAGGTGCCGTATGGCGTACGCGAGGACGGGCGTGGGCAGCGGGCGGGGGAGCACGGCGGCGCGCAGGCCGGCGCCGGTCATCACCGCCGCGGTGTCGCGGGCGAAGTCGGCCGACTTGTAGCGGGCGTCGTAGCCGACGACGACGAGTCCGCCGGACTGCCCCTGTGCCTTCAGGTACGCCGCGAGGCCGGCGGCGGCGCGGATGACGACCGAGCGGTTCATGCGCATCGGGCCGGCGCCGATCTCGCCGCGCAGGCCGGCCGTGCCGAACTGGAGCGTGCCCGCGAAGCGGTCCGCCAGTGCGGCCAGGTCCCCGGCGTCGATCAGCCCGGCGAGTTCCGCGCGGGTCTCGGGGTCCGGGTCCTCGGCGAGCCAGGTCCTGGCCTGCGTGATGAGGTCCTGCTGCACGGTGTCCGCCTTTCTGCGGGTGGGGGTGCGGGAGTGGGGCCGCGGCGCGGGGCTGCCGGGGGCTCTGCCCCCGGGCCCCCGCGCCTCAAACGCCGGCGGGGCCGGGTTCAGCTGCTGCCGGTCAGATCCGGTCCAGTACCCGGGCCAGCAGTGCGCCCATCCGGGTCGCCGAGTCGCGGCCGGCCTGGAGGACCTCCTCGTGGTTGAGGGGTTCGCCGCTGAGGCCCGCCGCGAGGTTCGTGACCAGGGAGATGCCCAGCACCTCCGCGCCCGCCTCGCGCGCGGCGATGGCCTCCAGGACGGTGGACATGCCGACCAGGTCTCCGCCCATGGCCCGCACCATGCCGATCTCGGCCGGGGTCTCGTAGTGCGGGCCGGGGAACTGCACGTACACGCCCTCTTCGAGCGACTCGTCGATCTCCTTGCACAGCGCGCGCAGCCGCGGCGAGTACAGGTCCGTCAGGTCGACGAAGTTGGCGCCGATGATCGGCGACGCCGCCGTGAGGTTGATGTGGTCGCTGATGAGGACCGGCTGGCCGGGGCGCATGCCCTCGCGCAGGCCGCCGCACCCGTTCGTGAGGATGACGGTCCCGCAGCCCGCGGAGACCGCCGTACGGACGCCGTGCGCGACCGCCGCGACTCCCCGGCCCTCGTAGTAGTGCGTACGGCCCAGGAAGACCAGGGCGCGCTTCTCCCCGATCCGGTACGAGCGGACGGTGCCGCCGTGGCCCTCCACGGCCGGGGCCGGGAATCCGGGCAGCGCGGTGACCGGGAACTCGGCCTCCGGGATGCCGAGCGCATCGCCGGCGGGGGCCCACCCGGAGCCCATCACGAGAGCGACGTCGTGGGTATCGGCGCCGGTCAGCTCGCGCAGGCGGGCGGCGGCGTCGGCAGCGGCGGCGCGGGGGTCGCCCTGGATGTGGTCCGGAATAACAGATGCGTTCACGCGGATGAGGGTAACCGCTGATTCCCTACGCGCGTAGATGTGACGGCGGAGAGTCTGGCCGGTCACATTCGTATTTTCGTACAGGACGCGCCCGGAGGACCCGGCTCAGCAGGGTCGTTTGCGCAGGTTCATCACATAGTCGTGGGGCGCGCCCGCGGACTCGGCGGCGTCCGCCACCTCGCCCAGATAGCGCGCGGAGGGCAGCCCGCCCTCGTAGCCGTTGAGGACGTACATCCAGGCCGGTTCCTCGCCGTCCAGCGTGTGCACGCGCACCCGCATGCGCCGGTAGATGTCGAGGCCGACACCCTCCCAGCGGTCCATGGAGTCCTCGTCCATCGGAGCCAGGTCGTACAGCGCGACGAACACCTGCGAACGGGGTGCCTCCACCACCGTGGCCAGCGCGCCCTCCCAGCCCATCTGCTCCCCGCCGAACGTCAGCCGCCAGCCGTTGAGCCAGCCCGTGCCGCGCAGCGGGGAGTGCGGTGCGCGGCGCGTCATCAGCCGCGCGTCGAGGTTGCCGGCGTACGCGGCGTAGAGCGACATGGGGTCGAGGGTACGGGAGGCGGCGGGAAGCATGCCGGTTCCGGCGAGGAAAGGGCCCGGTCGTGGGCGGTCCGCCGGAGCCGGAGGCCGTGGCCCGGCCAGGCCCGTTCCCGTATGGAGGGCCCCGGGGCGAAGCAGCTTGGCGCGTGCGGGACAATGAATTACGTACTGCATACGCCGGGGCGATCCCCCGGACCCCCGGCCGGGGCGGCAGACGGCCGTGGGATGACACCACGCGAGGCGGACTTTTCGTGACCCGGATCGTGATCATCGGCGGCGGCCCCGGCGGCTACGAGGCGGCACTGGTCGGCGCCCAGCTCGGCGCGGAGGTGACCGTCGTCGACTGCGACGGCCTCGGCGGCGCGTCGGTCCTCACCGACTGCGTGCCCTCCAAGACCCTGATCGCGACGGCCGAGGTGATGACCACCTTCGACTCCTCCTACGAGGAACTCGGCATCATCGTCGCCGACGACACCCCGCACATCGAGCAGGCCGCCCGGGTCGTCGGCGTGGACCTCGGCAAGGTCAACCGGCGTGTGAAGCGCCTCGCGCTCGCCCAGTCCCACGACATCACCGCCTCCGTCACCCGCGCGGGCGCCAGGGTCATGCGCGGCCGCGGCCGGCTGGAGGGCCTCCAGGCCGCCGACGGGTCCCGGCAGGTCGTGGTGACCGCCGCCGACGGCACCGAGGAGCGGCTCACCGCCGACGCGGTGCTGATCGCGACCGGCGGCCACCCCCGGGAGATCCCGGACGCCCAGCCCGACGGCGAGCGCATCCTGAACTGGACCCAGGTCTACGACCTCGACGAGCTCCCCGAGGAGCTCATCGTGGTCGGCTCGGGTGTCACCGGCGCCGAGTTCGCCGGCGCCTACCAGGCGCTCGGCTCGCGCGTCACGCTCGTCTCCTCCCGCGACCGGGTGCTCCCCGGCGAGGACCCGGACGCCGCCGCCGTCCTGGAGGACGTCTTCCGGCGCCGCGGCATGAACGTCATGGCCCGCTCCCGCGCCCAGTCCGCCAAGCGCGTCGGCGACCGGGTCGAGGTCACGCTGGCCGACGGCCGCGTCATCACCGGCACGCACTGCCTGATGGCGGTCGGCGCGATCCCCAACACCGCGGGCATGGGCCTGGAGGAGTCCGGGGTCCAGCTCAAGGAGTCCGGGCACATCAGGACCGACCGGGTCTCCCGCACCAGCGCGCCCGGGGTGTACGCCGCGGGCGACGTCACCGGGGTCTTCGCGCTGGCCTCGGTCGCCGCGATGCAGGGCCGGATCGCGATGTACCACTTCCTCGGGGACGCGGTGGCGCCGCTGAATCTGAAGACGGTCTCCGCGAACGTCTTCACCGACCCCGAGATCGCCACCGTGGGTTACAGCCAGTCGGACGTCGACTCCGGCAAGATCGACGCCCGTGTCGTGAAGCTGCCGCTCCTGCGCAACCCGCGCGCCAAGATGCAGGGCATCAGGGACGGTTTCGTCAAGATCTTCTGCCGGCCCGGCACCGGCATCGTGGTCGGCGGCTGCGTCGTCGCGCCGAGGGCCAGCGAGCTCATCCACCCGATCGCGCTCGCCGTGGACAACAACCTGACGGTGGAGCAGATCGCCAACGCGTTCACGGTGTACCCGTCGCTCTCCGGCTCGATCGCGGAAGTGGCCCGGCAGTTGCACACCCGTAAGACCGAGGGCGAGGCGTAGCCCGCACTGCTCGTACCGACGGCGGGGCCCCCTATACCACCAGGGGGCCCCGCCTATGTACAACTTCTCTTATTCGGCGCAAACTGCTGAAAAGCAACCTACGGCCAGGTTACTGTCAGTTTCGTGTTCGCTGCAGAACGTCGTCAATTGATCCTCGAAATGGTGCGCGCCAACGGAGCGGTATCGCTCCGTGAGCTCGCCCGCGTCGTCCAGACCTCCGAAGTGACCGTACGGCGGGACGTGCGGGCACTGGAGGCAGAAGGACTCCTCGACCGCCGGCACGGCGGTGCGGTCTTGCCGGGCGGTTTTACGCGGGAGTCCGGCTTTCCGCAGAAATCCCATCTCTCCACCGCGGAGAAAACGGCCATCGCCGACCTGGCGGCCGGGCTGGTCGGTGAGGGCGAGGCCATCGTGGTCGGCGCCGGAACGACCACGCAGGAGCTGGCCCGCCGGCTCGCCCGGGTGCCCGGCCTCACCGTGGTCACCAACTCGCTGCTGGTCGCCCAGGCGTTGGCCCATGCCAACCGGGTGGAAGTGGTGATGACGGGCGGCACCCTGCGCGGGAGCAACTACGCGCTCGTGGGCAGCGGTGCCGAGCAGTCCCTCCAGGGGCTGCGGGTGAGCCGTGCCTTCCTCTCCGGCAGCGGGCTGACCGCGGAGCGCGGGCTCTCCACGTCCAACATGCTCTCGGCGAGCGTGGACCGGGCACTGGTGCAGGCCGCAGCCGAGGTGGTGGTCCTCGCGGACCACACGAAGCTCGGCTCCGACACCATGTTCCAGACGGTTCCCACGGAGCTGATCACCCGTCTGGTGACGGACGAGCCACCGGTGCACGACGAGCGTGCGGCCACGGAGCTCCAGGCCCTCGCCGACCAGGGCGTGGAGATCACGGTGGCGGGGCCCGACGCGGAGTCCGGGGGCGGCGATCCCCTGCCACCGGGTCGGCAGCCACGGCAGGACATGCCGCTGCCGGGCCAGCGGCGTACGCAGGGCGGACATGGAGGTCCGGGAGGGCTCGGCCCGCAACTGCGGAGCGCCGCGGCGCTGGCGGAGGGGCCGGTGGGCCGGGTCGCGGACATGCGGCGCCGGTGAGGCAGTGAAGGGCGGAGGCCCGGTCAGCCGCCCTGCGGATCCGACGGGGCGGGGTCGGTCGGGTCGGCCTTCAGGCCGCGGAGCGTCAGTCGCAGCAGCCGGTCGGCCAGGGCGGGGTCGGACGGGGTCTGTTCCGCGGCCAGCGCGATCGCGTTCGTCAGCTGGAGAAGGTCGTCGATCGACACGTCCGCCCGCACCGAGCCGCTCGACTTGGCTCGCGTCAGCAGCCGGTCCCCGGCCTGACGCAGCGGCACATGGCAGGACGTCAGGGCCGAAGTCCTGTCGCCCGAGGCCGACATGAGTGCCTGTGCCAGCCCGTGGTACTCACCCGCGTGGGTGACGATCGCGCCCAGCCACTCCACCAGCGCGGCGCAGGGCCGGTCGGACCGTGCCAGTTCGCGGGAGCGGTCGAGCAGCGCGGTCAGGGCCTCCTGGAACACCGCGTTCATCAGGGCCTGGCGGTTCGGGAAGTGCCGGTAGAGCGTGCCGATGCCGACGCCCGCCCGCCGGGCGATGTCCTCCAGCGAGGCGTCCGTGCCGTGGGCGGCGAAGGACACCCGGGCCTCGCTCAGCAGCCGGTCGTAGTTGCGGCGCGCGTCGGCGCGCATCGGCCGTGCCGGTGTCGGTGCCGTGCCCATCGCCCTCACCCTGTCCTCCCTGGTGTCCGCTCCGCGTCACAAGGATGCCACTGGGGGCCCGGCGGTCGCCGGGCCCCCAGTGTCGGAAGAGCGGGTGCTCAGTCCTTGATCTCGCAGATCGCGGCGCCGGACGACACCGAGGTGCCGACCTCCGCCGCCAGACCCTTCACCGTGCCGGAGCGGTGCGCGTTGAGGGGCTGCTCCATCTTCATGGCTTCGAGGACGACGATGAGGTCGCCTTCCTTGACCTCCTGGCCCTCCTCGACGGCGATCTTGACGATCGTGCCCTGCATCGGGGACGCGAGGGTGTCGCCGGAGGCCGCGGAGCCGGACTTCTTCGCGGCGCGGCGCTTGGGCTTGGCCCCGGCGGCGAGGCCGGTACGGGCCAGGCTCATGCCGAGCGAGGACGGCAGGGAGACTTCCAGGCGCTTGCCGCCGACCTCGACGACGACGGTCTCGCGGCCGGACTCCTCGTCGGCCTCCGTGTCGGCGGGGACCGCGAAGGGCTTGATGTCGTTGACGAACTCCGTCTCGATCCACCGGGTGTGGATCGAGAAGGGGTCCGAGGTGAACGCCGGGTCGGCGACGACCGCACGGTGGAAGGGGATGGCGGTGGCCATGCCCTCCACCTGGAACTCGGCCAGCGCACGCGCGGCGCGCTGCAGTGCCTGCTCGCGGGACGCGCCGGTCACGATCAGCTTGGCCAGCAGCGAGTCCCACGCCGGGCCGATGACGCTGCCCGACTCGACACCCGCGTCCAGGCGGACACCGGGGCCGGTGGGCGGGGCGAAGAGGGTGACGGTGCCGGGGGCGGGCAGGAAGCCGCGGCCCGGGTCCTCACCGTTGATCCGGAACTCGAAGGAGTGCCCGCGCACCGCGGGGTCGCCGTAGCCGAGCTCCTCGCCGTCGGCGATGCGGAACATCTCGCGCACGAGGTCGAGGCCGGTGACCTCCTCGGTGACCGGGTGCTCGACCTGGAGGCGGGTGTTGACCTCCAGGAAGGAGATCGTGCCGTCCGCACCGACGAGGAACTCCACGGTGCCGGCGCCGACGTAGCCGGCTTCCTTCAGGATGGCCTTCGACGCCGCGTACAGCTGCTCGTTCTGGGCCTCGGACAGGAACGGGGCCGGGGCCTCCTCGACCAGCTTCTGGTGGCGGCGCTGCAGCGAGCAGTCACGGGTGGACACGACCACGACGTTGCCGTGGGTGTCGGCCAGGCACTGCGTCTCCACGTGCCGGGGCTTGTCGAGGTAGCGCTCCACGAAGCACTCCCCGCGGCCGAACGCCGCGACGGCCTCACGGACCGCCGAGTCGTACAGCTCGGGGATCTCCTCCAGGGTGCGGGCCACCTTCAGCCCGCGCCCGCCGCCGCCGAAGGCGGCCTTGATCGCGATCGGCAGGCCGTTCTTCTCCGCGAACTCCACGACCTCGGCCGAGCCGGACACCGGGTCGGGTGTGCCGGCCACGAGCGGGGCGCCGGCGCGCTGTGCGATGTGGCGGGCCGCGACCTTGTCGCCGAGGTCCCGGATCGCCTGCGGCGGCGGTCCGATCCACGTCAGACCCGCGTCCAGCACCGCCTGCGCGAACTCCGCGTTCTCCGACAGGAAGCCGTAACCGGGGTGGATCGCGTCCGCTCCCGAATCCTTCGCCGCCTGGAGCACCTTGGCCATGTCCAGATAGCTGGCGGCCGGAGTGTCACCGCCCAGGGCGAATGCCTCGTCGGCCGCGCGCACATGCAGAGCATCCCGGTCCGGATCGGCGTAGACGGCTACGCTCCCGATTCCGGCATCCCGGCAAGCCCGAGCAACACGGACAGCGATTTCGCCACGGTTGGCGATAAGCACCTTGCGCACGATGACTCCCTCCTTGAGAACAAGCTGAGTTTAGGGACTACCAACACGGCCGTACGACCCGTCCCCAATAGTGAACTTGCCCACACGGAGTGTGATTCGAGGCTTGCTCGAGTCGCGAAATCCCTTGTCGCACCACGGTACGCCGGGATCCTCAACCGCACAGTAGCCACGAAGTGTGGCCCAAGTCTCTGTTCGTACGGTTCACGCCGCGCGGCGTTTCTTTGTGGACTCCCTACGAACGGACGAGGGAATCTTTGCTGTCGGCCCGGGGAGGCGCCGCGGGCGCGCGAGGCGAGCGCGACCTCTTGTCCGTGGCGTTACCCGTTAGTAGGGTCCGCGCTACCGCACATACTGCAGGTAACAGGGGGTGGCGCCGTGGTCCGCAGACCAGTGGCCTTCGTGACCGCGATCGTTCTGTTCGTGGAAGCCGTGGGCATCGTGATCGTCAACGGCGTCCTCGCGACGGTCGCCGGCAACCAGAGCATGTCGCTGGCCGGGATGGATCCCGACGCCATGGTCACCGGCACATGGGTGATGGGCGGGGTCTCCGGGGTCCTGCTGGTGCTCTGCGGGCTGATACCGCTCCTGGCCGGGATACGCGACCGGGCTCCGGGCCGCGTCGGCAGGATCACCCTGATCGCCTGCGCGGTCGTCCACGGGGTGCTGGGCGCACTCGCCGTGGGGCTGATCGGCTGGGCGGCCTTCGTGTTCCTGATGGTCGTCCTGGGGCTGATCGTGCTGACGCTGGTGGCGTTCGACCGGCGTGATCCGGAAGCGGTGAAGCCCACCGGAGCCGCTCCGGAGCCGGTGTGACGCCGGCTGTGCTCAGACCCACAAGTCGGTGACGGAGACGCCCAGTTCGCCCAGCAGTCGGCGCAGCAGCGGCAGCGAGAGTCCGATGACGTTGCCGTGGCTGCCCTCGATCGCCTCGACGAACGGAGCCGAGCGGCCGTCCAGGGTGAACGCCCCGGCGACATGGAGAGGCTCACCGGAGGCGACGTAGGCCGCCACCTCGGCGTCCGTCGGCTCGCCGAACCTGACGACGGTGGACGCGGTCTCCGACACCGTGCGGCCGGTGGCCGTGTCGACGACGCAGTGCCCCGTCTGCAGGATGCCCGAACGCCCGCGCATGGACTTCCAGCGGGCGGTGGCCTCCTCGCTGTCGGCGGGCTTGCCGAGCGCCTCGCCGTCCAGCTCCAGCACCGAGTCGCAGCCGATGACGAGCGCGCCCGAGGCCTCCGGACGGGCCGCCACCGCGGCGGCCTTCGCCTCGGCCAGCACGAGCGCCAGCTCGCCCGGGGACGGAGCGGTCAGCGCGTCCTCGTCCACACCGCTGACGATCACCTCGGGGGCGAATCCCGCCTGTCGCAGGAGGCCGAGACGGGCGGGGGACGCGGAGGCGAGCACGAGGCGGCGCTGGTCAGTCATACCCGCCATCGTAGGCGGGGCCGCAGCGGCCCCCGTCGCCTCACCGGGTGCCCAGGACGAACATCGCCACGACCATGGCCAGCGCGAGCAGAAGCCCCGCACGGCGCATCATGTCCTGGGCGTCGCGCAGTTCCTTCGGCGGCTTGTTCTCGGGGTCGGACCACAGCATGGATCCGATGGTGCTCCGGAGACGGCTGCGGCGCCTGAGTACGCGTACTCAAGCGCCGCTCGGCCCGCTCTCAGGAGGGCCAGTACGTCCGCGCCCAGGACCGGGGCCCCGGCCGGAGCGCGCCCCGGCGCGCGATTCGCCCCGGGTCCGACCACTGCTCGGGCGGCAGCGGGGCGCCGGACGGCACGTCGGTCACCGCCGCCGCGCGCGCCCGCACCACGGCGAGGGCGGCGGCGAGCTCCTCCGGGGTCGGATTGCCCCGTACGACCTTGATCATGGTGGCTCCCGGTGGTTAGAGGGGGATGTTGCCGTGCTTCTTGGGCGGCAGGCTCTCGCGCTTCGTACGGAGCTGGCGCAGGCCCTTCACGAGGTGCGCCCGGGTGTCGGACGGCATGATCACCGCGTCGACGTAGCCGCGCTCGGCCGCGACGTACGGGTTGAGGAGCGCGTCCTCGTAGTCGGCCATCAGCTCGGCACGGGTGGCTTCCTGGTCCTCGGCTGCGGCGATGGTGCGCCGGTGCAGGATGTTCACCGCGCCCTGCGCGCCCATCACCGCGATCTGCGCGGTCGGCCAGGCCAGATTCAGGTCGGCGCCCAGGTGCTTGGACCCCATCACGTCGTACGCCCCGCCGAACGCCTTGCGCGTGATCACCGTGATCAGCGGGACGGTCGCCTCCGCGTACGCGTAGATCAGCTTGGCGCCGCGCCGGATGATCCCGCCGTACTCCTGGTCGACACCCGGCAGGAAGCCCGGGACGTCCACGAAGGTCAGGACCGGCACGTTGAACGCGTCGCACGTACGGACGAAGCGTGCGGCCTTCTCGCTCGCGTTGATGTCCAGGCAGCCGGCGAACTGCATCGGCTGGTTGGCGACGATGCCGACCGGGTAGCCCTCGACGCGCCCGAAACCGGTGAGGATGTTCGGCGCGAACAGGGCCTGCGTCTCCAGGAACTCGCCGTCGTCGAGCACGTGCTCGATGGCGGTGTGCATGTCGTACGGCTGGTTCGCCGAGTCCGGGATGAGGCTGTCGAGCTCGCGGTCCTCGTCCGTGGTCTCCAGGTCGGCCTCCTCCGGGAAGGCCGGGGCCTCGGAGAGGTTGTTCGACGGGAGGTAGGACAGCAGGGACTTGACGTACTCGATGGCGTCCTTCTCGTCGCCCGCCATGTGGTGGGCCACGCCGGACGTGGTGTTGTGCGTGCGGGCGCCGCCCAGCTCCTCGAAGCCGACGTCCTCACCGGTGACCGTCTTGATGACGTCCGGACCCGTGATGAACATGTGCGAGGTCTGGTCGACCATGACCGTGAAGTCGGTGATCGCGGGGGAGTAGACCGCGCCGCCCGCGCACGGCCCGACGATCAGGGAGATCTGCGGCACGACACCCGAGGCGTGGACGTTGCGGCGGAAGATCTCGGCGAAGAGTCCGAGGGCGGCCACGCCCTCCTGGATGCGGGCGCCGCCGCCGTCGTTGATGCCGATCACCGGGCAGCCGGTCTTCATCGCGAAGTCCATGACCTTGACGATCTTCTCGCCGTAGACCTCGCCGAGCGATCCGCCGAAAATCGTGAAGTCCTGCGAGTACACGCAGACGGGGCGGCCGTCGACCGTGCCGTAGCCGGTGACGACGCCGTCCCCGTAGGGGCGGTTCTTCTCGATGCCGAAATTGGTGGACCGGTGCCGTGCGAACTCGTCGAGCTCCACGAAGGAACCTTCGTCGAGCAGGAGATCGACGCGCTCCCGGGCGGTCAACTTGCCCTTCGCGTGCTGCTTTTCGACCGCACGGGCGGAACCTGCGTGTGTGGCCTCTTCGATACGGCGCTGCAGGTCCGCGATCTTGCCCGCGGTGGTGTGGATGTCGCTCTGCGGCTCGGACATCGGGTGGCGGCTCCCTGCCTTGTCACGGGGACGGCTGGTACATCCAGTAAATGTGCTGGACCGTGCGTGCTCGACGGCTACCTGCTCGTCGGCTGGCTACTGACCCGTAGCGTATCGGCGCGGATACGGTTCAGCAGTGCGTCGTTGGCCACACCTAATGTGGGTTGCATGACTCCTCCCGATGCGCCGCACAACCGCTGGTCGGACCTCGACAGGCCGCCCCTGAACGCCGCGGCGCTCCGCCGGGGGCTGCTGAAGCCCGACGGCCTGTGGAGCTCGCTCGACATCGTCGAGGCGACCGGCTCCACCAACACCGACCTGGCGGCACGGGCCGCCGGGGGCGGTCTGGCCGAAGGCGCGGTGCTGGTCGCGGAGGAGCAGACCGCCGGCCGCGGGCGTCTCGACCGGAGCTGGACGGCCCCGCCCCGCTCGGGCCTCTTCCTCTCCGTCTACCTGACCCCCGGCGGCGTACCCGCCGAGCGGTGGGGATGGCTGCCGTTGCTGACCGGCGTCGCGGCCGCCACGGGCCTCGCGCAGTCGGCGGGCGTGGACATGGCGCTGAAATGGCCCAACGACCTCCTGGTGACGATCGGGGACACGGAGCGCAAGACCGGCGGCATCCTCGCCGAGCGCGCCGGGGACGGTGTCGTCATCGGTATCGGCCTCAACGTGTCGCTGCGCGCCGCCGAGCTGCCGGCCCCGCACGCCGGTTCGCTGGCGCTCGCCGGAGCCGTCTCCACCGACCGCGAGACCCTGCTCCGGGCCGTCCTGCGTTCACTGGAACAGTGGTACGGCCGCTGGCGCGACGCGAACGGCGACGCCGCCGAGAGCGGGCTGCAGGCGGCCTACGCGGCGGGCTGCGCCACGCTCGACCGGACCGTGCGGGCCGAGCTGCCCGGCGACCGGTCCCTCGTCGGCGAGGCCGTCGCGATCGACGGCGACGGACGGCTCGTGCTGGCCACGGGTGACGGTCTCCAGGAACCCGTGTCGGCCGGCGACATCGTCCACCTGCGCGGGGAGGAGGGCGGTCTCACCTGATCCCGCGCCCGCACATACGGGTGATGTCACGTATGACGGAGCCGGGTCCGCGCCACCGCGGACGTGAGCCAGGGCACACCTGCCGTATCGTTGAGGCGATCCAGCGACAGATCGGCAGGGCAGTGCGCAGGGAACGGGCAGGAGGCGGCCGGTGACCGTCGACGACACGAACTCCGACGACGGCGCGGAGCCCTCGTCGGGACCGTCCGTCCACTCGACACCGCATCACGAGGTCGACCACACGGCAGAACCGACGGACGACCCGCTCGCCATCCGGCTGGAGGCCCTGATCCTGGGGGCCGACCGCCGCTACACGCCGTTCCAGGCGGCCAGGACGGCCGGGGTCTCCATGGACCTGGCGTCCCGGTTCTGGCGGGCGATGGGCTTCGCCGACATCGGGCAGGCCAAGGCGCTGACCGAGGCCGACGTCCTGGCGCTGCGCCGCCTCGCCGGTCTCGTGGAGGCCGGGCTGCTCAGTGAGCCGATGGCGATCCAGGTCGCCCGGTCGACCGGGCAGACCACCGCCCGGCTCGCCGAGTGGCAGATCGACTCGTTCCTGGCGGGGCTGACCGAGCCCCCCGAGCCCGGAATGACCCGCACCGAGGTCACGTATCCGCTGATCGAGCTGCTCCTGCCCGAGCTGCAGGAGTTCCTGGTCTACGTGTGGCGGCGCCAGCTCGCCGCCGCCACGGGACGGGTCGTGCAGACCGGGGACGACGAGGAGATGGTCGACCGGCGGCTCGCCGTGGGCTTCGCCGACCTCGTCGGCTTCACCCGGCTGACCCGGCGGCTGGAGGAGGAGGAGCTCGGCGAGCTGGTCGAGGCCTTCGAGACCACCTCGGCCGACCTGGTCGCCGCTCACGGCGGACGGCTCATCAAGACCCTGGGCGACGAGGTCCTCTTCGCTGCGGACGACGCGGGCACGGCCGGCGAGATAGCGCTCCGGCTGGTCGAGGCGATGGCCCAGGACCCCACGATGCCCTCGCTGCGGGTCGGCATCGCGTTCGGCACGGTCACCACGCGCATGGGCGACGTGTTCGGTACGACGGTCAACCTGGCCAGCCGGCTCACGTCGATAGCGCCGAAGGACGCGGTGCTGGTCGACGGCGCCTTCGCCGCGGAGCTGATCAGGAACGGCGACGCCCCCGCCTCCGAGGCCGAGGAGGCCGCCGCGGCGGCCGAGCGGGCCCGGCTGGCGGAGAAGGAGGGCCGCCGCCCCGACGAGGAGCCGCCGGCGCCCGCGTACCGCTTCGGGCTGCAGCCGATGTGGCAGCGGCCGGTCCGCGGGCTGGGCGTGGTGGAGCCGTGGCTGCTGGCCCGGCGGGGCAAGGCGTCGACCTGACGCGGAGGGGCCCCGCCTAGGATCCCGGTAACGCTCGTTAACCGGAGGGGTGCAGTCATGGGTGTCACGTCGGAGCAGAGGTTCGGGGAGTTCGTCGTCGTACGGCGGCACGAGGGCCAGGACCACGTCGCGGAGCTGGTGCTCGACCGGCCCAAGGCCATGAACGCCGTGAGCACCGCGATGGCCCGGTCCATCGCCGAGGCCTGTGCCGCGCTCGGCGCCGATCAGGGGGTGCGGGCGACCGTGCTCACGTCCAGCCACGACCGGGCCTTCTGCGTGGGCGCGGACCTCAAGGAGCGGAACTCCTTCACCGATGCCGAGCTCGTGCGGCAGCGGCCCACGGCGAGGGCCGCCTACACCGGTGTGCTGGAGCTCCCGATGCCGGTCGTCGCCGCCGTGCACGGCTTCGCCCTCGGTGGCGGCTTCGAGCTGGCGCTGGCCTGCGACGTGATCGTGGCCGACCGCACGGCCGTGGTCGGCCTGCCCGAGGTGTCCGTCGGCGTCATCCCCGGCGGCGGCGGCACGCAGCTGCTGCCCAGGCGGGTCGGCGCGGCGCGCGCCGCCGAGCTGGTCTTCTCCGCCCGGCGGGTGGAGGCCGCCGAGGCGCGCGAGCTGGGCCTGGTCGACGAGCTGGTCGAGGCCGGCCGGGACCGGGAGGAGGCGCTGGCGCTCGGCGGCCGGATCGCGGCGAACTCCCCGGTGGGGCTCCGGGCGGCCAAGCGGGCCCTGCGGCTGGGGCAGGGGCTGGACCTGCGGGCCGGCCTCGAGGTGGAGGACGCTGCCTGGCGGTCCGTGGCCTTCTCCGGCGACCGGGCCGAAGGTGTCGCCGCGTTCAACGAGAAGCGGAAGCCCAGCTGGCCCGGCGAATGATCCGCGCGTGGTCCGGGGTGTTCCGGGCAGCGATCTGAAGATCATCAGCGCCGCCAACTGATCAAATCATCACAAACCTCCCTAAGCTGGGGCGATGGGCGATGATGCGCGGCTGCGCGCCGTGGTTGCGCTGGCACAGACGATGGCGGCGGCCTACACCCCGCGCGAGTCCTGGCGCGCCGCGGCGGTGGGGGCGTGCGAGGCGCTGGCCGGCAGCTTCGCCGCCCTCTCCGTATGGGAGCGGGAGCAGGGCAGGCTGCGCGTGCTGGTCAACGCCGGGGAGCGCGCCGAGGGGGAAGAGGAGTTCCCCGAGGCCGAGGCCTACCCCGTGCACCAGTTCCCGGAGATCACCGAGTTCCTGCATGAGCGCTGGGCGGGCGGCGGCGAGCCCGACGCCTGGGTGGAGACCGCAGACGGCGGCCCCGCCGCCGGGGCGCCGGCCAGGGGCGCCCGCCCTTACTGCCACCAGCGGGTCGCCGCGCTGCGCCGGCGCGGACGGGGCTGCTGTGTGGTGGCGCCGATCGTGCTGCACGGGCGGGCCTGGGGGGAGCTGTACGTGGCCCGTCCGGCGGGGGCTCCGGTCTTCGACCGGGACGACGCGGACTTCGCGACCGTCCTGGCCGCCGTCGTCGCAGCGGGCATCGCGCAGACCGAGCGCCTGGAGGAGGTCCGCCAGCTGGCCTTCACGGACCCGCTGACCGGCCTCGCCAACCGCAGGGCCGTCGATCTCCGCCTGGACGAGGCGGTGGACCTGCACCGCACCGAGGGGGCCGTGGTCAGCCTGGTCGTGTGCGATCTGAACGGCCTCAAGGCGGTCAACGACACGCATGGTCACGCGGTCGGCGACCGTCTGCTGGAACGTTTCGGCTCAGTGCTCTCACTCTGTGGCGCGATGCTCCCCGGCGCCCTCGCCGCACGTCTGGGCGGGGACGAGTTCTGCCTGCTGGTCGTGGGCCCTCCGGCGGACGACGTGGTCCGGGTCTCCGAGGAGCTCTGTGCGCGGGCCGTCTCCCTGGAGCTCGGGGACGGGGTCGCCTGCGGGGTCGCGTCCACCGGTGACGACATCGGTCCGGTCCCGTTCGCGCGCCGGCTCTTCCGGCTGGCGGACGCCGCCCAGTACCAGGCGAAGGCCGCGCACTCCCGGCGGCCGGTGGTCGCCGGGCGTGACGGTGACGTGATCCGGCTGGCCGACTCCCCGCCCAGGTCCCCCCACGACCGCCGCAGGCTCCGCGGCAATCCGCCCGGTGGCGACGCCGGTGGCCGTGGATGAGGGCGTAAGGGGTCAACCGCGCGACCACTGGTGACATGGCGAGTTTCAGTCCGTACGCTTCTGAATATGGATATGCATACAGTCGTGGTGGGGACGTCCGGAACGACCGCGGAGGACGTCGTCGCCGTGGCCCGTCAGGGTGCCCGGGTCGAGCTCTCCGCAGCCGCCGTCGAGGCGCTCTCCGCAGCACGGGAGATCGTCGACGCCCTCGCCGCCAAGCCCGAGCCGGTCTACGGCGTCTCCACCGGCTTCGGGGCCCTGGCCAGCCGGCACATCAGCCCCGGTCTGCGGGCGCAGCTGCAGCGCAACATCGTCCGCTCGCACGCGGCGGGCATGGGCCCCCACGTCGAGCGCGAGGTCGTCCGCGCCTTGATGTTCCTGCGGCTGAAGACGCTCGCCTCCGGTCACACCGGCGTACGCCCCGAGGTCGCGCAGACCATGGCAGACGTGCTCAACGCGGGCATCACGCCAGTCGTCCACGAATACGGCTCGCTCGGCTGCTCCGGCGACCTCGCCCCGCTCTCGCACTGCGCCCTGACCCTGATGGGGGAGGGCGACGCGGAGGGCCCCGACGGCACCGTGCGGCCGGCCGGCGAACTCCTCGCCGCGCACGGCATCACCCCCGTCGAGCTGCGCGAGAAGGAGGGCCTCGCCCTCCTCAACGGCACCGACGGCATGCTCGGCATGCTCGTGATGGCCCTGGCGGACCTGAAGAACCTCTACACCAGCGCGGACATCACCGCCGCGCTCTCCTTGGAGGCGCTCCTCGGCACCGACCGGGTCCTCGCCCCGGAGCTGCACGCCATCCGCCCGCACCCCGGCCAGGGCGTCTCCGCCGACAACATGCTGCGGGTGCTCGAAGGGTCGGGCCTCACGGGCCACCATCAGGACGACGCCCCCCGGGTACAGGACGCCTACTCCGTGCGCTGCGCGCCCCAGGTCAACGGGGCCGGGCGCGACACACTCACGCACGGGGCGCTCGTCGCGGACCGTGAGCTGGCCTCGGCGGTCGACAACCCGGTCGTGCTTCCGGACGGGCGGGTGGAGTCGAACGGGAACTTCCACGGCGCCCCCGTCGCGTACGTCCTCGACTTCCTGGCCATCGTCGCCGCCGACCTCGGATCGATCACCGAGCGCCGCACGGACCGGCTGCTGGACAAGAACCGCTCGCACGGCCTTCCGCCGTTCCTCGCCGGCGACGCAGGGGTGGACTCGGGGCTGATGATCGCCCAGTACACGCAGGCCGCCCTGGTCAGCGAGCTGAAGCGGCTCGCCGTACCGGCGTCCGTCGACTCGATCCCGTCCTCCGCGATGCAGGAGGACCACGTCTCCATGGGCTGGTCGGCCGCGCGGAAGCTCCGTACCGCCGTCACCGGTCTCGCGAGGATCGTGGCCGTCGAGCTGTACGCCGCCACGCGCGCCGTCGAGCTGCGCGCCGCCGAGGGGCTGACCCCCGGGCCCGCCTCTCAGGCCGTCATCGCGGCACTGCGCGCCGCCGGGGTCCAGGGCCCGGGCCCCGACCGCTTCCTCGCCCCTGACCTGGCCGCCGCCGACGCCTTCGTGCGGGAGGGGAAGCTGGTCACGGCCGTGGAGGCGGTGACCGGGCCGCTGGCCTGAGGGCGTACGCGTGAGGGCTGCCGCACCCCGCGGGGCGCGGCAGCCCTCACGTACCTCAGAGGCCGGTGCGCAGTGTGCCGCCCCGGCGCACCGAGTACACGACGAACCCCGCGCCGACGCACAGGGAGGCCGTCCCGCCGATCAGGTAGGGAGTCGTGTCGACGCCCGCCCCGGTGTCGGCGAGCGTGTCCCCGGAGGTGAACTCCGCCGTGGCGGAGGCCTGTCGGGTCTCGGTGGAGGTACCGGCGGACGAGCCGGCCGTACCGCTCCGCGTGTCTGTCCCGCCGCTCGCGTTGGCGGAGGGGACGAACCAGAGAGCACAGAGCAGGGTGCCTGCCGCTGTGGTGGTCAGCAGCGTGCGACGAGCGATGGACACAGAATCGATCCCCTTGCGACAACCATCAGTTAGCCCCGTGGGCCGATGCTAAGCAAAGCAGCGGGTCGGTGGAAAGCCACAGGTCCCGGGAGCCTTACGCTCCGGCGTATGAGCACTTCGGAGACACCCTCATTTGTTCGGCTTCGCGTGGAGATGGTGCTGGAGGTCAGCGACGCGGACGCCCTGACCGGCACCGCCCTGGAGAGCATCGCCGCGGATTTCACCGCGTCCGGGGCGTCCGCCGACGAGTCCGCCGAGGAACGTACGCATGCTGAGGAGACGGTCAGGGAAGACGCAGCGGAGGCCCTCGCCTCGCTGATCGACCCGTTCGATCTGATCAGCCAGGTGCCCGGGGTCGAGCTCGCCCAGGCCTCCTGGAGCAGCGAGACGATCGACTACGACCCCGACGCCGAGGACTGGGCCGCCGGAGAGGACGGGGACGAGGCGTACTACGGGATCGAGGACAATGACACGGACGACGAAGAAGGCGGCGGGAATACGGAACGCTGACGTCGGCGAGGCACTCCTCACAGGTGGCGGGAACCGCCGTGGCCCTGGGAGCGTCGATGAGTGTTGTTCCCCACATCCACGGCGGATGTGGAACGGAAGACCCGGTCACGGTGTTCTTGGAACATTGACGGGGAGTCGCCGTCGGGCGACCCTGTCCGGGGATCTTGGGGAATCGGCAACGATGGAGAAGCGTGTGATGACGGACAGCAAGCGGCGCAGGGGCCTCATGGCCGCGTCCGCACTGCTCGGTGGCGTGCTGGTGCTTTCTGCCTGCAGCGACGACGGCGGTACGAACTCGGGCGCGAGCTCCGACAGCTCGAAGTCGTCACAGGCGCAGGTGGACGAGGCGGCGGCGAAGGACGCTTCCGAGGCGCAGATAACGATCGCGCCGAAGAACGGTGCGACGAACGCGAGCATCAACAACGCCGCGATGGTCACCGTCGCCAAGGGCAAGCTGACCGAGGTCACCATGACCACGGCCGAGGGCGAAGCCGTCGAGGGCACCCTGGCGGCCGACGGCTCCAGCTGGAAGCCCGCCGGCCAGCTCGAGCGCTCGACGACGTACAAGATCAGCGCGACGGCGGCCGACTCCGACGGCCGTGAGGCGCACGGCAACAGCTCCTTCACCACGGTCTCCCCCGAGAACAGCTTCATCGGGAACTTCACCCCCGAGGACGGTTCCACCGTCGGTGTGGGCATGCCGGTCTCGATCAACTTCAACAAGGCGATCACCAACAAGAAGGCCGTCCAGGACGGCATCAAGGTGACGTCGAGCAGCGGCCAGGAAGTCGTCGGCCACTGGTTCAACAACCAGCGCCTCGACCTGCGCCCCGAGGACTACTGGCAGGGCGGCTCCACCGTCACGCTGAAGCTGGCGCTGGACGGCGTCGAGGGCGCCGACGGTGTCGTGGGCGTGCAGCAGAAGACGGTCACCTTCAAGGTCGGCCGCAACCAGGTCTCCACCGTGGACGCCAAGGCGCACACCATGACGGTCACCCGGGACGGCAAGACGGTGAAGACCATCCCGATCTCCGCCGGTTCCTCCGACAACCCGACGTACAACGGCCAGATGGTGATCTCCGAGAAGTTCAAGGAGACCCGCATGGACGGTTCGACGGTCGGCTTCACGGACGACGACGGCAAGGGCGAGTACGACATCAAGGACGTGCCGCACGCCATGCGGCTGTCCACGTCGGGCACCTTCATCCACGGCAACTACTGGGGCGCCAAGTCGATCTTCGGCAGCGCGAACACCAGCCACGGCTGCGTCGGCCTGTCCGACACCCAGGGCGCGGACGACCCCAACACCCCGGCCGCCTGGCTGTACGACAACTCCATGATCGGCGACGTGGTCATCGTCAAGAACTCCCCGGACAAGACCATCGCTCCCGACAACGGCCTCAACGGCTGGAACATGAGCTGGTCGGAGTGGACGGCGAACGCCGCCTGACCTCCTGACCGCGCCTCTTCCCCTCCGAAGGCGGCGGCACCCGGATCCTTCCGGGCGCCGCCGCCTTCGGCGTGTGCGGGCACGTGCGCGCGCCGGGCACGTATGCGCGTCGGCAGTGTTCTCATGCTGCTCTCATCGGAGACTTAACTCCTCATCACGCCCGCTCCATATCTTCGCGCCATGTTCTTCACCTACCTCCGGCGCGAGCTGCGCCGCCGCAGAAAGGCGGCGCTCGTCGTCGCCTCGGGGCTCGCCCTCGGCATTGCGCTGGTCATCATCGTCAGTTCGGTCTCCTCGGGCATGAGCAAGGCCCAGGACAAGGTCCTCGAATCGCTGTACGGCCTGGGCACGGACATGACGGTGACCAAGGCCGCCGCAGCCCAGGGGTCCGGGGGCACCGAGCGGCCCAGGTTCAACTTCGACGCCAAGGAGGACGAGGACGCCACCCAGAGCACGGACCGCGTCATGGTCCAGGGCTTCCAGACGCTGGCCTCCAGCACCGTCGACAAGGTCGGCGAGCAGGAGGGTGTGGCGGACGCCGTCGGCGGGCTGAGCCTCTCGGTGATGAAGGTCGACGGCCAGTTCAAGCGCGGCGAGTTCAAGCAGGACGAGAGCGCGGGACAGAGCGGACCCGGCGGTGGCCAGGGCGGCGGCGGTGGCCAGCCGCAGGGCCGGGTCGAGGGCGGCGGAGCATCCTTCGACGTCAACTCCTTCACCGTGTACGGCACCGACGTCACCCAGCAGAACCTCGGCCCGCTGACCTCGTCGAAGATCACCAAGGGCCGTACGTTCAAGGCCGCCGAGACCGACGCCAAGGTCGCGATAGTCGACTCCGCCTACGCCAAGGAGAAGGAACTCGCGGTCGACAAGACCGTCACCATCTCCGGCACGAAGTACACGATCGTCGGCGTCTCCACCGCGGACAGCGGTGACGCGGCCGCCAACGTCTACATCCCGCTGAAGCAGGCGCAGACCGTCTCCGACTCCAAGGACAAGGTCACCACGGTCTACGTCCAGGCCGCGGACTCGCAGCAGATCGACACCGTCAAGGCCGCCATCCAGAAGAACATCTCCGGCACGACGGTCACCACGTCCGCCGACCTCGCCGACACGGTCTCCGGCTCCCTCTCCACCGCCTCCGACCTGGCCTCCAGCGTCGGCAAGTGGCTCTCCATCGCGGTCCTGATCGCCGCCTTCCTCGTCGCGGGCCTGCTGACCTCCTCCGCGGTCAGCCGGCGCGTGCGGGAGTTCGGCACACTCAAGGCACTCGGCTGGAAGAGCGGACGCGTCACCGGCCAGGTCATCGGCGAAGCCCTCGTCAACGGCCTGATGGGCGGAGTCCTCGGTATCGCCGTCGGAGTCGCCGGCGCCTACGTCGTGACCGCCATCAGCCCCACCCTCAGCGCCCAGCTCGGTTCCACCGGCGGGGGCGGCATGGGCGGCGGAGGTCCGATGGGCGGTGGCGGCCCCGGCCGTCAGACCGCGTCCAAGACCCTGGACATCGCGCTGACCGCGCCCGTCTCCCTCACCACGATCCTCGTGGCCGTCGCCCTGGCGGTGGCGGGCGGACTGATCGCCGGGGCCTTCGGCGGCTGGCGCGCCTCCCGGCTCCGGCCGGCCGACGCCCTGCGCCGCGTCGCCTAGCTCCCCCCGGCCCCACCCCTCCCGTACGTACAGCAGGAGTCCACACGTGTACCAGCTCAAGGGCGTCACCAAGCGCTACATGCGCGGCAAGAATCCCGTCGACGCGCTCGCCGGTGTCGATCTGACCATCGAGGACGGCGGAAGGCTCGTCATCCAGGGCCCGACCGGCGGAGGCAAGTCCACCCTCCTCCAGATGCTCGGCGGGCTCGACCGGCCCACCTCCGGCACCATCGAGCTCGACGGTGTCGACCTGGCCAAGCTCCCCGAGTCCCGGCTGACCAAGGTCCGGGCCGAGTCCATCGGGTTCGTCTTCCAGAGCTTCAACCTGATCCCGACGCTCACCGCCCAGGAGAACGTCGAGACCGCCCTCGTCCCCCTCGGCCTCGGTGCGAGGACCCGTCGCGAACGCGCCGCCGAAGCGCTGGAGTCGGTGGGCCTCGGCGACCGGCCCACCCACCTGCCGAGCGAGATGTCCGGCGGTCAGCAGCAGCGCGTCGCGATCGCCCGGGCCCTGGTGAAGCGGCCCAAGGTGCTGCTCGCCGACGAACCGACCGGCAACCTCGACGAGTCCATGCGCGACGAGATCATGGAGCTGCTCGACGGACTGTGGAAGGAGCACGGACTGACCTTCGTGATGGTCACCCACGACAGCTCCCTCGCCCGCAAGGCGCCCCGGGTGGCGACCATCCGCAAGGGAAAGGTCACCGTGACGGAGAACGCGACGGCCTGATCCGCGGCGGCGCGGACCTCACGGCCGTCCTCCTCCGGCTGTGAGGTTCGCCACCCGTACGGCCCCGCGACGCGGGCGCCGTACGGGCCCTCCGCTCCGGCGGGAGCGGGGTGTACGGGTGCAGAAGGGCCCGCAGCAGGACGAACTGGCGTGGCCACTATGTGGATGTCGCCGGGGCGCGGCGGGGCCGCGCTGCGAGACTTGCCGGGTGCAACGGCCCCCACGGGCCGGTGGCGCCTCCGGGGACAGGGAGCGCCGACGCGCAAGAGCCCACCCACGGAAGGTCTTGATCAGATGCCGGCCAGCTCCGACTCCCTCACCCCGCGTACCGCCGAGAACCGTGTCATCGAGCCGCTCTACGCGGAGATCCTGCGACGCAACCAGGGCGAGGGCGAGTTCCACCAGGCGGTGCGCGAGGTCCTCGAAACCCTGGGCCCCGTGCTGGCGAAGCGACCGGAGTTCGTCGACGCCCGCATCATCGAGCGTGTCTGCGAGCCCGAACGCCAGCTCATCTTCCGGGTGCCGTGGTCGGACGACGCCGGCGACATCCACGTCAACCGCGGCTTCCGCGTCGAGTTCTCCAGCTCGCTCGGCCCGTACAAGGGCGGGCTGCGCTTCCACCCCTCCGTCAACCTCGGCATCGTGAAGTTCCTCGGCTTCGAGCAGATCTTCAAGAACGCCCTCACCGGCATGCCGATCGGCGGCGGCAAGGGCGGCGCGGACTTCGACCCCAAGGGCCGGTCCGACGCCGAGGTGATGCGGTTCTGCCAGTCGTTCATGACGGAACTCCACCGCCACCTGGGCGAGTACACCGACGTCCCCGCCGGTGACATCGGCGTCGGCGGCCGGGAGATCGGTTACCTCTTCGGCCAGTACAAGCGGATCACCAACCGCTACGAGTCCGGCGTGCTCACCGGAAAGGGCCTCGGCTGGGGAGGCGCCCAGGCACGCACCGAGGCCACCGGCTACGGCTGCGTCCTGTTCACCGCCGAAATGCTGCGCGTGCGCGGCGAGTCGCTCGACGGCCAGCGCATCGCCGTGTCCGGCTCCGGCAACGTGGCCATCTACGCCATCGAGAAGGCCCAGCAGCTCGGCGCGACCGTCGTGACCTGCTCCGACTCGGGCGGCTACGTGGTGGACGAGAAGGGCATCGACCTCGACCTGCTCAAGGAGATCAAGGAGACGGGCCGCGGCCGCATCTCCGAGTACGCCGAGCGGCGCGGCGACCACGTGCGGTACGTCGAGGGCACCGGCGTCTGGAGCGTCCCCGTGGACGTGGCCCTGCCCTGCGCCACCCAGAACGAACTCCACGAGACCGACGCCCTCGCCCTCGTACGCAACGGGGTCAAGGCGGTCGCCGAGGGCGCCAACATGCCCACCACCCCCGACGCCGTCCGCATCCTCCAGGACGCGGGCGTCGCCTTCGCCCCCGGCAAGGCGGCCAACGCCGGCGGAGTGGCCACCAGCGCGCTGGAGATGCAGCAGAACGCCTCACGCGACTCCTGGACCTTCTCCCACACCGAGGAGCGGCTGGCGGAGATCATGCGCCACATCCACGACTCCTGCCACACGACGGCCGAGAAGTACGGCAGCCCGGGCAACTACGTGGTGGGCGCGAACATCGCGGGCTTCGAGCTCGTCGCGGACGCGATGCTGGCGCAGGGCCTGATCTGACCCTGCCTGACCGGGGGCCGGGGCGGCGAGCCCCGGACCCCCGACGGCGGGCGTCACCTGCGCCGGAAGTACTCCGCGCAGCCGGTGTTCGCCACCAGCACCGCGGCGAGGACGACGGCAGCCACCGGGTGGCCCGTCCCGTACACCGCCGCGGCGCCGCCGCCGAGGACCACGGTCTTCACCGCCAGCACACCCGCGAGCGGCAGCGGGATACGGGCGCGCGGAGCGGCGAACAGGCCCCACAGCACGACGGCCGCCACCGGCGCGCCGATCCCCAGGGCCACCGACGCCGCCGTGCCCTCCGGAGCAGTGAAGCCCCACCGGGCGAGAGCGCCGATCGCGACGATTTCGAGCACGAACGCGAGCAGCTCGTTGGCGGCGAACCAGGGCCGGCCGCGCAGGGCGGTGAGATGTCTGTCGTCCTCGTTCGTCGTCATCGGTTCCTGACTCCCCCTGTGCGGACCCTGTGCGGACGTCCTCCCATCAGGATGTCTCACCCACCGGCGCCATGCGGGCCCCCGGCGCGCTTCCGGACGTGCGCAGGAACGAGGTCCTGGGCAGCGTCGCGTCGGCCGCGCGCCGCGCCTCGGCGGTCGACGGGTCGGTGGTCGTGAACACCGGCGCGCCACCGCTCCCGCCGTCCCAGGTGTTGCCCTCGGACCGGGAGGACTCCGCGAGCACGGTGTCCGGCCCGTCGCCGCTGTCCACCGCCGCGTTGGAGGTCAGCACGGCGGCGGCGGTGGCCAGATAGAAACCCGTGCCGTTGCGGTAGGCGGTGTTGCGGGTGAGGCGGATCGCGCCGCCGTTCCCCTCGTCGTTGAAGCCCAGCCCGGCGTTGTCCCAGGCCGCGTCGTCGGTGAGCACGTGCGCGACGGAGGCCGAGGTGTGGCCGCCGCCCAGGGTGAACCCGTTGCCGTTGCGGTAGGACCAGGTGGAGCGCACCGTCACCGGGCTGGTGAAGCCGCCGAGATCGATCCCGTCGGCCCCGTTGCCGAAAGCGCGGCAGCCACGGACCGTGTTCCCACCTCCGGAGCCGAATTTGACGGCCAGACCGACTCCGCCCGCCTCACCGGGGCCGTTGGCGTAGAAGTCGCTGTCCAGCACCGTGTTGTTCTCGGTGCCGGCATCGCGCAGGGTGAGCCCGGACTCCGCGTTGTCGTGGAGGGAGAGGCCCCGGAAGACCGTGTTCCGGCAGCTCCGGCAGACATACGCGTGGCTGGCCGAGCCGCGGATCTCCAGCCCCTGCACGGTCCAGTTGTCCGCCTCCTGGGTGACGGCCCAGGTGCCGTCCGGAAGCCCGGACGCGTCGATGACGGGCCGCTCGCCCCGGTAGTTGCTGAGCGTGATCCGGCGCCCCGCCGTGCCGTCGGTGGTGAGGGAGGCCCCCTCGGCGGGGCGGTAGGTCCCGCCGCGCATCGCGATCGTCTGCCCGGGGCGGACCACGGACGCCGCCTTGCCGAGCGTGGCGAAGGGCCGCCCTCGGCTGCCGTCCCCGTCGTCCGACCCGTCGGGCGCGATATAGACGTCGGCGCCGGTCACGCCGATCGCGGCACCCGTCCGCGGCGCGGCGACCGCTGTCGGGGAAGCGGACGGTGAGGCGGAGGCCGTAGGCGTCCGGGAGGGCCGGGCGGCGGCCGTGGCCACCGGCTGGGCGGAACGGCTCGCGGCGGGCGGCGCCGAGGACGGGGAAGGGGCGGGGGAGTGCCACACCGGATACGTCAGCGCCCCGGTGACGACCGCGAGCACGGCCGCCGTCGCCGTGACCGACTTGGCCGTGGCATGGTGCAGCAGGCCACGGATCCCGCCGGTGGCCGTCTGCCCGAGCAGGGACGCCGCCTCGGCGGCGTGACGTACCCCGTCCACCAGCCCTCCGGGCACCGGGATCAGGCCGAGCCCGGGCAGCAGCTTCTCCGGCGGGACCAGGCCGGTGCCCTGCGCACCGCACTGCGGGCAGCTCCGCACATGGCGGGTCAGCCGCTTGCGCCAGAGCGCGCCCGTGCCGCCGTCCCAGCCCTGCGCCGCATCGGCCAGTCCCGGACAGCGCGGTGCGACGGCCAGGGCGCGGACCACCGTACGGGCCTCCTCCAGCCGCAGCTTCATGCGCCGCACCCGGACCGCGGTGTGCCGCGCGTTCAGGCCGAGGGCGCGGGCCACGTCCGCCCGGGCGATCCTGCCCGCCTCCTCCTCCCACCACAGGGCGAGCAGCCGCCGGTCCTCGGCGTCCAGCCAGCGTGCCGCGCGCGCCAGATCCCTGCGCTGGCCGCTGAGTTCGAGCTCGGCGACGGTGCGCTCGGCGAAGTCGGTGAGCGGGTCCGCGGCGTCCTCCACCTCGTGCCCCTGGAACCGGTCGCGGGCCGTGCGCCGCTGGTACTGCTGGATTTCCCGGTAGGCGATGGCCACGGCCCACGAGCGGAATCTGTCGGGCTCCCGCAGGGACGGCAGCGCGCGGACGACGCGCAGCATCACCTCCTGCACGAGGTCGTCCACATCGGCGTGGCCGTTGAGCGCCCGGCCGACGATTCCGTATACCAACGGCAGGTGTGCGGCCAGCAGTTCCTCCATGGCCCGGGTGTCGCCGCGCCGGGCCTCATCCACGAGCGTCGCGGTGTCGCGCACCGCCCGGCCGGTCCCGCTGTCCGTCATCCCGTCACGGCTCCTCACTCGCTTCGGGGCCGGTCACCGGCGTCCCCGTGGAAGCGGCCGTACCGGCCCGGGGCCCAGAGGCACGCATCGTGGCACAACGGTGAGGGCCCGTAAAGAAGTTGCCGTACCGCCGCTCACGTCACGCGCGCCACACCCGCCCCACGGAGGCCCGCCCTCCGGCCCGGAAAAGTTTCTTCCGGATTTCTGTCATCCGCACGCGCCCCGCGCATCTACCTGGGCACTGCGGCTCACAGCACCGCACCCACCGGCCTATCCGAAGGAGCGAACGATGACCGAGAAACCGAACAGGAGACGACGCGCCCTGGCCGTCGCGATCGTGGCGGGGGGTGTCCTGGCCGGTGGTCTGGTCTCACCGGCGGGGGCGGCGGCGCTCCCCGCAGCGGGCGAGGTGTACCAGCTGGCGGTGAAGAAGAGCGGGAAGTGCATCGATGTGCCCGGTGCGTCGACGGCGAACGGTGCGTTGTTGCAGCAGTGGGGATGTACGGAGGGTGCGGCGTGGCAGCAGTTCACGCTGGCGGCGGACGGGTCGGGGAAGTACCGGCTGGTGAACCGGAGCAGCGGTAAGTGCGTCGATGTGCCGGACGGTTCGAAGGTGAGCGGGGTACAGCTCCAGCAGTGGGGGTGCGCGGGTCAGACGAACCAGCAGTGGACGCTGACGCCGAGCGGTACGGGTACGTACCAGATCGTCAACGTCAACAGCGGTCTCTGCGTCAGTGACAAGGACGCGTCCACGGCGAGCGGTGCGGCGATCATCCAGGAGACCTGCACCGCCAACAGCAACAAGCAGTGGGCGTTCAACCCCGTCGGCGCCTCCGGTCCCGCCACCGTCGCCGCGGACGGCACCGGCACCTACCGCACCGTCCAGGCCGCCGTGAACGCCGTCGGCAGCGGCAACGCGAGCCGGGTCACCATCACCATCAAGCCCGGCACCTACCGCGAGCAGGTCACCATCCCCGCGGACAAGCCCTTCATCACCCTGAAGGGCCTCGGCGACTCACCGGACGACGTCGTCATCGTCAACAACCGCAACGCGGGCGACTACGGCACCGCGGGCTCCGCCACCCTCGTCGCGCTCGGCCACGACTTCGACGCCACCGGCCTCACGCTGTCCAACGACTTCGACGAGAACACCTCCGACACCGGCGACCAGGCCCTCGCCCTCTACCTGGACGCGGACAAGGCCGTCCTGGACGACGTACGGCTCCTCGGGGACCAGGACACCTTCCTGGTCAACAACAAGACGCGCGCCTACGTCGTGGACTCGTACATCGAGGGCACCGTGGACTTCGTCTACGGCGGCGGCACCGCCGTCTTCCACGCCTGCACCATCCACGAGAAGCGCAACACCGGCGGCCCGATCACGGCGGCCAGCACCCCCGCCGAGAAGGCGTACGGCTTCCTCTTCTACCGGTCCACCGTGACGGGCGCCGTGTCGAACACCACCCAGCTGGGCCGTCCATGGCGGGCCGACGCCCAGGTCCTGTACCGGGAGACCTCGCTCTCCTCGGCACTGGCGACCGCACAGCCGTGGACGGACATGTCCTCCAACTCCTGGAAGAACGCCCGGTTCTCCGAATACCGCAACACCGGTGCCGGCGCGACCGTCAACGGAAACCGTCCGCAGCTGACGGACGCCCAGGCGGCGAACTACACCCCGCAGAAGTACCTGGCCGGCACGGACGGCTGGAATCCGGTGCGCTGAGGCGGCCCCCTCACACCGACGACCCCGCACACGTACGAGAGGAACGAGCACACACATGCGCGGAACACACAGGAACAAGCGGAAAACCCTGGGACTCGGAGCCCTGCTGACAGCACTGCTCCTGGCCGTCGGCGGCGTCCTGGCCGGTGGTCTGGTCTCACCCGCGGGTGCGGCGACGCTGCCCGCGGCCGGTGAGGCCTATCAGCTGGCGGTGAAGAAGAGCGGGAAGTGCATCGATGTGCCCGGTGCGTCGACGGCGAACGGTGCGTTGTTGCAGCAGTGGGGATGTACGGAGGGTGCGGCGTGGCAGCAGTTCACGCTGGCGGCGGACGGGTCGGGGAAGTACCGGCTGGTGAACCGGAGCAGCGGTAAGTGCGTCGATGTGCCGGACGGTTCGAAGGTGAGCGGGGTGCAGCTCCAGCAGTGGGGGTGCGCGGGTCAGACGAATCAGCAGTGGACGCTGACGCCGAGCGGTACGGGTACGTACCAGATCGTCAACGTCAACAGCGGTCTCTGCGTCAGTGACAAGGACGCCTCCACGGCCAGTGGTACGGCGATCATCCAGGAGACCTGCACCGCCAACAGCAACAAGCAGTGGGCCTTCACGCCGGTCTCCGCAGGCCGCACCTGGTCGGACAAGGCCGACGGTTTCGCGTCCACCGGAGGCGGCACCACGGGCGGGGCGGCCGGCACGACCGTCACCGTCAAGAACTACGCGGACCTGGTGAAGTACGCCACCGCCTCCGAGCCCTACGTCATCAAGGTCGCCGCCGCGATCACGGTCACCCCGTACGGGCATGAGATACCCGTGAAGTCCGACAAGACCCTCGTCGGCGTCGGGACCTCCGGCGAGATCGTCGGTGGCGGCTTCTTCCTCGGGACGGGCGTCCACAACGTCATCATCCGCAACCTCACCATCCGCGACACCCGGATGACCGAGGACGACCCCGACGACAAGGACTACGACTACGACGGCATCCAGATGGACACCGCCGACCACATCTGGATCGACCACAACCGCATCGAGCGGATGAACGACGGCCTCATCGACAGCCGTAAGGACACCAGCTACCTCACGGTGTCCTGGAACGTCATGGGCGAGCAGAACAAGGCCTTCGGTATCGGCTGGACGGACAACGTCACCGCCAGGATGACCATCCACCACAACTGGATCCACGACACCAACCAGCGCAACCCCAGCATCGACAACGTCGCCTACGCGCACCTCTACAACAACTACATGCAGAACGTGACGTCGTACGGAAACCTCTCGCGCGGAGCCTCGAAGACCGTCATCGAGAACACCTACTACCGCAACGTCGCCAACCCGTACAACATCGACACCACGGCCGCGTCCCTCACCCAGAGCGGCAGCATCTGCGTCTCCTGCACCGGCAAGCAGCAGACCAACGGGACGACCTTCAAGCCGTCCGACCACTACGGCTACACGCTCGACCCGGCCGCAGACGTCCCCGCGCTGCTCCAGGAGTACGCCGGCCCGCAGAGCAACATCGGAGGCTGACGGCCTCCCGCGCCAACCGCTCTTCTGCCGACAGCAGATCCGCCCGGCGCGGAAGGGTTTCCCCTCCCGCGCCGGGCGCTTCGTTCCTAGGCTGGGACGATGAGCAGCAACGCGCCGAACCACGCCCGCGTCATTCCTCTGCGTCCCGCTCCCGCCGCCAAGGAGCCTCTCTGGCGGGACGTCGTCGGTGACGTCCTGCGCCGCGAGCGCACCGCCCAGGAGCGGACGCTCAAGGACGTGGCCGAGGACGCCCGGATCTCCGTGCCGTACCTCTCCGAGATCGAGCGCGGCCGCAAGGAAGCGTCGTCCGAGGTCCTCGCGGCGGCAGCCCGCTCGCTCGGCCTCGGGCTGACCGACGTGCTGTCCCTGGCCCAGCGGGAGCTGGCCGGGCAGCAGCCCGCCCGGCGGAGCCGGATCGCACCCGCCCCGACCTCCACGGTCGAGGTGCGGCTCGCCGCCTGACCGCGGCGGCCGGCACCCGGCTACTTCACCGTGACCGCGTCACCGGTGGACACGACCTTCATGGTCGTCGTCGTACCGAGGAACGCCCAGCGCCAACTGCCCGACGAGGCGGCCTTCACGGTCGTCCGGAGACGGCCCGCGCTGTCCGTGGTCGCCGTCTTGACCGTGTGGTAGGCGCCGCCGGGCTTCTTGTACTGCAGCTTCACCACCTGCTTGGTGTACCCGTGGTACTTGAGGTCCGTCCAGTTGGCCCGGGACAGCTTGCCCGTGACGGTGAGCGTGCCGCCCTTCCTCACCGGCTCGGGCGCCGCGTCCGTGGTCAGGGTCGCGGCGCGCTTCACCCTGAAGGTGGCGATGCGGTCGGAGATCCAGTAGTCCTTGTCGTTGGCCTGCACCGTGGCGTTGACCTGCCAGGTCCCGGCCACCGCGTTGGCGTCCCAGCCCTCGTTGCCGCTGCCGTAGAAGTCGATCCACGACGGGTCGATCTCCATCGTCGCCGTGCACACGGACGTCGTGCTGCTGCTCTTCTTGCACGACGTGCCCAGGGAGGACACCGGCCCGTGGCCGTTGGACGCGTTGAAGGCGGACACGTGCGAGACCCCCTTCACCCCCGAGTTGTCCTTGATCGTCATGGTGATCGGGAACCGCTTCACGTTCTTGACGCCGACGATCACACTGCCGCCCGCGTTCACGACCGTCTTGACGACCCGGATGTCGCCCCGGCCCTCCGCATGTGCGGCCGGCGCCGCCACCATGACGGTGCCCACAACCCCCACTGCCGCGAGTGCGGCGATTCCTCTGCGCATGTCCCCACCCCTGTGTTCCCTCGCCCGCAGCCGGGCGGGGGAACAGAGTAGCGATCACGAAGGACAACTGCCCCCCGGACGTGGGCCGTCGCCGGTCATTTCGCCGATGGCGGGCCGCGCGCAGCCCGCCACTCTGGTCGCGTCAGGCACCCGTAACCCCGTCAGGAGTGCTCCATGCGTCGTCGTTCCCCGCGCCGGCTTCTCGGCGTTCTCGCGTCCGCCGCGGTCGCCCTCACCCTTCTCTCCTCGGCCCCGACGGCCGGCGCGGCCGAAGCGGCGCGCCCCGCCGAGGCCGCCCCCGCCGCGCGGTCGGCCGGCACGGCCGCGGCGCCGCTGTCGACCAGCACACCGGTCGTCTTCGTCCACGGGTACACCGGCAACGCGTCCAACTGGGTCACCGCCATGAGCGTCTTCCAGCTCAACGGCTGGTCGAGCTCCAAGCTCTTCGCCTACGAGTACGACTCGTACGGCAACAACGTCTCCAACGCCCAGGGGCTCGCGTCCTTCGTCAACAACGTGAAGTCCCGGACCGGGGCGAGCAAGGTCGCGATCGTCAACCACTCGATGGGCGGTCTCGTCAGCCAGTACTACCTGAAGGTGCTGGGCGGCAACACCAGCGTCAGCCACCTCGCCTCGATCGCCGGCGCGAACCACGGGACCACGTTCGCGAGCGCCTGTCTGATCTACACGACCTGCCAGCAGATGTACCCGGGCTCCTCCTTCATCTCCCAGATCACCGCGGGTGACGAGACACCGGGGGACACCAGGTACGCCACCTGGTACTCGGCGTGCGACGGCGTCATCATCCCGTACACCAGCACCCGGCTGAGCGGCGCGACGAACAACAACGTGCTCTGCCAGACCCACATCGGATTCCTGGCGGACACCGTCGTGCTCGGCCAGATCGCACGCTTCGTCGCCTCCTGACCTGCCCCGGAGCGATGTGGGCCCCGTGTCCGGCAGCTGCCGGACACGGGGCCCACATCATCGAGTCACGCCTCGGCTCACGCGCCGGGAGCCGGGGCGATGCCCGTCGGGCAGGCACGGCCCCAGTTGGTCTCCGACGGGGACTCCAGGGTGGCACCCGTCCCGCCGATGCCGCAGTAGCCGTCGGGGTTCTTGTCGAGGTACTGCTGGTGGTACGCCTCGGCGGGCCAGAAGGTGCGGCCCTCCGCCGGGAGGATCTCCGTGGTGATCTGCTTGAAGCCGGCGCCGGTCAGCACCTGCTGATAGGCCTCGCGGGACGCCTCCGCGGCCTCCGCCTGCTCGGGGGAGTGGGTGTAGAGGGCCGAGCGGTACTGCGTGCCCACGTCGTTGCCCTGGCGGAAGCCCTGGGTCGGGTTGTGGGACTCCCAGAAGAGCTTCAGCAGATCCGCGTAGCTCACGACCTTCGGGTCGAAGACGACGCGGACGGCCTCCGTGTGGCCGGTCAGACCCGAGCAGGTCTCCTCGTACGAGGGATTCTCGGTGTAGCCGCCCTGGTAGCCGACGAGCGTCGTCCAGACGCCCTCGGTCTGCCAGAACTTGCGCTCGGCGCCCCAGAAACAGCCCAGCGCGAAGTCTGCGACCTCCAGGCCCTGCGGATACGGGCCGGTCAGCGGGTTGCCGAGGACCGTGTGGCGGGACGGCACCGTGAATTCGGGGGTGGGGCGACCACGCAGGGCCTCCTCCGGGGTGGGGAGCTGCGGGGTGCGGTGGGTCAGGAACATGCGGGGGCTCCTCCGGGGTCGGTGTTCGCTCCGTACAACGCCGCGGGGGCGCCGTGGATTCCGGGGCCTCAGGCCGCGGGAGCCGGGGGATCGCGGCGCTCGTCACCCTCGCGGCCCCCGCCCGCCTGCGACTCGTACGAGGCCATGTAGGCGGCGGTCTTCCTGCGCGCCCGCAGCCAGAACCAGACGGCGAGGGCTATCAGGATCAGCGGAATCAGTCGTGCCATGGGTGTGCCGGTCCAATCCGGTCGGGCGGGTGTGCCGGGTCAGTGGAGCAGCGTCGCGGGGCTGCCGCCGTTCGCCTCGTACCCCGCGACGGCCAGGGCCCGGTACACGGTGTACTCGGCGGCCGGGTCCGGGTTCTGGGTCCAGGGCAGCGCGCCCACGTGGCCGTCGATGTGGACGAGCTGGTGCATCGCCTCCGACCAGCGTTCCATGCGGACCAGGAAGAGGACCAGCAGGTGCCGGACGTGGGCGAGCATCGGGTCGTCCGCGCGCGCCGAGTGCACCGCGAACATCGCGCCCTCGACCGCCTTCGTCACGACGACACCGCGGTAGAAGCCCTGCACCAGATTGACCTCGGGGAGGTGCTCGTACACCGCGAACAGCGGCAGCGCGGCGAGCAGAGAGCCCTGCGGGGCGCGGGCGGCGGCCGTCGTCGCGAAGCGGTCGGCCTCCTCGCGGGAGCCGTGCCACTTCTCGCACCAGAAGTGCAGGGCCGCGATGTGGGCGCCCATGTGCGCGGGGGCACGGTCGATGATCTTCACCCAGAGCTGGTCGAACTGCTCGTGGGAGTAGCCCAGTCCACGCGCGACGGCCAGTTCCACGATGTACGGGACGGGGTCGCCCGGGGCGAGCAGGGCCGCCTCGCCGCAGACCGTACGGGCCTCCTCCAGGATGATCCGGAAGTCGTCGGTGCCCACGGTGCCGGTGCGCCACGCCTGCTGCACCAGGAACTCCGCGTGCACCGCTGCCGCCCCCGCGTCCTTCGGAGCCTCGGCCCGCCACGACCGCAGCCACGCCCCGCCGGCACCGGGCCGCTGGGCCAGCTCCAGGGAGGCCGCGCCGGCGAACGCCTGGACCCGCTGCCAGCGGATCTCGCTCTCCTTGGGCGTGCCCGCCAGCAGCTGGGAGGCGGCCCGCCAGCTCCCGGTCCCCTGGACGACATCGAGGACGTCCAGGAGGTCCTGGTCCGGCCCCGGCATCCGGATGTCCAGCTCCTCCTGGCGTGCGAAGCCGTACGTGTCCGGGTCCGCGGCGTCGGGCGAACCGGGCGCGACCTGGCGGATACCGCCACGGCGCCGCAGCATGATCGGGCCGACGACGGCTACGAGCATGCACAGGGCGAGCAGGAACCAGAGAATCTCCATGCGGTCCATTGTCCCCGGACGGGTAACCCGGCGGCGAGTGGCCTGTAACTCCCCTCCTGACGAACTACGCTCGGGCCCCATGAGCGACCAGCACAGCTTCGAGACCCTTGCGATCCACGCCGGCAACACGGCGGATCCCCTTACCGGCGCCGTGGTCCCGCCGATCTACCAGGTGTCCACGTACAAGCAGGACGGCGTCGGCGGACTGCGCGGCGGTTACGAGTACAGCCGCAGCGCCAACCCCACCCGCACCGCACTGGAGGAGAACCTGGCGGCCCTGGAGGGCGGCCGCCGCGGCCTCGCCTTCGCGTCGGGCCTCGCCGCGGAGGACTGCCTCCTGCGTACGCTGCTGACCCCCGGCGACCACGTGGTCATCCCGAACGACGCCTACGGCGGCACTTTCCGGCTGTTCGCGAAGGTCGCCTCGCGCTGGGGCGTGGAGTTCTCGGTCGCCGACACCTCGGACGTGAGCGCGGTGCGGGCGGCGCTCACCCCGCGGACCAAGGCGATCTGGGTGGAGACGCCCTCGAACCCGCTGCTCGGCATCACCGACATCGCGGCCGTCGCCGGGGTGGCCCGGCAGGCCGGCGTGCGCCTGGTCGTCGACAACACCTTCGCGAGCCCGTACCTCCAGCAGCCGCTCTCGCTCGGCGCCGACGTCGTGGTGCACTCCACCACGAAGTACATGGGCGGCCACTCGGACGTCGTCGGCGGCGCGCTCGTCGTCAGCGACCCGGAGCTCGCCGATGAGCTGGCGTACCACCAGAACGCGATGGGCGCGGTCGCCGGGCCGTTCGACGCGTGGCTGGTGCTGCGGGGCATCAAGACCCTCGCGGTCCGCATGGACCGTCACGACGAGAACGCCACCAAGGTCGCCGACCTGCTGACCCGGCACCCGAAGGTGACCCAGGTCCTCTACCCGGGTCTGCCGGAGCACCCGGGCCACGAGGTCGCCGCCAAGCAGATGAAGGCGTTCGGCGGGATGGTCTCGTTCCGCGTCGCGGGCGGCGAGGAGGCGGCGGTCGAGGTCTGCAACCGCGCGAAGCTCTTCACGCTCGGTGAGTCGCTCGGTGGTGTGGAGTCGCTGATCGAGCACCCCGGCCGGATGACGCACGCGTCCACCGCCGGTTCCCTGCTGGAGGTCCCGGCCGACCTGGTCCGGCTGTCCGTCGGCATCGAGAACGCCGACGACCTGCTCGCAGACCTGACGCAGGCCCTCGGCTGACAGCCGGAACCGTCCGGCGGCGGGGAGGGCCCGGCCGCCGGACGGGCGTCAGCAGATCCGGTCGAGGAACAGTGCGGCCGCGAACATCGGTTCGCTGCCGCCGGCCCGCAGCTCGTGCGACCTGAGCTCCTCGTCCCTGGTGCGGAGCGCGTCCTGCCCCCGGTCAGCCGCCACGCCTCCGGCCTCCAGGACCGCACGCGCCCCGCTCTGCACCAGGCGGAGGCCGTTCGGGCCCGCCCTGTACAGAAGCCCGGTGTCCTGGAGCGTGCTCATGACGCCGAGCAGGACGTTCAGCCGGGCGGACTCCTCCCCGATGCCCCGGCCCCGCGTGCCACGAAGGGTCTCCAGCGCCCGCCGGGCGTGCGGGAACCCCGCCCTGGCCTCGCCCTTCGCCCCGGCGGCACCGTAACGCGCCGCCACCGACGAGCCCTGCGACGGGACGCGCGGTGCCTTGCGGTCGCGGAGCAGGGCGAGGGACCTGGCCGTGGACGTCACCTCGGCGGACCGCGCGCCCGGTTCCAGCGCGGCCGCCGAGACCAGCAGCCCCAGGACCGCCGCCGGACGGCGTGTTCCGACGGTCAGACAGCGGCCTTCTCGTCCTCCAGGGAGGCGCGGATCTGCTCGCGCATCTCCGGGCTGTCCGTGTGCTCGTGGACCGAGACGGCGTGCTCGGCGGCGGCGCGGACGACTTCGTCCTCCTCACCGGAAATGGTGAGTGTGCAGTTCGAGACGCTCGGATACTTACGGCAGTCGGCGACCTTGCGTGTCATGGCGGGCCTCCTCGACTCGCGAGTGCAGGCACTTCCAGCGTAGATCCGATGACGCCGCCGAACAGACCGGCAGGGCCCGGTCAGCCCTCCTGCGCCGGCTGGCTCGCCGCCTGCCTGGCCGCCAGCGACGCGTTGAACCGGGTCAGCAGGGCGCAGAAGGTGTCGCGCTCCTCCTCGGTCCATTCACCGGTCACCTGGGACATCAGCTCACGCCGCGAGGCGCGGACCTCCTCCAGACGGGCCTGGCCGCGCGGCGACAGCTGCAGCACGACGGCGCGTCCGTCCTCCGGATGCGAGGTGCGCTTGACCAGTCCGGTGTCGACGAGCGGCGCGACCTGCCGGGTCACGGTCGAGGAGTCGATCCCCATGCCCGCGGCCAGCGCCTTGACGCCCATGGGGCCTTCCACGTCGAGCCGGTTGAGCAGCAGATAGGCCGCCCGGTCCATAGAGTTGCGGACCTGGCCGACACCGCCGAGGCGGGTCTGCTCGGCACGGCGGGCGAAGACCGCCACCTGGTGCTGGAGAGAGTCGAGCAGGTGGTCCGTTCCCGGATGTCCGGGGGTCGCGCCCCCGGAAGGAGACGCAGCAGTCGTCATGTCCTGAGGGGGCATGGCCGGGGGCTCTCTTCGTGCGAGTGTCGGATGGGTGGGGGACAGAGTACGCGGCCACGGGGCAACGTGTACCAGCGCTGCACAAACCTGTGGACACCACCGCAGGCCGCCATGAGATGCGACGGCCCCGGCCGCCCCGAGCTGCAAGACTTGCTGTCATGACCTTCCGTACGTCAGGCCCCTTTCCTCCTCTGATCCTCGACGACATCCGAGGGGCGCAGAAGATGCTGTCCGGGGTGGCCAGAACGACCGGGATGGAGGGCAGCCGCCATCTCAGCTCCCTCGTCGGGGCGCCGGTCCACTTCAAGTGCGAGAACCTCCAGCGCACCGGCTCGTTCAAACTGCGCGGCGCGTACGTGCGGATCGCCGGGCTCAGCCCCGTCGAGCGGGCGAGCGGAGTGGTGGCCGCGAGTGCCGGAAACCATGCGCAGGGTGTCGCACTCGCCTCTTCGCTGCTCGGCGTACGCTCCACGGTCTTCATGCCGGTCGGCGCGCCCCTGCCGAAGGTCGCCGCGACCCGGGAGTACGGGGCGGAGGTCCGGCTGGAGGGGCAAGTCGTCGACGAGACGCTCGCCGCCGCGCAGGCGTACGCCGAGGAGACCGGAGCCGTCTTCATCCACCCCTTCGACCACCCGGACATCATCGCGGGCCAGGGCACCGTGGGCCTGGAGATCCTCGAACAGTGCCCGGAGGTCCGCACGATCGTCGTCGGTATCGGCGGGGGCGGGCTCGCCGCGGGGATCGCGGTCGCGGTGAAGGCGCTGCGCCCCGACGTCCGTGTCGTCGGTGTCCAGGCCGCGGGCGCGGCCGCCTTCCCGCCCTCGCTGTCCGCCGGGCACCCGGTGGCGCTCGGCTCGGTGCAGACCATGGCCGACGGGATCAAGGTGGGGCGGCCCGGCGACCTCACGTTCCCGCTGGTCCAGGAGCTGGTGGACGAGGTCCGCACCGTCTCCGAGGACGAGCTCTCCAGCGCGCTGCTGCTGTGCCTGGAGCGGGCCAAGATGGTCGTCGAGCCCGCCGGCGCGAGCCCCGTCGCGGCGCTGCTGAGCGATCCGGAGTCGTTCCGCGGGCCCGTCGTGGCGGTGCTGTCGGGCGGCAACATGGACCCCCTGCTGATGCAGCGCGTCCTGACGCACGGCATGGTCGCGGCGGGCCGCTACCTCAGCCTGCGGCTGCGGCTCACCGACCGCCCGGGGGCGCTGGCCGCGATGCTCGCCACGCTGTCCGTCGCCGACGCCAACGTGCTCGACATCAGCCACGTACGGACCGATCCCCGGCTCGGACTCACCGAGGCGGAAGTGGAACTCCACCTGGAGACCAAGGGCCCGGAGCACTGCGAGGAGGTCGCCGCCGCGCTGCGCGCCGCGGGGTACCTGGTGAGGACCTGAGCGGCGGGATCCCCTCACGAAACCTGTTGTGGGTCGCGATGTATCGCGTTACCGTGCATCGCCGAACACTCCGATGTCCCGCCTCCGAGGGGTCGGGAACTCTACGATCCGCTCAGGAATTCACGCGAAAGCAACTGGGGGAATCCCGTATGCCAGGCGCCATTTACGCCGAAGGTCTGGTGAAGACCTTCGGCGATGTACGAGCACTGGACGGCGTCGACCTCGACGTACCCGAAGGCACCGTCCTCGGCCTGCTGGGACCCAACGGCGCGGGCAAGACCACCGCCGTACGTGTCCTGACCACCCTGCTCCAGCCGGACAGCGGGCGGGCTGTCGTGGCCGGCATCGACGTCCTGCGGAATCCCGACGCCGTCCGCCGGTCGATCGGCCTTTCCGGACAGTTCGCGGCCGTCGACGAATACCTCACGGGGCGCGAGAACCTCCAGATGGTCGGGCAGCTCTACCAGATGAGCTCACGCGACGCGAAGAAGCGGGCCGGGGAGCTCCTGGAGAAGTTCAACCTCGCCGACGCGGCCGACCGCACCGCGAAGACGTACTCCGGAGGCATGCGCCGCCGCCTCGACCTGGCGGCGGCGCTCGTCGTCTCGCCGCCGGTGATGTTCATGGACGAGCCCACCACCGGGCTCGACCCGCGGAACCGGCAGCAGCTGTGGGAGGTCATCGAGGAGCTCGTCGCGGGCGGTACGACGCTGCTGCTGACCACGCAGTACCTGGAGGAGGCCGACCACCTCGCCCACGACATCTGCGTCATCGACCACGGCAAGGTCATCGCCCGTGGCACCTCCGACCAGCTCAAGGCCCGTACCGGCGGCGAGCGCGTCGAGGTCGTCGTGCACCAGCCCGACCAGATCGGGCCCGCCCGCTCGGTGCTCGCCACGTACGGCAAGGGCGAGATCTCCGTGGCCGAACACACCCGCAAGCTGACCGTCCCGGTCACCGGCGGGGCCAAGCTGCTCGCGGAGGTCATCCGCGACCTCGACACCCACGGCGTGGAGATCGACGACATCGGCCTGCGCCGCCCCACCCTCGACGACGTCTTCATCTCGCTCACCGGCCACGCCGCCGAGCTGGAGAAGAACGGCGAGAACGCATCGACCGAGGCCGCAGAGGGCCGGAAGGAGGACGGGCAGTGACCACCGTCACGGGTACGCGCGACCCGGCACCGTTCAAGTCCCGCGGGGCGATCGGCCGTTCGGTGGCCGACTCCCTGGTCATCGCCCGTCGCAACCTGATCCGGATGAGCCGGATCCCGGAGATGGTTCTCTTCGGGCTCATCCAGCCGGTCATGTTCGTCGTGCTGTTCAGCTACGTCTTCGGCGGGTCGCTCGTCGTCGACGGCTCCACGAGCGCGGCCGAGTACCGCGAGTTCCTGATGGCAGGGATCTTCGCCCAGACGGTCACCTTCGCCACGGCCGGCGCGGGCGCCGGGATCGCGGACGACATGCACAAGGGGCTGATCGACCGGTTCCGTTCCCTGCCCATGGCACGCGGTGCGGTGCTCACCGGACGTACGCTCGCCGACCTCGTCCAGACCACGCTCACCGTCATCGTGCTCACGATCGTCGCCCTGCTCGTCGGCTGGCGCGTCCACGAGGGCATCCCGAAGGCTCTGGGGGCCTTCGCCCTGCTGCTCCTCCTCGGCTACGCGTTCTCCTGGATCGGCGCACTGATCGGCCTGTCCGTGCGCACCCCGGAAGCGGCCACCTCGGGCGGTCTCATCTGGCTGTTCCCGGTCACCTTCATCTCGAACGCCTTCGTGCCCACCGAGAACATGGCGGGCTGGCTCCAGCCCATCGCCGAGTGGAACCCGTTCAGCGCGACCGTCCAGGCGTGCCGCGAGCTGTTCGGGAACCCCGGTGTCTCCCCGTCGGACGCCTGGCCGATGCAGCACCCCGTGTGGGCCTCGGTCATCTGGTCGGTGGTGATCATCGCCGTGTTCCGCACGCTGGCCGTACGCAAGTACCGCCAGGCGGCCATCTGACGGCTGCGTCCTGCTGACGGCCGCTCATCCCGAGCCGTGTGCCTTCCCGAGTCCCCGACAGGCGTGTCCTGTGGGGGCTCGGGCCGGGCTGTCCCGGGGTGTTTCGCAAGGTCGAGCATGTGGTGAAGTCGACCGGCCGGAACCGGACATCACCTCACGCCCGGATGTACTGGTCGGCCCAGGCGCTGATGATGTGGGCGGCTCGCTGCGCCTGTCCTCGTGCGGTCAGGAGATGGTCTGCTTCCTCGAGCGCGACGAAGCTTCGCGGGTGCCGTGCCTCGCGGAAGATCTCTCCGGCGTTGTCGATGTCGACGGTGGAGTCGGTGGGCGAATGCAGAACGAGGAGCGGCAGGTTCAACTCGCTGATCCGGTCGCGCAGGTGAGCCTGTTGGACGTCTTCGACGAAGGCGCGCTTGAGGACCAGGGTCCGCCCGCCGACGAACCACTCGTGCTCCCCTTCGCTGAGGACGCGGTCCACGACCGCGTCGTACTGCCGCTCGACGTGGCTGGGGTCGATGGGCGCCCCGATGGTGGCGAGCGCGCGGACGCCGGTTGCCCCGGCCGCTGCGGCGAGGACCGCCGCGCCTCCCCACGAGTGCCCCACCAGCAGTTCCACCGGAGTTCCCCGCTCTGCCATCAGGGTCACCGCACGGATCGTGTCCTGGACCTTGATGGTGAAGGAACCGTCTCCCCAGTCGCCGTCGGAGTCGCCGATCCCGAGGTTGTCGTAGCGCAGCATCCCGATCCCCTCGCGTGCCAGCTGCTTGCTGACGCGCGAGGCGGCGGGTGAGTCCTTGCCGAGGGTGAATCCGTGCACGAAGAGCCCCCAGCCCCGGATCTCGCCCTCGGGATGGTCGATCACTCCGGCCAGTTCAGGGCCGACAGTGCTCTGGAATCTCACTTTTTCGGGCATTTGTGCTCACCTAGGGTCTTTCGTCTGGATCAGGCTGGATCGGGGAGCGGCGCCGGGCCCCACGAGTCCAGCATGAGGCAGACGAGAGGACCCAGGGACCGGCTGTTCCCGGGGCATGGGAATGAGGGCGATACCGGCGGGTCAGACGACCGGCTTCTGCTCGGAGGCCCGTTTCGTGGTGAGCAGTGCGGTGAGCTCCTCGGCGAGGTGCGGGCCGAGCTCGCCCCAGCCGTTCTTGTAGCCGTAGACGCTGAGCAGGGTGCGGGCGTCGTAGTCGCCGTTCATTATCTCGACGTCGGTGGCTGTGATGAGTGCCGGGTGGGCGACGCCGACGGCCGCCGAGAGCTTCATCAGCTCCCTGCGCAGGGTGCGCAGGTAGGCAGCCGCCCGGATGGCCTTCGAGGCCGGGTCGATGCCACGGGCCAGCCTGGGGTTCTGGGTGGCGACGCCGGTGGGGCACTTGTCCGTGTGGCACTTCTGCGCCTGGATGCAGCCGATCGACAGCATCGCCTCACGCGCCACGTTGATCATGTCGGCACCCAGGGCGAAGGCGACCGCGGCGTTCTCGGGCAGACCGAGCTTGCCGGAGGCGATGAAGGTCAGGTCGTCGGTCAGCCCCAGTTCGGCGAAGGTGCCGTAGACCCGGGAGAAACCCATCCGGAACGGCAGCGACACCGAGTCGGCGAAGGTCAGCGGCGCCGCCCCGGTGCCGCCCTCGCCGCCGTCGACGGTCACGAAGTCGACACCCCGGTCACCACGTGCCATCAGCTGGGCAAGCTCCTGCCAGAAGTCCATCTCGCCGACCGCGCTCTTGACCCCGACCGGCAGACCGGTCTCGGTGGCGATCAGTTCGACGAAGTCGAGCATCGAGTCGACGTCGCTGAACGCGGTGTGCCGCGAGGGCGAGGCGCAGTCCTGGCCGACCGGGATACCGCGGATCCCGGCGATCTCCGGGGTCACCTTCGAGCCCGGCAGCATCCCGCCCAGCCCTGGCTTGGCGCCCTGGGAGAGTTTGATCTCTATCGCCTTGACCGGGGCGCCGGCGACGACGTCCTTGAGCTTGTCGATGCTGAAGGTGCCGTCCTCGTTGCGGCAGCCGAAGTACGCCGTACCGATCTGCAGGACGAGGTCGCCGCCGTTGCGGTGGTACGGCGAGAGGCCGCCCTCTCCGGTGTTCTGCAGCGTGCCCGCCAGCGCCGCCCCCTTGTTGAGCGCCGTGACCGCCGCACCGGAGAGCGATCCGAAGCTCATCGCCGAGATGTTCACCACGCTCGCCGGCCGGAACGCCCGGGCGCGCCCACGCGGCCCGCCCAGCACCTTGGCCGAAGGCAGCGGGGCCTGCGCGTCGTGCACGTCGGGCAGCGCACCGGCGAACGTGCGCTGCTTCAGGTACGCGTGCCCCTGCATGTGCTCGACGTCGTTGTCGGTTCCGAACCCGAAGTAGTTGTTCTCCTCCTTCGCCGACGCGTAGATCCACGTGCGCTGGTCGCGGCTGAACGGGCGCTCCTCGTCGTTGGAGGTCACGATGTACTGCCGCAGTTCCGGCCCGATCGTCTCCAGCAGGTAGCGGGCGTGCCCGATCACCGGGAAGTTCCGGAGCAGTGCGTGCTTCTTCTGGACGAGGTCGCGGGCTGCCACCAGCGCCACTGCTGTCGCGGTGGCCGCTGCGATGCTCCGGGCGCGCATGAACGTTCCTCTCCTCGATGCTCGGCTCTGTCGCCGGGCGTTGGACGTGGTGTCAGGCGTTGGGCGGCGGGCACGACCAAGCGGGCGTCAGCGTCCGTCGGAGAACACGGTTTCTCATACTAGGAGCCCGCTCGGACCGGCCTGTGACCAGGCTTGCCCACTGGGGCTTGCCGGTTCACGGCGTCGATGTGTGCGGGCCGGCGCAGGCCTCCGCCTCCGCCAGGTAGCGCGCCACCGGGCCCAGGGTCAGCATCCCGCTCGCGGCGCCCGCGTCTTCCGCGCGGGCGCCGCGCAGGGCAGCCGCCGCGCGTGCGGCGGTCCCGCGCTCGCCGAGGCGCGCGGCGGCGTGGGCGGTCAGGCACCACAGCGCCTCCTGCATGTGGTCACGCGGGGGCTCGGGCGCCGCGGCGAGGGCCGCACGGGCCTCCTCGGACCGGTCCCGGGCGAGCAGTACGAGAGGGCGCACCCAGGGTCCGTACGGGCCCCAGTCGAGGTGCGGGCCGGTGGGCGGTGGCCGGTCGTGCAGCAGGCGCAGCCCCAGGAGGGCGAGTGGGAACAGACCGCGGTGCAACCCCGGCATACCGGCCGTCCGGAGGGCGTCCTCCGCGGCGCGGTAGTGCGCCGCGGCCTCGGCAGCGGTCGGTCCACCGGGTTCGGCACTGCGGGCGGCCGTGACCCGGGCCCGGAACCACCTGGTGAGGACGGGGACGAGGGGCGCCTCGGTCGTGGCGGCGAGCTGTTCGGCCGCGTCGGCGTGCGAGGCCGCGGCTTCGAGGTCGCCGAGGGCCGAGGCGGACTGCAGGCGGACGAGCCGTCCGAGCACGGCGAAGTCCGGCAGCCCGTGGCGGGTGGCCAGGGCGAGGATCTCGGCGCCGGTCCCGTCCCGGACGGGGGCCAGCCCGGGGCGGGTGAAGGACTGCAGGAACACCCCGTTGAGGGCGAACGCCAGCACGGCGGGGTCGGCCTGCTCCCGTGCCAGCGTCCCGGCCCGCCGTGCCGCCTGCTGAGCGCGCTCCAGCTCGGGCAGGGACAGATCGGCGCTGCGGCTCTCGACGGCGACCGTGGCCAGGAGGCGGGCGACCAGGACGGCGGGGCCGTCGGGGCCGAGCGCGGCCAGCGTGCGCTCGGCAGCCGCGACGACGGCGCGGGACTGCTCGGGGTCGTCGGCCCGGCTCCAGATGGCGGGCACGTCGTAGGCGCCGATGATCCGGGCGGTCAGGGCGAGGTCTCCGGTGCGTTCCGCCGCCCTGACGGCGGCGAGACGGTCGCGCCGCGAGTGGACGAGGGCCTCGCCGCCCGCCAGCGCGAGGGTGCGGGCCAGATCCACGGTGGTGCGCGGCCCGAGCCGGACCCCATGGCCGGTCCACGAGGCGGGCGCGGCTTCCAGGGGCTCGTGCCCGTTGAGGATGTCCGTCTCCAGCCTGCGGAGACCGGCGCCGGGGTCGAGCCCGAGCTGACCGACCAGCATGGCGCGGGCACGACGGAGGGTGGCGAGCGCGTCGGCCCGGCGGCCCGCCCGGTGGAGCGCCCGGGCGAGCAGCCCCCAGGCCGGCTCCCGCCACGGGTGTTCGGCGACATGGGCACCCAGTTCGGCGACGAGAGCGGCGCCCTCCCCGGAATCGAGGAGGATGCGGGCACGCAGCTCCACCCCCTCCAGCCTCAGCTCCTCCAGCCGGGCCCGTTCGCGCTCTGCCCATACGGAGCCGGTCACATCGGCGTAGGCGGGGCCACGCCAGGCCGCGAGTGCCGAGCCCAGGGCGGTCACCGCGTCGGGGCTGTGCCGGGTGCGGGCCAGCGTGTCCTCGAACCGGTGGACGTCCACGTCCTCGCGCGGCAGGCGCAGCGCGTAGCCGGGGCCCTCGGTGACGAGCACGCGCGAGGGATCGCGGGGCGGCCGACCGGGTTCGACGGCGCGGCGCAGCGCGGCGACGAACGTACGCAGAGCGCCCACGGCGCGGGCCGGCGGATCGGCCCACAGGTCGTCGACCAGGGTGTCGGTGGTGACCATCCGTCCCTCGGCGGCCACGAGCCGGGCGAGCACCTCACGATGGCGGGGCCCGCCCAGGACGACCGGGCTCCCGTCGTCGTGGAAGGCCCGCACGGCACCGAGCGCGTCGATTCGCATGCACCCATCCTCCGTGCCGGGGGTGGCCGCGCCCAACCGTGCTGATCGGCTGCTGATCACCGTCGCCCACGCTGGCCCGGTCAGCCCCCGACCCGACAGGACGGTCCCTCATGACGCTCACCCTCCCCGGCTTCGACCACATCCGCCTCCCCGGTGCGGACGGGGTGGAGCTGGCCGCCGCTGTCGGCGGCAGCGGCACCCCGGTGGTGCTGCTGCACGGCTTCCCCCAGACCCACCTGATGTGGCGGCACGTCGCCGAGCGGCTCGCCGGCGAGCACACGGTGATCTGTCCCGACCTGCGGGGCTACGGCGCGAGCGACAAGCCGGAGGCCACCGGCCCCGACGTCTACGCCAAGCGCACCATGGCCGCCGACGTCGTCGCCCTGGCGGCGGCGCTCGGCCACGGGCGCTTCGCTCTCGTCGGCCACGACCGGGGCGCGCTGGTCGCCTTCCGGGCGGGGCTGGACCACCCCGAGACCGTCACGCACCTGGGCATCCTCGACGTCGTACCGACGCTCGACATGTGGAAGGTCCTGCACGGCGTCCCGGCGGCCGTCGGCTACCACCTCTTCCTCATGGCGCAGCCGCCCGGCCTGCCGGAGACGATGATCGCCAACAGCGCGGACGCGTTCTTCGGCTCGTTCCTCGACGCCTGGGCCGCCGACCCCGCCGCCATGCCGGAGGAGGTGCGTGCCGAGTACCTGCGGACGAGCGCCGCGGCGGTGACGTCGATCGTCGCCGACTACCGGGCCTCGGCGGGCATCGACGTCACGCACGACCAGGCTGACCTGGACGCCGGGTCGCAGCTGGCCATGCCCGTGACGGTCCTCCAGCAGGACTGGGACGCGCAGCTGGGCTACGACGCCGCGGGCGTGTGGAAGGCATGGGCCCAGGACCTGGACCACCGGCTGACCCGGGCGGGGCATTTCATGGCCGAGGAGGCGCCCGACGAGATCGCGGCGGCGATCCGGGACCTGCTGGCCCGCTGAGCCCGCGACCCCGGCCTGATCCGGACGAGAGGTACCGGGCACGACGGAGCCCCGGCCGCACTCGCGGCCGGGGCTCCGTACGTGTGTGGGGGCTCAGCCCTGGTAGGGCTTCGCCGAGACGATCTTCACCGTGGCCTTCTTGCCGTTCGGGAGCTCGTACTCCGCGTCGTCGCCCACCCGCTTGCCGTTCACGCCAGTGCCGAGCGGGGACTGCGGGGAGTAGGTCTCGATGTCGGTGCTCGCGTACTCGCGGGAGGCGAGCAGGAAGGTGACTGTGTCGTCGGGGTCGCCGTCGAAGGCGATGGTCACGACCATGCCGGGCTCGACCACGCCGTCGTCGGCGGGGGCTTCGCCGACCTTCGCGTGCTCCAGGAGCTGGGTCAGCTGGCGGACCCGGAGCTCCATCTTGCCCTGCTCCTCCTTGGCCGCGTGGTACCCGCCGTTCTCGCGGAGGTCACCCTCCTCGCGGGCCGCCGCGATCTTGACGGAGATCTCCGTGCGCGCGGGACCAGACAGGTACTCCAGCTCCGCCTTCAGCTGGTTGTACGCCTCCGGCGTGAGCCAGGTGACGTTATCGCTGGTCTGGGTCACAGGGTGCTCCTCGTCGGTGCTGGGAATACAAAGCAACGCCCTACCCCAAGCATGCGCTGCCACGGGTGGGCGAAACAACGAGCCTAACAATTCCGCGCGAAAAGGGGGAGAAGGTAAATCGTCACACGCGCATCCGTGCAGGTCAGCACCGGAGTGCGGGTATCAGGCACGGCGCGCGCCCCGGAGCGCGGTCAGCCGGCGGCGCACCCCTTCAGTTCCACCGCCGTCGCCCTTGAGGTGGTGCGCAGGGAGACGACCTCGTCGATCCGCTCGGAGCGCTCGTCGAACCGGAAGTCCGCCCGGCCGACCTCGCCGCCGTCCTCGCTCAGGGCGCGGAGCGTGCAGTGCCCGTCGGCGTCCCGGTCCTTGCGGACCTCCAGGTGGGCCTCGGCGCGGCTGTCCGAGACGATCCTGGACTTGATGAGCTCGGCGCTGACGTCCTGACCGGCCACGTAGTCGTAGCCGAACCAGCCGAGCATCGCGAGGAAGAGCACGCCCAGCACCGAACCGATGATCTTCAGCTTGCGGTCCGCGCGCTCATCCTGCGACCGGCCGTAGCGCCCCTCGGGCAAGGCCTCGCGCACCGCTGCCATGATCGTTCCTCCCGTACCGGGGATCGAGGAATTTTCCACCCCCCGGTTCAGTCACTATAGAAGCCGACCACTGCGACCAATCACTGAGGACCGAGTCTTGACCGAGCAGCTGAGACTGATGGCCGTGCACGCCCACCCCGACGACGAGTCGAGCAAGGGCGCGGCCACCATGGCCAAGTACGTGTCCGAGGGGGTGGACGTCCTGGTCGTCACCTGCACAGGGGGCGAACGGGGATCCATCCTCAACCCGAAGCTCCAGGGGGACGCGTACATCGAGGCGAACATCCACGAGGTGCGCAAGAAGGAGATGGACGAGGCCCGGGAGATCCTGGGCGTCAAGCAGGAGTGGCTCGGCTTCGTCGACTCGGGTCTCCCCGAGGGCGACCCGCTGCCCCCGCTGCCCGAGGGCTGCTTCGCACTGGAGGACGACGAGACGGCGGCGGGGCGTCTCGTCGCGAAGATCCGCGCGTTCCGGCCGCAGGTGATCACCACCTACGACGAGAACGGCGGGTATCCGCACCCCGACCACATCAAGACCCACACGATCTCCATGATCGCGTTCGAGGCCGCGGGGGACACCGAGAGGTTCCCCGAGGCGGAGTTCGGCCCGGCCTGGCAGCCGCAGAAGCTCTACTACAACCAGGGCTTCAACAAGCCGCGCACGCTCGCCCTGCACGAGGCGCTGCTCGCCCGCGGGCTGGAGTCCCCGTACGGCGACTGGCTGGAGCGCTGGAAGGAGTTCGAGCGCGCCGAACGCACGCTGACCACGCACATCCCGTGCGACGACTTCTTCGAGATCCGCGACAAGGCGCTGATCGCGCACGCGACGCAGATCGATCCGGACGGCGGCTGGTTCCGGGTGCCGATGGACGTCCAGAGGGAGGTCTGGCCGACCGAGGAGTACGAGCTCGCCAAGTCTCTGGTCGATACCTCCCTCCCCGAGAGCGACCTCTTCGCGGGCATCCGCGACAATGCCTGATATGTACGCGACCCAGGCACTGACGCAGCTCGTTCCGCTCGCCGCCGATGAGCTCGACAAGAACAAGGTGACTCCCGGCGTCCTCGGCTTCCTCGTCTTCGCGGCGCTCGCCGTCGGGGTGTGGCTCCTGATGAAGTCGATGAACCGCCACATGGGCAAGGTCGACTTCGAGGAGGCCCCCGACCCGGCGGCGGAGCCCGCGGGCGCCGACGGCGGGGCGGAGACGGCCGCCTCCGGCAGCGGGACGAAGGCGAACGCCTCGGGCAAGGGCTGACCCGGCCCGGCCGGGCGGCCGGACCGGGGAAACGGCCCGGCAGCCCGGCGCCTTGAGCGGCCCGCCTCAGGGCCGTACGCCCACCGCGACCCCCATCACCTCGCGGGCGTGCCGGGACGGCGTCAGGCCGAGGCGCCAGGCCTGCCAGCCGTCGTCCAGCTCCACCCCGCGGTTCAGGACGACGCGGAAGGCCTCCGCGCAGTCCTCCAGCTTGGCGTCCCGGAGCGGGTGGGCCGCCTCCATCAGGTCCGCGAGCTCCTGCTGCGCCACCGCGGTGCCCACCTCGCTGCCGCCCGGTGAGGCGTACGGCAGCAGCGTGCACCGCAGGAACGCCGCCCAGTCGCCGCCGCGGGCGTCGCCGTACGAGGCGAACAGGGTGATCGCCTCGCCGCAGAGATCCAGAGCCTGCGCCGCCCGGTTGTTCCCGCCGTCGACCAGGGCCAGCTCCAGGCAGGTCCAGGCCTCGCCGTGGGCCACCCCGATCCGCCGGAAGTCGGCCCGGGCGTCCACCAGGAGCTGCCGGGCGAATCCGGAGTTCCGCAGGTTGCCCGTCTGCGCGGCCCGCTGGTCACGGGTGACGCGCCCCGAATGGTGGCGGGCGCACGCCAGCCCGTAGACGTCCCGCATCCGGGAGAACATCGTGCGCGCCCGCTCCAGCTCCCGTACCGCCTGGTCGGTGTCGCCGTCCTCCTCCAGCGCCTGCCCGAGGTAGTACCGCGTCCACGCCTCGCCCCGCGCGTCCTCGTTGCCCCGGTGCCGGGCGAGGGCGTCGCGCAGCTGCTCCACCGCCGGCGCGGGGTCGCCGTCCAACAGCCGTGCGCGGGCCAGCTGGGTCAGCGCCCAGGCCTCCCCTCGCTCGTCCCGGGTGCGGCCGTACAGGTCCAGCGCGGCGGACAGCTCCTCCTCGGCCCGGGCCACCTCGCCGAGGCGCAGACAGACCTGGCCGAGCTGGAAGTGCGACCAGGCCTCGCCGTGCAGGGACTCGCCCTCGCGGTGCAGGGCCAGCGCGGTGTCCAGCAGGGCCAGGGCCTCGGACAGATTCGCCCGGTCGCGTTCGACGGCAGCCAGGGCGTGCAGGGACCAGGCCCGGTCCTCCGCCTGCTCCGGGGAGGCCTGCAGGGTGAGCGCCTCCCGCAGCCGGGCCGACGCCTCGGCCAGATTGCCCTGGTGGTGCAGGGTGATGCCGAGCGAACAGAGGGCGAGGGCGGCGCCCGCGTCGTTCTGCGCCTCGCGGTAGAGGCCGACGACGGAGGACAGCGTCGTGCGGGCCTTGTCGAGCTCACCGAGCTGCCGGGCCGCGATACCCGTACGCCACTGCACCGACCGCTCCAGGAGCCCCTGGTCGACGGCCTGCGTCAGCTCGCTGATCTCACCGAGCCGGTAGAGGTCGCCGCGCAACAGGCAGTAGTCGCACAGGGCGCCCAGCAGATGGAGCACGGCCGCCTGGTCGACGCCCTCGGCGTGCCGCAGCGCCGAGGTGATGAAGCTCGACTCGTCGTCCAGCCAGCGCAGGGCGGCGTCCAGCGAACTGAAGCCGTGCGAGCCGAACTGCCCGGCACGGGTGGACATCTTGCCGTCGACCATGCGGATCACCGCGTCGGCGAGCTCCGCGTAGTTCTGGATGAGACGCTCCTGCGCGGCTGTACGGTCGGCCGCCGGCTCCTCGTCGAGCAGCCTGGCCAGGGCGAAGTCCCGTACGAGGTCGTGCAGCCGGTAACGCGCGCCCCGCACATGCACCAGCAGCCCGGCCCGGGCCAGCGTCTCCAGCAGACGGCCGGCCTCCTGCTCGTCCGAGGACAGCAGCGACGCGGCCGCGGCGGCCCCGAGGCTGGCCCGCCCGGCGAGGGCGAGCCGCCGCAACAGCCGGCGGGCCGCCTCGGACTGGTCGGTGTAGCGCAGCCACAGGGCCCGTTCGACGGGCGCGACCGGACCGTACGCCCCGAGGGCCGACGCAAGCTCGGCCCGGGACCGCGCGCCGAGTGCGGAGCCCACCACCCGCAGGGCGAGCGGCAGCCCGCCGCACAGTTCGACGACGGTGTCGGTCGACGGGTAGTCGTACGGACCGGCCTCCTCGTCCAGGGCCGACTCCCGCAACAACTCCTCGGCGCCCGCCGCCTCCAGACCGCCGACGGGCAGGTGGTACACCCGGGCCGGGATGTCGTCGGGCAGGGCGAGCGGCTCGCGGGCCGTGACGAGGACCAGGCTGTCCGAGCGCTCGGGGACGAGCGTGCGGACCTGGGCGGCGTCGGTGGCGTCGTCCAGGACGATCGTGACCGGTGTTCCCGTCAGATGCTGGTGGTAGAGCTCGCTCAGGCGCCGGACCTGCTGCTCGGCGGAGGACCTCTCACGGAAGAGCAGCTGTTCGCGCGGCGCTCCCAGCCGGTTGAGCAGGTGCAGCAGCGCGTCCCGGGTCGGCAGCGGGGTCTCGCCGGAGACATCGCCCCGCAGATCGACCACGCACGCCCCGCGGAACTGGTCCTTGAGCGCGTGCGCTGCCCGTACGGCGAGTGTGGTGCGCCCGGAGCCCGGGGTGCCGTGCAGGACGACGACGGTCGGCCTGGTCTCGGTCGCGGCGCGGGCCGCGTGCACCCACCGGGCGATCTGCGCCAGTTCCTCGCGGCGCCCCGCGAACGGGCCGTCCACGGCCGGCAGATGGCCGAAGGACTGTTCCAGGACCGACCGGGCGCGTGCGGCGGCACTGCGGTCACCGCCGCGCAGCTGCGCCACCACGGAGGTGCCCGTCTTCTTCGGCGGACGGGTGGACGCGGTCAGCATGCGCTGCTGGTCGAGGAACGGGCGGATGCCCCGTACCTCCAGGGCCGTCAGCCACTCCAGGCGCAGCTGCTCGGGGCCGCCGGGCTGATTCCGTTCGCCCGCCCTGCGGTGCGCGGCCGGCCAGTGCGAGGCGGTCGCCCGCGCCACCGTGACCGTCGTCCCCGCGGCGGCGACGACCGCGCCCGCGCCCAGGGCGAGACCGGTCGCGGTGCCCAGGGCCAGATCCGCGCCGAAGGCGGCCGCGGCGGCAACTCCCGTCACCAGCAGCGGCGTTCCCAGGGTCGCTCGGCTGAACCGCGCGGACAGCGGCTGGCCGGCCCCCGAGTCGTCCAGCGCCCGGGTGTAGGCGGCGTACTCCTCGGCCGCTCCCGCGGCCATGGTGTCGAGTGCGCCCCGCGCACGGGCCAGCAGCGCGCCGGAGTCCGTCCGGCCACCTGTCCGCCGTGCCTCTTCCTCCACGGCACGTACCAACAGCCGTTCGGCTTCGGCCCGGTGGCTGTCCCGCATCCCCATGCATCCCCCTCGTTCCCGACCCTGGCCAGGTCGCGGCCGGATCCGCTGCGTTGACCATCCAGTGTCCTCGGTCCGGCGCCCCCGCGACAGGGAGTCCGCGAGACTGCGCCCCCGGGTTCGGCGCGCCGCCGGACGCCGCCGTACCGCGCGAACGGGGGAGGTCCGTCGAACGGCCAGGTGCGCGGCACCGTCGGGGACCGTCAGACGGTTCCCAGGTCCACAGCTACGTAGAAGGGCGCGGCAGCCTTGATCACGCCGGTGAACATCTCGCCGTCCCTGTAGGCCTTGGTGGCGGGGTCGAGTACGTATGTGTAGACGATCGGGACACCGGTGGGGGCCTGCTCGATGCGCCAGTAGAAGGGGATGCCGGCCTTGGCGTACTGGTCCACCTTCACGACTCGGTCGGTGGTCTCCGAGCCCGGCGACACGATCTCGGCGACCAGGAGCACGTGTTCGGGGCGGGTGGGCGTGATGTCGATGGTCTCCGCCCGGTGGACGACGACGTCCGGACGGCGGTTCGTGAGGGGAACGTCCTGCAGGCGGACATCGAAGTCCGTGTCGGCGTTCCAGTCCGGGCCTGCCGCGGCGTCCAGGGCATTGGCCAGGATGCGGGCCGGCCGGTTGTGCCGCTTGGAGGCGCTCGGGGTCACGACGACCGTCCCGTCCACGATCTCGATACCGGCACACTGCTCCTCGGACCAGGAGTCGTACTGCTCCGCGCTGATCCGCGTATGCATCCACGTGGGCGCCACCATCTCGGAAGTCATGGTGTACCTCCTTCGAGGAGCTCTGCAGTTCCAGCACTGCTTGGCTCAGCCTAGTGTCCCTGTGCTGTCCGAGGGCTCGGCCCGCCGTGGCTCCCGACAGGCGCGGGCGGGCCGAACCTCAGCGCCCCGGTGAGCCCGTCCCCCCGCCGCCATCCTCCGTGCGCAAGGATTGGGGTATGGCCAACCGACTTGCGCAGACCACCTCCCCCTACCTCCTCCAGCACGCCGACAACCCCGTCGACTGGTGGCCGTGGTCGCCCGAGGCGTTCGAGGAGGCCCGCCGCCGCGGCGTCCCCGTGCTGCTCAGCGTCGGGTACGCCAGCTGCCACTGGTGTCATGTGATGGCCCACGAGTCGTTCGAGGACCCCGCCGTCGCCGACTACCTCAACGCGCACTTCGTGCCGGTGAAGGTCGACCGCGAGGAGCGGCCCGACGTCGACGCCGTGTACATGGAGGCCGTCCAGGCCGCGACCGGCCAGGGCGGCTGGCCGATGACCGTCTTCCTGACCGACGAGGCCGAGCCCTTCTACTTCGGCACGTACTTCCCGCCCGAGCCCCGCCACGGCATGCCCTCCTTCCACCAGGTCCTCGAAGGCGTCGTGGCCGCCTGGACCGACCGGCGCGACGAGGTCGCCGAGGTGGCCGGGCGCATCGTCCGCGACCTCGCGGGCCGCTCCCTGGCCGCCGGCGAGGGCGGCCTGCCCGGCGAACCGGAGCTGGCGCAGGCCCTGCTGCGGCTGACCCGGGACTACGACGAGAAGCACGGCGGTTTCGGCGGCGCGCCCAAGTTCCCGCCGTCCATGGTCATCGAGTTCCTGCTGCGCCACCACGCCCGTACGGGTGCCGAGGGCGCCCTGCAGATGGCCGCCGACAGCTGCGCGGCCATGGCGCGCGGCGGGATCTACGACCAGCTCGGCGGCGGCTTCGCCCGCTACGCGGTCGACGGGGAGTGGACCGTCCCGCACTTCGAGAAGATGCTCTACGACAACGCGCTGCTGTGCCGTGTGTACGCCCATCTGTGGCGGGCCACCGGCTCGGACCTGGCCCGACGGGTCGCCCTGGAGACGGCGGACTTCATGGTCCGCGAGCTGCGGACCACCGAGGGAGGCTTCGCCTCCGCGCTGGACGCCGACAGCGAGGACGCGCAGGGGCGCCACGTCGAGGGCGCCTTCTACGCGTGGACGCCCGCGCAGCTGCGCGAGGTCCTGGGCGAGGAGGACGCCGCCTTCGCCGCCGACTACTTCGGGGTGACCGAGGAGGGCACCTTCGAGGAGGGCTCCTCCGTCCTGCGGCTCGTGCGGACCGGGGAGGAGGACACCGACGCCGCCCGGGTCGCAGACGTACGGGCCCGGCTGCTCGCGGCGCGCGAGCTGCGGGTGCGCCCCGAGCGCGACGACAAGATCGTCGCCGCCTGGAACGGCCTCGCGATCGCCGCGCTCGCCGAGACCGGGGCGTACTTCGACCGCCCGGACCTGGTCGAGCGGGCCACCGAGGCCGCCGACCTGCTCGTACGGGTGCACATGGGCGACGTGGCCCGGCTCTGCCGCACGTCGAAGGACGGCCGCGCGGGGGACAACTCCGGGGTCCTGGAGGACTACGGCGACGTCGCCGAGGGGTTCCTCGCACTCGCCTCCGTCACCGGTGAGGGCGCCTGGCTCGACTTCGCGGGCTTCCTGCTGGACATCGTGCTGGAGCGCTTCACCGGCGAAGGCGGGCAGCTGTTCGATACCGCCGACGACGCGGAGCGGCTGATCCGCCGCCCCCAGGACCCCACCGACAGCGCCACCCCGGCCGGCTGGACCGCCGCCGCGGGCGCGCTGCTCTCCTACGCGGCCCACACCGGCTCCGAGGCGCACCGCACGGCGGCCGAGGGCGCCCTCGGGATCGTCCGGGCGCTCGGCCCTAAGGCTCCCCGCTTCATCGGCTGGGGGCTGGCGGTCGCCGAAGCGCTGCTGGACGGCCCGCGCGAGGTCGCCGTGGCCGGACCGGTCGGCGGGGAGCTGCACCGGACCGCGCTGCTCGGCCGGGCGCCCGGCGCGGTCGTCGCGGCGGGCGAGGTGGCGGACGCGGGCACCGAGTTCCCGCTGCTGGTGGACCGGCCGATGGTGGGCGGCGAGCCGACCGCGTACGTCTGCCGGCACTTCGTGTGCGACGCGCCCACGACGGACGCGGAGGAGCTGGCCGGGAAGCTGGGCGGCTGACCTCGGCGCGGCGACGTGGGTACGGCGAAGGGCCCGGCCGTGGTGGCCGGGCCCTTCGCCGTTCGCAGAGGCGGTTACCGCTGGTAGGCGACCAGGGAGATGCCGACGTAGTGCGCGACGAACGCCGCCAGGGTCAGCGAGTGGAACACCTCGTGGAAGCCGAACCAGCGCGGTGACGGATTCGGGCGCTTGAGGCCGTAGATGACGCCCCCCGCGCTGTAGAGCACCCCGCCGACGATGACGAGGACCAGGACGGCGACGCCGCCGGCGCGCATGAAGTCCGGAAGGAAGAACACCGCGGCCCAGCCCATGGCGATGTAGCACGGAGTGTAGAGCCAGCGCGGGGCGCCGACCCAGAACACGCGGAAGGCGATGCCGGCCGCCGCGGCGCCCCAGATCGCCCAGAGGAGCGGGCGGCTGGTGGACTCGGGCAGCAGCAGGAGGGTCAGCGGCGTGTAGGTGCCCGCGATGATCAGGAAGATGTTGGCGTGGTCGAGCCTGCGCAGCACGGCCTCGCCGCGCGGGCCCCAGGTGCCCCGGTGGTAGACCCCGCTCACACCGAACAGCAGGCAGGCGCTGACGACGTAGACGGCGCAGGCGACCCGTGCGCGCGTGCTGTCGGCCATGGCGATCAGGGCAATTCCCGAGATGACCACCGCGGGGAACATTCCGGCGTGCAGCCAGCCGCGCATCCGTGGTTTGACCGGGACGGGGTCGGTGAGCTCGACGGGTCCGGACCCGGGGGCTACAGAAGTCATATCCGCATGCTACCTACGCTCCCGTAGGTAGGGCCGACCGGTACATGGGGGGCGGCGTCGCGGGGCTGGGCACGCGACGCCGCCCCCCCATGTACCGGTCGGTCCGGCTCACCTCAGTGGCGATGCTCACGTGTGCGGCCCTCTGGACATATGGGCGGGATGGTCGGATGATCAAATGAGTGCGGTCGGCACCGGATGAGCGCCAGGGGATTTCGAAGGGGTCAGCATCCGGGTCGCAGCCCCCACGGGGCCTGACATCACACCCTCTCTACAAGGAGCGATCGTGGCGCGAGACATCGCGGCTCCCCTCACTGTTCCCACTCGGCACCAGGAGCTCGTCTCCTGGGTGGACGAGATCGCGGCCCTCACCCAGCCGGACCGCGTGGTCTGGTGCGACGGATCCGAGGCCGAGTACGAGCGCCTGTGCGAGGAGCTCGTCGCCAAGGGCACCTTCACGAAACTCGACCCGGTCAAGCGACCCAACTCGTACTACGCCGCCTCCGACCCGAGCGATGTCGCCCGCGTCGAGGACCGCACCTTCATCTGCTCCGAGAAGGAGGAGGACGCGGGCCCGACCAACCACTGGAAGGCGCCCGCCGAGATGCGGGAGATCTTCACCGGGGAGAACGGCGTCTTCCGCGGCTCCATGCGCGGCCGCACGATGTACGTCGTCCCGTTCTGCATGGGCCCCGTCGGCTCGCCGCTCTCCGCGATCGGAGTCGAGATCACCGACTCCGCGTACGTCGCCGTCTCGATGCGCACCATGACGCGCATGGGCCAGGACGTCCTGGACGAGCTCGGCACCGACGGCTTCTTCGTCAAGGCCGTCCACACCCTCGGCGCACCCCTGGCCGAGGGCGAGGCCGACGTGCCCTGGCCCTGCAACTCCACCAAGTACATCTCGCACTTCCCCGAGGACCGCGAGATCTGGTCGTACGGATCCGGCTACGGCGGCAACGCCCTGCTCGGCAAGAAGTGCTACGCCCTGCGCATCGCCTCCGTGATGGCGCGGGACGAGGGCTGGCTCGCCGAGCACATGCTGATCCTCAAGCTCACGCCGCCGCGCGGTGAGTCCAAGTACGTCGCGGCGGCCTTCCCGAGCGCCTGCGGCAAGACCAACCTCGCCATGCTGGAGCCCACGATCTCCGGCTGGACCGTCGAGACCATCGGCGACGACATCGCCTGGATGCGGTTCGGCGAGGACGGTCAGCTGTACGCGATCAACCCCGAGGCCGGCTTCTTCGGCGTCGCGCCCGGCACCGGTGAGCACACCAACGCCAACGCCATGAAGACCATGTGGGGCAACTCCGTCTTCACCAACGTCGCGCTCACCGACGACGGCGACGTCTGGTGGGAGGGCATGACCGAGGAGCTTCCCGCGCACCTCACGGACTGGAAGGGCAACGACTGGACCCCGGAGTCCGGCACGCCCGCCGCCCATCCCAACGCCCGTTTCACCGTCCCGGCCGGCCAGTGCCCGATCATCGCCCCGGAGTGGGAGGACCCGAAGGGTGTGCCGATCTCGGCGATCCTCTTCGGCGGCCGCCGCGCCTCCGCGGTCCCGCTGGTCACCGAGTCCTTCACCTGGCAGCACGGCGTCTTCCTCGGGGCGAACGTCGCCTCCGAGAAGACCGCCGCCGCCGAGGGCAAGGTCGGCGAACTGCGCCGCGACCCGTTCGCCATGCTGCCGTTCTGCGGCTACAACATGGGCGACTACATGAAGCACTGGGTCGAGGTCGGCGCCGACAAGGCGGACCAGTCGAAGCTCCCGAAGATCTACTACGTGAACTGGTTCCGCAAGAACGAGGCGGGCAAGTTCGTGTGGCCCGGATTCGGCGAGAACAGCCGTGTCCTCAAGTGGATCGTCGAGCGGCTGGAGGGCAAGGCCGAGGGCGTCGAGACCCCGATCGGCATCCTGCCGGCCAAGGGCTCCCTGGACACCGAGGGCCTGGAGCTCTCCGAGTCCGAGCTCGACTTCCTGCTCACGGTGGACAAGGAGGTCTGGCGCGAGGAGGCCGCCCTGATCCCCGAGCACCTCAACACCTTCGGCGACCACACCCCGAAGGAGCTGTGGGACGAGTACCGCGCGCTGGTCCAGCGCCTGGGCTGACCCACTTCCGATCCCCGCGGCCGGGCCCTTCCGGCATCCGCCCTGACCTGTGGGGTCCACGGGCCCGCCGCGGCACGGCACCCGGAGCCCCCTCATGGCTCCGGGTGCCGCTCTGTGTCCGGCGCACCCGGCGCATGTGTGGCACCCGGTCCACGCGTCTTCGCGACACGTGGACCGGGGCCGTCAGGGGGCGCCGACCAGGACGGTCGGCGCGGCGGTGGCGGACAGGGCCTCGGCGTGCGCGTCCATGGCCTCGGCCGCGAGGATCGCCACGGCGGTGTCCGCGCGGGACGCGGCCACCACCAGGGCCCTCCCGGCCAGGGCGTGGGCGCGGCGGTGCAGAGCGGCCGGGGAGGCGTCGCTCCGGCCGGCGTGCCGGGCGGGCGGCGCCGAGCGCAGCCGGGCGACCTGCCCTGCGATGCGGTCGCCCATGGCGGCGAGGCCCAGCTCGTCGGTGACGGCGAGCAGGGCCGCGAGATGTCCGGCGAGCTGGATGTCCAGCTCGTCCTCGCGGCTGCGGTGCGGGAAATCGGCGTTGTCGGCCGATGTGTGGACCGACTTGGTGCGGATCGGCTCGTACATGGGTGGCCTCCTGATCGTGCAGTAAAGCCATCCTATCTTGGATTCAGTCTAAAGTTGTGTCCGATCCGGAGATCCGGGCTCGCTCAGGGCTGGCTGTAGCCGTCCAGGAAGTTCCCGATGCGCGTCACCGCGTCGGTCAGGTCCTTGGCCGGCGGCAGCGTGACCACCCGGAAGTGATCGGGCTCCGGCCAGTTGAAGCCCGTACCCTGCACCACCATGATCTTCTCGGCCCGCAGCAGATCGAGGACCATCTGACGGTCGTCCTTGATCTTGAAGACCTTGGGGTCGAGCCTCGGGAAGAGATACAGCGCCCCCTTCGGCTTCACGCAGGTCACACCGGGGATCTGCGTCAGCAGGTCGTACGCCACATCCCGCTGCTCCAGGATCCGCCCGCCCGGCAGCACCAGCTCGTTGATCGACTGCCGCCCGCCGAGCGCGGTCGCCACCGCGTGCTGCGCGGGCATGTTGGCGCAGAGGCGCATGTTGGCCAGGATCGTCAGCCCCTCGATGTACGAGGACGCGTGCGCCTTCGGGCCGCAGACCGCCATCCAGCCGGAGCGGTACCCCGCGATCCGGTAGTTCTTGGAGAGCCCGTTGAAGGTGAGCACCATCAGGTCGGGGGCGATGGCGGCGGTCGGGGTGTGCGTCGCGCCGTCGTAGAGGATCCGGTCGTAGATCTCGTCCGAGCAGACGACCAGGTTGTGGCGGCGGGCGATCTCGGTCAGCCCGCGCAGCATCTCGTCGTCGTAGACGGCGCCGGTCGGGTTGTTCGGGTTGATGATCACGAGCGCCTTGGTGCGGTCGGTGATCTTCCGCTCGATGTCCGCGAGGTCGGGCATCCAGTCGGCCTGCTCGTCGCACCGGTAGTGCACGGCCGTACCGCCGGCCAGGGAGACCGAGGCCGTCCACAGCGGGTAGTCCGGAGCGGGGACGAGCACCTCGTCGCCGTCGTCGAGCAGCGCCTGCATCGACATCTGGATCAGCTCGGAGACGCCGTTGCCCAGGTAGACGTCCTCGACGTCGAGGTCGATCCCCTTGGTCTGGTAGTGCTGCATCACCGCGCGGCGCGCGGACAGCAGGCCTTTCGCGTCGCCGTAGCCGTGCGCGCCCGAGAGGTTGCGCAGGATGTCCTCGAGGATCTCCGGCGGACACTCGAAGCCGAACGCCGCGGGGTTGCCCGTGTTGAGCTTGAGGATGCGATGACCTGCGGCTTCGAGCCGCATCGCTTCCTCGAGCACGGGGCCGCGGATTTCGTAACAGACGCCGGCGAGCTTCGTGGACTGGATGACCTGCATGTCTGCGAGCTTACGACCGTGTTTCGAGCGCTGCGTCCGGTTCGCGCGGTGGTTGCTCCCTCCGGGGGCGTGTCACGGCCCGCCGGGTCTTCCATCGCCATGCCGCCCCGGCCGCGGACCGTGGGAACGGCCGGTCCGGGCGGGGCCGCGGCTTGGAATGCGGGCGTGGGCGGCGGCACCTGGTGAGATGCGCCACCCTGGTCAGCCGGGCAGGACGGTCCCGTCCGGAAGGCGTACGCCGAAGTCCTCGGCCAGCACCCGCAGCACCTCGGCGTCGTCGCTCAGCTCCCGCTCCGCGACCGTGCCGTCGTCGGCGGTCTCCACCAGCGTCCGGCCGGACAGGGCGCGGTGCAGGCCCGGCAGGGTGCGCTGGGCGTACACCGCCTGCCGGAAGGGCGAGCGCGGGTTCGTCGCGATGTGCCAGTTGATGACCTCGTAGTCCGGGGCCTCGAAAGGCTCCAGGGTGAATTCGTACTGCGGCTCCCAGTAGCCGCCCTTGTCCGCCTGCAGCTCCCACATCTCCAGTGGGCCGTCGTGCGGGGCGTGCACGAGCCGGTGGCGGCGCGGGGTGTCGAGCAGCTCGGTGTCCACCACCAGCGGGATCGGCTCCAGCAGCGCGCCGTGCGAGCCGAAGCCGACGTCGGCCAGCCAGGGGGTGGGCTCACCCTCCACGTCCACCTTCATCAGCATGTGCGTACGGGGCCGGACGTCACCGGGCGCGGCGCCCACCACCACCCGTGCGGTCAGCAGCGTCACCTGGAACCCGAGCTGGGTCAGGGCGGCGGTGAGGAGGGTGTTGTGCTCGTAGCAGTACCCGCCACGCTCACTGCGGACGAGCTTCTTCTCCAGATCCGGGAGCGCGAGGGACGGGGCGCTGCCGAGGAGGGGCTCCAGATTCTCGAACGGGATGCCCAGCATGTGGGCGCGGTGCACGGACCGCAGCACCTCCACGGTGGGGCGGCGCTCCCCGGACCAGCCGATGCGGGCGAAGTAGGCGTCGAGGTCGAGTGTCATACCCCGACACTACGCAGAGACCTCAAGGGTTTCTCAAATGCCCTGGCGGCACGGGAGGTACGGGGAGCGTGTCCCGGCGGCGGACCCGCGTGTCACGCGGCGAGCGCGGACCCCCGCTGCGCGGACACCACCGAGCCGCCCTGGACGACGCCCATCACGTGCGACGGGTCCGCCAGGAAGCCGATGTCGGTCAGCGGGTCGCCCCGGAGCACCACCAGGTCGGCGTGGGCCCCCGGCTCCAGGGTTCCGATCTCCCCCCGCATGCTGAGGAGTTCGGCTGCCGTGGAGGTGGCAGCCCGGATCACGTCGATCGGCTTCTGCACCTCGGCGCGGATGCGGAACTCCTCGTTCTGATGGCGGTGCATCCCGCCCAGGAGGTCGCTCCCGTACACGGTCCTGACCCCTCCCCGCGCGGCCCGCTCCAGCGCCACGAGGCCCTGCCCCAGCACCTCGTCCACCTTGCGGTGGCTGTCGGCGGGCAGACCGAACTCCGGGCCCTCCTTCTTCAGCGCCCAGTAGGTCACCAGCGTCGGCACCAGGAACGCGTCGTACTCGGCGAACAGCCGCACGCTCTCGTCGTCCAGCAGGTTGCCGTGCTCGACCGACCGGATGCCCGCCCGCAGGGCCCGGTTGACGGCCCGCGCGGTGTAGGCGTGCGCGGCGACGTAACGGTTCGCGGCCTCGGCCTCCTCGACCACGGCCCGCAGCTCGTCCATCGAGTACTGGGTGGAGTCGATGCGGTCGGTGGGCGAGGCGACGCCCCCGGAGGCCATCACCTTGAGGTGGTGGGCGCCCTTGCGGAGCTCGTCGCGGGCCGCCGCCCGTACCGCGTCGACGCCGTCGGCCACCCTGCCGAGCCCCGCGCAGCAGGGGTGGTCGTCGCTGACCCGCGTGCCTCGGCCACGGCTGTCCCCGTGCCCGCCGGTCTGGCTGAGGGCGCGGCCGCAGAACAACAGCCGGGGCCCGCGCAGCAGCCCCTCCTCCTGGGCGTCGCACAGACCGTAGTCGGCGCCCGAGGCGTCCCGCACGGTGGTGAATCCCCGGTCGAGCATCCCGCTCATGATCCGGGCGCTGTGCGCGGCGACGTAACTGGGGGAGGAGGAGGGCAGTGCGCCCAGGTCGGCGGTGGAGGCCGTCACATGGACGTGGGCGTCGATCAGGCCCGGCAGCACCGGGGCGCCGGCCAGGTCGACGGACCTGACGCCGTCGGGAGCGCTCAGTCCGGTGCCGGTCTCGACGATGCGCCCGTCGGCACACCGCAGGTCGGCCTCCTGGTAGTCGCCGGTGGCCACATCGAGCAGTCGGGCGTTGCGCAGCAGAAGGGACAAGGGGGTCTCCTCGGTGAATCAGATGTACGGGGGTGCGGGCGGAAATGCCGGGGTCAGCGGCCGGTCCTGTCCGCCCGTGCGGTGGCGGAGCGCAGGTCCGGGACGGCCCGGGAGGCGAGGGCGGTCAGCGCCCGGACGGACTCGTCGTCGTAACTGCCCTCGGCGTCCAGGACGTTGAGCATGCCCAGCGTGCGGCCGCCATCGACGACTGGGATGTTGACCACCGCGCCGCAGCCGAGCTCGTCGATGGTCCGGTGGTCGGCGAAGACCTCGCGTACGGCGGCGCGGTCGGCTCCCAGATACGGCAGCTGCCGTGCGATGCACTGCTCCAGCCAGCCGCCGGACACCTCGACGGACTTCTCGCCCCCGACCGGGTACGGGCCGGGGTGGCTGCTGTGGACACGGTGCAGGACGCGCCGCTCGGGCAGCCAGGCCAGGACGGTGAAGAGGCGGACGCCCACCGTCGTGCGGATCTCCTCCTCCAACGCGGGGAGCAGGCCGGTCGCGGATGTGTCGCTCATCGGGAGGTCACCTCGGTGGTGGTGGGTGCGGAAGGGAGGACGGACGGTGCCGGCCCCGGTTCGGTGAGCTCCTCGAGGGAACGTCCGGCCGTGCTCACGCCGAACAGCACCGTGCAGATGACTCCGACCGCGAGCACGGCCGTGGTCAGACCGAAGACGCCGGCGAAACCGAAGCTCGCGGAGGAGACCCCGATGATCACCGGGGCGAGGATGGAGCCGACCCGGCCGAAGGCGCTGGACATACCCGTCCCGCTGGCCCTGATCCAGGTCGGGAAGACCTCGGGGGTGTAGGAGTAGACGCCCGCGTAGGTGCCGTTGAGGAAGAAGGAGAGCACCGCCCCCGCCAGGGTGATCGACGCCGGGGTCGTGGTCTGGCTGAGCCAGAAGGCACTGAGGGCCGAGCCGGTGAGGTAGAGGGCGATGACGTTCTTGCGGTCGAGCCGCTCCGACAGCCAGGCCGCCGAGAAATACCCGGGGATCTGCGCCAGGTAGATGATGATCGAGAACTCGAAGCTCTTGGTGACGGTGATCCCGCGCTGGATCAGCAGGGTCGGGATCCAGGAGAAGAACCCGTAGTACGAGAACGTGATCACGAACCAGATCAGCCAGGTGATCGCGGTGCGACGCGCCATCCTGCCGCTCCAGAGGTACTTCAGCGCGGCGAAAAGGCCCAGCGCCGGCCTGGCGGGAGCGATCGCGGCCGCCGTCGTCGCGGCGTCCTCCACCGGCACGGGAGGCAGTGGCTCGCCGGTGGCCTTCTCGACCTTGCGTTCGAGATCGGAGACGACCTGTTCCGCGGCCGCGAGCTCTCCCCGGGCGATCAGATAGCGCGGCGACTCGGGCAGGGAGCGCCGCCACCAGAGCAGCATCACCACGGGCAGGGCGGTGATCACCTGGGCGACCCGCCAGCCCTCGTGGACGGTCGGGACGACGAACCGGCCGATGAGCGCGGCGGCGACGAAGCCGAAGGAGAAGAATCCGGCGAGCGCCCCGACGAACCAGCCCCGGCGCGCGGCGGGCACGAACTCCGAGAGGAACGGGGCGATGATGGCGCTCTCCGCGCCGGCCCCCGCCCCGGCCAGGGTCCGGGCGCCCAGGAAGAGTTCGTAGTTGGGCGCGAACGCCGCCACCAGGGAGAAGAAGGCGTAGAAGGCGAGCGCCCACATCATCACCTTGCGGCGGCCGATCCGGTCGCCCAGCAGTCCGGCGGCCACGGCCCCGAAGAGGAAACCGAAGGGCGAGGCGGAGCCGATGAGCCCGAGTGCGCCGTTGCTGAGGTCCCAGGCCTCCTGCGCGCTGGGCATCAGGAAGGCGACCACGGCCGAGTCCATCCCGTCGAACGTGTAGCCGAGGCCACCGATCAGCAGCAGGGCGTAATGGGGCTTGCTCAGCGGCAGCCGGTCCAGTCGGGCCAACAGCGTCATGCCGCACCTCCGGGGCTTCGAGTTGGAGGCAACGTAATATGCAGAATCGACAAACTGCAATGGTTGTTGCAGATTTTTCTGATCGTTACACCGGTAGCCTGGGCCGGAAACACGTCGGAGACCCGCCTCACGGGGCCGTGATGAACAGAGGGAGGCCCAGTGGTGGCAGCAGGACCCGACGCCGACGTGGACGCCGACGGCAGCCGCGGCCCCGGTGACGAGCGGCCCGCTCCCGACGCGGGCGACAGCTTCGAGGAGTGGCTGCGTGGCCGGCTCCCCCTGCGCGGGCTGCGCAGCAAGGGCACGGCCGTCCTGGACGTCCTCCTCACCCAGCCGCGACGGGCCTCGTTCGCCTCGACCGCCGAGCTGGCCACCCTGGCCGGGGTCAACATCGCCACCGTCACCCGCACCGCCCAGGCTCTCGGCTTTGCGGGCTGGCCGGCGCTCCAGCAGGAGCTCAGGGCGCGCTATCTGTCCGCCCTCAGTGCCCCCGACGTCGCCGCCGAGCATCACGCGACGGACGGCGTGGCGGACGCGTCCTTGCGCCGCGACCTCGACAGCGTCGCCCTGCTCACCCGACGGCTCGACGGCGACGCCATACGGAGGGTCGCCGAAGCGGTGGCGGGCGCCCGGCACACGGTCGTGGTCGCCGACGGCAGTTACGCGGCGACCGGGATCGCCTTCGCGCACAACGCGCGGCTGGCCGGCTACCGCATCACCGCGATCACCGGTGGCGACGCCCAACTCGCCAACGTCATCTCAGACATGACGGACGAGGACGCGCTCGTCGCCATCAGCTTCTGGCGGCTCTACGCGAGCACCGTCCTCGCGGCCGGAGAGGCGCACCGCCGGGGCGCCAAGGTCTTCGCGCTCACGGACGCCGCGAGCCCGGCGCTCACCGAGGCGGCGGACGAGGTCGTCCTCGTGCCCGCCGAGGGCGTGTCCTTCTTCCCCTCGCTCACGGCCGGAACCGCCGTGGTGCAGGCCGTCGTCGCGGAGCTGGCGGCCATCGACCCCGAGCGGACCCGCCGGGCCATCGAGGCCGCCGAGGCGGAATGGGACCGCTTCGGCTTGCTGCACCGGCGCCCCCGGCCGCGCAACGGGAGTTAGGGCCTCCCGTCCGGCTCCTGCCGGTCCCGCGGGGGCTCGACGCGCGCCAGCCAGGCGGTCAGCAGTGTCTCCAGCTCTGCCGCCTCCTCGGGTGACAGGGTGTCCAGCAGTCGGCGCTCGTTCCGCATGTGGGCGGCGAAGGCCTGGTCGATCAGGTTCCGGCCCGCCGGGGTGAGCGCCACGACCCGCCCCCGGCCGTCGGCCGCCGAGCGGCGGCGGGTGACGAGGCCGTCGCGCTCCAGCCGGTCGATCCGCTTCGTCATGGCGCCCGTCGTGACCATGGTGTGCGCCGCGAGCTCGCCCGGGGCGCGCTCGAACGGCTCGCCCGCGCGACGGAGGGCGGCCAGCACGTCGAACTCGCCCTCACTCAGTCCGTGGCGCCGGTAGACGGCACAGAGCTGCTCGGTGAGCAGTGCGCCCAGCCGGTGCAGCCGCCCGATCACCGCCTGCGGGCGTACGTCGAGATCCGGGCGCTCCCGGGCCCACTCGGCCTGGATGCGGGCCACGTGGTCGAGCGGTTCCTCGGGGTGCTCCTGCATGACTTCACTATAGCTTCCCTGGAAGACATAATAGTTTCCATGGAAGCTAACGTCCGATGGACGCTGGTCACGGCGATCGCACCCGTGGCCTGGGGCACGAACTACTTCGTCACCCATGAGTACCTGCCGGCCGGTGACCCGCTGTACGGCGCCGCGATCAGGGCGCTGCCCGCGGGGCTGCTCCTCCTCGCCGTACGCAGGGAGCTGCCGCACGCGTCGTGGTGGTGGCGCAGTGCCGTTCTCGGGCTTCTCAACACGGGTGTCTTCTTCGCCCTTGTGTACGTCGCTGCCCAGTTGCTCCCGACCAGCCTGGCCTCGACGGTCATGGCGGCCTCGCCGGTGGTCATGATGCTGATCGCGTGGGGTCTGGTTGCGGAACGCCCGCAGGCGCGGCACCTCGCCGGTGCGGGCATCGGTACCGGGGGAGTGGCGCTCATGCTCCTCACGGGAGAGGCGTCGGCCGCGCCGCTGGGTGTGGCGGCGTCCGTCGCGGCCATGCTCCTGTCGTCCCTGGGGTACGTGCTCGCCAAGCGGTGGGGCGGCGAAGTGGACGTACTCGCCTCGACGTCCTGGCAGTTGACCGCCGGAGGGCTGTTGCTGCTCCCGTTCGCCGTCGTCGTCGAGGGGGCGCCGCCGCGCCTGGACGGACCCGCGCTGCTCGGCTTCGGTTACGTCTCCGTGGTGGCGACGGCGCTGGCCTTCGCCGCCTGGTTCGCGGGTCTGCGCCATCTGCCCGCCGGGACGGTGGGCCTCGTCGGCCTGCTCAATCCCGTGACCGGCGTCCTGCTGGGCACGCTGGCCGCGGACGAGGTCCTCACCGGGCGCCAGCTCTGCGGGCTGGTCCTGGTGCTGGCCGCGGTCGTCCTCGGCCGGCCGGTGGCCGCGAAGGTCCGCGCGGCACGGGCGATGACCCAGGTGCGCTGATGCACCGCGCGGCTTGATTTCGCCCCTTGTGGGACCCCTCTCCGTACGCAAACATGCGCATGTCAAAAACCGGAAGAACTCCGGTCGCAGACGGATACGGAGGGGACCCCCCACATGAAGAAGCCTCTCATCGGCGCGCTTTTTGCTGTTCTGTTCCTCGGCGCGGGCATCGCACCCGCAACCGCGGCCACCGGAGCCGACACCTCCGAAGTCCGTGTGAAGGCGGTCGACTTCGCCGGAACGGTCGCACTCAGCAACTGCTCCGGCTCGGTCGTACGGGCACCGTCGTCGCAGCCGGGCGACCCGGCCCTTGTGCTCTCCAACGGCCACTGCCTGGAGTCCGGCTTCCCCGGCCCGGGCGAGGTCGTGCTCGACCAGGCCTCGACCCGGAGCTTCACCCTGCTGAACGCGGCGGGCAGCGGCGTCGGCACCCTGCGCGCCGACAAGATCGCGTACGGGACGATGACGGACACGGATGTCTCGCTCTACCGGCTCACCAGCACGTACGCCCAGATCGAGAGCAGCTACGGCATCGAGGCGCTGGAACTCGACGCCGGACGCCCGGCCCAGGGCACCGCCATCACAGTCGCCTCGGGCTACTGGAAGCGCACCTACAGCTGCGACATCGACGGCTTCGCCTACCGGCTGAAGGAGGGCGCCTGGACGTGGAAGGACTCCATCCGCTACACCTCCGCCTGCGAGACCATCGGCGGCACGTCCGGGTCCCCCGTGATCGACGATGCGACCGGCAAGGTGGTCGCCGTCAACAACACCGGTAACGAGGACGGGAAGCGGTGCACGGACAACAACCCGTGCGAGGTCGACGAGAACGGCACCGTCACCGTCCGCGAGGGCACCAACTACGCCCAGCAGACGTACGGCATCGTGCCGTGCATCGGCAGCGGCAACCGGATCGATCTGGACCGGGCCGGGTGCGCGCTGCCCAAACCGTGACCCGGGACGCCGCCGCCCCGGAGCGGTGCAGGATCCTGCCCGGAGGTTGGCAGGAGGCTGCCGCGCGCAGCCGTCCCACTCGGGTGCACCCGCTGCCAGACTGACGGCTGTTCACCCGTGACGCCCCGGCTGGACGGGGACCGGGGCGCCGGGCGGGTCACGAGGGAACAATGATGCGTGTGATCTTCGGCGGTACGCGTGGAACCATCGCGGGAGCGGCCCTCGCGGCCCTCACGCTGGCCGGGCCGGCCTGGGCGATGTCCGGGCCGGGCTGGCAGACGGGCGGAGCGGACAGGGAGGTCCGGCAGCTCGCCGACTCTCCCTTGAACGACCCGTGCCGCGATCCGATCAACGGCTGGCAGGGGAAGCCGCCCGTCGGCTGCCCCTGAAACCGAAGGCCCGACGGCTCCCACGGCACGTCCGGGGGAGCCGGCGGCTTTCTCAGATCCAGCTGCGCTCGCGGGCGAGCAGCGCGGCGTGGGCGCGGTTCTCCGCGCCCAGAAGCTGCATCAGGTCCGAGATGTGACGGCGATAGGTGCGCAGGGCGATACCCGCCTCACGTGCGCCGATCTCGTCCTTGCCGACCGTGCACATCAGGCGCAGCACCTTGCCCTGGATCTCGGTGAGTCCCGGGCCGGGCATGCTGTCGCCACGCTGCTCCAGCAGGGCCGTGAGGTCGTCCGCCCCTGCCCAGAGCCGCTCGAAGTTGTTGACCACGGTCGTCACGATGCCCTCCTCCTGCGAACACAGCGCCCCCTTGGCCGTGTTGCCGGGGTCGAGGGGGACCAGGGCGGTGTGGCGGTCGTAGACGAGCATGAGTTCGTCCAGCTCGTCCAGGACCCTGATCCGCGCACCCGCCGCGGTGAGTTCCAGGAGATAGGCGAGGGTGGGGCCGTCCTCCAGGGCGGTCCGGCGGATCAGGCTGCGGCAGCTGACGCCGCGGCGCAGGCAGCGCATGTCCAGGGGCCTGGAGCTCTCGATGTTCTCGGGCGTCAGCGCGTCGTAGGGCTCGGCGGCGAGCACTTCGTCGCGGGCGAAGAACGCCAGCTCGTCGAGGCGTGTGCGGATCGCCTCCAGACCGGTGATCCGCTCGACGGGCCTCTGGTCCTCACCCAGCTCCGGCTCGGGGATCTCGCGTCCCAGCGAGTCCACGAGGGGGCGCAGATGGGTGAGGGAGCGGATGTCGTCGTACAGCTCCTCGAGCCGCTGCTCGGCCAGGCGTGCCACCACGAGTTCCGGCTCGCAGGCCCGGGTCCGGCCGTCGACCTGCTGGATGATCTTGAGGTCCCGCAGCCTCTGTATGGACCGGCGGGTCGGTTCGGCCTCGTGACGCAGCAGGACGTGGATGTCCTCCACCTCGACGCCTGGGTTGCGGAGCAGATGCCGGTAGACGTCTTCCTCGATGTTCGACAACCCGAGTACGAGCATTTCGTGCTCAGCCAATGGGGACACTCCGTTGTGAACCGGTCCGGTGCGACCGAGTGATCTCCAGGTTTCCGACGGAGTGTAGGAGCGGCGCGACCACCCGGTAAAGCTTCTGCGGGGACTGGTGGACGGACGGAGACCGGATGCGAACACGTTGAAGACATAAACGAGTTGACGCCGGGGACGCACCTCGGCCCGCCGGGGAAGGCCGGCGGGCCGAGGCGCGCTCGCACGTGAGTCCCCTCAGCCCCGGGCGGCGCCCGTGCCCCGTACCGACCGGCCGGCCAGGGTGGAGGTCCGCCTGCCGTCCTCGATGACGAAGCGGCCGTCGATCAGGACGTGCGGGACGCCCACCGGGAGGGTGCGCGGCTCGTCGAAGGTCGAGCCTGCCGCCACCGTGGCCGGGTCGAAGAGGACCAGGTCCGCGCGGTAGCCCTCGCGGACGTACCCGCGGTCCGGCAGGCGCAGGCGGGCGGCCGGCCGGGAGGTGAGGTGGGCGACGCACTCCTCCAGCGTGAGGATGCCCAGCTCCCGTACGTACCGGCCGAGGTACTGGGGGAACGTGCCGTACGCGCGGGGGTGCGGCTTGTCGCCCTGGAGGATGCCGTCGCTGCCCCCGGTGTGCACCCGGTGGCGCATGATCTGCTGGACGTTCTCCTCATGGCCGACGTGCTGGAGGATCGTCGTGCCCAGCCGGTCCTCGACGAGCAGCCGACGGGCCGTCACCCAGGGCTCCTCGCCGCGCAGCCGGGCGGACTCGGCCACCGTACGGCCGACGTATCCGGACAGGGCCGGTGAGCCGACGCCGGAGATCTCGATCCTGTCCCATTCGATCGGGACGCCGTGGCAGCCGTCGGACCCCACGACCTCGACGACGTGACGGATCCGCTCGGCAGTCTCCCCGTCGGCGAGCCGGGTCAGGACCGACTCAGGCCCGCCCTCGTTCGCCCAGCTCGGCAGCATCGCCACGAGGGTCGTGCAGCCGGGCGTGTACGGATAGGTGTCGAGCGAGATGTCCGCGCCCGCCGCGAGCGCCTCGTCCAGGAGGGAGAGGAGCTCGGGTGCCTTGCCCTTGTTCACGCCGAAGTTCATCGTGGCGTGGGCGAGATGGAGTGCGCAGCCGGCGTCGCGGGTGAGCCGCACCATCTCCTCGTACGCCTGGAGCGCTCCCGCCCCGTACGAGCGGTGATGCGGGCAGTAGTAGCCGTCGTGCGCCGCCACCACCCGGCACAGTTCTGTGAGTTCGGCGTCCTTCGCGTACATCCCGGGGGTGTACGTCAGGCCCGAGGACATGCCGACCGCGCCCTCGGCCATGCCCTGGGCGACGAGCTCCTTCATGCGGTCCAGCTCGGCGCCGGTGGCGGGGCGGTCGTCCCAGCCGACGGCGAGCATCCGGACGGTGCCCTGCGGGATGAGGTAGGCGGCGTTGACGGCGATGCCCTCGCCGCCGAAGTTGCGGTCGAGGCGGTCCAGATAGCCGCCGACGGTGCGCCAGTCGAAGTCGATGTCGCTTCCGTCGCCGTTCCAGCCGGCGATGGAGCGGCGGACCTCGGCGAGGGTGCGGTCGTCGGCGGGGGCGTACGACAGACCGTCCTGGCCGAGCACCTCCAGGGTGACGCCCTGGGCGGCCTTCGCGCTGTGGTCGGGGTCGCGCAGCAGCGCGAGGTCGCTGTGCGCGTGCATGTCGATGAAGCCCGGCGAGAGCGCGAGGCCGTCGGCGTCCAGGGTGCGGGCGGCGGTGGGGCGGGGGCCGTCGCCCTCCCCGCGGATCTCGGTGATCCGGCCGTCCGTGATGCCTACGTCGGCGCGGTAGGAGGGGGCGCCGGTGCCGTCGACGACGCGGGCGTCGCGGATGACCAGGTCCATGGGAGGTCGCCTTTCGAGGGGTGGGGGAGGGGGCAGGGATCAGAAGAAGGTGCGGATGTAATCCGTGACCGTGCCGTCGGCCTCGACCAGCGGGATCAGCTGCCACTTGTCGAACGACGTGCAGGGATGCGAGAGACCCATGCCGATCCAGTCCCCGACCTCCAGCTCGGCGCCCTCCTCCGTACGCACCCAGCCGTGCTGGTCGGACAGCCCGCTGACGGTGATTCCGGTGGCCGGTCGCACCGAGCCGTCGCGCGCGGAGCGGACGACCTGCGCCTCGGGGAGGTCCAGGTCGTAGGCCGCGTCACGCTTGCCGGCGTTGACGAACGCCTGCCCGGGGGTGGGGCGGGAGACGACCTGGGCCCAGAGGCGGAAGGCGGGCTGCAGCGTGCCCTCCTCGGGGATCCGGTTGAAGGGGGTGAGGTGGCGGTAGTGGCCGTCGTCGTGACTGACGTACGCCCCGGAGCGCAGCAGCTTGAGGACGGGCCGGCTCAGCGCGGGGATCCCGGCGAAGACGTCGGCGACCGCGTCGAACCACGCACTGCCGCCCGCGCTGACCAGGATCTCCTCGCCGTCGCCGAGCGCGGCGAAGCGGCCGGCGGTATCGAAGTCCGCTGCCAGCGCGACGAGCCGGCGCAGCCACTCGCGTACGCGTTCCGGGGAGGCGTCCGGCACCTCGCCCTCGTAACCCGCGACGCCCACCAGCCGCAGGGTGGACGTGGCCGCCACCGCGTCGGCGACCGCCGCGCAGTCGGCCTCCGTGCGGGCGCCGGTGCGGGCGCCCTCGCCCGCGCCCAGCTCCACCACGACGTCCACGGGGCGCACGGCACCCGCCGCGCGCAGGGCCTCGTCCATCAGCTCGACGCCGCGCACGGAGTCGACGTAACAGGCGAACGTGAAGTCCGGGTCGGAGTCCAGCTCACCGGCCAGCCAGCGCAGGGCCACCGCGTCGACGAGCTCGTTGGCCAGGAAGATCCGCGCGATGCCGTAGGCCCGGTAGACCCGTGCCTGGTGGGGGACGGCGGCGGTGATGCCCCACGCGCCGTACTCCAGCTGACGGGCGAAGAGCTGCGGGGACATCGACGTCTTGCCGTGCGGTGCGAAGGCCAGGCCGTGCCGCTCCGCGTACGTCTCCAGCAGCGCGAGGTTGGCCTCGACCGACTCGGCGGACAGGGCCAGCACCGGCGTGGTGAAGCCACCCGTGAACAGATTGCGGCGCTCGGCCGCCAGTGCGCCCACCGTGAGGCCCTCCGCGTCCGGCGGCAGCGCCTTGAAGCGGTGGTCGACCCGTTCGCCGGCGAGTGACGTCACGGACTGTTCGGGGGACTGCTCGGCGGCCAAGGGGATCTCCTCGGGGGAAGTAGTCGTTGCATCCTGTGCAACAGGCGTTGCGTATATCGCTCAAGGCTGTCTAACATCCGAGCCGATGCCGGGTCAATGGTGACCACCGGCCCCCGACGACCGACCACGAGGAGCCCAGAGTGCCCGGATCCGCAGCCAGGACAGCCACCGCGGACGTCGTCTGCCTCGGCGAGTCCATGGTGACGTTCCTGCCCTCGCAGCCGGGCCGCCTCGCCGACGTCCCCTCCTTCGGCCGGGGCATCGGTGGTGCCGAGTCCAACGTCGCCTGCGCGCTCGCCGCGGCGGGCCACCGGGCGAAATGGGTCGGCCGGGTGGGCGCCGACGGCTTCGGCGACCACCTCGTCGACACGATCACCGGCTACGGCGTCGACACCTCCGCCGTCCGCCGCGACCCGGGCCGCCCCACCGGCATCTACTTCCGCACGGCGACGGACCGGGCCACCGACACCCACGAGGTCGCCTACTACCGGGCAGGCTCCGCCGCCTCCGCGATGTCCCCGCACAACGTGCCGTACGAGGACCTCCTCGACACCCGCGTCCTGCACCTGTCCGGCATCACCGCCGCCCTCTCCGCCGACTGCCTGGCCCTCCTCCACGACCTCACCGCCCCCCGCGACGGCCGCCCCCTGATCTCCTTCGACGTCAACCACCGCCCCGGCCTGTGGCGCGACGGCGAGGCCGGCCCGGAGGTCCTGCTCGACCTCGCCCGCCGCTGCGACCTCGTCTTCGTCGGCGAGGACGAGGCGGAGGAGGCCTGGGGCGTCCACGGCACCGAAGCCGTCCGCGCCGCCCTCCCGGAGCCCGACGTCCTCGTCGTCAAGCGGGGTTCGGACGGTGCCACGGTCTTCTCCAGGACCGGGAGCGGCACGGACACCGTCACCACCGTCCCCTCCCTGCGCGTCGACGTCGTCGCCGCCGTCGGCGCGGGCGACGCCTTCGCAGCGGGCTTCCTCTCCGCCACCCTGCGCGGCCTGCCCGTACGCGACCGTGCCCGGCACGGCCACCTCATGGCCGCCGCCGTCCTCACCGTCCCCGGCGACCTCACCGGCCCCCCGGCCCGGGCCTACGCCGACCGGCTCGCCGCCCTGGACGACGAGGCCTGGGGCACACTTCGTCTCGGCCCCGGCTGGACAGCCGCCGCAGGGGCGAACGAGGAGGTACGAGTCACATGAGCCAGACCGTCGACCGCGCGCTGAGCATCCTGCCGCTGCTCGCCCAGGGCCCCGCCGACCTCGGCCAGGTCGCCGAGCGGCTCGGGGTCCACAAGTCCACGGCGCTGCGCCTGCTCCGTACGCTCCACGAGCACGGACTCGTCTACCGCCAGGAGGACCAGCGCTACCGCCTCGGCGCCCGGCTCTTCGCGCTCGCGCAGGAAGCCGTCGAGAACCTCGACGTACGCGAGATCGCGCACAGCCACCTCGTCGCACTCAACGAGCAGTGCGGGCACACCGTCCACCTCGCGGTGTACGAGGAGAACGAGGTCCTCTACATCGACAAGGTCGAGAGCCGCTACCCCGTGCGGATGTACTCACGGATCGGCAAACCCGTCGCGATCACCGTCGCCGCGGTCGCCAAGCTGCTCCTCGCCGACCTCCCCGAGCCCGAACGGCGCGCCATCGCCGAACGGCTCGACTACCCCATGTACACGTCCCGTTCGCTCCCGAACGCCGGCGCCTTCCTCAAGGAACTCGCCGTCGTACGCGAACAGGGCTGGGCCACCGACCTCGGCGGCCACGAGGAGTCCATCAACTGCGTCGGCGCCCCCATCCGGGGCGCGGACGGGCGCGTCGTCGCGGCCATGTCGGTGTCCGCGCCGAACGTGGTCGTCACGGCCGAGGAACTCCTCACCCTGCTCCCCGTGGTGCGCCGCACCGCGGAGACCATCAGCCGGGAGTACTCCGGCACCGCCCCCACCAAGAAAGCCTGAACCGCCATGACCGAGAAGACCGCCCTCACCCCCAGCACCCACACCGCCCCGCCCGCCAAGTTCTCGCACGGCGTGAAGAAGGGGAACATCCTCCAGGTCGCCGGTCAGGTCGGCTTCCTGCCCGCCGTCGAGGGCCAGGCCCCCACCCCGGCCGGCCCGACGCTGCGCGAGCAGACCCTGCAGACCTTCGCCAACGTCAAGGCGATCCTGGAGGAGGGCGGCGCGAGCTGGGACGACGTGATGATGATGCGCGTCTACCTCACGGACGTCGACCACTTCGCCGAGATGAACGCCATCTACAACGAGTACTTCGAGGAGCAGGGCCTCAAGGCCCCCGCCGCCGCACGTACGACGGTGTACGTCGGCCTGCCCAAGGGCCTGCTCATCGAGATCGACGCGCTCGCGGTCCTCGGCTGATCATCTGATCCGCCGGCCCGCCCCCGGAGCCGGCACCCCTGAACCGCCACCTCACGGCACGGCGCCCCACCCCTTCCCCCGAGGGGCGCCGTGCCGCGCTCCCCCCTGCCCCGAAGGACCCCGTCACCAACGGAGTTGACCGTTCATGCTGCTCGCCGCCGCCGCCCCCGCCCCCGAGGTGCCACCCCACACCGGTGGACTGCTCCTCCTGATCGGCGGTACGCCCGGTCTGCTGACCGTCGCCGCTCTCGGGATAGCGCTCCTGCTCTTCCTGATAATCAAGGTCAGGCTGCAGCCGTTCGTCGCGCTGCTCGCCGTGTCCATAGCCGTCGGCCTGGGTGCCGGTCTCTCCGTCACCGAACTCTTCGGCACGGTCCAGAAGTCGGCCGCCGTCTCGGTCATCGAATCCGGCATGGGCGGCATCCTCGGGCACGTCGCGATCATCATCGGCCTCGGCACGATGCTCGGTGCCATCCTGGAGGTGTCCGGCGGCGCGGAGGTCCTCAGCGCCCGCCTGCTGAACCTCTTCGGCGAGAAGCGCGCCCCGCTCGCCATGGGCCTCACCGGCCTCATCTTCGGCATCCCGGTCTTCTTCGACGTCGGCATCTTCGTCCTCGCGCCGATCGTCTACGCCGCCGCCAAGCGCTCCGGCAAGTCGGTCATCCTGTACGCGATGCCGCTGCTGGCCGGCCTCTCGATGACGCACGCGTTCCTGCCCCCGCACCCCGGGCCGGTCGCCGCGGCGGGCCTGTTCAACGTCTCCCTCGGCTGGGTCATCCTGATGGGCGCCGTGGTCGGCATCCCGTCCGTCCTCGCCGCCTGGGTCTACGCCGCCTGGATCGGCAAGCGCATCTTCGTCGAGGTGCCGCAGGACATGGTCGAGGCGGCCGCCGAGGCCAAGGCCGCGGTCGTCGCCGAACAGCGCGCCGCCGGTGTCACCCCCCACGAGAAGCCCGTACCGCTCGGCACGGTGCTCGCGATCATCGGTACGCCGCTGATCCTCATCCTGGCCGCGACGTTCTCCTCCATCGCGCTCGACCCGTCGACCCCGCGCTCCGTCATCGAGTTCTTCGGAAACCCCTTCGTCGCGCTGACGATCGCCCTGCTGCTCGCCTACTACCTGCTGGGCATCCGCCGGGGCTGGTCCCGCAAGTCCCTCGAGTCGGTCTCCACGTCCTCGCTGAAGCCCGTCGGCAACATCCTGCTGGTCGTCGGCGCGGGCGGCATCTTCGGAGCCGTGCTGAAGGGCAGCGGCATCGCCGACGCGCTCGCCGACACCTTCAACGACGTGGGCCTGCCGGTCATCCTGCTCGCATGGCTGATCTCCGTCGTCCTGCGGGTCGCGCAGGGCTCGGCGACGGTCGCGATCGTCACCACCGCCGGCATCGTCGTCCCGCTCGTCGAGGGCCAGGACATGTCGCAGGCCCACCTCGCGCTGATCATCATGGCGATCTCGGCGGGCTCCATCTTCGCCTCGCACGTCAACGACGGCGGATTCTGGATGGTCTCGAAGTACTTCGGTATCTCCGAGCGCGACACCCTGAAGACCTGGACGGTCCTGGAGACGGTCCTCTCGGTCGCCGGCTTCGTGGTCGCCGCGGCGCTCAGTCTGGTGATCTGAGGCCTCCGTCCTCACCCTCCGCCGGGGGCCCGGCCGTCCGCGCCGAGCCCCCGGTGCCCGGTCACCGTCCCGTGGGGAAGGCGGCCCGTCGGCCGAAGCCGACCGCGACGAGTGCCACGAGGGCCAGGGCGATCATCCAGGCGGGCAGCGCGCGTGCGCCCACACCGTCGACGACGAGGGCCCCCACGGCCCCGCCCGCGAAGATCGCCAGGTTGAAGGAGGTCGTCAGCATCGCGTTCGCCGCGTCCGCGTTCTCCCTCGCGGCCTCGCCCATGGCCGTCTGCAGCTGCGTCGCCGAACCGCCGAACGCGAGGCCCCACAGGACGACCGCGAGCAGCGCGAGCACGGTGGACTGCTGCGCCACGGCGAGAAGCGCCCCGGCGACGGCGAAGAGGGCCACTCCGGCCAGGGTGAGGCCGCGAAGGGCGCGGTCGATGAACACGCCGGTGATCCAGATCCCTCCGAGCGCGGCGACGCCGAAGACGAGCAGCGTGATGTCGGGCCGGAGCGCGAGCCCCGTCTGCCGCAGGTAGGACGCGATGTACGTGTAGAGCAGGTTGTGCGCGAGCATCCAGATGAAGACGACGGTGAGGACGGTCGCCACGCCGGGGATGGTCAGCACCCGGCCGAGCGGGGCGCGGGTCCGTGCCGACTGCCCCGGGGCGTCGGGCACCAGGTACTTCGCGAACACCATGACGACGATGCTGAGCAGCGACATCGCGGCGAAGGACCAGCGCCATCCGACCGTCGAGCCCAGCCAGGCGCCGAGGGGAGTTCCGACTGCGAGCGCGACCGGGGTCCCGGTCATCGCGACGGCGAGGGCGCGCCCGGCGTGCTCGGGCGCGGCGATCCGGCGGGCGTACCCGGCGAGCATGCCCCAGAGCAGGCCGGAGAAGGCTCCCCCGACGAACCGGGCGACGAGAGCGACGTTGAACGACGGCGCCAGCGCCGTCACGCCGTTGGCGATGAGGAATCCGAGCAGCCCGGCGAGGAGAAGCGGCTTCCGCCGTGCCCCGCGTGTCAGCGTGATCGCGGGGATCGCGGCGAGGACCGTCCCGACGGCATAGGCGCTCACCAGCTGCCCGGCGCCGCCCTCGGAGACGCCCAGCCCGGCGGAGAGCTGCGGGAGCAACCCCGCCGGCAGCGTCTCGGTCATGATCACGATGAATCCGGTACACGCCATCACCAGCAGCGCCGGAACGGGAAGCGCGTCACGCGCTCGCTCGTGCACGGCTGGCGTGGGGCACGTGGTGGTCATGGGCCGGACTCCCTCGATTGATTACGGATCGACCGATCCGATATTGACCGGGTGGTCCATGGGTGTCAAACTGGATCGCACAGTCTGTAATGGAGGTGGTTCGTCGTGTCCCCCGCCGGTCGTCCCCGCGCCTTCGACATGGAGGTGGTCCTGGAGGCGGCGATGCTCCTGTTCTGGGAACAGGGCTACGAAGCGACATCGCTCGCCCAGCTCCGTGACGCCACAGGGCTGTCCTCGGCCAGCCTGTACGGCGCCTTCGGCTCGAAGGAGGGGCTGTTCGAGAGGGCCGTCGAGCACTACATCGCCGGGCCGGGCAGCGTGACCGACGCCGCGGCCGACGAGGCGGTGAGCCCCCGCGCGGCCGTCGCCCGGCTCCTGCACGCATCGATCGACATGCAGACCGACCCGTCCCACCCGCCGGGGTGTCTCATCGCCCTCTCGGGAACGGTGCACCCGCCCATGGCGGACGAAGCCGGAGCACGCAGGGTCGTGGCGGCGCGCCGCGCGACCGACCGGGCACACATCAGGGAGTGCGTCGTACGTGGCGTCGCCTCCGGTGAACTCGCCGAGGACACCGACGTGGACGGCGTGACCTCGATGATCCACGGCTTCCTGCTCGGCGTCTCCACGCAGGTGTGTGACGGCACGCCCGCCCAGGTCCTGCACGCCGGGGCGGACGCCGTCCTCGCGCACTGGGACGGCAAGGGACACTGACGCCCGCACACCGCCGGCGGCGCCCGACCCGAAAGGGGCGACGCGCCCCCTTGTGCGATCCGGCGTGATGCGCTTCGTTGATCGACATGGCGGAGACAAGCGAGACCACAGGGGCGGGGGAGCTGAGCTCCCAGCCGCGTAAATCCAGTTGGCGCTACATCGGGCCCGGCATCGTCGTCGCGGCCACCGGTGTCGGAGCGGGGGACCTGGTCGCGACGCTCATCGCGGGCAGCAAATTCGGCTACACCCTCATGTGGGCGGCGGTGATCGGCTGCCTGGTCAAGATCTCCCTCGCGGAGGCCGTGGGCCGCTGGCACCTGGCGACGGGCCGCACCCTCTTCGACGGCTGGCGCACCCTCGGCGGGTGGACCACGGGCTACTTCGCCGTGTACGTCGTCATCTGGGGCTTCGTGTACGGCGCGACGGCCATGTCCTCCAGCGCCCTGCCCATCGTGGCGCTCTTCCCCGACGGGCCCGGCCTGAAGAGCTGGGCGATCATCACCGGGCTGGTCGGCCTGGTCTTCGTCTGGTTCAACCAGTACGCCGTCTTCGAGAAGGTCATGACCGTCCTGATCGGCGTGATGTTCATCGTCGTGGTCTACGTCGCGATCCGGGTGGTGCCGGACGTCGGCGCCTCCTTCGCGGGGCTGCTCCCCGTCCTCCCGGACGGCTCACTGATCTATACGCTCGGGCTGATCGGCGGGGTCGGCGGCACCATCACCATGGCGGCGTACGGGTACTGGGTCAACGCCAAGGGGTGGTCCGACACCTCCTGGATGAAGGTGATGCGGCTCGACAACCGGGCCGCCTACATCACCACCGGTGTCTTCGTCGTCGCCATGCTGATCGTCGGTGCCGAACTGCTGCACTCCTCGCAGATCGCCCTGACGAAGGGCGACCGGGGGCTGATCGACCTCGGCCAGATCCTGGAGGACCGCTTCGGGGCGGGCACGGCGAAGCTGTTCCTGGTCGGCTTCTTCGCGACGTCGTTCTCGTCGCTCATCGGTGTGTGGCACGGCGTGAGCCTGATGTTCGCCGACTTCGTGGAGCGGATCCGGGCCGCCCGCGACGAGACGGGCGTGGAGAGGGCGGGCAGCGAGACCGTCGGCCGGCAGGAGCGGTCCGTGCCGTTCCGGGCGTATCTGCTCTGGCTGACCTTCCCGCCGATGACGCTGCTGTGGCTGGACGAACCCTTCGGGCTCGTCATCGGCTACGGCGTCCTGGGCGCCTTCTTCATGCCGTTCCTGGCCCTGACCCTGCTGTGGCTGCTCAACTCGTCCCGCACGCCGAGGGAATGGCGCAACGGCTGGCTGAGTAACGGGATGCTGGGCGCCGCGGGCCTGCTGTTCATCGTGCTGTGCGTCCAGCAGGTGCGCGAACTGCCCTGGTGACGCGGAGTACGCAGCAGCGCCGCCGGGGGAGCGGCGGCGCTGCTGGACCGATGGGGCCTTCGCGTTACGGGAGGCCGTGGACGTGCGGGCCGACCGCCTTGGACCAGGCGTTGCCCGCCGTGGCGTCCCAGTTCGTGGACCAGGTCATCGCGCCGCGCAGGTCCGGGTAGGTCCTGGACGGCTTGAAGGAGCCGCAGCCCGTGCCCTTGGCCAGGCAGTCCAGGGCCGCGTTCACGACGGACGGGGCGACGTAGCCGCTGCCCGCGCCGCGGGTGGAGGCGGGGACGCCGAGGCCGACCTGGGACGGGGCGAGGCCGCCCTCCAGCTGGATGCAGGCGAGCGCGGTGAGGAAGTCCACCGAGCCCTGCGAGTAGACCTTGCCGTCGCAGCCCAGCATCGAGCCGCTGTTGTAGTACTGCATGTTGACGACGGTCAGGATGTCCTTGATGTTGAGCGCCGTCTTGAAGTACTCACCGGACGTGGACTGCATGTCGATGGTCTGCGGGGCCATCGTGATGACGAGGCCGGAGCCCGCCTTCGACGAGAGAGAGCGCAGGGCCTTCGTCATGTAGGTGGAGTTGAGGCCGTTCTCCAGGTCGATGTCGACGCCGTTGAAGCCGTACTCCTGGATGAGCGCGTACACCGAGTCCGCGAAGGCGGTGGCGGAGGCGTCGCTGTTGACGGCGACGGCCCCCTTCTCTCCGCCGACGGAGATGATGACGTTCTTGCCGGCGGCCTGCTTGGCCTTGATGTCGGCCTTGAACTGGTCGACGGTGTAACCGTTCAGCCCCGCCGAGTCCAGGTTGAAGGTGACGGCGCCGGGCGTGGCCGTGGCGTCCGCGAAGGAGACGGCGATGATGTCGTAGTCGGCGGGGACGTCGCTGAGCTTCTGGACGGTGGCGCCGTTGTTGAAGTTCTGCCAGTAGCCGGTCACCGCGTGCTTGGGGACCGACGTCGTCGGGCCGGGGCCCGGGTCGGTGGCCTTCGCCGTACGGCCGCTGACGGTGGCCGACTTGACGGACTCACCGGCGGCGTTCGTCGCGCTGACGGAGAACTGGTACGCGGTGTCCGCGGCGAGACCGGTCACCGTCGCGGAGGTGCCGGTGGAGGTGGTCGCCTTCGAGCCGTTCCGGTAGACGGTGTAGCCGGTGGCGCCGGAGACCGCGTTCCAGTTCAGGGTGACGGAGGAGGTGGTCGTCGTGGCGACGGCCAGTCCGGCGGGGGCCCCGGGGATCGCGGGCCCCGGGTCCGTGCCACCGCCGCCGTCGGGTCCGCTCACCTCGACGTCGTCCGCGACGTAGGCGGCCTGGCCGTACCAGCCGTGGGTGTAGACGGTCACCGAGGTGGTGGAGGGGCCGGTGGTGAAGGTGGTCCGCAGCTGGGTCCAGTTGCTGGAGCCGGGCGACCAGGTGGAGACGTCCGTCGTGCCCGTGCCGCTCGCACCGAGATAGGCGTAACCGCCCTGTACCCAGGAGCTCAGGGTGTAGGTGGAGCTGGGCTTCACGGCCACGCTCTGGGCGCACTTGGCGTTGTCCTGGCCCGCCGGAGTGGCCCTGAGCGCGGAGGAACCGCCGTGCACGGGGGAGGTGACGGCGGCGCCGCTGCCCCCGGAACAGGTCCAGTTGGCGAGCCCGGACTCGAATCCGGCGTTCCTGGCCACGTTGACGTCGGCCGCCTGAGCGGTGCTGACGAGCCCGGTGACGCCCAGCGCCCCCGCCGCGACCACGACGACGGCCCCGCCGAGGAGCGGCCGGACCCGGCGTCTTCTGTGCCTGCTGCTGCCTGCGGAGCGTTCCACTTGCTGCCTCCGGTGGGGGAGTTGGGGGTGCTGGCGGGAACGGTGGCCACCGTTGGCCGATAAACTGGTCCAGACCAATCAAGTTGTCAAGACCTCTGGCGGTCCTGATGCGTACGGTGGGGCGGTCCCGAAGGGCCGGACAGGGTTCGCGCTCACCTTCGAGTGACCGTTCCCGGTCGCGCGGGTCCACTCGCACGGGTGGTTCGGCCGGAACGCGTCGAGCGTGACGGAGTGGATATCGCGGAGGGCCGGGGAAAGCGGCCGCAATCCGTTCTGACGTGGGCGGATGAATTCCCGCGGATTTCAAACCCGGTCGGCCGGGGTAACTCTGCGCAGTGGTGCAGGAGTTAACCACATTGCTTTTCGTCCGATTTCGTACGGAGGCGTAGCGAACGCCTGTGCCGTACCGTCTTCGTACTGGGTTCCGGTATCTGTTCTCTGCCTGGTCTGACGTGGCTAAAGTGCTGGGGAAGAAGCACGGAGCAGGAGCGATTGCGGCCGGAGTCCCCCCGACGACGGCCGGAGCCGGAACGGGGAAGAGCGTGCCGACCGCAATAGCAGTGACCAGTGCTGATCTCGTGCTACCGCCGACCGATCAGCAGACACCCACGGCGGCGCTGCTCCAGGCACCCGAAGCCCAGCCCCTCGACCTCGCGATCGGTGACATGAACCTGCTCCTGGAGCAGCACGGTTATGTGATCGCCGTCTATCCCACGGGTATCGGCCCCGCACATGAACGCAGACTGCACGCCATCCGCTCGGTCCTGGAGAGCGACCGCATCGCCCTGCTGAAGACGGACCTGCCACCGCTCGGTGTGGCCGTCCTCGTGCGGCAGTTGCGTCAGCTCTCCATCTGCGATTTCAGCCCGGGGGTGGTGGCCTCGGCGGCCCGGCTGCTCGCGCACTACATCCACGCCGGAGCCCTGCTGAACTCGGTGGCCAGGCTCGACATGGTCCCCGTCAGCCTCAAGACCCACGCCAAGTCCTGGCTGCCAGGATCCCAGTTCGCCGTGCTCGCCGGCCCGAGCCCGCAGCTGGTCAGGATCGGCCCGACGGCCGAACCGCCGGCCGGACCGCCATTCGCCACACAACTGCTGGTCGCCAAAGGCCAGTTGGCGTCGGAATGGGTCCAGCAGACGCTCGCCCCTGCATGGGGGGTACAGGCCATTCAGGAGTGTGCGCTGCCTTCCGGTTCGCCGCGCTGGTGGGGCACCGGGAAGCTGGTGGAATTCGCCTCCTTCCTTCCGGACATCTCCGTGATCTACCAGCTCGTTTCCTCCGTACGCCGGGAAAGCTGCCACTGGTGCGGAATGGAGCTCATCGGCGACCGCTGCGGGTTCTGTTCCTCCCCGCTGGCACCGCCGGAGAACCGAATGCACTCCCCGGGTGTCCTGAGTCTTGGCGCGGCCGCGCCACCGAGCACCTAGCGTGCCCGGGGCTCTCCGCAGACACCGCGCATCCCTTTCTGTCCGCTGCTCCACGCATCCGAATCGAACGAGGTTGTCCGGCCCATGAACTCCCGCCAGCGCCGCGGCGTGATACTCCTGCTCCTGTCGGTCCTGTGCGCCTTCGGTGCCTTCGCCGGGGTGCTCTCGGTGATCAGCGACGTCAACTCCAAGGTCGGGCCCGAGGTCGACGCCTACCGGCTCAAGAAGGACGTGGCCCCGTACACGGACCTCTCCGCAGGGCAGTTCGAGAAGGTCTCCATGCCCAAACGCTGGCTGTCGGACAACGCCGTCACGGACATCGACGAGGTCGACGGCAAGATCGCGGTCACCGAGCTGCAGGAGGGTTCCCTGATGCAGTCCGACATGATGGTGAGGAGCCCGGAGCTGAGGCCGGGCGAGCAGGAGATCGCCATCATGATCGACGCCGCGACGGGCGTCGCGGGCAAGATCCGGCCGAACGACAAGGTGAACATCTACGCCACGTTCGCGGGCGAGCGGGACGGCGAGGTCTCCCAGTCCAAGGTCATCGTCTCCAACGCCAAGGTCCTCGACGTCGGCGAACTGACCGCCCTGGAGCCGAAGAAGGACGACAGGAACCAGGCGACCGAGGCCGTGCCGATCACCTTCGCGCTCAACACCCTCGACACCCAGCGCGTCGCGTACGCGGAGTCCTTCGCCCAGCACGTGCGTCTCGCACTGATCGCCCCCGGCAGCGACGGCACCATCCGTCCGGGCGACCGGACCTACACGCTCGACAAGGACAAGTGAGGATCGGATGACCACCAGAATCCTCCCGTCGGTCGGTGACCCCGACGCGGCCAGGTCCGTCACCACCCTGCTCAGCCAGCTCCCCGACGCGGAGCCGGCCGCTCCGGTCGGCGACTCGACGCAGCTCATCGACACCCTCGCACGCCTCGCCGGGGAGTCCATCGAGGAACTGCCCGAGGTCGTGCTGGTCCACGAGGGGATCGGCCCGGTGCCCGCCCTGGAGCTGATCCGGGAGGTGTCCCTGCGCTTCCCCGCCGTGGGGGTCGTGCTGATCACCGCCGACGCGAGCCCCGGCCTCTTCGCCGCGGCCATGGACGCGGGAGCGCGGGGCCTGGTCACCCTCCCCCTGAGTTACGAGGAGCTCGCCAACCGGGTGCAGGCCGCCGCGCAGTGGTCCACGGGCGTACGACGCCACCTCGGGGCGGGCGCCGATGTGTTCACCGGCCCGGGCGGCACGGTCGTCACGGTCACCGGGGCCAAGGGCGGGGTCGGGACGACCCTCACCGCCGTACAGCTGGCCCTGGCCGCGCAGGCCTCCGGGCGCACGGCCGCGCTCGTCGACCTGGACCTCCAGACCGGTGACATCGCCGCCTACCTCGACGTGCAGTTCCGGCGTTCCGTCGTCGACCTCGCGGCCATCGCCGACATATCACCGCGCGTCCTCTCCGACGCCGTCTTCTCCCACACCACCGGGCTGGCGCTGTTGCTGGCACCGGGGGAGGGCGAACGCGGCGAGGAGGTCAGCGACCGGTCGGCCCGACAGATCGTCAGTGCGCTGCGCTCGCGCTACGAGATCGTCGTCATCGACTGCGGAAGCCAGATGAACGGGGCCAACGCGGCGGCGATCGAGATGGCCGACACCGCCGTGCTGGTGACGACACCGGACGTCGTCGCCGTGCGGGGCGCCAAGCGCATCGTGCGGATGTGGGACCGGCTCCAGGTCCGCAAGGCCGAGGAGACGGTGATCCTCGTCAACCGCTTCAACCGCAACACGGAGATCCAGCCCGCCCTGATCCAGCGGATCACCGGGACCCGGATGGCGGGCACGGCGGTCCCGGCGAACTTCAAGGAGCTCCAGGGCGCCGTGGACTCGGGCCGGATGCACGAGCTGGACCCACGCTCCACCGTCAAACAGGCCCTCTGGGCCCTGGCGGGAGAGCTCGGGCTCGTGAAGCCTTCGCAGGGAGCGGAGTCGCGCGGCGGCATGCTGCGCGGCGACAAGGGCTCGATCGGGGGCCGCAAGCGCAAGGGCGGCACGACCAGCGGGGGAGGCCGACAGTGACGAGGGACGCGGGAGAACCGGGCCGGATACGGACATGGCTGAGACGCGACGGCGGACAGCTGAGCGTCGAGTTCACCGGGATGGTGCCCATCATCCTGGTGACCCTGGTGCTGCTCTGGCAGGCGGTCCTGGTGGGCTACACGTTCACGCTGGCGAGCGGAGCCGCCGACGAAGGCGTACGCAAAGCGGTCGCGGCGGGGGCGTGGGACATGCAGAGCAAGTGCGAGGCGGCCGTGTACGAACGTCTTCCGAGCGCCTGGGACGAGACCGTGGAGATCGGCGAATGCGGGTCCCCGGGGGACGACATGGTCAAGGTCAACATCCGCCTGAGGGCCCCCGTCCTGTTCCCCGGCTTCGCCAGCCTCCCCATCCCCGTAACGGCAACGGCCGGCGCGGCCGCGGAAGGGAAGTGACGCGTCATGGCACCCGTACGCATCCCCTGCTCGGCCGGACGGAGACCGGGAAGGGCCAGGGGCAGGGACCGCGGCTCGACCGCCGTCGAGTACCTCGGCTTCCTCCCCGTCCTCATCCTCATCGGCCTCGCAGGCATCCAGCTCGGCCTGATCGCCTACACCGCCCAGCAGGCGGGCACCGCGGCCAGGGCCGCCGCGCGTACCGCCGCGCAGGAGGACGTGTCGGGGTCCTACGCGCAGGTCGGAAGGGCGTCCATGACCGGCTGGGTCGCCGAGCGGTCCCAGATCTCGCCGCCCGCCGGGGGCGACGCGGTCACCGTGACGGTCACCGTCAAGATCCCGGACATCCTGCTCGGCCTGCTCGGTGACCGGACCGTCGAGAAGTCCGCCACCATGCCCCGCGACTAGGCACCCCATCCCATCCGAGGAGTACCACCCATGAGCCTGCGGGCACGCATCACCGCCCCCGAGGAGCGCGGAGGGGGACGGGAGGACGGCCACCTGGTCGCGACGTACCGCGCGAAGCTCCTCGAGGAGATCGACCTCGCGGAGATGTCCTCGCTGGCCACGGCGGACCGCCGCGCCCGGCTCGAACGCGTGCTGGGCCACATCATCAGCCGTGAGGGCCCGGTCCTCTCCACCGTCGAACGCTCCCAGCTCATCCGGCGCGTCGTCGACGAGGCACTCGGGCTCGGCGTCCTCGAACCGCTCCTGGAGGACGCCTCCATCACGGAGATCATGGTCAACGGACCTGACCAGATCTACGTCGAACGGGCGGGCAGGGTCGAGCAGCTGCCCCTGCGCTTCGCCAGCCACGAGCAGCTGATGCAGACCATCGAGCGCATCGTCTCCACCGTCAACCGGCGCGTGGACGAGGCCAATCCGATGGTCGACGCCCGCCTCCCCAGCGGCGAGCGCGTCAACGTCATCATCCCGCCGCTCTCCCTCACCGGCGCGACGCTCACCATCCGGCGCTTCCCCAGGTCCTTCTCGCTCCAGGAGATGATCAGCTTCGGCTCCCTGGACCAGCACATGCTGCTGCTGCTCGCCGGGCTCGTCCAGGCCAAGTTCAACGTGATCGTCTCCGGGGCCACGGGCACCGGGAAGACCACGCTGCTCAACGCGCTCTCCGGGCTCATCCCCGAGGGCGAGCGGATCGTCACCATCGAGGACTCCGCCGAACTCCAGCTCCAGCAGAAGCACGTGATCCGGCTGGAGTCGCGTCCCGCGAACGTGGAGGGGAAGGGCCAGATCACCATCCGCGACCTGGTCCGCAACTCCCTGCGTATGCGCCCCGACCGGATCGTCGTCGGTGAGGTGCGAGGCGGCGAATCGCTCGACATGCTCCAGGCGATGTCGACCGGCCACGACGGTTCGCTGGCCACCGTTCACGCCAACAGCGCCGAGGACGCGCTGATGCGACTCCAGACCCTCGCGTCGATGTCCGAGATCAAGATCCCCTTCGAGGCCCTGCACGACCAGATCAACAGCGCCGTGGACGTGATCGTCCAGCTGACCCGGCACGCCGACGGCAGCAGGAGGGTCACCGAGATCGCGGTGCTCGACTCGCACGGCCGTGACCCGTACAAGATCGTCACCGTCGCCCGGTTCGACGCCCGGCCGATGGACACCGACGGCGCGATCCACGGTGACTTCCAGGCCCTCCCGCTCCCGCGTCGTATCGCCGACCGGCTCTACATGGCCGGACAGCCGATCCCCCAGGCCTTCGGGGTCGCCCCGTCAGACGAATACCTCGCCACCCGAGAGGCCAGATAGGTACCCCGACATGGACAACCTCGCACCGCTCACCCTCGGCGTCACGCTGCTGTGCTGCGTACTCGGCGTCCTGGGCCTGCACGCCTACACCTCGGGCAAGGCCCAGCGCGAAGCCCTCGTCGACCGGCTCTCCTCGACCGGCCAGATCGACATGGGCCCGCAGCGCCGCTTCCGGGGGGTCGACCGCCGGCTGCGCCGTACGAAACTGGGCAAGAGGATCGAGCTGAAGCTCGCGGCCACCGGCCTCGACCTCACTCCCGGCGAGTACTTCCTCTACGTCGTGGCCGGGGTGGTGGCCCTGTGGCTCATCGCGGCATCCGTCCTGGCCTCGTTCTTCGGACCGCTCGCCGGGCTCGCAGGGATCTGGGCCGCCAACACCTTCCTCAACTGGCACCGCACCAAGCGCACCGAGGCCTTCATCAGCCAGCTGCCGGAGATCTCCAGGGTGCTGGCCAACGCCACCCAGGCAGGGCTCTCCCTGCGCACCTCCATCGCCATGGCCGCCGATGAACTCGAAGCGCCCGCGGGCGACGAACTCCGCATCGTCGCCGACCAGCTGGGTGTGGGCCGCACGCTCGACGACGCGCTGGACGAGCTCGCCACCCGCCTGCCCTCCCGCGAACTGGTCGTCCTCGTCGCCACCCTCATCCTCTCCAACCGGGCCGGTGGCCAGGTCGTCTCCTCGCTGCGCAACCTCACCATCACCCTGGAGGAGCGCAAGGAGACCCGGCGCGAGGTCCGCACCCAGCTCTCGCAGATCAACGCCACCGCGTACGCCGTCCCCGCCATCGGCGTCGGCGCGATGCTCCTCGTCAACACGATGCTCCCGGGAGCACTCGACCGTATGACGGGATCGTTCGCCGGCCAGGTCGCCGTCATCGTCTCGCTCGGCCTCTACACCGTCGGCTTCGTCGCCATCCGCCGCATTTCCAAGATCGATATCTGAGGAGGGGACCGATATGGAACTGCTGCTCGCTCTCGTCGTCGGCCTCAGTGTGTTCGGCGTCTTCAAGGGCGTACGGATGTACCGCGCCGAGGCCACCCTCCCCGGCGACCTCGCGCTCGCCCTGGAGGTGGGCTCGACCCGCACCACGGCGGTGGGCTCCGGCATCGACCGTCTCGGAATGCGCTGGGCACCCCTCGTGCTCCGCCTGATGGGGCCCAAGAAGGTCAACGACAAACGCCGCAAGATCGACATGGCGGGCAACCCCGGCGGACTCACCATCGACCGCTACGCCGCCCGCCGCGCCGTCTACAGCATCCTCGGCGGCACCGCCGCCTTCGTCATGCTCACCAGCGGCCAGTTCTTCGTGGCACTCCTCATGGTCGCCTTCGGCCTCTTCTGGGGCGAGGTCGGCATCTGGGCCGCCGTCCGCAAACGCCGGGACGACATCGACCGCACGCTCCCCGACTTCCTGGACGTCCTTGCCGTCGTCGTCTCCGCCGGGCTCGGCTTCCGGCAGGCACTCGACCGGGTCTCGGACAAGTACAAGGGCCCGTGGGCCGACGAACTGCGCATCACCCTGCGCCAGATGGACATGGGCGTCAGCCGCCGCCAGGCCTTCGACGAGCTGCGCCGACGCAACGACTCCGAACAGGTCGCCATGTTCGTCACCGCGCTCCAGCAGGGTGAGGAGCTCGGCGCGCCCATCGTCGACACCCTCATCGCCATCGCCAACGACATGCGGCGCACCGACGCGCAGAACGCCCGGCGGAAGGCGGCCAAGGCGGTCCCCAGGGCCACCCTGATGGTGACCACGTTCATGATCCCCGCGACCGTGATCCTCATGGGCGCCGCCATGCTGCTCGGATCCGGCACCAACTTCGGATCCCTGACGGGGGAGTGAGCGACGGGCCGATGACGATCTCCCTGCAGCCGGGACCGGAGTCCGCGGACCCCCGCCACACCCTGTCCACCCCGGTGGGCCCCGCGCCCACGGTCTCCATCCAGGTCAACGCCCTCCAGGCGCTGGCCCGCCAGGTGTTCCTCTTCCGGCTCGCCATGATCGCCATCGGCACCCCCCAAGCGGTCGACAACAGCGCCCCCGGACTCGCCGGCTGGCTCGTGGGATCGGCGGTCCTGGTGACGTTCGTCGGCTCGTACGCCCTCTACCGCGACTGGGAACGCTTCGGGCCGCTCCTCGTGCGTCACCCGCTGCTCCTCGGGGTGGACACGGTCTTCGGCGCGCTGCTCCTGTTCACCGCCACCCCCGAGTCGACCCTCGGTTACGCGGTCGTCTGCACCCCGCTGCTCGCCGGACTGCTCTACGGCTGGCGCGTCGCCGGCATCTTCGCCGTCGTGCAGAGCCTGATCCTGGCCGCCGCCTTCAGCGTCGACAACCGCCCCCAGTCAAGCGTGGCCGAGGTGCTCCTCCTCCCCGGCTTCTGCGTCCTCGCGGGAGCCGTCGGCGTCGCCCTGCGCAATCTGATGCTCCGCGTCGGCGCGGCCAGCCAGGCGCTGACCGAGACCCGGGCCCGTCTCGCCGTCAGCGTGGCCGTCGAGGACGAACGCGCCCGGCTGGCACGGGAGATGCACGACTCCGTCGCCAAGACCCTGCACGGCCTCGCCCTGGCAGCCGAGGGACTCGCCCGCTCCTCCGACCGGATGGACCCGCTCACCGTCCGGCACCAGGCGGAACTGGTGGCCAGATCCGCCCGCCGGGCCGCCGCCGAGTCCCGCGAACTCCTGTCCGACCTGCGCCGCGAATCCGGGCTCGACGGCGGCGTCGACCTCGTCGCGGAACTCCGCTCCAGGGCTGAGGACTTCACCCGGCGCCACGGGATGAACACCGTGTTCCGCACCCTGGGCGACACGCCCGTACCCCTCGTCCCGCAGGTCGTCGCCCGGCAGCTGCTCACCGTCGCCTCCGAAGCGATGGAGAACGCCAACCGGCACGCCCATCCCACGTACCTCGTCGTCCTCGCCGGCATCAAGGGCGACGTCCTGCGTGTCAGCGTGTACGACGACGGCCAGGGCCTGCCCACGGGCACCACGCTCGACGACCTGCGGCGGGCCGGCCACTTCGGGCTCGTCGGCATGGTCGAACGCGCGGCCTCCATCGGCGCACGCATCCGCATCGGCAAGGGACGGGCGGCCAAGGGCACGGAGGTCCGCGTGGAACTCCCGACGGCCGCCCTCACCCCGACCGGTGCGACGGACCCGGCGGCCCGGGCCCCCGCTCCGTCCCCGTAACCGCTCGCGCTTCACCGCTCCCCGCACCTACGTCCCCACAACTCCTGAGAGGAGGTCGCAGAATGCCGGACGACGTCTCGCGTGTGTCGGGCCAGGACTGGGCGGCACAGAACCACGCCTCCCAGCACACGTCCTCGCACGGCTCCCCGCTCAGCACGGAACTCAGCTCCCCCGCATTCCCGGCCACCCAGCTCCCGCCGACTTCCCAGCGGCCCCCGGCACCCGCCGACGGGCCCCGCGCGCCCGAGCAGATGCCCGCGTTCCCCGCCGCCCCCGACGGGCCGGCGCCCGGGCCCCTCCGGGTCGTCGTCGCGGACGACAACCCCGTCGTACGGGCGGGTCTCGGGGTCCTGCTCAGCGGCCGGGCGGACATCGAGGTCGTGGCCGAGGCCGCGGACGGGCGCGCAGCCTACGAGGCCGCTGTACGCCACCGGCCGGACGTCATCCTGCTCGACGTACGGATGCCCGGCGTGGACGGCCTGTCCGCCCTGCCGCACCTGGTGCAGGTTGCACCCGTGATGATGCTGACGTACAGCCGCGAGAGCGACATCGTGCACGAGGCGCTGCGCCTTGGTGCGGGCGGCTACCTGGTGCACGGCGAGTTCACGGCCGATGAACTCGTGCAGTCCGTACGCGACACGAAGAGCGGCCGCGCCCCCTTCACCGCGACCGCGGCCAAGGCGCTTCTCGCCCATATGCGCCAAGGGGCGGACCATGAGCCGAGGAGGCTGCCGGAGGGGCTCGGAACGGCGCTGACGACCGGCACGCCGCAGAGCGCCCCGGGCCCGGGCTCCGAGGCACAGCCCGCGGGCGGCAGCGTCCACGCCGGGCGGGCGCCCTCGCCGACGGCGGCGCGACCGGCGGGAAATCCGGAAGCCCTTTCGCAACTGCAACCCGTTGTGGCACAGTCTTCGACAGACAGTGAGCGCGATCGGCCCCAAGCGCCCAACCGGCGGCAGTACGACCTGAGTTCGAGGGAGGCGGAGGTCATGGAGCTCATCTCTTCGGGCATGAGCAACCAGCAGATCGCCGCCACGTGCTTCATCAGCGAAAAGACCGTCAAGAACCACATCAACAGGATCTTCACCAAGCTGCACAGCGGCAGCCGCAGTGAGGCCATAGCCCGCTGGCTCGGCACCGCGCCGGGCTCGGGACCTGGAGCGAGGGGGACAGGCAGCCATGGCTGAACGGGGGAGAAGCCCCGACAGGGGGACGCGTACGGGACGACGGGCCCAACGGCCGCTTTGGGCCCGGGTTTGGGCCCTGGGGCCCTCCGTGGGACAGGCGGATCCGTCGTACCTTTCTCATGTCGCCGACGGCACCGGCCAGGAGGAAGCCGGTTCCGGAGGCGACACCGCAGAGACATACGCGTCGGCCGGCCTCCGGTCGGCCGGACCCGGAGGGGAACACCATGAGCAAGCTGATGCTGAAGGCTTCCGTCAACGCCAAGGTCTGGGCGAACACCTCGGTGGAGCGCATGAAGGCCCGGGCAGACCGGGACCGGGGGCAGGGCTCGGTGGAGTACCTGGGCATCATCGTGGTGGTCGTGGCGATCATCGCGGCGCTCATGCTGACGAACATCGGCACGACGATCGGTACTGCCATCACCGGGCAGATCAACAAGATCACCGGCGGGAAGTAGCAGCCGGACAGGCGCGCGAGGCAGGGCAGGCTTTCCCCATCTACATCATGGTGGTGGCGGGCCTGCTCTTTCTTGCGTTCGCCTACTTCGCCGTCGGCCAGGCGTCGATGAAGAAGAACGAGGCCCAGACCGCCGCAGATGCCGCCGCGCTCGCGGCGGCGACGGACGCGCGCGACCAGATGAGCTGGCCCGGCGTCTTCGACCTGGACGAGTGGGACGATCTGCTCAGCGGGCGCGGAGCTCTTTCGGGGGCCTGCGATGCCGCCGACCGGCTGGCTGCCGAGAACGATGCCCACATCCGGGGTGCGGCCGACTGCTACGCGGACGACTGGCCAGAGGTGTCGTACACCGTCACGGTCGAGACGAACAAACCCGTCGGCGACTCGGTGATCGCCAGTACGAAGACGACGAAGGCCACGGCAACCGCACGAGCGGTCATCGAGCCGCGCTGCCGTATCGAAGAGGACACACGTCCCGCGCCGAGCCCTCCGACGGACGACGACGACGGCGACACGGGCGAGTCCGAGGAGCAGAAGGCGTACAAAGTCGTCTGCGATGACGAAGACTTGGACTTCGACATCGACCCGAAGAACCTCAAGCTCCTGCCGGACCTGGCAGACCTGTTCTCCGTCCACCTGGCCGACAAGTAGATGAATGACATCGAGAGGACCACGCCGATGCGTGCAGCCATGACCCGGATTCGCTTCAAGGGGGCCGCCGTGGCGGCTGCCTCTGTAGCCATGGCTGTCGTGCTGACGGCATGCGGCGGCGACGGGGGATCGGGCAAGACTGAGGGCAAGCCCAGGGAATCCTCCGCTTCTTCCGACAGCCAGAAGAGTGAGGCCCCGGGGCCCGAAGCAGAGGATGAGGACCAGGTGCTGGCCACGATCAAGGGCAAGGACGGCGTAGAGGTCGTTGTCAGCTCGGCCAAGCGTGAATCCGGGGGATTTGTCACGGTCAAGGGGCAGGTGAAGAACGGATCGGAGCAGATTTGGGCTGCAGTCGGATGGCAGGGGCTTGAGCAGGAGCTCGTGAACAACGGTGCATCCATGGCCGGCGCGACCTTGGTGGACCAGGCAGGCAAGAAGCGATACCTGATTCTGCGTGACACCGACGGACGGTGCCTGTGCACGAAGTTCGATGGACTCGAACCCGGTGAAGAAACCCCGTTCTTCGCACAGTTCCCCGCCCCGCCGCAGGGCACGGCTGAGGTCGACTTCCAGATCCCGACCATGCCCACCGCGCCGATCAAGATCTCCGGGTGATGACCACCATGCAGCCACCCGCCCCCACACCAAGCGCCTCACGGGGCGCCCTGCGCCGCCGCGTCGCGCTCTGCGCCGCCGCCACCGTGGTCCTCGGTACCTCGACCCTGTGGGGCGTCGCCTCCGCGACGGCGGACGACAACCCCACGGCCGTCCCCTCCGCCTCGCCGCCCGTCGAGGTCGACGCGAACTCGCCCGGACTGATGCTCGGGGACGGCGCGACCCTCGGTGATGTCCGCGTACTCGACATCAAGTCCGTCGTCGAGGACCTGGGCGGTGAGGAGCGCCGCGAGGACACCAACGTGGACATCACCTTCGCCCTCCAGGCCGAGGTCCTCTTCGGCAAGGACAGCGCGAAGCTGAGCGGTGAGGCCAACGCCCGCATCACCGCGATCGCCCAGGAGATCAAGAACCAGAAGGCGACCAAGGTCCGCGTCTTCGGTTTCACCGACAACCTCGGCTCCTCCGCCCACGGTGACGTCCTCTCCAAGGAGCGGGCCGACGCGGTGCAAGCAGTCCTCTCGCCGGGGCTCCCGACCGTCACCTTCGAGATTCGTGGCTACGGGGAGGATTATCCGATCGCAAGCAACGAGACCGAGGAAGGCCGTAAGAAGAACCGCCGCGTGGAGGTCACCTTCCAGCGCGCCGGCGCGTCATAGGCACGAACAGGAGCGAAATGAAGTCGAGGCCCGTAGGCGGTGCTGCCTCCGGGGCGGCGGCAGCACTCTGCGTGCTGCTGCTGACGGGCACCGCGGCGGCGGACCCGCGCGCGGACGATGCCCCGGGAGGCGGCGCCGCCTCCTACCGGCCTGCGCAAGGCTCCGTGCCCGTCACCGGCACGGAGTCGAGCGCGGACGGACCCCGGCTGGAGCGGGCGAAGGTCTACTCGGACACCATCGGGCCGGGTCAGAAGAAGTACTACCGGGTCCGGCTGGACGACACGTCCAACGCGTTCGTCTCCACGGTGCTCGCCCCACCTCCCGGCACCCCGAGCGGCATTCTCGACGGGCTCCAGGTCGACCTGACCTCGGCCGCCGGCACACCGTGCGGTTCGAGCCCGGCCGCGTACTTCGGGGGCGACACCACGCGTCCGATCGCGAGCTACGCGTCGCGTCGCATCAAGGACGACGCCGGTGCCTGCCAGCAGGCCGGGGACTACCTCTACACCGTCACCCGGGTGGGTTCGAAGACCGGCGGCGGAGCCGAGTGGCCGATCGAGCTGACCTACATGGCGGAACCAGGGCTCAAGCCCGGTGCGGCCGAGCCCCAGGCGCCCTCCTCCTGGAGCTCGGAAGCGCCGTCCCCGGCCGACGGCACGCCGCAGAAGGTGAGCGGCGGCACGGGGTTCAACGACGCGGCAGCCGTCGACGAGGGCATCTGGCGGGACGACCTCCAGCCGGGAGACAGTCGCTTCTACAAGGTGCCGGTCGCCTGGGGCCGGCAGCTCTTCCTGCGGGCCCAACTGGCCAACGGCACCGAGGACGGTTCGTTCTCCGTCTACGGGCTGCGTCTCGCGCTGTACAACACCGCACGTGGCCCGGTCTCCGACAAGAGCATCGGTTACCGGGGCGCCCCCGTCGGAGTCGATCTCGGTACGGCCCCGGCCGCCTGGGCGAACCGGTTCGAGGGAGAGACGACCGCGGAATCGGCGATGAGGTTCCAGGGCTGGTACTACGTACAGGTGACGCTCGACCCGAAGGTCCCGCGCGGTGTCCCCATGACGCTGAACGTCGGCCTCAAGGGAGAGGTGCAGCCCGGCCCGCCGTACGACGGTGACCCGGAAGCGGCAGGCTTCGGCATCGGCGACACGGGCCCCGGCAGCGGTGAGGACCTCACGATGCGAGCGATCGGGTTCGCCGGAATCGGCGCCGGGACCGTGCTGGTCCTGGGCCTGGGCGCCTGGCAGCTCCTGAGCCGTCGCAGGCGCCCGGCCGACGGGGAGGCGGGCGTCGTCTACAGCAGGTGATCGGCCTTGCCGGCCTTGATCTCCCGGATCATCTGCTGGAGGGCCTCGCGGCTGTCGGTGAGGTAACGATCCTCCGCCCCCACGAGGGCGACGTAGCCGTTTCCTTGCGTATCGGTCCCTATCCGGAAGCAGGAGTTTCCTTCACCGCAGAACGGCTCTTCCCACTGGACGTCTGGCATAGGTCTTCTCCTCAGAGTTGGTGTGCGACGGCACGGATGAAGTCGCGCGATTCACGAGGCGGCAGGGCGATCCGCTCCATCCAGTCCAGATGCGCCCGGTACTTCGTCAGTTGGGTCCCAGTGCAGACGAAGACCGGGCCGTGCGAGTTGTCGATCTGCACGGTGTCCAGCTGCGGCGCCGCGCCGTCCGCGTACAGCACCGTCTGTCCGGCACCGGGGAACGCTCCCGCGACGAAGGGGATGACCAGCAGCCTCACATTTGGCTGCTCGGACTTCTCCAGCAGGTTTCCGAGCTGGGCCCGTGCCACGGAGCGTCCGCCGAACTGCATGCGCAGTGCCGCCTCGTGGACGATGGCGGTGTACGAGGGGGGTGCGTCACCGTCGAGGACGGCTTGACGTTCTACGCGGTGCGCCAGTCGCAGAGTGATCTCCCGTTCCGGCAGCTGGGGGATGACCACTCGGAACAGAGACAGGGCATGGTCGGTCGTCTGGAGAAGGCCGGGCATGTGCATCGCGTAGGCAGCCCGCATGCGTAGGGCGTGGGCCTCCAACTCCGCGATGTCGAGGAGCCCCTGGGGGAGCGCGTCCCGGTACTTCTCCCACCAGCCCCGGCCACGGGGCTGCGCCATCTCGACCAGGGCGTCAACGTACTTGTCGTCCGTGCAGCCGCAGTTGTAGGCCAGAGTGCGCAGTCGATCCGGGCTGATGGGCCGAGCGCCCGACTCGATGTTCGAGATCTTGCCCCGGTCGACGCCAAGGAGCCCGGCCGCGAACTCGGCCGACACACCGGCTGACGTGCGCATTCTCCGCAGCTCTGCCCCAAGTCGCTTCTGGCGTTCGGTAGGGGACGTCCTCGCTGCCATACCGTTCCTCTCCGCGTGCGGTCACGGGCAGTCTGCCGTCTGTGCGCGTGACGCATCCACGAAAGGGTTCACTTCTCCTCCGGCGAGGGTAATTTTGCCCCTTCATGGCTACATTGAGTTCCGCACCGTATGCGCTGCGTAGAGCCGAAGTGCATCGCGCGGTCCTGCCCGCCCTCCTGCCCTGGGAGGGGCAGGTCCGCGCCAGGGAGACAGGCCACAGCTCACCCGCAGCGCCGGTGACCGTCAACTCGGCATCTGAACCAGGGAGTCAGCCATGCACCCGTACGCGCCACCGCCCCAACGCGCCGCCCTGTGTCCTGCGAGGGCACCCCGCCCCGCCCCCGGGCTCGTGCTCAGCCTCACCCTGCCCGGCGATCCGCGCAGCGCGGCGGTAGGGCGGCACGCGGTCGCAGCCTCGCTACCGAGGTACGGGCTCCATTCGTACGCCTGGCCGGTCACCCTCGCCGTCACCGAACTCATCGCCGTGAACGCCGCGCTGACCCCCGGCCGTGAGCTCTATCTCTCCCTCCGTCACCGTGACGACGTCCTCCGCCTCGTCCTGTGGGACCAGCACCCCCGCCACACGGACCCGGACACCCTCACCCTCTGCGAGGCCCGCCGCCGCCGCGCCCTCTGGCTGCTGGCGGCCGTCGTCGACGACTGGGGTGGCGAGTGGGGCGTCACCGAGGGGCCCCCACCGCACCGGGGAACCAAGTCGTGGGCTCTCCTCCCGAGGTGACGCCGGGTCGCTGGGAGATTACGGACGGGCAGCTGCTCTCTACGTACGCCATGGCTGTCCGTACTTTCCTAGCGACAGGAATCGGTGGCTATGGCGGGACCGGCCCGCTCAGCAGTCCTGGTAGAAGCCCTCGTCCTCCTCGTTCGGCTCCAGCGGCGCGAACTGCCGTAGTTCTCCGCCGCGAATCATCCACACACGGAAGAACCCCTCCTCCTGATCCATGATCAGGAGCTGCATCAGATTCGGCTCGCGCCACGGCACCTCGGAGACGCGGTGCCTTAGAGCGAAGAGGTCGGCATGGTTCAGGGCCCCCGCCCACACCGTGCACTCCGGGTGCTTCCAGCCACCCCACTGGTTGGTGTCGACGCTGGTGAGCAGGTTCAGGAATCCCACCCCGCAGGCCTCCGGCTGTGCGCGGCGAGGGGCCGCTGTCCGCAGCCACTCGCTCAACGCCTCCACGTGGGCGTTGTCCACCCTGTCGACCGAGACCATCACGTTCGCTACCCAGCTCATAGTGTTGTTGTACTGGAATGGGTGGTGGTGTCTCCATCACATTTCAGGGGGCGGTTCCAACGTCGCCGTGCAGGGCTTTGAGGGACATCGTCACGCGGTCGCGGGTCAGGTCGATGCCGAGAATCCGGGCGCTGATCTCCTGACCGAGGGAAACCACCTCGGAGGGGTGCTCGATGGGGTGCCAGGAGAGCTCGGGGATGTTGATCAGCGCCGCGAAGCCGCCGATGTCCACGTTGATGCCGAAGTTGGCGATGCACGTCACCCGGCCGGTCACGATGTCACCTCGGTGGAGCGACGTGAGGAAGGCCCACCGGCGGTCACTCGGAGTCGGCTCGGTCCGCCAGCGGGCACGTAGCACTCCGTCGCTGTCGGGCATGACAGCCGTGAACAGCGGAACCCGGTCATCGGCATCCAAGGACAGGAGCGCTGCCGCGTCGGCCCCGGAGACCCGTTGGGCCAGCGCCGGGAAGTCCTCCTCGTCGGCGACCGCGCTGCGGATCAGGCCGTCCTCCTCCTGCCAGACGCACTCGACGAGGCCCTCGGAGGGCAGGGCGCCGAGGATCGCGCCGACGTCGGAGGACAGGCCCGGCCACACGGCGAGCCGCGCGCGGGGAGCGAGCCCCGCACGCACCGTGTCGACGGTGCCGAGGCCGAGGCGGTGCCATCGGGAAGCGCCTTCGACGTACGTCTCCTCCAGGAGGCCGGCACCACCCGCGCCCACCGCCCGGCGCACGCCGTCCCAGAAGTCGTCGTCGCCCGGCCGCTGGACGTCGTGCCCGTCGCTCTCCACGTCGTATGGTGAGGCGTCCAGGCGCTCCGCGAACAGCCCGAGGGCCCGCGCCCGGGCCGGCGGCTGCTCGCAGGGCCGGTCGCTGCCGATGTAGACGTACTGGTCCCACCCCACGTGTACGGCGAACGCACCCTCCGCCTCCAGCCGGCACCAGGCGCCACCGTCGCGGAGCATGACCCGCACCAGCTCCAGCGCGACGCCGAGCGGCACCTCCGTACCGTCGCGGAAGCCGGCCAGGCCGCCCGGGAGGACACCGTCCAGCCCGAATCCGTCCCTCATCCACTCGACGCAGAAGCGCGCGAGGATTGTCCGGCACACAGCTTCCGGCGTGGGCCGTCGATGGGAGGTTGAGGACGAATAGGTGCCCTGAATGTCCGGAACGGGCGTCCACTACTTCCCACCGACCGGACGACGGGACGCCGACCTCGCCAGTGCCGCGCGGATTTCGCTGAGCATGCGGTCGGGTGTCCTGAACACCGTCGAGGCGGGGAAGCGGAGGATCAGCCGCACTCCGGGACAGGCGCTCAGCGCGTTGAAGCGGTCCAGGTCGCGGCGGTGTGCCTCACGGCTGCCGTGGTACGCGTAGCCCTCGATCTCCACCACCACGCCCTCCCTGACGAAGAGGAAGTCGGCCACGATCCGGCGGCCGGTGTACGCCCGCAGTTCCGCCTGGCTGAGCGGGTGCAGGCCGGCGTCGTGCATCCGTAACCGCGCCACCGTCTCGGCGGGTGAGCCGCTTCGCGGATCGGCCAGGGCGAGCCATCCTGCCGCCCGCGGGGTGCCGTGGCGACGCGTGGGATGCGCCGAGCAGGCGGCGGTCAGTTGGGCGGTGCTGACCAAACCGCTCCTGCGCCCACCGCTCACCACGCGAGGGCCCAGCGCGGAGTCCACGGCGACCAGTGCCTCATCCCTGGGGCCGCACAGGAGCAGGTCGTGCACCGTACGCAGCGGGGTGGTGGCCCGCAGCCCATGGCGTACACAGATCTCGGCCGGGGCGAGGGGCATGCGGTGCACCATGAACCCGTGGCGTCGGCCGGCAGGACTGTCGGAGGCGTTGAACTCGATCGCCTCCCGCAGCAGTTCGATCCGGTGGAGCGAGGCGGCGGCGCGGTGGCTGATGACGAGCTCGGGGTGGAGTATCTGCACGGCGCGGGCCTTGAGCCACGGCGTCAGCACGACACCCGGCGTAGCCCAGGCCCCGCGTACGACGCGCTGCCAGCCCTCCGCGTCGAGTGACCGGCTCAACTGCCGCGAGGCCGCGCCGGCCGCGATCGCCTCGTGGGTGAGCAGAATGCCTCGCTGGGTGAAGCACTGCAGGTTCCCCGTCATCCGCCCGCTCCGTGATACTCCGCCGTTCAGTTCACGGTCCTCCCCCTCGCCGGAGGGGGAGGACCGTCAAGGAGAGAGGATGCCTTGCGCACCGGGATGCCGCGCGGGCCTGTGGATAACAGGGCAGCATGCGGCCGGGCCGGGCCGGGCCGGGGCGGGGTCGGGGCCGGGCATGCGCGATCATGACCGGATGGACGCTCGCTTCCTTGGCATCACCGATCTTGTAGAAGTCCCTTCCGTCGCAGTCGTGGTGGACGTCATGCGCGCCTACACCGTGGCGGCCTGGGCCTTCGCCCAGGGGGCGGAGAAGATCGTTCTCGCCGGGTCGCTCGACGAGGCCCTGGCGCTCAAGGCGCGCCACCCGGATTGGGTGGCGATCAAGGACGGTCCGCCCGCACCTGGTTTCGACGCCGTCAACTCGCCCGGCCTGCTGCGGTCCGTCGACCTCGGCGGACGGACCGTCGTGCAGAAGACCACGGCAGGCACGGTCGGCGCCCTCGCGGTCAAAGAGGCGTCGCTGGTGCTGTGCGCCGGCTTCGTCGTGGCGGAGGCGACGGCTCAGCTCCTGCGGACACGGAGGAGCGACAGCGTCACGTTCGTCGTCACCGGCGAGGACGGGCAGGCCGATGAAGACCTGGCGTGTGCTCAGTACATCGCCCGGAGGGTCACCGAGGCCGGGACGGATGCCGCCGAGTACGTCCGCCGCGCCGCCGGGTCGCGCGCCGCCGCCGAACTGGCTGACGGGGTGCGCCAAGGAGTCCACCCTGATGACGTGGCGCTCTGTCTGGAGGTCGACCGGTTCCCCTTCGCCATGGTGGCGGCCTCGGAAGGCCCCCTCATGGTCCTGCGCCCGCATCACATGCCTTCGCTGACCGGAGAAGGCACGGCCTGACCGGTGCGCCGCGACCCGGACGGGAGCGGGCCGTGGACCACGAAAAGGCCGTGGACCGCGCAAGGCCTCGCCCCTATGGTGGTCCGATGCCGTCGATCAAGCAGGTCCAGATCACCTTCGACTGCGCCGAACCCGAGCGCGTCGCCCGGTTCTGGTGCGAGGTGCTGGGGTACGTCGTACCGCCGCCCCCGGAGGGGTTCGCGACGTGGGACGCATACGACCGCACGCTGCCGGCCGAGCGCCAGGGGGCAGGGTTCGTCTGCATGGATCCCACGGGTGTGGGTCCGCGCATGTACTTCCAGCGCGTTCCCGAAGGCAAGGTCGTCAAGAACCGGGTGCACCTCGACGTGCGGGTCGGCACCGGGCTCGTGGGTGAAGAGCGCGTGGCCGCTCTCGAAGCCGAGTGCGCGCGACTGATCCCGCTCGGCGCCACGCGCGTGCGGCTGCTGGTCGCTGACGAGTACAACGAGTCGTGCCTCTGGATGGAGGACATCGAGGGCAACGAGTTCTGCCTGGACTAGGGCGTGCTCCAGAAGTCCGGCTCTTCTGTCGCAGTTCCCCAACATGCCTCCGGCCAGGGTCTCGGCACCGTCGAAGCCGATCGAGTGTGCCATCCCGGGCGTGGTACCACTTCATGATTCGTAAGATGATCACGAGATGTAACAAGGGGTTGGTGGGCGTGGCGCTCGGAGAGCTGGTGAAACTGCGGGCCATGGGTCCTGCAGACGCCGAGGCGCTGTGGCGCTGGAACCACGACCCCGAGGTCATGCGGTGGATGGACGACTCGTACGCCCAGCCGGTGGAGCGCGTCCGCACGTGGCTGGAGGAGCGTCCCCGCAACACCTACGGCGACTTGCTCCTTGGCATCGAGGCGCTCGCCGACGACACGCTCATCGGTCTGGTCATGCTGCACGATGCGGCCCCGGAGAAGGGGATCGCGAAACTCGATATCTACCTGGGTGAGAAGGCCTACTGGGGCCGCGGCTACGCCACGGATGCAGTGCGGACGATCTGCCGCTACGGCTTCGAAGACATGCGGCTCCACAAGATGACGCTGACCGTGGTCACCGAGAACCGTGCCGCGCGCAAGGTCTACGAGAAGGTCGGCTTTGTCGAGGAGGGCCGGCTTCGTCAGGTCTTCCGCCGTGACGGCAAGTGGTACGACATGTTCACGATGGGTCTGCTGGCGAGCGAGCTCCGCTGAGCCCCGCCCACCCGCGAACTCGGCGCAACGGCCCCCATGCGAACCAGGGGTCGATGGGAAGTTGTGGACGGATGGGTGTGGCGTATGTCCCGTATGGGTGTCCGTCAGTTCCCACCGACGGGGGGAGGGACGACGCCGAGGGCTACTTCACCGTGATCGACTCCACGAATGTGTCCAGGTCCTCCGGGGCCAGTTCGCCCTTCACCGCGTTGAGGCGGATGGCGAACGGTACGTCTTTCGAGTCGACGCCCGCCACCACGACCCCCGTCATCCGCGTCCCCTTCGCCGGGGTCGACTCCTCGCCCGTCGACGTGAACTCGTAGTCGATCCTGCGCGCATCCCGGGCGCTCTCCTCGCCCGCGAGCCGTACGTCCTGGGTGTCCTTGCGGGTCGCCCCGAGCCCGATGCCGGCGCCCGCCGCTGCGGCGGCCTCACCGGCGTCGCCGACACCGGTGGCGAAGTCCAGCTGCACCGAGACCATGCCGGTGCGCAGACCCTTCTCCTCCTTGAGCGCGACCGCGGCGTTGGCCCTGCTGCGCTCGGCCGCCGGCTGGGGGGCGTACCCCTCGCCCTCCGGGTAGCCGACGGACACGCTCTTCGTGTCGAGCGTGGCCCACCCGTCCGGGACCGTGGCGGCGTCCGTGCCGCCGCAGCCGCCGAGCAGCATCAGCGCGAGGGCGGCGGTGACGGCCGCACCGAGCGTCCTGGACTTCGTCAACGTCATCGCCTCTTCGTGTGTGTTCACTGCGCGCAGTAGCTGTACGGGAGATACGTCCGCTTGTCGCCCCGCGGAGCGCCGAGGAATCGCGCGTCCGTCAGCGTCTCCTTCTTGTGCTCGTCGGAGATCGAGAAGCCGAGGCTCATGCCCAGCGACACCTCGAAGCCGAACTCCTGGGCGTCCGACTCGCCGTTGTACCGCATCGTGCTGGACAGCCCGTCCTGGTACATCAGCTGCTCGAAGGGGTCGGTCCCGGCGGGCTTCTCCTGCAGGGAATGGTCGCCGAACATGTACTCGAACGGTGCGGTGTTGTTGCCGGATCCGTCGAGCCACTCCTCGGCGATGGAGCGCTTCGCCTCGGTGATCTTGTCGGTCTCCTTGCCGAAGACGATCGAGTTCGTGCGCACCTCGACGCCCGTCTCCCCGGAGGAGTCGGTGATGCTGCCCTTGCCGCCGCGCTTGTCCTTGCCCTTCTGGCCGTTGTCGCCGCCCACCTCGCCCTTGTCGGACGTCGAGGTCTTCTCCACGGTCTGCGTCATGTCGATCCGTACGATCTTCCCGGATTCCTGGTCGCGGGTGACGGTGAGAGCGCCGGTCCGGGTGTCCTTGGCGCCGGCGGTGGTGCCCAGCGGGCCGGCTGTGCCGCCCACCTTGCCCTCGATCTCCAGCTTGGCGGTGTAGGTGTACGACTCGTTGCCGTTGACGTCGTCCTTGGTGATCGTCACGTCGGGCGAGAACTTGGCCTTGCCGCCCAGCTTGGCTCCGAGCTTCGTGTCGTCGCCCGCCTTGATGGAGAGGCCGCCGTCCGCGTACAGGTTGATGCCGAGGGTCGAGTAGGAGATCTTCTTGTCGCCGATCTTCTTCTCGATGTCCTCCTTCTTGTCGGCCCACTTCATGCCGGAGTACCAGCCGCCGCCGTAGCCGCCGCTGTGCTTCATCGAGGTCTCCCACATCTTCATTTCCTCGATGTCGTCCCGCATCTTCTGGGCGTCCGCCTCGCTCTTGAACACCCAGGTGTCACCGTTGGTGATCTTGATGCCGCCGCCGATGTCGATGTCCGCCTTGCCCAGGCTGCCGAGCTTGACGCCCGGCGTGCTGCCGCTGAGGCCGGCCGACGCCGCGTCGGTGAAGGTCATGTAGACGAGCTTGTCGTTCTCGTCGACCTTTCCGTCCTCGTTCACGTCGGTGTTGGCCTGGGAGACCTTCTGCTGGAAGCCGTACTCCTCGCCCCACTCGAACCAGCCGATCTTCACCTTGCCGCCGGCGGTGTCGGAGAGGTTGGAGATCTGGCAGAGCTTGGGTTCGTAGTCGGCGTCGGTCTTCGGCTTCGCCGTGCCGTCCCCACCCGGCGTGCATCCCTGGCCGTCCCCGGTGAGCGTGCTGATGGCGCAGCGGATGCCCGCCCCGATCCGGCCTCCGAGCCCGGCCAGGGCGAGCGCGGCGACCAGGGCGACGACGAGGACGATGACGCCGAGGTACTCGGTGGCCGTGGCGCCGCTGTCGCGCCAGTCGTACGAGCGCCCGTACACCGGCGGGGGCGCGGCCCGGTCGTCGAGGAGCCGGTCCAGGGCCAGTCCGACGGCGGAGCCGGTGACCATGGCCACGGCCGGCATCAGGAGGCCCTCGGTCCCCACGACGTCCCACGCCACCGCGTAGCCGTACGCGAGCCCGGCGACGGGGACGGCGAGCGCGCCGAGGAGGTGGAGGGGGCGCGAGTCCCGGTGGGACGCGGGAAGGGCGCGTGCGGCTGCCAGGACCGTCAGAACGGTCACGAGGACGCCGGGCAGGTGCAACAACGCGAGCCGCCAGCCGAACAGTTCGAGCCGTTCCTCGGTCGCGAGGGTCTCGACGAGCGCCCGCGTCATCAGGAACCCGGCGAATACGTAGACGAGGGCCCCGGCCGCCCAGCTACGGCTCAAGGAGAGGAACTTGCTGCTTTGTCGCCCGGTGACGCCCGGCGGTATGTGGCCCGCGCTCCTGTCTCCCCAGCCGCTCACGGTCCACCCTCTCGCCGGCACCTGCCCTGTTGTCCCTGAGAGGCGAATGTACGGCGGGGAATCGTGCCTGACCTGGGCCCCAGGCCCCAAAAACGGGCCCAATCCCGGTCACGACCACCCCGGGCGGCAGAGCGCGGGGTCCACCGCCGGCAAGCGGGTCACGCGGGAGGAGAACCGGCGCGGCGGAGGCGGCCGTTGAGCGCGAGGTGCGCGGCGACGCCGAACACCAGCCCCCAGAAGGCCGAGCCGATGCCGAACAGGGTGACCCCGGAGGCCGTGGCCAGGAAGGTGATCAGTGCGGCCTCCCGGTCCTTCTCCTCACGTACGGCGCCCGTCAGCCCGCCGGACAGCGCGCCGAGGAGCGCGACGCCGGCGAGGGCGGCGACCAACTCCTTCGGCAGCCCCGCGAAGAACGCCACGAGGGTCGAGCCGAACGCGCCGACCACCAGGTACACCGCGCCGCAGGCCACTCCCGCGACGTAGCGGCGGCGGGGGTCGCGGTGGGCCTCGGGCCCCGTGCAGATCGCGGCGGTGATGGCCGCGAGGTTCACCGCGTGGGAGCCGAAGGGGGCGAGCACGGCCGAGACCAGGCCGGTGGAGCCGACCAGGAGGCGGTCGTCGGGGCGGTACCCGGAGGCGGAGAGCACGCCGACCCCCGGCGCGTTCTGGGAGGCCAGCGTCGCCAGGGTCAGCGGAACCGCGATGCCGACCAGTGAGGCCACGGAGAACGCGGGGGCGGTGAACACCGGCTCCACCAGTCCGACATGGTCCAGCCGGACGTGCAGCTTCGCGCTCGCCGCGCTGCACGCCACCCCGGCGACCAGCGCCAGGAGGACGGCGTACCGGGGGAGCCACCGCTTGCCCAGCAGATAGGCGAGGAGGACGGATCCGGCGATGACCGGGGTGTGCTCCAGCGACGTGAACACATCCGCGCCGAAGGAGAAGAGGATGCCCGCGAGCATGGCGGAGACGACCGCCCCGGGCACGAGCCGCATCAGCCGCCCGAAGACACCGGTCACCCCGATCAGCGCGATCACGACACCGGACACCACGAAGGCGCCGATCACCTCGTCGTACGCGTACGAGCCGATGCTGGTCACCAGGAGCGCGGCGCCCGGGGTGGACCAGGCCGTGATCACCGGCATACGGGTGCGCAGGCTGAGGGCGATACAGGTCAGCCCGCTGCCGATCGAGATCGCCCAGATCCACGAACCGGTCTGCCCGGCGTCCAGATGTCCGGCGCGGGCGGCCGAGAGCACGATGACCAGCGGGCCGGAGTAGGAGACGACGACCGCGACGACTCCGGCGAGCACAGCGGACAAGGAGAGGTCGCGGACCAGCCGTGGCCGGTCGGAGGGCGTCCCGGACGGAGGCTGCTCCGTACGTTCCTCCGCCGTCGGTACCGATGAACCGGCCGTCATCCGCTGTCGCCCCTCTTCCGCGCTTTCCCGGACTCCGCTGTTCACGGGCCGGGCCCCGTACGGGTCGTACGGACGCTCGGAACCCAAGCACGACGTGCGGTGCCCGCTGTACCGGGTCCGGTACGCGAGACGGGGGCGGGCGGGGCGTCGTTTTGGGTGCGGATGGCTCGGGTTTGGGTCCGCGGGCCCAAGACCCGTACCCCGTCCGGTGGTTAGCGTCACGGGTATGACGGGTCCGGGGGAAGTGCGTCGTCGGTTGCGCCGTTGGGCGCGGGGGAAGACTCCGCGCACCGGGGTGCGTCTGCTGGGACTGCGGCGTTCGCGCCGGGGCGGCCAGCGTGGGCAGGGTGCGATCGAGTACGTCGGCCTGGTCATGGTCGTCGCGGCGATCATCGGTGCGCTGGTGGCGACGGGGATCGGCGCCGAGCTGTCGGAGAAGATCAGCGCGCAGGTGTGCCGGGTCACCGGGGTCGGTGACTGCGGTGGCGGCGGGAACCCCGAGGCACAGGATTCTCCCGGGGACGGCGAGCCCGTGTCCGACGACGGCAAGCCCGAGTCACAGGCGCAGATCGACTACGACGCCGCGCTGAAGGAGCTCCAGGACGCGCAGAACGCGGAGAAGACCAGCTCCGACAAGGCGCTGGAAGCCGCGAAGGAGCTGGCGAAGATCCTCGCCGAGGAGCTGGGGATCACCGACGCCCTGGACTGCATCACCAAGGGCGACATGGGCGCCTGCACCGAGACGTTGATCAACGTGCTGCTGAGTCTGATCGGGGGCGCGGTCGGGAAGCTCGCGGCGAAGTACGGGGCGCCGTGGAAGTGGAAGAAGGCCGCGAAGCTCATCCAGGCCCTCAAGAAGCACGGCGGGGACCTGTACGACGGGCTGAAGGGCCTGGTCAAGAACCGCAAGAAGGTCAAGGACGCGGAGAAGAAGCTCGCCGACGCGCAGAAGAAGCTCGACGCCGAGAAGAAGGACCCGCCCGGGAAGGACCCGAAGGAGGACGAGCCGAAGCCCAAGGAGAGCTGCCCCACCCACAGCTTCCTGCCGGGTACGCCGGTGCTGCTGGCCGACGGCAGCGAGACCCCGATCGAATCGGTCAGGGTCGGGGACCTGGTGCGGGCGACCGATCCGCGGAGCGGGGTCAGCGGCGCCCGGAGGGTGACCGACACGATCACCACCCATGACGACAAGCACTTCACGACACTCCGGATCAGGACCGCCGACGGCAGCTCGTCCCTGATCACGGCGACCGACGCGCACCCCTTCTGGCTGACGGACGAGAAGCGATGGGCGGAAGCGGGTGACATCAGCGCCGGCGGCACGCTGCGGACCGACCAGGGGCGGGATGTCCCGGTCATGTCCGTCACGCGCTTCGTCCGGATGCAGACCACCCACGACCTGACGGTCGCCGGCCCGCACACGTACTACGTCGTCGCCGGTGACTCGCCGGTCCTCGTGCACAACGTGGACTTCCCGGGGGTGGGCACCATCGTCAGCGAAGGCGGTGTGACGATCCAGATCTACTCCAACGATCACGCGCCGGCCCATGCGCACGTGAAGGGGCCCGGGAAGTTCGAGACCCGCATCGGACAGAACGGGAAGCCCCTGAAGGGCGACCCGGAACTGCCGGCCAAGCAGCGGGATATCGTCAACCGGAACATCACCAAGATCCGGAAGAACATCCAGGTATCGATGGAACGGCACAGGAACAATGGCTGCTGAGTCCGAGAACGGTCTGCCGGCACGTCTGTCCGCGCTGGACGCTGCGGTGAACGGCGGTACGACGCCCCCGGGCGAGGCCTCCTGGGAGGACGGCCACGCCCGGTGGGAGCTCTACCGCCGGGCCGCGGAGCAGCCCGCGGCCCACGCGCTCCTGCTGGACGCCGTGCGTGCGGAGACCGACGGGCCGCTCGCCTCGGCCCTCGTGGTGCTGATGCTGGAGAAGACGCCCGTCGCGGCTCACGGCAGCTGGACCGCCGCCCTGGACCCCGAAGTCCGGGACTTCGCCGAACGGCGCTCCGGGGAACTGGCGGTGCTGGAATCCCTGGACCGGAGCGCCTCCGTCCACGACGCCGAGGATGTCGGGGCCTGGTCGGACTGGCTGCAGCTCCGGGTGGCGCAGAGCCGTGAGGAGAGCCGCCTGCCCGTCCTGGACCTGCTGGCCGAGCACGGCAGGACGAAGAGGATCCGCCGCACCGCGGCCGAGTCCGCGGCCGGCCTCCGCAAGGCCTGACGAAGCGCCGAGAGGTGGGGGACCACCGGTGGCGGACTACACCTTCCTGACCGTGCACCGGCCCGCACCGGCCGCCATGGCGATCGCTCTGGCCGAGGTGGTGGGGGTCACGGCGGCCGAGGTGGACGTCGCCGACGAGTCCGACGGGCACCGTGACTGGACGGCCGCGGTGCTGTGCGACCGCATGAGCCTGACCGGTGACCTGGCGCTCTGCTGGGACGTCCGTGTGGCGCCCCGCGTCGCGCCCCCGCCGCCGACCGAGGCCGAAGCCGCCCTGCTGCTCGCGGCCCTGCTCGGTACGACCGTGCTCCACCCGGCCGGAGGGGTGGTGCGTCCCTCGGCCTACTGGGCGGCCACCCCGGACGGCATCAGGACCCGGGCCCGGGTCCTGGACGAGGACGACACGAGCGAGGACGGCCCGCCCTCGCTCATCGTGGACGCCGTCGAGGAGCCGGTCGCCCAGCTGCCCCGTGCCCGCGTGGAGCGCATCCTCGAAGCCGGCCAGGACGGCTGAGGACCCGAGAGCCTCACGTCCGGATCACGTCCTTGCCAGATCCGAACGAAAGACCGAGTTGGGTCCCTGGGCCCAAGACGGCGGCCCGTCGTACCCCTAGCGTCTGCGCTGCAGGTGATCGACGCCCGTCCCGGCGCACCCCCACGGCGCCGGGCCGGGCCGCAAACGGAAGGTGACGGCGCGTGCCCACGGCTGAGCAACTGACCCTGACCGACGGGGAGTCCCGCCTCCTCCAGTTAGGACTGATGGAATGGTGCGGCCCCGCCCGCTGCACGGACGAGTTCGCCGTGGCCATGGGCTTCGACAGCGCCCAGGACCTGAGCCGCCGCGGCATGTCGATACGCGGCGCCCTCGCGGCGAAGGAGGCGCTGGACCCGATGGACTGGGCGCGCGCCCTGCTGGCGACCGAGCTGGCCTTCGTCAGCGACGTGGTCGGCTCGGGATACGAGTGGTCCACCACGACCGGCTGGCCCGACGACAGCACGTTGCGCGTCCTGCGCTCGGCGCAGCTGAAGCTGATCCGCACGGTCGCCCCGCTGGTCGGCCGGGGGCTCGGCACCCGGCAGGCCCCGCACGCGGAGGTCCTGCGGGCCGGAGGAGGGCCGCCGCCGGGCCCGGCTTGGTGACCTCCGGGGCGGCGGGCTCATAATCGGCCGCATGCCCGATCAGCAGACGCGCGCCCGCCCGGTCGCGCCCGGACCCCGCAGCACCCGGCACCGCGCCCTGGCCCTGCTCACCGCCGCCGCACCCGCCCTGGGCGCCTACGCGGCGGTCAGGGCCCTCGGGCTCCTCGTCTTCTGGGTGTCGGCGTCGGCCGCCGGGAAGGACGCCCTGCACCTGCTGGGCGGGCGCTGGGACTCCGTCTGGTACCAGCGGATCGCCCAGGACGGCTACGGCTACACCGTCACCCTCCCCGACGGCGGCGTCCACCCCGACCTGGCCTTCTTCCCGCTCCTGCCGGCCCTGGAACGGGCCCTCGCCGCGGTCACCCCGTTCACCGTGCAGGGCGCCGGGATCGCCGTCGCCTGGGTGGCGGGGCTCCTCGCCGCCTGGGGGATCTTCGCCGTCGGAGCACGGCTGTACGGGCGCCGGGCCGGAGTGGTGCTGGCCGCGCTCTGGGGCGCTTACCCGACGGCGTTCGTCCAGTCCATGGCGTACACCGAGACCCTGTTCACCGCGCTCGCCGCCTGGTCCCTGTACGCCGCGCTCAGAGGCCGCTGGATCGTGGCGGGCGCGCTGTGCGTGCTCGCCGGACTGACCAGGCCCTCGGCCGCCGCGCTCATCGCGGCGCTCGCGATCAGCGCCGCCGTCGTCCTCGTACGGGAGTGGCGGGCCGGGGAGCGGCGGGGCCTGGCGCGCCGGAACGCGCGCATGCTGCTGGGGGTCTGCCTGGCGCCGCTGGGGTGGCTGGCCTATGTGGTGTTCGTCGCCGTGCGGGAGGGCAGCCCGTTCGCGTACTTCGACGTCCAGGCGCAGTGGGGCAACAGCATCGACGGCGGCCGGGCGCTGGCCGCGTTCATCGCCGGACTGCCCCCGGCCGCCGCGCTCGGGCTCTGTGCCGCCCTGGGACTGCTCGGGTGGCTGGTGTTCCTGTGCGTACGGCAGCGGCAGCCGCTGCCCGTGCTGGTGTACGGCATCGCGACCGTCGTCATCTCGCTCATCGGCTCCGGCTACTTCGGCTCCCGGCCGCGCCTGATGATGCCCGCGTTCCCCCTGCTCCTGCCGCCCGCCGTCGCGCTGGCCGGGCTGCGTACGACGGCGCGCACGGGCATCGTCGTCGCGGTGCTCGCCGTCGGCTCCGCCGCGTACGGGGCGTGGACGCTGCTGGGGCCGGGGCCGCCGTGAGTTGGGCCCACGGGCCCACGCGCCGGGGGCACCCCGGTTGTTAGCGTGCTGATCCGGTGTCCGGCGGCCAGGAGCGGTGAGCGATGAGGGTACGTACCACGGTCGTGGCGGCGAGCACGCTGGTCCTCTGTCTGGCGGCCGCCGGCTGCGGGCCGGACGACGGCGAGGACAAGGACAAGGGCGCCGGCAAGAAGGCCGGCGCCTCGCAGGCACCGGCCTCCGGGGCCGCCGCCACGCCCGAAGCCGGTTCCTCCGCCACGCCCGTCGGCGACGGCAGGACCCTCACCGAGGCAGAGCTCGCGAAGGCGGCTCTCACCACGGGCGAGGTGAAGGGCTACGAGGTCGCGCCCCTGGAGGGCACCGACGAGCGCGGCACGGAGAAGGCCGGGACCGAGGCCTGCCGGCCGATCGTCGCGATCATCAACGGCTCGCCCGAACCCACCCCGGCCGCCACCGTCTTCCGTACGGCGATGGACACCGCCGAGGAGGGGAAGGACGACCAGACCGTCGTCACCGAGATCCTCACCTCGCACCCGAAGGGCGGTGCGGAGGAGCTGCTGCGCTCGGTCCGCGAGGCCGCCGGGGCCTGCGCAGGCGGGTTCCGTACGACGAGCGAGGACGGGCCGTCCACCTACACCGAGGTCAGGACTCTGCCCGCGACCCGGGCCGGCCAGGAGTCGTTCGCCTACCAGGTGACGGGCAGCCTGGAGGGGGTCAGGGTCCCGCTCGTCTTCCAGCTCGTACGCACCGGGTCGACGGTCGTCACCTTCTACGCGGCGAACTTCCTCGGCGAGACCGCACCGGAGATCCCGGCCGCACTCGTCACCGCCCAGGCGGCGAAGCTTCCGTAGCGGGCACGGAGACCCGCACCCGTGTCCCGGGCCGCAGGCCCCACCGCTCCATCGCCCCGGCCTCGGCCTCCACCACATGGCGGGCGCGGAGCCTGGGCAGACCGAGCCGGCCGGGCCTCATCGTGCGGACCGCCAGCACACCGAACTTCCGGTCCAGGTAGGCCACATCGATGGTGAACCGCATCCGGAAGGTGTGCACGCCCCCGCACGGGGTGATCAGCAGCGCGCCGTCGACGCCGTCGACGCCGAGCAGCCCCTGCGTCCGCGCCCGGTACGAGGCGGCGACGCGCAGCGGCACCCGGGGCGCCCCCGGGTCCGTCCCGACCGTCAGTGTCCCGCTGCCGTCACGCCATTTCCCCATGGGAACCGACCGTAGCGGCCGCGGCCCGCGTGTGGGTCCGGAACGGCCCGCAGTGGGCCCCCGGGCCCAAGACCCCGCCGCGCGGGCCGGATTAGGGTCGGACCCGTGGAAGCCACTCTGATTGCGGTCGCCGCGCTCTGGGGAGCCGCCGCCGGGCTGCTGCTCCCGCGCGCCGCGTACCGCTTCTCCGTCGAGCCCGAGGATCCCTGGAGGGACGCCTGCCCCGCCGGGCACGCGCTCACGGGGCCCGCCCGGGGGTGGCTCGGCTCGACGAGATGCGCGGCGTGCGCCGTGGCCGTCCCCTCCCTCCCGGGAGGCGGCGCGCCGCGGACCCCGGCACCGGCCGCGCGGGGCCGCTACGCCCCCGGTGTGCTCGCGCCCGTGGTGACCGTGCTCGCCTGCGCGGCCCTCGCCGCGGCCACCGGGACCCGCCCGGAGGCCGCCGTCTGGCTGCTGCTCGCGCCCGTCGCCGTGCTCCTCGCCGTCATCGACCGCCGCGTCCACCGGCTCCCCGACGCGCTGACGCTGCCGCTGGCCGGTGCCGCCGCCGTACTCCTGGGCGGTGTGGCGCTGCTGCCCGAGCACGGCGGGTCCTGGACCTCGGCGCTGCTCGGCGGAGTGGTGCTCGGGGGCTTCTACCTCCTGCTCTTCCTCCTCAACCCGGCCGGCATGGGCTTCGGTGACGTGAAGCTCGCCCTCGCGCTGGGCGTGGCGCTCGGCTGGTACGGCTGGGGGGCGCTCTGCGTGGGCGGCTTCGCCGGGTTCCTGTTCGGCGCGCTGTACGGGGCGGGGCTGATGCTGGTGCGACGCGCCGGGCGCAAGACAGGCATCCCGTTCGGCCCGTTCATGATCGCCGGGGCGCTGACCGGCCTGCTGGTCGGGGGACTCGCTGCCTAGGGGCTCTCGTTTGGATCATGCCGGGCTCGAGTGCCCCGGCACCGCACCTCGCGGCGTCGTCGTCAGCTGCCCGGAATATCGGCTCGCGCCGGGCCGGGGCGGGCTGACACCCTTCCCACATGACCGGATCGTCCGCACCTCTCGTCCCCTCCGCCTCCGACAAGCGCTTCGACACCCTCGTCGCGGAGGCCGACGCCGTCTCCGTCGAAGGCTGGGACTTCTCATGGCTCGACGGGCGGGCCACGGAGCAGCGTCCCTCCTGGGGGTACGCGCGCGCCATGGCGGACCGGCTGGCACGGGCCGGGGCCGCCCTCGACATCCAGACCGGGGGAGGGGAGGTCCTCGCCTCCGCGCCGGTGCTGGCACCGCTCACCGTGGCCACCGAGTCCTGGCCGCCGAACATCGCCCGCGCCACGGCCCTGCTCCATCCGCGCGGCGCCGCGGTCGTCGCGGACTCCGACGAGCCGCCGCTGCCCTTCGCCGACCGGGCCTTCGACCTGGTCGTCAGCCGGCATCCGGTGAAGACCTGGTGGGACGAGATCGCCCGGGTCCTGGCCCCCGGAGGCACGTACTTCTCCCAGCAGGTCGGCCAGGAGAGCGTGTTCGAGCTCGTCGAGTACTTCCTCGGTCCGCTCTCGCCCGAGCAGCGCGGCGCCCGGGACCCGCAGCGCGCCAGGGAGGACGCGGAGGCCGCCGGTCTGGAGGTGACGGATCTGCGCTCCGAGCGGCTGCGCGTCGAATTCCTCGACATCGGCGCAGTCGTCTACTTCCTGCGCAAGGTCATCTGGATGGTTCCTGGGTTCACCGTCGACGCCTACCTGCCGCAACTGCGCTCCCTCCACCGGCAGATCGAGGAGGAAGGGCCGTTCGTCGCGCACAGCGCCCGCTTCCTGATCGAGGCACGGAAGCCGGAGAAAACCCCAACGCCCCTACGCTGAGGGCGGCTTCACAGGCCTCGGATGCAACGGCATCACCTGCCCCTCCGTCCTACCCACGAGTAGTGCGACCCTGGTGGTTGAGCGCACAACGAAGGAGCAGGTCATGTCGGTGGGAAGGGAAATGCCGGGCGGAGAGATCAGCCCGCCGGTCGGCCGGCCGCGCCACGGTAAGGCCGACTGGCTCACGGGGGCGCGGATCATCGCCGTCCACGGCCTGTTCTACCGGCCCGAGGGCCGCGCGGGGGAGCCCGAAGCCGTCGAATTCGTGCTGGAGGGCGGGCAGTCGGTCCTGCTGACCTGCGCCTCCGACCACACGCTGAGCATCACCTCCGGGGCTTGGCCCGAGCTCCCCGACTGGTGTGTGCCCGCCGGCCAGTGGCAGTTCGAACAGCTGAGCCGGCTGCCTCCCCCTCCGTACGGCGGGGCCTGGACGGTCGTCGGCACGCAGGAGCGGCGCGACGAGTACGGAGAGGTGCGCGAGGCCGTACTCCGGTGCGAGAACGGCGACTTCGTGATCGGCGGCGGCGACACGGTGGCGATCCGCTTCGTGGCCGGCTGAGCCCGGCAGGCCCTACGCGTGGCCGCCGACGGTCACCTTTCCCACCGTCAGCTCCGGAGTCCCCTCCAGCACCTCGCCCAGCCGTTCCACCTGCTCCTCCAGCTCCCGCGTCCGCCCGGTGTCCAGCGGGCTCAAGGGTTCCACGGTGACCGCGATCCGCTTCCCCGAGCGGCGCTGGTGCCACACCCCGGCGACCGCGCCGTCCACCAGCAGCACCGGGAAGTTGCCCGCCTGGCCGCCGGCCAGCGCGCGTTCGTAGGCCGCACCGGGAAAGAGCCGCTCACGCGGCCGGGAGGCGATGGCGAACGCGTCGAAGTAGGGCAGCAGCCGCACACCGCGCGGCACCGTCGAAGGGAAACGGGTGTCGCCCGCCGCCACCCAGGCCGCCCCGGAGCCCTCGAACGCCACCTGCTCGATCGCACCGGCCCCGGCCAGGTCCTCGAAGAGCCGCCCGGCCCAGCCGCGCGGCGCCGCGAGCCACTGGGCGAAGTGGACCGGCGTGGCGGGGCCGTAGGCCCGCAGGTAGCGCCGGACGAGAGCGGCCGTCGCCTCCTGGGCGGGCATCGGGGCGGTCCCGGGGTTGGTGTATGCCGCCTTGCGGCCCCGGTTCGGCGCGTAGCACAGGGCGCCCCGGTGGCCCGCCAGATGCAGCACCTGGCGCCAGCGCGGCCACATGCCCTGGAAGGCGGGCATCACCAGGTCGCCCGCCCAGGGGCCGGTGCGGGCGACGACCTCGTCGGAGAGCTCGTCGATCGTGAGCTCGGCACCCGTCAGGGCGCCGGCCACCGCGGCCACGACCGCCTCGACCTGATCGGGAGTCATCCGGGCGTCCTTCGGGAAGGGGCTGCCGCCCGTCGGCACGGCCGACAGGGCCCCCGTCCACATCGGCAGCTCCTCGGCGGGCAGGAGATGCACGGTGCCGCGCGGGCCGAACGTCTTGACCAGGCTCCGGTCGGCCCACAGCGCCGTACGGACATCTGTGCGCGTCGTCCCCGGTGCGCGGAGGCCGACCGAGTGTTCGGCGGCCGACAGCACCTGCGCGTGCGCCCCGAGCATCGCGGCGACGGCACCGGTGACGTCATGGGCGGCACGACCGGCCGGCGACGGGCTCCCGGAGAGGAACTGCCGGTCCAGGCGCCGGGCGTTCGCCTGGGGCCAGCTCACGGTCGTCCTGCGGGCTCGTGTCGTCATGGGCCGAATGTAGGACCCCTACAGGACAGGAACTGTCCTGTAGGGCGTGATCAGCGCCCCGGGAGACCCCCTGGAGCCGTGCCCGCAGCGCAGTCCGGCGAATTCGGAGAGTGATTATTTGGTGGCGTGGCACGCAGCAGCACTTACGAAGGGTTATGGTGGAAACCCCCCCTCGGGCCGGTCCGTAACCCCCCCCACGGACCGGCCCGTTTTTTGTGCCCGGACGGTGTGCCGGATGTGCGGCCCGTGTGCGGGGCCGGTGGCGGCTCCGGGCCGGGCCCCGGTCACCTACCGGAATACGGCGGCGGGGAGCCCGCGTCTCAGCCCCGGTTGGCCCAGATGTTGGTGCTCGCGGTGTCCACCGCGAAGGTGTCGATCTCCTTCAGCTCGGCGGCGGTCAGCGCCGGGGCGGCGAGCGCGGCCATGTTCTCCTCCAGCTGCTTCACGCTCGACGCGCCGATCAGGGCCGACGTCATACGGCTGTCGCGCAGGACCCAGTTCAGCGCCAGCTGGGCGAGGGACTGCCCGCGACCGCGCGCGAGGTCGTTCAGCCCGTTCAGCCGCCGCACCATCTCCTCGTCGAGCAGCCCCGGGTCCAGGGACTTGCCCTGGCTCGCGCGCGAACCCTCGGGGATGCCGGTCAGATACTTCCCGGTGAGAAGCCCCTGCGCGAGCGGTGCGAAGGAGATACAGCCCATACCGGCCGTCTCCAGCGTGTCGAGCAGCCCGTCCGACTCGATCCAGCGGTTGACCATGGAGTACGAGGGCTGGTGGATCAGGGCGGGCACGCCCATCTCCTTGAGGATCCGCGCCGCCTCGGCGGTCTGGGCCGCGTTGTAGGAGGACACACCCACGTACAGGGCCTTGCCCTGGGCCACGGCGGAGGCGAGCGCCCCCATCGTCTCCTCCAGCGGCGTGTGCGGGTCGAAGCGGTGGGAGTAGAAGATGTCGACGTACTCCAGGCCCATCCGCTTCAGCGAGGCGTCGAGCGAGGACAGCAGGTACTTACGGGACCCCCACTCCCCGTAAGGGCCGGGGTGCATCAGGTAACCGGCCTTGGTGGAGATGACGAGCTCGTCCCTGTACGGGGCGAAGTCCTGGCGGAAGAGCTTGCCGAAGTTCAGCTCGGCGGAGCCGGGCGGCGGGCCGTAGTTGTTGGCCAGGTCGAAATGGGTCACACCGAGGTCGAAGGCGCGGCGCAGGATCGCCCGCTGGGATCCGAGGCCCCGGTCGTCGCCGAAGTTGTGCCAGAGGCCGAGCGAGACGGCCGGCAGCTTGAGCCCGCTGCGGCCGGTGCGGCGGTACTCCATGGAGTCGTAGCGCGACGGGTCGGCGAGGTAGGTAAGGGAATCAGTCACGTTTCACTCCTTATCACGGAGTTGTGACAGGCCGGGTTGGGCCCCTGTGCCCCCGCCGCAGTAATGTGGCGGCTTCGGGACATGCCGATCCGCGGCGCGAAAGCGCGGTGTGCGGACCGCACGGCGATCCCCCCGGGGGGCGGCCCCGGACCCCCCGCGAGGGGGAGGACGGGCCCGGGGCCCGTACGGAACCGAGAGGGTGAACTCAGTGAACTTGCGCGACCTGGTGTACGGGCTCTACGCACGCCGGGTGGGAGGCCGCCTGGATCACGACCAGGTGCCCAAGCACATCGGAGTCATCCTCGACGGCAACCGGCGGTGGGCGAAGGCGTCCGGCGGCTCGGCCGTGCAGGGACACCAGGCCGGGGCGGACAAGATCTCGGAGCTGCTCGGATGGTGCAGCGAGACGGATGTCGAGGTCGTCACCCTCTGGCTGCTGTCCACGGACAATTTCGACCGGCCGGAGGCGGAGCTCATCCCGCTGCTCGGCATCATCGAGAACACCGTGCGCCAGCTGGCCTCCGACGGGCGGTGGCGCGTCCACCACGTCGGCACGCTCGACCTGCTGCCCGCCAGGACCCAGACCGTCCTCAAGGAGGCGGAGGAGGCCACGGCGGGCATCGACGGGATAATCGTGAACGTCGCCGTCGGCTACGGCGGGCGCCAGGAGATCGCGGATGCGGTCCGCTCCCTGCTGCTGGAGCACTCCTCCCGGGGTACGACCTTCGAGGAGCTCGCCGAGGTCGTCTCCACGGACCTGATCTCCGAGCACCTCTACACCCGCGGACAGCCCGACCCGGACCTCGTGATCCGTACGAGCGGGGAGCAGCGGCTGTCGGGCTTCATGCTCTGGCAGAGCGCCCATTCGGAGTACTACTTCTGCGAGGTCTTCTGGCCGGCCTTCCGCAAGGTCGACTTCCTGCGCGCCCTGCGTGACTACGCGGCGCGGCACCGGCGCTACGGGGCCTGACGGGCCCCGCGCCCCGCCGGACGGCTGAGGGGCGGGACAGGCACCCCGGGCGACCTTGTCGCAGGCAGGGGCATGGCTTCGCGTGTTCGAGGGAATACAGCTCTCAGGTCGACGTCCGGTCAGCAACCAGGCGGACGTCGCAGCCAAGTGAGCGGCAGGCCCGCTCGCCCGGGAGGCCCTTTGCACACGAAGGACCGCACACCGTGCGGCCGACGCGGAGGGCCGGTGTTCGGCCCGCGCACGGGGTCCGAACCCGGTCCGTCCTCTCCCTTCGGGAAGTTCCGCGACCTCCGTCGCACTCCCCGACCTCGTCCGAGGGGGTACGTCCTTCCGTGGTGACCAGCAGCAAGCGCCGCATGCCCGACAGGCGCACATACGTTCTCGACACCAGCGTCCTGCTGGCCGACCCCAAAGCCGTGACCCGGTTCGACGAGCACGAAGTCGTGCTGCCGATCGTCGTGGTCACGGAGCTGGAGGCCAAAAGGCACCACCCCGAGCTCGGATACTTCGCCAGGCAGGCCCTGCGCCTGCTGGACGACTTCCGGGTCCGGTACGGCCGGCTGGACGCCCCGATCCCGCTCGGGGATCTGGGCGGGTCGCTCCGTGTCGAACTCAACCATTCCGACCCCGGCGTCCTTCCGGCCGGCTACCGGTTGGGGGACAACGACTCACGGATCCTCGCGGTCGCACGCAATCTGCAGGCCGAGGGGTACGACGTCACGGTCGTCTCCAAGGACCTGCCGCTTCGGATCAAGGCGTCCTCGGTCGGTCTCCTCGCCGAGGAGTACCGCGCCGAACTCGCCGTCACCGACTCCGGATGGACCGGGATGGCGGAGCTCACCCTCGCGGCGGAGCAGGTCGACCTGCTCTTCGGCGAGGAGAGCCTGTACATCCCCGAAGCGGCCGAATACCCCGTGCACACGGGGCTGGTCCTGCAGTCCGAGCGCGGCAAGGCGCTCGGCAGGGTCACGGCCGAGGGCAATGTCCGTCTCGTGCGCGGCGACCGGGAGGCCTTCGGGATCCACGGCCGCAGCGCCGAGCAGCGCATCGCGCTCGATCTGCTCCTCGACCAGGACGTCGGCATCGTGTCCATGGGCGGCCGGGCGGGCACCGGCAAGTCGGCCCTGGCTCTCTGCGCGGGCCTGGAGGCCGTGCTGGAGCGCCGTCAGCACCAGAAGGTGATGGTCTTCCGGCCGCTGTACGCGGTCGGCGGGCAAGAGCTCGGCTATCTCCCCGGCAGCGAGTCCGAGAAGATGAGCCCCTGGGCGCAGGCCGTCTTCGACACGCTGTCGGCGGTCGCCGGGCGCGAGGTCATCGAAGAGGTGCTGGGGCGCGGGATGCTGGAGATCCTGCCGCTCACCCACATCCGGGGGCGTTCGCTCCACGACGCGTTCGTGATCGTGGACGAGGCGCAGTCACTCGAGCGGAACGTCCTGCTGACCGTGTTGTCCCGTATCGGGGCCAATTCGCGGGTGGTGCTCACGCACGACGTGGCACAGCGGGACAACCTCAGGGTCGGCCGGTACGACGGAGTCGTCGCCGTGGTCGAGAAGCTGAAGGGGCATCCGCTCTTCGCGCACGTCACGCTCACCCGTTCCGAGCGCTCGCCCATCGCCGCGCTGGTGACCGAAATGCTGGAGGACGGACACATCTGACCCGTAACACCCCATAGATGCCGCCCGGCGAGCCAAGGAGCTTAGCCGGGCGGCATTGTGCTGCGCCGTCATTTCCGAAAAAGCGGTGGGCCAAACGGGGTGTGAGCTTTAACACGCAGCACAGAATTGCAACGCGCCGTGTCCTTCCGGCAGAGTCTTGCTTCCGTCAGGCCCCGCATACGGCACTTGGGCACCTCCAGAGGCGCCACGCACCACACAACTCAACAATCGCCGTCCGTATGCCGCCCGCGAGCACCACGCGGCGCTTCCGCAAGGAAGTCGCCCACCGGGCCCGCGCCTCCCGTGACCCAAGCAGTAGGGAGGCCAGTGTCAGGGGCACGATTGCGCCCGCGAGGTCACCTAAGCGGGCGATGCTGGAAGGACACCGTGTGAGCCGGATCTCGGTCCGGGGGTTCGCCGTGGCATCTGCCACCGCCGTAACCACCGTAGGCGCCGTCGTAGGCGTTGCGTCGGGCAGCACTCCCGCTGCGGACGACAACAACTTCGAGGCGGCCGCAGCCGACACCACGCTGCTCGCAGACATCCCCGCGGGCCAGCAGGCCCAGGTTCAGACCGCTTCGCTGACGCAGCAGGCCGACGCACAGGCCTCCGCGGCCGACGCGGCGGCCAAGAAGTCGGCCGAGGAGACGGCCCGCATCCAGGCCGCCAAGGACGCCAAGTCGAAGAAGCAGGCGGCCGAGGACAAGCTGGAGGCGGAGCGCGAGGCCAAGAAGGAGGCCGAGCGCGCGAGCCGTTCCTCCGTGCGCGACGCCACCTCCTTCTCCGCGCAGAGCTCCTACAGCGTGGCCGAAGTGCAGGCGATGGCCCGCCAGATGGTCCCCGCGGACCAGTTCCAGTGCTTCAGCAACATCGTGAACCACGAGTCGACCTGGAACTATCAGGCGAGCAACCCCTCCTCGGGTGCGTACGGACTCGTGCAGGCGCTGCCCGGCTCCAAGATGTCGTCCGCCGGTGCCGACTGGCAGACCAACCCGGCCACCCAGATCAAGTGGGGCCTCAGCTACATGGACGGCCGCTACGGCAGCCCGTGCGGCGCCTGGTCCTTCTGGCAGGCCAACAACTGGTACTAGGAGCCCCGAAGGGTTCCGCGCTCAACCTCGAGACGCCCCGCACCGTCCTACGGTGGGGGGCTTCTCGCGTGTACGGTCGATCCGGACAGCTCCGGGGGGCGTGCGGGGAGCGGACGGGGGAAAGGGAAATTCCATGTCGAAACTTCCGGGGTGGCTCGGCCGGGTGGGTGCCGAACTCACCGAGATCGGGGCGCGCCTGGAAGAACGCCGCGCCGAGGACGAGCGCCGCGCCGACGCGGACGCCGTGAGCGGCTCGTCGTCGACGCTCTCCACGGTCGTCGCCGAACAGGTGCCCGCCCCGCCCTCCTACGCCCCCTCCGTCGCCGCCAAGCCCGACCCGGTGGCCGCGATCCCCTGGGGGATGCGCGTCGCGGCCGAGGCCGGCTGGCGGCTGCTGGTCCTGGCCGGCACCCTCTGGGTGCTCATGCGGATCATCAGCGCGGTCCAACTGGTCGTCCTCGCGTTCGTCGCCGCCCTGCTGGTGACCGCGATGCTCCAGCCCACCGTCGTACGGCTGAGACGGCTCGGGCTGCCGCGCGGTCTGGCCACCGCGGTCACGGCGGTGCTCGGCTTCGTCGTGATGGGGCTGGTCGGCTGGTTCGTCGTCTGGCAGGTGATGGACAATCTGGACGATCTGTCCGACCGGGTCCGCGACGGCATCGACGAGCTGAAGCGCTGGCTCCTGGACAGCCCGTTCCATGTCACCGAGTCGCAGATCAACGACATCGCGAAGAACCTCAGCGACACCATCGGCACCAATACGGAGGAGATCACCTCCGCCGGGCTCCAGGGCGTCACCGTGATGGTGGAGGTCCTCACCGGGCTGCTGCTGGCGATGTTCTCGACGCTCTTCCTGCTCTACGACGGGAAGCGCATCTGGCAGTGGGTGCTCAAGCTGGTGCCCTCCCAGGCACGGCCGGGCGTCGCGGGCGCCGGACCGCGCGCCTGGCGGACGCTGACCGCCTATGTGCGGGGCACGGTGATCGTGGCCCTGATCGACGCGATCTTCATCGGGCTCGGGATCTACTTCCTCGATGTGCCGATGGCGGTTCCGCTCGCCGTCTTCATCTTCCTCTTCGCCTTCATCCCCCTGGTCGGCGCCGTGGTCTCCGGCGCCCTCGCCGTGGTCGTCGCACTCGTCACCCAGGGCGTGTTCACCGCGCTGATGGTGTTGATCGTGGTGCTCGCCGTGCAGCAGATCGAGGGCCACATCCTGCAGCCCTTCATCCTCGGCCGTGCCGTACGCGTCCACCCGCTGGCCGTCGTGCTGTCGGTCGCGGCGGGCGGCATGGTGGCGGGTATCGGCGGTGCGGTCGTCGCCGTACCCCTGGTCGCCGTGACCAATACGGTGGTCGGCTATCTGCGCTCGTACGGGCAGGACCCCGCGGTGCTCCACGGGTCAGGGCCGCACGGCGCGACGGCGCTCTCGGCCCTGCCGCCGACGGAACCGCCCCGGCCCGCGGACGCACCGGGACCTGTCGCCTCGGACGACCGCGGCGACGAGACCGGGTCGGCCCCGCCGGACGACCAGAAGCCCTAGGTGTTCCGACACGGAGGCTGGGTGCGGTGACACCGCGACACCTGGGCGCGACCCACGAGTCCTGCTGGATGGACCTCAAGATCCATGACCTGTCGGGCACCGCGGCGTCCTCCGGCTCAGCAGCCCGGAAGGGCTGACCTTCCAGTCCGGCAGGGCGCTCCGGCTCCCGCCGCCCGGCGTACATGAAAGAAGGGCCCCAGGGACGGTCGGTCGTCCTCGGGGCCCTTCTCGTTCATGGGTACTACTCGGCGAGCACGGCCTCGGAATCGAGGGTCACGCCGACCGCCTGGATCACCGAAGCAATCTTGACGGCTTCCTGAATGGTCTCACGGTCGACGCCCGCCTTGCGCAGCACCTGCTCGTGGGAGTCCAGGCACTGGCCGCAGCCGTTGATCGCGGAGACGGCGAGCGACCACAGCTCGAAGTCGACCTTCTCCACGCCCGGCTTGCCGATGACGTTCATCCGCAGGCCCGCACGGAGGTTTCCGTACTCGGGGTCCGACAGCAGGTGCCGGGTGCGGTAGAAGACGTTGTTCATCGCCATGATGGCGGCGGCCGACTTCGCCGCGGTGTACGCCTCGGCGGAGAGGTTGGCCTTGGCCTCCGGCTCCAGCTCGCGGAGCACCTTCGGCGAGCGCGAAGCGATCGCGCAGGCCAGGACGGTGCCCCACAGCTGCTGCTGCGGGAGCTCGCTGTTGCCGATGACCGAGCCGAGGTTCAGCTTCAGGTCCTTGGCGAAGTCCGGTATGGCGGACTTCAGTTCATCGAGTGCCATGTCGGTATCAGCTCACTCGCCGGAGAGGAGGGCGACCGGGTCGAGGGTGTTCTCGCCCTTGGTCCAGTTGCAGGGGCACAGCTCGTCGGTCTGCAGGGCGTCGAGGACCCGCAGGACCTCCTTGGGGTTACGGCCCACGGAACCGGCGGTGACCATCGTGAACTGGATCTCGTTGTTCTGGTCGACGATGAAGACGGCGCGCTGCGCGAAGCCGTCCTCGCCCTCGATGCCGAGGTCACGCATGAGCTCGTGCTTCGAGTCGGCCAGCATCGGGAAGGGCAGGTCGGTCAGGTCCGGGTGGTCCTTGCGCCAGGCGTGGTGCACGAACTCGGAGTCACCGGAGAAGCCGAGGATCTGCGCGTCACGGTCGGCGAACTCGTCGTTCAGCTTGCCGAAGGCGGCGATCTCGGTGGGGCACACGAAGGTGAAGTCCTTCGGCCACGCGAAGATCACTTTCCAACCCTCATACGTCTTGTGGGTGATGGTCTCGAACTCCTCACCCTTCTCCAGGGAGACGCAAGCAGTCAGTTCGAACTCGGGGAACTTGTCACCAACGGTGAGCATGATTCTGGGCACTCCTGTGTTGCTTGGGGTTGGACCTGAGCACAGTCCCACATGCCCCATTGATCACGGAAATCGGACACGTCGAAGGGATTGATAGAAGTGGGCGATCAGTGGTAGGCGTCGGCGATCCGTCCCAGCGGCTGAGACTCATGGGAGAGGTCGGCGTGACCGCCGACGGGCGGGGGCTGCTACTCACTTCCCGCCCTCGATCCAGACGACCTCGATCAGCGAGGGGTCGAACCTACGACCACGTCCCGCGGGGTGGACCATCACGGCCCGGATCGACTCGGCTGCCAACGCGTCCATGTCTTTGAACTGCTCGGCAGCCTGTTCGCCGATCTCGCGCCAGTCGGCAGCGTTCGTCCTGAGCGCCTTGTCCTCCGATACGCGCGCATAGGCGCCCACAGGAATCACGTCATGTCCTCCCCGGAAGTTGACTCAAGGGGACGTTAAGGCTGGTGAGGCGTGACTTATATTGGGACATCACACTCGAAAGTGTTGTCCAGTGATACTGGCGTGCACGAAGACGATCTTCCGTCGGGGGTGAACTTACCCGCTGTGGCACTGAGTGCATTGATTGCCGATCTGGATACACTCGGTCCGTACGATCGGAGGTGCCTATCAGTGGCGTATGCAAATCAGGCTATTAGGGTCAAGCAGCCCAGCCTCTCGCAGCTGCGCGCCTTCGCGGCTGTGGCGGAGCATCTGCACTTCCGGGACGCGGCGGCAGCAATCGGGATGAGTCAGCCCGCGCTCTCCGGGGCGGTGTCCGCCCTGGAGGTGGCACTGGGTGTCCAGCTCATCGAGCGCACGACGCGCAAGGTGCTGCTCTCGCCCGAGGGGGAGCGCCTCGCGGTGCGGAGCCGGGCGGTGCTGGAGGCGCTCGGGGAGCTGATGGAGGAGGCCGAGGCGGTGCGCGCGCCCTTCACCGGGGTGCTCAGGCTCGGCGTGATCCCGACGGTCGCACCGTATCTGCTGCCGGCCGTGCTCAGGCTGGTCCATGAGCGCTACCCGGACCTGGATCTCCAGGTCCATGAGGAGCAGACCTCCTCGCTGCTGGAGGGGCTGGGGGCCGGCCGGCTGGACCTGCTGCTGCTCGCGGTGCCGCTGGGGGTGCCCGGCGTCACGGAACTGCCGCTGTTCGACGAGGACTTCGTGCTCGTCATGGAGAAGCAGCACCAGCTCGCCGGGCGTACCGGCCTGCCGCGCGGGACGCTGCGCGATCTGCCGCTGCTGCTGCTCGACGAGGGGCACTGCCTGCGCGACCAGGCGCTGGACATCTGCCGGGAGGCGGGGCGCACCCAGGGGGCGCCGGTGACGACGACCGCGGCCGGGCTCTCCACGCTGGTCCAGCTCGTGGCCGGCGGGCTCGGGGTGACGCTCCTTCCGCGTACGGCCGTGACCGTGGAGACCGGGCGTAACGAGGCGCTGGCCACCGGGTACTTCGAGGACCCCGCGCCCTCCCGCCGGGTGGCGCTGGCGGTGCGGACGGGCTCGGCGAGGCACGAGGAGTTCGAGGAGCTCGCGGCCGCGCTGCGCGGGGCGATGGGGGCGTTGCCGGTCCGGGTGCCCGAGGAGGGGTGAGCGCGGCCCCCGGCGCGCTCACCCCCGCCATCACTCCGTACGCAGCCCGTCCGGGCGCATCAGTCGCCACAGCAAGGGCAGGGAGAGCACGGTCACGGCCACGATGAGGGTGCCGCCCGCGCCCGCCATCGGCAGGAACAGCCACCACTGGGTGACCGACTTGGCCAGCATCCACGTCAGCAGGACCCCCAGCCCCAGGCCGCCCGCCGTCGCGACCAGCAGGCCGACGACCACGGGGAGGGCGGTCTGCCAGAGCACCGACCAGCCGAGGGTGACCCGCCTGGTGCCGAAGGCGACCAGCACCGACAGCAGCCGCTTGCGCTCCCGGAGCTGTTCCAGCTGCGAGACCAGCATGGACACGGCGATCAGCATCAGAGTGGCCACCGCGCCCAGTCGCAACGCCGTCTGGACGCTGGCGTACTGGCGGTCGCGCGCCACGGAGGTCAGGGTGGTGACCCGCATCGTGGGGTCGATCCTGGCCGCCGTGTTCCGCACGTGCTCGGCGACATCCTCCACGCCCTGGTCGACCCTGAGCTGGGCGGTGATCTGGGCGTTGGGCAGGGTCCCCGGGTCGATCGCGCCGGGGGTCGCCATGATGCCCCAGTGCTCCTTGCCGAGCGGATCGAGCCCGGTCCGCACGGTCCGGGCGTCGGCCGGCAGGGTCCAGAGCATCGACTTCGCTCCGGGCTCCAAGCCGTGGGAGGAGTTGAGTTCGACCTCCTTGCCCTTGCGGGCCGTCTCGTCGACCCAGTCGGCCTGCTCCTTGTCGTCCTTCGGGTGGGCGACGAAGACGTCCCCCTCCTTGCAGGAGCCGATCGGCGCCAGCTCCTTCAGGGTGGCGCAGTCGCCGACGGTCAGGGTGGTGGTGGGCTGGATGTCCTCCGCCGCGTACGTCCCCGGCCTGGTCACGTACGTCTCGACCGTGCCGATGACCGTCTCGACCCCTTCGGTCGCCCGGAAGTCCGCGATGGTCCTGGCGGCGGCCTCCCCGCTGACGTCCTCGGAGTAGGTGGTGAACTGCGCCCGTGACGGGTCCTGCCCCGTCATCCGTTCGAAGTCGTCCCCCACGGCGGCGAACAGCATCTGCAGGGCCACCGCGCCCGCCACAGCGACCGTGATGCCGCTGACGGCGCGGGACGCCGCCCCGCTGGTCAGCTGGAGCCTGCGCACGGCGAGCTGCCAGGGCAGGGGACCGCCGCGCAGCCGCTGCACGACCGCCTCGACCAGCCAGGGGAGCAGCAGCGCGAGCCCGACGAGGACCAGCACGGCGCCGGCCGCGATCGGGTAGGGGTTGACGGGGGTGAACTCGTCGACCCGCCCGGTCAGTGCCAGCACGGCGATCCCCGCGGCAGGCACCAGCAGACGCCACCAGAGGCGGCGCCGCCGGCCGGCGGCATGGCGTACGACGCCGAGCGGTTCGATGACCACGGAGCGCAGGGCGGCGAGGGTGACGAGCACCGCGGCGAGGGGCACCGCCACCGCGATCAGCGCGGTCAGCCACCCGGCGGGGACCAGGTCGGAGGGGAAGGCGCTGTGGCCCCACAGTTCCACCTCGCCCACGAACCTGCGGCCGGCCAGGAAGAACGCCGCTCCCGCCACAAGACCGAGCAGCGAGCCGAACAGCGCCTCACCCGCCGCGATCCTGCGGGTCGCCCGGATGTCCGTACCGACCAGGCGCAGGGCGGCCAGCCGGCGGTCCCGGCGTTCGCCGCCGAACCGTACGGCGGTGGCGATGAAGATCGCCACGGGGACGAGGAGCACGACGCAGATGATGATGACCAGGACGACCAGGACGGGCGGCAGCTCGTCGCTCCAGTCCCTGTCCCCGTAACCGCCCACCCGGTGACCGCCGGTGGCCGGGGTCAGGGTGTCGCTGCCCGCGTAGTAGTACAGCTCTCCCGGGGAGAGCAGGCCCGCGTCGACGATCGTCGCGGAGATCCGGTACGGGAGGCGTTCCTTGAGGAGGCTGCCCCCGGGCGAGGCCAGCAGCTCCTTCAGGGCGGGTGAGGCGACCATCTCGCCCGGGGCGGGGAGGGACTCGAGGCCGGGAGGGGTGACCGGGTGCGTGCCGTCCGGCCGCATCAGGAAACCGGTGACGACCTGTCCCCTGAACTCGGTCTCCGCGCCGATCCGCAGCACGGTGGTGTCGGACTTCTCGACCTTGCCGTTCCAGGAGGCCGCACCCTCCGCCCGGGCGCGGTCGCGTGCGGAACGCTCGTCCAGCAGATGGGGGACCGACGAGGCGACCAGCAGCAGCGCCACACCGAGGCCGACCCCGACTGCCGTGAGCGCGGTCCGCGCCCAGCCCTCGCGTCCGCCCGCGGCGGCGAAGCGTATGCCGAGGCCGAGGTCACGCAGCCAGGTCATACGGCGTACTCCAGATCGCGGCACCGGCCGTCGCGTACGACGACGTCGCGGTCCGAGTACGCGGCGACCCGCGCCTCGTGCGTGACGAGTACGACGGCTGTGTTCGCCAGGCGCGCGGACTCGGTGAGCAGCTCCATCACCCGCTCGCCGTTGAGGGAGTCCAGTGCCCCCGTCGGCTCGTCGGCGAAGATCACCTTGGGGGAGGCGACCAGGGCCCGGGCCACGGCGACGCGCTGGCCCTGACCGCCGGACACCTGGCCGGGGCGCTGCGCGGCGAGGTCTTCGACCTCCAGGCGCTCCAGCCACTCCCGGGCGGTGCGTTCGGCTTCCTTGCGCTTGACGCCGTTGAGGCGGAGCGGCAGGGCGACGTTCTCCAGGCAGGTCAGCTCGGGGACGAGCTGGCCGAACTGGAAGACGAAGCCGAAGTCGCTGCGTCGCAGGGCGCTGCGCTCGGCGTCGGACATCGCGGACAGCTCACGGCCGCCGTAGCTGATGGTGCCCGAGTCGGGGGTGACGATCCCGGCGAGGCAGTGCAGCAGCGTCGACTTGCCGGAGCCGGAGGGGCCCATGACGGCGACGACCTCGCCGGGGTGCACGGAGAAGGAGGCCCCGTCGAGCGCGGGGGTCGAGCCGTAGACCTTGTGGAGGTCGTGAGCGGCGAGCAGGGAGCCGGCGGGTGTCACGGGGCGACCACCTCGGCGAGCTTGCCGAGCCGGGCGGCGGTCAGTTCCAGCCAGCGCAGATCGGCTTCGAGGTGGAACAGGGCGTGGTCGCAGATCAGCTGGTCGGCGAGGTCGCCCTGGCGCTTGCGGTCGGTGAGGATGCGCATCAGGCGCAGATGCTCGGAGCGCTGGGCGTCCAGGATGTCGGCGGCGTCGCGGCCGGTGAGCAGCGCGAGGACGACCTTCGTGTACAGGGTCGACTGCAGATACGGCTCGGGCTTCTCGGGCTGCGCGAGCCAGGAGCTGACGTCGGTGATGCCCGCGTCGGTGATGGCGTACCGCTTGCGCTCGGGCCCGCCGTCCGTCTCGACGCCGTCGACCTCGACGAGCCCGTTCTTGAGCAGGCGGGACATCGTCGCGTAGACCTGGCCGTAGTGCAGGGGACGATCGTGCCCGAACTTCTCGTCGAAGGCGCGCTTGAGGTCGTAGCCGTGGCGGGGGCCGGACTCGAGGAGCCCGAGGAGGGTGTGACCGATTGACATGCCGCGCACTATACATGGCATGTATACGCGGTATGAATACGGCCCCGGGGGCGCGGGACGGTGGCCCGCCGCCTCCGGGCCCCCGCGCCTCAATCGCCGCCGCGGCTTGAATGTGCCGGGCCTGCGTCGGGTGGGTCCAGGGGCAGAATCAAGCCCGTTGGGGGTCCCCCCGGACGAAGTCTGGGGGAGATCGAGGGCGAAGCCGGGTCGGGGTCACTCCGGTGGTTCGGGCCGTTCCGGGGGCGGGCTCTTCGGGGGGCGGCCCCGGCGGGGGATCGGTGCCGCGCCGCCCGGGAGCCGGCCCGCCTCCGCGAGCGCCCGCCGCAGCAGGAACTCGATCTGCGCGTTCGCGCTGCGGAGCTCGTCCGAGGCCCAGCGGGCCAGCGCGTCGTGCACCGCCGGATCGAGCCGCAGCAGCATCTGCTTGCGGGCGGGGCCGCGCCGGGCGGGCCGGCCGGGGGGAGGAGCCGCGTCGTCGGTCACTGGTAGAGCGTGCCCGTGTTCAGGACCGGCTGTGCCGCACGGTCACCGCACAGCACGACCATCAGGTTGCTGACCATCGCCGCCTTCCGCTCGGAGTCGAGCTCGACGATGTCCTGCTCCGCGATCCGGGTCAGCGCCATCTCGACCATGCCCACTGCGCCCTCGACGATCTGCTGGCGTGCCGCGACGACCGCACCCGCCTGCTGCCGCTGAAGCATCGCCGAGGCGATCTCGGGAGCGTACGCGAGGTGGCTGAAGCGGGACTCGATGATGCGTACGCCCGCCGCCTGCACCCGCGCCGTGAGCTCGACCGCGAGCTTCTCGGTGATCTCCTCGGCGTTGCCCCGCAGGGAGAGCCCGCCCTCCTCGTGGGCGTCGTACGGGTACTCGATCGCGATGTGCCGGACCGCCGCCTCGGTCTGGGTGGCGACGAACTCCAGGAAGTCGTCGACCTCGAAGAGCGCCTGAGCGGTGTCCTCGACCTTCCAGACGACGATCGCCGCGAGTTCGATCGGGTTGCCGTAGGCGTCGTTGACCTTCAGGACCGCCGTCTCGTGGTTGCGGACCCGGGTGGAGATCTTGCGGCTGGACGTCAGCGGGTTGATCCAGCGCAGGCCGTCCGCGCGGATCGTGCCGACGTAACGGCCGAAGAGCTGGATGACCCGGGCCTCGCCCGGAGCGACCATCTTCACACCGCTCATGCAGAAGAAGGAGGCGACGGCCAGGAGCAGACCGAGGACGACGAGCGGGATACCGACTCCGTTGTGGCCGTCGGAGCCGAGGACACCGCCGATGACGGTCAGGGCCACGCCCAGGAACACCCCGAGGACGGTCAGGAGCAGGCCGAGACCGCCGGGGATGGAGTGGGCGGTCACCTCCCTGACCTGGGGTGCGGGCATCTCAGGGGCGTCGGGCGTCAGATCGGCTCCGGGGCCGGTGGTGCCGGGCAGGTCGTGTGGTGCGGACATGGGTCCCCCGTTTCGTACGGCATAGCGCCGCGCTAGCAATGTGATTACACATTAACGCTCCTCGCAACCTTGTGCACCCCTCACGAGTCGGTTCCTGCAGGAGTGGGTGCTGATTCTCACGCCCGGAAAAGACCGGATCGCTTGCCATTTGTCCGGGCTTTCAGTGTTAGCTGGCAGGTCTGACCGGATCGGTACGAGCAGAAGGACAGGAGCACCACAGCGATGGGTCGAGCGGATGCGCGACGAGCCCAGGGGCGGGGAGCGCGCCGGGCCGCCCGGAGCGGCGGCATACGCCGGCTCTTCACCTGGCGGAAGATCCTGGGCACCTTCTTCGGTCTCTGCCTGCTCGTGATGGGCGCCTTCGCGGCCCTCTACGTGTACGTGGACGTGCCTGAGGCCAACGCCCAGGCGCAGAAGCAGAGCAACGTCTACAAGTACAGCGACGGCACGCTGCTCGCCCGGAGCAACTCCGAGGTCAACCGGGAGATAGTCGACCTGGACGTCGTGCCGAAGCCGGTCCAGCACGCCTTCGTCGCGGCCGAGAACAAGTCGTTCTACCGGGACCAGGGCGTCGACCTCAAGGGCACCACGCGCGGCCTGCTCAACACGCTCTCCGGCAAGGGCAAGCAGGGTGGCTCCACGATCACCCAGCAGTACGTGAAGAACTACTACCTCACGCAGGACCAGACGGTCAGCCGCAAGCTCAAGGAGCTGGTGATCTCCCTCAAGGTCGACCAGCGCATGAAGAAGGACGACATCCTCGCCGGGTACCTCAACACGGTCTACTACGGACGCGGCGCGAGCGGCATCCAGGCGGCGGCACAGGCTTACTACGGCGTCGACGCCAAGGATCTCGACACCGCCCAGGGTGCTTACCTCGCCGCCCTGCTCCAGGCCCCCAGCCAGTACGACTGGGCGAACGCCACCCCCGGCGGCAAGAAGCTCGTCAAGGAACGCTGGGCCTACACGCTGAACAACATGGTGGACGAGGGCTGGCTGGACAAGGCCGAGCGGGACAAGCTGACCTTCCCCGTCCCGGACGCGCCCAAGGCGGCCCCCGGCATGGAGGGCCAGACCGGCTACCTCGTCGAGGCCGCGAACAACGAGATGAAGCGGCAGGGCGTCACCGAGGAGGAACTGGACGCCGGCGGCTGGACGGTCACCCTCAACATCGACAAGAAGCGGCAGAAGCAGCTCGAGAAGTCGGTCGCCGACCAGCTGGAGAACCAGCTCGACCGCAAGAACAGCAAGGTCGACGCGACCGTCCAGGCCGGTGCCACCTCCGTGGACCCGAAGACGGGCAAGGTGGTCGCGCTGTACGGCGGTGTCGGCGCGACCGAGCACTACATCTCCAACGCCACCCGCCAGGACTACCAGCCGGCCTCCACCTTCAAGCCGCTGGTGCTCGCCTCCGCACTGGAGAACGAGTCGGTCACCCAGGACGGCAACCTGATCGGCCTGAACACGGTCTACGACGGCACCAGCAAGCGCCCGGTCGTCGGCAGCGACACCCCGTTCGCCCCGCAGAACGAGGACGACATCAGCTACGACAGTCCGACCGTCCAGACGGCGATGGACAAGTCGATCAACTCCGTCTTCGCGCAGATGGTCGTCGACGTCACCCCGAGCGCCGTGAAGAAGACCGCGCTGGACATGGGCGTACCGGACAAGAACTTCCCGGAGCGTCCCGCGATCACGCTCGGCACGATGAACGCCTCGACGTGGGACATGGCCGGCGTCTACGCCACGCTCGCCAACCACGGCAAGAAGGTCACCCCGACCATCGTGAAGTCCGCCGAGCACCGCGACCGCACCATGGAGCCCGTCGACGGCGTGGGCGGCCAGGCGATCAGCCGGGCGTCCGCCGACACCGTGACGAAGGCGCTGACCGAGGTCGTCGACATCGGTTCGGGCCGGGAGGCCAACACCTCCGCCTACGACGCGGCCGGCAAGACCGGCACCTCCGAGGACAACAAGGCGGCCTGGTTCACGGCCTACACCCCGGAGCTCACCACGGCTGTGGCTCTCTTCGGTGAGTCCACCGCCGAGGGCGGTGGCCAGGTCAGCCTCACCGGCACGGCCAACTCCGGCCGGGCCAACGGTGGCGGTTTCCCCGCCAAGATCTGGGCCGACTACACCCTGGGCGCGCTCGGGGGCGGCTCCGACGCCACATTCGACCTGCAAGGAATCGAAGAGGGGGAGACGCCGGTGACCGAGACCCCCTCGGCCACCCCGTCCGAGACCGAGGAGCCGTCGGAGACCCCGTCCGAGGAGCCCGAGACGCCCAGCGAGACGCCGAGCGAGACCCCCAGCGAGGAGTCGCCCCCGGCGGAGACGCCGAGCGAGACCACCCCCTCCGGGTCGCCGAGCGGGTCACCCAGCACGACGAAGGACCCCGACGACGGTGACTGGCCGCCGGGCGAGCGGCCCGGCAGCGAGGGTGTGCTGGGGCAGTAGCGACGCGTGAGGGGCGGGTGCCGAACCGGCACCCGCCCCTCACGCACGTCCGGCGTCAGCCGCCGTCGACCCTCCGTGGCCCGGGCGGCCCGGGTGGCCCCTGGCCGGTCCCTAGGGGGTGGCCATCTCGAACCAGACCACCTTGCCCGTCGACAGCCGGGTCGCTCCCCACCGCCTGGCCAGCCTGTTGACCAGGAACAGCCCGCGTCCGCCCTCGTCCGTCTCCCGGGCGCGCCGCTGCCGGGGCAGCTGCGGGGAGTCGTCGCCGACCTCGCAGCGCAGGATGTCCGTACGCAGCAGGCGCAGCGTCACCGGCCGCTCGGCGTACCGCACGGCATTGGTCACCACCTCGCTGACCAGCAGCTCCACCTCGTCCGACAGGTCGTCCAGCCCCCACCGGCTCAGCGCCCTGCGGGCCAGCCTGCGGGCCCGGCCGGGCGCCGCGTCCTCCGGCTCCAGGAACCAGTACGCGACATCGCTCGGCGCGATCCCGTCGAACCGCGCCGCCAGCAGGGCGATGTCGTCGTCCCGGTCGCCGGGACCGAGCATGTCCAGCACGTCGTCGCAGAGCGCTTCCAGCGGCGGTGAATGATCCGGGCCCGTCAGCTGGGCGGTGGCGGCGAGCCGCTCCCGCAGGATCTCGATGCCCGTCCAGACGTCCCGTATCCGGGACTCCACCAGTCCGTCCGTGTACAGCAGCAGCGTGGCGCCGGCCGGGGCGTCCAGCTCGACGGCCTCGAAGTCGACCCCGCCGACACCGATCGGCGCGCCCGGCGGCACCCGCAGCACCTCCGCCCGGCCGCCCAGGTGGAGCAGCACCGGCGGCGGATGGCCGGCGTTGGCGATCGTGATGCGGTGCGCGACGGGGTCGTACACCGCGTAGAGGCAGGTCGCCATGCGGTCGCTGCCGAGCCGCTGCGCCTGCTCGTCCAGATGGTGCAGGACCTCCTGCGGGGGCAGGTCCAGGCCGGCCAGGGTCTGCGCGGTGGTGCGCAGCTGGCCCATGATCGCCGCGGACGTCATGGAGTGCCCCATCACGTCACCGACGACCAGGGCGACCCTGCTGCCGGGCAGCGGGATCGCGTCGTACCAGTCGCCGCCGACCCGGGCCGTCTCGGCGGCCGGGAGATAGCGCGAGGCCAGGCGTACGCCCGTGGGCTGCGGCAGGGAGTCGGGCAGCATCGTGCGCTGGAGCTCGTCGGCGATGTAGGCCTCTCGGCCGTACAGCACGGCCTTGTCGATGCCGAGCGCGGTGTGCGTCGCCAGCTGGGCCGCGACCAGGAGGTCGTTCGCCTCGAACGGCGGGCGGTCCGTGCCGCGCAGGAAGACGGCGGCGCCGATCACCCGGCGCCGGCCCCGCAGCGGAGCCAGGATCGCGCGGTGCCCGGTCGGCACGGTCCGGCCGGCTCCCAGCAGTTCGGGCAGGGCGACGCGGGCCGCGGCGGAGTCCCCGAAGACCGGCCGAACCCCTCGGAGCACTTCGGCGAGCGCGCCGCCCGCCCGGATCTCGCACAGGTCGGCGGCCGGCAGCAGCCCGGCCTGCGGGTCGGTGACGGACAGCCGCAGCCGCTCGCCCTCCGGCCCGCTCTCGCTCTCCTCGTCGGCCAGCCGCAGCCTGTCGGTACGCCGCAGCCGCAGCACGAAGGGGTTGACGGGCCGCTCGTCACCCACCGGGAGCGGGTCGCGGAGGTAGACGAGTATGGCGTCGGAGAACGTGGGCACGCTCGCCCGGCAGAGGCCCAGCACGATCTCGTCCAGATCTATGCCGCGCGCGATCCGGCGGGTCGCCGCGCCGACGAACCGCAGCCGGTCCCCTTCGCGCCGCGTGACCGTCTGGGTGTCGGCGACGGAGGCGGCCGTGTCCGCGCCGGGCGCGGGACTCGGTACGGCGTTCGCCGCCGGGCTCTGCGCCGGGTGCGGCACCGGGGAGGGGCCGGGGATCGCGGCGGTGGCAGCGGCGCCCGGCGGGGCTTCCTCCTGCCGGGGCCGGGCGCGTTCCTGTGGCCGGGCGGCGAGGGGCTGCCGGCCTTCGTGGGAGGTGGGATGCTCCGTCACGCGTGGGATTCCGTCCGTCCGGGCCGCTTGTATGAGGCAATCACCTTGTGGGGCGCCACTGTGCCCCGGCAAGAGCGGTGAGAACAACGGCTGTCACCGGATGCCCCTGGAAAAGGGGCCGAAACCGTACGGCCACCAGGGCGACCGGTAAGGGGTCTTCCGGTGGCCGGGCAGCGGACAGCGAACACGTCTCCACCCCTCGTAGTGGTTCGTGCGTCCGCACGGTCCACCCGGCTCCGTGGGCCGTGTGACTCATGCGGTGCGTTCGGTGACTGGTGGTCAGGCCCCTGTCCGGCCACGCCGGTTGTGGCGCGTCGGTCCGGCGGAGCGGTTCATGGAGGGTGATCCTACGTTTGCCCCCCTGGGGTGCATCAAGGGTCTCACGACGGCGTGGGGGCGGGGGTGCGGTCCCAGTCATCGGGCAGCGGGGGGACCTGCCACCTGGGGTCGGGCCGCCAGTGCTCCCATCCGTCGCTGAACGGTGCGCCCCAGTGCTGGATCACCTCGACGGCCGCCAGCCCCGCCTCGCGCACCCGCCGGGCGGTGGCCTCGTCCATCAGCCCGACCCGCTGCGCCTGCGCGAACTCGTCCTCGTCGAGCCACTCCCAGCTGTGGTCGGGACGCACCGAGATGTCGAGGAAGTGGTCCTGCGAATCCACGCCGCCCGACCAGCGTGAGCGCGGCTCCTCGAGGTTGACGTACCAGTTGCGGAACAGCCAGCCGCGGTCCCAGAACAGCCAGACCGACCAGGGGTCGCCCGGTCTGGCGAGCTTCAGGACACCCGAGCCGAACCACCGGGACCGCACCGTCGTGCGCGGGCGTGTGTAGCGGGTGGCGAGCGGTTCGGCGTGCACCTGGGTGCCGTCGGCGAGGACCGGCCTCACACACTCGGTGCCGGACGCCATCCACACGGCCAACAGTTCGTCGGTGTCCTGGACGACGGTGACCGGCCGGCAGATGTGGACCGCGTTGCCCTCACCGTCGCCCGGTCTTCCGTTGTCCCGGTACCGCCAGAGGATCCGGTCCCCCGGCGACCAGCGCCCGCCGTCTCCCGCACCCGCCCCGGTGCCCGCTCCCGTACCCGCTTCCGTCGCTGTCATGAAGAGATCTTAGGGACGGCCGTCCGGCCGCACGTGCGTTACGCGTCAGGGCCGGGTCATACGCAGCACGTCCAGGGCCTCGTCGAGCTGTTCCGGCGTCAGGTCACCGCGCTCGATGTACCCCCCGGCCAGCACTGTCTCCCGGATCGTCGTGCCGTCGGCCAGGGACTTCTTGGCGACCTTCGCCGCCTGCTCGTAGCCGATGTACTTGTTCAGCGGGGTCACGACCGAGGGCGAGGACTCCGCGTACTGCCGGGCCCGCTCCACGTTCGCCGTGATGCCGTCGACCGTGCGGTCGGCGAGCAGCCGGGAGGCGTTGGTGAGGAGCCGAACGGACTCCAGCAGGTTCTTCGCCATGACCGGAAGCATGACGTTGAGCTCGAAGTTGCCGGCCGCTCCTGCCGCGGCGACCGTGGCGTCGTTGCCCGTCACCTGGGCCGCGACCATCAGCACGGCCTCCGGGATGACCGGATTGACCTTCCCCGGCATGATCGACGAGCCCGGCTGCAGGTCGGGCAGGTTGATCTCGGCCAGCCCGGTCCGGGGGCCGGAAGCCATCCAGCGGAGGTCGTTGGAGATCTTGGTGAGCGACACGCCGATCGTGCGGAGCTGGCCCGACGTCTCGACGAGCCCGTCCCTTGCACCCTGCGCCTCGAAGTGGTTGCGGGCCTCGGTGAGCCGCAGGCCCGTCGTGCGGACGACCTCCGCGATCACCGCGGCGGAGAACCCGGGCGGGGTGTTGATCCCCGTGCCCACCGCCGTGCCGCCCAGGGGGAGTTCGGCGAGGCGGGGCAGCGAGGCCTGCAGCCGCTCTACGCCGTAACGGATCTGCGCCGCGTAGCCGCCGAACTCCTGCCCCAGGGTGACGGGGGTGGCGTCCATCAGATGTGTACGCCCCGACTTCACGACCTCAGAGAATTCGGCCGATTTCCGCTCCAGGGCGGTGGCCAGGTGTTCGAGCGCCGGGATCAGATCGGCGGTGACGGCGGCGGTCGCGGCGATGTGGATGGACGACGGGAACACGTCGTTCGACGACTGGGACGCGTTGACGTGGTCGTTGGGGTGGACCTCGCGGCCGAGCCGCTCCGTGGCGAGCGTGGCCACGACCTCGTTGGTGTTCATGTTGGACGAGGTGCCGGAACCCGTCTGGAACACGTCGACGGGGAAGTGCTCGTCCCAGCGTCCCGCCGCCACCTCCGCGGCCGCCTCCTGGATCGCTTCCGCGATGTCCGGATCCAGCACCTTCAGTTCGGCGTTGACCTTGGCCGCCGCGGCCTTGATCCGGGCCAGGGCCTCGATGTGGGCCCGCTCCAGCCGCTGCCCGGAGATGGGGAAGTTCTCCACCGCCCGCTGTGTCTGTGCCCGCCACTTCGCGTGGGCGGGCACCTTCACCTCGCCCATCGAGTCGTGCTCGACGCGGTACTGCGTGTCCTCGGCCGGTTCGCCCATGGTGTTGTTACCTCCTGCTGGAACGAGCGCGGTCGGCGCCCGCGGTATTCCGCTACTCCTGCCCCGGACCGCCGGACGGATCACGCCCCGCCCCGACGTTCACGCGTCCACCGGACCCGCCTCCGGCGCGCCCGCACATGCCGAAGGGGCGCACCCGGTGGCCGGGGCGCCCCTTCGGCGGGGTGTGCGGTCAGCCGAGGCCGGGGCCGCGGACCGGGATGCTGGTGAAGGTCGGGGCCGGGGCGGGCTCGGTGAAGAAGTCGTTGCCCTTGTCGTCGACCACGATGAACGCGGGGAAGTCCTCGACCTCGATGCGCCACACCGCCTCCATGCCGAGCTCCTCGTACTCGACGACCTCGACCTTCTTGATGCAGTCCTGCGCGAGGCGCGCGGCGGGGCCGCCGATCGAGCCGAGGTAGAAGCCGCCGTGCGCGTCGCAGGCGTCCGTGACCTGCTTGGAGCGGTTGCCCTTGGCGAGCATCACCTTGGAGCCGCCCGCCGCCTGGAACTGCGCGACGTAGCTGTCCATGCGGCCGGCCGTCGTCGGGCCGAAGGAGCCGGAGGCGTAGCCCTCGGGGGTCTTCGCCGGGCCCGCGTAGTAGACCGGGTGGTCCTTGAGGTACTGCGGCATCTCCTCGCCGGCGTCGAGCCGCTCCTTGATCTTGGCGTGCGCGATGTCGCGCGCCACGACCAGCGGGCCCGTCAGCGAGAGCCGCGTCTTGACCGGGTACTTGGTCAGCTCGGCGAGGATGTCGTCCATGGGCTGGTTCAGGTCGATCTGCACCACGCCGGACTCGTCCAGGTGCTCGTCCGTGGTGTCCGGGAGGAAGCGCGCCGGGTCCTTCTCCAGCTGCTCCAGGAAGACGCCCTCGGCGGTGATCTTCGCGGTGGCCTGGCGGTCGGCCGAGCACGACACGGCGATGGCGACGGGCAGCGAGGCGCCGTGCCGGGGGAGGCGGACCACGCGCACGTCGTGGCAGAAGTACTTCCCGCCGAACTGCGCGCCGATGCCGATCTTCTGCGTCAGCTCGAAGACCTTCTCCTCCAGCTCCTTGTCCCGGAAGCCGTGACCGGTCGGGGAACCCTCGGCGGGCAGCTCGTCGAGGTAGTGCGCGGAGGCGTACTTCGCGGTCTTCAGCGCGAACTCCGCCGACGTGCCGCCGACGACGATCGCCAGGTGGTACGGCGGGCAGGCCGCCGTACCCAGGGAGCGGATCTTCTCCTCCAGGAACTTCATCATGGAGGCCTCGTTGAGGACCGCCTTGGTCTCCTGGAAGAGGAACGACTTGTTGGCCGAGCCGCCGCCCTTCGCCATGAAGAGGAACTTGTACGCGCCGCCGTCCGTCGCGTACAGCTCGATCTGGGCCGGGAGGTTCGAGCCGGTGTTCTTCTCGTCCCACATGGTCAGCGGGGCCATCTGCGAGTAGCGCAGGTTGAGCTTGGTGTACGCGTCGAAGATGCCGTGCGACAGGGCCTCCTCGTCACCGCCCTCGGTCAGGACGTTCTGCCCGCGCTTGCCCATGACGATCGCCGTGCCGGTGTCCTGGCACATCGGCAGGACGCCCGCGGCGGCGATGTTCGCGTTCTTCAGGAGGTCCAGCGCGACGAACTTGTCGTTGGACGAGGCCTCGGGGTCGTCCACGATGCGGCGCAGCTGCGCCAGGTGGGCGGGGCGCAGATAGTGAGAGATGTCGTGCATGGCCTCGGCCGCGAGGGTGCGCAGGGCCTCCGGAGCCACCTTGAGGAACGTACGGCCGTCGGCCTCGAAGGTCGAGACGCCGTCGGCGGTCACCAGCCGGTACGGCGTGGTGTCCTCTCCCAGGGGGAGCAGATCGGAGTACGCAAACTCTGGCATTACGGCCATTCCTCACTCGGCGACAGCGGCTGACCACCCTTGGACAGCGCATCCACCAGGGTAGAACGCCGCCGACGCGCCGAGCCTGTGAGGTAAGGCTCACCCCGGAACGCTTGATCCCGCACGGCGGATTCGAGCACGGGGGATCCGGTGAGGGGCCGGAGAGGTGCTGTCGCGATCTATCGCGTTTCGGTACGCTGTCCCGGTGGACCTCGAGAAGCAGCCTCAGCAGCCCGTCGCTCCGGCCGGTCCCGCGCCCGCCGGAATCCGCGCATCCGACGCGGACCGCGACCGGATCGCGGACATCCTGCGGGACGCCATGGCCGAGGGCCGGCTGACGGCCGAGGAGCACGCCGAGCGGGTCGACCTGGTCTACCGGGCCAAGACCGTCGGCGAGCTCGAGCCGCTGGTCCAGGACCTCCCGGCAGCGGGCGGCGCCGCCCGCCCGGCCGCCTCGCCCTACGGTTACGGCCCCGAGGCGGCGACCGGGCCCGCCGAGAATCTGGTGGCGGTCTTCAGCAGCTCCACCCGCAGGGGCCGTTGGCGCGTCGGCGGGCGCACGAACGCCTTCTCGCTCTTCGGCAGCGTGGAGATCGACCTGACCGAGGCGCTGTTCGGCCAGCGTCTGACGGTCATCAACGCGACGTCCATTTTCGGCAGTGTCGAGATCAAGGTCCCCGAGAACATCTCGCTGCGCGGCAGTGGAACGGGCATTTTCGGCAACTTCGAGGTCGACACACTGGAATCCGCCGATCCTGAGGCACCGGTGGTCGTCGTGAACGGCTATTCCGTATTCGGAAACGTCGAGGCGAAGCCCAAGCGTGGCAAGCTCATCACCAACCTCCACCGGCAGTTGCGCAAACACCTCGGCCACTGAGGCCGCGCGGCCGGGGCACCGCGAATTCCGGCCAGCGGGCGCCGTGATGGCGCCGTGGGGGCCGGAAGGCGGCGCCACTCAGTGCATAGGCGTGCGTACAGCGGGTAGGGAGTGCTGCATCGCCTCTCGCTCACGAAGCCGAAGCCGTCGTCAGGAGTGGACCGTGCTGCACATGCCGCATCAGCCCCTGCAGGTCGCCGCCGTGCCGTCCCAGCGCACACCCGCGCGGGAGGACCAGGCGGGGCCCTGGCACTCGGAGGCTGTGTGCCGCCGGGACGAAGCCGGGCTGTTCTTCGCCCCGTCGAAGGAGCCGACCGCTGCGCGGCTCGCCCGTGAGGAGGCCGCGAAACAGGTCTGTGCGAGGTGCCCGGTGATGGTGGAGTGCCGGGAGCACGCGCTCATACAGCCCGAGCCCTACGGGGTGTGGGGCGGCCTCACCGCCGCCGAACGCCGTGTGGTGCTCGCCCGGCGCCGCAGGCGCGACATGGAGCTCAAGGCCGCGGCCCCGACGGGACGCATAGCCGGCTGAGTTCCGCTAGCCGGCTGAGTTCCGCGCGCACGGATGTGGGGCCGCCCGGCCGGGCGGCCCCACATCCGTGCGCGCCGGGACTACTTGGCGCGGTCGAAGTCGATCGCGCTGTAGGCGCGCAGCTTCGACAGCCGGTGCGTCGAGTCGATCCTGCGGATCGTGCCCGACTTGGACCGCATCACCAGGGACTCCGTGCTCGCCGTCTCCGCGCGGTACCGCACACCGCGCAGGAGTTCGCCGTCGGTGATCCCGGTGGCGACGAAGAAGACGTTGTCCCCGCTGACGAGGTCGTCCGTCGACAGGACCCGGTCCAGGTCGTGGCCGGCGTCCAGCGCCCGCTGCCGCTCGGCCTCGTCCTTGGGCCAGAGCTTGCCCTGGATGACACCCCCGAGGCACTTTATGGCGCAGGCCGAGATGATGCCCTCAGGGGTGCCGCCGATGCCCATGAGCAGGTCGACACCGGTCCCCTCGCGGGCCGCCATGATCGACCCGGCGACGTCGCCGTCGGAGATGAACTTGATCCGGGCGCCGGTCTCCCGGATCTCCCTGACGACGTTCTCGTGCCGGGGCCGGTCCAGGATGACGACGGTGACGTCCTCCGGGGAGGAGCTCTTGGCCTTCGCGACGCGCCGGATGTTCACGGACACGGGGGCGTTGATGTCGACGAAGTCGGCGGCCTCGGGACCCGTGACCAGCTTGTCCATGTAGAAGACGGCGGACGGGTCGAACATCGCGCCGCGGTCCGCGGCGGCCAGTACGGCGATCGCGTTGGGCATGCCCTTCGCGTTGAGCGTGGTGCCGTCGATCGGGTCGACGGCGATGTCGACCTCGGCTCCGGTGCCGTCGCCGACGCGCTCGCCGTTGAACAGCATGGGCGCTTCGTCCTTCTCGCCCTCACCGATGACGACGATGCCGTTCATCGACACCGTGGAGACGAGCGTGCGCATGGCTTTGACCGCGGCGCCGTCGGCGCCGATCTTGTCGCCGCGGCCGACCCAGCGCCCGGCGGCCATGGCGGCGGCCTCGGTGACCCGCACCAACTCCAGGGCCAGGTTGCGGTCGGGGGCCTCGGGGGAGACCTCGAGCTGGGACGGCAGATGATGCTCGGACATCGGAGCGCACCTTTCTGTACGACGACGACCGGAAAAGAGGGTGCTGTGACTCTATCGGTAGGTCGATAAAATGAGCAGAGCGGGTCACGTATGAGCGGGTGCCCGCTGGCCGGACGCCCGGTGGCCCATGCCACCATTGAGTCCGTGGCAAGCAAGCGAGGCAAGCAGACCGTCCGGGACATGATCCTGTCGATGCTCGTGATCACCGCAGTGGCGGGCGTCGTCTACATCTTCATCCCGCACGACGACAAGGCCGACCCCATCAAGGCGGTCGACTACCGGGTCGAGCTCGCGACGGCCCGTCGCGCCGCGCCGTACCCCGTGGCCGCCCCGGCGGGGCTGCCCGAAGGCTGGAAGCCGACCTCCGTCTCGTACGAGGGGCACAACGGCGCGGGGTGGCACCTCGGCTTCCTCGACCCGGACAAGAGGTACGTGGCCGTCGAGCAGTCGACGACCCCGGCGAAGAAGTACGTCCCCGAGGTCAGCCGGGACGCCAGGAACACCGGGCGCACGCGCGAGGTCTCGGGCCGGGACTGGGAGATCTGGAACGGGCCGAAGTACGACGCGCTGGTGCTGCACGCCGAGGGCGTGACGACGGTGGTCACCGGCTCGGCCCCCGCGGACCGGCTGGCGGAGATGGCCGCCGCGCTGAAGACGGCCGCCCCCTCGGCCGCTCCCTCCGCCTCCTGAGGGCCCCGTACCACCGGAAGAGCCCCACGACGCTCGGCGTCGTGGGGCTCTTCCGCTGTTCCCGGGAGGCCGGCGCCTCCGGGAGGACGGTCAGACGGTCGTGATGACCTCGTCGTAGGAGAGGCGCGGCAGACGCGGGAACCAGGCGTCCTCGCCCGGCTTGCCGATGTTGACGGCCATGATCAGCTTGTGGTCGCCGTCCAGGAACTCCTTCTCGATGCCCGCGGCGTCGAAGCCGGTCATCGGGCCGGCGGCCAGGCCGGCGGCGCGGACGCCGATGATGAAGTAGGCGGCCTGCAGCGTGGCGTTGAGCGCGGCCGACTGCTCGCGGACCGGGCGCTCGGAGAAGAACGCGTCCTTGGCCTGCGGGAAGTGCGGCAGCAGCGCCGGGAGTTCCTCGTGGAACTCGTGGTCCGCGACGAGCAGCGCGACCAGCGGGGCGGCGGAGGTCTTCGGCCGGTTGCCCTCGGCCATGTGCTTCACGAGGCGCTCGCGGCCCTCCGGCGTACGGACCAGGACGACGCGGAGCGGCGACTGGTTGAAGGCCGTGGGGCCGTACTTGACCAGGTCGTAGATCGCCTGGACCTGCTCGTCGGTCACCGGCTCGTCGGTGAACGTGTTGGCAGTGCGGGCCTCACGGAAGAGGAGGTCCTGGGCGGCGGGGTCAAGAACGAGGGACATCTGGAGCGTTACCTTCCGGGCTGTGCGGATCAAGCGACACGATCACCGTAACCGAGAGATAGATTAAACTTCAACTAAATCCGTCCCGGAGTGATCCACCGCACACGAGGTCCCCGAAGAGGCCCGGAAGCGCCTACTCCGCGTCGCCGCCGGCCTCCGAGGGCTCCTCGGGGCGTGCCAGCGCCGCGTCCAGCCGGGCCCGCGCACCCTCCAGCCAGTGCCGGCACACCTTCGCCAGCTCCTCGCCGCGCTCCCACAGGGCCAGCGACTCCTCCAGCGTCGTGCCGCCCGCCTCCAGGCGGCGTACGACCTCGATCAGCTCGTCCCGCGCCTGCTCGTACCCGAGCGTGCCCGTCGCGGCAGCTGTCGTCGTCCCGTCGTCCGTCATGCCGACCACCCTATGCGCGGGCTACGACAAACCCGGCGGCTCACTCCGCGACCCGTACGGTGAACTCGCCCTCGGAGACCCGCGCCCGCAGCTCCTCGCCCGGCGCCCCGGCGTCCGCGGGGGAGCGCACCACATGGCCGTCCGGCCGCTGCAGCACCGCGTATCCCCGCTCCAGCGTCGCCGCGGGCGAAAGCGCCACGACCCGGGCCCGGGTGTGAGAGAGCTCCGAGTCGGCGCGGTCCAGCAGATGCCCGAGGACCCTGCGGCTCCGCCCCACGAGTGCGTCGACCTCCGCTTCCCGCTCGTCCACCATCCGCTGCGGCCGCTCCATGGAGGACCTGCCCAGCGCATGCGCCAGCCCCCGCTCCTCCCGGTCGATCAGCCCCCGCACGGTCCGGAGCGCCCGGTCCCGGAGCTGCTGGACGCGGTCGAGCTCCTCACCCACGTCCGGGACGACCTTCTTCGCCGCGTCCGTCGGTGTCGACGCCCGCACATCGGCCACCAGGTCGAGCAGGGGCGAGTCAGGTTCGTGCCCGATCGCGGAGACCACCGGCGTGCGGCACGCCGCCACCGCCCGGATCAGCGCCTCGTCGGAGAACGGCAGCAGGTCCTCGACGCTGCCCCCGCCCCGGGCGACCACGATCACGTCGACCTCGGGCAGCCCGTCCAGCTCCTGGACCGCCTGGACCACCTGATTCACGGCGTGCACACCCTGCACAGCGGTGTTGCGCACCTCGAAGCGCACCGCCGGCCAGCGCCGCCTGGCGTTCTCCAGCACATCGCGCTCCGCCGCCGACGCCCGTCCCGAGACCAGGCCGATCAGCTGCGGCAGGAAGGGCAGCGGCCTCTTCCGGTCCAGGGCGAAGAGCCCCTCGGCGGCCAGTGACTTCTTCAGCTGCTCCAGCCGCACCAGCAGCTCGCCGATGCCCACCGGCCGTATCTCCGTGGCCCGCAGGGAGAGCTGCCCGCGCGGGGCGTACCACTCGGGCTTGGCGAGGACGACCACCCGCGCGCCCTCCGTCACCACATCGGCGATCCGGTCGAAGACCTGCCGGAAGCAGGTCACGCTCACCGAGATGTCGTGGGAGGGGTCGCGCAGCGTCAGGAACACCACCCCGGCACCGGGCCGGCGTGACAGCTGGGTGATCTGCCCCTCGACCCAGACCGCACCGAGCCGGTCGATCCAGCCGCCGATCAGCCGCGACACGTCGCCGACGGGCAGCGGGGCTTCCGGGGACGTAGTGAGAGCCATACGGGCGAGCGTATCGGCCGGTACGGACAATCAGGCCGCCCGCCGCCCCCACTGCACCGCGAGCACCACCAGTCCGATCCCCAGCCAGCACAGGCCCACCAGCTGGGCGCTCGTCGTCGCCTCCAGGATCACCGCGACCAGCACGCCCGCGCCCACCACCGGCACCACGATGTGGCGCCACCAGTTCGGCGGCCCCTCCATCCGGCGTACGGCGAACCAGCCCACCACCGACGCGTGCAGCAGCACGAACGCGGTGAGCGCGCCCACGTTCACGACCGACACCAGGTGGTCGAGGCCGTCGTCGCGCCGGGCCGCCCACACCGCCGCCACCAGCGTCACGACCGCGGCGCACGCGATCGCGACACGCGGCACCCCGGACCGGCTGTCCACCCGGGACAGGAACGACGGCAGCCGCCCCTCCCGCCCCATCGCGAACACCAGCCGACCGGCCGCCGCCTGCCCGGCCAGCGCCGCGAAAGCCGCCCCGATCGCCTTGCTGGCGGCCACCAGATCGTGCAGCCAGGAGCCGACCGAGGCGTCCACCGCGTCGTAGAACGCGGACCCCTGCTTCACCGGATCCGCCGCCAGCTCCGCCGAGCTCACCGGTTCCAGCAACGCCGCCAGATACGACTGGACCACGAACAGCGCACCGGCGAGCACCAGGCAGAACAGCACCGCCCGCGCCACCTTCGCCGAACCCCCCGTCACCTCCTCCGCGAACGAGGCGATCGCGTCGAACCCCAGATAGGACAGCACCGCCACGGACACCGCCCCCAGCACCGCCGTCATCGAGAACCCGGTGTCGCCGGTGAGCGGCGACAGCCAGCCCCGCTGCGCCCCGTCCCCGGCCAGCACCACCACCGCCGACACCACGAACACCAGCAGCACCACGATCTCCAGGGCGAGCACCGCGAAGCCCACCCGGGCCGCCGCCCGTACGCCCCAGAGGTTGAGCAGTGTCGTCACCACGACGGCGATCGCCGTCCACACCCACCGCGACACCTCGGGGACCAGCGCGTTCATCGCGATTCCGGAGAAGAGATAGGCGACGGCCGGGATGAGCAGGTAGTCGAGCATCGCCATCCAGCCGGCGATGAACCCCGGCCCCTCCCCGAGCCCCTTGCGGGCGTACGCGAAGACCGAACCGGCGAGCGGGGCCACCCGGACCATCTGGGCGTAGCTGAACGCGGTGAAGGCCATCACCAGGGTCGCCACGAGATACACCAGCGCCACGGCCCCGTCGGACTTGGCGTCCAGGGTGCCGAAGACGCCGACCGGGGCCATGGGCGCGATGAACAGCAGCCCGTAGACCACCAGGTCCCGGAACCCGAGTGTCCGCCGCAGCTTTCCTTCTTCCGCGCTGCTCCCCGCCATGAACCCTCCGTCGCTGGTTGCGTACGCATCAGTCTCGCGACCCCGTCGGCCCGGCGCCTGTTCGGTACGGCCTTACGATGGGACGCATGACTGCTTCTCCTGCCCGCCGTGTCCTGCTCGCAGCGCCCCGTGGCTACTGCGCGGGCGTGGACCGCGCCGTGATCGCCGTCGAGAAAGCACTGGAGCAGTACGGTGCCCCGGTCTACGTCCGTCACGAGATCGTGCACAACAAGTACGTCGTGCAGACCCTCGAGAAGAAGGGCGCGATCTTCGTCGACGTGACCGCGGAGGTGCCCGAGGGCTCCATCGTGATGTTCTCCGCGCACGGGGTCGCCCCGACCGTCCATGCCGAGGCCGCCGAGCGCAAGCTCGCCACGATCGACGCGACCTGCCCGCTGGTCACCAAGGTCCACAAGGAAGCCGTCCGCTACGCCAAGGAGGACTACGACATCCTCCTGATCGGTCACGAGGGCCACGAGGAAGTCATCGGCACGAGCGGCGAGGCCCCCGACCACATCACGCTGGTCGACGGCCCCGACGACGTGGCGAACGTCGAGGTCCGCGACGAGTCGAAGGTCGTCTGGCTCTCCCAGACCACGCTCTCCGTCGACGAGACGATGGAGACCGTCGGCGCGCTCAAGGAGAAGTTCCCGAACCTCCTCTCCCCGCCGAGCGACGACATCTGCTACGCCACGCAGAACCGTCAGATCGCGGTGAAGAAGCTGGCCGAGGACGCCGAGCTGGTCATCGTCGTCGGCTCGAAGAACTCCTCCAACTCGATCCGCATGGTCGAGGTCGCCCTGGACGCCGGCGCGCCCGCCGCCCACCTCGTGGACTTCGCCGCGGAGATCGACGAGGCGTGGCTGGAGGGCGTCACCACCGTCGGGCTCACCTCCGGCGCCTCGGTGCCCGACGTCCTCGTCGACGGCGTGCTGGAGTGGCTGGCCGAGCGGGGTTACGCGGACGTCGAGACGGTGAAGACGGCCGACGAGTCGATCACCTTCTCGCTGCCCAAGGAGCTCCGGCGCGACCTGCGCGCCGAGGCCGCCGCGCTCTCCGCCCAGTGACCGGGGGTTGCCCGGCCCCCGGCCGGGCGACCCGGGTGCACCCGCCGGTTCGCCCTTCCGGGGAGTGATCCTCGCCACCTGCCCGTACCGTGGATCACATGGAGATCTTCGGTGTGGATATCGGCGGTTCGGGGATCAAGGGTGCGCCCGTGGACCTGGACCGCGGAGAGCTGGCGCAGGAGCGCCACAAGGTACTGACACCTCACCCGGCCACGCCCGAGAGCGTGGCCGACGGTGTGGCCGAGGTCATCGGCCATTTCGACTGGCAGGGGCCGGTCGGCATCACGTTCCCCGGAGTCGTCACCGGCGGCATCACCAGGACCGCGGCCAACGTGGACAAGGGCTGGATCGACAAGGACGCCCGGGCGCTGCTCAGCGACCGTATCGGGCGGTCCGTCACGATCCTCAACGACGCCGACGCGGCCGGTGTCGCCGAGATGACTTTCGGCGCGGGCCGCGACCGCAAGGGCACGGTGATCATGCTGACGTTCGGTACGGGCATCGGCAGCGCGGTCTTCACCGACGGGCAGCTCGTCCCCAACACCGAGCTCGGCCATCTGGAGCTGCACGGTCACGACGCGGAGAAGCGCGCCTCCACGAAGGCCAAGGAGGACGAGGACCTGAGCTGGAAGCACTGGGCGCACCGGGTGCAGAAATACCTGGTCCACGTGGAGATGCTGTTCTCGCCCGAGCTCTTCATCATCGGCGGGGGCGTCAGCCGCAAGGCGGAGAAGTTCCTGCCGCTCATCGAACACGTGCGGGCCGAGATGGTCCCGGCCCAGCTGCAGAACAACGCGGGCATCGTCGGTGCGGCGATGGCGGCTGCCGGCAAGTAGCGTCTAGGCGCGGGGGCGGCGGTCGGCCCGGTCGGCCCTGACCAGGTGTCGCTGCCGCTCCCGCATATGCCGGATCTTCCGTACGGACGCGATGAGACCCGCGATGAGCGTGCCCCCGTACAGCCAGCCCGCCTGGACGGCGAGCGCGGTCACGACGGCCATCGCCTGCCCGCCGAAGCCGCCGGTGCCCCCGGCGACGGGGATCACGCCGACCGCGAAGGCGATGGGCACGATGATCGGGGCGGTCACCAGGTCGGCGGGCCGGACCCAGAGGGCGGTCAGGGCGCTGACGGGCAGGAAGAGCAGCCCGTACACGAGCTCCGAGCCGCCGAAGAGCAGCCGGTCCGCGCAGGCCAACAGGAACATGACCAGGGCCGCGAAGAGGCCGGCGCCGATGCCGGTCAGCCGGGGATTGGGGAATCTGCGCAGCGCCAGGACCACGGGCGGGGCCCCGCGCCGGGGCCCGGGACCCGGACCGGCCGCCGGCGCCGGGGCGACCGCGACCCCCACCGGATAGCCGGCCGCACCCGTGGCCTCGCCGAGGCCGCCGGGCGGTGCGGGCCGGCCCTGCGGGGGCTGGGTGCGCTGCGGGATACGTGTCCTGTGCTGGTCCACCCCGACAACCTAGGACGCCGGGTGCACTCTTTCGGGCGTTGGACACGCGTTTTGGGTGACCTTGGCGTTGCGTTCGATACCGCACGGCCGAAACAGGCCCGTTCGGCCCCCGGCCGGCCTCCGTCCCCGCACCCGTGACGGGCCGACCGGCCCCGCCCGTAAACTGGAGAATCGGTCCACCCCCGGCCCGCCCGCACAGCCCCTCTCCTCACTTCAGGAAGTCGCCAAAGTGTCGCTCACGATCGGAATCGTCGGCCTGCCGAATGTCGGCAAGTCGACCCTTTTCAACGCCCTGACCAAGAACGACGTGCTGGCGGCCAACTACCCGTTCGCCACCATCGAGCCGAACGTCGGCGTCGTGGGGGTCCCCGACCCGCGCCTGAACAAGCTCGCCGAGATCTTCAGCTCGCAGAAGCTGCTCCCCGCCACGGTCGACTTCGTCGACATCGCGGGCATCGTGCGGGGCGCGAGCGAGGGTGAGGGCCTGGGCAACAAGTTCCTCGCGAACATCCGCGAGTCCGATGCGATCTGCCAGGTCATCCGCGCCTTCAAGGACGAGAACGTCGTCCACGTCGACGGCAAGGTCTCGCCCAAGGACGACATCGAGACGATCAACACCGAGCTGATCCTCGCCGACCTCCAGTCCGTCGAGAAGGCCGTCCCGCGTCTGACGAAGGAGGCCCGCCTCCAGAAGGACAAGGTCGCGGTCCTCGCCGCCGTCGAGGAGGCCCAGAAGATCCTCGAGGCGGGCGACACGCTCTTCTCCCAGGGCATCACGGCCGGCACCGAGAAGGGCCGCCTGCTCCACGAGCTGCACCTGCTCACGACGAAGCCCTTCCTGTACGTGTTCAACGTCGACGAGGACGAGCTCGTCGACGAGGACTTCAAGAACGAGCAGCGCGCCCTGGTCGCCCCGGCGGAGGCCATCTTCCTCAACGCCAAGATCGAGTCCGAGCTGATCGAGCTGGACGACGACGAGGCCCTCGAACTCCTCCAGTCCATGGGCCAGGAGGAGCCCGGCCTGGCCACCCTCGGCCGCGTCGGCTTCGACACCCTGGGCCTCCAGACCTACCTCACGGCAGGCCCGAAGGAAGCCCGCGCCTGGACGATCAAGAAGGGCGCCACGGCTCCGGAGGCGGCCGGTGTGATCCACACCGACTTCCAGAAGGGCTTCATCAAGGCGGAGATCGTCTCCTTCGACGACCTCGTCGAGACGGGCTCGGTCGCGGAGGCCCGCGCCAAGGGCAAGGCGCGCATGGAGGGCAAGGACTACGTGATGCAGGACGGCGACGTGGTGGAGTTCCGCTTCAACGTGTAGTCGCGTCGATGAGTGCGTGAGGCATCTCGTCAAGCGTGCAGGCCGGAACGGGTCCGCCTCCTCGGAGGTGGACCCCTTCATTTTCCCGTACCGGACGGGTGCTGGACCTTCTGATTCCCCGGCGGGGCGATTCAGGTGTCGTAGATCGTGGCGCGGTGTCCGACGCGGATGACCCACATGATCAGTTCGCCGTTGGTCAGGATGCGGAGATCGGTGTCGCGCGGAACCTTGCGGAGTTCGGCTCGGGCTTCCGGGTGGAAGACGGTGCGGTACTCACTCACTTCGCGCCAGCGTCTCCTTGCCAAGTGTGCGCGGACGTCGCGGATGGACTCCATGGGCATCTGCGTCATACGCCCAAAAGGTGCCAGATATCTCATGTGTACCCAACGGCTACTGACCTCGGGCGGGCCCCAGGTCGGGCTGGATGACGTATCACCCTGCTGGATTGCGTGCTGGATGGGATCTTCAGCACCAGCGTTTCCGCAGGTGGGAGCCCAGATCAAAGGGGTCCGACTCTCCGGGGTCGGGCCCCTGGCGTTGTCGGAAAGCGTCACGACGGCGCGGATGCGTCCTCCTGAACGGGCTCCTCGGAATCCGGGTGACCTGGACGGTCGGTCGAGGCGGCGCCACGCAGTGCCGCCTCGACCCGGCGGTTGCTGGTCATGGTCGCCGTGACGGCGGTCATGGCCAGGAGGAGGCCGCCGGCTGTGTAGAGCGGGGTGCGCACGCCGTACGTGCCGGCCAGCCAGCCGCCGAGGAAGGCGCCGAACGGGGCGGCGCACATGGCGAGCATGCGTGAGGTGGAGGCGACCCGGCCCATCAGATGGGGCGGGACGATCGCCTGCCGGAGCGAGGGTGCGAGCACCATCGTGGCGCCCATGCCCGCCCCGCAGACGGCGAGCGCGAGCCCGGCCACGTAGGGATTCGGGGCGGCGGCAAGCCCCAGGACGGCCAGTCCCTCGACCGCGGCCGTGCAGGTCAGCGCAGCGCCGGTGCCGAGCCGTCGGCCGAGGAAGGAAGCGATGCCCGCGCCGAGCAGGCCGCCAGTGGCCTCCGCCGTGAGGAGCAGGCCGTAGCCGAACGTGTCGATGCCGAGGCGGTCGTGCGCGAAGAGGGCGAGTACGGTCTCCACCGCGAGGAAGGCGACGTTCCCGACCGCGGGACGGAGTGCGAGCCCGAGCAGCAGCCGGTCCCGGAAGACGTACGAGGCCCCGGCCCGCGCCTGGTGGAGCAGCGACTCGCGGGCCTGCGGTACGGGCCGGGGCGCGGTGGGCAGCGACCGTACGAGCAGTGCGGAGAGCGCGAACGACACCGCGTCGGCGAGCAGCGGAACCGCCCGTCCCAGCGCGAGCAGCGCACTGCCCGCGGGCGGCCCCGCGAAGCCGGACATGGCGGTCTGGGCGCCGCGCAGGCGGGAGTTGGCGCGCGCCAGGAGTGCGGGGTCGCGGCCGAGCAGATCCGGCAGATAGGCCGTGGCGGCCGTGTCGAAGAAGAGCCCGCCGAGGCCGAGCAGGAAGGCGACGGCCGCGAGCAGCGGAATGCTCAGCACGTCGAGCGCGGCGGCCACCGCCGGTATCGCGAGCAGCGCCGCACGCGCCGCGTCCGCGACCCACATCGTGCGCCGGCGGTCCCACCTGTCCACCAGCGCACCGCCGAGCACCCCTAAGAGCAGCCATGGCAGCGTCCCTGCGGCGGTGACGACCGCGAGCGCCATCGGATCCCGCGTCAACGCCAGCGCGAGCAGAGGCAGCGCGGCATGCGTCACCCCGTCGCCGAACGAGGACACCGTCTGCGCGGTCCACAGCCGACCGAACCCGACCGGCAACGTCCCTGCCTTGGGTGTCACTTGGATCTCCCCTCGGCCTGCTCGCGCGGCGCCGGCCGGAACAGCGCGAAGGCGAGCGACACGTCCGGCAGCGACGGATCGGACAGCTCCTGGTACTCGTCCGCCAGCGCCTCCAGTCGCGCCCCCAGCTCCGCGAACTGCTCCCCGGTGAGCCGCAGATGCGCCATCCGTACGTGCCGCTCGCCCTCCACCGGTGCGGCCTCCAGGTCCGCCACCGCCTGCCGCATCAGCACATCCGGGCCTCCCTCGCCCGGATCCGGCAGCACGATCGCCCGCGCGGCCATCGCGTAATACCGCTCGGTGACCCCTCGCACCTTCCGCGTCCGCACCACCTTCACCAGGCCGGCCCGCTCCAGGAGGCGCACGTGGTAGCTGGAACTCCCCTTCGCGAGCCCCAGCCGCTCGGCGATCTGCGTGATCGTCGCCGGCTCGAAGCGGAGCACGGCCATGATCCGGTGACGCGTGAGGTTGGAGACGGCGCGTAGCTGCTCGTCGGTGGTGACGTGAAACGTCTCGGGAAGGTCTTCAGCAGGCATGCGCCCAATGGTCAACGATTCTTGACCATTGGGCAAGGGGATTCCGTAAGAGTTTTGGAGCTCTGAGGGGAACTGTTACGGACGACCGTCCATCAGCGCGGCCGCGAGGCGGTGCCCGTGGCGCGTCCCGGATCGGAGTCGTCACCGTGGTCGGAGCACGGTCAGGCACGAGTCGACGAAATCCTCGACGACGGGGTTGTCGCCGGCGGCCAGGGGCCGGACGACAGCGACGGTGCAGGGGGAGACGCCCGTGACGGGGCGCTGGGTGATGCCGGGGCGGGGGTAGTACCGGGCGGCCGCCGATGGGGCGAGTGCGATGCCGTAGCCGTTGGCGATGGCGTTCAGCCAGTCGTCCGGGTGGCGCGTCTCGGCGCCGATGCAGGGCGGGTTGCCCTCGCGTGCGTCGGTCGCCAGCCACCAGTCGCGCCATTCGCCGGCCTCCGGCGGGGAGGCCACGAACGGCTCGTCCCAGAGCTCCCGGAAGGCGATCGACTCCCGGTCCGCCAGCCGATGACCGGACGGCAGCAGCACGCAGCGAGGCTCGGTGAACAGCTCGGTCACCCGCAAGCGTTCCTGGCCGGGGAAGGGCAGATACAGCAGCGCGGCATCGACGCCGCCGTCAGCCAGCCCTGCCGTCGGCTCGGACCACACGCCCTGCCGCAGCTCCACCCGCCAGCCCGGTCGGAGGTCGCCGAACGCCGAGATGATCGCGGGGGTCGCCTCGTTGGCCCCGCTGCCCATGATGCCGACCCGCAGTATCCGCTCCGCCCGGCTCGCGGCGGCCTTGGTCTCCCGTACCGCGTCGTGGAGCGCGTCCAGCAGGACCGGCACACGATCGGCCAGTGCCCGGCCCGGGCCGGTGAGGGTCATGCCGGTTCGCGAGCGGATGAAGAGCTGCACGCCCAGCTTCACTTCGAGCTGCTTGATCTGTTTGGTCAGGGAGGGTTGCGCCATGAACAGGCGTTCCGCGGCACGGGTGATGTTGCCCTCATCGGCCACGGTGGCGAAGTAACGCAGCAGGCGGGTGTCCACATCCATGCCATCAGGCTATGGACGCAGGTATTGGACCGCCACGGTAGGGGCCCGCGAGGGTGGAGGTGATCCGGAAAGGACCCTCATGTATCCCGCTTATCTCGTCCTGACCCTGCTGACCGCCACCGCGACGGGCATCGGCGCCTATATGGACTTCACCCGACACCCCAAGATCGTTGCCATTGCGGAGCGGCTCCAGGTGCCGGTGTCCTGGATGTACCCACTCGGCGCCTGTCTGGGCGCGGCCTCGGTGGGCCTGCTGGCCGGCCTGGTCGTACGGCCCTTCGGGGTCGCGGCTGCGGCGGGCCTGGTCCTCTACTTCATCGGCGCAGTCGTTACCCACCTGCGGGTGCGCGACCATCAGCTCGGCGGTGCGCTGCTGTTCCTGGGCCTGTCCGCTGCGACGCTCGCCACAGCCCTCGCTGCCTCATGAGCATGCGGAAGCAGGACACGGGCTCAGGTCACGGACACCCAGCCGTCGGCGAAGTCGCACTGGACATCGGTCCGGCGTCGCTGCGCGGCGGGGGTGTATCCGGGGTCGCCCTGGAGGTGCGCGAGGGCCTGGACCCAGCGGTCCCAGAGGCCGTCGGGCTCCGTGAACCGGTCGGCGTGTCGGGTGCCGAGGTGGGCGTCGAGGCGGAGGAGGGCACCGAGGGCGGCGGGCCGGTCGTAGCGGAGGTCCGTGCGGGGGAGGTAGTGGTCCAGGTACGAGGCGAGGACCTCGGCGTCCGCGTGGGTGCCGAAGCGGGCCAGGGCGAATCAGTAGGCGCCGCCGGAGAAGCAGAACTCGCCGGCCAGGAGGAGGCCGCCGATGCGTTCGCGGAACGTGGCGCGTCGGCCTACGCCGATCAGCCAGGCGGCGGTGAAGCGTGAGCGCCACTCGTAGCCGAGGACTGCCTCCAGTTCGGCGTCGGTGATCGTGCGTGCGTCGTCGATGAGTTGACGCGTGAATCGTTCGGCGTGTGGCCACCCGGGCCGCAGGACGCGACCGCTCTTCAGGTCGCGGTAGTGCGGGTGGTCCGAGTCCTTCCTCGTCACGTAACGCTCGATCACGTGGCCGTAGCCGATCTCCTCGGGGTGCTGGAACGGCATGGGTCACCTCTCCGGGTGCAGGTCGGTACGGTCGATCCAGGTGGGCGTGACGAAGATGTCCTTGCCGACCGGTGCTTCGGTGGCTTCCAGCAGGGAATGCGTTCGTGTTTCCTCGACCAGTTCCTCCCAGGGTGCCGCCCAGTCGACCTGCCAGTCGGGGCCCGTGTAGGAGACGTAGTACGTCCGCTCGCCTTCCACCTGCAGAAACTGGGAGTACAGGATTACCTGGCTGTGGTCGGCAAGGTCGTTGATGACCTCTTCGAAGGCTGCGGAAGGCCGGCAAAGGCCGCCCGGGTCGGTTGTGTCGCCCAGGCGGGCGGTGAGCGGAGGGATGACCGGGGTACGGGCGCCGAGTTCGGTCAGAGCCCAGCGGATTCCCGCGGGCTCGCTCCAGTCCGGTGGCGTCGCCCGTTCCAGGCAGGCGCGGTAGGCGCGGCGCAAGGGGGCGCCCGTGCCCTCGATCTCCAGGGTTGCCAGAGCCATGGCCGCCCACTCGCGGACGGTCGGGTTGTCGCTGTCCAGCAGCCCTACGAGAGCGGGTCCGCAGCTCGGGTCGGCCACCCCCTCGAAGACCTCGATGGCGGTCAGCTGCCCGAAGCTGCCGAGGGAGAGCAGCCCTTCGACGGTGGCGGGGACGGCTGCGGAGCCGATCCGGACCAGTTCCGCGCGAGCGTCGTAGGACGCCTCGGCCTCGCCGTCGAGTTGCTGGACGAGTCTCTCGATGCGGGAGGTCATGACGCCGGGTGGTCGAGGCGCCAGAAGGCGGGGAGCCACCAGCAGAGCACCGGGTGGTCGTCGGGCCGCGGGACGCGGGCCTCTGCTGCCGGGTCCTCGAACGAGTCGCGGGATGGCGAAGTGCGGCCCCCGGCGTGTGCCGGGCGCCATCCGCGCCGGCGTGCGTTTTGATCTGTGAGGGAAAGTGCCGCGCCGCACGCCGGCCGGGCGATGGTTCGTCGAGGGAGCGCTCGCAATGGCTGAGGAGGAGTCCGGCGCCACCCACTGGCTGTTCGGCGATCAGCTCGGTCCCCATTTCGTCGATCCGGCGTTGGGCGGCCCGCAGCGGAACGCGCCGCTGCTCATGGTCGAGGCCCGCAGCGTTTTCCGACGGCGGCGGTTCCACCGTGCGAAGGCCCACCTGGTCCTGTCCGCGATGCGCCATCGGGCCGCCGAGCTCGGTGACCGCGTGCGGTACGTCAAGGCGGACACCTACCGTCAGGGCCTGCGTGAGGCAGTGGGGGACGGCGCGGTGACCGTGCACCATCCCACCTCCCACGCGGCCCACGCCTTCGTGCGCTCGCTGCCATCCGTGAGCGTCCTGCCGGCGCGCGGCTTTCTCGTGACGCACGACGAGTTCAGGGGCTGGGCGGACGGCCGCGGCGAGAAGCACCTCCGGCAGGAGGACTTCTACCGTTGGGTCCGCAGGACGCACGACCTGCTGATGGAGGGCGACCGTCCCGTCGGCGGCCGGTGGAACCTGGACCACGACAACCGGCAGCCCCCGCCGCGCGGCGTCAGCGACCTGGGGCTTCCTGCGGCCTACCGCCCCCGGGAGAGCGACATCGACGCCGAGGTACGGTCCGACCTCGACCGCTGGTCGCGTGAAGGGGACGTCGAGTTCGTCGGTGAGGACGCACCCCGCACGTTCCCCGCGACCCGCCGGGAGGCGCTGGCCGCCCTCCGCCGCTTCGTGGAGCACCGGCTCGCCTCGTTCGGAGCGTACGAGGACGCGGTTCTCGCCGGGGACACGACGATGAGCCACAGCCTGCTCTCCTCGTCGCTCAACCTCGGCCTGCTGGACCCCGCGGAATGCGTCGAACGGGCGGAGGCGCGGTGGCGGTCCGGCGATGTGCCGCTCAACAGCGCCGAGGGATTCGTGAGACAGATCGCCGGATGGCGTGAGTTCGTCTGGCACGTCTACTGGTACTTCGGCGAGCGGTACCGCGCGAGCAACACCCTGGGCCATCAGGAGCCGCTGCCGGACTGGTTCACGGAACTGTCCCCGGACGGCACGGAGGCGAACTGCCTCACCCACGTCCTGGAGCAGGTCAGGACCACCGGCTGGACGCACCACATTCCGCGCCTGATGATCCTGGGCAGCTATGCCCTGCAGCGAGGGTGGGCGCCCGGGGCCGTCACCGACTGGTTCCACCGCAGCTTCGTCGACGGCTACGACTGGGTCATGGTCCCGAACGTGGTGGGCATGTCGCAGTACGCGGACGGGGGCCGCATGACCACCAAGCCCTACACGTCCGGAGGCGCGTACATCGACCGCATGAGCGACTTCTGCGGCCCCTGCAGGTACAAGCCGTCCGTACGGGTCGGTGAGGACGCCTGCCCATTCACCGCCGGGTACTGGAATCTCCTGCACCGCCACCGCGACCGGTTCGAGCGCAACGCGCGGATGACCCAGGCGGTGCGGGGGCTGGACCGGCTCCGCGATCTCGACGCCCTGCTGGAGCAGGAACGCGACCGCCGGGGTTGAGGACGTCTGACCCCCGGTCCGCCGGGGCGGGACCGGCTTCCCGCTCCGGCGGTCGGCTTCGTTCCGTCAGCCGCCGCTCCCGTCGGGGACGAGGCTCTCGGTGCGGGTCACCGGTCGCGGGGCGGTCCTGGGCCGCAGAACCTCGTCGACGGAATCCTCGCGCCACTGCTTCAGCAGTTCGTGGAAGGCGACGGCGCCGTGGGGGTAGGCGCTCGGGGAGTTCGGACGGCCGAGTCCCTCACGGTTGTAGTAGCCGGGGGTGCACCCGGCGTGGAACCACTCGTGGTCGGGCGCGTCCTTGGCCATGACGGAGATCCATGCGTCCTCGGCCTCGCGTGAGGGTTCCAGGAGGGCGTCCCCGGCCTCGGCCGCCGCGACGAGGGCGGCGGCGTGGACCGCCTGCTCGTCGAGGACGTGCGTGAAGTTGACGCTGCTGGCGTTGTGCAGAGACCCCATCCGGATCAGGTTCGGGAAGTTGTTGCTGGTGAAGCCGTGCAGCGTGCGCGGGCCCTCCTGGGCCATCGCGTGCAGAAGCTGGGTGCCGTCCCGGCCGTGGACGGGAAGCTTGCCGGAGTGGATGCCGGAGACCCCGACGGAGAATCCCGTGGCGAAGATCAGGCAGTCGAGTTCGTAGGTGTCGCTGCCGACGACCACACCGTTTTCGGTGACGCGCTCGATGCCGTGGGTGTCCGCGGTGTCGACCAGGGAGACGTTGTCGCGGTTGAACGCCGGGTAGTACTTGTCGGAGAAGGTGGGGCGCTTGCAGGCGTACCGGTACCAGGGCTTGAGCTTCTCCGCCGTACCGGGGTCGGTGACGCTCTGCTCGACACGGGTGCGCAGTTCGTTCATCTTCGCGGCGTCGGCCACCTCGTACGCGGCTTCGAAGGCCGGGCCCTCGCCCTCGCGGCCGAAGCTCGGCAGGAGCTTCTCCAGGAGGCCGGCCGAGGAGGTCCAGCCGTCGGCGACGAGGTCCCGTTCGGCCGCCTCGCCGGAGACGATGCGCAGGAAGTTCTCGCGGCGCTCCCGGGCCCAGCCGTCACGGTCGGCGCCCACGTCCTCCGCGGTGGTACGGCGGTTGGCGCGCACATCCACGCTGGAGGGGGTGCGCTGGAAGACGTAGACGTGCCGGGCGTCCTCGGCCAGCATCGGAATGACCTGGACGCCGGTGGCGCCGGTGCCGACGATGCCCACGCGCTTGCCGGCGAGGCCGGTCAGGCCGCCGTCCGGGGTGCCGCCGGTGTAGGCGTAGTCCCAGCGCGACGTGTGGAACGTGTGGCCCCGGAAGGTCTCGATCCCGGGTATCCCGGGCAGCTTCGGCTCGGTCAGCGTGCCGGTGGCGGCGACGACGTACGTGGCGTGGAACGCGTCGCCGCGGTCGGTGGCCACGATCCACGTCTCGGACGCCGTGTCCCAGGTGAGCGAGGTGACCGCGGTGGAGAACAGGGCGTCCGGATAGAGGTCGTACTTCTGCGCGATGCGCATGGCGTGGCGGCGGATCTCCTCACCGGGGGAGTACTTCCACTCCGGCACGTACCCGGTCTCGTCGAGCATCGGCAGATAGACGTGCGACTCGATGTCGCAGTGGATGCCCGGGTAGCGGTTCCAGTACCAGGTGCCCCCGAAGTCGCCGCCCGCCTCGACGATCCGGACCCGCTCCACGCCCTGCTGCCGCAACCGCGCCCCGGAGAGGATCCCGCCGAACCCGCCGCCGATCACGGCGACGTCCACGGTGTCGTGCAGTGCCTCGCGCGCGGCCGGCTCCCCCGCGTACGGATCGGCGGCGTAGTAGCCGAACTCGGCGTCCGTGCCGAGGTACTGGCGTGCTCCGTCGGGCCGTACGCGCCGCTCGCGTTCCAGGTCGTAGCGCCGCCTCAGTTCGGCGAGTTCGTCGGGGGCCGGCGCTTGAGTGGTGCTCATGTGGGGGTGTCACTCCAATCGGTCAGCCGCCCTGGGCTGAACGGCCATCAGCTACCGTAGCAACGACCGGACAACGATGTCCGGTTGCCTGTGCGGGTGGCCGGAAACACTCGCACAGGACGTCTCCTCACCCCTGCTCGGGCCCGTCGGCCTCCGGTCGGCGGCCCTCTCGCCACCCGCAGACAGGAAGAGTGATCCCCCCATGCGACGATCCCCGGTCCGGTCCCTTGCCGTACTCGCCGCCCTCGGCGCCCTCGCCCTCACCGGATGCGGTACGGAGACGAGTGCCTCCGCCGGCGGCGAAGCCCCCGTCGGCTCGGACAGGACCATCCGCGCCCACCAGGTCATGCAGTTGACGAAGGTGCACGAAGAGACCGGGATGACCTTGCTGGAGGGCCCGACCTTCGACGAGAACGGCGACCTGATGGTCGTCGACGTCACCGCACCCGAGGGGAACCCCAAGGTGATGCGCGTCGACGTGCGGAAGAAGAAGTCGCACGCCTTCCACACGGACGGCCGGGGGGCTTACACCTCGGCCCAGTTCAGCCCGTACGACGGACGGCTCTACCTCACCGACTACGCACACGGCGAGATCGTCAGCCTGGCCCCGGGCGGCGGTGACCCGCGGACCTTCTTCTCCGGCGAGGTGGACGGCGCGCGGATGAACCCCGACGACATCGCGTTCGACGAGGAGGGCAACCTGTACGTCAGCGACTCACGCAGCCTGTCCGCCGGCGACGCGCACGCCCGGGTGGTGCGCATCGGACGCGACGGTGCGAAGGCCACCGTCCTGGCCGGGGGACTGGCCTCGGTGAACGGGATCTCGTTCGACACGGACTACCAGGGGCTGTGGATCAGCGAGCTCACCGAGAACCGGATCTCCTACCTCCGTCTCGACGGAAAGGGCGGGCTGGCCTCCCGGCACACCGCCATCCGCGTGGACGCCGGGATCGCCCAGACCGACTCGATCGCCGTGGACGCGGACGGCAACCTCTACCAGGCGCTGCACGGCCGCGCCGCCATGGCCGTGTACGACAAGCACGGCGAGCGCCTCGCGACGGTCGAGATCCCGGCCGGTGCCCGTGGGCTCGAGTCGGCGACGAACGTGGCGATCACCCCCGGCGGGACGAAGGCGTACATGACCGTCAGCGGACCAGCCGGCGGCTACCTGTACACCTTCGACGCCCTGGCGGAGGGTGTGCGGCAGTCCAACGGCGGCTGACGCCCCGTCTCTGACGCCCCGTCTCAGACCTCGAAGGGCCGCACCGGACCCACCTCGACGCCGAGCAGCCCCCAGGCCGCCGCCGCCCGGCGCTCCCGCACCTCACGTGTGGGACCGCCGGCGGCGCCGGAGACCATGGCCACGGCCAGCATGAGATCGTTCTGCGCGCTCAGCCGGTGCCCTTCGGGCAGGCGCTCCCGCAGGGCACGCTCGACCCGGTCCGAGAGGGTCAGGGCGTGTGCGAGCGCTCCGGAGCGGGCGACGGACGCGCGCACGTGCAACAGGCCGAGGAAGGCCGCCGACTCCGTCAGGTGCCAGGTCAGGACGCCGAGTACGTCGGCGAACAGCATGTCCTCGGCCCCGGCGGCCTGTTCGATCTGCCGTACGTTCTCCTCCAGGACCGCGGTCGCCACCGCGTCCCGGTCGGGGAAGTGCCGGTACAGAACGCCCTGCCCGACCCCTGCCCGCCGTGCGATCGCGGAGAGCGGGGCGTCCAGTCCCTGTGCCGCGTAGATCTCCCGGGCGGCCGCGATCAGAGCGGCGCGGTTGCGGGCGGCGGCCTTCGGGCCGCCGTTCGCGGGCCGTCTCACGTCCGGCAGAAGGGGCTGGCTCATCCCGAAAGGGTACCGGCCGTCCGGAACGGGCCTACCGCTCCCGTCCGGCGGCCACGCGGGTGCCGAGGAAGGTCAGGAGCGCGTCGTTGAAGGCGTCGGGCCGCTCGGCTCCGGGGAGGTGCCCGGCCTGCTCGATGACGACGAGATCGGCGGACGGGATCAGGCGGTGCATGGCCCGGGCCTCGCTCACCGGGGTGTAGGCGTCGTCGGCACCCACCAGGACGAGGGCGGGTACGGAGGTCCCGGCGAGGGTGTCACGGTAGTCGGGCCGTTCGGCCCTGCCGCGCAGTGCGGCAGCGGCCCCTTCCGGGGCGGTGGCGCGCATCATGGCCAGGACGTGCGCGGCGACGTCCGGGAGGCCCGTGACGTTGTACGGGGCGATCATCCTGGAGATCACCTCCTCCGCGTAAGGCCCCATGCCTTCCGCGAGGAGCCGGTCGGCCAGGGCGATGCGGAAGGCCTTGCCCTCCTCGGTCTCGGCGACCGGGGAGGTGTCCGAGAGGACGATCCCGCGCACCCGTTCCGGACGGGTCCGCTGGAACTCCATGGTGATCTGGCCGCCCATGGAGACCCCGCCGATGACGACGGACTCCAGGCCGATCGAGTCCAGGAGTCCGGCGATGTCGTCGGCGAAGTCGGAGAGCAGGCACGTGCCGGGCACGACCTCGCTGCTGCCGTAGCCGCGGAGGTCCGGTGTCACGACGCGGTATCCGGCTGCCGTGAGCGCCGGGACCTGGGGAGCCCACAGGGTGCGGTCGAACGGATGGCCGTGCACGAGCACCACGGGTATGCCGTCCGAGGGCCCCTGGTCGTCGTAGTGGATGGACACGCCGTTGACCACAGTCCTGATCATGCGGGGCACTGTAATCGCCGCCGCTTTCCGGGGCCGTTGTTTTCGGGAGGGCCGTCTTCCGGGACAGCCCGCCTAGAGCATGCTGAGTGCCCTCATCGCGTCGTGTTCGATGCGCGACAGCTCATGGAGGACCGAGCCGGCCTGCGTGAGGTGCGTCGCGTCGCCGGACTCGCCTGCCGTCGCGACGAGTGCGGCCACCTCTGTCCAGAGTGTGGCGGCCTCGGTGTACAGGCCGTGTCCGGTCCGCAGACGGCGGTCGTCGATCAGCAGGGCACTCTCGGCGAGGAAGTCCCGGTAGAGATTGCGGAACAGGGCGCCGCCGGTACCGGCCCTCTCCATGAGGACAGCGGCCTGTGGCAGGTCCTCCTCCGGACTGTCGGTGCGCCGCAGCCACTTGGGCACCTGCTTGGCGGCCTTCTCGATGCCCCGGTGGCCCAGGTTCGCGATGGGCGGGTTCAGGAAGGTGCCGGCGCAGGCCCTGATCGCGGGAATGATCCGGTCCTGCGGTGACGGCAGCCCGGCGGGCGCCGTGAGGGTGAAGGAGCGGTGCCTGGCGGTCATGGGGCCGCGCTCGGCCCGGGCCCTCGCCAGGGCGGCGAGGCCGGTCGAGACGGCTCCGCCCTGTGGCTCCGTGTCCACCAGGTAGGCGTTCTGTTCGTCGTATCCGTACATGGCCACGACGTGCCCGCCGAAGTGCACCTCGGTGCTGAAGTAGTCCAGGTGGTAGCTGTCGAGCTGAAGGCCGACCGGCCGGCCGGCGTCGATGGGCGCAGCCACGTTCTGCCACGCCTTGCGCGCGGAGGTGGTCTCCCCGACCAGCAGCTCCAGACCCAGCCTGGCGGCCAGGTTCCTGGTGAGCTCGAACGGCTTGACCCGGCCTCCCAGGAAGGGGAAGCCCATGCCCTTGCTGTCCCAGTAGATGAAGGACAGCCCGGAGCCGAGCCCGAACAGCATGGGCTCGGACAGGTCGACACCCTCGTGCCGCAGCAGCACGCCCAGCGCCGTCGTCTCGCAGTGCTGCATGCCGCGGGCGTCGATGCCTTCCACCATGGTCATGCCGCTCATTCTTGCCCCCTCGCCGGACGACGGCGCCGTAACGCGGTGACGTACGGGGGCGTTCAGGAACGGTGCCGCACGAAGCGGATGTACGCGAACGACTCCCCCTCGCGCGGCGCCCGGGTCCAGGACCGGGTGGTGAACGTACGGAGACTCCCTCGGGTCAGCGCGAAGCGCGGAAGCGACAGCCCGAGTTCGGTGTGCAGGGCCTCCAGAACACGCAGTTCGTTGTCCGCCTCGGATCGCTCCGGGCGGAACAGCCGGACGGGGTCCAGGGCCTCGGGTATCGCGCCGGAGCGCTGGATGTCCGTACCCCGCACGGTGAACGCGTACAGCTCCTCGCCCTGTTCGGCCACCGACAGGTGGAACGCGGTGGGGTGGCCCTCCGGGTGCATGCGCGCGGGGTCGCGCCACACCACCACCGCGCGGCCGGCGGAGGAGGCGGCCGGAGCGGGGGAGACGAACCGCTCGTTCAGGTGGTTGGGGTCGCCGTCGAAGGCGAAGATCCACTCGTCGGTGGAGCGCCCGACGGCGACCACGGCCCGGTCCTCCCAAGGCTCCGCGTGTCCCGTCTCCGGCGCGGGCCGCCGCCAGGTCGCCGTGCTCTGATCCGCCGGAGCGCCCAGTCGGGCGCCTTTCCCGCCGATCAGGGCGGGCAGGCGGGCGGGGTCGGCCCCCTCGACCCAGACACAGCGGTACCCGTCGGACGCCCGCCGGTTCGAGACGGCCTCTGTCAGCCAGGCGAGCCCCGGCGGGTCGAGATCGGGTGTGGGCTCGGGGACGGGGCCCGTCTCCCCGGCCCGTGGTGTCGCGAGGATCTCCCGCCCCCGCTCCGGGGTGATCAGCGGCCCCAGGACCGGATCGGCGAGCAGGCCGACCGGAGCGATCAGCGAGGGCCCGGGAGCCTCCCACAGCGGGAGCGCGTCCCGCAACAGCCGCCACGCGGCGTCGGTCGCCCCCCAGCGGGCCGGCTCCCGGGCCTCGGCGACGGCCCTGCCCCACGGGCCGGGAGGCTCGTAGCGATGGGTGCCGTCGCGCATCGCGCCCAGCACGGCCTCGGCGGTCTCCCGGGCGACCCCGCGGGCGGCCATCATGCCGAGCCAGTGGTCGTCCCCGCCCGGCCGCCATTCGCCGCGTGCCGGTTCCATCGCCTGCACGGGGAGGAGTTCGGGCAGATAGCGCGCGTCGGCCACCAGAAGGCCGTAATCCCGGGAACCGCGCGGCGCCGGCAGATGCCGGAGCTGGTTCAGCAGGACGGCGCTCCGTGGCCGTCCGAAGGACAGCGCCTCCTCGAGCAGGGGCAGGGCCTCCTCGTGCCGTCCCCGTAGAGCCAGCAGACGGGCCTCCTCGACGTGCGCGTCCTGGGCGCGGGTGGTCGCGTTGACGAAGTCGGGCCGTCCTGCCCGGTCGCCGTGGAAACTGCGGTACATGGCCTCCATGTACGCGCGGAACGACGGGTAGCGGTCAGGGTATTCACCGCCCCAGCCCTTGTAGAGGTAGAGCGCCCACTCGCCGTCCTCGTCGCTGTCGCCCGGGTCGAGCAGGGCGTACGACATGTCGGAGTCCGTCTCCAGCCGTAGCGCGCGGCGCCACATCCCGGCCAGCAGGACTTCCTCCTCGCGCGGGTGGTCGCCCAGGCTCTCCTCGTACATCGGGGTCATGCCGAACGGATCCTGGAACCAGTCGATGTCCGCGACGCCGCCGAGCTGATAGACCCCGGCCGTCTGGTCCACATGCCACCCGTCGCTCACGGCCAGGAACTCACGGTACGAGGGCGGCAGCCGACGCCCCAGCCGCCTCTCGGCCGCGGCGATCACAGCCTCGTCCGCCCCGGGTCTGCCCTGGCTGACGAGGGTCTGTCCGTCCTCGTCCTCCTCCTCGCGAGGAACCCACTCCTCCTGCCAACGCCCCAGGAACGTGTGCCAGTCGAAAGACTCACTGTTCATGACCGGATGGTCTCACCGGGCACTGACAACAGCAGAGGGCAGAGGAAGGAGCTCGGCCGTGCCGGACGGCACCGGAGGCGGCTTCGAGGAAGCGACGTCCGAGGCGCCCGCGGGAAGGGACGGTATGGACGCGGGCGTGGTCACGGAAGGCAGTTCCGTCGTCAGGTCGACGGGGCTGATCCGTATCTTCACAGCCGCCGAGAGGTGCGGCTCGTACGTCGTCGGCGGGTTACCCGAATCGGGCCGCGGCGTGTCCTGGTCCGCCCCTCCGGCGCGTTGCGGGGCGGGGGAAGGGGGCGGCGGAGTGCGCGGACGCTCCGGAGCCGGGCGAGGGGCGGGGAACTCCGTGTCCGTGGCGGGCCGCAGGGTGGAGGCGCCGGCCCTCGGAGGCGGGGCGTCCGGCCTCTCGGAGGGAGCGGCAGGCAGGGACAGTCCCACCGTGGCCACTGTCACCGCCGCCGATGTCGCCACCGCCGACTGCGTGACGCCCGTGCGCGGGAACCTGCGCACGGACACCCAGACGGTCAGGGCCAGGGTGACACTCCCGGCGAGGGCGCCACGCAGCTGCCGTCTGGCCCTGGCGAGCAGCGACTCGGCCCCTCGGTAGCTCAGCCCCATGGCCAGGGCCACCTGCCCGACGTCGAGATCCTGGGACCGGAGCCGCAGCGCCTCCGCCTGACGGGCGGGCAGCAGCTCCGCGCTGCGGGCGGCCAGCCATCTGGCCTCGGCGCGGTCGCATGCCGCCTCCTCGACCGGACGGGGCTCGGGCGGAGCGGCGCAGAGGCTCTTGCTCACCTCCGAGTCGCGGGCGACCTGGCGGTTCCGTTCGGCGCACACGCGCACGGTCGCGTGCCTGAGCCACGAGCGCACCCGGCCGTACTGGACGCTCCGGTCCTCCACCGCGCGGAGCATCGCTTCGTGGACGGCGTCCTCGGCCTCCTCGGCGCTCGACGAACGGCGGCGCGCGATCTCCAGCAGCTCGTCCCGGTGGCTCCAGACGAGCTCCCACCGATCGCCCGGGCCGGGCGGGCGGTGAGCTGTGCGTGGATGGTCCGTCACGTTCGAAAGCTCTCCGGTCCGTGGCTTCGGAGCCCGATGCGTGTCGATCGTGGCCCCACGGCCCCTATGCCCCGCGGCCCGGTGGGCATCGGGGCATACGGGCTCGGCGTCGGCTCAGGCCGACAGCGTGGCGGCGGAGCCGAGCCCGGCGACACCCAGCCCGTCGGCGCTGAGGGCGCCCGAGAGTCCGGCGGAGAGCGAGGAGAGCGGCGTCTCGAGGGAGACCTCGCCGGCCAGACCGGCGGAGACGCCACCGGACACGCCGTCCAGGTCCGCGTCGGAGATTTCCTGGGTCTGTACCTGGGGGGCGGAGCTCATGAGATGAATTCCCTTCACGTTGTTTCGAATGGCTGGGCCAACTCCGTCAGGAATGCGGGCCCTTGCCTGTTTCACGGCTTGGGGGCTTCCGTGGTGTGGAGGATGAAAGCACGTGAGCGCGTTGCGGGGCCACCCACCCCAAGGCCCCTTGCGCCGGCTTTTCCACATCGAAAGGCCGGGCCGTCACATCGGTTCAAGGACCGGTACGGTTTCTTCACTCGACCGATCGACGGACTTTCCATCGGCGGAATCTTTAATACGCTGCGAACGGGACATTCTCCGCGAGGAGGCCGGGGATTCACTCCGTGCGTGAAGAGTCGCCGGAGGCGGCGGGTCACCTGCGTGCGCCTTGTGGAGATCCGCCGCACATGGCCGGGGCCCGGGCCTGGCAGCCGCAGGCGGCGAAGGGGGGAGTGGCCCGCCGGGCCGTGCCGTGATCGACGTCCGCCGCTACCCCGGCCTACTTCTTCACGGAGAGGCGTGCCGATTCGGTGAGTTCCCCGTAGAGCCCGTTTGTCGCCGCTCGTATCCGCAGCAGGAGTTGAGGTTCTTCCGCAAGGCGGTGACCGCCGAGTCGTGCGGATGGCCGCGCGTGGCTGACGGACGGCGGCGCGCGGGGAGTGCGGGTGGATACGGGTAATGGCTCCACCCGCACCCCTCGGCTGCGGATCCGGCCGGATTCGAACCGGCGTCCTCGCGGTTTTGGAGACCGGCTCGACGACCTCTGCGCTACGGCTCCGCCGCCCGGAATCCTAGCCCGCGACTTCGGCCGGGCCGCGACCGTCTATTCGCTTGCCATGGCGGCCAGTTCGGCCACCCCCGTCGGCTTCTCCGCGTCGGCCGAGCGGACGGTGAGCCTGACCTGGCGGGCCAGGGCGCCCGGTTCGTACGGGTGCCAGGTGCGGCCGTCCAGGGAGGTCTCCAGGGTGTGGGAGGCCGGTGCGATGTCCGTCCAGCGGGGTGTGAGCGAGGCGAGCCGGGTCACGTGACGCAGCGGCACCGTCAGCGTGCCCGTCGCTCCGTCCGGTGACCAGGAGGTCGACCGGCTGCCGTCCACCGCCGCCTCGGCGTACAGGCCGGGGGCCTCGGAGGTGGCCGTCGCCGGGCGGCAGCGGGCCGCGTCGGACGTCGGGGCGAGGTCGGGGCGGCGGGTGGGGAGCGTGAGTGTGCCCGAGAGGCGGCGTGGGCCGGCCGGGGTGTGGACCGTGAAGGGCGCGCCGTCCGTCAGCCGGACCGTGGTCGTCCGGGGGCCGACGGCGATGTCGTACGTACGGCCCCGGTAGCGCAGCCCGGTCAGCTCCACGCCCTCGCGGAGCTGCGGGGGCAGGAGCGGGTCGAGGCGTACGCCGTCCTCGCGGAGCCTCAGGCCGGTCAGACCGTGCGTGAAGACCTGGAGGAAGCCGCCCTTGCCGGTGAGGAAGTCCTCGGCGGGGAAGCCCGAGAGCGGGTCCTGGGCCCCGGACTTCTCGCCCCGCGCCTCGGAGAAGAGGTTGTAGGGACCACGGACGAACGGACGTGCGGCGCGTCGGAGATACGTGTACGTGGCGCAGCCCGGCTCACCGATCGTGGCGGCGTCGATCGCGTGCACCGAGTCGGTCATGGCGGGGCCGTCCGGGTCGGTGCGGGCGGCGTAGTGGTCGAGCGTCGCGGCTGCCGCGCCCGCCGCCATCGGCCACTCCAGCGGGTAGATCAGCAGCACCGTGTCGGCCTGTTTGATGGTCGAGCCGTTGTAGCCGGCGTACTGGAGGAAGAGCTTCCGCTCGGCGTCGTACGGGATGCGCAGTCCGTCGGCGACCCTGGTCCAGCCGGCGGGCGCCGGGTGGCCGAGGAGCTCTGCGGCGCGGGTGGCGTTACGCAGGGCGGTGGCGGCGACCGCGTTGGTGAAGACGCCGTCCGTGACGCCGTTGCTGTACTCGTCGGGGCCGGCGACGTTCTCCACCGAGTAGCTGCCGTCGGAGTTGGCAGTGGCGCGCGACTCCCAGAAGTCGGCGATGCCCTTCAGCAGCGGCCAGCCCCGGCCGGCGAGCCAGGCGCGGTCACCCGTGGCCAGGTAGTACTGCCAGACGGCGAGCGAGATGTCGCCCTGGAGATGGTTCTGGGTGAGGCAGTGCGGCGGGTCCCAGCTCTGGCACTCGGAGTCCAGGCGCCCCTTGCTCGCGCTCGTCCAGGGGTAGAACAACCCTTCGTGGCCCAGCTTCTCGGCGTTGGCGCGGGCGGCGTCGCGGGTCCGGTAGCGGTATTCGACGACCGAGCGGGCCAGGTCGGGGCGGGTGGCGAGCAGCCCCGGATACATCCAGGTCTCCGCGTCCCAGAACACCATGCCCGCGTAGTTGTCGCTGGTCAGCCCGGCCGGGGCGATGCTGTCCGAGGAACCGGCCCGGGTGTTGGCGAGGAGCCCGTACTGCGCGGCCCGCAGCCAGGCCTGCAGGTCCGGGCTGCCCGGCGTCCTGACGTCCGAGGCCCAGGCCCGGCGCCAGGCCGCCGCGTTGGAGGCGAGGACCCCTGACCAGCCGCGCCGGGCCGCGCGGTCCGCCGCCGCCCCGGCCGAGGCGAGCGGGGTGCGGGAGGTGAGCGAGGTGTCGACGCCGACGTACTTCTCGAAGGTGTACGACTGTCCGGCCCTCACCCGGGCCGTGCGGGCGCCGTCGGTACCCCGCTGGGCGATCGCCCCCGACGTGCCCGTGCCGAGCGTGCGGAACGTGCCGTCGTCCGCGACCGTGACCCGGCGCGCCCCGCGCTCGTCCAGCCGGCCCGTCACCGTGGCGGTGCCGCTCCAGTGCGGGGTCATCCGCAGGCGTACGGCGCCGGTGTGCACGTCGGAGCGGTCGGCCAGCACCTCGTAGGTCAGGTCGGTGGCGCGGCCGTCGGCCGTGGTCCACCGCAGGGAGGTGACCACGACGCCGCAGCGCAGATGGAGGGTCTGACGGTAGCGGGAGACGCGGCCGGCGGGGGTGGCGGAGCCGTACGTCTCGGAGCCGACGCGCACGTCGAGCGTGGTCCAGGACGGCAGCGCGGCGATCACCTCACGGCCCTCGGCGAGGCCCTTGTCGCGGGCGTAGAGCCCGGAGACGAAGGCACCGTCGTACCGTGGGGTGTAGAGGGGCCAGCCCGTCTTCTCGCCCGTGGCGGCGTATCCGGCGCCGGTGGCGGGCACGCGGTGGCCCAGGTAGCCGTTGCCGACATAGGGGTCGTATCCAGAGGCCTCGCCGAAGGTGGTGGACGTCGGCGCCCACGAGGCGTCGGGGTGCGTGCCCGTCCTGCCGCACACCGGATCCGGGGCGGATGCGGTGGCATGCGAGAGCGGCGGGAGGGGGAGGACCAACGCGCCCGCGACGACCGGTGCGAGAAGAGAGATGCGCTTGAGGCTCACCCCACGAAGGTAGGGAAGACGACGCCGCCGGCGCGGTACCGGCGCGCGGGACGAGCGGACCGGTCCACGACCGGAGACAGGGAGAGCGGCATGTCCTATCCGGAACCCGTGTACACGGACGGCGCGGGCGAGATCAGCGCGACGTACCGTCCGGCCGACACCGCCCCGAATCTGCTGACACGCGGCGGCGGATCCACCCACTACCTGGCCACGACGGAGTCGACGCACGGCGAATTCGGGCTGTACCGGATCAACATGGGCCCCAGGGCGGGCGGCCCGGCCGAGCACTTCCACCGCTCGATCTCGGAGTCGTTCTTCATCCTCGACGGGACGGTGCGGATCTACGACGGCGAGCGATGGGTCGACGCCACCCAGGGCGACTTCCTGTACGTGCCCCAGGGCGGCCTGCACGCCTTCCGCAACGACTCCGAGGAACCCGCGTCCATGCTGCTGCTCTTCACGCCGGGAGCGCCCCGTGAGGAGTACTTCGAGAAGGTCGGGCAGGTTTCCGACTGGCCCGAGAAGCAGCGGGCGGAGTTCTTCTTCAAGCACGACACGTACTGGACGGGCTGAGGGCCCTACGGCGCGAGGCCCGTCTTGAGGCCGGCGCCGCAGAGCGGGACGACCACGCTGCGGTCCGTCATGCCGCCCACGGCCGCCCAGCACGCGACGCCGGTCGTCTCGACGAAGAAGCCGCGGCGGGCCAGGTCCTTCTGGGCCGCGCGGATCTGATCCTCCGTCACGGTCAGGAAGGTGCCGCCCGACTCCCGGACGGCGGCGAGGATCTGCCGGGCGCGTGGCGGCCGGGGGATGGCGATCCCCTCGGCGAGGGTGGCCCGCGGCCGGTCCGGGGCTCCGGACAGCCCGTCGGCCCCCGCCCGGAACGCCGTGGCCAGCGGGGACACGGCCTCGGCCTGCACGGCGATCAGGGCCGGCCTGCGGTCGATCAGGCCGTGGGCGAGGAGTTCCGCGGTGGCGAGGGCGGCGCCCAGGAGCAGGGTGCCGTTGCCGACCGGCACGGCGATGGCGTCGGGCAGGGTGCCGCCGAGCTCTTCCCAGATCTCGTAGACGTACGTCTTCGTGCCGTGCAGGAAGTACGGGTTGAAGACGTGCGAGGCGTAGAAGGTGCCGGGTGCGTCGGCGGCGGCCCGGGCGGCCGCCGCAGCGGCTTCGCGGCCACCGGGCACGGTCTCGGGCCGGGCGCCGTGGGCGCGGATCTGCTCCGTCTTCTTGGGTGAGGTCCCCTCGGGCACGTAGACCGTGCACGGCAGCCCGGCCCGGGCGCAGTACGCGGCGACGGCCGTCCCCGCGTTGCCGCTGCTGTCCGCGACGACCAGCTCCGGGGACAGCCTGCGGGCCAGTTCGGCCAGCATGACGGCGCCGCGGTCCTTGAAGGAGAGCGTGGGCATCAGGTAGTCGAGCTTGGCCGAGACCCGGTCCGTGAGGGGGACGAGGGGGGTCCGGCCCTCGCCCAGGGAGACCGCCGGGGCGGCGAGGGGGAGAACCTCCTCGTAACGCCACAGCGAATTGACGCGTCCGCCCAGTGCGCCGAGGCGGACCGGCGGCAGGACGCCGGTGTCGAGGTCCCAGGGGCCCCCGCAGACCGGGCAGCACCAGGCCGGTGTGGCGGAGTCGGCCCTGGCCCCGTCCTGCGGGCAGAGATAGGTCGCCGAGGGCACCCGGGTGTCCACCATGGGGCGAGTCTATTCGGTATGCGCAGGTGGGCGGGGAATCATCACTTCGAGTGAAACCCTGGCCTGTGCTTGCGGTACTCAACCCACGGTTGCAACGCTGTTGCTGTCTGTCAACCTGTTGGGAGTGGCCTGTGGCTTTCGGTGAGCAGCCCGCCTATCTGCGCGTGGCGAGCGATCTCAGGGAGAAGATCGTCAACGGCGCGCTGCCGCCCCATACCCGCCTGCCGTCGCAGGCCCGTATCCGTGAGGAGTACGGCGTCTCGGACACCGTGGCGCTGGAGGCCCGCAAGGTGCTGATGGCCGAGGGGCTCGTCGAGGGCCGGTCGGGCTCCGGCACGTATGTGCGCGCGCGTCCGGTCCCACGCCGGATCGCCCGCTCCGGCTACCGGTCGGGGACGGGGGCCGGTCCGTTCCGTCAGGAACAGACGGCGGAGGGGGCGCGGGGGACCTGGGAGTCCCGCAGCGAGCAGGAGGGGGCGAGCGACGAGATCGCCGAGCGGCTCGGGATCGAGCCGGGCGACCGCGTGATGCGCACGAGGTACGTCTTCCGGGAGGCGGGCGAGCCGATGATGCTCTCCACCTCCTGGGAGCCCCTGGCCGTCACGGGGCGCACGCCGGTGATGCTGCCGGAGGAGGGCCCGCTGGGCGGCTGCGGTGTCGTCGACCGCATGGCGGCGATCGACGTCGTCGTGGACAACGTGGCGGAGGAGGTCGGTGCGCGCCCCGGCCTGGCGGAGGAGCTCCTGGCGCTCGGCGGGGTGCCGGGCCATGTGGTGATGGTGATCGGGCGGACCTACTACGCCTCGGGGCTTGCGGTCGAGACGGCCGACGTGGTCGTCCCCGCCGACCGCTACAGGATTGCCTACCATCTGCCGGTCAAGTAGCCGCCGGGGCGCGTGGGGTGACAGGTGGGACGGCTGTGGTGACCGCTGGGAGCGACAGCCTGTCCGCACCGGTTGATGCGGAGTTAACGAACCCGCGCCGCACGTAACCGGCGGGCAACCGTCCGCCGCGCCCCCTTGTCATGTCCAAGTCTTAACTTCCCGTTCGTCACCCGCACACCGGACCGACGAACGGGAAGTCACCGATGACGGACATCGCAACGCCCACGGCGGGCGAGGCGCCGCGACAGGAGCCGCAGGAAGGCCCCCGGCCGCCCCGGCGCAGCTACGCCAAGCTCGCGGCCGACGAGAGCCGCGAGGACTACTCCCTCCGCTACGCGCCGCACTCCTTCCGGCGCTGGTCGCCCTCGACGGTCGCGGGGACGGCGCTCGGCGGCATCGCGTATCTGGCCGACTTCGCGATCGGGGCGTCGATCGTCTTCACGTACGGCTTCACCAGCGGGCTCGCCTCGATCCTTGCCGCGGCGGCGATCATCTTCCTCACCGGCATCCCGATCGCCCGGGCCTGCGCGAAGTACGGCCTGGACATGGACCTGGTGACCCGCGGGGCGGGCTTCGGCTACTTCGGCTCGACGCTGACCTCGCTGATCTACGCGTCCTTCACCTTCATCTTCTTCGCGCTCGAAGGCTCGATCATGGCGCAGGCCATGCACCAGGCAGTCGGGCTCCCCGTCGAGGCCGGCTATCTGATCACCACGCTGATCGTCATCCCCATCGTGTTCCGGGGCATGGGCGCGCTGGCCAAGGTGCAGGCCTGGACCCAGCCGGTCTGGATCATCGGCATGGTGCTCCCCTTCGTGGTGCTCGCAGTCGAAGCCCCAGGTTCCTGGGGCGCGTTCAGCTCCTTCACGGGTACGGAGGGGGCGGAGCCGGGCTTCTCCTGGATCGCCTTCGGACTCGGCACGGGCGTCGCCCTCTCGCTCATCGCCCAGATCGGTGAACAGGCCGACTACCTGCGCTTCATGCCGGCCAAGACCGCCGAGAACAAGCGCCGGTGGAACCTCGCCGTCCTCGCGGCCGGCCCCGGCTGGGTGGTCATCGGGGCCGCGAAGCAGCTCGGGGGCGCCTTCCTCGCCTTCGTCGCGCTGGAGGCGGTCGGCAAGACGCACGCGCTGGAGCCCATCGCACCACAGATCGAGGCGCTGAAGCCGTGGCTCGGCTCGTTCGCGCTCCCGGCCGCCGCCCTCTTCGTGATCGTCTCCCAGGTCAAGATCAACGTGACCAATGCCTACAGCGGCTCGCTGTCCTGGTCGAACTTCTTCTCCCGGATCACGCACAAGCACCCGGGCCGGGTCTGGTACATCTTCCTCAACCTCGCCATCGCGCTGACGCTGATGGAGATGAACATGTTCGCGGCCCTCAACAAGCTGCTGGGCTTCTACTCCAACGTGGGCATCGCCTGGATCGCGGCCGTCGCCGCCGATCTGGTCATCAACAAGCGGATCGGGCTGAGCCCCCGTTACATCGAGTTCAAGCGGGCCTACCTCCACGCGGTCAATCCGGCCGGCTTCGGGGCGATGGTGATCGCGTCGACCGTCTCGATCCTCGCCTTCTTCGGCCTGTTCGGCAGGTACGCCGAGGCCTTCTCGACCTTCATCGCGGCCGGGCTCTCGCTGGTCCTCTGCCCGTTGATCGCCTGGCTTACGAAGGGGAAGTACTACCTGGCCCGGCCGAACCCGGTGAACGGCCCGGACGTCGACATCGTGGACATCACCGCCACGCACACCTGCGCGGTGTGCGAAACCGCCTACGAGCTCCCGGACATCGCCGACTGCCCGGTCCGGTCGGGGCCGATCTGCTCCCTGTGCTGTTCGTTGGACGAGGAGTGCGGAGACGTCTGCCGCAAGGAACCCGCGGCCGGCCCTGTGCTGATGCCGATGCCGGTCGTGCGGACAGCCGCCGGCTGATTCCGTAGAAGCGCCGGCCAGTGGCCGGGAGGGGGCGCATTCGGTGGAGTGCGCCCCCTTTGGTATGGCCGGATGCGTGTCTCTTTGTGTAAACACGCATCCGCTGAGTGAAGGTCAGGCGTACGCTCGGGCATATGCGTACTGCGGTTTCCTGGGGATCCTTAGAGACGTGCACGCGGGTGGGGAGAGGGGCGGGATGCAGGGGAAGGAACTCATGACTGACAGCGGTGCCGTGCTCCCCTGGCTGGTGATCAGACAGGACGACAACGGCAACAGATACCGCGTCGGGCGTTATGCGACGCAGGACGAGGCTCAGAAGATCGCCGACGGCCTGGACCGTCACGGACACGAGCAGCTCTACTGGGTGGAGCGAACGAGCCGGAGCGCGCGCCCTTAGGCCGTGACCACCCGGCGCCACCGGCGGGAGAGAGCCACGGTTACGCTCCCGCACATGAGTGATTCCGTGGTGGTGGCCGGGGCCGTCTGCGACGGCGGGCGGCTCCTGGCCGCCCGCCGCAGTGCCCCGCCGGAGCTGGCCGGACGCTGGGAGCTGCCGGGCGGCAAGCTGGAGCCCGGGGAGAGCGGTGAGCAGGCGCTCGTGCGGGAACTCCGCGAGGAGCTGGGCGTGGAGGCGGAGCCCCTGGAGCGCATCCCGGGGGAGTGGCCGCTGAAGCCCGGCCTCGTGCTCCGGGTGTGGACGGTGCGGCTGCTGTCGGGCGAGCCCACCCCGCTGGAGGACCACGACGAGCTGCGCTGGCTCGCGCCGGAGGAGACGGACACCGTCGACTGGCTGGACCAGGACCGCCCCGCCGTGGCCGAAGCCGTACGCCGACTGCGGGAGGCCTCGCGGGCCTGAGCGACGCGGCCGCGAGGCCCTGCCGCCCCGGGCCGGCGTCCCGTTTTCCGCCTGCCTGTCGGCATGGCGACGTACACCCGTACGCCCCATAGGTCGGTGTCTGCGATAGGTTGCGCTGAATATCGGGTAAGTGCCGATTAGACCCCTTGAACAGGGTGCGCCCCCGTTGCCGGCTCTGGGAAGTGATCGGCGTGACCGATACCGAAGGCGATTCTGCCGAGTGGAGCTTTCCGGCGGTGCCGGGCTCCGTGCGCAGCGCCAGGCATGCGGTCCGTGACGCACTGCACCAGTGGGGGTTCGACACGGCGGTCGGTGACGTCGCCGTGCTCCTCGTCAGCGAACTCGTGACCAATTCCCTGCGCCATGCCTCCGGCCCCATCGGCGTCCGGCTGAGGTGGCCGCATCCCGACGGTGAGGCGCCCGACGCAGGTGCCGAGGGGCGGGGCCTGCTGGTGGAAGTCTCCGATCCGGTTCCGGATCCGCCCACCGAACGCACGGCCGGACCCGAGGACGAGGGCGGTCGCGGACTGCAGCTCGTGGCTTGTGCCGCGCGCCGCTGGGGGACCCGGCGCGGGAAAAGTGGCAAGACCGTGTGGTTCGAGCTCGCTCTGCCTGGTTAGGAGTGGGGAGGGACGCACAGCGATCACCGGAGGTCGGGCAGAACCTGGCTGAAAGGGACTGAGACCTTGCTGTGATCGTGAACGCCGTGCCGGTGAGGGCCGTAGTGCTGAATACTGCGGGCAGGACCGGTCCGGTGTGTGAGCTGGAGGGGACGGTCGCGTGAGCGAGATACCTGGAACGGCGGGCGACGTCATGTGGCAGAGCAGCCCGCCCGGCTCGATCTATGACTACATCAGGGTCGCATCGTTCTCGATCGGGCCCGACGGGCTGATCGAGCAGTGGAGCCGGCGGGCCGCCGGTCTCTTCGGCATGGCCTCCGACGAGGTGGTGGGCAAGGACCCGGTCGAGGCCTTCATGCCCGCCGAGCTGCGCCCGGATGCCCACAGGCGGGTCGCCGAGATCCTGGACGGCAAGGAGTGGACGGGCGTCGTCCCGTTCCGGATCCCGGGCGAGAACGGGGTCGGCGGGCTTGCCGAGATCTATGTCATGCCGAGCGAGACGGGGGCCGGTGAGCGCGCCGCGCTCTGCATCGTGGTCGACGTCAGAGCGCTGCGGCGCATCGAGACGGACCTCGCCGCCTCGCAGGCGATATTCGGCCAATCTCCCTTCGGTTTCGTCCTCTTCGGTACGGACTTCACCGTCGTGCGCGCCAACAAGCGGTTCGCCACCGTCTTCGGCGGCGAGGCCGACGACCACCGCGGCCGCACGGTGGACGACTACCTGACCCGCCCGGAGGCCGAACGCCTCTCCAGCACGCTCAAGCGGGTCCTGGAGACCGGTGACGCCGTCACCGACCTCCAGCTCGTCGGCACCCCGCCCGGCACCACGGGCCGGCGCCACTGGTCCATGAACCTCTACCGGGTGCACAGCGGCGCCGGGCGTCCCGTGGGTATCGCCGGACTCGCCACCGACGTCACGCAACGGCACATCGCCGCCCGCGAGGCCGCCAGCGCCCGCCGTAATCTCGCCCTGCTCAACGAGGCCAGCGCCCGCATCGGCAACTCCCTCGACCTGGAGACCACAGCCCGGGAACTGCTGGACGTCGCGGTGCCCGTCTTCTGCGACCTCGCCTCCGTCGACCTCTACCAGGGGCTGCTCACCGGCGAGGAGGCCTCGCCCTCCAGCTGGGGCAGGCACCAGGAGTCCGGCACCGGCTCCGCGGAGCTGCGCCGGGTCGCACAGGCCAGCGCCGTATCCGACGCCCTCCCCGGAACCTTCTCCGCCGTGGGCGGTGGGGTGGATGCCGCCGGAGAAACGGGGCCGCCCGCTCTCGGTTCGGTCCACCGCTACCCGTTCCACTCGCCCTGTGCCGTCGCCCTGCGCACCGGCCGCGTCGAGGCCGTGCCCGGCGACGAACGCGGCTTCGTCCACTCCACCCTCGCCGTGCCGATGGTCGCGCACGACGTCGTCGTGGGCCTGGTCCAGTTCTCCCGTACCAAGGGCAGCGAGCCCTTCGGCGAGCGGGACCGGGCGCTGGCCACCGAGCTCGCCGCCCGCGCGGCCGTCTGTATCGACAACGCCCGCCTCTACCGCCGGGAGCACGAGCGGGCGCTCATCCTCCAGCGCAGCCTGCTCCCGCCGGGCGACCCCGAGGCGGCGGGTCTGGACATCGCCTGCCGCTACCTTCCGGGCAACACGGCCACGGAGGTCGGCGGCGACTGGTTCGACGTGATCGAGCTTCCCGGTCACCGCACGGCCCTGGTCGTCGGCGACGTGATGGGCCGTGGACTGCGGGCAGCCGTCGCCATGGGTGAACTCCGCACCGCCGTGCGCACGCTGGCACTCCTGGACCTGGAGCCCGCCGAGGTCCTCTCGGCCCTGGACGAGGTCGCCCGGGGTCTTGGCACCCCGGGCGGCGGCGAGCGGAGCGAAGGCTTCGGCGCGGGCGGCGGCGCCCAGTGGCCCTCGCGGGCCGCCCACAAGTCACGGGAGGCAGACCTCTCCGAGGTGTATCTGGCGACCTGCGTGTACGCGGTGTACGACCCGGTCACCCGGCGGTGCACCTTCGCCAACGCCGGTCACCTCCCCCCGGTGGTGGCCGAGCCGGGCGAGCCCGCCCTCCTGCTCGACGTGCCCCCGGGCATGCCGCTCGGCGTCGGCGGCGAGCCCTTCGAGGAGGTCGAGGTGGAGCTCAAGGAGGGCGCCCTCCTCGCCCTGTACACCGACGGGCTCGTCGAGTCGCGCGACCACCCGCTCGACGAGGGCCTCGACGCCTTCCGGCATGCCCTCGCCGAACCGTCGCAGCCCCTCGAGGACGTCTGCGACCACGTGCTGACGACCCTCGACACCCGGCACGGCGAGGACGACATCGCCCTGCTGATGGCCCGTATCCAGGGGCTCGCCCCGGACGCGGTGGGCGACTGGCGGCTTCCGCGGGAGCTCCGCTCGGTCGCCCGCGCCCGTGAGCTGGCCCGCACGCAGCTCATCAGCTGGGGCCTGGACGACCTGGTGGACACCACCGAACTGCTCGTCAGCGAACTCGTCACCAACGCCCTGCGCTACGGCGAGGGAGAGATCCGGCTCAGGCTGCTCCGCGACCGCACGCTCGTCTGCGAGGTGTGGGACGCGGGCCTCGTCCAGCCGCGGCGCCGGCGCGCACGCGACACCGACGAGGGCGGGCGCGGGCTGCAGCTCGTCGGGCTGCTCAGCGCGGCCTGGGGATCGCGGCGCACCCCGCGTGGCAAGACGGTCTGGTTCGAGCTGGCGCTCCCCGACGGAGAGCCCGCCGCCGAACTCTCCGTGGACCAGTTGCTGAGCATGTACTGACGGGGTCCGGCCGGCGCGGTCCAGGTCAGGAAGCGGACTTCAGAGCGGCCAGCCGGGCCTCGATCTCCGCACTGTCCCCGAGGCTGTCCAACTGCTCGAACTGGGCGTCCAGCGACGACGCGGCGAGTTCCTGCTTGCCCACCGCCCTCGCCTCCTCGCGCCGCACCTTGTCCTCGAAGCGGCCGAGTTCGCTCGTCGGGTCCATGACGTCGATGCTCTTGACCGCGTCCATCATCCGGTTCTGCGCCTGGGCGGACGCGGCGCGCGCGACCAGCTCGTCGCGCTTGGACTTCAGCTGGGTCAGCTTGTTCTTCATCTGGTCGAGACCCGACTTCAGCTTGTCCACCACCACCGTCTGCGAGGCGATCGCCGGCTCGGCCGTCTTCGCCTCCTGCTCCGACTGGAGCTGCCTGCCCAGCGCCACCTTGGCGAGGTTGTCGAACTTGTCGGCGTCCACCCCCGCTCCCGCGGCCCGCAGCTCGTCGGCCTTCCTGCTGGCGGCGAGGGCCTTCTGGCCCCACTCCCTGGCCGCGTCGACATCCTCCCGGTGGTCCTCCTCCAGCAGCCTGAGATTGCCGATGGTGGCGGCCACCGCCTGCTCGGCCTCCGCGATGTTGTTCGTGTAGTCGCGGATCAGCTGGTCCAGCATCTTCTGCGGGTCCTCCGCCTGGTCGATCAGGGCGTTGATGTTGGCCCGCGCCAGCTGAGTGACGCGGCCGAGGACGGTCTGCTTGGTCATGGCACCTCTCCTTGTGCGAGATCTCTTCGTACGAAAGCCGGTGGGGCGTGTCGCAGTCAGAAGCGGCCTCCGCCGCCGCGCCGGCCACGGGTCCCCCCGCCGCCGAAGCTGCCCGGCCCGCCGCCGAACCCGCCCCCGGAACCAACCGACCCGCCCCCGAATCCGCCGCCGAACCCCCCGCCCCGCCCGCCGAGCAGCCCGCCGAGGAGGATGCCGCCCAGCACGGCACCGCCCGTCCCGCCCCCGCCGCGTGGACCGCCGAAGCCGCCCCCGTCGCCGTAGCCGCGTACGTCCTGCTCGGCCAGGCTCCGCGCCTGCGCGGCCAGCGCGTCCGCCTGCTGCGCCTCGGCCAGGGCGGCCTGCGGGTCGTTCCCCTCCGACAGCACCCGGGCCCTCTCCCACCGCCGCTGCGCCTCCGCCAGCCGGGTGCGTGCCTGGCTGCCGACCGCACCCCGGTTGGTGGTGATGTAGTCCGCGGCGGCACCGATCGCCGCCCGCGCGGTGAGCATCGCCTGGTCGAGCAGCGAACGGGCGCGCCGGGTGCCGTGCTCCTGTTCACGGGCTCCGGCCAGCGCCTCGTCCAGCGCGGCGTCCGCCTCCTCCACCCTGCGCAGCGCGTCGATCGGGTCGTACGGGCCGGAGCCGATCTCCGCCCTCACATCGCCGGCCACCGCCTCGGCGCGGGCCACCCGGCCCCGCAGATCCGCGGTCGGCACACCCTCCGGGGTACCGTCCAGCAGCCCCCTTGCGTCCGCGAGGTCCGTCTCCGTCTCGGTGAGCGCGCCCGGCAGCTTGTCCGCGGCCTCGGCCAGCTCCCCGGCCCGCCGGTCGACCGCGTCCACGAGGGTGGCCACCTGCTTGATCGCGCCCTCCGCCGCACGGACGTAGACCGCGGCGCGGGAGTTGTCCTCGCTGTCCACGGCCTGGCGCGCCTGGTTGAGGGTGGAGGTGACGAAGACCAGGCGGTCCTTGGCCTGTTCGACGTCCCCGGCGGCGGGAGCGGTCGCGGACCCGGCGTACCGCTCCCGCATCGTGCCGAGGGCCGTGTCCGCGGCGGAGACGCGAGCGACCAGGTCGCGGTAGGCGGTCTCGGCGGTGGCCACGGCCTGCGGGGCGGTCTGTTCGAGGGAGCGCAGCCGGTCGAAGTCCTCGGACACGGCGTCCAGGCGTCCGTCGGCGTCCGCGCAGCGGCTGATGATCTCGTCCAGCATGCGGCGCCGTGTCGCGTCGTCCTCGGGGAAGGCGTCGTCCAGCTGCTGCCGCAGCCGGAAGGCCGCCGTCAGCTCGTCCTTGGCGTACCGGACCGCCTCGGCGAATGGAGCCGCGGCCTCCTCGCCGAACTGGGCCGTGGCGAATCCGAGCTCCTCCTCGCTGGTGCGCACGGCGTCGTCCGTGTCGACCAGGTCCTCCTTCGCCCGCGCGTCCAGGTCCGGCAGGGGGACCGGCGGTTCGGCCGCCGCCCCGGCCTCGCCGCCCCAGCCGCCCGCCGCCGGTGTCGTCCGGGTCTTCGTACGCCTTCTGCGGCGGGTGAGGGCGAAAGCCGCGACGGCGCACACGACCACGAGCACGGCCACGGGCACGATCAGGTTCGCCGAGGCACCGCTGTCGGAGTCGCCCCCGGGATCGGCGGCGCCCGGCGTGATGGCGGGGGCCGGTACGGGTTCGCCACCGAGCACCGCGGCATAGCCGTCGGCGGCGCCGATCGCCGCTCCGGCCCAGTCGTTCTGCCGGAGTGCCGGCTCGATCGCCGTGTTCGCCACGTCCTGGAGCTGAGTGTCGGTGAGGCGTGCTCCCTGGTCGACGGAGTAGGCGTACTGCCGGTCGTGCGTTGCCACGGCCAGCAGCACGTCCTCCTGGCCCAGGCCGTTGCGGTTCGCGGTCTCGTCGGTCCAGGTCTGGGCGTCCCGGCCGGAGAAGTCACGGACGTACGCCACGAACAGCTGCACCCGCTGCTCTTCGAACAGGCGGTCGAGTGAGGCCTCGACCTGCCGCTCCCGGTCACCGAGTGCGTCCACCTTGTCGGTGATCTGCCCCTCGCGGGACAGGGTCACGGGGTCCTCGGCCCGGGCTCCCGGAGCGCCCGGCAAGGCGGTCCAGACCACCGCCGCCAGGGCGGCGATGAGGACCCTGCCGGGTATCGAAAGCCGGGACATCCCGGTACGGCTCGCAGGCGGCATCACATTTGGGAGGCTATGTCCGCCCCCTGCCGCCCGCGACCCGGCACCGAGGACCGGTCAGATGCTGAAGCGCTCCGCGGCGAGCAGTGGGCGCACCCGCGTCCGGAAGCCGCCGGACCGGAACGGCCGCTGGAGCAGTCCGGGCCTCAGGGCCTGGGCCAGCGCCGCGATGATCATGCCCTGATCCAGTGCCAGCATGAAGTCGCTGACCCGGCCGGTGCCCACATTGACCGAGTCCCGGAAGCCGTACCCCTCGTGGTACGCGCCGAGGTCGCGGTCCAGCGCCCGGAGGTTGTCCACCGCCTCCCGGCGGGCGTACGGCAGCGCGAGGAACGAGGCGTGCGGGGTGACCACACCGTTGGTGAACGCCGACGGGTCCGGCAGCGGCGCGCCGTCCGTGGTGTACGTGCGGTCCGTGTTGGACGCGTAGCCGTCGACCTGCATGCCCAGCGCGTCGACGCCGTACTCCTGGTAGCCGCCCTCGGGGACGTTCGCGGGGGAGAAGCCCCAGTAGCCGTACCCCGCCTCCCGCAGACCGTGCTCGATCTGGCTGCGGACGTAGCGCTGGTGGCTGCGGCCCCAGGACCGCGGCGACCACTCCGGCTCGGGCACGAAGAGCGGCACCATCAGCGCCTCGAACATCGAGCCGCCCCAGGTGGGGACCAGCTTCCGTCCGCCGTGGGTGTAGTGCCCCTGCCAGACACGCACACCGTCCATCACGGCGTACGCGCCACCCGGGTGCTGCTCCTGCTCGTGCTCGGGCAGCATCGTGCGCAGCAGGTGCCAGTAGTGCCGGGACGGCAGGGAGCCATCCGCGATGCCGAGGTAACTCGCCATGCGGGGCTCGGTGTTCAGGGCGCCGTAATGGTGGGCCGTGGGCTCCTCCGTGTCGGTCCAGAAGCCGCCGCGCAGCTGTCCGGGGCCGGCCACGGGGTCGTACGGGTCGTACGGCGTGTAGTAGTACGACCAGTCGGCGGTGGAGAGGATCCGCTCGATACGGGGGCGGAGCGACGGCGCCGCGTCGGCGGCGATCCGCAGTCCGGTGACCAGCCAGGCGTTGTCCACCGAGGAGAGGAACGGGCGGACGGGGTCCCCGGTGCCGGGCCACTCCGTCAGCACGGAACCGTCGTGGGCGTCGTACCAGTTGAGCCAGAAGCCGTGGTGGCGCTCCAGCTTCTCGACGGCGGAGACGGTCCGCTCCAGCGTGCGCAGCATCGCGGCTCCGCCGATCACGCCGAGCCCGCCGGCCGCCACCGCCGACCAGAGGCCGCAGCCGATGTTGGTCGGCGAGGTCTGGCGGGACACCACGGGCGCGGAACCGCTGACGTCGATCTTGTCGGCGGTGAGGCCGAATCCGGTCGTCATCGCCTCGACCGAGCGGTACGTGTCGCGGAACCAGGCCAGAAGCTGCCCGGATCCGGATCGGTCTGCCGGTGCGGCGACGGCGTGCGGGGCGGTGAGGGCCCCGGCCGACAGGGCGGCGGCCCCCGCCCCGGCGGCGGTGAGAAATGTGCGACGGTCCATCGGATACCTCTCGGGAAGAGTCATCGACTGTCACGGTGCGCGGGCCCGGACGCGTCCGGGCGGGGTGGCGGGGGAGCCGTCGCCGGTCAGGTGGCGGCGGCTCCCCCGCCGGAGGGACCGTCGCGACGGTCCCTGCTCCGGGGCCGGCCCGACGCCTGCTCGGGGCGCCGGGCCGAGGCGGTTGTCAGCCGGCGGTGCGGGGCAGTTCGCGGGATCGGCCGAGGGAGCCCAGCCACTCGGCGGAGGGGCGGGCGGTCCGCTCGAACGTCTCCCGGTCCACGCCGATCAGGCCGAAGGTCGGGGTGAACGAACCCCACTCGTAGTTGTCCAGGGCGCTCCAGGCCAGGTAGCCCTGGACGTTGAGCCCGTCCTCGATCGCGGAGGCCACCTCGTTCAGCGCGCCCGCGTAATAGGCGACGCGGCGGGTGTCGTCGGAGGTGGCGATGCCGTTCTCCGTGACGATCAGCGGCATTCCGGCGCCGACGACCTCGGCGGTGTGACGCAGGGCGTGCCCGACGGCGGCCGGGTAGTACTCCCACTGCGTCAGCGTCCGCTCGACGTCACCGGACGCGGGGACCGGGCCGTCCGGGCCGATCTCCGTACGGGTGTAGGACTGGACGCCGATCCAGTCGTCGCCGCGGGCGGCCTCGATGAAGACGTCCTCGCGCGGGTGACGGTAGGCGGCGGTGACCTCCTCGGCTCCCGGACGCGCCTGGTAGACCTGGTTGGCGATCGTCCAGCCGACCTGGATCCCGGCGTCGAGCGCCCGGACCTCCTTCACGGCCGCGTGGTGCGCGGCGATGACCGCCTCGGTGGTCTCGTCGTCCGGGGTGGGCAGTCCGGCGGGCGGGAAGCCGATGTCGCCGCGCTTCGCCTGGCCCGCCATCACGGCGATCATGTTCGGCTCGTTGATGGTGCAGACGTGGCTGACGCCTTCGGAGATCACCGGTGCGCAGGCCGCGACGTACCGGGCGAAGAGCTCCACGGCGCCGTCCGCCGTCCAGCCTCCGCGCGCTTCGAACCACTGGGGCACGGTGAAGTGGTGGAGGGTGACCATCGGGCGCAGCCCGCGGGCGATCGCACCCTCGACCATGCGCCGGTAGTGGGCCAGCTCCGCCCGGGAGAACCGTCCCTCGGCGGGCTCGATGCGCGCCCATTCGACGGAGAAGCGGTAGTCGGTGAAGCCGAGGGACGCGAGCAGGTCCATGTCCTCGTGCCAGCGGTGGTAGCTGTCGCAGGCGTCGAGGCTGGGCTCCTGGATGTGCGTGCCGGTGGAGTGCTCCTTGACCCACCAGTCACTGTTGGTGTTGTTGCCCTCGATCTGGTGGGCGGCGGTGGAGGCGCCCCAGAGGAAGCCATCGGGGAACGGGACCGGGGTGTGCGTCATCGCGAAACGTCTTTCCTGTGCGTGAAGGGGGACGGGCCGGGGTGGGGTGCGGCCTCGTGGGTGTGCGGAGGGCGGGCCGGGCTACTTCATGCCGGCCGTGGCGATGCCCTGGGTGAAGTGCCGCTGCAGAGCGATGAAGAGGATCAGCACCGGCAGCACGACCAGGAAGGCTCCGGCCATCAGCATGCCGTTGGAGCCGCCCGCCTTGTTGGGGTCGGTCGCGAACGTGGCCAGGGCGACCGGGAGCGTGTACTTGTCCGGGTCGTTGGTCGCGATCAGCGGCCAGACGAAGTTGTTCCAGGAGCCGAGGAACGTGAAGATCGAGAGCGTCGCGAGAGCGGGCTTCACCAGCGGCATCACGATCCGCCAGAAGATGTACCACTCGCCGGCGCCGTCCATCCTGGCCGCCTCCAGCAGCTCGTCCGGGATCGACTGCATGAACTGCCGCATCAGGAAGACTCCGAACGCCCCGGCCGCGAAGGGCAGCACCAGACCGGCGTACGAGTCGATCAGCCGGAGCTTGCTCATCAGCACGAAGAGGGGCAGGAGCATCAGGTTGCCGGGCACCATCAGGGCGCCCAGGACCACACCGAAGATCTTGTTGCGGCCGACGAACCTCAGCTTGGCCAGGGCGTACCCGAGCATCGAGCAGAACACCAGGTTCGAGACGGTGACCAGCACCGCCACGATCACGGAGTTCATGAAGTAGAGCGGCAGGTCCAGCTTGTCCAGCAGCTCACGGAAGTTCGCCAGGGTCCACTCGGTCGGGATCCACACCGGGGGACTGGCCGAGAGGTCGCTCGTCGTCTTGAAGGACGAGACCGCCATCCAGAGGAACGGCGCCGACATGATCAGCAGGCCCAGCGAGAGCAGGACGTAGACCAGGGGCCGCCCGAAGGCGCGGGACTTTCCCGTGGGCGCCGCCCGCACGGCACCGGGTGCTCGGTGGACGGTCATTTCGTGTTGTCCTTCAGCAGTCGGAGCTGCAGCACCGTGATGCCCATGATCACCACGAAGAGCACGTACGCCATGGCGCTCGCGTAACCCATGTGGAAGAAGTTGAAGCCCTCGCGGTACATGTTCAGCGACACGGTCAGCGTGGAGTCGGAGGGGCCGCCCTGCGTCATCACGAACGGCTCCTCGAAGACGTTGAGGTAGCCGATGGTCGTGATCACGGTGGCGTAGAGCAGCGTGGGCCGCAGCAGGGGCACCGTGATTCCGCGGAACTCCTGCCAGATCCCGGCGCCGTCGAGCCGAGCGGCCTCCCTGACCTCGGGCGGGATGGCCTGCAGGCCGGCGATGAAGAGCACCATGACCGTGCCCACGTTGCGCCAGACCGCCATCGCGATCATCGACGGCATGGCCAGGGCCTCGGAGCCGAGGAAGTCCGGTGCGGTGAGGCCCACTTCGGAGAAGAGACCGGCGACGAGCCCGTCGCTCGGATCCAGGACGAACCGCCAGACGACGGCGACGGCCACGATGGTGGTGACCACAGGCGCGTAGAAGCCGACCCGGAAGAAGGTCCTCGCCCGGTCGATGCCGTTGTTCAGCAGCACGGCGACGACCAGCCCGAGGGCGATCGTCAGCGGGACGCCCACCACGACGAAGTACGCCGTGTTGAAGAGCGACTTGAGGAACTTCTCGTCGCCGAACAGCTCGACGTAGTTCTCGAAGCCGATGAAGTTCGCTTCCCAGGGGCGGGTGACGTTGCGCAGCCCGAAGTCGGTGAAGCTCATCAGCAGCGTGGCGAGGATGGGGAACGCCATGAAGACGGTGAACAGGACGAGGAACGGGGTGGAGAAGAGCCAGCCCGCCGCGTTCTGTACACCCATCGAGCGCTTCCTGCGCCCCGCGCCGTCCCGGCCGCCCCCGGTCGGGGGCGCCCCGCGGCCGGGCGCCTTCACCTTGGCCGGCTGCGCGGCGCTTGAGGTCGTGGTGCCCATGGCTACTGCTTCACGAGGCTTTCGATCTCGGACTGCGCGGTCTTCAGCGCGTCCTCGGCGGATGCCTTGCCCTGCGTCACCTTCGCGATCGCCTGGTCGACCTTGTCGGTGATCTCCGTCAGCCTGGCGGAGGACGGCGAGGACTTGGCGGTGTCCATCTGCTTCTTGAAGATCTGGAGGTTCGCGTCGTCGGCGAGCTTGCCGGAGTCCCAGGCCGCGGTGTTCGCGGGGAGGTCCTTGGTGCGCTCGTACCAGTCGGCCTGGCCGTCCGTGCCGGTGAGGTAGGCGATGAACTCCTCGGCGGCGGCCTTGTGCTCACTGTCCTTGGAGACCACCAGCGAGGAGCCGCCGGCCATGGAGGCGGAGGTCCTGTCCGCCGGGACGGGGGCCACCGCCCACTTGTCCTTGATCTGCGGCTGCCCCTCGTTCAGCAGGGTGACGTGCCAGGGGCCGCCGAAGAACATCGGGACCCGGCCGTTGCCGAAGTCCTTCACCACGTCGTATCCCGGCTGCACCGACTTGTTGGAGATTCCCTTGTCGAAGTACGAGCCGTACTCCTTCAGCGCCCTGACCGCCGCAGGGCTGTCGATGACCGCCTCGCCCTCGTCGTCGACGATCTCTCCGCCGGCGGAGTACAGGAAGGGGTAGAAGTTCTGCACCGTGTCCAGGCCGCTGGGCTGGATGGACAGGCCCCACTTGGTGCCGGCCTTCTTCTGGTACGCGGTCGCCAGGTCCTGCATCTCCCGCCAGTCGGCGGGCGCCTTGTCGACGCCTGCCTTCTTCGCCAGGTCGGTGCGGTAGTAGAGGACGCGGGTGTCGACGTACCACGGCACGCCGTACGCGGTGCCGTCCACCTCGCCCTGGTTCCAGCCGGCCGGGAAGAAGTCCGCCTTGTCGAAGACCTTCGTGTCGACCGGCTCCAGGACGCCGAGCTCGGCGAACTCTCCCATGTAGCTGCCGCCCATCTGCGCCACGTCCGGCATGGTGCCCGCCGCGGCGGCGGAGACGAGCTTCTGGTGGGCGACGTCCCAGCCGACCGGGGTCACCTTGACGGTGACGTTGGGGTGGGACTTCTCGTACACCTCGGCCACCTCGGCGAGCTTCTCGCCCTCGGCCCCCATGGCCCAGACGGTGAGCGTCTGCTTCGCATCCGCGGCGACGTCGTCGCCACCTGAGCTGCCGCACGCGGAGACGGAGAGGGCGAGCGACACGGCGACGGCGGCGGAGGCGGTTCTGGCGGTGCGGGACATGGAGGGCTCCTCCTCGAGCAATCCGAATGTATGCGCTGCCTGTAAGCGCATACATCACTCTGCGGCAGTCGTTCGGGAATCCGCAAGAGGGTGCTGGGTCACACTCGTGCAACGTGCTCGACACCTGGAGGTCCCTGAGGCCTCGCCGTGGAACCGTAAGCACACCGTTTGCGGATTTGAAGTGGATGTGAGTGATTCCGCTTGTTTCGAGGGGTTAGGAGCCCAGGGGCGGCCCGGTGGAGCCTCGGAGAGGCCCTACTGTCCTGCTCATGGCCCCGTTCGCGCACGACTTCCCCTTCGACCCCGCCTACGGCAGGACGCTCGACGACCTGCTGCGCATACCGGCGCCCGCGCCGCCCGGGGACTTCGAGGACTTCTGGAGGGCGCGCCACCGGGAGGCACTGGCGGTCGTCACGGCGCCCGAGGTGGGTCCGGTCGAGGAGGAGCGCGACGGGATCCGCCTGCACGGCGTGACCTTCACGTCCGTCGGCGGCGTACGCCTCGGCGGCTGGCTCGCCCTGCCTGCCGGGTGCGACGCGGAGCACGGCTTCGTCATCGGGCACGGGTACGGCGGCCGCCAGGAGGCCGGGCCCGACGTGCCGCTGCCGCTGCCCCGGTCCGCCGCGATCCTGCCCTGCGTGCGCGGCATGGGGGCCCGGGGTCTGCTGCCCGGCGTCCCGGACGAGGCCGCGGGGCATGTCCTGCACGGCATCGGCTCGCGCGACACCTATGTCATCGGCGACTGCGTGGCCGATCTCTGGTGCGCGGCCACGGCGCTCCAGGAGCTGCTGCCCCGGCTGGCCGGCCCCGGTCGCCTCGGCTACCTCGGGGAGAGCTTCGGCGGCGGGCTCGGGGCCCTCGCGCTGCCCTGGGACGAACGGTTCGGCGCCGCGCAGCTCACCGTCCCGACCTTCGGGAACCATCCGCTGCGGCTCACCCTGCCCTGCGCCGGCAGCGGGGAGTCCGTGCGCGCCCACCACCGCGAGCACCCCGAGGTGACGGAGGTGCTGCGGTACTTCGACGCGGCGACGGCCGCCGCGCGGCTGGAGCTGCCGACGCTCGTGGCGGCGGCCCTGTTCGACCCCTCGGTGCCGCCGCCGGGCCAGTTCGCCGTGCACAACGCGCTGTCCGGCCCCCGGGAGCTGATGGTGCTGAGAGCGGGGCACTTCGCGTACGAGGGGCTCGCGGACGAGAGCGCCGAACTCGCCGTGCGGCGCGAGCGCTTCTTCGGGGCGTGGCTCCGAGGCTGATCGCGGCTCCAGGACACCGTCCCGGGCCGCCGCAGGTCAGCCGCAGCCGCAGCTGGCCCGGCGGGCCAGGGAGACGGGCAGCTCCAGCGACACCGGGGCACGGCCCGGGTCGGCAAGTCGTTGCACCAGCAATTCCACAGCCTGCTCGCCCAGTTGGCGGATCGGCTGCCGGACGGTCGTGAGGGACGGGCGCACGATCCGGCTCAGCGGGATCCCGTCGAAGCCGGTCACTGCGATGTCCTCCGGCACCCGCACCCCGCGCCCCTCCAGCGCACGCAGCGCCCCCACCGCCATCTGGTCGTTGGCGAAGAGCATCGCCTCCGGCGGCTCGGTGTCCCGGTCGAGCAGCGCCTCGGCGGCACGCGCCCCCTCGGCCCGAGTGATCATCGCGGTCCGCAGGTCCGGCGCGTCCGGAACCGGCAGCCCGGCGTCACGGCACGCGTCGCGGTAGCCGTGGAACCGCGCCTCGGCGTCCGGGGAGTCCGGATCGCCCCCGACGAAGGCGAGCCGGCGCAGCCCGTGGTCCTCGATCAGATGGCGGGCCAGCTCCCGCTCGCCGGCGGCGTTCGCGACGACGATGTGGTCGAGGTGGTCGATCTCGCGCGGTCCGGCGAGCATCACCACCGGGAGCCGGCGCGATATGACCTCCAGGTCCTCGGTCGGTACGGTCTGCGCCAGTACGGCGAAGCCGTCCACCCGGCCCGCGACCTTGGCGACGAGGCTCTCCGGCCCGCCCTGCAACGACGCGGCGATCAGGAGGGCGTAGCCGTGCCGGCGGGCCGCCCGCTCCATGCCGCGGATGATCTGGTCGGAGTACAGCATGGCGGCGTCGTCGGCCCCGCTGTCGGTCTCAGCGTCGGCCTCGGCGTCCGGATCGGCGTAGTCGGGGAAGCAGAGCCCCAGCACCCCGGTGGTGCGGCTGGCCAGCCCCCGGGCGTTGCCGCTCGGCACGTAACCGAGCTCGCGGGCAGCCTCCAGCACCCTTTCGCGCGTCTGGGCGCGCACGGAGTCGGGGTTGCGGTAGACCCGGGAAACCGTGGCGATCGAGACGCCCGACCGCTCGGCGACGTCGTACACCGTAGGGGCGCTCACTCGACCGACCGTCCGCTTCTTCTTCGTACGCTGCACCCGCTGCTGCGGGTGGCGGCCCTCTCCTGAAAGCGCATTCACCCTAGATCGCGGGCCCGGCGGCGGGCAACAGCGGGCCTGCTCGCGCGCCATCCGTGGCACGCGCCGGTCTTTGCCCAAGGATAGACAGGCTGCCTTGCAAGATGCCCTGTCCATCTTTACGGTGGAGAGCATGCCCGGAACGTCCGAAAACCCCGATGCCGCAGCGCCGCGGATCCCCGTCGACCCCACGGCCGAGGATGTCGCGACAGATCTCTCGGCTGTGGTCGGGCGGCTGCTCAGGCGGCTGCGGAGCTCCTCGGCCGACAGTCTGCTCACCCCCTCCCAGCGCTCGGCCCTAGCCAGACTGGAGGACGGCGGACCGGCCACCACGGCGGCGCTGGCCAGGGCGGAGCTCGTGCGGCCCCAGTCGATGCGGCTGACCCTCGGCGCGCTGGAGAGCCAGGGGTTCGTCACCCGCACCCCCGATCCGGAGGACGGCCGGAAGTCGCTCGTGTCGGTGACCGAGGAGGGGAGCGCCGTCCTCGCCGGGGTGCGGGCCGCCAAGCGGAGCTGGCTGGCCGAGGCGATCGCCGGCGAACTGGACGGGGCGGAGCGCCGGGCGCTCGCCGAGGCCGTCGAGCTCATCGGCCGTCTGGTCGACAAGTGACCCGGTACGGGACGGATGTGACCCCCGGCGCGCCGGTGGCGGCGCCCCGGCCCGCCCCGCCCGTGGAGGACGGCCCCGGATTCAGCGCCCGGCTCACCGCGCCGCTGCTGATGGGCTCCCTGCTCAACCCGCTGAACACCACGATGATCTCCACCGCCCTGGTGGCCATCGGGCACTGCTTCGGCATCGGTGCCGCCGACACCGCCTGGCTCATCTCCGTCCTCTACCTCGCCAGCGCCGTCGCCCAGCCCGTCCTCGGCAAGCTCGCCGACACCCTCGGCCCGCGCCGGGTCTTCCTGGCCGGCCTCGTCGTCGTGGTCGTGTCCGGGGTGGTCGGTGCGCTGGCCCCCGGTTTCGGCACCCTGATCGTCTCCCGGCTGCTGCTCGGCATCGGTACGTCGGCCGCCTACCCGGCCGCCATGGCCGTCCTGCGTGACGAGTCGCGCCGGCTCGGCCGGCCCACCCCCCGCCCCGTGCTCGCCAGGCTCTCCTTCGCGGCCCTGGGCAGTGCCGCCGTCGGCCCCGCGCTCGGCGGGCTGCTCGTGTCGGTCGTCGGCTGGCGCGGCATCTTCGCCGTCAACGTGCCGATCGCCCTGCTCGCCTTCGGCGCCGCGCTGCTTTGGGTCCCGGCCGACCCGCCGCGCGACCGGGCCGCGGACGGGGGCGCGCCGAAGCTCTCCCTGGATCCCCTGGGCATCGGGCTGTTCACCACCGCGCTGACGGTGCTGGTCTTCTTCCTGCTCGACCTCGCCCACCCGCAGTGGTGGCTGCTCGCCCCCTTCGCCGTCCTGACGGCAGTCCTGGTCCGGTGGCAGCTGCGCACCCCGCAGCCGTTCATAGACATCCGGATGCTCGCTGGCAACGGCCCCCTGCTGCGCACGTACCTGCGCCACGGCCTCGGCTACCTGCTGATCTACTGCGTCATGTACGGCTACACGCAGTGGCTGGAGGAGGCCCGCGGCTTCTCCTCCGGGCACACCGGGCTGCTCATGCTGCCGATGTCCGTCACCGCGCTCGTCTGCTCGCTGCTCGGAGCCCGCACGAAGGGGCTGCGTGCCCCGCTGACCGTGGCCTGCCTGCTGCTCACCGCCGGCGCGGGCATCCTCGTGTTCCTCTCCGGTGACACCCCGCTCGCCGTCCTGCTGCTCGCCGGAGCGTGCTTCGGCGCCCCGCAGGGGCTCATCGGCACGAGCAACCAGGCGGCCGTCCAGGCCTACGCGCCCCCCGAGAGCATCGGCGCCGCCGCCGGACTCCAGCGCACCGCCCAGTACATCGGCGCCATCACCGCGTCCAGCCTGATCGCCCTGGCCTACGCCGACGCGGCGAGCGACGCGGGACTGCACCTCATGGCTGCGGTCTCCGTCGTCCTGGCCGTGCTGCTGGCCGTCCTGACCCTCACCGACCGCGCCCTGCGCGCCCGCGCCTGAAATCCCCCAGCACATATCCGCACATCAGCACATCAAGGAGTACGCACATGACCGCCACCGTCCTGGACCCCCGGACCGCACTCGTCGTCGTCGACCTGCAGAAGGGCATCGTCGCCCTCCCGACGGCCCACCCGGCCGAGGGCGTCGTCGCCAACTCGGTGACCCTCGCCGAAGCCTTCCGGGCCAAGGACCTCCCGGTCTTCCTGGTCCGCGTGACGGGCGGCGCCCCCGGCCGCACAGAGGGCCGGGCCCCGGCCGGCAAGCCCGCCGCGGACTGGGCCGACATCCTGCCCGAGCTCGGCCCGCGCGACGGAGACACCGTCGTCACCAAGCAGCAGTGGGGCGCCTTCCACGGCACGGCGCTCGACCTCGAACTGCGCCGCCGCGGCATCACCCAGGTCGTGATCACCGGCATCGCCACCAGCATCGGCGTCGAGTCCACCGCCCGCGCCGCGCACGAACACGGCTACCACGTCACCGTCGCGACCGACGCCGTCACCGACATGGACGCCGACGCCCACCGCAACAGCGTCGGGAAGATCTTCCCGAGGCTCGGCGAGACCGACACCACCGCCGCGATCGTCAAGCTCCTGGGCTGACCGCCGCCGGGCCGGTTCCGGGGCCGCACGGGTGACGTCCGCGGCCCCACCGGCCGCGCCTGCCGCCTCCCTCGCGTGAAGGTGCTTTCAGTGGATCAGCGAATCAGTCTGATCAACTGCAAATGCCACCAGAACGCATCATCCGGTCCATTCCGGTACGGGGTGGGCCGGGCCGGCCCCGGAGGTATCAGCCATGGCCCACGTCGGCGTCCCACGCGGGACGGCCCGAAAGCGCCGCTCGGTCGCGCTCCTGGCGACAGGTGTGCTCACGATCCCGGTACTGGCGGGCTGCACCTCGGACAGTGAGGGCCCCACCGCGGTGGCCGTCCCGCAGGACATCGCCCCGGCCTCCCGGGACCGGGTGACCGAGGGCTCCACCCTCACGTGGGCGATCGACGCGGTCCCCGCCACCCTCAACACCTTCCAGGCCGACGCCGACAGCGCGACCACGCGGATCACCGGCGCCCTCCTGCCCTCGCTCTTCCCGCTGGACGCGCGGGGGGAGCCCGAGCTGAACCCCGACTATCTGGAGTCGGCGAAGGTCATCGAGCAGGAGCCCAGACAGGTCGTCCTCTACAAGCTCAACCAGCAGGCCGTGTGGAGCGACGGCCGGGAGATCGGCGCCCCCGACTTCGTCGCCCAGTGGCGCGCGCTGAGCGGCAAGGACTCGGCCTTCTGGACCGCGCGCAACGCGGGGTACGAGCGGATCGAGAAGATCGAACGCGGCAAGGACGATCTGCAGGTCCGGGTCACGTTCTCGAAGCCGTACGCGGACTGGCGCTCGCTCTTCTCGCCGCTGTACCCGAAGGAGGTGACCGGGTCGCCCGGCACCTTCAACGACGGCGCCAGGGCCGCACTGAAGAACACCGCCGGACCTTTCCGGCTGCGCAGCGTGAACAAGGACAAGGGCACGGTCGTCCTCGACCGGAACCCCCGCTGGTGGGGCGACGAGGCCAAGCTCGAATCCCTGGTCTTCCGCGCAGTCGAGCCCGAGGACCGCACCGACGCGCTGACCGAGGGCACGGTGGACGTCGCCGACATCGACTCCGCCACGGCGAACAGCATCGCCCTCGCGGCCCGTTACCGGGGCGGGAACGGGCAGCCGCCCGCCCACGGCCCGGGAGCCGACGTCACCCCGGCCGCCGCCCTGCGGTCCTGGGCCCTGGCCCACGGTTCGGACGAGGAGGCCGCCGAGACCGCGCAGGCCGCCCGCGAGAAGAACCGGGAAGCCGTCGCGGTGTACGCCGCCGAGCAGAAGGCGCTGAAGGGCTTCGCCGTACGCAAGTCGCTGGAGCCCGCCTACACGCAGCTCGCGATGAACGGCGAGTCCGGGCCGCTCTCCGACGACCGGGTGCGCCGCGCCATCGCCCGCACCCTGGACCGGCAGGAGCTCGCCGACACCGTGCTGAAGCCGCTCGGCCTGCCCGCGAAGCCGCCCGGCAGCCACCTGGCCCTGGCCGGGCAGCCGGCCTACAAGGACGGCAGTGGCGCGCTCGGCGACCGGGACACCAAGGAGGCGCAGGCGCTGCTGGCCGACGCGGGATGGACCGTGGGCGGGGCCGTCCGCAAGACCGAGGACACCAAGGCGGGCAGCGAGGCCGAGAAGAAGGCCGCGGAGAAGAAGGCCGCGGAGAAGAAGGCCGAGGAGAAGGGCGCCGACAAGGCGGACAAGGACGACAAGGCCTCGCGCGAGGAGGGGACGTACATCGTCGGCGACGAGAAGCCGGGCGACCGCCCCGCCCGCGACGCCGAGGTCACCGCGCAGGACAAGCAGCCCGGAGGCGCCCCCGGCGCCTACGCCCCCGCGGGCACGGCCGCACCCGCCCCCGCCGCCGTCAAGGACCGCCTCGGCAAGGGCGGCAAGCCGTTGACCCTCCGCTTCGTCCTGCCCTCGGGCCCCGGATCGCAGCCGCTGCGGACCGTCGGGGAGAAGATCGTCGAGATGCTGGACGCGGTCGGCATCGGCACGCAGATCACCAAGGTCGACGACGACAGCTACTTCAAGGACCACATCGCCTCCGGCGACTACGACATGGCGCTGTACTCCTGGCCCGCCACCGCCTACCCGGCGACCGACGGGCGCCCGATCTTCGCCAAGCCGGAGCCCGCCACCGACGGCTCGCTCCTCGTCGAGCAGAACTACACGCGGGTCGGCTCGGACCACATCGACCAGCTCTTCGACCGCGCGGTCTCCGAGCTCGACGCCAACGCGTCGAGGGACCTCCTGAAGCAGGCCGACGCACGGATCTGGGCCGCCGCCGGATCGATTCCGCTGTATCAGAGGCCACAGCTGGTCGCCGTCGACAAGAAGCTGGCGAACATCGGTGCCTTCGGCTTCGCCGCCCCTCGTTACCAGGACATCGGATTCACCGGGCGAGAAGCGGCAGGTTCCCCCGCGAATCGGAAGAAGTAGCAGGTCAAGGCCGTATTCAAAGCTCAGATACAGCTCAATTCCCTTGCCCGCCGGAGTCCCCGGCGGGCAAGGTGGTGTCCGCCCAGACCCGGGCTGCTCGTCTTCCCACACCCCTTGCCGTCCGGCCACGCACCGGCTGGACGATGACGTAATACCGGCTGAATATCGGCTGAATAGTGGCTGTAGCCCTGCCCTGTGGATCGGGCCGGGAAGCCCCGGACCGATCGGGCCCGTACCATTGGACTAGCCGTGGCGTGCCGCCCGGCGGGCGTACGAGGACTCGAAGACCGACTGAGACGCCTGATCCCACGATCCGAGAGAAGCGCAAGCCACCCATGCCCACGCGCCACGACATCCGTAACGTAGCCATTGTCGCCCACGTCGACCACGGCAAGACCACGCTGGTCGACGCCATGCTCAAGCAGGCGGGCGCCTTCGCCGCGCACGCCGCCGAGAACCTCGACGAACGCATGATGGACTCGAACGACCTGGAGCGTGAGAAGGGCATCACGATCCTCGCCAAGAACACGGCGGTGAAGTATCACCCCAAGGACGGCGGGGACCCGATCACGATCAACATCATCGACACCCCCGGCCACGCCGACTTCGGCGGCGAGGTCGAGCGTGGTCTGTCGATGGTGGACGCGGTCGTCCTGCTGGTCGACGCCTCCGAGGGCCCGCTGCCCCAGACCCGCTTCGTGCTGCGCAAGGCCCTGACCGCCAAGCTGCCGGTCATCCTCTGCATCAACAAGACGGACCGGCCGGACTCCCGGATCGCCGAGGTCATCGACGAGACCTACGACCTCTTCCTGGACCTGGACGCCGACGAGGACCAGATCGAGTTCCCGATCGTCTACGCCTGTGCCCGTGACGGCGTCGCCTCGCTGACCAAGCCGGAGGACGGCACCGTCCCCGCGGACAGCGACAGCCTGGAGCCCTTCTTCACGACCATCCTCTCCACGGTCCCCGCGCCGGAGTACGACGAGGCCGCCCCGCTGCAGGCCCACGTCACCAACCTGGACGCCGACAACTTCCTCGGCCGTATCGCGCTGTGCCGCGTCGAGCAGGGCGAGCTGCGCAAGGGCCAGACGGTCGCGTGGATCAAGCGCGACGGCACGATCTCCAACGTGCGCATCACCGAGCTCCTGATGACCGAGGCGCTCACCCGCAAGCCGGCCGAGAAGGCGGGCCCGGGTGACATCTGCGCCGTCGCCGGTTTCCCGGACATCATGATCGGCGAGACCCTGGCCGACCCCGAGAACCCGATCGCGCTGCCGCTGATCACGGTCGACGAGCCGGCCATCTCGATGACCATCGGCACGAACACCTCGCCGCTCGTCGGCAAGGGCGGCAAGGGCCACAAGGTCACCGCCCGTCAGGTGAAGGACCGTCTGGACCGCGAGCTCATCGGTAACGTCTCGCTCCGCGTCCTGGACACCGAGCGCCCGGACGCCTGGGAGGTCCAGGGCCGTGGTGAGCTCGCGCTCGCCATCCTGGTCGAGCAGATGCGCCGTGAGGGCTTCGAGCTGACGGTCGGTAAGCCGGAGGTCGTCACCAAGCAGGTCGACGGCAAGACGCACGAGCCGATCGAGCGCATGACCATCGACTCCCCCGAGGAGCACCTCGGCGCCATCACGCAGCTGATGGCGACCCGTAAGGGCCGTATGGAGACGATGACGAACCACGGCTCCGGCTGGGTCCGCATGGAGTGGATCGTGCCCTCCCGCGGCCTCATCGGCTTCCGTACGGAGTTCCTGACCCAGACCCGCGGCACGGGCATCGCGCACTCCATCTTCGAGGGCCACGAGCCCTGGTTCGGGGACCTGCGCACCCGTCACAACGGCTCGCTGGTCGCCGACCGCTCGGGCACGGTGACGCCGTTCGCGATGGTCAACCTCCAGGAGCGCGGTGTCATCTTCACCGAGGCCGGCACCGAGGTCTACGAGGGCATGATCGTCGGCGAGAACTCCCGCGCCGACGACATGGATGTGAACATCACCAAGGAGAAGAAGCTCACCAACATGCGTGCGGCTTCCGCGGACACCACGGAGAACGTGGTCCCCGCCCGCAAGCTCTCGCTGGAGCAGTCCCTGGAGTTCTGCCGCGAGGACGAGTGCATCGAGGTGACCCCGGAGACCGTGCGTATCCGCAAGGTCGTCCTGGACCAGAAGCAGCGCGGTCGCACGGCCTCGCGCGCGAAGAACGGCTGACCTGGTCCTGATCGCCCGCGTCGGCGTCCGAACCGTCGGAACGAGCCATTGACATGAGGCCTGGACCCCCGCAGACACTGTGGGGGTCCAGGCCTTTCGTCAACCTGTTTTCCTGACCGAGGTGTCCGGATATCGTGCGTCGCTCTCCGGAACATGTGTTAACGGTCCGTTTCGGGGGTGTCTGTCTGGGATCACTTTGTCCGGATTTCGGGCAACCATGGCTTCTCGATGTTGTCAAACCGAGACCCTTTAAGTGTGGTTTACAGCCCGGTGTTCCTTAATAGTTGGCTCCATTGAGCTCGGGTCAATGGGTCGGCGCACTGTGGGGAGTGCGGACTCACGAGCACACTCGGGGCACTGCAAACGATCGCCGTCAGGGGTGTCGGTGGATCTGTCCAGTGCCCCTCTTGTAGTCAAAAGTGGACTCATGAGGAGGAAACCCATGCGCGGTGCCAAGAGCGCCAAGTGGGTCGCGGGAGCGGCAATCATCGCCCTGGCCGCGACTGCCTGTGGCGGGGGCGACAGTGACGACAGCAGCAATGCCTCGAAGGAGAAGGGCAAGCCCGCGGGCTACGTCTCCATCGACGTCGGTGAGCCGCAGAAGCCGCTGATCCCGGCCGACACCAACGAGTCGCTCGGCAGCTACGTCATCCAGTCGCTGTTCACCCAGCTCCTGGACTTCGACGCGGACGGCAACATCGTCTACACGAACGCCGAGTCCGTGAAGTCGACGGACAACAAGACGTGGACGGTCAAGCTCAAGTCCGGCTGGAAGTTCCACGACGGCACCCCGGTCACGTCCGAGTCCTACATCAAGGCTTGGAACTGGTACGCCAACAGCAAGAACGCCCAGCAGAACGCGTTCTGGTTCGAGGACATCAAGGGCTACGCGGACGTGCACCCCGAGAAGGGTGACCCCAAGGCCACGGAGATGTCCGGTCTGAAGGCGGTCGACGACACGACCTTCACGATCGAGCTCAACAACGCGGTGCCGTACTACGAGTACAAGCTCGGCTACACCACCTTCGCCCCGCTGCCCGAGGTGTTCTACAAGGACACCAAGGCGTTCGGCCAGGCCCCGGTCGGTAACGGTCCCTACATCTTCGAGAAGTGGGACCACAAGAAGCTCATCCAGGTCAAGGCCAACCCTGACTACCAGGGCCCGAACAAGGCCAAGAACAAGGGTGTCCTCTTCAAGAACTACGCGACCGTCGAGGCCGCGTACCAGGACCTCCTCTCCGGCAACCTGGACATGATTCGCCAGGTCGGCCCGAAGGACCTGCCGAAGTACAAGACGGACCTCGGTGACCGCGCGATCGACGAGCCGTACGCGGCCATCCAGTCGATCGTCCCGACGTTCTACTCGAAGACCTTCAAGGACATCGACCCGAAGGTCCTCCAGGGTCTGTCGATGGGCATCGACCGCGACACGATCACCAAGACCGTGCTCAACGGCACCCGCAAGCCCGCCACCAGCTTCACGCCTCCGGGCGTCGCCGGCAACCAGGACCTGGGCACCGACGTGTTCAAGTTCGACGCGGCCAAGGCGAAGCAGCTCGTCACCGAGGGCGGCGGCGTTCCGGACAACAAGATCTGGATCCAGTACAACGCCGACGGTGGCCACAAGGAGTGGGTGACCGCGGTCTGCGAGTCCATCCGCAACTCGACCGGGGTCGACTGTGTCCCGGACGCCAAGCCGGACTTCCAGACCGACCTGGAGGCGCGTGACAACGACCAGGTCAAGTCGATGTACCGCGGTGGCTGGGTTGCCGACTACCCCGTGAACGTCAACTTCATGCGGGAGCTGTACGGCACCACGGCCGAGGCCAACAACGGCCGGTTCTCCGACAAGGAGGTCGACGCGGCCTTCAAGAAGGGCGACAACGCGAAGACCCTGGACGAGTCGATCAAGGCTTACCAGGACGCGGAGAAGCTCCTCCTGGACAAGATGCCGGCGATCCCGCTCTGGGAGTACAAGACCAACGGTGGCTACTCGAAGGCTGTCGACAACGTGACGATCGACTTCCACGGTGACTACAACATCACCGAAGTCACGGTCAACAAGTAACACACGCCTGAGGGCCCCCACTCGGCCATCAGCCGCCCACACCAGGCAGTAGGTCCCGGGGGGCCGCTCTCCGTAACCGGAGGGCGGCCCCTGGGCTGCTTTATCCCTAATCGGAGGCAAACATGGGGCGTTACGTCGCGCGGCGACTGCTCCAGATGATCCCGGTCTTCCTCGGGTCAACCTTGCTGGTCTTCGCCATGATGTACGCGCTGCCCGGCGACCCCGTGCGCGCGCTCGCAGGCGAACAGGCCGTCGACCCCACGCAGATCGCGGAAATGAAGAAGGAGCTCGGGCTCGACCTGCCGCTCTGGCACCAGTACTGGAACTACCTCGTGAACCTGTTCCAGGGTGATTTCGGCACACAGATCGCCAGTGGGCGACCCGTCGCCGACATCATTTCGGAAGCGTTCCCGATCACCGTCCGGCTGGCCCTGTTTGCCTTCATCTTCACGGTCGTCGTCGGTATCTCCATGGGCATCTTCGCGGGCCTGAAGGCCGACACCCTTCGCGACCGCGGTCTGCTCGTCCTGACGCTCCTGCTCATCTCGGTCCCCTCGTTCGTGCTGGGCTTCCTCGGCCAGTACCTCTTCGCCTTCCAGCTCGGCTGGGTCGAACCCAACGTGAGCCTCGAGGCGAGTTCGAGTGAGCTGATCCTGCCCGCGGTCGTCCTCGGGTCCTTGTCGCTCGCCTACGTGGCGCGACTGACCCGCACCTCGGTCGCGGAGAACCTGCGCTCCGACTACATGCGCACCGCCGTGGCCAAGGGGCTGCCGCGCCGTCGCATCATCGGCGTCCACCTGATGCGCAACTCGCTGATCCCCGTGGTCACCTTCCTCGGCACCGACCTCGGTGCCCTGCTGGGCGGGGCCGTCGTCACCGAGGGCATCTTCAACATCAAGGGCGTCGGCTACAACGTCTTCGACGCGCTCCGGCACCGCGAAGGCGCCACCGTCGTCGGCATCGTGACGCTGATCGTCGTCGTCTATCTCATCGCCAGCCTGGTCGTCGACCTGCTCTACGCGGTCCTGGACCCGAGGATCCGTTATGCCTGAGACGCTCAAGGAAGCCACCCCGGACACGCCCGGGGCCGTGGCGGCACCCGCCGCCGCCTCACCGGTCGGCAAGCCCCGCAGCCTGTGGTCGGACGCCTGGCACGACCTGCGGCGCAGCCCGCTGTTCGTCGTCTCGGCCGTCCTGATCTTCTTCCTGCTGGTGATGGCGATATTCCCCGGCCTGTTCACCGGCGCCGACCCGCGCTACGCGGACCTGGCCCACCACTACCTGCAGAAGCCCAAGTGGGGGAACTTCTTCCAGGAGGACTGGTTCGGGTACGACATCCAGGGGCGCTCGATCTACGCGCGTGTCGTCTACGGTGCCCGTGCCTCGATCACCGTCGCCGTCGTCGTCACCGCCCTGGTCACGATCCTGGGCACCGTGGTCGGCATGCTCGCCGGTTACTTCGGCGGCTGGATCGACACGATCCTGTCCCGGGTCACCGACATCTTCTTCGGCGTGCCCTTCATCCTCGGCGCGATGGTCGTCCTGACCTCGTTCGAGGAGCGCAAGATCTGGGTCGTCATCCTGGCCCTGGCCTTCCTCGGCTGGACCCAGATCGCCCGTGTCGCGCGCGGCTCGGTGCTGACGATCAAGCAGGCCGACTACGTGATGGCGGCCAAGGCGCTCGGCGCCTCGACCACCCGCATCCTGCTCCGGCACATCCTGCCCAACGCGATCGCCCCTGTGATCGTCGTCGCGACCATCGCGCTCGGCGGTTACATCTCGGCCGAGGCGACCCTGTCCTTCCTGGGCATCGGGCTCGCCGAACCGACCGTGTCGTGGGGTGTCGACATCTCCTCCGGCCAGGAGCAGCTGCGTAACGCCGCGTTCGTCCTGATCATCCCGTCGGTCATGGTGTCGATCACCGTTCTGGCGTTCATCATGCTCGGCGATGCGGTGCGCAACGCCCTCGATCCCAAGCTGCGCTGAGGGAGGCGTACATGACCATCATCGACAAGACGGCGGATGTTCCTGCTCCGCGTGGTTCGAACGACGAGAGCGGCCCGCTGCTCGAAGTCCGCGACCTGCACGTGGAGTTCCACACCCGCGACGGCGTCGCCAAGGCCGTCAACGGAGTCAACTACAGCGTCAGCGCCGGCGAGACCCTCGCCGTGCTCGGCGAGTCCGGCTCCGGCAAGTCCGTGACCGCTCAGGCGATCATGGGCATCCTGGACATGCCTCCGGGCCGCATCCCCAAGGGTGAGATCTTCTTCCGCGGCCAGGACATGCTCAAGATGTCCAACGAGGAGCGCCGGCAGATCCGCGGCCAGAAGATCGCCATGATCTTCCAGGACGCGCTCTCCTCGCTGAACCCGGTCCTCTCCGTGGGCTACCAGCTCGGCGAGATGTTCCGCGTGCACCAGGGCCTCTCCAAGAAGGAGGCCAAGGCCAAGGCCATCGCGCTGATGGACCGCGTGCGCATCCCGGCGGCCAAGGAGCGGGTCAACGACTACCCGCACATGTTCTCCGGCGGTATGCGCCAGCGCATCATGATCGCGATGGCGCTTGCCCTGGAGCCCGACCTGATCATCGCGGACGAGCCCACCACGGCGCTCGACGTGACCGTCCAGGCGCAGGTCATGGACCTGCTCGCGGAGCTCCAGCGCGACTTCAACATGGGCCTGATCCTGATCACGCACGACCTCGGCGTGGTCGCCGACGTCGCCGACAAGATCGCCGTGATGTACGCGGGCCGGATCGTCGAGACCGCTCCGGTCCACGAGATCTACAAGCGCCCCGCGCACCCGTACACCAAGGGCCTGCTGGAGTCGATCCCGCGCCTGGACCAGAAGGGCCAGGAGCTCTACGCGATCAAGGGCCTGCCGCCCAACCTGCTGCACGTGCCGTCCGGCTGCGCCTTCAACCCGCGCTGCACGATGGCGCAGGACATCTGCCGTACGGACATCCCGGCGCTGCGCCCGGTGACCGAGCAGGACGGCACCGAGCTGGTCGGCCGCGGCAGCGCCTGCCACTTCTGGAAGGAGACGATCCATGGCTGACCTCGACAAGGGGTCCGTGGACGCCACCCCGAACGTCACCGAAGTGGCGACGGTCAACGCGAGCACCGAGTCCGAGGCCGTCGCGGCCATCGACGCGCCGGTCTCGCAGGGGGAGCCGATCCTCCAGGTGCGCAACCTGGTCAAGCACTTCCCGCTGACCCAGGGCATCCTGTTCAAGAAGCAGGTCGGCGCGGTCAAGGCCGTGGACGGGATCTCCTTCGATCTCTACCAGGGCGAGACGCTCGGCATCGTGGGCGAGTCCGGCTGTGGCAAGTCCACGGTCGCCAAGCTCCTGATGACGCTGGAGCGGGCCACCGCCGGTGAGGTCTTCTACAAGGGCCAGGACATCACCAAGCTGTCCGGCCGTGCGCTGAAGGCCGTGCGCCGCAACATCCAGATGGTCTTCCAGGACCCCTACACCTCGCTGAACCCGCGTATGACGGTCGGCGACATCATCGGGGAGACCTTCGAGATCCACCCCGAGGCGGCCCCGAAGGGTGAGCGGCGCCGCAAGGTGCAGGACCTCCTGGACGTCGTCGGTCTGAACCCGGAGTACATCAACCGGTATCCGCACCAGTTCTCCGGCGGTCAGCGCCAGCGCATCGGGATCGCCCGGGGCCTCGCGCTCAACCCCGAGATCATCATCTGCGACGAGCCGGTCTCCGCGCTCGACGTGTCGGTGCAGGCGCAGGTCATCAACCTGATGGAGAAGCTCCAGGACGAGTTCAACCTCTCCTACCTCTTCATCGCGCACGACCTGTCGATCGTCCGGCACATCTCGGACCGGGTCGGCGTCATGTACCTCGGCAAGATGGCCGAGATCGGTACGGACACGCAGATCTACGACCACCCGACGCACCCCTACACCCAGGCGCTGCTGTCGGCGGTCCCCGTTCCGGACCCCGAGGCCCGTGACGGACGCGAGAGGATCATCCTCTCCGGTGACGTCCCGTCGCCGGCGAACCCGCCGTCCGGCTGCCGCTTCCGTACGCGGTGCTGGAAGGCCCAGGACAAGTGCGCCACCGAGGTGCCGCTGCTGGCCATCCCCGAGCGCTTCAAGGCCTCGGACACGCCCGCCGCGCACGAGTCGGCGTGCCACTTCGCCGAGGAGAAGGACGTCGTCCACGCGGCGTAGCACTCCGTCAGCCCGAACCAGGACGCCCGGCCCCGCGAGGGGCCGGGCGTCCTGGCGTTCCGGCGGCCTCCTACGGCGTACGGCGTATGCCGACATGCGACGGAGTGTCATATGGGGTGATATGGGGCATTGAGCCACTCAAGGGAACCCTAGGAGGCACTCCATGCGCGGAGCCACACAGGCCAGGTGGGCCGCATGCGCCGTCGCTGTCGCCCTGGCGGCCACGGCCTGCGGCGGCGGGGACAGCGGTGGCGGCGGTGGCGCCGACGGGATCGTGAGCTCGTCCTGGGGAGACCCGCAGAATCCGCTGGAACCGGCGAACACGAACGAGGTGCAGGGCGGCAAGGTCCTCGACATGGTCTTCCGCGGGCTCGTGCGCTACGACCCCAAGACCGGCGAGGCCAAGAACGAGATCGCCGAGAAGATCGAGTCGACGGACTCGCAGAACTTCACGATCACGATCAAGGACAACTGGACCTTCAGCAACGGCGAGAAGATCACCGCGAAGTCGTTCGTCGACGCCTGGAACTACGGCGCCGCTCTGAAGAACAACCAGAAGAACGCCTATTTCTTCCAGTACATCGACGGTTACGACAAGGTGCACCCGGAGTCGGGCTCCGCGTCCGCCACCACACTCTCCGGCCTCAAGGTGGTCAACGGCACGACCTTCACGGCCAAGCTGTCGCAGAAGTTCTCGCTCTGGCCCGACACCCTCGGCTACGCCGCGTTCGTGCCGCTGCCCAAGGTCTTCTACACCGACCACGACTCCTGGCTCTCCAAGCCCGTCGGCAACGGCCCGTACACGATCGACCAGTACGCCAAGGGCTCGTCGATGAACCTGCGCCGGTGGGACGACTACCCCGGCGCGGACAAGGCGCAGAACGGCGGTATCGACCTCAAGGTCTACACCGACAACAACACCGCCTACACCGACCTGACCGCGGGCAACCTCGACCTGGTCGACGACGTGCCGGCCTCGCAGCTCAAGAACGTCGAGGCGGACCTGGGCGACCGGTACATCAACACACCCGCCGGCATCATCCAGACGCTCGCCTTCCCGTTCTACGAGAAGGCCTGGAACACCCCGGACGCGATCAAGGTCCGCCAGGGCCTGTCCATGGCGATCAACCGGGCCCAGATCACCGACCAGATCTTCCAGAAGACCCGCACCCCCGCCTCCGACTGGACCTCTCCGGTCCTCGGCGAGGAGGGCGGCTTCAAGAAGGGCCTCTGCGGCCCCGCGTGCGAGTACGACAAGGCGGAGGCCAAGAAGCTGATCGAGGAGGGCGGCGGCATCCCCGGCGGCCAGCTCAAGATCTCGTACAACGCCGACACCGGCTCCCACAAGGAATGGGTCGACGCGGTGTGCAACAGCATCAACAACGTCATGGGCAACAACAAGGCGTGTGTCGGCGGGCCCGTCGGCACCTTCGCCGACTTCCGCAGCCAGGTCTCCACCCAGAAGCTGACCGGAGCCTGGCGCGCGGGCTGGCAGATGGACTACCCGCTGATCCAGAACTTCCTCCAGCCGCTCTACTACACCAACGCCCCGTCCAACGACGGCAAGTGGAGCAACCAGAAGTTCGACGACCTGGTCGACAAGGCCAACGCGGAGAGCGACAAGGCCAAGGCCGTCACCACCTTCCAGGACGCGGAGAAGGTGCTCGTCGAGCAGATGCCCGTCATTCCGCTCTGGTACCAGAACGGCAGCGCGGGCTACTCGGACAGGGTCGAGAACGTCTCGCTGAACCCCTTCAGCGTCCCGGTGTACGACCAGATCAAGGTCAAGTGACCCGCTGAAGCCGGGTGGCCGGTGCGGCGTACCGCACCGGCCACCCGGCTTTCCCGGCCCTCCGCCCGTACGCCCCGACCCCCGGAGCCCCTCATGGGACGTTATGTGATCCGGCGGCTGCTGCAGATGATCCCGGTCTTCTTCGGCACCACGCTGCTGATCTTCCTCATGGTGAACGTGATGGGCGACCCCATCGCGGGCCTCTGCGGCGACCGCCAGTGCGACCCCGCGACCGCCGCCCAGCTGCGCAGTGAGTTCGGCCTCGACAAGCCGGTCTGGCAGCAATACCTGACCTACATGGGCAACGTCTTCACCGGCGACTTCGGAACCGCGTTCAACGGCCAGAAGGTCACGGAGCTGATGGCCACCGCCTTCCCGATCACCATCCGGCTCACCATCGTCGCGATCGTGTTCGAGATCGTCATCGGCATCAGCCTCGGCGTCGTCACCGGCCTGCGCCGGGGCCGGCCCGTCGACACCACGGTGCTGATCCTGACGCTGGTCGTCATCTCCGTACCGACGTTCGTCACCGGCCTGCTGCTCCAGCTCCTCCTCGGAGTGGAGTGGGGCATCATCAAGCCGTCCGTCTCCTCGGAGGCCCCGGTCGACGAACTCATCGTGCCCGGCCTGGTCCTGGCCTCCGTCTCCCTGGCCTACGTCACCCGGCTCACCCGTACGTCGATCGCCGAGAACGCCCGCGCCGACTACGTCCGCACCGCCGTCGCCAAGGGCCTCCCCAGACGCCGCGTGGTCGTGCGGCACCTGCTGCGCAACTCCCTGATCCCCGTCGTCACCTTCATCGGCACGGACGTGGGCGCCCTGATGGGCGGGGCGATCGTCACCGAGCGCATCTTCAACATCCACGGAGTCGGCTACCAGCTCTACCAGGGGATCCTGCGGCAGAACTCCCAGACCGTCGTCGGGTTCGTCACCGTCCTGGTCCTCGTCTTCCTGGCGGCCAACCTGATCGTCGACCTCCTGTACGCCGTACTCGACCCGAGGATCCGCTATGCCTGAGCAGAAGCCGTGGGACGAGACGACGGGAAGCGGAGCGATCTCGGGTGCCGGCGCGGGCGGGGCGATGGACCTCGCCATGGACGAGGGCACCACGCTGGAGAAGACGCCCGGCGGCCCCGAGGGCACCGGGCCCACCGGCAAGCCGCGCAGCCTGTGGTCTGACGCCTGGCGGGACCTGCGCCGCAACCCGGTCTTCATCATCTCCGGGCTGGTGATCCTCTTCCTGGTGATCATCTCGATCTGGCCGTCGCTGATCGCCGACCAGGACCCCCTCAACTGCGACCTGGCCAAGGCCCAGGAGGGCTCCCAGCCCGGACACCCCTTCGGCTTCGACGGACAGGGCTGCGACGTCTACACCCGCACCGTCTACGGCGCGCGGACCTCGGTGTCCGTCGGCGTCCTCTCCACCCTCGGGGTCTCGCTGCTCGGGGGCGTGCTGGGCGGCCTCGCCGGCTTCTTCGGCGGGACCTGGGACGCCGTGCTCTCCCGCATCACGGACGTCTTCTTCGGCATCCCCGTGGTCCTCGGCGGGCTGGTCTTCCTGTCCGTCGTCACCAGCTCCACCGTCTGGCCCGTGATCGGCTTCATCGTGCTGCTGGGCTGGCCCCAGATCGCACGAATCGCGCGCGGCTCCGTCATCACCGCCAAACAGAACGACTACGTCCAGGCCGCCCGGGCGCTGGGCGCCTCGAACTCGCGGATGATGCTCCGGCACATCACCCCCAACGCCATCGCCCCGGTGATCGTCGTCGCGACCATCGCCCTCGGTACGTACATCTCGCTGGAGGCGACCCTCTCGTTCCTCGGGGTGGGCCTGAAGCCGCCGGCGGTCTCCTGGGGGATCGACATCTCCGCCGCCTCCCAGTACATCCGCAACGCCCCGCACATGCTGCTCTGGCCGGCCGGGGCGCTGGCGATCACCGTGCTCGCCTTCATCATGCTCGGCGACGCGGTGCGCGACGCCCTCGACCCCAAGCTGCGCTGAGGAGTCCGCTGCCATGTTGCTCGAAGTGCGCGATCTGCACGTGGAGTTCCACACCCGGGACGGTGTGGCCAAGGCCGTCAACGGGGTCAACTACTCGGTGTCCGAGGGGGAGACGCTCGCCGTCCTCGGCGAGTCCGGCTCGGGCAAGTCCGTCACCGCCCAGGCGATCATGGGCATCCTCGACATGCCGCCCGGGAAGATCAGCGGGGGCGAGATCCTCTTCAAGGACCGCGACCTGCTGAAGCTCAAGAACGAGGAGCGCCGGCGGATCCGCGGTCAGGAGATGGCCATGATCTTCCAGGACGCGCTGTCCTCGCTGAATCCGGTCCTCAGCGTGGGCGCGCAGCTCGGCGAGATGTTCGTCGTGCACCGCGGGATGTCACGGGGTGACGCGAAGGTCAAGGCGATCGAGCTGATGGACCGGGTGCGCATCCCGGCGGCCCGGCAGCGGGTGGGCGACTTCCCCCACCAGTTCTCCGGCGGTATGCGCCAGCGCATCATGATCGCGATGGCGCTGGCCCTGGAGCCCGACCTGATCATCGCCGACGAACCGACCACCGCCCTCGACGTGACCGTCCAGGCCCAGGTGATGGACCTGCTCGCGGAGCTGCAGCGCGAGCTCAACATGGGCCTCATCCTCATCACCCACGACCTCGGCGTGGTCGCCGACGTCGCCGACAAGATCGCCGTGATGTACGCCGGCCGGATCGTCGAGACCTCGCCCGTCCACGAGATCTACAAGGCGCCGGCCCACCCGTACACCAAGGGCCTGCTGAGGTCGATCCCGCGCCTGGACCAGAAGGGCCAGGAGTTGTACGCGATCAAGGGGCTCCCGCCCAACCTGCTGCACATCCCCCCGGGCTGCGCCTTCCACCCGCGCTGCCCCATGGCGCAGGCCGTCTGCCGCACGGACGTGCCGCCGCTCTACACCGTGGACGAGGAACGCCGGAGCGCCTGCCACTTCTGGAAGGAGACGCTCGATGCACGCTGACGAGACGGGCCGCGGGGGCGGCGGTTCCACGCTCCAGGCCGAGGCGCCCGTACGCCCGTACGCCGAGGGCGACCCGATCCTGGAGGTGCGCGGGCTGGTCAAGCACTACCCGCTGACCCGGGGCATCCTCTTCAAGAAGCAGATCGGCGCGGTCAAGGCCGTCGACGGTGTGGACTTCGACCTCGCGGCGGGCGAGACGCTCGGCATCGTGGGGGAGTCCGGCTGCGGCAAGTCGACCGTCGCCAAGATGCTCGTCCACCTGGAGCCGCCGACGGGGGGCTCGATCCGCTACAAGGGCGAGGACGTCACCAAGCTGTCCGGCCGTGCGCTGAAGGCCGTGCGCCGCAACATCCAGATGGTCTTCCAGGATCCGTACACCTCGCTGAACCCGCGTATGACGGTCGGCGACATCATCGGGGAGCCGTACGAGATCCACCCCGAGGTGGCGCCCAAGGGGAGCCGCCGGCAGAAGGTGCAGGACCTGCTCGACGTCGTCGGTCTGAACCCGGAGTACATCAACCGGTATCCGCACCAGTTCTCCGGCGGTCAGCGCCAGCGCATCGGCATCGCCCGGGGCCTCGCGCTCAACCCCGAGATCATCGTCGCCGACGAGCCGGTCTCCGCGCTCGACGTGTCCGTCCAGGCCCAGGTCGTCAACCTGCTGGACCGGCTGCAGACCGAATTCGACCTGAGCTTCCTCTTCATCGCGCACGACCTGTCGATCGTCCGGCACATCTCCGACCGGGTCGGCGTCATGTACCTGGGCAGGATCGTCGAGATCGGCACGGACGAGGAGATCTACGACCACCCGACGCACCCCTACACCCAGGCGCTGCTGTCGGCCGTCCCGGTGCCCGACCCGACGGCCCGCGAGCACCGCGAACGGATCATCCTCCACGGTGACGTGCCCTCCCCGGCGAACATCCCGTCCGGCTGCCGCTTCCGCACCCGGTGCTGGAAGGCGCAGGAGCGGTGCGAGCTGGAGGTGCCGCTGCTGGCGGTCCCGGCGGTCTTCCGGGACACGGTGACGCCGGCCCGGCACGACTCGGCGTGCCACTTCGCCGAGGAGAAGCAGGTGGTGCCGCCGGAGGACCTGCGGGAGAGCCCCGAGGACGACAAAGGATGATAAATGAGCCTCATGTTCGTTAACACAGAGGCAACTTGACCGTCGTCGCACCGATATACGGACCTCTCACCATAGAGAGCGTACGGCCGTGCGGGTGCCGTGGACCGGCCGGGGCGTTCATCACGTCGCCCCGGCCGGTTACCCGTTCCCGCCCTTCCCCAGAGGTCCCCTTGTCCATCGGCGGACCGCGGTGGAGTATCGCCGGTGTGATACTCACGCGGGGAGCCAGAATCACCGGAGCGGTGCTGTGCGCCGTGCTCGCGGCCGTCGTCGCGGCATGGATCGTGCGGGATCTCCGGGCCGTCGGCGACGTATCGGTCCTCCTGCGCTACTGGGCCGGTTACACGGACGGGTGGCCGAAGGCACTGCCGGCCACCCTCCAGGCCGATCCGGTGCTGCTCGTCGTCTACGTCCTCGCCCTGATCGCCGCGCTGCGCTCCTCGGTCGCCGCTTCCACACTGGTCGTCACCGGCCTGGTCACACTCGTCCTGAGGCTGCCGGGTGTCTGGACCATCGGATCGTCCTGGATGGACGGGCGGTTCGGCGACGAACTGCGCACCCGCGCCCTCATCGGCACCTTCGTCGCCCTGGCCGCCGGCCTCGCGCTCGTCGTCACCGGAGCCGCGGGCCGCAGACAGCCTGAGGGCACCTACGAGCCACTGCCCACCCGGCCCGGACGCGGCGCCGGGGTCACGGCCTTCATGGTGCTCGGCACCTCGGGGGCGGTCCTGATCGCCTGGGAGATCCGCCAGCTCTTCACCCTCCCCGACGCGATCTATCCCGCCTGGTTCATCGGCGGAAAGGCCCTCACGCTCGGGCTCACGGCAACACCGCCCGGCTGGAGCAGCATCGCGCTCGGGACGGCCTGCCTCGTGGTGGCCTGGACCGCGCTCTTCCGCGCCGTCCACGCCCGTCCGCTCGGCATGATCGTCTCCGGATTCCTGCTGGCCTCCGGCGGCTGCGGAATCGCCCGCGTCCTCGACAACGGGTGGCTGGAGGACTTCGGCGGGGTGCCGGTCGAGCAGCAGCTCAGCATGCTCACCTCGTTCCTCCTCGCCTTCGCCGGGGCCGCGGCACTCCTCGTCCTGGCACGCAGGGGCTTCGAGAGCACCGACGGGCAGGACGAGGGGTACGGCGGCTACGGCTACCCGCAGACCGGGGCGCAGGGTTACGGCTATCCGCAGACCGGGGCGCCCGGCTACGGCTACCCGCAGGCCGACACGCCCCGATACGGCTATCCGCAGAGCGGCGGCGGGCCGGGCAACCCGCCGCCGCCCGCGTCCCCGCCGCCCGGCTGGTGACGACCGGGACCCAGAGGCTCCGCCCGGGGCCTACGCCCTGGACAGCCCCAGGGACCGCCGGAGGAAGTCCACCTGGAGCAGCAGCAGGTTCTCGGCCACCTGCTCCTGCGGGGTCATGTGCGTCACCCCGCTCAGCGGCAGCACCTCGTGCGGGCGTCCGGCGGACAGCAGCGCGGACGAGAGCCGCAGCGCGTGCGCGACCACCACGTTGTCGTCGGCCAGACCGTGGACGATCATCATCGGCCGCACCGTGCCGGCCGGCTCGGAAAGCCCCTCGTCCGTGACCAGGGAGTTGCGGGCGTACACCTCGGGCCGGGTCGTGGGGTCGCCGAGATAGCGCTCGGTGTAGTGGGTGTCGTACAGCCGCCAGTCCGTCACCGGAGCGCCGACGACGGCCGCGTGGAAGACATCGGGGCGCCGCAGCACCGCGAGTGCCGAGAGATAGCCGCCGTACGACCAGCCCCGCATGGCCACCTTGGAGAGATCCAGCGGGAAGCGCCCGGCCAGGGCGTGCAGCGCCTCGACCTGGTCGTCCAGGGTGAGCGTGAGATCGTCCCGCACCGCCTTCTCCCAGCCGGGCGAACGGCCGGGCGCGCCCCGGCCGTCGGCGACGATCACGGCGAAGCCGTGGTCCGCGAACCACTGGGACGTGAGGTGCGGATTGTGAGCCGCGACCACCCGCCGGCCGTGCGGGCCGCCGTAGGGATCCATCAGGACCGGGAGCGGCCCGTCCGATTCCTTGTATCCGGTGGGGAGCAGCACGGCGCACGGGATCCGCCGTGCGCCCCCCTCCGTCAGCCGGACGTTCGCGGTCAGGACCGGCTCCTGGGCGAGATTCGCCACATCGGCGATCCGCTTGCCGTCCCGCAGCACCCGCACGACCGTTCCGGGGTGCTCCAGGGACGCCGACACCAGCACCGTCACGCCGCCCGCGCGCACCGCGGAGTGCACCCCGGAGCCCTCGCTGAGGCGCTCCACGCCCAGCTCGTTGACCCGGTACACATGGCTCTGCCCCGTCTCCGGGTCCGCCGCGCCCTCACCCGCGGTCGCCTGCACCAGGATGTCGGACTCCCCGATGTCCAGCACCGCCTGGATGTGCAGCTGGTCGCCGGTCAGCGGCCGGTCGCCGACCGAGAGCACCCGCGCGCCCCCCTCGTCGGCGACCCGCACGAGTCGCCCGTCGGGCGCCCAGGCGGGCACCCCGGCGAAAAGATCAAGCCACACGCCGTCCTCGTCGACGTGCACCGTGCGAGTCGCGCCGCTCTCCGTGTCAACGGCCAGATACAGCTGACTGCGCTGGTCACGGGCCTGCACCAGAAGCAGCGGGGCGCCGTGCGAGGACCAGTGGACCCGCGCCAGATAGGGGAAGCGGGACCGGTCCCAGACAACCTCCGTGCGGGTCCCGTCCAGGCTCATCACGAAGAGCCGCACCTCGGCGTTGGCCGTCCCCGCCGCCGGATAGGCCACCTCGGCCGGCTTGCTCCCGGGGTGTGCCGGATCGGCGATCCACCACCGCTGTACGGCGCTGTCGTCGCCCCGGGCGACGAGCAGGCGGTCCGAGTCCGGCGACCACCAGAAGCCGCGGTAGCGGCTCATCTCCTCGGCCGCGACGAACTCCGCCAGGCCGTACGTGATGTGCGCGTCCTCCGGCTCGGCGACCGGCCGGTCACCGTCGCCCTCCGCCCCCACGACGCGCAGCGCGCCCCGCGCCACGTAGGCGATGTGCCGGCCGTCGGGGGAGGGGCGCGGGTCGATCACCGGACCCGGTACGGGCAGGGCACGTGCCGTGCCCGCCCTCAACTCGGCGACGTACGCCTTCCCGGAGAGCGCGAAGGCCGCCAACTCGGCCGCGTCGTCCACCGCGTAGCCGACGATGCCCGCGGAGCCCTCCCGGGTCCGCTCGCGCCGCGCCCTCTCCTGGGGGGACAGCTTCTCCACCGAACCGCCCAGCAGGGTGCCGGGATCGGCCGCGATCCGCTCCTCGCCCGTCCCGGTGTCCAGCACCATGAGCCGGTTCGCCCGGTCGGTGCCGGAGGACGACCGGAGGAACAGCACCCGCGTCCCATCCGGTGAGACGGTGAAGGCGCGGGGTGCGCCGAGGGTGAACCGCTGAGTCCGGGCGTGCTGGCGGGGAAAGGTCAACTTCTGCGAGGTCATGGCCCCGAACCTAGCTGCAGACGACCGGTCCGTGCGCCCCTCGTGCTGCTGTGCCCCGATCAATGCGTCGGCACGGATAGTTATGATCCGTAGCGCTCGGTGGGTATGAACCTGCTGGCTCCATGTGTGCTGCCTGTCCCGACCGTACTGATGGAGGTGAACCGCCGTGGCACTCTCGATTTCGGCGGTGGTGCTGCTGGCGATCGTCGTCTTCCTGCTGATCCGGAAATCCGGACTGAAGGGCGGACACGCGGTGGTCTGCATGTTGCTCGGCTTCTACCTCGCGAGCTCGTCGATCGCCCCGACCATCTCGGAGGTGACGTCGAACGTGGCAGGCATGATCGGGGGGATCAAGTTCTGACGTGCACCCCGCCGGGCGCCCCCGACACCGTGGGGCGTTCGGCCGGCGGGCCGGCCTGCTCGTAGGGTGGTCCCATGAAGGACCTCCCCGCCCGCCGTCTGCTCCTGGTGCACGCGCACCCCGACGACGAGTCGATCAACAACGGCGCCACCATGGCCAGGTACGCGGCCGAGGGGGCCCACGTCGCCCTCGTGACGTGCACCCTCGGCGAAGAGGGCGAGGTCATCCCGCCGGACCTCGCGCATCTCGCCGCCGACCGGGACGGCGGACTGGGCGAGCACCGTATCGGCGAACTCGCCGCCGCGATGCGGGCGCTCGGGGTCACCGACCACCGGTTCCTGGGCGGCCCCGGCCGGTTCCGTGACTCCGGGATGATGGGCACCGAGCAGAATCACCGGCCCGGTGCCTTCTGGGCCGCCGACCCCGACGAGGCGGCCGGCCATCTCGTCGGAGTGATCCGCTCGCTGCGCCCCCAGGTCCTCGTCACGTACGACCCCGACGGCGGCTACGGCCACCCCGACCACATCCAGGCGCACCGCGTCGCGATGCGCGCGGCGGACCTGGCCGCGGATCCCGCGTACGACGCCGACGCGGGAGCCCCGCACACCGTCGCCAAGATCTACTGGAACCGGGTGCCCCGCCCCGTGGCCGAGGCGGCCTTCACACGGCTGCGGGAGACCGCCCCCGACGCCTTCCCGGGGATCGCCGCGGTCGACGACGTGCCCGGTGTCGTGGACGACGCGGTGATCACGACGGAGATCGACGGTACGGCCTACGCCGCGGCGAAGACCGAGGCCATGCGGGCGCACGCCACCCAGATCGCCGTGGACGGGCCCTTCTTCGCTCTTTCGAACGACTTGGGCCAGCCCCTTTTCACCACCGAGTACTACGAGTTGGTGCGGGGCGCCCCGGGCGGGGACGACGGTTCCCGCGAGCACGACCTCTTCGCGGGCGTGCCGGACGCGGCCCTCGCACCGGGAGCACAGGAATGAGCAGCAGGCAGAGGCCACGCGCCTCGTCGGAGGCACCGCGCACCAACGCCCCGCCGAGGAGCCCCGCGCCCACCGGTATCGCCGCGCCCTTGAACCCCGCGCGGATCCCCCTGTACGTGGGACTCGCGGTGCTCGGCGCGGTCGTCGGGATCGCGGGCACCCTCGTCCAGGCGGCCCTGTTCCCGGGCGGGTTGCTGCTCGCCCTCGCGGCGTCGGCGGGCCTGTTCTTCGGCGGCCGGGTGCTGACAGGGACACAGCTCGGCGCGCTGGCACCGGCGGTGGGCTGGTTCATCGCCGTCCTGGTCCTTCTCGGCGGACGCCCCGAGGGCGACTACGTCTTCGGCCAGGAGCTCGGCCTGGCGCTCTTCATGCTCGGAGGGACGGCCGTCGCTGTGATGTGTGCCACGATGTCGCGGCTGCCGTATCCGGCCGGCGACACCGGCCGGACCGGCACGTGATGTGGTATGTCCGCTCCCGGATTGCCCCTCCGCGCGGTGATGGGTGCATCCTTGTTCCCCCCGGGCGCGGAGAGTCTTACGGTGGCGGCCAGTATGGTGGTGCGCGCGCCGAGCCGTCCCCTGGCCTGCGGCATGGGGGAAGTACGGGCGGCGGAGCCAATCGGGAGAACCTGCTTTGAGTCGTGAAACTGACAGTTCGTCCTCCGGGCCCCAGGGGCGCGGAGGAGCCGCGTACCCGTCGGGTACGCCGCCGTACGGATCACGCCAGTATCCGTCGCTGCACCCGTCCCAGGACGGGTCGGAGGAGACTCCGGAGCCTGCGGATCCGCCTCAGCCCGAGGAGCCGAGAACCGAGACGACGCTGACGACGCGTATCCGGATCAACATCCCGGGCTCGCGTCCGATCCCGCCTGTCGTCATGCGTACGCCGATGAGTGACGCGTCCGCCGACCGTCCGGACCCCGAGCGCACCGGCTCCACCCCGCGGCCCGGCGCACCCGCGCCGTCGTCCGGCGGAGCGCCCGCTCCCGGCCCGGACGCGCGCGACGGCGGCCCGGCTGCCGACGCCCCGGCCGAGAGGCCGGCCAGGGAGAAGAGCGGCAGCGACTGGTTCGCCCCGCGCAAGGCCCCGGCCCCCGTCCCGGGTGCGGGCGCCGCGCCCGCGGCCTCGGTTCCGGGCGCGCCCGGCCAGGGGCGCGGCCCCGGCCAAGGTCCCGGCCCCGGCCAAGGTCCCGGCCCCGGCCAAGGTCCCGGCCCTGGCCAGGGTCCCGCCGGGCAAGGCCCGGGCCAGGGCCCCGGTGGCGGATCCGCCGGCGGTCCTTCCGGCGCGGGCCGTGGCCCGACACCGCCGCGCCCTGACGCGCCGTACTTCCCCGACGGTCCGCGGCAGCCCGGCGACCGGGGCGGCGCGCCCCGTCCGGGCCGCAGCGCCCTCGACGACCTCGACTCCGGTCCTCGGGCCACACCGAACCCCGGCATGCGGCCGCCGGCCGGCCCGGGCCCCTCGGGGCCCACCACCGGCCCGGCCACCGGAAGTTCGTCGCTGACGCCGAACCTCGACCGTCTTCCCGGCGGACCCGGCCAGGTGCCCGGCGGCCCGTCCGGTCCCCGGCCCGGCGGCCCCGGCGGCGTACCCCCGCGGATGTCGGACGACACCGCGATCCTGACGCCGCAGGCCCCCGCCCCGGGGCCCGGGGCCGGCTCCGGCGGCAACGTCTCCGGCGACACGCTCACCAGCGGTATCCCCGTCATCCCCGCGGAGCCCCGTTCGGCGTTCCCGGGCGGACCCGGCGGGATCCGGCCGCCCGAGGGCCCCATGGGCGGCGGACCGGTGGACGAGGGTGCCCCGGCGCCCGCTCCCGCCCCCCGGCCCGCTCCGAAGGCCGCGGCGCCCGCCAGGAAGGGCCGCTCCAAGGTGGTCCTGCTGGCCGTGGCAGTCGTCGTGCTGCTCGGTGTGGCCTACGGCGCCGGCCTGCTGATGAACCACTCCGAGGTCCCCAAGGGCACCACCGTGCTCGGCGTCGACATCGGCGGCGGCACGAAGGAGGAGGCGGTCACCAAGCTCGAGGCCGCCCTCGGCAAGCGCGCCCAGGCGCCTCTGCAGCTGTCCGTGGACGGCAAGGAGGAGAAGCTCGCCCCCGACAAGGCCGGCCTCACCCTGGACAGCCAGGAGACCGTCCGTGGCGCCGCGGGCAGCGACTACAACCCGGTCTCGGTGATCGGCTCCCTGTTCGGCGGGGCACGTCCCGCCGACCCGGTGATCCCGGTCGACGAGGAGAAGCTCGGGGTCGCGCTGACCGACCTGGCCGGCGTCTCCGGCTCCGCCAACGACGGCACGATCAAGTTCGAGCCGAACAAGGCCGTGGCCGTCCCGGGCAAGTCGGGGAAGTCGCTGGACGTCAACCGGTCGATGATCTCCGTCCGCGACGCCTATCGCGCGCAGGTCCAGACCGGTGAGCCGGCCGTCGTCGAACTGCCGGTGGCTGCCACCGAACCCACCATCACCAAGGCCGAACTGGACCGGGCGATGAAGGAGTTCGCCGAGCCGGCGATGTCCGGCCTGGTCACCATCAAGGCAGGGCCCAAGCAGATCGACTTCGGCCCCGCGAGGTCCCTGCCGCAGATCCTGTCCATGAAGCCGGTCGACGGCAAGCTGGTCCCCGTCTACGACAGGGAAGCGATCGACACCCTGCTGGACGGCGTCTTCGACGGCATCATGATCACCAAGGGTGACGGGAAGAAGCACCAGGTCAGCTCGACCGACGTGGCCCAGGCCATGCAGGGCGCGCTGCTCGGCAAGACCCCCGCGGAGCGCACCGTCGCGATCGACCTGACCGGCGCGGGCTGACCGGACGCGGCACACCGCACGACCCGCCCCCGCCCGGCCTCCGGGCGGGGGCGGTCGTCGTAAGGCCCCGGCACGCAGAGGAGACGGAATCATGTCCACCCCGTGGAGTCTGACGATCGACTGCGCACACCCGAAGGCCCTGGCGGGATTCTGGGCGCAGGCGCTCGGCTACGTGGAGAAGCCGCCGCCCGCCGGATTCGGCAGCTGGGAGGAGTGGTTCGCCCACCACGACGTCCCGGAGGAGGAGTGGGACGACGGCGCCTATCTGTCGGACCCGGACGGCACGGGCCCGAGCCTGTCCTTCCTGAAGGTCCCGGAGCCCAAGACGGCGAAGAACCGCCTGCACGTCGATGTGCAGGCGGGCGGCGGCCGCGAGACCCCGTGGGAGACCAGGTGGCCGCGGGTGGCCGAGGCGGTGGAGCGGCTGACGGCCGCCGGCGGCACGGTGATCCGGGTGCACGAGTTCCAGGGCCGGCCGGACCATGTGGAGATGGCCGACCCGGAGGGTCATGAGTTCTGCGTGGTCTGAACGGCACACGTGACCGGACGGGACAGGGCCCGGCCGCACTCGCGGCCGGGCCCTGTCTCCCCCCGGTCTACGGGAAGGACACCACCTGGGACGGGATGGTGTCCGTACCGGATGTGGGGGATCCGGTGTCGTTGATGACGTGGTCGTACTGTCCCTGGCCGCCGAGGGAGACGACGAGCAGGTCGTGGAACTTGACTCCGGGTTTCACCGGGGCCTGGAAGCCGTGCTGCTGGCGGATGGTCGGGTCGACGTTGAAGTAGCAGTAGCTGCCCATGCCCCAGCCCTCGTGGGTGGTGACGGAGTCGTCGACCTTGTAGGCGGCGTAGCCCTTGATGTCACCGTTCTGGATGGCGGCCTGGTCGGGGGCGTCGTACGCCTTCTCGTTCTGGAAGAAGATCGTCTTCCCGTTCTCCCCGGACCACTGGACGTCGTACTTGTTGAAGTGCTCGACGAACAGCCCGGTGGCGAGCACGTCGTCGCCCTTGACGTGGACGCCGTAGTCGGCGCGGTTGGTCTCCCAGCCGACGCCCTCTCCGTGGTCGGCGCGCCAGACCCAGGTGTGGTCGATGATCGTGTCGTCGCTGTTGACGACGATGCTGGTGGTCGCCTTGCCGGGGCCGGCTCCACCGATGCGTACGAACACGTCCTGGAGGCTGGTCGGGTTGGCCGAGTGGTCACCCGAAGCGCCGTCGGGGCCGACCTCGACGAGCGTCTCGGAGTTGACCGGTCCCGCGTCCACGAGGAGTCCGGCGAGCTTGACGCCGTCGACGTCGCCGACCTTGATCGCGGTCACGCCGTTGTCCGGGATGATGGTGGCGAGCCCGAGGCCGAGGGCCACGGTGTTCGCGCGGTCGATCTCGATGGGCTGGTCGACGTGGTAGACGCCCGGGGTGAACAGCAGGTGCAGCCCCTGGTCCACGGCCGCGTTGATCGTCTGCGCGGTCGCGCCCGGCTTCACCACGTAGAACTGGTCGAGGGGGATGGATTCACCCTCGGGGGTTCCGTCGGCCCAGGTCGTGCCCCGTGCGTTGGTGCGCTTGGCGGGGACGAAGACCTTGTAGTCGTCGCCGTCGAGGTAGAGGAAGGGCTTCTCGCGGGAGACCGGGGTGGTGTCCAGCGTGGTGTACGGCGGCTCGGGGAAGCTCTGGGCGGGGGCGCCCTCGACGCCGGAGAACGTCATGTTCCAGACGCCGTTGCCCCAGCTGCCGATGGAGCTGTCGCGGGTGTACCACTGCTGCTGCGAGTAGGGGCCGACCTGGCCGTCGATCTTGCTGTCGGCGATGTAGCCGCCGCTCGCCCAGCCGTAGCCGTCGGGTGCGAGGTTGAGGCCGCCCTTGACGTGCATGCGGCGGAAGGGGGCGGCCTGGGAGACGGCCCAGCGGTTGGTGCCGCTGACGGGGTTGAGGGCGAGGTTCTCGGCCGAGCGCCAGAAGTTCTGGGTGGCGTTGCCGTTGAACCAGCCCGCGTCCACGGTCACGTCACCGTTGAAGGTGGTGTCGTCGGGCTTGAGGCCGAGTCCGGCGATCGAGGTGTAGAAGCCGATCTGGGCGTTGATGTTGTCGTACGTGCCCGGCTTGAACATCAGCGCGTAGCGGTCGGTGCCGAACTGGTTCGACTCCTGCTTCTTGAAGACCTCGTCGACCTTGCCCTGGATATCGGGCGTCGAGGGGTCGAAGACCAGCACGTTGGGGCCGAGGTCACCACCGCCGGGGACCTCCTCGGCCTCGTCACCGAACGCCGACTGGGCTGTGGGGAAGGCCATGAGCAGCGAAACGGCGAGCGCGGCGAAGCCGAACGCCCTGGAGCGGCGGTGTCGGCGAGGTGCGGTGGGGGGCGCGGAACTCGTGGGGGGAGCTTGCATGGATGACGTCTCCTGGGTCGTGGTACGGGTGCACGACGGAACCTCGAGAGAGGCGAGAGAGCGCTCTCTCGTGTCGCCGATGTAACCGCTGTCGCCCTGAACACGTCAAGAGGTGTGCGTCAGGAGCCTCGGCCGATCGCCGAACGGGCAACAAATGACGTGCGCTGTACGGCAATTCAGGGGCTTTGCGTGCAGACGGCGCTCCCTGTGGGTTCACAGGGTGACCGCACGGGAGGCCACCCCGGGCCGCGTCCGCAGAGTCCCGCCCGGCCCGCGACACGCCCTAGTTCAGCAGCGCTCTGGCGGCCTGGGCGCGGTGGCGGATGGCCTCGGCCGCCGTCGGCTCGATGCCGTCGACGATCTCGGCGTACTCGTCCATCTCCGCCGCCCCCCGCAGGAACTCCCCGCGCTGCACGAGGAGCTGGGCCCGCTCGTAGCGGAGCCTGGCGGGGTGCGAGGGCAGCAGCAGGGAGAGTTCGAGGGCCCACAGCGCCACGTCCGTACGCTCGGGTCGCGCCGTCGCCCAGGCCCGGACGTTGTTCAGGATCCGCAGCACCGTCTCCAGGGGCCTGGCGGGCACCGGCGTCGCCGCCGGGGGCTCTCCGGTCATCCCGGTCACCATCAGGTCCGCGTCCTCGCCGCTCAGGGGCGCACCACCGGCGAAGGGGTCGGCCAGCACCCGCTCGGCCGGGTCGCCGAAACCGACCACGTAATGGCCGGGGAGGGCCAGCCCGTAGACGGGCGCCCCGGCCCTCCGCGCGACCTCGATCCAGACCACGGACAGCAGGATGGGCAGCCCCCTGCGGCGCCGCAGCACCTGCTGGAGCACCGACGAGTCGAGCCTCTGGTAGTCCTGGGACGAGCCCGCGAAACCGCAGCGCTCGCCGAGCAGTTCGGCCAGTGCGGACGCCCACGCGCGGGCGTCGCGGGCTCCGTACGGCAGGAGGCCGGCCAGCCGGTCCAGCTCGATCTGCGCCGCGTCGATGCCGTGCGGATCGGCGTCCCCGGACGACGGCGGCGCGGCCTCCGCGCCGAGCAGCAGGCAGAGCAGCGCGAGGTCGGGCCGTTCGGCGCGCGCCTCCTCGGCGAACCGCCGTCGTCGTTCGGCCGTGCCGGGATCGTCGGCGCTCATGTGTGCACGTCCCCCTTGCTGCTCTCCCCGCTACGCGGGCCGGAAGTGGTGATAGCGGTGGTGGGTGGCGAAGCCCATGCCGTCGTACAGCGCACGGGCACCTTCATTGTCCGCCTCCACCTGGAGCCACGCGGCCGAGGCGCCCTCGTCCAGCGCCGTGCGGGCCAGCGCCGTCATGACGGCCGTCGCGAGACCGCGGCGCCGGTGCTCCGGGCCCACCTCGACGGCCATGAACCCCGCCCAGCGGCCGTCCACCACGCAGCGCCCGATCGCGGCGGGCACCCCCGCCGGACCGTCGCCCGGGACGGAGGCGAACCACACCGAAGGCCCGCTGCCCAGCACCTTCAGCACATGCGGACCCGGGGTCGCGAAGCGCTGGTACCGGGAGAGCCACGCCTCGTCCGGCTCGCGGGCCATCCGTACGGCGGAGATGTCCGCGTCCAGGTCCCCGACGGGAGCGAGCGCCGCGATCCGCACCTCGGCGGTCACCTCGCGCCGCCACCCGTGCTCCTCCAGGTCCGCGCAGAGCGCCTCCTGCGCACCCTCGGCACCCGTGGCGGTCTGGACGTAGGCGGGTAGGCCCCGTTCCCCGTACCAGCGGCGGACACGCCCGAGCGCCTCGCCGATCGGGAGGCCCGGATCGCCGAGCGGCAGCACGGAGTTGGCGCGGCGGGTGAATCCGCCGGCGGCACGCAGCCGCCAGTCGCCCAGGAGTTCGCTCTCGACGGGCTCCCAGGCGCGCGCGGTCGCCCGGGCGAGTTCGCCGAACGACGCGGCGGGCCCGCGGCGGCGAGCCGGGGCCGGGGGTACCACCTTGCCCGCCACCAGCGTCGATTCCGCGATGCGGATGCTCTCGCCGTTCTTCGTCGTGACCGACAGCACTCCGCCGTCCCACGATGTGAGAACCCCGACCGTGTCGGTGAACTTCGTGCCCTCGCCCCGCACGTCGGCGGCGCGCCGCACGGACACGCGTTTGCCCACGTCAGCAGGGGTTATGCGAACCTCGAGTCGTCCGCCCATGGTGAATTCCACAGCTCTGTCTGCCCCTCCTGTTCGGATCGTGCCCCGGAACGGAGATACTAGGGGCGGGCATCGACGACGCCGCGCTCCCGCGCGAGAGCCAACGCCCTACCGAGGAGGAACGACAGCGTGACCTACGTCATCGCGCAGCCTTGTGTCGACGTGAAGGACAAGGCCTGCATCGAAGAGTGCCCCGTCGACTGCATCTACGAGGGCTCCAGGTCCTTGTACATCCATCCGGACGAGTGTGTCGACTGTGGAGCCTGTGAGCCGGTCTGCCCGGTCGAGGCCATCTTCTACGAGGACGACACCCCGGAGGAGTGGAAGGACTACTACAAGGCGAACGTCGAGTTCTTCGACGACCTCGGCTCGCCGGGTGGCGCCTCCAAGCTGGGGCTCATCGAGCGCGACCACGCGTTCATCGCCGCGCTGCCGCCGCAGAACCAGTAACGGCCTCACCCGCGGCAGGGAGTGAGCCGGCTCCCTGCCGCGGGGTGAGCCGCCGGCGGCGGCACGGGCGTCGCCCGGTCCCGTACGGCTTGTCACCGTGCGGGACCGAGGCGTTTCCCGGCCGTCACGCCCCGTACGAGAAAGCAGAGTTCCGTGTCCGCAGCAGTTCCCGTCTCCTCCCGTCTCCCGGTCTTCCCGTGGGACAAGCTGGCGCCCTACAAGGCGACGGCCGTGGCCCATCCGGACGGCCTCGTGGACCTGTCGGTCGGTACGCCGGTCGACCCGGTGCCCGAGCTGATCCAGCGGGCGCTGATCGCCGCGGCGGACAGCCCCGGCTATCCGACGGTGTGGGGGACCGAGGCGCTGCGTGACGCGCTGACCGGCTGGGTGGAGCGCAGGCTCGGCGCGGCGCCCGGTGTGACGCACGAGAACGTGCTCCCGGTCGTGGGCTCCAAGGAACTGGTCGCCTGGCTGCCGACCCAGCTCGGTCTCGGCGCGGGCGACAAGGTCGCCTACCCGCGGCTCGCCTACCCGACGTACGAGGTCGGCGCGCGGCTCTGCGGCGCCGAGCCCGTCGTCTACGACGACCCGACGGAGCTGGACCCGGAGGGCCTGAAGCTGCTCTGGCTCAACTCCCCGTCCAACCCGACGGGCCGTGTCCTGCCGAAGGACGAGCTGACCCGCATCGTCGCCTGGGCGCGCGAGCACGGGGTGCTGGTCTTCAGCGACGAGTGCTACCTGGAGCTCGGCTGGGAGGCCGAGCCCGTCTCCGTGCTCCACGCGGACGTCTGCGGTGGCACGTACGAGGGCGTCGTGGCCGTCCACTCGCTCTCCAAGCGCTCCAACCTCGCCGGTTACCGCGCGGCCTTCGTCGCGGGTGACGCGGCCGTCCTCGGCGAGCTGCTCCAGATCCGCAAGCACGGCGGGATGATGACCCCGGCCCCGGTCCAGGCGGCGACCGTCGCGGCGCTGGGCGACGACACGCACGTGGCGGAGCAGCGGGAGCGCTACGCGCGGCGGCGCACGGCGCTGCGGGCCGCGCTGGAGGCCCACGGCTTCCGGATCGAGCACAGCGAGGCGAGCCTCTACCTCTGGGCCACGCGCGACGAGCCCTGCTGGGAGACCGTGGCGCGTCTGGCGGAGCTCGGCATCCTCGTGGCGCCGGGCGACTTCTACGGGCCTGCCGGCGACCGCTTCGTACGGGTGGCCCTGACGGCCTCGGACGAGCGCGTGGACGCGGCGGTCAAGCGGCTCTCCTAGTCGCCCCGGTACGCCGAGGGGCCTCGGGAGTACGCACTCCCGAGGCCCCTCCGTGCGCTCGTGACAGCGCGTGTTCCGGCGGATCAGCCGATCGGCAGGCCCTTGGTCGGCAGGCTCTTGGTCGGGAGGGTGTCCTCCGTCAGCTCGCCCTCCGCCACGGTGCCGGCCTTCTGGAGGGTCTTGCCCGCGGCGGGAAGGGTCGTGCCGACCACCTTGCCGCCGGTCTCGTTCGCCACCTCGGAGCCCTGCTTCGAGGTGGAGTCCAGCGTGCTGCTGAGTCCGGCGCCGTCGAGCGAGGTGAGGCCGCCGAGCGCGGGGGTCTGCGGGAGCCCCGCGGCACCCGCGGCACCGGCCGCGCCGACCACAGGGGCCGCACCCGCGGCGATCAGCAGCGCGGCACGGGCGATCCGGCGGGTCAGGGGGAGGGACATGATGCTCCTTCGACGGGACGTCAACGGTTACGCGGCGGATGTGGAATCCGCCTGTCCGGTGATCGGACGCACTGAACAACCGGTCCGGGGGCGGGGAAGGTTGCGGGGCACCGAGGTAAAGACTGAGTAATGCGTCAGATAATCCGCAATGGAGGAACCCGGGCGAACGGCGCATTCGGCAGGCACCTGATGAACCGTCACTTCACCGCGCGGCCAAGGAAATCAGCCTGGAGTGCAGGGTCGGGGAAACGTCGTGGCAGCGGGGGTCCGGCGGTGGCCGAACGGCCCGTACGGATGACGGACCGTACTACTGAGCGAGACGCATTCGGACCGCTGTGGCGCCCGATTCCCCGCGTTCCGTCCGCCAGCCCGACTCGGTGGTCCACGTGCGGCCCGCGTACGAGACCTCCGCGATCCGCAGGGTCCCGGCCCGCGCGACCGCCCAGTGGGCGAGCTCCCAGCCGCGCCGGGGCGCGGCTCCGTCCGCGGCTCGCACGGGCACCGACACCGTGCCCGCCGCGGAGGCGCCCGCCGACCCGGCGGACGGCAGGACGTCCTTCCCGAAGGCGCGCACCAGATCGGACCGGACCTCCGCCGCGTCCCCGGACTCCCCGGCGGCCGGCGCCGGGACCGTGCAGGTCAGCGAGGCGGGGGCGCGTCCGGTCAGCGCGTCCGCCAGCAGCCGGGCGTCCGGCTCGTGCTTGGCGTACGCGTCCGGGAACGCGCTCTTCTGCACCCACTGGGCCGCGACGGTCAGCTTCAGGTCCTGATAGCGCGGGACCTCGACGAGGTGCTCGTAGAACTTCCCGGCCGAATAGACCGGGTCCATGATCTGCTCGGGCGTGCCCCACCCCTGCGAGGGGCGCTGCTGGAAGAGCCCGAGTGAGTCCCGGTCGCCGTGGTCGAGGTTGCGCAGCGTGGACTCCTGCAGCGCGGTCGCCAGCGCGATGGTCACCGCGCGCTCCGGCAGCCCCCGCGTGGTGCCCACGGCGGAGATCGTGGCGGCGTTGGCGGCCTGGTCCGGGCTCAGCTCGTACGTGCGTCCCTCACCCCCGTCCGCGGGGCCGACGGTGCAGCGGGGCACGCTCCTGTCGCCGGAGACGTACTGCACGGCCAGATAGCCGGCCAGCGCCATGAGCACGGCGAAGGAGGCCGCGACACGGAGGGCGCGGCCTCGGCGGGGGGAGGTACTGGTCCGGGGCACGGGGCCACCGTACTGGAGGGTAGGACCGGGGCCGGGACACGAGTCCCTTAGGGTCGTGGCCATGGATGGACACACGCTCGACCTCGCCCTGGACGGCCCGGCGCTCACCGCACGGCTGGTCGATTTCCCGTCGGTCAGCGGGCAGGAGAAGGACCTCGCCGACGCCATCGAGGCGGCCCTGCGCCCGCTGCCGCACCTGACCGTCGACCGCCACGGCAACAACATCGTGGCCAGGACGCAGCTGGGCCGTGCCGAGCGGGTCGTGCTGGCGGGGCACATCGACACCGTCCCGATCGCGGACAACGTGCCGTCCAGGCTCGACGACGACGGTGTGCTGTGGGGCTGCGGGACCTCCGACATGAAGTCGGGCGTCGCCGTCCAGCTGCGCATCGCGGCGACGGTGCCGGAGCCCAACCGCGACCTCACGTTCATCTTCTACGACAACGAAGAGGTCGCCGCCCACCTCAACGGCCTCGGTCACGTGGCCGAGGCGCATCCCGAATGGCTCGACGCGGACTTCGCCGTCCTCCTGGAGGGCTCCAACGGCGAGGTCGAGGGCGGCTGCCAGGGCACGCTCCGCGTCCATCTGCGGTTCAAGGGTGAGCGGTCCCACTCCGCGCGCGGCTGGATGGGGTCCAACGCGATCCACGCGGCCGCCCCGGCGCTGGCCCGGCTGGCCGCGTACGAGCCGCGCCGCCCGGTCATCGACGGCCTCGAGTACCGCGAAGGGCTCAACGCCGTCGGCATCGAGGGCGGCGTCGCCACCAACGTCATCCCGGACGCCTGCACCCTGGTCGTCAACTACCGCTACGCCCCCGACATCACGGCCGAGGAGGCCGAGGCACACGTCCAGGAGGTCTTCGCGGACTGCGGTGTCGACGAGTTCGTCGTGGACGACCACACCGGAGCCGCGATGCCCGGTCTCTCGCACCCCGCCGCCAAGGCCTTCATGGAGGCGGTCGGCGGCGTCGCGAAGCCGAAGTTCGGCTGGACGGACGTGTCCCGGTTCGGCTCCCTGGGCGTCCCCGCGGTGAACTACGGTCCGGGCGATCCGCTCTTCGCGCACAAGCGGGACGAGCACGTGCGTGTCGAGAGGATCACGCACTGCGAAGACCGCCTCCGCTCCTGGCTCACCAGCTGACTCACGGCATTCCCCTGCGCGTAACCTCCGCCGATCTACGCTGAAGCGACACACGCACATCGCAGGTCGGCGGAGGGAGCAGGTCATGGGCAACCCGGAGGACGCACGGATCCCCGAGGGCGCGCAGATTCCCGAGGGTGCGGTGAAGCCCGAGGAACAGCGAATGGGTCCGGTGCTGCGCCGCAGGGACCAGGTCCAGCCGGGCACGACCGATCAGCGGCTGCTGGATTCCGAGGGCGACTCGGAGTGGGTCCACACCGACCCCTGGCGGGTCATGCGGATCCAGTCCGAGTTCGTGGAGGGATTCGGCGCGCTGGCGGAACTTCCCAGCGCCATCAGCGTCTTCGGTTCGGCCCGCACCCCGGCGGGCGGACCGGACTACGAGGCGGGCGTACAGATCGGCAAGGCGCTCGTCGAGGCGGGATTCGCCGTCATCACGGGCGGCGGCCCCGGCGCCATGGAGGCGGCGAACAAGGGGGCCAGGGACGCCAAGGGCGTCTCCGTCGGACTCGGCATCGAGCTGCCCTTCGAGTCCGGGCTGAATCCACATGTCGACATCGGCGTCAACTTCCGCTACTTCTTCGTCCGCAAGACGATGTTCGTGAAGTACGCGCAGGGCTTCGTCGTCCTCCCCGGCGGCCTGGGCACGCTGGACGAGCTCTTCGAGGCGCTGACCCTGGTGCAGACGGGCAAGGTCACGCGCTTCCCGATCGTCCTGTTCGGCACGGCGTACTGGGGCGGCCTGGTCGACTGGCTGCGGGACACCGTGGTCGCGGGCGGCAAGGCGTCCGAGCGGGACCTGATGCTCTTCCACGTCACGGACGACGTGGACGAGGCGGTCCGGCTGGTCACGAAGGAGGTCGGCCGCTAGCGGAGCCGCCGCGTCCACCCCTCTCCCCGGCCCGTCCGCGGGAGAGGGGGTTGGGCCCTAGGCGAGGCCCCGCCGCGCGACCGCCGGCGGCCGGTGGCCCGCGATGGACGCCACCATGTCGAGGACCTGCCGGGTCTCGGCCACCTCGTGCACCCGGTACACCTGAGCTCCCAGCCACGCCGACACGGCCGTCGTCGCGAGCGTGCCGATGACGCGCTCCTTGACCGGCTTGTCGAGCGTCTCCCCGACGAAGTCCTTGTTGGAGAGGGAGACCAGCACCGGCCAGCCCGTGGCCGTCATCTCCTCCAGCCTGCGCGTCGCCTCCAGCGAGTGCCGGGTGTTCTTCCCGAAGTCGTGCCCCGGGTCGATCATGATCCCGTCCGGCCTCACCCCGAGCTCCACGGCGCGCCCCGCGAGATCCAGGGTCACGCGCAGGATGTCCGCCATCACATCCTCGTAGGCGGTCCGGTGCGGCCGTGTCCGGGGCTCGGCGCCGCCCGCGTGCGTGCACACCAGCCCCGCCCCGAACCGCGCGGCCACCTCCGCCAGCTTCGGGTCGACGCCGCCCCACGCGTCGTTCAGCAGGTCCGCCCCGGCCTCGCAGACGGCCTCGCCCACGTCGTGCCGCCAGGTGTCCACGCTGATCACGACGTCCGGGTGGCGGCGGCGCACCTCGGCGACGAAGCCGACCGTACGGCGCGCCTCCTCCTGCGCCGTGACCTCCTCGCCGGGGCCGGCCTTCACCCCGCCGATGTCGACGATCGCGGCGCCGTCCGCGACGGCCTGCTCGACCCGGGAGAGCGCGGGTTCGTCGCGGAAGGTCGCCCCCTGGTCGTAGAAGGAGTCGGGAGTCCGGTTCACGATCGCCATGATCACCGGCTCGTGCGGCCCGAACTCCCGCCGTCCCAGCCTGAGCGTCCCGCTTCGCATTCCTGGTTCCTCCCTGTAGCCCGCCTGCGACTTTAGACCGGCCGGCGAGTGGGAGGCGGCACCAGGTCACACGGCGGAGTCCAGGCGTTCGCGCTGCTCGGCGGTCAGCTCGAGCGACACCCCGGCGAGGGCCTCGTCCAGCTGCTCGACCGTGCTGACGCCGACGATCGGCATGGCGGCCGGACTCCCTCCGGTCAGCCACGCCAGCACCACGCGGTTGCGGTTCGTGCCGGTCTCCGCGGCTGTCTCGTCGAGCGCGGCGAGACGGCGGACGGTGCCGGGGTGGTCGTACTCCGCCGGCAGCGGCTTGTCCTCGCGGGTGTAGCCGCCGCTCAGCAGCGGTGTGTACGCCCACAGCTCCAGGTCCGGCTGGTGCTCCACGTAATGGAGCACCTCGTCGGTGACCATGCCGAACCGGTGCGACACGGTGGGCCGGGTCCCGGGGCGCGGTTGCAGGTAGGAGTACTGCTGCTGCACGGCGGTGAAGCCGGCGCGGCCCTGGTCCCGCGCGATCTGCCGTGCCCGCGCGACCTGCCAGACGGGATAGTTGGAGCAGCCGAGTCGGTCGACCGAACCGGCGGACACCAGCTCGTCGAAGGCGGCGACCGTCTCCTCCAGCGGCGTGGACGGATCGGGCATGTGGGCCCAGTACAGGTCGACGTGGTCCGTACCGAGCCGTCGCAGGCCGGCCTCGAACGCGCTCTTCACGGCCTTGGCCGACAGTCCCTCGGCCGTCTCCGGGAACCGCCCGGCCACGGTCGGCTCGCAGCCCACCTTCGTGCTGATCCTGACGCGGTCACGGACGCCCGGGCGGCGTGCCATCCAGCGTCCGAGCAACGTCTCGCTGTGGCCGCCGAAGCCTGCCGGGTCGGCCCAGAACGCGTAGCAGTCGGCGGTGTCGATCCAGACGCCTCCGGCGTCCACGAAGTGGTCCAGGAGCTCGAACGACCGGCGTTCGTCCTGGGCCGTGCCGAAGAGCATGGCCCCGAGAATCAGGTTCTTGATCATGTCCTTGACGGTAGGCGGATTCGGCTCGGCGCTACGCTCCAATACCGTGGACTTTTCCCGGACCAATCACGCCTGGGCGACGCTGCTGGACGTCGGCCCCCCGGAACGCGGCCGACGCCGCCTGCACGACCGCCTGGCTCACGCCCTGCGCACCGCGATACGGAACGGCAGGCTCGTGGAGGGCGCCGCCGTGCCCCCGAGCCGCGCGCTCGCCGAGGAACTCGGCTGCTCCCGCTGGGTCGTGACGGAGGCGTACGGGCAGCTCGTCGCGGAGGGATATCTCTCCGCCCGGGTCGGCTCCGCCACGCGCGTCTCGTGGTCACCGGAGACCGCGCCGCCGCGCCCCCGCGAGCGGCGCGCACCCGAGCGCCCGTCCATCCGGTACGACCTCGCGCCCGGCCTCCCCGACCTGCGGGCGTTTCCGCGCCGCCGGTGGGCGGAGGCCGTCCGGGCGGTCACGGGCTCGACCGTCCACTACGACCTCGGCCGGCCCGACCCCACCGGACACGTGGCGCTGCGGTCCACCGTCGCGGAGTACCTGCGGCGCTCACGCGGCGCGGACGCGCACGCCGGATCCGTGTCCGTGTGCGCGGGCGTCACCGACGGCCTGTTCCGCACCTGCCGGGCGCTGCGGGAGGAGGGGATCGCCGACCTGGCCGTGGAGGACCCGGGCTGGGGGCGGCTGCGGGACGCCGCGACGAGCGCAGGCCTGCGCGTGCACCCGGTGCCCGTCGATCACGACGGCCTCCGCGTCGAGGACCTCGCACGTACGCCCGCCAGGGCCGTCGTCGTCGGCGCGGCACACCAGTTCCCCACCGGCACGGTGCTGTCCCCGGAGCGCCGGGCCGGTCTGGTGCGCTGGGCCCGCGAGGCGGACGGCTTCGTCATTGAGGACGACTACGACGCCGAGTTCCGCTACGACCACCACCCGGTCGCCGTCATGCAGGGGATGGATCCGAGCCGCGTCGTCCTCCTCGGCTCCGTCAGCAAGACGCTGTCGCCCGCCCTCGGCCTGGGCTGGCTGGTCGCGCCCGCCGGGATGGCCCCGGCGCTCCGGGCGGCGAACCCCGTCGCCGCCGCACCACCGGTACTCGACCAGCTCGCGCTCGCCAGCTTCCTCGACCGCGGGTGGTACGACGCCCATCTGCGCGCGTCGCGGCGGCGGTTCCGCTCCCGCCGCGACCTGCTGGTCCGGATCCTCGGCGAACAGGTGCCGGAGGGCCGGGTCTCCGGCACCGCCGCCGGGCTGCACATCCTGCTCCACCTGCCGGACGGAGCCGGCCTCCGCGAGGCGGTCCGCTCCGCGGCCGCCCGCGGGCTGCGCCTGATGGACCTCGACGACTACCGCGCGGAGCGACCGGAGCGTCGGGCGCTCGTCATCGGTTACGGCAACATCAGCGAGACGGAGATCCCTCCGGCCGTCGCGATCCTGCGTGAAGCGCTGGGTCCGGCTGTTCCGAGGTAAGGCCCTGACTGTCAGCGGCGCATGGCACGATCTGACCTGGACAGGTATTCCGCTCCCGGGGAGATGCACGTGTTCTGGTTCTTGCTGCTCACGATGGCCGTGGTCGTGGCCGCGGTCACCCTGGCGGTGGTCGGCGGAGGCGGAAGCGCGGTGCTGCAGGACGTCGAGCCCGAGCGGCTCACCGACCCGCTGCCCGCCGACCGTCCCGTCGGCCGCGCCGATGTCGAAGCGATGCGGCTGCCCATGGCCGTGCGCGGCTACCGCATGACGGACGTGGACGAGGCCCTCGGCCGGCTGGGGGCGGAGCTCGCCGAGCGCGACGCCCACATCGCCGAACTGGAGTCGGCGCTCGCCGGGGCCCAGGCGACCGCGGTGAACGGCCCCGACCTCTTCAAGCGTCCGGGTGAGCCGCCCGCCGCCGGTGACGGCCCGCAGGACGGGGAGAGCGGGCGATGAGCGGCGCGGAGCCGGCGGCGGACGGGCGGCTGCGCTGCCCGTGGGGCCTGTCCACGGGGGACTACCTCGCCTACCACGACACCGAGTGGGGCCGCCCGGTCCACGGCGACGACGCGCTCTTCGAGCGGCTCTGCCTGGAGGCGTTCCAGTCGGGGCTGTCGTGGCTCACGATCCTGCGCCGCCGTGAGGGTTTCCGCAGCGCGTTCGCCGGATTCAAGATCTCCGCCGTGGCGGAGTTCACCGACGCCGACAAGGAGCGCCTCCTCGCCGACGCCGGAATCATCCGCAACCGCGCGAAGATCGACGCCACACTCGCCAACGCCAAGGTGCTGGCCGGCTGGGACGAGGGCGAGCTGGACGCGCTCATCTGGTCGTACGCACCGGACCCGGCCTCGCGGCCGGCCCCGCGCGCACTCGCTGACGTCCCGGCGGTCACCCCGGAGTCCACCGCACTGGCCAAGGACCTGAAGAAGCGCTCCATCCGCTTCGTCGGGCCCACGACGGCATACGCCCTGATGCAGGCCTGCGGCCTCGTCGACGACCATCTCGCCGACTGCGTGGCCCGGGGCGGCGGCCGGTAGGCCCTCCTGTCCGGATCAGGGGATCCGGACGGAGGACCCCGGTCCTACCTGCCGAGATATTTCGGCGGCTGCTTGGCGAGGAACGCCTCGACCGCGATCGTGTGGTCCTGCGACGCGCCCGCCTTCGTCTGGAGTTCGTCCTCCTTCTCCAGGGTCTCGGCGAGGGTGTGCCCGGCGCCGTACGCCACGGACGCCTTCAGGGCCGCGTACGCCACCGTCGGACCGTCCGCCAGGGCGCGGGCCACCGCGTGCGCCTCCTTCGCCAGGTCGGCCGCGGGCACCACCTTGTTCACGATGCCCAGCTCGTACGCCTCCTGGGCGGAGATCGAACGCGGGAAGAACAGGAGGTCGGCGGCGCGGCTCGCGCCGATCAGCCGGGGCAGGGTCCAGGAGACGCCCGAGTCGGCGGTCAGCGCGACACCCGCGAAGGACGTGTTGAAGGCCGCGGTGTCGGCGACCACGCGGTAGTCGGCGGCGAGCGCGAATCCGAAACCGGCCCCCGCGGCGACCCCGTTGACCCCCGCGACCACGGGCTTCTCCATCTCCGTGATGGCGCGGACGATGGGGTTGTAGTGCTCCTGCACCGTGCTGAGTGCGTTGCCGCCGCCCGACTCGCGGGCCTCGGAGAGCTTGGCGACGTGCTCCTTGAGGTCCTGGCCGACGCAGAAGGCGCGCCCGGTGGCCGTGAGCAGAACCGCGCGCACGGCGGGGTCGTCCGCGACCGCCAGAAGGGCGTCGCGGAGAGCGACCTTGGCGTCGGTGTTCATGGCGTTCATCGCGTCGGGGCGATTGATCGTGATCGTCGCGAGCCCGTCGCTCACGTCTGTGAGCACCGTGTCAGCCATTGCAGGGTCTCCTTGCGGGTCCGGCGTCGTGCCTGTCCAGGCAAGCATGGCGGACTTCCGGCGGGCCGGACATGTGACCTGCGTCTAACGATTGGACTTCGGCTGGGGGCCGACGGCGGCGCAGTATCGCAGCCGGATCGCCGAATTAGGTGGTTTTGCGAGAGCGCGTTGCGCAAGCGATGCCGACCGATGTTGGTCATCGGGGTCTCTGATGCGGGATAATGCGGAGGAAGCATTGTGTTCGACGCCGGTGAGGCAGCGCCTGTCATGGGGCCGCCGGCTGCGATGAGCTGGTTTCAGGAAGGGGAACGAGCATGGCGGCCATGAAGCCGCGGACGGGCGACGGCCCGCTCGAGGTGACAAAGGAGGGGCGGGGCATCGTCATGCGCGTTCCGCTCGAAGGCGGCGGTCGGCTTGTCGTCGAGCTGACTCCGGACGAGGCCGATGCACTCGGTGACGCGCTGAAGAAGGTCGTCGGCTGAGGCGGAGGCGCCCACACTTCACTGCTGCCCCGGCACGGATTCCGTGCCGGGGCAGCAGTGCGTCGGGGGGAGGCCCGGCGGCCGTGCCCGGGACGGCCGGCTCAGCCGCGCCGTACCGCGCACAGCAGGCCGTCGCCCACCGGCAGCAGCGTCGCCATGAGCTCCTGGCTCTCGCGCACGGCCCGCAGGAGCTCGCGCAGGCGCAGCACCTCGGCCGGCTGCGCCGCCGAGTCGATCGTGCGGCCGTCGGCGAAGACGCCCTCGAAACAGACCAGTCCGCCAGGTCGCAGCAGGCGCAACGATTCAGCGAGGCAGTCCAGGCTCTCGAGCCGGTCGCCGTCGCAGAAGACGAGGTCGTAACCGCCGTCCGCGAGCCGCGGCAGCACGTCGAGAGCGCGGCCGGGGATGAACCGGGCCCGGTTCGTGGCGAAGCCCGCGGCCCGGAAGGCCTCGCGGGCGAACTGCTGGCGCTCGGGCTCCGGGTCGACGGTGGTCAGAACGCCGTCCGGGCGCATGCCCTGCAGCAGATAGATGCCGGACACGCCGGTTCCGGTGCCGATCTCGGCCACCGCCTTGGCGTCCGCGGTGGCAGCGAGCAGGCGCAGCGCCGCGCCGGTGCCTGACGACACCGGGCGGAGCCCTGCCTCGTGGGCCCGGTCCCGGGCCCAGAGCAGAGCTTCTTCCTCGGCGACAAAGGCGTCGGCGAATGCCCAGCTCGTCTGCCGGTTGGCGGTAATGACCCTCTCCTGTCCCCGTAGTTGGCGCAACGGTGACTGTATCCGCTGGACCCGGGAACCCGCAGATGGGACCGGGCGTTATGAAGGGACGGAGGAGAACACGTGGACCGGGCCCCGCGGCCGGGTCCGGAATGTGCCTCTTGCTCCCGGGGACACCGGGACACCAGCAGGTAAAAAGGCTTATCCGGAGCTAACGGGCGAGGTGGCTATGGTAGGGGCTCCACTGGACACCACCAGAGCCGATAGGGGAGGTGCGGCTGCGCCTGTGGATCGGAGAGGTGCGCTGCGGCGCTTTCTCAGGTCGGCGGGTGAGCCGAAATCCGTGACCGACATCGCTGACCGTTCTTCCAACGATTCCGCACCGACCGCGACCTTCGCCTCAGATGCGGATTCCCAGGCGTGGACCCCGCCCTCATGGGAAGAGATCGTCAGCACCCACAGCGCCCGGGTGTACCGCCTCGCCTACCGGCTGACGGGTAACCAGCACGACGCCGAGGACCTCACCCAGGAAGTCTTCGTCCGCGTCTTCCGGTCGCTGTCGACCTACACGCCGGGCACTTTCGAGGGCTGGCTGCACAGGATCACGACGAATCTCTTCCTGGACATGGTCCGCCGCAAGCAGCGGATCCGTTTCGACTCCCTCGGCGACGACGCGGCCGAGCGGCTGCCGAGCCGTGAGCCGTCCCCGCAGCAGGTCTTCAACGACACGCACTTCGACGCGGACGTGCAGCAGGCGCTGGACACCCTCGCGCCCGAGTTCCGTGCCGCGGTCGTGCTCTGCGACATCGAGGGCCTCTCGTACGAGGAGATCGCCGCCACGCTCGGCGTCAAGCTCGGCACGGTGCGCAGCCGCATCCACCGTGGCCGCTCGCACCTGCGCAAGGCACTCAAGCACCGTTCGCCCGAGGCCCGCGCCGAGCAGCGTTCCCTCGCGGACGCGGTCCTGGCAGGGGAGGGCGGAACGGCGTGAGTGGCACAGGTCCGACCCCCGCGGAGCAGCATCTGGGGGACCGGCTCGCCGCGCTTGTCGACGGCGAGCTCAAACACGATGCCCGGGAGCGGGTCCTGGCCCATCTGGCGACCTGCGCCCGGTGCAAGGCCGAGGCCGACGCCCAGCGACGACTGAAGAGCGCCTTCGCGACCTCCGCCGCCCCTTCGCCCTCCGAGGGCTTCCTCGCCCGCCTGCAGGGCCTCCCCGGGGGCCCCAGCGGCAGCGGGGGCGGTCCGGACGACGGCTCGAACGGCCGGCGGCGCTTCGCGGACGGAAGCCTCCCCGTGCTGCAGCCCGGGGCCCCGGAGTCAGGGCGCTCCCCGCTGGACGGTTTCGGTTACCTCCCCACCCCTCACGGCTCGACGGCCGTGCTGCCGGGCGGCACGTCCGGTTCCGGCTTCCGCATCCATGACGTCGCCCGTGACCCCGACCGCTCACCCTGGCGCGCCCGGCGCTTCGCGTTCGTCGCGGCCAGCGCGGTCTCGCTCGCGGCCATCGCGCTGGGAGGCTCGCTCCCGCTCGACCACAACCCCGAGGCTCCGCTCAGCGCCGAAGGCGCGGGCAGCAACGCGACCCCGCTCGATGCCGAGGAGCGGACCGGCAGCGCCGGCACGGCGGCCAGCCGCAGCGGCGGCGGCGCACTCGCCGTCGGACAGGGCCAGGACCTCCGGCCGGGCGCCGTCCCGTCCTCGTCCGCCCAGTCGGCCTCCGCGCCCTCGCTGCTGAGCAATTCGGCGCTCACCGGGGGCACGTTCGCCTTCCCGGTGCTGAACGTGACCGTGCCGCCGCTCATACGCCCGACCGACGCGGACCCGCTGTACTCGTCCGCGCTCCGCGCGGGGGCGCTGCCGAAGCCGTCCCCGACGGCTCCCGCCCCGCCGCTGCAGGACCGCGCGATGCCGCTCACACCGCTGCGCTGACCGGGACCCTGCGCGCGGATTCGCAAACCTGGTTGAATTCCGGGAGGGACGCCTCTGTGGGGCGTGCAAGGGCCAGTTGCGGGGAGAGCATGGACGACGGGAAGCCCAGCGGGCCGAGGACGAAGTGGTGGAGCCGTCCCTCTACGGATCGGGACCGTCCGGCCGGTCCGGAGGACGCGGTGACCGTCTCCGCCGTGGATGGGACGACACCGCCGCCGCGCAGGGAGCAGCCGGCCGACGAAGCCGCCGCACCCACGGCCGGAGAGCCGCCCGCGCCCGGGACGGACGGCGACTTCATGCCCGCGCCACCGGCCGCCCGGCCGACCTCGCCACCGGCCGCCCGGCCGACCTCGCCACCGGCAGCCGGGCCGCCCGCGCCGTCGGACGGCGAGCCTCGCGATTTCACGCCCGCGCCCCCCGCCGCCGGGCCTCCGGCGCACCGTACGCAGCCGCTGCACGCGCCCGACGAGTACAGCACCCCGCCCTACGGCGGTCCGGGGCCGTGGGCGCCCGCGCCGCCCGTGCAGCGCCCGGTGCCGACACCGGCCCACGGGACTCCCGTACCGCCGCCGTACGCGGGCACGAACGGACACGGCGTGGCCGCGCCCGCAGCCGCCCCCGCTCCGGCGGCGGGCGCCCAGGGGCACTCCGAGGGCTGGGCGCCCCCGCCGCACACCGTTCCGCAGCAGCAGCCCCCCGCGCAGACCCCGCTGCAGCCCTCGCAGTGGCTGCGGTACGACCCCTGGGGCACGCCCGGGCAGCAACCGTTGAGCCACCCGGGGCCCGCCCAGGGGCCGGATCCCCGGCCGCGCGGGAGCCGCCGCGGGTCCGTCCTCGTCGGGGCGGCGCTGCTCGCCCTCCTGGCCGGTGGGATCGGCGGCGGAATCGGTGCCTACGTCGAGCGCAACGGCGGCCTGACCACGGTCGAACTGCCCCAGGCCGGCCGGGACAACGGCGGCCGGGCACCCGACAGCGTCGCCGGGATCGCCTCCAGCGCGCTGCCCAGTGTGGTCACCCTGCACGTCAACGGCTCCGCCGAGTCCGGCACCGGCACCGGCTTCGTCCTCGACGACAAGGGCCACATCCTGACCAACAACCATGTGGTCGCCCCCGCGGGCTCCACCGGCGACATCACCGTCACGTTCAGCGGCGGGGAGAGCGCGCCGGCCGAACTCGTCGGCAAGGACAGCGGCTACGACCTGGCCGTCGTCAAGGTGACAGGTGTCTCGGGCCTCAAGCCGCTGCCCCTCGGGAACTCCGACAACGTGCAGGTGGGCGACCCCGTGGTGGCCATCGGCGCACCCTTCGACCTGTCCAACACGGTCACCTCCGGCATCATCAGCGCCAAGCAGCGCCCCATCACCGCGGGCGGCGAGAAGGGCGACGGCACCGACGTCAGCTACGTCGACGCGCTGCAGACCGACGCCCCGATCAACCCGGGCAACTCAGGCGGCCCCCTGGTCGACGCCGAGGCCCGGGTCATCGGCATCAACAGCGCCATCCGCGCCGCCGACAGCGGATCCGCTCTCGAAGGCGGCCAGTCCGGCTCCATCGGCCTCGGCTTCGCGATACCGATCAACCAGGGCAAGCGCGTCGCCGAGGAGCTGATCAACACCGGCAAGGCCACCCATCCCGTGATCGGCGTCACGCTGGACATGGAGTTCACCGGCGACGGAGCCAAGGTCGGCGGCAAGGTGGCCGACGGTGGAGCTGCGGTGACCGAGGGCGGCCCGGGCGACAAGGCGGGCATCCGCACGGGCGACATCATCACCGAGGTGGAGGGCCAGCGCGTGCACAGCGGCGAGGAGCTGATCGTCAAGATCCGCGCCCACCGGCCGGGCGACCGGCTCGGGCTCGTCCTGAACCGCGGTGGCAAAGACCTGTCCATGACTTTGACGCTGGGTTCGGCGAGCGGCACCTGACGGCCACCGGCAGGTACCGCACGGACAGCTTCGCCGGGTACCGTGGAGCGGTCCGGGCCCCCTGACCTGGCGGCGGAGAACACGCGGAGACCACGCAGAGAACACGAGGAGCAGCAAGGTGTTCAATGACATAGGCGCACTCGAGCTGCTGACGCTCGTGGTTCTCGCCGTGCTCGTATTCGGTCCGGAGAAGCTGCCGAAGGTCATCCAGGACGTCACGCGCACCATCCGCAAGATCCGTGAGTTCTCGGACAGCGCCAAGGAAGACATCCGCTCGGAGCTCGGACCTCAGTTCAAGGACTTCGAGTTCGAGGACCTCAACCCCAAGACGTTCGTCCGCAAGCAGCTCATGGACGGGAACGACGACCTGGGGCTCAAGGAGATCCGCGAGAGCTTCGACCTGCGCAAGGAGATGGCCGAGGTCACCGACGCGGTGAACGGCCGCGAGAGCGCCCCGTCCACCGGCACCGCCGCGGCAGCCGCGTCCGGTACCGCCGCCACGCCGGACCTCCTCAAGAAGCCCGCGCAGCCGGCCAAGGACGAGCGCCCGCCCTTCGACGCAGACGCCACCTGAGACCGTCAATCCCGACTCGTCCGGACGGTATGGCTATTCTCCATCTGTCCGGTTGCGAGGTTGCCCATGCCCACGGGGGGAGGGCCGCTCCGGATCAGTGAAAGATCGAGGAGGCGGCCGGGCAGATGGAGACGACGAGTCGGGTAGGGGCGGATGGTGCGCCCAGCACAGTCACCGCAGAGGGGGTGCCGGCGACCCGGCGTACTGTCGACGGCTATCTCAAGGCGCCGTTCCCCTGGTACGGGCTGGACGAGGCCTTCACAGGACCGCGCTGGCTGATGACCGTCACCGCCGCGGCGGACGACACGGTGCAGCACGGTTCCACCGGGCACGGCGAGGAGCCCGTCGTACGGGCCGACGCGGGGGCGGAGAAGGCACGCTTCGCGGTGGTCGTGACCGTGGGCAGCAGCCCCGTACGGGACAGCGACGACGGTACGGGCGTCCTGGACGCCACCACGGTCTCGTCGGCGGCCTGGCTGGCGGGCTCCGGCCTGCTGGACTGCACCTGGCCCCCGCAGATGGACCACACCCTGCGTGGCGAATGGCTGAAGCAGCAGACCGAGACCGCGTTCGAGCTCGCGGACGACCTGGGCCGGGAGCCCTGGTCGACGCTGTCCCTTCCGGTGGACGGCGTGCCGGTGGACTTCCACTACCGCGAGTCTGAGTTCGGCTGGGTGCTCGCGGGCTCGGCCCCCGACGGGGTGCACATCGGCGCCTACGGACGCGGCATGAGCGCCTACGGCCTGGGATTCGCGGTGATCGGCGACATCGCGTCGTACGAGAACTGAGCGTACGGGTGGGGGCGGCCTCCTCAGGAGACCGCCCCCACCCGTACGTCGCTCAGAACTTGTTGCGCGGGGTGAGCCCCAGGGACATGCCCGACAGGCCGCGCTGACGGCCGCTCAGCTTGTCCGCGATGGAGCGCAGCGCGGAACCCGCGGCGGAGTCCGGGTCGGACAGGACGACGGGCTTGCCCTCGTCGCCGCCCTCACGCAGCCGTACGTCGATCGGGATGGACCCGAGCACCGGGACCTCGGCGCCGACCGTCTTCGTCAGCCCGTCGGCGACCCGCTGCCCGCCGCCCGAACCGAACACGTCGACGATCTCGTCGCAGTGCGGGCACGGCATGCCCGACATGTTCTCGACGACTCCGACGATCTTCTGGTGGGTCTGTACGGCGATGGAGCCGGCCCGCTCGGCCACCTCGGCGGCGGCCTGCTGCGGGGTCGTGACGACCAGGATCTCGGCGTTCGGGACGAGCTGCGCCACGGAGATCGCGATGTCACCGGTGCCCGGCGGCAGGTCGAGCAGCAGGACGTCGAGGTCGCCCCAGTACACATCGGCGAGGAACTGCTGCAGCGCGCGGTGCAGCATGGGTCCGCGCCACACCACCGGGGCGTTGCCCGGGGTGAACATGCCGATGGAGATCACCTTCACGCCGTGCGCGGACGGCGGCATGATCATGTTCTCGACCTGGGTGGGCTTGCCGTCGGCGCCGAGCATCCGGGGCACGCTGTGCCCGTAGATGTCCGCGTCGACCACGCCGACCTTGAGCCCGTCGGCCGCCATCGCCGCCGCGAGGTTCACCGTCACCGAGGACTTGCCGACGCCGCCCTTGCCGGACGCGACCGCGTAGACCCGGGTCAGCGAGCCGGGCTTGGCGAACGGCACCTCCCGCTCCGCCGTGCCGCCGCGCAGCGACGAGGCGAGTTCCTTGCGCTGCTCGTCGCTCATCACGTCGAGCGTGACCTCGACCCGCGACACGCCTTCGACGCGGGCGACCGCGTCGGTGACGTTCTTCGTGATCGTCTCGCGCATCGGGCAGCCGGAAACCGTGAGATACACGGTGACAGCGACTACACCGTCAGGATCGATCTCGACCGACTTCACCATGCCCAGCTCGGTGATCGGTCGGTGGATCTCCGGGTCGTTCACTGTCGCCAGTGCTTCACGCACCGCGTCTTCCGTAGCCATACGACGATGGTACGGCGCCGGGGGCTACGCGCGGGTAGCGCCTCAGCGGTCGCCTTCGTCACTCTCGACCTGCGAGAGGATCCGGCGCTCCTCCATGTCCTTCATCATGGCCTCCAGCTCCGAGCGGATCCAGTCCCGCGTGGCGACCTCACCGAGGCCCATCCGGAGAGCGGCGATCTCCCGGCTGAGGAATTCCGTGTCCGCGATCGAGCGCTCGTTCTGCTTGCGGTCCTGCTCGTGGGTGACCCGGTCGCGGTCGTCCTGGCGGTTCTGCGCGAGGAGGATCAGCGGGGCCGCGTAGGAGGCCTGGAGGGACAGCATCAGGGTCAGGAAGATGAACGGGTACTCGTCGAACCGGAGTTCCTGCGGCGCGAAGATGTTCCACACCACCCACAGGATGATGATCAGGGTCATCCAGACGATGAACCGCCCGGTTCCGAGGAAGCGGGCGATGCGCTCGGAGAACCGGCCGAACGCCTCGGGGTCGTACTCGGGCAGCAGCCGGCGCCGCGGCGCCTTCGGCTGGTCGAGCCGGGGACGCGGCGGGCGCACGATGCCCGAGGCGCCCGTCGGCACGGCCCTCCCGCGGTCCTCAGCGGCCACCGGTGATCTCCTCCTCGCCCAGGAAATCCGTCTCGCGCCAGTCGTCGGGCAGCAGGTGGTCCAGCACGTCGTCGACGGTCACCGCGCCCAGCAGTGAGCCGCTCTCGTCCACCACGGGCACCGAGACCATGTTGTACGCGGCCAGATAGCTGGTCACGGCGGGCAGCGGGGTGTCCGGCGCCAGGGGGACCAGATCGCTGTCGACGATCGAGCTGACCAGGGTGAACGGCGGATCCCGCAGCAGCCGCTGGAAATGCACGGTGCCCAGGTATTTGCCGGTCGGGGTCTCGTCCGGCGACCGGCAGACGTACACCTGGGCGGCGAGCGCGGGGGAGAGGTCCTGCTGGCGGACCCTGGCCAGCGCGTCCGCGACCGTCGCGTCGGGCCGCAGGATGATCGGTTCGGTCGTCATCAGCCCGCCCGCCGTCCGCTCCTCGTACGCCAGCAGGCGCCGTACGTCGGCCGCGTCGTCCGGGCGCATCAGGGCGAGGAGCCGCTCCTTGTCCGCCTCCGGCAGCTCCGAGAGCAGGTCGGCCGCGTCGTCCGGGTCCATCGCCTCGAGGACGTCCGCGGCGCGGTCCTCAGCCAGCTTGCCCAGGATCTCCACCTGGTCGTCACCGGGGAGCTCCTCCAGGACGTCCGCGAGCCGGTCGTCGTCCAGGGCGGCGGCGACCTCGGCTCGGCGCTTGGGCGTCAGGTGGTGCAGGGCGTTGGCGACATCGGTGGGGCGCAGCCGTTCGAAGGTCGCCACCAGACTCTCGGCGCCCTGCCCGTGTTCCTCCAGCGAGAAGCCGCTGATCGCCGACCACTCCACGGTCAGGGTCTCGCCCTTGCGGCGGAGGGCACCGCCGCGTCCCTTGCGCACGAAGAACTTGTCGATCTCCCAGTCGCGGCGGGCGGGCAGCTGCTGGATGGCGACGTCGAGGACGGTCACTTCCTCGTCGGTCTCCTTGAGGCGCACCCGCCGGTCAAGGAACTCGCCGAGGACGAGTCGCTCGGTCGGGCGCTGCTCGAAGCGCCTCATGTTGACCACACCGGTGGTGATGACCTGGCCCGACTCGACCCCCGTCACCCGGGTCATGGGCAGGAAGATGCGCCGCCGGCTCACGACCTCGACCACCATGCCGAGCAGCCGTGGCGGCTTGCCGCCGACCCGGAGCATCGCCACCAGATCCCGGACCCGGCCGACCTGATCCCCATTCGGGTCGAACACCGGTACGCCCGCGAGGTGTGAGACGAAAACCCTGGGAGTGACTGCCGCCATCCTGTGCGCCTCCCTCTGTGCCTCACATCCTCCTTTGCCGTGATCAGGCTAGCCCGTACCGGTCCGTCACGCCTTGGCGGGCCGTCCGTACGGCACTCTGCCGAATGGCGTACGCGGCACGGGTACGCTGCCGTCTGCCACCCCCAGACACACAGATGAGAGGCAGTGCGCCTGTGACCTCTTCCGCCCCGGCCGTCCGGGCCCACCGCCGGACCACTCTCGCCGTGGTGCTCTGCGCGGGCCTGACCGTCGCGCTCACGGCCTGCGCGGGAGAGGACCCGGACAAGGGGACCAACGGCGTCGGCAAACTGACGGCCTCGCAGATCGAGAAGAAGGCGCTGGCCGCCGCCGGGGCCGCGGACGCGGTGCGGCTGACGGGCAAGCTGGTCAGCAAGGGCGGGACGTACACCCTGAACATGCAGCTCAGCGGCAAGGGCGGCACGGGGTCGGTCACCTCGAAGCAGAACACGTTCGCGCTGCTGCGCATCGGTGACGAGCTCTTCCTCAAGGCGGATGCCGGCTTCTGGAAGGACGAGAAGGCCGACGACGAGAGCGATCAGGCCGCCGACAAGCTCGGCGGCAAGTACGTGAAGGTGCCGGAGGACGACCCCACCTACCAGCAGCTGCGCGGCTTCACGGAGAAGAAGACGCTCCTCGACGGGATGCTGTCCCTGCACGGGGAGATCAACAAGGGCGACCGGGACACGGTCGGCGGCGTGCGCACTGTGCAGATCATGGGTGGAAAGGGCGAGGGGGGCGCACTGGACGTCTCCCTCAAGGGCACTCCGTATCCCCTGCGGGTGGCCCGTGGCGGTGGCGGCGGGACGGTCACCCTCGCCGACTGGGGCAAGCCCTTCACGCTGGAGGCACCGGCCGAGGACGACACCGTCGACTACGGCGGCGAGCTGCCCAGGTCCTCCGGCTGACGGAGCCGGTCAGCGCTTCCCGCGGCGCTTCAGCAGCAGCCGGGGAAGCGCCGCCGGCGCCGTGCGCCGCGTCGTCGCCCCCGTGGGCAGCGGCGGTGCGGCCAGCGAGGTGTCCGGCAGGTCCGTGCGGGACTCGCCGGGCGCCAGCCGTACGACCCGGCACTCCCGCGCCCAGCGCTCCGTCATCTGTTCGGCGTCCGGCGCGTTCAGCCGCTTGCCCTTGAGCTCGCCGACCGCCGCCTCCCACTCCTCCGAGTGCGGCTCCAGCACCTTGACGGCGGCGGTCCAGGCCACGAGCCTGCCGCCCTTGTCCTTGCTGCGCACGGTCACCTCGGCGGCGGCGCCGGCATCGAGCCCGGCGGGGAGCGGCTGCTCCCCGGGGCCGTCCCCGACGAGCACGGCCGCACCCTCGTGCCACACGTGCCACAGCGCCCGGGAGGGGCCGGTGCCCCGCACCCAGATCAGGCCGGACTTCTTGGTGGCCTCCTCGACGAGAGCCCGGGCAAGCAACACGTCAGCAGCAGTCATGCCCGAACTCTATTGGGTCTTCCGTTCGGATCAGGCCCCGCCGGCCGCGGGACCGACCTCCCGGGACAACACACCTAGAGCCAGCCGTTGCGCTTGAGGGTGCGGTGGATGGAGAAGCAGACGACGCCGATGAGCGCCAGCACCATCGGATAGCCGTACGTCCAGCGGAGTTCGGGCATGTGCTTGAAGTTCATGCCGTACACCCCGCAGATCATCGTCGGTACGGCGATGATCGCCGCCCAGGACGTGATCTTGCGCATGTCCTCGTTCTGCGTGACGGTCGCCTGCGCCAGATTGGCCTGGAGGATCGAGTTGAGCAGTTCGTCGAAGCCGATGACCTCTTCGTGCACGCGCGCCAGGTGGTCGGCGACATCGCGGAAGTACTTCTGGATGTCGGGGTCGATCAGCCGCATCGGGCGCTCGCTCAGCAGCTGCATCGGCCGCAGCAGGGGCGACACGGCGCGCTTGAACTCCAGCACCTCGCGCTTCAGCTGGTAGATCCGGCCCGCGTCCGACCCGCGCGGGGTCCCTTTGGCGGGGGTGGAGAACACATCGATCTCCACCTCGTCGATGTCGTCCTGCACCGAGGCCGCCACCGCGATGTAGCCGTCGACGACGTGGTCGGCGATGGAGTGCAGCACGGCGGACGGGCCCTTGGAGAGCAGCTCGGTGTCCTCCTGGAGCCGGTGACGAAGGGCGCGCAGCGAACCCTGCCCGCCGTGCCGGACGGTGATCACGAAGTCCCGCCCGGTGAAGCACATCACCTCACCGGTCTCGACGACCTCGCTGGTCGCGGTCAGTTCGGCGTGCTCGACGTAGTGGATCGTCTTGAAGACGGTGAACAGCGTGTCGTCGTAACGCTCCAGCTTCGGCCGCTGGTGGGCGTGGACGGCGTCCTCGACGGCGAGCGGGTGTAGGCCGAACTCCCTTGCGATACCGGCGAATTCCTCCTCGGTCGGCTCGTGCAGGCCGATCCAGGCGAAGCCGCCCTCCTCCCGTACGCGCAGAATCGCCTCACGCGGTGTCAGGCAGGAGGCCTCGGTGCTCCGGCGCCCGTCCCGGTAGACCGCGCAGTCGACGACGGCGCTGGAGGCGGACGGGTCACGGGTGGCGTCGTAGCTGTTGTACGGAGTGTTGCTCTTGCGCAGGGACGGGCGCACGGCGGCGCGCAGGTCACGGATCATCGACATGGCTGGCTCCTCTTCACGGAGGGCCGTCGGTGGGCACGTGGAACTGCCCGGAATGGGGACGTGCGCTCACGTCCGCAAAGCGGGCGGCACCGCGTGGGCACGATGACGGCGTTCGCTACAGACAGGCAAAAACGCGGGGCTCTTCCGGTGCGCGAACTGCCGTGGTGACGTCCGGGAAGGGCGTCAGATCACAGAAGGAAGGCGTCGTGCGGAAGGGCGGTTGGTACTGCACGGTCGACTTGGATCCACCGCAGCCCCACCTCCTCCGGCCGGTCCCCCGTGGGGGATCACGTGTTGTCAGGACTGAGAGCGCGCTCCGCGTGCTGTCCCGACCGACGCCTCAGGCTATCAGCCGGTCGAGGAGCCAATCCCTTTCTGTTCCCATTCCTTACGCGATCTATGCTCGCGGCATGGGAGAAATTCTTGATCTGGTCGAGGCCCGGCTCCGTACGGCGCTCGGGGAGCCGGACGCACGCGCCGATGTGACGTTCCTCGGCACGGACCGCATCGAGGTGCTCCGCTTCATCGACGGCGATGTGGTGCGCTACGCCACGCTCGGCATGTCCGCCCAGCCGATGGCCGACCCGACCGCGCCGCTCGCCGACCCCGTGAAGGGCCCGCGTGCCGAGCTGGTCCTGTCCGTAAGGGTGGGGCTCGCCGACACCGACCAGGTGCTGCGGCCCCTCGCGGTACTGGCGGCATCTCCGCAGGTGGAGGGGCTGATCGTGGCCCCCGGGGCGTCACTGGACCTCGGGCAGCCGCTGTGGACCGGGGCGCCCTTCAGCTCCGTCCTGGTCGCCGAGCCGGGCGGTCTGGTCGAGGACCTGGAGCTGGACGCCCCGATGGACCCGGTGCGCTTCCTGCCGCTGCTGCCGATGACGCACAACGAAGCGGCCTGGAAGCGGGTCAGGGGAGCGCAGGAGCTCCAGGAGCGCTGGCTCTCGCAGGGGACGGACCTGCGGGACCCGCTGCGCGCGTCCGTACCGCTGGACTGACGCACCGGAACACGGGAAGCCCCGCCGCGCGGCCAGGAGGGGGACCGCGGGCGGGGCCGGAACGAAGGGGACCAGCGTCAGTCGGCGAAGACGATGACGCCGTCCTCGGTCGCGTGGCGCGGCTCGAGTTCCTGCGCCTCGTGGGTCAGCGCCGCGCGCCGGACCCGGACCACCACCGCGCCGACGAGGGCCGCGACGGCGGCGACCACGAACGGAATGTGGATGTCGCTCCACTCCTCGATCTTCGGGGCGAGGTAGGGCGCGGCGGCCGCGGCGAACCAGCGGACGAAGTTGTATCCGGCGCTCGCCACCGGGCGCGGCGCGTCCGACACACCGAGGGCCAGTTCGGTGTAGACGGTGTTGTTCATGCCGATGAAGGCGCCCGAGACGATGGTGCAGACGATGGCCGTCGTGTGGTTGCCGTAACCGAGGATCACCAGGTCCGCGGCGAGCAGCACCAGGGAGCCGCCGACCACCTTCAGGGAGCCGAAACGCCGCTGCAGACGCGGCGCGACGAGCACCGAGAAGACGGCGAGGAGCAGGCCCCAGGCGAAGAACACCGCCCCCGACCTGTACGGCGACATGTTCAGCACGAACGGTGTGAAGGCCAGGATCGTGAAGAACGCGTAGTTGTAGAAGAACGCCGAAGCGGCGACCGAGGCCAGGCCGCCGTGGCCGAGCGCCCTCACCGGGTCGAGCAGCGAGGTCTTCCGGGCCGGCTTGGGCTGTTCCTTGAGGAACGCGGTGATGCAGAGGAACCCGATCGCCATCAGGGCCGCGGTGCCGAAGAACGGGTAGCGCCAGCTCGCGTCGCCGAGCAGGGCGCCGACCAGCGGCCCGCAGGCCATGCCGAGGCCGAGCGCCGACTCGTACAGGAGGATCGCCGCCGCACTGCCGCCTGCGGCGGCGCCGACGATCACCGCGAGGGCGGTGGAGACGAACAGGGCGTTGCCCAGGCCCCAGCCCGCCCGGAAGCCGACCAGTTCGGCGACCGACGAGGACGTTCCCGAGAGTGCGGCGAAGACGACGACCAGCGCCAGGCCGGCCAGCAGCGTCTTGCGTCCCCCGATGCGGCTGGAGACGAAGCCGGTCACGAGCATCGCGACGGCGGTGATCAGGAAGTACGAGGTGAACAGCAGGGACACCTGGCTGGGTGTCGCATCGAGTCCCTTGGCGATGGACGGCAGGATCGGGTCCACCAGACCGATCCCCATGAAGGCGACGACCGAGGCGCCCGCCGTGGCCCAGACGGCCTTCGGCTGACGCAGGATGCTGGTCGCCCCTTCGTCGAACGGATCCTCTGCCGGCATGGGTTCTCTCGCTCTCCACTAGGCCGTTGGGTTATACACAGAATAAGTTAGGCAAGCTAATAAGTGCAACCCACATCTATTTCTCCCGGTCAAAGCCGCGCTGCGGACGGGTGATCGTCCTTGACGCGGCGACCACCGGGGAGGACCGTTGGGCGTTATGAGGGGCGAACCCAGTTGCCCGAAGTGCGGTGGCCGGGTCAGGGCGCCCGGCCTTTTCGCCGATGCCTGGCAGTGCTCCGCGCACGGCCAGGTGCACCCGATGCAGCCGGTGGTCCCGCCCAGCGTCGAGGCGCTGGGCGTGGTGGTGCACCGGGCCCAGGTGCCGGTGTGGATGCCCTGGCCGCTCCCGGTGGGCTGGCTGTTCACGGGCGCGGCGTACGCGGGCGACGACCGCAGCGGCGGCCGGGCGACCGCCGTCGCGTGCTCGGGCCCCGGCCCGCTCGGAGGCATGGGGGAGCTGCTGCTCGTCGCCGAGGAGCTCGGCGTCGGGCTCGGCGCGCGCTACGCGGGCATCGACGGCCCCGACCCCGGCTCCGGACTGGCCGTCGAGGCCGCCCCCGACGCCAAGGTGCACGCGGCGGGACGTCCCACCCCGCTCTGGCACGTCAAGAACGCCCCCGCCGACCGTGCGGTCTTCGCGGGCGAGGCGCGTGGCCTGTGGCTGTGGGCGATCGTCTGGCCCGAACAGTCCGGGCTGCTGATGTACGACGAACTGGTGCTGACCGACCTGCGCGACGCCGGAGGGGAAGTGGACCTCCTGCCGTGCGGGGCGCTCACGCCCCGGCTGCTCACACCGCCCTGACCCGGCGGTGGGAGGGGGCCGGACGGGTGACGCCCGGCGGTTATCCTTGAGCGTCCCCTGTCCGCCCGCCAGCTCCGGAGTACGCGTCGTGCGCATCGATCTGCACACCCACTCCACCGCTTCGGACGGCACGGACACCCCCGCCGAGCTGGTGGCCAACGCGGCGGCGGCCGGCCTCGACGTCGTCGCGCTGACCGACCACGACACGGTGGGAGGCCACGCGCAGGCGGTGGCCGCCCTCCCCGAAGGGCTCACGCTCGTCACGGGCGCCGAGCTCTCCTGCCGCGTCGACGGCATCGGCCTGCACATGCTGGCCTACCTCTTCGACCCGTCCGAGCCCGAGCTGTCCCGTGAGCGCGAGCTCGTCCGGGACGACCGGGTGCCGCGGGCGCAGGCCATGGTGCGCAAGCTCCAGGAGCTGGGCGTCCCGGTCACCTGGGAGCAGGTCGCGCGGATCGCCGGGGACGGCTCGGTCGGCCGCCCGCATGTCGCGACCGCGCTCGTGGAGCTCGGCGTCGTCGACACCGTCTCCGACGCCTTCACCTCGGCCTGGCTGGGCAACGGCGGACGGGCGTACGCAGGCAAGCACGAACTCGACCCGTTCGAAGCCATCCGGCTGGTCAAGGCCGCGGGCGGCGTCACCGTCTTCGCCCACCCGCTCGCCGTCAAGCGCGGCGAGGTGGTTCCGGAAGCCGTGATCGCGCAGCTGGCCGACGCCGGGCTCGACGGCATCGAGGTCGACCACATGGACCACGACGAGCGCACCAGGGCCCGGCTGCGGGGGCTCGCCTCCGAGCTGGGGCTGCTGCCCACCGGGTCCAGCGACTACCACGGCACCCGTAAGACCGTCCGGCTCGGGGAGTACACCACCGACCCCGAGATCTACGGCGAGATCACCCGGCGCGCCACGGGAGCGTTCCCCGTGCCGGGCGCCGGTGGACCGGTCCCCGCGTAACGGGTTCCTCTTCCCCTCTTCCCTCCTCCGTCGCACCCCGTGCGCCCGGGCGCTCTCATGGCGTGCCGGCGCGTGCGTCCTCCTGTTCGGCCCGCTCTTCTCTCGCAAGGCTCACCGTGTTCGACATCGCTGTCTTCGGATCCCTCTTTCTCACCCTTTTTGTGATTATGGATCCGCCCGGAATCACCCCGATCTTCCTGGCCCTCACGGCGGGCCGCCCCGCCAAGGTGCAGCGCAGGATGGCTCTGCAGGCCGTCGCCGTCGCCTTCGGCGTGATCGCCGTCTTCGGCCTGCTCGGCCAGCAGATCCTCGACTACCTGCACGTCTCCGTGCCGGCGCTGATGATCGCGGGCGGGCTGCTCCTGCTGCTCATCGCGCTGGACCTGCTCACCGGCAAGACGGACGAGCCGACGCAGACCAAGGACGTCAACGTCGCCCTCGTGCCGCTCGGTATGCCGCTGCTCGCCGGACCCGGTGCGATCGTCTCCGTGATCCTCGCGGTGCAGAACGCCGACGGGACGGCCGGTCAGATCTCGGTCTGGGCGGCGATCGTGGCCATGCATGTCGTGCTCTGGGTGACCATGCGGTACTCGCTGCTGATCATTCGTGTGATCAAGGACGGCGGTGTGGTCCTGGTGACCCGTCTCGCCGGGATGATGCTCTCGGCCATCGCCGTACAGCAGATCATCAACGGCGTCACCCAGGTCATCCAGAACTCCTGAGGCCCGCCCGGTCCGGACACCACAGCGCCCCCGCACGGGTCTTCCGTGCGGGGGCGCTTCGTCTTCAGCTCATGTCATCCGCTCGAAACCAGCGACGCCGAGCAATGCAAGGTGTTACGAAGCCGACGAGTCGGCCGGCCGGATGTAGATGCGCTGGCCCATTGCCGCGGCCTGCTGCACGATCCGGTTGACGGAGGCGGCGTCCACGACGGTGCTGTCCACGGCGGTACCGTCGACATCGTCGAGTCGCATGATCTCGAAGCGCATATGGCTTCCCTTCGTCTGATCCTCCTGCTGGAGAACTACTGGGAGGACGGGCTTGCCGTCCGCAAGGATGGGGAGCGCAAGGCGTCTGCGTCTCGCGCTCCACAGGGGGTACAACGACTTGCCTACTGCAAACATTCCCTACGCTAAGGAAATTTTTTGGATGTCTAAGTACCCGTCGGTAATCAGCCATGCGCAGACAATGAGGCCCGAATGAGCCACCCGGACACGCGGCCGGACGAAGGGCCGGGCATCCGCGAACAGCTGGACCGCACCAACGAACTGCTCCAGCGCGTACTCGCCGAGGTGTCGAAGACCCCCTCCACCCACGCGATCTTCGTCGACGCGGGTTACGTCTACGCGGCGGCCGGGCTGCTCGTCACCGGCACGGAGGACCGCCGGTCCTTCGACCTGGACGCGGAAGGACTGATCGAGGCCTTCATCGACAAGGCCCGCACGATCTTCGCGGACAGCAGGCTGCTGCGCGTGTACTGGTACGACGGGGCCAGGCGCCGGATCCACACCGTCGAGCAGCAGTCCATCGCCGAACTCCCCGACGTCAAGGTCAGGCTCGGCAACCTCAACGCCAACAACCAGCAGAAGGGCGTCGACTCACTCATCCGCACCGACCTCGAGTCGCTCGCCCGGCACCGCGCCATCAGCGACGCGGCGCTCGTCGGAGGCGACGAGGACCTCGTCTCGGCCGTCGAGGCCGCCCAGGGCTACGGTGCCCGCGTCCACCTCTGGGGTATCGAGGCGGGCGAAGGCCGCAACCAGGCCGAGCCGCTGCTCTGGGAGGTCGACAGCCAGCGCACCTTCGACCTCGACTTCTGCCGCCCGTACGTGACCCGGCGCTCCGTCACGATGTACGACGACGACAGCCCGGCGCCCGCGCGCGAGGACGTCCGCTTCGTCGGTGCGCAGATCGCCGCCGGATGGCTCTCCTCGCGCGGCCGCGACGCCCTCGCCGACCTGCTGCCCGGGCACCCCTACCTGCCGGGCTCCGTCGACCAGGACCTGCTCGTCGAGGCCGAACGGCTCCTCCAGCACTCGCTGCGCGGCCACGCCCATCTGCGCAGGGCACTGCGCGACGGCTTCTGGCAGCACCTCCAGGCGCAGTACTGACCCCGGCCACCGCGGCGGACCGGGCCCTCGGGTGAAGCTCAGACGCTCTTCCAGAACGAGACGAGGGCCGCCGCGGTCTCCTGGGGCCGGGCCGTGTTGGGGGAGTGCTCGGCGCCCGCGATCACGGTGCGGTGGGCGCCGAGCCGCTCCGCCATCCGGTCGAGCAGCGGCACCGGCCAGACGTCGTCGCGCTCGCCCGAGATCACGTGTACGGGGAGGGGGAGCGCGGCGAGTTCGTCCACCCGGTCGGGTTCGGACGACAGTTGCGCGCCGGTGGCGATCAGCTGGGCCGGGTCGTGCAGCATCCAGCGGCGGCGCAGATCCTCGCCGTCACCCGTGTCCGCGTCCTCGGGCGGGTCCATCGCGCGCATCATCTGCCAGACCTGGGCCATGCTCCAGCGGCTCAGTGCGTCGCTGAGCAGCCGCGCCTTCTGCTGCTGCGCGGGGTCGATCTCGGCGGGGCCCGACGACATCAGGGTCAGTGAACGGAAGGGTGTGGCGTCGAGCAGCACCGCCGCGCGGGCGATCTGGCCGCCGAGGGAGTGCCCGAGCAGATGGATGGCCCCGGGCAGCGCGGTGTCGTCGGCGGCGGCCGCCTGAGCCAGCACGTCACGGGCCAACTCGCCCTGTGCGTAGGGATTTTGACGGTCGGTCCGCTCGGTCTCGTACTGTCCTCGCCCATCGACGGACAGCACGCGGAACCCGGCGTCGGCGAGGGGTTCGAGCAGCGCGACGAAGTCCTCCTTGCTGCCGGTGTACCCGGGCAGCAGGAGGGCGGTGGAGTGCGCGCCCGCGGGCGGCGCGGCGTCCAGCACGGCGAAGTCCCCGCGGTCGGTACGCAGTACGCGGGCGCGGGCACAGGGGGGCGGGGTGAAGGTGGGCGGCCGGCTCATGGGGCCGAGGGTATCGCCGGGTGCCCGGCCGCGCCCGGGCAGACGTACGGCCCCGGCCCCCGCAGTGCGGGAACCGGGGCCGTACGGAGGTGAAGCGGTGCCGGAGATCAGCCCTCGGCCGACTCGGCGGCTGCCGCCGCGCGGGACCGGCGCCTGCGAGGCTTCGCGGGCGCCTCACCGTCCGTCACGGCCTCGGTGACCGCGGCGGTCTCGGCCTTCTCCGCGGCAGCGGCGCGCGGCCGACGACGGCGCGGCTTGGTCTCCGCCGCGTCCTCGGCGGGGGCCGTGGAGACCACGGCCTCGGCCTTCGGCTTGGCGGCGGCACGCGGACGACGGCGCGTCCTGGTCTCGGTCGCCGGCTCGGAGACCGGGGCGATCTGGAAGTCGACCTCGTCGGCCGGCTTCACGACCCGGGTGCGGCGGCGCGGCTTGGTGGCCACGGGCTCCGCAGTGGGCGCGGCGATGGCCACGGTCTGGAAGTCGACCACGGGCTCGGCGGCCGGGGCCGGCGCGAGGACCGGCTCGGTGGCGGCGGCCGTGGCCGTGGCACGCGCACGGCGACGGCGCGGCTTCGCCTCCGGGGCCGGCTCGGCCTCCGCGACGGGCGCGGGCTCGGCGACCGGGGCCTCGGCCACGGCGACCGCGGCCTCGGTCACGGCCTCGGGAGCGGCGGCACGGGTACGGCGGCGACGGCGCGGGGTGCGCGGCTCGGACGTGTCCTCACCGGTCGCCTCGGCGGCGGGGGCGGGCACGGTGACGGCGGCGGCCTCGTCGGTGACGCTGCCGCCCCTCGTGCGACGACGCTGACGCGGCGTGCGCGGCGGGCGCTCCTCACGGGGAGCAGGGGCGGTGACGGCGGCGGACTTGCGGCCTCGGCCACCCGTCTCGCCGAGGTCCTCGACCTCCTCCGCGCGCAGACCGGCACGGGTCCGCTCGGTGCGCGGCAGGACACCCTTGGTGCCCGCGGGGATACCGAGCTCCTCGTACAGGTGCGGGGACGTGGAGTACGTCTCCGGCGGGTCCGGGAACTTCAGGTCCAGAGCCTTGTTGATCAGCTGCCAGCGGGGGATGTCGTCCCAGTCGACCAGCGTGATCGCGATGCCCTTGGCGCCCGCGCGGCCGGTACGGCCGATGCGGTGGAGGTACGTCTTCTCGTCCTCCGGCGACTGGTAGTTGATGACATGGGTCACACCCTCGACGTCGATGCCACGCGCGGCGACATCGGTGCAGACGAGGACGTCCACCTTGCCGTTGCGGAACGCGCGCAGGGCCTGCTCGCGGGCTCCCTGGCCGAGGTCGCCGTGGACCGCGCCGGACGCGAAACCGCGCTTCTCCAGCTGCTCCGCGATGTCGGCGGCCGTCCGCTTCGTACGGCAGAAGATCATCGCCAGCCCGCGGCCCTCGGCCTGCAGGATGCGGGAGACCATCTCCGGCTTGTCCATGTTGTGCGCGCGGTAGACGTACTGCGCGGTGTTCTTGACGGTCGTGCCCTCGTCGTCGGGCGACGTGGCGTTGATGTGCGTCGGCTGCGACATGTAGCGGCGCGCGAGGCTGATGACGGCGCCGGGCATGGTGGCCGAGAACAGCATCGTCTGGCGCTTGGGCGGCAGCATGGTGATGATGCGCTCGACGTCGGGCAGGAAGCCCAGGTCGAGCATCTCGTCGGCCTCGTCCAGGACGAGGACACGGATGTGCGAGAGGTCGAGCTTGCGCTGGCCGGCCAGGTCGAGCAGCCGTCCCGGGGTGCCGACGATCACGTCGACGCCCTTCTTGAGAGCCTCGACCTGCGGCTCGTACGCCCGGCCGCCGTAGATCGCGAGAACGCGGACGTTACGGACCTTGCCGGCGGTCAGCAGGTCGTTGGTGACCTGCTGGCACAGCTCGCGGGTGGGGACGACGATCAGGGCCTGCGGCGCGTCGGTCAGCTTGTCGGGCGCGGCGCGGCCGGCCTCGACGTCCGCGGGGACGGTCACACGCTCCAGGAGCGGGAGGCCGAAGCCGAGCGTCTTGCCGGTGCCGGTCTTGGCCTGGCCGATGACGTCCGAGCCGGAGAGCGCTACGGGGAGCGTCATCTCCTGGATGGGGAAGGGGGACATGATGCCGACCGCCTCGAGGGCTTCGGCCGTCTCGGTAAGGATTCCGAGGTCGCGGAACGTAGTCAGGGTGCTGCCTCTTCTGTGAGACGCGGCCCGAGGCGAACGCTGGGGGTCGTACCGTGCCGGGGTTGGTCATCCGGCCGTGGATGGGCCGGGTGGCGCGGGACCACTGCCGTCGCTCGAGCGCTCGTGCCGCTGAGGGGGCCCCTCATCTGCGGTCGTACGTGGTGTACGCCCCGCGTGGAGGGCTGTCGGGTCGGAGCCGATCGGGCCACCGACCGGGCATCCTCATTCAATGTCGCGCTCCTGGCACAGCAAATGCTCAGTAAGCGCAATACCACTGTACCCCGGATTCGCGCATGCGTGTTGGGCGAATTCATCGGATCGGTGTGATGCCTCTCGCTGAGCGGGCCCTTCGGTCCCCGGCGGGGCGGGCTATTCTGCGCTCCATGGAGACGCCTGACAACGCCACTGAAGCATCCGACGAAGCACCCGCCCCGACCGGTATCGCCGCCCAGGACTGGGCCACCGCGTCCGAGGAACCGCAGTACCGCGCCGCGGTCGTGGATCTGCTCGGCGCCCTCGCCTACGGGGAACTCGCGGCCTTCGAGCGGATCGCGGAGGACGCGAAACTCGCGCCGACACTCGGCGACAAGGCGGCACTGGCGAAGATGGCGTCCGCCGAATTCCACCATTTCGAACAGCTGGCCGACCGCCTCACGGCCATCGGCGAATCCTCTGCCGCCGCCATGGAGCCGTTCGCCAAGGCACTGGACGACTTCCACCGTCAGACGGCCCCGTCGGACTGGCTGGAAGGCCTGGTCAAGGCGTACGTCGGCGACTCGATCGCCAGCGACTTCTACCGGGAGATCGCCGCCCGCCTCGACACGGACACCCGCTCCCTCGTCCTCTCCGTGCTCGACGACACGGGCCACGGGAACTTCGCGGTCGAGAAGGTGCGGGCCGCGATCGAGGCGGAGCCCCGTGTCGGCGGCAGGCTCGCCCTGTGGGCGCGCAGGCTGATGGGCGAGGCTCTCTCGCAGGCGCAGCGGGTGGTCGCGGACCGCGACGCCCTGTCCATGATGCTCGTGGGCGGTGTGGCGGACGGCTTCGACCTGGCCGAGGTGGGCAGGATGTTCTCCCGGATCACCGAGGCGCACACCAAGCGGATGGCCGCGCTCGGCCTCGCGGCCTGATCCGGACGGTGGGCCCTACTGGGCCGCCGCTGATCGCACCTGTCGGCCGGAGCGCGGGCGGATCAGCAGGGACAGGGTCACCGCCCCGACCAGCACGGCGCCGGCGGGCGTGGCCAGGACATGGCCGGAGCCCAGTGTCGAGTGCGTCAGATACGCGCCGAAGAGGGCACCCAGCCCGCCCGTGACGAACACCACGCGGGAGGACGGGAGCCGGCCGGGCAGGGAGCGGAGCGCGACCCAGGACAGGGTGAGTCCGAGCACGACGGCGCTGATGGATTCCCAGAGCACAGGGGTCACCTCGCTACTGATTGCGTGACGGTCGGTCGGTCGTAGGCCGTCTTACCCGGGGCCTGCGGAATACAACCCTCCCCGGCCGCTGTGAACCCCGCCGAGGGAAGAACACCGAGCCGATCCGGAGGAGAAAAGGTGGAGGCCCGGCGGACGATTCCGCCGGGCCTCCACCTCTGCTGCCGTGTCGCGCGGGCTACAGCGCGCCGAATCCCACCCGTCGGGTGCTGGGCTCGCCGATCTCCACGTAGGCGATCCGGTCGGCCGGCACCAGGACCTTGCGGCCCTTGTCGTCCGTGAGGCTGAGCAGCTGCGCCTTGCCGCTGAGCGCCTCGCCGACCGCGCTCTCGACCTCTTCGGCGGAAAGTCCGCTCTCCAGAACGATCTCGCGGGGCGTGTGCTGCACCCCGATCTTGACCTCCACGGCTATGTCCCTCCGACGGTCCGTCTCTGCGCGGTGAACCGCGCCGTACGCAGCACACATTAGCCCGGTGAAGGGACGGACCACGGGTCGACCGGCAACGCCCGCAGCGAACACCGGCCGCGGCTCACGCCGTGCTCAGTGCTGATCGGCGCCGTGCAGCGGGAATCCGGCGATGCCCCGCCAGGCCAGCGAGGTCAGCAGCTGTACGGCGGAGTCGCGCGGAATGCCGGACGGGCTGGAGAGCCAGTAGCGCGCCACGACCTGGGAGACGCCGCCGAGGCCGACCGCGAGCAGCATCGATTCGTCCTTGGACAGGCCCGTGTCACCGGCGATGACGTCGGAGATGGCCTCCGCGCACTGCAGCGAGACCCGGTCGACCCTCTCGCGGACCGCCGGCTCGTTGGTCAGGTCGGACTCGAAGACCAGACGGAAGGCGCCGCCCTCGTCCTCCACGTACGCGAAGTAGGCGTCCATCGTCGCCTCGACGCGCAGCTTGTTGTCCGTGGTCGAGGCGAGCGCCGTACGGACCGCCTGGAGCAGTGACTCGCAGTGCTGGTCGAGCAGGGCGAGGTAGAGCTCCAGCTTTCCGGGGAAGTGCTGGTAGAGCACCGGCTTGCTGACGCCGGCCCGCTCCGCGATGTCGTCCATCGCCGCGGCGTGGTAGCCCTGGGCGACGAAGACCTCCTGGGCGGCGCCCAGCAGCTGATTGCGTCGGGCACGGCGGGGCAGCCGGGTGCCCCGCGGGCGCGCCGCCTCTGTCTGCTCGATGGCTGTCACGCCGCCTCCCAAATTCGTGATCGAACACAGCCGTACCGTGAACGCTGCGCCGTCGGGCCATCGTACTTTTGAGTAACCCGGGTGCGCGCGGCGCGGACGCAGAATTTCACGGACCGGACGGCTGCGGAAGCCGCAGAAACGTCGGCCCATGCCGCAAAGCGGTGCGTTTTACCGGTAATCGTCCTCATCTTGTGTGACAACGCGGGCCTGCTCCGCCGCATCCGCCTCGTTCGCGGTGGAGCGATCGATTCCGGTGAGCGGTTCGTCGCTCTCCGGCCGGACGGCGGCCTGCTGTTCGGCGGTGTCGGCTTCGGGGGCTTCGGGGTCCGGTTCGTCCGGCTGCGGATCCTCGAATGTCTCCGGGTCGCTCGGGTCGACCGTCATGATGGCTCCCTTCCTTCCCTTGCAGCCTAGGAGCAACCCCCCAGAGGCGCGATGCGGCCTGTGACGGCGAACACATGAACTACCGCGTGATCGTCTCGTAACATTGCCTCCATGTCTTCGACCGAGCTGCCCGGTATCAACGCCGCCGCCGCCGCGGTGGCACCCACGGTCAGTGCCGTCCGGGTCGCGGAGGGTGAGGAGCTGCGCCCCGTCGCGCTGCCCGGCCTCACCCTGGCCGTCCGTTCCCGCCCGCCGGAGACGGAGGGCGCGGATCCCGCCCTCTTCGTGCACGGGCTGGGCGGCTCCTCCCAGAACTGGTCCGCCCTCATGCCGCTGCTGGAGGACACGCTCGACAGCGAGGCGGTCGACCTGCCCGGCTTCGGGGACTCCCCGCCGCCGGACGACGGCAACTACTCCGTCACCGGACACGCCCGGGCGGTGATCCGGCTGCTTGACGCCGGCGGGCGCGGTCCCGTTCACCTTTTCGGTAATTCTTTGGGTGGCGCCGTTGCCACCCGGGTCGCGGCCGTCCGGCCCGATCTGGTGCGCACCCTGACGCTGATCTCCCCGGCCCTGCCTGAGATCCGGGTCCAGCGGCCCGCCGTGCCGACCGCACTGCTCGCACTCCCGGGCGTCGCATCGCTGTTCGTCCGGCTCACCCGGGACTGGACCGCGGAGCAGCGCACCCGCGGCGCCATGGCACTCTGTTACGGCGATCCGGCACGTATCTCCGACGAAGCCTTCCGCCACGCGGTGGCCGAGATGGAGCGCCGGCTTGAACTGCCGTACTTCTGGGACGCCATGACGCGCTCGGCACGGGGCATCGTCGATGCCTACACGCTGGGCGGACAGCACGGGCTGTGGCGCCAGGCCGAGCGGGTGCTCGCACCGACCCTGCTGGTGTACGGCGGACGGGACCAGCTGGTCTCGTACCGGATGGCACGCAGGGCGTCCGCGGCCTTCCGAGAGTCGCGCCTGCTGACACTGCCCGAGGCGGGGCACGTGGCGATGATGGAGTACCCGGAGGCGATCGCCCAGGCGTTCCGGGAACTGCTCGACGAACGTGGCAGGAGCTGATCCGGGGCGTGGGACGACACAGCCGAAAGGGCCCCGAGGCCACCCGGCGCGATACCGGGACCGCAGCGGGCACCGGTGCGGAACGCGGCACCGGCCGGCGCGGGCGGGATCCCGTCACACCGCCTCAGCGGGACGGCCACAGCCTCTTCCACGAGGCCCCGCAGGTGCGCGGCGGCCACCCCGAACAGCGTGAGCCGGGCGGCGGCTGGGGGACGGACCCGCAGCCGAGGCACGACGGCCGGAGGGACCCGGAGGGTCCCGGCGCCCAGGAGCTCTTCCGGGCCAGGCAGGACGCCATGGAGCGGCAGCGGGCGGCGCAGCAGGCGTCCGGGCGGCGCACGGCCGGACCGCAGACCGGCAGTGCCGCGCTGATACCTGGCCCGCGCAGGGAGTTCCTGGAGGCCTTCGACACCGCTCCCTCGCGTCCCGCACCCGAGGCTGCGCCCGAGGACACCGCCCGGACCCCCATGGAGCCCGGCGGGCCCGACGAGGCCCTGGCCGGCGAGGACACCCCGCCGGCCAAGGGAGGCAAGGGCCGCGCGTTCACGGGGATCGCGGCCGCCGCCGTGACCACGGTGCTCGCGGTCGTGGTCGCCGGGCAGGTGGCGCAGGACTCGGGGAAGGCGGGGGACGGCCCGCAGACCACGGGCGTCGACCGGCAGGACTCCGAGGACGCCTCCCGTTCGGTGGACCGGGCGACCCCCGAGGTGCAGCGGCAGGAGGTCAAGCCCCTGTCGTACGCGCAGAAGATGGCCACCGCCTTTCCGCTGGCGCCGGACCTGAAGGCGTCCGGGAAGTTCGAGGCGGTGCCGGGGCTGGCGAAGGCTCCCGGCAAGGGGCACAAGTACCGGTACCGGATCGATGTCGAACAGGGGATGGGCCTCGACGCGGGACTGTTCGCCGAGGCGGTGCAGAAGACGCTGAACGACGACCGCAGCTGGGCGCACAACGGCACCATGACCTTCGAGCGGATCTCCTCCGGCGAACCCGATTTCGTCATCACGCTCGCCAGCCCGGGGACCACGGGCGTCTGGTGCGCTAAGTCCGGCCTCGACACCACCGAGGACAACGTCTCCTGCGACTCGGCCGCCACCGAGCGCGTGATGATCAACGCCTACCGCTGGGCGCAGGGCGCCTCGACCTTCGGGGCGGACAAGCTCCTGTCGTACCGTCAGATGCTGATCAACCACGAGGTCGGCCACCGGCTGGGACACAACCATGTGAGCTGCCGCACCCCCGGCGCCCTGGCGCCCGTGATGCAGCAGCAGACCAAGACCCTGAACCTGGACGGGATCAAGTGCCGCCCCAACCCCTGGGTCTATCCGGGGAGTTGAGTCACCTCCGAGGCCGTTCTGTCCGTATGGCGGGACGGCCGTCTCAGCGCGCGTTGACATCGGGAGAGGGGTCGTCCATATTTCTCCGCATGTCACGCAGCCCCGCATTCTCCGAGAGCGCCGCCCTTGAGCTGGCGCTCCTCGGCGTGGCCGGGCACTGCGTAGCCGACATTCTCTGTCGCTGACGCCTGCTCGAGCGCGCGTCGGCCCCCTGACGAGCCCTTTCCGGGATCGTCGGCCCCTCTCCGCCGCGCCCGGGCGTACTCCGTCCGCAGGCGCGGCATTCCGGTATCCGGTCCCCCTCCCCGTCATCGGGGCAGGACCCGCTGCGCCCGCGGGACATGTCTCCTCCTCCCTGCCGCAGCACACCGAGAGGTCATCTTCCGATGAGTCAGCCGTCCGTCATATCGCGCCGCGTGGCGACCACCGCCGCTGTCAGCCTTGCCCTGGTCGCCGGCCTCGCGGCCTGCGCAGGGCCTCAGGACAACGGGGGAAGCGGCGGCGGCTCCGGCGCCTCGGGCAAGCCGCAGAAGGGCGGCACGCTCACGGTCCTCAACAGCAACCCGCAGGAGGACTTCGACCCGGCGCGGCTCTACACCTCCGGCGGCGGCAACGTTCCGTCCCTGGTCTTCCGCACGCTCACCACCCGCAACCGGGAGAACGGTGCGGCGGGCGCCGAGGTCGTCCCCGACCTCGCCACCGACCTGGGCACGCCCAGCAAGAACGCCACCGTCTGGACGTACACCCTCAAGGACGGGCTGAAGTACGAGGACGGCACCGCGATCACCAGCGCGGACATCAAGTACGGCATCGAGCGGTCCTTCGCCGCCGAACTCTCCGGCGGCGCGCCCTACCTGCGCGACTGGCTGATCGGCGGAGCCGACTACCAGGGCCCGTACAAGGACAAGAAGGGCCTCGACTCCATCGAGGTGCCGGACGAGAAGACCATCGTCTTCCACCTGAACAAGCCCGAGGGCGAGTTCCCGTACCTCGCCACCCAGACCCAGACCACCCCGGTGCCCCAGGCCAAGGACACGGGCACCAAGTACGAGGAGCACCCCGTCTCCTCGGGGCCGTACAAGGTCGTCTCGAACGAGAACGACGGCGAGCGGCTCGTCCTGGAGCGCAACGAGCACTGGTCGGCCGACACCGACGAGGAGCGCAAGGCCTACCCGGACAAGATCGACGTGCGCTCCGGCCTGGACTCGGCCGTCATCAACCAGCGGCTCTCCGCGTCGCAGGGCGCCGACGCCGCGGCCGTCACCACCGACACCAACCTCGGCCCGGCCGAGCTCGCCAAGGTGTCGGGCGACAAGAAGCTCGCCGCCCGCGTCGGTACCGGCCACTTCGGCTACACGAACTACATCGCCTTCAACCCGAAGGTGAAGCCGTTCGACAACCCGAAGGTGCGTCAGGCGATCGCGTACGCCGTCGACCGCTCCTCCGTGATCAACGCGGCGGGCGGCTCCTCGCTCGCCGAGCCCGCCACCACCTACCTGCCGAACCAGAAGTCCTTCGGCTACACGCCCTACGACCACTTCCCGGCGGGCGAGACCGGTAACGCCGCGAAGGCCAGGGAACTGCTGAAGGAGGCGGGCTACCCGAAGGGCCTGACCGTCACCCTCACGCACTCCAACGACAAGGACTTCGAGACCAGCCCGGAGATCGCCACGGCGCTCCAGGCCGCCCTCAAGAAGGCCGGCATCACCGTCGAGCTCAAGGGGCTGGAGAGCAACGACTACTCCGACACCATCCACAGCGCGTCCAAGGAGCCGGGCTTCTTCCTCGCCCACTGGGGAGCCGACTGGCCCTCCGGCGGCCCGTTCCTCGCGCCGATCTTCGACGGCCGCCAGATCGTGAAGGACGGAGCCAACTTCAACACCGGCTTCCTGAACGACGCGTCGGTCAACAAGGAGATCGACGAGATCAACAAGCTCACCGACCTGGACGCCGCCGCGGTGCGCTGGGGCGCGCTCGACAAGAAGATCGGCGAGAAGGCGCTGACGGTGCCGCTCTTCCACCCGGTCTACAAGCGGCTCTTCGGCCAGGACGTCAAGAACGTGGTCATCAGTGACTGGACCGGCGTCCTCGACATCTCCCAGACCGCGGTCAAGTAACCATGTCGGAAGTACTACTGGTCCAGGAGGCGGGAGCGGCGCCGGTCGCCGCCCCCGCCTCGGGGGCCCGGCAGTTCTGGCGGCGGCTGCGCGCCCAGCGCGCGGCCACCGTCGCGGCGGCCGTGGTCCTCCTGCTCTTCCTGACCGCGATCGGTGCGCCACTGCTCGCCGCGCTCGCGGGCCAGGACCCCGACACCTACCACCCCGGCCTCGTCGACTCGGCGGCCGGCGGTGTCCCCATCGGCTCCTTCGGCGGCATCAGCGCGGACCATTGGTTCGGCGTCGAACCGCAGACCGGCCGCGACCTCTTCGCCCGCGTCGTCTACGGGGCCCGGGTCTCGCTCGGTGTGGCCGTCGCGGCCACCGTCCTCCAGGTGGCGATCGGCGTGGTCGTGGGGCTCGCGGCCGCCCTCGGCAACCGCTGGGTCGACCAGGTCCTCAGCCGGATCACCGACATCAACGTCGCCCTGCCGCTCATGGTCATCGCCCTGGGCCTGCTCGCGATCGTGCCGTCCTCCTTCCCCCGGCCTGTCCTGATCGCGCTGGTCATCGGCGGCATCAACTGGGCGGGGACGTCGAAGATCGTGCGCGCCCAGGCGCTGGCGCTGAAGTCGCTCGACTTCGTCTCCGCCGCCCGGCTGAGCGGCCGCGGGCGGTGGAGCATCGCCCGGCGCGAACTGCTGCCGTCGCTCGCCGCGCCCGTCATCACGTACGCCGCGCTGCTCTTCCCCGTCAACATCACCGTCGAGGCCGCCCTGTCGTTCCTCGGCGTCGGCATCAAGCCGCCCACACCCTCCTGGGGGCAGATGCTCACCGAGGCCGACACCTGGTACCAGTCGGCCCCCACCTATCTCCTGCTGCCCGCCGGACTGCTCTTCGTCACCGTGCTCGCCCTGACCGTCCTCGGCGAGGGCGTCCGTACGGCACTCGACCCACGGGCCGCGTCCCGGCTGCGGATCGGCACCGGACGCAAGGAGCGCAAGGAACGTACGAAGGAGCAGGCATCGTGACCGGATTTCTGCTGCGGCGGCTCGGCGGCGCCGTCTTCGTGCTGCTCTCCCTGACCGTCATCCTGTACGCGGTCTTCTACGTGGCCCCGGGCGACGTCGCCCAGATCGCCTGCGGTCCGCGCTGCTCACCCGCTCAGGTCGCCCAGGTCACCGAACAGCTCCGGCTCGACGACCCCGTGTACACGCAGTACTGGCACTTCCTCCAGGGCATCGTCGCCGGGCGCGACTTCTCCACCGGCACGGGCGTGGAGCACTGCTCCGCACCCTGCCTCGGGGTCTCGTACCAGAGCGACCAGCAGGTCATGCAGCTGATCCTGACCAAGCTGCCGGTCACCGGCTCGCTCGTCATCGGCGCGTTCGCCCTGTGGATCCTGCTCGGCGTCGGCACGGGCGTGCTGTCCGCCTGGCGGCGGGGCCGGATCACCGAGCGGGTCCTCACCTGGCTGACCCTGGCCGGGACCGCCACCCCGGTCTTCGTCATCGGGCTGCTGCTCATCATCATCTTCTGCTCCACGCTGCAGTGGCTGCCGTCGCCCACCTACGTGCCCTTCGGCGAGAACCCCGAGCAGTGGGCCTGGGGGCTCCTGCTGCCCTGGGTCTCCCTGGCGCTCATCGAGTCCGCCAAATACGCCCGGCTGACCCGTAGCTCCATGCTGGAAACGCTCGCCGAGGACCATGTGCGCACCTTCCGCGCCTACGGCGTCAGCGAGCGCGCCATCATCGGGCGGCACGCGCTGCGCGGTGCGCTCGCCCCCGTGATCGCGCTCAGCGCCCTGGACTTCGGCTCCATGTTCGGCGGCGCCGTGCTCACCGAGTCCCTCTTCGGGATCCCGGGCATCGGGCGTGAACTGGTCCACGCCGTCAAGGTCGTCGACCTGCCCGTGGTCGTCGGCATGGTGCTGGTGACCGGCTTCTTCGTGGTGCTCGCCAATGCCGTCGCGGACATGCTGTACGCGCTGGCCGACCGACGGGTGGTCCTGTCATGACAACGCCGCTGGTCCAGGTCGAGGACCTCACCATCGACTTCGGCACCGTCCGCGCCGTGGACGGGCTCTCGTTCACCCTGGAGGCCGGTGCCGCCCTCGGCGTCGTCGGCGAGTCGGGCTCCGGCAAGAGCGCCTCCGCCTCCGCGCTGCTCGGGCTGCACCGGGGCACCGGCGCCCGGGTCACCGGGACCGTCCGGGTCGCCGGTACGGACGTGGGCGCGGCGGACGAGGCCGGACTGCGGGCGCTGCGGGGCGCGAAGGCCGCGATGGTCTTCCAGGATCCGCTCTCCTCGCTCGACCCGTACTACACGGTCGGCGACCAGATCGCCGAGGTGTACCGGGTGCACAACTCCGCCTCCCGGCGCGCCGCCAGGGCCCGGGCCGTCGAGGTGCTGGACCGGGTCGGCATCCCGGACGCCGCCCGGCGCGCGCGGTCCCGGCCGCACGAGTTCTCCGGCGGGATGCGGCAGCGCGCGCTCATCGCGATGGCGCTGGCCTGCGAACCCCGGCTGATCGTCGCGGACGAGCCGACCACCGCCCTCGACGTCACCGTGCAGGCCCAGATCCTGGACCTGCTGCACGACCTGCGCCGCGAGACGGGCATGGGGCTGCTGCTGGTCACCCACGACGTGGGCGTCGCGGCGGAGAGCGTGGACGACGTCCTGGTGATGCAGCACGGCCGTGCGGTGGAGCGCGGCCCGGTCGCCGAGGTGCTGGGCGCCCCCCGGCAGCCGTACACCCGCGAGCTCCTGGCGTCCGTCCCGAGGATCGACGGGAAGCGGGCCGGTGTCCCCGGCCCGAGGACCGTGCCCCAGGACGCCGTGCCGCTCCTGGAGGCGGACGGTCTCCGGCGCGAGTTCGGCCGGGGCTCCGGCCGTGTCACCGCCGTGGACGGCGTCTCGCTCACCCTCCACGCCGGTGAGACCCTCGGCATCGTGGGGGAGAGCGGGAGCGGCAAGACGACGCTCGGGCGCATGCTGGTGCGGCTGACCGACCCGACGGCCGGCCGGCTGCGGTACGGCGGCCGGGACATCGGCTCGCTGCCGGAGAGGGACCTCCGTCCGTTCCGCCGCGAGCTCCAGATGGTCTTCCAGGACCCCGTCGCCTCGCTCAACCCGCGCCGCTCGATCGGCGAGTCCGTGGCCGATCCGCTCCGGGCCGCGGGGGAGACCGACGAGACCCGGATCCGGGACCGCGTGCGCGAACTGCTGGAGCGGGTCGGCCTCGACGCCGGCCGGTACGACCGCTATCCGCACGAGTTCAGCGGTGGTCAGCGTCAGCGGATCGGCATCGCACGCGCCCTCGCCGCCGAGCCGAAGCTGATCGTGTGCGACGAGCCGGTCTCCGCGCTCGACGTCACGACCCAGGCCCAGGTGATCGCACTGCTCGCGGAGCTCCAGCGGGAGCTCTCCATCGGCCTCGTCTTCATCGCCCACGACCTGGCCGTCGTACGGCAGGTCAGCGACCGGGTGGCAGTGATGCGCCAGGGCCGGATCGTCGAGCAGGGCGTCGTCGACGAGGTCTACGGGTCGCCGCAGGACCCGTACACGAGACAGCTCCTGGCGGCCGTACCCGCGCTCGATCCCGCACACGCCGCTGCCCGCCGTGCGACCCGCTCGGAGCTGGCCGCAGCCTGACTCTGTGTCACCAGGCACCCCGCTTATCGCAACAGAACGCGACTGGGGCGGGAAAGTTACGCCGGTTCACCCCTTTCGGTGGTGCGACGGACAACCGTCCGTCGCACCGCCCATGTATCCGCATACGGTCGTCCCCGCTGCGAGTCGCCGATCAACGGCGGCTGCCCACAAGGGAGATCGGGGGTGTGCTCGTGCGGATCGGACTCCTCACGGACGGTGGCTATCCGTATGCGACCGGTGAGTCCAGACTCTGGTGCGACCGTCTGGTGCGCGGTCTTCCCCAGCACGAGTTCGACCTCTTCGCCCTCAGCCGCTCCGCGGACCAGGAACAACAGGGCTGGGTCAGACTCCCCGACCGGGTCGGCAGGGTGCGGACGGCGCCGATGTGGACGCACGAGGAGGACCCCCGGCACACCGGCCGCCCCAGGGGACTGACGGGGAGGATCGCCACCGGCCTGGGGCGCTCGTACGGACGACGGGACCGGCGGCGCTTCACGGCGCACATGACGGCACTCGTCGGCGCCGTCTGCGCCGGCCCGGAGGCGGGGCCTGGATCCGGGGGCACGGACGCCGGGACGGCCGCCGGCCTCTTCACGGAGGGCCTCTACGGCCTGGCCGAACTGGCCCGGGAGCGCGGGGGACTGCACCACGCCCTGCGCTCCGAGACGGCCGTACGCATCGTGGAGGCGGCCTGCCGCGCGCCGGGCACCGGGCGGACCGTCCACAGCGCCACCGTCCCCGACTACCTCGCCTTCGTGGCCGAGCTGGAGCGCACCCTGCGCCCCCTCTCCCTCGACTGGTACGACGAGGACACCCTGGGTGCGGTCGACCTCTGTCATGCGGCCTCCGGCGGCGCGGCCGCTCTTCCGGGGCTGCTGGCCAAACGCTTCTTCGGTGTGCCGCTGCTGGTGACGGAGCACGGCGTGCCGCTGCGGGCCCACTACCTCGCGGCGCCCGAAGCCCCGCTCGGTGCGCCGGTGCGCGCCCTGCTGGCCAACTTCCACGGGCTGCTCGCCTCCGAGGTCTACCGGCAGGCCGCGCTGATCACCCCCGGCAACACCCATGTCCGCCGCTGGCAGGAGCGGTTCGGCGCCGACCGCAGCAAGCTGCGCACGGTCTACCCGGGCATGGAGGCGGAGCGGTTCGGGGCCGTGGGCGAGGGCGACGACCACGGCGGCCCCGGCGCCCTGGTGTGGATCGGGCGGATCGAACCCGCCAAGGACCTGATCGCGCTGCTCCACGCCTTCGCCGAGGTGCGCAGGGCCGAGCCCGACGCCCGGCTGCGCATCTTCGGCGCTCCCGTCCAGGGGGGCGAGGGTGGCACCTACCTCGCCCACTGCAGGGCGCTGGCCGCCCAGCTCTTCCCCGACGAGGCCACGGACGCACACGCCGTCGGCGACAACCCGGTCACCTTCGAGGAGATCGGCGGTCCCGAGGTGCCCGACCTCGCGGAGGCCTACGCCGCGGGTGGCGTCGTCGTGCTCTCCAGCGTCGTCGAGGGCTTTCCCATCAGCCTGGTCGAAGCGATGTTCTGCGGCCGGGCCACCGTCTCGACGGACGTGGGCGCCGTCGTCGAAGTCGTCGGTGGCACGGGGCTGGTGGTGCCCCCGCGCAATCCGCGGGCGCTCGCCGACGCCTGCGTCGCGCTCCTGCGTGACCCGGAGCGCCGCGCGCGCCTGGGCGCGGCGGCGCGCGCCAGGGCGCTCGAACTCTTCACCGTCGAGCAGAACCTCACGGCATTTCGCGGCATTTACCTCGACCTGGTGGGCCACGCACCGGCCCGTTGGGCGACGCCGCCGGATCCGCAGGATCCGGCCGGCCCGCCGCGACCCTTCGCCACACCACCGGAGGCCCATGTGCTGGGTGCTCTGTCCTCCGACCGCATCCCGGTGGCGCTGCCCGCCGGGGTCGCCGCGGGTGCCTCCCGGGTGCCGAGCTGGGCGCTCGGCGAGGAGGGCGTGTGCGCGGGCGCACGCGGGGCGGGTGACGGCGATGCGTGACGGCACGAGCGGACGCGATCATGGAGGAGCCCCGATGGGCAGACCGAACGACACCCCGGGCCAGGACGCCGGGGGCGAGCCGGCGGACGAGAGCCCTGGCGCGGTCCGCTCCGCCGTCCGGGCACCCGAGATCGCCTACCGTCCCGGCCGCAGGTCAGTGGTCCGGCGCGGGCCCGCTGACCCCGTGAAGGCGCTCATGCACCGGCACCGGGACCTGTGCGAGCGCGCCGTCGACCCCCTGGAGATCGCCGCCGGTCTGGAGGCGCACGGGCTCACCGACCGGACCGCCGCGCGCTACCGGCACCGTGACGTCTTCTCGCTCGCGGAGGAGCTCTACGCCCGCGTCCCCGGCGCGGGCAGGTCCGTCCCCCGTACCCCGGGGCCGCAGCCGGACCCCGGCAAGGAGGCGCGGGCCGGATGGACGCTCCCGGCGCTGCTCCCCGGCGCCGCCTGCCTCGCGACCGCCGGGGCGCTCAGGGCGACCGAGGGGGTGCTCGGCGGCGATACCCGCCTCGCGGTGACCGCCGCCGGGGCGGTGCTCGTCCTCCTCGGGCTCCGGCTCGCTCTGCGCGGAGGCCCGCTGCGCGCCCCGGACGGCACGGGCGGCGTCACGCTGTACGTCTGCTGGCTCCTCGGCTACGTCGTGTACGGCGACGGCCTGCTCGACCAGGTCATCAGCGGCGGACCCGACGGGCACTGGACCGCCGCCCCCGCCCCCCTGCTCGGGCTCGCACTCGCCCTGGCCCCCGCGGCCTGGTGCGCCCACCTGTTCGCGGTGCACGCGCGCCGCCGGCTCGCCGGATCCCACGGCCTGTCGGACTTCGGCGCCGGCGTGCGCCCCCTGCTCTTCGGCGTCCTCGCGCTCTTCCTCTGCGTGCTGACCGCGCTGCTGTTCCTCGCCGACCTCGGTCAGCCCGGCGCGGGAGGCCCTCTCGTGGGCCCTGCTGCCCTCGGTGCCCTGCTCTTCCTGGCCCGGCTGCTGGCCGTCCACGGCTTCCCCGAACCCGCGGCCACCGGACTCGCCGCCGCCTGCGCCGTGGAAGTGGCTGCCCCCTTCCTGGTCCTGGCGGGGCGGCTGCCCGGCCTCGGCCTCCTCGCCCGGCCCGTCGACGCCGTCGTCGTCGCGGCCGGACCCGGCGGCGTACCCGTGCTCGCCTGCGGCATCGCCGCGTTCGGGCTGCTGGTCCACGCATCGGTCACCCTCACCCGGGCATCCGCCCACGCCACGGCCTAGCCGGGCCCCCCTTCTCCACCCCGCGGAGCCGACGCCGCGGGTCTCCCGTACCGCACACACCTTCCTCAAGGAGACACCGGACATGACCCCCCAATCCCCCGCACCGGCAGCTCGCCGTCGGCACCGAGGGGGCGCGCGATGAGGGTTCTGCTGCTCGGAGCGAACGGGTTCCTCGGGCGCTTCGTCGCCGACCGGCTGCTCGCCGACCCGGCCGTGCACCTCACGGCGCTCGGCCGCGGCGACGACGCCGACGTGCGCTTCGACCTCGCGGGCGGAAGCCCGGGAGCGCTCACCCGCTTCCTGGACGCCGTCCACCCGGGGGTCGTCGTCAACTGCGCGGGCGCCACCCGCGGCGGGGCCCGGGACCTGACCCGCCACAACACCGTCGCCGTGGCCACCGTCTGCGAGGCCATGCGCCGCAGCGGCTGCAGCGCACGGCTCGTCCAGGTCGGCTGCGCGTCCGAGTACGGGCCCTCGCAGCCCGGCTCGTCCACCGCCGAGGACGCCGTACCCCGCCCGGGAGGCCCGTACGGCGTCAGCAAGCTCGCCGCCACCGAGCTGGTTCTCGGCTCCGGCCTGGACGCGGTCGTCCTGCGGGTCTTCTCGCCGGTGGGCCCCGGCACCCCGGCCGGCTCCCCGCTCGGCCGGCTCGCCGAGACCATGCGGCGCGCCATGCAGACCGGCGACCCCGAGCTCAAGCTCAGCGGCCTCGGGGTTCAGCGCGACTTCGTCGACGTACGCGACGTGGCGCGTGCCGTCCACGCCGCCTCGCTCTCCGCAGCCCAGGGTGTCGTCAACATCGGCACCGGCCGGGCCGTACGGCTGCGTGACGCGGCGGCGGTCCTCGCCAGGGTGGCCGGTTACGCCGGCGCGCTCCACGAGCTCGACACGCCCCCCGGACGGCTCCCCATCGGTGCCCCCCGCGCCTCCTCGGAATCGGTCGGGGAGCACCTCGCCGCGACCCCGTCCCCCTACCCCGACGGCTGCGGCGCCTGGCAGCAGGCCGATGTGCGCACCGCCCGGGACCGGCTCGGCTGGCGTCCGCGTATCAATCTGGAGGAGTCCCTCGCGGACATCTGGATGGAGGCGGCGTGCCGTATCTGACCAGCACCGGCTCCACCCTGCGGACCGGCGGGGCGGAACAGCTCGGCGTCGGTGTGCCCGGGTACGCGCACCCGCTGCTCGCGCCCGCCGAATGGGCCGGACTCAACCGGCCGGGCACGCCGCTGCACTGGGCGGTCCTCAACATCGACGACGGGCCGGGCGCCCGGCCCGACCCGCACTGCCTGGAGGCCGCCGGGCGACTGCGGAACGCCCGCGAGCGGGCTCTGCACGGAGAGGCGCCCGAGGACACCGTCCGGGCCTCGGGGGGCAGGCTGCTGGGCCACCTCGACCTGGCCTTCGGCGGCCGTCCCTTCGGTGAGCTGATCGCCGACGCACAGTCCTACCTCGACTGGTACCGCGTCGGCGGCTTCTATCTGGACCGCTGCCCGGACGGACGTGACGGGCTCCAGGGGGTCCGCCGGCTGACCAGCACCCTCTCCGCGCTCCTGGCCGACAGCGACAGCGCGGACGAGGAGGGCGGGCGGCTGGTCCTGGGCCACGGCACCCACCCGCACCCCGGCTACGCCGAGGCCGCCGACCAGCTGGTCACCTTCCGGGGGCCGTGGACCGACTACCGCTGGTCCCAGGTGGCCGAGTGGACCGCCGCGTACGAACCGGGCCGCTTCGCGCACTTCGTCCACGGGGTTCCGCGCACACATCTGGAGGAGGCCATGCGCATCGCCCGATGGCAGGGCGCGGGCACGATCTTCTTCACGGACCGGGACGGAGCGAAGGGGCAAACCGACCCATTTGCGGCACTGCCCAGCTACTGGGACGAATTCGTCTCGCGGATCGGACCTGGTATCTCGGAATGAGGAGCGGCGTGGCAGTGTTACGGGAGAACAACCGTACGTAGATGAAGTACGTAGAAACCGACCACCTGCATTGTTGAGGTTCCTGTGTCGCTGCCACCCCTGGTCGAGCCAGCTGCTGAGCTCACCGTCGATGAGGTCCGCAGGTACTCCCGCCACCTGATCATCCCGGATGTCGGGATGGACGGACAGAAGCGGCTGAAGAACGCGAAGGTGCTCTGTGTCGGCGCGGGCGGCCTCGGCTCGCCCGCTCTGATGTACATGGCCGCGGCCGGTGTCGGCACGCTCGGCATCGTCGAGTTCGACGAGGTCGACGAGTCGAACCTGCAGCGTCAGGTCATCCACAGCCAGGCCGACATCGGCAAGTCCAAGGCCCAGTCGGCCAAGGAGACCGTGCAGGGGATCAACCCCCTGGTGAACGTGGTCCTTCACGAGGAGCGGCTCGAAGCCGACAACGTGATGGACATCTTCGCCCAGTACGACCTGATCGTGGACGGCACGGACAACTTCGCCACCCGCTATCTCGTCAACGACGCCGCGGTCCTGCTGAACAAGCCGTACGTCTGGGGCTCGATCTACCGCTTCGACGGCCAGGCGTCCGTCTTCTGGTCCGAGCACGGCCCCTGCTACCGCTGCCTCTACCCGGAGCCGCCGCCCCCCGGCATGGTTCCCTCCTGCGCCGAGGGCGGTGTCCTGGGTGTGCTCTGCGCGTCCATCGGCTCCATCCAGGTCAACGAGGCCATCAAGCTGCTCGCCGGTATCGGTGACCCGCTGGTCGGCCGTCTGATGATCTACGACGCGCTGGAGATGCAGTACCGCCAGGTCAAGGTCCGCAAGGACCCCGACTGCGCGGTCTGCGGCGAGAACCCCACCGTCACCGAGCTCATCGACTACGAGGCCTTCTGCGGCGTCGTGTCCGAGGAGGCCCAGGAGGCGGCGGCCGGTTCCACGATCACTCCCAAGCAGCTCAAGGAGTGGATCGACGGCGACGAGAAGATCGAGATCATCGACGTCCGCGAGCCGAACGAGTACGAGATCGTCTCGATCCCGGGCTCCCGGCTGGTCCCGAAGAACGAGTTCCTGATGGGCACCGCCCTCCAGGACCTTCCGCAGGACAGGCGCATCGTCCTGAACTGCAAGACCGGTGTCCGTAGTGCCGAGGTCCTCGCGGTCCTCAAGTCGGCGGGCTTCGCCGACGCGGTGCATGTCGGCGGCGGCGTCATCGGCTGGGTCAACCAGGTCGAGCCCGAGAAGCCGGTCTACTAGACCTGCGACGTGACGTACGAAGGGGCCGGCTCCGAGGGGAGCCGGCCCCTTCGCGTCTCTGGATCTCAGGAGCAGATGCGCCCGTCCGCCGGCACCTTCCCGTCGAGGAAGTAGGCGTCGACGAGCGAGGTCACGCAGGTGCTCTCGCCGTAGGAGCCGTGTCCCTCACCCTTGTTGGTCAGCATGACGCCGACGCCTTCACCCAGTTCGTCCGCCATCCGCTGCGCGCCCTCGTACGGGGTCGCCGGGTCGCCGGTCGTGCCGATGACCAGGATCGGGGCGGCGCCGGGGGCGTCGGCCTCCGGGTTGTCGTGCTCCCCCTCGACCGGCCACCCCGCGCACCAGCCGGCCGTGTCCCAGGCCAGGAACGGGCCGAAGACCGGTGACAGCTCCCGGAATTCGGGAAGCAGCGCCCGGGCCTCGGCAGCCGTCGGCCTCGCCTTGGCGTCGGCGCAGGAGATCGCCCGCTGGGAGTGGCTCTGGGGGTCGTAGTGCCCCTTCCCGTCGCGGCCGTTGTAGGAGTCGGCCAGCCGGAGGAGTCCGTCGCCCGTGCCCTTGTGCTCCGCCTCGTCGAGTGCCGCCGTCAGGGTGGGCCAGCCGCTCTTCGAGTAGAGGGGGGCCACGATGCCGGTGACGGCGAGCGATTCGTTGAGCTCGCGCCCGGAGGAGGTCGGCAGCGGGTCCTGGTCGATCCGCTCCAGCAGCCGCGCTATCCGCCGGGTGCCGGCCGCCGGGTCCTGGCCGCGGTCCTTCAGATAGTTCTCCAGGGCCCGCTGGAATCCCGTCGCCTGATTGCGGGCGTGTCCCACCGAGTCGGCCGTCGGGTCGACGACGGCGTCCAGCACGACCCTTCCCACGGTCTCCGGGAAGAGGTGCGCGTAGGTCCCGCCGAGCTCCGTGCCGTACGAGATGCCGAAGTACGACAGCTTCTCGTCGCCGAGTGCCCGGCGGATCGCGTCCATGTCCCGGGCGGCGTTCACCGTGCCGACGTGGGCGAGCACCGCGGGGGAGAGGCGCTCGCAGCCCGCGCCGAAGTCCCTGCCGTCCTCGATGAACGCGGCCTCCTCCGCCGGGGTGTCCGGGGTCATGTCGATCTCCCGGTAGGCCGTCTCCTGCTCCTTGTCGCCCCGGCAGCGGACCCCCGCACTGGCCGCGACCCCGCGGGGGTCGAAACCCACGAGGTCGTAGCGGGTGTTGAGCTCCCTGTACGAAGCGGCGGCGCGCGGCAGGATGCCGACCCCTGAGCCGCCGGGGCCGCCGAAGTTGAACAGCATCGAGCCGAGCCGCTCGCTCTTCCTCGTGGCCGCCTTGCGGATCAGCGCGATGCCGATCGTCCTACCGTCCGGCCGTGCGTGGTCCAGGGGGACGTCGAGCGTGGCGCACCGCCAGGCGGGGCCCGGCGCGGTTCCGCCCTCGGGGGCGTCGCAGCGCTTCCAGTCCAGGGGCCGGGACGGGGCGGGCGCCCGGGACGAACCTCCTGAGGCTCCCGGCGAGGAGCCCTTGGACGACTGCGGTGGTGCCGGGCCGTCGTCGCACCCCGTGAGGACCGCCGTCGTCAGCAGCAGAGCCGCCCCGGCGAACGCCGCGCCTCCACGCGCCCGTCCATGTACGCGCATGTGCGCTTCCTCCCCCGTGCCCGAAGGCCAATGCCCGAAGGCCCCATGCCCGAAGGCCCCGTGCTCGAAGGCCGCCAGGCGGCGGCCGGACCGTCACCGATCCGTCCGTTCAACGAGCGGTCACTCGCAGACCGTTCCCGACTTCGGGACCTTCCCTTCGAGCAGGTAGGCGTCCACGGCCCGCTGCACGCAGGTGCTGCCGCCGTTGTACGCCCCGTGGCCCTCGCCCTTGTACGTCAGCTCGACCCCGACGCCCTTGCCGAGCTCGGCGGCCATCGCCTTCGCGCCGGCGTACGGCGTCGCCGGGTCCCCGGTGTTGCCGATCACCAGGATCGGGGCCGAACCGGGCGCGCTGACGTCCGGGGTGTCCCAGGCGCCCGCGACGGGCCAGCCGGTGCAGGCCATCAGCCCCCAGCCGAGGTAGTCGCCGAACACGGGGGAGGCCTCGCGGAATTCGGGGAGCGCCTTCCTGGTCTGCTCCAGGGTGAAGCGCTGCTTGGAGTCCGCGCAGTTGATGGCGGCGTTGGCGGCGTTCGAGTTGTCGTAGTGCCCGTCCTCGGACCGGCCGTTCAGAGAGTCGGCGAGAGCGAGGAGCAGGCCGCCGTTGTTGCCGTCCGCCTCGTCGAGGCCCTGCTCGAGCAGGGGCCAGGTCTCCTTGGAGTAGAGCGCCGACGCGATGCCGGTGGTGGCCTGGGTCTCGGTCAGCTTCCGTTCGCCGAGCCCCGGGACGGGCTTCTTCTCCAGCTTGGCCAGCAGAGCGACGATCCAGTCCTGGACCTCCTTCGAGGTGGCCCCGGGGAGCTTGCAGTCGTCGCGCTCGGCGCAGTCGGCGGTGAAGTTGTCCAGGGCGAGCTGGAAACCCTCCGTCTGGCCGAGTGAGGACTTCAGGGAGTCCTCCGTCGGGTCGACCACCGCGTCCAGGACGGCCCGTCCGACCCTCTGGGGATACAGGTGGGCGTAGACGCCGCCCAGTTCGGTGCCGTACGAGATCCCGAAGTAGTACAGCTTGTCGTCACCGAGCACCTGGCGCAGCAGATCCATGTCCCGGGCCGCGTTCGTCGTGCCGACGTAGGGCAGCTCGTCCCCGGAGTTCTCCTCGCAGTCCGCGATGTAGGACTTCTGGTCCTCGACGAACGCCTTCTCCTCCTCGGCGTCGTCCGGGGTCCCGTCCTGCTCGTAACGCTCGTCCAGTGTGCTGTCGTCCGAGCACTCGACGCCCTCGCTGCGGCCGACCCCGCGCGGGTCGAAGCTCACCAGGTCGTAGCGGGTGCGGAGCGCGTCGTACGCGGTGCCGAACGACGGCAGCGTGGCGACACCGGAGCCTCCGGGGCCGCCGAAGTTGAAGATCAGCGAACCGATCCGCCGGTCCTTGTCCCGGGCCGCGGCGCGGATGAGTGCCAGTTCGATGGTCCGGCCCTCCGGGTCCGCGTAGTCGAGAGGTACGTCCATGAAGGAGCACTCCCAGGACGTCCCGCCCGGCAGCGGTGAGGGGGACGTGCCGCTGCCCTGGGCCTGGTTGGGGGGCGGGCACGGCTTCCAGTCGAGCTTCTGGGAGGACAGCTTCTCCGCCGTCGCCGTGGGGGACGCCGTCGACGCGGCCGAGGGCCTTGCGCTCCCCGTACCTCCGTCGTCCCCGTCGTCCGAACAGGCGGCCAGGGGCAGCAGCACGGTGGCGGTGGCAGCGAGGGCGGCGGCACGCAGAGCGGGGGAGGTCCTCATGACCCCATCGTGCGGTGGGGCGCCGTGGACCGCGCGGGGCGTCGTCCATGCGAGTGGCGCGCCCTCGCGCGTACGTTCTAGAGCTCTTCCTTGCGGGTCAGCTGGTTGAAACAGATCCAGCCGGGAAGGACCGGCAGCCAGAGCGTCATCACGCGGTACAGCAGTACGGCCGGCGCCGCCACCTCCTTCGGCAGCCCCACGGCGATCAGACCCAGGGTCAGCGCACCCTCGACCGCTCCCATACCGCCCGGGGTGGGCGCCGCGGACCCGATGGCGTTGCCCGCGAGGAAGACCACCGCGATGCTGGCGTAGCTGAGCTGGGGGACGTCGGGGCCGCTGAACGCGCGGATCGACGCGTCGAGGCACAGCACGAACAGCCCGGTCAGCAGCAGCATGCCTCCGATGCCGGTGACCAGCTTCTGCGGGCGCTGCACCACGTCGAGCATGCGGGGGACGACACCGGCGAACAGTGACCGCACCCGGGTGACGACGAACTTCCGCAGGAACGGGATCGCCGTCACGACCAGCACGAGCACGGCGACCGTGAGCAGTCCCGCGATGACCGTCCTCGACGGGGTGAGCGAGTCCGGGGTCTTCTCCGTGCCGGTCAGATAACCGAACAGGGCGAGCAGCAGGATGTGGCAGCCGAGACCGAACAGCTGGGAGGCGCCCACGCTCGCGACGGCGAGCCCCGGGCGTACCCCGGCGCGTTGCAGAAAGCGCGTGTTCAGCGCCACACCACCGACCGCGGCCGGTGCCACGATCTTCACGAACGACCCGGCCACCTGTGCCAGCACGGTCTTCCCGAAGGGCACCCGTTCGGGCACGAAGCCGAGCAGGCTCATGGCAGCGGCGACGTAGCTCAGGGCCGAGAAGCCCAGCGCCGCCGCCACCCAGCCCCACTCCGCCTGCTCCACGACCGTGCCGAAGTCGGCCTCGGTGACCTGGGAGATCAGGAAGTACGCGGCGATGGAACCCGCGATGAAGCTGAAGAGGGTGCGCGGCTTGATGCGCTCCAGACGGACCGGCTCGACCGGCGCCTGCGGCCTGATCAGCAGCACCTGGCCGCGGATCTGGGCCAGCATGTCCTCCTCGCGGGCCTCTTCCAGCGCGTCGTCTATCGCCCGCTTCTCGGCCTGTTTCTCCGTGCGCAGCGACTTGCGGACGGCCTTGCGGTCGTTGGTATCCGCGCCGTGTTCCTCCGCCTTGTCCTGCTTCGCCGCCTGCGAGGCCTCCAGCACCGCCTCACGCTCGCGCTGCGAACGCTCCCGGGCGAGTCTGCGCAGCGTCGCCCGGGTGGAGCGGCTCAGCGCGATCGGCTGGAGCAGCGGCAGGCAGTCGGCGACGGCGTCGGGCCCGAGCACGGCGAGCGCCCCCTCGACGGCCCGTTCGGCGCCCACACGCAGACCGGTGGTGGTGAGCAGCTGGGCGACGTCCATGCGCAGGACCAGGTCACCGGCGGCGATCTCGCCACCCCGGAGATCGGTGACGAACACCGTGCCGGAACCGTCCACCAGAATGGCGTCCCCGGTGAGCCTGCGGTGCGCGATCCGGCGCGACTGGAGCGCCTTCACCTGCCGCCAGGCACCCCGCACGAGGTCGTCGGTGATCTCCTCGTCCTCCATCGCGTCCAGCGATCGCCCGCCGATGTGCTCGTACACGAGCATCACGGCGTCGGGGCCGAGCTCGGACGTGGCGATCAGCTTGGGCGCGTTGGCTCCGGCGGCGATCGCCGCGTACGCGAGGAGTGCCTCCTGCTCCAGGGCCTGGCGCAGGGACAGGATGGAGCGGCGCTGGGTGATGCTGCGCAGGGTGAGCCTGCGCCACACCCGGTAGAAGAACCCCTGGGCCTGCTGTTCGCGGTCGACGACCGTGACGTCCAGCGGTGGCCCGTCCTCCAGGGTCACCAGATAGCGGCGGCCCCGGTCGCTCTGGTCGATGTTGTCGGGAGCGTCCTCCGTGCGCATCGCGGCGACCGGACGGAAGCCGACGTGGCGCAGACCGGCCATCAGGTGCTGACCGGTCGGACGGACGTTCGGTGAGCCGACCGCGTACAAGGTGCCGTACGCCACGGTCCAGCCGATCAGCACGGTGAGGACGATCGAGAACGGGGTGGTGTAACCGCCGACCAGCATCGCGAAGGCGTCCAGGAGCAGCACCACCCACAGGACGACCCGCCAGCGCGGTCTGCGCGCCATCCCGACCGCTGTCATATAGGCGATGACGGGAGCGAGATAGCCGTGCACCGGGTCGGTGAGCGCGTCACCGGGCTGGGGCTGGGTCAGGGCGTCCCGGATCGTCCCGGACGCCGACCTGGCGACCCACAGGTCGGTGGCCAGGGTCACCCCGTGCGCCAGTACGGCGGCGAGCACCCCGTCCGCGATCCGCAGCCCGTCGCGTTTCACCAGACGCTCGATCGCGAAGGCGACCGGCACGAGCAGCACGGCGATGCTGGACACCAGGCCCGCGAGCTTGATCAGAAGATCGGGGGCCTGGTCCGTGCCCTTGGAGATGTCGTCCTCGAGGCCCGTGGTGGTCCCCTGGGCGAACGCGGCGATGGAGAACAGCAGAGCGATCGCGACGACCCCGACGAGGAGCCGCAGAAGATCGGAGGGGCGGTGGACCCGGGCGGGCAGCAGGGGCTCGTCGCCGGATACGCGGTCCGTCAGTCCCGTGCCGGCCGATGCCAGTGTCGAACCCGCGAGGTGCTTCCCGGACGCTCCGGGGGTCTCCTCCGACGTCCCGGGGGTCTTCCCCGACGCCCTGGGGGTCTTCTCAGCGTCGGGTGCACCTGGGGCGCCGGCACCAGGGGCGTCGGGCGCGTCCGGGCGCGGCTCGGCGTCAGAGGCGCCCGCCGCCTTCGGTGGCTGCACGCCCTGCTCCTTAGCCTCTGACGAATCTTCGTGTTCTCGTATCACCGGTCACCGCCCGCATGATGGTGGCACGGCCTGCAGACAGAGGGGGGCATCAGGGTGCATTGCGCGGGCGCGATGCGCAACATACGCGGCTTCGCCGCCCCGCGCGCGGTGTACGACCGGGACGACCCGGCACAGGCCCGGCTGTCGGTGGCGTACGGCAGGATGGGGCGGATGAGCGAAGACCGGACGAGAGGCAGCGGCCGGACCGGGGACGTCCCGCCCCGCCCCGTGACCGCCGAGCTGCCCGTCTACGCCGAGCGGGTCCTGGACGTGGCGGACCTGATCCCGCCCGGCCGGGTCATGACGTACGGCGATGTCGCGGAGTGGCTCGGTGACGGCGGGCCGAGACAGGTCGGCCGGGTGATGGCCCTGTACGGCTCCGCGGCGCCCTGGTGGCGTGTCGTGCGCGCCGACGGACTGCTGCTGCCGGGCCATGAACTGCGGGCGCTCGGCCACTACCGCGAGGAGGGCACACCGCTGAAAGTGCCCCCGCGCGCCGCGGAAGGGCATGTCCCGCGCCTCGACATGAAGCGCGCCAGATGGGACGGCGTGACCGGTGGTCCGGGCGACGAAGCTCACATCTGACAGCTTCCGCCATCGTGCCCCGCCGGGACAGGCGACCGGCCGGTGAGCGGGGCGCACCGGTGGGTCCGTATGTGACGGGCGACGCGCCCCACCGCCCGCTGTCCGCCTCGCCGCTGGCGTAGCGTCGTCCACACGCGGCACGCTCCGCTCCCTCATCCGTCCGTCCGTCTCCGTCACGACCGGGCCGCCCGCACCCGGGACCCGTCGGACACCCACCAGCAGGCGTCACACCCGGGCCGTCACCCCATGGCCGGCCACCGCGCAGACCCAGTACACCCACCAGGACCGGCGATCCACGTGAGCTCCTCCTTCACCACCCGGAACAGCCCGCACCGTCAGGCACGGCGGCGGGCTCCGGGCGCGTACCGGCTGGTGCGCACGCCGCCGGGATCCGTGGACCCCCCTCTCCTGGACGCGCCGCAGCGGGCCGTGGTTGACCACCGGGACGGCCCGCTGCTGGTCCTCGCCGGTCCCGGCACGGGCAAGACCACGACGCTGGTCGAGACGGTGGCCCGGCGTGTGGCCCGTGGGACCGACCCCGCGCGCATCCTCGTCCTCACCTTCAGCCGCAAGGCGGCGGTCGAACTCCGCGACCGGATGGCCGCCCGGCTCGGCGGCACCCGGGGCCCGCAGGCCACCACCTTCCACTCGTACTGCTACGCCCTGGTCCGCGCCCACCAGGACGCCGACCTTTTCGCCGATCCGCTGCGCCTGCTCTCCGGACCCGAGCAGGACGTCACCGTCCGTGAACTCCTCGCCGGACAGCTCGGCCTCGAGCAGGCGGGACTGGCCCATGTCCGCTGGCCGGACGAGCTGCGGGCGTGCCTGACCACCCGGGGCTTCGCCGACGAGGTGCGCGCGGTGCTGGCCCGCAGCCGCGAGCTGGGCCTGGGCCCGGACGCGCTGGCCGCCTTCGCCCGCCGCACGGGCCGCCCGGACTGGAGCGCCGCCGCCCAGTTCCTCGCCGAGTACCTGGACGTCCTCGACGCCCAGGGCGTCCTCGACTACGCGGAGCTGGTCCACCGGGCGGTCCTGCTCGCCGAACGGCCCGAGGTGGCGGCGGAGCTGGCCCGGAGCTACGACGTGGTCCTCGTCGACGAGTACCAGGACACGGATCCCGCCCAGGTGCGGCTGCTGCACGCGCTGGCCGGGAACCAGGGCGGCGCCGCGCCGGGCACCGGCGGCGGCCGGACGCTGATCGCCTTCGGCGACCCCGACCAGTCGATCTACGCCTTCCGGGGCGCCGACGTGAACGGCATCCTCGACTTCCCGGACACCTTCCGCCGTGCCGACGGCGCTCCCGCACCCGTCGGGGTCCTCACCACCTCCCGCCGTTCCGGTGCGAAGCTGCTCGAGGCCACCCGGCTGCTCACCCGCCGGATGCCGCTCACCCGCCTGCCCTCGGCCAAGGTCCGCGCCCACCGCGAGCTGTCCGCCGTACGCGGAGGCGGCCGTGTCGAGGCGTACACCTATCCGACGCCTTCGACCGAGCTGGAGAACATCGCCGACCTGCTCCGGCGCGCGCACCTGGAAGAGGGCGTGCCCTGGAGGGACATGGCGGTCCTCGTACGCGCCGGCGGACGTTCGATCCCGGCCGTGCGCCGGGCGCTCACCTCCGCGGGGGTCCCTCTGGAGGTGGACGGCGACGATCTCCCGCTCCGTCACGAGCCGGCGGTCGCCCCGCTCCTGACCGCCCTGCGCACCGTCGCCACGGCGGCCATGCACCCCGCCGCGCCCGAGGACCCGGACGACGGGGCCGGGACCGGCGGGGAAGCGCGCGGCCCGCTCGACACCGAGACCGCCCTCGCCCTCCTCACCTCGCCCCTCGGCTCCATGGACGCCGCCGACCTGCGCCGTCTCGGCCGGGCCCTGCGCGACGAGGAGCGGGCCGCCGGGAACCGCGTACCGCCGCCGTCCGGGGAACTGCTGGCCCGGGCACTCTCCGAGCCCGAGCGCCTGGCCACACACGATCCGGCGTACGCCCGCGGAGCGCAGCGGCTCGGCGCGCTCCTGCACAAGGCCCGTGAACTCCTGGAGAGCGGCGGCACCGCCGAGGAGGCCCTGTGGACCCTGTGGAACGGCACCCCCTGGCCCGGCCGTCTCGAGCGGGCGGCGCTGCGGGGCGGTGCGGGCGGCCGGAACGCCGACCGGGACCTCGACGCCGTATGCGCCCTCTTCGACACCGCGGCACGCGCCGAGGAGCGCACCGGCGGACGCGGCGCGCTCAACTTTCTGGAAGAGGTCGACGCCCAGGACATCGCCGCCGACACCCTGTCCCGGCGGTCCGTGCGGCCCGACGCCGTACGCCTGATGACCGCGCACCGCTCCAAGGGCCTGGAGTGGCGCCTCGTGGTCGTCGCCGGGGTCCAGGAGGGGCTCTGGCCGGACCTGCGCCGCCGGGGGTCGCTCCTGGAGGCGGACCGGATCGGGCGCGACGGCCTGGCCGAACCGCTCACCCCGGGGGCGCTCCTGGCCGAGGAGCGCCGCCTGTTCTACGTGGCCGCGACCCGGGCCCGTGAACGCCTGATCGTCACGGCCGTCAAAGCACCCGCCGACGACGGCGACCAGCCCTCCCGCTTCCTCACCGAGCTCGGCACCGAGCCCCGGGACGTCACCGGCCGCCCTCGCCGCCCGCTCGCGGTGGCCTCGCTCGTCGCCGAGCTCAGGGCGACGACCGTCGACCCCGCCGCCTCGGAAGCCCTGCGCGACGCCGCCGCACAACGGCTCGCCCGGCTCGCGGCGCTCACCGACGACGAGGGCCAGCCGCTCGTGCCCGCGGCCCACCCGTACCGCTGGTGGGGTCTGGACGAGCCCACCCGCTCCGAGGTCCCGCTGCGCGACCGGGACCGCCCCGTCGCGCTCTCCGGGAGCGCGCTCGACCAGCTGGCCAACAGCTGTGCCCTGCAGTGGTTCCTGGGCCGGGAGGTCAAGGCCGACGCCCCGGCGACGGCGGCCCAGGGTTTCGGCAACGTGGTGCACGTCCTCGCGGACGAGGTGGCCTCCGGACGCACGGGCGCCGACCTGGACGTCCTGATGGAGCGCCTGGACTCGGTGTGGGACGGTCTGGTGTTCGACGCGCCCTGGAAGTCGCAGCAGGAGAAGGACCAGGCGCGCGACGCCCTGGAACGCTTCCTGCGCTGGCACGTCATGGACCGCGGGGGCCGCACCCCCACGGCGAGCGAACACGATTTCGACGTCACCCTCGAAGCGGGCGAGTACGCCGTACGCATCCGGGGCTCCATGGACCGGGTCGAGCAGGACACCGAGGGCCGGGCGTACGTCGTCGACTTCAAGACCGGCAAAGGGGCGCCGACCAAGGACGAGGTGGCGTCACACCCCCAGCTCGCCGTGTACCAGCTGGCGGTCAGGGAAGGCGCCGTCGACGAGGTCTTCGACGGCCGCCGTCCCGACGCCGGCGGCGCCGAACTCGTCCAGCTGCGCCAGCCCGCCCCCAAGAAGGAGGGCGGGGACGCCCTTCCCAAGGTGCAGGCGCAGGAACCCCTCTCCGGGGAATGGGTCTCCGACCTGCTGGCCACGGCCGCCGGCCGGGTCCTGGACGAACGGTTCACCCCCACGACCGGCCAGCACTGCACCCACTGCGCGTTCAAGGCGTCGTGCAGCGCGCAGCCCGAAGGCCGGCAGATCATCGAATGACCGTTCCCGCCGGATCCGTGCGGGACCGCGTTGTCGGTGCGTCCGGTTAGCCTCTCTGGAGTGTCCTCGCGTATCACCGATCCCGAGCAGCTCAAGGAGCTCCTGGGGATTCCCTTCACCCCGGAGCAGACGGCCTGCATCACCGCGCCGCCCGCCCCGCAGGTGATCGTGGCCGGAGCCGGCTCGGGGAAGACCACGGTGATGGCCGCCCGGGTCGTCTGGCTGGTCGGGACCGGGCAGGTCGCCCCGGAGCAGGTCCTCGGCCTGACCTTCACGAACAAGGCCGCCGGTGAGCTCGCCGAGCGGGTCCGCCGGGCCCTCGTCGCCGCCGGGGTCACCGACCCGGACGTCATCGACCCGGACAACCCCCCGGGCGAGCCCAGCATCTCCACCTACCACGCGTTCGCCGGACGGCTCCTCACCGACCACGGCCTGCGGATAGGCCTCGAACCCACCACCCGGCTCCTCGCCGACGCCACCCGCTACCAGCTCGCCGCCCGGGTGCTGCGCGAGGCCCCCGGCCCGTACCCGGCTCTCACCCGGTCCTTCCCCACCCTCGTCAGCGACCTGCTGGCCCTGGACGCCGAGCTCGCCGAGCACCTCGTACGGCCGGAGCAGCTCGCCGAGCACGACACCGAGCTGCTCCACACCCTGGAGACGGCGAGGCTCACCAACGCCGAGCTGCGCAAACTCCCCGAGACGGCGGAGGCCCGCCGCGAGCTCCTCCAGCTGACCCGGCGCTACCGCGCGGCCAAGCGCAGCCGGGACCTCCTCGACTTCGGCGACCAGATCGCCCTCTCCGCCGAGCTGGCACTCACCCGGCCCGAGGTCGGTGCCATCCTCCGCGACGAATTCCGGGTGGTCCTGCTCGACGAGTACCAGGACACCTCCGTGGCCCAGCGGCTGCTCCTGGCCGCACTGTTCGGCGGGGGCGGCGGGGGCGGCGGGAGCGGCGGGAGCGGCACAGCGGGACACGCGGTCACCGCCGTCGGCGACCCGTGCCAGGCGATCTACGGCTGGCGCGGCGCCTCCGTGGCCAACCTCGACGACTTCCCGCACCACTTCCCGCACGCCGACGGCACCCCCGCCACCCGCTACTCCCTCAGCGAGAACCGCCGCAGCGGCGGCCGTCTCCTCCATCTCGCCAACGGTCTCGCCGAACCCCTGCGCGCCATGCACGAGGGCGTCGAGGCGCTGCGCCCCGCACCCGGAGCCGAGAGGGACGGCACGGTCCGGTGCGCCCTCCTGCGCACCCACGCCGAGGAGATCGACTGGCTCGGCGACTCGCTCGCCCACCTCGTGCGGACCGGGACGGCACCCGGGGAGATCGCCGTCCTGTGCCGGACCGCGGGAGACTTCCCCCGCATCCAGGCCGCCCTCGTCGCCCGGGACATCCCGGTCGAGGTCGTCGGCCTGTCCGGGCTGCTCCACCTCCCCGAGGTCGCCGACCTCGTCGCCGTCTGCGAGGTCCTCCAGGACCCCGGGGCCAACGCCTCCCTGGTCCGGCTGCTCACCGGGCCGCGCTGGCGCATCGGGCCCCGGGACCTCGCCCTCCTGGGGCGCCGCGCCCGCCTCCTCGTCCACCGCTCCACCGCCGGTGACGACGCCGACCCGGACCAGCGCCTGGCGGAGGCCGTCGAGGGCATCGACCCCGCCGAGGTGATCTCGCTCGCCGACGCCCTCGACACCTTCCTGGAGTCCGGCGGGTCCGAGGACGACCAGCTGCCCTTCTCCGCCGAGGCCCGCGTCCGCTTCGCCCGCCTCGCCACCGAGCTCCGCGACCTCCGCCGCTCGCTGGCGGACCCCCTCATGGACGTACTGCACCGGGTCCTCGCGACCACCGGCCTCGAAGTGGAGCTCTCCGCGTCGCCGCACGCCCTGGCCGCGCGCCGCCGCGAGACCCTCGCCAACTTCCTGGACGTCGCGGCCGGCTTCGCCGCGGTGGACGGGGAGGCGACGCTGCTCGCCTTCCTCGGCTTCCTGCGCACCGCCGCGCAGTACGAGAAGGGCCTGGACAACGCCCTGCCCGGCGGCGAGAACACCGTGAAGGTCCTCACCGCCCACAAGTCCAAGGGGCTGGAATGGGACGTCGTCGCCGTCCCCGGCCTCGTCGGCGGCCAGTTCCCCAGCACACAGTCCCGGGACGCGTGGACCTCGCAGTCCCAGGTCCTCCCGCACGCCCTGCGCGGCGACGCGGCCACGCTCCCCGCCCTCCACTCCTTCGACGCCAAGGGCCTCAAGGCGTTCAAGGAGGAGCTGAAGGCCCATCAGCACACCGAGGAGCTCCGCCTCGGCTACGTCACCTTCACCCGCCCCCGCAGGCTGCTGCTCGGCTCCGGTCACTGGTGGGGCCCGTCCCAGAAGAAGCCCCGCGGCCCGTCCGCCTTCCTGGACGCGCTGTACGAGCACTGCGCGGCCGGCTACGGCGAGATCGAGGCATGGGCGGACGAGCCCGGGGAGGACGAGGAGAACCCGGCGCTCCAGGAGAAGGACGCCGACCAGGCCTGGCCGCTCCCGCTCGACGACACCGCCATGGCCCGCCGCCGCGCCGCCCGGGACACGGTGCTGGCACACCTGGAGGCACTGGCGGCCACGCCCGTACCGGATGTGTACGAGGCGCAGGAACCGCCCCACGGCGCCGAGCACCCGTACGAGGACGAGCCTCCGTACGAGGACGAGCCTCCGTACGAGGACGAGCCTCCGTACGAGGACGAGTATGTGTACGAGGACGAGGTGCCGCCGTACGACGAGGCGGCCGCCCCGTACGACGACCCCTTCCCGGACGGCGAGCCCGTCGCGCCCACCGGGCGGGCCTCGTCGCCGGACGGCGGCCAGGGCCCGGACGGCGCCGGGCCGCCTCCGCACGGATCGGCCCCCGCCCCGCACGTCCCGGCCGCCCGTGCCCCGGCGGACGAGGCTCTCACCCCGGAGGAGTCCCGCGCCCTCGCCTCCTGGGACCGGGACCTCGACGCCCTCGCCGGTGAGCTGCGCCGCGCCCGCGCGGCCGTGCGCGACGTCGTCGTACCGGCCACGCTCTCCGCCACCCAGCTCCTGCACCTCGCCGACGACCCCGACGGCTTCGCCCGTGAGCTCGCCCGCCCCATGCCGCGCCCCCCGCAGCCCGCCGCCCGCCGGGGGACACGCTTCCACGCCTGGGTGGAGTCCCGGTTCGAGGAGCTGCCCCTGCCCATGCTGGGCCCGGACGAACTCCCCGGGGGCGACGAAAGCGACGCGGAGATCGCCGACGAGCGTGACCTCGCCGAGCTCAAGGAGGCCTTCGAGCGCACCGAGTACGCCCGGCGCACTCCGTACCGCGTCGAGACACCGTTCCAGATCACGCTCGGAGGCCGGGTGATCCGCGGACGGATCGACGCGGTCTACCGCACAGGGGACTCGTACGAGATCGTCGACTGGAAGACCAGCCGGCACCGCACGGCCGACCCGCTCCAGCTCGCCGTCTACCGCCTGGCCTGGGCCGAACTGCACGGGCTGCCGCTGGAGGTGGTCACCGCGACCTTCCTCTACGTGCGCACCGGGGAGACGTCCCGCCCCACCGGGCTGCCGGGCCGGGAGGAGCTGGAGAAGCTCCTGCTGGACGAGCCACCTCCCCAGGGCCGATAGGCTCATAAGTATGAGCGACACCCCGGACAGCGCCGTCCGTACGTACACCGAGCAGCACCGCGCGGCCTTCCTCGACGACCTCGCCGAGTGGCTGCGCATCCCGTCCGTGTCCGCCCAGCCGGAGCACGACGGGGACGTACGGCGCAGCGCCGAGTGGCTGTCCGCCAAGCTCGCGGAGACCGGGTTCCCGGTCACCGAGATCTGGGAGACCCCCGGCGCTCCGGCGGTCTTCGCCGAGTGGCCCTCGGAGGACCCGGACGCACCCGTCGTCCTCGTCTACGGCCACCACGACGTGCAGCCCGCTGCCCGCGAGGACGGCTGGAGCAGCGACCCGTTCGACCCGGTGATCCGCGACGGCAGGATGTACGGACGCGGCGCGGCCGACGACAAGGGCCAGGTGTTCTTCCACACACTGGGTGTCCGCGCCCACCTCGCCGCGACCGGCCGCACGACCCCCGCCGTTCACCTCAAGCTCCTGGTCGAGGGCGAGGAGGAGTCGGGCTCGCCGCACTTCCGCGCGCTGGCCGAGGAGCGGTCCGCCCGTCTCGCGGCCGACGCCGTGATCGTCTCCGACACCGGCATGTGGGACGAGAACACCCCCACCGTCTGCACCGGCATGCGCGGCCTGGCGGAGTGCGAGATCGAGCTGTACGGCCCGGACCAGGACATCCACTCCGGGTCCTTCGGCGGTGCGGTGCCCAACCCCGCGACCGCACTCGCCCGCCTCGTCGCAGCTCTCCACGACACGGAGGGCAGGGTCGCGGTCCCCGGCTTCTACGACGGCGTCGCCGAGCTCACCGAGACCGAACGCGCCCTCTTCGCCGAGCTGCCCTTCGACGAGGACGTATGGCTGCGCACGGCCGCCTCCCACGCCGCCGCGGGTGAGGCCGGCTATTCCACCCTGGAGCGCGTCTGGGCCCGCCCCACCGCCGAGGTCAACGGCATCGGCGGCGGTTACCAGGGGGCGGGCAGCAAGACCGTCATCCCCTCGTCCGCCCTGGCGAAGCTGAGCTTCCGGCTGGTCGCGGGCCAGGACCCGGAGCGGATCCAGGAAGCGGTCCGCACCTGGGCCGAGGCCCTGATCCCGGCCGGTATCCGCCACCGGATCACCTTCGCCCCCGCCACCCGCCCCTGTCTGACGCCTCTGGACCACCCCGCCCTCCAGGCGGTGGCCCGCGCCATGGGGCGGGCCTTCGGGACGAAGATCCTCTTCACCCGCGAGGGAGGCTCGGGCCCCGCCGCCGACCTTCAGGACGTGCTCGGCGCACCCGTCCTCTTCCTGGGCATCTCCGTACCGTCCGACGGCTGGCACGGCCCCGACGAGAAGGTCGAACTCGATCTCCTCCTCAAAGGCGCGGAGACCACCGCCCATCTGTGGGGCGAGCTGGCCGACGCACTCCGCTGAATCTCTGAACGCCCGATCCACCCCCGGGGGAGTAGGAAGCACCTGTGAGCACCTTCGACAACGCCACGGCAGACCGCCCGATCGGTCTCACCGCGCCCAGTGGCATCGACCGCGCGGCGCACCACCGGCTCGACGAGGCCTGGCTCGCCGCGGCCTGGAGCCACCCGACGACCAGAGTCTTCGTAGTCTCCGGGGGCCAGGCGCTCATCGACGACACCCCTGACGGCGGCACCGAGCTCGTCATGACACCCGCCTTCGAGGCGCCCGTCACCGAGACCCACCGCTACTTCCTGGGCACCGACGAGGACGGCGTACGCTACTTCGCGCTCCAGAAGGACTCCCTTCCGGGCCGCATGGACCAGTCCGCACGGCCCGCCGGTCTCCGCGAGGCCGGAATGCTCCTCGGCCCGCGTGACGCCGGACTGATGGTGCACGCGGTGGCTCTGGAGAACTGGCAGCGGCTGCACCGCTTCTGCTCACGCTGCGGCGAGCGCACCGTCATCGCGGCGGCCGGGCACATCCGCCGCTGCCAGGCCTGCGGGGCGGAGCACTACCCGCGTACCGACCCCGCCGTGATCATGCTGGTCACGGACGACCAGGACCGTGCCCTGCTGGGACGCCAGGTGCACTGGCCCGAGGGCCGCTTCTCCACCCTCGCCGGCTTCGTCGAGCCGGGGGAGTCGATCGAGCAGTCCGTGGCCCGCGAGGTTTTCGAGGAGGCCGGGGTCGTCATCGGCGAGGTCGAGTACATCGCCAGCCAGCCCTGGCCGTTCCCCTCCAGCCTGATGCTCGGCTTCATGGCGCGTGCCACCTCCTTCGAGATCGACGTGGACGGCGAGGAGATCGAGGAGGCCCGCTGGTTCTCCCGCGAGGAGCTGACCGCCGCCTTCGACTCGGGTGAGGTGCTGCCCCCCTTCGGCGTCTCGATCGCGGCGCGTCTGATCGAACTCTGGTACGGCAAGCCGCTCCCGCGGCCAGGCGGCATCGGCTGACGGCCCGGGCGGACACGACGACGGCCCCGGGGGTTCCGCCCGGGGCCGCTCGGACCGAGTACACGAAACCCCCGATCAGCTCCAGGCCGATCAGGGGTTGTGCGTGCGTCACGCCGTTCAGACGCCGAGCGCCTGCTTCACCTGCGCGAGGCTCGGGTTCGTCATGACGACCTCGGAGCCTCCCTCCGCGGGAACCACCAGAACCGTCGGAACCGTCTGGTTTCCGCCATTCGCCTTCTCGACGAAGGCTGCCGAGTCCGGGTCCTGCTCGATGTTGACCTCGGTGTACGCGATGCCTTCGCGGTCCATCTGCCCCTTGAGCCGGCGGCAGTAGCCGCACCACGTGGTGCTGTACATCGTCACAGTGCCCGGCATGTCGTCGGCGCTCCTTCGTCTTGTCCGTCTGAATGCGGGACCGTCCGCACGCGCACGTTCCCGCATGGAGGGAACGCACGGGACCTGACCACCATTCCCGTGCGGTCCCCGGCCGGTATGACGAACGGCACCCCCTGTGGACAACCGCCGCGGCGGTCCCTCACGACCTGGCAGCATGGCAGGGTGACAGCAGCAACGCATTCCACCCTCTTCCCACAGGTCCCTGACTCCGCGGACGCCGTGCTGGACGGGCTCGACCCCGAGCAGCGCGAGGTCGCGCTGGCCCTCGGCGGACCCGTGTGCGTGCTCGCCGGAGCCGGGACGGGCAAGACGCGGGCGATCACGCACCGCATCGCGTACGGGGTGCGTGCCGGGATTCTCCAGCCGACCACCGTGCTCGCCGTCACCTTCACCAACCGGGCCGCCGGGGAGATGCGGGGCCGGCTCCGTCAGCTCGGAGCCACGGGTGTCCAGGCCCGTACGTTCCACTCCGCGGCCCTGCGCCAGCTCCAGTACTTCTGGCCGAAAGCAGTCGGTGGCGATCTTCCACGCCTGGTGGAGCGCAAGGTCCAGCTGGTGGCCGAGGCCGCGGCCCGCTGCGGGGTCCGGCTCGACCGCAACGAACTGCGGGACACCACCAGCGAGATCGAGTGGGCCAAGGTCACCCAGACCGTCCCCGCCGACTACCCGGCGGCGGTGGCCAAGACCCAGCGCGACGTCCCGCGCGACCCGGCCGAGCTCTCCCAGATCTACGCGATGTACGAGCAGCTGAAGCGCGACAGGTCGGTGATCGACTTCGAGGACGTGCTGCTGCTCACCGTCGGCATCCTCCAGGACCGCCACGACATCGCCGAGCATGTGCGACGCCAGTACCAGCACTTCGTCGTCGACGAGTACCAGGACGTCAGCCCGCTCCAGCAGCGGCTCCTCGATCTCTGGCTCGGCGACCGGGACGATCTCTGCGTCGTCGGCGACGCCGGCCAGACGATCTACTCCTTCACCGGTGCCACCCCTGACCACCTGCTGAATTTCCGCACCCGTCATCCGGACGCGACGGTGGTCAAGCTGGTGCGCGACTACCGCTCCACACCCCAGGTCGTCCACCTGGCCAACGGCCTGCTGAGCCAGGCCCGGGGCCGGGCGGCCGAACACCGGCTGGAGCTGGTCTCCCAGCGGGACAAGGGCCCCGAACCCGTCTACACGGAGTACGCGGACGAGCCCGCCGAGGCCGAGGGCACCGCACGCCGGATCCGTGATCTGATCGCCGCCGGCGTCCCGGCCGGTGAGATCGCCGTGCTGTACCGGGTCAATTCCCAGTCCGAGGTCTACGAGCAGGCACTGGCGGACGCGGGCGTGCCCTACCAGCTGCGCGGCGCCGAGCGCTTCTTCGACCGGCCCGAGGTGCGGGAGGCGGGCGTCGCCCTGCGCGGTGCCGCCCGCGCGGGAGGCAACGACGCGCTGCTCGACGGCGCCGACGACCTGCCCTCAGAGGTGCGGGCGGTGCTCTCCACCAAGGGATGGACCTCCAAGCCGCCGGCCGGCTCAGGAGCGGTGCGGGACCGCTGGGAGTCCCTCGCCGCCCTGGTGCGCCTGGCCGAGGACTTCGAACAGGCCAAGCCGGGGGCGACGCTCTCCGATCTCGTGGCCGAGCTCGACGAGCGGGCCGCCGCCCAGCACGCGCCGACGGTCCAGGGTGTCACCCTCGCGTCGCTGCACTCGGCGAAGGGACTGGAGTGGGATGCCGCGTTCCTCGTCGGGCTGACCGAGGGCATGATGCCCATCGCCTACGCCAAGACGGACGAACAGGTCGAGGAGGAACGCCGCCTGCTGTACGTCGGTGTCACCCGGGCCCGCTTCCACCTCTCGTTGTCCTGGGCACTGTCCCGGTCGCCGGGCGGGAGGGGGAACCGCCGGGCGACCCGCTTCCTCAACGGGCTGCGGCCCGGCTCGGCCGCGCTCGGCACGCGGGGCGGCGCCGGGGGAGGAGGCGGCATCGACCGCGGCTCCCGCGCGGGCACGGGCGCCGCCGGCACGGAGAGGCCGGTCCGGGCCGGCCGGAGGGGCCCGGCCCGGTGCCGGGTCTGCGGCAAGACACTCACCGAGGCCGGCGAGATGAAACTGATGCGCTGCGAGGACTGTCCCTCGGACATGGACGAGGGACTGTACGAGCGGCTTCGCGAGTGGCGCGCGGACCGGGCGAAGGAGATCAGCCAGCCCGCGTACTGCGTCTTCACCGACAAGACACTGATGGCGATCGCCGAGGCCGCGCCGGTCAGCGAGGGGGAGCTCGTCGTCATCGCCGGTGTCGGAAACCGGAAGCTGACCAGGTTCGGGGCCGACGTGCTGGACATCTGTGCAGGTCGGACGGTGGGTCAGGAGCTCGGCGAGGGTGACGGCGACGTGTGAGGAAAACTCGTCGAAAAAATAGTTTGCGCCCACAGCAGTCATCACCATAGGTTCTTAACCACGGGAACAGCGACTTCTCTGAAGCCCTGACTCCGTGCTGTACTTATCCGAATACCGCAGGACCGGCCCCGGCCGGTCCCTTGAGACGCCGAGAGGAGGCGATTGTCGTGATCAGCATCATCAACACCATCAAAATGACCGATCCGTCGGTCGTCTCCACCTGCTCGCTCGGCCTCACCCGCTCTTCGGAGCTCTCGCTTCATGGCACCGGTGTGTCCGGCGTCTCCGTGGTCAGCCCGCTGTCCTTGGCGAGCCTGCCCGTGCGGGAGCGCAATGAGCGACCGACCGAGGCACCGGAAGCAGCAGTAGCGAAGGGACAGGCCTCGGCCTATGCCTTTGCGGCAGCCGCAGCCGGTGCCGGAGCCAAGAAGCAGACGACGCAGCACCACACGATGTGGGCCTTCCGTGGGCCTGAACCCTGGAGTGATCCAGCCTGAGAGCAATCAGGCCGGCGCCTTCAGGGCCGCGGAACCCCACTCGGGATCCGCGGCCCTTTTGTTTTGTCCGAACGGATGAGACGAGACGAAGGAGCCTCGGGACAGCAGGACCTGGTACCAGCCGCCAACCGGCCAACAGGCCGGCACGACCAGACGAGGACAACGCCACCGTGCAACTCGAGACGCACGCCCCGTCCGTACCGCCTTCCGACACGATCTCCCCGCCCGGCCTCACGGAGGACTCCACCTTGATCCCCCTCACCGCGCTCACCGCGCTCGACGACGCCATCGAGAACCTCGGCGTACCCGTCCCCTGTCGTTCCTACGACCCGGAGGTCTTCTTCGCCGAGTCCCCGGCCGACGTCGAGTACGCCAAGTCCCTCTGCCGGACCTGTCCGCTGGTCGAGGCCTGCCTCGCCGGCGCCAAGGAGCGGCGCGAGCCGTGGGGCGTCTGGGGTGGCGAGCTCTTCGTCCAGGGCGTCGTCGTCGCCCGCAAGCGGCCGCGTGGCCGCCCGCGCAAGAACCCGGTCGCGGCGTGACTCCCGGCCTGGGGGTCATGTCCCCCACACGAACGAAGCGCATCGGAACCATCGACCGTCCCCAGACCCATGACCCCCGGAATCAGGCACCAATGACCACCACGACGAGGGAGCCCGTCGGCTCCGCCACCCCGGACGTCACCATCATCGGCGCGAACGACTCGCGTCAGAACAGGACCCGCGAGATGCAACTCATCCCAGAAGCCCTGGCTCGTGCGCATATGCACGACCGCCTGAGGGAAGCCGAGGAGGGACGTCAGGCACTGCGCCTGGTGGCCGCCCGGCGGATGCAGCGCCGTGCGGAGCGTGCCTCGATGCGCGCCCGCCGCGCGCTCGCCATGGCCGTCATGCACTGACAGCCGAACCAGCAGTACGGCGCACCACGGCTGCCGGGCCACCGCTCGGCCCCTGCGGCAGCCACCCTCCCCATCAGCGGGGCCGGCCTGAACAGGCCGGCCCCGCAGTGCGTTGCGGCGCGCGCCGTCCGGGCGGCGGCGTTATCGTCGCGACGTGGACGAGGAGACCCATCACCCCGCGGATCCGGCCGACGGTCACGTGGCGTGTGCCCGCTGCGGCACCGTCGCCGACTCGGACCCACCGCCTCCGACGTGGCTCTGTTCCGTGGAGAACGGCGGACGCCAGTACTTCTGCGAGGATTGCGCGCGTACCCACATCAGGGCCATCGAGAGCAGGCTCGACTCAGCCTGGTGGTGACCCCGCTACACCTCGACCGCCTCCTCCTCGGCGCCGTCCTCGTCCGGTTCGTACTCCAGGAGGAACCCCGGCAGCCAGGACTCCAGTTCGTCGCGGAGACGGACCGTCGCCCCCAGCTGGCAGAGCACCCCGATCGTGCTCAGCGTGACCCGGTGTATCAGCAGGTACGAAGGCGGAAGGTTCAGCTGCTTCCCCAACTGGTGTGCCGGAGAACGCGGATCGGCGATCCGGGCGGCCTGGCTGCGCAGCCAGGAGCGGGTGAAGGTGAACTCTTCCGCCTGCGCCGGCTCGATGATGGGGATCAGGTAGTCGAGCACGGCGTCCGGTTCGAGATCGATCGACTCCTTCACGAAGCCGGCCTCACGCAGCATGGCGTAGACGGCGTCGGCGTCCCCGTCCAGCGTCATCCGCAGGGCATCGCCGATGGTCTGCGGCAGACCGCCCGGAAGCCGGTCCACCGTGCCGAAGTCCAGCACTCCCAGGCGCCACAGGTCCGCGTCCCCGCCGGGCCCGTCCGCGTCCCCGGCGGTCGCCTCCGTCGGGGGCAGCAGCCGGAAGTTGCCCGGATGAGGATCCGCGTGGAGCAGACCGGTGCGCGCCGGCCCCGAGAAGAGGAAGCGCGCCAGAAGCTGGCCCGCCCGGTCCCGCTGCTCCGTCGTGCCGTCAGCGATCACCTCCGACAGCGGAATTCCGTCGATCCACTCCGTGACCAGCACCTGTTCGGACTGGTGGACCACGCCCGGGATCACCACATCGGGATCGTCCTCGAACTCCGCCGCGTGCTCCTGCTGGGCCCGTGCCTCGAGCTCGTAGTCCAGCTCCTCGGACACCCGGTCGCGGAGCTCCGTGATGAGCGGCTTGATGTCCATCCCGGGGACGAGCGGACCGAGCAGCCGTGCGAAGCGGCTGAGTTGGGTGAGATCCGACAGCAACGCCTCACCGGCGCCCGGGTACTGAACCTTCACGGCGACGTCCCGCCCGTCGTGCCACACGGCGCGGTGGACCTGCCCGATCGACGCGGCGGCAGATGGCAGGTCCTCGAACTCGGTGAACAGCTCCCGCCAGTCCTCGCCGAGCCGCTCCGCCAGGACCCCGTGGACCGTGCGGGTCGGCATGGGTGGCGCCGCCTCCTGCAGCTTGGTCAGGGCCGCCCGGTAGGGCCCCGCGACATCTTCGGGCAGCGCTGATTCGAAGACGGACAGCGCCTGTCCGAGCTTCATCGCACCGCCCTTCAACTCTCCGAGGACCTTGAAGAGCTGGTCCGCCGTGCGCTGCTGGACCTCGCGGGCCACTATCTCGGCGGACTTCCCGCCGATCCGTTTGCCAAGACCCCATGTGGCACGGCCGGCGAAGCCGAGCGGCAGGGCTGCCAGCTTCGCGGTACGGGTGACCGCCTTCCGGGGAAGATCAGACATGTGCCCCTCCATTTCCCAGACTGCCGTGCGGCGTGCGTATCCGGCTCCGCTCCGGCGGCGGCGGTCACCCGGCCATTGTGTCCTGCGTGGCGCCGGCCGCGGAGGTGAGCTCCACCTCAGTGTGCCCGGCGGCACCGCAGTCGCAGTCGGGGTGGGGCTCCAGTCGCTCCGACCGCCAGTCCAGCATCGGCATGGCGGCCTCCCACCGCGCCCCCGTGCTGGCAGGCAGCTCTCCGTCGAGAAAGGAGAGTGCGTGGGCCGCGGCGAGGCCGGCCACGGCGGTCGCCACACCCAGATCGCAGGCCTGCACGCATGAGCGCCGCCCGGACCTCCACTGCGCGAGCATCCGTGGCCACTGGGGATCCGCCTCCGCGCGGCGCAGCGCCAGACAGCCCGCACAGCCGGTGCCTCCGGGCAGCACCAATGGCCCGACCACTCCGGTGGCTTCGATCACTCCCGCGTAGAGGTGCGGCGTACCCGAGGCGATCCACGGCGCGGCGGTATTCGGATCGGGGGCGTACACGGAGAGGCCGTCCCTGGGTGCCACCACGATCAGGGACAGCGCGGGTTCGCCCCGCGCCGGAGCCTCGGACGCTCCGCCCTGCCGCGGAGGGCCACCGACCGCGGACCTGCGCACCAACTGCCGTGCCGCCGTGTCACGGCGTTCGCCGACCGACGACACCGGGAGGCCGCCGGGCGCCACGTCCCAGGGCTCGGTGCGGCCCCCGTCGAGCACCTCGACGTGGCCCACCCCTGACCCGGACAGCACCGCGGCGACCGCCGCGCCGACCCTGCCCGCTCCGCGCACCTGCACCCGCATCGCACGCCGGGCCGCGAGCGTGCGCAGCCCGCCGCCGGGCGTCGGATGGACCACGGAGAGCGCCGCGGCGTCGGGGCGTTGCCGCTCGAGGGTCTCGGCCCGCCGGCGTAAGGCGTCGGCCTCGGGTCCGCCCGCATCCGGATCGTCCAGCAGACCTGCCTCCGTGAGGCGCGATACGAGAATGTCCACGTGACGGTCCGACAGATCCAGAGCCCTGGCCTCTTCGCGGAGCAGAGGAAGTCCGCGTGTTCCGTCGAGGAGTTCCAGAAAGCTTCCGGTGGCGATATCCATCGGCCCCAGCGTTACCGCGTGTGCGGGTGTCACGCCGAATTGAACGGTGTTCCGTCCACGCCAGGCGCGGCGGAGTGCGGGCTTCAGCATCGGATGCATGACTTCTCCCAGGTCGGTGTCGGGATCCGTTGCCAGAATGCAACATGGCGGCGAAACGGGCGGAAAGTTATCCACAGGCTGGGGTATTAGTCGTTCAAATGGTGCAAGCCGAGAAGTGGATCAACGTCGGACCGTCGAGGAGGCGGGACTTCCCGCACCGCCAGCGGGTAACGTCGAGTCGTGCCCGCCGACCCCTCTCCCGGTCTCGCCGGGGAGACCCCTGCGCGCAGCGCCGGACGCCAGCAGCGCAGCGCAGCCACCAAGCAGCCCCGCGCGTCGGTGACGAGCGCGGTCGAGGTCCGCAGAAGCGCCCGGCGCAGCAGAACGGTCTCCGCGTACCGCGAGGGCGACCGCACCATCGTGCTCATCCCGGCCCGGATGTCGGAGGCCGAGGAGCAGCGCTGGGTCGGTGTGATGCTCGACAAGCTCGCCGCGCAGGAGAGCAGACGCGTCATCGGCGACAGCGAGCTCGCCGACCGGGCCGAGCGGCTCTCCGGCCAGTACCTGGAGGGCCGGGCGCGGCCGGCCTCCGTCCGATGGGTGACCAACCAGAACACCCGTTGGGGCTCCTGCACCCCGGCCGAGGGCAGCATCCGCCTCTCGCACCGCCTGCAGGGGATGCCGGAGTACGTCCTCGACTACGTCCTCCTCCACGAGCTGGCCCATCTGCTGGTCCCGGGCCACGGGCCGCGTTTCTGGCGGCTCCTGGAGGCTTACCCCCGGACCGAGCGAGCGCGGGGCTATCTCGAAGGAGTCGTGGCGGCCGACCGGCTCCCGCATCTGCCCGCCGCCCGCGAAGAGTGACGTCGCCGATTCTGTACCGGGTCTGTACCGGCTTGGCTCGATGTCGTGGTTTGCGGTTAGCCTGACGCGACGCATTCACCTTCGGGATGGGGGACGGTCGTTACGCATGGCCAGGGAATTTCAGCGCGGCCACAAGGCCAAGATCAGTGATCTCACGTCAGGGACGGATCTGTACGTAGGTGTGCAGATCGCGGGCCCCGGCCTGACGTTCGACATCAGCTGCTTCGGTCTCGACGCCAATGAGCAGCTCTCCGACGACCGGTATTTCATCTTCTTCAATCAGCCGAAATCGCCGGAGGAGTCCATTCAGCTTCTCGGTGCCCAGGCCGGTGACACCGAATCGTTCCGCGTCACCCTCGACCGCATTCCGGCGAACATCCACAAGCTGTCCTTCACTGCGACTCTCGACGGTGCCGGGCAGATGTCGCAGGTCGGCCCCGGATACATCCGGATCGTCGCGGGCGGCGAGGAAGTGGTGAAGTACGCCTTCACGGGCTCGGAGTTCACCACCGAGCGTGCGGTCATGCTCGGCGACTTCTATCTCAAGGACGTCTGGCGGTTCGCCGCGGTCGGCCAGGGCTTCGACGGCGGACTCGACGCGCTGCTCAAGAACTTCGGCGGGGAGGTCGCCGAGGAGGCCCCCGCCGCGCCGCCCCAGGGCACCGCCCCCGCGTTCGCACCGCCCGCCCAGGCCTCCGCACCCCCTGCTTTCGGTGCTCCGGCCGGACCCCAGGCACCGCAGCCCGCACCGGCATTCGGCGCTCCGGCGGCACCGGCTCCCGCACCGCAGCAGCCGGTGCACGCCGCGCCGACCATCGCGGCCCCTATGGCGCCGGCACCGCACCCTCCCGCGCCGTACGGGCAGCCGCCCCAGCAGCCGCAGTTCGGACAGGTCCCGGGCCAGGGTGCTCCGCCCGTCGCCCCGCCGTACGGACAGCAGCCGCCGGCCGCGCCGCAGTTCGGCCAGCAGGCTCCGGGTCCGTTCGGCCAGCAGCCCCCCGGCATGCAGCCTGGTATGCCGCAGGGCGTACCCCAGGGTGTTCCCGCAGGTGGCGCGGGCCTCCAGGCCGCACTGCAGCCCTACAAGGAAACGGCCACCGGGCAGCGCTGGACCTCGCAGAACCAGCAGCTCATGCGCGTCGACCTCACGATGGGCGGCACACCGGTGCTGGCCCGTCAGGGCAGCATGGTGATGTATCAGGGCAAGGTCGACTTCGGCTACAAGGGAGCCGGCTTCGCTGGCCGCATGGTCGGTAACGCGACGGGCCAGGAGATGCAGCTGATGCGCTGCAGCGGCCGTGGCCAGGTCTTCCTCGCCGAGGACGGATCGCATCTGCATCCCATCGAGCTGCAGGGCGACGGCATCTGCGTCTCCGCCGAGAGCGTGCTCGCCTTCGACGAGTCCCTGCAGTACGAGGTCCGCAGGATCGAGGGCCACGGGATTCCCGGCGGCGCCCTCTTCACCATGCAGTTCCAGGGCACCGGCACCGTCGTCGTCAAGACCCACGGTGTGCCGGTCGTCCTGCCGGTCACCCCGACCACCTTCGCCGACTGCAACGCCGTCGTGGCCTGGTCGTCGGCGTCCCAGGTGATCATCTCCAGCCAGGTCCGGCTGCGCCGCAACGCGTACCCGGGGCACAGCGGGGAGACCGTGAACCTCCAGTTCCGGGGAGCACCCGGCAACTTCATCGTCGTCCAGCCCTACGAGGTCTGAGGGAGCCCGTCATGAATCAGCAGCTCGCGGGCTTCGCCCCGACCCCCGTCACGGCCCGCATGGAGAACCACGGCCGCACGATGCTCAAGGTCGCCATGGCCACCGGCCAGGACCTCTACGCCCGCACCGGCTCGATGGTGGCCTACGAGGGCTTCATCCAGTACGAACCGAACCCGCCGGCCGTCCGCCAGATCGCGTCCCAGTGGATCACCGGCGAGGGCGCACCCCTGATGAAGTGCGCCGGCGACGGACTGCTCTACCTCGCCGACTACGGCGCCGACGTGGTCGTCATCAATCTCAACAACGACTCGCTGTCGGTCAACGGCACCAACCTCCTGGCCTTCGACGGTCACCTCACCTGGGGCGTGGAGCGGGTCAAGGGACTCGCCAAGTTCACCGGCCAGGGCCTGTGGAACGTCGGGATCCAGGGCACGGGATGGGTCGCCATCACCTCGCGCGGCACACCGATCGTCGTCGACTGCGGGCGTGGCGAGGACGAGACGTACGTCGACCCCGACGCCCTCGTCGCGTGGTCCCCGAACCTCAAGGTGAAGGGCAAGCGCAGCTTCAAGGCGAGCTCGCTCATCGGGCGGGGCAGCGGAGAGGCGTACCAGATGGCCTTCTCCGGTCAGGGCATCGTCGTCGTCCAGCCGAGCGAGGACAGTACCGACCGCCTGCGGATCCGGAACTGAGCGGGGGAGAACACATCATGCAGAGTCCGCTTTTCAGCTACACGGAACAGCAGTCGCAGGACCGCTACACGGTCCAGAACCCGCAGCTCCTGCGGGTCGCGCTGACCGGCCACGACGACGTCCTCGCCCGTAAGGGCGCCATGGTCGCCTACCAGGGGCTCATGGAGTTCGACGGTGAGTACCAGTCGCACGGCCAGCGCCGCGCCCGCAGGAACACGGGTGAGGGCCTCGACCTCATGCGCTGCTCCGGTCAGGGCACGGTCTACCTGGCCAACCTCGCGCAGTACATCCATGTGGTCGACGTCGACCACGAGGGCATGACGGTCGACAGCGCCTACGTCCTGGCGCTGGACTCCTCGCTGCACACCGAGGTCATCGCGGTGGACAGCCAGTACGGGATCTCCGGCACCGGCAAGTACCAGCTCAACATCTCCGGGAGCGGCAAGGTCGCCCTGATGACCTCAGGCCAGCCGCTGATGATGCAGGTCACTCCCGAAAAGTACGTCAATGCCGACGCCGACGCGATCGTCGCCTGGTCGAGCGGGCTGCGGGTGCAGATGCAGGCCCAGACGCACTCCTCGGGAGTCTTCCGGCGCCGTGGCAACACGGGGGAGGGCTGGGAGCTGAGCTTCCTGGGCCAGGGTTTCGCCCTCGTCCAGCCGAGTGAGGTGCTGCCGCCGCAGAACGCCCAGATCGGCCAGGGGGCCGCGGCGCAGTTCGGTATGGGGCAGCAGGGCTCGCACGGACAGAACCAGAACAACTCCTGGAACTGAGCCGCACCGCTACGGCCGGGCGCAACGGGTGAGGGGCGGCTTCCCGCGGGAAGCCGCCCCTCACCCGTTGTCTAGCGGCCCTGCTCCAGCCGTGTGCGGGTGCTCGCCAGCAGCCGCTCGACCGAGGCGTCCGCCACCCGCGCCACCTCGTCGTAGGGGAACCAGCGCAGATCCAGGGACTCCTCGCTGATCCGCTCCACCGCCCCGGTCGACGCCGTCGCCGCGTACTGCACGTCGAGGTGCCAGTGGCACGGCCCCGGGATGGGATGCCGGTCCAGCCGCACGGGCCCGCCGGGCAGCAGGGTGAGCCCGGGGATTCCCGACTCCTCAGTGGCCTCGCGCAGGGCCGCCGCTTCCAGAGTGGTGTCCTGGGGCTCGCAGTGCCCGCCCATCTGCAGCCACATCCGCAGCTTCCTGTGCAGCGTCAGCAGGACCCTGCCGCGCTCCGGGTCGACGACCAGCGCGCTGGCCGTCAGGTGCCCCGCTCCGCACGCCTTCCACATGCCGTCGGGATGCCCGGCCAGATGGTCCAGGTACGTCCGGCGCAGCGCGGCCTGCTCCGTATCGCCGTCCTCGTAACCCTTGAGTACCGAAACCGCGTCGTCGTGCAGGCTCACCGGCCGGAGTCGTCCTTGCCGTCGCTCTTCGGGTCGTCGTCGCCGGGTTCGTCCTGGACCTGCTCCTCGGCGGCGGGCTTCTGCGGGCCATTCGCCGCTTCGCCGAGCATCTTGTCGAGCTCGGAGAAGTCCAGTTGCTCGTGGTGGACGAAGCCGTCCGGGTCGTCCAGGTCCTGGGCCGTCGGCAGCATGTCCGGGTGCTCCCAGAGGCCGTCGCGCCCGTCGACGCCCCGGGCGTCCGTGAGCGAGGCCCACAGCCGCGAGGCGTCCCGCAGCCGGCGCGGGCGCAGCTGGAGTCCGATGAGCGTGGCGAAGGTCTGCTCGGCGGGACCGCCGGAGGCCCGGCGCCTGCGCATCGTCTCGCGCAGCGCGTCCGCCGAGGTCAGCCGTGACTTCGCGGCCTCGTGCACCACCGCGTCCACCCAGCCCTCGACGAGGGCGAGAGCGGTCTCCAGACGAGCCAGCGACGCCTTCTGTTCCGGGGTGTCCTCGGGCTGGAACATGCCCTGCTGAAGAGCGTCCTGCAGTTGCTCGGGCTGGGACGGGTCGAACTGGCCGACGACGTCCTCCAGCTTGCTGGTGTCGACCTTGATGCCGCGCGCATAGGCCTCGACCGCGCCGAACAGATGCGAGCGCAGCCACGGAACGTGGGCGAAGAGCCGCTGGTGGGCCGCCTCGCGCAGCGCCAGATACAGCCGCACCTCGTCCTGGGGCACGCTCAGGTCCTTGCCGAACCGCTCGACGTTCAGCGGAAGCAGCGCCGCCTTGCCGGCCGGTGCCAGCGGGAGGCCGATGTCGGTCGAACCGACGACCTCGCCGGCGAGCACGCCGACGGCCTGCCCGATCTGCTGGCCGAACATGGCGCCGCCCATGGACCGCATCATGCCGATCAGCGGGCCGGCCATGGCCTGCATCTCCTCCGGCAGGACATCGCCCATGGCCAGGCCGACGCGCTCGGCCACCGGGTCCACCAGCTGCTGCCAGGCGGGAAGCGAGGCCTCGACCCACTCGGCGCGGCTCCACGCCACCGTGGAGACGGAACCCGAGGGCAGCGAGGTCACACCGTCGAGCCAGAGGTCGGCGAGACGCAGAGCCTCATCGACGGAGGCCCGCTCCGCGGGTCCGACACTCGCGTCCTTGCTGCCGTCGGTGGTGCCCTGCGACACCGTCTGGCGTGCGATCTGCTTGGCCATGTCCCAGTTGACCGGGCCGCCCTCGTAACTCAGCATCTGGCCGAGCTGCTGGAAGGCCGCACCCAGGTCGTTCGGGTTCATCGAGCCGAACATCGCGGCGAACGGGTTGTCGCCGCCCGCCCCGGGCGGGAAGCCGAACGGGTTCGCCGGCCCGCCCGAGCCCTGCCCAGCACCGGTGGGGTCCTTCTTCTTGCCTTCGTCGCCGTCTTCCGGCTCCTCCGGCGGAAGGCCGAATCCGAATGGGGTGTCACTCACGGGTTTCCTCGGCTCGTAGGGCCGCCGGCTCGAACCGACGGCGACTGCCCGACATCACCATCCAGCGTAGACACCGAAGACCGCTTGGGCCCTCAGTGCTCCGCCGGCTCCCGGCCTGCGGCAGGATGGACGCCACCTGGTACGTACGCGTCATTCGGGTACGTACTGAAGACAACCGCTGGAGACGCCCGGTGAGTTCCCCAGATCCGCAGGTTCGCGCAGCGCGAAACCTGACCGACCCCACGACCGAGAGCAAGCCCACGAAAAATCTTTCCCGGAACCGCGGCCCCGTCGTCGCGGTCACCGGTGCCGCGACCGGCGTCGGTGAGCTGCTCACCGCCCGTCTCGCCGCATCGGACGAGATCAAGCAGGTCATCGCCATCGACGAGCGCCGGGGGGACGTCTCCGAGGCCACGTGGCACATCCTGGACGTACGGGACCCAGCCATCGCCGAGAAGCTGCGCGGCGCTGACGTCGTCGTGCACATGGCGCTCGACCTCGACCTGGAGACCGACCCCGCGGCCCGCACCGCGTACAACGTCCGCGGTACGCAGACCGTGCTGACGGCGGCGGCGGCCGTGGGCGTCCACCGGGTGGTGCTGTGCACCTCGGCGATGGTCTACGGCGCTCTGCCCGACAACGACATCCCCCTCTCCGAGGACGCGGAACTGCGGGCCACGGCCGAGGCCACCGGTGTCGGAGACATGCTGGAGATCGAGCGGCTCGGCCGCCGAGCACCCCGTGCCCACCCCGGCCTCAACGTCACGGTCGTACGGCCCACGGTCCTGGTCGGCGGTACGGACACGGCGCTCACCAGGTACTTCGAGTCCCCCAGGCTCCTCGTCGTCGCCGGCTCACGCCCGGCCTGGCAGTTCTGCCACGTCGACGACCTGGTCAGCGCACTGGAGTACGCGGCTCTCGAAAAGATCGAGGGAGAGTTCGCGGTCGGCTGCGACGGCTGGCTCGAACAGGAAGAGGTGGAGGAGCTCTCCGGTGTGCGCCGGATGGAGCTGCCGTCCGCCGTCGCCCTCGGCGCGGCCGCCCGCCTCCACCGGATCGGTCTCACCCCGTCACCCGCGGGGGATCTCGCCTACACCATGCACCCCTGGGTGGTCAGTGTGAGCCGGCTCCACGACGCGGGATGGCGCCCGAGGTGGACCAACGAGGAGGTCCTGGCGGCGCTCCTGGAAGAGGTCGAGGGGCGCCACACCGTCGCGGGACGGCGGCTCGGCCGCAAGGACGCCACCGCAGCCGGTGCCGCGGGAGCGACCGTCGCGCTGCTCGGCACGGCGGCACTGGTCCGGCGGGCGCGCAAGGCCCGACGGCGTTTCTAGGCGGCCGTCGGCCCGGTCGGCCCGCCCGGGCGGAAGTCCCGATTCCCCCGCCTGGTAGGAGGCTCCAAGCGGACCGGCAGGCCACCGGTCGAAAACGCTATTCCGGGATGTGCCCGCCGTGCGGCACGATGGCCCCATGGCACGCACCCACGACCACCCCGGCGAGCAGGCTGCTCAGGACCCCATCCGGCTCCTGGACATCCGTGACACACCGCTGTCCGTCGACGAGATCTTCCGCGCGGTGGGGGACGACGCCGCGGGAGGCATGGCGCTCTTCGTCGGCACGGTGCGCAATCACGACGACGGGCAGGACGTCGGCTCCCTCGGATACTCCTGCCATCCGACCGCCGGCGACGAGCTCCGCAGAGTGGCCGAGAAGGTGGTGGCGGAGTTCCCGGTACGGGCTCTGGCCGCCGTCCACCGGGTGGGTGAACTGGGTGTGGGCGATCTGGCGGTGGTCGTCGCCGTGTCCTGCGCCCATCGGGGTGAGGCCTTCGAGGCCTGCCGCAAGCTGATCGACGACCTCAAGCACGAGGTCCCGATCTGGAAGCACCAGCGTTTCTCCGACGGCACGGAGGAGTGGGTCGGCGCCTGCTGAGCGCAAACCGCCCCAGGGGGCATCAGCCCCGATTTGCGTAACCGCACCCCTGCCATGAGCGTTGCTCCTGCAGGTGGTTAATCTTCTGATCGTCGGTTGCGGTCGCTCATGGGGTAGGGAGGTCGTGATGGCAGCACTCGCTTGGCTCTTGATTCCGCTTATAGCTGCTCTTGGCGCGGCGATATGGGGAGGGTGGGCAGCCCGCAATCGAACGACCGGCGACGTCACCGAACTCGCCGGCTACGCCAGGTTCCGTGAGGCGATGGAGAAATCGCACTCCGGTTCCGAGGCCGCCTGAGGCTCCGCAGCTGTACGCAGTTGCCAATTCCGCACCGCACCCGCTCCCCGTAGGCGCAGTCCGCGCAGCGAGCGAATCCGCGATGCCCCCGGCCCTTCCGGATCCCCCGCCGTCCGCCTCGTACGGACCGGCCCCGACGGTGCACTGACAGGCCGTTCCCGTACTGTCGTTCCATGCCACGCCGCACCGCGACGATGCTCGCCTCCACCCTCATCCTCATCGCGCTGCTCTGCGCAGGCGTGCTGATTCGTGTGCCGTACTCGGAGATGTCCCCCGGTCCGACCGTGAACACGCTCGGCGACGCGCGTGGCGAGCCGGTGCTGCACATCAGCGGGCGCAAGACGTATCCCACGTCCGGGAACCTCAACATGACGACGGTGCGCGTCACCGGTGCGGACTACGACATGAACATCGTCGAGGCCGTCTACGGCTGGCTGGCGCACGACAGTGTCGTCGTGCCCCACGACACCCTCTACCCGGACGGGAAGACCGAGGAGGAGTCGACGCAGGAGAACGCCGAGGAGTTCAGCCAGTCCCAGGAGAGCGCGAAGGTCGCCGCCCTGGAGGAGCTGAAGATCCCCGTCACCTCCCGCGTGGTGGTCTCCACGGTCGTCAAGGACAGCGCCGCCGAGGGAGTGCTGCACGCGGGCGACGTGATCAGGGCGGTCGACGGCAAGGCGGTCGAACAGCCGGAGGACGTCGCGAAGCTCGTCACGAAGCACAAGCCCGGCGAGGACGTCGTCTTCACGGTGATCCCGGCCAGGACCGCCGCCGCGGCGGAGAAGGCGGGCAAGGAGCCCGAGGGCTCCCGCGACGTCACCCTGACCACGCGGAAGGCACCCGAGGACCCCTCGAACCCCTCGGAGGACCGGGCGATCGTGGGAATCCAGGCGGGGACGGACCACACGTTCCCGTTCGAGATCGACATCAAGCTGGCCGACGTCGGCGGACCGAGCGCCGGACTGATGTTCTCGCTCGGCATCATCGACAAGCTGACCCCCGACAAGCTGACGGGCGGCAAGTTCATCGCCGGCACCGGCACCATCGACGACGACGGCAAGGTCGGCCCCATCGGCGGGATCAACATGAAGCTGGTCGGCGCGCGCGACGCGGGCGCCCGGTACTTCCTGACCCCGGACGACAACTGCTCCTCAGCGGCCTCCGACACCCCGGACGGCCTCACCCTGGTGAGGGTGAAGACCCTCGACGACGCCAAGAAGTCCCTGGAGAAGATCCGGGCGGGGGACACGACCGGCCTGCCGAGCTGCTCGAAGGGCTGAGAGGCAGCCGGCCGGCCCGGGACCGGGCGGAGGCCGACAGCCTCTGAGGCCGGCCCCCGCCGGAGGCGTCAGGACTCGAAGGTGGCCGCGAGTGCCTCGGCGAGCCCCGGAACCAGGCCCGCGCCGGTCAGGACCTCGGTGGGGGAGTCCTTCTCCCGCAGGCGCACGGCGGAGTCCCGTGCGCCGTCCCGCAGAACCGCCACGGTCATCCGCACCTCCTGCCGGTCGGGGTGCTCGGCGACCCACTTGGTCAGCTGGGCGTCGGACAGCCCCTCCGGCACGGACGCCTCCGCCGAGGGCGGCAGCATCAGCCGTTCGACGGTCATGGCGCAGCCGACCACGGCGTCCGGCCAGGCGATCGTGGCGAGGAACTCGTCCAGCGCGGTGCCGTCGGGCAGCTCCTCCTGCTCGACGGGGGTGAGGGTGGCGGTCGTGGAAGCGGTGTCGTCGAGACCGAGCTGGGCGGCGAGGCCGGGCTCGTGGGCGCGCAGCCGGGCGGTGTCGACGAGGGCGAACAGCCGGGCCGGCTGGTCCCAGCCGAGACCTGCGGCGTAGGCGTCGATTTCGAGGACGGCGACGGTGAGGGGGCTCGCGGCCATCGGAGGGCCTGAGGGGGAAACGTTGGGCATACCCAACATCCTGCCTCCTTCTGCCCCGGGAACGGGAACTAGGTAAAGCCTCAGTAAGTTGCATAGGTGGGCTCTACGATCGCTGGGCCTGCTTCACACGACCGCGAACTTCGAGGTGCGCACGTTGGCTTTCCAGATGCCGGACCGCGGCGGAGGCCCGACCGGGCCACGGATCAGAGTCGGCCGCCCGTCCCGGCGCGTCCGTACCCTGCTCATGACATTGGGTGTCCTGGCGGTTCTCGCCATGGCCTTCGTCATGTTCGCCGGGTTCTGGACGGACTGGCTCTGGTACAGGTCGGTCGCGTATTCGTCTGTTTTCACCACCACTCTGTGGACCAAGATCGGGCTGTTCCTCGTCTTCGGACTGCTGATGGCCGTCGCCATCGGTGTGAACATCTGGCTCGCGCACCGGCTCCGGCCGCCGCTGAGCGCGATGTCGCTGGAGCAGCAGAGCCTGGACCGCTACAGGATGAGCGTCGCCCCGTACAAGAAGTGGGTGCTGCTCGCGGTCACCGCTCTCGTCGGTCTGATCGCCGGCGCCTCCGCGTCCGGTCAGTGGCGCACCTGGCTGATGTACGTCAACGGCGTGCCCTTCGGGCAGAAGGACCCCCAGTTCAAGCTGGACGTCGCCTTCTACGCCTTCGACCTGCCGTGGTACCGCTTCCTGCTCGGATTCGGCTTCGCCGCGGTGGTGCTGTCCCTGATCGCGGCGGCGCTGACCCACTACCTCTACGGCGGGCTGCGGATCACCAGCCCCGGCGCGCGTGCCACGGGTGCCGCGACGGGTCATCTCTCCGTTCTGCTCGGCGTCTTCGTCGCGCTGAAGGCCGTGGCGTACTGGCTCGACCGGTACGGCCTGGCTGTGAAGTCCAGCGACTTCAAGGCCACGGACAACTGGACCGGTCTGCGGTATGTCGACGCCAACGCGTACCTGCCGGCGAAGACGATCCTCTTCTGCATCGCGGTCATCTGCGCCGTGCTGTTCTTCGCGACGCTCTGGCGCCGCACCTGGCAGCTGCCCGTGATCGGCTTCGGCCTGATGGTGCTCTCGGCGATCCTGATCGGCGGGCTCTACCCGGCGATCGTGCAGAAGTTCCAGGTCCAGCCGAACGAGCAGGCCAAGGAAGCGCCGTTCATCCAGAAGAACATCGACGCGACGCGCGACGCCTACGACATCGACGACGCGAAGGTCGACGACTACACGGGCACCAGCACGACCGATGACAGCACCAAGCTGAGGGCGAACGCTGACGCCGCCGCCAGTTACCGCGTCATGGACCCGAACGTCGTCTCGCCCGCCTTCCAGCAGCTCCAGCAGAAGAGGAACTACTACCAGTTCCCCAAGACCCTGGACGTCGACCGCTACAAGGGCGAGGACGGCAAGGAGCAGGACACCGTCGTCGGCCTGCGCGAGCTGAACCTCCAGGGCCTCCCCAAGAGGAACTGGATCAACGACCACTTCACGTACACCCACGGCTACGGCGTCATCGCGGCGCGGGGCACCACGACGGGCACCAACCCGGCGGGGTCCCCCGACTTCACGGAGTCGGGCCTGCCCACCACGGGCGAGCTGGGCAAGTACGAGCAGCGGATCTACTACGGCGAGAAGACCGAGCAGTACTCCATCGTCGGCGGGCCCCAGAAGGAGCTCGACTACGAGGAGGACGGCGAGAAGACCACCAGTTACGAGGGCGACAGCGGGATCAGTCTCTCCAGCGCCTTCAACCGGGCGGCCTACGCCGTGTCGTTCAGCGAGCCGCAGATCCTGTACTCGGGAGCCATCGGCGACGGTTCGCGGATCCTCTACAACCGAACCCCCAAGGAGCGCGTCGAGGCGGTCGCACCCTGGCTGACGATCGACGGCGACGCCTACCCGGCGGTCGTCGACGGCCGGATCCAGTGGATCGTCGACGCGTACACCACGACCAACGGTTATCCGTACGCCTCGCGTACGACGCTCGGTGACACCACGGCCGACTCGCTGACCACCAACCAGCGCGCGGTCGTCGCCCAGCAGAACCAGGTCAACTACATCCGGAATTCGGTGAAGGCCACCGTCGACGCGTACGACGGCAAGGTCAAGCTCTACGAGTGGGACACCGAGGACCCGGTGCTCAAGACGTGGCGCAAGGCGTTCCCCGGCACGGTGGAACCCCGGGCGGACATCCCGCAGGAGCTCATGGACCACCTGCGCTACCCGCAGGACCTGTTCAAGGTCCAGCGTGAGCTGCTGACGCGGTACCACGTCGAGAACCCCGCGCAGTTCTACAGCGGCAGTGACGCGTGGCAGGTGCCGGACGACCCGACCAACAAGGAACCCGGGTCCGTCCCGCCGTACTACCTGAGCATGAAGATGCCGGACCAGGACGCGCAGAAGTTCTCCCTGACCACGACCTTCACCCCCAAGGGGCGTCCCAACCTGGGGGCGTTCATGGCGGTGGACGCGGACGCGGCCAGCAAGGACTACGGCACGATCAGACTCCTGAGAGTCACCAGCACGGTCAAGGGACCAGGCCAGGTACAGAGTGAGCTCAACGGCAACGACGACGTCGCCGAGTTCGTGAGAAACCTGAAGGGCACCGACTCGGACATCGAGTACGGCAACCTGCTGACGGTGCCGCTCGACGGAGGCTTCCTCTACATCGAACCGGTGTACACGCGCGGTGGTACGCAGAACTATCCGCTGCTGCGCAAGGTCGCCGCTTCGTACGGGTCGAAGATCGTGTTCGAGAACAGTCTCGGCGAAGCGCTGAACGCGGTGTTCGGGGTCGAGGGCTCCGATACGACGACACCGCCGACCGAGCCGGACGAGCCACCGGGTGACACCACGGAGCCCCCGGCCACCGGGGACGCGGCTCTGAAGAAGGCCATCGCGGACGCCCAGAAGGCGTACACGGCCGGCGAGACGGCTCTCAAGGAGCAGGACTGGGAGGCCTACGGCAAGGCCCAGGCGGACCTCCAGGAGGCTCTCGAGCGGGCGGCGGCGGCTCAGCCCGACGGGGCAGGCGGCGCTGCTTCGAACGAAGGCGCCAAGAAGCCGGAGGGCGACGACCAGGGCAGTTGAGAAATGTTCACCCCGCGTCGTGGTACGGTTTGAACACAACGACGCGGGGTGGAGCAGCTCGGTAGCTCGCTGGGCTCATAACCCAGAGGTCGCAGGTTCAAATCCTGTCCCCGCTACTGAAAGGCGCAGGCCCGGATCCTTTGGGATCCGGGCCTTCGCCATGTCATGGGCCTTTTCTCAAGTTGTCGGAGTGAAGTGCGGTTCACGGGGCACGAGTTGGAGCCAGTCGTGTTTCACTTGTCTCTCTGTGGGCATGTCGACAAAACGCCGAAGTGACTTCACTGGCCGCGGTATACCAGGTGTACGCGGGTAGCAGGTGGTGCGACGATGGTATTTATGGGGGACAGGGCAACTCTGTTGGAGACAGGGCGGTTTGTGCAGCGACGCGGCCGGACGAGGGAAAGCACCGCAGATGCGGCATTCGCCGCTGCCCTGGCCGGGACCGCTGACATCGCCGACGGCGTCCGCGAGGACGCCGCCTTCACCGTGGACACCACCGGCACGGCCGATGCCGTCGAGAGCGCCGAGGCGGCCGGGGGCGCGGACACCACCGGGAGCGCGGACACCGGGGACGGCACGGATCACGCCGACGAGACCGAGGCCCGGCACCGGCGCGCCGCAGAGGCCGGCGACACGGCGTCGATGAGCGTCCTGGGCGCTCTCCTGCTGCGCCGTGGTGACCTGGACGGCGCCGAGGTCCACCTGCGTGCGGCTACCGCCGAGGGCGACCGGGCCGCGGCCAACAACCTCGGCGTGCTCCTGCACCAGAGGGGATACGCCGACGAGGCGGCAGGGTGGTGGCGCATCGCCGCCGTCGCCGGCTCCGCCGCCGCGGCGCACGCCCTCGGACGCCACTTCCGGGAGCGCGGGGACGAGCCCGCCGCCGAGTACTGGCTGTGCCAGTCCGCCGAACAGGGCCACGCACTGGGCGCGTACGCGCTGGCCGACCTGCTCGAGCACCGCGGTGACGCCGGGGCCGAGCGCTGGCTGCGCGCCGCCGCGGAGCAGGGGCACAGGGAGGCCGCGTACCGCCTGGCGCGGACGATCGAGCGCAACGCCGTCGGCGACGCCCACGACGCCTTCGGCCTGGGCCGTGTCGTGGGCGACGGCCGCAGGGGGCTGGACGCAGGTGCGCCGGTGAAGCCGGACAGCCCCGTCGCGGGCCCCGACTCGGGACGCGTCGGCGAGGCCGAGCAGTGGTACCGCCAGGCCGCGGCGCGTGGCCACCGTCGTGCCGCCCTGCACCTCGGCTCCATCCTCGAGCAGCGCGGCGAGCTGAAGGAGGCCGGCCGCTGGTACCTCACCGCCGCCAAGGACGGCGAGCCCCGTGCGGCCTGTGCCCTCGGTTTCCTGCTGCGTGACGCGGGCGACGAGGAGAGCGCGGCCGTGTGGTGGCTGCGGGCTGCTCAGGGCGGCGACGGAAACGCCGCCAATGCCCTGGGCGCCCTGCACGCGGCCAGGGGCGAGCAGCAGACCGCGGAGCGCTGGTACCGCGCCGCCATGGACGCCGGGGACGTCAACGGCGCGTACAACCTCGGGCTGCTCTGCGCCGCCCAGGACCGGATCCCGCAGGCCGAGCAGTGGTACCGCCGGGCCGCCTATGCCGGGCACCGGGAGGCCGCGAACGCGCTGGCCGTGCTGCTGCTCCAGGCCGGGGACGCGACCGGGGCCGAGCCCTGGTTCTCCAAGGCTGCGGAGGCCGGCAGCGTGGACGCCGCGTTCAACCTCGGCATCCTGCACGCCGGACGGGACGAGGACCGCACGGCGCTCGGCTGGTACCAGCGGGCGGCGGCGGCCGGGCACACCGATGCCGCGCTCCAGGTGGGCATGGCCCTGCTGCGTGACGGCGACGAGCGGCAGGCGGAGCGCCATCTGCGCTGCGCCGCGGGCGGTGGGAGCGCCGAGGCCGCCTTCCGGCTGGCCGGCGTCCTCGACCTGCGCCAGCCGGCACCGGGGCCTCCCGGGCTCGGGGAGCAGATGCCGGAGAAGACCGAGTGCGAGGAGTGGTACGAGAGGGCGGCCGAGCAGGGCCACCGCCGTGCCCAGGTCAGGGCCGGGATGCTCGCGGCCGCGCGCGGTGACATGGCTAGTGCCGCGCGCTGGTACCGCGAGGCCGCCGAGTCGGGCAGCCGCAACGGTGCCTTCAACCTCGGGCTGCTGCTCGCGCGTGAGGGCAGTGAGCGCGAGGCGGCCCTGTGGTGGAGCCGTGCCGCCAACGACGGGCACGGCCGCGCGGCACTGCGTCTCGCGCTGCTCGCCGCCCGCCGCGGCGAGCTGACCGAGGGGCAGCGCTGGTGTGCCCGGGCGGTCGAGCTGGGGCCGGCGGAGGTGGCCGAGCGGGCGGCGCGTCTGCTGGAGGCGCTGCACCAGGAGCTCACCGCGTGACGCCGGGGCCGGCCGGCTCGTGGGGCGCACGGGTGTCCGGCGAATGAATTTGCTCCGGCCGGTGTGGGTGCCGTAGTGTTGCACTCACAACGGCGCGGGGTGGAGCAGCTCGGTAGCTCGCTGGGCTCATAACCCAGAGGTCGCAGGTTCAAATCCTGTCCCCGCTACTGAAGAACGAGGCCCGGATCCTTCCAAGGATCCGGGCCTCGTTCGTATGCCTGTGCAAAGGCCGCCGCGGCGAAGCTCCGCCGGGCGCCGGGGGCTCAGGCCGTGGCGGAGCAGTTCGGACAGATGCCGCGGTAGGTCACCTCGACGTCCGAGACGGTGAAGCCGAAGCGCTCGTCGTCAGGCAGGTCGGCCAGCGGGTTGCCGGACGGGTGTACGTCCCGGATCGCGCCGCAGCGCCCGCACACCAGGTGGTGGTGGGGGCGGTGGGCGTTGGGGTCGTACCGCTTCGCCCGGCGGTCGGTGGTGACCTCGATGACCTCTCCGAGGGACACCATCTCGCCCAGCGTGTTGTACACGGTGGCACGGGAGATCTCGGGGAGCCGGTCGACGGCCTTCGCGTGGACCTCGTCCGCCGTCAGATGTACATGGTCCCCCTCGAGAACCTCGGCCACCACGCGCCGCTGTGCCGTCATGCGCCAGCCGCGTCCACGAAGTCGTTCCAGGAGGTCACTCATGGAGCCCAGCGTAACAGTGGAAGGGCCCGAGTCCCGAGTAGGTGTGACTTTAGATCCTTGCTTAACTTGGACTAAGTCCATTGTAGGATCATTTACGTACTGGCCAAGGACAGGCTGCGGCCGAGAAACACGCTGTGCAGGGAACGACGCTGTGCAGGACATGACGCAGGAGGCGCGCGTGACTCAGGGACCGCTCACCACGGAGGCCGGCGCTCCGGTGGCCGACAACCAGAACAGTGAGACCGCCGGCCCGGGCGGACCGGTTCTCGTCCAGGACCAGGCGCTTCTCGAGAAGCTCGCCCACTTCAACCGCGAGCGCATCCCGGAGCGCGTGGTGCACGCCCGCGGGGCCGGCGCGTACGGCACGTTCACGCTGACCCGGGACGTCTCGCAGTGGACCCGGGCGAAGTTCCTCTCGGAGGTCGGCAAGCAGACCGAGACCTTCCTGCGCTTCTCCACCGTGGCGGGCAACCTCGGCTCCGCCGACGCGGCACGCGACCCCCGCGGCTGGGCGCTGAAGTTCTACACCGAAGAGGGCAACTACGACCTCGTCGGCAACAACACCCCGGTGTTCTTCATCAGGGACGCCATCAAGTTCCCCGACTTCATCCACACCCAGAAGCGCGACCCCTACACCGGCTCGCAGGAGGCGGACAACGTCTGGGACTTCTGGGGTCTGTCGCCCGAGTCCACGCACCAGGTGACCTGGCTCTTCGGTGACCGCGGCATCCCCGCCTCGTACCGTCACATGGACGGCTTCGGCTCGCACACGTTCCAGTGGAACAACGAGGCCGGCGAGGTCTTCTGGGTCAAGTACCACTTCAAGACCGACCAGGGGATCAAGAACCTCACCACCGAGGAGGCCGTCCGCCTCTCCGGCGTGGACCCGGACAGCCACCAGCGCGACCTGCGCGAGTCCATCGAGCGCGGTGACTTCCCGTCCTGGACGGTGCAGGTCCAGATCATGCCGGCGGCGGAGGCGGCCACGTACCGCTTCAACCCGTTCGACCTGACCAAGGTCTGGCCGCACGCCGACTATCCGCCGATCGAGATCGGCAAGCTGGAGCTCAACCGCAACCCGGAGAACGTCTTCGCCGAGGTCGAGCAGTCGATCTTCAGCCCGGCGCACTTCGTGCCCGGCATCGGTCCGTCCCCCGACAAGATGCTCCAGGGCCGTCTCTTCGCATACGGCGACGCGCACCGCTACCGCGTCGGCATCAACGCCGACCACCTGCCGGTGAACCGCCCGCACGCCACCGAGGCGCGCACCAACAGCCGTGACGGCTACCTGTACGACGGCCGGCACAAGGGCGCGAAGAACTACGAGCCCAACAGCTTCGGCGGCCCCGCCCAGACGGACCGACCGCTCTGGCAGCCCGTCCCCGTCACCGGCGGCACGGGCAACCACGAGACGCCGCTCCACGCGGAGGACGACGACTTCGTACAGGCCGGCAACCTCTACCGGCTGCTGTCCGAGGACGAGAAGGTCCGGCTGATCGACAACCTCGCCGGCTTCATATCCAAGGTCTCGCGCGACGACATCGCCGAGCGCGCGATCGGCAACTTCCGTCAGGCCGACGGAGACTTCGGCAAGCGGCTCGAGGCCGCGGTCCAGGCCCTGCGCGGCTGACACGGGGCGCTTGCCGTAGGTGGTGGGCCGGATTCCCGGGAGGTGCTCCCGGGGGTCCGGCCCACTGTCGTCCGCGGGCCGGGGGTGCCGGTCAGAGGGCCATTTCGGCCCGGGGTCGCCGGGCCGGCGCCCAGCACCTGATGATGTCGCGCACCGAGACGATGCCGACGGGGCCGTCGCCGTCCAGCACGATCAGATGCCGGAAGCCGCCGTGCGTCATGGCCTCGGCGGCCTCCTCGAGGGTCCAGGCGGGAGAGGCGAAGACCACGTCGGTGGTGGTGTGGGTGGACGCGGTCTCGACATCGGGATCCAGTCCGGCGCCGACGGCGTCGAGGATGTCGCGCTCGGTGATGATGCCGAGACCGCAGGTGTCGGGGTCGTGGACGACAGCCGCTCCGATACGGCGGGCCGACATCAGCCGGGCCGCCTGCCGGAGCGTGTGGGCCGGGCCGATGGTGAGGACCAGGGTGGTCATGGCGTCGCGGACAAGCATGCGGGGAGCCACCTCCTTGAGTGAGCGATCCTGCGAAGCGGTCTTCGTGAGCCGATTCACAAGTTCACAAGTGGGGGGACTCTCAGAGTCGCACCCAGGAGGAGACTCAACAAGGGGGGCGCCCGCCGGGGATTGCGGGACGTGCCTCAGCAGCCCTCGGCGGCGTTCAGTAGCGCTGGTTGAGATAGCCCAGCAGCTCGTGGTGGAGCAGGCCGTTGGACGCCGCGGCGTTGCCGCCGCCCGGGCCGGAGACCCCGTCCAGGCTGGTGAACTGTCCGCCCGCCTCCTGGACGATGATCGCGTTCGCCGCCATGTCCCACAGCGAGAGCTCCGGCTCCGCGCAGATGTCCACCGAACCCTCGGCGACCATCATGTACGGCCAGAAGTCCCCGTACCCGCGCGTGCGCCAGACGGCCCGCGTCAGATCCATGAAGCCGTCCAGGCGGCCCTGCTCCTCCCAGCCGGTCATCGAGGCGTAGGCGAACGAGGAGTCCGCGATCCGCTCGACCTTCGACACGTGCAGCCGGGTCGCGGACGTCAGGCTCCGGCCGGAGAACGCGCCGGCGCCCTTCGCCGCCCACCAGCGGCGGTTCAGCGCGGGAGCCGACACCACACCGACCACGGGCTGGAAGCCGTCCTCGCCCGCCTCCATCAAGGAGATCAGCGTCGCCCAGACGGGGACACCCCGTACGTAGTTCTTCGTGCCGTCGATCGGGTCGACGACCCAGCGCCGCGGACCGGTGCCCTCGATCCCGTACTCCTCGCCGAGGATCGCGTCACGCGGGCGCGCCCGGTGCAGGTGCCCGCGGATCAGCTCCTCCGCGTGTTTGTCGGCCTCACTCACCGGGGTCATGTCCGGCTTCGTCTCGACCTTGAGGTCCAGAGCCTTGAACCGGTCCATCGTCGCCGCGTCGGCGGCGTCCGCCAGTACGTGGGCCAGGCGCAGATCATCGTGGTAGTCGGGCATGCCGTCACAGTATCCACAGCCACCCACCCGGGCTACACGGCCCCGTGCGGGACGGCCGCCCCGCACGGGGCCGTGCCCGCCGTGCGCGGGCCCTTGACAGTGCCACCGGGCGCCTCGACTCTGATGCGCAGGTCCCCGGCGTGGGAGGCGACGATGCCATCGGCGCGAGAAGCACTGCTGGACTCCGCACACTCGGCGCTCTCCACCCTTCCCTGGACGGCCGTGCGCATGGTCGACGTGGCGGCCCGGGCAGGGGTCTCCCGGCAGACCCTCTACAACGAGTTCGGCAGCAAGGGCGGCCTGGCCCGCGCGCTGGTCCGGCGGGCGGCCGACGGCTATCTGGCCGGCGTGGAGCAGGCGCTCGGCTCCGCCCGCGCCCGCGGGGAGGGGCCCGCGGAACTCGCTCGCTGGACGGTCCGGGCGGCTCGCGCGAACGTCCTGGTCAAGGCTCTCCTCACGGGCGTCTGGGGGGAGCACTTACCCGGACCGGGGGACCCGCCTGTCGGCAGGGGCACCGACGCGGTACCGCCCACGGCCACCGAGCTGCTCACGCTCGTCCGGGACCGGGCCGTGGCCGCGCTGGAGGGAGGTCCTTCGCCGCGCGACCCGGCGGAGCTGGAGCTGAGCTGCGAGATCGCGCTGCGGCTCGCCGTCTCCTACGCGCTGGTGCCGGCGCCGGCGCTCAGTGCGCGGAACCGGACAGCTGCAGACCGATCACACCGATGATCACCAGCGAGATCGACACCAGCTTGAGGGCCGAGACCACGTCGTCGAGGAAGACCATCCCGTAGATCGCGGTCCCCGCCGCTCCGATACCCGTCCACACCGCGTACGCCGGGCCGACGTCGAGCTTCTTGAGGGCCAGCGTCAGCAGGCCGAAGCTGCCGAGGGCGAACGCGCAGAACGCGATCGTCGGCCAGAGCCGGGTGAATCCGTGCGAAAGCTTCAGGCACACGGCGAAGCCGGTCTCGAGCAGTCCAGCGACCACGACCAGCAACCACGCCATCGTCAGGTGCCTCCCACGTAGGTGATGCTTCGTCTCGCTTGCGCGATTATGCCCTTACCAACCGTGTGAGGCCGCAAACGTGCGCGAGTCGGGCGGCGCCGCGGCTCAGTCGCCCTCGCGCCGCTCGCGGGTCGCCAGCAGCCTTCGCAGCGAGTCGAGCCGTGCCGGGTCGGCGTGCCCCTCGGCGACCCACGCGTCCAGGGCGCACTCCGGCTCGTGGCTGTCGTGGGTGCAGCCGCGCGGGCAGTTCTCCGTGCCCGGCTGAAGATCGGGGAAGGCGTTGATCACCCGGGAGGGGTCGACGTGGTGCAACCCGAAAGACCGTACGCCCGGGGTGTCGACCACCCAGCCGCGGCCGTCCGGCAGCGGCAGGGCGAGCGCCGACGTGGTGGTGTGCCTGCCGCGCCCCGTGACGGCGTTGACCACTCCGGTGGTCCGCCGCCGGTCCTTCGGCACCAGTGCGTTGACGAGCGTGGTCTTGCCGACCCCGGAGTGACCGACGAAGGCGGTCACCCGGTCGTTCAGCAGCTCCCGCACGTGCTCGGCGGCGTCCCCGTTCTCCAGCTCCTCGCGGCTGGTCACGACGTACGGGACACCCAGCGGGGTGTACGCCTCCAGGAGCTTGTCAGCCGAGGCGAGGTCGGACTTGGTCAGCACCAGGAGCGGAGTGAGCCCGCCGTCGTAGGCCGCCACCAGGCAGCGGTCGATCATGCGCGGGCGGGGCTCCGGGTCGGCGAGCGCGGTGACGATCGCCAGCTGGTCGGCGTTGGCGACGACCACTCTCTCGAACGGGTCGTCGTCGTCCGCCGTGCGGCGGAGCACCGACGTGCGCGCACCGATCCGCACGATGCGCGCCAGGGTGTCCTTGGCCCCGGAGAGGTCACCCACCAGGGAGACCCGGTCGCCCACCACGGCGGCCTTGCGGCCCAGTTCGCGGGCCTTCATGGCCGTCACCGTACGGTCCTCGACCAGACAGGTGAGCCTGCCCCGGTCCACGGTGAGGACCATGCCGTCCTGGGCGTCCTCGTGCTTGGGGCGTGTGTGTGTACGGGGCCGGTTGCCCTTGGGGTTGGGGCGGACGCGGATGTCGTCCTCGTCGGGGTTCTTCCCGTAGCGGCGCATGTCCTCAGACCCCGCGCCCGCCGGCCGGGGCGCCGAGCGCCCCGGACGAGACGCCGACGGCGCCGGAGGGTTCCCCGAGCATGCCGGTCCACATGTCCGGGAAGTCCGGCAGCGTCTTGGCCGTCGTGGCGACGTTCTCGATCTCCACCCCGGCGACGGCGAGGCCGATGATCGCGCCGGCGGTCGCCATGCGGTGGTCGTCGTACGTGTGGAAGGTGCCGCCGTGCAGCGGGCGGGGTTCGATCCGCAGGCCGTCGGCCGTCTCCGTGACGTCGCCGCCGAGTGCGTTGATCTCCTTGGTGAGCGCCGCCAGCCGGTCCGTCTCGTGCAGCCGCAGGTGGGCCACGCCGCTCAGGGTGGACGGGGAGTCCGCGAGGGCGGCGAGGGCCGCGATGCCCGGGGTCAGTTCGCCGACCTCACCCAGGTCGACGTCGATGCCGTGGACCGAGCCCGAGCCCGTGAAGGTCAGGCCACGCTCGGTCAGCTCGCATGCGCCACCCATTGCGGTGAAGATCTCGCGCAGCGCGTCACCCGGCTGGGTGGTCCGCAGCGGCCAGTCGGGGATGGTGACCCGGCCTCCGGTCACCAGTGCGGCGGCCAGGAAGGGCTGGGCGTTGGAGAGGTCGGGCTCGACGGTCAGGTCGCGGCCCAGCAGCGCGGAGGGAGAGACCCGCCAGACATTCGGCTCGCCGCCCGACTCCGGCTCGTCGACCTGGGCGCCGACCGAGCGCAGCATGTCGACGGTCATCCGGATGTGGGGCATCGAGGGCAGCGCCGAGCCCGTGTGCCGCACTTCCACGCCCTGGTTGAACCGGGGTGCGGACAGCAGTAGCGCGGAGACGAACTGGGAGGAGGAGGAGGCGTCGATGGACACCGGTCCGCCGTCCAGCGCGCCCGCCCCGTGCACGGTCAGCGGCAGCGTCCCCCGGCCGTCGTCGTCGATCCGGGCTCCCAGGGACTTCAGCGCGCCGATCACGCCGTGCAGCGGGCGCTCGTACGACCGAGGGTCCCCGTCGAAGTGGACCGGGCCGTCCGCGAGGCAGGCCACGGGCGGCAGGAAACGCATCACCGTTCCCGCGTTGCCGACGTCCACCCGCGCCGGGCCGTGCAGACCGGCGGGGATGACCCGCCAGGCCTCGCCCGAGCCGTCCGGGCCCACGCCCTCCTCGATGCCGACACCCATCGCGCGGAGAGCCTGCGCCATCAGGAGGGTGTCACGGGAGCGCAGCGGGCGCCGCAGCCAGCCCGGCTCGGAGGAGAGGGAGGCGAGGACGAGGGCGCGATTGGTGACCGACTTCGATCCGGGCACGGTGACGGTCGCGTCGACAGCCCCGGTCGCTCGAGGGGCGGGCCAGAGGGCAGGGTGCACGGAACTTTCGGTCATGCCCCTCACTTTAGTGGCTCAGCGCAATCCCAGATCCTGAACAAAAGGGAAGAAACCGGGGCGTAATACAAGGGTGGTACAGGCGGGTTCCCGACCGCGACACCCGGTCAGGCGTCCTCACAGCCCGAGGAGCCAGCGTCCGCCGCCGATCAGCGAGCAGAGCGACACGGCGTGGAAGAGGAAGAGCCAGATCGCGGCCGGCGCGTGCGTGAGCCGGGCGAGCTGGTCGGCATCGGAGTCGGGGGCGCCGCCGTACCTGCGCTTGGACTGCAGCTCGAACGCCGGGCGCACGCCGCCGAGCAGCAGGAACCAGACCACGGTGTACGCGAAGGCCGACTGGACGTCGGCCGAGGTCAGCCAGGACACCAGCAGGAAGGTCGTACCCGTGAGGATGACCGTCAGCGCCCCGTACAGATTGCGGATCATCACCAGCATCACCGCCAGCAGCGCCGTCGCCAGCCACAGGAGCAGGGTGATCCGGCCGTTGGTCAGCAGCCAGGCGCCGCCGAGGCCGAGGAGCGGTGGCGCCGTGTAGCCGGCCGCCGCGGTGAGGATCATGCCGATGCCGGTGGGCTTGCCGCGGCTGACGGTGAGGCCGCTGGTGTCCGAGTGCAGCCGGATGCCGGACAGCTGGCGCCCGGTGAGCAGGGCGACCAGGCCGTGCCCTCCCTCGTGCGCGATGGTGATCGCGTTGCGTGAGAGCCGCCATATGAGGTTCGGAACCACCGCGACGAGCGCCGCCGTGGCCGTGACGATCACCAGCCACTGCTCGGGCGCGGGCTGGGTTCCGAAGACGCGATCCCACAGATCGCCGAGGTCGGTGCTGTCCATGGTGAGGGCGGCTCCTTGAGGTGCTCGAGGGAATCGGCATCCACTCGACTGGCGGGTCGTGGCAGTCTGGCACTTATGTGCGGACGGTATGCAGCGAGCCGGCGGCCGGAAGATCTGGCCGGGCTCTTCGGCGTGGAGAAGTGGGAACCCACGGAGACCTTGGAGCCCGACTGGAACGTCGCGCCGACCAAGGAGGTCTACGCGGTTCTGGACCGTCCTGTTAAGGACGCGGACGATCAGCGGCCGGTTCGCCAGCTGCGCACCCTGAAATGGGGACTCGTGCCGTCCTGGTCGAAGTCGCCGGAAGGCGGCGCCCGCATGATCAACGCCCGCGCGGAGACCGTCCACGAGAAGCCGTCCTTCCGCCGCCCCTTCGTGTCGAGGCGCTGCATCCTGCCCGCCGACGGCTACTACGAGTGGGTCACGGGTGCGGACGAGCGCCGGCTGGAGGAGAAGGGCACGAAGAAGCGGCCCCGCAAGCAGCCGTACTTCGTGACGCCCGCCGACGGCTCCGTCTTCGCCATGGCGGGCCTGTACGAGTTCTGGCGCGACCGGACACTCCCCGACGACCACCCGGGGGCCTGGTGGGTGACCTGCTCGGTGATCACCACCGAGGCCGAGACGGCCCCGCTCGCCGTCGCCCCCGCCGAGGGACCCTCGTCGCTCTCCGACATCCACCCCCGGATGCCGCTGATGCTGACCCCTGACCGCTGGGACGACTGGCTCGACCCCTCGCACACCGGCATCGAGGAGCTGAAGGCGCTGCTGGAGCCGCCGCCCGGCGGGCTGATGCGGGCCTACCCGGTGGCCACCGCAGTCAGCAACGTCCGCAACAACGGCCCGGAACTCCTGGAGGAGCTGGCCGCGCCGGAGGAGAGCACGCTCTTCTGACCCGGCAGGATGGGGGCTGTGAGCCGTACTACAGCGACAGAGCGGAAGACCGAGAGCGTCACCACGGACGCCGGTGAGGCTAGGATCACATGGCTCCCCGCCAAGAGGGCCCGCCTGGTGCTCGCCGTCAGCCATGGTGCCGGAGGCGGCATCGAGGCCCGCGACCTCCAGACACTGGCCGCCGTGCTGCCGGGCCGCCGGGTGACCGTGGCCCTGGTGGAGCAGCCCTGGCGGGTGGCCGGGAAGAAGCTGGCGCCCGCCCCCCGGACCCTGGACACCGGCTGGCGGGGCCTGTGGCCGGCTCTGAAGGCCCCGGGGCTGCCCGTCGTCTCCGGGGGACGCAGCGCGGGGGCCCGGGTCGCCTGCCGTACGGCGGCGGAGCTCGGCGCCCGCGCGGTCCTCGCCCTGAGCTTCCCGCTGCACCCGCCGGGCAAGCCGGAGAGGTCCCGCGCGGACGAGCTGCTCGGCGCGGGCGTCCCCACCCTCGTGGTGCAGGGCGGCCGTGACCCCTTCGGACGGCCGGAGGAGTTTCCTCCCGGGGAGCACGGTCTCGTCGAGGTGCCGTACGCGGATCATGGCTTCGCCGTGCCGAAGAAGGCCCCGCTGACCCAGGATCAGGCGATGGACGACCTCGCCGGCGCGGTTGCCGAGTGGCTCGACGGGCTCTCCTGACGACGTCGTTCCCCTCACACTCCCGGCGCGCGCCCTCCCCCTGGGAATGCGCCGTGAGGGGCGGCTGTTGTGGCTGGTGTCGGTACAGCAACGTCGTACGTGGAGAGGGAGTCCGTCGCATGGGTTCGACCATCTGCCCGAGCCGCTCGAACGCCGCAGAACTGGAGTGGACGGTGCTTCACGCGGCCAAGAGCACTCCGGCGCGCGCCCCGGGCGGAGCCGATCGACAGCCCGCGCAGAAGCAAGGTCGACTATTCTCCGATGCGAGCGGGTCCGGTTTCGGCTCCGCCACATCGTTGGAGGAGGTGGGTCCGGTCACTGGGACCGACACAGGGACCGACGACGGCCGTGCGCAGGAGACGACTGCCGAGCGCAACGCGCGCTTCGAGCGGGACGCCCTCGGATATCTGGACCAGATGTACTCGGCCGCCCTGCGCATGACGCGCAACCCTGCGGATGCCGAGGATCTGGTGCAGGAGACGTACGCGAAGGCGTACGGCTCCTTCCATCAGTTCCGTGAGGGCACGAACCTCAAGGCGTGGATGTACCGCATTCTCACCAACACCTTCATCAACTCGTACCGCAAGAAGCAGCGCGAACCCCAGCGGAGCGCCGCCGAGGAGATCGAGGACTGGCAGCTGGCGCGTGCGGAGTCGCACATGTCCACAGGTCTGCGTTCGGCGGAGTCCCAGGCGCTCGACCACCTGCCGGACTCCGACGTGAAGTCCGCGCTGCAGTCGATCCCCGAAGAGTTCCGCATCGCCGTGTATCTCGCCGATGTAGAGGGCTTTGCCTACAAGGAGATCGCGGACATCATGGGGACACCCATCGGTACGGTCATGTCCCGGCTGCACCGGGGACGCCGTCAGCTGCGCGGCATGCTGGAGGACTACGCGCGTGAGCGCGGGCTCGTCCCGGCCGGAGCCGGTGAGTCGGACGACACGAAAGGCTCGGCCTCATGAGCTGCGGAGAGCCGCACGAGACGGACTGCTCAGAGGTTCTCGATCATCTCTACGAGTTTCTCGACCATGAGATGCCCGAGGGCGACTGCACCAAGTTCGAGGTGCACTTCGAGGAGTGCTCCCCGTGCCTGGAGAAGTACGGCCTGGAGCAGGCCGTGAAGAAGCTGGTCAAGCGCTGCTGCGGACAGGACGACGTCCCGGCCGACCTGCGCTCGAAGGTGATGGGACGGATCGACCTGATCCGTTCCGGGCACGCCGTGCCCGAGCAGGACGTGTCCGTGGGCGCCGACCGTCCGGCCACCGCCGAGTGACGGCTCTCCGCAGGCGCGCCGCGCGCTGAACCCCGGTCGTGTCACCCGAATGTGCTAATCCGGCCCGTTCGGGCCCCGCCCGAACCCCAACTCGCTAGCCTGGCGCCTCCATTGAGCAGGCTGGGGGGCGGGCGGTTCGGGTGAGGGGCACACCGGGGGCGGCACGCGTCCACATCCTGTGCGCGGCGGTCGGCGCAGTGATCTGCGCCCTTCCCGCGCTGTCCCCGGGGGCCGCCACGCCCTGGGGGACCCTCGCGCTCCTCGCCGCGCTCTACCTGGCCTGTGAACTTCCGGGCCGCTGCCCCTTTTTCGGCAGCTCCGTGCCGATCGGTGCCGGATCGTTCTTTCCCCTGCTGCTCGCCGCGGCGTTTCTGCTGCCTCCGTCCGCCGCCGCGCTCGTCGCCGTACCCGGCGCGCTCGCGGGCCGGGTGGAGCGACCGCCCGCCACGGCCCGCCGTGTCTGGCGGGCCGCCCAACTCGTGCTGACCGTGGGGGCCGCTTCATGGGCGTACGCGCGTCTGGGCGGCCCCGCCACGCTCGGCGGGGCCTCGGGAGGTGCCGCGCCCGATCTTCCGTACGCCCTCCTCCCGGCCTGTGCGGCGGCTCTCGTCTTCAGTCTGGTGCTGGCCGCGCTGGACGGCTCGATCCTCGTCACGGCCGAGCGCGTGGCCGTCAGGCACGCCTGGCGCGGACTGCCGGCCCGCTCCGTGGGGCCGCATCTGGTGCACGCGCTCGCGGGGCTGATGATGGCCGTCCTGTGGCACAGCTCCTACGGTCCGCTGTCCGCGCTGGTCGTCCTGCTGCCGATGTACATCTCCTGCTGGGTCTTCGCGCAGTACCACCGCCAGCACGCCGCTCACCGCGCCACCATCAGGGCGCTCGTCCAGGCCGTCGACATCAAGGACGGCTACACCCGAGGACACAGCGAGCGGGTCGGCCGCGCCTCCGAGCTGATCGCCCGCGAACTGGGCATGGAGGAGGACCGGATGGAAGCGCTCCGCTTCGCCGGCATCCTGCACGACGTCGGCAAGCTCGGCGTCCCCACCCGGGTCCTGCGCAAGGACGGGCCGCTCACCCCGGAGGAGCGCCGTGTCATCGAGCTGCACCCGGAGTACGGCCACGAGATCGTCCGGGGCATCGGCTTCCTGGACGAGGCGCGCGCCGCGATCCTGCACCACCACGAGCGGCTCGACGGCAGCGGCTATCCGTACGGCCTCGCCGGGGACAGGATTCCCGAGTTCGCCCGGGTCGTCGCCGTCGCGGACGCCTTCGACGCGATGACCTCGACGCGCTCCTACCGGCGCGGGCGTCCCGTCCCCGCGGCCGTGGAGGAGCTGCGGCGCTGCGCGGGGAGCCAGTTCGACCCGCGCATGGTCCGTGCGCTGGCGCGCGCCCTGGAGCGCCACGGCTGGTCCGCGGCGGCCAACACGGTCACCTCGGAGGAGGAGCCGGCCGGGCTGCCGCGGCAGCGGGCGGGGGCCCGGCCGCCCGCCACGGGATCGCCGGACCTGCCCGGGCAGACCCGGTGACCCCGCTCCACCCGTCGCCGGCCGTACTCACGGTCCGTGGCGCCGCACTGGTCCTCGCGGCCTTCGCGCTCGGGCACACCCTGTGGAACGGCGTCGTCGAGCCCGGCCACGCCCTCGCCTTCGGAGTCCTGGTCACCGTGGGTGAGCTGGCCCGCTGGGGCGCCCTGCCCGGTGAGCGGGAGCCCGCGCCGCTAGGGGCGGCCGGGGCACTGGCGTACGCGCTGCTCGGGCGCAGCGCGGGACAGGAGACGGCGCACGGCGTGCTCCAGGTGGTCACCGTCGTGGTGGCGGCGCAGCTGCTCGCCTCCGTGCCCCACATGGCGCGGGGCAGCGGCCCGGGGCCCGACCAGGCGGCCCGCCGTGTGCTGGCCGCGGCCTTCGCCGCCGTGTGCTTCCAGCCGCTCCACCACGCGGGCCTGTCGGAACGCTGGTTCGGCGAGGGGCCGTACTTCGCCCTCTTCCTGCTCGTGCTGCTGGTGCTCACCGCCCTCTGCGACGCCGTCCTCGCGGCTCTCACGGCCGGGACCTCCCGTCCGTACGGGCCGCAGCTCCGCGACGAACTCCGCGCGCTCAGCGGTATCGGTTCCGCGGTCTGCGCGACCGGTGCCGTGATGGCGCTCGGGGTCGCCGTCGCGGGGCTGTGGGCCCTGCCCGTCCTGTGCGTACCGCTGCTGCTCACCCAGGTCTCCTTCCGCAGGTACGCCGCGGTCCGTACGACGTACCGGCAGACCATCGCGTCGCTGGCCCGGTCCACGGAGATCGCGGGCTACACCCCGCACGGCCACGCCCGCAGGGTGGCCGGGCTCTCGACGGCCGTCGGGCGTGAGCTCGGGCTCACCGGCCCCGAGCTGACCGTGCTGGAGTACGCGGCGCTGATGCACGACATCGGGCAGCTCTCGCTGGTCGACCCGGTGGCGGACGGGGCCACGGCCGTTCTCCCGGCCGCCGAGCAGCGCAGGATCGCACTGCTCGGCGGGGCGGTGGTCCGTCAGACCGGTGTGGACCCCGCGGTCGCCGTGGTGGTGGAACAGCAGGCGGATCCTTACCGGGAACAGCAGACCTCCGCGCGGATCGTCCGTGCGGTCAACGCGTACGACGACCTGTGCGGGGAAGGCGTCAAGGGGTCCCTGCGGGCCCTGGAGCAGCTCAGGCTCGGCACCGGCCGCGACTACCAGCCGCAGGTGGTGGAAGCACTGGCCAGAGTCCTGGCGCGGGGCGGTCCGGCCCCGGTCGGGGCCGGGTAACCCATGGGTAATGAGCGAGCGTCCGGCCGGGCATGGTTGGATGCGAAGAGAGCGGAAAACGAGGGTGTCCAGTCGGGACAGGCGGGAATCGTGAGGATCTTCGGGAAGGTACGGCATCGGCCGTCCGCCTCTTGGCGGCAGGCCACGGACCGCGCGTTCACGCTGATCGGCGACGGCCGGTACGAGGACGCGGGGGCGCTGCTGACGCGCGCGGCGGACCTGGAGCCCTGGCTCTCCGAGTCCTGGTTCAATCTGGCGCTGCTGCACAAGTTCCGGCACGACTGGGAACAGGCGAGGGCCGCGGGCCTGCGCGCCGTCGCCCTGCTCGACCGGGAGTCCGGGGCCCCGGACTGGTGGAACGTCGGGATCGCGGCCACCGCGCTGCAGGACTGGCCGCTGGCGCGCCGGGCCTGGCAGGCCTACGGGCTGCGGGTGCCGGGCAGCGGTCAGCACAACGCGGCGGCCAACAGTGAGCCCACGGGCATGGAGCTGGGCAGCGCCGCCGTGCGGCTCTCGCCCGAGGGTGAGGCCGAAGTCGTCTGGGGCCGCAGGCTGGACCCGGCACGGCTGGAGGTGCTGTCGATCCCGCTGCCGTCCTCGGGACGGCGCTGGGGCGAGGTCGTCCTGCACGACGGTGTGCCGAACGGTGAGCGGATCACGGCGGCCGGTCCCTCGTACCCGGTCTTCGACGAGATCGAGCTGTGGGCTCCCTCACCCGTCCCCACCTGGGTGGTCCTCCTGGAGGCCGCCACCGAGGCCGACCGGGACGCGCTGGAGAAGCTCGCCTCGGACGCCGGATTCGCCGCGGAGGACTGGTCGTCCTCCGTGCGGCTGCTCTGCCGCGCGTGTTCGGAGAGCCGGATGGAGAGCGACGAGGGCGACGGCGAACACCTGGATCCGCACGACCACAGTGAGCCGGGCCACCCCGGGCCCTTGGGCCACCGCACCGCCGGTGACCTGTGGGTGCCGGAGCGTGAGTGCGGCATAGCGGCCCCGGCCGGGCTGGTGCGCGGCCTGCTGGACGGCTGGGTGGCGGACAGCCCGGACAGCCGCGAGTGGCGGGATCTGGAAGAAGTCTGCTGATTCGTGCCCGTAGGCTGTACGGGCACCGATTCAGGTGCGGGTACTCACGGGTTCAGGGTTGCAGGAAGGCGAACGGCGGACATGTCGCAGCAGGAGACGGACGAGCAGACCGGTGTGGACGACGAGGGATTCCTCGTGGACACCGAGGACTGCGAGGCGCGCGAGGCGGCGCACCGAGAGCGCGGCACGTCCCGCCCCATCACGGTGGTCGGTAACCCGGTTCTGCACAAGGAGTGCGCCGACGTCACGGAGTTCGACGACGAGCTGGCGCGGCTGATCGACGACATGTTCGCCAGCCAGCGGACGGCGCAGGGCGTGGGCCTCGCGGCGAACCAGATCGGCGTGGACCGCAAGGTCTTCGTCTACGACTGCCCGGACGACGACGGGGTCCGCCACGTCGGCGCGATCTGCAACCCGGTGCTGGAGGATCTCGCCCCGGAGCAGCGCAACCTCGACGACTCCAGCGAGGGCTGCCTCTCCGTGCCCACGGCGTACGCCGCGCTCGCGCGCCCCGACTACGCGGTCGTGCGCGGTCAGGACGCCCAGGGCAACGCGGTGAAGGTCCGGGGGAGCGGCTACTTCGCGCGCTGCCTCCAGCACGAGACGGACCACCTGTACGGCTACCTCTACATCGACCGGCTCTCGAAGCGGGACCGCAAGGCGGCGCTGAAGGAGATGGCCGAGGGCACCCCGCGCTACGAGGTCGTCCCGAACGACTGATTTCCCTCGCTGCACGGAGGAGGGCCCCGCCGCAGGTGGGGCCCTCCTCCGTGTCCGGAGGTGCGGGCGGACGAAGGGGCTTCGTGCGGGCGGACGAAGGGCATCCGTCAACCAGCGTTCCCCGTCGCGTAGTTGACGCGCGTCGACCCGTCCGCCAGGCTCGTCCCCACGCCACGCCTCTACGCCTCACCGTGCAGGGAGACCCCCATGCTCAGACGTACCGCACATCTGCTGCTCGGCCTTGTCATGACCATGGCCTTCGCCATCGGCGGAGCCGTCGTCACCGCGGGCACCGCGCAGGCCGACGGCTGTTTCACCTGGACCCGCACCCTGTCGTCCGGCGCCACCGGCAACGACGTCACCCAGCTCCAGATCCGGGTGGCCGGTTATCCGGGATACAACTCCGTGCTCGCCATCGACGGCTCCTACGGCCCCGCCACCACGGCCGCGGTCAAGCGCTTCCAGTCCGCGTACGGCCTCGCCGCGGACGGGGTCGCCGGGCCGGCCACGCAGAACAAGCTCTACGCGCTCCAGGACGACGACTGCACCCCCGTCAACTTCACCTACCCCGAGCTCAACACGTGCAACAGCACCTGGGCGGGCGGTGCGGTCGCCGCGGGAACGGCCAAGGCCAACGCCCTGAGCAGCATGTGGAAGCTGCAGGCCCTTCGGCACGCGCTGGGCGACCAGCCCCTCCGGGTCACCAGCGGCTTCAGGTCCACCTCCTGCAACTCGGCGGTCGGCGGAGCAACGAACAGCCGTCATCTGTACGGTGACGCCGTCGACCTCGGTTCCGGGCCGCACTCGCTGTGCACCATCGCCCAGCAGGCCCGTAACCACGGCTTCAACGGGATCCTCGGCCCGGGCTACGCCGGGCACAGCGACCACATCCACGTGAACCAGGGGCCGAGCCACTTCTGGTCCGCCTCGCAGTGCGGCATCTGAGCGTACGTACGCGGTGACCGCGCCTCGCGCGGCGAGCCCCGTCCGGGATGTGCGTCCGGACGGGGCTCCGTCGTGACAGAAAAGCGGGGACGTCAGGCGTTGCGAGCCCGCAAGGACGTCCCCCGCAGCGTCTGGACCGCGGCGCCGTCGGACGCCCGCTCCGCGAGCCTCAGCTGCGAGACGGCGTTACGCAGGATCAGCGACCCAGGTGCGGAGTCCAGCTGCCAGCGCTGGGTGCGTGCGGTCGCCGAGCAGGTCCCGAGCGAGAGCTCCGCCCCCACCTCCAGCGGTGCGCCCAGGTACTTCTTGCCGCGCGTGGCGTCCAGGCACAGGCCGTTCCCCGTGGAGCGGACCGTGTAGTAGCCGTCGTCGGTCGCCGTCAGCGTCCAGGCGGCGTCGCTGCCCCTGGCCAGCCCGGCTCCGCCGTCCGCCGCCGGGGCCAGCGACTCGGCGCCCGCGGTCAGCCGGTAGGTACCGTCGGGGAGCGGGGTGCGGTCGGTGTTCGACCAGCCGGGGGCGTGGCCCGCCTTCCGCGCCAGGGCTTCGAAACCGGCGTACGTCTCGCTGGGCTTCGGGCCGCCCCAGGTGGCCTGGGCGATGAAGCGCAACGGCATGAAGGCCTTCTCCTCGACCTCGTTCTCCGTTTCGGCGGACGCGGTGTCCGGCCACAGGCTGATCTTGGCTCCGGTGAGGTTGTCGGCGCCGGCGGGCAGTGTCTGCCCCTCGAAGCGCAGAGGCGTCCAGTCGCTCTCGTACAGCTTCCGGGTCTGCATGGTGTAACCGCCGCGCACCAGGTAGAGCGCATAGGCGGAGTTCATGACCGGGCGGCCCTCGGCGAGCAGGGCGGACGGCTGCTGGATGGCGCCGCCGCCGAGCCAGTGCTCGACGGTGATGTCACGGTCCAGCGGGACGACGGTGTTCCCGCCCAGCAGCCCGTCGTTCCAGATGCGCAGCGACCGGCCGTCGGCCTTCACATGTGCGTTGACCTGGTTGATGAAGTCGACGAACAGGTCGTCGGGGGTGGCGCCCTCACCGAACTTCGCGACCGCCGCGGACCCCAGCTGCGGATAGTCGGGGTAGGAGGAGCCGAGCATGTACTCGTCCGCGCCCATGTGCCAGACGTCGCCGCCCCACACGTCGAGCGCCTCGTCGACCAGGGAGGTGTAGTACTCCAGGGCCTCGGGCCGGGAGATGTCGAGTCTGGGCGGGGAGGCGGCACCGGACCTGTCCTTGAGCTGGAGCTCGGGGTGGTTCTCCAGGTAGGTGTCCATGTGGCCGGGGGAGTTGATCTCCGGGATCAGTTCGATGTGGTACTTCTTCGCCATCGCGACCAGGGTGCGGACCTGGTCCTTGGTGTAGTAGCCCCAGAACGCCGACTCCGGGTCGACGTCGCTCCTCACCTTGGCCTCGATCCAGAGCTGGTTGAGCTTCTGGGACGCCATGTCCTTCATCAGCCGCTCGAACCACGGGACGGAGACGTTGATGTAGCAGGCGCAGACACCGACCCCGCGCTCCCGGTAGGCGGGCACGTCGGTCGCCGAGCCCCGGGTGGCGCGGCCGTCGTCGTCGATCAGCTGGAGGACGGTCCGGGTTCCGTAGAACACACCGGTCGAGGTCGCGCCCGTGACGGTGACCTGGTCGCCCACCACCAGCCGGTATCCCTCCGGGCCCAGTTCGTCCTTCAGGGACGGGTCCTGGCGGAGCACGATGTCGCCGCGACGGTCCGCACCGGCGACGACCGGTGGCCGGGCCGCCAGCTCACCCGCGAAGCGGCGGGCGTCGGCGGCCGTGCGGGCGTCGGTTCTGCCCTGCGTGACGACCCGGGCCCGGTCCGTGAGGGTGAACTCCCCCTCCCCGCCCTGCCAGTCGCGCAGGGTGGGCAGCACCTGGGGCGGAGGAGCTGCGACCGGGCCCTCCTCGGCCACCGCGTCCTGCCAGGGCAGCAGGGCGGCGGCGAGCGCGGCCACCGCCGCCACAGCGGTCCTTCGTCCTGCCTTGTGTATGTCCATGCGCCAGACCATCGTCCGCCGGCCGGGCGGCAGTCCATGGACGGGCCAGGGCGGTGCTTGGACAATCGGCCGGACGCCGGATCACGTACGCATCAGGCGACTTCCGGCATCAGGGTCGGGCCGCGGAAGGTGCGGCGGTAGGCGTTGGGGGTGGTGCCCAGCGAACGCACGAACTGGTGGCGCAGAGCCGCCGCGTTCCCGAATCCGGTCTGTCCCGCGATCGTGTCCATGGTCTCGTCCGAGGTCTCCAGCAGGTGCTGTGCCAGCAGCACGCGCTGCCGGAGCAGCCAGCGGTACGGCGTGGTGCCTGTCTCCTGCTGGAAGCGGCGGGCGAAGGTCCGCGGTGACATGTGGGTCTGGGCGGCCAGCTGTTCGACGGTCATCTCCTGGTCGAGATGGCCCTCCATCCAGGCGAGCGTCTCGCCGACCGTGTCGCACCGGGTGCGGGGGAGCGGACGCTTGATGTACTGCGCCTGGCCGCCGTCCCGGTGCGGGGGGACCACCATGCGGCGGGCGACGGCGTTCGCGACGGCCGGCCCGTGTGCCTGGCGGACCAGGTGCAGTGCGGCGTCGATCCCCGCGGCCGTACCCGCCGACGTGATGACCGGGCCCTCGTCCACGTAGAGCACGTCCGGCTCCACACGGGCCTTCGGGAAGCGGCGGGCCAGTTCCTCGGCGTGCCGCCAGTGGGTGGTGCAGCGGCGGCCGTCCAGCAGCCCGGCCGCGCCGAGGACGTAGGCGCCGGAGCAGACGCTCAGCACCCGCGCACCGCGCTCCACGGCCCGGCGCAGGGCGTCCAGGACCTCCTCGGGGTAGGTCCGCTCCACGAAGCGGGTCCCCGCCGGTACGGCGATGAGGTCGGCCTCCTCCAGGCGGTCCAGGCCGTAAGGGGTGCTGATGGTGAACCCGGCGTGCGTCCGCAGCACCGGACCCTCGGCCGACACGACCGCGAAGTCATGGACCGGCAGCCCCTCGTCCGAGCGGTCGAGTCCGAACACCTCGCACAGGACGCCGAGTTCGAAAGGGTTGACCTCGTCGAGCAACAGGGCGGCGACATTCTTCAGCATGACGACAGTGTGGCAGCATTTCGATGGTGTGTGACAGTCCTGCCACTGCCGGAATCCGGGCGCGAGGACGACAGTAGAGCCATGAACACATTCCTGAGCTACCTGGCCATAGCCGCACTTTTCGCCCTCGTCCTGCTGCCCGCCCTCCTCGGCCTCGCACGGGAGCGCAGGATCGACCGCGAACTGAGGGACGCGCAACGGGGCCGGGGGGAAACACCCCCGGAAACGGCAGGCGCCGCGCAGCCGCTCACGGCCACGCGGCGCCCGTACATCAGGTCCTGGGCGCGGATCTAGAAGTCGTCGTCGAAGCCGACCGAGCCCTCCACCGCCACCTGGTACGCGGAGGGGCGCCGCTCGAAGAAGTTCGTCAGCTCCTGCACCCCCTGGAGCTCCATGAACGAGAACGGGTTCTCGGAACCGTAGAGCGCGGGGAAGCCGAGCCGGGTGAGCCGCTGGTCGGCGACGCACTCCAGGTACTGGCGCATCGACTCGGTGTTCATCCCCGGCAGGCCCTCGCCGCACAGGTCGCGGCCGAACTGCAGCTCCGCCTCGACGGCCTCCCGCAGCATGTCGGTGACCTGCTGCCGGAGCTCGTCGTCGAAGAGGTCCGGCTCCTCCTTGCGGACGGTGTCGACGACCTCGAAGGCGAAGTTCATGTGCATCGTCTCGTCACGGAACACCCAGTTGGTGCCCGTGGCGAGACCGTGCAGCAGACCGCGCGAACGGAACCAGTAGACGTACGCGAACGCGCCGTAGAAGAACAGCCCCTCGATGCACGCGGCGAAGCAGATCAGGTTGAGCAGGAAGCGCCTGCGGTCCGCCTTCGTCTCCAGCCGCTCGATCTTCTCGACCGAGTCCATCCACCGGAAGCAGAACTGCGCCTTCTCGCGGATCGAGGGGATCTCCTCGACCGCGTCGAAGGCCGCCGCACGGTCCTCCGGGTCGGGCAGATAGGTGTCGAGCAGCGTCAGATAGAACTGGACGTGCACGGCCTCCTCGAACAGCTGACGCGACAGGTAGAGCCGCGCCTCGGGCGAGTTGATGTGCTTGTAGAGCGTCAGCACCAGGTTGTTGGAGACGATCGAGTCACCCGTCGCGAAGAACGCGACCAGCCGGCCGATCATGTGCTGCTCGCCGGCTGAGAGCTTGGCGAGGTCGGCGATGTCGGAGTGCAGGTCGACCTCCTCCACCGTCCAGGTGTTCTTGATCGCGTCCCGGTAGCGCTCGTAGAAGTCCGGGTAGCGCATGGGACGCAGGGTCAGTTCGAAGCCCGGGTCGAGCAGGTTCTTGTTCTCGGACGTGGTCATTACTGGCAGGCCTCGCAGGACTCGGGGTTTTCGAGGGAGCAGGCGATCGCGTCCGCGTCGGGAGCCGTCGCCTGCTGTACGGGAACGGTGGCGGTGGCGGCCTTGCCGGACGCCGCGCGGGCGATCCGGGTCGCCGGGCGCGACCGCAGGTAGTACGTCGTCTTCAGCCCCTGCTTCCAGGCGTACGCGTACATCGAGGAGAGCTTGCCGATCGTCGGCGTCTCCAGGAAGAGGTTGAGCGACTGGCTCTGGTCGAGGAACGGCGTACGGGCGGCCGCCATGTCGATCAGGCCGCGCTGCGGGATCTCCCACGCCGTGCGGTACAGCGCCCGCACGTCCTCGGGGATCCAGGCGAAGCCCTGCACGGAGCCGCTCGCCTCGCGCAGCGCCTCACGGGTCCGCGCGTCCCAGACGCCGAGCCTCTTCAGCTCGTCCACCAGGTAGGCGTTGACCTGGAGGAACTCTCCGCTGAGCGTCTCGCGCTTGAAGAGGTTGGAGACCTGCGGCTCGATGCACTCGTACACCCCGGCGATCGAGGCGATCGTCGCCGTCGGCGCGATGGCGAGCAGCAGCGAGTTGCGCATGCCGGTCTTCGCGACCCGGGCGCGCAGTGCGTCCCAGCGCTCAGGCCAGTTCAGCTCGGTGTCGTAGTGGTCCGGGTGCAGTACGCCGCGCGCCGCGCGGGTCTCGGACCAAGCGGGCAGCGGGCCCGACCGCTCGGCGAGGTCGCAGGAGGACTCGTACGCGGCGAGCATGATCCGCTCGGAGATCTTCGTGGACAGCGCGCGGGCCTCGGGGGAGTCGAACGGGAGGCGCAGCTGGAAGAAGACGTCCTGGAGGCCCATCGCGCCCAGGCCCACCGGGCGCCAGCGGGCGTTGGAGCGGCCGGCCTGCTCGGTCGGGTAGAAGTTGATGTCCACCACGCGGTCGAGGAAGGTCACCGCCGTGCGGACGGTGGCGTCCAGCCGCTCCCAGTCGATGGTGCCGTCGGCGACGAACGCGCCCAGGTTGACCGAACCCAGATTGCAGACGGCCGTCTCGCCGTCGTCGGTGACTTCGAGGATCTCCGTGCACAGGTTCGAGGAGTGCACGACGCGGCCCGGCTCGGCGGTCTGGTTCGCCGTGCGGTTGGAGGCGTCCTTGAACGTCATCCAGCCCTGCCCGGTCTGGGCGAGGGTCCGCATCATCCTGCCGTACAGCTCCCGGGCCGGCAGGGTCTTGCGGGCCAGCCCCTTTGCCTCGGCGGCGCGGTAGGCGGCGTCGAACTCGTCGCCCCACAGGTCCACGAGCTCGGGGGCGTCGGCCGGGGAGAACAGCGACCACTCCGTGTCCGCGTCGACGCGGCGCATGAACTCGTCCGGGATCCAGTGCGCCAGGTTGAGGTTGTGCGTACGCCGCTGGTCCTCGCCGGTGTTGTCGCGCAGCTCCAGGAACTCCTCGATGTCCGCGTGCCACGTCTCCAGGTAGACGGCTGCGGCACCCTTGCGGCGGCCGCCCTGGTTCACCGCGGCGACCGAGGCGTCGAGCGTCTTCAGGAACGGCACGATGCCGTTGGAGTGCCCGTTCGTGCCGCGGATGAGCGAACCCCGGGCGCGGATACGGGAGTAGGAGAGCCCGATGCCGCCCGCGTGCTTGGAGAGGCGCGCCACCTGGTGGTAGCGGTCGTAGATCGAGTCCAGCTCGTCCAGCGGCGAGTCCAGCAGGTAGCAGGACGACATCTGCGGGTGGCGGGTACCCGAGTTGAAGAGGGTGGGGGAGGAGGGCAGGTAGTCGAGCCGGTTCATCAGGCCGTACAGCGCGGCCACTTCCTCCAGAGCCCGCTCGGAGGTGTCCTCGGCGAGCCCGGCGGCGACGCGCAGCATGAAGTGCTGCGGGGTCTCGACGACGTCGCGGGTGAGCGGGTGGCGCAGCAGGTACCGGCTGTGCAGAGTCCGCAGCCCGAAGTAGCCGAAGCGGTCGTCGGCGCCGTCGGCGAGCGCCTGGTCGACGAGCGCGTCGAGGGCGGCGGCGTGCAGCGTGACGAACTCGGCCGTACGGTCCGCGATCAGGCCCTCGCGATGTCCGACGGCGACCGACGCGGAGAAGGAGACAGCGCCCTGGCCGGCGGCCTCGTCCGCGATGGCCCGGGTGAGGAGCCGGGCGGCGAGCCGGGAGTAGGCGGGGTCCTCGGAGATCAGGCCGGCGGCGGCCTCGGTGGCCAGCGAGCGCAGCTCGGCCTCGTCCGACCGGGCGTTGCGGCCGCGCAGTGCGGCGGCGGCCACCCGTCCGGGGTCGGTGTCGGGCAGATCGGCGGTGAGGCCGGTCAGGGTCCGCAGCAGTGCGGTCCCGGGCGCGTCGGTCGTGCGGCCTTCGGATTCCGTGACTGAAACCGGGTCGGCTGGCGCGATGGTCACTGGGGCTATCCCTCGCTCGGCTCGGGGCCTGCGGGAGCGGGGCAGCCGGGCACGGCGGCGCCCGGGGAAGGGCAGCACGGCGCGCGGCGTCCACCGGCCCTCCGCGGGGCCCGGACGTATCGGCACCCGGTTCGGTCGAGCCGGGCGCACTGTCGACAGGTCTTCGGACTTCGGGATGCGGATAAGCACACCGATCACACCGTTGCGGGACAGTTCCGGATTCTCACCGGATTCCCCTGCGGCGACAGCGAGGTCGAGCATACATGTGGGGGCTCCCGATTGGAGAAGCCCCCACATCTTGTGTCGTGAAGGGTCAGAGCTCCAGGCGGAATGTCAGGAGCGCGAGGCCCGGCAGCGGGTACCAGTCCCGCTCCGGAGTCCGTACGAAGCCGAGGCGGCGGTAGATCCGATGGGCGCCCAGCATGGCGGACTGCGTCGACAGGACGATCCCGGAGAGCCCTCCGGCGGCCCGTGCCCGCTCGATACAGGCCCGTACGAGCGCCTCGCCCGCGCCCCGCCCACGGGCCTCCGGAGAGACGGCCAGCATCCGGAACTCGGCCTCGTCCTCCCCGGCGATGTCCGCCCACGGGGTGCCCGGCGCGACGTAGGTGACACCGCCCAGCAACCGGCCGTCGGCGTCCAGCGCGACCAGCACCTCGGCCTCGGCGGCCCGCCGCCCGACCGCGCGGAGCTGCTCCAGGTACGGGTCGTCGGCGCCGAAGTCCAGGAGTCCGTCGCCCAGATACGCCTGCGCGGTGATCTCGCCCAGCTCCTCGAACTGGGTGTGCCGGGCCGGCCTGATCGATACGTCCATGGGCGGCAGTCTGCCCCAGGCGCCGGGTGCGGCGCGCCCCGGTTTCGGAGGCCGACGGCCCCGGGAGCCCGGCCCTGACACGACTCCGTCCCGGCAGGGAGACCCTGCCGGGACGGACGTTCGTGCCTCGGAGCGACCGCTGTGGGATCAGTGGCCGCCGGGTGCACCCACCGTGGCCGGCGGGAGCTCGACCTTGACGCCGGGGTCGCCCGCGTCCGCCGTGTAGTCCGACGGGGAGGTCTCGTCCACACCGGCCGGCGCCTTCACCGCGTTGAGGACGACGGTCAGCACGAGCACGACGACGACGTTCAGCACGAACGCGGTGAGACCGATGTAGCCGATCTCGCCGAGCCCCGGGATCTCCTTCGAGGATCCGCCGAAGTGCTTCTGGGTCGGGCTGGCGACGCCGTACGCGGCCGCCGTGCCGTAGATCATGCCGACCGCCCAGCCGGCGATCAGGGCCCAGCGGTGGAACCACCGGGTGAAGAGGCCGCCCACCAGGGCCGGCATCGTCTGGAGGATCCAGATGCCGCCCAGCAGCTGGAAGTTGATCGCGACCGTCTTGTCCATGGTGAGGACGAAGGCGAGCGCGCCGACCTTGACCAGCAGCGAGACCAGCTTGGACACCTTGGTCTCCTGGGCCGGGGTCGCGTCCGGCTTCAGGAAGTCCTTGTAGATGTTGCGGGTGAAGAGGTTCGCCGCGGCGATGGACATGATCGCGGCGGGCACCAGGGCGCCGATGCCGATCGCGGCGAAGGCCACACCCGCGAACCAGTCCGGGAACATGTTCTCGAAGAGCTGCGGAATGGCGAGCTGGCCGTTGTCGACCTTGATCCCGGCCGCGATCGCCATGAATCCGAGCAGTGCCAGCAGACCCAGCATCAGCGAGTACAGCGGCAGGATCGTGGTGTTGCGCCGGATCACCTCACGGCTGCGGCTGGAGAGCGTCGCCGTGATCGAGTGCGGGTACATGAAGAGCGCCAGCGCCGAGCCCAGGGCCAGGGTGGCGTAACCCCACTGGCCGGAGACCCCGGGCGCGAGCCCGGCCACCGGTTTGCCGGCCGCCTCGTTGGCGGCGGAGAACTTCTCGCCGGCCGCGGCGAAGATGTCGTCGAACCCGCCCAGCTTGATCGGGATGTAGATGATCGCCACCGCGATGACCAGGTAGATCAGCCCGTCCTTGACGAACGCGATCAGCGCCGGCGCGCGCAGCCCCGAGGAGTAGGTGTACGCGGCGAGGACGGCGAAGGCGATGAGCAGCGGCAGGTCCTTGATGAACCAGTGCGTGTTCTCACCGCCGCCGACGCCCATGACGTCCAGGACGGCCTGGATGCCGACCAGTTGGAGCGCGATGTACGGCATCGTGGCGAGGATGCCGGTGACGGCGACCGCCAGCGAGAGCCCCTTCGAGCCGAAGCGGCCACGGACGAAGTCCGAGGTGGTGACGTAGCCGTGCTTGTGCGACACCGACCACAGACGCGGCAGGAAGGTGAAGATCAGCGGGTAGACGAGGATCGTGTAGGGGACGGCGAAGAAGCCGGCCGCGCCCGCCGCGTAGACCGCCGCGGGCACCGCGACGAAGGTGTACGCCGTGTAGAGGTCGCCGCCGAGCAGGAACCAGGTGACCCAGGTGCCGAACGACCGGCCGCCCAGGCCCCATTCGTCGAGGCTGGCCTCGTTCTCGGCCTTGCGCCAGCGCGCGGCCATGAAACCGATGACCGTGACGGCCACGAAGAAGAAGATGAATACGGCCAGTGCGATGCCGTTGACGCCGTCCTTCATGCTGACGCACCCCCCTTGCGGGCGCGCTGGTCACGCTGCCACAGCTTGTACGCGATCATGGTGAGAGCGGTCGAGATGAGCACCCACAGCATCTGGTACCAGTAGAAGAACGGGATGCCTATGAAGGTCGGATCGACCTTCGCGTACGACCCGACCCAGAGCATCGCCACGAACGGAGCTATCAGGCAGAGCCCGATGACCACCCTCATGGGTGTCACCGTCGGCGCTGTTGGTGGGTTCGCATCGGTATCTTCTGGCATGTGGCGACTCCGTCCCCTCGCTGATCACCTGGTGTAATGCGCAGGAAATCTAAGCGAATGCCCCGTCCACCGTCACCCCCGTCCGCATTGCGGTCCTGCAACGGTCCGGTGTCGCCCGAAATGCCTGATCCCCCTGCGTGTGCAGGGGGATCAGAGGTTTCGGGGCCCTGAAGGCGCTCAGTCCGCGGGACGCTTCAGACGGGCGACGAACTTGTACCGGTCGCCCCGGTACACCGAGCGCACCCACTCCACCGGTTCGCCCCCTCCGTCGACCGAATGCCGGGACAGCATGAGCATCGGGAGGCCGACGTCCGTGCCGAGCAGTCCCGCCTCGCGCGGCGTGGCGAGCGAGGTCTCGATGGTCTCCTCGGCCTCGGCGAGCCGGACGTCGTACACCTCGGCCAGCGCGGTGTAGAGCGAGGTGTACTTCACCAGTGAACGGCGCAGCGCGGGGAAGCGCTTGGCCGAGAGGTGGGTGGTCTCGATGGCCATCGGTTCACCGCTGGCGAGCCGGAGCCGCTCGATCCGCAGCACCCGGCCGCCCGTCGTGATGTCCAGCAGCCCGGCGAGCGTGTCGTCCGCCGTGACGTAGCCGATGTCCAGCAGCTGGGAGGTGGGTTCCAGGCCCTGGGCGCGCATGTCCTCGGTGTAGGAGGTGAGTTGCAGGGCCTGGGAGACCTTCGGCTTGGCGACGAAGGTGCCCTTGCCCTGGATGCGCTCCAGCCGGCCCTCGACCACCAGCTCCTGGAGGGCCTGACGCACCGTGGTGCGCGAGGTGTCGAACTCCGCCGCCAGGGTCCGTTCGGGCGGCACCGGGGTGCCGGGCGGCATGGTGTCCGTCATTTCGAGGAGATGGCGCTTGAGCCGGTAGTACTTCGGGACGCGTGCCGTGCGCGCTCCCGCACCGGTCTCGCTCGTACTGCTGCCCCCGTCGGCACCCATGGCCCGCCTTCCCGACTGCTGCGTTGCTGCCGTCACCGGCTCCTCCGTCTGTCGCGGCTCACATGGTGGCACGGTCCGGTCACGGGTCGTCGCCCTCCCTCAGGTGTCGGTCCGATAACGGACGCGAGTGCACTTCTTATACACCCTTGACACCCCTAAAGGTCTAGGCCAAGCTCCCGGTACTGGTCTAAACCATTAAAGACCAGGTCCCAGACCCACAGGTAGCGCCAGGCGTACGTCTTCGCGGTGGGCGGGGGGTTGCTGGTATCCCTGAGGAGGGTGTGGCATGAAGCGCAAGCTCATAGCGGCAGTAGGCGTCGCAGCGATGATGACCGGAATCGCGGCGTGTGGTGGGGACAGTAATGACAACGCTTCGAAGGACCCGAAGGACCGTACCGAGAGCCTGACGGTCTGGCTCATGGTCGACGCGCAGAGCACCTGGCCGGAACTGGTCAAGGACGTCAACGCGCAGTTCAAGAAGAAGTACCCGAAGGTCAAGGTCAACGTCCAGTACCAGCAGTGGGCGGACAAGGCCAAGAAGCTCGACACGGCTCTCGGTGGCGACAAGTTCCCGGACGTCGTCGAGCTCGGCAACACCGAGACGATGCAGTACATCCTCAACGGTGCCCTGGCCGAGATCGACCCCGAGAAGTACGACAACTCGGATACCTGGATCAAGGGTCTGAAGGACACCTGCACCTTCGAGGGCAAGCAGTTCTGCGTGCCGTACTACGCGGGCGCCCGTGTCGCGGTCTACAACAAGGACATGCTCAAGAAGGGCACGGGCAGCGACGCCCTCCCGCAGACCGAGGACGAGATGCTCGCCGCACTCGACAAGGTCTCGGCCGAGTACAGCAAGAAGGACAAGCGCTTCTCGTCCCTCTACCTGCCGGGCCGTTACTGGTACGCGGCCATGTCCTACGTCGCGGGCTACGGCGGCTCCATCGCCGAGTACGACGAGGGCGCGAAGGAGTGGAAGGGCAACCTCTCCTCCCCCGAGTCCCAGAAGGGCATCGAGCACTTCGTCAACCTGGTCAAGAAGTACAACAAGGCCGACCAGACCAAGGACGAGCAGGACCACGCCAACGTCATGGCCAACGAGAAGGCGGCCCTGATCTACGGCAACGGCTGGGAGGCCGGTTCCGTCGTCGACGGCGCCAACAACGGCAACCCCAAGCTCGAGGGCAAGATCGGCACGGCCGGCATGCCCGGCCCGAACGGCAAGGCCCTCCCGTCCTTCATCGGCGGTTCGGACCTCGCGGTGACCGCCAAGTCCAAGGTCACCGACCTGGGTGAGGAGTGGGTCTCCCTCTTCACCAGCGAGAAGTCGCAGGAGGTGCTCACCTCCAAGAACATCCTCCCGAACAACGAGAAGCAGCTCGAGCCGCTGAAGTCCAAGCCCGAGACGGCCGCCGTCGCCAACGCGGTGCCGGACGCCTGGTTCACGCCGATCGCGCCGGGCTGGACCTCCATCGAGAAGGAGGAGGTCCTGGAGAACATGCTTCTGGAGATCCTCAAGGGCGGTTCGGTCGCCGACGCGGCCAAGAAGGCCGACGACAAGATCAACGAACTGATCAACAAGTAGTCCCCGGGCCTTCGGCTCTCCAGGCGGGGGTCCGGCGAACACCGGGCCCCCGCCCCCTTTTTCTCAGGTAGAACGCCGTGATTCCCGGGTGCAGATCCCCGGAATCCCGATGGAAGGTCAGTCACGTGACTGCTGCCGACACCAAGGCCGCCGGTCCACCGGTCCCCGTACCGAGTGTCCCGGAGAAGACCGGGACCTCGCCCTCCGAGCAGGAAACCGCCGGGCCGCGCCCGAAGAAGCGGCGGAAGAAGGGGGAACTCCTCCCCTACCTCCTGATCCTGCCGGCGATCCTGGCGATCGCCGCCGTCTACGTCTACCCGCTGGTCAAGACCGTGATCATGTCCTTCCAGGACCTGGGACGGGCGGCCCTCTGGGGCAACGGCGAGGCCCCGTGGGTCGGCTTCGAGCAGTTCACCAACATCCTCGGCGACCCGGAGTTCTGGTCGGTCGTCGGGAGAACCGTCGTCTTCATGACCGTCTGCGTCGTGCTGACCATGGGTCTCGGCCTGCTCATCGCCCTGATGATGCTGAAGGTCTCCACCTGGGTGCGGCTCGTCCTCACGGTGGCGCTGATCGCCGCCTGGTCCATGCCGCTCATGGTTGCCGCGTCGGTCTTCCGCTGGCTCTCCGACTCCGACTACGGCCTGATCAACACGCTGCTCGCCGACATCACGGGCAACGAGGACCGGTGGCTCGGCCACAACTGGTTCCTCGACCCCTGGCAGGGCTTCGGCATCATCACGCTCCTGGTCGTCTGGGGCGCCATCCCGTTCGTGGTCATCACGATGTACGCCGCCCTCACCCAGGTCCCCAAGGAGCTGGAGGAGGCGGCCGCCCTCGACGGAGCCACCGCGTTCGGGGTCTACCGCTACGTGACCTGGCCCGTCATCAAGCCGGTCTTCACGATGGTCGCCACGCTCTCCGTCATCTGGGACTTCAACGTGTTCGGCCAGATCTGGCTGCTGCGCGGCAACAAGCCCGAGCCCGAGTACGAGACCCTCGGCCTCTACTCCTTCTCCAAGGCGTTCGAGTCCACCTCCTTCAGCCAGGGCAGCGCGATCGCACTGATCACCGTCCTGATGCTCTCCGGCGTCGCCGTGTACTACCTGCGCCAGCTGATCAAGACGGGAGAGGTCGAATGAGCGCCTCCACGCCCACGAACACGCCGGCCCAGGTCCTGCGGCCCGACCGCAGGAGGAACCGCCTCGGCTACAACATCCTGGCGCTGGTCACGGCCGGGATCATGGCCTTCCCGGTCTACTGGCTGATCGTCAGTTCGCTGCGCCCCAACCACGAGATCCGGTCCTACGACCAGACCCTGTGGCCGTCCTCCCTCACGTTCGACAACTTCGCGCGCGCGGTGAAGCAGGACAACTTCTCCACCGCCATCCAGTCGAGCCTCATCGTCTCGGTCACGGCCGTCGTCGGCGGCATGATCATCGCGACCCTCGCGGCCCTCGCCATCGGACGTTTCCGCTTCTTCGGACGGAAGGCGCTGATGATGGTCATGATCCTGGTCCAGATGCTGCCCCCGACCGCGATGCTGATCCCGATCTACCTCCAGCTCAACGCGATGGGAGGCATCGACGAGTACTGGGGCCTCATCGTCGTCTACCTGGTCTCCACGCTGCCCTTCGCGACCATCATGATCCGCGGATTCGTGATCAACATCCCCGTGGAGCTCGAGGAGTCCGCGATGGTGGACGGCTGCACCCGCATGCAGGCCTTCCGCCGGGTCATCTTCCCGCTGCTGGCGCCGGGGCTCGCGGCCGCGTCCATCTTCGCGCTGGTCAACGCCTGGAACGAGTACCTCTTCGCGTACATCCTGATCAACGACAACTCCAAGTACACGCTCAACGTGTGGCTGATGACCTTCACGACGGAACGCGGAACGGACTACGGGGCGCTGATGGCGGCCTCCACGCTCATCTCCATCCCGGTCGTCATCTTCTTCATGATCATCCAGGGGAAGATGGCTACGGGGCTCACCTCAGGCGCCGTGAAGGGATAACGCAGCCCCATGACCACCCTCGTATCCACCATGGACACCGTCACCCGCGACGCGCTCGCCGTGCTCCAGCCAGGCTTCACCGGGACGACCGCCCCGGACTGGCTCCTGCGCAGGGTCGGGGAAGGCCTGGCCTCCGTCGGGCTGTTCGGCCGGAACATCCACTCGCCCGAGCAGCTCTCCGCGCTCACCGCCCGGCTGCGCGCCGAGCGGGACGACGTACTCGTCGCGATCGACGAGGAAGGCGGCGACGTCACCCGGCTTGAGGTCCGCAACGGCTCGTCCTTCCCCGGCAACCTCGCCCTCGGCTCCGTCGACGACACCGACCTGACCCGGGCCGTCGCCCGGGAGCTCGGCCGCCGGCTGGCCGAGTGCGGGGTCAACCTCAACTGGGCGCCGTCCGCCGACGTCAACTCCAACCCGGGTAACCCGGTCATCGGCGTCCGCTCCTTCGGCGCCGGCACCGGGCTCGTCGCCCGCCACACCGCCGCGTATGTCGAGGGCCTCCAGTCCGCCGGTGTCGCGGCGTGCACCAAGCACTTCCCGGGGCACGGCGACACGGCGGTCGACTCGCACCACTCGCTGCCCCGCATCGATGTGGACCTGGACACCCTGCACGCCCGTGAGCTGGTGCCTTTCCGCGCGGCCATCGCAGCGGGTTCCAAATCAGTGATGAGCGCACATATCCTGCTTCCCGCACTCGACCCGACGCGGCCCGCGACTCTGAGCCCCCAGATCCTCACCGGTCTGCTGCGCGAGGAGCTGGGCTACGACGGGCTGATCGTCACCGACGGCATGGAGATGGACGCCATCGCCGGCACGTACGGCATCGAGCGGGGATCCGTCCTCGCCATCGCCGCGGGCGCCGACGCCATCTGTGTCGGCGGCGGGCTGGCCGACGAGGACACCGTGCTGAGGCTGCGCGACGCGCTGGTGACGGCGGTGCGGACCGGTGAACTGCCCGAGGAGCGGCTGGCCGACGCGGCCGCACGTGTACGGGCCCTCGCGTCCTGGACGCAGGGGGCCAGGGGGGCTGCCCCGGAGCCGGGCGCGGACACGCAGGAGGGGACCGCGCCCGGCCCCGGAGCCGACGTCGGGCTGGTCGCGGCCCGGCGGGCGGTGACGGTCACGGGCACCGCCGAGCCGCTGCGCGAGCCGGCCTACGTCGCGGCCTTCACCCCGGTGGCCAACATCGCGGTGGGCGACGAGACCCCGTGGGGCGTCGCGGCCGAACTGGCCCGGCTCCTGCCCGGCACGGAGACGGACACCTACAGCACCGCGAGTGCCTCGCCGGCCGTCGAGGTGCTGAGGGCGGCGGGGGAGCGGCGCATCGTCGCCGTCGTCCGCGACGTCCACCGGCACGCGTGGATGCGCGAGGCGCTGGACGGCGTACTGGCCGCCCGTCCCGACACGGTCGTGGTCGAGATGGGCCTGCCCTACGCGCCGCCCCGAGGCGCCCTGCACATCGCCACGCACGGCGCGGCGCGGGTCTGCGGGGTCGCGGCCGCGGAAGTGCTCACGGGCTCCTGAGCCCGGGGGAGCGACGCGTGAGGGCCGGGTCACCGTCACAGGTGCCCGGCCCTCACGCGTACGGGGTCCCTACAGACCCTGCCACCGCGGCTTCGCGGCATATGTGGCGCGGAAGTAGTCCGCCAGCTTCAGCTTGGACGCCGCCGCCTCGTCGACCACCACCGTGGCGTGCGGATGCAGCTGGAGCGCCGAGGCCGGCACGACCGAGGCGACCGGGCCCTCGACCGTCCGGGCGACCGCTTCGGCCTTGCCCTCGCCGGTGGCGAGCAGGATCGGGTGGCGCGACTCCAGGATGGTGCCGATGCCCTGGGTGATGACATGGCGGGGCACCTGCTCGATGTCGTCGTCGAAGAAGCGCGCGTTGTCGATCCGCGTCTGCTCGGTCAGCGTCTTGATGCGGGTGCGGGAGGCGAGCGAGGAGCACGGCTCGTTGAAGCCGATGTGCCCGTCGGTGCCGATGCCGAGCAGCTGGAGGTCGACGCCGCCGGCCTCGGCGAGCGCCTTGTCGTACTCCTCGCAGGCCGCCTGGACGTCCTCGGCGGTGCCGTCCGGGCCCATGAAGGACTTCTCGGACAGGCCGAGCGGTTCGACGACCTCGCGCAGCACGACCGAGCGGTACGACTCGGGGTGGCCCGCGGGCAGCCCGACGTACTCGTCGAGCTGGCAGATGCGGACGCGCGAGGCGTCCACGGCGCCGGAGCGGACCTTCGCGGTGAGGGCCTGGTAGATGGGCAGCGGGGTCGAGCCGGTGGCCACGCCGAGCAGGGCGTCGGGCTTGCTGCTCAGCAGGGACGCGATGGCCTCCGCGATCAGTTCGCCGCCTGCTGTGGCGTCCGGGACGATGACAACTTCCACGCTGTGCCTGCCGATCTGGAGAGTGGCGTCATGTGGTATAGACCAATCTGGAAGCCAATCTAGCAGAACGGCACGGCTGTGAGGTGAACCGTCCGCCGGTGGGTCATCGGTTGTCGCCCTGTCGGCGGACCGTCCCGGCCGCGGGGGGAGCGCCCCCGGAAACACCCGCGGGCCGCGGCGCCGGGACAGGACCCTCAGCCTGTCCGGCACCGCAGCCCGGAGCTGCGGGCCTGCCTTTCGGAACGGGCCGGGGCTCGCGCGCCCCGGTGCGCACATCTGCCGCGTTGTCGTCAGTCGCCGACGCTCCGCGCCGACTCCTTCCTCCGCCTTGCAGCTGCACGCACCGGACCCCGCTCGCTGATCCGGCCTGTTCCAAAAGGCAGGCCCTGCCTGGCCGGCGGTGTGCGGTGCCTCCGGCCACTGGAGGCACCGGCGCAGTCAGGGCAGAGAGCGCCGGTTACCTCGATCCGCTCTCCTGTGCGGGGAGAGCGGAGGTCTGTCTCGCAGGGGACACGTCCTGACCGTGTCACCCCTACGTGGTGCATTGTGGACTAGACCAATAGTCTGTGTCCATCCATGTGCGCGGACAATCTCCCGCCCGCGCACGCGCCCTCACAGTGTCACGTATCCGGGGACCGAACGGTTCGGAACCTCTTCGTCTGCACAGGTACGCTCGCCATGTGCCCTCCATGAACGACCTCGTCCGCCAGCACACAGCCCTGAGTGACACCGACCTCGAGTGGCTCCATCTGCTGGTCTCGGAGTGGCAGCTGCTCTCCGACCTGTCCTTCGCCGACCTCGTCCTGTGGGTGCCCACCCGCGACGGGACCCGCTATGTGTCCGTCGCGCAGATGCGGCCCAACACCGGCCCCACCTCCTACCAGGACGACATGGTCGGCCACCTCGTGCCGCGCGGCCGCCGGCCGCTGCTCGACGCCGCCCTGGACGAGGGCCGCATCGTGCGCGAGGGGGATCCGGAGTGGCGGGAGGAAGTGCCTGTCCGGGTCGAGTCGATCCCCGTGCGGAGAGAGGGCCGGATCCTCGGGGTCATCGCCCGCAACACCAACCTGCTCACCGTGCGCACGCCGTCGAGGCTGGAGCTCACCTACCTCCAGTCCGCCTCCGACCTGGCCCAGATGATCGCGGCGGGCTCCTTCCCGTTCCCCGGCCAGCAGGTCGACATGGACGCGTCGCCGCGCGTCGGTGACGGGCTGATCAGGCTCGACGCCGACGGCGTCGTGCAGTACGCGAGCCCCAACGGCCTCTCCGCCTACCACCGGCTCGGCCTGGCCTCGGACCTGGTCGGCCACAACCTCGGGGCGACCACCGCCGAACTCGCACCGTCCCGCGGCCCGGTCGACGAGGCCCTGGTCAAGGTGGCGAGCGGATACGCGCCCCGGGAGTTCGAGGTCGAGGGTGCCGGCGGGGTCATCCAGTTGCGCGCGATCCCGCTCAAGCCCAAGGGGGTGCGCATCGGTTCGCTGGTGCTGCTCCGCGACGTCACGGAACTGCGGCGTCGCGAGCGGGAATTGATCACCAAGGACGCCACCATCCGGGAGATCCACCACCGGGTGAAGAACAACCTCCAGACCGTGGCCGCCCTGTTGCGGCTCCAGGCGCGCCGGATGGACTCCGAGCGGGGCCGGGAGGCGCTCAACGAGGCGGTGCGGCGCGTCGGTTCGATCGCCATCGTCCATGAGACGCTGTCCCAGAATCTGGACGAGCGGGTCGAGTTCGACGAGATCGCCGACCGGGTGATCGCGATGGTCGCGGAGATCTCGCCCGGAAAGGTCACCTGCCGGCGCACGGGGCGCTTCGGGATTCTCGACGCGGAGGTGGCCACGCCGCTCTCCATGGTGCTGACCGAGGTGCTGCAGAACGCCCTGGAGCACGCGTTCACCGTGGCCGAGCAGGGCACGGTGGAGGTGTCCGCGGTGCGCGGCGGCTCACCGACCGAGGGCCGGCTGCTGATCACCGTGACGGATGACGGGCGCGGGCTGCCCGAGGGGTTCGACCCGCAGCGGGCCGGCAATCTCGGACTGCAGATCGTGCGGACCCTGGTGGAGGGTGAGCTGGGCGGCACCTTCGGCATGGTCCCGGCCCCGGAACGCGGCACGCAGGTGGTGCTCGACATCCCCGTACAGCACGACAAGTAGCGCGGCGGCGACGGCCGCCGCACAGCAGTGGGCCCGGACCGTTGTAACGGTCCGGGCCCACTGCGTGGTGCTCACGGTGCGATGCGCTTCGGGGGTACTGCGCGCTGCGACTCGAAGGCGGGGCTGTGCGTACGCTCTGTACGCGCCGCCTGGCTGAGGCTCGTTGTGGGGGGCGTCGGTCAGGCGCTGGCGTTACGCGCCCGGTTGCGAGCGGCACGGCGCTTCATTGCGCGGCGCTCGTCCTCGCTGAGGCCACCCCAGACGCCGGAGTCCTGGCCGGACTCGAGCGCCCACTGCAGGCACTGCTCCATGACGGGGCAGCGACGGCAGACGGCCTTGGCTTCCTCGATCTGCAGCAGCGCAGGACCGGTGTTGCCGATGGGGAAGAACAGCTCGGGGTCTTCCTCACGACAAACGGCGTTGTGACGCCAGTCCATGGCTGCTACCTCTCCTTGGTATTACATGCTGGTGCTTGTGAATGTGAACGCTTTCACGAATCCCCCCGCAGACGAAGGTCCGACGCCCAGATGAACTGGATGTGGTCCTGTTGTGGTGAGGAGGGGTTCTGGCTCTCAGTGGAGGCCGATGTTGCGGGCCGTCCCGATCGCCATGTAGAGATTCGCAAACCTCGGCGGCGGATACAACCCCTTCTGGAAAGTTTTTTTTGATTCCTCGGTGTCGACTAGGTCACAGCCGTACTTCTAAGGGGTGGGGGCCAGCCCAAACGTTCGAGTTAAAGGACTTTCGCCCCTTCTACTCACACAATCACACGCAGTGCACGGCGTACGCCTGTGAACGTCACGCTCGTACGCAGTCCCAGGTGGTCGCCGTCCATCTGGAAGGGCAGTGGAGCCTTGGAATGCAAGGTGAAGTCCGTGAGGTCGTGCAGGGACACGGCGTGCTTGCCGTGCGGGCCTCTCTCCGGGCTCGAAGTGAGCAGCTGAGTGGCGTACCGGGCGACGGCGGGGGTGGAGAGATGCTTCAGGCCGAGGACGTCCAGGGCGCTGTCGAAGGATGCCTTCGGGGAGGCGTATATCGGACGGTTCCCCAGGTAGGTCCAGGGTGCGGTGTTGCAGATTATCGACAGCGCGAGGTCGGTGACCGGGTCCTGTCCGGGGACCTCCAGCGTGATCATTCCGTTGCGCCGGTGCGGGTCGTCCATGAACTGCCGCAGCACCTGGCGCACGTACAGCGCATGGGTCGAGCGCTTGCCCCGCTCGCGTTTCTGTTCGACCCGGCCGATGACGCCCGCGTCGAAACCGAGCCCGGCGCAGAAGGTGAACCACCGGCCGGGGACGGCCTCGTCCGCCGTGCCTGGGGTGCCGGCCGCCAGGCCGAGCCCCACCGTGCGCTCGCTGCGGGCCTCGAGGGCGTCCAGGATGGCGCCCGTCGCCTCCACGGCGTCGTTCGGGATGCCCAGGGCCCGGGCGAAGACGTTGGTGGAACCGCCGGGGACCACGGCGAGGCTCGGCAGACCCTCCGGGTCCGGGCCGTCGTGGAGCAGTCCGTTGACCACCTCGTTGACCGTGCCGTCGCCTCCGAGCGCGACCACCAGGTCGATGTCGTCGGAATCGGCTGCCCGTCGCCCCAGGTCCCGGGCGTGCCCGCGGTACTCCGTGGTCACGGCCTCGATCTTCATCTCGCTCGCCAAGGCGTGGATCAGCACGTCACGCGTACGCGCGCTGGTGGTGGTGGCAGCTGGGTTGACCACGAGAAGTGCGCGCATGCCCGCCAGAGTACCTACCGCGCGGTACCTCCCTGAAGTCCCGATCCGCCGGGTCCACGCGTGGTCACTCAGAGTGATCCGTCCCCGTGCCATGTGCGCCGGCGCCCCGGCTTCGCGTTCGAGGGGCCGGGATGCGAATCTGAAAGGCGTGAGCACTCAGCAGAACACGCCCTCTCCGTCGCCCTCGGCCGGCCAGGAGAAGCCGGGGCGGATCGCCGCACTGGCCGGACTCAACGCGCTCGAAGGCGCGGCGCTCGCCGTCGGCGGGATCTACATGCTGGCCGTCGGTCTTTTCGGCCGGCCCGACAGCATCCAGCAGGCCGAGATGGGCGGACTCACGCTGGTGGCACTCGGCCTGATCCCGCTGTTCGCGGCCCGTGGCCTGCTGCGGCGCCGCAGCTGGAGCCGGGGCCCCGCTCTCATCACCCAGCTCATGGCGCTGCCGGTGGCCTGGACGCTGCTGCGTGCCCAGGGCGCCCTGATCCCGGCGGGCATCGCCCTCGCGGCGGTCGCAGTGACGGCGCTCGTGCTGTTGTTCGATCCCGCGACGACGGAGGCCCTGGGCATCCGTCGGGGGCCGCGGACGACCCCCGACGCCTGATCTGCCGCGCAGCGCGACCGGTCCTGCCGGCCGTGCCACGGCTCCGTACGCCCAGGGGCGGCTACTCCTCCACGAGCAGCCGCTCGCGCAGCTGAGCCAGCGTGCGGGCCAGCAGGCGGGAGACGTGCATCTGGGAGATGCCGACCTCCTGCGCGATCTGCGACTGGGTCATGTTGCCGAAGAAACGCAGCAGCAGGATCCGCTTCTCGCGGGGCGGGAGATCCTCCAGCAGCGGCTTGAGCGACTCGCGGTACTCGACGCCTTCCAGCGCCTCGTCCTCGGAGCCCAGTGTGTCCGCGACCGCCGGCGACTCGTCGTCCGTGTCCGGGACGTCGAGCGAGAGGGTGCTGTAGGCATTGGCCGATTCCAGCCCCTCCAGGACCTCCTCCTCGGAGATACCGAGGCGCTCCGCCAGCTCGTGCACGGTGGGGGAGCGGCCGTGCTGCTGAGAGAGCTCGGCGGTTGCCGTGGTCAACGACAGCCGCAGCTCCTGGAGACGCCGCGGGACCCGCACCGCCCAGCCCTTGTCCCGGAAGTGGCGCTTGATCTCGCCGACGACCGTGGGGGTGGCGTACGTCGAGAACTCGACGCCGCGGTCCGGGTCGAACCGGTCGACCGACTTGATCAGCCCGATCGTGGCGACCTGCGTCAGGTCGTCCAGCGGCTCGCCGCGGTTGCGGAATCTGCGGGCCAGGTGCTCCACGAGCGGCAGATGCATGCGCACCAGCCGGTTGCGCAGCTCGGCCTTCTCCGGCGACCCGTCGGGAAGCTCCCGGAGCTCGATGAAGAGCGCCCGTGCCCCACTGCGGTCGTGCGGATCGTGGTGCCCGTGCTCGCTCATCCGGCCCGCCCGCTCCGTCTGCGACTGCTCCGGCGCGGTCGGTCGGCCCTGCGCGCCTTCCGCCCCGCCTTCCGGATGCGGCCGGGCCTGCTGCTCCGGAAGGGCGGCCGGGCGCACCGGCTCCGACCGGATCGTCTCGTCCCGCACAGGACCGTCCCCGTTCCCGTCGCTCACGCCGGCCCGGGTCCCGCGCCGCGCTGTTTGTAGAGGCTGATGCTGACCGTACGGTCGTCGGCGACCGTGGAGTCGACCTTGCCGGCCAGTGCGGAGAGCACCGTCCAGGCGAAGGTGTCGCGCTCAGGGGCGCGGCCGTCCGTCGTGGGGGCCGAGACGGTCACCTCGAGGGAATCGCCGACGAGTCGGAAGACGCAGCTGAGGACGGAGCCGGGCACGGCCTGCTGGAGCAGGATCGCGCAGGCCTCGTCGACCGCGATGCGAAGATCCTCGATCTCGTCGAGAGTGAAGTCCAAGCGCGCTGCGAGGCCGGCCGTGGCCGTACGCAGCACCGACAGGTAGGCACCCGCAGCGGGCAGCCGGACCTCTACGAAGTCCTGGTTCCCGGGCTCGCCTGCGATCTGGGACACCCTCACCTCCAAGGTGGCACAAACTCGTTCGAGGCTCCGGGACGGGTGCCCGGGGCCATGCGGTGCGTCGTCGGTTCTGTGGTTCGGCGACGCTGTCGCGACCCATGATGCCGTGTCGCCGAGACCGCAAGCCGCTGATTACTCATGGTAGGCACATGAGTACACACAGTGGCTAGGGGTCTGCGGCGGTCAATTGCGAAGAACCGGCGCCGGTTTGACGTACCCAGACGTCAGACGATCGAACCGTCCACGAAGCACCAGCGCCAGCTCTCCGCGCATTCGAAGCTGCGCATCACCGGATGACCGGTCGCCTCGAAGTGCCCCGTCGCGTGCTTCAGCGGCGAGGAATCACAGCACCCGACGTGACCGCAGACGAGGCAGAGCCGCAATTGCACGGGATGGGTGCCGGCCGCCAGACACTCGGGGCAGGTGTCGCTGAGCGGGGCGGGTTCGGGGCGCGGCAGTTCGGATACGTGGAGGCACTCACTCATGATGGCCACGTTACGACGGGTGAGGTCGTTACGTCGGATGTGAGGACAGTGAGATGGACGCATTGCCGCTGGTGGCGCTGGTCGCGGCAAGCGCGGCGGTCGCGGGGGCCGCCCGCCGGACACCGGTGCCCCCGCCGCTGCTGCTGGTCGCCGCCGGTCTGCTGGCCTCCTACCTGCCGGGAGTGCCGAGCTACACGCTGGACGCGCACATCGTGCTGCCGCTGCTCCTGCCGCCGTTGCTCTACACGGCGGCGGTCGACAGCTCGTACCTCGATCTGCGGGCCAACCTGCGGCCGGTCGCCCTGCTCTCCGTGGGGTACGTGCTCTTCGCGACGGTCGCGGTGGGATGGCTGGCCTATCTCCTCGTCCCGGACCTGCCGCTCACCGCCGCACTGGTGCTCGGCGCGGTGGTCGCCCCGCCGGACGCCGTCACGGCCGCGGCGATCGCGCGCAGGGTGGGACTGCCCGCCCGGGTCACCACGATCCTGCAGGGTGAGTCCCTGGTGAACGACGCCACCGCGATCACCGCGTTCAAGGTGGCCCTCGCGGCTGCCGTCGGCGAGGGCATGAGCTGGGGCGCCGGGATCGGTGAATTCGTGCTGGCGTCGGTCGGCGGCATCGGTGTCGGCCTGCTGCTGATGGTGCCGCTGCACTGGCTGCGTACGCACCTCAAGGAGGCGCTGCTCCAGAACACCCTGTCGCTGCTGATCCCTTTCGTCGCCTACGCGGCCGCGGAGCGGGTGCACGCCTCCGGGGTGCTCGCCGTCGTGGTCGTCGCGCTCTACCTGGGGCACCGCTCCTGGCAGGTCGACTTCGCGACGCGGCTCCAGGAGGCGGCGGTCTGGAAGATGGTCGCGTTCGTCCTGGAGTCGGCGGTCTTCGCCCTCATCGGGCTGCAGCTGCCCTTCGTGCTCCGGGGGCTCGGCTCCTACAGCGTGTCCGAGGCCTTCGGATACGCGGTCCTCGTGTTCGTGGCCGTGGTCGTGGTGCGCTTCGTCTGGGTGTACCCGGCGACCTACCTGCCGCACTGGCTCTCCAGACGCATCAGGGAGCGCGAGGGGGAGCTCTCCTGGAGCTCGCCCCTGATTGTCGGGTGGGCCGGGATGCGGGGCGTCGTCTCGCTCGCCATCGCCTTCTCCATCCCCATGGTCACGCACGACGGGGAGGACTTCCCCGCTCGCAACCTGGTGCTCTTCCTGACCTTCACGACCGTCATCGGGACGCTGGTCGTCCAGGGGCTGAGCCTGCCCCTCCTGGTACGCGTACTGAAGCTGCCGAGGCGCAGCGAGCGGGCCGCGACGCTGGCCGAGGCGCAGGCGCAGAACGAGGCCTCCACGGCCGCCGACGCCTCGCTGGAGGCGCTGCTGGCCGATCCGCGCAACGCACTGCCCGATCCCCTCGTCCAGCGGCTGCGCGCCGTCATGGAACGGCGCCGCAACGCGGTCTGGGAGAGGCTCGGCGCGGCCAATCCGGTCACCGGGGAATCGGCGGACGACACCTACCGGCGGCTGGCGAGGGACATGATCGCCGCCGAGCGCGAGGTCTTCGTACGCCTCAGGGACGAGCGGCGGATCGACGACGAGATGCTGCGTGTCCTGCTGCGGCGGCTGGACCTGGAGGAGGCCGCCGCCTACCGGGAGTCGGACGGCGCGTGATCACGCCCCGGGCGGTTCCGGACGGCCCGTGACGACCGCGGTGACCGTGGAGCCCGGAGCGAAGGCGCCCTCCCCGGCCCTCACCGTCAGCCCGTACAGGAGTTTGGCCACGTAGAGCCGCTCGACGGGCAGGCCGTGGCGGTCCTCGAAGTCGTCAGCGAAGGCGTGCAGTTCCGGAGTGGTGCGGGCGTACCCGCCGAAGTGGAAGCGTTCGTCCAGGGACCACTGTCCGGTCGGGGCGCCGAAGGCCTCCCGCTGCAGATCGCGCACCGCCGCTCCCAGGAAGCCCCCACGCAGGACGGGGATGCCCAGGGCGCGCTGTCCGTGGCCGAGTCCGGCGGCCAGCCCCGCGAGGGTGCCGCCGGTGCCACAGGCGACGGCCACCGTGCCGGTCCGGCCGAGCAGCTCCCGGCCGAGCCCTGTGCAGCCCTGTGCGGCGAGCGCGTTGCTGCCGCCCTCCGGGATGACCAGGCACTCCCCGAAGAGGCCCAGCAGGCCTTCCAGGACGTCGGGAGAGGCCTTCGCGCGGTAGGTCGCCCGGTCCACGAAGTGCAGACGCATGCCGTCGGCCGCACACCGCGCGAGTGAGGGGTTCAGCGGACGGTCGGCCAGTTCGTCCCCCCGTACGACGCCGACGGTGGGGAAGCCCAGCAGGCGTCCGGCGGCGGCCGTCGCCCGGAGGTGGTTCGAGTAGGCGCCGCCGAAGGTGAGAACGGTTCGGCCGGCGGCGGCCCGGAGATTGAGGGCCAGTTTGCGCCACTTGTTGCCCGGGAGGTCCGGGTGGATCAGGTCGTCGCGCTTGAGGAGCAGCGTCACGCCGTGCCGCGCGAAGCGCTCGTCCTCGGCCGGCTGCAGGGGTGAGGGGAGCACCGGCTGCAGCCGGGAGAGGTCGAGCTCTTCGTCGGTCATGCCCTCATTGTCCGCCGCCCGGGGATCTCCTACTTCAGCCGGTCGTGGATGCGGTTGCGCATCCCCGTCATCGAGAAGCCGCGCGGGTCGACCTTGCCGGGCTGCCACTCGAGGTGCCCGATGACCGACGGAGCGTCCCAGCCGTGGAAGCGGCAGACCGCCGCCGCCGCCTTCTCGATGGCCTCGAGCTGGACGGCGGGCCACGGGTCCTTCCCGTCGCCGAGGTTCTCGCACTCGAAGCCGTAGAAGTGCCGGTTCCCGTCGGTGTTGGACTCGTTGTCCGACGGCAGGCGCTTCTCGGCGATGACGGCGCGCAGGACGTCGTCGTCGCCGAGCCCGGCGTGGTTGGCGCGGCCGTAGCCGACCAGGTGGACCCGGCCGTCCTTGGCGATCACCCCGTGGCAGAGGGGGCCCGGAAGCCCCGAGTAGCCGTCGCGGCAGATCTCGACGGTGCGGGCGGTCCCCTTCGTGACGGTGTGGTGGATCATCACGCCGTGCACCGGCCCCCAGGGGCCCTTGTGGTTGCGGTTGTGCGTACGCCAGTCGCCCACCTGGACGACGGTGAGCCCCTCGTTCTTGAGGGCCTTGAGGAAGTTGCTGGCGGACATCGGTGAGGACATTGCCGACTCCTTCGTTAGCGGGGGAGCGTGTCCGTACAGCGCTTGTACCGGAACACGAGGCTCCGGCAAACCTGTTCGAGCACTGTTCGCGTCGTGTGCGATTCGATCCGGACAGTCCGCGAGTGCCCCGGGCGAGCCGTGCTCAGTCCTGGGCGAGCCAGAGATCGGGGCCGAACACCTCGTAGTGGATGTCCGCCGACGCCACTCCCTTCGCGAGGAGTTGTGAGCGGACGGCGCGCATGAAGGGCAGCGGACCGCAGAGGTAGGCACGGGTGCCCGGGGCGACCGGGAGGCCGCTCAGGTCCACGGTGCCGGTGCGCCCGGCGGCCCGGCCGGGCTCCGGGTTCTCGTACCAGAAGTGGGCGGACGCTCCGGGGAGCACGGCGGTGAGCGCCTCGTGGTCCGTACGGAGCGCGTGGTCGGCCGGGGACCGGTCGCCGTGCACCACGGTGACGGGCGAACGGTGACCCTCCTCGGCGAGGTGCTCCAGCATCGACATGATCGGCGTGCAGCCGATGCCGGCCGAGGCGAGGAGCAGCGGGGCGTCGGAGCCGTCGAGCACGAGATCTCCGTACGGCGCCGAGACGCGCAGCCGGTCGCCCGCGCCCAGCCGGGCGTGCAGGTGCGCGGAGACCTCGCCATCCGGGCCGTCCGTGCCGCGTACCCGCTTGACAGAGAAGGAGCGCAGGGCGGCGCCGGGCGCCCCGGTGAGGCTGTACTGGCGTATCTGCCGGGCGCCGTCGGGGAGTTCCACCTGGACGGAGATGTACTGGCCCGGCCGGAAATCGGGGGCCGGTGCGCCGTCGGAGGGGGTGAGCCGGAAGGTGGCCACGTCAGGGGTGTCCTCGACGCGGGAGACCACCGTCCACTCGCGCCAGACATCACCCGCCGTCACGCCCCGCTGCGCGTAGAGCCGCTCCTCGATCGCGATCAGGGCGTTGGCCATCAGCCAGTAGACCTCGTCCCAGGCCGCGGCGACCTCGGGGGTGACGGCGTCGCCGAGCACCTCGGCGATCGCGGCGAAGAGGTGCGTGTGCACGATCTCGTACTGCGGGGCGGTGATGCCGAGCGAGGCGTGTTTGTTGGCTATGCGGCTCAGCATCACATCGGGCCGGGTGTCCGGGTGCTCGACGAGTTGGGTGGCGAAGGCGGTGATCGACCCGGCGAGCGCCTGGCGCTGTGTGCCCGAAGCCTGGTTGCCCCGGTTGAACAGGTCCCGGAGAAGCTCAGGGTGGGCGTCGAAGAGCTTCCGGTAGAAGAGGTCCGCGATGTCCCCGATGGCCGCCCCCACGGCGGGAAGTGTCGCTCGGACAGTGGCGGTCGACGTCTCGGAGAGCATCGGGTGACTCCTGGGGGTGAGGGCCCGCCGGATCGCGGCCGGGCAGATAACTGGTATATGAGATGCGTATTTTTGGGCGGGCGTGACCGCCTGTCGCGCGCAGTGGGGTGCGTGGGGGCGGGCGCGCGGCGGGTCAGCCGGGCGAGGGGCGGCCGCGGCTGATGCCCATCAGCAGCGGGCCGGTGGGGGAGGAGACGAGATCGCCGACCGTGAGCGGGTCGAGCGAGGCGTAGAACGCCTCCTCGGCCCGGCGCAGCGCGGAGCGGAGCAGGCAGGCGGAGCGCAGGGGGCACGGTGTGCCGCCCTCGCATTCGACGACCTCGCCCGGCCCCTCCAGCTGCCTCACCAGGGCACCGATCGAGGCCGCCCGGCCGGCGGTGGTGAGGGAGAGGCCTCCGCCGCGGCCGCGCCGCGCTTCGACCAGGCCGAGGTGCTGGAGGCGGGCGACGACCTTCGCCGCGTGGGTGTACGGCACCTGCATGGTGGCCGCCACCTCGCGGGTGGTCGGCGGGTCCTCGCCCTCCGCCGTGACGGTCAGGCGCATGAGCACCCGCAGCGCCACATCGGTGAATCGCGTCAGCCGCATGGCGGCAGCGTAGGTAAGTTGCATCGCGGATGCAACTTAGGGTGCCCGTCCGCCGTGGGAGGGGCCGCGTCATCATGGGAGGTGCGGCCCCGTGACGGATGCGGGGTGCGCGCGGGCAAGAGAGGTGGTCAGCGGCAGTGCCGAAGCCGAACGCAGCCGACGGGATACCGGCGGACAAGGTCATCACCGACCCGGACAGTCTGGGCCGCTACGCGCACGACGAGGCGGAGTGGGCCCCGGCCGGGCAGCCCCTGGCCGTCGTGCGGCCCCAGGACACCGAAGAGGTGCGGGCGGTCGTCGCGTACTGCGTCGAACACCGCATCCCGGTGATCCCGCGCGGGGCGGGCACAGGCCTCTCGGGCGGGGCCAACGCGGTGGACGGTGCCGTCGTCCTCTCCTTCGAGGACATGAACCGGATCCTGCGCATCGACCCGGTGGAGCGCATCGCCGTCGTCCAGCCGGGCGTCGTCAACGACGATCTGCGCGCCGCCTGCGCCGAACAGGGGCTCTGGTACCCGCCGGACCCGGCGAGCTCACCCTGGTCGACGATCGGCGGCAACACCGCCACCAACGCGGGCGGCATGTGCTGCGTCAAGTACGGCGTGACCCGCGACTACGTGCTCGGACTCGAGGTGGTCAACGGCCTCGGCGAGACCGTACGGGTGGGCCGACAGACCGCGAAGGGGGTGGCCGGGTACGACCTCTGCGGTCTGCTCGTCGGCTCCGAGGGAACCCTCGGCGTGATCACCGAGATCACCGTGAAGCTGCGCGGCGCACGGCCCGCGGAGCGCACCGTGGCGGGCTTCTTCGACTCCGTCGTCGCGGCCGGAGACGCGGTGAGCCGGGTGACGGCGGCGGGCATCGTGCCCTCGGCGCTCGAACTCCTCGACCGGCACTGCCTGAAGGCCGTCGACGAGTGGAAGAACATGGGCCTGTCGGCGGACGCGAACGCGATCCTGCTCGGCCGCGTGGACACCCCGGGAGCCGCGGGCGACGCCGAGGCGGAGGCCGTACGGGCCTGCTTCGCGGAGGCCGGCGCGGCCTGGGCCGAGGTCTCCACCGACCAGGCCGAGGCTGACGCCCTGTTCCAGGCCCGCCGGCTCGCCTACCCGGCGCTGGAGCGGCTGGGCCCGGTGCTCACCGAGGACGTCGTCGTGCCGCGCTCCCGGGTGCCGCAGATGCTCGCGCGCATCGAGGAGATCGCCGGCGCGCACGACGTCCTCATCGCCAACATCGCCCACGCCGGCGACGGGAACCTCCACCCCCTGATCATCACCGAACCGGGCGACGACGCCGCCAGGGCCCGTGCCCAGCTCGCCTTCGAGGACATCCTCGACGCCGCGATCTCCTTCGGCGGCACGGTCACCGGTGAACACGGCGTGGGCCTGCTGAAGATGGGCGGCATGGACCGCGAGGTCGGCCCGGTCAACCTCGCCATGCAGCGAGCGGTGAAGGCGGCCCTGGACCCGCACGGCATCCTCAATCCGGGCAAGGTCGTCGTGTCGGGGGCACCGCTGGCGCACCGAACGGGCCGCTCTACCGAAGAGGTTCACTGAGTTCGACGGCGCGCAGGGCCGCCGCGAGCGACTGCTCGTCGCCGAAGTGCATGGCCGTGTCGGTCAGCTTGATGACGTGCTCGTCGCCGTGGGCCAGGGCGCGTTCCATGACCTCTTCGGGCGCGATCCGGCCCGGCGGTACGTAAGCCACCGGGGCGTCCGGCGCGTACATGGCGGTCACCGCCGCGGACGCGGTCCAGGCCGCCCGGAGGCTCGGCACCCACAGGGCCTCCGGGAGCGCGGGGAGGGTCCGCAGGACGGCGTTGGGGGCCGTGGCCGCGTGGACCAGCATCGTCTCCTCGCCGTGGCCGTGGGTGGCGTACCGGTGGGTGGCGGCCCGGACCAGTTCGGTGAGCCGGCGGCGCGCATCGGCGGGGTCCGTCACCCCGGCGGCCCACACCGGCAGGCTCCTGACCCTGCCGAGCCGGGCGGGGAAGCCGCCTTCCCGCTGGTCGACGGGCGCCACCGCGTCCAGGGCCGCGGCGGCGCTGCCGGCGCCGGGCGCGGGGGCGAGGCCGGTGACGGGGTGGTGGCGGGCCGCCCAGTATCCGAGGCCGTGGGCGAGTTCGGTCAGACGCGGCCCGGTCTCCTCACCCGCCAGGAGCGTGCGCACGGCGTGGCCCACGCGGATCACCGGATGCGTCGATCCGCCGTACATGCCGGGCAGGAGGCGGGGCCACCACAGCGTGAGCACCTCGCGCCAGGGGTGGTCGGCGAGCTCCCGGCCGAAGTAGCCGATCCAGTCGGCGGCGCGGCGCGGGTCGCCCAGTGCGGAACGCCAGTCGGCGTCCGTGACCGGCTCCACGCCGGCCGGGAACTCCTCCAGCCTGGAGGCGTACAGGTCGAGCCAACGGTGCACGGCGGAGGACCGGCCGTTGGCGGCGAGGGCCTCCACGGCCATCGGCGCGTGGTTGGTGAGCCGCCCGAGCCGCTCGGGACCCGAGATGTGCAGCCGCTGGAGGGCCTCGTCGAGAGTGCCTGTCGTATCCATGGCGGGAACGCTAGGCGCCCGTGCGCGGCGCCGTAACGGGCGGAGGACCGGACGCGGAGTGGGCCGGAGTCCTAGGACCAGGGCCCTGAGCGCCCTGCATCCGGCCGGGCCCGGCCCTGCTGATCCGGCCCGGTCCGGGCTGAATGCCTGCGCCTGGTGTGGGCAACGTTCCCGCCCCAGGCCCGAATAGTCACACTCTTTTGTGTAATAGCGCGCCGTGTCCCCGGCTGGGAGTCTTCTTCTCGCAGGTCAGCCCATGATCGAGAGGATGTCGGATGTCCGTTGGTGAAGAGGTTCGCGACACGCAGCCGCCGCAGCAGAGTCTCGGCACAGCGGCTGCGCGGAACCTCGCGACGACGACCAAGTCCGCCCCGCAGATGCAGGAGATCACCTCGCGGTGGCTGCTGCGCATGCTTCCGTGGGTGCAGGTGCAGGGCGGCACATACCGGGTGAACCGGCGACTGAGCTACTCCGTCGGAGACGGCAGGGTGACCTTCGTCCAGACGGGCGACCGGGTCACGGTCATCCCCGCCGAGCTCGGTGAACTTCCGGCCCTGCGCGATTTCGGTGACGAGGAGGTGCTGGCCGAGCTGGCCCGCCGGTGCGAACAGCGCGACGTCGCGGCCGGCGAGGTGCTCGTCGCGTCGGGCGAGGCGGCGGACCGGGTCCATCTGCTGGCCCACGGCAAGATCGAGAAGATCGGGGCCGGGCCGTACGGAGACGAGACGGTGCTCGGAGTCCTCGCCGACGGCGCGTACTTCGGCGACCAGGTCCTGCTCGACGGCGACGCCACCTGGGAGTACACGGCCCGTGCCGTCACCGCCTGCACGCTGCTGACCCTTCGCCGGTCGGACGTGCTCAACCTCGCGGCCCGGGCGGACTCGCTCCGCGACCACCTCGCGGGACTGCTCGCCATCCCGCACCAGCGGACCAACCGCTACGGCGAGGCGGAGATCGACCTGTCCGCGGGACATGTGGGGGAGACCGTCGTCCCGCACACCTTCGTCGACTACGAGTCGGCGCCCCGTGAATACGAACTGAGCGTCGCCCAGACCGTGCTGAAGGTCCACAGCAGGGTGGCCGACCTCTACAACCAGCCGATGAACCAGACCGAGCAGCAGCTGCGGCTCACGGTCGAGGCGCTGCGCGAGCGCCAGGAGCACGAGCTCATCAACAACCGGGAGTTCGGTCTGCTCAACAACTGCGACTACGGGCAGCGTCTCCAGCCCCACGACGGAGCGCCCGGCCCCGACGACATGGACGAACTCCTTTCGCGGAGGCGTGGATCGAAGCTGTTCCTCGCCCACCCGCGCGCCATCGCCGCGTTCGGCCGCGAGTGCAACAGGCGCGGTCTGGTGCCGGAGAGCGTCGAGGTCGGCGGGCACCACGTGCCGGCGTGGCGAGGGGTGCCGATCTTCCCGTGCAACAAGATCCCGGTCACCGACGCCCGCACCACATCGATCATCTGCATGAGGACCGGTGAGGCGGACCAGGGCGTCATCGGGCTCCAGCAGAGCGGCATCCCGGACGAGATCGAACCGAGCCTCTCGGTCCGCTTCATGGGCATCGACGAGCAGGCGATCATCTCGTACCTCGTGACCGCGTACTACTCCGCCGCCGTCCTCGTGCCGGACGCCCTGGGTGTCCTGGAGAACGTGGAGGTGAGCCGCTGGCGGTGACGCTCCCCCGGGCCCGGGCGGCGGTACCGCCCGGGCCCCGGCAGGCCCGAGGCCGCGATCAAGGCGCCCCGAGGCGCCCGGAAGGAGTGACCGTGACCATGACCAGTACGGATGCCGCGATGGAGGGGCACAAGGCCGCCGCGCTCCTGGAGCACACCCGAAACACCGTCGACCCGCACCTCCGGGCGGCCGTCGAGACGCTGCCCGGGGCGATCCGCCGCGTCGCCATGTATCACTTCGGCTGGCAGAACGCCGACGGGACGCCCGCCTCCGGGCAGGCAGGCAAAGCGATCAGGCCGGCGCTCGTCCTGGCCTCCGCCCGTGCGCTGGGAGGGGACCCGGAGGCGGCGATGCGGGCGGCCGTCGCCGTCGAGCTCGCGCACAACTTCACCCTGCTCCACGACGACGTCATCGACGAGGACACCACCCGGCGGCACCGGCCCACGGCCTGGGCGGTGTTCGGTGTGCCGGACGCAGTCATCACGGGTGACGCCATGCTCTCCCTCGCCCTGAGACTGCTGGCGGACGACCCGCATCCGGCATCCGCGCACGCCGCGGTGCGGCTCTCCACCTGCGTCATCGAGCTCTGCGCGGGGCAGCAGGCCGACTGCGCCCTGGAGGACCGCGGCCCCGACGACGTCACGCTGGACGAGTGCCTGGCCATGGCCATGGCCAAGACGGGCGCTCTGCTCGGCTGCGCCTGCGCCCTCGGCGCGCTCTATGCCGGCGCGGGGGAGCGGGCGGTCCGCGCCATGGACGGCTTCGGCCGGGAAGCCGGTCTCGCGTTCCAGCTCATCGACGACCTGATCGGGATCTGGGGGGACACGGACCGCACCGGCAAACCTGTCGGGGCGGACCTGACCGCGCACAAGAAGTCCCTTCCGGTGGTCGCGGCGCTCACCTCGGACACCCCGGCCGCCGCCGAGCTCGCCGCGCTCTACCGGGGGGCCATGAACACGCCGGGGGAGGTGAGTGGTGCCGCCGACGCGGTCGACCGGGCCGGCGGGCGTGACTGGGCACAGACCGCCGCGGCCGACCGGATGGCCAGAGCGGTCCACCACCTGTCCCGCGCGGTGCCCGCGCCGGCCGGGGCCGGAGAACTGCTCGCCCTGGCCGAATTCGTCACCCGCAGAACGCACTGAACCAGGCCGCCCGTGACCGGCCCGGAGGGCCAACTCTAGGATTCCGTAGGTCGGTTGGCACCAATCACGGGACGAAGGGGGCGGGGCGGTCATGGGCGTACGAGTGCGGCGGGCGGACCAGCGGGACAGGGATCAGGTCGTACAAATCCTGGAGGAGGCGTTCCACCACGATCCGGTGAGCAGCTGGGTCTTTCCCGACGAGGAGCACCGGCGTGCGGTGCACGGGAGGTTCCTCGGCGTCTTCGCCGACATCACGCTGGAAGAGGGCCGTGTCGACCTCCTGGAGGACGGCACGGCGGTGGCCCTCTGGCTCTCCGTGCCGGCGGGCGCGCCGGAGGAGGGCGACGACACCCCCGCGCTCATGCGGGAGACCGCTGATCCCGACAACGAACGGGCCGAACTGGTGGGGAGGCTGACCGGCGCCGTCCACCCCCACGACCGCGCGCACGAGTACCTGCTGATGATCGGTGTCTCCCCGGAGCGCCAGGGGGAGGGGATCGGTGAGGCGCTGATGAGGGGGGTCCTGGAGCGGTGCGACCGGGAGGGGACCCCCGCCTATCTGGAGGCGAGCAGCGAGCGCAGCCGCGGTCTCTACGAGCGGCTCGGCTTCACCTTCATGGGGAGGACCGTCGACCTCCCCGAGGGGCCGCCGATGTGGCCCATGTGGCGTGAACCGCAGGCCGGATGACCGGGGCCCCGTCATCGGAAGCACGGAAGGGGAGGGTGCCACAGGGCGTGCGCCGGGGCACGGGCTACAGTCCCTGCTCATGACAGATGAGTCGTGGGCAGGCTGGTACCGGGACCGCCATGGTTCCGAGGCCGTCATTCTCACCACGGACGGACAGCAGCTCCGTATTCGCGTCCGGGGCACGGACTTCGAGGGCGCGAGCTTCGACGGTCTGGGCCCCGTGGCCGGTGTGCCGGTTCCGGAGGGGCTGTTCGGGCTGGTGGACGGCGTGCTCGACGACTGCGTCCTGGAGTGGGACCTCCCGCTCCCGGTCCTCGTGTCCGGGACGGTCCGTCAGGCGACGCTCAGCTGTCTGCTGTCCCTGCGCAGGGCGGATCCGGATCTGTATCTCGCCCTCCATCTGGACGGGGCGGTCTACGAGTCGAACCGTGCCGAGGGCGACTTCGCGGCCGCGCTGGCCACGGTCCAGCGGATGCTTCCGCCGGGCATGCATCTGCAGACGTGCATAGCCTGTGCCTTCTCCGACTACTTCCCGGTCCCGGTCCGCGGTCTCTCCGGCGGGCTCGCCTGCTTCCGTGGCGCGAAGGACGCCTACCGCGACGTGGCGGGCGGGGACGACCTCGCGGGCCTCTGGGACCGGCGTACGGGATTCGTCCAGGAGATATGGAGCTGCCGGGAGTTCGAACCGCGCCCGGCGCACGGCGCCGGCACGGGCCACCGGGGTGCCTTCCCGCTCGAACTCGCCTGACCCGCCGCCGAAGCCGTGGGGGCCGCCCCGCTTCCGCGGAACGGCCCCGTGCCGGGCGGCCCCGGTGTCAGGACGTGGTGCGGGCGAGAGCCGCGAGACCGTTCTGCCAGAGGGAGTTCACCCGCGAGCGCTCCGTGGCGTCCGGGTACGCGTTCGTGCAGGACGTGCCGGGACCGCCGCCCGACATGAGCTCGCTGCACGGCCCGGTGTAGTGGTCCGGAAGCCCCAGCACGTGCCCGGTCTCATGAGCGGTGACCCGGGTCGAGTTGTACTGCTGGTTCTGGGCGTAGTCGAGGAAGATGAATCCGCTGCCGTGCCCGTCCGTGCTCGCGTACGAACCCCGGGAGTCGTTGCCCTCGCGGTAGTCGAAGTCGGCGTTCGAGCCCTCCTGCAGCTTGACGTTGCTGACCGAGCTGTTCCAGATGCTGGTGCTGCTGGCTATCTGGCTGCGGAAACTGGGGGCGTTGGCGGTGCTGTAGACCACGGTGACCGCCTGGGCGCCCGGGTTCGCGGCCCGCTTCTCGGCGACCGACTTCATGACGGCGTCGAAGAACGCCTTGTTCGCGGCGGCGTTCTCGCTCGAACCGGCGTACGCGGCGTAGCCGGACTGCGCCGCGGGCACGGTGGCCGTGGACGCGGGGGAGGGAGCGGCGGCGACCGCGGGGGTGGTGCCGAGCGACGCGGCGAGGCCGAGTCCGAGACCGGCCACGGCCGACATGACGGCTGTCCTGGATTGTCTCATGGGGGGTGTTCTCCTGCCTGTCCGAAGAACCCCGTCCGGAGACGGACGGGGAACGGGTGGGGGGTACGGCAAGAGTGTCGGGGCAGCCGGGCCCGCAGCGGATGATGTCAACCGGCGATAGCACCGCCCTATCACCGGGACAGGAAGCACACAGAATCAGCACGTGCCGGTCGCCCCGACACCCCCTGAATCGGCCCGGTTGGTGGCGGTTGGGGCATCTGGTGCTCGGCGTGCGAACAGCCATACCCTCGCCGTCATGGAGCTCGAGGTGAGGCACCTCAGGGCGCTCTGCGCCATCGCCGACACAGGCAGCCTGCACCAGGCCGCACGGCAGCTGGGCGTCAGCCAGCCCTCGTTGACCACCCAGCTCCAGCGGATCGAGAAGACCTTGGGCGCGGAGCTGTTCCGCCGCGGGAGGACCGGCTGCCGGCCGACCCTCCTGGGACGTTCGGTCCTCAGCCGCGCCCGCCCTCTGGTGGACGGCATGTCCGCCCTGGTCGGCGCCGCGACGGCGGAGGCCGCGGCCGCGCGGGCCGGCGGCCCCGGCCTGCGGATCGGATCCACCGCGAGCCGGGTCATCGGCGGCTGGCTGCGCGGACTGCGGGTGCGGCTGCCCGGCACCGACATCTCGCTCCGTGTCGACGTGTCGGCCCGGGCGCTGCTCGGAGCGGTGGCGGCCGGCCGGCTCGACGTGGCCTTCGTGCACGAGGTGGAGGGCTGCCCGCTCGCCGTTCCGGACGGACTGGTCCAGCGCGTACTCCTGGAGCGCGAACCGCAGTTCATCTCCCTGGCCCGGGACCACCCGGCGGCCGGACGGCCGGTGGTGGACCTCGACGACCTGGCGGGCGACCGGTGGATGGTCGACCCGTCGGTGGACGGTGAGTGGGACGGTGTGCGCCGGGTCCTCGGCGCCGCGGGTCTCGACCCGCCCGTCCTGCACGGCGACTACCTCACCGCGGCCTCCCTCGTCGTCCTCGGCGAGGCGGTCGCCCCCTGCCAGCCGACCTCCGGCCCCCGCGAGGACATGGCGATCCGCCCCCTGCGCGGTGACCCGCTGGCGGTCCGTCTGCTGCTGGTCTCACGGCCGGGCGCGGACATCGACGCCGTGTACGAGGAGCTGGAGGCGGCCTACCGCGACGCGGCACGGAGGGCCGAGGAGTACCACCGGTGGCTGCTGCGCCACCGCAGCCCCCTCGCGCACACGTCCTGAAGCGGAGAGTTCCCCGTTCTGCCGACAGCGACGTCCCGTTTCCTCCGGTCCTCCGGCTGGCACGATCACCTCATGAAGCTCTTGATGCTGGGCGGCACGGAATTCGTGGGACGCGCCGTCACCGTCGCTGCTCTCGAACGCGGTTGGGAAGTCACCGTCCTCCACCGCGGACATCACGCGGCGCCGGCCGGGGCCCGGTCCCTGACCGGCGACCGGACGACGGGCGGGGCGGGCCTCGCCGTACTCGCCGACGGCGCCTGGGACCTCGTGGTCGACACCTGGAGCGGCGCTCCGTCCGCCGTGCGGGACGCCGCCCGGCTGCTGTCGGACAGGGCCGGCCACTTCACCTACGTCTCCAGCAGGTCCGTCTACGCCTACCCCGCCCCGGCCGGGCTGACGGAGGACGGGCCGCTGGTGGACGGGGCGTCCCAGGACGCCGGAGCTGACGTCCCGTACGCCCTGGCCAAGCGCGGCGGGGAGCTCGCGGCGCTCGACGCCTTCGGCGACCGGGTGCTGCTCGCCAGGCCCGGGCTGATCCTCGGTCCCGGGGAGAACATCGGCCGTCTGCCGTGGTGGCTCACTCGGACGGCCCGGGGCGGAGAGGTCGTCGCGCCGGGGCCGCCGGACGCCGCGCTCCAGTACATCGACGCCCGCGACCTGGCCGACTGGCTGCTGGACGCCGCAGAGGGGGGCCTGTCCGGGGCGTACAACACCGTGAGCCACCCGGGGCACACGACCATGGGTGAGCTCCTGGACACCTGTGTCCGTGTCACCGGCTCCCGCGCCCGACTGCGCTGGACCGACCCCGGGGTGCTCCTCGCGGCGGGCGTGGAGCCATGGACGGACCTGCCGGTCTGGCTTCCCGCCGGAGAGCTCTACGACACCCTGCACCAGGGGGACGTGACCAAGGCGCACGCCGCCGGCCTGCGCTGCAGACCCGTCGGCGAGACCGTCGCCGACACATGGGCCTGGCTGCGCGAGCTCGGAGGGACCGTCCCGCACCGGCCGGACCGCCCCGCCGTCGGTCTCGACGCGCGAACGGAGGCGAAGCTCCTGGCCGCGCCCGGCAGCCCTTAGCGTGACCCCATGACCGAACAGCTGCTGCACCTGACGGAAGAGCCCCTGTGGGAGGCCGCCCGCAGAGCGGGGACGTACGAGATGTCCACCCGGGGCCGCACCTTGCGGGAGGAAGGATTCATCCACTGCTCGCTGCCCCATCAGCTCCCCGCCGTGGCCCGGGCGTTGTACGGGTCGGAGGACGACGGTCTGGTGGTCCTGGTCATCGACCCCGCCCGGCTCCCGGCACCTGTCCGCTACGAGGCCATGGAGCCCGGCGGCGAGGAGTTCCCGCACGTCTACGGACCGCTGCCGGCGAGCGCGGTCGTGGAGGTTCGCCGCTGGGCAGGTCCCCCGGTGGCGGAGGACGGTGAGGCGGGATGATCAGCCCTCTCGTAGCGGTGACCGGCGCGACCGGGGCCGTGGGTGGCCGAGTCGCCGCCCGGCTGGCCCGGACCGGCGTCCCCGTGCGCCTCCTCGGCAGGGACCCCTCACGGCTGCCCCGCCTGCCCGGCACGGTCGCCGCGCCCGCCGCCGCGTACGGCGACGGCGAGGCGATGCGCCGCGCGCTCGACGGTGCGCACACCCTGTTCCTCGTCTCGGCCCACGAGAGTCCCGGCCGGGTCGCGGAGCACACCACGGCGGTGGACGCGGCCCTCGCCGCGGGCGTCGAACGCATCGTGTACGTGTCGTTCCTCGGAGCGGCACCGGACGCGACGTTCACGTTCGCGCGCGACCACTGGCACACCGAGGCGCACATCAGGATGACCGGCGTGCGCCACACGTTCCTGCGGGACTGCTGGTATCTCGCGGCGATCCCCGCGATGACGGGCGCCGACGGGGTCCTGCGCGGTCCCGGCGGCGAGGGGCGGGTGTCGGCGGTCGCGCACGACGACATCGCGGACTCGGCCTCAGCCGTCCTGCTGGACGAGGGGACCACCCACGACGGCGCGACGTACGACCTCACGGGCCCCGAGGCGTTCACCCTGGCGGAGGCGGCCGACGAGCTGAGCCGGCGTACCGGCCGCACCATCCGGTACGTGGCGGAGACCAGGGAGGAGGCCTACGCCTCCCGCGCCCACTACGGAGCCCCGGAGTGGGAAGTGGCCGGCTGGGTCACGTCGTACGAGGCGATCGCGGCGGGCGAGCTGGACACCGTCTCGGACGCCGTCCCCACCCTCACGGGCCGCCCCGCCCAGGGGCTGGCGGCCTATCTCCAGGAGAACCCGGACAGCTACAGCCACCTCCTGCCGGGCTCCTGACACGGTCCGCGCCGACAACGACCGCACCCGGCCCGCCCCACCCCCGTAGGGGAAGCGGCGGACCGGGTGCGGTCGTTGTCGGCCTCGCGGAGGAGGACCGCAGGTCAGGCCTTCTTGGTCTCCCAGAAGATCTTGTCGATCTGGGCGATCAGGTCCAGAGCCTTCTGGCCCGTGGCCGGGTCGTTCGAGCCCTTGGCCGCGGAGAGCGCCTTCAGGGTGTCGTTGACCAGCTGGTGCAGCTCCGGGTACTTCTCGAAGTGCGGGGGCTTGAAGTAGTCGCTCCAGAGCACCGAGACGTGGTGCTTCGCGAGCTCGGCACGCTGTTCCTTGATCAGAACGGCGCGCGTGCGGAAGTCCGCGTCCTCATTGGCCTGGTACTTCTCCTGGACGGCCTTGACGGACTCCGCCTCGATGCGGGCCTGGGCCGGGTCGTACACGCCGCAGGGCAGGTCGCAGTGGGCGCTGACCTTCACCTTGGGGGCAAACAGGCGGGAAAGCATGGAGCTGTCCTTCCTCGTGATCGTCTTCTCAGGTGGGACATTACTCCGTAGGAAGCCTGTTTTTGCGGCTGCCCCCTAGGGCTTAGGCCAAAAGTCCGGGTGAGGATGAGACCGGCGGCCGAAATACGGAGCGGTGCGCGCTGCCGTGTACCGGAGGATGGACCAGGAGGTGCCACAGATGCCGGAACCGGCACAGGAACCATGGAGCGGGCGGGCGGCGCGTAAGCCGTTCCAGGTGGTGGAGGTGACGGGGCCGTCGATGGTGCCCACGCTCTACCACGGCGACTGGCTGCTCGTGCAGCGCGGGGCGCCGGTGCGCCCGGGGGACGTGGTGATCCTGCGTCATCCGCTGCAGCAGGACCTCCTGGTCGTCAAGCGGGCCACCGAGCGACGCGGCAGCGGCTGGTGGGTGCTGGGTGACAACTCGTACGCGGGCGGGGACAGCACGGATTACGGGACGGTGCCCGAAGAGCTCGTACTGGCCCGCGTCCGGGCCCGCTACCGGCCGCTGAGGAAGGATCAGCGGTCGGTGTTCGGGCTGCTGGGCTGGGCGGTCTCCGCCGTGCGCCGCGTCTCGCCGGAGCGGTCCGCCTCCAGCCGCTTGCGGGCCCGGTAGGCCGCAACGTTGGCGCGGGTCGCGCAGCGGTCGGAGCAGTAGCGCCGCGAGCGGTTGGTCGAGGTGTCGAGGTAGGCATTGCGGCACGGAGCCGCCTCGCAGAGGCCGAGCCGGTCCACGCCGTGCGTGGTGAGGTGGAAGGCGAGGCCCATCGCCGCGATGGCGGCGAAGCCGGCCGTCGCGTTCGACGGGTGATCGGCCAGGTGCATGTGCCAGTCCGGCTTGCCGTCCTCGTCACGGGTGTCGTGGCCGGAGATCTGCGGGTTGACCGGGAACTCCAGCAGCAGCGAGTTGAGCAGGTCGACCGCGAGCGTCTCGTCGCCGCCGTCGGCCGCCTCGAACACCGCGCGCAGCCGGGCCCGCACGGAGCGGAAGCGCGTCACATCGGCGTCCGTGGCACGCCGGGCCGCCTGGGCACTGGGGCCGAACAGCTCGCGGATGCAGTCGACGGTGGTGAGGGAGTCCTTGTTGCGGCCCGGCTCCTCGGTGTTGACCAGACGCACGGCGTAATCCGAGTAATAGGCCAGTTCCACTTGTAGTCCTTACGGCGTCGGTCTATGGTCGCTGTGTCGACCAGTGTAATGGTCGGGGGTGACCACTGAGTATTACGTGGAGGATGGGATGGCGGAGACGGCTACGGGCACCGACTGGCAGTCCTGGCAGGCGAGCTGGGACCGGCAGCAGGAGTGGTACATGCCGGACCGTGAGGAGCGGTTCCGGGTGATGCTGGACATGGTCGAGGCCGTCGTGGGGCCCGAACCGAGAGTGCTCGACCTGGCGTGCGGTACGGGCAGTATTACGGACCGGCTCCTCAAGCGGTTCCCCGAGGCCACCAGCACCGGTGTCGACCTCGACCCCGCGCTGCTCGCCATCGCGCGTGGGACCTTCGAGGGGGACGACCGGGTCACCTTCGTGACCGCCGACCTGAAGGACGCCGCCTGGACCGAGCGGCTTCCGCACACCTCGTACGACGCCGTGCTCACCGCCACCGCCCTGCACTGGCTGCACAGCGAGCCCCTCGCCGCCCTGTACGGACAGATCGGCGGACTGGTCAGGGACGGCGGGGTCTTCATGAACGCCGACCACATGATCGACACCGGCACCCCCCGCATCAACGCCGCCGAACGCGCCCACCGGCACGCGGCCATGGACCGGGCCAAGGCCGAGGGGGCCGTGGACTGGCGCGAGTGGTGGGCCCTGATGGCCAAGGACCCGGTCCTCGCGGGGCCCACCGCCGAGCGGTTCGAGATCTACGGCGAGCACGCTGACGGCGACATGCCCTCCGTCCACTGGCACGCCCGTACCCTCCGGGAGGCCGGCTTCGGCGAGGCACGCGCGGTCTGGGCCTCCCCGTCGGACAGCCTGGTCCTCGCCGTGAAGTAGGGCACTCACGGCCGGCCGCCGGGAACGGCGGAGAGGGCGGTACGGACCTGGTCCGTACCGCCCTCTCCGCCATCCGCGACGGTGCTACAGCACCTTCGACAGGAAGGACTTCGTCCGGTCGTGCTGCGGGTTCGTCAGGACGTCGCGCGGGTGGCCGGACTCGACCACGACGCCGTCGTCCATGAAGACCAGCGCGTCGCCGACCTCGCGGGCGAATCCCATCTCGTGCGTGACGACGATCATCGTCATGCCTTCCTCGGCCAGGCCGCGCATGACGTCCAGCACGTCGCCGACCAGCTCGGGGTCGAGCGCCGACGTCGGCTCGTCGAAGAGCATCAGCTTCGGTTCCATGGCCAGGGCGCGGGCGATGGCCACCCGCTGCTGCTGTCCGCCGGAGAGCTGGGACGGGTAGTTCTTCGCCTTGTCGGACAGCCCGACCCGGTCCAGCAGCCGCTCCGCACGGGCGCGGGCGACGGCCTTGGCCTCGCCCTTGACCTGGATCGGCGCCTCCATGACGTTCTCGATGGCCGTCATGTGCGGGAACAGGTTGAAGCGCTGGAAGACCATGCCGATGTCCCGGCGCTTCAGGGCGACTTCGCTGTCCTTGAGCTCGTAGAGCTTGTCGCCCTTCTGCCGGTAGCCGACCAGGTCGCCGTCGACGTACAGCCGCCCGGCGTTGATCTGCTCCAGGTGATTGATGCACCGCAGGAACGTCGACTTGCCGGAGCCGGACGGGCCGATCAGGCAGAAGACCTCACGCGGAGCGACCTCCAGGTCGATGCCCTTGAGGATGTGCGCGGGGCCGAAGGACTTGTGTACGCCCTCGGCCTTCACCATGGCGCTCATGCGGCGCCTCCCTTCGGGCGGCCCAGCGAGAGCATGTTGGCCCTGATCCTCTGGAACGGGGTGTCCGGCAGGCTGCGGCTGGAGCCGCGCGCGTAGTACCGCTCCAGGTAGTACTGGCCGATGCTGAGCATCGAGGTGAGGATCATGTACCAGGCCGCGGCCAGGAACAGCATCTCCACGGTGGCACCGGAGGTCTGCGAGACGTTCTGGGTCGAACGCAGCAGTTCGGTGTACTGGACGGCGACCGCCAGGGACGAGGTCTTCAGCATGTTGATGACCTCGTTGCCCGTGGGCGGGACGATGACGCGCATCGCCTGCGGTACGACGATCCGGCGCAGCGTCTTCCCGTGGCTCATGCCCAGGGCGTGCGCCGCCTCCGTCTGGCCCTCGTCGACCGACTGGAGACCGGCCCGGCAGATCTCCGCCATATACGCGGCCTCGTTGAGTCCGAGCCCGAGCAGCGCGCAGAGGAACGGCGTCATGAAGGACGACCACTCGTCCTTGTAGATGGGCCCGAGGTTGATGTACTCGAAGACGATGCCGAGGTTGAACCAGACCAGCAGCTGTACGTAGACCGGGGTCCCGCGGAAGAACCAGATGTAGCCCCAGGCTATGGAGGTCGTGACCGGGTTCTTGGAGAGCCGCATCACGGCGAGCACGATGCCCAGCACGACACCGATGATCATCGAGAGGACCGTGATGATGACGGTGTTCTTGACTCCTTCGAGGATCTGGTCGTCGAAGAAGTAGTCCGGGATCGCGTTCCAGTTGATGTCGCCCTGGGCGAACGCGTAGACGAGCGAGGCCAGCAGGCCGAGCGCGACGACCGCGGAGACGTACCGGCCGTAGTGACGTACCGGGATGGCCTTGATCGCCTCCGGCCCCGCCGACGGGGTGGGCGGGGTGTCCGCCGGGGCCGCCTTCTTTATGTCAGTCACAGATGTTGCCTTTCAGCGCCGGTCTCCGGTCAGGACCCGCCGTTGATCTTCGCCTCGGTGACCGCGCCGGCCTGGACGCCCCACTTGTCGATGATCTTCCCGTACTCGCCGTTCTTGATGACCGCGTTCAGGGCCGCCTCGATGGCCTTGGTGAGCTCGTCGTTGCCCTTGGCGACAGCGATGCCGTACGGGGCCGCCTCGACCTGCTCGCCGACCAGCTGGAAGTCCTTGCCGCCGCCCGAGGTCTTCACCGCGTACGCGGCGACCGGGAAGTCGGAGGAGCCCGCGTCGGCGCCGCCGCCGCGCAGCCGGGTCTGGGCCTCCAGGTCGTTGTCGAACGCCTGGACGGAGATCTTGCCCTTGCTGCCGCACTTGGCGCTCTCGGCCTTGGCGAGGTCGTGGGAGACCGTGCCCCGCTGCACGACCAGCTTCTTGCCGCAGAGGTCCGACCAGGTGCTGATGCCCTTGTCGTCGCCCTTCTTGGTGTAGATGGAGACGCCGGCGGTGAAGTAGTCGATGAAGTCGACGCCCTCGCCGACCTTCTTCTTCGTCTCGGAGTCGACGCCCTCCTGGCGGTCCTTCGTGTCGGTCATGGCCGACATCGCGAGGTCGTAGCGCTTCGAGCGCAGACCCGTGAGCAGCGTGTCGAAGGTGCCGTTCTCGAAGACGAACTTCACGCCGAGCTGCTTGCCGAGGGCGTCCCCGAGGTCGGGGTCGATGCCGACCGTCTTGCCGGACTCGTCCTTGAACTCGACCGGCGGGTAGGCGATGTCGGATCCGACCTTGATCTCGCCCTTGTCCTTGACGGACTGGGGGAGGAGGTCGGCGAGCGGCGCCTTCTCGGTGGAGGCCGCGCCCGACTCCTTCTTGCTCGCGCTGTCGGTCTGGTCGCCACAGGCGGTCAGCAGCAGGGTGCCGGCGACCGCGACTGCGCAGACCGCGGCAATCCGGGACTTCGCGGTCGTACGACAGAGGGTGCTTGCGGTCATGATCGGAATCCTCCGGCAGTGAGGGGATGCTGGTGGGGTGGGTGCGCACGCACCTTCGAGTGCCGCCACCTCGTGTGATTAGGGCATCTTGCCATTCGGACTCACCCAATCAGGGGGCCGGTCATGTCAAAATCGGGTAACGGGCGACCCCCGAACCTCAACGGACGGATACCGCAAGGCCGGACCATCTGCTGGAAAGTGCGTGCCCCTCCGGAGAATCTCCGGTGCGTCTCGACCTACGGACGGCCTTTGTGGGCCTTAGTGGACTTGTCCAGATATTCGGCTATGAGTCATGTCACCGAGTCGATACCGACTCGTAAGAGGCCCGGTCCGTCCGGTAAGAAAGACCTTTACACCCCTCATCCGGGGCTCAGGGCGCGTGTGCGGCGCGCCCGCGCGTATGTGTCTCCCCTGCCGGAGCGGTCCAACCGCTCAGTGCCGGGAACGTACGCGGTGCCCGCCCACCCCTCCTCAACCAGGAGTGGCCACCCTCAACTGATGAAGACTTAAGGGGTCAACACAATGGCAGCGGAGATCGTCAATCCTCGCAGCGACAGCAAGACACACGGCGAGGCCGGTGCGGCAGGGCTCAGCAGTGCGGACGAGCCCTTCGATCCGGCCTTCGCCCTCCACCGCGGCGGGAAGATGGCCGTGCAGGCCACCGTCCCGATCCGCGACAAGGACGACCTGTCCCTCGCGTACACGCCCGGCGTCGCGAAGGTGTGCAGCGCCATCGCCGAAAATCCCGAGCTCGTCCACGACTACACGTGGAAGTCGCAGGTCGTGGCCGTCGTGACGGACGGCACTGCCGTCCTCGGCCTGGGGGACATCGGTCCCGAGGCCTCCCTCCCGGTGATGGAGGGCAAGGCGATTCTCTTCAAGCAGTTCGGCGGGGTCGACGCGGTGCCGATCGCGCTCGCCACGACCGACGCGGACGAGATCGTCGACACCGTCGTGCGCCTCGCGCCCTCCTTCGGCGGGGTGAACCTGGAGGACATCTCGGCGCCCCGGTGCTTCGAGATCGAGCGCAAGCTCCAGGAGCGTCTCGACATCCCGGTCTTCCACGACGACCAGCACGGCACCGCCGTGGTGACCCTCGCGGCTCTGCGCAATGCGACGAAGCTGTCCGGCCGGACGCTCGGTGATCTGCGCGCCGTCATCTCCGGCGCCGGCGCGGCGGGTGTCGCCATCGCGAAGTTCCTGCTGGAGGCGGGCATCGGCGATGTCGCCGTGGCCGACCGCAAGGGCATCGTCAGCGCCGACCGCGACGACCTCACGGACGTCAAGCGCGAGCTGGCGGAGATCACGAACCGCGCCGGCATCACCGGCTCCCTGGAGACGGCGCTGGCCGGCGCCGACGTCTTCATCGGGGTTTCCGGCGGTACGGTCCCCGAGCCGGCCGTGGCCTCTATGGCACCCGGCGCGTTCGTGTTCGCCATGGCCAACCCGAACCCCGAGGTCCACCCCGACGTCGCGCACAAATACGCGGCCGTGGTGGCCACCGGGCGGTCGGACTACCCGAACCAGATCAACAACGTGCTGGCGTTTCCCGGGATCTTCGCGGGCGCGCTGCAGGTGCGTGCCTCCCGGATCACCGAAGGCATGAAGATCGCCGCGGCGAACGCCCTGGCGGATGTCGTCGGTGACGAGCTGGCCGCCGATTACGTGATTCCGTCGCCGTTCGACGAGCGGGTCGCTCCCGCCGTCACCGCCGCGGTGGCCGCGGCCGCCCGCGCGGAGGGTGTCGCGCGGCGCTGACGCCGAGCGGGGTGTGGGAGCGGGGTCCGCCGTGCGGGCCCCGCTCTCCCCGTCCCGCTGCTGGTGGCGGTGCACGTGCGGCGCGGCGCGCGTCACACTCTCGGACGGTTACGTCACGACGCGTCACGGCCTATCGTCATGGCCATGTTCGCCGCCTACGCCGCACGCATCGACCGTGACCAGCCCCTCGACGGCCTTGAGCTGGGCGAACGCCCCTCACCCGAGAGCCGCCCCGGCTGGACCACCGTCCAGGTCAGAGCCGCATCGCTCAACCACCACGACCTCTGGTCCCTGCGCGGTGTGGGCCTCGCCGAGGACAAGCTGCCCATGATCCTCGGCTGCGACGCCGCAGGCATCGACCAGGACGGCAACGAGGTCGTCCTGCACTCCGTCATCGGTCAGACGGGCCACGGTGTCGGCCCCGACGAACCGCGCTCCATCCTGACCGAGCGCTACCAGGGCACGTTCGCCGAGCAGGTCACCGTGCCCAGCTGGAACGTGCTGCCCAAGCCGAAGGAGCTCACCTTCGAGCAGGCCGCCTGCCTGCCGACCGCCTGGCTGACGGCGTACCGGATGCTCTTCACCAACGCCGCCGTACGGCCCGGGGACTCCGTCCTCGTGCAGGGGGCGGGCGGCGGTGTGGCCACCGCCGCGATCGTGCTCGGCAAGGCCGCCGGGCTCCGGATGTTCGCCACCAGCCGCGACGAGGCCAAGCGCAAGCGAGCCGTCGAACTGGGAGCCGTCGAGGCCTACGAGCCCGGCGCCCGGCTGCCGAAGCGTGTCGACGCCGTCATCGAGACCGTTGGAGCGGCGACCTGGTCCCACTCGGTCAAGTCGCTGCGGCCCGGCGGCACCCTGGTCATCTCGGGTGCCACCAGTGGCGACCGGCCCTCGCACGCGGAGCTGACCCGGATCTTCTTCCTGGAGCTCAAGATCGTCGGCTCCACGATGGGCTCCAAGGACGAGCTGGAGGACCTCCTGTCGTTCTGTGCGGCCACCGGTGTGCGGCCCGTGATCGACGAGACCCTGCCGCTGGACCGGGCCCGCGAAGGCTTCGAGCGGCTCGCCGCCGGAGATCTCTTCGGGAAGATCGTGCTCACCACGTCGTGAGGCGGCAGGTCACGGAACTGCTGACGCCGGAAGGGCTGTTGCTGAGGCCCTGGCAACCCGACGACGCCCCGGCCGTGCTCCGCGCTTTCGCGCCGGAGGAGATGGCGCGTCAGGCGGGACGGCCCGTCACGACCACCGCCGAGGCGCTGGAATGGATCGCGGGCCGGGAGGGGGAGCGGGCGGCCGGTACCGGATACACGTGGGCCGTCGTCCGTGACGGCGCCGCGCTCGGATCGGTGGCCGTGACGGCGGTGAACCACGTCCACGACACCGGCTGGGTCTCGTACTGGACCACCGAGGCGGCGCGCGGCACAGGCATCGCCGCCGCGGGCGTGCGCGCGCTTGCCCGCTGGGCCTTCGAGGGTCTGAGCCTCCACCGGCTGGAACTCGGGCACCGGACGAACAACCCCGCCTCCTGCGCCGTGGCCGTGCGGGCCGGCTTCGCCGTGGAGGGCATCGAGCGGGAGAGGTTGCGCTACGGGGACATCCGGTACGACGTGGAGCGCCACGCGCGCCTCGCCACCGACGATGTCAATCATGGTTGACAGCGGTCTAGTGTCAACGTAAGTTGACATCATGACCGAAGCAACGGATCTCGCCGCGCGTGCCGGCGACCATGACCCCCGCGTCGGGCTGCGGGCGGTGGCAGCGCTGCGAAGGCTGCTCGAACAACTCGAAGCCGTCCAGGTGAGGAGCGCCCGCGTCCAGGGCTGGTCGTGGCAGGAGATCGCTGCCGAGCTGGGTGTCAGCAGGCAGGCCGTGCACAAGAAGTACGGGAGGCATTGATGTTCGAGCGATTCACCGTGGGAGCCCGGGCCACCGTGACCGGCGCGGTGACCCACGCCGAGCGGGCGGGAGCCGACTCCGTCACCGAGGAGCACCTCCTGCTCTCCTTGCTGGACCAGGAGGGCAGCCGGGCGTCCTTCGCCGTCACCGCCCTCGGACTCACCGACCGGCGCGCCTCGATGGAGGCCGCGCTCGGTGAGGCCCGCCGCCGAGGCGGGCTCACAAGGGCCGACACGGAGGCACTCGCCGGCATCGGTATCGACATCACCGAGATCGTGGCCCGGGTCGAGGATGCCCACGGCGAAGGAGTCCTCGCGGCTGATCGCGGGAACAGACGCTGGTGGTCCGGACGCCGAACCTTCACGGGCGGCGTCAAGGGCATCCTGGAGAAATCCCTTCGCATCGCCCTCGGCCGGCGCGACCGCTTCATCGGTGAGGAGCACCTGCTGCTGGCCCTGACCGCCTGCCCGGGCGTCGTCGCCGATGTGCTCGCCGACCACGGTGCCACCTACGCGACGGTGGAACGCGCGCTGTACGGCGACGGCGGGCAGGGCCGGGCCCGGGCGAGCTGACCGCCGGGCGGCACGGCGGCCCGGCCCGGGGTCTCCTCCGGCCGGGCCGGGCACGGGGTCAGGGTGTGCCGGAGGTGCCCTTCTCCTCGTCGGCCGGGGACCGCAGCAGAGAGCCGATGCGTGTCGCGGCCGAGGCCAGATGACCTCGGGCCTCCGACAGCTGGGCCTCGGTGACGCCTTGGTCCCGGGCCGCGTCACGGATGTCGTCGCGGAAGCGGTCCAGCAGGCGGTCCAGGTCACGGGCCGGGTCACCGGTGGTCGTGGCGTCGGCGGCCCACTCGACGTCCGGCTCCTCGGGCGCCGGGCGGCTGTATACCGGCCAGGCGCCGGTCCTGGCGAAGTTGCCCAGCTGGCCGGTGATCTCGGCCAGCCCGTCCCGAACCCCCGCGGGCCAGTCGCCCCGCGCGAAGTGCTCCTGGACCTGGCGCGCGGCGTTCTGCATCTGCTCCCGCGCCTTCTCGTGCGCCTCCTGGGCCTGGCGGCGGGCCTGGTCCGCGTCCTCACGGGCCTTGCGCGACTCGTCCTTCGCCCTGCGGGCCTGTTCCTTCCACTCCTGCTTGGCCTTGCGGAGCTCCTCCTTCGCCGTGCGCCACGCCTCCTTGTCCCCGAAACCGGGGTCCCAGCCGCCCTTGCCGCCGCCGGAGGAGTGGCGGGACTCGGAAGCCGCCGCGCGCATCTCGCTGCGGAGCTGGCCTGCCGCTCCCCGCACGTCGTCACGGATCTCGGCAGCCAGTTCGGAGACGGACTCGCGGATCTCCAGCTCCAGATCGGCCAGTTCGCCCCCGCGGCCCGCCAGCTCGGCCCGCCCGGCGTCGGTGATGGAGTAGACCTTGCGGCCGCCCTCGGTCGCATGGGTGACCAGGCCCTCGGCCTCCAGTTTGGCCAGCCGCGGATACACGGTGCCCGCCGACGGGGCGTACAGCCCCTGGAAGCGTTCCTCCAGGAGCCGGATCACCTCATAACCGTGGCGCGGGGCCTCGTCCAGCAGTTTGAGGAGGTACAGGCGCAGACGGCCGTGGGCGAATACGGGAGCCATGTCAGAGCACCTTTCCGGTCGGCTCGGCGTCCTGGGCGGGTGGGCGGCGCAACAGGGCGATCGAACCCGAGACGGTGGTCGCCTTCAGCTTCCCCCTGCCCGCGCCCAGTGTGCCGGTGATCTTCTTCGCGCCCCACTGGCCGCCCACACGCAGGTCCTCGAAGGCGTTGGAGACGGTCCCGCTCGCGGTGTTCGCCTCGACCCTCGCGTCCGCCGGGTGCGGAAGCCGGATGGCGATCTCGCCGGATACCGAGGTCAGTCTGATGTCCGTCGGCTTCGGCGAGGTGTCGAGATCCAGCACCATGTGGCCGGTGACGGACTCCGCCCGGACCGAGGTTCCGGCGCCCTCGACGATCGTCAGATCGCCCGACACGGACTGGAAGCGCAGGTCTCCGGTGACGGTCTGGGCCTCCAGGCTGCCGGACACCGTCTCGGCCCGGACGACCCCGGAGAGGCCTACCAGGGTGCTGTCCCCCGAGATGCCGCGCAGCTCCGTGCGGCCCTGGATCCCCGAGACGACCGCCTCGGCCCCGATGACACCGACCTCCACCGTGGCGCCGGCCGGTACGGCGAGCGAGACCGCGGCGCTGCGGCGGGGTCCCCTGCGGTCGAGCCAGGTCAGAAGGCCCTGCCACGGCAGGTCCTCGTAGGTGACGGTGAGGGTCCCGCCCTCCAGGGTCACGACCAGTGGGGGCCCCTCTATTTCGGACACCTCCAGCCGGGCGGTCGGTTCGTCGGTGCCGACGACATTGATCATGCCGTCGACGATGCGCACGTTGAGTGCTGTCACGGGGTCGTCGAAAGTGAGCTTCTGGGGCTCGGCGACGGTCCACGTCGGCTCAGGCATGGATCTGACCTCCCACTGGGTGGCGCGACGCAACATATCGCGTCTTCCGAGAACACGATATATCGCGGATCGGGGAAGTCAAGGGACGGCCGAAACGGGTGCTGGTGGGAGAGTGGAGGCGGGCGGCAAATGGTTCATACGCGAGCAAATTGACCTAGCGTGTGGTGCATGACCGCGACATCCGTGGGCGCCCTGCTTCTCTGCCGCGCCGATCCCGAGACCGTACGGCCCGTGGCCCATCTCCTGCGGGAGCGCATGCTGCTCGTGCCCGCGGGGGACGGCTGGAGCGTGCTCGTCCCCGAAGGGAAGCCCTGGCGGAAGGACGTCCACGAAGGCCACGGAGGAGCACCGGCCGACGTGCCCCCGGCGGCCGACGGAGGTGCCGAGCCCGTCGACCGTGTCGTCGGCGGCTGGGCCACCGCCCTCGCCGTGGGCTCCACCTGGCCGGTGCTCGCCCTGTGGTGGGACGGCGACCGCTCCGGCTACACCCTCGCCTCGGGCTTCCGCCGCCCGGTCGGCTACACCTGGCTCGCCGACGGCACCCCGGCCGCCGAGGAGGAAGCCATGCGGACGTCCGCCCTCAGGCTGGGCCTCGACCCCGTCACGGACGTCCAGGCGCTGGAGGCCCTCACCCGCGAGGACCCGGGAAGCGACGCCGACGCCCGGCTGCGCGGACTGCTCGCCGTACTCACCCGGGCGGGGGTCGGCCTGCCGCCCGGTCTCACGCCCGGCGAGCCCGCCGACCGGCTGCGTTCGGTCGCCGGGATCCACCCGGAGGCGGAGCAGATCGAATGGGCCGGCTGGCGCGACGCCGTGCGCGTGGAACTCGACGCCGTCGAGAGCGGCAGCCTCGGCCCCTGGGTGCTCGGCCCACGGGCACGCGCCGTGGCGGCGGGTCAGGTCGCCGCCGGGCTGCCACTGACCCTCTGGGGCGCCCGTCGGCGCAGCGGCGGCTGGATCGCCGCGGGCCTCGTCCTTCTCGTACAGGGCCTTCTGGGGCTCGCGTACAACCGCTTCAGGGGCGCGGGCGGCGGGAAACCCGGACGGTGACTGCCGGCTACTCGTCCTCGTCCTCGTCGTCCAGGCGGGCCAGCCAGGTGGCGAGGCGCTCGACGGGGACCTCGAAGTCGGGGTTGAGGTCGACGAACGTACGGAGCTGCTCGGCGAGCCACTCGAAGGTGACCTCCTCCTCGCCGCGCCGCTTCTCCAGTTCCTCGATGCCACGGTCCGTGAAGTACATACGACCAGAATAACGAGGCCGGAAAGCCCGAGGGCCCGGCCCCGCGAGATGCTCGCGGGGCCGGGCCCTTCGATGGCGTACAGCCGCTGATCAGGCCTCGAAGACCTCGGAGACCAGCTGCGCCTGCTCGGCCTGGTGGCGCTTGGCCGAGCCGACCGCCGGGGACGAGCCGTGCGGACGCGAGATGCGGCGCAGGCGCTCACCGTGCGGGACGTCGGCGCCGACGGCCAGGTCCAGGTGGTCGATCAGGTTGAGCGCGATGAACGGCCACGCACCCTGGTTCGCCGGCTCCTCCTGGGCCCAGAGGTACTTCTCGGCGTTCGGGTACTTGGCGATCTCGGCCTGGATCTCCGCACCCGGCAGCGGGTACAGGCGCTCCAGACGGATGATCGCCGTCTCCGTGTCACCGCGCTTCTCGCGCTCGGCGTCCAGGTCGTAGTAGAGCTTGCCGGAGACGAAGACGACCTTGCGGACCGCCTCGGCCTTGACCGACTCGTCACCGATGACCGGACGGAAGCCGCCGGTGGTGAACTCCTCCACCTTCGAGGCGGCCGCCTTGAGGCGCAGCATCGACTTCGGGGTGAAGACGATCAGCGGCTTGTGGTGCGGGTTGTGCACCTGCCACCGCAGGAGGTGGAAGTAGTTCGAGGGGAGGGTCGGCATCGCGACCGTCATGTTGTCCTGCGCGCACATCTGCAGGAAACGCTCCGGGCGTGCGGACGAGTGGTCCGGGCCCTGGCCCTCGTAGCCGTGCGGGAGCAGCAGGGTGACGCCGGACGTCTGGCCCCACTTCTGCTCGGCCGAGGAGATGAACTCGTCCACGACGGTCTGCGCGCCGTTGACGAAGTCACCGAACTGGGCCTCCCAGATGACCAGGGACTCCGGACGGGCCAGCGAGTAGCCGTACTCGAAGCCCATCGCCGCGTACTCGCTGAGCAGCGAGTCGTAGACGTTGTAACGGGCCTGGTCGTCGGAGAGGTAGAGCAGCGGGGTGTAGTCCTCGCCGGTCTTCTGGTCGACGAGAACGGCGTGGCGCTGGCCGAACGTGCCGCGGCGGGTGTCCTGGCCGGCGAGCCGGACCGGGGTGCCCTCCATGAGCAGCGAGCCGATGGCCAGGGTCTCGCCCATGCCCCAGTCGATCGTGCCGTTCTCCACGGAGGCGGCGCGGCGCTGCATCTGAGGCAGGAGGCGCGGGTGCACGGTGATCCCGTCGGGGATGTTCACCTGCGACTCGGCGACCAGCTTCACGACCTCCGAGGACACCGCGGTGTTCACGGAGACCGGGAACTCCGCCTGCGCGTCCGGGACATGCGGCTGGGACGGCGCCGAGGTGGCCTCGCGGACCTCCGCGAACACCTTCTCCAGCTGGCCCTGGAAGTCCTGGAGAGCCTGCTCGGCCTCTTCCAGCGTGATGTCGCCGCGACCGATGAGGGACTCGGTGTAGAGCTTGCGCACCGAGCGCTTCTTGTCGATCAGGGTGTACATCTGCGGGTTGGTGAACTCCGGGTTGTCGCCCTCGTTGTGACCGCGGCGGCGGTAGCAGATGAGGTCGATGACGACGTCCTTGTTGAACGTCTGCCGGTACTCGAAGGCGAGGCGCGCGACACGCACCACGGCCTCCGGGTCGTCGCCGTTGACGTGGATGATCGGCGCCTCGATCATGCGCGCCACGTCCGTGGCGTACATCGAGGAACGCGAGGACTCCGGGGCGGCGGTGAAGCCGACCTGGTTGTTGATCACCACGTGCACGGTGCCGCCGGTGCGGTAACCGCGCAGCTGCGACATGTTGAGCGTCTCGGCGACGACGCCCTGGCCCGCGAAGGCCGCGTCGCCGTGGAGCGCGACGGGCAGGACCGTGAAGTCCGTGCCGCCCTTGTTGATGATGTCCTGCTTGGCGCGTGCGATGCCCTCGAGGACCGGGTCGACGGCCTCCAGGTGCGAGGGGTTGGCGGCCAGCGAGACCTTGATCTGCTCGCCGTCCAGACCGGTGAAGGTGCCCTCGGCGCCCAGGTGGTACTTGACGTCACCGGAGCCGTGCATCGACCGCGGGTCGAGGTTGCCCTCGAACTCCCGGAAGATCTGCGCGTACGACTTGCCGACGATGTTCGCCAGGACGTTCAGCCGGCCGCGGTGGGCCATGCCGATGACGACCTCGTCGAGGCGGGCCTCGGCGGCGGAGTCGATGACCGCGTCGAGCAGCGGGATGACGGACTCGCCGCCCTCCAGCGAGAACCGCTTCTGGCCGACGTACTTGGTCTGCAGGAACGTCTCGAACGCCTCGGCGGCGTTGAGGCGGCGCAGGATCCGCAGCTGCTCCTCGCGCTCCGGAGCCGGGCGCGGACGCTCCACCCGGTCCTGGAGCCACTTGCGCTCCTTCGGCTCCTGGATGTGCATGAACTCGATGCCGGTGGTGCGGCAGTACGACTCACGCAGGACGCCGAGGATGTCGCGGAGCTTCATCATCGTCTTGCCGGCGAAACCGCCGACCGCGAAGTCCCGCTCCAGGTCCCACAGGGTGAGGCCGTGCTCGGTGATGTCCAGGTCGGGGTGCTTGCGCTGGCGGTACTCCAGCGGGTCGGTGTCGGCCATCACATGACCGCGGACCCGGTAGGAGTGGATCAGCTCGAAGACCCGCGCGGCCTTGGTGACGTCGTCGTCGTGCGAGGCGTCGATGTCCTTGAGCCAGCGGACCGGCTCGTAGGGGATGCGCAGCGCCTTGAAGATCTCGTCGTAGAAGTCGTTCTCGCCGAGCAGCAGCTGGGACAGGACGCGGAGGAACTCGCCGGACGCGGCGCCCTGGATGACCCGGTGGTCGTACGTCGAGGTCAGGGTCATGACCTTCGAGATGCCCAGCTTGTTCAGGGTGTCCTGCGAGGTGCCCTGGAACTCCGCCGGGTAGTCCATCGCGCCGACGCCCATGATGAGGCCCTGTCCGGGCATCAGGCGGGGCACCGAGTGGACGGTGCCGATGCCGCCGGGGTTCGTCAGCGAGGCGGTGACCCCGGAGAAGTCGTCCATGCCGAGCTTGCCGACGCGGGCCCTGCGGACGATGTCCTCGTAGGCCTGCCAGAACTCGAAGAAGTTGAGCGTCTCGGCCTTCTTGATGGCCGCGACGACCAGCTGGCGGTCGCCGTTCGGCTTCACCAGGTCGATGGCCAGACCGAGGTTGACGTGCTCGGGCTTGACCAGGGTCGGCTTGCCGTCCTTCACCGCGAAGGAGTAGTTCATCGACGGCATGGCCTTGAGGGCCTGCACCATCGCGTACCCGATGAGGTGCGTGAAGGAGATCTTCCCGCCGCGGGCGCGCTTCAGGTGGTTGTTGATGACGATGCGGTTGTCGAAGAGCAGCTTCACCGGCACGGCGCGGACCGACGTGGCCGTCGGCAGCTCCAGGGAGGCGTTCATGTTCTTCGCGACGGCGGCCGACGGGCCGCGCAGCGTCACGTACTCCGGGCCGGCGGGGGCCTCGGCCGGGGCATCCGTCTTCGCGGGTGCCGGGGCCGCCTTCGCGGGCGCCGCCTTCGCGGGAGCGGCGGGAGCGGCCGGTGCCTTCGCCGGGGCCGCCGGAGCGGCGGCCGCGGGCTTGGCAGGCGCCGCGGCCGGAGCAGGCGTCGCGGCCTGTGCCGGAGCGGTGTTGTTCACGGTGTTCGCGGCCGGGGCCGGGGTCACCGCTCCCGCAGGTGCGGGGACAGGCTTGTCCGCCGTGCCGGTCGTACCCGGCTTGTAGTCGGCGAAGAAGTCCCACCAGGCGCGGTCGACCGAATTCGGGTCCTGGAGGTACTGCTGGTAGATCTCGTCGACGAGCCACTCATTGGGGCCGAAAGCTGCTGCCGGGTTGGACCCGGAGCCTGCTTCTTGATCGGTCGAGATGCTCGAGTTACTGGGGGACTGAGACGACACGGCGGCAACCGCCCTCTTCCGCTTCACAAGGTGATGGACAGCGGAAATCAAGGCTACGCCTCCCGAGCCGTTACGTGCAGGCCGGGCCGGTCTTCGTCGTGCACATCACATCTGAAGGCGGGTTTCGGCGCATGAAATGGCGGGAAACAAGCAGGGTTCCGCTGCCCTTCGGGTACGCGAGGCCTGCGCTCAGGCCCCCTGGACCGTATCTCTTTCCCGGACGGTAGGGAGAACGGGGCCCTCCGCTTCGAACGCGAGGTCAACCGTGCGCCTGGGCGTTCCCCGGAAGGGTGACCTGGATTCGGCAGCCGCGGGCGGATTCGGCCACGCCGATGCGGCCGCCGTGCAGATCCACCGCCCAGCGGGCGATCGCGAGCCCGAGCCCCGTACCGCCGTCGGAGCCCGGCCCGTGCGGGGAAGGCGCCTGGCCGCGGTTGAAGCGCTCGAAGACCCGGTGGCGCTCCGCCTCCGGGATGCCCGGGCCTTCGTCGACGACCTCCAGCTCCAGCGACTCGGGGTACTCCCCGCGCCGCGCCAGCACGGTGACCCGCCCGTGCGGCGGGCTGTGCTTGACGGCGTTGTCGATGAGGTTGGCGACCACCTGGTGCAGGCGTTCCGCGTCCGCGTACGCCGTCAGCTCGGGCGGCGACACGTCGAGGTGCAGATGGACGTCCGTACGGGAGTGGTTGCCCGAGCCGGAGGAGAGCCGGCGCTGCGAGGCGGCGAGATTGGCCTCCTTCAGCACGCCCGACAGGTACGGCCAGACCTCGAAGCGGCGCGCCTTGATCGCCACCACGCCGTTGTCCAGCCGGGAGAGGTCCAGCAGGGTCTCCACCAGTCTGCCCAGGCGTTCGGTCTGTTTCAGCGCCGTACGCATCGTCTCGGGATCGGCGGCGGACACCCCGTCCACCACGTTCTCCAGGACGGCTCTGAGCGCCGCGATCGGTGTGCGCAGCTCATGGGAGACGTTCGCCACCAGCTCCTTGCGGTGCCGGTCCTCCGCCTCCAGATCGTCCGCCATGCGGTTGATCGTCTGCGCCAGGTCGCCGAGCTCGTCACGCCGCCCGGCGCCGCTCACCCGCCTCGTGTAGTCGCCGTGCGAGATCGACCGGGCGACGGCGCGCATCTCGTCCAGCGGCGCGGTCAGGCCGTGCGCCACGAACTGGGTGATCAGCAGGGTCGCGATCACCGAGAAGACCGTGATGAACCGGAATTCGGTCCTGGTCCGCAGGGCGACGATCAGCAGTCCGGTCGTGATGAACACGGAGACCACCACGAGCGTGCCCAGCTTGGCCTTGATCGAGAAGGGCCGCAGTCCCGAGCCGGGCGGCGTCATGGCGCTGGTGTCTCCAGGGCGTAGCCGACGCCGTGCACGGTACGGATCCGCTCGGCGCCGATCTTCCGGCGCAGAGCCTTGATGTGACTGTCGACCGTACGGGTCCCGGAGGCGTCCGCCCAGTCCCAGACCTCGGCCAGCAGCTGCTCCCGGGACAGCACCGCGCGCGGTGTGTTGGCCAGGCAGACCAGCAGGTCGAACTCGGTCGGGGTGAGGTGGACGTCGTCGGCGCGCACCCTGACGCGGCGCTGCGCGTGATCGATCTCCAGCTCGCCGAGGCGCAGGATGCCGCTGCGCGGCGTCACCGCGGCCAGCGCGGCCCGCTCGACCCGGCGCAGCAGGACGTGGACCCGCGCCGCCAGCTCCCGCATCGAGAACGGCTTGGTCATGTAGTCGTCGGCGCCGACCCCGAGCCCGACCAGCATGTCGGTCTCGTCGTCGCGTGCGGTGAGCATCAGCACCGGCACGGGGCGCTGAGCCTGCACACGACGGCAGACCTCCAGGCCGTCGAAGCCGGGAAGCATGATGTCGAGCACCATCAGGTCGGGCTGCCACGCCTCGGCCGCGTCCACGGCCGCGGGCCCGTCCAGTGCGGTCTGCACCAGGAAGCCCTCGGCCCGCAGCCGGGCGGAAATGGCGTCGACGATTGTTGCGTCGTCCTCTACCACCAGCACCCGGCGCTGAGCCCCGGGGGTGGCCGCGACGCCGTTGTGGGTGGTGTGTGTCTGTTCCATCGCCCCGCCCCTGCCCGTTCTCGCGGAGGCCATTCCCCCGGAGGCACGGTTATCGCTTGTGGATTTCGTCGGTGATCCCTTGTGCCGGTCAGCAGCGTAAAGGCACAAGGCGCCTCTCGGCTACGCAGGGTGTTGTCCGTCGTGAAGGTGTTACCCACGGGAAAGGAGACGGATCGGCGGACTTGTGCCTCTGATCCGTGGGTGGGGCGGGGCCGTGGATACCGGGTGGGGGTTCAGCCGTCCCGGAGTGCGAGATGGACCACGTCCGGCACACCTCGGGCAACGGCTACTTCTTCGGTCCTTACCGCGTGGAATCCGGCATTCCGCAGCGCTTCACCGAACTCGGCGGAGGGCTGCGCGGACCAGACGGCGAGGACTCCACCGGGCGTCAGACGTGCGCGGCAGGCCGCGAGACCGGCAGCTGAATAGAGGTTTCCGTTGTCCTGGGTGACGGTCCAGTCGGGGCCGTTGTCGATGTCCAGGCACAGCGCGTCGTAACGCTCCGTGGTCGTACGGAGATGGGCCACGAGGTCCGTACGGAGGATCTCGGTGCGCGGATCGGAGAGCGCCGCCCCGGAGATCCGGCCGAGCGGTCCGTCGAGGTGCCAGTCCACGATGGCCTGCTCCCGCTCGACGACCGCGATCCGGCCCCAGCGTGGCTCGGCGGATGCCCGCACCAGCGAGAAGCCGACCCCGAGACCGCCGATCAGCACCGAGGGGTCCTGCCTGCCGACGGGCAGCGCGGCGAGGGCCGCGTCGATCAGCAGCCGCTCGGAACGCCCGTCGGAGGTGTCCATCAGGAAGCATCCGTTGGCGATGATCTCGAAATTGTCGCCGTGCTCGCGCAGGACGACTTCGCCGAACGGCCCTTCGCGCCGGTCGAGGACGACGGGGCGGTGGGTGTCTGGGGCGTGCATGGTGCGGTCTCCGGTCTCCGGTCGGCGGCGGTTGGTTCTCCGGGCGTCCATCTTTCCTCGTCGCGGGCCCCCTGGACCAGCGGATTCGCCCGGCCTACCCTCCGTGGCGCGGTGCCTTCGTCCCGTGGGCCGCGGTGTACTCGGCGGCCAGCCAGGGGCCCAGGTCCTCGATGAGCATCGCCAGTACGGCCGGATCGGGCGAGGGGGTGCGTGCCGTGACGGCGGCCGCGTGGACCTGCGCGGCGCGTTCCGGGGCGTCCGGGCGGAAGCGCGCGAACAGTCCGGCGGACCGCCGCAGTTCGCTCGTCCAGCCGCCCCAGACCGGCATGACCAGCGTGAACGCGGACCGGACGAGACGCCGGGCGACGCGCCTGCTCAGCCTGAGGCGCGCCTCGTCGGTGGCGGCTTCGGCGGCCAGGGCGCGCCACCGGGGGAGTGTGAGCTCCAGGTCGCCGTTGGTCTCACGGGCGAGCAGCGAGGTCGGCCGGTAGCGCGGCAGGTGCGCGGCCAGATCCTCGCCCAGCAGCGGGGTGCAGAGGCAGGCGACGAAGAAGCCGAAGTCGTGGCGCTCCTCTTCGCTGAGCACGACGCGGACGGGGGAGAGGAGCAGGCCGACCCCGTCGATCACGGAGAAGTCGGCGTCCAGGGCGGCGGCGGTCTCCGCGGCCGCCGCACGGTCCGCGTCGGTGGGTTCGTCGCGCAGGACCACCTGCAGGTCCAGGTCGGACACGCCGGGAATGGCCGTGCCCCTCGGGATGCTGCCGTACAGGTAGGCGCTGTGCAGCCGGGAGGGGCCGAAGGCCTCGGGGACGCGTACGCGGACCGCCTCGACCACCGGGGCGAACGGTGCGGCCACGTGGGCGACGGACCCCTCGCGACGGATCGTCCCGTCCGCCGCGAGCCCCTTGTCCTCTCCGTGCATGCCCGGATCCTCGCAGGTGAGGGACGCGGGGGGACGGTGATCGCTGAGAGCGAACACGGCCCTGGGAACATTCGCAGGCTCACAAGCATTGAGCCCACATAGCTCAACTTGCCTGCCGAAGGGGAGATCATGACTACTGAGTCGAATGCGTCGAAGGCGCTCACGCCGATCGACCTGCCCGTGCTGCCTCTCGACGACGAGGTCGTGCTGCCCGGAATGGTGGTGCCGCTCGACCTGTCGGACGCGGAGGTGCGCGCCGCGGTGGAGGCCGCGCAGGCGGTCGCGCGGCCCGGAGGCGGCAAGCCCGAGGTGCTGCTCGTGCCGCGCATCGACGGGAATTACACCGGGACCGGCGTCCTGGGCACGGTCGAGCAGGTCGGCCGTCTCTCGGACGGTGACCCGGGCGCCCTCATCAGGGCGCGTGACCGTGTGCGGATCGGCGCCGGGACCAGTGGCCCCGGGAGCGCGCTGTGGGTGGAGGGCACCAGGATCGACGTATCCGTGCCCGATCCCCTGCCCGGCTCCGCCGCCGAGCTCGCCAAGGAGTACAAGGCGCTCGCCACCAGCTGGCTGAAGAAGCGCGGCGCCTGGCAGGTCGTGGACCGGGTCCAGCAGATCGAGGACATCTCCGCGCTCGCCGACAACTCCGGGTACTCGCCCTTCCTGACCACCGCTCAGAAGGTCCAGCTGCTGGAGACCGCGGACGCGGTCGCCCGTCTGAAGCTGGCCATCCAGTGGCTCGGCGAGCACCTCGCCGAGCAGGATGTCGCGGAGTCCATCGCGAAGGACGTCCAGGAGGGCGTCGACAAGCAGCAGCGCGAATTCCTGCTGCGGCGCCAGCTCGACGCCGTACGCAAGGAGCTCTCCGAGCTCAACGGCGACCCGGAGGACGAGTCCGACGACTACCGGGCCCGTGTCGAGGCCGCCGACCTGCCCGAGCACGTCCGAGAGGCCGCGCTCAAGGAGGTCGAGAAGCTGGAGCGCGCCTCCGACCAGAGCCCCGAGGGCTCCTGGATCCGGACCTGGCTGGACACCGTCCTCGAACTCCCCTGGACCGAGCGGACCGAGGACGCCTACGACATCAAGGGTGCTCAGGAGATCCTGGACGCCGAGCACGCCGGACTCCAGGACGTGAAGGAACGCATCACCGAGTACCTCGCCGTACGCAAGCGGCGTGCCGGACGCGGACTGGGCGTGGTCGGCGGCCGGCGCGGCGGTGCCGTGCTGGCTCTGGTCGGCCCGCCCGGCGTCGGAAAGACGTCGCTCGGCGAGAGCGTCGCGCATGCCATGGGCCGCAAGTTCGTCCGGGTCGCGCTCGGCGGTGTCCGCGACGAGGCCGAGATCCGGGGCCACCGGCGTACGTACGTCGGCGCGCTTCCCGGACGCATCGTCCGGGCGATCAAGGAGGCCGGCTCGATGAACCCGGTCGTCCTGCTCGACGAGATCGACAAGGTCGGCTCGGACTTCCGGGGCGACCCGGCGGCCGCCCTGCTCGAGGTGCTCGACCCGGCGCAGAACCACACCTTCCGCGACCACTACCTGGAGGTCGAACTCGACCTCAGCGACGTCGTGTTCCTGGCCACGGCCAATGTTCTCGACGCCATTCCGGAGGCCCTGCTCGACCGCATGGAGCTGGTCACGCTGGACGGCTACACCGAGGACGAGAAGGTCGTCATCGCACGGGACCACCTGCTCCCGCGCCAGCTGGAGCGGGCCGGCCTGGAGAAGGACGAGGTGGGGCTCGACGAGTCCGCGCTGCGCAAGCTGGCCGGCGAGTACACCCGGGAGGCCGGGGTGCGCAATCTGGAGCGGGCCGTCGCGCGGCTGCTCCGCAAGGTCGCGGCCCAGCACGAACTGGGCGAGCGGGAGCTCCCGTTCACGGTGGCCGAGGAGGACCTGCGGGGTCTGATCGGCCGGCCGCACCACGTACCCGAGTCCGCCCAGGACCCCGCCGAGCGCCGCACGGCGGTGCCGGGTGTGGCCACCGGGCTCGCGGTGACCGGAGCGGGCGGCGATGTGCTGTTCGTCGAGGCGTCGCTGGCCGACCCGGAGACCGGGGCGTCCGGACTGACCCTGACCGGTCAGCTCGGCGACGTGATGAAGGAGTCCGCGCAGATCGCCCTCAGCTTCCTGCGGTCGCACGGCGCGGAGCTGGAGCTGCCGGTCGCCGACCTCAAGGACCGGGGTGTGCACATCCACTTCCCGGCGGGCGCCGTCCCCAAGGACGGCCCGAGCGCCGGTATCACCCTGACGACGGCGCTGGCCTCGCTGCTCTCCGGACGGCTCGTCCGTACGGATGTGGCGATGACCGGTGAGGTGTCGCTGACCGGTCGGGTGCTGCCGATCGGCGGCCTCAAGCAGAAGCTGCTGGCGGCACACCGCGCGGGCATCACCACCGTGGTGATCCCCCAGCGCAACGAGGCCGACCTGGACGACGTCCCGGCCGAGGTGCTGGAGAAGCTGGACGTCCACCCGGTCACCGACGTCCGCCAGGTGCTGGAGATCGCGCTCGCCCCGGCCTCGGCCAGGGTGCAGGAGAGGATCCCGGCCGCCGCGTAGGCGCCATGCTGTGACGGGCGTGGCATCACGCCGACGGCCGGTACGGACGGCCCGCCTTCCCCCCGGAAGGCGGGCCGTTCCGCGTGCCCGGAGATTCAGGGGCGGTAGACCGTGCCGGGTACGGGCTCCGCCGGGGCCATCAGCTGGGGGACCGTCACAAAGGTGTAGCCGTCCTTGTGCAGCGCGTCGATGATGCCCGGCACCGCGGGCACCGTGCCCTTGTAGATGTCGTGCAGCAGGATGATCCCGTCCCTGCCCGCCTGGTCGAGGGTCCGCTTCCTGATCAGTGCGGAGTCGTTCGTCGAGTAGTCCTTGGCCGTCGTGCTCCAGAGGATCTGGGAGAGCCCCAGCTCCTTGCTGATCTCGGAGACCGTGTCGTCGGTGCGGCCCTGCGGCGGGCGCATCAGCCGCGGCTTCCTGCCCGTGATCTCCGCTATCGCGTCCTGGGTCTTCTCCAGTTCGGCGCGTATCTCGTCGGGCTTCTTGCCGGTCAGGATCTCGTGCGACCAGGTGTGGTTGGCGACCTCGTGTCCCTCGGCCTGGATACGCCGCACGGTGTCGGGGTGTTCGAGCACGTGGTTCTTGCCCAGCAGGAAGAACGTGGCCGGCACCTTCTTCTCCTTGAGGATGTCCAGGAGACGCGGGGTGTCCTCCCCGGGCCCGGCGTCGAACGTCAGGGCGATGCATTTGGCCTTGCGGCAGTCCGCCTGCCCGAAGGTGCCCTTGGCGTCGGAGGCGGCGTCGGCGCGCGCCGATCCGGGAGCCGTCGTCTCCATCGAGCAGCCGCCGAGCGTCAGCGTGAGCACCGTCACAAGGGCGGCAGCGAACCCCGTGCCCCACGGAGTCATCTTTCCGGGCACAACAGACACAGCGCGTCACTTCCCCATGGCTCGGCCGCACGCCGGTGGTGCAGCACGCCAGGACTATACATAGTGTGTATACGTGTAGTGCATAGTGGGGTGCGGGGCAGCGCTGAGCCCCGGTGACCTGGAGCTTCGTCACCGGGGCCCTGGTGCTGCGTCGCGTCGGCTCAGCCGTTCGCGAGTGCCACCACGCGGTCGAGCGCGCCGTTGAAGTGGTTGTGGTCGCCGACCGTCGGGCCCGACGACGTGTACTGCCACATCGTGTAGTAGCCCCACCCGGCCGGGAGTTCGCCGACCGTGGTGTTGTAGCGGGCCACCCAGAGCGGGTTGGTGGCGCCGAAGCCCGCGTTGTTGCCCGTGCAGTCCTTCCACCAGCTGGTGGCGGTGTAGATCACCGCGTCCCGCCCGGTCCGCGCCTTGTAGGTGTTCACGAAGTCGCGGATCCAGGCGACCATGCCGGCCTGGGTCTTGCCGTAGCACTGCGCGCCGTACGGATTCCACTCGATGTCCAGCACGCCTGGCAGGGTCCTGCCGTCCTTGGACCAGCCGCCGCCGTTGTCCACGAAGTAGTTCGCCTGGGCCGCACCGCTGGTCGTGTCCGGAGTGGCGAAGTGGTAAGTGCCCCGGATCATGCCGACGTTGTACGAGCCGGTGTACTGCTGCGTGAAGTACGTGTTCTTGTAGTACGTCCCCTCGGTGGCCTTGACGTAGGCCCACTTCACGCCGCTGTTCCACAGGGTCGACCAGGCGACGTCGCCCTGGTGGCTGCTGACGTCCACACCTTCGGTCTGGACGGCGTTCGTCCCCGTGGGAGCGCCGCGACCCTGGCCGTCGTGGGCTACGACGCCCTGGCCCATCCTGGCCGTACCCCGCTCGGGGACGGTCGCGGTGTCGGCCGCGGACGCCGCGCTGGGCAGCGTGACCAGGAGGGCGAGGGCGGCGAGGAGTGTGCCCGCCGCGAAGAGGCGGGGGCGGCGGGCTGAAGCTGCGGATCCGGATCTGAGCACGGGCATTGCGTGCCTCCGAGGGCTCGGTGGGGGAGCTCATGGCGCAGGAGCGGGTGCGGGACGCTTCTGCGGTGCGTGCACCATGGTGTGGACATGCCACCCGTGGCACTCATGAAGCTACGCACGTAGACCCGCCGTCCGGAAGGGGGCCTGGCCGCTGCCGAAGGTCTACGCCTGCGAAATACTGGCCCAACTGCGGCGATGGCCGGAGTTGAAAGAAACTTTCATCGGCGGGAAAGCGTATGAGGGGTGCTGACGTGCACGGGAGCGGAAGCGACGGTGAACCCGGTGCGACGGCCGGGAGTGGTGTGGACCATGAATTCCTCGCCCTGGAGCGTGAGTTGGCTGTCTTTCTACGCCGGGCGCGGGCCAATTCGGGGGAGATGGCCCGGGAGGTCCATCCGGATCTGGAAGCCGCCGCCTACGGACTTCTCGTACGCCTCGAGTCCGCGGGGCAGCAGCGCGCCACCGATCTCGCCGCCTACTTCGGCGTGGGCAAGGCGACCGTGAGCCGTCAGCTGCGCGCCCTGGAGGGCCTCGGCCTGGTCGCGCGGGAGACGGACCCGGCGGACGGCCGTGCCTCGCTCGTCCACCTCACCGACGAGGGCCTCGCGCGCTTCCGCAGCGTCCGTGACGCGCGTCGGGGCCGTTACGCCCTCAAGCTCGCCGACTGGGACCGGGCCGAGGTCGCGGAGCTGGCACGGCTGCTGCACCACTTCAACGAGCGCGCCGAGGACTGAGCGGCCGGGTTGTGGAGCGGCCGGCGGCGGCCGTCACAGCTCCACCAGAACCGCTGTCGCGTCGTCATGCGTCTTGCCGCGGCGCAGATGCACCCGGTCGGTGTCGGCCCGCTCCAGCTCCCTGACCCGGTCGATCAGCCCCTGCGCTCCTGCATTGCGGAGCACTTCCAGGGTGGCCGTCCAGTCGCCCTCCCGGAACTTCTCCGTCCAGCGGCTCGCCCCGTCGGTCAGCGCCGCCAGCGCCCGGACCTCGATCCGCGGGGTCTCACCCGTCACCGCGCGTGACGACACCGAGGGGTCCGCGGCAGCCGTGAAGAAGCCGCCCTCCTTGTTCCGCACGCGGGCGTCCGCGACCTCCTCCGAGGCGAGCGAGCCCGGCGGCAGCCGGTCGATCCTGTCGTCGAGCAGAGGACGGACCGTGCCGTCGGGCGCCTCCACGAGCAGCGCCGAGTCGGAGAGCACCAGGTGCTCGACCCGCTCGTCGTCCCAACGCGCCAGGACCACCGTTGCCTGAGGCGTGCGCAGGTGAGAAAGGTCACACAGGGAACGGTGCGTGTCGGCGGTGCGCCGGATGGACATCGAGAGGACCTCGGACAGTGTCAGATCCCGCCGCGAAGCGGACAGTTCGGCCAGTGCCCCTCCGAGCCGCGCGGTGAACCACGGAACCGAGTGCACGCAGCCGTCGCTGCCCGAGGGGGGCGTCACGCCGTCGAGCAGGACGAGGACCCCGCCCTGGCCTGCCGCAGGCACGGCGGCCGACGCCCAGTCCTCGTTGGGGCGTTCGGGGCTGCCGGGCTCGGTGGCGAGTTCGATACGCATCCGGCCAGTCTGCACGATGTCTTCACGGACCCCCCGCAACCCCGCGGTTGGACCGTACCAGCAGGTCAGGTGGCACTCATTCGCGAAATCCAGGGCTCCGCGCATATGCGGGCGGGCATACTGCCAAAGCCTGGCCCGAAGTTCCACCCGGCGGCGCATGCATGGCCTGCGGCGCCTGTGGGGAGACTTGTTCGCCAACTCCGGAGTGATGTTCACTCGTTCGAGTGGCGGAGCGGTTGATGCACGGCCCCCTCCCAAAAGCGCTGGAATGGTCGGAAGCCGTACGGCGCACACCAGGGCGGGGCGCCCCATTCACGTGACCGTGCGTCACCTCTGCTTCAAGGGCGGACGAGTCAAGATTGCGAGCACCGGTGCAGAAGAAGCGGCCTCGGAGCAAGGACAGCGCGCGCGAGGAGTCCGGGGCGATGCCTCCGGCAGCGGGCGCATCCAAGCGGACCGTGCGGGTACGCAGCCGGCTCGTCGCCGGCGTTGCCGTCGTAGGGATCACCGTCATCGCGGCGGGCGCCCCTGCGGCCCTCGGCGCATCCTCCGATCTCAACGAGTCCCAGCGGCTGGTCACGCTCGCGGAGCTGAACCAGCAGGCGATCACCCTGGCGCACTCCCTCGCGGACGAACGCGACGAGGTCACCGCCCACATCGCGGGCGGCCGTGAGGACGAGGGCAGCACCTCAGGCGCCACGAGCACCGCAGCCCGCGTCGACCAGCAGGTGGACGAGATCCGGGAGGCCGCCCCGGCGTCGCTGCGCCGGGACCTCGCCGCCGTCCCGTCGCTCCGCAGGACCGCCCTCACCGGCAAGGGCTCGGCGATGGAGGCGTTCCAGGCGTACTCCGATGTCATCGCCAAGCTCCACGGCCTCGCAGACGAGCTCGCCGAGAAGACCCCGCCGCGTGCCGCCGACGCCACCCGGGCCCCGCTCGCCCTCGGCGGCGCCGTGGAGCAGGCCTCCGCCACCAGGGGACTGCTCCTGGCCGCGCTCGCCGTGCCCGGCACCGAGCCGCAGCAGCAGATCGACCCCTTCACCGGTCTGCCCGTGCAGACCGAGGCCGAGGGCGACAGCGAGGGCGACCGCAACCGCGACGAGCTGAGCGCCGCCGCCCAGCAGGCACGGGTGCGCGAGCTCGCCTCCCTCGCCGATTTCGACCAGGCGGCCGGCCCCTCGGCCCGGGACCGGCTCGCCTCCACGGTGACCGGACCCGAGGTCACCAGCGCGGAGAAGTACCTCACCCGGTTCACCGACCGGCCCGAGCTGTCCGACGCCGACCGGAAAGCCGACCCCAAGAAGGTCGGGGCGGCACTCTCCGCCCGGATCGACCGTATGCGCGGCGTCGAGTCCGCACTGGGCACCGCGCAGGTCAAGCGCCTGGAAGGGCTGCGCGACGACGACGTCACGGCGCTGGAGCTCCGCCTCGCCCTGCTCGGCGGCTGCCTCCTGATCGCCATCGGTGTCTCCACCGCCGTCGCCCGCACCCTCACCCAGCCGCTCGCCGTCCTGCGGATCGGGGCCGGCCGTATCGCCGCCGAGCCCGAGACCGCCGAACCGGTCCGCTACACCGGGCGCAACGACGAGTTCGCCCAGGTCGTACGGTCCATCAACGCCCTCCACGGCAAGCTGCACGGGCTGCACCACGACGTCACCGGACGGCTGGAGGGCCTGCAGACCGAGCGCGGCGAACTCATCGCCGGGCGCGAGGCCCTCACGCTCCAGCGGGCCGAACTCCAGGTGAAGGTCGCGGAGCTCGGCGGGCAGCTCGAACGGCTGCGGAACACCGTCCACCACACCTTCGTCAACCTGTCGCTGCGCACGCTCGGGCTCGTCGAGCGTCAGCTCGGCGTCATCGAGGGCCTGGAGGAGCGCGAGCAGGACCCGGAACGCCTCGCGACCCTCTTCAAGCTGGACCACATGGCCACCGTCATGCGGCGCCACAGCGAGAACATGCTGGTCCTCGCGGGAACCGACCGCAACCAGGGGCACACGGGCCCGATCCCGCTCGTCGACGTGCTGCGCGCCGCGGTCAGCGAGATCGAGCGGTACGAGCGGGTCACCATCCAGTCCCTGCCGCCGCACGCCCAGATCGCGGGCTTCGCCGCCGACGACCTGAGCCACCTCGTCGCCGAACTCCTGGAGAACGCGACCTCCTTCTCGCCGCCGGACTCCCATGTCGAGCTCTCCGGCTGGCTGCTGGAGACCGGGGAGGTGATGCTCTCCGTGCAGGACGAGGGCATCGGCATGTCGGCGGTCCGGATGAGCGAACTCAATGCCAGGCTTGCCGACCCGGCGTCCTTCGAAGCGGGCGAACAGGCCGCGGACGGGGCCGGGCTCGGTCTTCAGGTGACCTCGCTGCTGGCGGCCCGCCACGGCGTGCGGGTGCAGCTGCGCGAACAGAAGGGGAGCGGGGTGACCGCGGTCGTCGTTCTTCCGCAGGCGCTGCTGCCCAAGGCGCCGCCCGCGGCTTCCCCGCCGCCCGTACCGCTGCCCGGGGACGCGCCCACACTGAACCTCCCGGGATCGGTCGCCGAGGCCAACTCCAACGCGCTGCCGCCCCGTTCGCCCGAGCCCGCCGACGACCCGCTGATCGCGGCCGCCGAGCGGACCCTGCAGACGGCGATCCCGCAGCCCGAGGCACCGGAGCCGACCGCACCGGAGCCGACCGCGCCCGCCGCGGCCGAGCCCGTGGCGGAGCCGGTGTCCGCGCCCGTGCCGGAGGCCGGCCCCGCGGCCGGACCCGGCGCCCGCGAGGAGTCCGAGTCCGAGACCACGATGCAGGTCCGGCTGCCCGCGCAGCAGGACGCCCCGAGCCCGTACGCCATCGGCCCCGACCGCCACGAGCGCGCCGCCGACACGAGCCCTGCTCCTGCCCCCGCGCCCGCAGCTCCGGCAGCCGAGCCCGCCGCCGACGCCCTTCCCGGCCCCCGGCAGCCGCTGACCGGACTGGGCGAGGAGGTGCCCGACCCGGCGCCGCTGCCCGAACGCCTCACGGACAAGGGGCTGCCCAAGCGCACTCCGAGGATCGCGGCACCGCTGACGGCCCCGGCCACCGAGCGCAAGGGCACCCTGGACAAGGAGGCCCTGCGCCGCCGGCTCGGCGGGTTCCACCAGGGCGCGAAGGACGGCCGCCGCGATGTCGAGGCGGAGATCGCCGACACGGGCCAACAGACCGACCACGACCGTACCGACGGTCGAATCGATGAGACGGGGGACACAGTCGAGGAGGCACGCAGTTGACTGCACCCAGCACATTCGGGCTGAGCGCCGAGGCCCGGAACCTGCACTGGTTGCTGAGCAATCTCGTGGAGGAGGTGCCAGGGGTCCACTCGGTCACCGTCGTCTCGTCCGACGGACTGATGCTGCTCTCCTCGGACCCCGGTCTCGCGACGGCCGGGACCGGAGGACGGCAGACGGGCCCCAGGGGTTCCAGCGCCGACCTCGCCACCATCGTCTCCGGCATCGGGTCCCTCACGATCGGCGCCGCGAAGCTGATGGACGGCGGTGGCGTCAAGCAGACGATGGTCGCCATGGACGAGGGCAGCGTCTTCGTCATGTCGATCAGCGACGGTTCCCTGCTCGGTGTGCACGCCACCCCTGACTGCGACATGAGCGTCATCGCCTACCACATGGCGCTCTTCGTCGGCCGCGCCGGACACGTACTCACCCCCGAACTCCGCAGTGAGCTGCGCAAATCGATGGAGAGCACCCAGTGACGTCAGCTGCTGAACCCGTACGAAAACTCCCGGTCCGCGGCGCCGACCGCAAGGCCGCACGGGTCCGTCCGTACTCCCTCACCGGAGGGCGCACCCGCTTCGGCCACGTCCTGCTCGTCGAGACGTTCGTCGCGGCGCTGGACGCCCCCGAGGAGCGCCGCGAGCTCACCAACGGCAACCTCGCCTCGCGCGTGATGCCCGAGCTCCACGCCATCGTCGAACTCTGCCGCCGTATGCGTACGGTCGCGGAGATCTCCGCCCTGCTGAAGATGCCGCTCGGCGTGGTCCGTGTGCTGCTCAGCGACTTGGCCGACCAGGGAAAGATCCGCGTCTACGGAACCGGTCACGGCACCGGCCAGCCCGACCGCGCGCTGCTCGAAAGGGTGCTCAATGGACTCCGCCGTCTCTGAGGCTCCGCTCTTCACTCCGCGTCAGCGAGGGCCGCAGGAGCGGCCCGACGAGCCGGTGCAGACCTGGCAGCTCGACCACACCCGCGCGCCGATCGCGACCAAGATCGTGGTCGCCGGCGGGTTCGGCGTGGGCAAGACGACCTTCGTCGGCTCGGTCTCCGAGATAACCCCGCTGCAGACCGAAGCGCTGATGACACAGGCCAGCGAGGAGACCGACGACCTCTCGGCCACGCCCGACAAGGTCACCACGACCGTCGCGATGGACTTCGGCCGTCTCACACTGGACGACGACCTCGTCCTGTACGTCTTCGGGACACCCGGCCAGCAGCGCTTCTGGTTCATGTGGGACGACCTGGTGCGCGGCGCGATCGGCGCCGTCGTCCTGGCCGACACACGCCGCCTCGCCGACTGCTTCGCCGCGCTCGACTACTTCGAGAGCTGCGGCCTTCCCTACATCGTGGCCGTCAACCACTTCGAGGGAACGACCGGTTACGAGGAGGAGGACGTCAGGGAGGCCCTGACCATAGCCCCGCACGTGCCTGTTGTGATCATGGATGCGCGTAAGAGGATCACCGTCGTCGAGTCGCTGCTCGCCCTGGTGGGCCACGCACTCGATGTCGCCCCCGAGTAACGACAGACGCGCCCAGTACACGTAACGGAGAACCGCGATGCGGAAGATACTCATAGTCGGAGCCGGCCAGTCCGGTCTCCAGCTCGCCCTCGGACTTCAGTCCAACGGGTACGAAGTCACCCTGATGTCCAACCGCACCGCCGACGAGATCCGGTCGGGCCGGGTCATGTCGACGCAGTGCATGTTCCACACGGCTCTCCAGCACGAGCGCGATCTCCAGCTCAACTTCTGGGAGTCACAGGCTCCGAAGATCGAGGGTGTCGGCGTCTCGGTCGCCGGGCCCGACTCCTCGCGGGTCATCGACTGGGTCGGCAAGCTGGACGGATTCGCCCAGTCCGTCGACCAGCGTGTGAAGATGGCCGGCTGGATGGAGACGTTCGCCCAGCGCGGCGGCCAGCTCGTCATCCACGGTGCCGCGGTCTCCGACCTGGACTACTTCTCCCGCACCTACGACCTGGTGATGGTCTCGGCCGGCAAGGGCGAGCTCGTCTCCATGTTCGGCCGGGACGCCTCCCGTTCGCCGTACGACGCCCCGCAGCGCGCACTGGCCGTCGCCTACGTGCACGGTCTGGGCCCGCGCCCGGAGCACCCTGAGTTCGACGCGGTCCGGTGCAACCTGGTCCCGGGTGTCGGCGAGCTCTTCATCATGCCGACCCTGACGACGTCGGGCCGCGCGGACATCCTGTTCTGGGAGGGCATCCCCGGAGGCCCCCTCGACGCCTTCCAGGGCATCAAGGACCCTTCGGAGCACCTGGCCAAGACGCTGGAGCTCATGGAGCGGTTCACCCCGTGGGAGTACGCACGCGCCACCAAGGTCGAGCTGACCGACGCCAACGCCACGCTGGCGGGCCGTTACGCCCCGACCGTCCGCAAGCCCGTCGGCCGGCTGCCCGGAGGCGGCCTCGTCCTCGGCGTGGGGGACGTGGTCGTCGCCAACGACCCGATCACCGGCCAGGGCTCCAACACCGCGTCCAAGTGCGCGCACTCGTACCTGCACTCGATCCTGGAGCACGGCGACCGGCCGTTCGACGAGGAGTGGATGGAGGCCACGTTCGAGCGGCACTGGGAGAACACCCAGCACGTCGTGAAGTGGACGAACGCGATGCTCGGGCCGCCGCCGGAGCACGTGCTGAACCTGATCGGCGCGTCCGGTCAGCTCCAGCCGGCCGCCGACCGGTTCGCCAACGGGTTCAACGACCCGGCGGACTTCGACAACTTCTTCTTCGAGCCGGAGAAGACGAACGCGTACCTCGGCTCGCTCACGGGCGCGCAGGGCTGACGCCCGCGCGCGGGGGAACCGGGCCCTCACGTCCGTCACGAGGGCGTGAAGGCCCGGTTCTCAGGCTTCCGGGGAGTCCGGGGCGCCCTGGGCGTCGTACCCCGTGTCCGTTCCCGATGTGGCGCCCTCGGGCAGTTCGGGGAGCGTGTACGTGCTGAGCGGCTCGCCGCCCGGGTCGGGGCGTACGGCCCCCAGCAGCGGGTTCGACGCCAGCGGTGAGACCTTCACCGTGGCGCCGGGCCTGGGCGCCTGCACCACGAGGCCGTCGCCGATGTAGAGCGCGACGTGCGTCGCCTCCGGGAAGTAGACCACCAGGTCCCCGGGGCGCAGCGAGCCGACCGGCACCTTCGGCAGCTGCCGCCATTGCTCCTGCGACGTGCGCGGAATGGCCCGGCCCGCCGTGGACCAGGCCTGAGAGGTGAGCCCGGAGCAGTCGTACGACTCCGGCCCCTCCGCGCCCCACACATAGGGCTTGCCGATCTGCTCGACGGCGTAGCGGACCGCTTCCCCGCCCTCCTCGGACGGCGGGCGGACGGAGCTGAGCGCTCCCGACGCGGTCAGCGCGTCCTGGGCGGTTCCGATGTTCTTCTCCTCCAGCTTCGCCACAGCGGCGAGCTGCTCCGCCGAGAGCGAGGCCAGCATCGCCTCGATGGCCTTCAGCCTGGACTGCACGGTGTCGCGCTGCTTCTTCTGCCGCTCGGCCAGCACCCGCTGCCGCTCCTGGGCCGCCCGGGACCTGGCCGCCAGGACCTCGGCGTGCCTCTCCGCGCCGGTGAGCCGGGCGACCACGGCCGACCGGCCGGCCTGGGCGCGCTCGATGACATGGCTCTGCTCGAGGGCGCGGGCCGGGTCGTCGGCCAGCAGCAGCCTCATGTACACGGAGAAGTCGGTGCTCCCCTGGTACTGGTCGCGCGCCAGGCGACCGGCGTCCCGGCGCCCGGCGTTCAGCGCCCTCCGGGCCGTGGCCAGCTCGGTGCGGAGCTTCTTGGCCTCGGCGGTCCGCTTCTTCAGCTCCTCCTCGGTGCCGTTGTACAGCTCACCGGCCTCCTCGGCCTTCCGGTAGGCCGTCTGCAACTGCTTCAGGAGTCCGGCGACGCTCCCCGGCGCCCCGGCGGCCGGGGCGGGTGCCGGCTCCGGCTCCGGTCCCGACGGCTCGGCGACGGCGGGGGAGGCGGCGAGGACCGCGGCCAGGGCCGCGGTGCAGAGGGTGCGCGCGAACCTGCGTGACACGACATCACCTCCGGTGACAGGGGCGAGGCCGATTAATCGGACTACCCCACAAGTGCTCGGATCTCGTCCATCCGGTCACCCGGTCCCGGGTGATGCAAGCACCGCCCGGCGTGCCGCCCGGGGGACACCCCGAACGGTGGACGCCTGGAAGTCACTCCGCGGGGAACGCGTAGAAAGCCCGCTCGCGCTGCACGACAGCCGTCTTCCCGGTGGCCAGCACCCTGTACGGCGCGCTGACCGTGGCGCCCTTGGGATCCTGGGCCCCGATGTCCTGGAACTTCCACAGCCGGCGCCCGTCCGCCGCTGCGAACGCGGTCACCTGGGAGGCGTCCGCAGCGAGCAGGGTCTTCCCGCCAACGCTCAGCGTGAGCGCGGGGGCGTCGCCACCGAGCGGAACCTCGGTGGACCGCCGCCAGACCTGCTTTCCGGTCGCCCGCTCCACCGCGCCGACCTCCTGGTTGCGATTGGTGGTGTGGAGCAGCGTCCCGGCCGGGACGGGCGTGCCGAAGACGGACGACTCGGTGCCGTTCAGGGTCCAGACCGGCTTCCCCGTACCCGTCTCGAAAGCCTGCAGATCGGCTCCCACCGCGCCGTACAGCCGCCCCTCCCCGTCGCCGGCCGCCGCGCCGCCGGGCGCGACGTTGCCGAACTGACGGGTCCACAGCTGCTTGCCCGTGGTGCGGTCGAAGCAGCGGAACGACGCCTTGCCCTTGGCCGCCGCCGCGTCGGCGGCGGTGAGCGTGCCCGACTCCTGGCGTACGACGACGTCGGCGTCCCTGACGGCGGTCAGCCGGTAGGCCGGGGTGCCGGGCGCCCGGCCGGCGGGGACGGCGACGCGCCAGAGCTCCTCGCGCCGCACGACGTCGTACGCGAAGAAGTACGCCTTGACGACCTGCTTGTCCTTGCCGGGCTTCTTGCCCTTCTTCGGCTTCGGCGCCTTCTCGGTGACGGTGTGGGAGCCGGTGAACCAGAGGACCGAGCCGGACAGTCCGGTGAGCGGTGCCACCTTCATGTTCGGTACGCCGGTGAACTGGTCGACGAAGCGCACCCGGTGCACGACCCGCCCGTCCTTCGGCGACAGCCAGAGGAACTCGGTGGGGCTCGCGAGGAAGCAGAGGCCGTCCCCGGCCGCCAGGACAGCCTGGGCACCCGCGGCGTCGGCGCGCTCCCAGGCCTTCCGCCCGGTCCGCAGGTCCACGGCGGTCGCCCCGGCCGTGTCCGTCAGCACCAGCAGCTCGTCCCGCCAGATGTCCGCGGTGAGCGGCGCCGGCGCGGCGGCCGGGTGGGTGTACATCCACCGGGGATCCGGCGCCCGGCCCGGGACCGTGGGGCGGGGCTCGGCGGCCGGCTTGTCGTCGGCCGCCGAGGCGGGCTCGTCGGACCCGAGGGCGGACACGGCCGCCCCGCCCAGGACCAGCCCGGCGGCGCCGGCGGCGACGGTGGTGAGCAGCGCGCGCCGGCTCGTGGCCGGGGCAGCCGCGGGGCGCGGTGCGGCCGCAGGCGCGGCGGCGGGCAGAGCGGCGGGCAGGGCCTGGGGGAACGGCGCGGACGCGGCGGGCGCGCCCTGCGGTGCGGCTGCCGGGTAGGCGTACGGGTACGGCTGGGCGGGCGTGGGCGGCGGGGAGTGCGGAGGTACGGGCGCGGCCGCCCCCTGAGGGACGGCGAGCTGGGTCGTCGCCCGGTCGGAGCGCGGTGCGCGCGCCCCGGTCCCCAGGAAACGGGTGGTCCGGCTGTCCTCGCCGATGTCGCCGCTGTCCGCGGGCACCGCGTCGGTCGGCTCACCGCCCTCCCGCACGGGGGCCCCGGCCGTCTCTTCACGGACCGGCGCCTCCAGCGCCCTTACCCGCGCCGCCTGTTCCGTCACGGCCGCCGACAGCGGCGCGGGAAGCCAGCCCCCCTTGGCGAGGCCCGCCGCGCCCTCCAGCGCCAGTTCGGCGGCGGCCGACCCGGCAGCGGGCCGGTCGTCCGGGTCCTTCGCCAGGCAGCGTGCGATCAGCGCGCGCAGATCGTCGGGTACGGCGCCGAGTTCGGCGGACCCGTGCGCGATCCGCTCCGCGGCCTCCTCCACGGGGCCCTCGGCGAGCGGGGTCGTCCCCGTCGCCGCGTACGCCAGCAGCAGGCCCAGGACGAACAGGTCGGACGCCGGGCCCACTTCCCTGCCCTCGACCTGCTCGGGGGTGAGGTAGCCCAGCCGTACGGACAACTGCCCGCCCTCCCGGGCCTCGGCGGAGGCGGCGGCCCCCAGCGGCCCGAACGCGGTCAGCCGGGGGCCGTCCTCGGCGAGCAGCACGGTCTCCGGCGCCAGCCCCTGGAGCACGGCCCCGGTGGCGTGGACCCGGGAGAGGGTCTCGGCCAGACCCGCGCCCAGTATCCGTACGGCACGCTCGGGCAGCGGGCCGGCGAGGCCGATCGCCTCGGCGAGCGTCACCGCGGGCACGTAGGCCGTGGCAGTCCACAGGCTGTCGTCGTCCGGCGAGGTGAGGGGCGGCTGCACCCATCCGCCGGCCAGCCGCTCGGCGGTACGGGCCTCGGCCCGGAAGCGGCGCCGGAAGGCGGGCACGGAGGCGAGGGCGGGCCGGGCCGCCGTCACCACGGCGAGATCGTCGCGGTCCTCGCCCCGGGTCAGGAAGTGCACGGCGCTCGCGCTCTCGCGGAGGCGGGCCAGCGCGGTGTACGGGCCGAAGTGGCGTGGATCGTCCTGACGCAGCGCCTCCATGGCGCACCCCCCTTGTGACCGTGCCCTCGGCACCTGACCGCAGATCTTACGGGCGGGGGCCGTGATACCGCTCAGGACCCGCTGCGGGGCCTGTTCCAGGGCCACTTGGGGGCGAAGCGCTCACGGCCCGCCGGGGCGTATTCGTACACCCAGCCGCGCTGCAGCCCGAGGCGCCTCGAATAACCCGCCGGAGTGCGCCGGTAGGCGTACACGGTGGCGGGCCCGCCGTCGGCGTCCGGCACCGGGACCTCGTACCACTTGGGCGGATGGCCGGTCGGCCCGAGCAGGACGGGCAGCACCCGGCCGTCCAGGGGACCGCCGCGGAAGGGCGTGTTCTCGCTTTTCACGGTGCCAGTCTGACCCAGGGGACCGCCTGGGCGCCTGTACGGCCCCGCCGGATCAGCCGGGCGGCAGCAGGTGCGCGGCCCGGCCGGCCACCGGGATGATCAGCGTCGCCAGCCGCCCGGCGGGGCCGTCGGCGGTCTCCTGGCTCAGCAGGTCCGCCACCACCGCCTCCGTCTCCTGGTCCGAGGCCGCCGTGGCCGCGAGGAGGGCCATCAGATGGTCGACCAGCCAGCCCCGCAGGTCCGAGGCGGCCGGCTGCTTCTCCTCGTCCAGCCAGATCAGGGACGCCGCCTCCACGGCCGCGATCCAGGTGCGCACCATCATCCGCAGGCGTGACCCGGCGGGTTCCTGTCCCGGGCCGTCGCCCCGGCCCAGGTGGAGCAGGATCTGCTCGGCAGCCGACCGGCGCACGCCGTCCACGATCGTGGACGTGCGCGAGGTCTCGGCCACACTGCCCCCGCGCAGCAAGGCGCTGAAGCCGGCGTCGTGCTGGTCGACGAAGCCGAGGTAGCGGTCGAGGACCCGGCTGACCCACTCGGTGGGCGGCCCGACGGCGGGTTCCGCGAAGCAGAGCGTCAGCTGCTCGGCGGCGGACCCGAGGGCCGCCTCGTACAACTGCTGCCTGCCGCCGGGGAAGTAGCGGTAGACCAGCGGGCGGGAGACTCCGGCGGCGGCCGCGACCTCGTCGATCGACACGTCGTCCGGCGCCCGGTGGGCGAAGAGTGTGAGCGCGGCGCCCAGCAGTTGGGCGCGGCGTTCCTCGACACCGAGCCGTCGGTATGCGCGGGCCGGCGGTGCTGCGGGTGCGGAGGTCATACTTCGAAGCCTAAGCGCTACCCCCAGCAGGGGGGCCGGCCTCAGGCCAGCAGACCCGAGCTCTTCCACAGCCTGCGGCCCACCCCGTTGAGTACGCCGATGTCGTCGAAGAAGTCCGTGAGCCGCTTCGCTCCCGTCTGCATGACCTCCGCCCGGTGGCCGCTCGCCTTCACCTGCGCGACGGCCTCATGGCGGTCCAGGCCGACGTTCTCGTACACCTGCGGGTTGACGAAACAGACGGAGAACACGCGTGCCGCCTCACCGCAGTTGAGCCGGGTGAGCCTGCGCTGCCAGGGGGGAGCGGTGACCATCTGGCGGCGCAGCTCCTCGCGTGCGTAACGCACGTGCCGCGCCTCCTCTACCACATGGATGCGGGTCACCCCGCGTACGAGCGACTGGACGCGCTCGTCGGGGAAGGTCAGGCGCTGCATCCAGTCCAGGATCTCCTCGCCGAGCAGGGTCGCGGCGAACGAACCGGGGGTGGTGGAGACGGTCTTCAGCACCCGCGCCAGGTTGTGGTAGCGCCGGGGGACCGGGTAGGCGGGCGCGCCGCCCCACTCGATCATGCGGGCGAACATCATGGAGTGCCGGCATTCGTCGGCTATCTCGGTGAGGGCGTAGCGGACGTGCTTGCTGGTCACGGACTTGTCGTAGATGTGCCGGACGAGCAGCTGCATCAGGATGATCTCGAACCAGATCCCGAGCGAGGCCAGCGACGCCGCCTCCTGGCGGGCCAGGTCCATCCGCTGTTCCTCGGACATCTTCCGCCACAGCGGGGTGTCGTAGAGGGAGACCAGCTCGGGCGGCCAGAACCACTTGCCGTCCTCGACGGCCGAATCCCAGTCGAGCTCGGTGTCCGGGTCGAAGGAGTGCTTGGCCGAGGCCTCGAGCAGGCGGGCCGCCACCTGTTCGCGGTCCTTGAGGGGACCGAGCGCATCGCGCAGCGCCTGAATGTCCTCGTCGGTCACTGTCGTCACGGCTGAAGGCACCTCGCAGAGGGGTTACCGGCGGTCAAGTTTCCGCTCATGAATTATGAGACTGCCTGTCAGCAAGGGAGTCAATCCCTCGTGCGCGACTTGTTGACCGCGCGTCTACCAACGTGTGAACCTGCCAACTGACGTCAGCACCACGGAATGCACGATCCTCGCCGGGCGAAGGAGCTGTCCGTGTCGACACACGACCTCTACACCACTCCACCCGCCGCGCCGACATGGCAGGTGCCTGCCACGGGTGCGGCCCGGTTCAGCTGGGACTACGACGACAGCCGCGAACGCCTCCTCGCCCTCTACCAGAAGGGCAAGGACAAGCAGTGGGACGGCAACAAGCGCATCGACTGGAGCCTGGAGGTCGACCCCGCCGACCCGCTCGGCACCCCGGACGAGGCCCTGACGCTGTACGGCACCCCGCACTGGGCGAAGATGACCGAGCGGGACCGCGGTGAACTCCGCAAGCACTACACCTCCTGGCAGTTCAGCCAGTTCCTCCACGGCGAGCAGGGCGCCATGGTCTGCGCCGCGCGGATCGTGGAGTCGGTCCCCGACCTGGACGCGAAGTTCTACTCCGCGACCCAGACCATGGACGAGGCGCGCCACGCGGAGATCTACGCCCGCTTCCTGCACGAGAAGATCGGGATGCTGTACCCGGTCAACGACAACCTCCAGGGGCTGCTCGGCGACACCCTGCGCGACTCCCGCTGGGACATGCCCTACCTCGGCATGCAGGTCCTCATCGAAGGGCTCGCGCTCGCCGCGTTCGGCATGATCCGGGACACCACGACCAGGCCGCTGCCCAAACAGATCCTCGCCTACGTCATGCAGGACGAGGCCCGGCACGTGGCCTTCGGGCGGATGGCGCTGCGCGACTACTACAAGCAGCTGAGCGACGCCGAACTGCGCGAGCGCGAGGAGTTCGTCATCGAGGGCTGCTATCTCATGCGCGACCGGCTCAGCGGCGTCGAGGTCCTGGAGAACTTCGGCATCGGCAAGCAGGAGGCCAAGGACCTCTCCGAGCACTCGGAGTATCTCCAGCTCTTCCGCAAGCTGCTCTTCAGCCGGATCGTCCCCTGCGTGAAGGACATCGGCCTCTGGGGCGAGCGGCTCCAGAAGGCCTACGTCGACATGGGCGTCTTCGAGCTGGGCGACTCGAACCTGGATCTCCTGATGGCCCAGGACGAGGAGATAGCCGAGCAGCTGGACCGGGAGCGTTTCGCGGCGGAGGAGCAGGAGCGGGTCGCCGAGGTCGCGGAGGCGATCGCGGAGGGCGGGACGGACGGCTGACCCGCGGGCCGGCCCGATCCACTGGCCCGGCCCGGCCCGCCCGGAACCCTAGTTCTCCTCGGGGATCTCGATGGTCCTGCCGTTCTCGTCGAGGGTCCGGGTCTCCCAGTACGTGTACCACTTGTCGTCCACGTGCTCGGGGACCTTGCCCTCCGGGTAGCGGGCGTAGCCCTTGGGCGGTTCCTCGTCGTCGGACACGCACGCGCTGCCTGCGCTTCCCACGGCCAGGACCGGATACTCGCCGCCCCCGCACACCGCGTCCTGCATCGAGCAGGCGCTGGTGAGCAGAGCCACCGTGACGCCGGCCAGGGCGAGCCCGAGCGTGGTGCGGGACGGGACGTGGAGTCGGTTGGCCGTGCGCATGGCGGGGCTCCCTCTGGTGGGTGACTGTCGGTGCCCAGCCTGCCGTGGCCGGAGAGAAGGATCGTGAGCATCCGTACTCATATCCGGTGTACGTACCGGGTGCGCGGGCGGAGGATGGCGCCATGAACGCCTCTCCCGGCCATGGTGACTCCGCAGCCGCCCGCCGCAGCCTCGAAGCGCTCGCCCTCGGTGACGCCTTCGGGGAACGGTGGTTCCCGCTCTTCCGGCCGCCCCGGCAGGCCTACGCCGAGGTCCGGGCGCGCCGCACCCCGCACGAGCCCGTGTGGCACTGGACCGACGACACCGCGCTGGCGCTGGCCCTGCAGCGTGTCCTCGACGAGTACGGACAGGTCGAGCAGGACCGGCTGGCCCTGTACTACGCCCTGGCCTTCGACGCGGACCAGGCCCGTGGTTACGGCCACGGCATGCACATGCTGCTGCCGGAGCTGCTGGCTTCACCGGCCGACTGGCGCACCCTCGCGCCGGGGCTCTTCGAGGGCGGGAGCCTCGGCAACGGAGCGGCGATGCGGGTGGCGCCGCTCGGGGCCCGCTTCCACGCGGACCTCGGACACGCCGCCGAACAGGCCGTGCTCTCGGCGGTCGTCACCCACGCCCACCCCGAGGGCGTCGCCGGCGCGGTGGCGGTCGCGGTCGCCGCGGCGCTGTCGGTGCGCGGGGAGCTCACGCTGGAGGCGGTCGCCGGGCACACACCGGAGGGGCCGGTGCGCGACGGCGTGCTCCGTGCGGCGGAGGTGCCGTTCGCCACCGAGCCGTGGAAGGCCGCCGACCTCCTGGGCAACGGGAGCCGGATAAGGGCCGACGACACCGTGCCGTTCGCTCTGTGGACCGCCGTCCGGCACCCCGGCGACCTGGAGGCCGCCCTGTGGTCGACGGCGGAGGGCTTCGGGGACGTGGACACCACATGTGCCATCACCGGGGGCGTCGTCGGGGCGGCGACCGGGGTGGAGGGCGTCCCCGCCGAGTGGCGCCTCCGGCGGGAACCGCTGAGCTGACGGGGCGTAACTCCCAGGCTCATGCCGACAGCCTGTACGTCGAATTCCTGTTCGGTGCAGTGACGTAACGTGAGCACATGAGCATGCCGCCGCAGCCACCGCCGGGCCCGTACGGGCCGCCCCCGCCTCAGCACGGTCCTTACGGGCAACAGCCCCCGGCCGGCGCTCCGTACCCGCCGCAGCAGCCTGCCTACGCCTACCCGCCGCAGGGCCCGCCCGGCGCCCCCGGCCCCTGGGGCGGGCCCGGCATGCCGCCGGGAATGCCCGGGTGGCAGCCGCAGCAGCCACGCAAGACGCGGACCGGGCTCATCGTCGGCCTCGTCCTCGGGGTGTGCGTCCTCGTCCTGGGGATCGGCTTCGGCGCGGTCACGCTGATCGGCAAGGGCGCGGACGCGGTGTTCCCGGAGGCCACGCACGAGATCGTCGTTCCGAAGACGCTGCTGGACGAGGAGTTCACCCTCAGCCAGGACCTGTCGGACACGGAGGGGAAGGAGATCGAGGACGCGCTCGACCCCAGCATCCGAGGCGGAAAGGCCGCCATCGCGCAGTACATGTCGGACGAAGGCGGTGTCCTGGTCCTCTCGGGGCTGTACGGGCGGCTGGCGAGCCCGGCGTCCACGCGGGGCTCGATCCTGAAGGGCGCGGCCGAGGCGGACGGTGCGACCGTGATCGTGCCGCCCGAGGAGTTCGAACCCGACGGCTACGGCATCACGGTGGAGTGCCAGATCGTGCGGTCCACCGACATGGGCGTGACGGCCGACGCGCCGATGTGCGCCTGGGGCGACGGGAACACCGCGGCCATGGTCGCTGTGATCCGCTCCGACGAGGTGGCACAGGACGCGACATCCGTCGACCTGGCGAAGGCCGCCGAGGAGACGGCCAGGGTCCGGGCGGAGATCCGCAAACCGATCGGCTGAGGGGCGGTCAGCCGAGGGTGCTCTCCAGGGCGCGGGCCACGCCGAGCAGCGCCGCGTCGGTCCCACGGCCGGTCACCAGCTGGAGGCCGGCCGGGCAGCCGTCCGGCGTGAAACCGGCGGGCAGGCTCGCCGCCGGATGGCCGCTGAGGTTGAACGCCCAGGTGAGTGCCGTGGAGTAGATGTCCCCCGGGCCCTCGTGGCCGTGCGGCGGCGTGGGTGCGACCGGGGTGAGCAGCAAGGGTGTACGGGCGAAAAGGGCGTCGAGCACCCGGTTGTTGACGGCGCGGAGCAGCTCGGTGGAGGGTGTCGGGCGCCCGGCGCGCACCGCGGACCACGTCTCCGCCGGGTCGAGCAGTTCGCAGGAGCCCGGCAGGAGGCGTACCGCTCCCGCCGACACCAGCCGGCCGACCGCCCGCCGTGTCACGTCGGCGACCTCCGGGTCGACCCGGGCGAAGCCCAGGTCCGGACTGTAGACGGCCGGAACGGGGAGCCGCGCGGGCTGCGGCACGTACCCGTCCGTCACATGGCGCAGGTAGTCCTCCGCCCGTACTGCGGAGCTCGCGAGCACACCGGGGGTCGCCAGACCCGTGCGGTCGGGGGAGGGGAGCAGGCCCTCCGTCGTCTTCAGGCCGAACACTCCGCACCACGCGGCCGGGATCCGTACCGAGCCCGCTCCGTCGCTGCCCGTCGCCAGCTCCACCATGCCCGCGGCGACCGCCACGGCCGATCCCGCCGACGATCCGCCGGGGGTCCGGTCGGTGCGCCACGGGTTGACCGTACGGCCGTGCGCCCCCTGCCCCCAGGTCTGCCACCGGGTGCCGGGGCCCGGTACGGCGGTCGATCCGACCGGTACGCCGCCCGCGGCGGTCAGCCGGCGGGCGGCGTACGAGCGGATGCCCGTGCGGCCCTTCACGGCGAACGGCAGCCCGGCGAGCGGGAGACCGGCCGCGGCCTCCGCCCTGGCCCGTGCCTCCTCGTGCCAGACCTCCGTGAACGCGCACAGCTCCGGGTCGAGCCGGTCGATCAGGGCGAGAGACGCTTCGAGAGCCGCTGTCATGGGACCAGTGTCCCGGGGAGGCCGCCCCCGGGCCCCGCCCTCACTCCTCCAGCGCCGCCTCCATCACCGCCCGGGCGATCGGAGCCGCGTTGCCACCACCGCTGACGTCGGCCCGGTCGGCCGCCGCGTCCTCCACCACCACGGCCACGGCGACCGCCGGGCGGCCGGAGTCCGGTGCCTGCGCCCAGGCGATGAACCAGGCGTACGGCGTACCCGAGTTGTCGACCCCGTGCTGCGCCGTGCCCGTCTTGCCGCCGACCGTCACCCCGTCGATCGCCGCGTTCGTGCCGGTGCCGTCCTCCACGACGTCGACCATCAACCGCTGGAGCTGCTGGGCCGTCGTCGGGCTCATCGCCTGGTGGTACGAGTCCGAGCCCTGCTGCCGGACCGTGTCGCCGTCGTCCGTGGTCACCCGGTCCACCAGGTGGGGGCGCCTGAGGTCGCCGCCGTTCGCGACCGCCGAGGCCACCATGGCCATCTGGAGCGGGGTCGCCGTCGTGTCGAACTGGCCGATCGACGACTGGGCCAGCTGGTCGTCGCTCATGTCCGAGTCGAAATTGCTGCGGGCCACCCGGGAGGGGATCTTCAGGTCGTCGTCGTTGAAGCCGAACCTGTCCACCGCCTCCAGCATCCCGTCCAGCCCCACCTCGACGCCGAGATGAGCCATCACCGTGTTGCAGGAGACCCGGATCGCCTCCGCCAGGGACGCCTTCTCGCAGCCGCGCGCCTCGTTGGGCAGCACGGTCGAGGTCCCGGGCAGGACGTACGGGGACGGGGTGTCGGTCTCCGCGTCCGGATCGGTGACCACCTCCGCGTCCAGCGCCGCCGCCGCCGTCACGATCTTGAAGGCCGAACCGGGCGGATAGGTCTGCCGGATGGCCCGGTTGAGCATCGGCCGGCTCTGCGCACGGTTGAGCCGCGCCCAGGCGTCCGTGACGGCGGAGCCGGTGCCGGAGAGGACCTCGGGGTCGTACGAGGGGGAGGAGACCAGCGCCAGGATCCGGCCGGTGGCGGGGTCGAGGGCGGCGACCGCGCCGCGCCGGCCGTCCAGGCCCTCGTACGCCGCGCGTTGCATCGAGTCCTTGATGGTGGTGACGACGTCGCCGCCGGGCTGCCGGCTGCGGGTGATGTCCCCCCACAGCGGGAGCGGGGCGAGGATCGGGTCGGTGCCGGAGAGAACGTCCTCCTCGGCGTTCTCCAGCAGCGTGGTGCCGTACGTCTGCGAGGCGTAGCCCGTCACCGGCGCGTACAGCGGACCGTGACGGTAGGTGCGCTCGTACGCGAGCTGCTCGCCGGTGTCCTTCGACCCGGTGACGGGTTCGTCGCCGACCAGGATGTTGCCGCGCGGCTGGTCGTAACGGTCGATGGTGGTGCGGCGGTTGGCGGGGTTGGTGGTGAGTTCGTCGGCCTCGAAGAGCTGGACACGGGCGGCGTTGGCCAGCAGGGCGAGGAGCAGGAGCAGGCAGAAGCCGGCGGCGTGCCGGATGTGGCGGATCACGGGCCCTCCACGGCCGGCGCGGTCTCCGTATCGGGGGCGGGGGTGCGGGCCACGTCGCTGACCCGGATGAGCAGCGCCACGATGATCCAGTTGGTGACCACGGAGGATCCGCCCTGGGCCAGGAACGGCATCGCCATCCCGGTCAGCGGGATCAGCCCCATCACCCCGCCCGCGATCACGAAGACCTGGAGCGCCAGGATCGAGGCGAGGCCGACCGACAGGAGCCGCCCGAAGGGGTCCCGCAGGGCGAGGCCCGCACGGAAGCCGCGGGCGACGAGCAGGGCGTACAGCAGGAAGATCGCGGTGAGCCCGGCCAGGCCGAGCTCCTCGCCCGCGGTGGCCAGGATGAAGTCGGACTTGGCGGCGAAGCCGATGAGGATGGAGTGGCCGAGCCCGAGACCGGTGCCGAGCATGCCGCCCGCCGCGAACGCGAAGAGGGACTGCGCGAGCTGGCTGGGTCCCCGGCCCGCGTTGATCGTGGCGTACGGGTCCAGCCAGTCCTCCACCCTGCTGTGCACATGGGGTTCGAACGAGCCGACGGCGAAGGCGCCGGCTGCCGCGAGGAGCAGCCCGACCGCGATCCACCCGGTCCTGCCGGTGGCCACGTAGAGCAGGATCACGAAGAGGCCGAAGAAGAGCAGCGAGGTGCCCAGGTCGCGTTCGAGGACGAGGACGCCGACGCTGAGCAGCCAGATCGCGACGATCGGGCCCAGCACCCGGCCGGTGGGGAACTGGAGCTTCCAGATCCTGCGGCCGGTGTAGGCGAGCGCGTTGCGGTTCGCCGCGAGGTACGCGGCGAAGAAGACGGCGAGCAGGATCTTGGCGAACTCGCCCGGCTGGAAGGAGAATCCGCCGATCCTGATCCAGATCTTCGCCCCGTTCACCGCCGGGAAGAAGATCGGCACGATCATCAGGACGAGGGCGGTGGCGACCGAGAGATAGGCGTACCGCTGGAGCACCCGGTGGTCGCGGAGGAACACCACCACCGCGATGAAGAACGCGACCCCGAGCGTGGACCAGATCAGCTGCGTCGTCGCCGCCCGGTCGCTCGGGGTCTCCAGGTCCAGCCGGTAGATCAGCACCAGGCCCAGTCCGTTGAGCAGCACGGCGATGGGCAGCAGCAGCGGATCGGCGAACGGGGCGCGGAAGCGGACCGCGAGATGGGCGAGCAGGGCGAGGAGGCCGAGACCGGCGCCGTACCCGGCGACATCGGGGGGCACGGCGTCGTTCCGGGCGAGGCCGACGGCGGCGTAGCCGTAGACGGAGATGAGCACGGCCCCGATCAGGAGCGAGAGCTCGACCCCGCGCCGCTTGGGCAGGCGTAGCTCGGGCGGGCGTGCCTCCGCCGTCGTTGCGGTCATGCCCCGCAACGTAGCAAGAGGCGGGTGTTATTTCCCTTATGTCAGCTTCGTGGCACTCCTCGGCTGCTCCCGGCGCACTTCAGCGCTGGTACGGGTTCTGGCCGCCGGGAGGCGCGTAGCCGGGCTGCTGCTGCGCGGCGCCGTACGGATTGCCGTCCTGGCCACCCTGGGCCTGCGCCAGCAACTGGTCGGCCTGCTCCTTCGGTATCTGCCGCTCGCCGCCGCAGAAGGTGCACTGCGTCGCGTACTTCGTCGAGAACGGGAACAGCGGCACGAAGAACAGCGTGAACTTGGTGACCCGCTTGCGCAGGGTGTGCGCCGCGGGATTGCCGCACCAGCCGCACACCATCGTCAGGACTGCCAGCTGGTAGAGATAGCCCTTGGTACCGAAAATGATCATGATGTGGTCCCTTTCCCCGTTTCTCCCAGGAGTGCCCGCCGGCAGAGCGCCAGCAGCCTCTCGTCCTCATAAGTGTCGTGACTGCCGTATCCGCCGTCCATCGCGTTGTGACGGCGTACGGAGAGGAGCTCGGCACGCAGCACCTGTGCCGCGTCCGACCCTGCACCAACCGGGCCCATCCGCGCCAGGCATTCCGCGACCCGGACTCTGACGTGACGGTTCTTCTCCCACGCCGAGAGGAGCACCGGCACAGACTCACCCGTGCGCCCCGAGACCTCCCAGAGGGCGATCGCGGCGTCGACCCGGAGCCACAGCTCCTCGTGCGCCAGCAGGCCCCGCAGCCTCGGCGCCACCGCCTCGGCCCGCCTCCCCAGCCCGCCCAGCGCGCTCGCCGCCACCCGGCAGTCGTGCACCTGCTCCGCCCGCAGCCCCTCGGCCAGCACCGGCAGGACCGTATCCGCGTCGCCCGTGACCGCCCACAGGGCCTCCGCCGCCTCCGTCGCCGCCGCGGTACCGGGCCGCCCGATCAGCCGCCGCAGCTCCGGAACGGCACAGTGGGCCGCCGGCCCGAACGACCTCAGCGCCCGCAGAGCCGCCGTACGCAGCCACTCGCCCCGGTACTCGGGCGCCCCCCGCAGCGCCCGCAGCACCTCCGGAGCGGCCTCACCCGCGCGCAGGGCCGTCAGCCCGGCGAGCAGCGGGCTCGCCCGGTCGTACGCCCCCTCGTCCAGGCCGACCTCGCCGAGCCTTCGCCGCAGCGTCCCCGCGAGGGGGGCCGCCGCGTCACCGAGGCACCGGACCGCGAACCCCACGTCGTGGGGCACCTCCGGCCGCTCCAGGGCGGTCGCCAGCGCGGGCAGCACCCGGGCGTCGCCCAGCCGGGCCAGCGCCTTCACCGCCGAGCCCAGACCCGGCGGCCCGCTCGCCCACTCCTTGACCCACGCCCCCGGATCCGCCGCCACCCGCGCGGCCAGCGCGTCGGCCGCCGGCGCCGCCAGCCCGAACAGCTCCTCCAGCACGTGCGAGGCGGCCTCGGCGAGCCGCGGCTCCGGATCGGTGAGCTGGACGCCGACGAGCCGCACCAGACCCTCGTACGAACCGCGCCAGGCACGGATCAGCCCACCGCTCATCCGTACGGCGTCGATGCGCTGCCACGGGTCCGGGCTGCACAGCTGGTCGGCCAGCAGCGCCGTGCGGTCCTCGACCCGGTCGTCCAGGCCGACGTGGAGCGTCCGCAGCAGGTCGGCGGCCCACGGGGTACTGCGTCCGGCGGACTCCTCGGCCGACAGCTCCCGCAGCTGGCCCACCAGCGTCGGTGAGGTGGCCAGGTCCGCCCCGGCGTCTTCACCGGCAGGCGCCTTCCCGGCCGGCGGCTCCGGCCGCGGCGGCCGGGAGCGCAGCTCGCGCAGCAGACCCGACACCACCCGTACGACATCACCGGGCAGCGCGTCCGGAGCGCACCTGGCCAGCTGGGCGAGGGCCGCGAGCCGCAGCCCGGGCGGGTACGCCTCGGCAGCGAGGCCGCTCAGCCAGGCGGCCGCCCGCCCCGCCAGCGGCCGGTGGCGCAGGGCGATCCGGCCCGCGGCCTCGACGAGCGCGAGCCGCACCTCGTCGTCCGCCTCCACCGGCAGCCGCTCCCGCAGCAGCGCGAGCACCCTGCCCGGCCGGCCGTGCAGGGTGGCCAGGGCGAGCGGCGCGGCGAGCCGCACGCCCGGGTCCTCGTCGGCCACCAGCTCGAAGAACACCGCGGACCCGGCGGACACGGCGGCTGCGGCCATCGCGTAGTTCGCCACGCCCTCGATCTCGTCCTCGTCCAGCTCGTTCTCGTCGTCCTCGTCCAGATCGATGCCGCCGATGCTGGTGAGCAGCTCGACGATGCCGCCGCGGTCCCGTATCCCCGGGTCCACGGCCAGCTCGAAGAGGAACGGGATGCACGCGAGCGTGCAGGCGTACACATCGCCCTGGTGGTGCACCGCGCCGTACATGCCGTCGAGCGCGTTCTCCCGCTCCGCCGGATCGGCGGAGGCGAGTCCGTACAGGAGCGCCGGCACATCGTCGGCCGGGCCGTAGGCATGCTCCATCGAGGCCCAGTCGACCTCGTCGATCCCCGTGAACACGCCACACCCTCCCCGTGTCTTCCCTCTGTGCCCCGGACGCGGCGGAGCCGTGCCCGCGAAGCAGCGTCTGCGCCGAGTGTGCACCACGCCCAGGACAATCCACCCTCCACTTGCGGCCTTTCCTGGCCGTGCCCGGCCCGGGGCTGTGGGACCGCTGTGCGCGCCCTGTACCCTCCGCTCCTCTCAGTCCTCCGGCAGGGGCCGGGCCTGCCCGGGATCGGTCAGCGGAGCGAGCAGATCCCCGTGCCTCTCCAGCCGCTCGGCCATGTCGCCGGCGAGGAAGAGGAGATCGTCCGGCGCCCCGCAGGCCTCGATCTCGTCCCAGGTGACGGGTGCGGAGACGGTCGGGCTGCCCTTCGCCCGCAGGGTGTACGGCGCCGCGGTGGTCTTCGCGGCGGCGTTCTGGCTGAAATCCACGAACACCTTCCCCGGGCGCAGCGCGCGCGTCATCCGGTGCACGGCCAGGTCGGGCAGCGCCTTCTGCGCCTCGACCGCCAGTCTCTTCGCGTACGCCGTCACCTCCTCGGAGGGGGTGGGCCCCAGGGGGACGAGCAGATGCAGCCCCTTGGAACCGGAGGTCTTCCCGTACGAGGACAGCCCGTCCTCCGCCAGCCGCTCCCGCAGCCAGAGGGCGACCGTGCAGCACTCGACGACCCCTGCGGGCGGCCCGGGATCCAGATCGAACACCATCCGGTCGGCCACGGCCGGGGCGTCCTGCCGCCACTGGTGGGTGTGGAACTCCACCACCAGGTTCGCCGCCCACATCAGCGACGGAAGGTCCTGGGCGAGCACCTGCCGGGCACCGGGGTCGTCGCTGCGGGGGACCGGGGCCGTGCGCACCCAGTCGGGCGTACCGGGCGGCGGATTCTTGGTGAAGAAGCGCAGCCCCTCCGGCCCGTCCGGATACCGGAGGAAGGACAGCGGACGGTCGCGCAGGTGCGGCAGCATCGCGTCCGCCGCCGTGGCCGCGTAGTAGTGCAGCACCTCGCCCTTGGTCGTACCGGTGGCCGGGTACAGCACCTTGTCGAGATTGCTGAGCGCCAGGCGCCGCCCCTCCACCTCCGTGATCGGCGTCATACGATAAGAATCACATGAAATCGCACGAATGTGGTCGTGGCGGGCGTAAGGGGTGAACGGTGAGGTCCATCTGGAACGGCTCCATCTCGTTCGGTCTGGTCAGCATCCCGGTCAAGCTCATGAACGCCACGGAGAACCACGCGATCTCCTTCCGGCAGATCCACGTCGAGGACGGCGGCCGGATCCGCTACCGCAAGGTCTGCGAGCTGGACGAGGAGGAGGTGCCGGCCTCCGAGACCGTCAAGGCGTACGAGGACGCCGACGGCACGGTGATCCCCGTGACCGACGAGGACCTGGCCTCACTTCCGCTCCCCACGGCCAAGACGATCGAGATCGAGGGGTTCGTGCCGTCCTCGGCCATCGACCCCCTCCAGCTGGACTCGGCCTACTACCTCTCGGCCAACGGTGTCCCCGCCGCCAAGCCGTACGCCCTGCTGCGCGAGGCCCTCAGGCGCAGCGGCAAGGTCGCCGTCGCGAAGTACGCGCTGCGCGGGCGGGAACGGCTCGGCATGCTGCGGGTGGTCGACGACGTGATCGCGATGCACGGCCTCCTGTGGCCGGACGAGATCCGCGCGCCGGAGGGCGTCGCGCCGGACTCCGGTGTCAAGGTCCGCGACGCCGAGCTGGACCTGGCGGACGCGCTGATGAACACCCTCGGTGACGCCGACATGGACACCCTCCACGACGACTACCGCGAGGCGGTCGAGGAGCTGGTCGCGGCGAAGGCGGCCGGTGAACCCGTCGCGGAGGAGGAGGCCGAGAAGCCCGAGGGCAAGGTGATCGACCTGATGGCGGCGCTGGAGAGCAGCGTGCGGGCGGCGAAGGAGTCCCACGGGGAGGACGGCGGCGAGGTCGCGGACGTCCACCACATCGGCTCCGGCCGGAGCGGCGGCGCGAAGAAGAGCGGGGCGTCCTCGAAACGGGCCCCGTCGAAGAAGACGGCACCGAAGAAGACGGCGGGGAAGAAGACGGCCGCGAAGAAGACGGCTCCCGAGAAGACCGCAGAGAAGCCGACCGCCAAGAAGTCCGCGGCGAAGAAGTCCGCGGCGAAGAAGACGTCCCCCGGCACGCGGAAGCGCACCTCGGCCTGACGCGTCACCGCGCCGGCCGAGGCTCGCTGTCCTCAGTGCGCGGACGCCGGCTTCAGCGGCTCCGGCAGCGTGGGCAGGTCCAGTCCGTACGGGTCCCTCTCGATCACGTAGGTGCAACTCGTATACGAGTAGCCCGGCGTGACGCTGGATCCGGAGGCGTAACTGTCGGCGGCCGCCGTCGCCCCCGAGCCGTGCTTGTACAGGAAGTGGTAGTCGCCCGCCGGGAGCCGCAGCCGCGTCTTCGGGTACGAGGTGCCGCTCGCCCTGCAGGCGCCCGCGGCGCCGGTGGCCTCGCTGCTGAACCGCTCGCAGCTGCCGCAGGCCTTCAGCTTCACCGTGCCGGTGACCGGGCCCGTGTAGAGCACCTCGACGTCGTTGGGGGCGCCGTTGCTGATGACGAGTTCCATGCGGACGCCACCTGGCTTGCCGCTCCCGGGCAGTCTTCTGCCGGCCGAGGGCCGGACCTCGGCTATCTCGGCCGCCGTGGCGATGTCCCGGGCGTGCGGCCCGCGCCCGTCCTCCTCGTAGGTGTCCGCGAAGTCCGTCAGGGTCTGCCGGGCCTCGGCGAACCGCTTGTCCTTGAACTCGTCCACGCCGCAGGCGTACACCCCGTCCCGTACGCCCGCGTCGGCCTGCCGTCCCAGGGAGGGCACGGAGGTCTCGGGGAGCTCCGCGACCATGGTGCTCGTCCGCCGCAGCTGATCGGTCACGTCGCAGGGCTCGGCGCCCTTCAAGCCGGAGAGCTGCTGTCGTATCGTCCGGCTGACGGCCGGGCCCACCTGTCCGGCCTGCGAGGACTCGGGGAACGTGCGCAGCAGTGTGCCCAGCTCCTTGCTGCCGGAATCAGGCCCCGTACCGGCCAGACGGGAGACGCCGCAGCCGTACAACGACTCCGCGAGCGGGGTGTCGGGCCAGCCGGCGAGATCGCCGAGCAGCTTCCGGTCCACCGTGCCGGGGAGTGTGCGCAGATAGGTCAGCGGCTCGACCGCCTCGCAGTGCTTCTTCGCGCGGTACGGCGTGGCGACGGCCTCGTAATAGCTCTTCAGGCGCCCGGGTACGAGGGCGGCGGCGCGCGATCCGGGGTGGTCCTCGCCCAGTTCCCGGTAGAGCGTGAGCGCGTAGCGGTAGTCGGGCCCGGAGAGGACGAACGAGCTCTCCGCCGCCTTCGCGACCAGATCGTCGCCCTCCTCCAGACGGTCGAGCAGCTCCTGCTCCACGGCCTCGTCCTGCGCGGAGCCGTAGGCCACCGTTCCGGTGAGCGGGACGGCCAGCAGGAGCAGCCCGAGCACCGCTGCCAGGACGGGCCGGGGCCACCGGCCGAAGTCCGCGCGCAGGGCGATGCGGGCCGCGTCGGCTCCCGCGAGGACGAGCAGCACGAGATAGGCGGCGACGAGGGCGGCGGGCACCCCGCCCGGGTCCGCGGGCAGCGCGACGAGCAGGAGGACGCCCGTCGCGGCCCAGCTCACCGCCGCCCGGCCCCAGCGGCGCAGCAGGACGTGGCCGAGTCCCAGGCCGGAGAGGCTGAGCAGTCCGGCGGCGACGGCCCGCAGCGCCGCCCCCGGGGGCGGCGGGCCGGCTGCCGGAGGCCGGGCGGGAGGCGGTGGAGGCCGGCCGGCCCCCCACGTCTGCTCCGGTCCCGGCTCCGGCCCGGCCCCGGGTCTTGGCTCGGACATGCCCGACTGATCACGTGACTCCATCACGGCCCCCCACCGCCGAACCCCGTCAGGTCCCCGGGAAGCTGCCCAGTTTCATGCCCGTTCACGCGTTCTTGCGGATGTTGGCGCCGGTATGGTGCGGGATGCCGCGACCGGCGCGCACGCTGTCGGAACGCACCGCCCCGCAGTAAGGTGCGGAGTGCCGCGACTGGCGCGTACCCGGAAGGGTGCTCCGTGGAATCGACCACGAGGGAGCGGCACACCCCGGGCACGTCCCGGGAAGTCATCGCCGGAGGCCGTCCGCCTGGGCAGTCCGGGTCCACGTCGCCCCGTGCGACCGACCCGGGAGGAACCCGTGGCCGTACAACCGTCCGATGCACGCCGTCCCGCTCCCGCACGCCCCGCCCTGACGGCGGCCGATCCGGAACTCGCCGCCCTGGTGGACGCCGAGGAGCGGCTCCAGGCGGACACCCTGCGCCTGATCCCCAGCGAGAACTACGTATCGGCGGCCGTGCTGGAGGCCTCCGGCACCGTCCTGCAGAACAAGTACTCCGAGGGCTACCCCGGCAAGCGGTACTACGAGGGCCAGCAGGTCATCGACCAGGTGGAGACCCTCGCCGTCGAGCGGGCCAAGGCGCTGTTCGGGATGGACCACGCCAACGTCCAGCCCTACTCCGGCTCCCCGGCCAACCTCGCCGTCTACCTGGCGTTCCTGGAGCCCGGCGACACCGTCCTCGGGATGTCGCTGCCGATGGGCGGTCACCTCACCCACGGCTGGGGCGTCTCGGCCACCGGTACGTGGTTCCGGGGCGTGCGCTACGGCGTGCGGCGCGACACCGGGCGCATCGACCTGGACGAGGTACGGGACCTGGCGCGTGCCGAACGGCCCAAACTCATCTTCTGCGGCGGCACCGCCGTGCCCCGGGTGATCGACTTCGCCGGCTTCGCGGAGATCGCCCGCGAGGTCGGTGCGGTGCTGGTGGCCGACGTCGCCCATATCGCCGGACTGATCGCCGGAGGCGCGCACCCGTCGCCCGCCCCGTACGCCGACGTGGTGTCGACGACCACCCACAAGACCCTCCGGGGGCCGCGCGGGGCGATGCTGCTGACCCGGGCCGAGCACGCCAAGGCCGTCGACCGCGCCGTCTTCCCCGGCCTCCAGGGCGGCCCGCACAACCAGACGACCGCCGCCATCGCCGTCGCGCTGAAGGAGGCGGCCGGGGCGGACTTCGCGGCCTACGCCCACCAGGTCGTCGCCAACGCCCGTGCGCTGGGCGAGGAACTCGCGGCACGCGGCTTCGACCTCGTCTCCGGGGGTACGGACAACCATCTGCTGCTGGCCGACCTCACGGGCAAGGGCGTCTCCGGGAAGATCGCGGCCAAGGCGCTCGACCGGGCCGGGATCGTCGTCAACTACAACACCGTTCCGTACGACCCCCGTAAGCCCTTCGACCCGTCCGGCATCCGTATCGGCACCCCCGCCCTGACGTCCCGGTCCATCCCCGCCTCCGAGATGGGAGTGGTCGCGCAGTGGATCGATCTTGTGGTCGATGCCGCTCGTACAGGTGATGAAACGACCGTTTCCAAGGTCAGGGACGAAGTGAGGACCATGATGGAGGCCTATCCGGCGCCGGGTCTCCCCCTGGCCTGACCGGGGCGCCGGAGCAGTCCGGGGCACACAGGGCCCGGACTGCTCCGGAACGCCGTGCTCCCGACTCCGCGCGCCCGCTCTGCGCCCTGTGCGGGGGCCGACCAGCCGTACAGGCTGGGGGAGCAAGGACGTCGGCGGGGTGAACAGAGGGGGCACGATGCAGGATCTCAAGGTCACGTCATGGCAGCTCTTCGGGCACGACCGGCTCTATGTGAACCTGCCGGACGGCACCGCGATCGGATGGGCGGACCGGGGCAGCGGCACGATCACCGTCCTTCACCCGCGCTATCGCGACGCCGTGGCCGACGCGCTCGCGCGCCAGGTCCCGGACCTGCCGGCCCTCGTCGGCGAGGAGGCACCGGCCGGGCCGCAGACCCCGCCCGCGCCGCCTCCGGTCCCGCGGATCCCGCCCATGCGGGGGATGCGGAAGCGGGGGGCCGCGCAGGAGGCGCCGCCCGTGCGGGGGCCGTCGCCTGCGGTGGAGGCGGCGCCTGCGCCGGAGGTGGTGCTCGCGCCGGAAGTGGTACCTGCGCCGGAGGTGACGCCCGTGCCGGATCCGGTGGCCGGTCCGGAGCCGGGGCCGGAGCCGCGCCGGAGGCCGGCCGTCCTCCCCGCGCTGACCCCCGCGACCGACCTCGCATCGCGTCGGCCGGGCGCCGGACTCCGCGAGCAGCTCGGCGAATCCGGGACCGGCGCGCTCGTACGGGCCGCCACCGGGGCACTGCGGCGGCACAAGGACGCGGACCCGCGGCGTGGTGCCCTCGCGGGGGAGCGGCGGGTCGGGGCCGAGCTCAAGCGGCTGACCCGGCACGGCTGGAGAGTCCTGCACTCCGTGCCGCTGCCGGACGGCACGGAGATCGGGCACCTGCTCATCGGGCCCGGCGGCGTGTTCGCCGTGAGCACCGATCACCGCCCCGGGGCATCGGTGCGGATCGGCGACGGAACCCTGCGGACCGACGACGGCGCCCCGCAGCCGTACGAGCTCGACGGCCAACCGGGCGCCCGGCGGGCCCGGGCCGCGCTGGAGGCTTACTGCGCCTTCGACGTGCCCGTACAGACCGTGCTGGTGTTCACCGGCGTCACGGCGCTGGAAGTGGCCTCCACACCGGCCGGCGTCCGCGTCTGCCGGGAACGCCAGGTGTCCGTCCTCGCCCCGCTGACGGGCGTGTTCACCCCCACCCAGGTGGAGAGGGTCTACGACGTCGCGCGGAACAGGGAGGCCTGGCTGGACGCGTGAGCCCGGGACGCGGCCGGTAGATTCCCCGGTGCTGCCGCAGGGCCAGTACCCGTACCGCCGAAGGGGAAGCCACCATGAAGCTCCGCTGTGCCGTGCTCGACGACTACCAGTCCGTGGCAGCCACCGCCGCCGACTGGTCACCCGTCGCCGACGACATCGACGTGGTCAGCTTCGCCGAGCACTGCGCCACGGAGGACGAACTGGCCGCCCGGCTGGCCGGGTTCGACATCGTCGTCACCCTCCGGGAGCGCGTGCCGTTCCCCGCGACGCTGATCGAGCGGCTGCCCCGGCTCCGCCTGATCGTCGCCTCCGGCATGCGCAACACCTCCATCGACTACGCAGCCGCCGAACGCCACGGGGTCACCGTCTGCGGCACCGCCAGCACGGCGACCCCGCCCGTCGAGCTCACCTGGGCACTCCTGCTCGGACTGGCGCGGGGCCTCGTCACCGAGGCCAACTCCCTCCGCGAGGGCGGACCCTGGCAGTCCACCGTCGGGACCGATCTGCACGGGCGCAGGCTCGGCATCCTCGGGCTGGGGAAGATCGGCGGCCGGGTCGCCGCGGTCGGCCGCGCCTTCGGCATGGACGTGGTGGCCTGGAGCCGGAACCTCACCCCGGAGCGGGCCGACGAGGCCGGGGTGGGCCTCGCCGCCTCCAAGGAAGAACTGCTGGAGACCAGCGACTTCGTCTCCGTGCACCTGGTGCTGAGCGAGCGTACGCGTGGCCTGCTGGGAGCGAGGGAGCTCGGACTGATGCGGCCCGGCAGCTTCCTGGTCAACACCTCCCGGGCGGCGATCGTCGACCAGGAGGCTCTGCTCGACGTACTGCGCCGAGGGGCCATCGCGGGCGCGGGCGTCGATGTGTTCGACGTCGAGCCGCTCCCGGCGGACCACCCGATGCGCAGCGCACCGCGCCTCCTGGCGACACCGCACCTGGGTTACGTGTCGCAGGCCAACTACGCGGCGTACTACGGGGACGCGGTCGAGGACATCCGCGCCTACCTCGACGGCGAGCCCGTCCGCAGGCTCGGCCGATGACCGATTAGCGTGTGCGCGGGGGCACTTCGGCTCTCCCGTACCGGAAGGCCCACCGCGTGAACATGCCCACCGACGACGAGACGGCCTCCTGCATGGTCCGGATACCGGCCGGCACCGTGGATCTGCGCGACGACCGGCGGGGCGCACAGTGGCAGGTGGAGATCGAGCCCTTCCTCCTCGGCCGCCACCCCGTCACCAACGCCCGACAGCACCACGCCGTCACGGGGGAGGAGCTCGGGCCCACCGTGCCGGACGGCGCCCTGCCCGTGACGAACATCAGCTGGCTCGGGGCCGTCGAGCTGTGCAACCTGTTCTCGGCCCGCGCCGGACTCGACCCGGTCTACGCCCATGACACACGGACCGGCGAGGTGACCCGCGACCCGGCCTCCGACGGCTACCGCCTGCCCACGGAGGCGGAGTGGCAGTACGCCTGCAAGGCGGGGACCACGGGCTACCGCTACGGCGAGATCGACGCCATCGCCTGGTACGACGGGAACTCCGGCGGCCGGATCCACGAGGCCGGCGTCAAGGCGCCCAACCCGTGGGGCCTGCACGACATGCTGGGCAACGTCTGGGAGTGGTGCTGGGACCTCTACGACGAGGAGGTCTACGGCGAGTACCGCACCTTCCGCGGCGGCGGCTGGGCCGAACCGGAGCGCGGCTGCGGCGCCACGGTGCGCCGCCGCAGCCACCCCACCTTCGCCATCGACGACCTCGGCCTCCGGCTGGCCCGCAGCGTGAGCTGACGTGCTTCGCATGTCGCCCGGTCCGTCGGGCGCGGCCGGTGCATCATGTCCCGGTGGGTGAGATCTGGACGATCGGGCACTGGACCCGCCCGGAGGAGACGTTCATCGGCATGCTGGACGCCCAGCGCATCGACGTACTGGCCGACGTCCGGGCGCACCCCGGTTCGCACCGGAGCCCGCAGTTCTCCCGCGACGCGATGCGCGGGTGGCTGGAGCGGGCCGGGACCGCCTACGTCTACCTGGAGGAGCTCGGCGGACGGCGGCGCGAACAGGACGTGGATCCCGCCGCCAACGCGGGCTGGCACAACCCGAGTTTCAAGAACTACGCCGACCACACGCTGCTCCCGGCGTACGAGCACGGCATCACCCGCCTGACCTCGCTCGCGGAGCACGGCCGTGTCGCCGTGATGTGCGGCGAACCGGTGCCGTGGCGCTGCCACCGCCTGCTGATCGCGAACACGCTCACCGCCCGCGGCTGGACGGTCCGGCACATCATGGGCCCCGGCTCCGGCGAGACCCGCGTCCACGAACTGGGTGCCTGGGGCGCGGAGCCACGGGTCGACGGGCGCGGCAGGGTGACTTACCCGGCGCCGTAGAGCGAACCCCGCCGAAAAACCGTACGGGCGATCGAGTTCAGGTGCGGTACGTTCCTGTCACTCGAAGGGGGCGAAGTGACGAAGCTCAACCAGATCATCGCCGTGGAGAAGGGTGTCAAGAGCAAGTCGCTCCAGGACATCACCGCGGCCCACCACAAGGTGCAGAAGCCGGCGCTGCTGGCAGGCATCTCGCGTACGTACCAGCCGAAGGACGAAGAGGGCGAGCAGCTTCCGCCCGAGTCCACACGGGTGCAGATCAAGGCCGAGGAAGCGCTGCGTGAGATGTCCGCGTCGCTGACCCGGCTCTTCGACGTGACCGCGACGAAGGACTGGGCGAACTGCTCGGCCCGCGCGGACGTGACCGTCGACGGACGTACGGTCGTCAGCGAAGCCCCGGTCAGCTACCTGCTCTTCCTGGAGAAGCAGCTCACCGACCTGCACACCTTCGTGAAGAAGCTCCCCGTCCTGGACGCCTCCGAGTCCTGGTCGCTCGACCCCTCGACGGACTGGTGGAAGACCGATCCGGTCCGCACGATCCGGACGAAGAAGGTCCCGCGCAACCACGTCAAGGCCGAGGCGACCGACAAGCACCCGGCTCAGGTCGACGTCTACTACGAGGACGTGCCCATCGGGTACTGGACGACCGTGAAGTTCTCCGGAGCGCTGCCGGCGCGACGGGTGAACGAGCTGCTGGAGCGGGTCGAGAAGCTCCAGCACGCGGTGAAGTTCGCCCGCGAGGAGGCCAACGGCGCCGAGGTCACCGACCGGCGGGTCGGAGACGCGGTGTTCGGCTACCTGTTCGGCTAGGGTCGGACACCAGGCGGCACACCCCAAGAACGCCCCCGCGCCAATGCCGTGGGGGCTGCGCCCCCTGCACGAGGCGGAATTGAGGTCCGCCCCGTGTGATGAGCGCAAGCTGAAACTGACGTTCAGCCTGAAGACGCGGTAACGATGGAGGTTCGAGTCCTCCCCCCGGCACCACCTGCCGGGGTGGCCCAACATGGCAGAGGCAGCCGCGATCAATCTCAGACTCTCGCTCCAGCTTCAGTATCGCCGCCGATTGCCAGATCGACCGAGTACGGACGAACACCGTTGAATGCTGGTTCGAATCCGGCCTGCGCCTCTACGCGGCGCGGTAGTTCAAAGGCAGAACGCGACGGTATGACGACTGATCCGCACTCTTAAACGGCGCTGGCAAGCGCAATTGGGTGGCAACCCCAGGGGCCCGGGAGCTGGATACGACTCCCGGGCTCCGCCACGTCCGGGCATCGCCCGCTGCCGCTGGGGGGCGCTGGCACGTCACGGAGCCTTGCTCGCGGGAGGGGGTGTCACGGACGGTTCGATGGTGGACCGGACGTAGATCCGCGTGGTGCCGGGTGTGAACTCGTGGGCGAACAGGTCGACGCAGCGCTGGAGGTACTGACCCTCCGGGGTCGCGAGGTCGTCCGGGCACAGGCTGATTCTTCGCAGGCCCTGGACGAACGTCTCCGGCTCAGCCAGTCCGAGGTGACCGAACGCCGCCGCAGGGCGGTAGTCCTTCTCCTCGGGATGGAAATTCCTGATCATCTCGGTGCCGTTCTGGATGAGCCGGCCGGTATACGTGTCCGCCTCGTCGGTCGGGAGAACGAAGGACAGGAGCCCGGTGTCGTAGCGCTCCCCGACCTTGTAACCCGCCCGGCGGTCCGATGCCGAGTCCGGGATGCGGATGCCCATCTGGTCGCTCATCCAGGCAGGCGTGGCTCCGTCTTCCCAGCAGCAGGTCATCTCCTTGTCCATCAAGTCCGAGGAGACCTTCTCCGTGACGCAGGAGACCACACCGATGGTGGCAGCGGCGCAGGCGAGGAGCACCGACAGGACGACGACGGCGACAGGCATGCGACGGCGACGCACGGGCGGCTTGTCGGCAGCGGTCTTGCTGAAGCTCTTCATCGGTCCTCTATCGTGCTTCCTGCTGCTCACGGCCCGGGTCCGAGCGGTCGCCCTCGCGCCCGGGCTCGTCCGACGCGGGTAGGGGTTTCCTGGTTCGGGGCGGATCCGCCCAGATCGTAGTGCTCGACGTCACTGCTGCCCGCCATGGCGAACTCCTGGGCAACTCCCGTGGTGTGGACGCGGGCCATCTGACCGTCCGGAACACTCATGTCGCTGCCCAGGGGAGGCCGATGGCCACCTCCTTGCTCCTGTCCCGGTTCTAGCAGTCTCACGCACTGGCCTGACAGTTGAGACCGACCTTGGACGGCCACTCACATTCGGTACAACGGTGACCACTCCGGTCGTGTCCGACCAGGTCCGAACTCCGCGAGAGCCTGATCGCGCCAAGCGTCCTGGTGTTCCCTGGTGCTGTCTTCGATGTGCGTACCGACGTCGGTTACGCGACGGGTTGGCATTTCACGACGGGGAGGCCAGGGTGATTTCCCGGTCGGGATACGTCCCGGATCCGTCAGCATGATCACCGGCCCGTGTGCGTCTTCTCAGTTCGCGTTGAACGACCAGAAGATCCCGACCTCGTCCGAGCTCACGGCGATCAGCCCGAGATCCATCACATAGTCGGTGAAGGCCCTTCCGCCGGCGAGGTCATCGGTGAGGAAATCCGGCGAGGCGGAGGCCCGGGCCAGCTCCGAGGAGGTACGGAAGACGGCGGCGGCACCGAACCGGCTGAGCACCATCCGGGCGTCGGCCAGCACATCGTCACGGTCGACGCGCGTCCGGACAGGGCGACCCTCGAAGAACCACTCCTGACTCAAAGAAGCGAGTAGTTCAGTGGCGGCAGAGGCTGTCACGGGATACGTCCACTCATGCACCTGCACGGCCGTGAGTGGGAGAAACGGAAAGCAAGGACGCACGTTCTCACGCCCCTCATTCTCGATCTGCCACTCCAGCGTTCGCCAGCCTCGCGGGTCGGTGGCCGACCGGTCCATAACGGCCAAGACGTCCCGCCCCCAGTCCTCGTCCCGTCGGGGCCCAGTGGCCGCGAAGGTGTACACGTCGTCGAGGAGCCGTTCCAGCGTGGCGTCCCAGACAGCGCGGTCGATGGGGGGCATTCGACTTCCGGTCGGTCACGGGGCGGACTTGGACGTATCTGGCGGGATCGCAATGGCGGTTCTCCGCCCGCTGGGTTCTCCACGCCGCAGGGTCCCGGTGGGCATGAAAAAGACCCCCTGCGCAGTGTTTCCACTGGCGAGAGGGTCTTTTCGGCACTTCTTGCGAAGTGCCCCCGGCAGGATTCGAACCTGCGCACCCGGCTCCGGAGGCCGATGCTCTATCCCCTGAGCTACGGGGGCGATGTCGCTGCGCTCGGCGGCGACGAGTGAAACCCTACCAGCTCCGACGGGGTGTCCGGGAACAGGTATTTGCGCGTCGGCGGCGGCCGTGCGAGGCCGGCGCCGGCCACCCTCCGGGGGCGGAAGTGGGCAAAACCCGGACGCAGCTCCTCCGCCCCACCTACCCTCGAAGGGTGTCAGGGGCGTACGGCCGCGTGCTTGTTGTCGACGACAACAAGGTCATCCGGCAGCTGATCAGGGTCAATCTCGAGCTGGAGGGCTTCGAGGTCGTGACCGCGGCCGATGGCGTCGAGTGTCTGGACCTGGTCCACGAGGTCTGCCCGGACGTGATCACTCTCGACGTGGTGATGCCCAGACTCGACGGAATCCAGACCGCCGCCCGGCTGCGCGCCGATCCGAGGACCGGGCATCTGCCCGTCGCCGTCATCAGCGCGTGCACGCCCCACGAGGTGGACTCGGGGGCGGCCGCCGGGGTCGACGCGTTCCTGGCGAAGCCCTTCGAGCCGAGCGAGCTGGTGCGCATGGTGCGACGGCTCGCACACCGGGAGGATCCCGTGCCGGTCGACGACAGGCGCGGCGCGGGGACGGCCGGGAGCGCGGCCGGCTGAGGGCGTGCCCGGCCGGGTCGCTGCCCGTATGGCGAAACCGGTTGGCGAAGTGCCCCCCTTCCTCCCATACGCTTGTGCCGTGACCCCCGCAGATCTCTCCCGGACCGTGCTGCACGCTGTGCGCCGCGCGGTCGACGAGGACGCCCTGCGCGCGCCGGTGCCCGCGCGCGTGCGGGTGGAGCGGACACGGCCCGGCGGCAGCGGCGACTACGCCTGCGCCGTCGCCCTCCAGCTGGCCGGCCCCGCCGCGCTCCCGGCGCGGGAGGTCGCCGCGCTGCTGCGCGACCGGGTCGTCGGCGCGCCCGGGATCGGACGGGTCGAGATCACCGGGCCCGGCTTCCTGAACTTCACGCTCGACGCGGACTCCGACGGTGCCGCGCGTTCCGTACGCGTGCGCCAGGTGCTGGAGCAGGGGCTCCGGTACGGGTGGGGTGCCGAGTGCGCCGGGCAGGTCCATCAGCTCCACCACCGTCGAGAAGTCCGGGCAGCGGTCTTGGCGGGCACGGTGATGAGGATGCTGCGCGCCCAGGGCGCCCTGGGGCGTGTCACCTGCGAGGAGGCGTCCGACCCCGACTGGGCGCGTCTCGGCGTCACCGTCGACGCGAACGGCCGGCCTCCCGTCCCGCTCGCGCAGACCCGGCCCGTCCCCGCCGGGGCCACGGCGGGGGAACTGCTGGAGCGGCTTGGGGCCGACGCCACCCGCTGGGGCCTGCTGAGGCCCGCCGGGCACGACCGCGCCCACCTCGGGGACGACCTCCTCCTGCAGGGCGAGGCCAATCCGCTGTTCCTGGTCCGCTACGCCCACGCCCGCTCCCGTGCGCTCAGCCGCGAGGCGGAGCGGCTCGGCTTCACCGCCGGATACGACGTCGATGTCGACGCGCCCGCACTGCACGCCGCCCTCGCCGATCACCCCGGCGCCCTCGCCTCGGCCGCCCGTCACCAGGCACCGGACCGGCTCGCCCGGCACCTCGAAACGGTGGCGCACGCCTTCTTCGACTTCCACGATGCCTGCCCGGCGCTCCCCGTCGGCGACGAGAAACCCTCGGCCGCCCACCGCTCCCGGCTGGCCCTTGCCGAAGCCGCCGGGACGGTGCTCGCAGGCGGCCTGTCCCTGCTCGGCATCAGCGCGCCCGAACACCTCTGAGACCTGAGAGAGCAGAGCAGAACGATGAGCCGATCCGCACACCCCGCCGGGCCCCGTCACGCCGACGTCTACCCCGAGGGCCACTACACCGCCCCGGCCACCGACCTCAACGAGCTGGACCCCAAGGTCTGGTCCCGCACCGTCACCCGTGACGCGGACGGTGCCCTCACCGTCGGCGGGATCGAAGTCGCCCGGCTCGCCGAGGAGTTCGGCACACCCGCGTACTTCCTGGACGAGTCCGACTTCCGGGCGCGCTGCCGCGCCTGGTCGGACGCCTTCGGGGCGGACGCCGATGTCTTCTACGCCGGCAAGGCCTTCCTGTCGCGCGCCGTGGTGCGCTGGCTCCAGGAGGAAGGGCTGAATCTGGACGTCTGCTCCGGCGGCGAGCTGGCCACCGCGCTGGACGCCGGGATGCCCGCCGAGCGCATCGCCTTCCACGGCAACAACAAGACCGTCGCCGAGATCGAGCGGGCCGTCGAGGCCGGCGTCGGACGGATCGTGCTCGACTCCTTCCAGGAGATCGTCCGGGTCTCGCACATCGCCCAGCGGCTCGGCGTCCGCCAGCGCGTGCAGATCCGCGTCACGGTCGGCGTCGAGGCCCACACCCACGAGTTCATCGCCACCGCGCACGAGGACCAGAAGTTCGGCATCGCGCTGGCCGACGGCCAGGCCGCCGAGGCGGTCCGCAGGGCGCTCACCCTGGACGGCCTCGAGCTCATCGGCATCCACTCGCACATCGGCTCACAGATCTTCGACATGGCCGGCTTCGAGGTCTCCGCGCGGCGCGTCGTACAGCTGCTCGCCGAGATCCGCGACGAGCACGGCGTCGAGCTCCCCGAGATCGACCTCGGCGGTGGCCTCGGGATCGCGTACACCTCCGAGGACGACCCCCGTGAGCCGCACGAGATCGCCAAGGCGCTCAGCGACATCGTGACCCGGGAGTGCGAGTCCGCCGGTCTCCGGACCCCGCGCATCTCCGTCGAGCCGGGCCGCGCGATCGTCGGCCCCACCGCGTTCACGCTGTACGAGGTCGGCACCATCAAGCCCCTCGAGGGCCTCCGGACGTATGTGAGCGTCGACGGCGGGATGTCGGACAACATCCGCACCGCGCTGTACGACGCCGAGTACAGCGTCGCGCTGGTCTCCCGCACCTCCGAGGCCGAACCCATGCTCGTACGCGTGGTCGGCAAGCACTGCGAGAGTGGTGACATCGTGGTCAAGGACGCGTTCCTGCCGTCCGACCTGGCCCCGGGTGACCTCATCGCGGTGCCGGCCACCGGTGCGTACTGCCGTTCCATGGCGAGCAACTACAACCACGCCCTGCGTCCGCCCGTCGTCGCCGTGCGCGACGGACAGGCGCGGGTCATCGTCCGGCGCGAGACGGAGGAAGATCTCCTGCGTCTCGATGTCGGCTGATGAAATTCACATCTCAAAATCCGGACGGGTGGCAGAAACCCCCGTCCGGTGAGTGAGACTGGTCCACACATCAGAAGTATGAGAAACGAGGTCGGATGATGCGTACGCGTCCGCTGAAGGTGGCGCTGCTGGGCTGTGGAGTGGTCGGCTCAGAGGTGGCGCGCATCATGACGACGCACGCCGACGACCTCGCCGCGCGCATCGGCGCGCCGGTCGAGCTCGCCGGCGTAGCCGTCCGCCGGCCCTCCAAGGTGCGGGAGGGCATCGACCCCGCGCTGATCACCACCGATGCGACCGCCCTGGTCAAACGGGGCGACATCGACGTCGTCATCGAGGTCATCGGGGGCATCGAGCCCGCCCGCACGCTCATCACGACCGCCTTCGAGCACGGCGCGGGCGTCGTCTCGGCCAACAAGGCGCTCCTCGCCGAGGACGGCTCCGCGCTCCACGCGGCCGCGGAGAAGAACGGCCGGGACCTCTACTACGAGGCGGCCGTGGCCGGTGCCATCCCGCTCGTACGGCCGCTGCGCGAGTCCCTCGCGGGCGACAAGGTCAACCGGGTGCTCGGCATCGTCAACGGCACGACCAACTTCATCCTCGACAAGATGGACACGAGCGGCGCCGGTTACTCCGAGGCACTCGACGAGGCCACCGCGCTCGGGTACGCCGAGGCCGACCCGACCGCCGACGTCGAGGGCTTCGACGCCGCCGCGAAGGCCGCCATCCTCGCCGGGATCGCCTTCCACACCCGGGTGAAGATCGGCGAGGTGCACCGCGAGGGCCTCACCGAGGTGACCGCCGCCGACATCGCCTCCGCCCGGCGCATGGGCTGCACCGTCAAGCTCCTCGCCATCTGCGAGCGCGCCGCCGACGGCAATTCGGTCACCGCCCGCGTGCACCCCGCGATGATCCCGCTCAGCCACCCGCTGGCCTCCGTCCGCGAGGCGTACAACGCGGTCTTCGTCGAGGCCGAGGCGGCCGGGCAGCTGATGTTCTACGGTCCCGGCGCCGGCGGCGCCCCGACCGCGTCCGCGGTCCTGGGCGACCTGGTCGCGGTGTGCCGCAACATCATCGGAGAGACCACCGGTCCCGGTGAGTCCGCGTACACGCGTCTGCCGGTCAGCCCCATGGGCGACGTCGTCACGCGGTACCACATCAGTCTCGACGTGGCCGACAAGCCTGGCGTACTCGCCCAGGTCGCGACGGTCTTCGCCGAACAGGGCGTATCCATCGATACGGTCCGCCAGCAGAGTCGGCCGGACAGTCAGGAAACCGGCGGCGAGGCATCCCTCGTCGTCGTCACCCACCGCGCGCCCGACGCAGCCCTCTCCGGGACCGTCGAAGCGCTGCGCAAGCTGGACACCGTGCGCGGTGTCGCCAGCATCATGCGTGTTGAAGGGGAGTAAGGACCCATGACCAGCAAGGGCACCCACCAGTGGCGCGGCATCATCGAGGAGTACCGGGACCGGCTTCCGGTCACGAGCTCGACGCCCGTCGTCACGCTCCGTGAGGGCGGTACGCCGCTCGTTCCGGCGCAGGTCCTCTCCGAGCGCACGGGCTGTGAGGTGCACCTCAAGGTCGAGGGCGCCAACCCCACCGGGTCGTTCAAGGACCGCGGTATGACCATGGCGATCACCCGGGCCAAGGAGGAGGGCGCGCAGGCCGTCATCTGCGCCTCCACCGGCAACACCTCCGCCTCCGCCGCCGCCTACGCGGTGCGCGCGGGCATGGTCTGCGCCGTCCTCGTGCCGCAGGGCAAGATCGCGCTCGGCAAGATGGGGCAGGCGCTCGTCCACGGCGCGAAGATCCTCCAGGTCGACGGCAACTTCGACGACTGTCTGACCCTGGCCCGCAGCCTCTCGGACAACTACCCGGTGGCGCTGGTCAATTCGGTCAACCCGGTCCGGATCGAGGGCCAGAAGACTGCCGCGTTCGAGATCGTCGACGCGCTCGGCGACGCCCCCGACATCCACGTCCTCCCGGTGGGCAACGCGGGCAACATCACGGCCTACTGGAAGGGCTACAAGGAGTACGCGGGGGACGCCGTCTCCACGCACGCTCCGCGCATGTGGGGCTTCCAGGCGTCCGGTTCCGCGCCGATCGTGCGCGGCGAGATCGTCAAGGACCCGGCGACCATCGCCACCGCGATCCGCATCGGGAACCCGGCGTCCTGGCAGTTCGCGCTGGACGCGCGGGACGAGTCCGGCGGCTTCATCGACGATGTGACCGACCGTCAGATCCTGTCGGCATACCGTCTGCTGGCCTCCCAGGAGGGCGTCTTCGTCGAGCCCGCGTCGGCGGCGTCCGTGGCCGGTCTGCTCAAGGCCGCCGAAGAGGGCAAGGTCGACCCCGGCCAGAAGATCGTCTGCACCGTCACCGGCAACGGCCTCAAGGACCCCGACTGGGCCGTCGCGGGCGCTCCGCAGCCGGTCACCGTCCCGGTCGACGCGGTGGCCGCGGCCGAGAAGCTGGGCCTCGCGTAGGACCGGCCGGCACGTGGGGGAGCCGCGACACCGCCCCCCCATGTGCCCGGTCGGCCCAAGGCACCTCGCCGCAGCTCAACCGCCCTTCCGGGGCGGAGAGCGCATAGGAGGTGTGCGACACGCATCGTGCGCCTCCTGTGCGCCCTATGTCGCCACAGAACCTTCCTTCGATAAGCTGTACCCGACCCGCCCCGCCGCATCCGCCGCGGTGCTGCAGCCGTCGTGACTGCCGGGCCCCCCGTCCCCCCGCGCAACGGCACCCCACGCACGTCGAAGTACCCTGCACAACATCCCCGCCGCCGTACAGGAAGAGTCGTCCAACCGATGGCCGGTCCCGCGTTCCGAGCCGCCGCCGTCCGGGTGCGCGTCCCCGCAACCAGCGCCAATCTGGGCCCGGGTTTCGACGCCCTCGGCCTCTCGCTGGGGCTCTACGACGACGTCGTCGTCCGGGTCGCCGATTCCGGGCTGCACATCGACATCGCGGGTGAGGGCGCCGAGACGCTGCCCCGCGACGAGAACCACCTGCTCGTACGCTCGCTGCGGACGGCCTTCGACCTGCTCGGCGGACAGCCCCGCGGCCTGGAGATCGTCTGCGCCAACCGCATCCCGCACGGCCGTGGCCTCGGCTCCTCGTCCGCCGCCATCTGCGCCGGGATCGTCGCCGCCCGCGCCGTGACGACGGGTGGCGAGGCCCGTCTCGACGACGCCGCCCTGCTGGAGCTGGCCACCGAGATCGAGGGGCACCCCGACAACGTCGCGGCCTGTCTCCTCGGCGGATTCACGCTCGCCTGGATGGACGGCGGAGCCGCCAGGGCGATCCGGATGGACCCCGCCTCCTCCGTCGTGCCGGTGGTCTTCGTGCCGGCCACCCCGGTGCTGACCGAGACCGCCCGCGGCCTGCTGCCGCGCACCGTCCCCCATGTGGACGCCGCGGCCAACGCCGGTCGCGCCGCCCTGCTCGTCGAGGCCCTGACCAGGCGCCCCGAGCTGCTCCTCGCGGCGACGGAGGACCGGATCCACCAGGAGTACCGGGGTCCCGCCATGCCGCAGACCGTCGACCTGGTGAACCGGCTGCGCGCCGACGGCGTCCCTGCCGTCATCTCCGGCGCGGGGCCCACGGTGCTCGCGCTGGCGGACGAGGGTTCCGCCGACAAGGTCGCCCGGCTGGCGGGCGAGGGATGGGCCGCGAACCGGCTCGCTCTCGACGCCTCGGGTGCGAGCGTGTTGCCGCTCGCCGCGTAACCGCATGTGATTGCCGGTGCATGAGAGGGGGAATGTTTGTTGGAGCCGGTAGTGTTAACCTCAAGTCAGCAATCGACGTCTTCGTGGCGCGTTGCTTCGTGTCCCCCTCCGGGACCACCACTCTTCCGGGAGCCTCCCCGACTGCCTGAGCAGCCCGCCTGAGCTTTCGAGCACGCTCCGGAACCGGCACGACACCCTCTTGCTCGTCCAGGAGTGGGCCGAGCAGGGGGATCTCGCGCCGGAACCCCGCACATTCGTCTCTCCGCCGTACCCGGCGGACCACCGCCCCGGCAAGGTCCGCGATCGACACGATCAACAGACCGCAGTCGGACAGCACAACCGGTCGCCGAGCCAGAAGGCCGACGTCCGCTCCAGGGAAGGACCCTTCGTGAGCGACACCACCGATCTGATGGGCGTGACTGCCGACAAGAGCGTCGACAGCTCCGTGCCCGCCGAAGGTGCTGCCACTGGCACCACCGCACGGCGCCGCCGCTCCGGCACCGGCCTCGAGGGCATGGTCCTGGCCGAGCTGCAGCAGGTCGCGTCCGGCCTCGGCATCAGGGGAACTGCGCGGATGCGCAAGAGCCAGCTGATCGAGGTCATCAAGGAGGCGCAGGCCGGAGGATCCTCCGCGCCCGCCCCCAAGGCCGCCGCATCCGCCGGTACGGACACCGGGAGCAAGCCGAAGCGGCGTGCCACGTCCAAGGCGCGCACCGGTGACGAGAGCGCTGCCGCCCCGGCCGCCGACAAGGCCGACGCCCAGCAGCAGATCGACATCCCGGGTCAGCCGGCCAGTGACGAGCAGCCGACGGGCGAGCGCCGCCGTCGCCGGGCGACCGCGCAGGCGGGCAGCCCCGACACCAAGTCCGAGTCCAAGGCGGAGCCCAAGGCCGAGTCCAAGGGCCAGGCCGAGCCGAAGGGCCAGGCCGAGCCGAAGGCGGAGAGCCGCCAGGACCGCGGCGACGAGCGCGCCGAGGCGAAGGGCGAGGCCAAGGCCGAGTCCGCCGTCGACACGGCCGAGGGCCGTCGCGGCGACCGCCAGGACGGCCGCCGTGACCGCGGTGACCGTCAGGACCGCGGTGACCGCCGCGACCGCCAGCGCGACCGCCGGGGCAAGGGCGACGACCAGGGCCAGCAGGGCGGCGGGCGCCGTCAGGGCCAGCAGGGCGGCGGCCAGAACCAGAGCCAGGGCCAGGGCCAGCAGGGCGGCGGAGGCCAGCAGGACGACGGTTACGACGACGAGGGCGGCCGGCGCGGACGCCGGGGCCGCTACCGCGACCGCCGTGGCCGTCGTGGCCGCGACGACTTCGCGACCGACGTGCAGGTTGCCGACGACGACGTCCTGATCCCCGTCGCGGGCATCCTCGACATCCTCGACAACTACGCGTTCATCCGGACCTCCGGCTACCTGCCGGGACCGAACGACGTGTACGTCTCGCTCGCCCAGGTCCGCAAGAACGGCCTGCGCAAGGGTGACCACGTCACCGGTGCGGTGCGCCAGCCCAAGGACGGCGAGCGCCGCGAGAAGTTCAACGCGCTGGTCCGTCTCGACTCCGTCAACGGCATGGCGCCGGAGAGCGGCCGCGGCCGTCCGGAGTTCCAGAAGCTGACCCCGCTGTACCCGCAGGACCGGCTCCGTCTGGAGACCGACTCCAACATCCTGACCACCCGGATCATCGACCTGGTCGCACCGATCGGCAAGGGCCAGCGAGGCCTGATCGTGGCCCCGCCGAAGACCGGTAAGACCATGATCCTGCAGGCCATCGCCAACGCGATCACGGTCAACAGCCCCGAGTGCCACCTGATGGTCGTCCTGGTCGACGAGCGTCCGGAAGAGGTCACCGACATGCAGCGGTCGGTGAAGGGCGAGGTCATCTCCTCGACCTTCGACCGTCCCGCCGAGGACCACACCACGGTCGCCGAGCTCGCCATCGAGCGTGCGAAGCGCCTCGTGGAGCTCGGCCACGACGTGGTGGTCCTGCTGGACTCGATCACCCGTCTGGGCCGTGCGTACAACCTGGCGGCACCGGCCTCCGGCCGCATCCTGTCCGGTGGTGTCGACTCGACCGCGCTGTACCCGCCGAAGCGCTTCTTCGGTGCCGCGCGCAACATCGAGGACGGCGGCTCGCTGACCATCCTGGCCACCGCGCTCGTCGAGACCGGCTCGCGCATGGACGAGGTGATCTTCGAGGAGTTCAAGGGCACCGGCAACATGGAGCTCAAGCTCGACCGGAAGCTCTCGGACAAGCGCATCTTCCCGGCGGTGGACGTCGACGCGTCCAGCACCCGTAAGGAAGAGATCCTGCTCGGCACCGATGAGCTGGCCGTCGTCTGGAAGCTGCGCCGGGTGCTTCACGCGCTCGACCAGCAGCAGGCGATCGAGCTTCTGCTGGACCGCATGAAGAAGACGCAGTCCAACGCGGAGTTCCTGCTCCAGATCCAGAAGACGACACCGGGCAACGGAAACGCCAACGACTGACGTCACCGCGCCGCAGCTCCACAACAGATGCCCCGTCACCTCGTGACGGGGCATCTGTTGTGTATCCGCACCTGCCTGTTGACGGGTGCCGCCGTGACGGGAGGGGTGGAGGTGGCCCCCTCCGGTCACCCCCGGACGCCCGCCACCCACAGCGACGTGAGCGGCGACCGCCGCCCCGGCGGGCCCGCCGGGCACCTCGGGGAAGCCTCGGCGGCGACAGGTCCCCGGGGTGCGATCTTTGCCACATACGCAGGGTTCCGCTGCGGCCGGAGCAGCCGCGGCCCGTCAGGCCGAAACCGCAGGTGAGCGCCGGGTTCCCGGTCCGTGCACCCGCTTCTGTCGAGGCCCCCGTCGCCGGACGGGGGCCTCAGCCGGCTGTGCAACGCTTCTGGCTGCTCCGTCGTCCCGCCGAGCGACGCCGGACCGCGCCCGTGCACCACGGCAGGGGGTAAGAGCGAGAAGCGAAAGAGGGACCGCATGAGCGAGCAGAGCAGGAGCGCCGGCCGAATACGCGGCACCGGCAGCCGCCGGAGGAAGCCGTCCACGGGCCGCCGGGTGAAGAGGATCGCGCTGTGGGGCGTCGCCGCCCTTGTGGTCGTCGGAGGATCCGGGCTCGGTTACGCCTACTACACGCTCAACGGGAATCTGAAGGGCGTCGACATCGACGCCGCCCTGGGAGCCGAGCGCCCCGACGACGTGGACAACGGGTCGCAGGACATCCTGGTGCTGGGATCGGACTCCCGCTCGGGCGCCAACGCCGAGTACGGCGCCGACGAGGGCTCCGCGCGGGCGGACACCGCGATGATCGTCCACGTCAACGAGGGGCACACCTCCGCGAGCGTGGTCTCGGTCCCGCGGGACACCCTCGTCGACCGTCCCGCCTGCACGAGCGACACGACCGGGGAACAGGTCGGCGCGGAGCACGAGACGATGTTCAACTCCGCCTACCAGGTCGGCGGACCCGCCTGCGCGGTGAAGACCGTCGAGTCGATGTCGGGCATCCGCATGGACCACTACGTCGAGGTCGACTTCACCGGGTTCAAGAAGCTCGTCGACGAGCTGGGCGGCGTCGACATCACCACCTCGCAGGCGATCGACGACCCCGACAGCCACCTCTCGTTGAAGCCCGGCCCCCACACCCTCAGCGGGGAGCAGTCGCTCGGCCTCGTCCGTACGCGCCACAGCGTCGGCGACGGCAGCGACCTCGGCCGCATCCAGCTCCAGCAGGCCTTCGTCAAGGCGCTGATGGACCAGGCGAAGAGCGTCGGGGTGTTCTCGAACCCGAAGACGCTCTTCGGGCTCGCCGACACCGCCACCAAGGCCGTCACCACCGACTCCCAGCTGGCCTCCGTCAAGAAGCTCACCGGCTTCGCGAACGGGCTCAAGGGCCTCGGCTCGAAGAACATCGACATGGTCACGCTGCCCGTGGAGTACGACCCCGAGGACCCGAACCGGGTGCTGCCGCAGGAGAACGCCGACCGGAAGGTGTGGGCGGCCCTCAAGCAGGACAAGCCGATCCCCGCGTCCGCCACGGCGAAGTCGGCCGGCGACAAGGGCGGGGCCGGGAAGGTCGTACGGTAACGGCACCTTCCGTCACCATTTGGTCGCGGAACGTTCCCCGTACGCACGGGAATACACACGGCCGTACCCTCGTTTTGGGAGATACGGCCGGTCCTGGCAGACTGGTACGTCGGCCCCGGTTCACGGACGCGCAATCCGCGCGAACGACCCGGAGCCCTCCCGAATCTAGGAGACACCTTGAAGCGCGACATTCACCCCGAGTACGTCGAGACGCAGGTCAGCTGCACCTGCGGTGCGTCGTTCACCACCCGGAGCACCCTTGAGGGCGGCGCGATCCGTGCCGACGTCTGCTCCGAGTGCCACCCGTTCTACACGGGCAAGCAGAAGATCCTCGACACCGGCGGCCGCGTGGCCCGCTTCGAGGCCCGCTTCGGCAAGGCTGCCGGCTCCGCCAGCAAGTAGCGAGCCACTGCGCCGGTTCCCGACGCCCTCCAACGGGGCGCCGGGACCGGCGTTTTTTCCGGCTGTGCGGCCGGGTGCGCCTTCCGGGGCGCTCCACCGGCAGCACTCCGTCCAGCAGGCCCGCAGACGTATGACGCAGAAACCAGGAGCCCGAAGATGTTCGAGGCGGTCGAGGAACTGATCGGTGAGCACGCCGATCTCGAGAAGAAGCTCGCCGACCCGTCGGTCCACGCCGACCAGGCCAACGCGCGCAAGCTCAACAAGCGCTACGCGGAGCTGACCCCGATCGTCTCCACCTACCGGTCCTGGAAGCAGACCGGCGACGACATCGAGACCGCCCGCGAATTCGCCGCCGACGACCCGGACTTCGCCGCCGAGGTCAAGGTCCTGGAGAAGCAGCGCGAGGAGATCACCGAGAAGCTCCGCCTTCTCCTGGTCCCTCGCGACCCCAGCGACGACAAGGACGTGCTCCTGGAGATCAAGGCGGGCGCGGGCGGCGACGAGTCCGCCCTCTTCGCCGGCGATCTGCTGCGCATGTACCTCCGCTACGCCGAGCGCATCGGCTGGAAGACCGAGATCATCGACTCCACCGAGTCCGAGCTCGGCGGCTACAAGGACGTCCAGGTCGCCGTGAAGACCAAGGGCGGCAACGGCGCCACCGAGCCCGGCCAGGGCGTCTGGGCCCGGATGAAGTACGAGGGAGGCGTGCACCGCGTGCAGCGCGTGCCCTCCACCGAGTCGCAGGGCCGCATCCACACCTCGGCCGCCGGCGTGCTCGTCACGCCCGAGGCGGAGGAGGTCGACGTCGAGATCCACGCCAACGACCTCCGCATCGACGTCTACCGCTCCTCGGGCCCCGGCGGGCAGTCCGTCAACACGACGGACTCCGCCGTACGCATCACGCACCTGCCCACCGGCGTCGTCGCCTCCTGCCAGAACGAGAAGAGCCAGCTCCAGAACAAGGAGCAGGCCATGCGCATCCTGCGGTCCCGGCTGCTGGCCGCCGCCCAGGAGGCCGCCGAGCAGGAAGCCTCCGACGTGCGCCGCAGCCAGGTGCGCACCGTGGACCGCTCCGAGAAGATCCGGACGTACAACTTCCCGGAAAACCGGATCTCGGACCACCGCGTCGGTTTCAAGGCGTACAACTTGGACCAGGTGCTCGACGGTGACCTCGACGCCGTCATCCAGGCCTGCGTCGACGCCGACTCCGCCGCCAAGCTCGCCGCCGCATAAGCCGTGAGCGCCACCGCCCCGCCCCGCTCGTGAACCCGTACGGAGAACCGCGATGAACCTGCTGCTCGCCGAGGTGGCCCAGGCCACCCAGCGGCTGGCCGACGCCGGTGTCCCCTCACCGCGATTCGACGCCGAGGAACTCGCCGCGTTCGTGCACGGCGTCAAGCGGGGCGAGCTGCACCATGTGCCGGACGCCGACTTCGACGCCCGCTACTGGGAGACGATCGCCCGCCGCGAGGCCCGCGAGCCGCTCCAGCACATCACCGGCCGCGCCTTCTTCCGCTACCTGGAACTCCAGGTCGGCCCCGGAGTCTTCGTCCCGCGCCCGGAGACCGAGTCGGTCGTCGGCTGGGCGATAGACGCGGTCCGCGCCATGGACGTCGTCGAGCCGCTGATCGTCGACCTCTGCACCGGATCGGGCGCCATCGCGCTCGCCATGGCCCAGGAGGTGCCGCGCTCGCGTGTGCACGGCGTGGAGCTGTCCGAGGACGCCCTGAGGTGGACCCGGAAGAACGCCGAGGGGTCCAGGGTCACCATCCACCGGGGAGACGCCCTGGGCGCCCTTCCCGAGCTCGACGGACAGGTCGACCTGGTCATCTCCAACCCTCCGTACATCCCGCTCACCGAGTGGGAGTACGTGGCGCCGGAGGCCCGCGACCACGACCCGCAGATGGCGCTCTTCTCCGGCGAGGACGGCCTCGACACCATCCGCGGCATCGAGCGCACCGCGCACCGCCTGCTCCGCCCCGGCGGGCTCGTCGTCATCGAGCACGCCGACACCCAGGGCGGCCAGGTGCCGTGGATCTTCACCGAGGAGCGGGGCTGGGCCGACGCGGCCGACCACCCCGACCTGAACAACCGGCCCCGGTTCGCTACGGCCCGCAAGGCCATGCCGTGACCACCGGGACACCGGCACCGCACGAACCCCACCCGACAGACCCGTACATGTCCGAGGAGGCCGGCTGATGGCACGGCGATACGACTGCAACGACGCGACCGACCGTACGACCGGCCTGCGTGAGGCCGCGTCCGCCGTCCGCCGCGGCGAACTGGTCGTGCTGCCCACCGACACCGTGTACGGGATCGGTGCGGACGCCTTCAGCTCGGAGGGCGTCGCCGACCTGCTCGACGCCAAGGGCCGCGGCCGCAACATGCCGACCCCTGTCCTGATCGGCTCCCCGAACACCCTGCACGGCCTGGTCACCGACTTCTCCGAGCAGGCCTGGGAGCTCGTCGACGCGTTCTGGCCCGGCGCCCTGACGCTGGTCGCCAAGCACCAGCCGTCCCTCCAGTGGGACCTCGGCGACACCCGCGGCACGGTCGCCGTCCGGATGCCCCTGCACCCGGTCGCCATCGAGCTCCTCACGGAGGTCGGCCCCATGGCCGTCTCCAGCGCCAACCTCACCGGACACCCCTCGCCCGAGGACTGCGACGCCGCCCAGGGGATGCTCGGCGACAGCGTCTCCGTATACCTCGACGGCGGTCCCACCCCCGGGATCGTCCCGTCCTCGATCGTCGACGTCACCGGCAAGATCCCGGTGCTGCTGCGGGCAGGCGCGCTCTCGGTCGAGGAACTCCGCAAGGTGGTACCCGACCTCGAGGTGGCCAATTGACCGCCCCTGAGGGGCGTGGCATAACGGGGCGGCACGACACCTTCCGCATCCTCCACGTCAGCACCGGCAACGTCTGCCGCTCGCCCATCACCGAGCGGCTGACCCGGCATGCCCTCGTGGACCGCCTCGGCGACCCGCTCAGCGGCGGCCTCATCGTGGAGAGCGCGGGCACCTGGGGGCACGAGGGCGCGCCGATGGAGGCCAACGCGGAGGTCGTCCTCGCCGACTTCGGCGCCGACGCCACCGGCTTCGTCGGCCGAGAGCTCCTCGACGAGCACGTGATCCGCGCCGACCTGGTGCTGACCGCCACCCGCGACCACCGCGCCCAGGTGATCTCCATGGGGCACTCGGCGGGTCTGCGTACCTTCACGCTCAAGGAGTTCACCCGCCTGGTGCGGGCCATAGACCCCGCGACGCTGCCGGACGCCCGTGAGGAGGGCGTCGTCGAGCGCGCCCGCGCGCTGGTGCGCGCCGCGGCGGCCCTGCGCGGCTGGCTGCTGGCACCCACCGCGGAGGCCGACGAGGTCTACGACCCGTACGGCGCACCCATCACGTTCTTCCGTTCCATCGGCGACGAGATCAGCCAGGCCCTCGATCCCGTCATGACGGCCCTCACCGGGGTTCGCGCCCCGCACTGAGCCGCCTCCGGCCCAAGCCGCCCCGCACGGGGTGCGCCGACCGGCGTAGAGGGGCGCCCGGCAGCGGGCAGGCGGCCCGGGGCGGGCCTACATTGGATCTGACGCCACGCACCCCCTCCTCCAGGCCCGGAGCCGTCAGATGCCGGTCACCACTCCAGCCGCCCGCGCGGCCGCGCCCTCGCCGGACACCGCCATGCCGCAGGACTTCGGCGCCCTGCTCCGCCAGGACCCGGAGATCGGCGCCGTCCTGCTGGCCGAGGCGGGGCGGCAGTCGAGCACCCTCCAGCTCATCGCCGCCGAGAACTTCACCTCACCCGCGGTCCTCGCCGCCCTCGGGTCCCCGCTCGCCAACAAGTACGCCGAGGGCTACCCCGGCGCCCGTCACCACGGCGGCTGCGAGCAGGCCGACGCCGCGGAGCGCGTCGCGGTCCGGCGGGCGACGGAGCTGTTCGGCGCCGAGCACGCCAACGTCCAGCCGCACTCCGGATCCTCGGCCGTCCTGGCCGCCTACGCCGCGCTGCTGCGCCCCGGTGACACGGTGCTGGCCATGGGGCTCCCGTACGGCGGACATCTCACCCACGGCGCTCCGGGCAACTTCTCCGGACGCTGGTTCGAGTTCGCCGGTTACGGCGTCGACCCCGACAGCGGACTCATCGACTACGCACAGGTGCGCGCCCTGGCCCGTGCCCGGCGCCCCAAGGCGATCGTCTGCGGGTCGATCTCGTACCCCCGGCACCTCGACTACGAGCAGTTCCGGGACATCGCCGACGAGGTGGGCGCCTATCTGATCGCGGACGCCGCCCACCCGATGGGGCTGATCGCCGGGGGAGCGGCGCCCAGCCCGGTGCCGTACGCGGACGTGGTGTGCGCGACGACGCACAAGGTGCTGCGCGGCCCGCGCGGCGGCATGATCCTCTGCGGCGTCGAGTTCTCGGAGCGGATCGACCGCGCGGTGTTCCCCTTCACCCAGGGCGGCGCCCAGATGCACACGGTCGCGGCGAAGGCCGTGGCGTTCGGGGAGGCGGCCACCCCGGCGTACGCGCTGTACGCCCACCGCGTCGTCGCCCACGCCCGTGTCCTGGCGGCCGCCCTGGAGTCCGAGGGCTTCGAGGTCACCACCGGCGGAACGGACACCCACATCGTCGTCGCGGACCCCGGCCCGCTGGGCGTCGACGGCCGCACCGCCCGCGAGCGGCTCATGGCCGCCGGGATGGTCCTGGACACCTGTGCCCTGCCGTACGGGGACGCGCGCGGGATCCGGCTGGGCACCGCGGCGGTCACCACCCAGGGCATGGACGAGGACGACATGGCGCGGATCGCCGAGCTGTTCGGCGCGGCCGTGCGCGAGGAGGGCGACCCGGGTCTGCTGCGGGCCGAGGCCCGCGGACTTGCCGAGCGCAATCCGCCGTATCCGGGGTAGGCGGTGTGAACTACGTATGTGCAACCGACAACCCGTGGCTCGGCGTCCTTGCTCAGGAGACTAGGGTGTGGGGCTGAGATGGCCGGCGAATTCTGTGGGGCAGCCCGTGCGTGATTACCTGCTGACGCTCTGTGTCACGGCAGCGGTGACCTATCTGCTGACCGGGCCGGTGCGGAAGTTCGCCATCGCGATCGGGGCGATGCCCGCGATCCGGGCGCGTGACGTACACCGGGAACCGACACCTCGGCTCGGTGGCATCGCCATGTTCGGCGGACTGTGCGCGGGGCTGATCGTCGCGGACCACCTGTTCAACCTGAACGGTGTCTTCGAACTCTCCAACGAACCCAGGGCGCTGCTCTCCGGCGCCGCCCTGATCTGGCTGATCGGCGTCCTTGACGACAAGTTCGAGCTCGACGCCCTGATCAAGCTCGGCGGACAGATGATCGCCGCCGCTGTCATGGTCATCCAGGGTCTGACGATCCTGTGGCTGCCCATCCCGGGCGTCGGCACCGTCGCGCTCACCCAGTGGCAGGGCACGCTGCTCACGGTCGCCCTGGTCGTGATCACCATCAACGCGGTCAACTTCGTCGACGGCCTGGACGGCCTCGCGGCCGGCATGGTCTGCATCGCCTCCGCGGCGTTCTTCCTCTACACCTACCGCCTCTGGTACGGGTACGGGATCGAGGCGGCCGCTCCCGCGACGCTCTTCGCCGCGATCCTCATGGGCATGTGCCTCGGTTTCCTGCCGCACAACATGCACCCCGCCCGGATCTTCATGGGTGACTCCGGATCGATGCTGATCGGGCTCGTGCTGGCCTCCGGCGCGATCTCCGTCACCGGCCAGGTCGACCCCGACGCGATGAAGCTCTTCGAGGGCAGCGAGCGGCAGGCGACCCACGCGATGCTGCCGGTCTTCATCCCGCTGCTGCTGCCGCTCACGATCATCGCGATCCCGGCGGCCGACCTGATCCTCGCGATCGTGCGCCGCACCTGGAACGGCCAGTCGCCGTTCGCGGCCGACCGGGGCCACCTGCACCACAGGCTGCTGGAGATCGGCCACTCGCACAGCCGGTCCGTGCTGATCATGTACTTCTGGTCGGCGCTGATCGCCTTCGGCGCCGTCGGCTACTCCGTGCACTCCACGTCGCTCTGGATCGTCCTGGTCATCGTGGGGCTCAGCGCCGTCGGCCTGGTCCTGCTGCTCATGCCGCGCTTCACCCCGCGCACCCCTCACTGGGCCGAGTCCTTCGTGCCGCCGCGCTACCGGCGTCGCCGGCACGACGGCGAGGGGGAGGCCGACGGCACCCCGTCCGGTCAACACGGGGCGGAGGGTTCGCAGATGGCCTCCCCGGAGCCGGAGCGGGCCTCGGTGTCCGTGGGAGTCTCCGGCGTCAACGGAGCGACCGCGATCGGCCCCCGTTCGCGCTTCACGGATCGGGACCGTGCCGACTCACCGCGCTGACTCCCCGGCGCAGAAGTCCCCATACCAGACAATGCGCCGTGATGTTCTGCACACACGGGCGAAGTAACCCTCATGTGTGACAGCTGGCACACTTTCTGAGTAAAGACCTCATCAAATAGTTTGTGATACCGTTCACGAAGCCCGGTGAGGAGGCCGAAGGACCTGAGTAGCACGGTCCTTTGACCCGAAGCATCGACTCGGACCGGGCCTACGCTCGTCCCTGACGACCACTGACCACCCCCTGCAACGCGGAGTAACCGCCATGCCGTCCAACGACGCCCGGACTCTCCTCCACACCGCTGTGCCCACTGCTGCCGCCGGTGTTGTCGCCGTCGCCGTCAGCGCTGCGCTCGCCGGCGGCAAGGGAGCGATCGGCGCTGCGGTCGGGACGCTGGTGGTGATCCTCTTCATGGGGATCGGACTCGGCGTCCTGCAGCGCACGGCGAAGTTCATGCCGCACCTGTTCCAGGCCATGGGGCTGGTGCTCTACACGGTCGAACTGCTGCTGCTCTTCGTCTTCGTCGCCGCCTTCCAGAACACGACGCTGTTCAACCCGAGGGCGTTCGCGGCCTCGCTGATGGCCGCGACGCTCGTGTGGGTCGCGGCGCAGATCCGTGTGCACATGAAGACAAAGATCCTTTACGTCGAGCCGGACTCGTCCGCGGGCAAGACGCCCGAGAACATGGGGTCTTCGACGTGAGGGGTAGGGCCGGGATAAGCGCGCGCTCGAGACCCTGCTATCGTCCGGTGCCAACTGCGGCACTGCGGGCGCGGGCATCAAAATCGGCGCCTGCTTCATCGCGAGGCGTAATGCCTGAGCCGCCCCCCATCCGTAACACCAGTCCAGTGCCGACCAGCGGCTGCTTGCCGCGCCGACACAACGAGGTTGCCGTACCTATGCGCCACGCTGAAGGAGCCCGCGGTGAGTGCTGACCCGACGACGGTGCTCGCCTTCGAGACCGACTGCCATATCTTTGACGGATGCGGCTTCCCGGCTCCTGGCCTGCACTCCTTTGTTTTCGAGCCGATGTTCACCGTTGGCGGCATCGAGATCAACAAGCCGATGCTGCTGGCGGTCCTGAGCACCGTTGTCGTCGTCGGCTTCTTCTGGGCGGCTTTCAACAAGCCGAAGCTGGTGCCCGGAAAGCTCCAGATGGTCGCCGAGGCGGGTTACGACTTCATCCGCACCGGTGTGGTGTACGAGACGCTCGGCAAGCGCGAGGGCAAGAAGTACGTGCCCCTCATGGTCTCGCTGTTCTTCTTCATCTGGATCATGAACCTCTGGGCGATCATTCCGCTCGCCCAGTTCCCGGTGGTCTCGGTCATCGGGTTCCCGGTGGCGCTGGCCGCGATCGTCTACGTCCTCTGGGTCAGCCTGACCTTCAAGCGGCACGGCTTCGTCGGCGGCTGGAAGAACATCTCCGGCTACGACCCGTCGATCGGCCCGGCTCTTCCCTTCGTCATGCTCATCGAGATCATGTCGAACCTGCTGATCCGGCCGTTCACGCACGCGGTGCGACTGTTCGCGAACATGTTCGCCGGCCACGTGCTGCTGCTGATCTTCACCATCGCCAGCTGGTACCTGCTGAACGGCATCGGCATCGCGTACGCCGGTGTGTCGTTCGTGATGACCATCCTGATGACCGCCTTCGAGCTGTTCATCCAGGCGCTGCAGGCCTACGTGTTCGTCCTTCTGGCCTGCAACTACATTCAGGGTGCTCTCGCCAAGGAGCACTGAGCAGTCCAGCACCACCCCCGATAGTCGTCCGGTGGCCAACCCCCACCGGTTCTGAAAGAGAAGGAAGAAACGGCATGTCCGCTCTTGAGACCCTCGCCGCCGTCAACATCACGGGCAACCTCGGTTCCATCGGCTACGGCCTCGCCGCGATCGGCCCCGGCGTCGGCGTCGGCATCATCTTCGGTAACGGCACCCAGGCGCTGGCCCGCCAGCCCGAAGCTGCCGGCCTGATCCGTTCGAACCAGATCCTCGGCTTCGTCCTCTGTGAGGCGCTCGCCCTGATCGGTCTCGTCATGCCCTTCGTCTACCCGGTCGACTAAGTCGCGGCATTCCGACTGCCCGATGCGACGAAAGGCATTGATGTGAACGCCCTACAGCTGGCGGCCGAGGAAGAGATCCAGAACCCGCTGCTCCCGGCGATCCCCGAGATCGTCATCGGCCTGATCGCCTTTGTCATCGTCTTCGGTTTCCTCGCCAAGAAGCTCCTCCCGAACATCGAGAAGGTTCTGGAAGAGCGCCGCGAGGCGATCGAAGGCGGGATCGAGAAGGCCGACGCGGCCCAGACCGAGGCCCAGAGCGTTCTTGAGCAGTACAAGGCTCAGCTCGCCGAGGCACGCCACGAGGCCGCCCGTCTGCGCCAGGAGGCGCAGGAGCAGGGTGCCGTCATCATCCAGGAGATGAGGGCGGAGGGTCAGCGGCAGCGCGAGGAGATCATCGCGGCCGGCCACGCCCAGATCGAGGCCGACCGCAAGGCCGCGGCGTCCGCGCTGCGTCAGGACGTCGGCACCCTCGCCACCGCCCTGGCCGGCAAGCTCGTCGGCGAGTCCCTCGAGGACCACGCCCGGCAGAGCGGCACCGTCGACCGTTTCCTCGACGAGCTCGAGGCGAAGGCCGAGGCCGTCCGATGAACGGAGCGAGCCGCGAGGCGCTGGCCTCCGCACGCGAGCGTCTCGACGCACTGACCGACTCCACGTCGGTCGACGCGGCGAAGCTCGCCGAGGAGCTGGCAGCCGTCACCGCGCTGCTCCACCGCGAGGTATCGCTGCGCCGGGTCCTCACCGACCCGTCGCAGGGCGGCGAGGCCAAGGCCGAGCTGGCCGGACGACTGCTGCGCGGTCAGGTGGGCGGCGAAGCCGTGGACCTGGTCTCCGGCATGGTCCGCTCCCGCTGGTCGCAGTCGCGTGACCTGGTGGACTCGGTCGAGGAACTGGCGAACACCGCAGACCTCACCGCGGCCCAGCGCGCCGGTGCGCTCGACGACGTCGAGGACGAGCTCTTCCGGTTCGGCCGGATCGTCGGCTCCGACGTCGCGCTGCGCTCCGCCCTGACCGACCGGAAGGCCACGGCCTCCGCCAAGAGCCAGCTGCTCCGCAGCCTGCTCGGCGGCAAGGCCCAGCCCGTCACCGAGCGCCTGATCACGCGCCTCGTGACGCAGCCCCGAGGACGTAGCCTGGAAGCGGGACTCGAGTCCCTGTCCAGGCTCGCCGCGGAGCGCCGGGACCGCATGGTCGCCGTCGTCACCTCGGCGGTGCCGCTGTCCGATCGCCAGAAGCAGCGCCTCGGCGCCGCCCTGGCGAAGATCTACGGCCGGCAGATGCACCTGAACCTGGACGTGGACCCCGAGGTCCTCGGCGGGATCTCGGTGCGCGTCGGTGACGAGGTCATCAACGGCACGATCGCGGAGCGCCTCGAAGAGGTCACCCGCAGGATGGCCGGCTGACAGCGCGCAGCGCCCACACCGCACCAACTGAACGAGCAAGAATTGCGGCCCGGTTGGGCCGTGCAGAAATTGCAGAAGATTCCTGGGGGTCGCCCCCAGACCCCTTTGAGAAACTTCGGGCCCAACAAGGAGAGCAGGGAACCCCAGATGGCGGAGCTTACGATCCGGCCGGAGGAGATCCGGGACGCACTGGATAACTTTGTCCAGTCGTACCAGCCGGACGCGGCCTCGCGCGAGGAGGTCGGGACGGTCAGCGTTGCCGGCGACGGCATCGCGAAGGTGGAGGGCCTGCCCTCCGCCATGGCGAACGAGCTGCTGAAGTTCGAGGACGGCACCCTCGGTCTCGCCCTCAACCTCGAGGAGCGCGAGATCGGTGCGATCGTCCTCGGCGAGTTCAGCGGAATCGAGGAGGGCCAGCCGGTGCAGCGCACCGGTGAGGTGCTCTCGGTCGGCGTCGGCGAGGGCTACCTCGGCCGCGTCGTCGACCCGCTCGGCAACCCGATCGACGGTCTCGGCGAGATCGCGACAGAAGGCCGTCGCGCCCTCGAGCTGCAGGCTCCTGGCGTCATGGTCCGCAAGTCGGTGCACGAGCCGATGCAGACCGGCTACAAGGCCGTCGACGCCATGGTGCCGATCGGCCGTGGCCAGCGTCAGCTGATCATCGGCGACCGTCAGACGGGTAAGACCGCTCTGGCCGTCGACACGATCATCAACCAGCGCGACAACTGGCGCTCGGGCGACGTGAACAAGCAGGTGCGCTGCATCTACGTCGCCATCGGTCAGAAGGGCTCCACCATCGCCTCCGTGCGCGGTGCCCTCGAAGAGGCCGGCGCGCTCGAGTACACGACCATCGTCGCCGCCCCGGCGTCCGACCCGGCCGGCTTCAAGTACCTGGCGCCGTACACCGGCTCGGCCATCGGCCAGCACTGGATGTACGACGGCAAGCACGTCCTCATCATCTTCGACGACCTCTCGAAGCAGGCCGACGCCTACCGCGCCGTGTCGCTTCTGCTGCGCCGTCCGCCGGGCCGTGAGGCCTACCCGGGCGACGTCTTCTACCTGCACTCGCGTCTGCTGGAGCGCTGCGCCAAGCTCTCCGACGACATGGGCGCCGGTTCGATGACGGGCCTCCCGATCGTCGAGACCAAGGCGAACGACGTGTCGGCGTTCATCCCGACCAACGTCATCTCCATCACCGACGGCCAGTGCTTCCTGGAGTCCGACCTGTTCAACGCGGGTCAGCGTCCGGCGCTCAACGTCGGTATCTCGGTCTCCCGAGTCGGTGGCTCCGCCCAGCACAAGGCCATGAAGCAGGTCTCCGGCCGTCTCCGTGTGGACCTCGCCCAGTTCCGTGAGCTGGAGGCGTTCGCCGCCTTCGGTTCCGACCTGGACGCGGCCTCCAAGGCTTCGCTGGAGCGCGGTAAGCGCATGGTCGAGCTGCTGAAGCAGCCGCAGTACGCCCCGTTCCCGATGGAGGAGCAGGTCGTCTCCGTCTGGGCCGGCACCACGGGCAAGATGGACGACGTCCCGGTCGAGGACATCCGCCGCTTCGAGAGCGAGCTGCTGGAGTTCCTGCGCCGCGAGCGCAAGGACCTCCTGACCAGCATCGCCGAGGGCGGCAAGATGTCCGACGACACGCTGCAGTCGATCGCCGACGCGATCGCCGCCTTCAAGCAGCAGTTCGAGACCTCGGACGGCAAGCTCCTGGGCGAGGGCTGATCGATGGGCGCTCAGCTTCGCGTTTACAAGCGCCGCATCCAAGCCGTCACCGCGACCAAGAAGATCACCAAGGCGATGGAGATGATCGCCGCCTCGCGCATCGTCAAGGCGCAGCGCAAGGTGGCGGCGTCGATGCCGTACGCGACCGAGCTCACCCGTGCGGTGACCGCGGTCGCGACCGGCTCGAACACCAAGCATCCCCTCACCACCGAGGCCGAGGCTCCGGCCCGGGCGGCGGTCCTGCTCCTCACGAGCGACCGCGGTCTGGCCGGCGGCTACTCCTCCAACGCCATCAAGGCGGCGGAGCGGCTGCGGGAGCGGCTGGCGGCCGAGGGCAAGGAGGTCGACACGTACATCGTCGGCCGCAAGGGTGTCGCGTACTACGGCTTCCGTGAGCGCAAGGTCTCGGAGTCGTGGACCGGCTTCACCGACAGCCCCGAGTACTTGGACGCCAAGAAGATCGCCGAGCCCCTCATCGAGTCCATCCAGAAGGACACGGCCGAGGGTGGCGTCGACGAGCTGCACATCGTCTTCACGGAATTCGTGTCGATGATGACGCAGAACGCGGTCGACGGCCGGATGCTGCCGCTCTCGCTCGACGAGGTCGCGGAGGAGGACACCGGTAAGGGCGAGATCCTTCCGCTGTTCGACTTCGAGCCGTCGGCGGAGGACGTCCTCGACGCCCTTCTGCCGCGCTACGTCGAGAGCCGTATCTACAACGCACTGCTGCAGGCCGCCGCTTCCGAGCACGCCGCCCGCCGCCGTGCGATGAAGTCGGCGACCGACAACGCCGGGGATCTGATCAAGAGCCTTTCCCGGCTTGCCAACGCGGCCCGCCAGGCCGAAATCACCCAGGAAATCAGCGAGATCGTCGGCGGTGCAGGTGCGCTGGCCGACGCGTCCGCGGGGAGTGACAAGTAATGACGACGACAGTTGAGACGGCCGCTGCCACGGGCCGCGTCGCCCGGGTCATCGGCCCGGTCGTCGACGTGGAGTTCCCCGTCGACGCGATGCCGGAGATCTACAACGCCCTGCACATCGACGTCGACGACCCGGCCGAGGCCGGCGCTCGTAAGACGCTGACCCTGGAAGTCGCCCAGCACCTGGGTGACGGCATGGTCCGCGCGATCTCGATGCAGCCCACCGACGGTGTGGTCCGCCAGGCCCCGGTCACCAACACGGGCGAGGGCATCACCGTCCCCGTCGGTGACATCACCAAGGGCAAGGTGTTCAACACCCTCGGTCAGATCCTGAACGAGCCGGAGGCCGAGGCGCAGATCACCGAGCGCTGGCCGATCCACCGCAAGGCCCCGGCCTTCGACCAGCTCGAGTCCAAGACCGAGATGTTCGAGACCGGCCTGAAGGTCGTCGACCTGCTGACCCCGTACGTCAAGGGCGGCAAGATCGGTCTGTTCGGTGGTGCGGGCGTCGGCAAGACGGTCCTCATCCAGGAAATGATCATGCGTGTGGCGAAGCTGCACGACGGTGTGTCGGTGTTCGCCGGTGTCGGCGAGCGCACCCGTGAGGGCAACGACCTCATCGACGAGATGACCGACTCGGGCGTCCTGGAGAAGACCGCGCTGGTCTTCGGCCAGATGGACGAGCCGCCGGGCACCCGTCTCCGGGTCGCGCTGTCCGCCCTGACCATGGCGGAGTACTTCCGCGATGTGCAGAAGCAGGACGTGCTGCTCTTCATCGACAACATCTTCCGCTTCACGCAGGCCGGCTCCGAGGTCTCCACGCTGCTCGGCCGCATGCCGTCCGCGGTGGGTTACCAGCCGACCCTGGCCGACGAGATGGGTGTGCTCCAGGAGCGCATCACCTCGACGCGTGGTCACTCGATCACCTCGATGCAGGCGATCTACGTTCCCGCGGACGACCTGACCGACCCGGCCCCGGCCACCACGTTCGCCCACCTCGACGCGACGACGGTTCTCTCCCGTCCGATCTCCGAGAAGGGCATCTACCCGGCCGTGGACCCGCTGGACTCCACGTCCCGCATCCTGGACCCGCGCTACATCGCGCAGGACCACTACGACACGGCCAGCCGTGTCAAGGGGATCCTGCAGAAGTACAAGGACCTCCAGGACATCATCGCGATCCTCGGTATCGACGAGCTGGGCGAGGAGGACAAGCTCGTTGTCCACCGTGCCCGTCGCGTCGAGCGCTTCCTGTCGCAGAACACCCACGCCGCCAAGCAGTTCACCGGCCTGGACGGTTCGGACGTTCCGCTCGACGAGTCGATCGCCGCGTTCAACGCGATCTGCGACGGGGAGTACGACCACTTCCCCGAGCAGGCGTTCTTCATGTGCGGTGGCATCGAGGACCTCAAGGCCAACGCCAAGGAGCTCGGCGTCTCCTGAGCCTCCGGCTCACCGAGGGGGGTGGGTGTGTCCCGCCCCCCTCACCACGCCCCGTAGAATTGAACCGACACCCGGCACGACCGCCGGGTGGTGACCCGAGGAGCCACCCTTGGCTGCTGAGCTGCATGTCGAGCTGGTCGCCGCGGACCGCAGTGTCTGGTCCGGCGAGGCCACCCTCGTTGTCGCACGTACCACGTCCGGCGACATCGGCGTCATGCCCGGTCACCAGCCGCTCCTGGGTGTGCTGGAATCGGGCCCCGTGACGATCCGTACGAGCGACGGCGCGACTGTTGTCGCCGCTGTGCACGGCGGTTTCATCTCGTTCGCGGACAACAAGCTCTCGCTGCTGGCGGAGATCGCCGAGCTTGCTGACGAGATCGACGTCCAGCGCGCCGAGCGTGCGCTGGAGCGCGCGAAGTCGGAGACGGATGCCGGTGCCGAGCGCCGCGCGGACGTGCGACTGCGTGCGGTGGCGGCGCACTGAGCGTCCCCACGAGGAGTTTTTGACTCAGCCGCGGCCCGAGCTGGAGAGATCCAGACCGTGTCGCGGCTGAGGCGATGCAGGTGCAGTCCGGTTCGGCCGGTTTCGGTATCCGTTACTCGACGATGCGAGGAGGTCGGTGGAGATGGTCCTCGCTCTGTGGGTTGGCGGTCTGGTCGTCGTACTGGTCGCGGTGGGTCTGTTCGTCTTCGGCCTCCGCAGGCGGCTGATCCAGCGCTCCGGCGGAACCTTCGACTGCAGCCTGCGCTGGGACGTGTCCGAGGAGCCGGATCCGTCCGGCAAGGGCTGGGTGTACGGGGTCGCCCGCTACAGCGGTGACCGTGTCGACTGGTTCCGGGTCTTCTCCTACTCGCCCCGCCCGCGCCGCGGCCTGGAGCGCTCCGCCATCGAGGTGGTCGCGCGCCGGCTGCCCGAGGGCGAGGAGGAGCTGGCGCTCCTGTCCGATTCCGTCGTGCTCGGCTGTCTCCACCGGGGGACCCGCCTGGAGCTGGCGATGAGCGAGGACGCCCTGACCGGCTTCCTCGCCTGGCTGGAGGCAGCGCCGCCCGGCCAGCGAGTCAATGTGGCTTAGACAAAGGGTTCTCGCTGGTTGGGGGTCCCCCCCCGGACGGAGTCTGGGGGAGGGTGAACGTCGCCTGAGAGCTTGTGGACATGCGAAAACCGGGGAGACAGGGGGCGGACCTGTCTCCCCGGCGCTTTTTCGGGGTTGCGACTGCCTCGTAGGGGTTAGTTGAGGCCGTTGTCCATCGCGCTCACCAGCTCACCGTTCGCGGTGTCGCCGCTGAACTCCCAGAAGAACGCTCCGCCCAGCCCCTGGCTGTTCGCCCAGGCCATCTTGGACGTGATCGTCGCCGGGGTGTCGTAGCTCCACCAGTTGGTGCCGCAGTGGGCGTACGCCGTACCGGCGATCGTGCCGGTGGCCGGGCAGCTGTTCTTGAGGACCTTGTAGTCCTCGATGCCGGCCTCGTAGGTCCCCGGGGCCGCCCCGGTCGCCGTTCCGCCGGGTGCCGCCTGGGTGACGCCGGTCCATCCGCGTCCGTAGAAGCCGATGCCCAGCAGGAGTTTCTTCGCCGGGACGCCCTTGGCCTTCAGCTTGGCGATGGCGGCGGCGGAGTTGAAGCCCTCCTGCGGGATGCCGCTGTACGAGTTCAGCGGGGAGTGCGGGGCGGTCGGGCCCTTGGCCTCCCAGGCGCCGAAGAAGTCGTACGTCATGACGTTGTACCAGTCGAAGTACGCCGCGGCGCCCGCGTAGTCGGCGGCGTCGATCTTGCCGCCGGCCGAGCCGTCCGCGGTGATCGCGGCGGTGACCAGGTTGTTCGTGCCGAACTTCGTGCGCAGCGCCGAGGAGAGGTTCTTCAGCGCGGCGGGCCCGCTGGTGTCACAGGTGAGACCGCAGGCGTTGGGGTACTCCCAGTCGATGTCGATGCCGTCGAAGACATCGGCCCAGCGGGGGTCCTCGACCAGGTCGTAGCAGGACTGGGCGAACGCGGCCGGGTTCTGGGCCGCGGCACCGAAGCCGCCGGACCAGGTCCAGCCGCCGAAGGACCAGATGACCTTGATGTTCGGGTACTTCGCCTTGAGCTTGCGCAGCTGGTTGAAGTTGCCGCGCAGCGGCTGGTCCCAGGTGTCGGCGACGCCGTCGACCGACTGGTCGGCGGTGTAGGCCTTGTCGTAGTCGGCGTAGGCGTCACCGATGGTGCACTTGCCGCCCTGGACGTTGCCGAACGCGTAGTTGATGTGCGTGATCTTCGCGGCGGAGCCGGAGGTCACGAGGTTCTTGACGTGGTAGTTGCGCCCGTAGACGCCCCACTCGGTGAAGTAGCCGAGGTTGACCTTGTCGCCGGGGCCGGGGCCCGGGTCCGTGGTGCCGGTGGTGCGGACGGCGACCGAGGCGCTGACCGGGCCGGTCTGGTCGGCGGTGTCACGGGCCTGCACCGTGTACGAGTAGTCGGTGCCCTTGGTGAGGCCGGTGTCGGTGTACGTCGTCGTGGTCACCGTGGCGACCTTGGCGCCGTCGCGCAGGACGTCGTAGTTCTTGACGCCCTTGTCGTCGGTGGCGGCGCTCCAGCTGAGCTTCGCCGAGGTGTCGGTGATGTTGCTCGCGGTGGGGGTGCCGGGCTTGGACGGGGCGTTGTCGCCGGGGACGCTGCCGCCGTCACAGGAGGCCCCGTTCAGCTTGCAGCCGGTGGGGGAGCCGGTGCCGGTGCCGTTGAAGCCGAAGCTGATGCTGGCGCCCGGGGCGACCGTGCCGTTCCAGCCGAGGTTCTTGGCGGTCCAGTGGGTTCCGGAGCTCGTGACGGAGGCGTCCCAGGCGGAGCCGACCGCGGTGCCGGAGGGGAAGTCCCACTCGATCGTCCAGGAGGAGAGCGCGGTGGTGCCGGTGTTCTTGACCGTCCACTGGCCCTCGAAGCCGGTGCCCCAGTCGGACTTCTTGACGTACGTGGCGGTCGCGGAGGTGGCGGCCTCGGCGGGAGATGCCAGGCCGACCATCGCGGCGAGGGGAAGCAGGAGCGCGGTGAGGGCCGCGACCGTCCTCGACCTGGTGGAGGCTGTGCGTCTCCATCTGAGACGGGTGAGGGGTACGGGGTTGTCAGTGCTCAACGGTGCTCCTCGGGTGAGGTCCGGCAATCGGGATGGTCCGTCAAACCCTGCGTCGCCCTGAGCCCGCTTTGTCATGGCGTACTCACCGCAGTGTGTCCGGTGAGATTAGGAAGGTCTGGACCAATCGTCAAGAGGTCCAGACCAAAGATCCGCCCCAGGGTCAGAGACCCAACTCCTGCGCGAGCACCGCCGCTTGTACTCTGCTCCGGAGCTCCAGCTTGCCCAGCAACCTGCTGACGTGCGTCTTCACCGTCGCCTCCGCCATCTGGAGCCGCCCCGCGATCTCCGCGTTCGACAGCCCCTCCCCGAGACAGCCCAGCACCTCCCGCTCCCGGGGCGTCAGCGGGGCGAGCACCTCGCGGCCCGCTCCGTCCGCCCTGCGTGAGGCGGTGGCCCCGGCGAACTCCGCGATCAGCCGCCGGGTGACCGCCGGGGCGATCAGGCCCTCCCCGCGCGCCACCGTGCGCACCGCCTCGATCAGGTCCTTCGCGTCGGTGTTCTTCAGCAGGAAGCCCGACGCGCCGGCGCGCAGCGCACCGAAGACGTACTCGTCCAGGTCGAAGGTGGTCAGCACCAGCACGTCCGCGAGCCGCTCACCCACGACCTGCCCCGTCGCGGACACCCCGTCGAGCCGGGGCATCTGCAGATCCATCAGCACCACATCCGGCCGGAGTTCACGGGCCAGGCGCACGGCCTCCTCCCCGTCGGCCGCCTCGCCCGCCACCTCGATGTCCGGAGCGCTGCCGAGGATGAGCACCAGCCCCGCACGCACCGCCGACTGGTCCTCCGCGACCAGCACCCGGATCGTCATGAGCGGTACGTCCTTTCCTCGACGGGCAGTTCGGCCCGCACCAGCCAGATCTTCGTGCCGTCACCCCGGGGTTCCGGCGCCGCCTCGATACTCCCGCCCAACAGCGCCACCCGTTCCCGCATCCCCACCAGACCGGCCCCCGAACCGGGTGCGCGCGGTCCCGGCCGATCGCCCAGCACGCTGCTCACCTCGACCGTCAGCACCTCGCGCGAACGCTCCAGACGGACCGTCACCGGACCGGGCGCCGCATGCTTCAGCGCGTTCGTCAGGGACTCCTGCACGATGCGGTACGCCGCCAGCTCCACCGGTGCGGGCAGCGTCCCGGCCTCCTCGCGGGCGTCGTCCAGGGTGACGGTGAGCCCGCTGGACGCGGAGTTCGCGCCCGCCTGCCCCACGAGGACGTCCAGGGAGGCGAGGGTCGGAGCCGCGCTCGGCGGCCCGGCCGCGCCGCTCTCCCTCAGCAGTCCGATCAGGCGCCGCATCTCGGCCAGCCCGTCGACACTGTTCTGCCGGATCACCCCGAGGGCGTCGCGGGAGGTGCCCGGATCGTCGATGGAGAGCGCGGCGGTGGAGTGGATGGCGATCGCGGAGAGATGGTTGGCGACCATGTCGTGCAGCTCGCGGGCCATCCGGGAACGCTCGGCGGTCACCGCCTGGGCCCGGTCCATCTCCGCCAGGAGCGCGGTCTGGTCGGCGCGCAGCCGGGCCGCCTCGGCGGCGTCCCGGTGGCTGCGCACGGCGGCGCCGGTGAGGGCGGGGCCGAAGGAGACCATGCCGACGACGATCCCGATGAGTACGGCGTCCGCCGACGGGGCCCAGGCGATGAAGCCGACCGTCGTCGCGACCGTGACGAGCAGCGTGATCACCGGGATGCGGCGTGAGGCGGCGGGCGTGGAGTACAGCACCGCCGCGTACACGAGGTCCGTGAACAGCAGCACGGTCGCGAGGCTCCCCACCGTGAACTGGTCGGCCACCAGGGCGAGGGTGCCGACCGCCAGAGCGGTGAGCGGGGCGCTGCGCCGCAGCAGTTCGAGGGCCGACATCACCACGAGCGGCAGCAGGGACACCCAGGGGGCGTCGAAGAGCCGGCCGTTCTGGATGTGGATGCCGATCAGCCACAGGATCACACCGCCGGTCAGCCCGGTGACCGCGAGCAGGACGTCGTCGCGATGCGGGCGCGCAAGGGAGAACACCCCCTCATCCAACACGGCGCCGGTCCGCACCACGTCCGTACCCGGGGCGAGGTATGGGTACATCGAAGGATGCAGTCACGTTTCGTCACTGCTGACGACGATCCGGCGCCGTACGGGAGGGATTCTGGAGGCGACGGAAGGGGAAGTGCCGTGATCGTCACACTGATCGTGCTCTGCGAGGTCGGGTTCTGGGTGCTGCTGGCCGCCGGACTCGCGCTGCGGTACGTCGCGCGGAAGCCGCGGCTGGGCGCCGCCGTCCTGCTGTGCGAGCCCCTGCTGGAGGTCGTCCTGCTCGTGGTGACGGCCGTCGACCTGAAGAACGGCGCCGAGCCGGACTGGAAGCACGGCCTTGCCGCCGTCTACATCGGCTTCACGGTGGGGCTCGGCCACTCCACCATCAAGTGGGTCGACGCGAGGGTCGCCCACCGCTTCGCGGGCGGCCCGCCGCCGGTGAAGCCCCCGAAGTACGGGATGGCGCGGGCCGCACACGAGTGGCGCACCGCCGCCCGCTGGATCCTGGCCGCGGTAACGGCCATGGCCCTGCTCCAGGCGGCGGTCTGGTACGTCGGCGGGGACGGCGACACCGGCTCGCTGCAGATGTGGCAGCAGAAGATGCTCTGGGTGATCGGGATCAACCTGATCATCGCCGTGGGCTACACCGTCGCCCCGAAGCAGGAGCCGAGAGACCGGGTCGGGGCGGGCCGCTGATCAGCGCTCGCCGCCCGGCACCCACAGCACGTCGCCGACCTCCTTGTTCGCCGTCCTGGCGAGGATGAACAGGAGGTCGGAGAGGCGGTTGAGGTAGGTCGCCGTCAGCGCGTTCATCACCTCGCCGTGGACCTCCAGCGCCGCCCAGGTGGACCGCTCCGCCCGCCGGACGACCGTGCAGGCCTGGTGCAGCAGCGCCGCCCCCGGGGTCCCGCCCGGGAGGATGAAGCTGCGGAGCTTCTCCAGCTCCTCCAGGAAGGTGTCGCAGTCCGCCTCCAGCTTGTCGATGTAGGACTGCTCCACCCGCAGCGGCGGGTACTCCGGGTCCTGCACCACGGGCGTGGAGAGGTCCGCGCCCACGTCGAACAGGTCGTTCTGCACGCGGACGAGGACCTTCACGACGTCCTCGGTGAGGTTCCCGAGCGCGACGGCCGTACCGATGACGGCGTTGGCCTCGTTGGCGTCGGCGTAGGCCGAGATCCGCAGATCGGTCTTGGCGGTCCGGCTCATGTCACCGAGGGCGGTGGTGCCCTTGTCGCCGGTACGGGTGTAGATGCGCGTCAGATTGACCATGGGGTCAGCGTAGTTAGGCTCCGGCCCTGCGGAAGACACGCGTGCCGACCGTCACAGCCAGAAGGGCGAACGCGAACGCCACCAGCACCCCGTACAGCATGTGCGCCGTGGCGTACGAGCCGACGTACGCGTCCCGCACCGCGTCCACCAGGTAGCGGAACGGCGTGAAGTGCGACAGGACGTCCAGCCAGGTGGGGCCGAGCGTCATCGGCAGCATCAGGCCGGAGAGCAGCATGGCCGGCATGGTCAGCGAGTTGATCACCGGCCCGAACTCCTGCGGCGTACGCACCTTCATGGCCAGGGCGTACGACAGCGAGGCCAGCGAGACGGTCAGCAGGCCCACGAACGCGAAGCCGACGATCACCCCGGGCAGCGGCGCGCGCAGCCCCATGACCAGCGCGGCGAGCACCAGCAGCACGGCCTGGAACATGAACAGCAGGGCGTCCCGCAGGACCCGCCCGAGCAGGAGGGCCAGCCGGCTGACGGGGGTCACGCGCATGCGCTCGACGACCCCCGTCGACTTCTCGATGATGATCGAGAAACCGGCGAACGAGGCGCCGAAGAGTCCCAGTTGGAGCAGCAGCCCGGGCACCAGGACCTGCCAGGAGTCACCGGTGGAGCCGAGCGGGAGACCCGTGAGGAGCGGACCGAAGAAGAGCAGGTAGAGCAACGGCATCAGGATCCCGAAGAAGATCTGGAACCGGGAGCGCAGGGTCTGCCGGACGTACCGGCCGAAGATCAGCGACGTGTCGTGGAGCAGCATGGGGCGTCCTATACGGCGATGGGGGCGGCCTCGGCGGCGGCCGGGGCGCGCCCGGTGATCGCGAGGAAGGTCTCGTGGAGCGAGGCGTCGGGCGAGCCGGCGTGCTCGGTCTTCAGCGCGGCCGGCGCGCCCTCTGCGACCACCAGGCCGCCGTCGATGACGACCAGCCGGTCGGCGAGGGCGTCGGCCTCGTCGAGGTAGTGGGTGGTGAGCACGACCGTCGTGCCGAAGTCGTCCCGCAGGCCCCGGACCAGGCCCCACAGGTCCTCCCGGCTGCCCGGGTCGAGCCCGGTGGTCGGCTCGTCGAGGAAGAGCACGGCGGGGCGGTGGGTGAGGCCCATAGCGATGTCGAGGCGGCGGCGCTGGCCGCCGGAGAGCGCGGCCGTCCTGCGGTCGAGCAGGTCGCCGAGGCCGAGGCGGGCCGCCAGCTCGGCCGTGCGCGCGATCGCGTCGGCCTTGCTCAGCCGGTAGAGCCGCCCCTGGGTGACCAGCTCCTCCCGCACGGTGACGTGCGGGTCCACCCCGCCGGACTGGGCGACGTAACCGCACTTCTCGCGGACCCCCGCCGGGTCCGCCGTCAGGTCGCAGCCGGCGACCGTGGCCGCGCCGCCGGTGGGGGCGAGCAGCGTGGTGAGCATCCGCAGGGTGGTGGTCTTGCCCGCGCCGTTGGGGCCGAGGAGACCGACGATCTCGCCGGGCATGACGGCCAGGTCGACCGAGCGCACGGCGTGGACCGGGCCCGCCTTGGTCGTGAAGGTCCGGGCGAGCCCGGACGTACTGATGATTGGCATAGCGACCACAAAAACAGAGTGACTTAAAAATTGCAATCCCTCCAAAATTTCAGGGACACCATGTGCTCCGTAGGATGGGTCCATGGCTGAGGGACTGAGGGAGCGGAAGAAGCGCCGGACGAGGCAGCACCTCTCGGACGTGGCCACCTGGCTCTTCGTCGAGCGGGGCTTCGACGCGGTCACGATCGCCGAGATCGCCCAGGCCGCCGACGTCTCGGTGAACACGGTCTACAACTACTTCCCGGCCAAGGAGGACCTCTTCCTGGACCGCAGCAGCGGCATGGTCGACCGGCTCCCGCGCTTCGTCCGGGGCCGCGACCACGGGGAATCGGCGGCCGAGGCCGTCCTGCGCGAACTGCGGATCCTGGTGGAGGGTGTCTCGCCGACGGTCGGCCTCATGGACGGCTACGCGAGCTTCATGCGGGTCATCGAGGGCGCCGACACCCTCAAGGCCCGGCTCTGGCACATCGGGCAGGAGGCCCAGCTCCGCCTGGAGGCGACCATGCGGGAGGAGTCGGGGGCGGACGACGGCGACCCGGTCCCGGATCTGGTGGCCGGTCAGCTCTCCTGGGTGCACAGCACGCTCATGGCTTACATCGGGCACGAGATGGTCGCGGGCCGCAAGCCGGAGGAGGTCTCGCGCGACGCGCTCGGCCTGCTCGACGACATGGAGGAGCTCCTCGGCGAGAAGGTGCTCAACTACGCGCGGCGCGCCGCCGCGTGACACCGGACGGTGTGATGTCCGTCATGTGAGACGTGACGCGCATCTCTTCGGGGCCTCACGGCCCCTCACGGGTACTAATCTCCGCCGGAGAGCATGCGAACAACTGAGATGCATTGGGGTGCGAAACGTGGCCAGGAAGCTCGCCGTCATCGGCGCCGGACTCATGGGGTCCGGTATCGCGCAGGTCTCCGCCCAGGCGGGCTGGGACGTCGTGCTGCGTGATGTCACGGACGAGGCCCTGGCGCGCGGGCGCGGCGGCATCGAGGCCAGTTACGGCAAGTTCGTCGCCAAGGGCAAGCTGGACGCGGCCGACGCCGAGGCCGCGCTCGCCCGGATCACGACGACCACCGACCTCGACGCAGTGGCGGACGCCGACGTCGTCGTCGAGGCCGTCTTCGAGAAGCTCGAGGTCAAGCACGAGATCTTCCGCACGCTCGACAAGGTCGTGCGGGAGGACGCCGTCCTCGCCTCCAACACCTCCGCAATCCCGATCACCAAGATCGCGGCCGTGACGGAGCGCCCGGAGCGGGTCGTCGGTGTGCACTTCTTCTCGCCGGTCCCGATGATGCAGCTCTGCGAGCTGGTGCGCGGCTACAAGACCAGTGACGAAACGCTCGCCACCGCGCGGGAGTTCGCCGAGTCCGTGGGCAAGACCTGCATCGTCGTCAACCGCGACGTGGCGGGCTTCGTCACCACGCGGCTGATCTCGGCGCTGGTCGTCGAGGCGGCCAAGCTGTACGAGTCGGGCGTCGCCTCGGCCGAGGACATCGACACCGCGTGCAAGCTGGGCTTCGGCCACGCCATGGGCCCGCTCGCCACGGCCGACATGACCGGCGTGGACATCCTCCTGCACGCGACCGGCAACATCTACACCGAGTCCCAGGACGAGAAGTTCGCCGCTCCGGAGCTGATGCGCCGGATGGTCGATGCAGGTGACATCGGGCGCAAGAGCGGGCAGGGCTTCTACACCTACTGATCACGATCCGGGTCCCCGGCTGCCTGATGCGCCGTCAGTCAGAGCCGGGGACCCGGGATCCGGCGCCGTCCGGCGCGCGGATCCAGCGGGTACTGCCGGACCTGCTTCACCCCTCGGGGTGAATTCGGTATCGGTTCGCTTACAGACGGCAACTTCCCTGTCGCTGCGGCAGTCAGTTGTGGCAGAGGCAGAAAGAGAAAACCAGACAGACCGACCATGCTGCGGAGAGTTCCGGGGAGCGCATATGCACATCAGGGGCGACCACGCCGAGCTGGTCGTCGGGGGCCGCCTCGACGTCCGAAGCGCGGCGGACGCCCGTACGGTTCTGCACTCGGCCGTCGACGACGGAGCCGGCGACCTCGTGCTGAACCTGACCGAGCTGGACTCGTGGGACGCCACCGGACTCGGCGTCATCATGGGCGCGCACCGCAGAGCCGGCCGGGCCGGCCGGCGGCTCGTCCTGCGCGGTGTGCCGCCGCAGATGCAGCGCCTGCTCGTGGCGACGAGGCTGCACAGGATCCTGGCCATCGAGGGCGGGCTCGCCGCGGACTCCCTGCCACGCGTCTGAGGGATCCGCGGGGCCCCGCCCGGCCCGAGCCGCCCCGGAGCGGCGATACACGCACAATCCTCACGAGAATGTGATGTAGGGAGCCGCGCGGCCCCCCACTGGATCGTAGATACTGTGCGAAGGTTTAGGGTTCGGCCGTCTGCCGATCGACGAGGACCCACTGGCGGACACCGGACCGGGAGCGACAGCGGGGCGCGAGGCCGGAGGGGGCAACCGCGCGCTGCGCGTCTGGGGGACTTTGACGATGGACCCGACCAACCGGGGACCGGAAGAGTACGGCCAAGGCGCCGACCGTTCCGGCGACGACGCCGGGCGGCGGCGGCAGTCCCGCGACCCGCTGACGCCCGACCTCGGGCACCAGACACCTCAGCAGTCGCGCACGGTGCAGCTGATATCGGGCGACTTCCTGCTCACCGTCAATCCGGTCGACGGCAGCGAGATCGAGGCCTGCCGGCCGGGGGAGCGGCCCGAAGCGCCCGTACGGCACACCGCCGACCGGCGTGTGGAGCGCGAACGCGCCGCCGCACCCCCCGTACCCCCGGGGCCGCCCGCGCCGCAGATGCCCCTCCTGGAACGCCAGGAGGAGCGCGAGCGGCTGGTCCGGCTGCTCGCCCGGGGCCGCTCGGTCTGCCTCACCGGCCCGGCCGGGTCCGGGCGCACAGCCCTCCTGGACGCCGTCGCGGCCGACTGCGCGGACCTGGCACCGGACGGCGTCGTACGGCTCTCCGGATACAAGCGGACCGCCACCGAGCTGCTGTACGGGCTCTTCGAGGCCGTCTACCGCGCCCCGCTGCACCGGCCCGACCGCGAAGGGCTCCTCGCGCTCGTCCACGGCATCGGCGCCGTCGTGGTCGTCGACGACCTGGAGCTCGGCGGCGCCGCGCTCCAGGAGCTGCTCGACGCCACCCCGGAGTGCGCCTTCCTCTTCGCCGCCACCCCCGATGTGCCCGCGCCGGGCCCCGACGCGAACCTCGAAGAGGTCTTCCTCACCGGTCTCGGCCGCAGCGCCTCGATCGAGCTGATGGAGCACGTGGTGGAGCGCCCGCTCACCGACGACGAGGCGAACTGGGCGGGCGACCTCTGGTTCGAGTCCGAGGGGCTGCCGCTGCGCTTCGTCCAGGCGGGCGCCCTGCTGCGCCAGCGCGACGATCTGCGCCCCGGCCAGAGCGCGTTCGACGGCTACGACGACGATCCGGCCGACGCCCCCTTCGGCCGGGCCGAGCCCGCCGGTCTCCCGCTGCCCAGCCTCGGCGAGGGCGCGGCGCCCGCCGCCCTGCTCGCCGCCCGGCTGAGCGAGGCCGCCCGCGAGACCCTGCGCTTCGCCGTCGCGCTCGGTGGCGAGGTGCCGCACCAGGCGCACCTGCCGGCGCTCGTGGGGGACACCCACGCCGACGCCGCCCTGGGCGAGCTGGCCCTCAGCGGCCTGCTCTCCCCGGCCGGCCCCCGCTACCGGCTGGCCGCCGGGGTCCTGGCACAGCTGGAGGCGAGCGGCTACGACGAGAGCGCGGACGCCCACGCCCGCAGCGCCGCCCAGCACTACGCCTGGTGGGCCGGCCACCCCTCCGTCACGCCGGAGCGCGCGGTCGCCGAGGCGGACGCCCTCCTGGCCTCGATGACCCGCCTCATCCCCGGCGAGGCACCGGGACAGGCCAGCGTGGCCGTCCTGCTGGCCCGCAGCGCCGCACCCGCCTTCGCGGCGGGGATGCAGTGGGGCGCCTGGGAGAAGGCCCTCAGAGCCGGCCAGGAGGCCGCGAGGATCGCCGGTGAGGTGGCCGAAGAAGCGTACTTCCACCACGAGTTGGGCATCCTCGCGCTCTGCACCGGGAACCTCGACCGCGCCAGGGCCGAACTGGAGACCTCCATCGGCATGCGCGGGGCGCTCGCCGACAAGCCCGGCGCGGTGGCCGGACGCCGGGCGCTCGCCCTCGTCGGTGACCGCTCGGGCGAACCGGTACACAGCACCCCGGCGGGCGAGGAGGTGCCGGCCCCGCGTCATGACGAGTCGGTCTCACCCCCCGGCGGCATCCCGGCGGCCATGCCCCTCTTCCCCCGGCAGACCGAGACGTCCGCGACCCTGGTCACCCGGCAGTCCCCGCCGGCCGTCGGCCTGTCCGGCGGCGGGCGTGCGGGGGTGCTCCGGGGCGCCCGGCGCAATCTCGTCGCGGTGGGAGCGGGCGCGCTGCTGGCGGCCGTCCTCGGCACCGTGGTGACCCTGGGGGCCACTTCGGGGAGCGAGGAGCCGGACGGCCAGAACGTCACGACCGAACAGTCGGCGAACGAGGACGACAGCGAGAACGGCCTCCCCGCCGACGAGCCGGCCGACGACCCCGCCACCGACGAGGGCACCGCCGACGGCTCCGAGTCCCCCGGCCCGTCAGGCACCGCCACCCCGTCCGGGAGCGGCAGCCCGTCCCCGGGCACCTCGAGCCCGGGACCGAGCACCTCGTCCAGCGAGGGCCCCAGCGACTCGCCGACAGAGAGCAGCCCCACGCCGACGAAGAAGCCGACGGGCAAGCCGACGAAGACGCCGACCACGCCGCCCGACGAGTCCGAGACCCCGACCGAGGAGCCGACCGGAACCCCGACCGAGGAGCCGACCCCGACGGACACCCCGACGGAGCCGGAGAACTCCACCTCGGCGAGCGGCCCGGCGGAGTCCGTCACGGCCTCGGCGACGGAGAGCGGGCCGGCCTCCCCGACGGTGGCCTGAACGCGAAATCGCCGTACGGCTCCGGAGACCGGGGCCGTACGGCGATCAGGAAGCGGGCAGCGGCCCCAGGTCAGAACAGCCGCAGCTTGTCGTCCTCGATGCCCCGCATCGCGTCGTAGTCGAGGACCAGGCACCCGATCCCACGGTCCGTCGCCAGCACCCGGGCCTGCGGCTTGATCTCCTGCGCCGCGAACACACCCCGCACCGGCGCCAGATGCGGATCACGGTTGAGCAGCTCCAGATAGCGGGTCAACTGCTCCACACCGTCGATGTCACCCCGCCGCTTCAGCTCCACGGCCACCGTCGCACCGTCCGCGTCCCGGCACAGGATGTCGACCGGGCCGATCGCGGTCGGGTACTCACGGCGGATCAGGGTGTAGCCCTCGCCGATCGTCTCGATGCGGTCTGCGAGCAGCTCCTGGAGGTGCGCCTCGACGCCGTCCTTGATGAGCCCCGGGTCGACACCCAGCTCATGGGACGAGTCGTGGAGGATCTCCTCCATCGTGATGATCAGTTTCTCGCCCGCTTTGTTCACCACGGTCCAGACGCCCTCGCTGTCGTCGGCGCCCTCCTTCAGGGTGCACGGCGGGGACATCCAGTTGAGCGGTTTGTACGCCCGGTCGTCGGCGTGGATCGACACACTGCCGTCCGCCTTCACCAGGATCAGACGGGGGGCGGAGGGCAGGTGGGCAGTGAGCCGGCCCGCGTAGTCGACGGAGCAACGGGCGATGACGAGACGCATGGTCGGCAACGCTACTCGACGACCCACGGTCCACGCGATTCCCGCCCTCCTCAGGCGCACCTCCCGACCGAGGCCGATCGGTCTTGCCCCTCTTTGCGACCGTTCGTTATTGGCCGGTTGTGTTCCCAATCTCCTGGTGCGGCCCGGACTGCGCCCTTAACGTGGAAGCAGGAGGTCGCCGTCTGTGTACGCAGCGTCGCCGTCCCGCCCTGCCCGTAAGGCCCCGGCCGTCCGTCGGGGTCGCGAGAGGAGAACCCATGTCGCTCGACGTCTCACCGGCGCTGTTGGAACAGGCCGAGCGAGGCGAGGTCGACGAAGCCGACTTCGTCGACTGCGTCCGGACCTCCCTGCCCTACGCATGGGAGATGATCAGCTCCCTGGTGGCCCAGCTGAAGGTCGACGGTGGAGAATTCGCCGACAACCAGACGCCCCCGCCGGACGAGCAGGCACGTGGTCAGCTGCTGCGTGCGCTCGCGAGTGATGCGATACGCGGCGCGCTGCAGCGGCACTTCGGAGTGCGCCTGGCATTCCAGAACTGCCACCGCGTCGCGGTGTTCCCGCTGGACGACTCGGTCGACGAGCGACTGGCCCGATTCACCTCGGTGAGGGGCCAGTTGCTCAACCAGTCGCCCGAACTACGGGACTGCTGAGCGCTTCTGCTGCCGCTTCGGGCCGCGGGAGGTGCAACTGGCTCCGGGGCGGCAGCTCCCGCACCACCGCACCACCGCACCACCGCACCACCAGGATTACCAGCGTGAACAGCTCACTCCAGCAACGGCAGCACTTCCGTGCCCAGCCGCTCCACATTGGTCTCCGTCGCCGCGAGATCGCCCGACCCCTCGACCATGAGGGCGAAGCGGGTGATGCCCGTGCGCTCCGCCGTGGCCGCGAGCCGGTCGGCGGCGAAACGGGGCGGGCCCACCGGATGCAGGCCGCAGAGGAACTCGGTGTAGGCCACGGGGTCGCGCATCACACGGTGCCGCCCGTCGACCGTCACATGGGCGTCGAGCCCCTGCCGCAGCCACCCCGGCATCGCCTTCACGAGCGTCTCCACGGCGTCCGCCGGGCGGTCGGAGATCTGGGCCACTCCTGCGGACACATGTGCTACCCGCTCCGCGACCTCCGCCGGCTGACCGGCCTCCCGGGCCGCCGAACGCCAGAGAGCGACCATGTCGGCCTTCTCCTCGTCGCCGCAATGCATCCCGAGGAGCATCGGCAAACCCTTTTCAGCGGCGAGTTTCACGCTTTTCGGCGACGTGCACGCGACGATCACCTCGGGGCCCGGCGGACCGTCCCCGAGGAGCTCGTCGGCACGGGGCACCACGGCCACCTCGCGGAAGCCGTAACGCTCCCCGCCCCCCGCCACCCGGGGCTTGTCCAGCCAGTCGAGCAGCAGCTCCAGCGCCTCCGGGAAGCCCTTCTCGTACGCCTCGAGGCCGCCGCCGAACACCTCCAGGTCGACCCACGGCCCCCCACGCCCCACCCCGAGGGAGAAGCGCCCGCCGCTGGTCAGATGCAGCAGCGCGGCCTGCTCGCCGAGCGCGACGGGGTGCTGGTTCGGCAGCACGCTCACCGCCGTGCCCACGCGGATCCTGCGGGTGCGGCCGAGCAGCAGGGCGGCCAGTGTCGTGGCGGACGGGCACACCCCGTACGGCACGAAATGGTGTTCTGCCAGCCAGACGGAATCGAGACCGGACTCCTCCGCGACCTCCGCCGAGCGGACTGCCCGGTGCAGGGCCTCACCCTGCCCCTGGCCCGGAAACTGAGCTGCCAGTACGAACGTTCCTACGCGCATCGCCTGTTGCCTCCTTACGGCCGACGCGGCTGTGCCTCTACCGGCAACAACGTCTGACACGTGCCAAAGGCACGGTCCACGGCGAAGTTGTTGCGATTTTCCGGTTACCCACCCGCCCCTCGGGTGCACATCCGCCACTCCCGACACTGGTCAGCCGCCGGTGGCTCTAGGCTGGACGGAACAAACCGCCCGTGCCCGCCCCGTGAGGTGTCCCGTGTCCCCGCGCCGCAACCGCCCCCGAGGCGGCGAGAGTCCTACCGGCAGCCCACGAGAGGCGGGGGAGCGGTACGGAGGGGGCGGCGCCACGGAGAGCTGGCAGGGCGAGGAGTGGTCGGTGCGCCCCGTGAGCGGCGCGAGCGCGGCGGGCAAGCGCTACCGCTGCCCCGGCTGCGACCAGGAGATCCCGTCGGGGGTCCCGCACCTCGTCGCCTGGCCCGAGTTCGGCGGGATCGACGACCGCAGGCACTGGCACAAGGCCTGCTGGAACGCGAAGGACCGCCGCACCACACGGGTACAGCGGTCCAGGAACGCTCCGCGCTACTGAGGGACGGCCTCCGGGTCAGACGTCCCGCCGGTCCAGCGAGGCGAGGGCGCCGGCCATGGCGACCGCGGTGACGCCGATGATGATCCACAGCGGCTCCCAGCCGGTCGGGCCGGACGCGGTCACCGACACCTCGTACATCGCGCCGAGCTGGTTGGGGATCGAGTACTCGAAGAGCGCCTGCTGCACGGGGGCCAGCGTCGGCGTGAACATGAAGATCGCCAGCACGAGCGGGAGCAGCACCACCCCGATCATGATCGTGATGGCGCCCGCGGAGTGCCGGATGAGCGCGCCGAGCGCGAGCGAGAGCAGCCCGAGCGTCGCGACGTAGAGGCCGACCCCCACCGTGGAACGCACCCAGTAACCTGCGTCGGGCGTGGCGCCGTCCAGCATGGCCGTCTGCAGGACGCCGACGATCCCCGTGGTGACCGTGGTGATCGTGAAGGCGAGCAGGAAGAAGACGATCGACTTCGCGATCAGCATCCGCGCCCGGCTCGGGCACGCGGTCAGCGTCGTGCGGATCATTCCGGTGCCGTACTCGGACGCGATGGTGAGCACGCCGAGGGTGATCACGCAGATCGACCCGAGCAGCACGCCGAAGAAGCCGAGGCTGAGCACGGGGGTGCCGTCGAGAGGCGCGTCCGAGACGCTCACGGTGAACGCGGTGAGCAGACCGATGCCGACCAGGAGCACGATCATCACGCCGAGCGTCCACACCGTGGAGCGCACAGAGCGGATCTTCGTCCACTCGGATGCGATCGCGTCACCGAGGCCGGGGGTGCGCACCGGAATCGGCGAGGCGTACAGGCCGGCCGGGCCGCCCTGACCCGGCCGGGGCTGCGGCTGCGGGGGAGCCTGGTGCGCCTGCGGGGGCGGCGGCATCGTCATCGGGAGTCCTCGCTGGTCTTGCGCTCGGGCCGGTCCGCGGTCTGCGCGGGCGCGGGTCCGGCCGGCGGTGCGGCGGCGTACGGGTTCTGTCCAGGGGGCGGCGGGGCGTACCAGCCCTGCTGCGGGACCTCCGGCGGGGGCGCGGGCGCATGACCGGGCGGTCCGTAGCCCTGGGGCCCGTAACCGGCCTGCCCGGGGCCCGGGTGGCCGGGCTGTCCGTAGCCGGGCGGCGGCAGCTGCAGCCCTTCCTTGGCGTCCGCCGTCGAGCGGTAGTCCACGGCGCCCTGCGTCATCCGCATGTACGCCTCCTCCAGCGACGCCTGGTGCGGCGAGAGCTCCCACAGCCGGACGTCGGACGCGTGGGCGAGGTCGCTGATCCGGGGCAGCGGCAGCCCGGTGACGCGCAGGGCGCCGTCCGGCTCGTGCATGACCCCGGCGCCCGACTCCGTCAGGGAGGCCGTCAGTTTCTCCCGCTCCTCCGGCCGGTCGTCCGGGACCCGCACCCGGGCGAAGTCGGCCGAGTTGGCGGAGATGAAGTCCTTGATGCTCATGTCGGAGAGCAGCTGCCCGCGCCCGATCACGATCAGGTGGTCGGCGGTGAGCGCCATCTCGCTCATCAGGTGGCTGGAGACGAAGACCGTGCGGCCTTCGGAGGCCAGCTGCTTCATCAGGTTGCGGACCCAGAGGATGCCCTCGGGGTCGAGACCGTTGACCGGCTCGTCGAAGAGCAGCACCTGCGGGTCGCCGAGCAGCGCCGCCGCGATACCGAGCCGCTGGCCCATCCCCAGGGAGTAGCCCTTGGACCGCTTCTTCGCTACGTCCTGGAGCCCGACGACGCCGAGGACCTCGTCCACCCGGGCCGCCGGGATGCCCGCGAGCTGGGCCAGGCACAGCAGGTGGTTACGGGCGCTGCGCCCGCCGTGCACGGCCTTGGCGTCGAGCAGCGCCCCGACCTGGCGCGGGGCGTTGGGAAGGCTGCGGAAGGCGTGGCCGCCGATCGTCACATGCCCGGACGTCGGCCGGTCCAGGCCGAGCATCATGCGCATGGTGGTGGACTTGCCCGACCCGTTGGGACCGAGGAACCCCGTGACGGCTCCCGGCCGCACCTGGAAGGAAAGGTTGTGCACGGCCGTCTTCGCGCCGTAGCGCTTCGTCAGGCCGACTGCCTCGATCATTCTCCAGCCCCATCGACTTATCTGTCGTCGGGGCCCAGGCCCGCGGCCGCACGCCCCCGTAAGAGTTAGGAGGATAACCAGCCGCGGGCGGTTCCGGCCAAGCCGTACAAGGAGCGACGGCCGCTAAGCGTCGCGCTTCTTCAGCACCAGGTAGCCGCCGATCAGCGCCGCCACCACCCACAGCGCCATGATCCCCAGCCCTGCCCACGGCCCGTACGGCGCGGGGTCGCTGTTCATGGCGTCCGGGACCACCTGCATGATCTTGGAGCCGGCCTGGTCGGGGAAGTACCGGGCCACGCTCTTGGCGCCGGGGACCGCCGAGAGGATCTGCGAGACGAGGAAGAAGAACGGCATCAGGATGCCGAGCGACAGCATGGAGCTGCGCAGCATCGTGGCCACGCCCATCGAGAAGATCGCGATCAGGCCCATGTAGACGCCGCCGCCGAAGACCGCGCGCAGCACGTTCTCCGCGCCGATGTCGGTGCCGCGGTCGCCCAGCATGGCCTGGCTGAGGAAGAACGTCACGAAGCTGGTGGCCAGGCCGACCACCAGCGCCAGGGCGCCCGCCACCGCAATCTTGCAGAAGAGGAACGACCCGCGCTGCGGCACGGCCGAGAGCGAGGTGCGGATCATGCCGGAGCTGTACTCCGTACCCACCACCAGGACGCCGAAGACGACCATCGCCAGCTGCCCCAGGACCGTTCCGGAGAAGCTCACGAACGTCGGGTCGAAGGTGGCCTGCTCGGCCGCCGAGAGGTCGTCGAACTGGCTGTTCAGCAGGGCGCTCAGGGCCGCGCCCATGGCGACCGTGACGACGAACGCGGAGATCAGCGTCCAGGTGGTCGAGGAGACCGTACGGATCTTGGTCCACTCGGAATTCAGGACCGCGGGTACCGATGTCATCGCCGTCACACCCCCTTCGTGCTGTCGCCGGCGAGGCCGCCGGTCTGCTGCTGGTTCCACTGTTCGCCCCAGTGCGGGCCCACCGGCGGTGGCTGGGCGCCGTCGCGGTCGGAGTGGGCGTGGTATTCCACGGAGCCCGCGGTCATCTGCATGAAGGCCTCTTCCAGGGAGGCCCGCTGGGCGCTGAGCTCGTGCAGCACGATGCCGTGCCGGCCGGCGAGGTCACCCAGCCGCTCCGGGGCCTCGCCGTCGATCTCCAGCGTGCCGTTGCCCGACTCGACCGCGACGACGCCCTCCGCGTGGAGCAGGTCGCGAAGGCGCTCCTGTTCCGGGGAGCGCATCCGCACGAAACTGCGGGAGTTCTCCTGGATGAAGTCCGCCATCGAGGTGTCCGCGAGCAGCTTCCCCTGTCCGATGACGATCAGATGATCGGCCGTCAGCGCCATTTCACTCATCAGGTGCGAGGAGACGAAGATCGTCCGGCCTTCCGACGCGAGGGTCTTCATCAGGTTCCTGATCCAGTGAATTCCCTCCGGGTCCAGACCGTTGACGGGTTCGTCGAACATCAGGATCTCGGGGTCGCCGAGCAGCGCCGCCGCGATTCCCAGCCGCTGGCCCATGCCGAGGGAGAAGCCCTTGGACTTCTTCTTCGCCACCGCGGTCAGGCCGACCGTGTCCAGCACGTGCGCCACCCGGCTCTCCGGGATGCGGTTGCTCTGGGCGAGACACAGGAGGTTGTTGTACGCGCTGCGCCCGCCGTGCATCGACTTGGCGTCCAGCAGCGCCCCGATGTGCTTGAGCGGCTCCTGGAGGTCGCGGTAGTGACGGCCGTCGATCCGCACCGTGCCGCTGGTCGGATTGTCGAGGTCGAGCATCATCCGCATGGTCGTGGACTTGCCCGCCCCGTTCGGGCCGAGGAATCCCGTCACCATTCCCGGTCTGACCCTGCATGAGAGATGGTCGACGGCAACCTTGTTGCCGAAGCGTTTGGTGAGGCCGTCGAGCTCGATCATGCGCTCACGCTAGAACGGCCGCGCGCCCGGCGCCACCACAAAGGCAGAACCGGGCGCGCATGGGGTACAGCTGATGTACGTGGTGTCGCTCAGCGGGTCTGCTGGGCGGGGACCCCACGGGTGGCGGAGTCGTCCTCCGCCGGGGAGCCGGCGGCGGCGACCGCGGCACCCGTCAGCGTCGCCAGCATCTCGCGGACGTTGGTCAGCTGGGCGTTGATCGAGTCGCGGCGGTTGGTGAGCGCCGCCAGCTCGCGCTCCGACTCGCTGCGGATCCGGTCGGCCTTGGCGTTCGCGTCGGCCACGATGTCCTCGGCCTGGCGCTGAGCCGTCTCCACCGTCTGACGGGCCCGGCGCTCGGCGTCCGTACGGAGCTTCTCGGCCTCCAGGCGGAGCTGCTCCGCGCGGTGCTCGATCTCGGCGAGGCGCTTCTCGGCCTTCGCCTGACGGGACGCGAGGTCGCGCTCCGACTGCTCGCGGCGCTTGGCGAGGTTCGTCTCGAAGTCCGCGGCGGCCTGGGCGGCCTTGGCGCGGGTCTCCTCGAAGAGGGCGTCCGCCTCCTCGCGCTTCTGCTGGGCGTCCTTCTGGGCGTCGGTGCGGAGCGTGCTCGCCTCGCCCTTGGCCTTCTCGACGATACGAACGCCTTCGTCCTCGGCCTTCGCCTTGCGCTCCGCGGCGAACGTCTCCGCGTCGTTGCGCACCTGCTGGGCGGCCGACTCGGCCAGCTCGCGGTGCTGCTCGGCCGCGCGGCGGGCCTCCTCACGCAGGTCCTTCGCCTCCTCCTCGGCGAGACGGAGGATCTTCTCCACGCGGGCACCGAGCCCGGCGTACGACGGCTCGGCGTCGTTGACCTGGGCCTGGGCGTTCTGCGTTTCGAGGTGGAGTTCCTCGATGCGCTTTTCCAGAGAGGTGATTCGGGCGAGAGCGCTGTCACGGTCGGCGACGATTTTGGTAATGCGGTCGTCCACCTGACCGCGGTCGTATCCACGTCGCACGAGCTCGAAGCCGAAGGGGGAGGAAGGGTCGCTCATGGGGTTCCTGTCGAATGAGACCGGTGAGGTGTTAGAGGGAATCCTAGGGGCCAGAACGGCGTGTCAACGTGAAGATGCCGCTTTGGTATGGAGAATGACACCCCTTTTGAGTGGCTGACCCCCGGAGGGCTTGCGACCCGAAGGTTTGAATGTTCATGGCGAAGTACGTCGACGGCTACCCGTCCGACGACTTGCCTCCCGACCGGTTGCCCGCCGCCGCACCGGCCTTGACGCCCCCGGAACCGCCACCCGATGCCTTACCCGTCCCGCCCGGGGCCTCGAAAGACTCCAACGCCTCGAGGACGTCCTGGACACGGGAGATCTCCGTATTGATGTCCTCGCGCCTGCGGACCAGCAGGTCCAGCTCCCGGCGGCCCTCGTCGACCATCTGCTCCGCCTCGGCCTGGGCGTCGGCGCGCAGTTTCTCGGCCACCCGGGTCAGCTCCGCCTTCTTCGTCTCGGCTTCCTTGAGGAGCGACTCGGCGCGCTTCACGGCGGCGATACGGACCTTGCTCGCCTCCGAATTCGCGTCCGCCAGCAGCTCCTTGGCCTGGGCCTCGGCCTCGGCGCGCTGTTCCGTCGCGGCCTTCATCAGCTTGTCGACGCGCTCGCCCGCGGTCTTCATCTGCTCCGAGGTCTCACGCCGGGCGCGCTCGTGCAGCTCCTCGATCTCGCTCTCGATCCGGGCCCTGAGCTCCTCCGCCCGCTCCCGGGTGGCGGTGGCGTCCCGGCGGGCGCCGACGAGCAGCTCGTCCGCGTCCGTACGGGCCCTCTCCACCAGGGTATTGCCCTCGACCGTCGCCTCCGAGGTGATCCGAACCGCCTCGTTGCGCGCGGCGCCGACCATACTGTCGGCCTGCTGCTCGGCCTCGGTGGCGGCGCGCAGCGCCTCCTCCTGGGCCTTCGCCACGAGCTGGTCGGCCTGTTCGGCGGCGTCGGCACGGCGCTTCGCCGCGGCCTCGCGCGCCTCGTCGAGCAGCCGGTCCGCCTCCTGACGGGCCTCCGCGCGCAGCTGCTCCGCCGCGGACTCGGCGTCGGCGCGCAGCCGCTCCGACTCCTCGCGGGTGCGGGCCGCGTGCTCCTGGGCCGAACCGACGGTCTGCGCCGCCTCCGCGCGCAGCCGCTCCGCCTCGTCGGTCGCCTCTCCGACGAAGCGCTCCGACTGCTCGGCCGCCTCGACGCGGATCCGCTCGCTCTCGGTCGTCGCCTCGGCCATGAGCCGGTCGGCCTGCGCCGCCGCCTCGGACCGGATCCGGTTGGCGTCCTCACGGGCCTCGGCGCGGGCACGCGAGGCGTCCTGCTCCGCCGACGCCAGGGCGTCGGACGCCTCCGTACGCATCCGCTGGCTGTACTCCGAGGTGTCCGAGCGCAGCTTCTCCGACTCGGCGATGGCCTCCGAGACGGTCCGCTCGGCCAGTGCCTTGGCGGCGTCCGCCTCCTCGTGCGCGACCCGGCGGACGCGGTTGGCGTCCTCGGTGGCCCGCTCGCGCTCGGCGTAGGCGTCGGACCTGACCCGGTCCGCCTCCTCCTGCGCCTCGGTCCTCGTCCGCTCCGCCGAGTGCTCGGCGGCGGAACGCAGCCCGGCGATCTCCTCCTCGGCCTGCTCCTGCAGCCCGGCGACGGAGTCCCGCACCTGCTGGGCGGTCTGCTCGGCGGCCGAGACCAGCTCGGAGGCCCTGCTCTCCGCCTCCTCGACCAGCCGGTGGGCCTCGGCCTGGGCCTCCTCGACCCGCTTGCGGGCGGAGGCGAGTAGCTCCTCGCTCTGCGTGCGGGCGCGCTCGCGCTCCTGCTCCGCCTCGGCACGTGCCGAATCGAGTGCCTCCTCGGCGGCCCGGCGGCGGCGGTTGGCCTCCTCCTGGGCGGCGGCCAAGGCCTCGGCCGCCTCCGCGCCGACCCGCTCGGCGGCGGCTGCCGCCTCGGAGCGGACCCGGTCGGCGCTCTCCTGGGCCTCCGTCTTCAGCCGCTCCGCCTCGGCCGCGGCCTCGCTGCGCAGCCGTACGGCCACGGACTCGCCCTCGGCGCGGGACTGCGCGGCGTCGGCGGCGGCCTCGGTACGCAGGCTCTCGGCCTCCGTCGTGGCCTGCTCCTGGAGCGCACGGATCCGCTCCGCGGCCTCCGCGCGCAGCCGCTCGGACTCCTCGCTCGTCTCGCGGCGGATCCGCTCCGCCTCCGTACGCGCCTCTCCGAGCGCCTCCTCCGCGGCGGAGACCCGGGACTCGGCCTCGCTGTGCAGCCTGGCCAGCTCCTCGGCCGCCTCGGTCCTGCGTGCCTCGACCCCGCGCTCGGTCTCCTCGCGCAGCGCCTCGGCGGCCTCTTCCGCCGCGGTGGTCAGCGCGGTGGCCTGCTCCTCGGCCTCGGCGCGCACCTTCTCCGCCTCGGCGCGGCTGCGTTCCAGCGCTTCCTCGGCCTGCTTGCGCAGGGTGGTGGCGCGCTCGGCCGCCTCGGCCCTGACGCGCTCGCTCTCGGTGCCGGCGGAGGTCCGCAGCTCCTCGGCGTCGGCCTTGGCCTTGGTGAGCAGCTCCTCGGCGGTGCGGGCACCCTCCTCGAGCTGCTGGACGGCCTCGCGGCGGGCCTCGCCGCGGATCCGCTCGCCCTCGGCGACGGCCTCGGAGCGCAGCTGCTCGGCCTCGCCGCGGAGCCGGCGGGCCTCCTCCTGCAGCTCGACGGTCTTGGCCCGGTACTCCTTGGTGTCGTCCTTGGCCGCGCCCTTGAGCTGGTCGGCCTGCTCGGCGGCCTCGCCGCGGAGCCGGTCCGCCTCGGCCTCGGCCTCACGGCGGATCCGGTCGGCCTCCTCACCGGCGGCCCTGGTGGTCGACCTGGCGTCGTCGGACGCCTTGGTCAGGACCTCCTCGGCGCTCCGGGCGGCCTTCGCGAGCTGGGCCGCGGCGTCCTCGGCGGCGAGGGTGCGGGCCTTCTCGGCCGCCTCCGCGACCACCCGCTCGGCCTCCGCACGGGCGTCGACGAGCGCCTGCTCGGCCTCTTCCTTGAGCGACTCGGCCTGCTTCGTGGCCTCGCCGACCAGGCGGGCGATCTCCGACTTGGCCGTACGGGTGCGCTGCTCGTTCTGCGACTCGGCCCCGGCCAGCCGCTTGACCGCGGCCTCCTTCGCCTCGGCGAGGACCTTCTCCGCCTCCAGCCGGGCCTCGCGCAGCCGGGTCTCGGCCTCCTGCATGCGCTGTTCGGCGGCGCGGTTCAGCTCCGCGGTCTGCTGCCGGGTCTGCTCGGTCTCGGAGGTGGCCGTCGAGCGCAGCTGCTCGGCGTGACTGGTCGCCTCCTGGGCCTGGGTGGAGGCGGCGTCGAGCAGCCGCTCGGCGTCCCTGCGGGCCCGGAGCAGTGTGGCCTCGGCCTCGGCACGGGCCGACTCCGCCTCGGAGTTGACGCGCCGGCGGGTCTCGTCCGCGAGCCGGGCGGCCTCGGCGCGGGCAGCGGCCAGCGACTGCTCGGCCTCCGTACGCGACTCGTCCAGGAGACGGCGGGCCTGGGACTCGGTCCTGGCCCGCAGCTGCTCGGCCCAGGCGACGTTCTCGTTGACGTGGGACTCGACGGTCTGCCGGCGCTCCGCCAGCTCCTGGTCGAGCCGCTGGCGCCGCTGCACGGCCTCGGCGTGCAACTCGGCCTGCAGCCGGGCCTGGTGCTCCGCGTGCTCCTGCAGGATCCGCTGCGTCTGCGCCCTGGCCTCGCGCAGCTCGCGTTCGGCGTCGGTCCGCAGCTGGTCGGCCTGGATCTGGGCATTACGCAGCATCTGTTCGGCCTGGTAGCCGATGTCCGCGCTGTCGTGTGCGGGACGGGTCGCGAGATTGCGCCGCGCCTCGTGCAGCTTGGCGCGCAAGACCTCGACCTGGTAGCCGAGGTCCTCGGCGTGCTGGACGGCCTTCTCCCGGTCGGTCTTCAGCCGGTCCATCTCGGCTTCGAACCTCGAGAGATGGTCGTCGTCAGCTCGGTGGCTCTGCTGGCCTTCGTAGCCCCGCACTGCGCGGTCCCATCCTTCCCCGAGCTCTCAACTTCTTCCCCAAGCTCTCAACTTCGTTCGAGCGGGGAATGCCCCACTGAGCAGGGGAGGCCCCAACCCTGGTCGCAATTCTCCATGCGAGAACCGCTCGCCGGCGAGCGGTCCCCCCGGGGAATGGTGACAGATCAACGGCGAGGACGCGGCACGGCCCCGACCCGGCTCCGGCCCGGAACCGCCCACTCTACCGGGCCGGGTATCGGTCGGGTCAGTGCTCGGCCGCCGAGGTGACCAGTTCGGTCAGCACGCCGTGGCAGTCCTTGGGGTGCAGGAAGGTGATCCGGGAGCCCATCGACCCGGTCCTGGGCTCGTCGTACAGCACCCGCACGCCCTTCCCGCCGATGTCCGCGGCGTCCGCGTCGACGTCGGCGGTCCCGAACGCGATGTGGTGCACGCCCTCACCGTTCTTTTCCAGCCACTTGCCGACGGCGGAGTCCTGCCGGGTCGGCTCCAGGAGCTGGAGGTACGAAGCGCCTCCGTCCGAAGTGTCGTTGATCTTCAGCATGGCCTCCCGCACACCCTGCTCCTCGTTGATCTCGGAGTGGTACACCTCGAAGCCGTAGGTCGCGCGGTAGAACTCGACTGTCCTGTCGAGGTCGAAACAGGCGATTCCGATGTGGTCGATTCGCGTCAGCATGGAACCAGTGCAGCGCCCCGGGGATGGTTACGCAACGTGCGCGCGATCACACCCACTGCCGGATGACGGGCGCCGTACCGCTCAGTACATTCAGGTAAACCCTCGTTCACAACCGATCCCAAGGGGCTGCGCCTCATGTCAGGAACGACCGGAACCACCTCAGTGATCGTCGCGGGCGCGCGGACGCCCATGGGCCGTCTCCTCGGCTCGCTGAAGAGCTTCTCCGGGGCCGACCTCGGAGGCTTCGCCATCAAGGCGGCGCTGGACCGGGCCGGCATCGGCGGGGACCAGGTCGAGTACGTGATCATGGGCCAGGTGCTCCAGGCCGGGGCAGGGCAGATCCCGGCACGCCAGGCGGCCGTCAAGGCCGGCATCCCGCTGAACGTCCCCGCGCTCACCGTCAACAAGGTGTGTCTCTCGGGGCTCGACGCGATCGCCCTCGCGGACCAGCTGATCCGCGCCGGCGAGTTCGACGTCGTGGTGGCCGGCGGCCAGGAGTCCATGACCAACGCCCCGCACCTGCTGCCGAAGTCCCGCGAGGGATACAAGTACGGCGCGGTCGAGATGCTCGACTCGATGGCGTACGACGGTCTGACCGACGCCTACGAGAACATCCCGATGGGCGAGTCCACCGAGAAGCACAACACCCGACTGGGCCTCGCCCGCGCGGACCAGGACGAGATCGGGGCGCTGTCCCACCAGCGCGCCGCCGCCGCCCAGAAGAACGGCATCTTCGAGGCCGAGATCACCCCGGTCGAGATCCCGCAGCGCAAGGGAGACCCGGTCCTCTTCGCCAAGGACGAGGGCATCCGCCCCGAGACGACCGCGGAGTCCCTGGGGAAGCTGCGGCCTGCCTTCACCAAGGACGGCACGATCACGGCGGGCACCTCCTCGCAGATCTCGGACGGCGCCGCCGCCGTCGTCGTCATGAGCAAGGCCAAGGCCGAGGCCCTGGGCCTGGACTGGATCGCCGAGATCGGAGCCCACGGCAATGTGGCGGGTCCGGACAACTCGCTCCAGTCGCAGCCGTCCAACGCCATCCGGCACGCCCTGAAGAAGGAGGGCATCGGCGTCGAGGACCTCGACCTCATCGAGATCAACGAGGCCTTCGCTGCCGTCGCGGTCCAGTCGATGAAGGACCTCGGCGTCACCTCCGACAAGGTCAACGTCAACGGTGGCGCGATCGCCCTCGGCCACCCCATCGGCATGTCCGGCGCCCGTGTGGTGCTGCACCTGGCGCTGGAGCTGAAGCGCCGCGGCGGCGGCACCGGGGCGGCGGCGCTGTGCGGCGGCGGCGGTCAGGGCGACGCGTTGATCATCCGCGTACCGGGCAAGTAGTCCGTACGAGCGAGCGAGGAGGCGAGTGTGAAGGTGGACGTCCCCACCCTGGTCGAGCAGGCACGTGAGGGCAGGCCGCGTGCGGTGGCCCGGCTCATCTCCCTGGTGGAGGGTGCCTCGCCGCAGCTGCGTGAGGTGATGGCCGCCCTGGCACCGCTGGCCGGCCACGCCTACGTCGTCGGCCTGACCGGATCGCCGGGTGTCGGCAAGTCCACCTCGACCTCGGCGCTGGTCTCCGCCTACCGGAAGGCCGGTAAACGGGTCGGCGTCCTGGCCGTCGACCCCTCGTCGCCGTTCTCCGGGGGCGCGCTCCTCGGTGACCGGGTCCGGATGTCGGAGCACGCCTCCGACCCCGGCGTCTACATCCGCTCGATGGCCACCCGGGGGCACCTGGGCGGCCTCGCCTGGTCGGCGCCCCAGGCGATCCGGGTGCTGGACGCGGCCGGCTGCGACGTGATCCTCGTGGAGACGGTGGGGGTGGGCCAGTCGGAGGTGGAGATCGCCTCCCAGGCCGACACCTCCGTCGTCCTCCTCGCCCCGGGCATGGGCGACGGCATCCAGGCGGCGAAGGCCGGGATCCTGGAGATCGGCGACGTGTACGTGGTCAACAAGGCCGACCGGGACGGCGCGGACGCCACCGCCCGCGAGCTCAACCACATGCTGGGCCTGGGCGAGTCCCGGGGGCCCGGCGACTGGCGGCCGCCGATCGTGAAGACGGTCGCCGCCCGGGGCGAAGGGCTCGACGAGGTGGTCGAGGCGCTCGAGAAGCACCGGGCGTGGATGGAGGAGCACGGCGTCCTGGCCGAGCGGCGCACCGCGCGTGCGGCCCGTGAGGTCGAGACGATCGCGGTCACCGCGCTCCGCGAGCGGATCGCCGATCTGCACGGCGACCGCCGGCTGGACGCCCTCGCGGAACGGATCGTGGCCGGAGGCCTCGACCCGTACGCGGCGGCGGACGAGTTGGTCGCGGGGCTCACCGGCGGGAACTGACGGCTCCCGGGCGGCGTGCGGGCCGCCCGGGAGCCGGGCCCGCCGATCCGAAGGGCAGCGCCCACCTGACAGGGCGTGAAAAGATGCCGCGCACGGGGCGCGTGCGGTGCGCGTTCCGGTCATGCACCTCGGGGGGACGCATGCTGGGGCCGCTGCGCGAGGACTCACCGAGACGCATAGGGCCGTACGCCGTGCTGGCGAGGCTCGGCGCGGGCGGCATGGGAGAGGTCTTCCTCGGGCTGCGCGAGGGCTCCAGCGACGACGTCGCTCCGGTCGCCGTCAAGACGGTCCGGCGCGACGTGGCCCAGGACCCCGGATTCAGGCAGCGCTTCCGCCGCGAGATCGAGGTCGCCAGGTCGGTGACCGGCCCCGCCCTGGCCCCCGTGCTGGACGGTGACGCCGACGCGGACGTGCCCTGGCTGGCCACGGGCTACGTCGCGGGCCCGACCCTGTCGGCCGCGGTGCGCCGGTCGGGTGCGCTGGACGAGGAAGAGGTCCGGATGCTCGGGGCGGAGCTCGCCCGGGCCCTGGACACCGTCCACGGGGCCGGCGTCGTGCACCGGGACGTGAAGCCCGGCAACGTCCTGCTCGCCGCCGACGGGCCGCGCCTGATCGACTTCGGGATCGCCCGCGGCGCGGACGCCACCCCGCTCACGACCACCAGCCGCATGATCGGCAGCCCCGCCTTCATGTCCCCGGAGCACGTCGCGGGCAGCGGACGCGTGGTCCCCGCCTCCGACGTCTTCTGCCTCGCGTCCGTCCTCTGCTTCGCGGCGACGGGCCGCGACCCGTTCGGCGACGGTCCGGTGGCCGCGGTGCTGTACCGGGTCAAGTACGTCGAGGCGGACCTCGACGGAGTGCCCGTGGCCCTGCGCGCGGTGCTCCGGGACTGCTTGGTGGCCGACCCCTCCGCCCGCCCCGCTCCCGCGGAACTCGCCGCCCGGCTGGCCCCGGAAGGCTCGGTGGGGTGGCCCGGCCCGGTGGCGGCCCACATCGCCGAGTACGAGCGCGAGCTGGCCTCCGTCCGGGCACCGGGCGGCACGCTGCTGCCGGGCTACACCCCGACGGAGGCCGTAGGCAGCCGGACGCCCGCCGACCCGTTGCCGGACCGGGAACGTGGTACGACGCCGGTGGACCAACTGCCCACCCAGGGCCCCGGCCTGCCGTCCGGCACGACCCCGGCCCGTCCCGCACGCCGCCGTCGCCGCCTCGGTGGGGTCCTGGCCGCGGTCCTCCTGGCGGGGGCGGCCACGGGAGGTCTGCTCGCCCTGCGGGACGGCGGCGGTGGCGGTGAGGCCGAGGGCGGCAGCAGCCCCACGCCCTCCGGTCCCGTCGGCTGGAGGGCGTGGCACGCAACCTTCTCCGGCACCCCGCTCGGCTGCGCGGCCGGCCAGGACGCGGTGGTCTGCCGTATCGCGGACGGATCGTACGAGGCGCTCTCCGCGTCCGACGGCAAGAGCCTCTGGACGTACGCGGCCGTCGAGGAGCAGGGGGCCGGGGGCGCCCGGATCAGCCCCACCGGGCAGTTCTTCATGCCGGGAGGCTCCACCCGCCCCGTGGTGGACGCGGGCTCGGCGTACTTCGCCACCGGTAACCGCCTGCTCGCGGTCGACGCGAAGACCGGCACGTCCCGCTGGGAGGCCCGGGCCGGCTGAGCCCACATGGCGTGGAGCTCACCGCGGGTGGCGGACGGGATGGTCTTCGCGGACATCGGCGACCTGCCCGACGGATCCGAGATCGCCGCCTTCGACGTGCGGGACGGCACGGAGAAGTGGCGGAAGCCGCTCGTCGGGCAGGACCTGGCCCAGGCCGAGCGCGGCGATTTCTGGCCGCTGGGCGCCCAGGACGGGGTGCTGTACGTCAGCAACGAGAAGGGCCTGCAGGCGTTCGGCACGAAGGACGGTGCGAAGCGGGACACCGGCTGCCCCGAGGAGACGCCGCCCGACTTCGTCGTCCACTGCCCGGAGACCCAGGACGGCACCGGCCAGGAAGAGCCGCCCGCCGGAGTGGGCGCGTACGCGTCCGTGGTGGCGGAGACCGACCAGGTGACGGTCTACCGGACGGGCGCGTCGGCGCCGGCGGGCGAGGACGCGGCAGCGGACACCGAGGAACCGGAGATCGTCCTGGTCGGGCGGGCCGACGGCAAGGTCCTGGGCCGCTACGGCCTGGGCGAGGACGCGGAGGCCCGCGAGGAGAACCCGGCCTCCGCCCCGGCACTCGTCGACGGCACGCTCGTCTGGGCGGACACCGACGCGCTCCACAGCGTCGCGCTCGGTGACGGGGGTGGCCCGGGGCCCCTGAGGCGGACCCCCATCGAGGACGTACCGGTCCCCGAGATCGAAGACCCGTACGACCCCGACTACGGCATCGCGCTGGGCAAGGAGAACACGCCCCCGGAGATCTTCCCGGTGGGCAGGGTCGTGCACATCGTCTACCGCCACGGCTTCGCCGTCTCCGTCGCGATACCCGGCCCGGACGCGTCATGATCGGACCCCTGCCTCCCGGGAGCCGCACCCGCATCGGTCCCTACCGGCTCCTCGGACTGCTCGGCGCGGGCGGCATGGGCGAGGTGTACCTCGCGCGCGAGGACAGCGCCACGCCGGTCCCCGGCGCACCGCTCGCCGGGCTCGTGGCGCTCAAGACCGTGCTCCCGGGACTCGACCTCGACGACGGATTCCGGATCCGCTTCCGCCGCGAGATCGCGGCGGCCGGTGCGGTACGCAGTCCCCACTCCGCAGCCCTCGTCGCGGGGGACGCCACCGGCCCGACACCCTGGCTCGCCACGGAGTACGTCCCGGGCCCGTCGCTCGCCGAGGCGGTCAGCCGCACCGGCCCGCTGCCCGAGGCCGTGGTGCGGGCCGCCGGTTCGCGCCTCGCCCTGGCACTCGCCGACATGCACGCCGTGCGGGTGTTGCACCGGGACCTCAAGCCGGGGAACGTCCTGCTGGGTGCCGACGGGCCCAAGGTGATCGACTTCGGGATCGCCCAGGCATTCGAGGCCACCCAGCTGACCCGGACCGGGGTGGTGGTCGGCAGCCCCGGCTACATCTCGCCCGAACACGTCAACGGCTCGCGTGCGCTGGTACCGGCCTCGGACGTGTTCTGCCTCGGAGCGGTCCTGGCCTTCAGCGCGTGCGGACGCGGCCCGTTCGACGACCCGGACATGGCCGCGGTCATCTTCCGGATCGCACACGGTGAGCCCGCACTCGACCGCGTACCGGCCGGGTTGCGTGCGGTGGTCGAACACTGCCTCTCCACCCGCCCCGAGGACCGGCCCACCCCGCACGAACTCGCCGAGATGCTCCTCCCGGGAGGTGTGCCCGGCCCCTTTCCGTGGCACGACGCGCTCCGGGAGCAGTTCGCCGCCCACACCGAACAGGCCTCGCGCTGCGCGGCGTCGGTGCGGGTGGCCCCGCCGAGGCCGTCCGCACCACCGCAGGAGCCACCCGCGCCACCCGCGCCCACCCGGCGGCGGGGGCCGCTGGTGGCGACGGCCGCGATCGCTGTGGTCTGCGCTGTTCTGGGGGCCGTGTACCTGCCCGGCCTGCTCGACGGCGACGGCGACGACGGCGGCGGTCCGGCCGCAGGGCGGCCCGGTGCGTCGGCCACGGCGTCCGTGCCGGCGTCCCCCTCCGGGCCCGCGGTCGTGCCCGGGGCGGACGCCGGCCGTACCGACGACTTCGGGTCCCGCGACGGGACGCTCGCCGCGCGGCCGGCCGGCTGGAAGCCCTGGAAGTCCGAGGAGGGCACGGGCGAGTACGGCTGTGTGCTGTCGGCCGACACCCTCGTCTGCTCCGGTGAGCAGGGCGTCACAGCTTTGGACGCCGCGACCGGCGCCGAGCGATGGAACGTCCCGGACGAGCGGGGGGCCGGCGCCGGTACGGACGGCCGGTCCATCGCCGCGGTGGAGGACGGCACGGTCTACGCCTTCGTGCGGGACGAGTTGGTCGGGCTGCGCCTCACCGACGGCAAGCGGGTGTGGCGGTGCCCCCTGCCGGACGGCCGGCTGGGGACGGGCGCCGTGTACGCGAACGGGGTCGTTCACTACGTCGCCCGGGTGAAGGGCGGATCGGCCGGCACCCTGGTGGCCCAGCAGATCACCGGCGAGAAGAAGGCCCAGAAGTGGGCGGTGGACTACGACGAGTTCGAGTTCACGCTCCTCGCCGGTGACGGCCGGCTGGTGGCCGTGGGCAGCGACGTCCGGGTCTTCGACGCCGGGACGGGTGAACGCCTGCCGGGTGACGGAGAGGAGAAGGCCGGGTGCGGTCATCCTGTGCTCAAGGACGGCGAGCTGATCTGTGTCGCCGGGGACAGCCTCACGGTGACGGACCTGTCCGACCCCGGCCGCCGTCGCGTCCTGGCCGAGGGCGTGGAGGGCGCGATGAAGCCGGCCGTGGCGAAGGACGGCACGGTGGTGGTCTCGACGCCCGGCCAGGTGCGGGCCATCCGGCTGAGCGACGGTGAGGAACGGTGGCACTACGTCGACACGCTGCTCGACGAAGCGGCCGGGGACGTCTCCATCGTGGGCTCCAGCGCATTCGTCCACGCGGACACCACGGTGGACTCCTACGAACTCGACGCCGACGGCGAGAATCCTCCCGGCCCGGGCAAGATCTTCTCGCCGCCCGTCCGCGGGGCCACGCCCGCCCTGATCGCCGTGGACGAGGCCCTGTTCCTCTCCTCACCCGACGACGGCACGGTCCTCTCCGGCTTCGCGCCCTGAGGCGGAGCCGGACAGGACCGTGACCCGGGGGACGGATCAGTCGTCGTCGCCGTCGTCACCGGCGTCGTCGTTGTCGTCATCGTCGTCCTGGTCCACGGTGACCTTGCCGCTCTTGGCATCGACGTGCAGCTCGTGCTGCTTGCCGTCCTTGCCCGCGACGTCGACGTCCCAGCGCAGCGCACCGCGCTTGCCGTCGTCATCGTCGTCATCGTCGTCCAGGTCCACCGACGTCACCGTGCCGGGCTGCGCGCCGAGCGCCGCCTTCACCGCGGCGTCCAGGGACACGGCCGCCGAGCGGGGCGCGTGCCGGTCGCGGTCGTCGTCGTCGTCCTCGCGGTCGGACAGCACCTTGCTGTTGCGGTCGTCCACGGTCACGTCGTGCCAGACCTTGTCGGAGCCGTACACGTCGAGCTCCCAGACCGTACGGCCGCTGTCGTCGTCATCGTCCAGCTCGGCCTCGGTGACCGTGCCGGGGACGGCCTTCAGCGCGGCGCCGGCGGCCTCGTCGACGGTGGTGCGTCCGGTCCGCTGCTCGCCGGTGCCGTCCGCCGCCCGGTCCGCCGTGACCGTCCGGTCGTCCTTGCCACTGCTGTCGGAGTCCGCGAACGCGGCGGTCGTGGCGAGCCCGCCACCGACCAGTACGGCCGCGGTGAGGGTGGCGATGGCGATCTTGCGCTTCATGGTGGGTTCCTCCCCGATGGGGTCTGCTGTGCTGTTCGACGGGAACCACACTGGCCCGGCGATGCTGAACGCAGCCTGAAGCCACCTGAAGGCCTCTTCAGGTTCGGTTTGCGAAGCTGTCCCCATGCGCCTGTTGATCGTGGAGGACGAGAAGCGTCTCGCGACGTCCCTCGCGAGGGGACTCACCGCCGAGGGCTTCGCCGTCGACGTCGTGCACGACGGCCTGGAGGGCCTGCACCTGGCGGGCCAGGGTGTCCACGACCTCGTGGTCCTCGACATCATGCTGCCCGGGATGAACGGCTACCGGATCTGCGCCGCCCTGCGTGCCGCGGGGCACGAGATGCCGATCCTGATGCTGACCGCGAAGGACGGGGAGTACGACGAGGCGGAGGGCCTCGACACCGGCGCCGACGACTATCTGACCAAGCCGTTCTCGTACGTCGTGCTCGTCGCGCGGGTCCGGGCGCTGCTGCGCCGCCGCGGTGGCTCCGCCTCGCCCGTGCTGACCGCCGGCACGCTGCGGATGGACACCGCCGCCCGCCGCGTCCACCGGGGCGAGGAGGAAGTCACCCTCACCGCCAAGGAGTTCGCCGTCCTGGAGCAGCTCGTGCTGCGGGCGGGCGAGGTGGTGAGCAAGGCGGACATCCTGGAGCACGTCTGGGACTTCGCCTACGACGGCGACCCGAACATCGTCGAGGTCTACATCAGCACCCTCCGCCGCAAGCTCGGCGCCGCGTCGATCCGCACCGTACGGGGCGCGGGCTACCGGCTGGAGGCGCTGTGAGGTCCGTACGGGCCAGGGCCGCCCTGGGCGCCACCCTCGTCGTCGCCGTCGCGCTGACCGTCGCGGGGCTGGCCGTGCTGCTGGTGCTGCGCGGCAACCTGACGGACCGGGCCGGCCTGGAGGCCGAGGTGACCGCGCGGGAGGTGGCGGGGGAGCTGGCGCTGGGCAGGGCGTACGCGGAGCTGGAGGCGGGCGACGAGGACAGCAACCCCGTCCAGGTGACCGACGAGGAGGGGCGCGTGGTGGCCGTCTCCAAGGACCTGGAGGCGATCTCGGGGACGGGCACGGCACAGGTCGTACCGGTCTCCCCGGCGCCGGTCCCCAGTCCCGGCGACGACGATGACGACGATGACGGCGACGGGACCGACCCGCCCCGCAGTGAGGTCTCCTCCGACCCTCCGGACTTCACGAACGGCACCGCCACGGTCGACGGGGAGACTGCGGACTACCGCTTCGCCTCCGTCGAGGTGACCACGGAGGAGGACGTCACCCTGACCGTCCACGCGGGCGCCCCGCTCGCGGCCGAGCAGGAGGCCGTGAACACCGTACGCAACTCCATGCTGACCGGGCTTCCGGTCATGCTGCTCGTCGTCGCCGGGGTGACCTGGCTGGTCACCCGGCGGGCCCTTCGCCCGGTGGAGGGCATCCGGCGGGAGCTGGCCGCGATCACCGCCTCCGAGGATCTCGGGCGCCGCGTACCCGAGCCGGACTCCCGGGACGAGATCGCGCGGCTGGCCCGTACGACCAACGAGACCCTCACCGTGCTGGAGGCCTCGGTCGACCGGCAGCGGCGCTTCGTCGCCGACGCCTCGCACGAGCTGCGCAGCCCGATCGCCTCGCTCCGCACCCAGCTGGAGGTGGGCGAGGCCCACCCGGAGCTGCTGGACGTGCCCGGCGCCGTCGCCGACACCGTACGGCTGCAGGTGCTGGCCGCCGACCTGCTGCTGCTCGCCCGGCTGGACGCGGGGGAGCGCCCGGGGCGCACGGCGGTCGACCTGGGCGCGCTGGTCCGCGAGGAGGTCTCCCAGCGTGCGGCGGACCGGATCGCGCCGGAGGTTTCCGTGGCGGACGCCGAGCAGCTCGAAGTCGGCGGTTCACGCGGCCAGTTGGCCCGGGTCGTCGGCAATCTGCTGGACAACGCCGAGCGCCACGCGGAGCGTTCGGTCGCCGTCTCGGTGCGGGCGGAACGGGGCGACGTGCTCGTCGAAGTCACGGACGACGGAGCGGGCGTGCCCGAGGCCGAACGGGACCGGATCTTCGAGCGTTTCGTACGCCTGGACGACGCCCGCAGCCGCGACGACGGCGGGGCCGGGCTCGGCCTGGCCATCGCCCGTGATGTGGCCTCCCGGCACGGAGGCACACTCACGGTGGGCGAAGGGGCGGGCGGCGGCGCGCGGTTCATCCTGCGGCTGCCGGGGCGGCCTGGGGCGGAAGCGGCCGGCGGCGGCTGAGGGCCGGTCGCGCTACGGCTTGCCGCGCCGTCCGCGCAGGTGCTCCGCGATCGGGGTCAGCGCCGCGTGCAGTGCGGAGAGCTCCTCGGGGGAGAGCAGGTCCATGAAGTGCCGCCGCACCGATTCGACATGGTGCGGCGCGACCTTCCGCATCGTCTCGCCGCCCAGGTCGGTGAGGACCGCGAACAGTCCGCGCCGGTCCGACTCGCAGTGTTCGCGCCGGACCAGGCCGGCGTTCTCCATGCGGGTGATCTGGTGCGAGAGCCTGCTCTTGGACTGCAGCGTGGCGGCGGCGAGATCGCTCATCCGCAGACGCTGGTCCTCCGACTCCGAGAGGTTGACCAGGATCTCGTAGTCGTTCATGGTCAGGCCGAACGGCTGGAGGTCCTTCTCCAGCTGATGCGTCAGCAGCCTGCTGACGTCCAGGTGGGTGCGCCAGGCGCACTGCTCCGCATCGGTCAGCCAGCGGGTGGCCGTCTCGGTCTCCATGTATGGATTCTACCTAAGATGTTGAAAGCCGGACGAAGTCTGGGAGTGTGACTCCTCGCACGCACTGACGGGCGTCACACTCCGCAGACTACCGTTCACAGCCCGAAGCGACGCTGGAGGTCCCCCAGCTGACCGGGCATGCGAGGTGTGGAGCCGTGTTGACCGCCGCCGCCCGGCACACCCGGCTCGTGCGGGACGACGCCGGTCGCCTGCTCCGGCATCAGGGCCTCGGACGACTGGAGCAGCACCGTGCCCGCCCCGACGAACTCGAACTGGTGCTCCTCGCCGGAGGTGCCGCCGATCCCGGTCAGCGAGCGCAGGCCGCCCATCAGGCCCGTCATGTAGCCGTGGTCGTAGTGGTGGCACGGCGAGGGGCAGTCCGCCCACCCCACCAGCGCCTGCGGATCCACCCGGAGCGGCGGCTCCATGAAGACCACCGGGCCGTTGGACGCGGCGACGAACTTCCCCGTCCCGATCAGGGTCAGGAAGCCCGGCACGATCGACTGCTTCAGCGCCAGCGTCGGCTGGTAGGCCAGCAGATTGCCGGACCGGATCGTCAGGTTGCCGTTCTCCAGGTCGAAGGAGTTCACGTCGAAGGCCCGGTCGGCGAGCAGCATCTTGCCGCTGCCCTCGGCCACCACCCAGTCGCTCGCGTGCAGCGGGGAGTGGAAGCTCGTGCGGATCAGCCGCTCGAAGCGGCCGTGCCCGATGCCGTTGAAGTCGATCTGCCCGTAGTAGGCGATCATCTTGCCCTTCTGCAGGAACCACTGGCTCCCCTTGAGCTCCACGCAGAAGGTGTACGCGTTGACGTTGTCGTCCGACGGCAGCGTCATCGGGTCGAAAATCACCGGCGTGCTCACAGCTTCTCCTCCGACGCCTGGACGTACACCGCTCCGTTGCCGCTGAGCTCCAGCTGGAACGCCTCACCGGAACCCCGTCCCACCATGTCGCGCCAGCCGAGCGCGGTGGACAGCTTGTTGGTCACGTCCCCGTGGTGGGCGACATAGGCCTGCGGGTCCACATGGACCGGCCTCCCCGGCGTGATCGGAAGCTCGATCACGCCGCCGTGCGCCATCACGGCGACCGCGCCGTGCCCCTTGAGCGTCGTCGTGAAGAGGCCCTGCCCGGTCACCTGGCCGCGCACCATGCCCATCACACCGCCCTGGGAGCCCATGAACATGGTGCCCTGCCGGAGCGTCCCGTCGAAGGCGAGCAGCCGGTCGGCCTCCACGTACAGGGTGTCGCCGGCGAGGTCGATCACCTGGATGTGGTGGCCGCCGTGGCCGAACATCACCGTGCCGTTGCCCTCGACGGTCATCAGCGGGGTCGCCTCGTTCGCCACCCGCCGGCCGATCATCGACCCCAGGCCGCCCTGACCGCCCTGGATGTCCGGGGTGAACGAGACGTCGCCCCGGTACGCGAGCATCGCGCCGCGCTGGCTGTACAGCGTCCGGCCGGGACCCACCACGGCCTCGACCATCTTCGAGTTGATCTCACGGAACGGCATCAGACCTCGCCTCCGACGGTGTTCCGCTCGCTGGGCTGCACGTAGACGAGGCCGTCGCCCTCGAAGCGGATCTGGAAGGACTCGCCGGAGCCCTCGCCCATGAGCGTCCGGAAGTTGACCCCGGACTGGAAGTGCTGCTGGAGCCTGCCCTGGTGGGCGATGTAGGCGCCGGGGTCGACGTTCAGCGGGTACTGGGGTGTCACCCGCAGCACCACGGCGGAGCCGTCCGACATGATCGCCGCCTGGCCGGTGCCCTCGACGGTCGTGGTGAACAGGCCGTTGCCGCTCGCCCCGCCCCGGAGCCCCGTGAAGGTGGTGCCGGTGCGCAGCCCGGCGTCGGTGGCCAGCAGATTGCTCGCCTCGACGTACAGCGTCTCGCCGTGCAGCGAGACGAGGTTGATCTCGCTCGCCCGGTCGGCGAAATAGCAGGTGCCCTGCCCCCTCACCTCCATCATGACCATCTGCTCGCCGGTCAGCCGGCGGGTCACCATGCCGCGGAGGCCCTCACCGCCGCCCGACATCTTCTTGAACGCCATCTGGCCGTCGTACGCGACCATCGAGCCGTTCTTCGCCTTGACGGCATCGCCTGTCAGGTCGACGGCGAGCGTCTTGCTGCCTTGGAGTCGGAACATCGCCACAGTGCGACGTTAGCCGCAGGAGAGCCCGGCCGGACAGGGCCCGGCGGCCGATCCCGACCCCGATACGACCCTGATATGCGCGGATACGTGCCACGGGGCCCGGACGCGGACCCCCTGCCTGGAGGGGCCGGGAACGATGCCACAATGGATGTGCTTGTGCCTGCTTTCACAAGCTGACACGCCCCTCCCACCCACCGAAGGTGCCCTCGTGGACATCAAGACCGCTTCCGCCCTGCACCGGCTGCGCCTCATCTCGCTTCCCGAGGCGCTGTCCTTCCCGGCGCTGATCCTTTTCGGCTCGGTGCTCAGCCGGGTCTCGGACATCGACTTCCTGATGATGCCGCTCGGCATGCTGCACGGCATCCTCTTCACGATCTACCTGGTGTTCCTGCTGGACGTGTGGGCCAAGGCCAAGTGGCCGTTCAAGCGTGTCGCCCTGTTCTTCCTCCTCGCCGTGCTGCCCTTCGGCGGGCTCTACGGCGAGAAGCTGCTCAAGAAGTACGAGGCCGACGGTGTCATCGCCGCCCGCGCCCGCGCCGAGGGGACGGTCAGCGCATGATCGTCGCCTTCTCCGTCACGCCCCTGGGCGTCGGCGAGGACGTCGGTGAGTACGTCGCCGACGCCGTCCGTGTCGTCCGGGAGTCCGGGCTGCCCAACCGCACGGACGCGATGTTCACCTCCATCGAGGGCGAGTGGGACGAGGTCATGGACGTCGTGAAGCGCGCCGTGGCCGCCGTCGAGGCACGTGCGGGCCGCGTCTCCCTCGTGCTGAAGGCCGACATCCGGCCGGGCGTCACCGACGGTCTGACCTCCAAGGTCGAGACGGTGGAGCGGCACCTGGCGGGCTGACGCCCCGTCCGCGCACCGGCCGCACGCGCACGACGAGCCCCCGATGCCTTCCGGCGCCGGGGGCTCGTTCCGTTCGGGCGAAGAAATCCGCTCACTCGGACCTGCCGGGTCGCCGCCCCGCAGGTTCTCCCCTTCTGTGGGGACACCGGCAAATTCGACCGTTGGAGGCGCGATGCCGTCGGAAAGACGTGACCACGACCGGGGCGGCAGCCGCGGTCTGCCTGCGGGGCCTCTCGCGGAACGGCCCGCGACCGGGTACCGGGTGCGGTACCGCGGCCTCCTCCGCACCGGGTGGCACCGAATACGAGCGGTCCTCCCGCTGACGCTCGCCCCCGTGTCCGCAGGGCTCGTGCTGCTCTTCCTGGTCCTGCCCGCGCACCGGGCCGTGCGCGGGAACGGCCAGGCGTGGCTCGGTCTCGCCGACTCCGTGACCGTGGCAACGCTCGGCCTGGTCGCCGTGTTCGCACCGGTCGGCCTCGCCCTGGCCCTGCACGCCGTGACGGTGGCCAGGGACCCGGTACCGGTGACGCCCGAACCCGGCACCCGGGTCGCCTTCCTCGCCACGTACGTACCGGGCAGGGAGCCCCTCTCCGCGGTGCGCGCCAACCTGGAGGGTGCGGCACGGATGCGGCACCCCGGGCCGCTGGACGTCTGGCTGCTCGACGAGGGCGACGACCCGGAAGCCAGGATGCTCTGCGCCGAGCTGGGCGTGCACCACTTCACCCGCCTCGGCGTGCCCGAGTGGAACCAGGAGGAGGGGCCGCACCAGGCCGGCACCGAGCACGGCAACCGCAACGCCTGGATCGCCAAGCACGGTGACGCGTACGACCTCCTCGCCTCCGTGGACACCGGTCACGTCCCGCTGCCCGGCTTCCTGGAGCGGACGACGGGCTACTTCCGTGACCCGGACACCGCGTTCGTCGTCGGCCCGTGGCTCGCCGGGGACCACGACTTCCACGCGCTGGTGCAGCGGGCGGGCAACCGTTACGGCGCGCCCGTGCTCGCCGGCCCCGGAAGCGTCGTACGCATCGCGGCACTGCGCCAGGCCGGCGGCTTCCACGGCTCCGGCACCGAGGACACGACGACGGGTTTCGAGATCCACCGGCGCCGCAACCCGGGGACCGGGCAGTACTGGCGCTCCGTCCACACCCCGGACGTGCCGGCCTCCCGCGAGGGGCACGTCACCCCTTCGGACCGCCACGGCCGGTGGCCGCACCGGTCCCGGGCGGAGCTGCTGCGGCAGTACGGGAAGGCGCTGTTCCGGGTGCCGCCCGGCCGGCTCATCGGCTACACGCTGCTCCTCGTCCACCATCCCGTGGCCACCGTCGCCGGGCTGCTCGGAGTGCTGAGCTGCCTGGCGGCCACCGTCCACACGGCGGCCCGCGGCTGGGCGGTGCTCGCGCTGCTGATCGCCCTCGCGCCGCTCGCGGTCCGGTCCTTCACGATGCTGCGGGAGCGCGGGTACGGAGGCGGCGCACGGCACCGGTCCCGCGTGCCCGCTCCGGGCCAGGAGACGGAGCCCGCGCTCGCCACTGCCGCGGGGAACCCCGCCGCGGGGAGCTGACCCGCCTGCCCGGACACCGGACCTACGGCTCCTGCGCCGCCAGCGCGATGCCCAGCGGGGTGCGCTCGTACAGCACCTGGTGGCCGTAGCGCCGCGAGGTGAGCAGACCCGCCGCGCGCAGCGCCGACAGATGCGCGGACACGGAGGACGGGGCGAGCGAGAGCCGGTTCGCCAGCGCGCTCGTCCCGGCCGGTTCACCGAGGGCGCACAGCACGTCGGCGCGGCCCCGCCCCAGCAGCCGGGCGAGCGCGTCCGGCGTCCGGCCCGCGGACTCCGTCCACAGCCCGCCGATGCCACGCGCGGGGTAGACCACCGCGGGCTGCCAGGGGGGCTCGAAGCCGCCGACCACATCCGGCCAGGTGAAGACGCTGGGCACCAGGACGAGCCCCTGCCCGCCCAGGACCCGGCTGTGGTTCCCGACGGTGCCGACCACGGTCAGCGTCGAGTCGGCCCATTGCAGCCGCGGACTGACCTCGCCGAGCAGCCGCTCGAAACCGACCTCGGCGAGGCGCCGCGAGTGGTAGGCGATGTCCGCCTCCAGCAGGGCGCGCAGCCGGGGCCAGTGCGGCTCGACCATCAGCTCCCACGCCCGCTCCAGCAGGTCCGCCAGCTCCCGGACCGCCCGTGCCGGGTCGGCCAGCATCCGCTGCCCGGCGGGGGAGCGCAGGCCGCCCGGGGTGTCGGCGAGCGCGTGCGCCATGTCGTCGCGGGCGGCCGCCGGATCCATCGCGCGTACGGTCGCGATCTCCTCGGCGAAGGTGGCGAGCGGCCCGAGCGGCGGCGGGCAGATGAAGTCCGGGTTGTAGCCGCCGTCCGGCATCAGCAGCCACAGCGGCGTGAGGTCCAGCCCGGCGGCGTCCTTCCTGACCCGCCGGAGCCAGGGCAGGTGGTAGCCGTGCCGTCCGGGGCGGCGGAGCAGGCGCACGGCCTCCTGCGTCTCCCAGAGCGGGGAGAGCGCGAAGCGGCAGCGGAGCAGATCGCTCTCGTCGAAGTACAGATGGAACGGCATGGATGCTCCCGCTCGGACTTTCGGCGTGAGCCGAAAGTCTAGGGAGAGGCCGGACCGTTCGCTCAAGCTGCCTCCATGTCGAGCGACACCACCACCCCGGCGGGTGCACCCCGCGAAGAGCCCGCCGAGAAGGCGCTGTCCCCGGCCCTGCCCCCGGAGCGCGCCTCCTCACCCGACCCGGGCCGCGCTCCGGAGGCAGATCCCGGCACCGCTGCCGGGGGATACCGCGCGGTCTTCGCCGTACGGGAGTTCCGGGTGGTCTTCGCAGCCCATCTGTTCTCCCTCCTCGGCGTGATCGTCAGCGAGCTGGCGCTCACCGTGCTGGTCTACGACCTCACGGGCTCGCCCCTTCTGTCCGCCCTCACCTTCGCGCTCGGCTTCCTGCCGTACATCGTCGGCGGCACGCTCTTCGCGGGGGTCGCCGACCGGTACCCCGCCCGCCGCGTCCTCGTCACCTGCGACCTGGTCTGCGCCGGCTGCGTCGCCGTGATGGTGCTCCCCGGCACACCCGTCGCAGGGCTTCTCGCGCTGCGCTGCCTGGTGGCCGCGATCGCGCCCGTCTTCACCGGGACACGGACGGCGGCCCTCACCGACATCCTCGGGGAGGGCGACCTCTACGTCCTCGGCCGCTCACTGCTGCGTCTGGTCTCGCAGAGCGCCGTGCTCGTCGGCTTCGGGGCGGGCGGGCTGCTGCTCACCGCGCTCTCCCCGCGCGGGGCGATCACCGTCACCGTGGTGACGTTCCTCTGCTCGGCTGCGCTGCTGCGCCTCGGCACCCGGGACCGGCCCGCCCGCACGGGAGGGGGCGCCGGCGGCACGCTGCTCAGGGAGTCGCTCGCCGGGGCCCGCGCCGTCCTCGGCGACCGTGAGATCCGGGGGCTGCTCCTGCTCTTCTGGGTGCCGGCCTTCTTCGTGGTCGCCCCGGAGGCCCTCGCCGCTCCGTACGCGGCCGGGATCGGCGCCGGTCCGGCCGTCGTCGGACTGCTGATGTGCGCGATGGCCGTCGGCCACATCGGCGCCGAGCTGTATGTGGCGACCGCGCTCGGCCCCCGCTCCCGCACCCGGATCGTGCTGCCGGCCGCCGCGCTGGGGCTGCTGCCCCTCGTGGTGTACGCGTTCCGCCCGGGCGCCGCCCTGACCGTGGCGGTCCTCGTGCTGACCGGGGCCGGGGCGTCGTACATCATCGGGCTCGACCAGTGGTTCGTGGAGGCGGTCCCCGAGCATCTGCGGGGCCGGGCGATGACGCTCCTCACTGCCGGGCTGATGACGTTCCAGGGGCTCGGCATGACCCTCGCGGGGCTGGCGGCGGAGTTCTTCCCGGTGCACCGGGTGGTCGCGTACTCGGGTGCGGTCGGTACCGTCTGCACACTCCTGCTGGTCGTCGAGGTGCGTAGAACACGCGTCCGGTACCGAAGTGCGAGACGGTGCTGACCGCCATGTGACCAGTGGGTAAGGTCGTGGCCGTGCCGAAGCCGCTCAGCCTCCCCTTCGATCCCATCGCCCGTGCCGAGGAACTCTGGCACCGGCGCTGGGGGCCGGTGCCCTCCATGGGCGCGATCACGTCGATCATGCGTGCGCAGCAGATCCTGCTCGCCGAGGTGGACGCGGTGGTGAAACCGTACGGGCTGACGTTCGCCCGCTACGAGGCGCTCGTCCTGCTCACCTTCTCCCAGGCCGGCGAGCTGCCGATGTCCAAGATCGGCGAGCGCCTGATGGTGCACCCCACCTCCGTGACGAACACCGTCGACAGGCTGGTGCGCTCGGGGCTGGTCGACAAGCGCCCCAACCCCAACGACGGCCGCGGAACCCTCGCCTCCATCACGGACAAGGGCCGCGAGGTCGTCGAGGCGGCCAGCCAGGACCTGATGGCGATGGACTTCGGGCTCGGGGCGTACGACGACGAGGAGTGCGCCGAGATCTTCGCCATGCTGCGCCCGCTGCGGGTGGCCGCACAGGACTTCGAGGACAAGTAGCCGCACCGCCCGGGGGTGGCCTCGCGAGGGGCAGGGCGCCGCAAGATCGCCCCGGCCGTCCGGTTACGCTCGATGCCATGAAACGCAGTGTGCTGACCCGCTACCGGGTGATGGCCTACGTCACCGCCGTGATGCTGTTGATCCTGTGTGTCTGCATGATCTTCAAGTACGGCTTCGACACCGGTGAGGGTCTGACGCTCGTCGTCTCGCAGGTCCACGGTGTCCTCTACATCATCTACCTGATCTTCGCCTTCGACCTCGGTTCCAAGGCGAAGTGGCCGGTCGGCAAGCTGCTCTGGGTGCTGATCTCCGGGACGATCCCGACCGCCGCGTTCTTCGTCGAGCGCAAGGTGGTCCGGGAGGTCGAACCGCTGATCGCCGACAGCTCCCCGCAGGCCGTCAAGGCCTGATCCGCACCACCCGAACCGCCCCGCGCGAAGCGCCGGGCGGTTTGCCGTCGACATTTACTAGGACGTCCTAGTAAATTTGTCTCCATGGACGCTCATGCGATCGAGGAAGGCCGCCGCCGCTGGCAGGCCCGTTACGACAAGGCCCGCAAGCGCGACGCGGACTTCACCACGCTCTCCGGTGACCCGGTGGAGCCGGTGTACGGGCCGCGCCCCGGCGACACGTACGAAGGCTTCGAGCGGATCGGCTGGCCCGGCGAGTACCCCTTCACCCGGGGGCTCCACGCCACCGGCTACCGGGGCCGTACCTGGACCATCCGCCAGTTCGCCGGCTTCGGCAACGCCGAGCAGACCAACGAGCGGTACAAGACCATCCTGGCCAACGGCGGCGGCGGACTCAGTGTCGCCTTCGACATGCCCACCCTGATGGGCCGCGACTCCGACGATCCGCGCGCACTCGGCGAGGTCGGCCACTGCGGTGTCGCCATCGACTCCGCCGCCGACATGGAGGTCCTGTTCCGGGACATCCCGCTCGGTGACGTCACCACCTCCATGACGATCAGCGGACCCGCCGTCCCCGTCTTCTGCATGTACCTGGTCGCCGCGGAGCGCCAGGGCGTCGACCCGGGCGTGCTCAACGGCACGCTCCAGACCGACATCTTCAAGGAGTACATCGCGCAGAAGGAGTGGCTCTTCCAGCCGGAGCCCCACCTGCGCCTCATCGGCGACCTGATGGAGCACTGCGCCCGCGACATCCCCGACTACAAGCCGCTGTCGGTCTCCGGCTACCACATCCGCGAGGCCGGGGCCACGGCCGCACAGGAGCTCGCGTACACCCTCGCCGACGGCTTCGGCTACGTGGAGCTCGGTCTCTCCCGGGGCCTGGACGTCGACACCTTCGCTCCCGGGCTCTCCTTCTTCTTCGACGCGCACCTCGACTTCTTCGAGGAGATCGCCAAGTTCCGCGCCGCCCGCCGGATCTGGGCCCGCTGGATGAAGGAGACGTACGGCGCGAAGACCGACAAGGCGCAGTGGCTCCGCTTCCACACCCAGACCGCGGGTGTCTCGCTCACCGCCCAGCAGCCGTACAACAACGTCGTACGCACCGCCGTGGAGGCGCTGTCCGCCGTCCTGGGCGGCACCAACTCCCTGCACACCAACGCCCTGGACGAGACGCTCGCCCTGCCCTCCGAGCAGGCCGCCGAGATCGCGCTGCGCACCCAGCAGGTGCTCATGGAGGAGACCGGGGTCGCCAATGTCGCCGACCCGCTGGGCGGTTCGTGGTACGTCGAGCAGCTCACCGACCGCATCGAGGCCGACGCCGAGAAGATCTTCGAGCAGATCAGGGAGCGCGGCACCCGGGCGCACCCCGACGGCAAGCACCCCATCGGACCGATGACCTCCGGAATCCTGCGCGGCATCGAGGACGGCTGGTTCACCGGCGAGACCGCCGAATCCGCCTTCCGCTACCAGCAGTCGCTGGAGAAGGGCGAGAAGCGGGTCGTCGGCGTCAACGTCCACCACGGGTCCGTCACCGGTGACCTGGAGATCCTGCGCGTCAGCCACGAGGTCGAACGCGAGCAGGTGCGCGAGCTCGCCGGGCGCAAGGAAGGCCGCGAGGAGGCGAAGGTCCGTGGCGCGCTGGACGCGATGCTGGCCGCCGCGCGCGACGGCTCGAACATGATCGCGCCGATGCTGGAGGCCGTACGGGCGGAGGCGACCCTCGGCGAGATCTGTGGGGTGCTGCGCGACGAGTGGGGCGTCTACACGGAGCCGCCGGGCTTCTGACGAGCGGTCAGTCCTCCTGCGAGGCCGCCGCTCCCAGTCCCGAGAGCAGCAGCAGGGTGAAGCGCTGGGCCCAGTCGGTGTCGACGGGCTCGGCGCTCACCAGCGCGCGGTGCACCACGGCGCCGGCGATCACGTCGAAGATCAGGTCGGCGGTGCGGGCCGCCACCACCGCGTCCGGCTCGACGGGCAGTTCACCGCGCCGCTGCGCACGCTCCCGTCCCTGGAGGACGAGGTGCTTCTGGCGGGTCACGATCGAATCGCGTATACGGTCCCGCAGCGCCTCGTCCCGCGTCGACTCGGCGACCACCGCCATCAGCGCCGTCTTGGTCTCCGGACGTTCCAGCAGGGCCGCGAACTGGAGGACCACCGCCTCCACGTCGGCCGCGAGGCTGCCGAGATCGGGCAGCTCCAGTTCGTCGAAGAGGACGGCGACCGCGTCCACCACCAGCTCGTTCTTGCCGGCCCAGCGGCGGTAGAGAGTCGTCTTGGCGACCCCCGCCCGCGTCGCCACGTCGCCCATCGTCAGCTTCGACCAGCCGAGGTCGACCAGCGACGCACGGGTCGCCTCGAGGATCGCGGCATCGGCTTCGGGGCTGCGGGGTCGTCCGGAACGGGTGGGTCCGGTTGGGCTGCGGCTCAGCATGCGGCGACCATACCGGCCGGTAAGTAGTACTGACCGGCCCGGGAGCCCGTGAGACAGATCACCGGGCGCTCTTGCCCCGGAGGGGGTCCTGCCAGTTACGCTACGACCCGTAGCGTAAGAAGCGACGGTCCGTCCGTCGTGACGCCACGACCGATCGACAGCCACAGGCACCGGGTGGGGACCCGGCGCCGAACACGGGGTTTTTCAGGGCCCCGGGACCGTTTCCGTCCGCCCGTCGCGCACTCCGGCGCGGCTGTGGACGGAACCGGTTCGCGGATCGCTTTCCGGAACAGTGCGCGCAGGGGGGAGGATGTACGTATGCAGCCTAGGAACATGTCCATGAGCGGCGTCGTCGACCTCGCCGCTGTGAAGGCGGCCGGCGACGCCAAGGCGAAGGCGGAGCAGGCCCGCGCGGAGTCCGCCCGGCAGGGGGGCGGCGGCGCCGTGACCCCCGCCTCCCTGGTGATCGACGTCGACGAGGCGGGTTTCGAGACCGACGTCCTCCAGCGCTCCACCGAAGTCCCCGTCGTCATCGATTTCTGGGCCGAGTGGTGCGAGCCGTGCAAGCAGCTCGGCCCGCTCCTGGAGCGCCTCGCCGTCGAGTACAACGGCCGCTTCGTGCTGGCCAAGGTCGATGTCGACGCCAACCAGATGCTGATGCAGCAGTTCGGGATCCAGGGCATCCCGGCGGTCTTCGCCGTGGTGGCCGGACAGGCCCTCCCGCTCTTCCAGGGTGCGGCCCCCGAGAGCCAGATCCGCCAGACGCTGGACCAGCTGATCCAGGTCGGCGAGGAGCGGTTCGGTCTCACCGGGATCGCCGTCGACCCGGACGCCGCAGCGGGCGACGAGGAGGGCGCCCCCGCAGAGGTGCCCGCGGGGCCGTACGACGCGCAGCTGGAAGCCGCCGCGCAGGCGCTGGACGCCAATGACTTCGACGGCGCGGTCCGGGCCTACAGGAGCGTCCTGGCCGACGACCCGGTCAACACCGAGGCGAAGCTGGGCCTCGCCCAGGCCGAACTGCTGGGCCGCGTCGCGGGCATGGATCCGCAGCAGGTCCGCAAGGAGGCCGCGGAGAACCCGGCCCAGCCGGCGGCGCAGATGGCCGCGGCGGACCTGGACCTCGTGGGCGGGCACGTCGAGGACGCCTTCGGCCGCCTCGTCGAGACGGTCCGCCGCAATTTCGGCGACGACCGCGACGCCGTACGGGTGCGGCTCCTGGAGCTCTTCGAGGTGATCGGCCCCGACGACCCCCGGGTCACCGCCGCGCGGACAGCGCTGGCGCGCGTCTTGTTCTGATGTGACAACACGGCCGTGGTGCCCTCCGGGCACCACGGCCGTTTTCGCGGGTGAACGACAACGGACACACGCGCTTTACCAAAACTTGATAAAAGTACGCACTGTTACTCGCAGTAAATCGCCTCCATCGGTCTGTCCGGTTTCGGGTCGTAATCCCGCTGTTCGCCCGGCACCCCGGTGCCACCCTGTGTGGCCGGGCGGTACCGCCCTGTCGTGTACTGGTTATCGGGTCGTTACTAGTCAGTAACGACCCCCCTTGTATCCAGGCCGCGAATGCACCACGATCGGCCACGCTCGGTCCAATACCCCCCAGCCCGACGGCCAGTCGCGCAGGAGGGTCTTTTGGGTCCCCACCGGGTGGTCGGCGGCAGTGGCGCCGATCGCGGACAGGGGGGTTCCTGCCCCTGGGCAGGGCCTGTCCGAACCGGTTGCGCAGACGCGCGGCCAGTGGTTGTCGCTCGGGGGTGATCGCCGGTGATTCGGATGCGGTACGCGCCTCCGGTCCGGGCGCTCTCCTTCCCGAGGACGTAGCACTTCTCCCATCCCAGGGCGGGCACCATGCCCGTACCGGAGATGTACGTCCGAGAAGGAGGAAATTTATGAGTTCGCAGGTTCGCGGTGGTACCAGATGGAAGCGTTTCGCTCTGGTCATGGTGCCGAGCGTCGTCGCGACCGCAGCGGTCGGCGTCGGCCTGGCGCAGGGTGCGCTGGCGGCGTCCTTCAGCGTCTCCGGCCAGAGCTTCAAGGTCAGCACCGACAAGCTCGTCGGCGAGAACTTCGTCCAGTACGGCAGCGTCGCTGTCGGCAAGGACATGAAGGGTAACGACGCGGCGCACCCGGTGGCCGTGTCGGGCTTCAGCAAGGCCACGATCACCAACATGTGCCAGTCGGTGGTCACGCCTGACCTCCCGTTCGGTCTCGGAAGCGTCAGCCTGCAGCTGAACGCGGGTACCGACCCGAAGAAGCCTGTCGAGGCGACGAACCTTTACCTCGACGTGGCCCAGCTCGACGCGGACGCGTACTTCGAGAACATCGACATCGGCGTCGCCGCCGGTTCGGTGGGTAAGCCCGGTATCCAGTCCGGCACCGAGAAGGCCGTCAACCCGAACGGCTTCGCGCAGCGGGCCGAGAAGGCCACGCTGTCCAACGTGGAGCAGACGGCGTGGGCAACCACCGCCGGCACCTTCAAGCTCAGCAACCTGAGCCTGAAGCTGCACAAGGGCGTCAAGGAGTGCTTCTAGCACTCGCCCGGGGCGGCCGGAGGGTTCCGTGAGGACCTCCGGCTGCCCACCCCTTCTCTTCTCACAGCAGTACCGGTTCCAGGGAGCTGTTTTCCATGAGCCCCGAGTCCACAGGGCAGAACGAGCACCACCTCACCGTCTACCGGCGGGGATTCCGCACCTGGCGGGGTAACCGGCCGTTCTGGGCGGGCCTGTTCACCATCCTGGGTGGTCTACCCATCGCGTACTTCCCGTACGCCAACATGCACCTCGGCAACATGACGATCGCGATGTCCACCACCGCGGGTGCGGGGTCGCTGATCATCGGAATCCTGCTGATCACGCTGGGATTCACGATGTGGTTCCACCACATCGTGCGGGTGTTCGCAGGCGTCGCCGCGATCCTGCTCGCGCTGATCTCCATACCGGTCGCCAACATAGGCGGCTTCATCATCGGCTTCCTGTTCGCCCTTCTCGGCGGAGCGCTGTCGATCGCCTGGGCCCCGGCCGAGGCGAAGAGTCTCCCGGCCTCCGAGGCCCACGAGGCGCAGATGTCCAGGGGTGACGCCCCCGAGGCGCCTGAGCACCGTCAGGAGCCCCACGGCACGGCTGAGGCCCCGCGGAGGCCGATGCTCTTCAAGGCGGCGGCGGAGGCCGACGGTGGGAGGCATCGTGCGGGGTGACGACAGGCAGATGAACGACTTCGGTCCGGAGGACCTTCCGGAGCGGAGCGGGCCCCGCCACGCGGCGCCCAGGAAGTCACTCCTGACGAAGCTGCACATGCCCGCAGGCAAGAAGGCGTTCGCGCTCGCCGCGATGCCGACGGCCGTCTTCGTGGGCATGGGGCTCACCCCCAAGCTGGCCATGGCCGATGACAACTCGGACATACCCTTCGCCCCCGGGCCCTGTGTGACCCGCTCCGACGAGCCGTCCGAGTCGCAGGAACCGGAGACGGAGCCGACCCCGAGCGCCTCGCCGTCCGACGACGCCGGCAAGGACGACGACGCAGGCAAGGACGACGACACCGGCAAGGACGACGACACCGGCAAGGACGACGCGGGCAAGGACGACGCGACCGCGACGCCGGCTCCCTCCGCGAGTGCGAGCGCGTCCGAGGACGAGAAGTCCGCGGAGACCTCCGCGGACAAGGCCGCCACCTCGGCCACGCCCACGCCCACGGAGTCGAAGAACCCCCTCGACCCGCTGGGTGTCGGGGACGCGCTCAAGGACCTCTTCGACGGACCGGACAAGGAGACGGCCGAGCCGTCCCCCAGCGCCACCACGGAGGCCCCGAAGCCGACGGAGAGCGCCACCACGAAGCCCGTCGAGAAGGCCACGGACGCGGTGAAGGGCACGGTGGACAAGACCACCGACGCCATCCGTGACGCGGCCGAGAAGGCGGGCGAGGACGTCGAGGAGCTCGACGACGACGTCAAGGGCCTCGACCCGGTGAAGGACGAGGACATCCCGGACGGCGCCAAGGAGCGCTTCCCCTGCCCGACCGCCGACCCCGAGGCGCTCGCCGCGGCCGACCTGGAGGAAGGCCTCCCGCTGCTCCCGGACGACCCGTGGACGCTGGAGACGTCGAAGCTCACGCTCACCGGGCTCGACTACGCGGGCATCGTCGAGGTGAAGACGTACAACGGCAGCGTCAAGAAGGTGCTGAAGTTCACCGCCGACACCATCGACATCAAGGACCTGCACCAGTTGACGAAGGGTCCGGCCGGCACCACCGGCCACGTCAAGGCGGAGGAGGGTTCCACCTCCACCATCCGCAACGGCCAGGTGACCATGTACACCGAGAGCCTGAAGGGCAACCTCTTCGGCCTCATCCCCGTCACCTTCAGCCCGGAGACCCCGCCGCCGCTGAACGTGCCCTTCGCCTTCTTCACCAACGCGACGGTGACCCAGGCCGGCCAGTTCGGCGGCTCGCTCAAGGTCCCCGGACTGCAGAACTACTTCACCGGCGGCAACAGCTGACCCAGGACCCGTTCGGGAGCCGCACAAAGGCCGTGGCCCGCACCTCCGTGAGAACGGGGGTGCGGGCCACGGTCGTCGGTGCCGTACGGCGCGTCAGGCGTGCTCGCCGCCCAGGTGGTGCACCCGGACCATGTTGGTGGTGCCGGGGACGCCGGGAGGCGAGCCGGCGGTGATGACCATCGTGTCGCCGTCGTTGTAGCGGTTCAGCTTCAGCAGCTCCGCGTCCACCAGGTCGACCATGGCGTCCGTGTTGTCCACGTGCGGCACGACGTAGGACTCGACGCCCCAGCTCAGCGCGAGCTGGCTGCGGGTGGACTCCTCCGTGGTGAAGGCCAGGATCGGCTGAGCCGTGCGGTAGCGGGAGAGACGGCGGGCCGTGTCGCCGGACTTGGTGAAGGCCACCAGCGCCTTGCCGTCCAGGAAGTCCGCGATCTCGCAGGCCGCGCGGGCCACCGAACCACCCTGCGTACGGGGCTTCTTGCCCGGCACCAGCGGCTGGAGACCCTTGGAAAGGAGCTCCTCCTCGGCGGCGACGACGATCTTCGCCATCGTCTTGACCGTCTCGATCGGGTACGCGCCGACGGAGGACTCCGCCGACAGCATGACCGCGTCCGCGCCGTCCAGGATCGCGTTGGCGACGTCGGAGGCCTCGGCGCGGGTCGGGCGCGAGTTGGTGATCATCGACTCCATCATCTGGGTCGCCACGATCACCGGCTTCGCGTTGCGGCGGCACAGCTCGATGAGGCGCTTCTGCACCATCGGGACCTTCTCGAGCGGATACTCGACGGCGAGGTCACCGCGGGCGACCATCACACCGTCGAAGGCGGCGACGACGCCCTCCATGTGCTCGACGGCCTGCGGCTTCTCGACCTTGGCGATGACGGGGACCCGGCGGCCCTCCTCGTCCATCACCTTGTGCACGTCCTTGACGTCCTCGGCGTCCCGCACGAAGGACAGTGCGACCAGGTCGCAGCCCATCCGCAGGGCGAACCGCAGGTCCTCGACGTCCTTCTCGGACAGTGCGGGGACGTTGACCGCCGCCCCGGGGAGGTTGATCCCCTTGTGGTCGGAGATGACACCGCCCTCGATGACGATGGTGGTGACCCGGGGGCCGTCGACCGAGACGACCTTCAGCTCGACGTTGCCGTCGTTGATCAGGATCGGGTCACCCTTGGTGACGTCGCCCGGCAGCCCCTTGTAGGTGGTGCTGCAGATGGACTTGTCGCCGGCGACGTCCTCCGAGGTGATGACGAACTCGTCCCCGCGGACCAGCTCGACAGGACCCTCGGCGAACTTCCCGAGGCGGATCTTGGGGCCCTGGAGGTCGGCGAGCACGCCGACCGCACGGCCGGACTCGGCGGCGGCCTTGCGGACGCGGTCGTAACGGCCTTGGTGCTCCTCGTGGGATCCGTGACTGAAGTTGAAACGGGCCACGCTCATGCCGGCCTCGATCAGAGCGACGAGCTGCTCATGGGAGTCGACGGCGGGACCGAGGGTGCAGACGATTTTGGAACGGCGCATGAGGCGGATCCTATCGGTTTGTTTCACTGCGGAATATTCCGTCTGGTGGAAGATACAAAGGGGCGCGGCCCCGCTCAGTTGTGGACCAGGTCGAAGGTCTGGCCGGCGATCTCCAGCTCCTCGTCCGTAGGCACGACGGCGACCGCCACCCGGGCGCCGTCGGGCGAGACCAGCCGCGGTTCGCCGGACCGTACGGCGTTGCGGCCGGCGTCCACGGCCAGGCCGAAACCCTCCAGTCCCGCGAGCGCAGCCTCCCGCACCGGGGCCGAGTTCTCCCCGACCCCCGCCGTGAACACCACGGCGTCCACCCGGCCGAGGACGGCCGAATAGGCGCCGATGTACTTCTTCAGCCGGTGGATGTAGATGTCGAACGCGAGCGTGGCGCGCTCGTCGCCCTCGTCCACCCGGCGCCGGATCTCCCGCATGTCGTTGTCGCCGCAGAGGCCGACCAGGCCGCTCTTCTTGTTCAGCAGGACGTCGATCTCGTCCGCCGACATCCCCGCCACCCGCTTCAGGTGGAAGGTGACGGCCGGATCGATGTCCCCGGAACGCGTACCCATGACCAGCCCCTCCAAGGGGGTCAGTCCCATCGACGTCTCCACGCACCGGCCGCCCGCCACCGCGGAGGCCGAGGCACCGTTGCCCAGGTGGAGCACGATCACGTTCACGTCGGACACCGGCCGGCCCAGCAGCTCGGCCGTCCTGCGCGAGACGTACGCGTGCGAGGTGCCGTGGAAGCCGTAGCGGCGGATCCGGTGCGCGTCGGCGGTCTCGACGTCGATCGCGTACCGCGCCGCGTACTCCGGAATCGTCGTGTGGAACGCCGTGTCGAAGACCGCGACCTGAGGCAGGTCCGGGCGCAGCGCCTGCGCCGTACGGATCCCGGTGATGTTCGCCGGGTTGTGCAGCGGGGCGACGGGGACGAGCCGCTCGATCTCCTTCAGCACCTCGTCGGTGATCACGGTGGGCTGGCTGAACTTCAGCCCGCCGTGCACCACCCGGTGGCCGATCGCCGCCAGTTCGGGGGAGTCCAGACCCAGCCCGTCGGCAGCCAGCTCGTCGGCCGCGGCCTCCAGGGCCTGGGAGTGGTCGGCGATCCTGCCGGTGCGCTCGCGGGGCTCCCCGCCCTTCAGCGGTGTGTGCACCAGCCGGGAGGAGGACTCGCCGATCCGCTCGACGAGGCCGGTGGCCAGCCTCGATCGGTCGCGCATGTCCAGCAGCTGGTACTTCACCGACGAGGAGCCGGAATTCAGCACGAGTACGCGGTGCGCGTCATTCATGGAGCGGAAGCCTTCGCTGGTCGGGTCGGTGGTCATCGCGTCATTCCTCGCCCTGGGCCTGGATCGCGGTGATGGCCACCGTGTTGACGATGTCCTGGACCAGCGCGCCGCGGGAGAGGTCGTTGACCGGCTTGCGCAGCCCCTGGAGGACCGGGCCGACCGCGACCGCGCCCGCCGAACGCTGGACCGCCTTGTAGGTGTTGTTGCCGGTGTTGAGGTCCGGGAAGATCAGCACGGTCGCGCGGCCCGCCACCTCCGACGCCGGCAGCTTGGTCGCGGCGACGGTCGGCTCGACCGCCGCGTCGTACTGGATCGGCCCCTCGATCCTCAGGTCCGGCCGGGAGGCGCGTACCCGCTCCGTGGCCTCCCGCACCTTGTCGACGTCGGCGCCCGTGCCCGAGGTGCCCGTCGAGTACGAGAGCATCGCGATCCTGGGGTCCACACCGAAGCGGGCGGCGGTGACCGCCGACTGCACCGCGATGTCCGCGAGCTGCTCCGCGTCCGGATCCGGATTGACCGCGCAGTCCCCGTAGACCAGGACCTTGTCGGCGAGGCACATGAAGAAGACCGAGGAGACGATCGAGGCGTCCGGCTTGGTCTTGATGATCTCGAAGGCCGGGCGGATCGTCGCCGCCGTGGAGTGCACCGAGCCGGAGACCATGCCGTCCGCCAGGCCCTCCTGGACCATCAGCGTGCCGAAGTAGTTGACGTCCGAGACGACGTCGTACGCCAGCTCCACCGTCACCCCGCGGTGCGCGCGCAGCACGGCGTACCGCTCGGCGAAGCTCTGGCGCAGCTCGGAGGTCTGCGGATCGACGAGCTGCGTCTCCGCGAGGTCGATGCCCAGGTCGGCGGCCTTCTTGCGGATGACGTCGGTGTCCCCGAGGAGGGTCAGGTCGCAGACGTCGCGGCGCAGCAGCACGTCCGCGGCGCGCAGGACGCGCTCCTCGGTGCCCTCGGGCAGGACGACGCGGCGCCGGTCCGAACGCGCCTGCTCCAGCAGCTCGTGCTCGAACATCATCGGGGTGACCCGGCCGCTGCGGGCCACCGAGACCCGTTCCAGCAGCGCGCCGGTGTCCACGTGGCGCTCGAAGAGGCCGAGGGCGGTCTCCGCCTTGCGGGGCGTCGCCGCGTTCAGCTTTCCTTCCAGCGCGAAGAGTTCACCCGCCGTGGGGAAGGACCCGCCGGTCACCGCGACGACCGGGGTACCCGGTGCGAGGCGGGCCGCCAGCCGGAGTATCTCCTCGCCGGGGCGCTCGTTCAGGGTCAGCAGGAGGCCCGCGATGGGCGGCGTGCCGGCGCTGTGCGCGGCGAGCGAACCGATGACCAGGTCCGCGCGGTCGCCGGGGGTGACGACCATGCAGCCCGGGGTCAGGGCCTTGAGGAGGTTCGGCAGCATGGCGCCGCCGAACACGAAGTCCAGTGCGTCCCGGGCGAGGCCCGAGTCGTCGCCGAGCAGAACCGTTCCGCCCAGGGCGGTGGTGATCTGGGCGACGGTGGGCGCGGAGAGTGCCGGATCGTCGGGCAGCACGGAACAGGGGACCGGGAGCTGCGCCTTCAGCCGCTCGGCGATGTCCGTACGGTCCTCGGACGCCACCCTGTTCACGATCATGGCCAGGACGTCGCAGCCGAGGCCGGCGTACGCCCGGTAGGCGTTGCGCGTCTCGGCCCGCACGGACTCGGCGTCCTGGTCCTTGCCGCCGACCACCGCGATCACCGAGGCGCCGAACTCGTTGGCGAGCCTCGCGTTCAGGGCCAGCTCGTCGGGGAGCTGGGTGGCGGCGAAGTCGCTGCCGAGGACCAGCACCACCTCGTAGTCGCGGGCCACCCGGTGGAAACGCTCGACGAGGAGTGAGACCAGTTCGTCCGTCCCCTTCTCGGCCTGGACGGCCGAGGCCTCCTGGTAGTCCAGGCCGAAGACCGTCTCCGCGCTCTGCGAGAGCCGGTAGCGGGCCCGCAGCAGCTCGAACAGCCGGTCGGGTCCGTCGTGGACGAGCGGCCGGAAGACACCGACCCGGTCGACCTGACGCGTCAGTAGCTCCATGACTCCCAGATCGACGACCTGACGGCCGTCTCCCCGGTCGATCCCGGTCACGTACACACTGCGCGCCACGCGTGGTCTCCCGTCCTGTTTGGCTGGCATTGTCCCTTTGACGATACCTACCGGGGCAGGTGAGCCGCCCGCCGGGCAGGGTGCCCGGGGCGGGCCGCCACCGGGCCCGTACCGTCCTTGCGACGCGGTCGGAAGCGCGGGGGCCCGGCTCGGCGTGGGACAATCGTCGTGGCTCACGGTACGGGGGTTTCACGACGGTCCCCGGAATGCATGGCACTAGCGAGCAGGAGACAGAGCAGGATGCGCATCGGAATTCTCACCGCAGGCGGCGACTGCCCAGGCCTGAACGCTGTGATCCGGTCGGTCGTGCACCGAGCCGTGGTGGGCCACGGCGATGAGGTCATCGGCTTCGAGGACGGCTTCAAGGGGCTGCTCGACGGCCACTTCCGGCCCCTCGACCTGAACGCGGTCAGCGGCATCCTGGCCCGCGGCGGCACGATCCTCGGCTCGGCGCGGCTGGAGCGCGACCGGCTGCGCGAGGCCGCCGAGAACTGCGCGGAACTCTCCCTCCGTTACGGCATCGACGCGCTCATCCCGATCGGCGGCGAGGGCACGCTCACCGCGGCCCGCATGCTGTCCGACGCCGGGATGCCCGTCGTCGGCGTCCCGAAGACCATCGACAACGACATCTCCGCCACCGACCGCACCTTCGGGTTCGACACCGCCGTGGGCGTCGCAACCGAGGCCATAGACCGGCTCAAGACCACCGCCGAGTCGCACCAGCGGGTCATGGTCGTCGAGGTCATGGGCCGCCACGCGGGCTGGATCGCGCTGGAGTCCGGCATGGCCGGCGGTGCCCACGGCATCTGCCTGCCGGAGCGGCCCTTCCAGGTCGACGACCTGGTCAAGATGGTCGAGGAACGCTTCGCACGCGGCAAGAAGTTCGCCGTCATCTGCGTCGCCGAGGGAGCGCACCCGGCCGAGGGCTCCATGACGTACGCCAAGGGCGAGATCGACCAGTTCGGCCACGAGCGCTTCCAGGGCATCGGCAACCGGCTCGCCGCCGAGCTCGAACGGCGGCTCGGCAAGGAGGCCCGGCCGGTCATTCTCGGCCACGTGCAGCGCGGTGGCACGCCGACCGCGTACGACCGGGTGCTCGCGACCCGCTTCGGGTGGAACGCCGTGGAGGCCGTGCACCGCGGCGACTTCGGCCGGATGACGGCGCTGCGCGGGACCGAGATCGTGATGGCCCCGCTGGCGGACGCCGTGACCCGGCTGAAGACCGTCCCCAGCGACCGGATGTACGAGGCCGAGTCGGTCTTCTGACACTCCGCCCCGGCCGGACCTCTTCGGGCGGCCGGGGCTCTCCCGCGTACGCCGGCTCAGATGCCGGCCGTCCGCCAGAACTCCTCGACCACCCGGTCCAGGAACTCCCGTCCCTCCTCGCCCGCCGTCCCGGCCCGGTCCCGGCCCGTGGTGTTCCAGCTCAGCGTCGACACCATCAGCGACTGGTAGTCGGTGTGCAACTGCTCCAGCACGTCCTGGACCAGGATCCGGTCCAGCGGTACGAGCTTGTCCACCGGGCGCACGTACGCCTGCCACCGCGTCGTGACCGCCCTGGTCAGCAGGTCCGCCAGCTCCTCGTTCCGGCCGGTCGCCGTGAGGAACTGCGCCACCGACATGTCCAGCGCGTCGCAGAGCGCCAGGGCCTGGCGCTCGTTGCCGCGCCAGCGGCCCGACTCCTCGATCCGCTGATACGCGGCGGCCGTCATCCCGAGCGTCCGCGCCAGGTCGTCCACCGCGACCTCCCGGCCCAGCCGGTGCTCGCGCAAGGTGCTCGCGGCGGCCAGCAGTTCGCCCGGCGCGCACCACAGCACACCGGCCAGCGCCATGAGTTCGCGTTCGCCCGGCAGCGCCGTGCCGCGTTCCCAGGCCATCACGGTCTCGGCGGTGATCCGAAGTCCATACTGGGCGCCGAGCCCGTACGCAACATGTCCGGGAGCCATTCCCAGCGCCTCGCGCAGGCGGCGCGCGGCGGGGGCGTTGAAGGGCGGGGTGGGGTGCACGGCCCCACCGTAGAAGGCCGGGAACGGCCTGGCTACAGGCTGTTCCTATCAGTTCACCCTTCGTGTGATCCTCCTAGGGCGCCCCGGAGGGACGGGCCGGACCATCAGCGGGTTTCAGCCACCCAGTGGTAGTGCAGCTCGGGCCGGCCGACCTGACCGTAGCTCGGCCGCCGCACGGCGCGCCCCACCGTCACCAGATGCTCCAGATAACGGCGGGCGGTGATCCGGGAGATTCCCAGCTCCTCCCCGGCGGCCGCCGCGGTCGCCCCCTCAGGTGCCTCCCGCAGGGCCCGGGTCACCGCCTCCAGCGTCGGTCCGCTCAGCCCTTTGGGCAGCGTGGCCGGGTCCGAGACCCGCAGCGCGCCCAGTGCCCGGTCCACCTCCTCCTGGCCACTCGCCTCTCCGGCCGCCGCACGGAACTCGGCGTACCGGACGAGCCGGTCCCGGAGCGTGGGATACGTGAACGGCTTCAGCACGTACTGCACGACGCCGAGCGACACGCCCTCCCGCACCACCGCCAGATCGCGCGCCGACGTCACCGCGATGACATCCGCACCGTGCCCCGCCGCGCGCAGTGAGCGCAGCAACTGCAGACCGTGCCCGTCGGGCAGATAGAGATCGAGCAGCAGCAGGTCCACCTCCGTCCGGTCCAGCGCACGTACGGCCTCCGCGCGGGAGTGGGCGACGGCGGCGACCTCGAAACCCGGCACCCGGCCCACGTACAGCTGATGGGCGTCCGCGGCCACCGGATCGTCCTCCACGACCAGCACCCGGATCACGGGGCCACCACCTCCGTGATCGCCTTAAGGCCGGCGAGCGGCAGCCGCACCGTGAACTCCGCGCCGCCGCCCTCCGCCCGGTCCAGCGCCACCGTCCCGCCGTTGCGGTGGACCGCCTGCCGGACGAGCGCCAGGCCCAGGCCCCGGCCGGTGCCGTGGGTCGTCCAGCCGCGCCGGAAGACCTCGTCCGCGTCGTCCGGGCCGATCCCGGCGCCGGTGTCCGCCACCCGCAGGAGCAGCTCGCCGGAGTCCGTCCGCGCGGTCACGGTGACCAGGGCCCGTGTCGCGGTGCGCTGCGCGGGGACGCCGGCGCCCGTCGCCGCGTCCGATGCGGCGTCCACCGCGTTGTCGATCAGATTGCCGAGGATCGTCACCAGATCCCGCGGCGCCAGTGAGCGCGGCAGGGCCCCGTCGTCGATCAGGCTGTCCTCGGCGAGCACCAGCTCCACACCGCGCTCGTTGGCCTGCGCCGCCTTGCCGAGGAGCAGGGCGGCGAGCACCGGCTCGGCGACAGCGCCCACGACCCGGTCGGTGAGGACCTGCGCCAGCTCCAGCTCCGCAGTCGCGAAGTCCACCGCCTCCTCGACCCGGTCCAGCTCGATCAGCGACACCACGGTGTGCAGCCGGTTCGCCGCCTCGTGCGCCTGCGAGCGCAGCGCCTGGGTGAAGCCGCGCTCCGAGTCGAGCTCGCCCGACAGCGCCTGCAGCTCCGTGTGGTCCCGCAGCGTCACGACCGTCCCGCGCCGCTCGCCGCCGACCACCGGGCTGGTGTTGACGACGATCACCCGGTCCGCCGTCAGATGGACCTCGTCCACCCTCGGCTCGGACGCCAGGAGCGCCCCGGTCAGTGGTGCCGGCAGCGCCAGCTCGTCGACCCGGCGCCCGACCGACCCGGGGGCCAGCCCCAGCAGCTCCCGGCCCGCGTCGTTGATCAGGGCGACCCGGCGCTGGCCGTCCAGCATGAGGAGCCCCTCGCGCACCGCGTGCAGCGTGGCCTCGTGGTAGGTGTGCATCCGGCTCAGCTCCCGGGCGTTCATCCCGTGCGTGTGCCGCCGCAGCCGGGCGTTGATCACGTACGTCCCGAGCGCGCCCAGCGCCAGGGCGGCGCCCGCAGCCGTCCCCAGGGCCCCGAGCTGCTCGCGCACCTGTGTGGAGACCCGCTCGACGGTGATGCCCGCGCTGACCAGGCCGACGATCCTGTCGCCGTCCCGGACGGGCGTGACGACCCGTATCGAGGGGCCGAGCGTGCCGGTGTACGTCTCCTCGAACGTCTCGCCGAGCAGGGCGCGCTCGGTGTGTCCGATGAAGCCCCTGCCGATCTGGGCCGGGTCGGGGTGGGTCCAGCGGACCCCCTCCGGATTCATGATCGTGACGAAGGCGATCCCGGTGTCCTCGCGGACCCGCTCCGCGTAGGGCTGGAGTACGGCGGACGGATCGGGGGTACGGATCGCCTCCCGCACCGACGGCGATCCGGCCATGGCGAGGGCGGCCGCCCGCACCTGGCGGGCCGCGGTCTCCTCCGCCTGGGAACGGCCCGAGGCGTACGCGAAGAACGCGCACCCGGCCACGACCGCGGCCACGAGCAGGGCCTGCATCGCGAACAGCTGGCCGGCCAGGCTGCGGGGGAGGGTACGGGGCAGGCGCATGCCTCACAGTCTGCCTGGCGGGGACCGCGGGCCCAAGGTGGCCGATAAGCGTCCGTGAACGATATGAACGCAAGGGTGACGGCCGTCACAGGGGCGTGAATAGTCACCGGGGCCCCCAGGGACGGGGAGCCGCCGCACACCCGAGGAGACCCCCGTGGCAGAGAAAGCCGCACGACGGGACCGCACCCACTATCTCTACATCGCCGTGATCGCCGCCGTGGTGCTGGGCATCACGGTGGGCCTCGTGGCTCCGGACTTCGCCGTGGAGCTCAAGCCGATCGGCACAGGCTTCGTCAACCTCATCAAGATGATGATCTCGCCGATCATCTTCTGCACGATCGTGCTGGGGGTCGGCTCCGTACGGAAGGCCGCCAAGGTCGGCGCCGTCGGCGGTCTGGCCCTCGGCTACTTCCTGGTGATGTCGACCGTCGCCCTGGCCATCGGCCTGGTCGTCGGCAACCTCCTGGAGCCCGGCTCCAGCCTCCACCTCACCGAGGCGGCCCGCGCCGCGGGCGAGGCGCAGGCGGGTGAGAGCGAGTCCACCGTGGACTTCCTGCTCGGCATCATCCCCACGACCATGGTGTCGGCCTTCACCGAGGGCGAGGTCCTGCAGACCCTGCTCATCGCCCTGCTCGCGGGCTTCGCGCTCCAGGCCATGGGCTCGGCCGGCGAACCCGTCCTGCGGGGCATCGGCCACATCCAGCGCCTCGTCTTCCGCATCCTCGCCATGATCATGTGGGCGGCGCCGGTCGGCGCGTTCGGTGCGATGGCGGCGGTGGTCGGTGAGACCGGCGTCGACGCCCTGAAGTCCCTCGCGATCATCATGGTCGGCTTCTACGTCACCTGCGCGCTCTTCGTCTTCCTGATCCTGGGAGCGATCCTGCGCCTGGTCGCCGGGGTCAACATCTTCTCCCTGCTGAAGTACCTGGGCCGTGAGTTCCTGCTGATCCTCTCCACCTCCTCGTCCGAGTCGGCCCTGCCGCGGCTGATCGCGAAGATGGAGCACATGGGCGTCAGCAAGCCCGTCGTCGGCATCACCGTGCCGACCGGCTACTCCTTCAACCTCGACGGCACCGCGATCTACCTCACGATGGCCTCGCTCTTCATCGCCAACGCTACGGGCGACCCGCTGAGCATCGGCGAGCAGATCTCGCTGCTGGTCTTCATGGTGATCGCCTCGAAGGGCGCGGCGGGCGTCACCGGCGCCGGCCTGGCCACCCTTGCGGGCGGTCTCCAGTCGCACCGCCCCGAACTGGTCGACGGTGTCGGCCTGATCGTCGGCATCGACCGCTTCATGAGCGAGGCCCGCGCCCTGACCAACTTCGCGGGCAACGCGGTGGCCACGGTGCTCGTCGGCACCTGGACCAAGGAGATCGACCGGGCCCGGGTGGACGAGGTCCTCTCCGGTGCCCTCCCGTTCGACGAGCAGACGATGACGGACGACGCCCACGGCGGCGAGCCGCACGTCCCGGAGGCCAGGGAGGGCGACGGGGAGCAGCCCTCGCTGGCAAAGGTGTAACGAGCGACCGAAGCGGCCGGTACGGGACCTCCCGTACCGGCCGCTCGCGTTTGCCCCGCCCCTCGATGTGCGGACAGTGTGATCGTTCCGTGCTGGCGCCGTGCGGTCTCTCCGAGCAGCATCACTCTCCTGGGCAGGTGCAGGAGGTGCCTGACCAGGCACAAGGGGTGGGGACGCTGAAGACCGTACGATGCCGAAGAGCCATGATCACGCTGCTGCTCCCGGTTCTCATCGGCACAGCCGGCTGCGGCGCGGGCGAGAAAGCCCCGGCAGGGGAGGCGGTCTACGGGCAGCCGCTCGCCGAGCAGTTCCAGGCAGCGACGGACGCCACCCGGGAGGAGGGCACCGCCGCTTTCGTCTCGACGCTGACGTACGGCACAGCGGGCGGCGACGCCGTGCAGCGCGCGCGGGGGAGCCAGGACTACGAGAGGGGCACGGCACGGGCGGACCTCGACCTCGACGCACCTCGCACGTTTCCGAAGGGCACGCTGGAGCTCCTCAGGGGATCGGCTCCGGAGGGCAAGCAGGTGCTGGCCACGGCCGACGACGACGTCTACGTCCGCAGCGGAAGCTCCGCCTGGCTGAAATTCACCCCCGAGGCCGTCAGCAAGCTCGGTGAGGCGACCGGTGAGGTCGCCGGGCACGCGGCCGGGGATGCGGCGCCGTACAGCGGGACCCTCGCGGACCTCGTTCCGCGCGCGATCCCCCGGGAGGCCCCCGAGCGCCGCGCGGACGGCAGCCGGGTCTACCGGGTGGACCTGCTGCCCGAGGTCGCGGCGGAACTTCTGCCGCGTCACCTGCGCGGTGCCGGTGAAGCCTGGGGGGCCAAGTCCGTCGGGCTGACGGTGAAGCTGGACGCCGACGGCAGACTGGCCTCGGCCGCCGCCGACCTCGCGCCCGTGCTGGCTGCCCTTCACGAGAAGGGCCTGCTCATCGACGTGAAGCGGCTGCGGGCGGCGTACGGACTCGCCGCCTTCGGCGAGCCGGTGAAGGCCGAGGGGCCCGCCGGTGGCGGTGAGCCGGTCGAGGACGCCGGTGAGGTGCTGGCGCCCGTCGCCACGTTGAAGGCCGGCCGGTGCGCGATCACCGGCGACGCCGGGCTCGGCACGGAGGAGATCGTCCGGCCCGTGGACTGCGCGGACCGGCACGACCTCCGGGTGCTGGGTCAGGTGGAGGTGGACCGGGTCTACCCCGGCCAGCCGGAACTCGGGAGCAACGACCGTTACGGGGAGGAGGAGTGCGAACGCGCCGATGCCGCCGCGCCGAAGGACTGGCGGCGCGGCGGCCGTTACGCGGACGGGTTCAGAGTGCAGGGGGAGTCCGAGGTGAGCGTGTCGGTCGCCATGGACGGGGAACCCGGCAACGGGACGGAGACGACGGTGACGGGCTCCTACACCTGTTACCTCACCGTCGCCCGATGAGTGTCAGCCGAACGGGATGCGGATGACCGACTGGTTCCCGGTGCCCACGGTGCTCGTGCCGTTGCCGATGGCGTTCCAGATCTCCACCTTCACCTTGCCGTTGACCAGGTTGCCGTGGCTTCCGGTGGACGACCTGAGCCCCTTGGCCTGCGTGTAGTGCTCGTACCCGTTGACGGGATCGGTGGCGAAGTAGTTGTACGTCTCCGTGCGGTCCCAGGACCCGTCGCCCGTACGGTCGTAACTCACCCGCACCTGTTGCCCGTTGGCTATGGCTGTGCCCGAGTCGGCGAACACGTCGAACTGGGTGGAGCCGCCGTCGTAGGCCCGGGTGATGCCCGTCGCCGTGAACGTCTGCGGACTGTGCGGGGTGCCGTCGTAGTTGCCGCCGCCCGCAGAGGCGACCGTCACCGACGAGGCGGCGGACTGGGCGGCGCCGAGGCCGCCGGCGCTGCGCAGGACGAGGGTGGAGGAGCCGGCCGGCGGATCCGTGGGCGGGTCGGTGGTGCCGCCGCCGCCCCGGGTCCAGACGCCGACGTAGTCGACCAGCATGGGCCGGCCGGGGACCGTCCCGGCGGTCGGGGTGGAGCCGCCGAGCGCGTTCGGGAAGGCGCCGCCGATCGCGAGGTTCAGCAGGAGGAAGTACCCGGCGTGGTCCGTCATGTTCGCCCACGTCGTGGCGTCCAGTTGGCTCTGGTCGACGCTGTGGAAGAGCTGGTCGTCGACGTACCAGCGCAGGGCGTTGGGCGTGACGGCCCGGTCCCACTCGAAGCGGTAGGTGTGGAAGGCGGACTGGCAGCTCGCGCCCGGGCAGACGCGGCTGTTGCCGAGGCCGGTGGTCTCGTTGCAGGGGCCGCCCGGGTTGACCCCGCAGTGCAGCACGCCCCAGACGGAGTTGATCCCGTTGACGTTCTCCATGATGTCGAACTCGCCGATGCCCGGCCAGTTCCAGTAGTTGCCCCGGTAGGGCGAGCCCAGCGCCCAGAAGGCGGGCCAGTAGCCCAGGGCCGCCTCGCCGGTGACGTTCGGCATCTGGACGCGGCCCTCGATGCGCAGGGTGCCGCCGGCCGGTGCCTTGAAGTCGGCCCGCTTGGTCTCGATGCGGCCCGAGGTCCAGTTGCCGGCGCCGTCGCGGAGCGGGGTGATGCGGAGGTTGCCGCTGCCGTCGAGGCTGACGTTGTCGGGGCTGGCGGTGTAGTTCTGGACCTCCCCGGTGCCCCAGTTGCCGGGGCCGCCGGGATAGCCGTGACCGGTGTCGATCTGCCAGTTCGCGGAGGACGGCAGGCTGCGGTTCGCGCCGTTGAAGTCGTCGCTCCACCGGAGGTCCCAGCCGGGCGTCGTCGGCACGTCACCACGGGCGGGCCCGGAACCGGCGACGGTGATCACTGCGGCGAGGGTGAGGGCGAGAGCGGTGAGGGCGGCCAGGACGGTCGTTCGGCCGTGGGGTCTGTGGGGGGTGGTGCGGCTCGTACGCAAGGGAACCTCCGGTGGGGACGTGCCGGGAAGGTTGTTTGTGAGAGCGCTCTCAGAGTTATTTAGATGCACCGGGGGCGCCCGTCAATGGGCCCGGCCGCTCCACTTCCTGAAGGCGGCGCCCTGCCCTGTGCTCACCTGGCGCTTGCCTTGACGCCGACGTCAAGGATTACCGTCGCGGTATGCGAATCGGGGAACTGGCCGAACGCGCCGGGACGACGACACGGACGCTGCGGTACTACGAGTCACGGGGCCTGCTGCACGCACGCCGCGCGGACAACGGCTACCGGACGTACGACGAGAGCGACCTGCGGCTGATCCAGCAGATCCGGACCCTCCAGGACTTCGGGTTCGACCTGGAGGAGACCCGTCCCTTCGTCGACTGCCTGCGTGCAGGCCACCCGGCGGGCGACGCCTGCCCGGCCTCGCTGGCCGTCTACCGGCGCAAGCTCGGCGAGCTGGACGCGCTCATCGGCCAGCTCCAGTCGGTCCGTACGGAGGTGGGCGCACAGTTGGCCCGCGCCGAACTGGAGGCGTCCGCCGGGGTGCCGGGCGGGCCCGAACCACGATGTGAACTGAACTGGGAGGACGACAGATGATCCACGCGGAAGGTGTCGCCGAGGTGACCGACACGACGTTCGACACGGAGGTCCTGGGAGCCGGCCTGCCGGTCCTGGTCGAATTCACCGCCGACTGGTGCGGGCCCTGCCGCCAGCTCGCCCCGGTGCTCAGCGCGATCGCCCGGGAGGAGGCCGGCCGGGTCAAGGTCGTCCAGCTCGACGTGGACCACAACCCGGGTGTCACCAGCCGCTACGCGGTGCTGTCGATGCCGACGCTGATGGTCTTCCAGGACGGCGAACCGGTGAAGTCGATGGTGGGCGCCCGCCCGAAGCGCCGCCTGCTCCAGGAGCTGGAGGACGTGCTCCCGGCGGCGGTCTGACCGCCGGGCGGTCGTCGGGCGGTTACGGACACATCGCGGGGCTGTACGCCCTGCCCGGCCCTCCGTGCCGTCCCGTCGACCGGCCTCGACGAACCAGAGGCCCGGAGTGAGATCACGGACCGACGCCGCCCCGGAAGCCGAGGCCGCGGGGAGCCGCGTGTCCGTGACCTCCCTTCCACCCGGCGGGTCAGGCCTTGGGCGGTTGCCGCTGCGCCACCCAGCAGGCGACCTCGGAGCCGGCGGCACGCTGCAGGACCGGCTCGTCGGTCCGGCAGCGGTCGACGGCGAGCGGGCAGCGGGGGTGGAAGCGGCAGCCGGGCGGGGGGCTGCCCGGGTCGGGGACCTCGCCCGTCAGCGCCCGAGGGCGGGCGCCGGTGCCGTCCGGCACCGGTACGGCGGCCAACAGGGCCTGTGTGTACGGGTGCTGCGGCGCGTTGAATATCTGCTCGACGGTGCCCGTCTCGACGACGCGGCCCAGGTACATGACGACCACCCGGTCGGCGAGCGCGCCGACCACCGCCAGGTCGTGCGAGATGAACGCGAGGGCGATGCCCTCCTCGCGCGACAGGTCCCGCAACAGATTCGCCACTGCCGCCTGCGCGGAGGCGTCGAGGGCCGACACCGGCTCGTCCGCGACGATCATCTTCGGGCGGGAGGCGAGCGCCCGGGCGATCGCCGCCCGCTGCCGCTGCCCGCCGGAGAACTCGTGCGGATACTTCTCCGCCGCTCCGTCCGGAAGGCCGACCCGGCGCAGCGCCTCGACGGCCTCGCGCGCAGTCTCCGGATCGCGGCGCCCGCGCCTGGCGCCCAGTGCGCGCTCGCGGGCGACCACGACTTCCTGGATCTGCGCGCCGACGGTGCGCCGCGGGTTGAGCGAGGCGTTCGGGTCCTGGAAGACCATCTGCAGCGGCAGCAGGCCGGAGGCGCGGCGGCGCCGTCCCATGGCGCCGACCGGTGTGCCGTCGAAGGTGACCGAGCCGGCGTGCGCTGGGGCGAGCCCGGTGACGGCGCGGGCCAGGGTGGACTTGCCGCAGCCGGACTCGCCGACGATGCCGACGATCTCACCGGGGGCGACCTCCAGACCGACCCCGGCCAGGGCACGCATCGGGGGCTGCCCCTTGCGGGGATACTCGACGACCACGTCCTCGACGCGGAGCAGTGGTGCGGCCGGGTGGCCGGCGTACACGGTCATGCCTTCCTCCTGGAGGGGGCATCGGCCGCGAGGACGGGGCCGGGAGTGGAGGGGGTGTCGGCGGGGCGGACGGCACCGGGCTCGGCCAGCACGCAGGCGACCGTACGGGCCGGGCCGATGCTGACCGGTACGGGGCGCGTACGGTCGCAGCCGTCGACGGCCGACGAGCAGCGCGGCCGGAACGGGCAGCCGGGTACCGGTGCGTCGGCGGCGGGGGCCGAACCGGGGATGGGGCGCAGCGGCACGGCGTGCCCGACGGCGGAGCGCTCGCCGAGCGACGCGTGCGGCAGAGCCTGCAACAGGCCACGCGTGTACGGGTGCTGGGGAGAGCCGATGACCTCGCCGACGGTGCCGGTCTCGATGACTCGGCCGGAGTAGAAGACGGCGATCCGGTCAGCTATGGAGGACAGCACTCCGAGGTCGTGGGTGACCATGACGACGGCCATGCCCGTCTCGCGCCGCAGCTCGTCGAGGAGTTCGACGATCCCGGCCTGGACGGTGACGTCGAGGGCGGTGGTCGGCTCGTCGGCGATGAGCAGACGCGGGTTGCAGGCCAGGGCGGAGGCGATGGCGATGCGCTGGCGCATGCCCCCCGAGAACTGGTGCGGATAGCGGGCGGCGGCCGAGGCCCCGCCGGGGATGCGCACCAGGTCGAGCAGCTCGACCGCGCGGGCCGCCGCCTGCTTGCGGCTGACGCCCTGGTGACGGCGGACGTGGTCGGTGATCTGCCGCCCCACGGTGAGCATCGGATGCAGGGCGGAGGACGGGTCCTGGAAGACGACCGCGATGTCCCGGCCGCGTACCTGCCCCCACTCCTTCTCGGGGAGCCCGACCAGCTCGCGCCCGTCGAAGCGGACCGAGCCGGTCACCCTCGCACGTTCGGGGCCGAGGCCGACCAGGGTCATGCCCGTCACCGTCTTGCCGCTCCCGGACTCCCCGGCGATCCCGAGGATCTCCCCGGGGCGGACGGCGAGACCGACACCGTCGACGAGCCGGATGTCCCGTCCGGCCCGGTGCAGGGTGACCGTCAGGTCCCGTACGTCGAGGAGAGGCTCGACGGCCGTGACGGAACCAGTCGTACCGGTACGTGCTGTGCCCGTACCCGCTCGGGAGTCCAGCGGGGTGCGCGCGCCGAGGGTGTTGTCCCCACTCATCATCGTTCTCCAGCGGTCGAGAGCTTGGGGTCGAGCCGGTCGCGCAGGGCGTCGCCGAGGACGTTGAAGGCGACCACGACCGTGACGATGGCGAGGCCGGGAACGACCGCGAGCCACCACTGGTTGAAGTACTGCGAGGCCTCGGAGATCATCGATCCCCATTCGGCGGCCGGCGGCCTGGCACCGAGCCCCAGGAAGGACAGCCCGGCGAGCAGCAGGATCGCGCCGCCGACATCCAGCATGGCGAGGACGAGCAGCGAGCCGGCGACGCCGGGCACCAGGTCCACGAGGATCGAGCGGACCGAGCCGACCCCCGCGAGCCGGTTGGCGTGCACGAAGTCCGACTCGCGCAGCGAGAGCACGGTGGAGCGCACGGTGCGCGCGTACCCGGGCCACCAGACGAGAGCGCCCGCGAGGACGGAGTTGGGCAGGGACGGGCCGAGCGAGGCGGCAACGGCCATCGCCAGGATGATCACCGGGAAGGCGAAGACGACGTCGGTGATCCGCATCAGGACCTCGTCGACCCAGCCGCCGAAGAAGCCCGCGACAAGACCGACGACCGTGCCGATCACGGCGGTCGCGGTGATGAGCAGCAGCCCGACCGGGACGGAGAGCCTGGCGCCGTACAGGACGCGGGAGAGCACGTCCCGCCCGGCTGGGTCGGTGCCGAGCCAGTGCGCGGACGACGCGCCATCGAGGGGCACCGCACTCTGGTCGAGGGGGTCGTACGGCGCGAGCACGGGGGCGAGGAGGATGACGATCAGCCACAGGAGCAGCACGCCGACGGCGACGCCCTGTGCGGGGTTGCGGCGTGCCCAGCGCCAGGCGCCGGCCACCCGTCCCGTACGGAGGCCCGGAGCGGTGACCGGGGTGAGGGTGGCGGTCATGACAGGCGGATCCTCGGGTCGAAGGCGGCGTACAGCAGGTCGGCGACCAGGTTGACCACGACGAAGACCAGGGCGATGAGGATGGATACGCCCATCACGGCGGGCAGGTCGAGGTTGGTCGAGCTGCGGAACGCGTACTGGCCGATGCCGTTCCAGGAGAACTGCTGCTCGATGTAGACGGTCGCGGCGAGCAGCAGGCTGAAGGAGAGGGTGGTGGCGGTGATCAGCTGACCGGAGGCCGAGCGCACCGCGTAGCCCCACAGGACACCGCGCGCGCGAAGTCCCTTGGCGCGCCCCGCCTTCACGAAGTCGGACGAGAGCGCTTCGAGTACGGCGCTGCGGGTGAAGCGCAGCACCATGCCGATGACGGACAGGGCGAGGACCGATGCCGGCAGGACGAGGTGGGCGGCTGCCGAGGCGAAGGCGTCCAGGTCGCCGGCGAGGAGCGCGTCGGCCGTGTAGAAGCCGGTGATCTGGGCCGGTGGATCGAGGGCAGGGGCGAGCCGCCCGGAACCGGGCAGGATGCCGAGGTTCTTGACGAACAGCACGGCGGCGACCATCCCGATCCAGAAGGTCGGCAGGGAGACCCCGGTGAGCGAGAGGGTGCGGGAGATCCGGTCGAGCCGGCCGCCGCGCCCCTTCGCGGCGAGTACGCCGAACAGGACACCGATGACGATGGCCATCGCGGTGGCGACGACGACCAGTTCGAGGGTGGCGGGCAGCTTCTCGGCGAGGTCGTCGAGGACCGGGCGCTGGGTCTGCTGCGAGGTGCCCAGATCCCCGGTGAGCAGGTTGCCGAGGTACGAGGCGTACTGCATCGGCAGCGACCGGTCGAGGCCCTGGTCGGCGCGGTAGCGGGCGACGATCTCGGGGTCGTCGAGGGCGCGCTGGCCGAGGTTGGCGGTGGCGGGGTCCGCCGGGACGACGGAGCTGAGCAGGAACGTCACCAGGGTGACGCCGAGGACGATCAGCACCGAGGACGCGACGCGGCGCAGCGCGTACGCCGCCAGCGGCGGCATCCTGCGGCGGGCACGGGGAGTGTCCTTCGCGGTGTCCGGTGGGCCCGCGGGTGCGGGGGCCGGTCCGGCGAGGGCCGTGCCGGGGGCGGTGTCGGCGGTGTCGGTCACTGGGTCATCCCTCCGAGCGGCCGAGCGCGGCCAGATCGAGGTAGTAGAGCGGGTTGCGGACCAGTCCGGTGACCTCGGACGAGGCGACGGTGACGAAGTTCGGCTCCAGCAGCGGGACGAAGGGACCGTCCTCGTTCATCGCCCGGTTCCACGCCGTGTAGGCGGTGAGCCGGTCCTGCTCGTCGACCGAGCCGTACGCCTTCTCGGTGAGGGCGGCGAGTCCGGGAGCGGCCTTCGCCGGCCAGTGCACCCGCTTGGAGAGGAAGTCGCCGGGCGCGAAGCCGAGCACGTTCTGCGGATCGAGGTAGTCCGGCGGGTAGGACCACAGGGCGAGCTGCGTCCTGCCGTCCACGTACCGCTGCAGGGAGGTCGACGTCGGCGAGGGGCGGAGCGTGACGGTGATCCCGATCTTCCCCAGGTCGCTCTGTATCCGCTGGGCCATCACGCCGTAATCGAGACCGGCCAGCCGGTGGTAGTCACTGGCGTAGTCGAGGGTCAGCTCGATCTTCTTCAGGCGCTGTTCCTTCTTGGCCTTCTCGACGAGGGCGCGGGCGGCTCCGGGGTCGTGGACCACGGCGTCCCCCTTGCCGAGACCCCCGGTGAAGACGGTCGGCAGGATGCCGGTGGCCTGGGCGGAGCCGGGCCCGGCGACCTCGACGAGGCCCTCGTAGTCGATGCCGAGCCGGATGGCCTTCCGCACGTCGTCGGAGGCCGTGGGGAGGCTCTTCGCACGGCTGACCGCGAGGTAGAGCACCTCGGCCGCCCTGCTGTTGTCGACGGTGAGATCGGCGCCGTGCAGGCCCTTGGTCTGCAGCGCCGAGATGTCGAGGGCGATCTGCGAGTCACCGGACTGCACCCCGAGCAGCTGCTGCTGCGCGGACGGAACGTTCCGGATGATCACCCTGGGGTAGGCCGGTGCGTCACCGGAGTACTCCGGGTTGGCCTCCAGGACGATCTGCGAGGAGTTGCTGTAACTCTTCAGCCGGTACGGCCCGGAACCCGCCGACGCCGTGTTCAGCCAGGTCTCGGCCTTGTCCTCGGTGACCGCGTTCTTCGCGTCGGTGCCGCCGTGCGCGCGCACCGCGTCGGCGTTGAGCACCCCGAACTGCGGGGTGGCGAGCATGGCGGGCACGTCGGCGCGGGGCGACTCGGTGGTGACGACGACGGTCCGTGCGTCCTTCGTCTCGACGGAGATCCCGGCCATCAGATAGGCCGGGCTGGCGTCGACGTGGCGCAGCCGGTCGAAGGAGAAGACGACGTCGCTCGCCTCGACGGGGGTGCCGTCGGAGAACCGGGCGTCCTCCCGGAGGGTGAACGTCCAGGACTGCCCGTCCCCGGAGTTGGACCAGGACGCGGCCAGACCGGGCACCGGCGTACGGAGGTCGTCGCCCCGGTAGGTGGTCAGCGTCTCGTACAGCGCGTGGTCGACGAGGTAGTCGGTGGGCTGGTAGACGCGGGCGGGGTCGATGGACTTGGCGTTGAACGCCGTGTCGACGACGAGGGTGTGGCGCGCGGCTTCGACGGACACGCCCGCGGTCGCACAGGAGGTGAGCGAGGCGGTCAGGGCGGCGGTCAGAGCGAGTGCGGCGAGAGTGCGCCGCCGGGGCCGGGGCGCGAGGGGACGGTGGGGCATCGGGGTCTCCACTCGGAGAGACGGGCAGGGAGGAGGCGGGGGAGTCACTCCTGGGTGGCGTCCCGGGGCGTGGGGCTCGCTCCGGGTGCGTACGGCGTCCGACGGGTACCTCGGTGGGGCCCGGCGGCGGTTGGCGGTCCGCCACCGGGCCGGGTGGTCAGGCCGAGGCGGTCACGGGCACGGCCGGCGGGCCGCCCTGCAGGTCCACGTCGATGGTCTGCTTGTACAGGCGCAGCCAGTTGCCGCCGCACAGCTTCTCGACCTCGGCGGGTGAGAAGCCGGCCTTGGCCAGCCCGTCGGGGATGTTGCCGAACTGGGCCGCCGTCTCGAACCACTCCGGGTCCGGCACGACCGGCGACTGCCCGGGCTTGCCCGCCCCGTACTCGGGGCCGCGGGTCCAGTGGCCCTTGCGCATCTCCACCATGTGCTCCTCGGTGAGGAAGCGGCCGAGGTCGGAACCGACACCGACGTGATCGACGCCGATCCGCTCCACGGTGCGGGCGACCAGCTCGCACCAGCTGTCGACGGTCTCGCTCCACTCCCCGGCGATGTTCGGATACATCGTCAGGCCGAGCACCCCGCCCCGCTCCGCGAGCGCGTCGATGACCTCGGGCCGCTTGTTGCGGGCATGGTCGAAGAACTCGCGCGGGTTGGCGTGGTTGACCGCCACGGGGACGGCCGAGGCGTGGATCGCGTCGTACGAGGTCCGGTCGCCGACGTGCGAGCAGTCGACGAGGACGCCGCAGCGGTTCATCTCCTGGACGGCGTTGCGGCCGAAGCGGGTCAGGCCGGCGTCGGTGGTCTCGTAGCAGCTCGCGCCCAGGGTGTTCTGGATGTTGTAGGTGAGCTGCATGACCCGCAGGCCCATGCGGGCGAACAGCTCGACGTAGTCCAGCCGGTCCTCGATCGGGGAGGCGTTCTGCGTCCCCATGAGGACGGCGGTGCGGCCCTCGGCGGCAGCCGACTCGATGTCGGCCGTGGAGTACGCGATCCGTATGAGATCGGCGTTGTCGCGTTCCATCCCGTACCAGTCGGCGAGGGCCTGCATGGTCTCCGCCGCGTTCTCCCAGAACGCGATGGTGTTGGTCACGCAGTCCACGCGCCCGGCGCGCAGCTCCTCGAAGACCGTCCGGTTGAAGACGCCGCACTCGAGTCCGTCGATGTTCATCGCTGCTCTCCCTCGTTGATGGAGCTGATGGAGTGGATGGCCGTGCCGCCGACGAAGTCCACGTCGTCGGTGAGGTCGGGTTCGATCACGCCGTTCTCGTCGACGGCCGTCGCGCCCGCGTGCTTGAGAGAGGTCACCGACTCCGTGGACAGCGCGTGCGCGGAGTCCTCGAAGAGCGACCACCACAGGGCGGCGGGGGTCTCCACCCCGGCGTGTACCGCGCGGGCCGCGGGCAGCGATCCCACGAGCGGCAGCAGCCGCAACAGTTCGCTGTCGTCGGGCAGTTCGGGAGCGCGGCGCTCCATGACGAGGAGTACGCCGTCGCCGGCCAGGGCCTCGGGCAGCGGAGGCAGCCCGGCGGCCGGCGCGGCGTCCGAAGGGATGGGCGTCATCGTGATCACCACGCCCCGGTCGGTGCCCTGGTGCTCCAGTACGGCGGTGAGTCCGGCGCGCTCGATGTGCCCGGCCCACAGGGTGACCCGCTTGCCAGGCTCGGCCTGGAGCAGGTCGAGCAGTGCGGGGGCGACGACGAGGGCGCTCTGCCCGAGGCAGTCGACCACGAGTGCGCCGGGGGCCTCGGCGGCGATCTCCACCCGGCCCGAGCCGGTGCGGTCGGCGGCGCTGAGCCCCTCGGAGAGGAACTGGAGCGCGGGCAGCCCGGCGGCCTGGGCGTGCAGCACCAGGTCGCGTACGGCGGGTACGGCGCCGAGTGCGAGGCCCTGGGCCTGGAGCAGGCGCTCGGTGATGAGCCGCAGTTCGCGCAGTGACAGGTGGAGGGTCTCGGCGTCGGAGGCGTTCTGCCAGGTGCGCCCGAGGCGGTCGGCGGCGCCGTCGCTCCCGGTGCCGCTGGTGAGCGTGGCGGAGGTCATCGGGTGGCTCCGTTCGAGGGGGCGGGCGCGTCGAGGAGGACGGTGCCGGCGGGGCGCGGCACGGCGGGCCAGAACCACGGGCCGGTGCCGGCACCCTCCAGGTCGGCGGCGGTGGGAGCGCCCTGGAAGATCACGCCGCGCAGGTCACGGCCGAGGTAGTCCTTGGTGCGTTCCAGGCCGTAGAGGGCGGCGTTCGCCAGGCGGATGATCCGCGCGGGGACGAAGTCGGCGTCACGGATGTTGGTGTGCGGTACGGCGTAGGGGTGCCCGGCGAGGGACTGGAGGCGCTCGACGGCTCCCCGCAGATCCGGCCGGCGTGCGAGGAGGCGTCCGACGGGCAGGGCCGGGTCCTCGGCGGCGAGTACGCCGTCGAGATGCTGGACCATGCCGGGGATGTCCACGGTGAGATCGACGGTGCCCTCGGGCAGTTCGGCGGTGGCGCCGCACCGGGGTTCCTCGGCGGACCGGGACTTGTACCAGGTGTTGGCGATCGCGCCCGGCGCCGTCCGGTCGACGGCGAGAGCCCAGGCGTACCGGTCGGTGAGCAGCGCGCGCAGCTCACCGGCGGCCATCGAGCCGTCCCGGCGGAACGTCTCGTTGACCGTGAGCCCTGCCGCGAGCCGGTCAGACTCCGCCGGATCCAGCTCGGTGAGCACGGAGTTGACCACTTCTGCGGCCTCGTCGCAGACCCCCTCGACGCCGTCGACCAGCTCGGCCACCGTCGGCACCCGGCCTTCCGCCTCGGCAGCGGCTGCGCGTCCGGGGATCGCGTCGAGGATCCGGCGCAGGTCGGCGGCGATCCGTGCGGCGGGGGTGAAGCAGGTGTACTCGTTGACGTCTTCGCTCTGGTAGAAAGCAGCCCGCTCCAGCAGGGTGACCAGCGTGTCCGCCACACCGGAACCGGGCGCCGCCGCGAGGCCGCGGGCGTGGGCGAGGGCCTGCTCGCGCAGCGAGATCCAGCGGTCCACCAGCACCGGGTGGTTGCCGACCCACAGGACCAGGCCGAGCGCGGAGCTGTTGCCGACGCCGAGGAAGCGGCGCACCTGCGGATCGAGGGCCACAGCCGTCTCCGAGCGGCGGGCGGCCAGCGCCTCGACCAGGTCCGCGCTCAGCTCACGCATCATGTACGCGGACAGCAACTGGGCGTGGTACGGCACCGCGAGCGGGTGGTCGTCGCCGTACGCGAGGAACGTACGCGTGCCGAAGGTGCCGTTGCCGTCGAGGCCGATGTTGCGCATCAGGTAGCCGACGCGGGCGAGAGCGACGGTGTCGGGCTGCCGGCCCGCCGCCAGCGCCTCGACGACGTGCTCGAAGACGCGCAGCGAACGGTTGGCGCGGCACCAGGTGAGCGTGTGCGCGGTGGCGCGGCCGTGGTAGAGACGCGGCATCTCGTTGCGGGTGTGCTCGACGTCCCCGGCCGTCGCGGGACCGTCGAGGAGGGCGCCCATCATGTCCCAGCCGAGGTCGAAGATGCGCAGGGTGCGCTCCTGCGACGACGGCGGGAAGGCGAAGGCCACGAAGTCCATCACGCGGTCCGCGGCGTGGATGCGGTAGACGGCCTCGCCGCTGCCGTCCGCCTCGACGGTCAGCGAGCGGCGCTCGACGCGCCAGTCCTCGCGAAGCATCCGGTTGACCAGGGAGCGGGCCGAGGAGAGGCGCCCGGCCTGCAGGGAGGAGAGGGCGGTCGAGGTCATGATCTCGGCGGCCGGCCGGCCGGCGGGCCCGGCCGGACTGGGCTGTGGTGCCACGGATGGTTCCTTTCGTGCGGGTCTTGCGGTGCGGTGCCGCCGCGGGGGAGCGGCGGACGTCGTCGGCGGGGCCGGCGGGACGGCCCCGGCGGGCGGCAGAGCGGGTGCGGGCAGGGCAGGGCGTCGGGACAAACCCGGGGCCAGACATGGGTATTCACGGAGGGGCGCCGGCAGGGGGTGAGGTCCGGTCGCGCGGGTGGTGCGGGGTGACGGCGCGGCGGGGCACGCCCCGGTCGGGGACGGCGGCCCGGGGTGCCGCGGGGGCCGGGTCCGGGCGGACGAGGGCCGGGGCCGTGCGGGAAGGGAGGGATGCTGCGGACGGGGTCCGGGTCAGGGCCCGGCGGGGAGGGATCCGGCGGCGGCGGTCATCTCCTCCCGGAGACGATCTTGGTGACACGGGCCGCGCAGGCCACGGTGTCGGCCGCCGCCGCCTCGGCGTCGAAGCGGACCATCGGGCCGACCACGGACAGCGCCGCCATCACGCGATGCCGGGCGTCGAGGACCGGGGCCGCCACGGCGACCGTCGGCTCCAGCCGGTTGGGCAGCGAGATCGCGTAGCCGAGGTCCCGGATGCGCTCCAACTCCGCGTCACCGGCGGTCGGTACCCCCGCCTCGCGCAGCGCCTCCAGATCGTGCGGCAGCGCCCAGGCGGTGAGCACCCGGCCCGAGGCGGTGTCCGAGATCGGCATCCGCGCCTCGATCCGGGAGTCGACACGCAGCAGCCGGTCCACCTCGACCCGCTGCACTATCCGCGCCGAGTCACCGTCGAGGACGGCCAGCGAGACCGTCTCGTCGACCAGGGCGGCCAGTTCCTCCATCGCCGCGGTGGCCCGGTGACCGAGTCCGGCCTGGGCGAACGCGGCGTCGGAGAGCCTGGAGACACGGAGACTGAGCCGGTAGGTCCCGTCCTCCGCCTGCTCGGCCCACCCACCGGCGCACAGCGTCACCAGCTGCCGGTGCACATAGCCCCGGCTGCCGCCGGTGCGACGGGCGAGCTCGGACACCCCCACACCCTGCGGCTCGTCGGCCAGGGCTGCGAGGACCTCCAGCGTCTTGAGCGAGGAGGTGAGGATCTGGGTGGCCAATGTGCTGTCTCCTATAAGAGGACACTGTCTCCGATCGGGATGCGTCACTAAAACACCGCACTCGTCAGGCCGTCAATGGTTGCCTGAAGAAAAACAACAGACACACCCTCAGGTGCGGTATTCACCTGTGTATGCCTTGGATTTCATTCCGATGAGCGCATCTGGCTTACGAATATGAGGCTACGGCGAGTTCGGTGCGTCACCTCCGTGTGTCTTCCATACGGAGACGGCGCTGGGGCCGCGCCACCCTGTGCGGCTGACTACGATCTTCCCGGACCCGGAACGTGTCGAGCGCGCCGGGGGACATCGATCATGGGGGAAGCAATGCGCAGGACACTTACCGCGACGGCCTTCGTTCTGGCGGCCGCTCTGCTGACGGGCTGCGGTGGTGACGCGGAGAAGCCGGCCGACGCGGGCAAGGGGAGCAGCCCCGCCGCTCAGGGATCGGCGAAGCCGGAGGAGGGCGGCGGAGGTGCCGTGGAGGAAGGCGCCTCGCACGAGGTGACGATCAAGGTCGAGGGGACGGGCAGGAGCAACGTCATGTACACCCTCGACGACTCGGACTTCGCGGAGGTGGACCTGCCGTGGACGAAGACGGCCACCATCGCCCCGCGGGGCGCGGAGCGCGAGGTCGGCCGGCTGGTGCTCGTGACGCCGGGCAACACGACCGGGGCCGACGGCATGCTCGTCGCGGCGGGGTGTTCGATCACCGTCGACGGTAAGACGGTCGTCGAGAACGAGGGTGGCAAGACGGGCAAGCCCTGCTCGTACACGCTCAAGTAGGCAGGGACACGCGCTCAGTCAGGGTTGCGGGGCGCGCGGTGGCGGTCTCGCGACGTCCGTGCGATCTCGATGTCGGACCGAAGGGCGCTGAGGCGCACCGGACTTCGCGAATCGTCCAGCACGGCCACACGCAACTGGTCGCCGATCCGTGGCGGCGGTACCTCCTCCGACCACCACGAGGGGTGCTTCGCCTGGTCGATGAAGCCGGGGACGGCGGCTCCGGCCACCTCCACCGCGGAACCGACCGGAGCCACCGCGCTCACGGTGACGTCGGCCTCCTGGTCGTTCACGAGCCGCGTGGAGACCGGCCGGCCGGCGGGCCACAGGACTGCCGAGAGGACCGTCCCCTTGGCGAGTCCCGCGGTCGGTCCACCGGAGAGCGTGACGCGGGCCGTGTGGGGAGGGTCCAGGAACGCGACCTCCCGCCCGTAGCACTCGATCCTGGTGACGGTGAGCGGGCCGGCGGGTGCGGGCCCGGCGGAAGCGGCGGGGGAGAGGAACGGCTGACCGGCCCGGGCCACTCCGCTGAGGCACCGGACGATGCAGACGCCCCCGAGGTCGTCCCCGTACTCGACCTCGTAGATCCGCAGCGTGCAGCCGAGCTCGTGGACCGGCTCCGGCTCCACCGGCCGTTTCTCCGTGCTCACCGCGAGGACCGCCCTGTGTACGTGGCCGCTGATACACGCATGGCCGCAAGGTAACGCACATGGGTGACGCGTCGACGGGAAAGGGGCGGCGCACCCGGAGGTCCGGACGTACCGCCCCTGTCCCGTTCGCTCAGGCCGGCCGCAGCCAGACCGTCGCCAGCGGCGGGAGCGTCAGCGTGATGCTGGTGTCCCTGCCGTGCGCCTGTACCGCCTCCGGCTTCAGCGGCTCCTCGTTGCGTACGTCGCTGCCGCCGTAGCGTGCCGCGTCCGTGTTCAGGACCTCGACCCAGGCCTCCGGGCCGTCCGGCACGCCGATCCGGTAGTCCTGCCGCACCACCGGGGAGAAGTGGGAGACGGCGATCAGCGGTGATCCGTCCGCGTCGTAGCGGACGAACGCGAACGCGTTGTCCTCCGCGGCGCCGCCGTCGATCCAGCTGAAGCCCTCTGGCGAGGTGTCCCGCTGCCAGAGCGCGGGCAGGGCGTTGTAGACCGCGTTGAGGTCCGTGACCAGGGAACGTACGCCCCGGTGGTCGCCGGAGGCCTCGTACGTCTCGTCGAGCAGCCACCAGTCCGGGCCGTGGCCCTCGGACCACTCGGCGCCCTGTGCGAACTCCTGCCCCATGAAGAGCAGTTGCTTGCCGGGGTGGGCCCACATGAAGCCCAGGTAGGCGCGGTGGTTCGCCCGCCGCTGCCACCAGTCGCCGGGCATCTTGGTGACCAGGGCCTGCTTGCCGTGCACCACCTCGTCGTGCGAGATCGGCAGCACGTAGTTCTCGCTGTACGCGTACACCATCGAGAAGGTCATCTCGTTGTGGTGGTACTTGCGGTGGATCGGCTCCTTGGACATGTACACGAGGGAGTCGTGCATCCAGCCCATGTTCCACTTCAGACCGAAGCCCAGACCGCCGTGGTCCGTGGCGCGGGTGACCCCTTCCCAGGCGGTCGACTCCTCCGCCATCGTGACGACGCCCGGGTTGCGCCGGTAGACCGTCGCGTTCATCTCCTGGAGGAAGGCGACCGCGTCCAGGTTCTCCCGGCCCCCGAACTCGTTCGGCGACCACTGGCCGTCCTCGCGGGAGTAGTCGAGGTAGAGCATGGAGGCGACCGCGTCGACCCGCAGCCCGTCGATGTGGAACTCCTCGCACCAGTAAGTGGCGTTGGAGACGAGGAAGTTACGGACCTCCTTGCGACCGTAGTCGAACTCCAGGGTCCCCCAGTCCGGGTGCGCGGCCCGGTTCGGGTCGGAGTGCTCGTACAGCGGGCGGCCGTCGAATTCGGCGAGCGCCCAGTCGTCGCGCGGGAAGTGCGCCGGCACCCAGTCCATGAGGACGCCGATGCCCGCCGCGTGCAGCGCGTCGACCAGGAAGCGGAAGTCGTCCGGGGTGCCCATGCGGGACGTCGGCGCGTAGAAGCCGGTGACCTGATAGCCCCAGGAGCCGCCGAAGGGGTGCTCCGAGACCGGCATCAACTCCACGTGTGTGAAGCCGAGTTCCCGTACGTAGGCCGGGAGCTGGGAGGCCAGCTGGCGGTAACTGAGGCCCGGCCGCCAGGAGGGGAGGTGGATCTCGTAGACGGAGAACGGGGACTCGTGGACCGGCCGGTCGCCCCGGTGGGCCATCCAGTCGGCGTCCTGCCACTCGTGGCGCGAGGCCGTGACCACCGAGGCGGTGGCGGGCGGGACCTCCGTGTGCCGGGCCATCGGGTCGGCCCGCTGGGTGTGAGACCCGTCGGGCCGGCAGATGTCGTACTTGTAGACGGCGCCCTCGCCGACACCCGGGAGGAAGACCTCCCAGATGCCGGTGGAGCCGAGCGAGCGCATGGGGAAAGCGGTGCCGTCCCAGTAGTTGAAGTCGCCCGTGACGCGGACCCCGCGCGCGTTCGGCGCCCAGACGGTGAACCGGGTGCCGGACACCCCCTGGTGCTCCATCGGCTGCGAGCCGAGGGCCTTCCAGAGCTCCTCGTGCCGGCCCTCGCCGATGAGGTGCAGATCGAGTTCGCCGATGGCGGGCAGGAAGCGGTACGGGTCGTCCACCTCGATCGTGTTGTCGTCGTAGGCGACCTGGAGGCGGTACCCGTCCGGCACGGCGGGCAGCGGCAGGACGCCCGAGAAGAAACCGTCGCCGTCGCTCTGCAGCTCGGCCCGCTTGTCCCCGGCCAGCACCGTCACCGTGCGGGCGAAGGGGCGCAGCGCCCGGAAGAGCACTCCGCCCGAGGTCGGGTGCGCGCCCAGGAGCCCGTGCGGATCGTGGTGCTCACCGGCGAGCAGCCGGCCCCGGTCCGCGTCGTCCAGGGTGGTGGCGGGCAGCACGTTCTTGCTGCCCCCGCCGCGCCGGGGACGGGGCGGGGCGCCGGTGGCCGCGGCCGCCGTCCTCCTGGCCCGCGCGCGCTTCACCGGGGGCGGCGGGGGCGGCGCGTCCGCGGGTGCGTCAGCGGGTGCTTCGGCGGGGGCGGGAGCCGCGGCGGGTGGAGCCGCGGGGGCGGTGACCTCGGTGGTCACCGGCTTGGCGGTGGGAGGGACCTCGATGGGGTCGGAGGGCTTGCGGGACGGCTTGCGGGCGGTCACAGAGACTGCCTCCTCGGAAGGCTCGGGGGGGTGAGTGGTGGGAGCGGAGGTCACGCGGTCGTGCCGGCCAGGCGCTGGATGGCGGCCATCGGCACCGGCAGCCAGTCGGGACGGTGGCGGGCCTCGTACAGCACCTCGTACACCGCCTTGTCGGTCTCGTGGGCGCGCAGCAGCTCCGGCTCGGCGCGTGGATCGGAACCCGCCGCGCCGGCGTAGCCCTCGCAGTACGCGGCACGGCAGCGGGCCGCCCATTCGGGGTTCCACGGATGGTGCGAGCGCGCCGCGTAGTCGAAGGACCTGAGCATCCCCGCGACGTCACGCACCGTCGGCTGCGGGGCGCGCCGTTCGGGCAGCGGTCTGGCCGGCTCGCCCTCGAAGTCGATCAGTGACCAGAAGCCGTCCTCCGCGCGCATGGTCTGGCCGAGATGCAGATCCCCGTGGACCCGCTGCGCCGCCCAGCCGCACCCCGTGTCGCCGAGCGCCGCGACCGCGTCGAAGGCGGTGCGCAGCCCAGGGACGTACGGGACGAGGGCCGGGACCGCCTGGGCGGCGGCCTCCAGCCGCTCCACCATCCCGGCCACCAGGTCCCTGGTCCGGTCGTGGGCCAGGGGTGGCGTCGGAAGTGCGGCGGCGAGCGCGATGTGCACCTCGGCGGTGGCCTGGCCGAGCGCCCGCGCCTCCGGTACGAAGTCCCGGCCGGCGGCCAGCGCCGCGAGCGCCAGCTGCCAGCCGTCCTGAGCGCCGCGCAGGAACGGCTGCAGCACCCCGAGCGTGAGCGGCTCAGGGCCCGTCGTCGCCTCGAACCAGGCCACCGGGGCCGGTACCCGGCCGCAGCCCTCGCGGCCGAGCGCGAGCGGAAGTTCGAGATCGGGGTTGATGCCGGGGAAGACCCTGCGGAAGATCTTCAGGATGAAGGCGTCCCCGAAGACGAGCGAGGAGTTGGACTGCTCGGCGTCCAGGACGCGCGGGGCCAGGCCCAGCGGGATCGGTTCCGCCCGGTCGAAGCGGAGAGGGCCGAGGGAACCGGGGTTACGGAATCGTTCCAGCAGCAGGTCGGCGACGCGCGGGTCGTGCAGTCCCTCGTACAGGGTGCGGCCGGCCAGCGGCCCGTCCGTGACCTGCCCGATGCGGGCTCCGGCCAGGCGCGGGGGCAGCGTGGTGCGCACGCCGAGCAGCAGCTGGTAGCAGTCCCCCTGGGCAGGCGCGGGGCGGCCGTCCGGCTGGTGCACCCGGACGAGCAGGTGCAGCAGCCCGGGGCCCGCGCCCGCGGCGTCCAGAGGCAGTATCTCGGTGGCCGCGACGAGGGAGAAACCGGTGACGGCCCGCCCCTTGCCCGCGAACCACCGCTGCCGGGGCACCCACTCGTGGAGCAGCGGGGCGAGCGACGGCAGCAGGGCGGTTGTGCCCGTGGTGCTCGTCGAATGTCTTCTTGTCGTCTTTCTCGATGTTGTGCTCTTCGCCAGGGCGACTCGAGTGGATGCAGCCTCCGACATGGCATCGCGTCCTTTCCCCGGGCACACCACAGGATGCGAAGAGTGTCCCGGATTGCGGCAATGGCTGTCCGGCTGTGCGGGACGTGTCGGGTGAGGAAAAGTCCGTATGGACTCGATCAATGCTCGATCAATGGGCCACAAGTGCCCGGAAGAGCCAGGAAGTGCTCGATATCGGTGAGAGTGCCCCGTGCGGGGCGGCGGAAACCGCCCCGCGGGTGACGCCCCGGATATGAGGCGCCGTCAGCACCCCTCCCTCTGGGGTCAGCCGACCGGAGCGTCCTTCCGCAGCCGGAACCAGTAGAAGCCGTGTCCCGCGAGAGTCAGCAGGTAGGGCCACTGACCCACGGCGGGGAAGCGCACCCCGCCGATCAGCTCCACCGGATGACGCCCGTCGAAGGCCCGCAGATCGAGCTCGGTCGGCTGCGCGAACCGCGAGAAGTTGTGGACGCACAGCACGAGATCGTCCTTGTATTCGCGGGTGAACGCGATCACCGCGGGGTTCGACGACGGCAGTTCGCTGTACGAACCGAGACCGAAGGCGGGGTTCTGCTTGCGGATCTCGATCATCCGCCGTGTCCAGTGCAGCAGCGACGACGGCGAGGCCATCGACGCCTCGACGTTGGTGACCTGGTAGCCGTAGACCGGGTCCATGATCGTGGGGAGGTAGAGCCGCCCCGGGTCGCTGGAGGAGAAACCGGCGTTGCGGTCGGGCGTCCACTGCATCGGGGTGCGCACGGCGTCACGGTCGCCCAGCCAGATGTTGTCGCCCATCCCGATCTCGTCCCCGTAGTAGAGGATCGGGGAGCCGGGCAGGGACAGCAGCAGCGCCGTGAACAGCTCGATCTGGTTCCGGTCGTTGTCCAGGAGCGGCGCGAGACGCCGGCGGATGCCGATGTTGGCCCGCATCCGCGGATCCTTGGCGTACTCCGCGTACATGTAGTCGCGCTCTTCGTCCGTGACCATCTCGAGCGTGAGCTCGTCGTGGTTGCGCAGGAAGATGCCCCACTGGCAGCCCGACGGGATCGCCGGGGTCTTCGCCAGGATTTCCGAGACCGGGTAGCGGCTCTCACGCCGCACGGCCATGAAGATGCGGGGCATCACCGGGAAGTGGAACGCCATGTGGCACTCGTCGCCGCCGGCCGTGTAGTCGCCGAAGTAGTCGACGACGTCCTCCGGCCACTGGTTGGCCTCGGCCAGCAGGACGGTGTCCGGGTAGTTGGCGTCGATCTCCTTGCGGACCCGCTTGAGGAAGCCGTGGGTCTCCGGGAGGTTCTCGCAGTTCGTCCCCTCGCGCTGGTAGAGGTAGGGGACGGCGTCGACGCGGAAGCCGTCGATACCGAGGTCCAGCCAGAAGCGCAGGGCCGAGATGATCTCCTCCTGCACCGCCGGGTTCTCGTAGTTGAGATCGGGCTGGTGCGAGAAGAACCGGTGCCAGTAGTACTGCTTGCGGACCGGGTCGAAGGTCCAGTTGGACGTCTCCGTGTCGACGAAGATGATCCGCGCGTCCGGGAACTGCTTGTCGTCGTCGGCCCAGACGTAGTAGTCGCCGTACGGCCCGTCCGGGTCGGTGCGGGACTGCTGGAACCAGTCGTGCTGGTCGCTCGTGTGGTTCATGACGAAGTCGATGATCACGCGCATGCCGCGCTGGTGCGCGGCGTCGACGAACTCCACGAAGTCGGCGAGGTCGCCGAATTCGGGCAGCACGGCCGTGTAGTCGGATACGTCGTAACCACCGTCGCGCAGAGGTGACTTGAAGAACGGCGGCAGCCACAAGCAGTCGACGCCCAGCCACTGCAGATAGTCCAGCTTGGCGGTGAGGCCTCTGAGGTCACCGACGCCGTCCCCGTTCGAGTCCTGGAAGGACCGCACGAGTACCTCGTAGAAGACGGCGCGCTTGAACCAGTCGGGATCGCGGTCCTTGGCGGGAGTGTCCTCGAACAGGTCGTGGACAGGCTCATTGACGATCATGGTGTGGGTGACCCTCCGGTCGGCGGGGACGGTCGCAGGACCACGATGTGCGCGGGTGTGACACCCGGCTCCAGACGCACATAGAAGGCCCTGCCCCAGTGATAGGTGTCGCCGGTGAGCTCGTCGCGCACCGGCACGCTCTCGTGCCAGTCGAGGCCGAGACGCGGCATGTCCAACGAGACCGTGGCCTCCTGGGTGTGGTGAGGGTCGAGGTTGACGACCACCAGAACGATGTCCGAACCCGAGCGCTTGCTGTACGCGATCAGCGCCTCGTTGTCGACCGAGTGGAAGTGGACGTCGCGCAGTTGCTGGAGCGCCGGATGGCGACGCCGGATCCTGTTGAGGGAGGTGATCAGGGGAGCGAGCGAGCGGCCCTCACGTTCCGCCGACTCCCAGTCCCTGGGCCTGAGTTGGTACTTCTCGGAGTCCTGGTACTCCTCGCTCCCGGGACGCACCGGGGTGTTCTCGTACAGCTCGAAGCCCGCGTACACGCCCCAGGAGGGGGACAGCGTCGCGGCCAGCACGGCCCGGGCACCGAAGGCGGGACGGCCGCCGTCCTGCAGGTAACCGGGAAGAATGTCGGGCGTGTTCACGAAGAAGTTGGGCCGCATGTACGAGGAACTCTCGCCCGAAAGCTCCGTGACGTACTCGGTGAGTTCCTGCTTCGTGTTACGCCAGGTGAAGTACGTGTAGGACTGCTGGAAGCCGACCGAGGCCAGCGTGCGCATCATCGCGGGGCGGGTGAAGGCCTCGGCCAGGAAGATCACGTCCGGGTCGGTGCGGTTGATGTCGGCGATCACCTTCTCCCAGAAGACCACCGGCTTGGTGTGCGGATTGTCGACGCGGAAGATCCGTACGCCGTGCTCCATCCAGTACCGCAGGATGCGCACGGTCTCCGCGACGATCCCGGGCAGGTCCTTGTCGAACGCGATCGGATAGATGTCCTGGTACTTCTTGGGCGGGTTCTCGGCATAGGCGATCGTCCCGTCGGCGCGGTGGTGGAACCACTCCGGATGCTCCGTCACCCAGGGGTGGTCCGGGGAGCACTGGAGGGCGAAGTCCAGCGCGATCTCCATCCGCAGCGTGCGGGCCGTCGCGACGAAGTGGTCGAAGTCCTCGATCGTGCCGAGATCCGGATGGACGGCGTCGTGCCCGCCTTCGGCCGAACCGATCGCCCACGGCACCCCCGGGTCGTCGGCCCCGGGGGAGAGACTGTTGTTGGGGCCCTTGCGATGGGTGGTGCCGATGGGGTGGATCGGCGGGAGATAGACCACGTCGAACCCCATCGCGGCGACGGCCGGAAGTCGCTCGGCGGCGGTCCGGAACGTGCCGCTGAGCATCCGGGGAACCGGCGGCGGGAGCTGCTCGGTGACAGCCGCCGGGGCCTTCTTACGGGTGGCGGCCGTCTTCGCGGTCTTAGTGGCCCGTGGCTTCCGGGCCGGCTTCGGGGGCTCCACCGGCTCCGGCCGGGCGCCCTCGGAGCGCGGGAACATCTCGTACCAGGAGCCGTACAGGGCGCGCCGGCGCTCGACGGTCAGCGGCAGCGGCCGGGACGCGGTGACCAGTTCGCGCAGGGGGTGGCGGCCGAGCGCCTCGTCCACCTCGGCGGTCAGCGCTGCGGCGAGCCGGGAGGCCGCGGGGCGCTTCGTGTCGCGCAGCGCGTCGACGGCGGCCAGCACCGCCTCGCGGCCGTCCTTCTTGGGCACCCCCTCGGCGGCGCGGGCGTACAGCTCGGCCCCCTCCTCCAGGACCAGCGCGGTGTCGATGCCCGCCGGGATCTTGATCCGCGCGTGCGAGCGCCAGGTGGTGACCGGGTCGCTCCACGCCTCGACGGTGTACGTCCAGTGGCCCTCCGACCCCGGGGTGACGTCGGCACCCCACCGGTCCGTGCCCGGGGCCAGCTCGCGCATCGGCGTCCAGGGGCCGGGCCGTCCGCTCGGGTCGCACAGGACGACATTGGCGGCCACGGCGTCGTGGCCCTCGCGGAACACGGTGGCGCTGACCTCGAAGGTCTCACCCTCGACGGCTTTGGCGGGCCGTCTGCCGCAGTCGACGAGCGGACGGACGTCCAGGACGGGAATGCGACCGATCATGGAATCACCTGGGGGTCGGAGCTCGGCATGCACGGCGCGCGACGTGGGCGTGAAGGGTTGACCGCGCGCGCCGCGATGGTGGGGTTGCGTCCTTTGTAGCTGCTCGGTTGTGGGCTGGCGGGCTGTGGGCATGGCCGCTCCTGTCCGCGTTCACTCGAATGGCACTCGAATGGCAGGCGCGCGGGGGATTCGTGCTCCGACCGGGGCACCTGGGATGTGCAGCGCGGGGATTACCGAGGGAGCCTTCCCACCGTTTTCGGGTGGCCAACCCGGCGGTGTGTTAACTCCTGGGTGCAACCGGAGCACGCGCTGTGGGCCGCGCGCCGGTCCCCCGGCCGACGAGCGGGCACCCCCGAAGCCTTCCCTGAGGTGTGGGGTGCCACAAGTCCGCGTGAGGTGAGGAAATCAGCCATATCGCCCGTGACAGACGGGTACGTAACTGGCGCATCTGGCCCATGGGGCTAGAGGGGTCCGAGAGACCGGCGGGGCCCCGGTGACAGGAGGCATCCAGGAGTCGGCTGAGGGAGGGCGCGCGCGGTGCAGCGCGGGGGACGGGAGCGGGTGGGCCGCCCCGCGCCGTACCCACTGAGCCGGTCGCGCGCCGTGGTTGCGTACGGCGGCACACCGCTACCGTCGAGGGTGACGGAGAGGGCGCCCACCGTCGTGCGTCCCCTCGGATCCGTACGTCCCCTGTAAAGGTGGGATACGTGAAGGCCATTCGTCGATTCACCGTGCGTCCCGTCCTCCCCGAACCCCTGCGACCGCTCAGCGACCTCGCCCGCAATCTGCGCTGGTCCTGGCACACCGAGACCCAACAGCTCTTCCAGGCGGCCGACCCGGAGGGCTGGCGGCCCGCGGACGCCGACCCCGTGCGTCTGCTCGGCGCCGTCTCCGCCGCACGCCTCGCCGAGCTGGCCGGGGACCAGCACTTCATGCGCCGGCTCACCGAGGTGTCCGAGGGCCTCCGGGACTACCTCGGCGGCCCGAGGTGGTATCAGAACCAGCTCTCCCAGGGCGCGGAGCTCCCCGCGGCCATCGCCTACTTCTCACCCGAATTCGGTGTCACCGCCGCTCTGCCCCAGTACTCGGGCGGGCTCGGCATCCTGGCCGGCGACCACCTCAAGGCCGCCAGCGACCTCGGCGTACCGCTCATCGGGGTTGGCCTGCTCTACCGGCACGGCTACTTCCGCCAGAGCCTGTCCCGGGACGGCTGGCAGCAGGAGCACTACCCCGTCCTGGACCCCAACGAGCTGCCGCTCACCCTCCTGCGGGAGGCCGACGGCACCCCCAGCAGGGTGGTCCTCGCCCTGCCCGGCGGACGGTCCCTGTACGCCTCGGTCTGGCAGGCCCAGGTCGGGCGCGTCCCACTGCTGCTCCTCGACTCCGACGTCGAGGAGAACGCACCGGGCGAGCGGGACGTCACCGACCGGCTCTACGGCGGCGGCAGCGACCACCGGCTGCTGCAGGAGATGCTGCTCGGCATCGGCGGGGTGCGCGCCGTGCGCACCTACTGCCGGCTGACCGGGCACGCGGCCCCCGAGGTGTTCCACACCAACGAGGGGCACGCCGGATTCCTCGGCCTGGAGCGGATCCGGGAACTCTCCGAGACCGGTCTGGACTTCGACGCCGCCCTGGAGGTCGTACGGGCCGGCACGGTCTTCACCACGCACACCCCGGTACCCGCCGGGATAGACCGCTTCGAACGGAACCTCGTGGCCCGTCACTTCGGTGACGACGGGGAGCTGCCCGGGGTCGGCGTGGAGAAGATCCTGCGCCTCGGGATGGAGACCTACCCCGGAGGTGAGCCCGACCTCTTCAACATGGCGGTGATGGGGCTGCGGCTCGCCCAGCGCGCCAACGGGGTCTCCACCCTGCACGGAGCCGTCAGCCGGGAGATGTTCTCCGGGCTGTGGCCGGGATTCGACCCCTCCGAGGTGCCGATCACCTCGGTGACCAACGGGGTGCACGCCCCGACCTGGGTCGCGCCCGAGGTTCTCAGGCTCGGCGCCGGCACATTCGGCTCCGAGCGCGCGGAGAACGCCCTCGCCGGAGCCGAGGTCGGCGTCGGGGCCGGCGCCGACGGCCGTACGCCGGGAGCGGGGGTCACTCCCAGACGCTGGGACGCCGTGACCGCGGTCCCCGACCGCGAGATCTGGGACCTCCGCAGAGGGCTGCGCGAGCAGCTCGTCACCGAGGTGCGCAAGCGTCTCTACGCCTCCTGGCGCCGTCGCGGCGCCGGCACCGCCGAACTGGGCTGGATCGACGGTGTGCTCGACCCGGACGTGCTGACCATCGGCTTCGCCCGCCGGGTGCCCTCGTACAAGCGGCTGACGCTGATGCTGCACGACCGCGACCGCCTCCGTGAGCTGCTGCTCCACCCGACGCGTCCGATCCAGATCGTCGTCGCCGGCAAGGCCCACCCGGCCGACGACGGCGGCAAGCGGCTCGTCCAGGAGCTGGTGCGGTTCTCGGACGACCCGAGGGTGCGCCACCGCATCGTCTTCCTGCCGGACTACGGCATGGGGATGGCCCAGAAGCTCTACCCGGGCTGCGACGTGTGGCTCAACAACCCGCTGCGCCCCCTGGAGGCCTGCGGAACCAGCGGCATGAAGGCGGCGCTCAACGGCTGCCTCAACCTCTCCGTGCGCGACGGCTGGTGGGACGAGTGGTTCGAGCCCGACTTCGGCTGGGCGATCCCCACCGCCGACGGCTCCGCCACCGACGAGGAGCGGCGCGACGAGCTGGAGGCCAACGCCCTCTACGCACTGATCGAGGACCGGGTCGCCCCCCGCTTCTACGACCGCGACTCCGACGACCTGCCCCAGCGGTGGATCGAGATGGTCCGCCGCACCCTGGTCACCCTGGGTCCCAAGGTCCTCGCGGGCCGCATGGTGCGTGAGTACGTCGAACGGCTCTACGCCCCCGCCGCGCAGTCGCGCCGGGTGCTGGAGCCGGCGGCCGCCCGCGAACTCGCCGCCTGGAAGGCCAAGGTCCGCGCGGCCTGGCCGCAGGTGGCGGTCGACCATGTGGAGGCCTCCGCCGACACGGTCGTCGGCGGCTCCGCCGAGCTGGGGTCCACCCTGGCGCTCCGGGTCCGGATCGCTCTGGGCGGCCTCGACCCGGAGGACGTGGAGGTGCAGGTGGTCGCGGGCCGGGTCGACTCCGGGGACGCGATCGCGGAGGCCCAGACCTACCCGCTGAAGCCGACGGGCGGTCACGACCTGGAGGACCGCTGGCTGTACGAGGGGCCGCTCGCCCTCGACCGTACGGGCCCCTACGGCTACACCGTGCGCGTCCTGCCCTCGCACCGGCTGCTCGCCTCGGGCGCGGAGCTGGGCCTGGTCGCGGTGCCGAACGCGTCCACGGGCGACGGCGGCGGGGTCCTCCTGCGCTGACTCCCCCCCCGCTCACGGTGGGCCCGGCGTGCTTGCGCGCCGGGCCCACCCGCGTGTCCTGCGGTCCACCTGGTACCGGCAGGGGTGCATTCGGCGTGATCTCGCTAACATGACAGCCCTGCCGGTGTGGCCCTGAGGTCACCGACACGACAGCGAGGCGTCCCACCGGGCGCGAGTGGAGGTCAGCACGGTGAACGGCGGCGGAGGCCGAGCGAGACGCCTGACCCGTCGGCTGGCCGCGCAGAACGGCACCTCACGGCAGTTGCACATCCGCCGGCCGGAACCCGCGGGACCGCCGCGGGGGGACCGCTTCACCAACGCGGCGCGGATGCGCTGGCTCAACGAGGCGAGCACCCGGATCGGCACGACGCTCGACCTGGAGCGAACGGCCCAGGAGCTGGCCCGGTTCAGCGTCCCGCGACTGGCCGACGCCGCCGCCGTCGATCTGCTGGAGTCCGTGCTGCGCGGCGAGGAGGGTGAGCGCGTCACCGGCGCCGCGGTGCCCGTCACCCGTGCCATGGCGGTGCGGGCCATCGACGCGCTGGACGGACTCGAACCCGCCCCGGTGGGCGAGGTGGTCGACCGCCGGGAGCGCCGCGAGACACTGCTGACCACCGAGTGCCTGCGCAACGGCCGGCCCGTGCTGGTCAGCCGGATGACCCCCGAGGACTACGAGCGCGTCGCGCCGACGCCGAGCGCGGCGGAGGCGATGCGCCGTCAGCGCGTCCACAGCTACATGGCCGTGCCGCTGACCGCCCGTGGTGTCCTGCTGGGCTCCGCCGACTTCGTACGCGCCGGTGACAGCCCGCCCTTCAGCCGCGTGGATCTGGACCTGGCGGGTCAGCTGGCCTCCATGGCGGCCGTGTTCATGGACAACGCGCGGCTCTACGGACGCGAGCGCGAGCATGTCGTCTCGCTCCAGCGCTCCCTGCTCCCGCGCGCCACACCGCACACCCCCGGACTGCGGGTGCACGCCCACTACGCGCCGGCCGTCGACGCGCACGGGGTGGGCGGTGACTGGTACGACGTGGTCGCGCTCCCCAGCGGGCGTACGGCGCTGCTCGTCGGCGACGTCACCGGGCACGGCCTGCCCGCCGCCGCCACGATGGGCAGGCTGCGGGCCGTCGCCCGTACGCTCATGATGCTGGACATCGCCCCCGACCGGCTCCTCGCCCGGCTGGACCTGGCCACCCGCGATCTGGAGGACGACCAGGTGGCCACGTGTCTGTGCGCGGTCTACGACCCGGCGGACTCCAGCTACACGATCGCGAGTGCCGGCCATCCGCCGCCGCTGCTCGTCGAAGCGGACGGGACCGCCCGCTATCCCGACGTGCCGGTCGGAGCGCCGCTGGGTGCCGGGGTCATCCCGTACGACCCGTTGAGACTGCGCGGACCGGCCGGCGGCCGGCTCGTGTTCTACACCGACGGGCTGATCAAGACGCGCACCGACGACGTGGACGTACAACTGGAGGGGCTGCGCGCCTCCGTGGCGGCGATGGCGCCCGAGAAGCTCGACGCCGGTGGCCCGCTCACCTCGCCGCGGCAGGACGACGGCCGGTTCGACGAGGCGGTGCTGCTGGTCGCGGGGGGCCACGAGCTCGCCCCCGACGTCCGGTTGCGGGAGTGGGACCTGCCCACGGAGGGCAACCCCGCCTCCACCGCCCGCAAGCTGGTCACCGAGCAGCTCGCCCGGTGGGGCCTGGACGAACTCGCCGATGTGACGGAGCTGGTGGTCAGCGAACTGGTCGGCAACGCCCTGCGCTACGGCGGCGGACCCGGCCGGCTCAGGCTGCTCTGCGACGAGCGGCTCCAGGTGGAGCTGGCCGACACCGGACCCGACCTGCCGCAGATCCAGCACGCCGACCTGAGCGACGAGGGCGGCAGGGGGCTCCAGCTCATCAACCTGCTGTGCCGCAGCTGGGGTTCGTGCCGGACGGCGACCGGAAAGATCGTCTGGGCCGAGCAGAACATTCCCGGCCGGGACGCTAACTCCCCGCACTGACACGCGGAACAGCCCCGGGGAGGGTGCTCCCCGGGGCTGTTCCACTGCTGCCGCGCGTTCCGTGGCGACGCCCTGATCAGCGTCCCCGTACGGTGCTCAGAAGGTGAGCTTGACGCTGTTGAAGGTGCCGGTGTCGCCCGAGTAGACGTCCTGGACCTTGAGGTTCCACGTGCCGTTGGCCGTCTCGGACGAGGCGTTGACCGTGTAGGTCGCCACCACGTTGTCCGCGGAGTCGCTCGACGAGGAGTTCTTCAGGCGGTACGCCGTGCCGTCCGGGGCGACCAGGTCGAGGACGAGGTCACCGCGGTAGGTGTGGCTGATGTTCACCGCCACCGACAGGTCGCTGGGCGCGTTGCCGGTGAGACCGCTGACGACGACGGGGAAGCTGGTGGTGCTCCGGTCGGCGATGGCCTTGACGGTCGTGTTCTGGAAGACCGTGCCGCCCGGGTCGGTGCCGCCGGGACGGGAGCCGACGGCTATGCCGGCCCAGGCGTTGGCGACCGCGGTGTACTCGGCGCTCGTCGTGCCGTACAGCTCACCGGCCACGGCGAGGGTGCCGGTGCGGGCCGCGGCGTAGTTCGTGGTGGAGGTGAACTTCGTGGTGAGCGCCTTGAACCAGATCTGCAGCGCCTTGTCCCGGCCGATGCCGGTCACCGGAAGGCCGTCCGACGTCGGGGAGTTGTAGGAGACCCCGTTGACGGTCTTGGCGCCGCTGCCCTCGGAGAGCAGGTAGAAGAAGTGGTTCGCCGGCCCCGAGGAGTAGTGGACGTCGACCGAGCCGAGGCCCGAGTACCAGGAGTCCTTGGACGCGCCGTCCTTGCTGGGCTTGTCCATGTAACGCAGCGGCGTGCCGTCGCCGTTGATGTCGATCTTCTCGCCGACGAGGTAGTCGCCCGGGTCCGTGGTGGTGTTGGAGTAGAACTCCACGCCGGCCGCGAAGATGTCCGAGGTGGCCTCGTTGAGACCGCCCGACTCACCGCTGTAGTTGAGACCGGCGGTGTTGGAGGTGACGCCGTGCGTCATCTCGTGCGCCGCCACGTCGAGCGAGGTCAGCGGCGCGGCGTTGCCGCTGCCGTCGCCGTACGTCATGCAGAAGCAGCTGTCGGACCAGAAGGCGTTGACGTAGCTGTTGCCGTAGTGGACACGGGAGTACGCCCCGACACCGTCGCCCTTGATGCCGGTGCGGCCCATGACGTTCTTGTAGAAGTCCCAGGTCTCCGCGGCGCCGTAGTGCGCGTCGGCGGCGGCCGTCTCCGTGTTCGACGCGCTGCCGTTGCCCCAGACGTCGTCGGGTCCGGAGAACAGGGTCCCGGTGCCGGAGGTGCCGCGGTTCAGGTTGTACGTCTTGTGGTTGCCGCGCGTGGAGTCGGTCAGGTTGTACGAGCTTCCGGAGCCCGAGGTGCCCAGCGTCACCTGGCCGCTGTACTGCGTGTTGCCCGTGCCGGTCTCGATGGCCTGCCACTCGAAGACCTTGGCGCCCGAGGTGGCGTCCGTGATGACGTGCAGCTCGTTCGGGGTGCCGTCGTGCTGGAGGCCGCCGACCACGGTCTCGTACGCGAGCTGCGGGGTCCCGCTCGCCGCCCAGACGACCTTGCGCGGGGCCTTGCTCGCCTCGGTGCTCTTCGAGCCGTCGGCCCGGGCCGCGGTGAGCGCCTGCTTCTCGGCGGTGGCCGGTGCGACGTCCGCGGTGGTGCCCACCGCCTTCAGCTGCGCGCCGGTCGCCCTGGACGCCTTGGTGACGCCCTCGGTCTTGCCGGACTTCGACTCGGCCACGACCAGGTCGCCGCCGAGGACGGGGAGACCGTCGAGCGTGCGCTCGTAGCGGGTGTGCGTGGTGCCGTCGACGTCCTTGACGACATCGCGGACGACGAGCTTCTCCGTGGCGCCGAGACCGAGTTCGTCGGCGGTGGCCGCCTTGGTGGCGTTGGCCTCGCGGAGCAGTTCGGCGCGCTGGGCGGGGGAGAGCTTCGCGGGGAGCGCGCCGGGGTCGGCGCCCTTCACCGCGGCCGCCGGGGCGGCGCTCGCGGCTTCGGGGGCGGCCGTTGCGGCGCCGCCCTGCATTCCGACGGCGAGGAGGGCGGCTGCGGCTATCAGAGCGCCGGTCGCGGTGGCACGACGGCTGGGCGTGGGTCTCACGCGGACTCCTTCTGCGAGGGGGTGCCGGTCGACTGGGTGAGCCGGCCGGGCAGAGCAGGCGGTGCGTGGAACGGGGGAAGAGTGTCAGCCGGAACAGGTGCGTGTCAGGACCGCGTCAACACATTGGCCGGAAGTCGTCCGTTGCCGGAATGGTCATGTTCGTTAAGCGGACGTTTCGCCGTGTGTCGTCGGTGTGGCGCAGGAGGTTGCTGGGATTGTCATCTGCCGTACACCGCAGGGCAGAGAGGGGTTTCCGTCGGTATCCCCCGTGGCCGGGATGCGCGGGCGGAAGCGGACGGGGACCACGTGCTGAGACGGTGCGAGGTATGGCCGGTTCCGGGCCGGGTGCCGGAGACCGCGTCGTGCGGTGTCGGCTCTCCGGCCGACGCGGTGGCTCGGTCGGCCTGGTCGTCTCACTCCGGAGGGGCGGTCAGGGTGCAGAAATTTCCGTCGCCGGGGTCGCCGATGCAGCTCCAGAGCTTCGGTGCCTCGCGGTACCGCAGCGCCCCGTGGTCCTCCACGACGGCGCCGGTGTCGGACGACACCGCGACGATGGTCAGGTTCCCCCTGCTCCGAGGTCTCCCGGATCCGTCCGGCTTCAGCTCCAGCGTGCCGCCTCGGGTGTCGGTCCATACCGCAGCCGTCCGGGCCGGACTCAGAACGGTCGGTTCCCCGCCTGGGGCCGGTACCAAGCTCACCACTCCGCAAGCGGTCAGGATGAGGGCGGACGCGACCGGACGAGCCGGTCGTCCGGTCGCGTCCAGGAGCGTGAACCAGGAGGTCGGGGCGTGGTCAGCCGGGTGGCTGTCGCCGCGGGCCCCGGCCCGGCGAGGGAGCCGGACCGGGGGAGCGCCGCCGCCGTCGATGCAGGAAACACGGTTCCGTGAGCAGTGGCTCCTGCTGCGATCCGGCTTTCCGCGCCCCGTGAGCACCGCCTTCGACAGCCGATCATGAGCAGAATGCACGAGAGGCTCTCACCGGTCCGTCGCTCTGAGTGCGGCGTGCTGCTGCCGGCCACCGGGGGTGGGTGGCGCTGCTTTCGGATGCGCTCTCCTGTGTGCTGTGCCGTCCTGCAGAAGGCGCGTCGGCCCGAGCGGAGTTGGGGTGGGGGAGGTTCAAGTGTCGCGACGATCGCCGGCTTCTGAAACCGGTGGTCGTCGTCCATGTTCCCTGGGCGATGCGGAGCGGGCACGGCCTACGGGGAGGGGCGAAGGCCGCTGGAGGCCGGCGCTTTACCTACGTGCCCTTGCGCTGTGACTGCTGTGGCCGTGCATGGGCTCGGTGCCAGGCCGGTGTTGGAGCCGGAGGCTGATCAGCGCGGTGATCGTGAAGGCGGCGGCCTGGTAGAGCATGGCGTGCCGGAACGCGGCGTCCGCATCGGCGGCGGGGGCGTAGTAGGCGAGTCCGGCCGCGGTCACTCCGATGGATCCGCCGAGCTGCTGTGCTGTGGGCAGCAGACCGGAGACCGAACCGGCGGCGGGGCCGTGCACCTGGGCCAGGACCTGGGTGAACACCGACGCGGTGAAGGCGCCGAACGCGGCTCCGCCGACGGCCAGCACGGGCAGTGTCGCCTGGCGTCCAGTCGCCGAGCCGACGAGGGGGGCCAGCGCCAGGCACATCCCGGCGAGGACCAGGGGGGCGACGGTGAGCACCTTCGGACCGTGCCGGCGGGTGAGAGCGGGTGCGGCTCTGCTGCCGACGACGGCGGCTGCGGCGAACGGTGCCGACGTCAGTGCGGCAGCCAGGGCCGAGTACCCGACGGCGGACTGAAGGTGGAGGAAGAGCAGGTAGGTGAAGGAGGGCACGCCCGTGTTGAACACGAACACCAGCAACGTGCCCCTCCGCGCCGACCGGTCACGCAGCACCGCGGGATGGATCAGCGGGTCCGGCCGGTGCGGGAGGGTCCGGACGAAGTGGCCGAGGGCGGCCACAGCCACGGCGAAACCGGCCCACGTCCACCAGGGCCAGCCTGCTTCCCGCCCCAGGGCCAGGGGCAGGACCAGCGCGCCGGCTCCCATGGTGACCAGCAGCGCACCCGGTTTGTCGACGCGGAGTCCGTCCGCCCCGCGGGTGCTGGGCAGCGCGGTCGCTCCGGCCAGCGAGGCGAGTGCCACCGGCACGGTGAGGAGCATCACCGGCCGCCAGCCGAGGCCGAAGAGGTCGGCGCTGAGGACGAGGCCGCCGATCAGCGGCCCGGCCAGTGACGCCACGGCCATGGTGGCGCCGTACAGGCCGAGGGCGCGTGGCCGGCGTGTCGCGGGGGTGGCGGTCTGTATGAGCGACAGGACTTGGGGGGCGACCAGGCCACTGCCCGCGCCCTGCAGCAGCCGGGCTGTGATCAGCGATGCGGCGTCGGGGGCGCATGCACCGGCCACCGACCCTGCGGTGAAGACCACGGTGCCTGCCACGAACAGCCGGCGGTAGCCGTACCGGTCGCCCAGACGTGCGGCGGGGATGAGCAGGCACGCGTACGTCAGGGTGTATCCGGCGAGGACCAGTTGCACAGCGCCCGGGCCGGCGCCCAGACCGGCTTGGATCGCCGGCGCAGCCACCTGGGCGACAGTGACGTTGAGCAGTTGCACGAAAGTGGCGCTGAGCACCACCGGCAGCACGAGGCGTCCGCCGCTCACGGCAGCAGAACCGCGGCGAGCTCACGGGGCCGGGCGGCGAACGGGCTGTGGCTGCCCGGGAGGGTGCGCACGGTGAACGGGTTGCCGGGCATGGCTCGGTCGGCTTCCGCGATCATCAGATCCTGCACGGCCGTGGGCAGCGCCCGATCGTCCGCGCAGCGCAGGAAGGTCCGCGGGACGCGCCCCCAGCGTTGCGGAGTCACGGTGACCGGGGTGGTTGGGATCGCCAGCGGCAGATCGGGGCTCAGTGCCGAGCGCCAGCGGTCGAAGTGCTCCGGTGCGGTGTCGTGGTAGTGAGTCTGCCGCAGTTCCTCGACATAGGCGGGATCCTGCGAGAGCGGGTTTATCCGCACGGCGCCCAGTTCCCCGGGGTCACCGAGGTTGAGACTCTGGCCCCGCGCCGTGGCGTGCTCGGGCGAGCCGAGATAGTCGACGAACCGGGGCCGTCCGGCGGGCACGAAGGCCGAGAGGTAGACGATCTCGTCGACGAGTTCGGGTGCGCGCTCGACAGCCAGCGACGCGGGGCCGCCGCCCGCACTGTGCGCGACAAGTACGACGCGACGGTGGTGTCGGGCCTGGCGCAGCGTGTCAAGCACAGCCTCGGCGCTGTCGTCCATCGTCACGGTGGCGAGCGCGGACTTCTCTGTCAACAGGCCCGGCTGGCCCGGCTGGAGGTATCCGGTGGGCAGTGGCGCCTGGAAGCCGTGCCCCGGCAGATCGATGGCCATGCTCGCGGCACCGAGTGCGGCGAGTGCGCGCTGCGTGGCCGCCCACTGCCCGGAGCCGTGCCAGGCCCCGTGCACGAAGACGAAGACGGTGTCTGTGGAGGAAGAATCGGTCATGACCGCATTCCACGCGACCCAGCCCCCGGTCATCTAGTGAAAGATCTGACAGGCTGGTTGACGATACACGTGAGATATGACTGGGAGGCTGACATGGAGGCGCGGCACCTGAGGTACGCACTGACCCTTGCCGAGCACGCACACTTCGGCCGGGCGGCCGGTGCGCTGGGCATCGCGCAGCCTCCGCTGTCCAAGCAGATCGCCGACCTCGAACGGGAAGTGGGCGCCCGCTTGTTCGATCGCACCCGCCAAGGGGTGTTTCCGACGGTTGCCGGCGCGGCCTTCCTCTCCCGGGCGCGCAGGGCGCTCGACGAGATCGCGGCGGCCTCGGTCGACGCGGCCAGGGCGGCGCGCGGCGAGACGGGACGACTGCGCCTGGGTTTCATCGCCTCGGCGCTGCTCGAACCCCTGCCGGACGTCCTTGGCCGGTTCGGCCGCGAACGGCCCGACGTGCGGCTGGAACTGGACGAGATGGCGACCAACCGCAGCACGGCCGCGCTCATCGCCGGCGAACTGGACATGGCGATCGGCCTCGGCCCGCCACGGGGCGTCGGGGCCGAGCAGTTGGTATCGGTCCCGATCGGACACGACCACCTGGTCGCGGTCGTAAGCAGCACGCACCCGTACGCGGGTCAGTCGTCGGTCGACGTGGACCAGTTGCGGCGACAGCCGCTGATTCTGGCGCCGGGCGAGGACGAGCCCGCCGTCGTCACCGGACTGAGGACCCTCCTGGGCAAGGACTCCCCGGCGCTCTCCGGCGCGACCGTCGCGAGGGACATCCACACCATCATCGGCCTCGCCGCCTGCGGGATGGGCGTCGGCCTGGGACCCTCTCGCATGCTGACGGCCCCACGACGGGGCACGTGGTTCTGCGAGGTGACTCCGCGCACGCCTCTGCCCGATCTGGTCCTGTCCTTCAACGCCCGGGACAGTTCCCCTGCACTGAACGCCTTCCTCGACGTCATCCGCACGCACTGCCCCGATGCCGGTGCCGCGCTCGACCACCGGCTCGGCCCGCCGGGACCACAAGAAGGCGACCGCGACTCGACCCCTGCCTGACTGCGCCTCGCCGGACGAAGGCGAGGCCCTGGGCGCTCTGCTGGGCCAGGACGCGCCCATCAGGCAGCGGCCCGCGCCGGACGTCCGATCGGTGCTCATGATGACGCGGAAGTGCGCACGGAACTGCGGAACCTACAGCGCGGGCACCTCAGGCCAGGCTCTCCCGCCACGCTCGGTGCAGGCCCGCGAACCGGCCCGTACCGCCGATGAGTTCGGCCGGTGAGCCGTCCTCCACGATCCGCCCGTGCTCCATCACCAGGACCCGGTCCGCGATCTCCACGGTCGACAGGCGGTGCGCGATCACCACCGCCGTGCGGCCGTGCAGCACCGTGTCCATCGCCCGCTGCACCGCCCGCTCGCCGGGGATGTCCAGCGAACTCGTGGCCTCGTCGAGGATCAGCACCGCCGGGTCCGCGAGCAGCGCCCGCGCGAAGGCCACCAGCTGGCGCTGGCCCGCGGAGATCCGGCCACCCCGCTTGCGGACGTCCGTGTCGTACCCGTCGGGCAGGGAGCTGATGAAGTCGTGCGCCCCGATGGCCTTGGCCGCGTGCTCGATCTCCTCCGGCGTCGCCTCCGGACGGCCGATCGCGATGTTCTCCGCGATCGTCCCGGAGAACAGGAACGCCTCCTGGGTCACCATCACCACGCCCCGCCGGAGCTCGGCCGTCGCCAGGTCGCGCACATCGGCGCCGTCCAGGAGGACCCGGCCCTCCGTCGGGTCGTAGAAGCGCGCCAGCAGCTTGGCCAGCGTCGACTTGCCCGCGCCCGTCGAACCGACCACGGCCACGGTCTGGCCCGCGGGCAGGGTCAGATCGAAGCGCGGCAGGACCTCGCCGCCCGTGCGGTAGGCGAACCGCACCCCGTCGAACACGACCTCCCGGCCCGGGTGCTCACCGGCGAGGGTGGGCAGCACCTTCGGGGTCACGGGCTCGGGCACCGAGGGTGTCTGCGCCAGCAGGCCGGCGATCTTCTCCAGCGAAGCGGCCGCCGACTGGTAGGAGTTGAGGAACATCGCGAGCCGGTCGATCGGGTCGTACAGCCGCCGCAGATAGAGCACCGCCGCGGCCAGCACGCCGAGCGCCAGCGTGTCCGACGCCACCCGGTACGCGCCCCAGAGCACCATGGCCGCCACGGCCGTGTTGGCGACGAGCCGGGAGCCCACGACGTAGCGGGCCATCTCCAGCAGCGCGTCGCCGTTCCTCCGCTCGTGTCGGCGGTTGAACACCGCGAAGTCCTTGTCGTTGGCGCGCTCCCTGCGGAACGCCTGCACCGGGCGGATCCCGTTCATCGTCTCGGCGAACTTCACGATGACCGCGGCGATCGCCGACGAACGGGCCGAGTACGCCTTCGCCGCCCGGCGCCGGTAGGCCCGCACCAGCAGATACAGCGGAGCGAAGGACGCCACGGCGATGGCGCCGATGCCGAGGTCGAGCCAGAGCAGCATCAGGGAGATCGAGACGAACGACAGGACCACCCCGATGAGTTCCTGCAGCCCCTCGCTCAGCAGCTCCCGCAGGGACTCCACATCCGTGGTCGAGCGGGAGATCAGCCGGCCCGAGGTGTAGCGCTCATGGAAGTCCACACTCAGCGCCTGCGCGTGCCGGAAGATCCGCCCGCGCAGATCGAGCAGCACGTCCTGGTTGATCCGGGCGGCCGCCCGGATGAAGGCGTACTGGAGCAGCCCCCCACCGACCGAGCACACCGCGTACCCGACGCCCACGGCGGCCAGCGGGCCGTAGTCGTGGTCCCGGAACGCGGGCACACCGCTGTCGATGGCGTACGCGACGAGCAGGGGACCCGCCTGCACGGCGGCCTGCTGGACGAGCAGCAGGAGGGAGGCCACGAGCACCCTGGCCCGCAGCGGTGCGAGCAGGGAGATCAGCAGCGCCCGGGTGGCACCCCGGGGAGCGGGCAGGGCGTCGGCGTCGAAAGCGTCACCGTCGCCTCCGGCCGGACCGGGCTCCCTCCCGGGGAGGTCCTCGTCGGCGAGGGCGGGTCCGTCGGCAGTCGTACTGGTCATCGGGTGCTGCCCTCCTCGGGGACGAGAACACCGGTGCTCCGGTCGCCCGACATCAGCCAGGCGTACTCGGCGTTGGTGCGCAGGAGTTCCTGATGGGTGCCCACGGCGCTGATCCGGCCCTCGGACAGCAGGGCCACCCGGTCCGCGAGCATCACCGTGGACGGCCGGTGGGCGACGACCACGGCCGTCGTCTCCTCCAGGACCCGCCGCAGCGCCGCTTCCACCAGCGTCTCCGTATGCACGTCCAGGGCGGAGAGCGGGTCGTCGAGCACCAGGAAGCGCGGCCGGCCCACCACGGCGCGGGCCAGCGCGAGGCGCTGCCGCTGGCCGCCTGAGAGGCTCAGCCCCTGCTCGCCGACCTGGGTGTCGATGCCCTGCGGCAGCTCGTGCACGAAGTCGGCCTGCGCGACCGACAGGGCCCGGCGCAGCTCCTGTTCGCCCGCGCCCTCCGCGCCCATCAGCACGTTCTCCCCGACGGTCGCCGAGAAGAGGGTGGGTTCCTCGAAGGCCACCGAGACCAGCTCGCGCAGCCGCGGCCGCTCCATGGTGGTGATGTCCTCGCCGTCCAGCAGGATCCGGCCGCCGGTGACCTCGTGCAGCCGGGGGACGAGCGCCGTCAGCGTCGTCTTCCCGGAACCGGTGGCGCCCACCAGCGCCATGGTCTCGCCGGGCCGGATCCGGAGGTCGACGCGGGCCAGGACCGGCGGTGAACCGGGCTCGGCGTCGGGGTAGCGGAACTCCACCCCCTCGAAGACCATGCCCTGCCCGGCGGTCCCGGCCGCCTCTCCCGGGGTCCCGGACTCCGGCTCCTCCGCGACGTCCATGACCTCGAAGTAGCGGTCGGCGGCCGTCGCCGACTCCTGGCTCATCGCCAGCAGGAAGCCGATCGACTCGACGGGCCAGCGCAGCGCCAGAGCCGTCGAGAGGAACGCGACGAGCGTGCCCGCGGACAGATCGCCGTCCGCGACCTGGATCGTGCCGAGCACCAGCGCCGCACCGATCGCCAGCTCCGGGATGGCCGTGATGAGCGCCCAGATCCCCGCGAGCAGCCGGGCCTTGCCCAGCTCCGTGGTGCGCAGCCGCTGCGCGAGCGCGCGGAAGGCCAGCGCCTGGCTGCGGTTGCGGCCGAAGCCCTTGACGATACGGATGCCCAGCACGCTCTCCTCGACGACCGTCGTCAGATCGCCGACCTGGTCCTGGGCCTTCCGCGCCACCAGGGCGTACTTCGTCTCGAAGAGCGAGCACAGGACCATCAGGGGGACGGCGGGCGCGAGCAGCACCAGCCCCAGCGACCACTCCTGGGCGAACAGGATGACGAAACCGACCAGGATCGTCGTGGTGTTGACCAGCAGGAACGTCAGCGGGAAAGCCAGGAACATCCGCAGCAGCATCAGGTCCGTCGTCCCGCGTGAGAGCAGCTGCCCCGAGGGCCAGCGGTCGTGGAACGCCACCGGAAGCCGCTGGAGATGACGGTAGAGATCGGCGCGCATCGACGCCTCGACACCGGCCAGCGGCCGGGCCACGAGCCACCGGCGGAGGCCGAACAGCCCGGCCTCGACGATCCCCAGCAGCAGCAGCCAGAGCGCCCCCAGCCATACCCCGCCCGGATCGCGGTCCGCGACGGGACCGTCCACCATCCACTTCAGGACCAGGGGGATCACCAGCGTGAGACAGGACGCGATAACCGCCACGAGCGCCGCGCTGATCCAGCGCAGCCGCACCGGTCTGACATAGGGCCACAGTCGCAGGAGGGAGCGCACGGCGGACCGGTCCGTGGGCTCTGCAGGTTTCTCGGGCATCAGGACCGAGCCTAAGGTTCACCACTGACATCGATCACGTGGTTTTCCGGTCACACGCCGCTGGTCGGAGGGACCGGTCAACCGATCGGCTGATGCGAGGACGGGCGTGACGGCGGATACCGGCGGCGGCCGCCCACCGGAATCCTTACGGCATGGCAATCATCGAAGTACACGGGGTGCACAAGGCCTACGGCGGCCGCCCCGCGGTCGACGGGGTGAGCTTCACCGTCGACGAGGGGGAGATCTTCGGGATCCTCGGCCCCAACGGAGCCGGCAAGACCACCACCGTCGAATGCGTCGAGGGACTGCGGATCCCCGACTCCGGCACCGTCCGGGTCGCCGGACTCGACCCCGCCGTCGACCGCGACGAGGTCACCCGGCTGCTGGGCGCCCAGCTCCAGGAGAGCGAGCTCCAGCCCAAGCTGACCGTGCGTGAGGCGCTGGAGCTCTACAGCGCCTTCTACCCGCGCCCCGCCGACCGGCAGGCGCTCGCCGAACGGCTCGGTCTCGACGGCCACCTCGACCGCCGCTTCGCCAAGCTGTCCGGCGGCCAGAAGCAGCGCCTGTTCATCGCCCTCGCCCTCATCGGGAACCCGCGCGTGGTCGTGCTGGACGAACTGACCACCGGCCTCGACCCCCGGGCCCGCCGGGACACCTGGCGGCTGATCGAGGAGATCCGGGCCGGCGGGGTGACCGTCCTGCTGGTCACCCACTTCATGGAGGAGGCCCAGCGGCTCTGCGACCGGGTCGCGGTGATCGACAAGGGCCGTGTCGTGGCGCTCGACACCCCCGGCGGACTGATCGGCGGAGCGGCGGGACCGACCGCCATCTCCTTCACCCCCTCGGAGCCGATCGCGTACGCCGAACTCGATGCGCTGCCGGGCGCCGTCTCCGTCGACGTGACCGATCCCGGCGGGCGGGTGGTCATCCACGGCACGGACGACACCGCCAACGCCGTGATCACGCTCCTGGCCCGCCACCGCATCACCGCCCGTCAACTGCGCGTCGCCGAGGCGGGCCTGGACGACGTATTCCTCGACCTCACGGAACAGGCCTCATGACCATGACCACGACCGTAGCCACGACCGCGTCCCGTCCGGCCCCGCTCGCCGCCGTCCTCAGGACGGAGACCCGGCTCTTCCTGCGTGAACCCGGCAGCCTGTTCTGGATCCTCGTCTTCCCGACGGCCCTGATGACGATCCTCGGTCTGATCCCGTCGTTCCGGGAGGCCGACGACGCCCTCGGCGGACGCAGCGTCATCGACCTGTACGTACCGGTGGCCGTCCTGCTGGCGATGATCATGGCCGGTCTGCAGGCCATGCCGCCGGTCCTCACCGGCTACCGCGAACGCGGCATCCTCCGGCGGATGTCGGCCACCCCGGTACGCCCCTCGGCCCTGCTCGCCGCACAGATCGTGCTGCACGGCGCGGCCTCGCTCGGCTCGGCGGTGCTGGTGATGGCCGTCGGACGGCTCGCTTTCGGCGTACGCCTTCCGGGGCAGGCGTTCGGCTATCTGCTGGCTCTTCTCCTGGCCGTCGGCTGCGTCCTCGCCCTCGGCGCGACCATCTGCGCACTGTCCCGGACGTCCAAGGTCGCGACCGCCGTCGGTTCGGTGGCCTACCTCCTGATGATGTTCACCGCCGGGGTCTGGGTGCCCGTCCAGACCATGCCGGACCTGCTCCGCCGGATCGTCGAGTTCACCCCGTTCGGCGCCGCCTCCCAGGCACTCGACCAGGCGGCTTCGGGGGACTGGCCGGGCTGGGTGCACCTCGGGGTCATGGTGGTGTGGACCGTGGTGCTGGGCAGGGCGGCGACCAGGCTCTTCCGCTGGGAGTGACCGGCATGAAGACTGTCCCCATGGGGACGGCACCGGAAAGCACGACGGTCGAGCAGCGCTTCTTCCGGTTCGGCCCGTACACCCTCCTCGGCCTCGCCGTCCTGATGGCCGCCCTGTCCTCGGGGCTGACCGGGATGTCCGCGGCGGACAAGTACACGGCGGGTGTCCTGACCGGGGCGGCCTGCGGGCTCCAGCTGTGGTGGGGCCGCGTCCGGCCCGCTGCCACCCCGCAGACGCCGGCCGCCGTCGTCTACTACGTCCTGCGGACCGCGATCGGGTTCGCGCTCTGCTGGTGCAACCCGTTCTTCTCCATCTACGCCATCATCGGCTACTTCGACGTCGCCGAGCTGCTGCCGAAACGCCTCGTCCGCGCGGGAATGCTGTGCACCGCCGTCACGATGGCGGGATCCCAGTCCGGGAGCGGTATGCCGCCGGCCTCCCTCCCCAACTGGGTCGCCTTCGGCGCGCTGTTCGTCCTGCACTCCTCCCTCGCCCTCCTCTTCGGCAACATCGGAGCCCGCGAGGCCGAACGGACCAGGCGCCAGACCGAGACCATCTCCGCGCTGGAACTCGCCAACACCCGCCTGGAACAGGCACTCTCCGAGAACGCCGCCCTGCACGCCCAGCTCCTGCTCCAGGCACGCGAGGCCGGCGTCGCCGACGAGCGGCGACGGCTCGCCGCCGAGATCCACGACACCCTCGCGCAGGGACTGACCGGGATCATCACCCAGCTGCAGGCCGTCACCTCGACCGCCGACCCCGCCCTCGCCCGTGAGCACCTCGACCGCGCGGCGGGTCTGGCCAGGCACAGTCTCGGCGAGGCCCGCCGCTCGGTGCGCGACATGGTGCCCGCCGCACTGGAGGACGACGACCTGCCCGGCGCGCTGAAGAAGACGGTCACCGGCTGGGCGGAACGCAGTGGCGTGAGGGCGGAGTTCACCGTCACCGGAACCGTCGAGCCGCTCCACGACGAGGTCGGGGCCACTCTGCTCCGGATCGCCGAGGAGGCCCTCGCCAACGCCGCCCGGCACGCCGGGGCGACGCGGGCGGGCGTCACCCTCTCCTACATGGGCGACGAGATCACCCTGGACGTACGCGACGACGGCTGCGGCTTCGACCCGGCCGCCCCGCACCCGCACAGCGGCACGGGCGGCTTCGGCCTCGGCGGGATGCGGGCCCGTGCGGGGCGGATCGCGGGCACCGTCGAGGTGGAGTCCGAGCCCGGCCTCGGCACCGCCGTGTCCGCCCGGGTGCCGCTGGTCCGGCGCGCCTGAAGGGACGTAGCCTGGTGCCGATATGACCGATGCCCCCGGAACCGCGCGCGTCATCACCCTCCTCGTCGTCGACGACCACCCCGTCGTACGGGACGGCCTGCGCGGCATGTTCGCCTCGGCCCCCGGCTTCGAGGTGCTCGGCGAGGCCGCCGACGGAGTGGCCGCCGTCGAGCTCACCACCCGCCTCGACCCCGACGTCGTGCTGATGGACCTGCGGATGCCGGGCGGCGGGGGCGTGGCCGCCATCGCCGAGCTCGCCCGGCTCGGCACCCGCTCCAAGGTGCTCGTCCTCACCACGTACGACACCGACTCCGACACCCTGCCAGCCATCGAGGCGGGCGCGACCGGCTATCTGCTCAAGGACGCGCCCCGCGACGAGCTGTTCACCGCCGTACGCGCCGCAGCCGACGGCCGGACCGTGCTGTCGCCGGCCGTCGCCTCCCGGCTCGTCTCACGGGTGCGCACCCCGGCCGGGCCCGGCCAGGAACCGCTGTCCACGCGTGAGCGTGAGGTGCTCCGGCTCGTCGCCAGGGGCACCTCGAACCGGGAGATCGCCGCCGAGCTGTTCATCAGCGAGGCGACCGTGAAGACCCACCTCACCCATGTCTTCGCCAAGCTGGGCGCGAAGGACCGCGCGGCGGCCGTCGCCGTCGCCTACGAGCGCGGCATCCTCGGCTGAGGCCTGCCGGCCCGGCCCGCCCCTCACTCCGCCACCCGCAGCAGCAGCACCGACCTGCCCTCCACCGTGAGCTCCGTGCCGCCCCGGTGGAGCGTGCCGGGGGCCGTGGACTGGTCCTCGCGCGAGGTGTCCAGCACCAGTTCGTAGGCCTGCGCCCACGGCGGGCCCGGGAGCCGGAAGTCGCAGGGGCGGTGGTCCGCGTGCAGGACCGCCAGGAAGCTGTCGTCGGTGATCTGTTCACCCCGGGCGTCCCGGCCCGGGATGTCACGTCCGGAGAGGTAGAGCCCGAGCGTCGCGGCCGGTGCGTACCAGTCGCCCTCCGTCATCTCCGCACCCTGCGCGGTGAACCAGGCCAGGTCCCGCAGGCCGTCCGGGGCCTGCGGCGTACCGGCGAAGAAGGCGCGGCGGCGCAGCACCGGATGGCGGTGGCGCAGGGCCAGGACCCGGGCGGTCAGCTCGGTCAGCTCCCGCCAGCGGGGCTCCTCCAGGAGCGACCAGTCCAGCCAGCTGACCTCGTTGTCCTGGCAGTAGGCGTTGTTGCTGCCGCCCTGTGTACGGCCCATCTCGTCGCCGGCCACCAGCATCGGTACTCCGGTCGACAGGAGCAGTGTGGTCAGCAGGTTGCGCAACTGCCGGCGGCGCAGGGCGTTGATGTCCCGGTCGTCGGTCTCGCCCTCGGCGCCGCAGTTCCAGGCGCGGTTGTCGTTGGTGCCGTCGCGGTTGCCCTCGCCGTTGGCCTCGTTGTGCTTCTGCTCGTAGCTGACCAGGTCGCGCAGGGTGAAACCGTCGTGCGCGGTGACGAAGTTGACCGAGGCGTACGGCCGCCTGCCGCCCCAGGCGTACAGGTCGCTCGACCCGGTGAGGCGGTAGCCGATGTCGCGTACGTCGGGCAGGGCGCCGCGCCAGAAGTCGCGTACGGCATCCCGGTAGCGGTCGTTCCACTCCGTCCACAGCGGTGGGAACGCGCCCACCTGGTAGCCGCCGTTGCCGACGTCCCACGGTTCGGCGATCAGTTTCACCCTGCGCAGTACCGGGTCCTGGGCGATCACCGCCAGGAACGGCGAGAGCATGTCCACGTCGTGCATCGAGCGGGCGAGCGCCGCCGCCAGGTCGAAGCGGAAGCCGTCGACGCCCATCTCCGTCACCCAGTAGCGGAGCGAGTCCGTGATCAGCCGGAGGACCTGCGGCTGCACCACGTGCAGGGTGTTCCCGCAGCCGGTGTAGTCCGCGTAGCGGCGGGCGTCCTGCTGGAGGCGGTAGTAGCCGCGGTTGTCGATGCCGCGCAGGGACAGCATCGGGCCGAGCTCGCCGGCCTCCGCCGTGTGGTTGTAGACCACGTCGAGGATCACCTCGATCCCGGCGTCGTGCAGGGCGCGCACCATCTGCTTGAACTCGCCGACCTGCTGCCCCGCCGTGCCGCTCGCCGCGTAGCCCGCGTGCGGGGCGAAGTAGCCGATCGAGTTGTAGCCCCAGTAGTTGTGCAGTCCGCGCCGCAGCAGATGGTCCTCGTGGGCGAACTGGTGGACCGGGAGCAGTTCGACGGCGGTCACACCGAGACGGCGGAGGTGGCCGATCGCGGCGGGGTGAGCGAGTCCGGCGTAGGTGCCGCGCAGCTCGGGCGGGATGTCCGGGTGGAGCTTGGTGAAGCCGCGTACGTGCAGTTCGTAGATGACAGTGTCCGCCCACGGGGTCTTGGGCCGGCGGTCCTCCGCCCAGTCGTCGTCGTCATGCACGACGACCGCCTTGGGGACGTACGGTGCGGAGTCCCGGTCGTCGCGCACGGTGTCGGCGACGTGCTGCTCGGGCCAGTCCCTCACATGGCCGTACACCTCGGGCGGCAGGGTGAACGAACCGTCCACCGCACGGGCGTACGGGTCGAGGAGCAGCTTCGCCGCGTTCCAGCGGGCGCCGGTCCAGGGGTCCCAGCGGCCGTGCACCCGGTAGCCGTAGCGCTGTCCCGCGCCGATGCCGGGAACGAAGCCGTGCCAGATCTCATGGGTCAGCTCGGTCAGCGGGAGACGGGTCTCGGTGCCCCGCTCGTCGAAGAGGCACAGCTCGACGGCTTCGGCCCCGCCCGCCCAGAGGGCGAAGTTGGTGCCCGCCACACCGTCCGGTCCGACCCGGAAGCGTGCTCCCAACGGCATCGGGGCACCCGGCCATACGGGTGGTTCGTCTCCTCCGCCCTTCAAGGTCGACCGGGCCTCCACCACTCTCCCCGTCGTACGCGGCGTTTCCTCCTGCTCGGCTGTGCTCGACACCTCTAGCCTCCTGCGGCTCGTAGGAGCGGCCACCCGCCGTAGGAGTGCGCGGCGTCCCGGCCGCGGCCTTCCGAGCGGTGTCCTCCCCTCTGTTCTGCCCATCGGCGGGCCCGCACTCACGTTTCCCCGGGGCCGCCACGTCGTTGGGGGGAGCGTGAACCACGTAGCGAAGAGAGCACGGGCGGGTTCGGCCGCCGTGCTGACATGGGCAGGACTGTTCACCGTGCCGGCCGTACTGACGGGCTGCACCGATGCGACGTCGCTCTTCGGGGACAACCGGGCACCCGGCGACGCCATCCGGATCGTCCCCGAGGACGGTGCCGAGAACGTCGGCGCCGACAGCCGGCTCGGAGTGACCGTCCCCGACGGACGGATCGAGCGGGTGAAGGTGACCCGGATGGAGGACGCGGAGCACCAGGAGGTGCCGGGCCGGATCGCGGAGGACGGCCGTTCGTGGGCCCCCCGGGACGACGGATACCGGCTCGGGCTGGCCGGGAAGTACAGCGTGGAGGCCGTCGCCGTCGACGAGGACGGCCATCGCTCGGCCCGCAGCACCACCTTCACCACGCTGGTCCCCAAGGACCGGTTCATCGGCTACTTCAAGCCGGAGAACCGGTCCACCGTGGGCACCGGCATGATCGTCTCCTTCGACTTCAACCGGCCAGTCAAGAACCGGGCCGCGGTGGAGAAGGCCATCAGGATCACCACGGAACCCCGGGTCGAGGTGGTCGGCCACTGGTTCGGCAAGGACCGGCTCGACTTCCGCCCGGCCCGCTACTGGGAGCCGGGCACCGAGGTGACCGTGGACGTAGGCCTGCGTGATGTGGAGGGCGCGCCGGGGGTGTACGGCAGCCAGCAGAAGAAGGTGGCCTTCCGGGTGGGCCGCTCCCAGACGTCCGTGGTGGACGCCCGGGCGCACACCATGGAGGTACGCCGCGAAGGCGAGGTCGTCAGCACGGTGCCGATCACCGCGGGTGCCGCGAAGACGACCACGTACAACGGGAAGATGGTGGTCTCCGAGCTGCACGACGTGACCCGCATGGACGGCAGCACCGTCGGCTTCGGCGGCGAGTACGACATCAAGGACGTGCCCCACGCCATCCGGCTGACGAAGTCGGGGACCTTCCTGCACGGCAACTACTGGGAGTCCCCGGACATCTTCGGTTCCGAGAACACCAGCCACGGCTGCATCGGGCTGCGCGACGTGAAGGGCGGCAGCTCGGACACCCCGGCCGGCTGGTTCTTCGAGCGCACCCTCGTGGGCGATGTGGTCGAGGTGGTCAACTCCACCGACAAGATCGTCGCCCCGGACAACGGCCTCGGCGGCTGGAACATCGACTGGCCGCAGTGGAAGGCGGGCTCCGCCCTGCGCTGACCCCCGCCCGACCAGGGAAGGTCCCGGAGGCGAGCCCTCCGGGACCACCCTCCGGCGGTGCGGCGCGACTTGGGACCGAACAGTGACATTCCGGGGAACTCTTCCTTACGTGCGGTGTGATTATCTTGCGCCGAGCGTGCACGTACGGCGCGCGGGGGTGCGGGCCATGGCGGGGCCAGGCCGTGCGAGGGGAGACGACCACATTGAACGGGCAGCCGATATCGGGGGCATGGGCCGACGCGGGCGGGGAACGGCGCGGGCGCGGAACCCGGGGCCTCCTCGCGCTGGTACTGGGCGCGCTGCTGTTGCTGGTGACCGCTTGCGGGGGCAGCGGCAACGCCGCAGACAAGGACAGCAAGGGGCCGGGCGGGAAGGTCGACGACACCAGTGCCTCGCAGGCGGTGGTGACGATCGCGCCCAAGGACGGCGCCGACGACGTGGCGACCAGCGGGGCGCTGAAGGTCTCGGCGGCCAAGGGCAAGCTGAGCACGGTGAAGGTCGCGGACCCCAAGGGCAAGGCGGTCGAGGGCAAGATCGCCGCTGACGGCCTCAGCTGGGTGCCGGACCGTCACCTGGCCGCCGCCACCAAGTACACCGTGCACGCGGTCGCCAAGGACGACGAGGGCCGCCAGTCGGCGAAGGACACCAGCTTCACGACGCTGGTCCCGCAGAACACCTTCATCGGTCAGTACACCCCCGAGGACGGCTCGACCGTCGGCGTGGGCATGCCGGTGTCGATCCACTTCACCCGGGGGATCACCGACCCGGCGGCCGTGGAGAAGGCGATCAGCGTGACGGCGGAGCCCGCCGTACAGGTCGAGCCGCACTGGTTCGGCAACGACCGCCTCGACTTCCGCCCCGAGAAGTACTGGGCGGCGGGCACGAAGGTGACCGTGCGGCTCGACCTCGACGGCGTCGAGGGGCGGCCGGGGGTCTACGGCAAGCAGGCCAAGACCGTGAAGTTCACCATCGGGCGCAGCCAGGTCTCCACGGTCGACGCGAGCTCCCACCGGATGAAGGTGGTCCGTGACGGCAAGCAGATCAAGGACATCCCGATCTCCGCGGGTGCCCCTGCCACGACCACGTACAACGGTCAGATGGTCATCAGCGAGAAGCTCAAGGTGACCCGGATGAACGGCGACACCGTCGGGTTCGGCGGCGAGTACGACATCAAGGACGTGCCGCACGCGATGCGCCTGTCGACCTCGGGCACCTTCATCCACGGCAACTACTGGGGAGCGTCCAGCATCTTCGGCTCGACCAACACCAGCCACGGCTGTGTCGGTCTGCGGGACGTGCGCGGCGCCTGGGACAGCAAGACGCCCGCCGCGTGGCTCTTCGACAACTCCCTGATCGGCGACGTCGTCATCGTGAAGAACTCCCACGACAAGGTGATCCAGCCGGACAACGGCCTCAACGGCTGGAACATGGACTGGTCGGAGTGGATCAAGTAGATCCGTTCCAGGGAGGCGGGCCCGGTGCTGTGACCAACGGCACCGGGCCCGCAGCCGTTGGTCGTGGGTGGGCCTCTCGTTCGGATCGAGAGGCCCTAACCTGCCTCCCATGACCGTAACCCTCGAAGTACAGGACAACGTCGGCACGATCCGCCTGGACCGGCCGCCGATGAACGCACTGGACGTCGCCGTCCAGGACCGGCTGCGCGAACTCGCCGAGGAGGCGGGCCGGCGGGACGACGTGCGGGCGGTGATCCTCTACGGCGGCGAGAAGGTGTTCGCGGCGGGCGCGGACATCAAGGAGATGCAGGCGATGGACCATACGGCGATGGTCGTACGCTCCAGGGCCCTGCAGGAGGCCTTCACCGCCGTGGCGCGCATTCCCAAGCCCGTGGTCGCGGCCGTCACCGGCTACGCCCTGGGCGGGGGCTGTGAGCTCGCGCTCTGCGCCGACTTCAGGATCGCCGCGGAGAACGCGAAGCTCGGCCAGCCGGAGATCCTGCTGGGGCTGATCCCGGGCGCCGGCGGCACCCAGCGCCTGGCCCGGCTGGTGGGGCCGTCCAAGGCCAAGGACCTGATCTTCACGGGCCGTCAGGTGAAGGCCGAGGAGGCCCTGGCGATCGGTCTCGTGGACCGCGTGGTGCCCGCCGCCGAGGTGTACGAGCAGGCCCGCGCCTGGGCGGCGCGGCTGGCCAAGGGGCCCGCGCTGGCGCTGCGGGCCGCCAAGGAGTCCGTGGACGCGGGGCTGGAGACGGACATCGACACCGGGCTCACGATCGAGCGGACCTGGTTCGCGGGCTTGTTCGCCACCGAGGACCGCGAGCGAGGCATGCGCAGCTTCGTGGAGGAGGGCCCGGGCAAGGCCGAATTCCTCTGACCCAGCGTGAGTTGCGTACAGGGGCACGTACGTTCATCCGTGCGGGCGGATTAGCTGGACCTTAAGAGAACCTTAAGGCGTGGCGCCCGCTCCGCTCGTGCAATTACTCGGCCTCTCGCCCCGCCGCAGGTGGGCATGGCTGAACAGGGCTCCGTTCTGCCCCTGGCATATGCCGGAGAACCGGCGCGGAAGGACTGGTTCCGGTAGAGGGATTCTGCCGGAACGGTCACAGAGAGCGTTCTGTGCGTCCATGATGGGTGGCATGGCGGGCCTGGAGGGTGTGGAGCAGCCGCGACAGCGCAGCGGCGCGACAGCGGCGCGATGGACGACTGCCGTCGAAGACGAACAGGCGTTCAAAGCACTGGAGTTGTTCGGAAATCCGACGGAGGGCGAAGTCCGTCTGCCCTCCCGTCCGGAGTCCGCCGCCACCGCCCGGCGCATCACTTCCTGTGTGATGCTGCGTCACTGGCAGCTTCCTCCGCAGACCGCCGAATACGGTGTGCTACTGGTCTCCGAGCTCGTGGGCAACGCGGTGCGGCATACCGGGGCGCGGGTTTTCGGGCTGCGGATGCTGCGCCGCCGCGGCTGGGTGCGGATCGAGGTGCGCGACCCTTCGCGTGGGCTTCCGTGTCTGATGCCCGTCCATGAGATGGACGTCAGCGGGCGGGGTCTCTTCCTGGTGGACAAGCTCTCCGACCGGTGGGGCGTGGATCTCCTACCGCGCGGGAAGACCACCTGGTTCGAGATGCGCACCGTCGACCGCTGACACGCAGAAGCCCCCGGTCCGCCTGGGTGGTGGCGTGTCGGGGGCTTCTGAGGGGGCCGTGGAATGGGGGGGGGTGTGTCCACGGCCGCACCGGGGACCTGGCTCGGGTCGGAGGAGGTCGCGCCCCCGACTATGGCAGACGGGCGACCTCGGAGCCAAAGCCTCAAAGCGGACAATTTCCAATCTAACTGTCTATTTGGTTTATGAATCGCAGGTGTGATGAGTCACTCGCCTGGCATTCTCTCCGTATCGATCGGTTTCTCTCGGTGATTCATCGATCACCTCATGGAGACGGCCACACGCGGCCACCCCGGAATCTCCACGTGCTCCGCCTTACTGTGTCTCGGGTCTCGGGAAAACAGCACCCGAACCGACCCGCGAGGTGGACGTCCATGAGCGCTCGCAGGACAACGGTGCCCAGACGCAGCGCCCTGCGCACGGCGGCCGGAGCGCTCCTGGCAGGCACATCGGCGGCCGGCTGCGCACAGGACGGGGCAGCGCGCTCTCCGGCCCCGGCGGCCGCGCGGAACGGTGAGAGCGTCCGGAGCGCGCCACGTCCGGCCGCCGCCCCGCGGCGCTTCCCCGGGCAGCCGGTGCAGATCGAGCACGGCCCCCGCGGCCGCCCCCGGGTCGCCCTCACCTTCCACGGCCAGGGCGACCCCGCCCTGGCCCGCACCGTCCTCGCCGAGGCCGAACGGGCCGGCGCCCGGCTCACCGTCCTGGCCGTCGGCAGCTGGCTCGACCGGAACCCCGATATGGCCCGCCGGATCCTCGACGGGGGCCATGACCTCGGCAACCACACCCAGAGCCACCTCGACATCAATGCGATGGACGAGACGCGGGCGTACGAGGAGATCACCGGCTGCGCCCAGCGCCTGCGCCGGCTCACCGGTTCGATCGGCACCTGGTTCAGGCCCTCGCGCGCCCGGTACGCCACCCCGCTCGTCCAGGACCTCGCGCGCCGGGCCGGCTACCCCCACGTCCTCTCCTACGACGTGGAGTCCCTCGACTTCACCTCACCAGGGGTCGCGGCCGTCACACGCAAGGTCGCCGGTGAACTGCGCAACGGCTCCGTGGTGAGCCTGCACTTCGGTTACCGGGACACCATCGCCGCGCTGCCCCTCCTCCTCACGGAGATCGACCGTCGTCGGCTGCGCGCGGTGACCACCACGGAGCTGCTGACCTGAGTCCTCGCGTCCGCGGGCGGGTCCCGGGCCGGGGCCCGGGCGCGGTCGCCCGCCGGATCCGCCGTCCGGGGCGCCGGATAATCTGACCTCCGTCAACGACGCTTAACGAAGGGGCGGAACAGTGGCGGACATCGAGTCGGCACGAGCGGCATTCGAGCGCTTCGACCAGAACAGCGACGGCCGCATAACGGCCGTCGAGTACAAGAGCGCCATGGCGCAGCTCGGTGACCCCTATGTCACCGAGACGGTCGCCCAGGCCGTCATCAACGCCCACGACGGCAACGGCGACGGCGAGCTCACGTTCGACGAGTTCTGGGCCTCGCAGAACAAGGCCTGACCCAATCCGGCAGGTGGCGGTCCGGCCCTTCGCGTCGGCGAAGGGCCTCGGATCCGCCGACCACCCCGTGCCCCTGGCGCTCAGTCCCCCGGAGGACCGCCGCGTTCCCGGCGTGCGCCGACGCCTGCAGCCAGGGGATGGCCGCAGGCCCCTACGTGTTCACCTCGGGCTTCGGCCCCCAGGACGTCGTCGAGGTGACGGCCCACCTCCAGCACCTGCGCCGCGACTTCGCCGCTTACGACGCCGCGTACCGCGCCTTGTTCAAAGCCGTGCGTGCGACAGGCCTCCGCCCCCCGTGGGAACGAGGGGCGGAGGCCTGTGCGACGCGTGTGCGCGGAAGCCGGGGCGCCGATGCCCGAGGGGCGTACGGCTCTCAGGCCTTGCGCTGCATGTCCCGGCGCGCCGGGTTGCCCTGCTCCTGGGCCTTGGGGTCCTTCTCGCCGGCCTTCGCGCGCACGCCCTGCTCGATGCGCTTGCCGATGGTGCCGTCGATGTTCGACCAGTAGGTGAAGGCCCGTTGCAGCACGGGCTCGGTCACGCCGTTGAGCAGGTGGCCGACGACGTTGTCCACCAGCCGGTCCCGCGCCGCGTCGTCGAGGACCTCCCGCACCATGGTGCCGGCCTGCCCCCAGTCGTCGTCCTCGGCGTGGTCGACATAGGCCGCCCGGGTGATCTCACCGTCGGCGTACCAGCTCGGCGGGGTTCCGTAACGCTCGGTGTCGGCCGCCGGGCCGCCCTTGGAGTTCGGCGCGTAGACCGGGTCGGTGGTCTTCCGGTACGCCATCGCTCCGTCCTTGGAATATGTGCGCACCGGGACGACGGGGGCGTTGACGGGCAGCTGCTGGTAGTTGCCCCCGATGCGGTAGCGGTGCGCGTCCGCGTAGGAGAACAGCCGCGCCAGGAGCATGCGGTCCGGGCTCGGGCCGATGCCCGGTACGAAGTTGTTCGGCTGGAAGGCCGCCTGCTCGATCTCGGCGTGGTTGTCGGTGGGATTGCGGTCGAGCGTCATCCGCCCGACCTCGATCAGCGGGTAGTCGCCGTGCGGCCACACCTTGGTCAGGTCGAAGGGATTGAACCGGTAGTCCTTGGCGTCCTCGTACGGCATGATCTGGACCTTCAGCGTCCAGCTCGGGTACTCCCCGTCGCGGATGTGCTCGAAGAGATCACGCGTGTGATAGTCCGTGTCCGCGGAGGCCATCTGGTCGGCCTCGTGCTGGGTGAACGTCTCGACGCCCTGGTCCGTCTTGAAGTGGTACTTCACCCAGAACCGCTGGCCCTGCGCGTTGATCCACATGTACGTGTGCGAGGTGTAGCCGTTCATATGGCGCCAGGTGCGCGGGATGCCGCGGTCACCCATCAGCCAGGTGACCTGGTGCGCAGACTCGGGCGAGAGGGTCCAGAAGTCCCACTGCATGTCGTGGTCGCGCAGGTTGTTGTCCGCCCGGCGTTTCTGGGACCGGATGAAGTGCTGGAACTTCATCGGGTCCTTCACGAAGAACACGGGGGTGTTGTTGCCCACCATGTCGTAGTTGCCTTCGCTGGTGTAGAACTTCACCGCGAAACCGCGGGGGTCCCGCCAGGTGTCCGGGCTGCCCCGCTCCCCGGCGACGGTGGAGAACCTGATGACCAGGTCGGTCGTGGCGCCGGGCTGGAAGAGCGCGGCCTTCGTGTACGCGGAGACGTCCGCGGTCACCTCGAACCGCCCGAAGGCGCCGCTGCCCTTGGCGTGCGGCTGGCGTTCGGGGATTCGTTCACGGTTGAACTGGGCCATCTGCTCGATCAGGTAGGAGTCCTGGAGCAGGATCGGCCCGCCCGGGCCCACGGTGAGCGAATGCTCATCGCTCTCCACCGGGGCGCCGGAGTCGGAGGTGGTCGGCTTGTGCGAGGTGTCGGTCATTGCGTCGTTCCCCTTCGTCTTTGCCGCGGAGATACCGGTGGCGGCTCCGCACCGGGCGCCTCCGGACCGAGCGCTCCGGTGAGGAGCGTCGAGGCGTGGGCGGAGCCGGTCAGGAAGAGCGCTCCGCGCCGCCCGGGCGGGGCCGTGCTCGTCCCCTGCGCATGCACTGGTAACCCTCTACCAATGTAGGCAAACATGGACAACCGGCCAGTCAAGGATCGGTCGGCATCCGTGTGGAGCCCGGCACCCTCCGCCTGTCCGCGCAGAGGGGATTCACACGTGGACGCGGTCTAGCACTCGATGATGTTCACCGCGAGCCCGCCCCGGGCCGTCTCCTTGTACTTCACGCTCATGTCCGCACCCGTCTCCTTCATGGTCTTGATGACCTTGTCCAGGGAGACCTTGTGGCTGCCGTCGCCGCGCAGCGCCATCTTGGCCGCCGTGACCGCCTTGACCGCCGCCATGCCGTTGCGCTCGATGCAGGGGATCTGGACGAGACCGCCGACCGGGTCACAGGTCAGGCCCAGATTGTGCTCCATGCCGATCTCGGCGGCGTTCTCCACCTGCTCGGGGGAGCCGCCCAGGACCTCGGCGAGGGCTCCGGCGGCCATGGAGCAGGCGGAGCCGACCTCGCCCTGGCAGCCGACCTCGGCGCCGGATATGGAGGCGTTCTCCTTGAAGAGCATGCCGATCGCTCCCGCGGCCAGCAGGAAGCGGACGACGCTGTCGTCCTTCTCGGCCTCGGTGCAGCCGCCCGCCGCGAAGTTCATCCAGTAGTGCAGGACGGCGGGGATGATGCCCGCCGCGCCGTTGGTCGGGGCGGTCACCACGCGGCCCCCGGCGGCGTTCTCCTCGTTGACGGCCATCGCGTAGAGGGTGATCCACTCCATCGCGTGCGTCTGGGGGTCGCCCTCGGCCCGGAGCTGCCTGGCCGAGTTCGCGGCCCGGCGGCGGACCTTCAGCCCGCCGGGCAGGATGCCCTCCCGGGACATGCCGCGGGCGATGCAGGCCTGCATGACGCGCCAGATCTCCAGCAGCCCGGCCCGGATCTCGTCCTCGGTCCGCCAGGCCTTCTCGTTCTCCAGCATCAGGGAGGAGATGGACAGACCGGTCTCCCGGGCGAGCCTCAGCAGCTCGTCGCCGGTGCGGAAGGGGTGCTTCAGGACGGTGTCGTCCGGGACGATCGGGTTCTCCCCGGCCACCGCGTCCTCGTCGACGACGAAGCCGCCGCCCACCGAGTAGTACGTCTTCTCCAGGAGCGGGGCGCCGTCACGGTCGTACGCGAGGACCGTCATCCCGTTGGCGTGGTACGGCAGGGCCTTCCGCCGGTGCAGGACCAGCTGCTCGTCGGCGTCGAAGGGGATGTCGTGCATGCCGAGCAGGTTGATGCGCCCCGAGGCGCGGATCTCCTCGACGCGGGCGTCGGCGCCCTCGACGTCGACCGTGCGGGGCGACTCGCCCTCCAGACCCAGCAGCACGGCCTTCGGGGTGCCGTGACCGTGACCGGTCGCGCCGAGCGAGCCGTACAGCTCGGCCCGTATCGAGGCGGTGTGGGCCAGCAGGCCCTCGTTCTTGAGGCGGCGGGCGAACATGCGGGCCGCGCGCATCGGGCCGACCGTGTGGGAGCTGGACGGGCCGATGCCGACCGAGAAGAGGTCGAAGACCGAGAGGGCCACGGGAGTACTCCTAAGGCGTTGGTGGACGTCGTTGTCCGCCGGGTGGTGCGGGGACGGGCCGGTGGGCCCGGGAGCGCGGGGCAAAGGGGTGGGGGCACCGGGCTCACTGTGTTCAGTGTGCGCGGTGCCCCCACCCTGCGTGCAAATCGCGGGTGACTACTTGATGCCGGGGTACAGCGGGAACTTCTCGGCCAGCGCGATCACACGGGCCTTGAGGTCGTCGGCGTCGTACGTGGGCTTCAGGGCGGCCGCGATGATCTCGGCGACCTCGGCGAAGTCCTCCGCCTGGAAGCCACGGGTGGCCAGGGCGGGCGTGCCGATCCGCAGACCCGAGGTGACCATCGGGGGCCGCGGGTCGTTCGGGATGGCGTTCCGGTTGACCGTGATGCCCAGCTCGTGGAGCCGGTCCTCGGCCTGCTGGCCGTCCAGCTCGGAGTTGCGCAGGTCGACCAGGACCAGGTGGACGTCCGTACCGCCGGAGAGGACGGAGACGCCGACCTCGGTGACGTCCGGCTGCACCAGGCGCTCGGCGAGGATGCGGGCGCCGTCCAGGGTGCGCTGCTGGCGCTCCTTGAACTCGTCGGTCGCCGCGACCTTGAACGAGACCGCCTTGGCCGCGATCACGTGCTCCAGCGGGCCGCCCTGCTGACCGGGGAAGACCGCCGAGTTGATCTTCTTGGCGAGCTCCTGGGTCGACAGGATGACGCCACCGCGCGGACCGCCGAGGGTCTTGTGCGTGGTGGTCGTGACGACGTGGGCGTGCGGCACCGGGTTGGGGTGCAGACCCGCGGCGACCAGGCCCGCGAAGTGCGCCATGTCGACCATCAGGTACGCGCCGACCTCGTCCGCGATGCGGCGGAAGGCGGCGAAGTCCAGCTGGCGCGGGTAGGCGGACCAGCCGGCCACGATGAGCTTCGGCTTCGACTCCTTGGCGAGGCGCTCGACCTCGGCCATGTCCACGACGCCGGTGTCGTCGACGTGGTACGGGACCACGTTGTAGAGCTTGCCGGAGAAGTTGATCTTCATGCCGTGGGTCAGGTGACCGCCGTGGGCCAGGTTCAGACCCATGATCGTGTCGCCCGGCTTCAGCAGCGCGAACATCGCGGCGGCGTTGGCCTGCGCACCGGAGTGCGGCTGGACGTTCGCGGCCTCGGCGCCGAAGAGCGCCTTGATGCGGTCGATCGCGATCTGCTCGACCACGTCGACGTGCTCGCAGCCACCGTAGTAGCGGCGGCCGGGGTAGCCCTCGGCGTACTTGTTGGTGAGGACGGAGCCCTGCGCCTCCATGACCGCGACCGGAGCGAAGTTCTCCGAGGCGATCATCTCGAGGGTGGACTGCTGACGGTGGAGCTCGGCGTCGACGGCGGCGGCGACGTCCGGGTCCAGCTCGTGGAGGGAGGAGTTGAGAAGCGACATCAGTGGGTCCCTAAGGTCTCAGTTGCCGGAGAACGCGGTGTACTCGTCGGCGGAGAGAAGGTCCTTCGGCTCCTCCGCGACGCGCACCTTGAACAGCCAGCCGCCCTCGAAGGGGGCGGAGTTCACCAGCGACGGGTCGTCCACGACGTCCTGGTTGGCCGCGGTCACCTCGCCGGTCACCGGCGAGTACAGGTCGCTGACCGACTTGGTCGACTCCAGCTCACCGCAGGTCTCGCCCGCGGTCACCGTGTCACCGACCTCCGGGAGCTGGGCGTAGACGACGTCACCGAGCGCGTTGGCCGCGAATTCGGTGATACCGACCGCGGCCACGCCGTCCTCGAGGGCCGACAGCCACTCGTGCTCCTTGCTGTACCGCAGCTGCTGGGGGTTGCTCATGACCTGAATTCTCCTGTACGCGGGGGAGTGCTGATGAACGGTGGTCTTACGGTGTGAGACACGACTGCGTCACGTGCGGGGGCCAGGTGTCACTTACGGCGCTTGTAGAACGGCAGCGCCACGACCTCGTACGGCTCGTGCTTGCCCCGGATGTCGACCCCGACACCCTCGGTGCCGGGCGCGGCGTGCGCCGCGTCCACGTAGGCCATGGCGATCGGCTTGCCCAGGGTGGGCGACGGCGCACCGGAGGTGACCTCGCCCACGACCTGCCCGCCGGCCACGACGGGGTAACCGGCGCGCGGCACCCGGCGGCCCTCGGCGACCAGGCCGACGAGCTTGCGGGGCGGGGCGCTCTCCGCACGGGCCGCCGCGGCGGTCAGCGCCTCGCGGCCGACGAAGTCGCCCTCCTTCTCGAACTTCACGACCCTGCCCAGGCCCGCGTCGAAGGGCGTCAGCGCGGTGGTCAGCTCGTGCCCGTACAGCGGCATGCCCGCCTCCAGGCGGAGCGTGTCGCGGCAGGAGAGCCCGCAGGGGATCAGACCGTACGGCGCACCGGCCTCGGTCAGCGCCTTCCAGAGCTGCTCGGCATGGGCGGGGGCCACGAAGAGCTCGAAGCCGTCCTCGCCGGTGTAGCCGGTACGGGCGATGAGCGCGGGGACGCCGGCGACCGTTCCGGGGAGTCCGGCGTAGTACTTCAGTCCGTCCAGGTCGGCGTCCGTGACCGACTTCAGTACGGCGGGGGAGTCGGGTCCCTGGACGGCGATCAGCGCGTAGGCGTCGCGGTCGTCCCGCACCTCGGTGTCGAAGTCCCCGGCGCGCTCGGTGAGGGTGTCCAGGACGAGCTGGGCGTTGCCCGCGTTGGCGACCACCATGTACTCCGTCTCGCCCAGGCGGTAGACGATCAGGTCGTCCAGGATCCCGCCGTCCTCCGCGACGATCATCGTGTAGCGGGCCCGGCCCACGCCCACGGTGGCGATGTTGCCGACCAGCGCGTAGCTCAGGAAGGCCGCCGCCTGCGGACCGGTGACGGTGATCTCGCCCATGTGCGACAGGTCGAACAGGCCGGCCCGCTCGCGTACGGCGTTGTGCTCGTCACGCTCGCTGGCGTACCGCAGCGGCATGTCCCAGCCGGCGAAGTCGGTCATGGTCGCGCCCAGGGACCGATGCAGGGCATCGAGGGCGGTGAGACGGGGGGCGGTGCTCGGGGCAGTGCTCATGGACATGGCTCCAGGGCATGACGACAGGGGGTGGTTCCCTCCCCATCTGTCATCGGAACCTGAGAGGTTCGCCGAAAGCCCCTGAAAGGGTCCCGACGGGGTCGGCCCCGTCAGCGTCGGCTTGCACCTTGGGTGGAGCCGCAGAGCGGCCCGCTTTTCAGATCTGCCTCATCCACGCGGTACGGGGCCTGAGAGATTCAAGGGAGGAACTTGCTCCTTCGGCGCCCGGCGCACACGGTGACCGGGACTCTCCCGCGCGGATTCAAACGGCCTGTATGCAGTTGGCGGGGTCATCATCGCACGCATTGCGGGAGAGTGGGGCGTCCAGACCCGGACGGGTGCCGGCACCGACACGTACGGGCGGAAGCGGTTGTGCCGCATTACCTTTTCTTTACACTTCTTGGGCAGGTCGGTGGGTGACTCGGCAGGGGGAAGGCGATGACGTTGCAGCGCTACGCGACAACCGCGGGGGCGGCACGCGGTGCGATGCCCCAGCAGCCGGGCGCACCCGCCCGGGAGCTGACGGGCGGACACGCTCCGGTGGTGCGTGATCTGCGGGGCGGGGGTGGCCGGGGACCGAGCGGCCTGGACTTCGCGGCGGGTGACGTGGTCGTGGTCTCGGGGCTGCCCGGCAGCGGGAAGTCGACGCTGATCCGGCGGGCGGCGAAGGAGCACGCGGTCGACTCCCAGGACACCAGGGACCGCTGGGCGGCGGCCCTGCCCGGTTTACTCCCGTACGCCCTCTACCGCCCCCTGGTGCGCGCCGCGCACTACGCCGGGCTCTGGCGGCGCCTGCGGTCGGGCGGACCCGTCGTCGTGCACGACTGCGGTACGCAGGCGTGGGTGCGGCGCTGGCTGGCGCGTGAGGCCCGGCGCCGGGGCAGCGGCCTCCATCTCGTCCTGCTCGACGTCACCCCCCGGGTGGCCAGGCAGGGGCAGCGGGAGCGCGGGCGCGGGGTCTCCGGATACGCGTTCGCCCGGCACCGGCGCGCGGTGGGCCGGTTGCTGCGCGACACGGAGACCGGCCTGCTGCCTCCGGGATGCGCCTCGGCGGTGCTGCTCGACCGTGAGACCGCGGCGGGCATCGACCGGATCTCGTTCCCGGAGGCGCGGCTCCCGCAGGATTAGACCGCCCGGCGCGTCACCGTTCGCATACGCACAGTTCGCGGACCCCCGGCACGCTGTCCGGAATCTGGACGGTGCGGTGGACAGGGGCGCCGCTTCCGCCTGCGGCTCTGCCCTCCCGGCCCGACCCGGTCTAGAGTTTCAGCCGCACCGCACGGCGAGAAAGGGACACAGACACCGTGGACATTCCGGCTCAGGCCCAGGCGCCGTCGCATCCGTCACAGGGATGGCCGGCCAACGAGCTCGAAGAAGTTCTCAGCGCCTCCCTCGGCGTGCCCGGCGCGGGCGGACGGCTGGTCGAGGTGCTCGGCCGCAGCCAGGTCTGGGTCCCCCTGCCGAACGGCGGGGGGCCCGACAGCATCGGCCTCGACCTGCCGACGGTCGACATCGACGGCGGCGCCTACGTCCCCGTCTTCAGCTCCGAGGCGCAGTTCCTCCAGTGCGTCGGCACCCATCTCTCCTTCACCGTGGCGCCCGCACGCGAGTTCGCCCGTGGACTGCCCCCGCAGCTCGGTATAGCGGTCAACCCCGGCGGTGCCGTCGGGGTGCCCCTGCCGCCCCCCGCCGTCGCCGAGCTCTGCCGGGCCGGGCGGACCCCGCTGGACGGCCCCGCGAGCGGCGGCCGGGTGCGGCTGTACGAGCCGGACTGGAAGGAGGACCCGGTCGACTTCCTCGCCGCGGTCTCCGCCGAATTCCAGGAGACCGCCGTGGTGAACACCGCGCGCCGGGTGCTGGCCAGCATCGAGGGCGACAGCCCCGTCCTCTTCGTCGGCGTCGAGTCCGCCGTGTGGGACGCCGCCGGTCAGAGCGCCCCGCTGGACGCCCTGGGCCGCGCGCTCGGCCGGGTCCAGGTGCCCTGGCCGGTCAATCTCCTGCTGCTCGACGTGGCGCAGGACCCGGTCGGCGACTGGATGCTGGAGAAGGTACGTCCGTTCTACCGGCGCGACGCGTACTGAGAGACGGAGCCCCCGTTGCCACGTGGCGTCAAGCCGGTGTCAGGGGCGGCGCATAAGCTGGTTGGATGACGAGGCCGCCCCGTGTGCCCGGGAGTGGCACCACAGCACCGTGCGGCATGCGGGAACAGCGGAACGAAGAGGGGCGGGACCCAGGGTGAGTGCGTCAGGCACCGCGGCGGCCGGGCTGGTCGAGCACATGCTTCGCCAAGTGACCCCGGGGCGCCTCGACGCGTACGAGTCGCTGTTGCACTCCCTTGCGGACGGCCAGGTCTGGATGCTCCTCTGGCACGGCACGGCGGGCTCCCCCGACGCCCAGTACGGCAACATGGAGGTCGAAGGGCAGGGTTACGCCCCCTGCGTGACCTCCGCCCAGGAGCTCTCCGCCAGCGGCTGGACCAGGGCCCACGAGGTGATCACGGGCCGCGACATCGCCCGCTCCCTCTTCCCCGACCGCTGGGGCATCTGGCTCAACCCGCACGCCCCCGGCGGCGGCGTCGGCATTCCCTGGCTGGACCTGCGCCGCATCGCCACCGGCCTCGACCGGATGCCCGCGGGGCCGCTGCGGCTCACCGAACCCACCATCGAGCTCCCGCAGTTCTACGCCCTGCTGTCGCAGAACGCCCACCGCACCTCCGCCGTCCGCGCGCTGCGCCGCGCCTGGGTGCAGCCCGCGCTCGGCGCCCCGTACCTCGCGATCGGGCTCGACCTCTACGACACCGGCCGGCCGTCCGTCGACGCGGTCCGCGCGATGATGCAGCAGTCCATCGGCGTGGTCCCCGACGGGCTGCCCGTCTCGACGGTCTCACTGTCCGACGAGTACGACCCCGTCGCGATGTGGCTGAAAGCCAACTCACGCCCGTTCTACGACCGCGAGGCACACGCCCCGGCACCCGCGGTCCAGGGTTACGGCTACCCGCCCGCCGCCGGCCCGGCACCGCACGCGTACTGAGAGGGCGTCGGGCTCGTCGCCTCGACGCACGGTCAAATAGTCACCTGAACAACGTGGTTGGGTGACATGCCCCTTAGTGGTGGATTGGTTCCCCGGGGGCCCGCTCAGCAAGCACAGCTGTCCGCATAACGGAAGCCTCTTGGCAGCATCACGTTTGAGCAAACATTCCCCGTCAGGTCTGGCGGGTGATCGCAAAGTGGTTGAAGACTCCACACAGCAGGTGCTCCATGCCCGACGAACCCCTCTTTCAAACAGGGTCAGTTCGGGCATGTGTGATCGCATCTGTCATGTTTTGTTAGAGCCGCTACAGCGGCGGTCACAGGCCGGCCACCGTCGGCCGAGAGGGGTCTCCAGCGCAATGACGGCACCGATCGAGACCACCGGGGCGGATGCGCGGCCCGAAACGGTGCTGGAAGGCGCCGGGCGCAAGGAGATCGAGGGCCGCTCGCTCGGCCGCATCGCCTGGACGCGCTTCAAGCGGGACAAGGGCGCCATGGCCGGTGGCATCGTTGTCGTGCTGCTGATCCTCACCGCGGTCCTGTCCAAGCCGCTCCAGTCGCTCCTCGGGCTCGACCCCAACGCCTTCAACCAGAGCCTGGTCGACCCCGTCATGCTGGCGCCCAAGGGCTCCCTGGGCGGAATCAGCTGGGACCACCCCCTCGGAGTCGAACCGCAGACCGGACGCGACATCCTGGCGCGCATCCTCGAAGGCTCCTGGGTCTCCCTCGTGGTCGCCGTCGGCTCCACGCTGCTCTCGGTCGTCATCGGCGTCGTCATGGGCGTCGTGGCCGGTTTCTACGGGGGCTGGGTGGACAGCTTCATCAGCCGGCTGATGGACACCTTCCTCGCCTTCCCGCTGCTCCTCTTCGCGATCTCCATCTCCGCCTCCCTGCAGGGCAACGCCTTCGGGATGGAAGGGCTCACGCTGCGGATCGCGGTCCTGATCTTCGTGATCGGGTTCTTCAGCTGGCCCTACATCGGCCGCATCGTCCGTGCGCAGACGCTCTCGCTGCGTGAGCGGGAGTTCGTCGAGGCCGCCAGGTCGCTGGGCGCCCGCGGCCCGTTCATCCTCTTCCGCGAGCTGCTGCCGAACCTCATCGCGCCGATCCTCGTGTACGCGACGCTGCTGATCCCCACGAACATCCTCTTCGAGGCCTCCCTGTCCTTCCTCGGCGTGGGTATCGCGCCGCCGCAGGCGTCATGGGGCGGCATGCTCACGCAGGCGGTCGACCTCTACGAGGTGGACCCGATGTTCATGGTCATCCCCGGCATGGCGATCTTCATCACCGTGCTGGCCTTCAATCTGCTGGGGGACGGGCTGCGTGACGCACTCGACCCTCGTGGCAAGTAATCGCGGCAGTGCCGCACCGGACTAGCGAGGGGGCTTTCCTCAGCATGCAGAACAGAAAGACAGCAGCGGCCATAGCCATGGCCGTAGCGGTGTCGCTCGGCGCATCGGCCTGCAGTGGCAGCGATTCGGGCGGTGACAGCAACGGCGGTGGGGGCAACGCCAAGGCCGACGCCGGTCTGACCAGCATCGTCAACCCGACGGACAAGAAGGGGGGGACGGTCACCTACGAGCACTCCAGTGGCCCGGACTCCCTGGACCCGGGCAACACGTACTACGGCTGGGTCCAGAACTTCTCCCGCCTGTACGCCCGTTCCCTGGTGACCTTCAAGCCCGCCGCCGGCAAGGAGAGCCTGAAGGTCGTTCCCGACCTGGCCACCAGCCTCGGCAAGGCCAGCGCGGACGCCAAGACCTGGACGTACACGATCCGCAAGGGCGTGAAGTTCGAGGACGGCACCGAGATCACCTCGAAGGACGTCAAGTACGCCGTCGAGCGCTCCAACTTCGCGCCGGAGGCCCTGTCCAACGGCCCGACGTACTTCAAGGCCTACCTCGAGGGCGGCGACAAGTACAAGGGTCCGTACAAGGACAAGTCGGCCGAGGGCCTCAAGTCCATCGAGACCCCGGACGACTACACGATCGTCTTCAAGCTGAGCAAGCCCTTCGCGGACATGGACTACCTCGCCGCCTTCTCGCAGACCGCCCCGGTCCCGCAGAAGGCCGACACGGGTGCCAGCTACGTCCAGAAGATGGTCTCCTCCGGTCCGTACAAGTTCTCGGCGTACGACGAGAGCAAGGGCGCGACGCTGGTCCGCAACCCGGAGTGGGACCCGAAGACGGACCCGATCCGCAAGGCGCTGCCGGACAAGATCCAGCTGAAGCTCAACGTCAACCCCACCACGGTCGACGACCACCTCCTCAACGACGTGACCACCGCGGACGTCGCTGGCACGGGTCTGCAGTCCAAGACCCAGCCCAAGGTCCTGGTCAAGGCCTCCGAGAAGGCGAAGACGGACAACCCGTACGCCGGCGTCCTGCAGTACATGGCGCTGAACGTGAACGTGAAGCCGTTCGACAACGTGGAGTGCCGCAAGGCCGTCCAGTACGCCGTCGACAAGCAGAGCCTGATCGACTCGATCGGTGGCTCGGTCAAGGGTGACCCGGCCACCACGGTCATTCCGCCGACCGTCGCGGGCTACAAGAAGTTCGACCTGTACCCGACCGAGGGCAACAAGGGCGACATCGCGAAGGCCAAGGAGCACCTGGCCAAGTGCGGTCAGGCCAAGGGCTTCAAGACCACGCTGACGGCGCGTTCGGACCGTCCTGACGAGATCACCGCCGCCACGCAGCTCCAGGGCAGCCTGAAGGCGATCGGCATCACCGCCGAGATCAAGCAGTTCCCGTCGGACAAGTACTTCACCGACTTCGCGGGTGTCCCCGAGTGGGTCCACAAGAACAACGCGGGCATGATGATGATGCAGTGGGGCGCCGACTGGCCGACCGGCTTCGGTTTCCTGGACCAGATCGTGAACGGATCGGCCATCAAGCCGTCCGGTGGCACGAACCTGATGGAGCTCGACGACAAGGGTGTCAACGAGGCCCTCGTCAAGGGCATCGGCACCGTCGACACCACGGCGCGCAACGCCGCCTGGGGCGAGGTCGACCAGAAGGTCATGGAGAACGCCTCGGTCGTTCCCCTCATCTACCGCAAGAACCTGCTCTACCGCCCGGACTCCGCGGCGAACGTCACGGTCACCGACGCGTACCTCGGCATGTACGACTACGTGCTGATGACCTCGACCAAGTAACACCTGTTCATCAACAGCATCCCTTGAAAGGCAGGTGAAGGCGCCGGGCCGGCGGGCGTCACCCGTCCGCCCGCCCGGCGCCGCACGGCTGTGGCTGCGTACATCATCCGACGCGTATTCGCCGCGGTGTTGCTGCTGCTGGTGGTCAGCGCAGTCACGTTCGCGATCTTCTTCCTGGTGCCCCGCCTCGGCGGGCAGACCCTCGACTCGATGGCCGCCCAGTACGTCGGGAAGAGCCCCGACCCGGACGTCATCGCCGCGGTCAAGAAGAACCTGGGGCTCGACCAGCCCCTCTACATCCAGTACTGGGAGTTCATCAAGGGCATCGTCGTCGGTGCCGACTACCAGTTCGGCCCCGACCCGGTCACCTGCAACGCCCCGTGCTTCGGGTACTCCTTCAAGACCCACACCGAGATCTGGCCGCAGCTCGTCGACCGCATCCCGGTCACCCTGTCGCTGGCCGTCGGTGCCGCGGTCATCTGGGTCGTCTCCGGTGTCGCGATCGGTGTCCTCTCCGCGCTGAAGCGGGGCTCGGTCTTCGACCGCCTCTCCATGGGCGTCGCGCTCGCCGGCGTCTCGCTGCCGATGTTCTTCACCGGCCTCGTCGTGCTGGCGCTCTTCGGCAACGGGGAGTACGTCCCCTTCGCGGAGAATCCGGTCGAGTGGGCGGGCAGCCTGGTCCTGCCCTGGTGCACGCTCGCCCTCCTGTACTCCGCGCTCTACGCCCGGCTCACCCGGGCCGGGATGCTGGAGACGATGGGCGAGGACTACATCAGAACCGCGCGCGCCAAGGGCCTCAAGGAACGCAAGGTGGTCGTCAAGCACGGGCTGCGCTCCGCGCTGACCCCGCTCGTCACGATCTTCGGTATGGACTTCGCGCTGCTGCTCGGCGGCGCCGTCATCACCGAACGCGTCTTCTCCTTCCAGGGGCTGGGTGCCTTCGCCATCCAGGGCGTGACCACCGCCGACCTGCCCAAGGTGATGGGCGTGACCCTGGTCGCCGCCTTCTTCATCGTCATCTGCAACCTGCTGGTGGACCTCGTGTACGCCGCGATCGACCCCCGGGTGAGGCTCTCATGAGCGAGGTAAGCAAGACGGACTCCCCGGCGGCGGACACCGTTCCCGCCCCGCGGTCCGGCGACGGCCACGAGTTCCTGTCCGTACGCAACCTCAGCGTCCACTTCGACACCGACGACGGCCTGGTCAAGTCCGTCGACGGCGTCAGCTTCGACCTGAAGGCCGGCCAGACCCTCGGCATCGTCGGCGAGTCCGGTTCGGGCAAGTCCGTGACCTCGCTGGGGATCATGGGCCTGCACACCTCGGAGCGCGCCCGGATCAACGGCGAGATCTGGCTCGACGGCGAGGAGCTCATCGGCGCCGGCCCCGAGCGCGTACGCAAGCTGCGCGGCCAGAAGATGGCCATGATCTTCCAGGACCCGCTGTCCGCCCTGCACCCGTACTACAGCATCGGCGCGCAGATCGTGGAGGCCCACCGGGTCCACAACAAGGTCGACAAGAAGACCGCGAAGAAGCGCGCGATCGAGATGCTCGACCGCGTCGGGATCCCCGAACCGCACCGCCGGTACGAGGACTACCCGCACCAGTTCTCCGGCGGCATGCGTCAGCGCGCCATGATCGCGATGGCTCTGGTCAACAACCCGCAGCTGCTCATCGCCGACGAGCCGACGACCGCCCTCGACGTCACGGTCCAGGCGCAGATCCTCGACCTCATCCGTGATCTGCAGAAGGAGTTCGGCTCCGCGGTCGTCATGATCACGCACGACCTCGGTGTCGTCGCCGAGATCGCGGACCACCTGCTCGTGATGTACGCGGGACGCTGCATCGAGCGCGGCACGGCCGAGAAGGTGTTCTACGAGCCCCAGCACCCCTACACCTGGGGTCTGCTCGGCTCGATGCCGCGTATCGACCGGGAGCAGACCGAGCGGCTCATCCCGGTCAAGGGCTCGCCGCCCAGCCTCATCAACGTCCCGTCGGGCTGCGCCTTCCACCCGCGCTGCCCGTACGCCGACGTCCCGCCGGACAACATCACCCGCACCGAGCGTCCGGAGCTGCAGCAGGTCAGCGACGGGCACTACTCCGCGTGCCACATGTCGCGTGAGCAGCGCGACCGGATCTGGACCGAAGAGATTGCGCCGAAGCTGTGACTGATCTGAACAAGAAGACTCCCGCGTCTGCCGCGGCCGGGTCGGACGGGTCCGGGTCCGAGCCGCTCCTCAAGGTCGACGGCCTGGTCAAGCACTTCCCGATCACCAAGGGCGTGCTGAAGCGCAAGGTCGGCGCGGTCCAGGCCGTGGACGGGCTCACCTTCGACGTGCGTCCCGGGGAGACCCTGGGCGTGGTCGGTGAGTCGGGCTGCGGGAAGTCGACCATGGGCCGGCTCGTGACCCGCCTGCTGGAACCGACCGGCGGCAAGGTCGAGTTCCAGGGCCGGGACATCACCCACATGTCCGCGGGCCGGCTCCGGCCGATGCGCCGCGACATCCAGATGATCTTCCAGGACCCGTACGGCTCGCTGAACCCGCGCCACACGGTCGGCGGGATCGTCGGCACCCCCTTCCGGCTCCAGGGCGTCAACCCCGAGGGCGGTGTGAAGGCGGAGGTCCAGCGGCTGCTGGAGCTGGTGGGGCTCAACCCCGAGCACTACAACCGCTACCCGCACGAGTTCTCCGGCGGTCAGCGCCAGCGCATCGGCATCGCGCGGGCGCTCGCACTGAAGCCGAAGCTGGTCGTCGCCGACGAGCCGGTCTCGGCGCTGGACGTGTCGATCCAGGCGCAGGTGGTGAACCTGCTGGACGACCTCCAGGAGGAGCTCGGGCTCACGTACATGATCATCGCGCACGACCTTTCGGTCATCCGCCATGTGTCGGACCGGATCGCGGTCATGTACCTCGGCAAGATCGTCGAGCTCGCGGACCGCACCTCGCTGTACGAGGCGCCGATGCACCCGTACACCAAGGCGCTGATGTCCGCGGTGCCGGTGCCGGACCCGCGCAGGCGCGGCGCCAAGAGCGATCGCATCCTGCTCAAGGGCGACGTGCCGTCGCCGATCTCGCCGCCGACCGGCTGCCGCTTCCACACCCGGTGCTGGAAGGCGACGCAGGTCTGCAAGACCACGGAGCCGCCGCTGCTCCAGCTGAAGACCGGGCACCAGGTGGCGTGCCACCACCCGGAGAACGGCGAGGACCAGGTCCCGGGTGACGCGCCGCTCGTCGCGGACGTCATCACGGTGAAGTCGGCGGGCGCCGCGGAGCCCGCCGCCGTGACGGAGAAGGCGGCGGCCCCCGAGGCGGCGACCGCCCCTGAGGCGGCGACCGCCCCTGAGGCGGCGACCGCCCCCGAGGCGGCGGACGAGCCGGAGGAAGCCCCCGGGTCCGCAGCCCCGGAAGGGCCGGAGAAGTCCGCCGAGCCCGACCCGGAGGGGGACGGCAAGGACTCCTCCGCGCCGTCCACGGGTGCGGAGGACAAGGCGAAGGAGTAGTACCGGCACAATTGCCCGGTGCTCAACGAACTCTTCACCCCCTCCGTCCAGCATTCGCTCGACATCGTCGGAATCTTCGTCTTCGCGATCTCGGGCGCCCTGCTCGCCGTACGCAAGAACTTCGATGTCTTCGGCATCGCGGTCCTCGCCGAGGTGACAGCGCTGGGCGGAGGGATCTTCCGTGATGTGATGATCGGCGCGCTCCCTCCGGCGGCCTTCACGGATCTCGGCTACTTCGTGACCCCGCTGTTCGCGGCCGCGCTGGTGTTCTTCCTGCACCCGCACGTGGAGCGGATCCAGGTCGGCGTCAACGTCTTCGACGCCGCCGGACTGGGGCTCTTCTGCGTGGCCGGCACGGTCAAGGCGTACGAGTACGGTCTCGGCCTCACCTCGTCCGCCGCCCTCGGGCTGGCCACCGCGGTGGGCGGCGGGGTGCTGCGCGACGTCCTGGCCAACGAGGTGCCGTCGCTGCTGCGCTGGGACCGGGACCTGTACGCCGTGCCCGCGATCGTGGGCGCCGTCATGGTGGTCCTCTGCATCCGCTTCGACGCCCTCAACGACTACACCAGCGGCACCGCCGCGATCACGGCGTTCCTCCTGCGGCTCCTGGCCCTGCGCTTCCACTGGCGGGCCCCGCGTGCCTACAACCGGCGGTCGGCCACGGCGGAGGAGAAGCCTGCCGTCATGTGACGGTAAACAAAAAGCTACCGCTCAGTAATGTGATCGGTGTACCGTGCATGCCATGGCACAGGCAGCAGCGCAGGAGTCGCGCGCGGTACAGGCGACCATCGGTGACAGCGAGTTCGACCGCGACACCACCGTCACGCTCCGGGAGGAAGGCGTCTACGACGCGGAGCTCTCCGCGGGGTGGACGATCATCCACGCGGTCAACGGCGGCTACCTGCTCGCCATGCTCGGCCGCGCGCTCGGTGAGGCGCTCCCGCACTCCGACCCCTTCTCGGTCTCCGCGCACTACCTCACGGCCTCCGTCCCCGGGCCGGCCGTGATCCGCACCCAGGTCGTCCGCACCGGCCGCACGCTCTCCACCGGCGAGGCCTCCCTCTTCCAGTTCGCGGAGGACGGCACGGAGATCGAGCGCATCCGGGTGCTGGCCACCTACGGCGACCTGGACGGTCTCACCGACGAGGTCCGCACGTCGGCCGAGCCGCCGGCCATCGCGCCCCTCGACCAGTGCTTCGGCACGAGCGACGGGACGGCGCCGATCCCCGGCAGCTCCGCCATCACCGAACGGCTGGACATCAAGCTCGACCCGGCGACGGTCGGCTGGGCCGTCGGCGCGCCGTCGGGCAAAGGCGAGATGCGGGGCTGGTTCGCGCTCGCCGACGGCCGCGACGCGGACCCGCTCTCGCTGCTGCTCACCGTGGACGCGCTGCCGCCGACCTCGTTCGAGCTGGGGCTCAAGGGCTGGACGCCCACCATCGAGCTCACCACCCACATCCGCTGCCGTCCGGCCCCCGGGCCGCTGCGCGTCTCCATCACCACCCGCAACCTCGCGGGCGGTTTCCTGGAGGAGGACGCGGACGTCTGGGACAGCGCCGGCCGTCTCGTCGCCCAGTCCCGCCAGCTGGCCCGCGCGCCCCGCGGCTGAGGCCCGCCAGAATGGTCCGGTGAAGTCCGACCGGCTCCTCTCCATCCTGCTGCTCCTCCAGACCCGCGGTCTGGTCCCCGCCGGTGAGCTGGCCGAGCGCCTCGAAGTCTCGGTACGCACCATCTACCGGGACGTCGAGGCGCTCTCGGCCTCCGGCGTGCCCGTGTACGCGGAGCGGGGGCGCAACGGGGGGATCGCGCTGCTGCCCGGCTTCCGGACCGATGTCACCGGGCTCACCGCCGACGAGGCGCGCGCCCTGTTCGTCCTCGCAGCGCAGGGCGCCCACACCGCGCTCGGGCTCGACGCCGCGCTCGGCTCCGCGCTGCGCAAGGTGATGGCCGCGCTCCCGGCCCCGCACCGGCCCGCCGCCGAACAGACCAGCCGCCGCATCCTGGTGGACCCGGTCCGCTGGATGAGCGGTCCACAGGCCGCCGTCGACGTGGGTGAGCTGCACGACGCGGTCTTCGCCGACCGGAGGCTGCTGCTCCACTACCGGCACAGCGGCACGGACACCTTCCGCGTCTACACCGTCGACCCGTACGGCCTCGTGGTGAAGGCGGGCGTCTGGTACCTGACCGCCGACCTGGACGGCGCGCCCCGGCTCTTCCGCGCGGACCGGGTGCAGCGGGCGGCCCTCACCGAGGAGCCCGTGGTGCGCAGGGAGGGCGTCGAGCCCGCCGACGTCTGGGAGGAGCTGCGCCGGCAGGTCGAGGAGCGGCCCGGGGACGTACGGCTCCAAGTGCGCGTGCACCGCTCCCGGCTGGATCTCTTCGTACGCCTGTGCGCGGGGGTGCTGACCGGCCGGCCGGTGCCGGAGCAGGCGTCGGCGGGGGAGTGGCTGCTGGCCGAGCTCGCGGTGCCCGAACTCGGGTGGGCGCGCTCCCTGCTCTCCTTCGGTCCGAACCTGGAGGTGCTGTCGCCTCCTCAGGTGCGCCGCCTGCTCGCCGAGGCCGCGGCCGCGGTCACGGAGCTGTACGCAGAAAACGGGTGAGGGCCGCGGTGAGCTCGGCGGGCGCGTCCTCCTGGACCAGATGTCCGGCCCCCTCGATCAGCCGCACCCCGGCACCCGGGATCATCCCGGCCAGCTCATGGCCGCGGGCGACCGGGATCCAGGTGTCCTCCGTGCCCCAGCACACCAGCACGGGCAGCTCCAGCTCGCCGTAACGGTGCTGGATCTCATCGGTGAACCGCTGGTCGTTCTGGGCGATCTGGCGGTAGAACGCGGGCTGTCCGGCCTCCGTGCACCAGGGGCCGACGAGGCTCTCCAGCACCGCCGGATGCAGTCCCCGGTGGCTGGCCGACCCGACGTACTCCGTCACCAGCGCCCGGTGCAGTCCGGGCGGCAGCTCGCCGAAGACCTCGGACCGTCCCCCGAGCAGCCGGTAGGCGGGTGAGCCCCACGGGGCCAGGGCCACCGGGTCGACGAGGGCCAGACGCCGGTAGCGGGAGCCGTGCAGGAGATGGGCCCGCAGGGCGACGCAGCCCCCGAAGTCATGGGCGGTCACGGCCGGTTCGTCGAGCCCCCAGTGCTCGATGAGCTCGGCGAGCACCCAGGCCTGGGAGCGGAGCGACACGTCCTGGCCGTCGTACTGCGCGGAGGCGCCGTAACCCGGCAGGTCCCACACGTACACACGGTGGTCCTGCGCCAGCCCCCGGGCGATACCCCGCCAGACGTACGAGGAGAAGGGCGTGCCGTGCACCAGGACCACGGGCGGAGCCTGCTCGGGTCCCAGCGCGGCCCAGCGGACCTCGCCCGCGGAACTGATGAAGGTCCGGTCCAGCGTCCAGTCGTTCATGGAACCGACCCTACGGCTTGTCCAGCCAGTGGGCCCGGCCCACCGTGACCAGGCGCAGCCGGCGCCGCGCCACCCGGACGACCTCCTCCTCGCCCTCCGGACCGGCGTCCAGCAGCGCCGACGCGGTCAGCACCATGTGGTCGACGTACAGCCCGCCCAGCATCAGGAGGTCCTCCCGGTCCCAGCCCGCCGACTCCGGCTCCTCGCCGAGGACTTGGGCGACCTCCTCGGCGAAGCCGCGCAGCTGGGCGGCGATGGCCCCGCGGACCTCCCCGACACCGCCGTGCTGCTCGCGGGCGATGAAACGGAAGTGAGCGGGCTGCGCCGCGACATGACGCGCTATCAGCCCGACGCTGCGGTCGAGCCGCTCCTCGCTGTCCCCCGTGTCGGCCAGGATCGCGGCGATCATGCCGTGCAGGCTGCCCAGGGTCTCCTCGACGAGGGCGACGCCGAGTGCCGCCGTGCCGTCGAAGTGGCGGTAGAAGGCGGTCGGGGTCACGCCCACGGCCCTCGTCACCTCACGCAGGCCCAGGCTGCTCAGGCTCTGGTGCTCCAGCAGTCCGAGTGCCGCGTCGAGCAGCGCCTGGCGGGTCTTCAGCTTCTGGGCCTGGCGGATGCCGACGGTGTGACTCATGCCATTCAGTAAACAACCGTTCTCCGAGTTTCGGAAGTGATCCAGGGTCTAGACTTACAAGTCAGTGCACAGTCGTACTCTCAAAGCTCGCAGAAAGGCCCGGACATGTTCGTCCTCGTCGCCGCCCTGCTCCTGCTGGGGGTTGTCCTCGGAGCGGTCGCGCACCTCCCGCTCCCCGCGGCCCTGGCCGCCGCTGCCGTGATCGGACTCTGGCTGGCGGTCTTCGGTGTCCGTGAACGCCTCGCCCGCCGCACCCGCTGACGAAGGAGCCGCACCATGACACTCATCACCGCACACACCGCTCCGCGCGACTCCCGTTCCGACGGGGCGCGTTCCGGTGAGTCCTCTTCGGCCGAAGTGCGTTCCGGCGAGTCCTCTTCGGCCGAGGTGCGTTCCGGCACCCGGGAGGGTGACGGGCTCGCCGTCGCCTCGTTCGTGCTCGGGCTGCTGGGCCTCCTCGTGATGAACATCCTGCTCGGGCCCGTCGCCATCGTCATGGCGATCGTCGCTCTCGCCCGCTCCACCGCCCGCCGGGGCCGCGCGCTGCTCGGGCTGGCCCTGGGCATCGCCGACCTGGTCGTCCTGGCCGTCCTGGTCACGGCCAACGGCACCGTCTCCTGGAGCCTCGCCGGCTGACCCTCCGCGCCGCCGCCCCGAAGGGCTACGCGCGAACCGATCGCCAGATTTGCTCCGGCAGGAGGCGTGCCGCCTCGTCGAGGTCGACGTCGCCGATGCCTGACAGCCACCGGCGGGCGACGGCGACGACAGGCCCCATGACGAGGGACTCGATCAGTGGCGCGGGGAGCGGGGCGAGCTCCCCCGAATCGGTGTGGAGCCGGATCCAGAGGCCCACTTCCGAGACCCTGGCCTCCTGGGCGTCGCGGAATTCCCTGCCCCGCGTCATGCTCTTGCGGTCCGCGAGAGGGGAGTGCAGGAGAAGCGCGGGGCCGTGGTGCTCCTGGACGAAGTCCAGGTAGGCCCGCACGGCGGCCGCGATGCCCTCGCGCGCGGTCTCCGAGTCCCGCAAGCCCTCGGCCAGTTCGCCCAGCAGCCGGTCCAGCCAGCGGTGTCCGAGAGTGGCTATGAGGCCGTCGAAGCTGCCGAAGTGGTGGTATAGGCTGCCCAGGCTGACGCCGCTGTCCTGGACGACGGCGGTGACTGTGAGCCCCTCCTCGCCCGACGCGACGAACACGCGCAGGGCGGCATCCAGGAGCAGCTCGGAAGTGACTTCGCCGCGCTGCTGTTTGGGGCTCATCGAGTGTCGTCCCTGTGATGCTCGAGGCGGGCTCTTCCGCGGTGAATTTCTAGAGCAATTTTCTAGAAGATGCTCCTCTTCCAGTATCCACTGGTCAGACTTCCCCTGGAACCGGAAAAGGCGTGTCACGGGGAGACGGTGTGGGCGTGTTGGACCTGACGGGCAGCGGAGCCAAACCGCTGGAAGCGGATGATCCGGTGCAGATCGGTGGGATTCCGCTCGCGGGCCGGCTCGGCTCCGGCGGAATGGGGCGCGTTTATCTCGGTGTCCACGAGGGCCGGTACGTCGCCGTCAAGCAGGTGCTGCCCTCGATCGCCGGCGAGGACCAGGACTTCGTCCGCCGCTTCGGGCACGAGCTGGACAATCTCGCCGAGCTGCCCGCGGAGGCCACCGCGCCCCTGATCGCCAGTGACCGCGACGCCCGGCCCCCGTGGCTGGCGACCGCGTACGTCCCCGGCCTCACGCTGAGCGACGTCGTCAGGCTGCACAAGGGTCCGCTGCCCGCCGGCACCCTGTGGCTCCTGCTGCGCGAGGCGGCCGCCGGGCTGGTGCCGGTGCACGAGCTGGGCATGGTGCACCGCGACCTCAAGCCGTCCAACGTCATGCTGACGGTCGGGGGCGCCACGGTCATCGACTTCGGCGTGGCCCGCGCCACCGAGCAGAGCCAGCTCACCAGAAGCGGCATGGTCGTCGGCACCCCGGCGTACATGGCTCCAGAACAGGCCACGACGAAGCGGGACCTGACCGGCGCCGCGGATGTGTTCGCGCTGGGTTCGGTCATCGCGTACGCGGCCAGTGGCAGCCCGCCCTTCGGCGAGGAGTCCGGCCCCGCCGTGCTGTACCGCATCGTGCACGAGGAGCCCGACCTGGAGGCGGTGCGGGAGCTGGACCCCGGGCTCGCCGACGTCGTCGCGGCCTGTCTCGCCAAGGATCCCGAGGCCCGGCCCACCGCATCCGAGCTGGTGCGGCGTGCCACGGAGCACGGGCCGTACACGGCTCCGCTGTGGCCGGAGTCGATCAGCGGGAACCTCGCCGAGAAGGCCGCCTTCGCGGCGAACGTCCAGGAGATCGAACTGCCGCCGCCCGTGTCCTTGGAGACGCGGAACCTCGGGCGGAAGCCACGTAAGAAGTTCCGCGACCGTCCGCGGCGGACCCGGGTCTTCTTCGCCGTCCTCCCCGTCGTCCTGACGGTGGGCGGGGCGACACTCGCCGTCCAGCTCCTCCCCTTCGTCTCCGAGCCGGACGACCACAAGGCCGCCGGGCCGTCCGTCCCCGCCACCGCCCCGGCGGTGCCCGGCGCCTCGGCCTCGGGAGCGAGCCCGTCCGGCTCGGCGTCACCGGAGAAGTCGCCGAAGAGCAAGGAGAAGAAGGAAGAGGGAGGCAAGGGAGGAGACGAGGCAGCGGACGGAGGTTCCTCCCCCGCCCCGGGAGCCGGAGACGCGGGCGGCGGTTCCCAGGACGGCTCCGGCGGGTCGGATGCGTCCGGCGGCTCCGGTGGGTCCGGAGCATCGGGCGGCTCCGGTGGTTCCGGCGGGTCCAGTGCCTCCGGCGGTGCCGGTTCCGGGGGCACCGCACCCTCCGGGACCCACCACTATCGCAACGGCGAGAACGGCAAGTGTCTCGTGGCCCCGTACAGCGGCTATCCGACCGTCGGCAACTGTGGAGGGCCGGGTTCCTCCTGGACCCTCAGGACCATCTCCGACGGGTCCTTCCAGATTGTCCACGAGTCGGGCAGGACATGTCTGACCGCGGGGGCCGGAGGGGTCCTGCTGCTCTCGTGCAACGAGGCCGAAACGCGTCGATGGCGCGTGGGGGCGGGAAGCACCCTTGTGAGCGTCGCCACCGGGGGCTGCCTCGGCCTGGGGAACGGGGGAGTCGTGGCGAGCCAGTGCTCGGGAAGGGCTTCCCAGCGCTGGACCGCCGTCTGAGCACGTCGCACGACGGGAGGCCCTCGGGCCGGGCCCTCCCGGGGGTTCGCACCGGCCCCCTGCCGGGCGCGCGCGGCCCATGGCGCGATGCGCCCGGCACGCGCCGTGGCCCGGGCTCGTAGAATCGTCAGCACCATGGCTTACCTCGACCACGCCGCGACCACGCCGATGCTTCCGGAGGCGATCGCGGCGATGTCCGCGCAGCTCGCCGTCACCGGCAACGCGTCCTCCTTGCATGCTGCCGGGCGCCGGGCCCGCCGTACCGTCGAGGAGTCCAGAGAAACCCTCGCCGACACCCTCGGGGCACGCCCCAGCGAGGTCGTCCTGACCTCCGGCGGCACCGAGGCCGACAACCTCGCGGTGAAGGGCCTCTACTGGGCCCGCCGCGACGCCGACCCCCGGCGCACCCGGGTCCTCGCCAGCCCCGTGGAGCACCACGCCGTCCTCGACGCGGTGGACTGGCTCGCCGAGCACGAGGGCGCCACCGTCGAATACCTCCCGGTCGACGCGTACGGACGTGTGCACCCGGACGCGCTGCGCGAGGCGCTCGTACGCGACCCCGACGACGTCGCCCTGGTCACCGTGATGTGGGCCAACAACGAAATCGGCACGATCATGCCGATACATGAACTCGCCGAGGTGGCCCGCGAGTTCGGCGTCCCCATGCACTCCGACGCGGTGCAGGCGTTCGGGCAGCTGGAGGTCGACTTCGCCGCCTCCGGGCTCGCCGCCATGACGGTCAGCGCGCACAAGATCGGCGGCCCCTTCGGCATCGGGGCGCTGCTGCTCGGCCGCGACCAGGCCCCCGTGCCCGTCCTGCACGGCGGCGGCCAGGAGAGGCATGTGCGCTCCGGCACCCTCGACGTCCCCGCCGTGGCCGCGTTCGCCGTGGCCGGGCGGCACGCCGCCGACGGACGCGAGGGCTTCGCCCGTGAGATCGGCGCACTCCGCGACGAGCTGGCCGCCGCCGTGCTGAAGGCCGTCCCCGACGCCCTCCTCGGCGGCGACCCGGCCCCCGGCGGGCGACTGCCCGCCAACGCCCACTTCACCTTCCCCGGCTGCGAGGGCGACTCCCTGCTGCTGCTGCTCGACGCCCAGGGCATCGAATGCTCCACGGGCTCGGCGTGCACCGCCGGCATCGCCCAGCCGAGCCACGTGCTGCTGGCCACCGGCACCGACCCCGCGCTGGCACGCGGCACGCTGCGCTTCTCGCTCGGCCACACCACGACCGGACAGGACGTGGAGGAGCTCGCACGGGCGATCGGTCCTGCCGTCGAGCGGGCCAGGACGGCAGGACTCAGCTAGCCCGTGGACTCTTGGTTCCCGCCGTGGACGCCGCTCGCACCAGCTTCATGTAGCGGGTCCAGTCCCAGTGCGGTCCGGGGTCGGTGTGATCCGTGCCGGGCACCTCGACGTGCCCGATGATGTGCTCCCGGTCCACCGGGATCCCGTACCGCTTGCATATCGCGGCCGTCAGCCGCGCGGAGGACTCGTACATCTTCGTGGTGAAGTCCTGCGGGCGGTCGACGAAGCCCTCGTGCTCGATGCCGATACTGCGTTCGTTGAACGAGCGGTTGCCCGCGTGGTACGCCACGTCGAGCTCCCGGATCATCTGGGTCACGCGGCCGTTCTGCCCGACGATGTAATGCGTGGCCGCCTGGTGCGCCGGGTCCTGGAAGACCTTGACCGCGCTCTCGTAGCTGCCCTGGGTGACATGGATGATCACTCGGTCCACGCCGTAGTCGTCGGGGCGGTCGGCCCGCCGCCAGTTCCCGTCGGAGGCCGCGACCCAGGTCGCCGGTGCGTAGTCCAGCTCGCCGGCCTCGCGGGGCTTCTCCACGCCGGGCACCCGCCACCAGACGCGCCGGACCTCGTCCACGGCCACGGCGGCCGTGGCCGCCGCCGCGGCACCGCCACCGATCAGCAGCGAGCGCCTGCTGATGCCGTGACCAGGCCCCTTTCCCGGCGACCCGGCACTCCCGTTGTTCCCCATGTGCTCCTCAACGCATATCCGCGAGCATTCGGTTCCCGGAGCCCCGTACTCTGGAGAAGCTATGACTCAGACCTCCCAGCGCCCCCTCCGTGTGCTCGCCGCCATGTCGGGCGGAGTCGACTCCGCCGTGGCGGCGGCCCGAGCCGCCGAGGCCGGCCACGACGTGACCGGTGTACACCTCGCCCTCTCCGCGAACCCGCAGTCCTTCCGTACGGGCGCGCGCGGCTGTTGCACCATCGAGGACTCCCGGGACGCCCGCCGCGCGGCGGACGTCATCGGCATCCCGTTCTACGTCTGGGACCTGGCGGAACGCTTCCGTGAGGACGTCGTGGACGACTTCGTCGCGGAGTACGAGGCCGGGCGCACGCCCAACCCCTGCCTGCGCTGCAACGAGAAGATCAAGTTCGCCGCGCTCCTCGACAAGGCGCTGGCCCTCGGCTTCGACGCCGTGTGCACCGGCCACTACGCCACGGTCGTGCTGAACGAGGACGGCACCCGGGAGATGCACCGCGCCTCGGACATGGCCAAGGACCAGAGCTACGTCCTCGGTGTCCTGGACGAGAAGCAGCTCGCCCACGCGATGTTCCCGCTGGGTGACACCCTGACCACGAAGGACGAGATCCGCGCCGAGGCCGAGCGCCGGGGCCTGGCGGTCGCCAAGAAGCCCGACAGCCACGACATCTGCTTCATCGCCGACGGCGACACCCAGGGCTTCCTGGCGGGCCGCCTCGGCGGCCCCGCGGAGGGCGACATCCTCGACGAGTCCGGCGCGAAGGTCGGCACCCACGAGGGAGCCTTCGGCTTCACCATCGGCCAGCGCAAGGGGCTGCGCATCGGCCACCCCGCCCCCGACGGCAAGCCGCGCTACGTCCTGGACATCTCCCCGGTGAACAACACGGTGACGGTCGGCCCGGCCGAGGCCCTGGACGTCACCGCCCTCACTGCCATCAGGCCCCGCTGGTGCGGCACGGCCCCCGCGGGCCCCGGGACGTACACCGCCCAGCTCCGCGCGCACGGCGGCGAGACCGAGGTGACCGCCGAACTGATCGACGGGACGCTCCACGTCTCGTTCACCGAGCCGGTACGGGGCGTGGCGCCCGGCCAGGCGGTCGTGCTCTACGACGGCACCCGGGTCGTCGGCTCGGCCACGATCGCGACGACGGTGCGCAGGGAGAAGGCGGCGGCTTCCCAGTGACCGAGGCGGCCGGAGCGTCTCCGGCAGGCGCCTTGAAGGCTCGGCGCGGCCCGAGGCTCGCGAGGCTCGGGCCGCGTTACCGGCATCCGGCCGGCCACGCGTCCTGGTGGACTCATCGGCTCATCGCGGAGGGCTGGACGGTCGGTGCGGCCGTGGGCTCGAAACCGGCCAGCATCTGTTCCAGGCCGCGCTGGTCCGGGCCGATGAACGGGTCGGCCCCCGGGGCGGCGGCGAGCATGTCGAGGAACTCCGGCCCGCGGCCGGTGGAAGGCGGCAGGTGCGTGCTGAGGATGCGTCCGGGGTCCATCGCGCGCAGCGGTCCGGCCGAGCCCAGGAGCACCGCGGGGTCGATCATGTGCACCCAGGGACTGTCGACCGTCGCCCACAGGAGCTGACCGGTCCGGAGATCGTCCGCCGGGACGGCCGCCACGTCGTCGCAGGTGGCGAGGTCGACGCTGGGCATGGGCGCCCCGAAGCAGTCGGAGCTGAAGCAGGTACGCGTTGCCGTGTCGACGAACCCCACGGTCGCCGGGTTGTCGAACAGCGGCGGCCGGAAGCCGACCAGTGTCCGGTCGCCCACGTCGAGGCTCTGCCCGGGATTGAGCAGGTGGACCCGGTCCGTCGGCAGCGGGCGCTCGGTCGACATGATCCCCGCCCCGAGGAAGGTGGTCACCACCCGTGCCTCGGGGGCGGCGGCGAGAAGCTCGAACAGCGCCCCGGTGTGGTCGCGGTCCGGATGGGTCAGCCAGATCCAGCGCACGTCGGCGACGTCGACGACGGAACCGAGCGCGTCCACGAAGCCCCGGTCGGGAAGGCTGAGCCCCGTGTCCACGACGACGGGCTCGGCGGCGTGCAGCACGAATGCGTTCACCGTCAGGAAGCCGATTCCGGGTATGGGCAGACAGTCGTTGAGGACGGTGACGTCCCGTCCCAGCCGGTGGGTCAACATCTGAGGCCTCCTCGCCCCCACGACATCAACGGTCCGGTGTCGGCTCCGCGCTTTCACCCCCTCATCCGAGTCTTCTCCCGGTCGGTGCGCATATCAAGCCCTGACGGAAGTCCTGCGTCCCTCGAATGGCGTGGCCTGGGTGCGGCCCGGTCACACCGCTCCAACACTGAAGCGGCTTGCCGTCGAGAGAAAGAGGCACCCGTGAGAACGATGCTGGTGATCCACATGGACACACAGAAGTCCAGCCAGATGATCGAGAACAACGAGATGGCGCAGTTCATGCGGTCCATGCTGGAGCGGCTGCAGCCGGAAGCCGCCTACTTCGGGCCGCACAGTGGAGTGCGTACCGCTTTCGTCGTCATCGACCTGGAGGACCCTTCCCAGCTCCCGAGCATCTCCGAGCCGTTCTTCGCGCAGCTCGGTGCCAGGGTCGAGATGTTCCCGGTGATGACGGCCGAGGACGTACGGACGGGTCTGGAGCGATACGCGTCATCCTGAACGTGACCCGCGCAGCCACGTCCGACCCCTGTACGGGCGTGGCTGCGCGGGGGCGCGGTCTCAGGACGCCTGGCGTGCGTGCACAGGCCTGCTGAAGAACTCCGCCAGCACCGGCGCGATCGCGTGCGGGGCCAGCTCGCGGGTCTGGCCGGTCAGGGTGCGGTGCCTGGCCCGGGGGACCGCGGCCGCGAGGGCGAGGGTCGTCTCATGGGCCCGCGCGGTGCTGAACCCACCGGTCACCACCAGGGTGCGCGCGGTGATCGACGCGAGTCTCCCGGCCGGGACCGAGCCGTCGCCCAGCAGGGCGTCGTCGTACGCGAGGGTGTGGGCCACCGCTTCGAGGCCGGACCAGAGCGGGGCCCGGCGCATGCGGGCGATCGTCTCCGCCGGGACCCCCGTCCGCGACAGGTACAGCTCGACGGCGCCGCCCCGGTCACCCGCCGCCAGCAGCCGGTGCAGCAGCGCCGTGCAGCGGGATTTGTACAGGAGGCCGGCAGGGCCCGGGGTGTACGGCGGCTCGTAGACCGCCAGGAGGTCCACGGGCAGACCCGCGGCCTGCGCCTCCAGGGCCAGCGCCCCGCCCGACAGCATGCCGAATACCGAGACGCGCTCACCCGCCGTCGCCGCGACCGCGGCCAGGTCCTCGATCTCGCGGCGGAGCGCGTACGGCCCGCCGTCGCCGCTCGCCCCGCGGCCCCGGCGGTCGTACGTGACGACCGTGAAGCGCGGGGCCAGCAGAGCGGCCAGCGGTGCCTCGTCGGCCGCGGTGCTCAGGGCACCGCCGACCAGGATCACCGGCGGCCCGTCACCGTGGCGGCGATACGCGATCGGCGTCCCGTCACGGGAGAGAGTCTTGTCCATGTGAGGGTGGACTGCCGTGCCCCGCGGAACTCATCGGCTCGGCGGAGAAATATTTCTGACGGTCAGTCGGTGACCACGTCCGTGGCGTAGAAGCAGAAGTGACCCTTGATCGACGCGACTTGCTCCTTGGGCTCCGGGTAGGCCCAGACGAGGTCAGCCGCATCCGGCACCGACCAGTACGACGCGTCGCCCTTGAACGGGCAGTGCGTACGGGTGTCCGAAGGCGTCAGCAGGTCGGTCCGCACATCCTCGGGCGGCAGGTAGTAGCGGTCGGGGCAGCCCGTCTCGCGCAGCACCAGGGGCCGGCGGCTCTCGGCGAGCACCTGCCCGTCGTGCACCGCACGCACGTGCACGGCCTCGGGTCCTACGGTGATGGTGTGTCCTGTGGTGGAGGTCATACCTGGTTCAGCCGAGGGGCAGCCCGGTTTCTTCCCGGGCCCGGGGCCGGTCGTACGGTATCCGCATGAACATCTGCGTCTTCCTCTCCGCCGCCGACCTCGACGACCGCTACACGGGGCCCGCCCGTGAATTCGCCGAACTACTGGGCCGGGGCGGACACACCCTGGTCTGGGGCGGCTCGGAGAGCGGGCTGATGAAGGTCGTCGCCGACGGCGTCCAGGAGTCCGGCGGACGGCTCGTCGGGGTGTCCGTGGACTTCCTGGCGGCCAAGGCGCGGACGAACGCCGACGAGATGGTGATAGCCAAGGACCTGGCCGAGCGCAAGGCGCTGCTCCTGGAGAAGTCCGACGCGGTCGTGATCATGGTCGGCGGGACGGGAACGCTCGACGAGGCGACGGAGATCCTGGAGCTGAAGAAGCACGGCAAGCACACCAAGCCCGTCGTCCTGCTGAACACCGCCGGGTTCTACGACGGCCTGCACCAGCAGTTCCGGCGCATGGAGGACGAGGGCTTCCTGCCGCTCCCGCTGACCGAGCTGGTCTTCTTCGCCGAGGACGGCGTCGGGGCGCTGGCCCACCTGGAGGAGTCGGCCGGCCTGCAGTGATGCGAGCATGAGTCCATGCCTACTCATCTCATCACCGGCGCCGGCTCCGGAATCGGAGCGGCCGTCGCCCGCCGTCTCCTGGAGCGTGGCGACGAACTCGTGCTGCTGGCCCGGGACGCGGGGCGCGCCAGGGAACTGGCCGCGCTCCACCCCGGGGCCCGCACGCTCGTCGGCGACCTCGGCAACCCCGACCGGCTCTCCTGGGCGTTCGGACAGCAGCCGATGCCCGAACGCCTCGACTCGCTGCTGCACATCGCGGGCGTCGTCGAGCTCGGCACGATCGGCGACCTCACCCCCAAGGCCTGGCACTTCCAGCTCAACGCCAACCTGGTCTCCCCGGCCGAGCTGACACGGCTGCTGCTGCCGCAGCTGCGCGTCACCCAGGGGCACGTCGTCTTCGTGAACTCCGGCGCCGGGCTCGCGGCGCACGCCGAATGGGGCGCGTACGCCGCGAGCAAGCACGGACTCAAGGCCCTCGCCGACTCGCTGCGCCACGAGGAGCACGGCAACGGGGTCAGGGTCACCTCCGTCTACCCGGGCCGCACCGCCAGCCCCATGCAGGCCAAGGTCCACCAGCAGGAGGGCAAGGAGTACGACGCCTCGCGCTGGATCGACCCGGAATCGGTGGCCACCACGATCCTGCTCGCGCTCGATCTGCCGAGGGACGCCGAGATCAACGACCTCACGGTCCGCCCCGGCCGCTGAGGACACGCGCCCCGGGCCCGTAGGCTTTCCGCGTGAGCGAGAAGAGCGGGTTCAGCGCGAGTGCAGCCACCGGGATCGGGTCCATGCCGGGGGGAGACGCCCGGGAGGCGGCCAAGACCGTCACCGGATCCTTCGCCGACGGCCAGGGCATGCCGTATCTGGCGGAGCTGCCCGCGCGGGGCCCCGGTGCGGACATGATCGGGCGCACCATCGGCCTGCTCGTCGAGATGTACGGCCATGTCGAACCCAGCGGCTGGCGGATCAGCGACCGTCCCGGCCGCGACACCCGCCGCGCCCGTTCCTGGCTCGGCGAGGACCTTGACGCGCTGGAGGAGTTCACCCAGGGCTACGAAGGGCTGCTCAAGGTCCAGGCCGTCGGGCCCTGGACCCTGGCCGCGTCGCTGGAACTGCGGGGCGGCGAGGCCATGCTGGGCGACCCGGGCGCCTGCCGCGACCTGGCGGGCTCGCTGGCCGAGGGGCTGCGCTCCCACCTCGCGGAGGTGCGGCGCAGGATCCCCGGCGCCGAGGTCGTGCTCCAGCTCGACGAACCCTCCCTGACCGCCGTACTCCAGGGACGGGTCAGGTCGGCGAGCGGCTACCGCACCTACCGTGCCGTGGACCGCCAGGTCGTCGAGGGAACGCTGCGCGAGCTGCTCGCGGTGAACGGCGACGGCCCCACGGTCGTCCACTCGTGTGCCCCGGAGGTGCCGTTCGCGCTGCTGCGCCGCGCCGGCGCCGGCGGGGTCTCCTTCGACTTCTCCCTGCTCACCGAGCGTGAGGAGGAGGCGATCGGGGAAGCCGTCGAAGGCGGTACCCAGCTCTTCCTCGGCGTGGTTCCCGGTGTCGACGCCGCCTCGACCGCATTGTCGGACCCGGGCGGTAGCGTCATGGAGGTCAGGACGTTGTGGAGCAGGCTGGGGCTGAATCCGGGGACTCTCAGCGAGTCCGTCGTGGTCACCCCGTCCTGCGGGCTGGCGGGAGCGTCGCCCGCGTACGCGCGCGCCGCGCTCGCCCACTGCGCCCGGGCCGCGAGGTCGCTCGCGGACAACCCTGAGTAACGGGTCGTCGTAGAGGTCTTAATGGGGCAACGGAGGAACAGTCGATGGCCGGCGAAGAGCAGGCGCAGCAGCTGACCGGTGTGCCGGCGGAGGTGCAGGAACAGCACGCACTCCTCGCCGAGCAGATCGAGGAGCACCGCTTCCGGTATTACGTGAAGGACCAGCCCGTCATCGACGACGCCGAGTTCGACCGGCAGATGCGCGCGCTGGAGGCCATCGAGGACGAGCACCCCGAGCTGCGCACACCGGATTCGCCGACCCAGAAGGTCGCCGGCCCGTACACGACGGAATTCACCTCCGTCGAGCACCGTGAGCGCCTGCTCTCCCTCGACAACGCGTTCGATGACGCGGAGCTCGCGGCCTGGGCCGATCGCGTGGCCAAGGACGTGGGCAGGGGCGGGTACCACTTCCTGTGCGAGCTCAAGGTGGACGGCCTCGCCGTCAATCTCACGTACGAGCACGGCAGGCTGACCCGCGCGGCGACCAGGGGCGACGGGCGCACGGGGGAGGACATCACCCCCAACGTCCGCACCATTGCCGACATCCCGCTCCGTCTCAAGGGCGACCGCGTCCCCGAGCTCGTCGAGATCCGGGGCGAGGTCTTCTTCCCCATGGAGGCCTTCGAGGGGCTCAACGCCCGGCTGGTCGAGGCAGGCGACAAGCCCTTCGCCAACCCGCGCAACGCGGCGGCCGGTTCGCTGCGGCAGAAGGACCCGAAGGTCACCGCCACCCGCCCGCTCCACATGGTGGTGCACGGCATCGGAGCCCGTGAGGGCTTCGACATCGACCGGCTCTCCCAGGCCTACGACCTGCTGAGGGAGTGGGGCCTGCCCACCGCCAAGCACAACAAGGTGGTCGAATCCCTCGACGAGGTGCGGGAGTTCATCGCCTGGTTCGGCGAGAACCGGCAGTCCGTCGAGCACGAGATCGACGGCGTCGTCGTCAAGCTCGACGAGATCCCGCTCCAGGGCAGGCTGGGCTCCACCTCGCGCGCGCCCCGCTGGGCGATCGCCTGGAAGTACGCCCCCCAGGAGGTCAACACCAAGCTGGTCAACATCCGGGTCGGCGTCGGACGCACCGGCCGCGTCACGCCGTACGCCCAGGTCGAGCCGGTCGAGGTGGCGGGATCGGAGGTCGAATTCGCCACCCTGCACAACCAGAACGTGGTGAAGGCCAAGGGCGTCCTCATCGGTGACACGGTGGTGCTCCGCAAGGCGGGTGACGTCATCCCGGAGATCCTCGGCCCGGTCGTCGATCTGCGGGACGGCAGCGAGCGGGAGTTCGTCATGCCGTCCGAGTGCCCCGAGTGCGGGACGGCGCTGCGGCCCATGAAGGAGGCCGACATCGACCTCCGCTGCCCCAACGCCCGCTCCTGCCCCGCTCAGTTGCGGGAGCGGCTGGCCTATCTCGCGGGCCGCAAATGCCTGGACATCGACCACTTCGGCTATGTCGCGGCCGCGGCCCTGACCAAGCCCCTGGAGCCCGCCGAGCCGCCCCTGCTGGACGAGGGGGATCTCTTCGGCCTGACGGTGGAGCAGCTGCTGCCGATCCGGGCGTACGTCCTGGACGCCGACAGCGGGCTGCCCAAGCGTGACCCGAAGACGGGCGAGGAGAAGATCGCCACGGTCTTCGCCAACCAGCAGGGTGAGCCGAAGAAGAACGCCCTCGCCATGCTGGAAGGCATCGCGGCGGCCAGACAGGCCCCGCTCGCCCGGATCCTCACCGGCCTCTCGATCCGGCATGTGGGCCCGGTGGCCGCCGTCGAGCTGGCCCGGCAGTTCCGGTCCGTCGACCGGATCGACGCGGCGTCCGAGGAGGAGCTGGCCGCTGCGGACGGGGTGGGCCCGATCATCGCCGCCTCGGTCAAGCAGTGGTTCGCCGAGGACTGGCACCGCGAGATCCTGCGCAAATGGCGGGAGGCCGGGGTCCGGATGGAGGAGGAGGGCGCCGGCGAGGACGAGGGGCCGCGACCGCTGGAGGGGCTCACCGTCGTGGTCACCGGCACCTTGACCGCGCACACCAGGGACGGAGCCAAGGAGGCGCTCCAGGGCCTCGGGGCGAAGGTCACCGGATCAGTCTCGAAGAAGACCTCGTTCGTGGTGGTGGGCGACAACCCGGGGTCCAAGTACGACAAGGCGATGCAGCTGAAGGTGCCCGTCCTCGATGAGGACGGCTTCGCCGTGCTCCTGGAGCAAGGGCCGGACGCGGCCCGGGAGGCCGCAGTTCCCGCCGAGGAGACCTGATCGAGGCGCGATCGAGATGCCGGCGACGCGTGGTCGTGAGCGACGGGGGAAATAAGGCAACGAGGTGACGCGTGCGGCCGGTCGGCCCGCCCGCATCACCCGTTCGGCGCTTATCAGAAGGTGAGCGGTGGAGGACCGCATTCGGGCAAGAGCTGCAGAGCGCTGCCCGTGGGGGCCCTCGTCGGCCTACTGTTGAACGAGCACCTGCCGTGCCCGGCCGCGTGGTGGGATTTGGGTCGTGGTGGCATGGGAGCGGGGGCCACCATGGGACATCGGCACCGCCGGCTGTGAGAGGGACGGAATGAAACCGACCGAGAGCGCCGCACCGGTGTCGCGTCTGCAAGGTTTCGTGGGCCTCACGTCCAAGGTGGGCGCCGTCGTCGTGGCGGTCGCCGCCGTGCAGCTGGCGACCGGGTTCTACCGCACGTTCCACGACGGACACGCGCTCTTTCCCGCCGGCACCGCCGGCTGGTCGCTCGCCCTGCTCACCGGAATCATCGTGGGCCATCTGGTCGCCCTCGGGCGCGACCGCTGGTGGGGCGGCACCGGTTCCGGCGCCGCCCTCACCCTCGCCGTCCTGCTGCTCTACGGCTGGGTGGCCGCGGGCCTGGTCAGCCTCGTCGTCGTGGTGCTCGTCGGTACGGCCAGGCGGCACCGGTGGTGGCAGGGGCTGCTGCACGGGGCGGTGGACATACTCGGCATAGGAGCGGCCGCGCTGGTCCTGTCCGCCTTCGGCGAGGTCCCGAGCGTCGAAACGCCCTGGCGGCCACTCCACTGGGGTATCGACGCCTTACCGGAAGTGCTGCTCGCCGCCGGCACGTATCTCCTCGTCACCCGCTTCCTGCTCTGGTACGCCAGGGCGTCCCAGGGCGGCGGGCTGCCGACGATCGCCCGCACCGCCCTGCTGCGCCAGGGGCTCGTCGCGGTCGCCCTGCTGGGCATCGCCCCGCTGATCTGCGTGGTGGCCTCGGCCAAGCCCGTGCTGCTGCCGCTCTTCGCCGTCCCGCTGATCGCACTGGACTCCACGCTGTGGATCGCCCGCGCACGGGCCGAGGAGCAGCTGAGGGATCCGCTCACCGGCCTGCCCAACCGCCAGTGGCTCCTGGAGAGAACGTGGACGGCTCTGGAGGAGGCCGGCGGCACCGGCACCCGAACAGCCCTGGTCCTCATCGACCTCGACCGCTTCCGGGCCGTCAACGACACCCTCGGCCATCTCGCCGGCGACCGGCTGCTGCTCCAGATAGCGGAGCGGCTGCGGCTCGCCCTGCCCCGCGGGGCGGAGGCCGCACGGCTCGGCGGCGACGAGTTCGCCGTGCTGCTGCCGACCGCGGACTCGGCAACCAGCGCCCAGCGCATCGCCCGCCATCTGGTCGCCGAGCTCTCCTCGCCCCTCGACCTCGACGGGCTCACGCTCGTGCTGGAGGCGAGCGCGGGGGTCGCCGTCCACCCCGACCACGCGCTGGACGCCGAAGGGCTCCTCAGGCGGGCGGACGTGGCCATGTACCAGGCCAAGCGGGACCGCACGGGCGTGGAGGTCTACGAGTCCAAGCGCGACAGCAACACCCCGGACCGGCTCGGCCTGCTGGGCGATCTGCGCAGGGCCCTGGACGCCCGCGAGGTGGAGCTCCACTACCAGCCCAAGGTCCGCTTCGACGGCCAGGTGGCGGGCCTCGAAGCGCTCGTGCGCTGGGTGCATCCGGAGCGCGGGCGGGTCCCCCCGGACGAGTTCATCGCGATCGCGGAATCCTCCGGGCTGATGCCCCACCTCACCGAGTACGTCCTGGAGACCGCGCTGGCCCAGGTGGCCCGGTGGCGGGCCCAGGGGCTGTTCGTCCCCGTCGCGGTCAACGTCTCGCCGCGCGACGTCCACACCCCCGGTTTCGCGGGCAGCGTCGCCGCGCGGCTCGCCCGGCACGGGGTCCCGGCCGGTGCGCTCCAGCTGGAGATAACCGAGCACGTCCTGCTGGAGGATCCTCAGCGGGCCGCGGACACCCTGGCCGGGCTGACCGGGCACGGCGTGAAGATGTCCCTCGACGACTTCGGCACCGGTTACTCCTCCCTCGTCCATCTGCGGAAGCTGCCGGTCAGCGAACTCAAGATCGACCGGTCGTTCGTCGCTCGGCTGGCCGTGGACCACGAGGACGCCGAGATCGTCCGCTGCACCATCGACCTGGCCCATTCGCTCGGCCTGATCGTCGTCGCCGAGGGCGTCGAGGACGACGAGACCTGGGAGCGGCTGCGGGACCTGCGGTGCGACGCGGTGCAGGGGTGGCTCGTCGCCGCCGCGATGCCGCCGCAGGAGACGACGGCCTGGCTGCGGGCCCGAGGCGAGCACGGGTGGCGGCGGCCCTCCGAGCTGGCGGCGGCGGCGCTGCAGCCCGAGGTGGAGCAGCAGCGGCCGGCCGGCCGGGCGGTGTCGGGTCCGGCGACGGCCTGAGGACCATACGGCCCACCCGGTGGCCGTTTTGTCCCCAATCGCCGGACGGGCCCGATGTGGCCGGACCGGGATTGTGAGGCGGCGGGCGGTAACGCAGTCGGGGCAGTGTCCGGCGACCCCATAGGATTGGGCCAAAACCACACACCAAACCCTGAGGATCGCTGCATGCCTGGCATCACGCGCGAGGAGGTCGCCCACCTCGCCCGGCTGGCGCGTCTGGAGCTGAAGGGCGAAGAGCTCGAACACTTCGCCGGTCAGCTCGACGACATCATCGGCGCGGTCGCCCGCGTCTCCGAGGTCGCCGACCAAGACGTACCGCCGACCTCCCACCCGCTGCCGCTGACCAATGTCATGCGGGCGGACGAGGTCCGTCCGTCGCTCACCCCCGAGCAGGCGCTCTCCGGCGCCCCGGCCCAGGAGCAGCAGCGTTTCAAGGTGCCGCAGATCCTGGGGGAGGACTAACAGCCATGACGGACATCAGCACCATCATCAAGCTCACCGCGGCCCAGATCGCCGCGAAGATCGCCTCCGGCGAGCTGACGGCCGTCGAGGTCACCGAGGCCCACCTGGCCCGGATCGACGCCATCGACGAGAAGGTCCACGCCTTCCTGCACATCGACCGCGAGGGCGCGCTCGCGCAGGCCCGCGCCGTCGACGCCAAGCGTGAGGCGGGCGAGAAGCTCGGCCCGCTGGCAGGCGTCCCGCTCGCGCTCAAGGACATCTTCACCACCCAGGACATGCCGACCACCGTCGGCTCGAAGATCCTCGAGGGCTGGGTCCCGCCGTACGACGCGACCCTCACGAAGAAGCTGAAGGCCGCCGACGTCGTCATCCTCGGCAAGACCAACATGGACGAGTTCGCCATGGGGTCCTCCACCGAGAACAGCGCCTACGGCCCGACCGGCAACCCGTGGGACCTCACCCGTATCCCGGGCGGTTCCGGTGGTGGCTCGTCCGCCGCGCTGGCCTCCTTCGAGGCGCCGCTCGCCATCGGTACGGACACCGGCGGCTCCATCCGCCAGCCCGCGGCCGTCACCGGCACCGTCGGCGTCAAGCCCACCTACGGCGGCGTCTCCCGCTACGGCATGGTCGCCTTCTCGTCCTCCCTCGACCAGGGCGGCCCCTGCGCCCGCACGGTCCTGGACGCGGCGCTGCTCCACGAGGTCATCGGCGGCCACGACCCGATGGACTCGACGTCCATCGACGCCCCGGTCCCGCCGGTCGTCGAGGCCGCGCGCAACGGCTCCGTACAGGGCATGCGCGTCGGCGTGGTCAAGCAGTTCGCGGGCGAGGGCTACCAGGCCGGCGTCGTCCAGCGGTTCAACGAGTCCGTCGAGCTGCTGAAGTCGCTCGGCGCCACGATCGTCGAGCTGGACTGCCCGTCCTTCGACCTCGCCCTGTCGGCGTACTACCTGATCGCGCCGTCCGAGGCCTCGTCGAACCTGGCCCGCTTCGACGCCATGCGTTACGGCCTGCGGGTCGGCGACGACGGCACACGCTCCGCCGAGGACGTCACCGCCCTCACCCGTGAGGCCGGCTTCGGCGACGAGGTCAAGCGCCGCATCATCCTGGGCACGTACGCACTCAGCTCCGGCTACTACGACGCGTACTACGGCTCGGCCCAGAAGGTCCGCACCCTCATCACCCAGGACTTCGAGAAGGCGTTCGAGCAGGTGGACGTCGTCGTCTCGCCGACGACGCCCACCACCGCCTTCCCCATCGGCGAGCGCGCCGACGACCCGATGGCGATGTACCTCGCGGACCTGTGCACCATTCCGACCAACCTCGCCGGCAACTCCGCCATGTCGCTGCCCTGCGGTCTGGCACCGGAGGACGGCCTGCCGGTCGGGCTGCAGATCATCGCCCCCGCCATGAAGGACGACCGGCTGTACAAGGTCGGAGCCGCCGTCGAGGCCGCTTTCGTGGAAAAGTGGGGGCACCCGCTGCTTGAGGAGGCTCCGTCACTATGAGCGCAATGGCTAAGAAGGCCAAGAACTTCAAGAAGTCCAAGTCCGGTGTGTACGTGTCCCTGGGCACCACCGCCTTCGGCGCCCTGAGCGTCGTCAAGCAGGCGAGGATGGCCCGCCAGGACAACGACACGCTGCGGCTGGTCGACGCCGCCGTATCCGCCGCCGCGATCGTGACCGGACTCGCGATCCTCTACCGCGAGCTCAAGCGTCTCGGCGACGACGACGTCCTGCTGGGCTGAGAGGGAAAGTTTCATCGTGACTGTCATCGACCTGGAGTCGTACGAGGATGCCCTCGCGACGTACGACCCCGTCATGGGCCTCGAGGTCCATGTGGAGCTCGGCACCAAGACCAAGATGTTCTGCGGGTGCTCGACCGAGCTCAAGCAGGACGCGAACTCGCAGACCTGCCCGGTCTGCCTCGGACTGCCGGGCGCGCTGCCGGTCGTCAACGAGATCGGCGTCGAGTCCGCCGTCAAGATCGGTCTCGCGCTGAACTGCGAGATCGCCGAGTGGTGCCGCTTCGCCCGGAAGAACTACTTCTATCCGGACATGCCGAAGAACTTCCAGACCTCCCAGTACGACGAGCCGATCGCCTTCAACGGCTATCTGGACGTCCAGCTGGAGGACGGCGAGATCTTCCGCGTGCAGATCGAGCGCGCGCACATGGAGGAGGACACCGGCAAGTCGACGCACGTCGGCGGTGCCACCGGCCGTATCCACGGCGCCTCCCACTCGCTGCTCGACTACAACCGTGCGGGCATCCCCCTCATCGAGATCGTCACCAAGCCGATCGAGGGAGCGGGCGCACGCGCCCCCGAGGTCGCCAAGGCGTACGTCGCCGAGCTCCGCGAGCTCATCAAGGCGCTCGGTGTCTCGGAGGCCCGGATGGAGATGGGCCAGATGCGCTGCGACGTCAACCTGTCGCTGCGCCCCAACGGCACCGAGAAGTTCGGCACGCGCTCCGAGACGAAGAACGTCAACTCGCTGCGCTCCGTCGAGCGTGCCGCCCGCTTCGAGATCCAGCGTCACGCCGCGGTGCTGAACTCCGGCGGGACGATCGTGCAGGAGACCCGGCACTTCCACGAGGAGGACGGCTCCACCACGGCCGGCCGCATCAAGGACAACGCCGAGGACTACCGCTACTTCCCGGAGCCGGACCTGGTGCCGGTAGCCCCTTCCCGTGACTGGGTCGAGGAGCTCCGCAAGGGACTCCCCGAGCTGCCCCGGCTGCGCCGCAAGCGGCTGAAGGAGGAGTGGGGTGTCAACGAGCACGACATGCAGTCCATCCTCAACGCCGGCGCTGTCGACCTGATCGTCGCCACGACGGAGGCGGGCGCCCCGTCCGACCAGGCGCGCAAGTGGTGGATGGGCGAGCTCGCCCGCAACGCCAACGAGACCGGCCGCAGCCTGGACGAGCTGCCGGTCACCCCGGCGCAGGTCGCCCGGGTGGCGGAGCTCGTCGCCTCCGGCGACCTCAACGACAAGCTGGCGCGCCAGGTCCTCGAGGGTGTCCTCGCGGGCGAGGGCGACCCCGACACCGTCGTCGAGAAGCGAGGCCTGAAGGTCGTCTCCGACGAGGGTGCGCTGTCCACCGCCGTCGACGAGGCCATCGCGGGCAACGCCGCCATCGCGGACAAGATCCGCGGAGGCAAGGTGGCCGCGGCCGGCGCCCTTGTGGGTGCGGTCATGAAGGCCACCCGCGGGCAGGCCGACGCGGCGCGAGTGCGTGAGCTGATCCTGGAGAAGCTCGGCGTCGAGGGCTGATCCCCGGCACGCCCCTGGGGGCGGCGCACCCGTTGACCGGGTGTGCCGCCCCCTTCGCGTTGCCCGGGCCGGCCCGCAGGACGTTCACCGCCGGGCCGTACGGCGGTCTTCCCGTAGCCACCCGGCGTGACTAGCTTCCAACCGTAGATACGGAATCGGGAGGCTCACTTGACCACGGACATGTCACGGCGGCGGCTCTTCGCGCTCGGGGGCGGTGCGCTCGGCGCCGCCGCGGCGGGATCGTTCCTGCCCCCGTCGCTCCAGGCGGCGATCGCCGCGCAGCCCGCGGCCGAACGGTCCGGTGGTGCGGGGCTGGACGCCATCGAGCACGTGGTGATCCTGATGCAGGAGAATCGTTCCTTCGATCACTACTTCGGGACGCTGCGCGGAGTGCGCGGTTTCGGCGACCGCAACGCGATCGAACTCCCCTCCGGCCGGTCCGTCTTCGAACAGCCGGGGCCGGCGGGCACGACCGTGCTGCCGTTCCCCGTGCGGGAGGCCGCGGAGGCACAGAAGAAGGACCTGCAGTACATCGGCGCCCTCGACCACTCGTGGAGCGGTGGCTCCAAGGCGTGGGCCGACGGCTGGATGAACGGCTGGGTCACCGCGAAGACCGCCGCGACCATGGCGTACTACGACCGCAGCGACATACCGCTGCACCACGAACTGGCCGACACGTTCACGGTCTGCGACGCCTACCACTCCTCGATCCACACCTCCACCAGCCCCAACCGCAACCACCTGTGGAGCGGCCGGACAGGCGACGAGCCGGACGGCAGGCGGGCGGTGGGCAACGACGCGTACGACGAGGGCACCCACCCCGGATACGACTGGGGCACCTACGCCGAGCGGCTGGAGAAGGCCGGGCGGAGCTGGAAGACCTACACCGAGTGGGAGAACTTCACCGACAACCAGATCGAGTTCTTCGCCACCTTCAAGGCCATCGCCCGCAAGGCCCTGGCGAAGACCGGCGGCCACACCTACATGGAGTCCTTCTACGCCACCGTGCGCGACGCGGACGGTGGCGCCGAGCGTGAGCGGCTGCTGGGCCTGCTCGACGAAGGTGTCGCCGGCCTGACGGCGGCCGAGCGCAGTCTGTTCGAGCGGGGGCTGCGCCGGGTCGAGACGGGCACGCTCGCCCAGGAGTTCGCCGACGACGTGGCGGCGGGGACGCTGCCCGAGGTCTCCTACCTGGTCCCGTCGGCGGTCGATTCCGAGCATCCGAGCGTCTCCTCGCCGGTGCACAGCGCGACCGTCGTCTACAAGATCCTGGACGCACTCGGCAGGCACCCCGATGTGTGGCGGCGCACCGTCGTCCTCATCAACTACGACGAGAACGACGGCTTCTTCGACCACGTGCCCCCGCCGGTCGCCCCCGCGGAAGTGACGGAGGAGCACTGGGAGGGCAAGCCCACCGGGCTCGGCGTGCGGGTGCCGCTGCTGGTCGTCTCCCCGTGGTCCGTCGGCGGGTACGTCTGTTCCGAGGTCTTCGACCACACCTCCGTGATCCGCCTCCTGGAGCGCTGGACGGGGGTCGAGGAACCCAACATCGGCGACTGGCGGCGCAAGGTCACCGGAGACCTCACCTCGGCCTTCGACTTCACCCGTGCGCGACGGCAGCCCGAGACGGAGCCCCCCGCCGCGATCCCGCCGTTCGGCGGCCGCTGGCAGCCGAAGCCGCCCGCCGTCCAGCACATGCCCGTCCAGGAGGCCGGCGTCCGGCCGGCCCGGCCCCTGCCCTACCAGCCCGACGCGCAGGCCAGGCGCGTGGCCCGCGGGCTGCGGCTGGACCTCAGCAACACCGGCAGGTCCTCCGCGCACTTCACGCTCTACCCGTACGCGGGGGAGTTCCCCACCCCGCAGCACCGGGACGTCAAGGGCACGGCACGGTGGACGGTGCCGCTGACCGGTGAGGCGTACCGCTTCACGGTCACCGGCCCGAACGGCTTCCGGCGGGAGTTCGAGGGCGCGTCCGGCGGGGGCGCGGAACTCGCCTCCCGCATCGACGCCCACGAGCGGGACCTGCACCTCACGCTGCGCAACAACGGCAGGCGGACGCTGACCTACACCGTGCGGCCCCTCGGATACGTCGACGAGGACGACCTGCGGAACTGGACCAGGACGGTCCAGGTCAAGCCCGGGCGCAGCCGTACGGTCGTGCATTCGGCGGCCGACGCCCACGGCTGGTACGACATCGAGGTGACGGCCGACGAAGCGGTCTCCTTCCGGCGTCGGCTGATGGGCCACATCGAGAACGGCCGGGCGAGCGTCACCGGCTGAGGGGCAGGAGGCGGGCAGTGGTGGTGGCGGCCGCACGGCGAAAGGGGCGAAGTCAAGCCGTGTGACCATGGCCACGAAAGCGGCAAATGGTCAGGAATGGCTGACAGAGTGAGTCTCTCAGGTCATGCGACTTCGTGGGATGTTCCCGTTATATCCCCCTACGGTCCACGAACCCCAGGAGCACCTCCGTTGGCCGCCATCGCACGCTGGTGTCTCAGGCACCGCCTCGCCACCGTCCTCATCTGGCTGATCGCACTCGGAGGCGTGTCGGCCGCGGCCGGGTCCGCGGGGTCCGCGTACTCCGACGACTACGAGGTGCCGGGCACCGAGTCCGGCCGCGCCGGCGAGCTCCTCCAGGCGGGTTTCGAGGACCTCGGCGGCGAGACCGGCACCGTCGTCTGGCACACCTCCGGCTCCACCGTCCGCGACGCCGGCGTCGAGCGGACGATGACCAGGACGCTGCACGAGATCGGCGCACTGCCCGGCGTCGGTGACGTCAGCGGTCCCTACGGGGCGACGGATCAGGGGCGGATCAGCGCGGACGGGCACACCGCCTACGCGACGGTCACCTTCGACCACCGGGCCGGGGAGATCCCGCCGGAACAGGCAGAGGCGGTCGTCGACACCGCGCAGCGGGCCGCCGGCGAAGGACTCCAGGTCGAACTCGGTGGCACCGCCGTGGCGCCGACCGAGGCGCCCACGCTCCATCTGAGCGAGGCAGTCGGGGTGGCCGTCGCCGCGGTCGTCCTCTTCCTCGCCTTCGGCTCGCTCGCCGCGAGCCTGCTGCCCATCGCCACCGCACTCGTCTCCGTCGGCACCGCGTACGCGGCCATCGTGCTGCTCGGCCACGTCATGACCGTCGCCGACTTCGCACCGATGCTGGGGATGCTCATCGGGCTCGGCGTGGGCATCGACTACGCCCTCTTCATCGTCACCCGGCACCGGCGAGGCCTGCGACACGGCCTCTCCGTGCCCGAAGCCGCGCGGAACGCCGTCGCGACGACGGGGCGCGCCGTGGTCTTCGCAGGAGCCACCGTCTGCGTCGCCCTGCTGGGCATGCTGGTCCTGCGGCTGGGTTTCCTCAACGGGGTCGCGATCGCCGCCTCCCTCACCGTCGTGCTGACCGTCGCCGCCTCCGTGACCCTGCTGCCCGCGCTGCTCTCCTTCATCGGCATGCGGGCCCTGAGCCGGCGCGAGCGCGGCCGGCTCACCGAGCACGGGCCGCAGACCGAACGCGCCACCGGCTTCACCGCCCGCTGGTCGGCCTTCGTCGAGCGGCGCCCCCGGCTGCTGGGAGCGGCCGCGGCCGCCGTCATGGCGGTGCTCGCACTGCCCACCCTCTCCCTGCACCTGGGCAGCTCCGACCAGGGCAACAACTCCGCCACGGCCACCACCCGCCAGGCGTACGACCTGCTGGCCGACGGGTTCGGCCCCGGCGTCAACGGGCCGCTGACCATAGCCGCCCACCTCGACGGAGCCGACGACCGGCTCGCCCTGGACGGCCTGCCCGCCGTGCTGCGGGACACCGAAGGCGTCGCCTCGGTGAGTCCGGTGACGTACAACGGCAGCGGCGACACCGCGTTCCTCACCGTCGTCCCCGACTCCGCTCCGCAGTCGCAGCGGACCAGCGAACTCGTCGACCGGCTCCGCCACGACGTCCTGCCGCCCGCTGAGGACACCACCTCGCTCAGGACTCATGTGGGCGGGGTGACGGCCGGATATGACGACTTCGCCGAGATCATCGTCGGCAAGCTGCCGCTCTTCGTCGGGGTGGTCGTCGGGCTCGGCTGCCTGCTCCTGCTGCTGGCGTTCCGTTCCCTCGCCGTCCCCCTCAAGGCCGCCGTGATGAACGTGGCCGCCGTGGCCGCCTCCTTCGGCGTCGTCGTCGCGGTCTTCCAGTGGGGATGGGGGAGCGAGCTGCTGGGACTCGGCGGCGCGGGCCCCATCGAGCCCTTCCTCCCGGTGATCATGGTCTCGGTGCTCTTCGGACTGTCGATGGACTACCAGGTCTTCCTCGTCGGCCGGATGTACGAGGAGTGGCTGGAGACCGGCGACAACCGGCGGTCCGTACGCGTAGGCCTGGCCGAGACCGGCCGGGTGATCAACTCGGCCGCGGTGATCATGATCTCCGTCTTCCTCGCCTTCGTACTCAGCGGCGACCGTGTCATCGCGATGTTCGGCATCGCGCTCGCCGCCGCCGTCGCACTCGACGCCTTCGTCCTGCGCACCCTGCTCGTGCCCGCGCTGATGCACATGCTCGGGGGAGCGAACTGGTGGCTCCCCGCCCGGCTGGACCGGCTGCTCCCGCATGTCAGCATCGAGCCGCCGGACCGCACGGCACCACGTGCGAGGATCCCTGGGGAGCGTGCGGGGGAGAAGGCCCCGGCGGCCCCGCAGCGCGTTCGCTGAGACAGCACGAAGACCGAGGAGATCCACTGTGTTCACGGTGTCACTGGGGGACGACGGAGCGGAGCTCCGGCCGATCGAGCCCTGGCAGGCCGAGGAGTTCCTGGCCCACATGGACCGGGCGCGCGCCCTGGTCGACCCCTGGATCCCGTTCGCCGCGGCCGCCGAGGACCTCACGTCCGCACGCGCCCTGCTCCAGCGGTACGCGGACAAGCAGGCGGCCGACACCGGCCGGCTCTACGGCATCTGGCTGGACGGCACGCTGGTCGGCGGCGTCCTGTTCCGGATATTCGAGGCGGAGACCGGCAACTGCGAGATCGGCTGCTGGCTGGAGGCGGCGGCCGAGGGCCGCGGCCTGGTCACCCGGGCTTCGCGGAAGCTGATCGACTGGGCCTTCGGCGTACGGGGCATGCACCGCGTGGAGTGGGTCGCGTCCTCGGCCAACAGGCGCAGTGTCGCCGTCGCCGAGCGGCTCGGCATGACCCGCGAGGGTGTACTCCGCGAGGCCTATCCGTATCGCGGCAAGCGTCACGACCAGGAGATCTGGGCCCTTCTGGCGTCCGAATGGCGGCAGAGGAAGGGCTGAGGCGGCCGGTGTCGGCTCGGTCTTAAGGAGGTTCTCATACGGGACCCCTAGCGTGCGGCGCATGAACACCTCCCCCTCCACTCCGACCACTGACGACACCGAGGAGAAGAAGGCGGCCGACGGAACCGCCACCACGCCGAGCGTGACGAAGCAGGCCGGGCCGGCGGAAGACGCCGTACCGGACGGAGTCGCGCCGGGTGTCACCGCGTCCGACGTGACCGCCATGGACGTGGCGGCGACGGACGCGGCCGCGGAGGACGGCCTCGAGACCGACCTGTCGCCCGACCCCTACGCCGAGGCCGAAGCGGCCGCGGCGTCCGGGGCCGGAACCGGCGCCGCCGCCGTGGTGGCCGCCGGGCTGGGCGTCATCTCGCTCTCGGGTGCCTGGACCGGCCGTGTCGCCGCCGAGCGCGAGACCCTGGTCGGCCAGATCAAGACCTCCGGCGGCACCGGCAGCGCCGCCCAGCAGATCTCCGAGATCTACGGCGACGCGTGGCACAGCACGGCCCTCGTCAACGGGGTCTTCGCGCTGCTCGCGCTGCTCGTCGGCGTCTTCGTCCTGGTCCGGCCCTCCTTCGGCACCCCCTCCCTCGTTCCGCAGGCGGGCTGGGTCCGCTCCGTCGCCATGGCGGGCATCGCACTCGGAGTCCTCGGGCTGCTGATCTCCGTGGGGATGTACCTCGACCTCTTCGTCGCGCTGCCCTCCGCGGCCGGCTGAGGACCTGGCGGCACCCGGTTCGGACCGGCCGGCACACGGGAACCGGCCGGTCTAAGGCATCCGCCACCCGGGCCTAAGGCCCCCCACCCGCAGAGATGCGGCACTCGCCCGATGTGGCGGCAACCCCTGGCGGACGAGAGTGGGGGCACGGCAGGAAACCGTGCCCCCACTTTCCGTTCCACCAGGGAGAACACCATGTACGAGTACGAGATCCACCAGCTCGCCGTCGCCGAACTGATCCGCAGGGCCGAGGAGCAGCGGACCGTCCGCCAGGCGGTTCTCGCCCGTCGCGCCGCCCGCCGTTCCGGACAGGACGACACCGAGGGGCGGGTGGGGAAGAACCGGAACTGGTTCGTCCGCGCTGCGTAGCGATGGACCACGATGGACCACCCCGAAAAACGGTCGCCGGGGTGTCGTACGCGTATGCGATGCTCGGCGACGTGGAGACCAACACCGTCAGCCCCGTCTTCGTCGGCCGAGCCGGTGAACTCGCCGCGCTCACCGAGACGCTCGCCCGCGCCGCCGCCGGGGAACCGCAGGCACTGCTCGTCGGCGGCGAGGCGGGCGTCGGCAAGACCCGGCTGGTCGAGGAGTTCATCCGGGCGGCCTGCCGCCGGGACGCCGTCGTGGCCGTCGGCGGGTGCGTGGAGATCGGGGCCGACGGCCTGCCCTACGCCCCGTTCGCGACGGCGCTCCGCGCCCTGCGCCGGGCACTCCCGGAGGAACTGACCGATGCTCTGGCCGGCCAGGAGGGCGAGCTCGCCCGGCTGCTGCCCGAACTGGGCGAGGCCGACCGGGCGCCGGACGACGAGCACGGCACCGCCCGGCTCTTCGAGCTCGCCGCCCGGCTGCTGGAACGCGTCTCCGCCACCCGCACGGTCGTCCTCGTCCTGGAGGACCTGCACTGGGCCGACGCCTCCACGCGCCATCTGCTCGCCTATCTCTTCCGCACCCTGCGCAGCGGCCGTCTCGTCGTGATCGGGACGTACCGTGCCGACGACGTCCACCGCCGCCACCCCCTGCGCCCGCTCCTCGCCGAGCTCGACCGGCTCCGCACGGTCCGCCGTATCGAACTCGACCGCTTCAGCCGCGCCGAGGTCGGCCGGCAGCTCACCGGGATCCTCGCGATGGTCCCCGACGCCGCGCTGGTCGACGACATCTTCGAACGCTCCGACGGCAACGCCTTCTTCGTCGAGGAGCTCGCCCGCAGCGTGGAGTGCTGCGGCGACAGCTCCGGACTCTCCGACTCCCTCCGCGACCTCCTCCTGGTCCGCGTCGAGGCGCTGCCCGAGGACGCGCAGCGGATCGCCCGGATCATCGCCGAGGGCGGTTCCACGGTCGAGCACCCGCTCCTCGCCGCCGTCGTCGGCCTCGCCGAGGACGACCTCGACGAGGCACTGCGGGCGGCGGTCGGCGCCAACCTGCTGCTGCCCGCCCCCGACACGGACGGATACCGCTTCCGTCACTCCCTGGTCCGCGAGGCCGTCAGCGACGACCTGCTGCCCGGCGAACGCACGCGCCTCAACCGCCGCTACGCCGAGGCGCTGGAGGCCGACCCGTCCCTCGTACGCGCCGACGAGCGCGCCGCACGCCTCGCCAGCTACTGGTACGCCGCGCACGACGCGGCCAGGGCGCTGCCCGCCGTGCTCCAGGCAGCGGTGGCGGCCCGGCGCCGTTACGCGTACAGCGAGCAACTCCGGCTGCTGGAAAGGGCCATGGAGCTCTGGGACGACGTCCCCGACGAGGTGCGCGCGACCCTGCGGCCGCTCGATCACGCCGAGGCCTACCCGGGGTGCCGCTGCGATCCGGCGGACCCGCTGGGCTACCTCGACCTGATGGCCGAGGCCACGGTGTCCGCCCGCTTCGGCGGCGACCGCGAACGGGCCCTGGCCATCGCGAAGAAGGCGCTGCGCATCCTGGACCGGGACCGGGACCCGCTGCGCGCGGCGTGGTTCTGGGTGCAGCGTTCCCTCCTGATGCAGAGCCTCTCCCGGGGGGACGGCCGGCAGGAACTGGCCACCGCCGAGGACCTGGTGCGGGGTCTGCAGCCGTCCGCCGTGCACGCGGACGTCCTCGCCTCGGTGGCCAGCTGGGGCGCCCTGCACCGGCCCGGACCCGAGACGCTGGTCGCGGCCGACCGGGCCGTGGAGTACGCCCGGCTCGTGGGCGAGGAGTCCATCGAGCTGCACGCCAGGCTCACCCGCGGCTGGCTCACGATCGACGCGGGCGACGTCGAGGAGGGCGTCGCCGAGATGTACGCCGTCCGCGACCGGTCCGAGGAACTGCACCTGGTGGGCGTCATGAGCCGTGCCGCCGTCAACCTGCCCTCATCGCTCGAATCCTGCGGCCGCTCCCTGGAGGCGGTGTCGGCCGCAGACCACGGCATCCAGATCTGCCACAGCCACGGGGTCCCCGAGTCCGAGGCCTGGACACGCGCCAACCAGGCGCAGTCGTACTACTCGCTGGGGCACTGGAAGGAGAGCCGGGCCGCCGCGGAGGCAGCGGCCCCGCTGGCCCGGTCCCGCAAGTCGAACGCCCTGGTGGCCGCCCGCCGCACCGACCTGGCCCTGGCCACCGGGAACTTCGAGGAGGCCGAGGAACAACTGGCCCTGAACCGCCGCCATCTCGGCCACGACCCGCAGCCGCAGCACCTGATCTGCCCGGTCCGGCACTCCATGGTCCTCGCGGCCCGGAAGGGCGTGCTCTCCGAGGCGCGCGCGGCGTTCGAGGCGCAGTCCGACATCGGGCTGCCACCGGGGACCCAGCGGTACTCCCTGCCGCTGCTCCACGCCGCCGCCGCGATCGAGGCCGACGCCCGCGGGCTGCCCGCCACGGATCCAGGACGGCCGGCGATCCTGGAGCGGATCAGGGGCCACCTCAAGCGGTTGCCGATGCTGGTGCCCGTCTGGGCGGCGTACGGCGTGCTGATCGAGGCCGAACTGGCCCGGGCGGAAGGGGCGGACACCCCGGACCACTGGTGCCGGGCCGCCACCGCCTTCGCCCCGCTCCAGCGCCCCTTCGAGCTGGCCCAGGTCCGTCATCACTGGGCGGAGGCGATCCTCGCCGCCTCCGGTGACCGGACGCCTGCGGCCGGACTCCTGCGTGAGGCCCACGCGGTCGCCGTACGCCTCGGGGCGCGGCCGCTCGCGGAGAGCGTCGAGTTGCTGGCCGGCCGGGCCCGCATCGCGCTCACCGGGCCGGACGACGCGGCCGAGGGCGAAGCCGGACCCGCGCCGGCGGTGGACGCCATCGAGTCGTTCGGGCTGACCTCGCGGGAGCAGGAGGTGCACCGGCTGGTCGCGGCGGGCTACACCAACCGCCGGATCGCGGAGGAGCTGTACATCTCGCCGAAGACCGCCAGCGTGCACGTGTCCAACATCCTGGCCAAGCTCAGCGTCTCCAGCCGTGGCGAGGCGGCCGCCCTGGCGCACCGCTTCCGGCTGTACGTGGCGGGGTGAGAGCGGGCCGGTCCGGCGGCTCTCAGCCGCCGGACCGGTCGTCTTCGCGCCTGTCCTGGGAGGGCCGGTCGTCGTCCTGCCGGCCGTCCTCGGGAGGCGGTCCGGGTGCCGGGCGGCGCAGCGTCACCTTGCCGGAGGTGAGGTCTATCGGGCCCCGAGCCGGGTCGCCGACGCCCAGGTCGACCCGGCTCAGCTCCAGCCGCTTCTGCTCCTCGGCCGTGTGCTTACGACCGGGCGCGAAGAGCTCCTCGAAGAAGTTGAACACCCGCTGTACTCCCTCCGGCCTGCTGCCCGTCCGGCGCGATACGGCCGGCCGGGTCGCCTACAGGCCCGGGACGCCGCTACCGCACCTTCAGGAGCAGGATCCTGTCGTCGCCCGACTTCGCGGAGCCACGGCCGTCCGTGTTGCTCGTGACCAGCCACAGCTTGTCGCCGCCGGCGGCGAGCACCGTGCGCAGACGACCGTACTTCCCCTCCAGGAACGCCTGCGGGGCGGCCAGGGGTTCCCCGTCCGCCTCGCCCGAGAGCGGGATGCGCCAGAGCCGCTCGCCCCGCAGACCGGCCATCCACACCGATCCCTCGGCGTAGGCGATACCGCTCGGCGAGGCCTCGGAGGTCTTCCACTGGGCCACCGGGTCGACGAAGCCCGCCTCCCCCTTCCTGCCCTCGACGTCGGGCCAGCCGTAGTTCCGGCCCGGCTCGATCAGATTCAGCTCGTCCCAGGTGTCCTGGCCGAATTCCGATGCCCAGAGGCGCTTACCGCTGTCCCAGGCCAGTCCCTGCACATTGCGGTGCCCGTACGAATAGACCAGCGAGTCGGCTTCGGGATTGCCGTGCACCGGCTCGCCGTCGGGCGTCATCCGGAGGATCTTGCCCGACGGGGACGCCTTGTCCTGGGCGAGGCCCGTGTCGCCCGTCTCGCCGGTGCCCACGTACAGCATGCGGTCGGGGCCGAACGCGATCCGGCCGCCGTTGTGGACGGCGCCCTTCGGGATCCCCCGCAGGATGGTGTCCGGTGCCCCCAACTGCTGTCCTGGGGGCTTCCCCTCGTCGTACTGGAGGCGGGCGACGCGATTGTCCGACTCGGTGGTGAAGTACGCGTAGATCAGGTGGTCCGCGCCGTAGGTCGGTGCGACGGCGAGGCCCAGCAGACCCCCCTCACCCGCGGGCGCGACCCCCGGCACCGAGCCCAGCAGGGTCTTCTTGCCGCTCTCCCCGTCGACCCGGGTGATCGTCGCCTCGTCACGCGAGGAGACCAGCAGGTCGCCCCCGGGCAGCGCCGCCAGGCCCCAGGGTGACGCCAGGCCGTCCGTGAGCGTCTTCACCACCTCGACCGAGCCCTTGGCCGGCGGCAGGTCCGCCGACGGGCTCGCCGAGGCCGGGGGAGCGGACGTGGCGCTCGCCGGGGGCGATGACGCGCCCTCACCGGCCGCCGGGCCGTCGTCGGACGAACAGGCGGTCAGCAGGAGGGAGGCCGAGGCGAGCAGGGCCACTACCCCCTTGCGCAGCACGGGAGTTTGCACAGCACCGATCCTTTCGAGGGTCGCACGACTATGTTCTTACACCGCCGCTCCGCCCCGGGTTCCCGATCTCCGCCAATTCTCCCGCCCCGGAGCCGGGCCGTCCTCCTGTGCCGGCCGTCTCAGTCCCACGACCCGCGGGCACGCGGCAGCCCGGCTATCTCGGCCAGGTCCCGGTCCGTGAGCGCCAGTTCCGCCGCACCCGCGTTCTCCACGGCCCACAGCTCCCGCTTCGTGCCCGGCACGGGCACCACATGGCGCCCCTGCCGCAGGACCCAGGCCAGGGCCACCTGCGCCGGAGTGGCGCCGTGCCGCTCCGCGATCCTGCGCAGCCCCGCCACCACCGGCTGGTTGGCCGCCATCATCTCGCCCGTGAAGCGGGGATGCCTGGCCCGCGGGTCGTCCGGCTCGAAACCCTGGCCGGGCTTGAGCGTGCCCGTGAGATAACCGCTGCCGAGCGGCATCGCCGCGAGCACCCCCACACCCCGGGCCGAGCACCACGGCAGCAGATCCTCCAGCGCCTGGGGCGACCACACGGAGAGCTCCGCCTGGACCGCGCTGACGGGAAATACCTGCTGCATCCGCTCCAGCTGCCGGATGGTCCCCTCGTGCATCCGTGCCCCCGGCCCGCGCCCGGCCCGGGCCCCCACCGCGCACAGTCCGAGCGCGCGCACCTTGCCCGCCGTCACCAGGTCCGCCATCGCTCCCCAGGTCTCCTCGACGGGCACCTCGGGGTCCGCCCGGTGCAGCTGGTAGAGATCGATCACATCGGTCTGGAGCCGTCGCAGCGATGCGTCACAGGCGCGGCGCACATAGCCCGGACGCCCGTTGGCCACGATGTGCTGATCACCCACCAGCAGACCGCACTTGGTGGAGAGGAAGGCCTCGGAGCGGCGGCCCTTGAGCGCCCGGCCCACGAGCAGCTCATTGGTGAAGGGCCCGTACATGTCGGCGGTGTCGAGCAGTTGGACGCCCGCGTCCAGCGCGGCGTGCACGGTCCGCAGCGAGCGGTCACCGCGCTGCTGCGACGTGCTGTACGCCCAGCTCATCGGCATACAGCCCAGCCCGACCGCACCCACGGCAAGTGCCGCCGCACCGATAGTCCTGCGCTCCAACTCCCCGAACCCTCCCTCGGCCCATGATCACGGGGCCTCCAGCACCCCAAAGTAACCTCTACGGCTTCGCGCCCTTCGCATAGCCTCCTGACCATGACTTCTACATCTGCCACCGACGTATGGCTGCCGTTTCCCGCCGATGAGATAGACGGTCTTCCCGAGGGCCTCGACTACCGCTTCTGGGACGGCGGGCCGGACTACCCGGCGGACCCCTCCGACTGCGCTTTCTACGTCGTTCCCTACATGAAGGGTTCGGAGGTCGCGGTCCGCCCTCTCGAGGGGATGAAGGCCGTCCAGGTCGTCCAGACCCTCTCCGCGGGCATCGACCACGTGGAGCCTGGGCTCGGCCTGCTGCCCGCCGGAGTGCGGCTGTGCAACGCCAAGGGTGTGCACGAGGCCTCGACGGCCGAGCTGGCGCTCGCCCTGATCCTCGCCTCGCTCCGAGGGTTCCCCGGCTTCGTGCACGGCCAGGACAAGGAGGAGTGGCGGTCCGGCTTCTATCCGGCGCTCGCCGACAAGTCCGTCCTCGTGGTGGGTTACGGATCGATCGGCGCGGCCATCGAGGACCGGCTCGAACCCTTCGAGTGCGCGCGGGTGGTGCGCGTCGCGCGCTCCGCACGGACAACCGCGCGCGGCCCCGTACACGCGCTCGACGATCTTCCCACCCTCCTCCCCGAGGCCGACATCGTCATCCTGTCCACCCCGCTGAACCCGTCCACACAAGGGCTGGTGGGCCCCGGCTTCCTCGCCGCGATGCGCGACGGCGCACTGCTCGTGAACGTCGCGCGGGGCGCCGTCGTCGACACCGCGGCCCTGCTGTCCGAACTCGAGTCCGGGCGACTGCGGGCCGCGCTCGACGTGACCGACCCCGAACCGCTGCCCGCCGGCCATCCCCTCTGGCATGCTCCCCACACACTGATCACCCCCCATGTGGGCGGCAGCACCTCCGCGTTCCTGCCCCGGGCCAAGCGCCTGCTGGCCGGACAGCTCACCCGGTTCGCCGCGGGAGAGCCGGTAACCAACCTCGTACTCACCACCGGCTGACACGCTCCGGAGCGGTTCCGGCGCTCTTTGTTCCGACAACACCGCAGGTGGTAACGGAGAGTAGAGAACCTATGTCCCTGAGTGACGGCTCTGGTGTATCGTCCACAAGAGGGCTGCGCCGTGGAAGGGACGGTGCCGGGGGAAACGGAACGCGAGGGGGCGACGGGCATGTTCGGCCAGCGGAGAGACGATCCGGCGCGGCGTGGCGGGCAGGAGAGGCAGGCGGCGGCGAGAGCACCGGGGCATGCCCGTGGAGCTTTCCGGTGAGCGCCCTCGCGACCCTGCTCTCCAGGCGGCCGGCCTCGGGACGGGCCGTGGGGCTGCGCTCCCAGCTCGTCCTCGGTGCCGTCTGCGCCGGATACGCGGTGGGAGCCGCCCTCGGCTGGGGATCGCCCGGAGTCGCCCTGTTCATGGGTGACTTCGGCCTCTGCATCGCCGCCCTGATCGCCGCGGTCTCCTGTTTCCTCTACGCCCGCTCCGGCGGAAGCCGGTTCAGGCCCGCCTGGCTCCTCTTCTCGCTCTCCTCGGCCATGGCCGCCGGGGGCAACGCGGTCTGGGGGTGGTACGAGGTGGTGCTGAGGCGCCCCGTGCCCACCCCCTCCCTCGCGGACCTGTTCTTCCTCTGCTTCGCGCCGCCCGCCATCGTCGGGCTGCTCGTCCTGGCCAAGCGGCCCGTCACGCGGGCCGGCTGGGTCTGCCTGGTGCTGGACGCCTGGCTGATCGGCGGGTCCCTGCTGACGCTCTCCTGGAGCCTCGCGCTGGCGCACACCGCCCATGTCGCCAACGCCGCCGGCGAGAGCGTGGCCAGGGCGGCGCTCTCGCTGGCCTACCCGCTGCTCGACATCGTGCTGGTCTCCATGGTCCTCGCGCTGCACTTCCGGCGGGTCAGCATGAACCGCTCCGCGGTGAACACCGCCATCGCCGGCCTCGCCCTGACCGTGCTGTGCGACGCCCTGTTCACGGCCCCCCTGCTGCGCTCCGCCTACCAGTCGGGCCAACTGCTGGACGCGGGCTGGTTCTCCGGCTCCCTGCTCCTCGCGTACGCCCCCTGGGGCGTCCGCCGCGGGCAGGACAACGCTGTCGAGGCCCCCTCCCTGGAGCCGCGAGCCGTGAGCCGCCCGATCGCGGGGTCCCTCGCCGCGCTCACGCCCTATCTGGCCGCGGCGGTCTGCACCCTCGGCATCCTGTACAACGTCGTGGAGGGCCGCAGGGTCGACCGGGTAGTGGTCCTCACCGGGTGCACGGTCGTGCTCGCGCTGGTCGTCCGGCAGGCCATCATGCTCCTCGACAACATCGCGCTCACCCAGGAACTCGCCCAGAAGGAGAACCACTTCCGCTCCCTGGTGCAGGGTTCCAGCGACGTCATCATGATCGCCGAACCCAGCGGCAGGCTCCGCTACGTCAGTCCCGCGGCGGCCGGGGTCTACCTGCGCGACGCCGAGGATCTCGTCGGCGCCGAGCTGTCGTCGATCATCCACCCCGACGACCTCGGGGGAGTGATCCACGAGCTGCGGCGCTTCCTCGCGGTGCCGTCCCGGGAGGAGCCCACGACCCGGATCGAGTGCCGCTTCAGATCGGGCACGGGGGACTGGCTCCACGTCGAGTCCACCGTCAACCGCCACGAGGGCGGCCTGCTCCTCAACAGCCGCGACGTGACCGAGCGGGTCAGACTGCAGGCGCAGTTGCAGCACAACGCCGAACACGACCCGCTCACCGACCTGCCCAACCGCGCCCTCTTCACCACCCGCGTCGGCCAGGCGCTCGGGGGGCGCCGGGCCGGGGACCCTGGCACCGCCGTGCTCTTCATCGACCTCGACGGCTTCAAGGCGGTCAACGACTCCATCGGCCACCAGGCGGGCGACGAGCTCCTCGTCCAGGCCGCACGCCGGCTCCAGGAGTCCGTCCGCACCTCGGACACCGCGGCCCGCCTCGGGGGCGACGAGTTCGCCGCGCTCATCGTCGGGGACGGCACCCGCGACCAGGCCGCCAGGGAGTACCAGGTCCACGAGATCGCCGAGCGGCTGCGCCTCAGGCTCTCCCAGCCGTACAGGATCGGCACCGGCGAGGTCCGGGTGGCCGCCTCCATCGGGGTCGCCTTCGCGGAGCCCTCCATCACACCCAAGGACCTCATGCGTAACGCCGACCTCGCCATGTACCGGGCGAAGGCGAGCGGCAAGGACCGGGTCGAGCTGTACGCCCCCCAGATGCAGGCGGACATCGTCCGCCGCTCGGAGCTCGCGTCACGGCTCCGCACGGCCCTGCGCGACGGCGAGTTCGCCCTGCTCCACCAGCCCGTCGTCCACCTGGCCAGCGGCACGGTCGCGGCCGTCGCCGCCCAGGCCCGCTGGCGCTCCGCCCAGGGCATCCTGTTCACCCCCGCCGAATTCCTCCGGGTCTCCGAGGGCAGCGACCGCGCCGCCGAGCTCGGCACCTGGCTGCTGGAGGAGGCCGTCGAGCAGGCCGCGGACCGGTCCCGGGCCGGGCATCCGGTCTCCGTGTCGGTGCGCGTGTCGGCCGCCCGGCTCCTGGACCGCGCCCTGCCCCCGGGATCCGTCGAGGCGCTCCTGACCCGGCACGGGCTGCCCTCCGGCGCCCTGATGATCGAGGTGGCCGACAGCGACCCGCGGATCTCGATCGACGAGCTGGAGCGACGGCTGGTCGCGTTGCGCCGTCTCGGCGTCCGGATCGCGCTCGACGGCTTCGGCAGCGGGTACGCCGCGGTCAACGCCCTGCGCCGCCTCCCCATCGACGTACTGAAGCTGGACCGGTGCCTGGTGGAGGGCGTCGTCGAGTCGGCGAGGCTGCACAAGATCACCAGCGGGCTGCTGCGCATCGCCGGAGATCTCGGGATGCAGTCCGTGGCCGACGGGGTGGACGTGCCCGAACAGGTGCGCACCCTGCGGGCCATGGGGTGCACGCACGGCCAGGGGATGGCCTTCGCCGGCCCGCTGGACGAGTACCGGCTGCGGCGCACGCTGATCAGGGGGAAGTATCCCCTCCCGGGCATCGGGCCGGCCGCTCAGCCGGTGCTGGCGGGCGGCGCGATCCCGCTCCAGGGACGCTCACATGATGAGACTCCCGTCCCACCCACTTGACACCGTGTGCGTGCCGGAGAGAGGGTCAATGCCATGCGCACCCGAATTCTCGTACTTGGAAAGCGCGTCGGCTGAAGCAGGGTCACTCATGGACACCCTGCAGACCGCACCGGCGCGCTCCCCTCGCTTGCCTCACGGCACGAGGGGTTTTTTGTTGCACCGGGACCTTTCAAAACCCCGTAAAAACACCGCATAAACCCTCAGCTTCGAGAAGAGAATGCCGATGACCGAGCAGGCCACCGGGGCCCAGCACCCGCAGCCGCGGGCCCGTAACGGCGGACCGTCCTCCGCCACCGTTGAGCACCTCACGGGCGCGCAGTCCCTCATCCGTTCTCTCGAGGAAGTCGGCGCCGACACCGTATTCGGTCTCCCCGGAGGCTGCATCCTTCCGGCGTACGACCCGCTGATGGACTCCACCCGGGTCCGCCACATCCTGGTCCGCCACGAGCAGGGTGCCGGTCACGCGGCCACGGGTTACGCGCAGGCCACCGGCAAGGTCGGTGTCTGCATGGTCACCTCGGGTCCCGGTGCGACGAACCTGGTCACCCCGATCGCCGACGCGGCCATGGACTCGGTGCCCATGGTCGCGATCACCGGTCAGGTGGCCTCCGCGGCCATCGGCACGGACGCCTTCCAGGAAGCCGACATCTGCGGCATCACGATGCCGATCACCAAGCACAACTTCCTGGTCACCCGCGCCGAGGACATCGCCCACACGATCGCCGAGGCCTTCCACATCGCCTCCACCGGCCGTCCGGGCCCGGTCCTCGTCGACATCGCCAAGGACGCGCTGCAGTCGAAGACCACCTTCAGCTGGCCGCCGACCATGGACCTGCCGGGCTACCGCCCGGTCACCAAGCCGCACGCCAAGCAGATCCGCGAGGCCGCCAAGCTCATCACCCAGGCCAAGCGCCCGGTGCTCTACGTCGGCGGCGGCGTCATGAAGGCCGGCGCCACCGCGGAGCTGAAGGTCCTGGCAGAGCTCACCGGAGCGCCCGTCACCACCACCCTGATGGCGCTCGGCTCCTTCCCCGACAGCCACCCGCTGCACGTGGGAATGCCCGGCATGCACGGTTCGGTCACCGCCGTCACCGCGCTGCAGAAGGCCGACCTGATCGTCGCGCTCGGGGCCAGGTTCGACGACCGCGTCACCGGCAAGCTGGACAGCTTCGCCCCGTACGCCAAGATCGTCCACGCGGACATCGACCCGGCCGAGATCGGCAAGAACCGCGCCGCCGACGTCCCGATCGTCGGTGACGCCCGCGAGGTCATCGCCGACCTCGTCCAGGCGGTCCAGGCGGAGCACACCGAGGGCAACACCGGCGACTACGCCGCCTGGTGGAAGGACCTCAACCGCTGGCGCGAGACCTACCCCGTCGGCTACGACCTGCCGGAGGACGGCAGCCTCTCGCCGCAGCAGGTCATCGAGCGCATCGGCGAACTCGCCCCCGAGGGCACGATCTTCGCGGCGGGCGTCGGCCAGCACCAGATGTGGGCCTCGCACTTCATCCAGTACGAGCAGCCCGCGACCTGGCTCAACTCGGGCGGCGCCGGAACCATGGGCTACGCCGTCCCGGCCGCCATGGGCGCCAAGGCCGGCATGCCCGAGCGCGCGGTCTGGGCGATCGACGGCGACGGCTGCTTCCAGATGACCAACCAGGAACTCACCACCTGCGCGCTCAACAACATCCCGATCAAGGTCGCCATCATCAACAACGGCGCGCTCGGGATGGTCCGCCAGTGGCAGACCCTGTTCTACAACCAGCGGTACTCCAACACCGTGCTGCACTCGGGCCCGGACGCGGACGGCAACGCCGCCAAGGGCACCCGCGTCCCGGACTTCGTCAAGCTGTCCGAGGCCATGGGCTGCTACGCCATCCGCTGCGAGGACCCGGCCGACCTCGACAAGGTCATCGCCGAGGCCAACGCGATCAACGACCGCCCGGTCGTCATCGACTTCATCGTCCACGAGGACGCCATGGTGTGGCCGATGGTCGCCGCCGGCACCTCCAACGACGAGGTCATGGCAGCGCGCGGCGTCCGCCCCGACTTCGGCGACAACGAAGACGACTGAGAGACAGAGAGAGACCGACTCCATGTCCACCAAGCACACGCTCTCCGTCCTGGTCGAGAACAAGCCGGGTGTCCTCGCCCGGATCACGGCCCTGTTCTCCCGGCGCGGCTTCAACATCGACTCGCTCGCGGTCGGTACCACCGAACATCCCGACATCTCACGCATCACCATTGTCGTGAATGTCGAGGGCCTGCCCCTGGAGCAGGTGACCAAGCAGCTCAACAAGCTGGTCAACGTCCTGAAGATCGTCGAACTCGAGCCCTCCGCAGCGATCCAGCGGGAGCTCGTCCTGGTGAAGGTCCGCGCCGACAACGAGACCCGCTCCCAGATCGTCGAGATCGTCCAGCTGTTCCGCGCCAAGACCGTGGACGTCTCCCCGGAGGCCGTCACGATCGAGGCGACAGGGGGCGCCGACAAGCTGGAGGCCATGCTCAAGATGCTGGAGCAGTTCGGCATCAAGGAGCTCGTCCAGTCCGGCACCATCGCCATAGGGCGCGGCGCGCGCTCGATCACCGACCGTTCTCTGCGCGCACTCGACCGCACGGCGTGACCCCGCACGGGTCGCCCCGCCGCTCGTATGGCGAGACCCGGCAACGTATCCGACGCACCCCGCCGTACGGTGGGACGCAACACCTGCACACCAAGGAGAAGACCCAGTGGCCGAGCTGTTCTACGACGACGATGCCGACCTGTCCATCATCCAGGGCCGTAAGGTCGCGGTCCTCGGTTACGGCAGCCAGGGGCACGCCCACGCGCTGTCGCTGCGTGACTCGGGTGTCGACGTCCGTGTCGGTCTGCACGAGGGTTCGAAGTCCAAGGCCAAGGCCGAGGAGCAGGGCCTGCGCGTGGTGACCCCGTCCGAGGCCGCCGCCGAGGCCGACGTCATCATGATCCTCGTCCCGGACCCGATCCAGGCCCAGGTCTACGAGGAGTCCGTCAAGGACAACCTCAAGGACGGCGACGCGCTGTTCTTCGGCCACGGCCTGAACATCCGCTTCGACTTCATCAAGCCGCCGGCCAACGTCGACGTCTGCATGGTCGCCCCGAAGGGCCCGGGCCACCTGGTCCGCCGCCAGTACGAGGAAGGCCGCGGCGTCCCGTGCATCGTGGCCGTCGAGCAGGACGCCTCGGGCAAGGGCCTGGAGCTCGCCCTCTCCTACGCGAAGGGCATCGGCGGCACGCGCGCCGGCGTCATCAAGACGACCTTCACCGAGGAGACCGAGACTGACCTGTTCGGTGAGCAGGCCGTCCTCTGCGGTGGCACCGCCGCCCTGGTCAAGGCCGGTTTCGAGACGCTGACCGAGGCCGGCTACCAGCCGGAGATCGCGTACTTCGAGTGCCTCCACGAGCTGAAGCTCATCGTCGACCTCATGTACGAGGGCGGCCTGGAGAAGATGCGCTGGTCCATCTCGGAGACCGCCGAGTGGGGCGACTACGTCACCGGCCCGCGCATCATCACGGACGCCACCAAGGCCGAGATGAAGAAGGTTCTCGCCGAGATCCAGGACGGCACCTTCGCCAAGGCGTGGATGGCCGAGTACCACAACGGTCTGCCCAAGTACAACGAGTACAAGAAGGCCGACAGCGAGTCCCTGCTGGAGACCACCGGCAAGGAGCTCCGCAAGCTCATGAGCTGGGTGGACAACGAGGACGCCTGAGTTCTCGCCGAGGGGCAGGTCCGCACCGGGCCTGCCCCTGGGGCGTGTTTCGAAAGTCCCGCCTGCCACCCGGGTGGACGGCGCTACTTTCGAAACACGCCCCGGCGCAAGGCCGGCCTCACACCCCGTGTCACTGCGGGGAGAGGCGGGTGGCAGGAGACGGCACCGTACGTCTGTACAGACCGTCCACCCCGTGCGGGTGATCCTTCCACCGGGGCGCAGTGTGTGCCCGGCCGCATGACTACACTCTCAACAACACATACACGCGTCAGGGCCCACAGTGTCGTGCGTCTTCCACGCGGCTAGCCCCTCCACCGCCTGCGGCCGTCGGGACGGCCGTCCGCACTGGACTTGTGAGGACACACGTGAGCTCGAAACCTGTCGTACTCATCGCCGAAGAGCTGTCGCCCGCCACGGTCGACGCTCTGGGTCCGGATTTCGAGATCCGGCACTGCAACGGCGCGGACCGCGCCGAACTCCTCCCCGCGATCGTCGACGTCGACGCGATCCTGGTGCGCTCCGCCACCAAGGTCGACGCCGAGGCCATCGCCGCCGCGAAGCAGCTGAAGGTCGTCGCCCGCGCGGGTGTCGGTCTGGACAACGTCGACGTCTCCTCGGCCACCAAGGCCGGCGTGATGGTCGTCAACGCGCCGACGTCCAACATCGTCACCGCCGCCGAGCTGGCCTGCGGTCTGCTCGTCGCCACCGCGCGCAACATCCCGCAGGCCAACACCGCCCTGAAGAACGGCGAGTGGAAGCGGTCCAAGTACACGGGTGTCGAGCTCAGCGAGAAGACCCTCGGCGTCGTCGGCCTCGGCCGCATCGGCGTCCTGGTCGCGCAGCGCATGTCGGCCTTCGGCATGAAGATCGTCGCGTACGACCCCTACGTGCAGCCGGCGCGCGCCGCGCAGATGGGCGTCAAGCTCCTCACGCTGGACGAGCTGCTCGAGGTCTCCGACTTCATCACGGTGCACCTGCCCAAGACCCCCGAGACGCTCGGCCTGATCGGCGACGACGCGCTGCACAAGGTCAAGCCCTCGGTGCGCATCGTCAACGCCGCGCGCGGCGGCATCGTCGACGAGGAGGCGCTCGCCTCCGCCCTCAAGGAGGGCCGGGTCGCCGGCGCCGGTCTGGACGTGTACACCAAGGAGCCCTGCACGGACTCCCCGCTCTTCCAGTTCGACCAGGTCGTCTGCACCCCGCACCTCGGCGCCTCCACCGACGAGGCCCAGGAGAAGGCGGGCATCGCGGTCGCCAAGTCCGTCCGCCTGGCGCTCGCCGGTGAGCTCGTGCCCGACGCGGTCAACGTCCAGGGCGGAGTCATCGCCGAGGACGTGCGTCCGGGCCTGCCGCTCGCCGAGAAGCTGGGCCGGATCTTCACCGCGCTCGCGGGCGAGGTCGCGGCCCGTCTCGACGTCGAGGTCTACGGCGAGATCACCCAGCACGACGTGAAGGTGCTGGAACTCTCCGCGCTCAAGGGCGTCTTCGAGGACGTCGTCGACGAGACCGTCAGCTACGTCAACGCCCCGCTCTTCGCGCAGGAGCGCGGTGTCGAGGTCCGCCTCACCACCAGCTCCGAGTCGCCGGACCACCGCAACGTGGTGACGGTCCGCGGCACGCTGTCGAGCGGCGAGGAGGTCGCGGTCTCCGGCACGCTGGCCGGCCCCAAGCACCTCCAGAAGATCGTCGCCATCGGCGAGCACGACGTCGACCTGGCCCTCGCCGACCACATGGTCGTCCTGCGCTACGAGGACCGTCCCGGCGTCGTCGGCGCGGTCGGCAAGATCCTCGGTGAGGCCGGGCTGAACATCGCCGGCATGCAGGTCTCCCGGCGGGACGCGGGCGGCGAGGCGCTGGTCGTCCTCACGGTCGACGACACCATCCCGCAGTCGGTCCTCAACGAGATCGCCGAGGAGATCGGCGCGGCCTCGGCCCGCTCGGTGAACCTCACCGACTGACCGGTCTCCGCACGTACGACCGCGCCCGGCGGACAGACTTCGCTCTGTCCGCCGGGCGCGGTCGTACGCGGGGCCGGGCACATCTAAAGCCGGGTCTGCTTCAGCGCCATGTGCAGCAGGAGCCGGTCCTCGCCGTCGTTCAGGTCGAGGCCGGTGAGCTGCTGGACCCGGGCGAGCCGGTAGTAGAGCGTCTGGCGGTGGATCCCCAGCTCCGTGGCCGTCCGGCTCGCCTGGCCCGCCAGGTCGAGGAACACCTCGGCGGTGCGTGCCAGCTCCGCGTGAGGCGGGGTCAGCAGGGGACGGACGGCCCGGTCCGGCGCGGTGTCCGGGGTGCGGGGCAGGGCGGTCAGGAGCCGGTAGGGGCCGATGGACGACCAGTCGGCGACCGGGCCGAAGCGGGATTCCGCCGAGGCGGCGCGGGCTGCGGACAGAGCCTCGTGCCAGGAGTCCGCCAGCTCCGCCAGGCCCCGGCGGGCGGCGGCGAGGCCCGCGGTCGCGGCGGGCCCGGCCGTGGTGCGCAGCCGCTCCGCAGCCGTCGTCGCCGGGTCGAGCGCCTCGGGGGAGCGCAGCCGGACCAGGGCGGCCAGGGCATGGCCGCCGGCCCAGGGCGCCGTGGCGAGGGCCGCCGCCGACGGCACCGTACGCACGGACGGGGTCTCGCCGGGCCACGGGGTCACGCAGACCACTGTGTGCAGCCCGTCCGCGTCGGCTCCCAGGACGTCGTGCAGCGCGGCCACCGCCATGTCGCGCTGCCAGCCGCGCCCCGCGACCAGCACCGCGCCGAACTCCCGCGACAGATCCGCGCCCGCCCGCTCCTCGTCGGCGAGCAGGGCCCCGATCCGGGACGCCACGTCCATCGCCGCGGTGAGCTGCCCGTCCGTCGGCCCCGGATCGGCGTCCAGCAGCCACACGTAACCCAGGACGACACCCCTGTGGCGTACCGGAAGGCAGATGCGGTCCCGGAAGACCCCGGCCTCCGGGGCGGCCGGGATGCGGACCGGGCCCGTCGCACGGGTGATGCCGAAGCCCTCGAACCAGGCGCGGACCGCGGGGGTGGAGCGCCGGGTGAGGATCGAGCGCGTACGGACAGGGTCCATCGCGGTGTCGTCGTCGCTGTCGTGGGCCCCGAAGGCGACCAGGCCGAAATCGCGGTTCTCCAGCGTCGCGGGGGCGCTGAGCAGCGCGGAGATCTCGTCGACCAGCTCCTGGTAATCGCCCTTCACCCCGCCATTCTCGCACCCCTTCAGACATATGTCTGAGATCCAGTACACGGATGCGTGACAGCTGTCGATGGCAGGCGGGTACACGGGTCCCTAGATTTCACATTGGTTCTCCGTGCCGTCCCGGTCTGTTCACATGCGTACCGGTCCGGCCTCGTTCGTACTCCGTGGAGGTGCCCCGTGCTGGGTCCCGTGATTCTCGCCGCGTCACGCAGCGACAAGATGCGTCGTTTCATCTCGGCCGCGCCCGGCACCAAGCAGGTCGTCGACCGCTTCATCGCCGGTGAGGGCGTCGACCAGGTCGTCCCGGTCATCCAGGACGCGGCCGCCAAGGGCCTGGAGGTCACCCTGGACGTCGTGGGTGAGGACATCACCACCCCCGAGCAGGCGGCCGCCGCGCGCGACGCCTACCTGGAGCTCATCGGCCGTCTCGAGCAGCTCGGGCTCGGCGCCCGTGCCGAGATGTCCGTCAAGCTGTCGATGTTCGGCCAGGCGCTGGAGGGCGGTCACGACCTCGCCCTCGCCAACGTCCGCCCCGTCGTCGAGGCCGCCGCCGCGATCGGCACCACGGTCACGCTGGACGCCGAGGACCACACCACCCTCGACTCGATGTTCGCCATCCACGAGGAGCTGCGGAAGGACTTCCCGCAGACCGGCTGCGTGATCCAGTCCTACCTGTTCCGCACCGAGGCCGACGCCCGCCGCCTCGCCGCCGCGGGCAGCCGCGTCCGCCTGGTGAAGGGCGCCTACAAGGAGCCCGCCTCCGTCGCGTACCAGAGCAAGCCGGAGATCGACAAGGCGTACGTCCGCATCCTGAAGACGCTGATGCTTGGCGAGGGCTACCCGATGATCGGCTCGCACGATCCCCGTCTCATCGCCATCGGCCAGGAGCTCGCACGCCAGGCCGGGCGCAAACTGGACGAGTACGAGTTCCAGATGCTGTACGGCATCCGCAGTGACGAGCACATCCGGCTCGCGGCCGAGGGCCACCGGATGCGCGTCTACACGGCGTACGGCACCGACTGGTACGGATACTTCATGCGCCGCCTCGCGGAGAAGCCGGCCAACCTGCTCTTCTTCGCCCGCTCCGTCGTCACCAAGGGCTGACCTGCCCGGCCGACCACCCACCTCAACCAAGGAGACAAGGCACTCATGGACGCTGTCACCCAGGTCCCCGCGCCGGTCAACGAGCCGGTCCACTCCTACGCCCCCGGCACCGCCGAGCGAGCCCGCCTGGAGGCGAAGCTCAAGGAGCTCGCCGAGAACCCCATCGACCTGCCGATGACCATCGGCGGCGAGAAGCGCATGGGCGGCGGCGAGCGTGTCGACGTCGTGCAGCCGCACAACCACAAGGCCGTCATCGGTACCTTCGCCGGTGCCACCGAGCAGGACGCCCAGGACGCCGTCGACGCGGCTCTCGCCGCCGCTCCGGCCTGGCGCGCCATGTCCTTCGACGACCGCGCGGCGATCATCCTGCGCGCCGCCGAGCTGCTGTCCGGCCCCTGGCGCGAGACGCTGGCCGCCTCCACGATGCTCGGCCAGGGCAAGACCGCGCAGCAGGCCGAGATCGACTGTCCCTGCGAGCTCGTCGACTTCTGGCGCTTCAACGTGCACTACGCGCGCCAGATCCTCGCCGAGCAGCCGCCGGCGAACTCCCCCGGCGTGTGGAACCGCATGGACCACCGCCCGCTCGAGGGCTTCGTCTACGCGATCACGCCGTTCAACTTCTCGGCCATCGCGGCCAACCTGCCCACCGCGCCCGCACTCATGGGCAACGTCGTGGTGTGGAAGCCGTCCCCGACGCAGACCCACGCCGCCGTGCTGCTCATGCAGCTCCTGGAGGAGGCCGGGCTGCCCAAGGGCGTCATCAACCTGGTCACCGGCGACGGCATCGCCGTCTCCGAGGTGGCGCTGAACCACCGCGACCTGGCCGGTGTCCACTTCACCGGCTCGACCCCCACCTTCCAGCACCTGTGGAAGACGGTCGGCAACAACATCGCCAACTACCGCACCTACCCGCGGCTCGTCGGCGAGACCGGCGGCAAGGACTTCGTCGTCGCGCACCCGAGCGCCGACCGCGCCGTCCTGAAGACCGCGCTGACCCGCGGCTCCTTCGAGTACCAGGGCCAGAAGTGCTCCGCCTCCTCGCGCGCCTACGTCCCCGCCTCCATCTGGAACTCCGGTTTCAAGGAGGAGTTCGCGGCCGAGGTCGACTCCATCACCATGGGTGACGTCACCGACCTGTCGCACTTCATGGGCGCCGTCATCGACGCGCGGTCCTTCGCGAAGAACAAGGCCGCCATCGACCGCGCCGCGGCCGACCCGACGTGCACGATCGTCGCCGGCGGCACGTACGACGACTCCGTCGGCTACTTCGTCCGCCCGACCGTCATCGTCTGCGACGACCCGGCCAACGAGGTCTTCACGACCGAGTACTTCGGCCCGATCCTCGCCGTGCACGTCTACGAGGACGAGAAGTACGACGCCATGCTGGAGCAGATGGAGTCGGTCTCCGACTACGCGCTGACCGGCGCGGTCATCTCCAACGACCGTGCGGCCGCCGCGTACACGATGGACAAGCTCCGCTACGCCGCGGGCAACTTCTACATCAACGACAAGTCGACCGGTGCCGTCGTCGGCCAGCAGCCCTTCGGTGGCGGCCGTGGCTCGGGCACCAACGACAAGGCGGGCGCCCCGCAGAACCTGCAGCGCTGGACGCTGACCCGCGCCATCAAGGAGACGCTGGTCCCGCCGACCGACTACACCTACCCCCACCAGGGCTGACGGCCCTCCGGGGCGCCCCCTCCGGGCGCCCCGCCCCGAACACCGCCTCCCGACCGGCTCCCCCCGCCGGCCGGGAGGCGGTTTCCATTTCCGGGGCCGCCTCGCCCCCTGACGGTGAGGCCTCAGCCCTTCACGGTGAAGCCGGCCCGCAGGAGGGCGTCGTCGGACGAGGACGGACCGACGAGCAGCTCGAAGGCGCCGGGCTCGACGACGCGCCGGCCGGCGGCGTCCACGAGGGTGCACTCGGAGACAGGCAGTTCCAGCAGCACCTCGCGCTCCTCGCCCGGGGCCAGCGTCACCTGCCGGTAGGCCTTGAGCTCCTTCTCGGCCCAGGTCACGGACGTCACCGTGTCGCAGATGTACGCCTGCACGGTCTCCAGGGCGGGCCGCGCACCCGTGTTGCGCAGGGTGACGCGGGCCCGCAGCGTGTCGCTCTCCCCGACGCTCGCGGTGAGCACCTCCAGACCGGAGTACGCGACGGTCGTGTAGCTCAGGCCCTCGCCGAACACGAAGGCCGGACGCTGGGTGAGATCGGCGTACCGGGAACCGTGCTGCCCGCGGATCTGGTTGTAGTACGTCGGCTGCTGCCCCGCGTGCCGGGCGAAGGAGACGGGCAGCCGGCCTGACGGCTCGGCGAGACCCAGCAGGACCTCCGCCACCGCACGGCCGCCCTGCATGCCCGGGTTGAAGGCGTGCAGGATCGCCGCCGCGCCCAGCGCGGACGGCGGCAGCACCAGCGGCTTCGAGCTGATGACCACGACGACCAACGGTTTGCCGGTCGCGGCGAGCGCGTCGAGCAGCGCCACCTGGTCGCCGACGAGTTCCAGGGTCGCGGTCGAGCGCCCCTCGCCGACCAGCTCGATGCGGTCGCCCACCACGGCGACGACGTGGTCGGCGGCCTCGGCGGCGGCGACGGCCTCGGCGATCAGGGTCTCGGAGGGCTCTGCGGGCACGACGACGTCCGGGCGGGGCTGCCCGTCCGGGAAGAACGCGCCCTCCGGGTCGGGACCCACGGAGAGGATCTCGGCGCCCCGCGCGTAGGTGACGTGCCAGCTGTCCGGGACATGCTCGCGGAAGCCGTCGAGCACCGTGCGGATCATGGCGCGCGGGTGGCCGTCCGGCATCCAGTCGGTCTGGCCGGAGGAGCCCGCCCAGTCGCCCAACTGGGTCTGCGCGTCGTCCGCGTTGGGGCCGATGACGGCGACCGTACGCGGCGCGGAGCCCGCTCCGGCCACGGCGCGTCCGTCCTGGCCGGCCGTGAGTCCGCCGGCCAGCGGGAGGGTGCCGTCGTTGGTGAGCAGGACCAGCGACCGGCGGGCGGACTCCAGGTTCAGCGCGGTGTGCCCGGCGCTGCCGATGACGGCGGCCTGCCGGGCGGCGTCGGGGCGGCGGGGGTTCTCGAAGAGGCCGAGCTCGAACTTCAGGGTCAGGACACGCCGTACCGCCGCGTCGATCTCCGCCTCGTCCAGGGCGCCCTCGGCGACCGCGCTCTGCGCACCCTCGAAGAACTGAGGAGTGGCCATCACCATGTCGTTGCCCGCCCGGACCGCCGCCGCGGCGGCCTGGGCGTGTTCGGCGTAGATCTTCTGCTCCCACACCATGCGGCCGACGTTGTCCCAGTCCGTGACGAGCGTGCCGGTGTAGCCCCACTCGCCGCGCAGCACCTCGTTGAGCAGCCAGTCGTTGACGGTGATCGGCACCCCGTCCATGGACTGGTAGCCGAGCATGAACGTACGGCAGCCCTCGCGGGCGACCCGTTCGAACGGCGGCAGGAACCAGGAGCGGAGCTTGCGCCGGGAGATGTCGGCCTCGCTCGCGTCACGCCCGCCCTGGGTCTCGGAGTAGCCCGCGAAGTGCTTGGCGCACGCCAGGACCGCCGTCGGGTCGTCCAGGCCCTCGCCCTGGTAGCCGCGGACCATGGCCGACGCCAGCTCGCCGATCAGGAAGGGGTCCTCGCCGAAGGTCTCGCTGACCCGGCCCCAGCGCAGGTCCCTCGTGATGCAGAGCACCGGCGAGAACGTCCAGTGGACGCCCGTGGCCGAGACCTCGACGGCGGTGGCCCTCGCGACGCGCTCCACGAGCTCCGCGTCCCAGGTCGCGGCCAGACCGAGCTGCGTGGGGTAGATCGTGGCCCCCTCCCAGAAGGAGTGGCCGTGGATGCAGTCCTCCGCGACCAGCAGCGGGATGCGCAGCCGGGTCCGCTCGGTCAGCTCCGCCGCCTCGAGGACATGTGCGGGCGAGGCGTGGACGAGCGAGCCCGCGTGCAGGTCCTCGATGAGGTGGCGTACCCCGTTCTTGGCGTTCAGCTGGAGCATCTGACCGGTCTTCTCGGCCAGGGTCATGCGGCCGAGGAGGTCGTCGACCCGCTCGGCGACGGGGAGAGCGGGGTCGAGATAGGGCAGGGAGAAGGCCACCGGGGGGTCCTTTCGCGACACGGTTCGCCTTCACCATAGAGTCAATACCGACCACCTGGTAAGTATCTCCGGGGCCCAATCTCCGGGGGCCGGACCCCCGGGCGGTTGAATGGGTGTCCGATGGACCGAAGTGCCGGCCTGACCGATGGCCGGCGGACCGGGAGAGTGGCGAGTGTCGGCCGAAGCACCGCGCGGCTACGCGAAGGGCCGCGCCAAGCGGCGCGAGATCCTCGATCAGGCCATGTCCCTGTTCGGTGAGGCCGGTTACCGGGGCGCGTCGCTGCGGGTGATCGCGACCCGCTGCGGCATCTCGCACACCGGCCTGCTGCATCACTTCCCGACCAAGGAGGCGCTGCTGCTCGCCGTGCTGGAGCACCGCGACGACGTGGACGACGAATGGCTCTCGCTCGGCGGCACCACGGGCGTCGAAAGGCTGCGGCGCTTCGCCGAGCTGGCCGCGCTGAACTCCGAGCGGCGGGGGATCGTCGAACTCTTCTCGGTGGTCTCCGCCGAGGCGACGGCCGCCGACCACCCCGCCCACCGTTACTTCGTGCGCCGCTACGAGAACTCGGTCGCGGGTGCACAGCTCACCTACGAACAGGTGCGCCAGGAAGGCGCGTTGAGGGCCGGAATCGCCCCGGACGCGGCGGGCCGGCAGCTGATCGCGCTGATGGACGGGCTCCAGGTGCAGTGGCTGCTCGGCGACTGCACCACGGACATGGAGGGCGTCCTGCGCGCGCACATCGAGGCGCAGCTCACCGTGGCTCTCTGAGCCGCGTCAGCCGGGGCTGGAGCGGCCGTGCCGCCAGTATCCGTGGAACGCGATGTCCGACCTCGGCACGCCCCGGTCGCGTACGAGATGCCGGCGCACCCCGGTGACCAGGCCGGACTCCCCTGCGGCCCAGGTGTAGGAGCGGCCGGAGGGCAGAGTCGCCGCCTTGACCGCGTCGAGTGCGAGCCGGCCGGGGGGACCGTCGGAGCCGTCCCGGGCCAGCCAGTGCACACGGACACCCTCGGGGGCTTCGACGTCCTCGCGTATGTCCGCCGTCTCCGGGACCTCCAGGAAGACCTCCGCGACCAGGGAGGCGGGCGCGCCCTCGAGGATGGCGAGGACCGCGGGTACGGCACTCTCGTCAGCGACGAGCAGCTGTCCTGCCGCATCGGCCGGCGGGAGGTAGGTCAGGCCCATGTCGAATATGCCCGCCGGGTCGCCGGGACGGGCGCCCAGCGCCCAGGAGCAGGCCCGTGTGTCGCCGTGCAGGGCGAACTCGATGTCCAGCTCGTCGAGTTCGGGACGGACCCGGCGGATGGTGTAGTTGCGCACCCAGGGTCTGCGTGACTTGGGCAGGAGCAGCACCTGGGCCATCCACGCCTCGCTGGAGAGGGTGGGCATCGTGAGGCCGGCCTGCCCCGCGCGGGGGAAGAACAGGCGCACGGCCTGGTCGAATCCGGTCGGCAGCAGATGCTCCATGCCGGAACCGCCGAGCGTGACGGTGAGGAAGCTGGGGGTCTCTCTGGCGGTGCGGCGCACCTCCAGCGTGATCATGCGCCGGGACTCGGGGGACTGCACCTTGGGCAGCATGCTGTTCGTGGCCCCTTTCAGAGGTCGAGGACGAGCCGGGGGGACAGGGCCCGGGACACGCAGGCGTACATCCGGCGCGCGGGAGCGCCGATGTCGTCCCGGTGCTCGGGTGCGCCGTCCAGGACGGTGACTTCACAGCTGCCGCAGACGCCTTCGCGACACCCCGACGGGAGGAGGTGCCCGGCGTGGGCCAGGGCGTCCAGCAGGGACTCGTCGGCCGGCACGGCGACGGTGTCCCCGGACCGGGCGCAGACCGCCTCGAACGCCCTGTCGGGGCCGAAGGACCGGGGGACCGGCTGGAACCGCTCGGCGTGCAGCCTCTCGGCGGGGAACGCCGCGTCCGCCGCCGCCAGCATGGCCGCTGGACCGCAGCAGTAGACCAGCGTGTCGGCCTCCAGCCCGGCCGCGAGGGAGTCGAGGTCCGGCCTGCCCCGGTCTCCGGTCTCCACGATCCGCACCCGGTCCCCGTGCGAGCGGCGCAGCTCGTCGGCGAAGGGCATGCTGTCCGCCGACGGCCCCACGTAGAGCAGGGTCGCGGGCAGTCCGGCGGCCGCCACCGCGCGCACCATCGGCAGCAGGGGCGTGATCCCGATCCCGCCCGCGAGGAACAGGTACCGCGGTGCGGGGACGAGGGGGAAGTGGTTACGGGGCAGGGAGACGCCCAGGGTGCGGCCCGGGCGCAGGAACCGGTGGATGTACTCCGAGCCGCCCCGGCTGAGCGGGTCGTACCGCACGGCGACGCGGTAGGCGTCCCGGTCGGCGGGATCCCCGCACAACGAGTACTGCCGGGTCAGCCAGTTGGGCAGGGACAGGTCGATGTGTGCGCCCGGTTCCCAGGGCGCCAGCTCCCCGGCGGTGGTGCGCAGGGTGAGGGCGACGACGCCCTCGGCGACCCGGTCGATGTGCTCGACGACGGTCTGTTGCATGGGTGATTCCTCTGTCGGCCTGAGCGGCCTGGTCAGTAGAGCTTGCGGTAGCCGTCCTCCAGGGACCGCTCGAGCAGGCCCGGGTCCACGTCGACACCGAACTGCGCGGCCGCGATCTCACCGAGCGACGGCAACCCCTCGGCGAGCGCCTGGCTGGCGGGGTCCCACAGCCGGGAGCGGATCAGCGCCCGTCCGCAGTGGAAGTACGCCTCGGCCACGTCGACGACGATCGCCAGTTCCGGCTGCCTGGCCTCGGTGCGCATCCGAACCAGCACATCGGGTTCGTCGGTGACGTATCCGCTGCCGTTGACGCGCAGGACCTCCCGCATGCCGGGGACCAGGAAGCACAGCCCGACGCCGTCGTTCTCGGCGAGGTTGCGGAAGGAGTCGGCGATCTTGTTGCCGGGGCGGTCGGGCAGGGCGAGGGTGTGGTCGTCGAGGACCTTCACGAAGCCCGGATAGTCGCCGCGGGGTGAGCAGTCGGCACGTCCGGCCGCGTCCGCCGTGGCCATCGTCAGGAACGGCGAGTGGGCGATGAAGAAGCGGAAGTAGTCGTCGATGCGGTTCTGCACCTTCGCCCGGACCATGGGCTCGGGCTGCCCGAGCCGTGCCAGCACCTCCTCCGGAGAGACCCGTCGAGGACGTGTGGGGGCATGCGTCATGGCACCTTCCTCAAGTCGGCGTGGGCATGCGGCTGCGGACACTCGAATCCGCATCGCCGCAGTTCATGGCAGTATTGTGAGCAATTAGTCAGGTCGTGCGCTACTCGCTTTCACGGCCCCCCCGCAGGAGGTGTCATGGCGTCCGGCCCCCGTGGACTTCAGCCACGTAAACAGCCCCGTCAGCTCCGGGCCGAGCTGACCCGGCAGCGCATCCTCGACGCCGCTGCTCGCGTTTTCGCCGAGTACGGGTACGCCGCGGGGACCACCAACCGCATCGCGGAGCGGGCCCGGGTGTCGATCGGATCGCTGTACCAGTACTACCCGAACAAAGATGCGATTCTGGTCGAGCTGCTCACCCGGCATCTGGACGCCGGGATCGCCGCGGCCCCGCTGGACCAGGACGAGCTGTTGCCGGAGTCCATCGAGGGCATCATGCGCTTCTATGTGCGAAGCACGATCGAGAACCACCGCGAGGACCCGCAGCTGCTCCGCGTGATGATGGAACAGGGCCCCCGTGCACCGGAGTTGCTGGAGCGGGTCGCGAGCAGCGAGCGGAGGCGGATCGACTATGCCCGCAGGCTGTTCGGGAACCATCCGGAGGTGCGGGTCACGGACGTGGACATCGCCGCCCGGCTCGTCACTTCCACGGTGGAGATGGTGGTGCACAGGGTGATGGCGGGGCCCGGCGAGGTCGACGTCGCGCGGTTCGAGGACGAACTCGTCGCCATGCTCACCCGCTACCTGTCGGGCGACCCCTCGGTGACGCCCGGGGGCTGAGGCCCGGCCCGCCCGTACCGGGCGTCGCGCCCGCCTGTCACGGCGAATCCCCCGTGCGGGCGATGGGGATCGGCCGCCGCCGTCTCAGATAGTAGGAAGTCCGAGTATCTGTAGAGACAGATGGCCCGAGCTGTCCTAGCTTTGTAGGAGCCGAACGAATCGCTGATCCAGCGACCGGCGTGTGTGAGCGTGCCCCGAGCAGGCAACCCCTGCGGCAGCTCCCCGCCCTGCCGGCGCCTCGAAATCCCGATCTCGATATCCGTCGTGCGAAGTCCCGATCTCGAAATCCACGCGATCTCAAGGAGTCGATCCCTCATGGCCGAGACCACTGTCCGCCGCGTCCGTCACAGCTCCCGCTCCGCCGAGTCGGAGCGCAAGAACGCCGCCGCCGCCCTGCAGCGCGCCCTCGACCGCCGGGACAACGGCGGGTCGACCGGCCACTGAGGCCCCGGTCCCACCTCATGGGCACCCGTCCCCCGCCGGGGACACGCGGTGTCCGTATCGTGGACGCCGAATGTCATGGGGTGGGACGGAAGCTAGGGTGCCTGTATGTCTCGCAGCATCGATCTCGCAGTGATCCCCGGCGACGGTATCGGCCAGGAGGTCGTCACCCAGGGCCTCAAGGTTCTCAACGCTGTTCTCCCGCAGGATGTGAAGCTGGAGACCAAGGAGTACGACCTCGGCGCCCAGCGATGGCACCGCACCGGTGAGACCCTCCCCGACGCGGAGCTCGAAGCCCTCAAGGGCCACGACGCCATCCTGCTCGGCGCCATCGGCGACCCGTCCGTGCCGTCGGGCGTGCTGGAACGCGGTCTGCTGCTGAAGCTGCGCTTCGCCTTCGACCACTTCATCAACCTGCGGCCGTCGAAGCTCTTCCCGAACACGGCCACCCCGCTGGCCGGCCGCCCCGAGATCGACTTCGTCGTCGTCCGCGAGGGGACCGAGGGCCCGTACACGGGCAACGGCGGTTCCCTGCGCACGGGCACGGAGCACGAGGTCGCCACCGAGGTCAGCGTCAACACCGCCTACGGCGTCGAGCGCGTCGTGCGTGACGCCTTCGCGCGTGCCGCGGCCCGCCCGCGCAAGAAGCTGACGCTGGTCCACAAGAACAACGTCCTCGTGCACGCCGGCCACCTGTGGAAGAACACCTTCGACAAGGTCGCGGCCGAGTTCCCCGAGGTCACCACCGACTACCTGCACGTCGACGCCGCGACGATCTTCTTCGTCACCCAGCCGGAGCGCTTCGACGTCATCGTCACCGACAACCTCTTCGGTGACATCCTCACCGACCTGGCCGCAGCCGTGACCGGCGGCATCGGCCTGGCCGCGTCCGGCAACATCAACCCGACGGGTGCCTTCCCGTCCATGTTCGAGCCGGTGCACGGCACCGCGCCCGACATCGCGGGCCAGGGCAAGGCCGACCCGACGGCCACGATCCTCTCCGTCGCCCTCCTGCTGCGCCACCTCGGCTACGAGGCCGAGGCCGTGCGCATCGAGGAGGCCGTCTCCGCCGACCTCGCGGAGCGTGACGGGAAGAGCGCACGTACCACCGACGAGATCGGCGACGCGCTCGCGGTACGCGTAGCGAGCTGACCCGACGTCTCCACTTCGAAGCCGCCGGGTCGCAACCGCACCCGGCGGCTTCTTCTCGCGGTCTCCGGGTGCCACCATCGACCCTGGACCGCGTTTTCGCGTCGCGTGAGCGTCGCCGTGAACGTCACCGCAATCACATCATTTCGTGCACAGCCGCCCCCGGGAGATAATCGAACGCGGGACCGCGGCACGCGGTAGAGCTCGGACGTCCTACAACCTGCACGGCTGCTGCCGGGCGGGAGCGGGCGTGAGCGCGGTCCATCACACACAAGACCGGTGAAGGACACGCACTCATGACGACGCCCACGATCGAGCTCAAGCCCTCCTCGCACCCGCTGTCCGACGCGGAGCGCGAGGCGGCCATGGCCAACCCCGGGTTCGGCCGGTACTTCACCGACCACATGGTGACGATCAGCTGGACCGAGGGCCGCGGCTGGCACGACGCGCAGCTCGTGCCGTACGGCCCGCTGTCGCTCGACCCGGCCAACATGACCCTGCACTACGGGCAGGAGATCTTCGAGGGCCTCAAGGCGTACCGGCAGCCCGACGGCTCGGTCGCCACCTTCCGGCCCGAGGCCAACGCCGCCCGCTTCCAGCGGTCCGCCGCCCGCATGGCGATGCCGGAGCTGCCCGTCGAGACCTTCATCGAGGCCTGTGACGTCCTGGTCCAGCAGGACCGGGCCTGGGTCCCGCCGCACGGCGGCGAGGAGTCCCTCTACCTGCGCCCCTTCATGATCGCCGCCGAGGTGGGCCTCGGGGTCCGCCCGGCCAACGAGTACCTCTTCGTCGTCATCGCCTCTCCCGCCGGCGCCTACTTCCCCGGCGGCGTGCAGCCGGTCTCGATCTGGCTCTCCCAGGACCGGGTGCGCGCCGTCCCCGGCGGCGTCGGCGACGCCAAGACCGGCGGCAACTACGCCGCTTCCCTCCTCGCCCAGGCCGAGGCCGCGGAGCAGGGCTGCGACCAGGTCGCCTACCTCGACGCGGTCGAGCACAAGTGGGTGGAGGAGCTCGGCGGCATGAACCTCTACTTCGTGTACGGGCAGGAGGACGGCGGCAAGCGGATCGTCACCCCCTCGCTCACCGGCTCGCTGCTCGCCGGGATCACCCGCGACTCGCTCCTCACCGTGGCCCGCGACCTCGGTTACACCTCCGAGGAGGGCCGCGTCTCCATCGACCAGTGGCGCACGGACACCGAGAACGGCACCCTCACCGAGGTCTTCGCCTGCGGCACCGCCGCCGTCATCACGCCCGTCGGCACCGTGAAGTCCGCGGGCGGCGAGTGGACCCAGGGCGACGGCACCCCCGGCGAGGTCACCATGAAGCTGCGGGACCGTCTGCTGGACATCCAGCGCGGCACCGCCGAGGACACCCACGGCTGGATGCACGAGCTCGGCTAGTCATCCGCCGTACCCACGAAGGCCGCGCCCCCGACCAGGGGCGCGGCCTTCGCCGTCCCTCGAGTTTTGAGTGTCGCTCAAAACCTGGTTAGAGTGCTGCTCCAACCAGGAGGTGCGTGACGTGCGACTGACCCCGACCGAACGCGACCGGCTGCTGCTCTTCGGTGCCGCCGAGCTGGCCAGGGCCCGGCGCGCCCGTGGTCTGCGGCTCAACGTGCCCGAAGCGACCGCCCTGATCGCGGACACCGTCTGCGAGGCGGCCAGGGACGGACGCAGACTGGCCGAGGCGATCGAGGCCGCCCGTGCGGTGCTGGGGCCGGACGACGTGCTGCCGGGCGTGGCCGACGTCGTCACCGAGGTGCAGGTGGAAGCCGTGTTCGACGACGGGTCCCGGCTCGCCGTCGTCAGCGGCCCCCTCGACGGCGGGACGCTCGGCGACGACGCCCCCGGCGCGCTCCTCCCCGGCCCCGCGACGCCCGGACCGGAGCCCGCCGTGCGGCTCACCGTCCGTAACACCGCGACCGTCCCGGTCAGCGTGACGTCCCACTTCCACTTCTTCGAGTCCAACCCCCGGCTCCACTTCGACCGCGCGGCGGCGTACGGGATGCGGCTGGGCGTGCCCGCCGGCTCCTCCGTCCGCTTCGGCCCGGGGGAGACGGCCGAGGCCGCACTCGTCCCCATCGGCGGCGACCGGATCGCGATCGGCTTCGCCGGGCTCGTCGACGGACCGCTCGACGCGCCGGGCGCCAAGGAGGAGGCGCTGCGCAGAGCGGCGGCCTGCGGCTACCTCGGAGCGGGGGTGGGGGAGTGATGGACCCGTACGAATACGCCTCCGTGCACGGGCCGCGCGCCGGGGACCGGATCAGGCTCGGCGACTCCGGGCTGACCGTGCGCGTGGAGTCCGACGCCCAGAAGCAGGGCGACGAGTTCCTCGCCGGCTTCGGCAAGACGGCCCGCGACGGCCTGCACCTCAAGGCCGCCGCCGTCCGGGAGACCTGCGACGTCGTCATCAGCAACGTCCTGGTCATCGATGCCGTGCTCGGCATCCGGAAGGTCTCGATCGGCATCCGTGAGGGCCGCATCGCGGCGATCGGACGGGCCGGCAACCCGGACACCCTCGACGGGGTCGACGTGGTCGTCGGCACGGGTACCACCATCGTCTCCGGCGAGGGCCTGATCGCGACGGCGGGCGCCGTGGACCCGCACGTCCATCTGCTCTCCCCGCGCATCATGGAGGCGTCCCTGGCCTCCGGCGTCACCACGATCATCGGCCAGGAGTTCGGCCCGGTCTGGGGTGTGGGCGTCAACTCCCCGTGGGCCCTGCGCCACGCCTTCAACGCCTTCGACGCCTGGCCCGTCAACATCGGCTTCCTGGGCCGCGGTTCGTCCTCCCACGAGGCGCCGCTGGTCGAGGCGCTCGCCGAGGGAGGCGCCTGCGGCTTCAAGGTCCACGAGGACATGGGCGCCCACACCCGCGCCCTGGACACCGCGCTGCGGGTCGCCGAGGAGCACGACGTCCAGGTCGCCCTGCACAGCGACGGGCTGAACGAGTGCCTGTCCGTCGAGGACACCCTGAGCGTGCTCGAAGGCCGTACGATCCACGCCTTCCACATCGAGGGCTGCGGCGGCGGGCACGTGCCCAACGTGCTGAAGATGGCCGGAGTCCCCAACGTCATCGGGTCCTCCACCAACCCGACACTCCCCTTCGGCCGGGACGCGGTCGCCGAGCACTACGGGATGATCGTCTCCGTCCACGACCTCAAGACCGACCTCCCCGGCGACGCCGCGATGGCCCGCGACCGGATCAGGGCGGGCACGATGGGCGCCGAGGACGTGCTGCACGACCTGGGCGCCATCGGGATCACCTCCTCCGACGCGCAGGGCATGGGCCGGGCCGGTGAGACCGTACGCCGCACCTTCGCCATGGCCGCGAAGATGAAGGCCGAGCTCGGCCCGATGGAGGGCGACGGCCCCGGCGACGACAACGCGCGTGTGCTGCGCTACATCGCCAAGCTCACCGTCAACCCCGCCATCGCCCACGGTCTGTCGCACGAGGTCGGCTCCATCGAGACGGGAAAGCTCGCCGACATCGTCCTGTGGCGCCCCGAGTTCTTCGGTGCGAAGCCCCAGCTGGTCCTGAAGTCCGGCTTCCCCGCCTACGGGGTCACGGGCGACCCCAACGCGGCCACGGACACCTGCGAACCCCTCGTCCTGGGGCCGCAGTTCGGCGCGTACGGGGCCACGGCCGCCGACCTCTCCGTCGCCTTCGTCGCCGAGGCCGCCACCCAGCTGGGCGCCGACCTCATGCCCACCCGCCGCCGCAGGGTGGCCGTCCGGGGCACACGCTCCATCGGACCGGCGGACCTGCGTCTCAACTCCCGTACCGGGACCGTCGGCGTGGACGGCGAGACCGGCCTCGTCACCCTCGACGGCGACCCCCTGCGCTCACCGGCCGCCGAATCCGTCTCCCTCAACCGCCTCTACTTCCTCTAGGACCCGCCATGACCTTCCGCATGCCGCCCGAGTGGGCCCCCCACGAGCGCACCTGGATGGCCTGGCCGGGCCCCAACCCCACCTTCGCCACCGGTGCCGAGCTCGACGAGGCCCGCGGGGCCTGGGCCGACGTCGCCCGCGCCGTACGCCGCTTCGAACCCGTCACCGTGATCGTCGGGCCGGGGCAGGAGGACGGTGCCCGGGAGCTCCTCGGCCCGGACATCGAGACCGCCGTACGCCCCCTCGACGACGCCTGGATGCGCGACATCGGCCCCACGTTCGTCACCGACGGCCGGCGACTCGCCGCTGTGGACTGGACGTTCAACGGCTGGGGCGCCCAGGGGTGGGCCCGCTGGGAGCAGGACCGGCACATCGCGCGCGCCGTCGCCGAGCTCGCCGGCGTCCCCGTGCACAGCTCGCCCCTGGTCAACGAGGGCGGCGCGATCCACGTCGACGGCGAGGGCACCGTGCTGCTCACCGAAACCGTCCAGCTGGGCAAGGAGCGCAACCCCGGCTGGACCCGGCAGGCCGTCGAGGACGAGATCCACGCCCGCCTCGGCACCGAGAAGGCGATCTGGCTGCCCCGGGGCCTGGCCGGGGACTACGGAACCTACGGCACGCTCGGCCATGTCGACATCGTGGCCGCCTTCGCCCGCCCGGGCGTCGTCGTCGCCCACGTCCAGCCGGACCCCTCCCACCCGGACCACGAGATCACCCGCGAGACCGTCCGGATCCTGCGGGCCGCCACCGACGCCCGGGGCCGCTCGCTGGAGGTCGTGGAGGTCCCCGCGCCCACCGTGCTCACCGACGACGACGGCGCGTGGGCGGACTACTCCTACATCAACCACTACCTCTGCAACGGCGGAGTGGTCCTCTGCGCCTTCGACGACCCGAGGGACGAGGAGGCGGCGGCCGTCTTCGGCGACCTCTTCCCCGACCGTACGGTGACACCCGTCGACGCCCGTACGATCTTTGCAGGTGGTGGAGGCATCCACTGCATCACGCAGCAACAGCCCAGGATCTGAACCGTGCCCAGTACCCCGCGCCGTCGCAACATCGCCCCGCCCAGGGAGGACGTGCTCGCCGCCGTCATGGCCACCGTCGCCGAGCGGGGGCTCGACGGGCTCACCATGGCGGGGCTCGGCCGGGAGGTGCGGATGAGCAGCGGCCACCTCCTCTACTACTTCCGCACCAAGGACGAACTGCTGCTGCAGACCCTGGAGTGGAGCGAGGCACGGCTCGGCGCCGAACGCCGGGCCCTGCTCACCGGTCCCGGCACCGCACGCGAGCGGCTGGACGCCTACGTCGCGCTGTACGTCCCCGACGGCCACCGCGATCCGCACTGGACGCTCTGGCTGGAGGTCTGGAACCGCTCGCAGGGCGCCGACGACGACGCCCGCGCCCGGCAGGCCGCCATCGAGGACGCCTGGCACCGCGACCTCACGGAGCTGCTGGCCGACGGCATCGCTCGCGGCGAGTTCCGCGCCCTCGACACCGAGCGGGCCGCCACCCGCCTGCGGGCCCTGCTGGACGGCTTCAGCGTCCATGTCACCGTCGGCATCCCCGGCACCGGACGGGAACAGGTCCTGGACCAGATGCGCAGGTATGCGGACGAGACGCTCACACCTCCCGGACCGGCCGCCCCTGCGACGGACATCACGCCCGCATCCTGAGACGGACCGGGACCCGGGAGCGCCGCTGTGCCAGACTGCGGGCGTGTCCTCGTTCGCCATGATTATCGGCAGCAGGCGCGCCGGTCCGCAGTGACCGTCCCGTACCACCTTGTACGGAACGGACATCGTGCCCCAGACCCGCGCGCAGACCTCTCGCACCCGCGAGGGGTTTTTTCGTTTTCCGGCCCACACCACGGCCGGGGCGAGGCACGCGAGATGATGGGGGCAAGTGGAGCCGATTCGTCCGGATCCGCTCACCCGACAGGAGTCAGATCAGCATGACCACCAAGGCCACGGCCCCCGACGACACCTTCCATGTCTTCGACACCACCCTGCGCGACGGTGCGCAGCGTGAAGGCATCAACCTGACGGTCGCGGACAAGCTGACCATTGCCCGGCATCTGGACGACTTCGGCGTGGGCTTCATCGAGGGCGGCTGGCCCGGCGCCAACCCGCGCGACACCGAGTTCTTCGCCCGCGCCCAGCAGGAGATCGACTTCGAGCACGCCCAGCTCGTCGCCTTCGGCGCCACCCGCCGGGCCGGCGGAAAGGCCGCCGAGGACCCGCAGGTACGGGCACTCCTGGACTCCGGCGCCCCGGTGATCACCCTGGTCGCCAAGTCCCACGACCGCCATGTGGAACTGGCCCTGCGCACGACCCTGGACGAGAACCTGGAGATGGTCCGCGACACCGTCAGCCACCTCAGGGAGCAGGGCCGCCGGGTCTTCGTCGACTGCGAGCACTTCTTCGACGGCTACCGTGCCAACCCGGAGTACGCCAAGGCGGTCGTGCGCACCGCCCATGAGGCCGGCGCCGACGTGGTCATCCTCTGCGACACCAACGGCGGGATGCTCCCCGCCCAGGTGCAGGCCGTCGTCTCCACCGTCCTCGCCGACACCGGCGCCCGGCTCGGCATCCACGCCCAGGACGACACGGGCTGCGCGGTCGCCAACACCCTGGCCGCCGTCGACGCGGGCGCCACCCATGTGCAGTGCACCGCCAACGGCTACGGCGAGCGGGTCGGCAACGCCAACCTCTTCCCCGTCGTCGCCGCGCTGGAACTCAAGTACGGCAAGACCGTCCTGCACGAGGGCGCGCTCGCCGAGATGACGCGCATCTCCCACGCCATCGCCGAGGTCGTCAACCTCACGCCCTCCACCCACCAGCCGTACGTCGGTGTCTCCGCCTTCGCGCACAAGGCCGGGCTGCACGCCTCCGCGATCAAGGTCGACCCTGACCTCTACCAGCACATCGACCCGGAGCGCGTCGGCAACACCATGCGGATGCTGGTCTCCGACATGGCCGGCCGTGCCTCCATCGAGCTCAAGGGCAAGGAGCTCGGCATCGACCTGGGAGGCGACCGCGCACTCGTCCAACGGGTCGTCGAGCGGGTCAAGGAGCGTGAGCTCAAGGGCTACACCTACGAGGCGGCCGACGCCTCCTTCGAACTGCTGCTGCGTTCGGAGGTCGACGGCAGGCCCCGCCGCTACTTCCGCGTCGAGTCCTGGCGGGCCATCGTCGAGGACCGCCCCGACGGCACCCACGCCAACGAGGCGACCGTGAAGCTCTGGGCCAAGGGCGAGCGCATCGTCGCCACCGCCGAGGGCAACGGCCCGGTCAACGCCCTGGACCGGGCGCTGCGGGTCGGCCTGGAACGGATCTACCCGCAGCTCGCCAAGCTGGAGCTGGTCGACTACAAGGTCCGCATCCTGGAAGGCCGCACGGGCACCGAATCCACCACCCGGGTACTGGTCACCACGGGCGACGGATCCGGTGACTGGGCTACGGTCGGCGTGGCCGAGAACGTCATCGCCGCGTCCTGGCAGGCCCTGGAGGACGCCTACACGTACGGCCTGCTGCGCGCGGGCGTCGAGCCGACGGACTGACGGCGGGGCCTACTGGAGCCGCCACTTCTGGTTGGCGGCTCCGGTGCAGGTCCAGATCTGGACACGGGCCCCGTTCGCCGAGGACTGGTCCGTCACGTCGAGGCATTTGTCCGCCGCCGTGTTGACCACGTCCCCCGTCGACGCGTCGTACCTCCAGCGTTGCGCCCCCGAGCCGTTGCAGGTGTACAGCTGGACCTTTGCTCCGTCGGCCGTGGAGCCCGAGGTGACGTCCAGGCAGGCGCCGAGCACCTTGATGCTTCCGTCGCCGCCGACCGTCCAGCGCTGGTTGGCCGCGCCGGTGCAGTCCCAGATCTGGACCGGGGTGCCGTCGGCGCCGGTGTTGCCCGTGGCGTCCAGGCACTTGCCGCCGGTGCCCGCGAGGGCGCCGCTGCTGCCCGGGGAGCCCGACTGGGTTCCCGACCAGGTGAACGTGGCCGAGGTGCGGCCGGGCAGCGAGTAGGCGAACTTCTGCCCGCCCCAGTTGACGGTGACCTGCTGGGCGGACGCCGATCCGTTGTACGCGATCAGGGCCTTCGAGCCGTCCGGGTTGCGCCACGCCACGTTGGGGACGGTGGAACTGCCCGTGGAGGCGATGCGGGCGGCGCCGGGCCGGACGTACTTCGTCAGGTGGCCCATCGTGTAGTACTCGATCGTGTAGTCGACCTGGCCGTGCCTGCTGTCCCCGTTGTGCACGGTGACCAGCCCGTCGCAGGTGCCGCAGCCGCCGTTGTGCGGGCCCCGGTTCTGGTCGACGGCCAGCGACCACTTGGTCACCGACTTCGCCCAGTTGCGCGTGTAGTCGATGATGTTGAGCATGTCCTCGCGCTGCTGGTCGGCGATCCACGTGCCGCCCGAGTGCTCGGTCTGGAAGGCGTCCAGCTCCGGGTACCGGTTGTGCACGGTGGTCTGCTTCGCGATGTCACCGCCGTACCCGTGCCAGGCGATGCCCCCGAAGTTCGGGTGGCTGCGCACCGCCGCGTCGTCCACCGTCGCGGCGGCGTACGCGTCGTAGGTGTCCCAGTTCCAGTCGTGCGCCAGCACCTTGGTGGCCAGACCCGCCGATTGGAGCTTCGGCAGCAGCTCGCTCTTGGTGAAGTAGGCCAGCCCGGAGCCGTTCCAGCTCATCGACGGATAGCCGGAGCAGCAGGTCGGCTCGTTCTGCGCGGTGACGTAGTCGACCGGGACGCCCTGGTCCTTCCAGGCCTGGAGGTACTTCACGAAGTAGTTCGCGTAGGCGCCGTAGTTCTCGGCCTTCAGCCAGCCGCCGTTGAGCTGTCCGTTGTCCTTCATCCAGGCCGGCGCGGTCCACGGAGAGGCGACCGTGGTCAGTGCGGGGTTGAGCTGCTTCGCCTGCCGGGTGAGCGGCAGCACGTCCTGCAGATCGTGTGCGATCGAGAAGTTGGCGAGGCTCGGGTCCGTCCGGCCGGCCGGCATGTCGTCGTACGTGTAGCCGAACCGCGCCAGGTCGGAACCGCCCATGGGATTGCGTACGAACGAGAGCCCGATGCCCTCCGTGGGGGAGAAGAGCTTCTTCATCGTCTCGTCACGGGTGGCCTGGCTCAGCGCCCCGCTGCCCTTCATCAGCCAGGCCGCCGTGTCCGTGAACGAGGCGCCGCCACCGGTGAAGGTCTGGTAGCGCGTGTTCTCGTCGACGGTGATGTTCGTGCCGGAGCCGCCGTTGCCGGAGCCGAAGGCGACCGGCGTCTGCTGCTGGAGACCCCGGGTGACATGACGTCCGCCGGAGTCGTCCGTGGTGGTCAGCACGATGTTCACGGTCTCACCGGCGGCCTGTGCGGTACCGGAGGAGAGTCCGGCCAGTCCCGCGGTCGCGAGCGCCGTCGCGACGAGGACGCTCACCGCTCTGCTTGTCCGAATCATGGGCTGCTGCCTTTCTCGGCAGGGGCGTGGGGGAAGTGCCGTCGAACGAGCCGTGAGTGAACTGCTCTTACGTGTTCGCGTCAAGACCTTCGTCTGTTCAAGAAGTGAACGGAAGCTCCGTCGGACCTGCTTCGATCATGGGTACGGACCAATGTCGGCGTGAAGTATTGACGCCTCTGTTCCGGCGCGGTTAACTCCAGCCGCAACGCCGGTACCGGTTCCGGGACCGGTTACGGAACCGGTACCGAAGCCCGCGCCGCCCCCTGTCCTGCCTTGTCCCTGGAGGCCCCGTTGCGTGTCACCATCGCCGATGTCGCCCGTGAGGCCGGCGTCAGCAAGACGACCGTGTCACGGGTGATCAATCTCAAGGGCGAAGTGGACGGTTCGACCGCCGCCCGCGTTCGTGAAGTGATCGCGGACCTCGGCTACGTACCCAGCTCCGGCGCCGTCGGGCTGGCACGCGGCCGAAGCCGTACGGTCGGCCTGCTGGTGCCCTCGTTCACCTGGCCCTGGATGGGTGAGGTGCTCCAGGGGATCGTCGACACGGTCGAGGCCGCCGACTACGGGCTCCTGCTCTTCACCTGCACCCGGGGCGCGCAGTCCGTCGAGCGCTTCACGACCCAGGTGTCGGCGCGCGCCTTCGACGGGCTCGTCGTCGTCGAACCGGAGAACACGCTCGACCAGCTCACCGCACTGCACCGGTCCGGTCTGCCGATCGTCCTGATCGACGACCGGGGCCACCACCCGGAATTCCCCTCCGTCGTGACCACCAATCACGAGGGGGGCGCGTCCGCCGCCCGCCATCTGCGGGACGGGGGGCGCACCAGGCCCCTGGTAGTCACCGGACCGCGGCACTTCGGCTGCGTCCGCGACCGGCTCGAGGGCTTCCGTTCGGTCCTGCCCACCGACCTGGTCGTGGACGGGGACTTCACCGAGCACCGTGGCCGTCTCGCCGTGGAGGAACTCCTCGCGGCAGGGACGGAGTTCGACTCCGTCTTCGCTCACAACGACATCTCGGCGACCGGGGTCCTGCGAGCCCTGAGGGCCGCCGGCCGCCGCGTACCCGACGACATCGCGGTGGTCGGCTTCGACGACATCCCGATGGCCGAACACACCGAACCGCCGCTGACCACCGTGCATCAGCCCACGCGGCAGATGGGCGAGGCGGCGGCGAGCCTGCTGCTCTCCCACCTCGGCGGCACCGCCGTACCGGACGGACCGGTCGTGCTGCCCACCGAACTGGTCGTGCGCCACTCGGCGCCGTAACGGACCCGGCCCCGCCGGTCACCCGTCCGCATCCCCGAACCAGCCGCACCCGCACACGCCACACCCGCACCCCGCGCGTCCAGCGCTGCCACCACCGCCGGATCTCCCAGACCCGCAGTCCTCCTGGAGTCGCCATGTCCGTACGCCGTCGTCACACTCTGAGAGCGCTCTCAGTCGCCACTGCCGTGGTCGCGCTCGCCACCGGCTGCTCGTCCGCCAACTCGGGTGCCAACAAGGGGGGCGGGGCCGGTGCGTCCGGTGTCCTGACCATCGGCAAGCCGGACGGACCGCAGACGAACAACAGCAACCCGTTCCTCGCGACCTCGGCGAGCGCCACCCTCGGCTACCGCTTCATGATCTACGAGCCGCTGGCGATGACGAACCAGATCCGCCCCACCGACAAGGCGGACCCGTGGCTGGCGACCGCGTGGGACTGGGAGTCCAACTTCACGAAGGTCACCTTCACCCTGGACGACCGGGCCAAGTGGGCCGACGGCAAGCCGCTGACCGCCGAGGACGTCGCGTTCACCTTCGACCTGCTCAAGAAGCACCCGGCGCTCAACGGCAACGGCATTCCGTACGACGGCATCACCGTCGAGGGCAAGAAGGTCGTCCTGACCTTCAAGGAATCCCAGTTCGTCAACCAGAACAAGATCATCACGACGTACGTCGTGCCCAAGCACATCTGGGAGAAGGTCGAGAACCCGGAGACCTGGCCCAACCGCACCCCGGTCGGCTCCGGCCCGTACAAGCTGAAGACCTTCACCCCGCAGACCACCACCCTGACCGCCACGCCCACCTACTGGAAGGGCGAGACCAAGGTCAAGGAGCTGCGCTACAGCACGTACAACGACAACAGCGCCGCGACCACGGCCCTGGCCAACGGCAAGCTCGAGTGGTCGTTCGTCTTCATGCCGAACTACAAGCAGCTGTACGTCGCCAAGGACCCGAAGAACCACAAGCTCTGGTTCCCCTCCGGGCTCGGCATCCACGGGCTGTGGTTCAACACCGCCCGCAAGCCGTTCGACAACCCGGCCCTGCGCAAGGCGATGGCCATGGTCGTCGACCGCAAGGCGATCCACGTGCAGGCCCAGGCGACCCTCTACCCGGAGATCAGCAACCCGACCGGCATCCCGCTGCCCGCCGGTGACCCGTTCCTCGCGCCGGAGTACAAGAGCGCCACCACCGAGCCCGACGTGGACGGCGCCAAGGCGCTCCTCAAGGACGCCGGGTTCCAGCTCGGCGGCGGTGTCCTCAAGGACCCGAGCGGGAAGCCGGTGGAGCTGACCTTCACCGACCCGGCCGGCTGGAACGACTACATCACCGGGCTCTCGATCATCAAGGACAACATCAAGCAGCTCGGTATCGAGGCCAAGGTCAAGACGCAGACCGCCGAGGCGTGGACCAACGACGTCGCCGCCGGCAACTTCGACGCCACCCTGCACTGGACCAACAGCGGCGCCACTCCGTACGACATGTACCAGAACATCATGGACGGGGCGATCCTCCAGCCCATCGGCAAGCCCTCCCAGCTCGGCAACTTCGGCCGCTTCAAGAGCCCCGAGGCCACCGCCGCGCTGAAGGAGTATGCCAACGCCACCGACGACCCCGCGCGCACCAAGGCCATGAACGCCCTCCAGAAGATCATGGTCGAGCAGGCCCCGCTCATTCCGACGGCAGCGGCCCCCATCGGCGCCGAGTACTCCACGAAGAACTGGGTGGGCTGGCCCACCGAGGAAGACCCGTACGCAGCCCCGCAGCACACCCAGCCCGACGCGCTGGAAGTCGTGCTGAACCTCAAGCCCGCCAAGTAAGTACGGGGAACCGGCCATGACCACCGAACCGTCCGCAGACGTGCGCACCGCCTCCGACGTGGTGCTCGAAGCACGCGGAGTCACCAAGCACTTCCCCGTACGGCGCACCGCCGGCGACCTCGTCGCCCGCAGACGCCGCACCGTCCACGCCGTCGACGACGTCTCGCTGAAGCTCCGGCGCGGCACCGTCACGGCCCTGGTGGGGGAGTCGGGCTCCGGAAAGTCCACCGTCGCACGGCTGCTCGCCCAGCTGTACCCGCTCACCGCGGGTGAGATCCAGCTGGGCGGCACGGCGGTGAAGGCCGGGCGTGGCCGGTCCTTCCGCAGATACGTCAAGCAGGTCCAGCTGATCTTCCAGGACCCGTTCGCCTCGCTCAACCCGGTGCACACCGTGCGCTACCACCTGACCCGCGCCCTGAAGATCCACGGCCGGGCGGGGAGCGGGGACGCGGAGCTGGAGACGAACCTGGCGGCCCTGCTGGAACGCGTCCAGCTGACTCCTCCTCATCAGTTCCTGGACAAGTTCCCGCACGAGCTGTCCGGAGGGCAGCGCCAGCGCGTCGCGATAGCGCGCGCGCTCGGCGCCGACCCTCAGGTGCTGCTCGCCGACGAACCCGTCTCGATGCTCGACGTGTCGATCCGGCTCGGCGTCCTCAACCTGCTGCGCGACCTCAAGGAGCGCCTGCACCTCGCGATCCTCTACATCACCCACGACATCGCGTCCGCCCGCTACTTCGCCGACACGACCCTGGTGATGTACGCCGGCCGCATCGTCGAGGGCGGCGACAGCGAGCAGGTCACCCAGCACCCCGCGCACCCCTACACCCAGCTGCTGATCGCCTCGGCGCCCGACCCCGACCGGGTGGCGGACGAGGAGGCGCAGGAGGAGACCGGGAGCGGTGAGCCGCCCTCCCTGATCGCCCCGCCGGACGGCTGCCGCTTCCACCCGCGCTGCCCGAAGGCCATGGAGCGCTGCCGCACCGAACTGCCGCCCCGCTTCGACCTCGCGGACGGCCAGTGGGCCGCCTGCTGGCTGTACGACGGCACGACCGCCGAGGGAGCAGCGAAGTGAAGTACATCCTCCAGCGGATCGCCTTCTACGCGGTCACCGCGTGGGCCGCCATCACCATCAACTTCCTGATCCCGCGCATGATGCCGGGCGACCCCGTCGACGCCCTGATGAGCCGCTACCAGGGGCAGCTCGACACCACAGCCATCGCCTCCCTGAAGGCCCTGTTCGGGCTCGACGAGAACCAGTCCATCTGGTCGCAGTACACCGACTACTGGTCCCACCTGCTCGACGGTGACCTCGGACTCTCCTTCACCTTCTTCCCGACCCCGGTCGGCGAGGTGATCTCCCAGTCACTGCCCTGGACGCTCGCCCTGGTCGGCATCACCACCCTGATCAGCTTCCTGCTCGGCACCGGCATCGGCGTCTACAGCGGCTGGCGGCGCGGCTCCTGGCTGGACGGGCTGCTGCCCGTGACCACCTTCATCTCGGCCATCCCGTACTTCTGGCTCGGCCTCATCGCCATCGCCGTGTTCGCGGTGAAGTGGCAGATCTTCCCGGCCGCCGGAGGCTACGACAACTCCCTGGTCCCGGCCTTCGACTGGCCGTTCGTCTCCAGCGCGCTGTACCACGGGGTGCTGCCCGGCGTGACGATCGTGCTCAGCGCCATCGCCGGCTGGATCCTCGGCATGCGCAACATGATGGTGACCGTCTCCTCCGAGGACTACGTCATGGTGGCGCAGGCCAAGGGGCTGTCCGAGCGGCGCGTGATGTTCTCCTACGCCGCGCGCAACGCCGTCCTGCCCAACATCTCCGGCTTCGCCCTCTCTCTGGGCTTCATCGTCGGCGGCACCCTGCTGGTCGAGATGGTCTTCTCCTACCCGGGCATCGGCTACCAGCTGTTCCAGGCCGTCGGAGCCAAGGACTACCCGCTGATGCAGGGCGTCTTCCTGATCATCACGCTCTCCGTCCTCGCCGCGAACCTGCTGGCCGACATGGCCTACGCCCTCCTCGACCCCCGCACTCGTAAGGAGGCATGACGACTGTGTCCGTCACCGCCACCGACGTCGCCGTACTGGACGACCCTCCCACCCCCGCCGCGGCGGGCCGGGCCAGATTCCGCTTCCTGCGCGGCGGGAAGACCCGCACCGGGCTGCTGATCCTCGCCTTCTTCGTGATCCTCGCCGTGGCGGGCCCCTGGCTCGCCCCGTACGACCCGGACGCGATGAGCGACCAGCTGCTCCAACCGCCGTCCGCCGAACACTGGTTCGGCACGACGCAGACCGGGCAGGACGTCCTCTCGCAGATCCTGGTCGGCACCCGCGGCGTGCTGCTCGTCGGATTCCTCGCCGGCATCCTGGCGACGGTGCTGTCCGTGCTCATCGGGGTCAGCGCGGGTTTCCTCGGCGGAGCCGCCGACGAGATCCTCTCGATGCTCTCCAACATCTTCCTCGTCATCCCGGGCCTGCCGCTGATCATCATCATCGCGAGCTTCGTCGAGGACACCGGGGACATGCTGATCGCCGCCGTCATCGCCCTCACCTCCTGGGCCTGGGGCGCACGCGTCCTGCGCGCCCAGACCCTGTCGCTCCGGCGCCGCGACTACGTGGAGGCGGCGCGGGCCACCGGCGAGTCCACCTGGCGGATCATCCTCTTCGAGGTCATGCCGAACCTCACGGCCGTCATCGCGTCCGGATTCGTCGGCACCGTCATCTTCGCCGTCCTCTCGGAGATCACGCTCGCCTTCATCGGCGTCGCCGACATCTCCCACTGGAACTGGGGCACCGTGCTCTTCTGGGCCCAGTCCAACCAGGCCCTGGCCCAGGGCGCCTGGTGGTGGTTCGTGCCCGCCGGACTGTGCATCGCGCTGCTGGGCACCGCCCTCTCGCTCATCAACTTCGGCATCGACGAGTTCGTCAACCCGCGCCTGCGCACCGCGACGGGCTCCTCCCGCAAGGTCCGGATGCGGGTCGGCTTCACCCCCGTGGCCCGCTCCACCGCGCCCGAGGAGACCGCGCCCGGCTTCACGCCGGTGGCCCGTGCCACCGCGCCCGCCGCACCCGAGTCGCCCGGAACGCCCAGCAAGGAGCACAGCGCATGACCGCCGAGCCGATCCTCACCATCAGCGGCCTGAACGTCGACTACGGCACCGGCGCGAACGGCGTCCGCACCCTGCGGGACATCGACCTCACCCTGCACCGCGGCGAAGTCCTCGGCCTGGCGGGCGAGTCCGGCTCGGGCAAGTCCACTCTCGCCTACGCCGTCACCCGGCTGCTCTCCCCGCCCGGGGTGATCACCGGCGGCGACGTCCACTACCACCGGCCGGGCGGCGGCGAGCCCGTCGACATCCTCTCCCTCACCCCGGACGAGCTGCGTGCCTTCCGCTGGCAGGAGCTGTCGATCGTGTTCCAGGGGGCGATGAACTCCCTGAACCCCGTGCACACGGTCCACAGCCAGCTCACCGATGTACTCACCGCCCACCGGCCCGGCATGCGGGCCGCCGAGCGGACCGCGCGGGCCGAGGAGCTGCTCAACCTCGTCGGCATCTCCGCCGACCGGCTCGCCGCCTATCCGCACCAGCTCTCCGGAGGCATGCGCCAGCGCGTGATGATCGCGATGGCGCTCGCGCTGGAACCCGAGATCGTCATCATGGACGAGCCCACCACCGCGCTCGACGTGGTGATGCAGCGGCAGATCCTGCGCAAGCTGGTGGAGCTGCGGGAGCGCCTCTCCTTCTCCGTCGTGTTCATCACCCACGACATCTCGCTGCTGATCGAGTTCTCCGACCGCATCGCGATCATGTACGGCGGCCGGATCGTGGAGCAGGCCGGCGCGGCCGAGATCTACCGCGACCCCCGCCACCCCTACAGCGACGGCCTGCTGCACTCCTTCCCCGCGCTGCACGGCCCCCGCCGCGAGCTCACCGGCATCCCCGGATCGCCCCCGCACCTCTCCGCGATGCCCACCGGCTGCGCCTTCCACCCCCGCTGCGGCAAGGCCTTCGAGCCGTGTGCCGAGCGGGTCCCGGCGCTCGCCCCGCCGGACGCCGGCCAGGACCGCGAGGTCGCCTGCTGGCTGCACCACTGACCGCCCGCACCGCCGCTCACCACCCCCCAGCAGAACCGGAGTTCGGAGACCCATGAATCTCGTCACGCCCCGCAGCAGCCTGCAGCCCGCCGCCGTCCAGGGACTCCCTGCCGACTTCCGCTGGGGCGTGGCCACCTCCTCGTACCAGATCGAGGGTGCGGCCTCGGAGGACGGCCGCACCCCGTCCATCTGGGACACCTTCTGCCGTGTGCCGGGCGCCGTGCACAACGCGGAGCACGGCGACGTGGCCTGCGACCACTACCACCGGATGCCCGAGGACGTCGAGCTGATCGCGGGCCTCGGCGTCGACACGTACCGCTTCTCGCTGGCCTGGCCACGCATCCAGCCGGGGGGCCGCGGTCCCGCCAACGCCAAGGGCCTCGACTTCTACAAGCGGCTGGTCGACGAGCTCCGGGGCAGGGACGTCACCCCCTGGATCACCCTCTACCACTGGGACCTGCCGCAGGAGCTGGAGGACGCGGGCGGCTGGCCGGCCCGCGACATAGCCCTGCGCTTCGCGGAGTACGCCATGCTCGCCTACGAGGCCCTCGGCGACCGGGTCGAGCACTGGACGACCCTGAACGAGCCGTGGTGCTCGGCGATGCTCGGATACGCCTACGGGGCCCACGCCCCCGGCCGCACCGACATGGGCGACGCGGTGAGCGCCGTCCACCATCTGCTCCTGGGCCACGGGCTCGCCGCCCGGCAGATGCGCGAGGCGGCGGGAAGCAGCCCGCTGGAGCTCGGCATCACCCTCAACCTCGGCACCGCCACCCCGGAGACCGACAGCGAGGCCGACCGGGAGGCCTGCCGCCGAGCCGACGGCATGGGCACCCGCCTCTACCTCGACCCGATCGTCCACGGCCGCTACCCGCAGGACGTCGTCGACGACCTCGCGGCCCAGGGGATCGAACTGCCCGTCCAGGACGGCGACCTGGCCGCCATCGCGACCCCCCTCGACATCCTCGGCGTCAACTTCTACCGCGGGGCCCTGTTCTCCGGGGTGACCGAGGAGGGTTCGCCGACCGACGCCGACGGCCTCCCCGTCGTCCGCGGGGTGGAGCGCGACCTGCCCCGCACCGCCATGGACTGGGAGATCACCCCCACCGAACTCACCGACCTGCTGCTGCGGCTCCAGCGCGACTACGCGCTGCCGACCGTCATCACGGAGAACGGGGCCGCCTTCGACGACACCGTCGCCGCCGACGGCTCCGTGCCCGACACCGACCGCACCGCCTATCTCGCCGACCACATCGCCGCCGTGTCCGAGGCCCGTCGCCAGGGCGCCGACGTCCGGGGCTACTTCGCCTGGTCGCTGATGGACAACTTCGAGTGGGCCTACGGCTACGACAAGCGGTTCGGCATCGTCCGCGTCGACTACGACACGCAGCTGCGGACGCTCAAGGACAGCGCCAAGTGGTACCGCGACACGATCCACCTCACCCGGAACGCCCCCACCGACCGAGCCGTGTAGGAGCACCCCCACATGCCTTCTCGTACGACGTTACTGGTCACCACCGCCGTCGCCCTGGCCGCGCTCGCCACCCCCGTGGCCCTCGCGGCTCCCGCCCCCGACCCCTCCGCCCGGGCCGCCGCAGCGGCCTGGGACACGGACAGAGCCGCGTCCGCCTACGCCTCGAATCCCGGCGCGGTCACCGCGTCCGGCAGCGAGAACGGCGCGTCGGGGCCCGGAGCGGTCGCCGACGGCAACGCCACCACCCGCTGGTCCAGCGACTTCGCCGACGACGCCTGGATACGCGTCGACCTCGGCTCCACCATCCGCATCAACCAGGTCAAGCTGGAGTGGGAGGCCGCCTACGGCAAGAAGTACGTCCTGGAGGTCTCCCGGGACGGCACGAACTGGACGGACTTCTACACCGAGACGGAAGGCACCGGCGGCACCGTCACCGCCCACACCTACCCGCAGGAGGTCACCGGCCGCTACGTCCGGATGCGCGGCGTGGAGCGTGGCACCGCCTGGGGCTACTCCCTCTTCTCCTTCCAGGTGTACGGCGGTGAGCCGGCCCCCGCGTCGACGACCCGCGCCAACCTCGCACTGAACCACCCCGCCTTCGGCAACCTGTACCAGCACGCCGGGAACTCGCCCGCCTACATCACCGACGGCGGCTGGCCCGCCGACCTCAAGGCCGACCGGTCGCGCTGGTCCTCCGACTGGAACGCCGACCGCTGGGTCGGCGTCGACCTCGGTGCCACCTCCACCATCAGCAGCCTCGACCTGTACTGGGAGGCGGCCTACGCCGTCGACTACGAGATCCAGGTCTCCGACGACAACAGGAACTGGCGCACGGTCCACCGCCCGTCCGCCACCGAGGTGGCCGCCAGACGCGCCGACGTGAAGTCCCCCGGCGAGGCCGTCGGACGGCACGACACGATCACCCTGTCCACCCCCGCCACCGGCCGCTACGTCCGGATGCTCGGCAAGGAGCGCCGTTCCTTCCACAACCCGGCGCCCTCCACCGCCCAGTTCGGCTACTCCCTCTACGAGTTCCAGGTCTGGGGCACCGGCGGCAGCGCCGCCGCGGCGTACCCGGCCCTGCCCGAGAACCCCGGCGGCGCGTACACCACGAAGTTCTTCGACGACTTCACCGGCTCGGGCCTCGACCGCTCCAAGTGGCGTGTGGTGCGCACCGGCACGGAGATGGGCCCGGTCAACGGGGAGTCGCAGGCGTACGTCGACTCACCGGCCAACATCCGGACCGAGAACGGCGCCCTCGTCCTGGAGTCGAAGTACTGCAAGGGCTGCACCTCCACGCCCAACGGCACCTTCGACTTCACCTCCGGACGCGTCGACACCAACACCAAGTTCGACTTCACCTACGGCAAGGTCAGCGCCCGTATGAAGCTCCCCGTCGGGGACGGATTCTGGCCGGCCTTCTGGATGCTGGGCAGCGACGTCGACGACCCCGCGGTGTCCTGGCCCGGCTCCGGCGAGACCGACATCATGGAGAACATCGGCTACGGCGACTGGACCAGCTCAGCCCTGCACGGCCCCGGGTACTCCGCCGACGGCAACATCGGCAGGCAGCAGACCTACCCGGACGGCGGCCGGGCCGACCAGTGGCACACCTACGGCGTCGAGTGGACGCCCGAGGGCATGACGTTCACCGTCGACGACCGCGTCGTCCAGCAGACCTCCCGCCAGAAGCTGGAGTCCACCCGCGGCAAGTGGGTCTTCGACCACAACCAGTACGTGATCCTCAACCTCGCTCTCGGCGGCGCCTACCCGGCCGGCTGGAACAAGGTCACGCAGCCCTACTGGGGCCTCCCGCAGTCCAGCGTCGACCGGGTCGCGCAGGGCGGCATCAAGGCCGAGATCGACTGGGTGCGGGTCGAACAGAAGTAGCCGCACCTCCGACACACGGAAGAGAGCCGTACATGCCCCGTCCACCGCACGCCCGCGCCCGCCACCGGGCGAGACCGGCCGCGGCCGCGCTCGCCGCGGCCACCGTCCTCGCGTCACTGCTCGCCGGGGCCGTCCCCAGCGCGGCGGCCGACGCGGAGGATCCCGCACCCGTCCTCGTCGACCGCTTCGAGGGCGAGGTCCCGCTCGGCAGTCCGCCCGCCGACTCCCTCTTCACCTGGGGCGGCGACGCCGACGACCACCCCGCCCTCGCGTTCGAGGAGCGCGCCGACGCCCCCGAGGGGGCCAAGGTCCTCCAGGGCACCTACGACATCAGCGCCTACGGCGGACTCAGCCACGAGTTCGCCGTCGACCAGCCCCCGAAGGACTGGACCGCCCACAAGGGCATCCGCTTCTGGTGGTACGGCCAGAACACCGCGCCGCTGCCGCCCGGTTCGGGCAAGCGGATCAACTTCGAGATCAAGGACGGCGGAGCCAACGGCGGCGCCTCCGAGCTGTGGACCACCTCCTTCACCGACGACTGGGAGGGCTGGCACCAGGTCGAGATCCCCTTCGCGGACTTCGTCTACCGGGCCGACTACCAGCCCGTCGGCGGCATCGACCAGGTCCTCGGCCTGAACGAGATGTGGGGCTACGCACTCACCCTCCCGACCGGTGCCCCCGGCTCCTTCGCCATGGACGCCGTCGAGCTGTACGGCAAGGCCGACCCGGCCCTGAAGTCGAGCGTCGTCGTCGACTCCGCCGTGCACCCGGTCAAGGAGGGTGCGACCGCGGACATCAAGATCTCCGTCGCCACGACCGGCTCCGCCCCCATCGAGGAGCCCGTCACGGTCGCGTACACGACCAAGGGCGGCAGTGCCGGCGCCGGCAAGGACTACACACCGGTCACCGGCACCCACACCTTCCCGGCGGGCACCGCTTCCGGCACCACCCACACCGTCTCCGTGGCCACCGTCAAGGACAAGGGCGCCGAGTCCGCGGAGACGATCCCGCTCGAACTGACCGTCACCGGGGCCAAGGCGCCCAAGGAGAACCCGCAGGTCGTCATCGACGCCCACGGGCTGCCGTACCAGAACGCGAAACTCCCGGTGAAGAAGCGCGTCGCCGACCTGCTGTCGCGGATGTCCCCGGCCGAGAAGGCCGGCCAGATGACCCAGGCGGAGCGCAACGCGCTGAGGTCGCAGGGCGACATCGCCGCGTACGACCTCGGCTCGCTGCTCTCCGGCGGCGGCTCCGTACCCACCCCGAACACGCCCGAGGCGTGGGCGAAGATGACCGACGCCTACCAGCTGCGGGCGCAGGCCACCCGCTTCCAGATCCCGCTGATCTACGGCGTGGACGCGGTGCACGGCCACAACAACGTGATCGGCTCGACGATCATGCCGCACAACATCGGCATCGGGGCGGGCCGCGACCCGAAGCTCGCCGAGAAGACGGGCGCGGTCACCGCCAACGAGGTCCGCGCCACCGGCATCCCGTGGGACTTCGCCCCCTGCGTCTGCGTCACCCGCGACGAGCGCTGGGGCCGTTCCTACGAGGCGTACGGCGAGGACCCGGCGCTGGTCGAGGCCATGGAGACGGTCATCACCGGCATGCAGGGCAGTCCGTCGGGGAAGGACCTCGACCGCAACGACAAGGTGCTGGCCAGCGCCAAGCACTTCGTCGGCGACGGGGGCACGGAGTTCGGCTCCTCCACCACCGGGTCGTACACCATCGACCAGGGCGTCACGAAGGTCACGCGCCAGGAGCTCGAAGCCGTGCACCTCGCGCCGTTCGCCGAGTCCGTGAAGCGGGGCGTCGGCACGGTCATGCCGTCGTACTCCTCGCTCGACGTCCTCGGCGACGACGCGGGCCCCGTGAAGATGCACGCCAACGCGGAGATGATCAACGGCGTGCTCAAGGACCGGATGGGCTTCGAGGGCTTCGTCATCAGCGACTGGCAGGCCATCGACCAGATCCCGGGCGACTACGCGAGCGACGTACGCACCTCGGTCAACGCGGGCCTGGACATGATCATGGTCCCGACGGCGTACCAGGACTTCACGAAGACACTCCAGGACGAGGTCACCGCCGGCCGGATCAGCCAGGCCAGGATCGACGACGCGGTGTCCCGGATCCTCACCCAGAAGTTCCGCCTCGGGCTCTTCGAGAAGCCGTACGCCGACACGTCGAACCTGGACGAGGTCGGATCGGCGGCCCACCGCGCGGTCGCCCGCGAGGCGGCGGCCAAGTCCCAGGTCCTGCTGAAGAACGACGGCGCCGTGCTGCCGCTCAAGGCGTCGCAGAAGGTCTACGTCGCCGGGTCCAACGCCGACGACCTCGGCAACCAGGCCGGTGGCTGGACCATCAGCTGGCAGGGCGCCTCCGGTGCCACCACCCCGGGCACGACGATCCTGAAGGGCATCGAGAAGAACACCTCTTCGGCCACCTTCTCCCAGGACGCCTCCGCCCCGACCGAGGGATATGACGTCGGAGTCGTGGTGGTCGGTGAGAAGCCGTACGCCGAGGGCATCGGGGACGTCGGCAACGGTCACGACCTGGAGCTCACGGACGCCGACAAGAAGGCCGTCGACACGGTCTGCGCCGCCATGAAGTGCGCGGTCCTCGTCGTCTCGGGCCGTCCCCAGCTCATCGGCGACCGGCTCGGCGCCATGGACGCCCTGGTCGCCTCCTGGCTTCCGGGCACCGAGGGCGACGGGGTCGCCGACGTCCTCTACGGCAAGCGGGCCTTCACCGGGCAGCTCCCGGTGACCTGGCCGAAGTCCGAGTCGCAGCTGCCGGTCAACGTCGGCGACACGGCGTACGACCCGCAGTTCCCGTACGGCTGGGGACTGACCACCCTCCGGAAGGCCCCACAGGGCGGCGAGGCCACCCTCACCGGCCTCGCCCTCGCCGCCGGGCTCGCCGAGCGGGCGGGCCTCGGGAGGACCGCGGCGGGCAAGGAGATCGTGGACCGGGCGAGACTCCTGGTCCAGCAGAAGACCGGCGGGAAGCTGACCGCGGCGGTGTCCAAGCCGTTCGCGGAGGCCGACCATCTGCTGCTCACCGGTGACCTGACCGGAGCGGTGGCGAAGCTGCGAACGGCGTACCGAGCCGCGTAACAGCACGGAGGCAACCCGGGCGGGCGACGCATAATTCGCCCGTTCGGGTTACTTTCGGAGTATGCGGAAAAGGCTGTTCGCTCCCTTGTGGGCCTGCCTGCTGCTGATACTTTCGGCGGCCGTGCTGGCGATGATCCCCGCTGCCCAGGCCGCCGCCCCCTCGACGATCGACGATGTGGCCACCGCCCTGCGCGAGGACCCCGTCTACGTCGACCCGGCGGCGTCCGGCCAGCTCTCGGCGGCCCAGGAGGCCGCCCTGGAGAAGAAGATCGAGGACGCCGACAAGCCGGTCTTCGTGGCCGTGCTGCCCGCGACGTCCGAGTACCCGCCCGAGAATCTCCTGCAGAACCTGCGCACCGACACCGGGGTCACCGGTGTCTACGCGGTCCGTCTCGGCGACGGCTTCGACGCGGGCGCCGACCCGCAGGTGATGCCGACCCGGGCCGTCGAGAACCTCACCACCGCCGTGAAGGCACCCGGGACGGACACCGACACCGCGACCCAGCTCAACGCCTTCGTCGACCGTGCCGTCGACGAGGCCAAGGGCAGTGCCCCGGCCTCCTGGTCCGGCGGCGGTGCCGGCGACGGTGCGGAGAACGGGGCCCCGGTGGCCGGTCTGATCGTCCTCGGCGGCGTGGTCCTGGTCGGCGGAGGCACCGCGTTCGCGGTCGTCCGCCGCAACAGGAAGCGCAAGGAGGAGGAAGAGCGGGCCGCCCTGGAGAAGCTCCGGGTCGTCGTGGACGAGGACATCACCGCGTACGGCGAGACCCTGGACCGGCTGGACTTCCATCCCGCCGAGAAGGGCGCGAACGACGCGATGCGCATCGACTACGAGCGCGCTCTCGACTCCTACGAGGACGCCAAGTCCCGCATGGGCGACGCGCAGCACCCCTCCGACGTACGAGGGGTGACCCAGGCCCTGGAGGACGGCCGTTTCTCGCTCGCCGTACTGGAGGCCCGGCGCAAGGGCCGGGCGCTCCCGGCCCGCCGCCCGCCCTGCTTCTTCGACCCGCGCCACGGGCCTTCCGTCGCGGACGTCCTGTGGACGCCGTCCGGCGGAGCGTCCCGCGAGGTCCCTGTCTGCGGCGCCGACGAGGTGCGGCTGCGCGACGGGGAGGACCCCATGAGCCGCACGGTGGACGTGGGCGACGGCCGACGGCGCCCCTACTGGGAAGCGGGCCCGGCGTACGGGCCCTGGGCCGGCGGCTACTTCGGCGGCGGCCTGCTCCCGGGCCTGCTGGTCGGCACCATGCTCGGCTCGATGCTCTCCACCCCGGCGTACGCGGCCGAGTACGGCGGCGGTGACTTCGGCGGAGGCGGCGGGGGCGGTGACTGGGGCGGCGGTGACGTCTCAGGATCCGACTTCGACTCGTCCGGCTTCGGCGGCGGCGGCTTCGGCGACGGCGGTGGTTTCGGAGGCGGCGGCTTCGACGGGGGCGGCGGGTTCTAACCCCCGGGCACTTCAGGCCTTCCCGGCCGCGCCCTCCCAGGTCTCCGGCGCCCACATGCCCGAGCGCTTGAGCGAGGCCGGGCAGTGCAGATAGATCTCGTCGATCTCCACGACCAGGGCCAGGTCGGGGCGCCGGCCCTTCACCGTCATCCCGTCGAAGAAGGGTGCGTCGGTGAGGATGCGGGCGCGGCCGTTGATCCGCAGAACGGTCATCAAGCCGGGTATCAGGTAGAGCAGGCCGACGTGCGGGTTGGACAGGATGTTGTGGAAGCTGTCGCCGCGGCGGTTGCCCGGCAGGTCGGGCAGGGCGAGCGTCCGCGCGTCCAGAACCCGGGTGAAGCCCGGTGCGCCGCCGCGCGGGGAGGTGTCGCAGTTGCCCTCGGCGTCGGACGTCGAGACGGCGCAGAACGGCGCGCGGGCCAGGAGGTCCAGGTCGGCCTCGGTGAGCTCCTCGTGGACCTTGTCGATGACCAGCGGCCACGGCGTACCGAGGATCTCCCGCAGCTGCTCCGCCGACCGCAGGGGCACCGCCCCGGCCAGGGGGTCACCGCCGGGGGAGGGGGCGTCGGTGATGGCGGCCAAGGGCGCGGCGTTCGACAAGGGGTTCTCCGTACCTCGCGGGGGCACAGCAGCGGATCGCTGACCTGGCACTGTTAGGGCAACCTTACTTATGTGCGCGGACGCGCCGGTGCCGGGGCCGCACCGCCCGCGTCAGGTGCCATCTGGTGGCGCGGGGGCCGAACGGGTGACAGGCTTGACCAGGTGGACCGTGACCGTGTGGAGAAACAGCTGCTGGACGGCTTGACCGTCGACACCAGCAGGCCCGAGCAGCCGATCCTGCTCGACGAGGCAGGCCGGCCGATCAGGACCTGGCGCGAGAACTACCCGTACGACCGCAAGATCCGCCGCAAGGAGTACGAGCGGATCAAGCGCATCCTGCAGATCGAGATGCTCAAGCTCCAGCGGTGGACCAAGGACACCGGCGCACGGATCGTCGTGGTCTGCGAGGGGCGGGACGCGGCCGGCAAGGGCGGCACCATCCAGCGGTTCACCGAGCGCCTCAATCCGCGTGGCGCGCGCATCGTGGCCCTGGACAAGCCCACGGACCGCGAGCGCGGGCAGTGGTACTTCCAGCGTTACGTGGCCCACCTGCCGGCGCCCGGCGAGCTCGTCTTCTTCGACCGCTCCTGGTACAACCGGGCCGGAGTCGAACGCGTCATGGGCTTCTGCACCCCGCCCGAGTACGAGCTGTTCCTCAGGCAGTGCCCGGCCTTCGAGAAGATGCTGGTCGACGACGGCATCATCGTGGTCAAGCTCTGGTTCTCCGTCTCCCGCGCCGAGCAGCGCACGCGCTTCGCCATCCGCCAGGTCGACCCGGTCCGCCAGTGGAAGCTCTCGCCCACGGACATCGACTCCCTCGACCGCTGGGACGACTACACCACGGCGAAGGTCGACATGTTCCGCGCCACCGACACCGAGCACGCGCCCTGGACCGTCGTGAAGAGCAACGACAAGCGCCGGGCCCGTCTCGAAGCGATGCGCAGCCTGCTCGCCCGCATCGACTACACGGCGAAGAGTGACGAGGCCGTCGGCAAGCCGGATCCCCTCGTCGTGGGCCCGGCCGCCACCCTGCTGGAACCGGGCGAGGAGGACACCGCCCTTTCGCCCACCCGCCTCGCCCCGCACGCCGAGGGGCCGGGCGAACACCCCTGACGGCTCTCAGCCGCGCGTGGCGGTGACGTCACCGTTGACGGTGGCCAGGGTCATGTCGTGGCCGTTCCGCTTCGTGGCGGAGGGGAACGCCACGGAGGCCCGGCCGTTCCGAGTCGTCGCGTCGACGACGTACGCCGGCGCGTCGTGGGGCAGCGCCACCTGTACCGAGCCGTTCGTCGTGGCGGCGTCGAGACGGGACGGTGAGGTGGTGCTGCCGAGCGTCACGTCCCCGTTGACGGTCTCCGCGTGCAGGCGCTCCGAACTCAGGGTCCCGGCACGCACGGAGCCGTTACGGGTGGCCAGCCGGACGGTGGCGTCGCCGAGGCCGGACCGGGTGACCGTCACGTCCCCGTTGACGGTGGTCAGGTCCAGTGCCGACGCGACGCCGGCCACGTCGATGCCCGCGTTCCTGGCGGTGACCGTGACCGGGACTCCGGCGGGGATGCCGACCGCGGGCATGCGGGGGCACGGCCCGTCCTCGTGATCCCCGTGCTCCTCGTGCGCCTCTTGTTCCTCGTGCCCAGGGCAGGAAAGATCGAGGACCCAGGTGCCGTCGCGGTGGGACCAACGGCTGTCGATCCGGGCCTCGGTGACCGCCCGGTCGTCATCGGCCGGCCGCAGACGCACGCCGTTGTCGGTCGTGATCACCAGGTGCGTTCCGTGGCCCAGGGCGGGTGGTGTCCCCTCCGGGCGTGCGCCGGGGTCCCCGCCGCACGCCGCCAGGAGGGGGACGGCCGCCAGCAGTGCGGCCCATCGCGATCGATGCGTGAAAGCCGTGATGTCCATGCCTGCTCGTGTGCCCTGCGCGAGTCCGTCCCATGGCAGGCGGCGAGGCGGAAACCGACGGTCGTACAGGTTCTAGACTTCTTGAGTGATCGTCAGACTCGCGCGGGAACAGGACCTGGCCGGCTTCATCGCCCTTGCGGCCCGGGTCGAGGACTGGTTCGGGCCGATGGTGGAGGATCCCGGCTTCCACCGTGCGGTGGAGGACCACATCCGCCGGTCCGCGGCGCTCGTCGCCGTCTCGTCGGACGGCGAGACCGTCGGAGGCCTGCTGTTCGGCGCGGAGGCACCGGTTCATCATGTGCACTGGCTCGTCGTCTCCGAGAAGGCGCGCGGGACCGGCGCCGGACGGGCGCTGATGACGGACGCCTTCCGCAGGTACGTGCGGGGGCCGGGCACCGTCGAGGTGGTCACCTTCGGGGCCGACCACCCGGGTGCCGTGGACAGCGGGGCGCGCGTCTTCTACGAACGCCTCGGCTTCATCCCGGCCGAGGCGGCCGAGCCCGGACCGGAAGGCGGTTCACGGCAGGTCTATCGCCGGACCGTCGCCTGAACGCCTGCGACGTCGACCCCGGCGGGGGCACCGAGGGAGAGCCGGAGCCGGGGCGACCGGCCCCGGTCGCCCCGGGCGGCCGCCCCCGCATCAGCTCTCGCCGACCGCCATCTCGCCGAGCAGCGACCAGTCGTCCTGCGGCACCTTCACGTTGACGATCCGGGGCGTCGCCGCGAGATGCGGCGGCAACGCCCGCTGCGCCGCCCGGAAGTGGGCCGAACCCACATGCGCCGCACCGGCCTCGTCGTCCCGGAAGGCCTCCACCAGGACGTATTCCGACGGATCCTCGATACTGCGGGACCAGTCGAACCACAGGCAGCCGGGTTCGGCGCGCGTCGCCCGGGTGAACTCCGCCACCACCTCGGGCCACCGGTCGGCGTGTTCGGGCAGGACGGCGAACTTCACGGTGATGAAGATCAAGGTTTCACTTCCTCTGTCGTTCGGGTCGGACTCAGGGGACGAGGATCGCGCGGCCGCGGATCCGGCCGCTCCCGAGATCGTCCAGGGCGTCCTGGAAACGCTCCAGCGGATACGTCGCGGTGTGCAGGCGTACCCGGCCCTGCGCGGCGAGGACCATCAGCTCGCACAGGTCGTTGTACGAGCCGACCAGGTTGCCGATGAAGTTGATCTCGGCCGAGATGATGTCGATGGTCGGTACGTCGATGTTCTCGCCGTAGCCCACCACGTGGTAGTCGCCCGCCTGCCGCAGCATGCCGACACCGTCCCCGGTGGAGCCGCCTTCGCCGACGAAGTCGATCACCGCCTCCGCCCCCTTGCCGCCGGTCAGTTCACGCACCCTCTCCACCTGGCCGCCGTCGGCGACCACCCCGTGGTCCGCCCCGATGGACACGGCGAGATCCACCGCGCCGGGGTGACGGTCGACGACGACGATCTCGGCGGCCGTGATCGCCTTCAGCACCTGTACGCCGATGTGCCCGAGCCCGCCCGCGCCGATCACGACGCACCGGTCGCCGGGCCGCAGCTTCCGGGCGACCTTGGCCGCGGCGTGGTAGGCGGTCAGCCCCGCGTCCGCCAGTGCCGCGACGTCGGCCGGTTCCAGGGAGTCGTCGATCCGCACGACACTGCGCGCCGACGTCCTCAGGTACTCGGCGTAACCGCCGGCGGTGTCGATGCCGGGGAAGAGGTTGTTCTCGCAGTGCACGTCGTCACCGGCCCGGCACGCCCGGCACAGCCCGCAGGTGATCAGCGGGTGGACGATGACCTTGTCGCCCTCGGAGACATTGGTGACGGCGCTTCCGACCGCGTGGACCCAGCCGGCGTTCTCGTGTCCGATCGTGTAGGGGAGCGTCACCCCGGACTTCTGCGCCCACTGACCCTCCAGGATGTGGATGTCCGTTCGGCACACCCCCGCCCCGCCGATCCTGACGATCACGTCGTACGGGCCGGCGACCTCCGGAGCCGGCACCTCGGCCATCTCGAGGTTCTTGCCGTAGCCGACGACCTGGACTGCTTTCACGAGACGTTCTCCTTCACGAGGTCCCCGGTGCGCGGGGACTGGTCGGCCGCGGACTGCGGATACCGGGTGCGGAGCAGGCCCCGGCAGAAATGGGCGTTGCCGTCGATCGACACCCGGACGGCACGGGCGAAACGCAGCCGGAGCGGGATCTCACCCCGTGGGTAGCGCCGCCCGTCCTCGTCCACCAGGACCGGGTCGGACGGCGCCACCCCCAGGCCCAGCGCCGCGCGCCGACGCAGCAGCGCACCGGACGCGGCCGCGTCGGGGAGGCCGCCGAGGACCACGTCGTGGAGGTCCTCCTCGCCGAGGTCGGGATTCTCGCGGAGCACGAGAGCCAGGACCCGCTCCATGGCGGCCGTATGCGCCTTGCTGCGGAAGGTCAGCCGCAGCGCTTCGAGATCCTTCTCCGCCTCGTCCCCGAAGGTCCCGCGGTAGCCCGCGTCCGCGGCCAGCCCCCGGTTGATCAGGTCCGAGTCGTGGTGGTCGTCGAGCAGCACCACGACGTGCCGCGCCCAAGGCAGCGCCGTCAGCGCGTCCTTGGAGTCCGAGGCCATCAGGTACGCGAAGTTCGGTGAACAGAACGAGGTGGGGAGCCTCAGCCGGACGGTGAGGTCACCGTCGGCGGTCACCGTCACGGAGCGTACGAAGCCGAGGTCGGTGATCGGCTCGTCCAGCTCCGGGTCGAGGACCGCGTCCAGCGCCGCGCGGGCCTCCCGCTCCCATGAGGCGGCGGACATGTCAGGCCACCACCGGTTCGGCGACGCCCAGCCCGTCCGGCACCTCGATGCCGTACATGGCGGCCGCGTTCAGCCCGAGGATCTTCTTCTTCTGGGCCGTCGTGATCGGCGCGTACTCGGTCATGTCCTCGGGGATCTGGAAGTCGACGAACCGCTCGATCAGCCAACGGGGCGTCCACAGCGCGTAGTCGCTGGAGAACTGGATGCGGTTCTCGTCCAGCCAGTAGAGCAGTTCGCCGATGATCTGCGCGAAGTACCGCGGCCGGCTGTGGATGAAGGGCATCGCGACCGCGAGACCGGCGTGCACATTCGGCTCCTGCGTGGCGATCCAGCAGAAGTCCTCCAGCCTGGGCAGACCGCAGTGCTCGACGACGAAGTTCATCTCCGGGAACTGCGTGGCCGCCTTGTCGACGTCCGCGACGTCGAACGCGTCCCGGTCGAGCGGCCGGATCGTCGGCCCCTTGTGGATGTGGATGTTGTTGATCCCGAGCTCCTGACAGGCCTCGAGATAGCGGTACGTCCACGGGTCGTCGAGCTTGTAGCCGCGGCTGTCGCCCTTCCACTCGGCGGTGTACAGCTTCGCGCCCTTGAGCTGGAAGCGCTCGGCGTCCCGCCGCAGCTGGTCGAGTCCCTTCTGCTCGTACCGGGGATCCCAGGAGTGGTTGTACGTCAGCTTGTCGGGGTGCCTGCGGGCGAGCGCGAAGGACTCCTCGGTCTGCCCGAAGCCGTTGCGGTAGAACGCTCCCAGCCGCGCGGGCTGGAAGATGGCGTGATCGACGTACCCCTCGACGAAGAGGTCCTTCATCAGACGCTCGCCGCCGTAGTAGAGGTACTCCTCGTACGGCCACAGCTCCGATTCCGGGCTCAGGTTGCGGTGGTAGTCGTAGAAGCAGTCGATGAACTGCTTGCCGTGGATGTTGAGCTGGTTCTCGGGGCGCGCGTCCCAGAGCGCGACGTGCGCGTCCACGATGAAGTAGTTCTCGCCGTCCTTGGAATACATCTCTCTCCTCAGTTCGCGACGGGTGACCGGCCGGGTGCGGGCTCTCCGCCCCGCGTCAGGAGAACTGGATGCCGCCGTCGATCATGACGGACTGACCGGTCATGTAGTCCGAGTCCCGTGAGGCCAGGTAGGAGACGAAGGAGGCAACGTCCGCGGGCTCCTCGACCCGGCCCAGCGCGATCGCCTCCGCGTACTTCTTGATGGCCCGGCCCTTCTGCAGGCCCTCCTCCTCCGCCAGCCGTTCGTCGATCAGGTCCCACATGTCCGTGCCGACGATTCCCGGGCAGTAGGCGTTGACCGTGATGCCGTGCCGCGCCCACTCCATGGCCGCGGCCTGGGTCAGACCGCGTACGCCCCACTTCGACGCCGAGTAGGTGCCGAGCAGCGCGAACGGGCGGTACGCGACGATCGATGCGGCCCCGATGATCTTGCCGCCGCCACCCTGGGCGATCATCTGCCGGGCCGCCGCCTGGTAGGAGAGGAAGACGCCGCGCAGGTTCACGGCCATGACCTGCTCGAACTCGTCGATCCCCGTCTCCAGCAGCGGGGTGACCCTGGCGATACCCGCGTTGGCCACATAGACGTCGACCCTGCCGAAGTGGCCCGCGACCTGCTTCACGAGCGCGTCGGTCTGCTCCTTGCTGGTCACATCGGCGTGGACGGCGAGGGCCCGGCGCCCCGTCTTCTCGATACCGGCCGCCACCTCGCCGAGCTCCTCGCCCATGCCGGGGAGGTCGGCGACGGCCACGTCCAGTCCGTCCTGGGCCAGCCGCTCCGCGATGCTGCGGCCGATGCCGCGGGCGGCGCCGGTGACGATGGCGGTGCGGGCTGCGGTGCCTGCGGAAGTCATAGGTGCTCCTGTGCTCGACGGGTGAGCGGCCGCACCCTTCGTGCGGTGCCGTTCATCAGCGTGGGGGCGGGAGACGGCGTCGAGTTTTTCAATGTGGAACACCACCGCCGGCGCCCTGATCAGGGCACGGGCCGACACACGGCAAAGTCGTGGCGAACCACCCGTTGACAGGTGCAAACGCGTTCGTAATATGGCGGAAACACGCTCATCGGAGGCGCCATGCTCAGTGACAGCAGCGCGCGGGACCGGACCATCGCACGAGCTCGCCTGAAGTTCCTGGAGACCGCGGAGCTGCCTGCGGCGATCGTGCCCGAGGGGATCCGCAACTCCTGGCAGCGTTCCAAGTACCTCGGGATCGGCACCGACGAGGTGGTCGTCCCCTACCAGCCCGACTACGACCGGGAGAGCCGCCTGGTCCGCGCCGCCACGCCGGTCCTGGACCGCCTGGAACGGGCCCTGGCCGGTTCGGACGCCTGTGTGATCGTGACGGACCGGAAAGGCTGGGTGCGGGACCGTCGCGTCGGCGAGAAGCGGCTCTCGGCTCACCTCGACCGGGTCCACCTGGCGCCCGGCTTCAACTACGCCGAGGAGTTCGTCGGCACGAACGGCATCGGGGTCGCGCTGGAGGAGCGCCGGCCCAACGTGGTCCTGGGCACGGAGCACTTCAACGAGCGCCTGCAGAACGTCGCCTGCGCGGCCGCCCCGATCCGTAACTCGGTCACCGGGCGGGTCGAGGGGGCCATGAACCTGACCTGCTGGAACGGACCAGCGCGCCCTCTCATGGCAGCGCTGGTGCAGGAAGCCGCCGGCGACATCGAGCGCGTGATGTACGAGTTCAGCAGCTCGCACCAGCGCGCCCTGCTGGAGGCGTTCCAGCAGGTGACGCACTACGGGGACCGGCCGGTGCTCTGCCTCGGCCAGGACCTGGTGCTCGCCAACTCCGCAGCGTCTGCCAGGCTCACCGGCGACGACCACAGGCTGCTGCACGAGGCCGCCGCCGAACTGGGACACGCGCCCCGCACCCGCAAGCAGGTGCAGCTCCCCGGCGGCGAGACCGTGTTCATGCGGTGCCGTCAGGTCGACAGCTCGGCGGGCGCGGCCGGATATCTCCTGGAGCTGGCCTTCGAGGACCGGCAGCCCGACACGGCCCCCGGCAGCGGGACCCGCCCCCGCACCGGCCTCCGCTCCCGGGACAGCCAGGACGCGGCCCGGCCCTGGCCGCTGCCGGGCCTGACCGGGACGGACCCGGCATGGAACACCGCCGCCCGTACGGCCTCACGCTGCGCCCGCGACCGGACGCCGCTCCTGCTCCACGGCGAGACCGGGACGGGGAAGTCCGCTCTCGCCCGCGCCGCGCACGCGCTCACCGGGGCCGCCTCGACGCCCGCGGTCCTGAACGCCGGGACCGGACTGACGGCCGCCCTGGACGCGGCACCCAGCGGGCCCGGACGGACCTTGATCCTGCGTAACGTCGACGCCGTGCCCCCCGAGGAGGGCCCCGCCGTCGCCCGGGCGCTGGACGCCGCGGCGGCACAGGGCACCTGGATCGTGGGCACGCTCCACCGTGCGCCGGGCGTACCGGACGCCCTGCGCCGCTGCTTCACCGAGGCGGCGGCGGTACCCGCACTCCGGCACCGCCTCGCCGACCTCCCGGCCCTGGTCGACTGCCTGCTGCGACGCATCGGCGAGGGCGTGGAGTGCGCACCGGACGTCCTGCCCCTGCTCCGCCGGCACGACTGGCCCGGCAACATCCGGCAACTGGAATCCGCGCTCCGCAGCGCATCCGCCGGCCGCCGCACGTACCGGATCGAGCTCCGAGACCTGCCGCCGTCCCTGCACAGCTCGGCCGGCCGCCCCCTGAGCGCCTGGGAGGCGTCCGAGCGGGACACCCTGGTCCAGGCCCTGCTGGAGGCGGACGGCAACAAACTGCTGGCGGCACAGCGGCTCGGCATCTCCCGTACGACGATCTACCGCAAGATGCGCGCATACGCGATCACCCTCCGCTGACTCGTCGGGAAGTCACGGACGGATTTCCGGGTGTGATGTCCGTTTCTCTCGTCCCTCGCCTCCCAACGACAGAACCGTCAGCAGTCGACGGGTGCGGAGTCGACGGTCACGTCGTCGAACCACAGGGTGTCGTCACCCGTCCCGTAGCTCTCCCAGCCCAGCCGCAGGGCCGTGGGCCGGGGAGGGGTGGTGCGGGAGAGCCACTGCTGGTCGATGTCCTGGGTGGGGACACCGTCGGCGTGCAGGCCCGGCACGAGCTCGTCACCGAGCCAGGTGTCGAGACCCGGTGCCGTCGTGTCGATCGCGAAGCGCAGGCACTGCCAGCTCTCCGTCGGCAGCGGTCTGCTCAGCGCCACTCCGACCGAGCTCTGGGCCGGCAGGGTGGCGTCGTCGCTCTCCCGGTTCCACTGCAGGGCGCCGTTCTGGCCTCCGACGCGCAGGCTCCGCCCGGCCTGGGAGGCGTCGGGCAGGGAGACGAACGTGACGTGGGCGGCGGGGAGCGCGGTGGTGTGCCTCACCCACATACGTACGTACATGACCGGGCCGGCCGAGGACAGGTCCGCGGTGGAGGCGACGAAGGCGTGGTTGCAGTAGCCGGCCCGGCCGTCGATCCGCAGCGATCTGCTGCCGCTGTGCGCGACGGCGGTGTCGACGGCAGCCGTGCCGGTGCCCTGGCAGTCCGGTGCGGTGAACTGCCAGGCCCCGGACGGGGCGGGACCGGTCTGGTCCTCGAAGTCCGAACAGATCACCGCGCTGCCGCAGGTGGCGGCGGCCGACGGGGGTGTGGCGGTCTCCGCTCCGCTCGCGGACGTCGCGGTGAAGCCGGACGCCAGCAGTGCGACGGCCATGAGGGCCGCCCTCCGTGGCCGGCGCGGTAATCGTGGGGGAAGGATGCGCACGTGTGCCTCCGAGGCAGGGGGTGAGGTGGTGCGGATGGGAGTGGCGGGGGCGGCTGGGCGCCCCGCCGCAGGTCAGCTGGTGGGGAAGCTGTCCGGGGTGCTGATCCGGTTCTTGAGCAGCGACCCGGAGTCGTTCAGCACGCCGCTGCTGCTGTAGTCACTGCCGCCGCAGGTCCCGGGCCGGAACGCCGCGCTGCTCTCGGGAGCGTCGGAGTAGGTCCAGTTCGCGTAGCTGATCTTCAGCTGATCGAGCAGGTCCAGCCAGGCCGTGGTGCTCGCCTGGTCCATGGCTCCGCCGCCGGTGGCGCTCACGGTGCCGAACTCGGTGACGAACAGCGGAAGTCGCGAGGCGGCTCGGCTCAGCGTGGCGCGGTAGGAGTCCTTGTGGCTCGCGGCGTAGAAGTGGAACGCGTACATGATGTTGGCCGCGTTGACGGGGTTGTTGACGACCTCGCTCTCGTTGGAGCCGTCCGAGACCCCCAGCGAGGACCAGCCGCGGGTGCCGACGATGACGACCGCGTCCGGATCGGCGGCACGGACCACCGGGATGACCTGCTCGGCGTAGCTCTTGATGCCCGACCAGCTCACACCGTTGGGCTCGTTGGTGATCTCGTAGATCACGTTCTTCTTGCCGGCGTTGCGGGCGGCGACGGACGCGAAGAAGGTCTTCGCGCGGTCGAGGTTGTAGTTCGGGTCACCCGGCGTCAGGGTGTGGAAATCGATCAAGGCGTACATGCCGCGGGCCTCGGCCATGTCGACGAGTTCGTTCACCCGAGCCGTGAATCCCGCCGGGTCGGTCTCGTAACCGTCCTCTTGTACGTACATCGAGATGCGCAGCAGGTCCGACTTCCAGTCGTTCGCCAGCGCGTCCAGCGACGCGGCGTTGTAGCAGGCGTCGAACCACTGGATGCCGTGCGTGCTCATGCCCCGCAGCTGGACCGGACGGTCGTACTGGTTGCACAGGTTCACACCGCAGACGTGGAGCGGCCCGTTGATGTCCACGGGGGTGCCGTCGGCCGGAGCGGGCGGGGGCTCTTCGAGGGAGCCCGTGCAGGCGACTCCGTTGAGCTCGAACGCCGTGGGCTTCGGGTTGGCGCCCGTGAAGGTGCCCGAGAATCCCAGGTCGGCCGTCGCGCCGGTGGCCAGCGCGCGGTTCCAGTCGACGCCGACGGCGGTGACCGCGGAGCCGGACTGCGACCAGGTGGCGTTCCAGCCCTGGGCGACCTTCTGGCCGGCGTCCGGCAGGGCGAACTCGAGCGTCCAGCCGTTGGTGGGGGCACCCAGGTTGGTGACCTTCACTCCGGCCTGGAAGCCGCCCTGCCACTGGCTGGCGACGGTGTACTCGACCTTGCAGCCGGTGGCGGCAGCCGCCTCCTGGGGTCCGAGTGCCGCTGTGAGGCCCAGGACTGTCGCGCAGGTCGCCAGTAAGGCGAGTAGGCGTTTCATGGCGTTCCTCCTCGTGCGAAGCGGAAACAGTGGGGGGTGGGAGCGCTCCCAAGGTCCATCGGGCCGAGACCGTACACGGTGTGCGGATGCGCGTACAGACATCCGACCGGCTTCGGTGAGGTGCGGTACGGGAGCCGACGGCCATGGCGTGGCGGCGAGCTGCGAAGACGTCCCTGTCAGGCCCAGGAGGAGGTGCCGTGAATGGTGTCGGCCGACTGCACGGGGCACCCCATGAGTTCCACCGCCGCCAGCACGGCTCGGCGGGCCGCCGCGCTGTCCGCGGGCGGGAACGCGACCCGGAGCTGATGGCCGTAGGCCGACTCGTACGTCAGGAGCCAGCCGGTGGCGTCCACGGCGAAGTGGTCCTGTCGCTGACCGTCGTACTCGTATCCACCACGGTCCGACGTGGGGGCGAGGGTGTCGCGCAGGATCCTCAGGCGCTCGGCGTACGGGCGGGGCCCCTCGCCCAGCCGGACGTACACATGGTCGAGCTCGACCGCGGGGTCGAACCAGGGCGCGAGCTCCGGCTCATGGTGCAGGAGCTCGGAGGTGATGGTGCGGCTCGTCAGGCCGTCCAGGAATGCGCCGGCCCCGCAGTCGAACCGCTCGTAGTCGTCGTCGCGTGACCAGATCACCACGGGCCAGGACTCGGGAGGCCCTTCGGTCAGCCAGCAGACGTGCGCCGCGCTCTCCGTCACGGCCCAGGCGAGCAGCCCGCCGGGCTCCGGAAAGAGAGGGTAGGGGTAATTCTCGGGGGAGAAGTCGCGCAGCGGACCGTAGTCGTCGAGGAGGTCCGCCCTGAGCGGGACCGGGTTGCCGTCACCGAACGGGGTGCAGAGGCACAGCGCGCCCCAGAAGTCTCCGCGTCCGTAGGTCTCGACCAGCTGCTTGTAGTCCTCGGGCAGCCGGGTGCCCAGCGTCCTCTCCGCCTCCGTCCAGTCGCCGTGGCCGTCGACCACCACGGCGGGAGGGCGTACCCGTTCGGTGATCCGGGCGAGCGAGCCGGTCACGCGCGCACCTTCAGACGGCGGAGGTGACGAACGCGGCCCAGGCGGCCGGGGGCACGGTCAGGACCGGGCCGTCGGTGACCTTGGAGTCGCGGATGTGGATGGCGGCGGGGTGGGCGGCGACCTCTACGCAGCTTCCGCCCTGGTCGCTGCTGTAGCTCGACTTGTGCCAGTCGTAGGCGACTTCGAGACAGTCGCCACCTTCACTTCCGCTGTGGCTGGACTTGAACCAGGTGAGGCCTGTGTCGTGTGCCGCTCGCGTCATGACTCTCCAAGCAGGTCGTCCAGTAGGCGCATGCTTTCCTCGGGGGAAATCGCCTGCGAACGCAGCATCCCATATTTCTGTTGCAGCACACTGACCTCGTCGAGGTCGTCGATCAGGACGCTGACGCGCTGTCCCTCGATGTAGGCCAGCTGATCGTGGTCCGGGGTCTCCAGCAACACCATCGGCCCGTCGAGAGCGGCGTGCGTCTGCCGGTTGGTGGGCATGATCTGGAGGCCCAGGAAGGGTAGGTCCGCGCAGCGGCGCAGATGCAAAATCTGCTCGCGCAGAACGGAAAGACCGCCGAGGGGGCGTGCCAGGATGCACTCCTCGATCAGGAAGTTGGCCATCGGCCGGGGCTTTCGGTCGAATACGCGCTGCCTGTCGAGGCGTGCCGCGATGCGTTCCTCGATCTCGTCGTCTTCCAGAGGTGGGTAGAGGCTCGCGAATACGGCGCGTGCGTATGCCTCGGTCTGGAGCTGCCCGGGCACCACCTGGTTCTGATACGACAGCAGCGTCACCGCCTCCTGCTCGTACTCCACGAAGTCCTGCACGAACGCCGGGAACCGCTCCTTCTGCGGAACCTTCGCCACCGCGACCCCCAACGCCCCCTTCGTCTCGAGCAGTTCGTCCAGCTGCGCCGCGAAGTCCGCCTGGAGCGCGCGGCGGCCCTGCTCGATCGAGGCGATCGTGTCCTCGCCCACGCAGAACCGGTCGGCCAGCGATGTCTGTGTGTGCCCGGCCGCGCGCCGGAAGGCGGCGAGCTGGGCGCCGATGACATGCCAGGACGTGACCCGCTTGTTCCTCTTCACCGAGTGCATGACGTGCCTTTCCCCGTACGCGAGCCCCGCCGGACCCGTCAGCGCTCGTACAAACGCGGTGTACGACCTGACGCGGTGACCCACAGTAGTGACGTTCTGTGACAGTCGTCCCGTGAACGAGACAACGCAACTCGCCTCCTTCCGTGAGGCGTTCTACCGCCGTGAGCGCAGGTCGGTGCCGCTCGTGCGCCAGTTCGTCCGGGACGCTCTGGCCGACTGGGCGTGCGAGGTGGACCTCGACGACGTACTCCTCTGCGTGAGCGAGCTGGCGACCAACGCGCTGGTCCACGGCGTCCCGCCCGGCAGGGGCTTCCGGGTCCAGCTCACCTGGGGGAGCGTGCTCCGGATCGAGGTGCACGACAGTGGCGGGGGCCAGGTCCGGGAGCCGGCGGACCCCGGGCCCCTCGCGGAGTACGGGCGTGGGCTCACGCTCGTCGGGGCGCTCGCCGATGCGTGGGGGGTGGGGGAGCGGGACCCTGGGAAGACCGTCTGGTGCGAATTTGCCGGTTCGGCAAGCAGGTTTGTCGAATCGCCGCCCCGCGCGCACCATCTTCCGTAACAGGAGGTGTTCCGCATGAGTGAGACGAACCAGCGGTACGACGTAGTGGTGATCGGCGGTGGCGCCGCCGGGCTGAGCGGGGCGCTCGCCCTGTCCAGGGCCCGGCGTTCCGTGCTTGTGATCGACGCGGGCAGCCCGCGCAACGCCCCCGCGGCCCACGCGCACAACTACCTGGGCCGGGAGGGCGTCCCGCCCCTGGAGCTGCTGGCCATCGGCCGGGCGGAGGCGGCGGACTACGGGGCAGAGATCGTCCAGGGGAGTGTCGTATCGGCCGAGAAGCTGGCCGACGGCTTCCGCGTCGTGCAGGAGGACGGGGGCGCCGTCCACGCCCGTCGTCTGCTCGTGACCACGGGGATCGTCGACGAGCTGCCGGCCGTGGAGGGACTGGCCGAACGCTGGGGCAGCGAGGTGCTGCACTGCCCGTACTGCCACGGGTGGGAGGTGCGGGACAGGCCGGTCGGCATCCTGGCGAGCAGCCCCATGGCCGTGCACCACGCGCTGCTCTGGCGGCAGTGGACCGACGACGTGATGCTGTTCCGCCACGACCAGCCCGACTTCAGCGACGAGGAGTACGAGCAGTTCGCCGCGCGGGGCATTTCGGTGGTGGACGGCGAGGTGGCCGCCGTGGAGGTGGCCGAGGGCCGGCTCACCGGTGTGCGGCTGGCCGGGGGCACGGTGATCCCGCGCGAGGCGCTCGTGGTCCAGCCGCGCTTCACCGCGCGGTCGGCGGTCCTGGAGAGCCTCGGCCTGGTGCCGACCGAGATGACGATGGGCGACCAGGTCATCGGCACCTACATCGCGGCCGACCCCGCGGGGGCGACCGATGTGCCGGGAGTCTGGGTGGCCGGCAACGTCGCCAACCTCATGGAGCAGGTCGTCGGGGCGGCGGCGGCCGGGCTGAAGGCGGCCTCAATGATCAACATGGACCTCGTCACCGACGACACCCGCCGCGTGGTGGAGGCCCGCCGCGCACCCTTCTCGGCCCAGGCCGAGGCCCGGGTCACCGAGCGTGTGCTCGGGGACCGCCGGCACGGACTTCAGGAGACGACACGATGACCACCGAAGACGCCCGCACCGACGCCGAGATGTGGGACGACAAGTACCGCGAGAGCGACCGGATCTGGAGCGGGAATCCCAACGTCGCCCTCGTCCGCGAGGTGGAGGGCCTGCAGCCGGGGCGGGCCCTCGACCTCGGGTGCGGCGAAGGCGCGGACGCGGTCTGGCTCGCCCGGTGGGGCTGGCGGGTCACCGCCACGGACATCTCGCGGGTGGCCCTGGAGCGGGCGGCGGTCCACGCGGCCGAGGCCGACGTCGCCGACCGGATCGACTGGCAGTGGCACGACCTGGGGGCTTCGTTCCCCGAGGGGGAGTACGACCTGGTCTCCGCCCAGTTCCTGCACTCGATGGGCGACCTGCCCCGCGAGGAGATCCTGCGCAGGGCGGCGAGGGCGGTCGCGCCGGGAGGCGTGCTCCTGATCGTTGGGCACGCCGGCTTCCCCTCGTGGGAGCACGACCACCCGGACATGGAGCTGCCCACGACGGACGAGGTGCTCGCCTCGCTCGAACTGCCGGACGGGGAGTGGGAGGTGCTGCTCAGCGAGGAGCACGAGCGGATCCAGAACGACCCCGAGGGCAACCCCACCACCCGCACGGACAACGCGCTGAAGGTCCGCCGCATCCCGGGCCGCTGACGCCGAGCGCCCGCCGTCCTCCCCCCGGGAGGGGGAGAGCCGGCGGGCGCGCTCGGTTCGGGAGGGTCAGGCCTGCGGGGCGGCCTTGATGGCGGAGATGTCGAAGTTCAGCTTGACCTTGTCGCCGACCAGCACGCCGCCGGTCTCCAGCGCCGCGTTGTAGGTCAGGCCCCAGTCGGAGCGCAGGATCTCGGCGCTGCCCTCGAAGCCCACGCGCTGGTTGCCGTAGGGGTCGGTGGCGGAACCGTTGAACTCCAGGTCGATGGAGAGCGGGCGGGTGACGTCCTTGATCGTGAGGTCGCCGGTGACCCGGTAGGTGTCCCCGCCGAGCTGCTCGGCCCCGGTGGAGCGGAACGTCATCAGGGGGAACGTCTCGGCGTCGAAGAAGTCGCCGCTGACCAGGTGGCCGTCGCGGTCGGCGATGCCGGTGTCGACACTGGAGATCTTGACATCGATGGAGGCGGAGGACCTGGAGGGGTCGGAGCCGTCCAGCTCCAGGGTGCCCTCGTGCTCACCGAAGGAGCCGCGCACGTTGGTGACCATGGCGTGGCGCACGGTGAAACCGATGCTGCTGTGGGCCGGGTCGATCGTGTAGGTGCCGGTCAGCGCGGCCAGCGCGGGGTCCACCGCGAGGGTGGCGGTGGCGGTCGGGGCGTCGTTGTTCTTGCGGTTGAACAGAGCCATGGCTCCTCCTCGGGGGACGGATTCAGACGAGTGGCCGTCGAAGAGTTGATTTAACCTTCAACGAGTTCGACTGTAGCCCCATCTTGTTCAAAGTTCAACATCAAGGGTCCAGGCCGGTCCGGAAGTCGCGGAAGGTCTGACGGTGACCCCCGCCGCCCCCTGGCGGACGCGCGTAGAGCTGGGGCACTATCTCCCTGCCCGTAATTGTCATGAGCAGGAGGAAACCCATGCTGACCCGTCCCCGACTCCGCTCGGCACTCACCGCTCTCGCCCTCGTCCTCGGCGTGCTCTTCGCGCCCGGCGTCGGTGTCCTCGGCGGCGGCGCCACCGAGGCGCAGGCCGTCACCAAACTGACCCACTCCCAGGCGACCTCCCGCTTCAGCTCGTCCGGGATCACCTGGTCGTCCTCGGGTGGCTGTTCCAACCGGAACGTCTCCACCTGCACGTCCTTCGACCAGCTCAACCTGACCAGCGCCCAGGGCGCCCAGACCCTGAAGAGCGCCACGGGCTGCGCCCTGAACATCACCGGGGGCACCGAGACCGGGCACGCCAGTGGCACGTACTCGCACTGGAACGGCTACAAGCTCGACTTCGGCAAGACCACCTGCCTGACCAACTACGTGAAGGGCGTGTTCAGTTACATCGGCCTGCGCGGCGACGGCGCCCCCCAGTACAAGTCCGGCTCCGGCAACATCTACGCCGACGAGGGCAACCACTGGGACGTGACGTACTACAACTGCGGCGGCTGCTGACCTCGTGTGCGCAGGCCCGGCCAAGTACGCGGAGGTGCCCCCGTCCGGCCGGACGGGGGCACCTCCGCGTACTTGGCCGGGATCAGACCTGCGGCTCCAGCGCCGGCCCGAGCGAGGCGAACTTCTCCTTGCTGACGATCCGGCGCGGCGGCCAGGTGATGTTCTCCGGCGGCCAGCTCTGGCCCGTCTTCTTGAGGAACCAGGCGGGCGGCTCGTACATCGGCGGCTCGTACCCCTCCGGCAGCGCGGTCTTCCAGGTCAGGCCCTCGGTCCGCTTCTCGAACTCCTCCTTGACGCCCCGCAGCAGCTCCGGCTTCACCAGGAGGTCGACAGCCGTGGCCGCCAGATAGGCCGCGGCGGCCTTGATCGCAGCGTGCGCGGGCGCCGATCCCGCGCAGGAGGCGGTTGACCAGGTGTGCATCTTCGACCCGATGGGGGCCACCGCCGCGCCCATGGAGACGGTCGGCACCTGCCAGCTGATATCGGCCACATCGGTGGAACCGCCGCCCTGGAAGACGGGGTTGGGCGGCGCCAGCTCACCGATCTTGTCGTGCAGGCCGCTCTCGGGCAGCCCCAGCGAGGACTGGAGCTCCTTGGCGAGACGCTGGGCGTCCTCGGAGAAGACCGGGGGCCCGATCTGCCGCATGTTGTCGTACATCAGCTCGGCGAACGCCTTGGAGGGGAGCTGGTTCCAGCACGCCGAGGTGATCCGGTGCCGCACCGACGTGCGGCTGGCGGTCGCGGCCGCCTCCGAGACGGCGATGACCTTGTCCAGCAGCGAGGTGACCCGCTCGACGCTGCCCTCACGGACGTAGTAGGAGATCTCCGCGATCTCCGGCGTCACATTGGGGATGTCGCCGCCGTTGTTGATCACCCAGTGCAGCCGCGCCGAGGGGGCCATGCTCTCCTCGCGGAGGAACTCCGACATGGTCGCCATCATCACGGCCGCGTCCAGCGCGCTCTTGTTGCCGAGCGGGGTGCCGCCGTGGCCGGCGACACCGAGGAAGGTGAAGGTGACGGCCGTCATCGCGTTCGAGGTGCCCCAGCCGGTGGCGTTGCCGGTGGAGGGATGCCAGTCGAGGAAGGCGTCGAGCCCGTCGTAGACGCCCTGGCTGACGGCGTACGTCTTGCCGATCAGCTGTTCCTCGGCGGTGGAGCCGAAGAACTTCACCGTTACATCGAGCTTGTGGCGCCGGGACGCCTCCGCGACGGCCGCGGCGGCGGCCGCCGCCGCGGTCCCGAGTGCGCAGTGGCCGCAGCCGTGCCCGGCCCCGTAACCCGGGGCGAACGGGTCGTGGACGTACTCCTTCGGATCGTGCTCGCCCACCCCCTTGTTCTGGGACAGGCCGGGAAGGGCGTCGTACTCGCCGCTGAAACCGATGACGGGACCGCCCTTGCCCCGGGTGTACGTGGCGGTGAAGGCGGTCGGGAAGCCGGCCGTGCCGAACTCGACGTCGAAGCCCGCCTTGCGCAGGAAGTCGGCCTCGGCGAGGGAGGAGTTCCACTCCCGCAGGCTCAGCTCCGCGTGCTCCCAGATCTCGTCGTTCAGCCCGTTGATCCGGGACGCGTTCCGCTCGATCCAGCCGAGCGCCGTCCGCTTGGCGGCCGAGTCCTGGGCGAGCCCCCCGGGCGGGGTGTAGGAGGTGGCGTCCACCGCTCCGCCCGCGGCCTCGTCCGAGGCCGCCGCCATCGCCGGATCGGCGGTCGCGCCCATCGCCGTGGTGGCTATTCCGGCGGCCCCGAGCATCTGCATGATCCGGCGGCGGCTCAGTCCGTCGCCCGTGTGTACCGCATGGTCGTGGTCGCTGGGGTCGTGCAGGTCACACACGGGCGCCTCCGGGTCCGATGGCATGTACAAGTACAGTGCCCGGCACTCTTCATTCCGGTTGTTGCGAAGTCAATAGCCCGGGATGTCGCCGGAGTTACGCGTTCCGGTGCCGGCGCCGGCGTGAACCGGAGGAGAGGCCCCAAACCGGCGTGCGGAGCCGGGGAGGAATCGCGGCGGCAGGCACATGGTGACCATTCCGGCGAGGATCAGCGCACCCCCGGCCCAAGCCACCGGCGAGAGGTGCTCGTGGAGCAGGAGCACGCCGATCAGCGCGGCGGCCAGGGGCTCGGCGAGGCTGAGGGTTCCGGCCGTGGTCGCGCGCACCTTGGTGAGGCCTGTGGTGAACAACCAGTAGGCGAGGGCTGTGGTCGCCACACCCAGCCAGGCGATCAGGGTGAAGGTGGCGCCCGGCCTGGCGGGAGCGGCGCTGTCGACCATCCAGGGCGTCAGGGGCAGGGCTCCCGCGAGCAGGGAGAGCGCGGCGAGCCCGGGCAGTTGGGCAGCCGGAGCGACGGCAGCCAGCTTCTTGGCGAAGACGGTGTACAGGCCGTAACAGACACCGGCGGCCACGGCCAGGAGCAGGCCCGGCGTGTCCACACCCTCGCTCCCCGGGGTCAGCAACAGGGCGCAGCCGGCGACGGCCCCGGCGGTGCCGGCCATCCAGACGGCCGTCATCCGCTCACCGGTGACCCACCGGGAACACAGGCCGATCGCCGCGGGGGCGACGCCCAGGGCGACCACCGTGGCCAGGGCCGCCCCGGTCCGCGTCACCGAGGACATGAGGGCCGCCTGGAAGACGCCCGTGGATACGGCGCAGATCAGCAGGGGGCGCACCACCGCGCCCGTGGCCAGGGCCCCCAGGGTGTGCCGGCGGACGGTGAACATGGCCAGGACCAGTCCGCCCACGAGCAGCCGCCAGCCTCCCAGGGCCGCCGGCGCCATGGTGCTGGACGCCAGCACCTGGGCGGGACCGACCGTGCCCCACAGCACGGCCGCGCCGAGCACCAGCCCCGCTCCGAGAAACGGCCCGTTCGTTCGTGTATCCATAGTCGCCGACACTAGGCAGATGCCCAGGTAGCACGGGTGATGGCCGCACTTCGTGCACCGTAGGGTCCATTCCATGGAACTTGATGCGCTGGACCGGGCCCTTCTGCGGGAGCTGCAGAACGATGCACGGCAGACCAACCGCGAGCTCGCCGCCAAGACCGGGGTCTCCCCCTCCACCTCGCTCGAGCGGGTACGGCTGCTGCGCGAGCGAGGCGTGATCACCGGCTACCACGCCGCCCTGGACCTCGACGCGGCGAACAGGCCGGTCCAGGCGCTCATCTCGGTGCGCATCCGGCCCCCGGCCCGCCCCGTCATCGAGGGGTTCCGGGAATGGGCAGCGCGCCTGCCCGAGGTGATCGGCCTGTTCGTCACCTCCGGCACGCACGACTTCCTCCTGCACATCGCCGTCCCCGACGTCGACGGCGTGTACGCCTTCGTCATCGACCGCCTCACCGAACGCAGGGAGGTCGCCGACGTGCAGACCACCATGGCCTACGAGCACGTCCAGTCCCGCTGCATCGAGCCGGCCGCCTCCGAGCGGCCGCGCTTCTCACGCAGGGCCGGCTGACCGGCCGGCTCCACAAGCCCACACGGCCGACAGCACCGATGCGGGACGACGCCGAGCCCCGCCGGCCGCGAAGGCGGACGACGGGGCGGAATCGTGGGGGGTGGGCCGGGGGAGGTGGGTCAGGAACCCACGGTCACCGTGAAGCGGCGGGGGTTGCCGTCGTGTGCGGCTCCCGACACGTCCGGCTCGCCGTCCGGGCGTACGTCGTCGTAGGGGAAGGCGTAGCCGATCGGGGAGTTCGCGTGGACGACGCGCGACCAGTGGTTCGTCACCGCGCCCTTGTAGTAGTCCGCCACCGACGTGCCGTTCGGCTGGCTGGGGTGGCTGAGCATGATCGAACGGTTGAAGCCCGCCGCGATCCTGGCCAGCAGGGCCTTCTTGTCGTCGGAGTCCCCGGGGTTGTTGGTGAAGGGGCCGTGGTTGCAGGTGAAGATGTCCTTCGAGGTCGGCTTGACGAACGTGTGGCCGCCCTCGAACGTCAGGGTGTCGCCGCCGACCCGGCCGGCGAGCGTGCCCCGGCCCCCCTGCAGATCGATCCGCAGGTCGGTGGAGCGGTACTTCTCCCAGACCTCGTCGATCTGCGCGGTGAACAGATCCCGGAACGGCATCTCGGCGGGGCGGTCGAAGAACGGCGCCATCAGGTTCTGCGGCGAGACGACCCGCAGGACCTGTCCGTCCGAGCCGCGGGTGACCAGCTTGTCCCAGGGCTGCCCGTCGGAGGCCGCCTGGGCCGTGAGGTCATCGGCGATCCGCTGGACCGCGCCGTCGGGGAGCGGGGCCACCGTGTGCGTGGCGTCGCCCTCGAGGGTCAGCCCGATCGGCAGCGCCGTCACCAGGTCGACGTAGCTGATGTTCGCGTACAGCTGCTGAGGGTTGAAGGTGAACTCGCAGAACGACCAGGTCCTGCCGTAGTTCGGGTCGGTGGGCGTCGCGAAGGCCGGCTCGACCAGGGACGGGCCCGGGTTGAGGTAGAAGTCCAGCTTGTCGTCGCGCACGAAGTAGACCCGTGCCCCGTACATCTGGGGCAGGGTCAGGACGACCGGGCCCGCGCCCGCGGCCTTCAGCGGGATGGCGCAGTCGACCGGCAGTGGGGTCTGCGGGGCGCCGGGGGAGTCGGGGCGGTAGACGCTGCCGTCGGGGCGCAGGAGCACCCAGCGGTCCGTGCCCTGCTCGTGACCGGTGACATAGGCGTGCACCGTGCCGGGCAACGAGCGGTTCTCCAGCGCCAGTTCACACGTCGCGGGGGCGGCCGACGTACGCGGGCTCAGGGCGCTGCCCCAGAGGGGGTAGCTGAGCGCGGTCGCGGAGGCGGCGGCGCCCGTCAGGAACATTCTGCGCGAAATCACGGAGGAACTCCCGAGGTGTGGGGGGACGCAGACAGGGATCAGGGGTGGTGCGGGGAGGTGGAGCGGTGGGGCTGTCTGCGGTGCGCACCACTCTCGCGACGGCTCCGCTGAGCGTCAAGAGTTAGGACTGAGAGCGCTCTCAAGAAGTTGCCGTTCTTCACAACTCGACGCCGTGGGACGGCTTTTGGCCACGCCTGGTCCCTCGCCGTGCGCGTGGAGTGAACAGGTACTGAACGCGGCCGCCGCCGGAGCCCCGGGACCGGAGGTGCCCCGGGCGGTGGGCGGGTGCTGCCGCGCTCACCTCTCGGGGGATGCGAAACTGTGGCACGGAGCCTGCCTCCGTGACCGGAATCCGGCGCCGGCCCCCTGCCATTCCGGTGGGTCCGGTCGCCCGCCCCGGTGGATCCGCGGCGTGGCGCGCGGAGCAGAATGTGGCCGGGGCCACATACCGCGCCTTGTCGAAGCTCTACAACGCGGAAGCCCTGTGAGCTGGCAGATGGGATGCATGGTGCACCGCTTCTGTCAGGTGCCACCAGGAAACCGGGCAGGAGACTGTTCGGTGTGGACGGCAGGAATTTCGCGCTCGGGTTCGTAGGGTCGACGTATGACCGTTGTGGACGAAATCCCGGGCGAGCCGAGTGACACGCGTGGCCGGGTGGCCGAACTGCTGGCACTGCGTGAGCAGGCCCGGCGTGGACCGAGCGACCGGGCGACCGAGGCGCAGCACGCCAAGGGCAAGCTGACGGCGCGCGAGCGCATCGAGCTGCTGCTGGACGAGGGATCGTTCAAGGAGGTCGAGCAGCTGCGCCGGCACCGGGCGACCGGCTTCGGCCTGGAGGCCAAGAAGCCGTACACCGACGGTGTCATCACCGGCTGGGGCACGGTCGACGGCCGGACGGTCTTCGTCTACGCGCACGACTTCCGGATCTTCGGCGGGGCGCTGGGCGAGGCCCACGCCACGAAGATCCACAAGATCATGGACATGGCCATCTCGGCCGGTGCCCCCCTGGTCTCGCTGAACGACGGCGCCGGAGCCCGTATCCAGGAGGGCGTCAGCGCGCTCGCCGGCTACGGCGGGATCTTCCAGCGCAACACCCGGGCCTCCGGTGTCATCCCGCAGATCAGCGTGATGCTCGGCCCGTGCGCGGGCGGCGCGGCCTACAGCCCGGCGCTGACCGACTTCGTCTTCATGGTCCGCGAGACCTCGCAGATGTTCATCACCGGACCGGACGTCGTCAAGGCGGTCACCGGCGAGGAGATCACCCAGAACGGCCTCGGCGGCGCCGACGTGCACGCCGAGACCTCGGGCGTCGCGCACTTCGCGTACGACGACGAGGAGACCTGCATCGCCGAGGTCCGCTACCTGATCGGCATGCTCCCGTCCAACAACCGGGAGAACCCGCCCGTCGTCCCGAGCGACGACCCGGCCGACCGGCGCGGCGACGTCCTCCTGGACCTGGTCCCGGCCGACGGCAACCGCCCGTACGACATGCACAAGGTCATCGAGGAGCTCGTCGACGACGGCGACTTCCTGGAGGTCCACGAGCGCTGGGCCCGCAACATCGTCTGCGCTCTGGCCCGGCTCGACGGCCAGGTCGTCGGCATCGTGGCCAACCAGCCGCAGGCCCTCGCCGGTGTCCTGGACATCGAGGCGTCCGAGAAGGCCGCGCGATTCGTCCAGATGTGTGATGCGTTCAACATTCCCATCGTCACTCTGCTGGACGTACCCGGCTTCCTGCCCGGCGTCGATCAGGAGCACGGTGGAATCATTCGGCACGGCGCGAAGCTGCTCTACGCGTACTGCAACGCCACCGTGCCGAGGATCTCGCTGATCCTGCGCAAGGCCTACGGAGGCGCGTACATCGTCATGGACAGCCAGTCCATCGGCGCCGACCTCACCTACGCGTGGCCGACCAACGAGATCGCGGTGATGGGCGCCGAGGGCGCCGCCAACGTCATCTTCCGCCGGCAGATCGCCGACGCCGAGGACCCCGAAGCCATGCGGGCCCGCATGGTCAAGGAGTACAAGGCCGAGCTGATGCATCCCTACTACGCGGCCGAGCGCGGCCTGGTCGACGACGTCATCGACCCCGCCGAGACGCGCGAGGTGCTGATCGCCTCGCTCGCGATGCTCCGCAACAAGCACGCAGACCTGCCGTCCCGCAAGCACGGCAACCCTCCGCAGTAGTCGCCGGCCGCAGCGGCGACCCCGCCCACCTTCCGCGACCACTGCCCAGAAGACGGAGACATCCATGAGCGTCACCCCCGCCGATTCGGTCCTTCGCGTCGAGAAGGGCCAGGCCGGCCCCGAGGAGCTCGCCGCCATCACCGCGGTCCTGCTCGCCCGCGCGGCCGCACAGCCCGACGCGCCCGCCCACCGCGGCCGCAGCACGGCCGGATGGCGCCGCCTGGAGCGCACCCCCGGTTTCCGCGCCCCGCACAGCTGGCAGGGCTGAGGATCGGCCGCCGAGGCCGCTCCAGGGCCCACCGGGCCTCCTTCACGCCGAAGGCCCCGTACTCCTTCCGAGGAGTACGGGGCCTTCGCCGTGTGCGGCGGCGGGGTCAGCGCAGGCGGGCCATGAGGGCGTGCTCGACCAGGGTGATCAGCGCGCTCTTGGCGTCGGCGCGGTGCCGGGCGTCCGTGGTGAGGATCGGGGTGTCCGGGCCGATCTGGAGGGCTTCGCGTACTTCGTCGGGTGTGTAGGGCTGGTGTCCGTCGAAGCCGTTGAGGGCGATGACGAAGGGGAGGCCGCTGTTCTCGAAGTAGTCGACGGCTGGGAAGCAGTCGGCGAGGCGGCGGGTGTCGACGAGGACGACGGCGCCGATGGCGCCGCGGACCAGGTCGTCCCACATGAACCAGAAGCGGTCCTGTCCGGGGGTGCCGAACAGGTAGAGGATCAGGTCCTGGTCCAGGGTGATGCGTCCGAAGTCCATGGCCACCGTGGTGGTGGTCTTGTCCCCGGTGTGGGTCAGGTCGTCGATGCCCGCGGACGCGGACGTCATCACGGCTTCGGTGCGCAGCGGATTGATCTCCGAAACGGCACCGACAAACGTGGTCTTACCCACGCCGAAGCCCCCTGCCACCACGATCTTCGCCGAGGTAGTGGAGCGGGCCGCTCCGCCGCTAGAGCTTGCGAAGTCCACTGAGCACCCTTTCGAGCAGTGTCACATCTGGTTGGCCGCCGGCGGCCTCGTCGCCGCCGGGCTGATGGATAGCGACGAGTCCGGCCTCGGCCAGGTCGGCGACGAGGATCCGGGCAACGCCGAGGGGGATCGAGAGAAGGGCCGAGACCTCGGCCACCGACTTGATCTCGATGCAGAGCCGGCAGATCCGCTGGTGCTCGGGCAGCTGCCCTTGCAGCCGGGAAGGATCCGCCGTGGTGCTGACCAGCGCCTCGATGGCGAGCTGGTACCGCGGCCGGGTCCGGCCGCCGGTCATGGCGTACGGACGGACCAGCGGGTTGTGAGCCGCGGGCTTCGACGGCTGGGGGGCCTGCCGCTGGACCGGCTGGATGCGCGACGGCGGAGCCTCGTAACGCTGCGGAGGCTGCTGCTCGTGCTGCGGCTGCTGGTAGTGCTGCGGCTGCTCGTGCTGCGGGTAGTGCGGCTGCTGCTGCGGCCACCCTGAGCCCGGCTGCTGAGGCTGCTGCTGCCAGCTGCCCTGCTGGGGCTGCTGGTAGGGCTGATAAGGCTGATAAGGGTCTTGCGAACCCTGTCTGCCGGGCATGGAGGGGTTGTCGAAACGATTGTCACCCTGCTCACCCGGAACCCGCTGACCGCCCTCGTACGAGTGTCCGCCTGTGGGTGCTGCCACGTTTCCTCCTCCGACTGCCGTTCGCCATCCCAGTGGTGCCGCGCCACCGCACCTTATGGCGCGGTGGCGAGAAACGCACTGTCTGTCTATTAGTTAAGAAGACTTCCCTGGAGTTCGGCGCGGAGATCCGGGGTAAGAACACTTCCTGCACGGTCCACGAGAAGTGCCATTTCGTACCCAACCAGACCGATATCGGCGTCCGGGTGGGCGAGGACGGCGAGTGAGGATCCGTCAGAGATGGACATGATGAAGAGGAATCCTCGCTCCATCTCCACAACGGTCTGATTCACGGCGCCGCCTTCGAAGATCCGTGAAGCACCCGCGGTCAGCGACGTCAGACCGGAGGCGACAGCCGCCAGCTGATCGGCGCGGTCCCGCGGGAAACCTTCGGACATCGCCAGCAGGAGTCCGTCGGCGGAGACCACCACCGTGTGCGACACCCCAGGGGTGTTGTCCACGAAGTTGGTGATCAACCAGTTCAGATTCTGCGCCGCCTGGCTCATCGGGCTCACACTAACGCTCCTGGTTGTAGGTATTACTTGCGTCCGACCCCGCGGTCCGTCCCCGCAGGACACCACGCCGCAGGTTGCTCAACCTGCCGCGTACGTCCTCAGGGGCGCGGGAGACCTGTGGGCCGCCCTGCTGGGTCTGCTCCGCCGTGCCCTCGACCAGATTGGCCTTGGGCACGCGCCGGGGGAGTCCGGAAGGGGTGATCCCGCCCGCCTTCGGATCCCGGAGCTTCTCGGCCCGCTCCCAGCGCTCGTCGTTCGATGAACGCCAGTCGTCGGGCCTTTCCCCGTCGGCATGCTCCGTCTGCGGTGCCTGCGGCTGTTCCTGCTGCGGCCGCTGCCGCTGCTCGGGTGCGACAGGCTGATCGTTTCCGCGGCCGGTGGGCTGCCAGTGCTGCTGGCCGGCACCCCGGCGCGGGAGGCCCGCCTCGGTGAGGTCCTGACCGGGGTTCGGGGTGGGCCCCGGGCGGTCGAAGCCTACGTGCTCCTGTGTCTCCGCGGGAGTGCTCGGGACCGCTTCCGCCTGGGGCTCGAACGCCCTCTGGTAGGAACCCTGGTCCGCCCAGTCGCCCTGGTGGGGGAGCCCCTCCTGCGGGGCGAACTGGTCGGCGTACTGCTCCTGCCGGCCGTCCGGAGCGGCGTACGCGGCTTCCGCGTAGGTGTTCTGCTGCGGATCCTGGTAACCGTTCCCGGCGGCGTACGGGTCGTAGCCGCCCTCGTAACCGGGCTGCGCGTACTGCTGCTGCTCGGGGGCGTACTGCTCCTGCGTGTACTGCTCCGGGGAGTACTCCTGCCGCTGCCCGGCGCCGTCGTTCTGGAAGGAGGGACGCTCGCCGCCGGCCTGTGCCTCCAGAGCCGCCCGTCGCTCCTCACGCATGAGTGAACGGTTCACCGGGTCCAGCTGCGGGGAGTCGGCCACCGAGGTCTCGTAGCGCGAGTCGTCGAAGCCGAGCTCCGCCGCCGTACGCATCGGAACCTGCTGCGGCATCGGGTCGAAGGTCTGCTGCTGCTGCTCGGACATGATCGAGGAGACCGTGAAGTCGTCCTGCGGGAGCCCCTCGCCACCGCCACCGTGGGTGATGGCGTCCGGCAGCATGACCAGCGACGTGGTCCCCGCCTGCTCGCCCGAGGGCCGCAGCTGGACGCGGATGCCGTGCCGGTCGGCCAGTCGGCCGACCACGAACAGACCCATCCGCTGGGACACCGCGGCGTCCACGGTCGGCGGGTTGGCCAGCTTGTGGTTGATGTCCGCGAAGTCCTCGGCGGTGAGACCGATTCCCTTGTCGTGGATCTCGACCATGACGCGGCCGTCGGGGAGCCGGGTCGCGGTGACCCGGACCTTGGTCTGCGGCGAGGAGAACGTGGTGGCGTTCTCCAGCAGCTCGGCCAGCAGGTGCACGAGGTCGGTCACGGCCTGGCCGTGGATCTCGCTCTCCGGAACACCGGTGAGCTCGATGCGCTCGTAGGACTCCACCTCGGAGGAGGCGGCCCGCAGCACGTCGACGAGCGGCACCGGCTGGTTCCAGCGGCGGCCGGGCTCCTCGCCCGCGAGGACGAGGAGGTTCTCGCCGTTGCGGCGCATACGGGTGGCCAGGTGGTCCAGCTTGAAGAGGCTCTCCAGCTGGTCCGGGTCCGCCTCGTTGTTCTCCAGATCGGTGATGAGGGTCAGCTGGCCCTCGATGAGCGACTGGTTGCGGCGCGACAGGTTGGTGAAGATCGCGTTGACGTTGCCCCGGAGCATCGCCTGCTCGGCGGCGAGCCGGACGGCCTCCCGGTGCACCTGGTCGAAGGCGCGGGCGACCTCGCCGATCTCGTCCTGGCTGTTGATCGGGATCGGCTGCACCCGGGTGTCCACCCGGCCGGGCTCGGTCCGCGACAGCTGGTCGACCAGCATCGGCAGCCGCTGCTCGGCGATGCCGAAGGCGGCCGTACGCAGCTGGCGCATCGAGCGGCTCATCTGGCGGGCCATGAGACCGGCGATGATGAAGGCGGCCAGCAGCGAGATGATCACGATCGCCGCGTTGACGATGGCGTCGTTCCTGGCGTCGGTCGAGATCTCCGCCGCCTCGGCCACGGCCTTGTCGACGAGCTCGTTCTCGACCGTCGTGTAGCCGTCGAACTTCGCCGTGGCCGCGGCCATCCAGGTCTCGGGGGTGATGCCCTTGGCCTTGAGGGCGTCGGGCTGCTTGCCCTGCCCGATCTGCTGGGCCATGCCGTCGAAGACGGAACCGTCGATGCTCGGAGGCGCCACGAAGGGCTTGCCGGCGGCCTTGGCCTGCGCCTCGGCCTCCTTCATCTGCTTGGCTCCCTCGGCCGCCTTACCGGCCATGACCTGCTTGAGCCGGGCCGCGTCGGCCTCCGTACCACCGGAGACGAACTCGCCGAGGGCGATCTGCTCCAGGTAGTTGTACGAGCTGAACGCCGTGACCTGGCCGCTGAAGTTGCGCTCCTCCTGGCTCGGACGCACCAGCAGGTGCATACCGATCGAGCGCTGGAGCGATTCGGCGGCCTTGGCCAGCTCGATCGCGTACACGGTCCGGCCGTAGCTGGTGATGTTGCCCGTACCCAGGCCGAGCTCGTTGGAGAACTCCATCAACGAGTGCTGGACCTTGGTGTAGCCCTCTTCCGTCTTCACCGGGTCCATCGCCTCGGCGTAGGCGGCCTTGCGCAGCTCGGGAAGGAGCGGCTCCTCCACCTTGAACAGCTTCAGACGGCGGTGGAGGCCCTCCTTGTCCGGCATGTTCTGCACGGCGGCGTCGAACTTCGACGCGGCCGCGTCCGTGGTGGCGCGTACCTGCTCCACCTCGGCGGCGGTGCGCTTGTTGGACAGCAGTGGTTCGGCGGTGAGGTCGCGCTCGTTCAGCAGCGCCTGCCCGTACGCCGCCGCGGCGCGGACGACCAGCGCCGTCTTCTCGGCGTCCTGGGCCTCGTTCCAGGTGTCTATGGACCCCTTCACCTGGAAGCCGCCCATGACAAGGCCGACGAGTGCCGGGATCAGGAGAATCGCGTTCAGCCGGGTCGGCACCCGCCAGTTCCGCGGTGACAGCCGGCTGGTGCTGCCGCCTGCCGGTTCCGCCTCGGACGACGTGTCCGCGGGCGGGGACAGCGCGGCGCGCGGCGGCGGCGTGAAGTTGCCCCGCTCCGGCTGCGCCGCGGAGCCCTCGTTGCTTCGCCTCACTCGACCAACAACCTCTCGGCGTCGGCACCTACGTTGTGCCGGATTATCGTTCAGGAGCCGTACTACTGGGTAGTTCGAGGCATTGCAGCACGCGGACCGGTCGCGTTCCAAACAGTCGGAATGAGTGATTCCGACTGTGACCCGACGTCGATAAAACGGGCATAAAGAGCGAGCCCCGTCAAAAGGCGAGGCTCGTATGAGCGCAGTGGTACCGGTCGTGCGCGTCGGGTATTGATAGGGCTCCAATTCTCTGTCGAAATGTTATGAACACGGGGGCGGATCGTGTCAAAGGACACAGGCCGCCCCCGTGTGACTACAGCAAGTTCCGTAGATCGCTACCGACTTACGGCTACTTCAGCCGGGCCATCAACGCGTGCTCGACCAGAGTGATCAGGCCGCTCTTGGCATCCGCGCGGTGCCGGGCGTCCGTCGTGATGATCGGGGCGTCGGGGCCGATCTGGAGGGCTTCGCGTACTTCGTCGGGTGTGTAGGGCTGGTGTCCGTCGAAGCCGTTGAGGGCGATGACGAAGGGGAGGCCGCTGTTCTCGAAGTAGTCGACGGCTGGGAAGCAGTCGGCGAGGCGGCGGGTGTCGACGAGGACGACGGCGCCGATGGCGCCGCGGACCAGGTCGTCCCACATGAACCAGAAGCGGTCCTGTCCGGGGGTGCCGAACAGGTAGAGGATCAGGTCCTGGTCCAGGGTGATGCGTCCGAAGTCCATGGCCACCGTGGTGGTGGTCTTGTCCCCGGTGTGGGTCAGGTCGTCGATGCCCGCGGACGCGGACGTCATCACGGCTTCGGTGCGCAGCGGATTGATCTCCGAAACGGCACCGACAAACGTGGTCTTACCCACGCCGAAGCCCCCTGCCACCACGATCTTCGCCGAGGTAGTGGAGCGGGCCGTACCGCCGCTAGAGCTTGCGAAGTCCACTGAGCACCCTTTCGAGCAGTGTCACATCCGGCGCGCCGCCGGCCTCTCCGTTGCCCGGCTGGTGGATGGCCACCATGCCGGCTTCCGCCAGGTCCGCCACGAGGATCCGCGCCACACCGAGGGGCATGGACAGCAGGGCCGAGACCTCGGCCACCGACTTCACCTCGCGGCACAGGTGGCAGATCCGCTGGTGCTCGGGGAGCAGGGTCCCGAGGTGGGCGGGGTCCGCTGTGGTGCTGACCAGTGCCTCTATCGCGAGCTGGTACCGCGGCCGGGTCCTGCCGCCGGTCATGGCGTACGGACGGACCAGCGGCTGGTCACCTTCACCGTCGTACGACGCGTGGTGCAGTGCGCCGTACGGATCAGGTGATGAGGGTGGCGGGGTCATAAATCCTCCGGGCGTGACAGCAGGGTGTCGGCTTGCCGTCTGAAGGTGGCCGGTGAGGGGCTGTGTCGGCCGGACGGGTGAGGGTTTTGAGTAGTACCTGGGGGGATCGCGTCAAGTGGCTGCCGCATGGCCGTCTAGTGGAGCAGACTTCCTTGTAGTTCGGCACGGAGATCAGGGGTGAGGACGGTCCCCGCACGGTCGACGAGGAGTGCCATCTCGTACCCCACCAGACCGATGTCCGCGTCCGGATGGGCGAGGACGGCGAGTGAAGAACCGTCAGAGACGGACATGAGGAAGAGGAATCCTCTCTCCATCTCCACAACCGTCTGGCTCACGGCGCCGCCTTCGAAGATCCGTGAAGCACCCGCGGTCAGCGACGTCAGACCGGAGGCGACAGCCGCCAGCTGGTCGGCGCGGTCGCGCGGGAAACCTTCGGACATCGCCAGCAGCAGGCCATCCGCGGAGACCACCACCGTGTGGGACACCCCTGGGGTGTTGTCCACGAAATTGGTGATCAGCCAGTTCAGATTCTGCGCGGCCTGACTCATGGGGCTCAACTAACGCTCCTGCTGGTGAGTGGGGCCGAGTTGGAAACTGCCGGTAGACGAGCCGGTGTTGGCCTGTCGTCCCTGCTGGATGCCCCGGCGGAGATTGGTCAGACGGCCGCGTACGTCATCCGGCGCACGCGAAACCTGGGGTCCGGACTGATGATTCTGCTGTTGAGCAGTGCCCGGCACCAAATTGGCACGTGGGACACGGCGTGGCAGTCCGGAAGTGGTGATCCCGCCGGCGGCGGGCTTCTTGACCCGCTCCGCCTGCCGCACGAGGTCGTCGTTGGGCGAAGCACGCCATGAACTGGTGGCTCCGGTGTCGGCCGCACCGCGCCGCGGCATGGGCGGAGGCGGGTTACCGGCGGGCTGGGGAGCGGCCGGTGCCTGCGGCTCCGCGGCGGGCGGCTGCTGGCCACCCTGCTGCGGTCCGTGGAACCAGTTCGTCTCCAGCGTGTCGTACAGCGGCGTACGCCCGTCACCGGGACCGGCCGGCGGCAGCACCTCAGGCTGCTGCGGCAGGGCCGGGCGCTGCGGCAGTTCACCCGCGGAGGGGGCCGGCGGACGCGGTGCGCCGAAGTCGGCGTTGTCGCGGCGGCGCGGTGCCGGGGCCTGCGGGCCCTGGGCGCCGAAGCCCTGGTCCTGCTGGGGGCGGTTGCCGAAGCCCTGGTCCTGCGGCATCGGGGCGTTGAAGTCCGGGCGGGCGAACTGCGCGGTGCTCGCCGGGTCCTGCCCCTGCGGGACGTGGGGAGCCTGCGGCGCCCGCGGTCCCGAGAAGTCCGGGCGGGCGAACTCCGCCGTGGCACCGGGGCCCTGACGGTCGTTCATCGGCGGACGCTGGTTCGGCGGGCTGAACGGCTGGTTCGGGGCGGAGGTGCCCGGGCGGCTGAACCGGCCGGCCTCGTGCTCCTCGTGACCACGCGGCGAGTCCGGCTGCGTGCGCCGGGGGGCACCCTGCTCCTCGACACCCCAGCTCGTGCTCTGCGGGCGCTGCGGCTGCGGGTTGCCGCCGGGAAGCTCGGCACGGGGGCCGCCGGAGGGCGGCAGCTGACGGCCGGGGCCGCCGGGCTGCTGCGGGCCGCCCTGGCCGGGCTGCTCGCCCTGGCCGAGCTGGGCCTGCTGCGGCTGCGGAGCCTGGCGTCCGGGCTGGCCGCCCTGCTGGCCGGAGTGGCCGAAGAGGTTGGGCCGGCCCGAGTCCGCACCGGCCGAGGGGCCCTGCGGGGGGCGTGCGCCGGGCCGGGCGCCGCCGGCGAAGGCACCGGCGAGGCCGCCGCCCTGGCGGGGAGCGTCGGAACGGCCCTGGCCGGGCAGGCCGGGTCCCTGCTGGCCCGGGTTCTGTTGGCCGGGTCCCTGCGGGGGACGCGGTCCGCTGTCGCGCGTGGGCAGTCCGGCGTCGCGCGTGGGCAGCTCGGCCCTGGGGGCCGAGCCCGCGCCGACCTGGCCGCGCGGGGCGGCCGAGCCCAGACCCTTGGCCGGAGCCGCAGGAGGACCGGAGAGGCCGGGACGCTGGCCGCCCGCGGCGGGAGCGCCACCACCGGCGAGGAGCCCGCCCGGGGCGCCGCCCTGCGGGCCCTTGCCCTGCTGGCCCGCCTTCGACGGCTGCTTGCCGCCGTGCGCGACCTCCATGGGCAGCATGACCAGTGCGGTCGTACCACCGGAGTCGGAGGGCCGCAGCTGGATGCGGATGCCGTGACGCAGGGACAGCCGGCCGACCACGAAGAGACCCATGCGGCGGGAGACCGAGACGTCCACGGTGGGCGGCGAGGCGAGCCGCTCGTTGATCGCGGCCAGGTCCTCGGGGGAGAGGCCGATGCCGGTGTCGTGGATCTCGACGAGCACACGGCCGTCGGGCAGCGCGTGACCGGTGACCCGGACCTTCGTCTGGGGCGAGGAGAACGACGTGGCGTTCTCCAGCAGCTCGGCGAGGAGGTGCACGAGGTCGTTGACCACGCGGCCGGCGACCTCGGTGGCGGGCACCGCGGCCAGTTCGATGCGTTCGTACTGCTCCACCTCGGAGGCGGCGGCACGGAGCACGTCGACCAGCGGCACGGGCCGCGTCCAGCGGCGGCCGGGCTCCTCGCCCGCGAGGACGAGGAGGTTCTCGCCGTTACGGCGCATACGGGTCGCGAGGTGGTCGAGCTTGAAGAGCGAGGACAGCTGGTCCGGGTCGGCCTCGCGGGACTCCAGTTCGGAGATGAGCGAGAGCTGACGCTGGATGAGGCCCTGGCTGCGGCGCGAGAGGTTGGTGAACATCGCGTTGACGTTGCCTCGCAGCAGCGCCTGCTCGGCGGCCAGTCGGACCGCCTCGCGGTGCACGTCGTCGAAGGCCGCGGCCACCTGGCCGATCTCGTCCCGGGAGTGCACACCGACCGACTCGACGGAGGTGTCGACGTCCTGCGGGTCCGTCTCGGAGAGCTGGCGGACGAGCTCGGGCAGCCGGTCCTGGGCGACCCGGGTCGCGGTGTCCTGCAGCCGGCGCAGGGAGCGGATCATGGACCGTGCCACGACGAAGGCGCCGACCAGCGACACACCGAGGACGATCAGGATGATCGCACCGTTGAGGATCGCGTCGCGCTGCGACTCCTCCTTGAGCTCGCGGGCCTTGCTCTCCATCTCACCGAGGAGCGTCTCCTCGATGGTCTTCATGGCCTGGATCTTGTTGGAGCTCTGGTCGTACCAGTCCATGTACGTGCGCGTCTTGCCGCTGCCCTCCATGCCCAGGGGGCTGTCGAGCACCTTCTTCGCGTACATGTCGGCGGCGGTTATCTCGGGATTCCCGTTGTCCAGCGGCGCCAGCAGCTCGGCGGAGCTCTTGCCGGTGGACTCGTAGGTCGTCTCGAAGGTCTTGAGGGTCGTGCCCGCCTTGCCGAGGGCGTTGCGGCCGAACGCCTGGTCGTTGTCGTTCAGGTGCGTCTTGGTGCTGTCGCCGCCAGGCAGGGCCGCGGCGATGATGGCGCGCTCGACGGAGGCGTACTCCTTCGAGGAGGAGAAGGCGGCCAGTGCACGCGTCCGCTTGATCATCTCGGGGCTGCTGGTGGCCTGCGCCATGTCCTGCGAGAGGCTCAGCAGCGACGTGATCAGCTGGCTGTACTGGTCGATCGTGTTGAGACTCGGGCTGTTCCCTGCGTACGCGTCCTTGCGGATGCTGGTGATGTTGCCCAGCTGCGTGCCGATCTGGCTGACGCTCGCGTGGATGCTGTCCAGGGCCGCGTCGCCGGGGGTGTTGCCGATGTCGTCGGTCGCCTCGAAGAAGGCGGCCTTGGCGCGGTCGGTGCGCTCCCGGGGCTGGGTGACCTTGTAGTCGGTCGCCTTCACGCCGTTCGAGAGGGGGCCGGCCGACTTGTCGCGCTCCTCCTGGAGCGCGTTGGCGAGCGCGGTCGCCTTCTTGGTCATCTGGGTCAGCAGCTGCATGTGCTCCAGCTGGTCCATGTCGTTCATGGACTCGTTGATCCGCAGTCCGCCCAGGGTGGTCGCCGCGACCACGGGGAGGGCGAGCAGGGAGACCAGACGGGTGCTGATGCGCCAGTTGCGCAGCGCCAGCCGTGAGCCGGCGGAGGTGGGACCGACCGGCTTCAGGGGCGGCGTGGCCTCCGCGTTGCCGACGCCGGTCGTGCCGGAGCGCTGGGCGCGGTCGCTGCCGTCACCGGACGCACCGGGATTCTGGGCGTGCTGGGGCGAGGAACCGCGGTCGTTCCCGCCGCGCGGTTCCTGATCCGCCGGGGTTTCCCCTCGGCCCTGGCGGGGCTGGGGCGACCCCATGCCATCCCTCTTGAAACGTCCCTGCACTAGCGTCGCAACCTCTGGACCAGGCGTCCCTCCGCGCATGCGCGACGGGACGGTGTCGGCGTCGTGGGGCGCTGGACGCGCCCCATGGTGGTCGTGAGTGACCGGCGTACTTCCCCCTCCCGCCGCCACTCGGCGCTGCGTTGCGCCCCTGCGCGCTGGGCCTGAAACCCGCGGCGGTGCGTGGAATTCCAACACAGTGGAGGATCTCCAACAAGGCCCGCGTACCGGGCTGTGACCTGGATGACACGGTGTGATGGCGAGGTAACAAGGTGTGGAGCGTGTTCAGGGTCAAACCGGTCGATTACGGGTGCGGACCCATGGGGTGACAGGTGTCCCAGACGCCATGATCGGGAGCGGAATAGGAGATTCAGAGCCGTATTGTCTGGTTTGCATCCCATGATCATCTGCCTGCAATGAGCATTTTGTCACCAAGTTCGTGAGCAAACTCACATGATGATCGCCGTCTCATCCCGGCCAAGGCGGGGAATCGGATGTTTAGCCTGACGCTTTACAGGGATAGCGAATCCGACAACCGGCGCACCTCCGGGCAGCGCCCCAGCGGCAAGGACCCATACGGCAGATGAAGACGACGATGATTTTCCGCAACATCGCCAACCCCCGGCGCACCACGCTGGCGCACCTCGAGGACGCGGAGGCGCTGCAGACGCCGGAGCAGCGGAAGCACGCCGTCGAGCTGCCCACCCAGACGGCCAACCCGCGCCGCACCATCCTCATGGAAGCCCCGGTCGCGGCGGCGAAGTAGTGGCCGCCCCCACTGCGTGATGCGCGAGGCCGAGCCCTTCACGCGCGCTAGCCTGGAGCGTCAGTCTTCAGCCAGCCAGCAAGTGAGGGGCGACAGCATCCCGTGCGCATCGCCAGGTTCTCCATCGACGGCAATGTCGCCTTCGGCGCGGTCGAGGGCGACAGCCCCGACAGCCTCGTCCTCGACATCATCAAGGGCATCCCGTACGCCGACTTCGAGCTCTCCGGGACCAAGGTCCCGCTGAAGAAGGTCCGGCTGCTGCCGCCCGTGCTTCCCAACAAGGTCGTGGCCATCGGCCGCAACTACGCGGAACACGCCGCCGAACTGGGCAACGAGGTCCCGGATGTGCCCGTCGCCTTCTTCAAGCCCACCACCTCGGTGATCGGCTCCGGCGACTCGATCGAATACCCCTCCTTCTCCGAGGAGCTGCACCACGAGGCCGAGCTGGCCGTGGTGATCGGCCGTATGTGCCGCGAGGTCCCGCGTGAGCGCGTCAAGGACGTCATCTTCGGCTACACCTGCGCCAACGACGTAACCGCCCGGGACGTCCAACGCCGCGAGAGCCAGTGGGCCCGGGCGAAGGGCTTCGACACCTCCTGCCCGCTCGGTCCCTGGGTGGAGACCGACGTCGACCCCGGCAACCTGGCCATCCAGGCCACCGTCAACGGCGAACAGCGCCAGCTCGGCCGGACGAGCGACATGGTCCGCTCCGTCGAGGACCTGGTCGTCCACATCACGGAAGCCATGACGCTGCTCCCGGGCGACGTGATCCTCACGGGAACCCCCGCAGGGGTGGGCCCCCTGCACGTCGGCGACGAGGTCGCCGTCACCATCGAAGGCATCGGCACTCTCACCAACAAGGTGATCAAGCGTGGTTAACGGACCTGTCCGAGTACGTTTCTGTCCCTCCCCGACCGGCAACCCCCACGTGGGCCTGGTCCGGACAGCTCTCTTCAACTGGGCCTTCGCCCGGCACCACCAGGGCACCCTGGTCTTCCGTATCGAGGACACCGACGCGGCCCGCGACTCCGAGGAGTCCTACGAGCAGCTGCTCGACTCGATGCGCTGGCTCGGCCTCGACTGGGACGAGGGCCCCGAGATCGGCGGCCCGCACGCCCCGTACCGCCAGTCGCAGCGGATGGACCTCTACAAGGACGTCGCCGGGAAGCTCCTGGCCGCCGGGCACGCGTACCACTGCTACTGCACCACCGAGGAGCTCGACACCCGCCGCGACGCCGCCCGCGCGGCCGGCAAGCCGTCGGGTTACGACGGGCACTGCCGCGACCTGAGCGACGAGCAGAAGGCGGCGTACGAGGCCGAGGGCCGCACCTCGATCGTCCGCTTCCGGATGCCCGACGAGGCGATCACCTTCACCGACCTGGTCCGCGGCGAGATCACGGTCCAGCCGGAGAACGTCCCGGACTACGGCATCGTCCGTGCCAACGGCGCTCCCCTCTACACGCTCGTCAACCCGGTCGACGACGCGCTGATGGAGATCACCCACGTCCTGCGCGGCGAGGACCTGCTCTCCTCCACCCCGCGCCAGATCGCCCTCTACCGGGCGCTCATCGAACTGGGCGTCGCCAAGGACACCCCGGCCTTCGGGCACCTGCCGTACGTCATGGGAGAGGGCAACAAGAAGCTCTCCAAGCGTGACCCGCAGGCCTCGCTCAACCTCTACCGCGAGCGTGGCTTCCTGCCCGAGGGGCTGCTCAACTACCTCTCGCTGCTCGGCTGGTCGATCGCCGAGGACCGCGACATCTTCGGCCGTGACGAGCTGGTCGCCGCGTTCGACATCTCCGACGTCAACGCCAACCCGGCGCGCTTCGACCTGAAGAAGGCCGAGCACATCAACGCCGAGCACCTGCGCATGCTCGACGTGAAGACCTTCACCGAGGCCTGCGGCCCCTGGCTGAAGGCCCCCTTCGCCCCCTGGGCGCCCGAGGCCTTCGACGCGGAGAAGTTCGCCGAGATCGCCCCGCACGCCCAGACCCGTGTGACGGTTCTCTCGGACATCACGGCCAACGTCGACTTCCTCTTCCTGGACGAGCCCGTCGAGGACGAGGCGTCCTGGACGAAGGCCATGAAGGAGGGCTCCGACGCCCTTCTCGTCACCGCCCGCGCCGAACTGCTCGCCGCCGAGTGGAACGCCGAGGCGCTCAAGACGGCCGTCCTCACCGCCGGTGAGAAGCACGGTCTGAAGCTCGGCAAGGCGCAGGCCCCGGTCCGCGTCGCCGTCACCGGCCGCACGGTCGGCTTGCCGCTCTTCGAGTCCCTGGAGATCCTGGGCCGCGAGAAGACGATCGCCCGCATCGACGCCGCGCTGGCGAAGCTCGCCGCGTAGCGCCTGGTTCACACGACGGGGTGGCCGCCCGAGCCGGGGCGGGCCACCCCGTCGGCATGTGGCGGATGTGCCGGTAATCTGGCCGGCATGCCGATCCGAGCGGTTCTCTGGGACATCGACGACACGATCTTCGACTACTCCGGAGCCGACCGCGCCGGCATGCGTAAGCACCTGGAGCACGAAGGCTTTCCCGAGGGCTACACCACGCTTGAGCAGGCCCTCGATGCCTGGAAGGCCATCACGGACGTCCAGTGGGCGCGTTTCGCCGCAGGTGAGCTCGACTTCCAGGGGCAGCGGCGCGAGCGCGTGCGGGCGTTCCTGGGGCGGCCGCTGAGCGAGGCCGAGGCCGACGAGTGGTTCGGCCGGCACGCCACCCACTACGAGGCCGCCTGGGCGCTCTTCCCGGACGCCGTGCCGGTTCTGGACCGGCTGGCGGGAAGCTTCCGCCATGCCGTCCTGTCGAACTCCAGCATCCACAACCAGGACCGCAAGCTGCGCGCCCTCGGGGTGCGGGACCGCTTCGAGGCCGTGGTGTGCGCTGTCGAGATCGGGGTCGCCAAACCGGACGCGGCGGCCTTCCACACGGCCTGCGAGGCGCTCTCCCTGGACCCGCACGAGGTGGCGTACGTCGGGAACGAGCCCGACATCGACGCGGGCGGCGCGGTGGCCGCCGGGCTGACGGGGATCTGGCTGGACCGTGAGGGGCTGGGCGGGCGCCCCGAGCTCGTACGGATCACCGGGCTGGAGGAGCTTCCCGGGCTACTGGCGGGCGATACCCGTTTTGGAGCGCCGGACACCTTCAGGTAATGTTCTTCCTGCGCCGCCCGAGCGGGCCGAAAGATCCGGTCGGGAAGCGCAGACAGAAACAGAACCCCCAGGGGTTGCGTTTCAGTGGGCTATGGTGTAATTGGCAACACTACGGTTTCTGGTACCGTCATTCTAGGTTCGAGTCCTGGTAGCCCAGCGCAAGACCGAAGTAACAAGCCCCCGTTGTGTAGCGGCCTAGCACGCTGCCCTCTCACGGCAGTAGCGCCGGTTCGAATCCGGTCGGGGGTACAGATCCTTCCCGCGAGAACATCTGGGTCGCACCCACGTACTCGATGCAGGATCGCTAGGGCCCCCGTTGTGTAGCGGCCTAGCACGCTGCCCTCTCACGGCAGTAGCGCCGGTTCGAATCCGGTCGGGGGTACTTCACCATGGGCTATGGTGTAATTGGCAACACTACGGTTTCTGGTACCGTCATTCTAGGTTCGAGTCCTGGTAGCCCAGCGCAAGTCAGCAGTAACCACGCCCCCGTTGTGTAGCGGCCTAGCACGCTGCCCTCTCACGGCAGTAGCGCCGGTTCGAATCCGGTCGGGGGTACAACACAGCAGTAAGGAAAGGCCCTTCACCCCGGTGGAGGGCCTTTCGCGTGTGCGCCCCTCAGAGCCCGTACCGCTCCGCGGACTCCTCCGCCTGTGCCAGCCGGCGCAGCGACGCCAGCAGCGGCTCGTAGAGCACGGCCGACGCCACGGCGGCCTCCACCCGCTCGGCCTCCGTGGGGAATTGGTCCAGCGCGTCCAGGTCCCGCACCGCCACCTCCCGCATGAGGCGGGCCTGTTGGGCGAGGTACGTCACATCGCAGGGGTAGCCGAGGCGGATGAGCGTGGCCAGCGAGGCCACCAGTGAGCGGTGTACGGGGGAGAGTTCACCGAGCTCCAGTGCCGTGGTCCAGCCCAGTTCCGTGAGCAGCCGGGCGACTTCGGCCCGCGCGGTGGCGGTCTCCGGCGCGTCCTCGTCGGGCTCGGGGCCATGGGGCAGCGCCCACAGGGCGGCGCCCAGCCGGACAGTCCGGCCCAGCGACTCGTCGTCGACGTGCGCAAGCACCTCGCGGGCCGTGGCCACCGGGAGGCCCCCGACCTGGAGCAGGGCCCGCACCAGGCGCAGCCGGCGCAGATGACTCTCGTCGTAGTCGGCCTGTGTGGCACTGATCCTGGCGCCGGCGGGGAGCAGCCGCTCGCGCAGGTAGTACTTGATCGTCGCGGTGGAGACACCGCTCCGCTCACTCAGTTCCGACAGTCGCATCCTCTGTGCCTTCCCTTGCGCCGCCCCGTTGGGTGGGGCCACCATCCCACCCTTGGACAGTCGGGCTCTCCAAGGATGCGACGAGGGCGGTAATCCATGTTCGCGAGGCCGGACGCCGGACGGACCGCGGCGGCGGAGGTGCTGACCGGCTCGCCCAGGACGTACTACGTCGCCCGGTACCGGGAGTCCGAGGAGAAGCTGTACCCGTACGCCCCCGCTCCCGACATGTTCCACCGCAAGGCGTGGGCGAGGATCAACCGCAAGGAGAAGAAGTCCCGGCAGCATGTGGGGCTGTGGCACGAGACCTACGCCGTGCCCGAGGGGTCTACGAATCGATCTACGCCGATATGCCCGCCTACGGGCCGGGCGGCGGCGACCGGTGTGCTGCCGCTGGAGAAGAGGGGCCGCCGGGCGGCCGATCGTTTCGCGCACCGCGCGTCCCGGGAGCGGGCACCGGGGGGTTCCGGGGAGCTGACACCGGAGGATCTTCCGGGGAGCTGACACCGGAAGAGAAGGGGGCCGCCACGGCGCTGGGGCGGCCTCGGTGAAGGAATAAGGAGCGGCGACGACTCGCTTTGCGCGGGCTTCAGCCCGTGCGGCGCAGGGCCTCGCTCAGTCGCGCAGCCGAGTCGATGATGGCCTGCGCGTGCATCCGGCCCGGGTGGCGGGTGAGGCGCTCGATCGGCCCGGAGACGGACACCGCGGCGACCACCCGGTTCGACGGCCCCCGGACCGGGGCCGAGACAGAGGCCACGCCCGGCTCGCGCTCGCCGATCGACTGGGCCCAGCCCCGCCGCCGGACACCCGAGAGGGCCGTCGCGGTGAAACGGGCCCCCTGCAGGCCCCGGTGCAGGCGCTCCGGCTCCTCCCAGGCCATCAGGATCTGGGCGGAGGAACCCGCTTTCATCGTGAGCGTGGAGCCGACCGGCACGGTGTCCCGCAGTCCGGACAGCCGCTCCGCCGCCGCCACGCAGATCCGCATGTCGCCCTGCCGGCGGTAGAGCTGCGCGCTCTCGCCGGTGATGTCGCGCAGATGTGTGAGTACGGGTCCGGCCGTCGCCAGGAGGCGGTCCTCGCCGGCCGCGGCCGCGAGCTCCGCGAGCCGGGGGCCGAGAATGAAACGGCCCTGCATGTCCCTTGCCACCATGCGGTGGTGTTCGAGTGCCACGGCCAGTCGGTGTGCCGTGGGCCGTGCGAGCCCTGTCGCTGCGACCAGCCCGGCGAGGGTGGCCGGACCGGACTCCAGGGCGCTCAATACCAGAGCTGCCTTGTCGAGAACGCCGACGCCGCTAGAGTTGTCCATACGACGATACTCGCGTCTCACTCTGTGAAACGCAAGTTCAATTTTCCCCGGAAGTTGCGAACCTGTACGTGCGGCCTTACAACGGCCCGCGGCCACCGCCCCGCTCGGGGGTCCGGACGGCGGCACCCGAATCTCTAGTTGGGCCGGCGAAGACGCCGGCCGGAGGGAAAGCGATGGGTAGGACACTCGCGGAGAAGGTCTGGGACGACCACGTCGTCCGGCGCGCCGATGGCGAGCCCGACCTCCTCTTCATCGATCTGCACCTGCTGCACGAGGTGACCAGCCCGCAGGCCTTCGACGGCCTGCGCCAGGCCGGCCGGCCGGTGCGGCGTCTCGACCTCACCATCGCCACCGAGGACCACAACACCCCGACCCTCGACATCGACAAGCCGATCGCCGACCCGGTCTCCCGCGCCCAGCTGGAGACCCTGCGCAAGAACTGCGCGGAGTTCGGCGTCCGGCTGCACCCGCTGGGAGATGTCGAGCAGGGCGTCGTGCACGTGGTCGGCCCCCAGCTGGGCCTGACCCAGCCCGGCACCACGGTCGTCTGCGGCGACTCGCACACCTCCACCCACGGCGCGTTCGGGGCGCTGGCCTTCGGCATCGGCACCAGCCAGGTCGAGCACGTCCTGGCCACCCAGACGCTGCCGCTGGCCCGCCCCAGGACCATGGCGATCACGGTCGAGGGCGAACTCCCCGACAGCGTCACCGCCAAGGATCTCATCCTGGCCATCATCGCCCGGATCGGCACCGGCGGCGGTCAGGGCTACATCCTCGAATACCGCGGCTCCGCCATCGAGAAGCTCTCGATGGAAGCCCGGATGACCATCTGCAACATGTCGATCGAGGCCGGCGCCCGCGCGGGCATGATCGCCCCCGACGAGACCACCTTCGACTACCTGCGGGGACGCGACCACGCCCCCGAGGGTGAGGAGTGGGACGCGGCGGTGGAGTACTGGAAGACGCTCCGCACCGACGACGACGCCGTCTTCGACGCCGAGGTGTTCATCGACGGCGCCGAGCTCGCTCCGTTCGTCACCTGGGGCACCAACCCCGGCCAGGGCGCGCCCCTGTCGGCCAACGTCCCCGACCCCGCTTCGTACGAGGACGCCTCGGAGCGCCACGCCGCCGAAAAAGCCCTGGAGTACATGGGGTTGACCGCCGGCCAGCCGCTGCGTGAGATCAACGTGGACACGGTGTTCGTAGGTTCCTGCACCAACGGGCGCATCGAGGACCTGCGCAACGCGGCCTCGATCCTGGACGGCCGCAAAGTCGCCGACGGCGTACGGATGCTGGTCGTCCCGGGCTCGGTCCGGGTCGCCCTGCAGGCGGTCGAGGAGGGCCTGGACAAGGTCTTCACCGCCGCCGGCGCCGAATGGCGGCACGCGGGCTGCTCGATGTGCCTCGGCATGAACCCCGACCAGCTGGCCCCCGGTGAGCGCTCCGCCTCCACCTCGAACCGGAACTTCGAGGGCAGGCAGGGCAAGGGCGGCCGCACCCACCTGGTCTCCCCGCAGGTCGCCGCCGCCACCGCCGTGCTGGGCCATCTGGCCTCGCCCGCCGATCTGTCCGACGTCCGTACGCCCGCCGGAGTCTGAGAGCCATGGAAGCATTCACCGCACACACCGGCCGGGCCGTCCCGCTGCGCCGCAGCAACGTCGACACCGACCAGATCATCCCCGCGCACTGGCTGAAGAAGGTCACCCGCGACGGCTTCGAGGACGGGCTCTTCGAGGCCTGGCGCAAGGACGAGAACTTCGTCCTCAACCGCCCCGAGCGCAAGGGTGCCTCGGTCCTGGTGGCCGGCCCCGACTTCGGCACGGGCTCCTCGCGTGAGCACGCGGTTTGGGCCCTGCAGAACTTCGGCTTCAAGGCGGTCATCTCCTCCCGCTTCGCCGACATCTTCCGTGGCAACTCCCTGAAGAACGGTCTGTTGACCGTCGTCCTCGACCAGAAGGTCGTCGACAGCCTCTGGGAGCTGACCGAGGCCGACCCGACGGCCGAGGTGACCGTCGACCTGGAGAAGCGGCAGGTGCTCGCGGACGGAATCACGGCCGACTTCGAGCTCGACGAGAACGCCCGCTGGCGACTGCTGAATGGCCTCGACGACATCAGCCTCACTCTTCAGAACGAAGCGGACATTGCGACTTACGAGGCGGCCAGGCCGTCCCACAAGCCGCGTACAATTGACGCCTGAGCAGCGCTTTTCCCGAACTGCGCCCCCTGCCGGTAGGCAGGGGGCGCAGTCGCTTGTTGAGACCCCCTCGGGCGACAACTCGCCCCAGATGGCACAATCGGTGCATGGAACGCGACAGCCAACTCGAGCTCTATGGCCAAGTCGCCGACCGATTGAAAGAAGCACACGCAAAGGTGCGCGAACTGCAAGTCCCGGAGGGCGTACGGATGGCGCTGTCCCGGAAGCTGCTGGTCGTCACGGCCGCGGCTAAGCACGATCTCCCAGGCGCGGCAAGGCGTCTGGACCGGTTGATGAAGGACCTCGACGAGGGCCGATTCCCCGAAGGTGACTGACTCTGCGGACAGCGCAGCGGTCGACTTCGTTGCGGCACTAGGGTGATTAGCCCGTTTCGTGTTTGATTTGCGGTATATATCTGCCTAACGTGCGAAAAAGCCTGAACAGTTTCGTTCCGGCAATGTCTCCGAAGGGGAAGACGTGAACAAGGCGCAGCTCGTAGAAGCGATTGCCGACAAGGTCGGCGGCCGTCAGCAGGCCGCAGACGCTGTCGACGTGGTACTCGACGCGATCGTCCGTGCGGTTGTCGCGGGGGACCGGGTCTCGGTCACCGGCTTCGGCTCGTTCGAGAAGGTCGACCGCCCCGCCCGGTACGCCCGCAACCCGCAGACGGGCGAGCGCGTACGGGTCAAGAAGACCTCCGTGCCCCGTTTCCGTGCGGGACAGGGCTTCAAGGACCTGGTGAGCGGCTCCAAGAAGCTCCCCAAGAACGACGTGGCCGTGAAGAAGGCCCCCAAGGGCAGCCTCTCGGGCGGTTCTTCCACCCGTACGACGGCGAAGGCGGCCGCGAAGAAGGCCACCGCCAAGAAGGCCACGGCGCGCAAGACCACGGCGGCCGCGAAGAAGGCGGCCCCGGCGAAGAAGACCACCGCGAAGAAGACCACCGCGGCGGCCAAGAAGACCACGGCGGCGGCGAAGAAGACGGCCCCGGCGAAGAAGACGACGGCCACCAAGAAGACCGTCGCCGCCAAGACGGCGCCCGCCAAGAAGACCACGGCGAAGAAGGCGCCCGCGAAGAAGACCACGGCACGCAAGACCACAGCCAAGAAGGTCACCGCACGCAAGAAGTGAGACCGGGCACCGCTCGTTCCTCATACGCGCCGGGCCGGGCTCCCCTCGGGGAGCCCGGCCCGCGGGCTGTTCAGGGGCGCCCTCAGAGCGTCTGCAGCGTCACCAGGGTGATCCGCAGCGAGGCGCCCTCGCCCTCGGTCTCGATCCGCACCCGCTGCCCCGGGCGCAGCAGCCGCAGCCCTCCCGCGTCGAACGCGGGTGCGTCGAAGTCCACCGGGGTGCCGTCGTCGAGAAGCACGCTGCCGGTGCGGGTCTCGGAGTCGTACGTGAACGAGGTCGCCTGCATGAGCGGCAGCCTATCGGTCCGCGGCAGGCGCCACGGGAGCCGTCAGCGCGGCGGTGAACCGCCCCACTCCCAGTGCCAGCGCGGCCTCCAGGTCGTCGCCCGTGTCCACGTCCCTGCGTATCGAATCGATGCCCGGCAGCGAGATCTCCACCGCCCCCGAAGCCAGGTGCCGCGCCCTCGACGCCCCGCCGAAGGCCGGCCGCAATTCCACCCCGGGTGCCGCGGAAAGAAATGTTGTGCCGATTCCCTGTGCGTCACCGACAAATGCGCGGGGAAATACAGCGGAGAATTCGAGTACCCGCGCCAGATCATCCGGACGCAGTGCGGGAAGATCCGCGTTGAGCACGGCCACCGCCGCACCCCCGCGCCGGCCGCGCGCCGACCGGGCCCCGTGCTCCATCGCCGCGTCGAGCCCGGCCGCCGGGGTGTCGGCCACCGTCCGCGCGCCGAGCGCCGCCAGCGCCGCTCCGGCCACCGGGTCGTCCGTGACGACCACCACATCCCGCACCGCCCGGCAGGACAGCGCGGCCGACACGGTGTCCTGCGCGAACGCCAGGGCCAGGCGCGGACGCAGATCCCCGCCCACCGCCCGGCCGAGCCTGCTCTTGGCCCGTGCGAGCGGTTTCAGCGGGACGACCAGGGACCAGGGGCCGGTCGGGTCGGTGTTCGTGGCGATCTCCCCCTCCGTACGCATCAGCCCTTATTCTCGCCTGCCGGTAAGACAACCCGGAGGTCCGCCCCCACGGGTGAGGCGTACGGTGTTCTCCACACAGGCAGGGGCCCGGGGGCGAGGCAGCACAGCCCGAGCCCCGCGCAGCTCAGGTCCTAGAGGAAGGCGTCCGAGTGTCCCGCCGCAGAATCGGCTTCTGGTACCGCCTGGCGGCGGCCATCGCAAAACCGCCCCTGGTGGTTCTGTTCAAGCGCGACTGGCGGGGAATGGAACACATTCCGGCCGATGGCGGGTTCATCACCGCGGTCAACCACAACTCCTATCTCGACCCGCTGTCGTACGGGCATTTCCAGTACAACACCGGACGCGTGCCGCGGCTCCTCGCGAAGGCCGGACTCTTCAGGACGCCTTTCGTCGGAATGATCCTGCGCGGCACCGGCCAGATCCCCGTCTACCGGGAGACGACCAACGCACTCGACGCCTTCCGCGCTGCCGTGGACGCCATCGAGCGGGGGGAGTGCGTCGCCTTCTATCCGGAAGGCACGCTCACCCGCGACCCCGACATGTGGCCGATGGCCGGCAAGACCGGTGCCGCCCGGGTCGCGCTGATGACCAAGGCCCCGGTCATCCCCGTCGCCCAGTGGGGCGCCAACCTGGCGATGCCGCCCTACGCCAAGGAGAACAAGCTCCAGCTGTTCCCCCGCAAGACCCTGCGCGTGCAGGCCGGTCCGCCGGTCGACCTCTCCCGCTACTACGGCCTCGAACCGACGCCCGACGTCCTGCGCCAGGCCACCGAGACCATCATGGCCGCGATCACCGTCCAGCTCGAGGACGTACGCGGCGAGAAGGCCCCCGCCGAGCTCTACGATCACCGCAAGGCCCGCGCCGAACAGCGGCGCAAGGCAGAGGGAAAGGGAACGACGTGACGCACCCCGCGAAGGCGGCCGTCTTCGGAACCGGCTCATGGGGTACGGCCTTCGCCATGGTCCTCGCCGACGCCGGCTGCGAGGTCACCCTCTGGGGACGCCGCGCCGAGGTCGCCGAGGCCGTCAACACCACCCGCACCAACCCGGGCTACCTGCCGGGCGTGGAACTGCCCGCCTCGGTCCGGGCGACGACCGACGCCGCCGAGGCCCTGCGCGGCGCCGACTTCGCCGTCCTCGTCGTGCCCTCGCAGACCCTGCGCGCCAACCTCGCCGACTGGTCGCGGCATCTGGAGCCCGGCACGGTGCTCGTCTCCCTGATGAAGGGCGTCGAACTCGGCACCGCCAAGCGGATGAGCGAGGTCATCGAGGACGTCACCGAGGTCACCCCGGACCGGATCGCCGTCATCACCGGCCCCAACCTCGCCAAGGAGATCGCCGAACGCCGCCCCGCGGCCGCCGTCGTCGCCTGCTCGGACGAGAACGTCGCCCAGCGCCTCCAGGCCGCCTGCCACACCCCGTACTTCCGGCCGTACACCAACACCGACGTGGTCGGCTGCGAACTCGGCGGCGCGGTCAAGAACGTCATCGGCCTCGCCGTGGGCATCGCCGACGGCATGGGCCTCGGTGACAACGCCAAGGGCTCCCTCATCACCCGCGGGCTCGCCGAGACCACCCGGCTGGGACTCGCCATGGGGGCGGACCCGCTCACCTTCTCCGGCCTGGCCGGACTCGGTGACCTGGTGGCGACGTGCTCCTCACCGCTCTCGCGCAACCACACCTTCGGCACGAACCTCGGGCGGGGGATGACCCTCCAGGAGACCGTCGCCGTCACGAGCCAGACCGCTGAGGGCGTCAAGTCCTGCGAATCCGTGCTCGATCTGGCGCGCAGGCACGGCGTCGACATGCCGATCACCGAGACGGTCGTCGGCATCGTCCACGAGGGCAAGCCGCCGGTGGTCGCCCTCAAGGAGCTGATGTCGCGCAGCGCCAAGCCCGAGCGACGCTGACTCGAGCCCTACCAGCAGGTACGCTCATCGCGATATGAGCAGCCAGAACCTCCCCCAGAGCACTGAGAGCCCGCTGAGCTCCGAGCAGAGCTCCGAGCCGGGCCGCAAGCCGCGCGTGGCCGTCGTGTTCGGCGGCCGCAGCTCCGAACACGGCATCTCGGTCGTCACGGCCGGTGCCATCATGAGCGCCATCGACCGGACGAAGTACGACGTCCTGCCGATCGGCATCACGAGGGACGGACGTTGGGCCCTCACGTCCGACGACCCGGCCCGCATGGCCATCACGGACCGGCAGGTACCCGACGTGGACCAGCTGGCCGACTCCACGCAGGGCGCGGTGACGCTCTCCGTCGACCCCGGCAACCGTGACGTCGTCGTCAGCGAACCCGGCGCGGTGCCCACGGCCCTGGGCGAGGTCGACGTCGTCTTCCCCATGCTGCACGGCCCCTACGGCGAGGACGGCACGCTCCAGGGGCTCCTGGAGCTCTCCGGCGTCCCCTACGTCGGCGCCGGCGTCCTGTCCTCGGCCGTCGGCCAGGACAAGGAGTACATGAAGCGGGTGTTCACCTCCTTCGGGCTGCCGGTCGGCCCGTACGAGGTCGTCCGGCCCCGGGAGTGGGAGTCGGACCGCCCCGCGGCCCGCAAGCGCATCATGGAGTTCGCTGCCGAACACGGCTGGCCGCTCTTCATCAAGCCCGCCCGCGGCGGCTCCTCCATGGGCATCACCAAGGTCGACGACGCCGCCGGGCTCGACGAGGCGATCGAGGAGGCCCGCCGGCACGACCCCAAGTTCCTCGTGGAGTCCCTGCTGCGCGGCCGCGAGATCGAGTGCGGCGTGCTGGAGTTCGAGGACGGACCGCGCGCCAGCGTGCCCGCCGAGATCCCGCCCGTCACGGCCCACGACTTCTACGACTTCGAGGCCAAGTACATCGACTCGGCGGCCGGCCTGGTTCCCGCTCCGCTCACCGAGGAGCAGACGGCCGAGGTGCAGCGCCTCGCCGTCGAGGCGTTCGAGGCGGCCTCCTGCGAGGGCCTCGTGCGCGCCGACTTCTTCCTCACCGAGGACGGCACGTTCGTCATCAACGAGATCAACACCATGCCGGGCTTCACCCCGATCTCCATGTTCCCCCGCATGTGGCAGGCGAGCGGCGTGGAGTACCCGGAGCTGGTCGACCGGCTGATCACCTCCGCGCTGAACCGCTCCACCGGCCTGCGCTGAGCCGTCGAGGGCTGTCCCGCGCGGGACAGCCCTCAGAGACTGTCGGGGACCGTCTTCTTCACTGGCACGGCGAACGCGGACAACGGGGTGATGTCATGGGCGTACTCCGTCCCGAGCGTCACCTCGACATACGCCTTGCGGTAGGTGGTCGTGAACCGCGGGCCGCCGTCGGCGTCATCGGGTTGCTCCAGCAGCCAGTTGACGCCGTCCGCGTCAACGGCCTTCGACTGGGAATCATCCATCCTCGCGGGCCGGGGGACACCGCAGCGCAGTACGATCGCCCCGTCCCCCCAGCCGGCGGTCAGGTCCGAATCCGGTGAGGGATCACTCCGTTCCAGATCGTCGACGGTCTCCGGCAGCTCCTTGTGCAGGTCCTCGCAGTACCCGGCGGCCTCCGGCGACGGCGTGGGGACCGCCACCGAGGGCTGGCCGCCACCGCCGGAACAGCCCGCCACGGCGAGCACGCACAGTGCGGCGGAGGGGGCGAGAACACGGGAACGGGGGGACCGGCGGCGGGTGTGAGTCACCGGACCAGCGTAGACAGGGGTCAGAGGTGGACGACCGGGCAGGTCAGGGTGCGTGTGATGCCGTCCACCTGCTGGACCTTGGCGACCACCATGCGGCCGAGGGCGTCGACCGTGTCGGCCTGCGCCCGCACGATCACGTCGTAGGGGCCTGTGACGTCCTCTGCCTGGATCACTCCCGGGAGCTTAGCGATGGTCTCGGCGACGATCGACGCCTTGCCCACCTCGGTCTGGATGAGGATGTACGCCTGTACCACGGAACCTCCAGAGCGGCCACGAGGATCATGTGGGGGAAAGGGACGCCACGTTATCGCGTTGCCCCGGGCCGAGGGGAGACCTGCGGGCCGGTTGACGCCCACAGCGTGGCGCACGCACCACAGAAGTTGACGTATCTCTTGACGGTACCGACAGCAGTTGGGGCTCGCGACCGCAAGCCCACCGGTGCGGAAGGGCGACAGTGACGCCCGTCCGCCCCGGGGCCACCGGCTCCCGTGGGCCGTCCGCCCACGGTCCGGACCTCCGGCCGCTGAAGCAGCCCGGACAGGTGTCCGGTGCGATAGATGAGAGGTGAGACTCGGTGAAGGGAACCGTGGGCGAGTTGGGGGAGTTCGGGCTCATCAGAGAGCTCACGTCCCGGCTCACCACCACTCCGGCGGTACGGCTGGGACCCGGCGACGACGCCGCGGTCGTGGCCGCTCCCGACCGCAGGGTCGTGGCCAGTACGGACATCCTGCTGGAAGGGCGGCACTTCCGCCGCGACTGGTCGACGGCGTACGACGTCGGCCGCAAGGCCGCCGCCCAGAACCTCGCCGACATCGCCGCCATGGGCGCCGTGCCCACGGCGCTGCTGCTCGGTCTCGTCGTACCGGCCGACCTGCCGGTCACCTGGGCCGCCGAGCTCATGGACGGACTGCGTGACGAGTGCCAGGTCGCCGGTGCGGCCGTCGTCGGCGGCGACGTCGTCGGGGGAGACACCATCACCGTCGCGATCACCGCGCTCGGTGACCTGCGCAACCACGAGCCCGTCACCCGGGCCGGCGCCCGGCCCGGCGACGTCGTGGCCGTCACCGGGTGGCTCGGCTGGTCCGCTGCCGGATTCGCCGTGCTCTCCCGGGGGTTCCGCTCGCCGCGCGCCTTCGTCGAGGCGCACCGGCGCCCCGAACCGCCGTACCACGCGGGCCCCGCGGCCGCCGGGCTCGGCGCCACCGCCATGACCGACGTCAGCGACGGGCTCGTCGCCGACCTCGGGCACATCGCCGAGGCCAGCAAGGTCCGTATAGACCTGCGGTCCGGGCTCATCGACATCCCCTCGCAGATGTCCGACATCGGGCAGGCCGTCGGGGTCGACCCCCTGCAGTGGGTGCTGACCGGGGGAGAGGACCACGCGATCGTGGCGACGTTCCCCGCCGATGTGAAGCTCCCCGCGCGCTGGAAGGTCATCGGAGAGGTCCTCAACCCGTCGGCGCTTCCCCAGGTCACCGTCGACGGAGCGCCCTGGACGAGCAAGGGCGGCTGGGACCATTTCGGATCCATCGAGGACGCCCAGTAGATTCCGGGGCATGACCGCACCTGCCCCGATACCGCCCCGTGTCCTCACCGTCGCCGGATCCGACTCCGGCGGCGGTGCGGGCATCCAGGCCGATCTCAAGACGATGCTGGCACTCGGCACCCACGGAATGAGCGTGCTGACCGCGGTGACCGCCCAGAACTCGCTGGGCGTGCAGGGAGCCTGGGAGCTGCCGGCGGACGCCGTACGCGCCCAGTACCGCAGCGTCGTCGACGACATCGGCGTCCAGGCGGTGAAGACCGGCATGCTGTCCTCGGCCGCGCTCGTCGACACCGTCGCGGAACTCCTCGCGGGGACCGGCGCACCCGTCGTCGTCGACCCCGTGGGGGTCTCCAAGCACGGGGACGCGCTGCTGGCCGCCGAAGCCCTCGACTCCGTACGCACGAAGCTGCTGCCCGTCGCCACGGTCGCCACCCCGAACCTCGACGAGGTGGCCCAGCTCACGGGCGTCACCGTCACCGACGAACCGGGTATGCGCAGAGCAGCCGCCGAGATCCTCGGCTACGGACCGCGCTGGGTGGTGATCAAGGGCGGCCATCTGCCCGGCGAGGCCGTGGACCTGCTGACGGACGGCAGCGAGGAGCACTGGCTGCGCGCCCCGAGGCTCGACAACCGGCACACCCACGGCACGGGCTGCACCCTCGCCTCCGCCATCGCCTGCGGCCTCGCCCGCGGCCAGGACGTCCCGACCGCCGTGCGGGGCGCGAAGGAGTACGTCACCGGCGCGATCCGGGCCGGCTTCGCGCTGGGCGGCGGGATCGGCCCCGTCGATCACGGCTGGCTCACCCGCACCGACGGCTGACCCCCTGCCCGGAAACGTCATCCCTGCGACGCAGGCGGGCCCGGACGGTCCGGGGAACGCGAGGCCGCCGCCCGGCAGTCCACCGGGCGGACGTGACCGCGGCTCCGGGAGCGCGGGGGCCAGGGGCGCGACGGACCCGAGGCGGAGCACAGCAAAAAGCCGGTCCACCGAGGTGGACCGGCTTTTTGGGCAACCGGAAGGCTGCGCTACGACGAAACGTCAGCGCGCGACCTTGCCGGCCTTGATGCACGAGGTGCAGACGTTGAGCCGCTTCGGCGTCCGACCGACCACGGCACGCACGCGCTGGATGTTGGGATTCCAGCGACGGGACGTACGGCGGTGCGAGTGCGAAATGCTGTTGCCGAAGCTCGGCCCCTTGCCGCAAACGTCGCAGTTGGCAGCCACGGGTCACTCCAAAGACTTCAGATGCACTTACAGTGAAATCCGGCGCGCCGGATTCATTTTACTGAAGTGGCGGTACCGGAGGATTGGCCCGACTTTCGTCGGGCAACCGAAGCAGCATACAACGGCTGCGTCGGAGATACGAAACTACCACGGCTCCACGGGCTCTCCGTCCCGCACCTGCACCCGCCGGGCCCCGCGCACGACGGCTACCCTGCGGTGCAGCCAGCCCCCCACGGCCGCCCCAAGGAGGACCAACGGTGCCGCAGTCGCCCGACGATCTCGACGCCGTCGCGGTGCGCACCTGGTGCTCACTGGCCCTGGAGGCCCTGGGCCGGGAGCGGGCGGCCATCGACGCCATCAACGTCTATCCCGTCGCCGACGGGGACACCGGCACCAACCTCTATCTCACCGTCGAGTCGGCGGCCGCGGCCGTCGAGGCGGTCTTCGCCGCCCATGAGACCGGCTCCACCGTGCCCGGCCCCGCCGACGCGGTGCGGGCCATGGCGCACGGCGCGCTGATCGGGGCCCGGGGCAACTCCGGGACCATCCTGGCCCAGCTGCTGCGCGGCATGGCCTCCGTCCTGTCGGAGTCGGGTGACGCCCGTCACCTGCGGACCGCGCTGGCGGAGGCCGCCGCGGCGGCGCGGCTGGCCGTGGCCCATCCCGTCGAGGGCACGGTGCTCACGGTCGCCACCGCCGCCGCCGAGGCGGCCGCGGCCACCGCAGGGAGCGCCCGGCTCACGGAGGTGGCCGAGGCGGCGTACGAAGGGGCGCGCACCGCCCTGGCAGCCACCCCCGGCCAGCTCGCCGTCCTCGGCCGCGCGGGCGTCGTCGACGCCGGCGGGCAGGGCCTGGTGACCGTGCTCGGCGCACTGCTGGAAGCGGTCGGCGGACGTGTGCGGGAGCGCGCCGTCACACCCGCCCCCGACGTCCTTCCGCTGACCGGCGACTGCGCGGACGCGGGCCCGGACAGCGGGCCGGCCTTCGAGGTCATCTATCTGCTGGAGGCGCCCGACGACGCGGTCGCCCGGCTGCGGAGCAGGCTGGACGCCCTGGGGGACTCACTCGTCGTGGTCGGCGGCGACGGCCTGTGGAACGTCCACGTCCATGTCGACGACGCGGGGGCGGCCGTCGAGGCCGGGGTCGAAGCCGGCCGGCCCTACCGGATCCGGATCACCCACTTCGCCGCCGACCGGGGCTCGGCCCACCGTGAACCCGCCCAGCGCGCGGTCGTCGTGGTCGTACCCGGCGACGGGCTCTCCGGCCTGTGCGCCGAGGCCGGGGCGACCACCGTGCTGGCACGTCCCGGTGAGCCGCCCGCCAGCGGCGAACTGGTCGACGCCATCCGCCGGGCGCACGCACGGGAGGTGGTCCTGCTGCCGAACGACGCACAGCTGCGCCACACGGCCGCCGCTGCCGCCGAACAGGCCAGGGGCGAAGGCATCCGCGTCGCCCTGGTCCCCACCCGCGCCGCGGTCCAGGGCATCGCCGCGCTCGCCGTCCATGAACCCGGACGCAGCTTCGACGAGGACGTCGTCGCGATGACGTCGGCGGCCGGTGCCACCAGGTACGCCGAACTGGCAGTCGCAGAAAGGCAGTCGTGGACCATGGCGGGCATCTGCCAGGCCGGCGACATCCTCGGTCTGATCGACGGGGACGTCGCCGTCATCGGTGAGGACGTCCCCGGCACGGCCCGTACGGTGCTGGACCGGATGCTGTCGGCGGGCGGCGAACTCGTCACGCTGATCCTGGGGGAGGACGTGCCCGACGACCTCGCCGACGAGCTGAGCGAACACGTCCGCGAGGGCTACCTCGCCGTCGACACCGTCGTCTACCGGGGCGGCCACCAGGCGGCGCCCCTGCTCATCGGCGTCGAGTGACACGTCGAGCGGGGCGGCGCACGGAGACATCTGTCAGTGGCGTGGTGTGCAATGGACCGCGTGTCCGCTTTCGATGAACCCCTGAAGAAGCTGCTCGGCGGAGCCACCGCGAAGGTGATGGCCGAACACCTCGACCTGCACACGGTCGGTGATCTGCTGCACCACTACCCGCGGCGCTACGAGGAGCGGGGCCGCCTCACGGCGCTCACCGAGCTCCCGCTCGACGAGCATGTGACGGTCGTCGCCCAGGTCGCCGACGCGCGGATCATGATGTTCAACAACGGCCGCGGCAAGCGGCTGGAGGTCACCCTCACCGACGGGAGCGGCCGGCTCCAGCTGGTCTTCTTCGGGCACGGCGTCCACAAGCCCCACAAGGAGCTCCTGCCCGGCCGCCGGGCGATGTTCGCGGGCAAGGTCTCCGTCTTCAACAGGAAGATGCAGCTGGCCCATCCCACGTACCAGCTGCTCGACGCGAGGGACGATGACGACCCGGCCGATGTGACCGAGGCCGTCGACGCCTTCGCCGGGCAGCTGCTGCCGATCTACCCGGCCTGCAAGCAGCTCGACTCCTGGCGGATCGCCAAGGCCGTCGACACGGTCCTGCCCAGCGCGCAGGAGGCGGTGGACCCGCTGCCCCCGGCGCTGCGCGAAGGGCGCGGCTTCGTCCCCCTGCCCGAGGCGCTGCTCAGGATCCACCGCCCGCACACCAAGGCGGACATCGCGGCCGCGCGGGACCGGCTGCGCTGGGACGAGGCCTTCGTCCTCCAGGTCGCGCTCGCCCGCCGCCGCTACGCCGACACCCAGCTTCCCGCGGTGGCCCGCAGGTCCGTTTCCGGCGGTCTGCTCGACGCCTTCGACGCCAAGCTGCCCTTCACGCTCACCGAAGGCCAGCAGAAGGTCACCGGAGAGATCTTCGGCGACCTGGCGACGGAACACCCGATGCACCGGCTGCTGCAGGGCGAGGTCGGGTCCGGCAAGACGCTGGTCGCTCTGCGGGCCATGCTCCGGGTCGTCGACGCGGGCGGCCAGGCCGCGATGCTGGCCCCGACCGAGGTGCTCGCCCAGCAGCACCACCGGTCCGTCTCCGAGATGATGGGCGAGCTGGCCGAGAGCTGGGGGTTGTGGCGCGAAGCGCCTCTCGACGGGCCGGGCGACGGGCGGGCGCTCGGCGGATCCGGCCTGGGCACCAAGGTCGTCCTGCTCACCGGCTCCATGGGCACGGCGGCCCGCCGCCAGGCGTTGCTCGACCTCGTCACGGGCGAGGCCGGGATCGTCATCGGTACCCACGCGCTGATCGAGGACAAGGTCCAGTTCCACGACCTCGGCCTGGTCGTCGTCGACGAGCAGCACCGCTTCGGCGTGGAACAGCGCGACGCGCTGCGCTCCAAGGGCAAGCAGCCGCCCCACCTGCTCGTCATGACGGCCACCCCCATTCCCCGTACGGTCGCGATGACCGTCTTCGGTGACCTGGAGACCTCCGTCCTGGACCAGCTCCCCGCCGGCCGTTCGCCGATCGCCAGCCACGTCGTCCCCGCCAAGGACAAGCCGCACTTCCTCAGCCGCGCCTGGGAACGCGTCCGCGAGGAGGTGGAGAACGGCCACCAGGCGTACGTGGTCTGCCCCCGCATCGGGGACGACGCCGACGAGGCCGGGAAGAAGAAGGGGAAGAAGAAGACCGCCCCCGAGGACGACGCGGAGAAGCGGCCGCCGCTCGCCGTGCTGGACATCGCCGAGCAGCTCGCCAAGGGCCCGCTGGCCGGCCTGCGCGTCGAGGTCCTCCACGGCAGGATGCCGCCCGACGACAAGGACGACGTCATGCGCCGGTTCGCCGCCGGCGAGGCCGATGTCCTGGTCGCCACCACCGTCATCGAGGTCGGGGTGAACGTCCCCAACGCCACCGCGATGGTGATCATGGACGCCGACCGCTTCGGGGTGTCCCAGCTGCACCAGCTCAGGGGCCGCGTCGGACGCGGAAGTGCCCCCGGCCTCTGTCTGCTGGTCAGCGAGGCCCACGAGGCGAGCCCCGCCCGGGCCAGGCTCTCCGCGGTCGCCGCCACCCTCGACGGCTTCGAGCTCTCCCGCATCGACCTCGAACAGCGGCGCGAGGGCGACGTCCTCGGACAGGCCCAGTCCGGTGTCCGTTCCTCCCTGCGGGTGCTCAGCGTCATCGACGACGAGGAGGTCATCGCAGCCGCCCGCGAGGAGGCCGTCCGCGTCGTCGCGGACGACCCCGGGCTCGAACGCCTGCCGGAGCTGCGCACGGCGCTGGACGCCCTGCTCGACAAGGACCGGGAGGAGTACCTCGACAAGGGGTGACCGGGCGGATCCCCGGCGACGCCATATCGTGGGGAGCACAGCACACGTTCCGTCCTGTGTGCCGCCCGCGACCCGAGGAACAGACACCCATGACCCGCGTGATCGCCGGCTCGGCCGGCGGACGCCGCCTGGCCGTCCCGCCCGGCACCGGCACCCGCCCCACCTCCGACCGTGCGCGCGAGGCCCTGTTCTCCACCTGGGAAGCGCTTCTGGGCACCCTCGACGGCGTCCGCGTCGCCGATCTCTACGCGGGCTCCGGCGCGGTGGGCCTGGAGGCGCTCTCGCGAGGAGCGGCCCACGCGCTGCTCGTGGAGGCCGACGCCAAGGCCGCGCGCACCGTCCGCGACAACATCCGCTCGCTCGGTCTGCCCGGCGCCGAATTCCGTGCGGGCAAAGCCGAACAGATCGTGGCGGGACCGGCACCCGCGGAACCGTACGACGTGGTTTTCCTCGATCCGCCGTACGCCGTCACCGACGACGATCTCCGGGAGATCCTGCTCACACTCCGTGCTCAGGGGTGGCTCACGAGCGACGCCCTCGTCACGGTGGAACGGAGCACCAGAGGCGGAGAATTCAGCTGGCCCGACGGATTCGAGCCACAGCGGGCCCGTCGATACGGCGAAGCCACGTTTTGGTACGGTCGCGCCGCCTCTACGTGCGAAGACGCACGATGACCGCACCGGAGAGCGAGGGAACCACGTTGCGCCGCGCCGTCTGTCCGGGGTCGTTCGACCCCATCACCAACGGACATCTCGACATCATCGGACGAGCCTCGAAGCTGTACGACGTCGTGCACGTCGCCGTGATGATCAACCAGTCCAAGAAGGGCCTGTTCACCGTCGACGAGCGGATCGAGCTGATCCGCGAGGTCACGGCGGACTTCGGCAACGTGGAGGTCGAGTCCTTCCACGGCCTGCTGGTCGACTTCTGCAAGCAGCGCGACATCCCGGCGATCGTGAAGGGCCTGCGGGCCGTCAGCGACTTCGACTACGAGCTGCAGATGGCCCAGATGAACAACGGCCTCTCGGGGGTCGAGACGCTCTTCGTCCCGACGAACCCGACCTACAGCTTCCTGTCGTCCTCCCTGGTCAAGGAGGTCGCCACCTGGGGTGGCGACGTGGCTCACCTGCTGCCGCCGGCGGTCCACGAGGCCCTCGTGAAGCGTCTCGGCGAGAAGTGATGCGCTGACCGACCGTCACCAGGTGTCGGACGGGAGGCGACTGGCCTTACAGTCGTCCCGTCCGTCTCCAACAGCAGCAGAGAGTGGCGAGCACACGGTGGACGTGCAGAAGAAGCTCGACGAGATCGTCGAAACGGTCGGGAACGCCCGCTCCATGCCCATGTCGGCGTCCTGCGTGGTCAACCGGGCCGAACTGCTCGCGATGCTGGAGGAGGTCCGCGAGGCCCTGCCCGGTTCGCTGGCCCACGCCGAGGAGCTCATCGGCGGCCGTGAGCAGCTCGTCGAGCAGGCCCGGCAGGAGGCCGAGCGGATCATCGAGTCGGCCCGCGCGGAGCGCGGTTCGCTGATCTCCGGCACCGAGATCGCCCAGCGGTCCCAGGCCGAGGCGGACCGGATCCTGTCCGAGGCCCGCCGGGAGGCCGACGAGGTCCGCGGCGAGGCCGACGAGTACGTCGACAGCAAGCTCGCCAACTTCGAGGTCGTCCTCACCAAGACCATCGGCTCCGTCGACCGGGGCCGGGAGAAGCTCCTGGGCCGGAGCGAAGGCCTCGACGAGCAGGGCTACGAGGACCCCGACTTCGCCGAGGCTCCCGAGCGCAGCGCCGACCCCGAGACGCTCCGCCGCCGCGCCGACGACTACGTGGACACCAAGCTCGGCGCCTTCGAGGCCGTGCTCGCCAAGACCCTGGAGGCCGTCGGCCGGGGCCGCCAGAAGCTGCACGGCCGGGTCGCCACCGACGAGCTCGGCGCGCACATGGCCGCCCAGGACGCGGCGGGCGGCCACCTGCACACCAGCGACGAGGACCACTGGGCGGGCCTTGCCGAGCTCGCCACCTCCGAGCCGCGGCAGAGCCCCCGGCAGCCGTCCTACGCCGAGCCCGCACAGCCGGACTACACGCCGGTCGCCGACTACCAGGACCCGGCGCAGACCGGCTTCCCGGTCCAGGGGCAGCCCGAGACGCAGTACGCGCAGACGTACGGCTACCAGGACCAGCAGCTCCAGGACGGCTACGCCTACCAGCAGCAGGACCCGTACGCCGCCTACCAGCAGCAGCCGTACGACCCGAACCAGCAGCAGGAGTACTGGCCGCAGCAGGGCCAGGTGCCCGTGCAGCAGGGCGAGAGCGCGCTCGACGAGACCAGCCTCTTCGACACCAGCATGATCGACCTGGAACAGCTGCGCCGCTACGAACAGGGCCGCTGACCGGAGCGGGGCGTACCGGATTGGGAGCTGGGCGGTACGTCCAGTATCCTGGCTCTTCGGTCGCGTGTATGTCCGCGATCCCGGCTGCCCTCTTTCCGTCAGGACAGGGGTGGCCCTCCCGAAGCCGCACCACGCACATGATCTCGAAAGCAGGAAAAGCCCTGAACGGCCATCTCGACCACCGCAGCCCTCTCGTGTTCGATACGCGCGAGCTGGGTCGGCGTCCTGGTGCCATGAAGCGGCTGACCCGCACGGTGGAAGCTCCGAAGGACCTCGGTATCGACGGGGTCATCGGTGTGCAGGAGAATGCGCCCCTGGCGCTGGACCTCCGCCTCGAATCGGTCATGGAAGGGGTGCTCGTCACAGGCACCGCCCGTGCGACGGCCGAGGGGGAGTGCGTAAGGTGTCTGGAGCCGCTGGCCCTCGAGGTCGAAGCGGACTTCCAGGAGATGTTCTCGTACCCTGACGCCGATGACCGGAACCGCAGCAGGACCGCGGACCCGGTCGACGACGCCGAGGACGACGAGGACAGGTTCTTTCTCGAGGACGACTCGTTCGACCTCGAGCCTGTGCTGCGTGACGCGGTGGTGCTCGCACTGCCGCTGCAGCCGGTGTGCAAGGAGACCTGTGCCGGTCTGTGTTCCGAGTGCGGAATCAGGCTGGACGAGAATCCGGACCACCACCACGATGCCGTCGACATCCGTTGGGCGGCACTGCAAGGACTCGCCGAGACCGTTCAGGACGGCGAGAAGGACAACATGGGCGGCGCCGAACCGGGCGTCGACGAGAAGCAGGAGAAGTAGCCGTGGCTGTTCCGAAGCGGAAGATGTCGCGCAGCAACACGCGCCACCGCCGGTCGCAGTGGAAGGCTGCGGTCCCCACCCTGGTTTCGTGCGAGCGTTGCCAGGAGCCGAAGCTCCAGCACATTGCGTGCCCGAGCTGCGGCACCTACAACAAGCGCCAGGTCCTCGAGGTCTGAGCGGCTGGTGAGAGGCCCGATGTCTGAGTTGTCCAGTTCCAAGAAGACAGACAACATCAACACAGCCTCGTCCCACACGCTTCTGGAAGGGCGGCTCGGGTATCACCTCGAGTCCGCCCTTCTGGTGCGTGCGCTGACCCATCGCTCGTACGCGTACGAGAACGGCGGTCTGCCCACCAACGAGCGGCTGGAGTTCCTCGGGGACTCCGTGCTCGGTCTGGTGGTCACGGACACGCTGTACCGCACCCACCCCGACCTGCCCGAAGGCCAGCTGGCCAAGTTGCGGGCCGCGGTGGTCAACTCGCGTGCGCTTGCGGAAGTGGGCCGCGGCCTCGAACTCGGCTCCTTCATCCGGCTCGGCCGTGGTGAAGAGGGCACGGGTGGCCGGGACAAGGCTTCCATCCTCGCCGACACCCTTGAAGCGGTGATCGGCGCCGTCTATCTCGACCAGGGCCTCAGTGCGGCCTCGGAGCTGGTCCACCGGCTCTTCGACCCGCTGATCGACAGGTCCTCCAACCTCGGAGCCGGCCTGGACTGGAAGACCAGTCTCCAGGAGCTCACCGCGAGCGAGAGCCTCGGAGTCCCCGAGTACCTCGTCACGGAGACCGGCCCCGATCACGAGAAGACCTTTACTGCTGCCGCTCGCGTCGGTGGTGTCTCGTACGGCACCGGCACCGGCCGTAGCAAGAAGGAAGCGGAGCAGCAGGCTGCCGAGTCCGCCTGGCGTGAGATCAGCGCCGCCGCGGAGGCACGGGAGGCTGCGGCCAAGGCCGCAGCCGACGGAGGGATCGCCGACATCCCTGCCGACGACCCGTCGCCGCAGTCGGACGCGGCTCCGGCCTGAACCGTCCGAGAGCCCCCCGGTGCCCTGTGCGCCGGGGGGCTCTCGCTGTCTTCCCCCCTGTGTCGAAGGAGTCACCGTGCCCGAACTGCCCGAGGTCGAAGTCGTGCGCCGGGGCCTGGAGCGCTGGACCGCCGGGCGCACCGTCGAGGACGTCGAGGTGCTGCACCCGCGTGCGGTGCGCCGGCACCTCGCGGGCGGCCCGGACTTCGCGGCGCGGCTCCGTGGTCTGCGCTTCGGCACGGCGATGCGCCGCGGCAAATACCTCTGGATCCCCCTCGACGAGGTGGAGTCCTCGCTCCTGGGCCACCTCGGCATGAGCGGTCAGCTGCTCGTGCAGCCCGAGGAGGCCGCCGACGAGAAGCACCTGCGGATCAGGGTCCGCTTCGACGACGCGCTCGGCACCGAGCTGCGCTTCGTCGACCAGCGGACCTTCGGCGGGCTCTCGCTGCACGACAACACCCCCGACGGCCTGCCCGATGTGATCGCGCACATCGCACGCGACCCCCTCGACCCGGCCTTCGACGACACCGCCTTCCACCTGGCGCTGCGCCTGCGCCGTACGACGGTCAAGCGCGCCCTGCTCGACCAGTCCCTGATCAGCGGCGTGGGCAACATCTACGCCGACGAGGCGCTCTGGCGCAGCCGGCTGCACTACGAGCGGCCGACCGCGACCCTGACCCGCCCCAGGACGGCGGAGCTGCTCGGCCATGTCCGGGACGTGATGCGGGAGGCCCTCGACCAGGGCGGCACCAGTTTCGACAGCCTGTACGTCAACGTGAACGGCGAGTCCGGTTACTTCGACCGGTCGCTGGACGCCTACGGGCGCGAGGACGAACCCTGCCACCGCTGCGGTACGCCGATGCGCCGACGGCCGTGGATGAACCGCTCCAGCTACTTCTGCCCGCGCTGCCAGCGTCCGCCGCGCGTCTCCGCCGCCTCCTGAGGACGAGACCGCGGCCCGGCCCTCCACGAGCTGGATCAGCTCCGGCTCCCGCCCGTGCGGCGCTCACTCACGGTGAACGCCGCACGGGCGCCGAGGCCGGCGTGTCAGCGGGTCACGACGGAGGTCTCGCTCGCACCCGAGGTGGTTCCGTCGGCGTAGAGGACCGAGACGCGGTAGTAGACCGTGCTCTCCGCCGGGACGGCGGGGTCCTTCCAGTGCCAGGTGGTGCCGGCGCCCTTAGGCTCCGTGCGGACCAGCTCGAAGGCCCCGGTCTGCGGGTTCCAGCGGTGGATGGCGAAGCCGGACACCTCACCGAGGGTCTCGGAGCTGCCGAGGGCCCAGGAGAGCCAGGCGTTCTGGTCGGAGCCGAGGTAGGCCAGCGGGGCGCCCGTCGCCGCCGGGACGGTCGGGCGGAGGTCCAGCTCGGTGACGTCGAGGGCCGTGGCGCCGGCGGCCGGGGTCAGCTGGTTCCCGTACTGGTCGACGGCGACGACGGCGTAGCGGACCTGCTGGCCGTCGGCGGGCACGGCGTCGTGGAACGTCGTCTCCGTGATCTCCCACGGCTGGAAGTTCGAGGGGTGGAGCACGGGGGTGTACGTCCACTGCCCGTCCACGAGGGTGCCGCGCAGCACGCGGTAATGCGCTTGACCGGGGTCGGCGTTCGCCTCCCAGGAGAGCGTGACGCCGTTCGCCTTCGGGACGGCGGTCACCCCGGTGACGGGGGCGGGCGCGGTCTTGTTGCCCACGACGGTGACGGAGAGCGCGGCGGACGGGGTGCCGCCGTTGCCCTCGTGGTCCAGGGCGACGACGTGGTAGGCGTACGTCGCGCCGGCCGGCGGCGCGGCGTCGGTGAAGGAGGTCCCCCTGACGCCCTTGCCGACCTCCGTGCGCGTGGCCGTGCTCGTTCCCGGGCGGCTGGTCCGGAAGACCGAGTAGCCCGCGAAGTCGTCGCTGGTCACCGCCGAGGCCTCCCAGGTCACGGTGACTCCGGCCTCGCTCTCGGAAGCCCGCGCGTTGAGCGCGGTGTCGACCGGGCCGGTGAGGTCGTCGCTGTAGTACACGGCGGTGCCGGAGGACGCGGACTCGTTGCCGTGGGTGTCGACGGCGGTGACGACGTAGTAGTAGGTGTCACCGGTCTGCGGCAGCGGCCCGCTGTAGCCGCCGCCCGAGGAGGCCAGCCGGTTGGCGGCGGTCAGGGCGACCGGCCGTGAGGTCGAGCGGTACACCCGGAACTCGGCGAGGTCGGACTCGTTGCCGCCGTCCCAGTAGAGGGTGACCTTGGTGGGGTTGCCGATGGCCCAGTTGTCCTCGACGCCCTTCGGGGCGGCGGGAGCCGTCCGGTCGACCGTGGTGACAGCGGCGTCGGCGGTGCCCGAGGAGGTGTTGCCCGCCTTGTCGTACGCGCGCACCTCGTAGTAGTAGACGTTGCCGTCCTTCGGCACGGTCGTGTCGGTGTACGAGGTGGACGTCGTGGTCGCCAGCGCCTTCGCCGGATAGGCCGCGCCCTTCAGCCGCCGGTACACGCGGTAGCCGGCGAGGTCCATCTCCCTGTTCCTGGCCCAGCTGACCTTCGTGGACGTGGAAGCCGTGCTGTAGGCGACGGTGGTCCCGGTCGGGACGAGCGGCTTGACCTTGTCGACGGTCGCCGAAGTGCGGGGCGTGTAGGCGAACTTGACGTTGGCGGAGCCGGTCCAGTTCACGAAGTCGACGCGCAGGCTGTGCGTGCCGGACGGGATCGTCAGGTTGACCGTCTTCGAGACGGTCGTGGCGACGTTCTTCCACACGTCGACCTTGCGTACGCCGTCGACGTACACGCGTATGCCGTCACGGGACGACGCGGTGAAGGTGAACGGCCCGCCGGATCCGAAGTCGCGGGTCGTGGACCAGCGGACACCGAAGTTGTCGGAGGGCATGCCCTTGTAACCGGGTGCACCCGTGCCCCAGTTCTGGTCGATCACGGAGTCGCAGTCGGTGCCCTTGGGCGTCCCGGAGAACGTGGTGTTGGCGTAGAACGTCCGCTTGAAGACGGGCGATGCGCAGGTGACGGCTGCGGAGGCGGGGGCGGCTGTGGCGAGCAGGCCGCCTGCGGTGGCGAGCACCACGGCGCTCGCGGTGGCCACCGTGGTGCCTCTGGGTCGGTTCATACGTACCTTCGGTCTTGATCATCCATGGCGGAATGTAGCTGCCGAAAGATCAAGACTCCTGATGGCGGGCCATGGTTGTAGGCCCGGGGCACAGCAAGAGGCCCCTGTCCGTTCCCGACGGGCAGGGGCCTCTTCCGGCACTTCTCAGAAGCCGAAGTCCTGCGTCCACCAGGGGCCGCCGGAGCCGAGGTGGACCCCCACGCCGAGCGTCTTGTAATCGCAGTTGAGAATGTTTGCGCGGTGGCCGTCGCTGTTCATCCAGGCGTCCATCACGGCCTGTGCGTCGGCCTGGCCCCGGGCGATGTTCTCGCCGCCCAGACCCGCCACGCCCGCTGCGGCGGCGCGGTCCCAGGGGGTCGCTCCGTCGGGGTCGGTGTGGCCGAAGAAGTCGCGGGCCGCCATGTCCTCGCTGAAGTCCTGGGCGAGAGCGGTCAGCGAGGCGCTCGTGGTGACCGGGCTGCAGCCGACCTTCGCGCGTTCCTGGTTGACCAGGGTGAGCACGGTGGCCTGAGCGCTGGTGGCGGACGGGCTCGCGGGGGTGGTGGCCTTGCGGCTCGGCGCGGCGGACGAGGTCTTCGGAGCGGCCGGCTTCTTGGCCGCGGGGCTGGACGATGTGGTCTTCTTCGGTGCCGGGGCGGGAGCCTTCGTCCGCTCCGGAGCCTTCGTCGCCGGCTTCGTCGCGGTGGCGGACGGCTTCTTGCTCGGCTTCTCGCTGGGGGTGGCCGAAGGGGACTTCGAGGGTGCGGCTGAACGGCCGGAACCCCGGTCGGCCTCGGCGGACGCGGAGGCGGAGGTGCGTCCGGTCGGCTCGGCGGACGACTCGCCCTGGGTCAGCAGATCGGGAGCACCGCCGGCGTGGACCTGGTCGGCGGCCCCGCCTCCGCTCACGCTGTAGCTGTCTCCGCCGGGCAGCAGGCCCGAGGCCACGGCGACCGCTCCGACGGCCACGGCAGCCGATACGCCGAGGAGCCCGGCGCGTACGGGTATACCGCCTCGCTTCTTCCGGCGAGCGCCGCGGGGCCCGTCCTCCGCGGTCGCCGCGTGCTGCTCAGCGGCGGGGGCCGCGCCTGCGCGTCGATGCCGTCCCATGCGCTGTGCCTTCCTCGTGCTCCGGGGCGTCATTACGACGTCACCGTGTGAAAAGATCAAACTCACCCGTTCGGGTGAAGCTATTGCGAGGGGACCTTACGCCATGGCCGTTTGGGGCGGCGTGCTCCTTGAGTAATTGGGCGGTTAGCGTTCGGGCATGAACGAAGATGCACGACTCGTCGTATGGGTACGCGGCCGAGTACAGCAAGTAGGGTTCCGCTGGTTCACCAGGGCAAATGCTTTGGAGATCGGAAACCTCACCGGCTTCGCCCTCAATCTCGACGACGGCCGGGTACAGGTGGTGGCCGAAGGGCCGCGTGAGAATTGCCACCGTCTGCTCGACTGGCTCGGCTCCGACGACACACCCGGGCGCGTGGACGGAGTCACTGAGATCTGGGACACGCCGCGCGGTGGATATGAGGGGTTCGCCATCCGCTGATCCCGCTCGGGTGAATGCGGGCCGGACGCGCTGCGCGCACGGATGACGGCGAGCGGTGAACAGAGGGCGGGCGAAGACCTCGCACCCGAAATGACCTGGGAGGAAGCCGGTGCCCGGACATGGTTGCCAAGAGCGGCGCGCCGTGCCAGGCTGCGGCATTGACGAAGATCTCCACACCCTTCGGGAACCCGCAGGAGAGTCGCGCCGCATGATCATCAGGCCGCGCACCCCCGGGACACCCGGTCCGCAGGCGTGTGATCGTGTTGACCGTCAAACTTTTTGGTGAGACGCTGAAAACCCCGCGCACCTTAGCTGTTCGGCAGAGCTGGTGACAGCAGAACAGCAGTGAATTCACAGCACTGCCGAGCACCGCGGGTGCGATTCCCTCACGACCCACACCGCATCGGTCGGTCACTCAGTGTGGAGGACCTTTCATCATGGCAAAGGCGCTTCTCGGTTACGTCGGCGGTTCCGATCCGCGACTCCTCGCCGAGATGCGACGGCTCCAGAAGCGCGTCCAGGACCTGGAATCCGAGCTCGTACGGATCCAGGACGAGAACGACGCGCTCAACGCCGCCGCCCAGCACCAGGAGTCGCTGCTCGACAGCATCGACATCGACGTACCCCAGGCGGAGCCCGCGCTGACCTGACCCCAAGGCCCTGCCGGGGCCGGTCGGGCCATACGCCAGCCGCTCGGGATCAACCATCGAAGTCTTCGTCACGGATCGTCGTTCTGGAACACCGAGGACTGCTCGTGATCCGGTCCGCCAGCGATCCGTTACGCAAGACTGTGCTCCAATGACTGCACAGCAGCACCGTGCAGGATTTACAAGGGACGCTCCGGCGTCCCTTCTTTCTTTCCCCCCGGGCCGTCGTCGGCCGCCTATCGCTCTTCGCTTACCGTCTGATGTGCCCTGCACCTTCATCAGCGAAACCGAGAGTGAAAGGTAGAGTCCGGCGGCGTGCACCTCAAGGCTCTGACCCTCCGTGGTTTCAAATCGTTCGCCTCCGCCACGACCCTGCGGTTCGAACCGGGGATCACCTGTGTCGTCGGCCCCAACGGGTCGGGTAAATCCAATGTGGTGGACGCCCTCTCCTGGGTCATGGGGGAGCAGGGGGCCAAATCCCTGCGCGGCGGCAAGATGGAAGACGTGATCTTCGCCGGCACCACGGGAAGGCCGCCTCTCGGCCGTGCGGAAGTGTCGCTGACCATCGACAATTCCGATGGCGCGCTGCCCATCGAGTACGCCGAGGTGACGATCACCCGGATCATGTTCCGCAACGGCGGCAGCGAATACCAGATCAATGGCGACACCTGCCGGCTGCTCGACATCCAGGAACTCCTCTCGGACTCCGGTATCGGCCGCGAGATGCACGTCATCGTCGGCCAGGGCCGGCTGGACTCGGTCCTACACGCCGACCCGACGGGGCGCCGCGCCTTCATCGAAGAGGCGGCGGGTGTGCTCAAGCACCGTAAGCGCAAGGAGAAGGCGCTGCGGAAGCTGGAGGCGATGGGCGCCAACCTCGCCCGCGTCCAGGACCTCACCGACGAACTTCGGCGCCAGCTCAAACCGCTTGGCCGGCAGGCGGCCGTGGCCCGCCGGGCCGCTGTCATCCAGGCCGACCTGCGCGATGCCCGGCTGCGTCTGCTCGCCGACGACCTGGTGAGGCTGCGGGAGGCGCTGCGCGGCGAGATCGCCGACGAGGCCGCCCTCAAACAGCGCAGGGAAGCGGCGGAGGCCGAGCTCAAGGCGGCGCTCGCCCGCGAGGCGGACCTGGAGGACGAGGTGCGCCGGCTCGCGCCGCGGCTGCAGCGGGCCCAGCAGACCTGGTACGAACTCTCCCAGCTGGCCGAACGCGTGCGGGGCACGATCTCGCTCGCCGACGCCCGGGTGAAGAGCGCCACCGCCGCGCCGGAGGAGGAGCGGCGTGGGCGGGACCCGGAGGACATGGAGCGTGAGGCCGCCCGGATCCGCGAGCAGGAGGCGGAGCTGGAGGCCGCGCTCGAAGCAGCCGAGCACGCCCTGGAGGACACCACCGCACACCGGGCCGAACTGGAGCGGGAGTTGGCCGCCGAGGAGCGCAGGCTCCGGGACGCGGCCCGGGCCATCGCCGACCGGCGCGAAGGGCTCGCCCGGCTCACCGGGCAGGTCAACGCCGCGCGCAGCCGCGCGGGTTCGGCGCAGGCCGAGATCGACCGGCTGGCCGCGTCGCGGGACGAGGCACAGGAGCGGGCGGTGGCCGCCCAGGAGGAGTACGAGCAGCTCAAGGCCGAGGTCGATGGGCTGGACGCGGGTGACGCCGAGCTGGCGGAGCAGCATGAGGCCGCCAAACGGGAACTCGCCGGGGCGGAGGCGGCCCTGAGCGCGGCGCGCGAGGCGGTCACCGCCGCCGAACGCAGCCGCGCGGCGGTCTCAGCCCGGCACGAGGCACTGTCCTTGGGCCTCCGTCGCAAGGACGGCACCGGGGCGCTGCTCGGTGCGGGGGACCGGCTCACCGGACTGCTCGGACCGGTCGCGGAACTGCTCACGGTGGCCCCCGGGCACGAGGTCGCGGTGGCCGCCGCACTGGGCGCGGCCGCCGACGCCGTCGCGGTGACGGGTCCGGCCGCCGCGGCGGAGGCGATCCGTCTGCTGCGCAAGCAGGACGCGGGGCGCGCGGCGCTGGTGACGGGCGGATCGGCGGGCGGGCAGGTACCCGCGCAGGGTACGGAGCAGCCGCGGGAGCCCGTCGACGGCCCCGCCGGACTGGTGCCCGGTCAGGCGTCCGGCCCCACGGCCGCCATGCCTTCCGGGGCGGAGCTCGGTCCTGCGGCCGCCACGCCTTCCGGGGCGGAGCACGGTCCCGCAACCGTCACGGTCTCCGGCACGGCATCGGCCGGCCCGGCCCTCGCCACCGGGGAACCCGCCGCGCCCGCCGTCGCGAGCCTGGTGCGGGGGCCCGCCGAACTGATGGCGGCCGTCCGGCGGCTGGTACGCGACATGGTCGTCGTCGGCACCCTGGAGGACGCCGAGGAGCTGGTCGCCGCCCACCCCGGTCTGACCGCCGTCACCGCCGAGGGCGATGTGCTGGGCGCCCACTTCGCCCACGGCGGATCCGCCGGGGCACCCAGCCTGCTGGAGGTCCAGGCATCCGTCGACGAGGCCGCCGCCGAGCTCGCCGAGCTCGCCGTGCGCTGCGAGGAACTCGCCTCGGCCCAGCGGGCCGAGGCCGCACGGCGCGGCGAGGGCGCCGCCCGCGTGGAGGAGCTCGGGGAGCGGCGCCGGGCCGCCGAGCGGGAGAAGTCGGGAGTGGCGCAGCAGCTCGGACGGCTGGCCGGACAGGCCCGTGGCGCCGCGGGGGAGGCCGAGCGGATGACCGCCTCCGCCGCCCGGGCGCAGGAGGCGCTGGAGCGGGCCACCGAGGAGGCCGAGGAGCTGGCGGAACGGCTGCTGGTCGCGGAGGAGACCCCGGTCGAGGAGGAGCCCGACACCTCCGTACGGGACCGGCTCGCCGCCGACGGGGCCAACGCACGCCAGACCGAGATGGAGGCCCGCCTCCAGGCCCGTACGCACGAGGAGCGGGTCAAGGCGCTCGCGGGACGGGCCGACGCCCTCGACCGCGGGGCCCGGGCCGAGCGCGAGGCACGCACCCGCGCCGAGCAGCGCCGTGCCCGGCTGCGCCACGAGGCGGCCGTGGCCGCAGCCGTGGCGTCGGGCGCCCGACAGCTGCTCGCCCATGTGGAGGTCTCGGTCGTACGGGCGGACGAGGAGCGGACCCGGGCCGAGGCGGCGAAGGCCGAGCGCGAGCGGGACCTGGCGGCCGAACGCGGACGCGGCCGTGACCTCAAGAGCGAGCTCGACCGGCTCACCGACTCGGTGCACCGGGGCGAGGTGCTCGGGGCCGAGAAGCGGCTGCGCATAGAGCAGGTGGAGGCCAAGGCACTGGAGGAGTTCGGCGTCGAGCCGGCCGGCCTGGCCGCCGAGTACGGCCCCGACCAGCTGGTGCCACCGTCCCCCGCGGCGGAGGGCGAGGAGCTCCCGGCGGATCCGGAGGACCCGCGCAACCAGCCGAAGCCCTTCGTAAGGGCCGAGCAGGAGAAGCGCCTGAAGGCGGCCGAACGGGCGTATCAGCAACTCGGGAAGGTGAATCCGCTCGCCCTGGAGGAGTTCTCGGCGCTGGAGGAACGGCACAAGTTCCTCTCCGAACAGCTCGAAGACCTGAAGAAGACCCGGGCCGATCTGATGCAGGTGATCAAGGAGGTCGACGAGCGGGTCGAGCAGGTGTTCACGGAGGCGTTCCGGGACACCGCACGCGAGTTCGAGGGCGTCTTCTCCCGGCTCTTCCCGGGCGGCGAGGGCCGTCTCATCCTCACCGACCCGGACAACATGCTGACGACCGGCCTCGACGTCGAGGCCAGGCCTCCGGGCAAGAAGGTCAAGCGGCTCTCCCTGCTGTCCGGCGGCGAGCGATCCCTTACGGCCGTTGCCCTGCTGGTCTCCATCTTCAAGGCCAGGCCGAGCCCGTTCTACGTCATGGACGAGGTGGAGGCGGCGCTCGACGACACCAATCTGCAGCGTCTGATCCGGATCATGGTGGAGCTCCAGGAGAGCTCCCAGCTCATCGTCATCACGCACCAGAAGCGGACGATGGAGGTCGCCGACGCGCTGTACGGAGTCTCGATGCAGGGCGACGGAGTCTCCAAGGTGATCAGCCAGCGGCTTCGCTGAGCCATCGGTTCATCGACTGACGTGCAGTCACATCTCCTTTACCTAACCTTCAACACTTCAACGCACCTTTTGGGCGCTCCTGGGTACTTGTGAGGGACCGCTTCACCCGGACCCAAGTCTTGACTTCGAAACTTGAACGCATAACCTCAGCAATGTTGTTTTTACCTTCAAGTGGTGGTCGGCAGGAAGTTGTGCGCCACTAGGAGGGCTCACCCCCCACACCTGACGTTGCGGCCAGGTACCAGGAGTTCATGTGACCAGCACAGCGCGCGGACCGGAGTCCGGAGCCCGGGAGGCCCACCCGGACCATCTCGGCCATGTCATCTTCATCACCGCAGCCGCAGCGATGGGCGGCTTCCTCTTCGGCTACGACAGCTCCGTGATCAACGGGGCCGTCGAGGCCATCCGCGACCGCTACGACATCGGGTCGGGGACGCTCGCCCAGGTGATCGCGATCGCGCTGATCGGCTGTGCGATCGGCGCGGCGACGGCGGGACGCATCGCCGACCGGATCGGCCGTATCCGCTGCATGCAGATCGCCTCGGTGCTCTTCACCATCAGCGCCGTCGGATCCGCTCTGCCGTTCGCCCTCTGGGACCTCGCCATGTGGCGGATCATCGGCGGCTTCGCGATCGGCATGGCATCCGTCATCGGCCCGGCCTACATCGCCGAGGTCTCGCCGCCCGCCTACCGAGGGCGCCTCGGCTCCTTCCAGCAGGCCGCCATCGTCGTCGGTATCGCCATCTCGCAGCTGGTCAACTACGGCATCCTGCAGCTCGCCGACGGCGACCAGCGCGGTGAGATCGGCGGCTTCGAGGCCTGGCAGTGGATGCTCGGCGTGATGGTGGTACCCGCGATCCTGTACGGGCTGCTGTCCTTCGCGATCCCCGAGTCGCCGCGCTTCCTGATCTCCGTGGGCAAGAAGGACCGCGCCCGGAAGATCCTCGAAGAGGTCGAGGGCAAGAACGTCGACCTCGACGCGCGCGTCAACGAGATCGAGACGGCGATGCGTCGTGAGCACAAGTCGAAGTTCAGCGACCTGCTCGGCAGCCGCTTCGGCTTCCTGCCGATCGTCTGGGTCGGTATCGGCCTCTCGGTCTTCCAGCAGCTCGTCGGTATCAACGTCGCGTTCTACTACTCGGCGACGCTGTGGCAGTCCGTCGGCATCGACCCGACCGATTCGTTCTTCTACTCGTTCACCACGTCGATCATCAACATCATCGGCACCGTGATCGCCATGGTCCTGGTGGACCGGGTCGGCCGCAGGCCGCTCGCCCTCATCGGGTCCATGGGTATGGCCGTCGCCCTGGCGTTCGAGGCCTGGGCCTTCTCCGCGGATCTCGTCGACGGCAAACTGCCCACGACCCAGGGCACCGTCGCCCTGATCGCGGCCCACGTCTTCGTGCTCTTCTTCGCCCTGTCGTGGGGTGTCGTGGTCTGGGTCTTCCTCGGTGAGATGTTCCCGAACCGGATCCGCGCCGCCGCGCTCGGTGTCGCCGCCTCCGCGCAGTGGATCGCCAACTGGGCCATCACCGCGAGCTTCCCGAGCCTGGCCGACTGGAACCTGTCGGGCACCTACATCATCTACACCTGCTTCGCCGTGCTCTCCATCCCCTTCGTGCTCAAGTTCGTGAAGGAGACCAAGGGCAAGGCGCTGGAGGAGATGGGCTAATCCCCGCTGCCCCTCTCCTCGACCACGCTGCCCCGGTCCGGCCCATGCCGGCCCGGGGCAGCGTTCTGCCGTGCCGGGGGGTCAGAACCGGGCCGGTGCGCCGCCCGTCCCGTCCGCCGGGCGCGGCAGCGCCGCGTACACCCCCGCCGCGACGAGGATCGTGGCCGCCCAGCCCAGGCCGTGGCGCCCGATCCAGTAGCCGGCGAGCGGGCCGGTGAACCACTCGACATCGGTGAACAGCAGTCCGGTCACCAGTGCCGCCCCCCAGGCCGTCATGGCCTGCCGGCCGAACCCCCCGGCGTACCAGTAGCCACTGCGGGGACCCGTGTCCATGAGGGCCTCGGCGTCGTACGTACGGCCGCGCAGCAGATCGACGCCGAAGACCCCGATCCACGCGGAGAACGTCACACCGAGCAGGGTCAGGAACGAGAGGAAGGTGCCGATGAAACTCGTCGCCACCATCATCAGGGCCCCGCCCAGCAGCAGGCTGATCGTCGCGTTCACGCCCACGGCCCAGGCGCGGGGCATCGCGAACCCGAGCGTCTGCGCGGTGAAGCCGGCGGAGTACATCGACATCGCGTTGATCAGCACCATGCCGGCCACTGCGGTGAGGAGATAGGGCACCGAGATCCACATCGGCAGCAGCTCGCCGATGAACGCCACGGGGTCCTTCGTGACGGCCAGGTGCGGTGAGCTCACCGCCATGACCGCGCCCATCATCACCATCGGCGCCACCGTGACCAGCGCCCCGCCCACGGTCGCGCCGACCATCGCCCGGCCGGACGCGGAGCGCGGCAGGTAGCGGGCGAAGTCCGGGGCGGAGGGAACCCAGCTGATGCCCCCGGCGGCCAGTGTCCCGATCCCCGCGATCATCATCGCCGCCGGGCCGGGCGGCCGCTCCAGGACGGTCCGCCACGGGGTCGAGCCGATCAGATGGACCAGGACCAGGAGGCTCGCCGCCCCGAAGAGCCGGACGGAGACCCAGGAGGACACCCGGAGTGCCCTGATGCCGAGCCCCGACACGAGGAAGCCCGCGGCGACGAAGGCCGTCAGGACGACCAGGACCAGCGCGTGGCTACGCCGGATGTCGAACAGCAGATCGAGTACGGCCAGGAGGGCGTAGGAGCCGGTGACCGCGTTCACGGTCTCCCACCCCCACCGGGCGACCCACAGCAGGGCTCCGGGGAAGAGATTGCCGCGCTGTCCGAAAACCGCCCTGGACAGTGCCATGCCGGGCGCCCCGCCGCGCTTGCCCGCGATCGACACGAGGCCGACCAGTCCGAACGAGACCACGGGGGCCGACACCGCCACGGCCAGCACCTGCCAGAGATTCAGCCCGTTGAAGACGGTGAGCCCGGCCCCAACGGTCAGCAGCAGCACCGTCATGTTGGCTGTGACCCAGGTGGGGAAGAGGGTGCGGACCCGGCCGGTGCGTTCGTCGTCGGGGACGGGATCCAGGCCGCGGTTCTCCACGGGCAGCAGCGTACCTTTACGCCCAAACGTGGCATACCGTCCATGCGGTCGACACCCGCCGCTCTCCACGGCCGCGCCGGACCACGGCTGTGGCCGATACTGGACGCGTTATGGAAATCGTCATCCTTGCTGTAGTCATCGCCCTGGTCGCGGTCGGCCTGATCAGCGGGCTCGTGGTCAGCAGCCGCAAGAAGAAGCAGCTGCCGCCCTCGGCGCCGTCGAGCACGCCGACCCTCACTCCTCCCGCCGAGCCCCGCGTCGGCGAGGAGGCCGAGACGCCGCGCGACGAAGCGCGGCGCACCATCGAGGAGGTCGGTCTCCCCGGCGCCGGGACTCCCGTCGAGGAGACCCCCGTCGTCATCGAGCCGGAGATCCCCGAGCTCGAAGTCCCCGAGCCCACCGCGGGTCGCCTGGTGCGGCTCCGCGCCCGGCTCGCCCGTTCGCAGAACTCCCTGGGCAAGGGGCTGCTCACGCTCCTGTCCCGCGACAACCTCGACGAGGACACCTGGGAGGAGATCGAGGACACCCTCCTCACCGCCGACGTCGGCGTCGCCCCCACCCAGGAGCTGGTGGAGCGGCTCCGTGAGCGGGTCCGTGTCCTCGGCACCCGTACGCCCGACGAGCTGCGCACCCTGCTGCGCGAAGAGCTCGTCACCCTGCTCGGTCCCGACTTCGACCGTGCGGTGAAGACGGAGGGCGGCGAGGCGACCCCCGGCGTCGTGATGGTCGTCGGGGTCAACGGCACCGGCAAGACGACCACGACGGGCAAGCTCGCCCGGGTGCTCGTCGCCGACGGCCGCAGCGTCGTGCTCGGCGCCGCGGACACCTTCCGCGCCGCCGCCGCCGACCAGCTCCAGACCTGGGGCGAACGTGTCGGCGCCCGTACGGTGCGCGGCCCCGAGGGCGGGGACCCCGCGTCCATCGCGTTCGACGCGGTGAAGGAGGGCATCGCCGAGGGTGCCGACGTGGTGCTCATCGACACCGCGGGCCGGCTGCACACCAAGACCGGCCTGATGGACGAGCTCGGCAAGGTCAAGCGGGTCGTCGAGAAGCACGGGCCGCTCGACGAGATCCTGCTCGTCCTCGACGCCACGACCGGGCAGAACGGCCTCGTCCAGGCGCGGGTCTTCGCCGAGGTGGTCGACATCACCGGCATCGTGCTCACCAAGCTGGACGGCACCGCCAAGGGCGGCATCGTGATCGCCGTCCAGCGCGAGCTGGGCGTCCCCGTGAAGCTCATCGGTCTCGGCGAGGGTCCGGACGACCTCGCCCCGTTCGAGCCGGGCGCCTTCGTCGACGCGCTGATCGGCGACTGACCGGCCGTACCCCGCGTACGTGCGAAGGGCGGTGGACCCCGGGAGGGGTTCACCGCCCTTCGGCGTTCACCACCGGTGGCATATGTAGGCGAGCGTGCCGAGCAGCAGTCGCGCCTGCGGGGGAGCGGCGGCCGTGTCCGGCACCGGCGGGCGCAGCCAGCGGACCGGGCCGAGGCCCCCGAGGTCCGACGGGGGAGCGGTGACGTACGCCCCGCGGCCCAGTGCGCGCAGGTCCAGGTCCGCGTCGTCCCAGCCCATCCGGTAGAGCAGCCCGGGGAGCCCTGCCGCCGCCCCGGGGGCGACGAAGAACTGTGTACGACCGGTCGGTGTCACCGACACGGGCCCCAGGGGCAGGCCCATCCGCTCCATCCGCACCAGCGCGCGCCGTCCTGCGGCCTCGGGGACGTCGAGCACGTCGAAGGAGCGACCCGCGGGGAGCAGCATCGAGGCGCCCGGCACCTCGGCCCAGGCGTCCGCGGCCATGTCGAGGGTGGCGCCCGGCGGCACCTCGCGGGCGAAACCCAGCGGATGGGCGCCGGGGGCGGCGCACGCGGTGTCGCCGCACGAGCAGACGCCCGCCGCGGCACGCGCGCCCGGAGCCACCGCCCAGCCCCAGAGTCCTGTGTACTCGGCCACTGCGGTCGCCCCGGCCGCACGGCTGCGCCGCCGCGTGCCGGACCGCATCTCCCGGATGCCGCCGATCGTGAAGCCCATGCCCCCTCCAACGGGTCCGACTCACCGGTGGTTACGACCCGGAGCACCGGACGTCCTCCGTCGCCGCCGATCCGCCGGAGCGCGGGGGTCGCGTCACGGGGGTGCGTGAGGTGCACCGCGCGCCCCTGAATGCTTCACTCCGCTCGCTGCTGATCGCGGCCTGTCAAGTGAATCGCGGACTGCGCCGAAGGGGTTCACCCGAAGGGGTGGCGAATGGTGGCGTTTCTGCAACGGCCCTCGCCGCAGCGGTGATCGTAGGATTACCGTGGGTACTCGAAGCTGCAATTGCATCTGCAGTTGAGTATGCCGATGGCAATTCGCCGATCTGTTCGATGGGGCGCAACGGGCGTACGGGCAGCACCGAGGCGCGGCATTCTGATAGAGGTTCGCGCGACAGGTTTCAGCGGGATGGGGGCGTTCCAGTGAGTGGCAGCGGCGCAGGCGAGACGAATGCCGGAAAGCGCCCCAACGGGCAATTGGGATCGTGGTTCGTGCGGAGCGGCTGGTCGAAGGGCGAGCTCGCCCGCCAGGTGAACCGGCGCGCCCGCCAGCTCGGTGCCCACCACATCAGCACCGACACCTCCCGGGTGCGCCGCTGGCTCGACGGCGAGCAGCCCCGCGAGCCGATCCCGCGCATCCTCTCCGAGCTCTTCTCCGAGCGCTTCGGCACCGTCGTCTCCGTCGAGGACCTCGGGCTCCGCGCCGCCCACCAGGCGCCCTCGGTGGCGGGGGTCGACCTGCCCTGGGCCGGGCCGCAGACCGTCGCGCTGCTCAGCGAATTCTCCCGCAGCGACCTCATGCTCGCCCGGCGCGGCTTCCTCGGCAGCTCCCTCGCCCTGGCCGCCGGACCCACCCTCATCGAGCCCATGCAGCGCTGGCTGGTGCCCGTCGCCCGCCAGGGGCAGGCGGAACCCGAGCTGCCCACCGCGGAGAGCCGCCCCTCGCGCCTCTCCGGCCCCGAGCTGGACCTGCTGGAATCCACCACGGCGATGTTCCGGCAGTGGGACGCCCAGTGCGGCGGCGGGCTGCGCCGCAAGGCCGTCGTCGGCCAGCTCCACGAAGTCACCGACCTGCTGCAGGAGCCGCAGCCCCAGGCCACCGCCAGGCGCCTGTTCCGCTGCGCGGCCGAACTGGCCGAGCTCGCAGGCTGGATGAGCTACGACGTGGGCCTCCAGCCCACCGCCCAGAAGTACTTCGTGCTCGCCCTGCACGCCTCCAAGGAGGCCGGCGACAAGCCGCTGGGTTCGTACATCCTCTCCAGCATGAGCCGCCAGATGATCCACCTCGGCCGGCCCGACGACGCGCTCGAACTCATCCACCTCGCCCAGTACGGCAGCCGCGACTGCGCCACCGCCCGGACCCAGGCCATGCTGTATGCGATGGAGGCCCGCGCCTACGCCAACATGGGCCAGCCGAGCAAGTGCAAGCGGGCGGTCCGGATGGCCGAGGACACCTTCGCCGACGCCGTTCTCGACGACGAGCCCGAGCCCGACTGGATCCGGTTCTTCTCCGACGCGGAACTCCACGGGGAGAACGCCCACTCCTACCGTGACCTCGCCTATGTCGCCGGCCGCAGCCCCACGTACGCCTCGCTCGCCGAGCCCGTCATGGCCCGCGCCGTCGAGCTCTTCGGCGAGGACAACGAGCACCAGCGGTCCTACGCGCTCAATCTGATCGGCATGGCCACCGTGCATCTCCTCAAGCGCGAGCCGGAGGAGTCGACGGTCCTGGCCACCAGGGCCCTGAAGATCGCCAAGAGTGTCAGGTCGGAGCGCGTCAACACCAGGCTCCGCAAGACCGTCGACACCGCTGCCAGGGACTTCGGTGACATTCCCGAGGTCGCCCGGCTCACCGACCTGCTCACCGAGCAGCTCCCGGAGACCGCCGAAGCGGTCTGACCGGCACTCCTGCCACCGGCCACGACGGCCGCCCCGTACCACCCGACTCGGCTCCCCCATTGCCAGGTCAGCGGGTCTCCGTCGTGGCCGGTTCACGTTCCCGGCCGCTCCGGCCGCGCCGTATGCGGCGCAGGCAGCATGGTAGGCAGCACACCGGGTCCGACACCCCTGGTTCATCGGTACGTAACACGCGGAGCCCAGCCGTCACTGCGGTGAAACATCGTGCGGCATCCGTGGAAACCGCGCTGCGCGAATGTCATGGCGCATAACCGGCCCGCACCTTTTCACCGTGGTCCCGCACCCCCGCACGTGGCCGCACCGACGACGAGGAGACGCCGATGCCCCCAGGCATCACGACGCTTGCCGCAGACGCCCCGGAGCTGTCTGCCGCCAACACAGGGTTCATGCTCATCTGCACCGCGCTGGTGATGCTCATGACCCCGGGTCTGGCCTTCTTCTACGGAGGCATGGTCCGCGTCAAGAGCACCCTGAACATGCTGATGATGAGCTTCATCAGCCTCGGGATCGTCACGATCCTCTGGGTGCTCTACGGATTCAGCCTCGCCTTCGGCACCGACGTCGGCTCCGTCATCGGCTGGAGCTCGGACTTCGTCGGCCTCAGCGGAATCGGCGTGACCGAGCTCTGGGACGGCTACACCATCCCGACCTACGTCTTCGCGGTCTTCCAGCTGATGTTCGCCGTGCTCACCCCGGCCCTCATCAGCGGCGCTCTCGCCGACCGGGTCAAGTTCACCTCCTGGGCCCTCTTCATCACGCTCTGGGTCACCGTCGTCTACTTCCCCGTCGCCCACTGGGTGTGGGGCGCGGGCGGCTGGCTCTTCGAGCTGGGTGTCATCGACTTCGCCGGCGGTACGGCCGTCCACATCAACGCGGGTGCGGCGGCCCTCGGCGTCATCCTCGTCATCGGCAAGCGGGTCGGCTTCAAGAAGGACCCGATGCGGCCGCACAGCCTGCCGCTCGTCATGCTCGGCGCCGCCCTCCTGTGGTTCGGCTGGTTCGGCTTCAACGCCGGTTCGTGGCTCGGCAACGACGACGGTGTCGGCGCCGTCATGTTCGTCAACACGCAGGTCGCCACGGGTGCGGCGGTCCTGGGCTGGCTCGCCTACGAGAAGATCCGCCACGGCTCCTTCACCACCCTGGGGGCCGCGTCCGGCGCCGTCGCGGGCCTCGTCGCCATCACCCCCGCAGGCGGCGCGGTCAGCCCGCTCGGTGCCATCGCCGTCGGTGTGATCGCCGGTGTCCTGTGCGCCATGGCCGTCGGCCTCAAGTACAAGTTCGGTTACGACGACTCCCTGGACGTCGTCGGCGTCCACCTCGTCGGCGGCATCATCGGCTCGCTCCTCGTCGGCTTCTTCGCCACCGGCGGTGTGCAGTCCGACGCCAAGGGCCTCTTCTACGGCGGCGGGCTCGACCAGCTCGGCAAGCAGGCCGTCGGAGTGTTCGCGGTCCTCGCGTACTCCCTGGTGGTCTCCGCGGTCCTCGCCTTCATCCTGGACAAGACGATCGGAATGCGCGTCTCCGAGGACGACGAGGTCTCCGGTATCGACCAGGTCGAGCACGCCGAGACGGCATACGACTTCAGCGGCGCCGGCGGCGGCGCGGCACAGCGCACCACGGGTCCGGCCCCCGGCACCCCGTCAGCCCCGACGAACAAGAAGGTGGACGCATGAAGCTCATCACCGCAGTCGTGAAGCCGCACAGGCTGGACGAGATCAAGGAGGCCCTCCAGGCCTTCGGCGTCCAGGGCCTCACGGTCACGGAGGCCAGCGGTTACGGGCGTCAGCGCGGACACACAGAGGTCTACCGTGGTGCCGAGTACACCGTCGACCTCGTGCCGAAGATCCGTATCGAGGTCCTCGTCGAGGACGAGGACGCCGAACAGCTCATCGACGTGGTGGTCAAGGCCGCCAGGACGGGCAAGATCGGTGACGGCAAGGTCTGGAGCGTCCCGGTCGAGACCGCGATCCGCGTACGGACCGGCGAACGCGGCCCGGACGCACTCTGACCGACGGTTCCTGTGAACGGAAAGGCAGCTGGGTGACGAGCACCGAAGCGACCACCGAATCCGAGGACTCGGGACCCAGCGGCTACGCGGCGGCCCGGCTGCGTCTTCTCCAGGAGAAGACGCGGTCCGGGCCGCCGCGCCGTGCCGCTCTGGCCCGGCTCACCGACGACTGGCTCACCGGGCTGTTCACCGCCGCGGCCGAGCGGGCGGGTGTCCGGGGAGCCGCCCTCGTCGCCGTCGGCGGATACGGGCGTGGCGAGCTCTCCCCGCGCAGCGACCTCGACCTCCTGCTCCTGCACGACGGCACTGCCGACGCCGGAGCCATCGCCACGCTCGCCGACGGGATCTGGTACCCCGTCTGGGACCTCGGCCTCGCCCTCGACCACTCCGTACGCACCCCCGGTGAAGCACGCAGGACCGCGGGGGAGGACCTCAAGGTCCAGCTCGGACTGCTCGACGCGCGCCCCGTCGCCGGAGACCTCGGCCTCGTCGCCGGACTGCGGACCGCGATCCTCGCCGACTGGCGCAACCAGGCCCCCAAGCGCCTCCCCGCCCTCGACGAACTCTGCCGCGAGCGGGCCGAACGCATGGGTGAGCTCCAGTTCCTCCTGGAACCCGACCTCAAGGAGGCCCGCGGCGGCCTCCGGGACGCCACCGCCCTGCGTGCAGTGGCGGCCTCCTGGGTCGCGGACGCGCCCCGCGAAGGGCTCGCCGAGGCCCGGCGCACGCTCCTCGACGCACGTGACGCGCTCCACCTCACCACCGGCCGGGCCACAGACCGCCTCGCCCTGCAGGAACAGGACCAGGTCGCCGGGGCCCTCGGCCTCCTCGACTCCGACGCCCTGCTGCGCCAGGTGTACGAGGCCGCCAGGACCGTCTCGTACGCCACCGACGTCACCTGGCGCGAGGTCAACCGCGTCCTGCGGGCCCGCTCCGTCCGGCCACGGCTGCGGACGATCCTCGGCGGCGCCAAGGCCGCACCGGAACGCACCCCGCTCGCCGAGGGCGTCGTCGAGGCCGACGGCGAGGTGGTCCTCGCGCGCACCGCACGCCCCGAACGCGACCCCGTGCTCACCCTCAGGGCCGCCGCCGCGGCGGCGGAGGCCGGGCTGCCGCTCTCCCGTCACCTCGTACGCCACCTGGGCACCGCGGCGCAGCCACTGCCCGTGCCGTGGCCCGCCCAGGCCCGCGAGGAGCTCATCACCCTGCTCGGTGCCGGCGAAGCCACCGTCGGCGTCTGGGAGGCCCTGGAGGCGGAAGGCATCATCACCCGCCTGCTGCCCGACTGGGAGCGCGTGCACTGCCGGCCGCAGCGCAACCCCGTCCACACCTGGACCGTCGACCGGCACCTCGTCGAGACGGCCGTCCGCGCCTCCCACCTCACCCGCCGCGTCGGCCGCCCCGACCTCCTCCTGATCGCCGCTCTGCTCCACGACATCGGCAAGGGCTGGCCCGGGGACCACTCCGTCGCGGGCGAGGTCATCGCCCGCGACATGGCCGCCCGCATCGGCTTCGACCATCAGGACGTGGGCGTCGTCGCCACGCTCGTACGCCACCATCTCCTGCTGGTCGAGACCGCCACCCGGCGCGACCTCGACGACCCCGCGACCGTCCGCTCCGTCGCCACAGCCGTGGGCAGTGCCTCCACCCTGGAACTCCTGCACGCGCTCACCGAGGCCGACGCCCTGGCCACCGGTCCCGCCGCCTGGAGCTCCTGGCGGGCGTCCCTCGTCTCCGACCTGGTCCGACGCGTCGCCGCGCTCCTGGCCGGCGAGGAACCCCCCGCACCGGAGCCCCTCGCGCCCAGCGCCGAGCAGGAACGCCTGGCCGTCGAGGCCCTGCGCACCCGCGAGCCCGTCCTGTCCCTGCACACCCGGCCCGAACCGGCCGCCGAGGACGGCGAACCCGAACCCGTCGGCGTCGAACTCCTCATCGCCCTGCCCGACCGCCCCGGCGTCCTGCCCGCCGCGGCCGGAGTGCTCGCCCTCCACCGCCTCACGGTCCGCGCCGCCGACCTGCGCGCCGTCGAGCTGCCCACCGAGATGGGCGAGTCGGCCGGCCTGCTGGTGCTCAGCTGGCGGGTCGCGGCGGAGTACGGCTCGCTCCCGCAGGCCGCCCGGCTGCGGGCCGATCTCGTACGCGCCCTGGACGGCTCCCTGGACATCCGGGCCAGGCTCGCCGAACGCGAGGCGGCCTATCCACGGCGGCGCGGGGTGAAGGCGCCGCCCCCCAGGGTGACCGTCGCGGCGGCCGGCTCACGCCTGGCCACCGTGATCGAGGTCCGCGCCCAGGACGCCCCCGGGCTGCTGCACCGGATCGGCCGGGCGCTGGAGCAGAGCGCGGTGCGCGTGCGCAGCGCCCATGTCTCCACGCTCGGAGCGAACGCCGTGGACGCCTTCTACGTCACGGACGGCGACGGTGAGCCACTGGCTCCCGAGCGGGCCGCGGAGGTGGCCAGGGAGGTCGAGAAGGAGCTGGGCTGAGCCCTCGCCCCGGGCCCGTTCGTCACGAGAAACGGGCGAGGGCTTTGCGTTCTCCGGGGTCCGGATACCCTGGAGAGCGACTGACCTGCCACGCCCCCGACCCTGAGGACCGACGAGCGCCGTGTTCGATACTCTCTCCGACCGCCTTAGCGCGACTTTCAAAAACCTCAGGGGCAAGGGCCGCTTGTCCGAGGCGGACATCGACGCCACGGCTCGCGAGATCCGTATCGCCCTGCTCGAGGCCGATGTCGCCCTCCCCGTCGTCCGCGCGTTCATCGCCAACATCAAGGAGCGGGCGCGGGGCGCCGAGGTCTCCCAGGCGCTGAACCCCGCCCAGCAGGTCGTCAAGATCGTCAACGAGGAGCTTGTCGGCATCCTCGGCGGCGAGACCCGGCGGCTCAGGTTCGCCAAGAACCCGCCCACCGTGATCATGCTCGCGGGTCTCCAGGGTGCCGGTAAGACCACCCTCGCCGGGAAGCTCGGTCTCTGGCTCAAGAGCCAGGGGCACTCCCCGCTGCTCGTCGCCTGTGACCTCCAGCGCCCCAACGCCGTCAACCAGCTCAGCGTCGTCGCCGACCGCGCGGGCGTCGCGGTGTACGCGCCGGAGCCGGGCAACGGCGTGGGCGACCCGGTCAAGGTCGCCAAGGACTCCATCGAGTTCGCCAAGGCCAAGGTCCACGACATCGTGATCGTCGACACCGCCGGCCGCCTCGGCATCGACGAGGAGCTGATGCGGCAGGCCGCGGACATCCGCGACGCCGTCAGCCCCGACGAGATCCTCTTCGTCGTCGACGCGATGATCGGCCAGGACGCGGTCAACACCGCCGAGGCCTTCCGCGACGGCGTCGGCTTCGACGGCGTGGTGCTCTCCAAGCTCGACGGTGACGCCCGCGGTGGTGCCGCCCTGTCGATCGCCCACGTCACGGGCAAGCAGATCATGTTCGCGTCGAACGGTGAGAAGCTCGAGGACTTCGACGCCTTCCACCCCGACCGCATGGCGTCCCGCATCCTCGACATGGGTGACCTGCTCACCCTGATCGAGCAGGCGGAGAAGACCTTCAGCCAGGAAGAGGCCGCCAAAATGGCCTCCAAGCTGGCGTCGAGCAAGGGCAAGGACTTCACGCTCGACGACTTCCTGGCGCAGATGGAGCAGGTCAGGAAGATGGGCTCCATCTCCAAGCTGCTCGGGATGCTGCCCGGCATGGGGCAGATCAAGGAACAGATCAACAACATCGACGAGCGCGACGTCGACCGCATGGCCGCGATCATCAAGTCGATGACCCCGAAGGAACGCGCCGAGCCGACGATCATCAACGGCTCGCGCCGGGCCCGTATCGCAAAGGGCTCCGGTGCCGAGGTCTCCGCGGTCAAGGGGCTCATCGAGCGGTTCTTCGAGGCCCGCAAGATGATGTCGAAGATGGCCCAGGGCGGCGGCATGCCCGGGATGCCGGGGATGCCCGGCATGGGCGGCGGCCCCGGCCGTCAGAAGAAGCAGGTCAAGCAGGCCAAGGGCAAGCGCAAGAGCGGCAACCCGATGAAGCGCAAGGCCGAGGAGCAGGCCGCGGCGGCCCGCCGCGAGCAGGCGGCGCAGGGTGGCGCGCTGGGTCTGCCCGCCCAGGAGGACAAGAACTTCGAACTCCCTGACGAGTTCAAGAAGTTCATGGGCTGACCGGCCAGGAACACTGACGAAGGGGCGCCCCGCCCGGCGGGGCGCCCCTTCGCTGTCCCGTGTCGGCCGTTACGACACGCACACCAGGTAGCGGAAGACGTTCGGCATCCACACCGTGCCGTCGGGCCGCAGATGCGGATGCAGGGCTTCCGCGACCTCCTTCTCCACCTGGGTACGGTCCGTCGCCCGTATCGCCGTGTCGAACAGCCCGGTCGACAGCAGCCCGCGCACCGCGCTGTCCACGTCCGCGTAGCCGAACGGGCAGGACACCCGGCCCGAGCCGTCCGGCTTGAGCCCGGCCCGCGCCGCCACCTCTTCCAGGTCGTCGCGGAGCGCGGGTCGCCAGCCGCTCCCGGAGCGCGGGGCGCGCGCCGACTCCGTGAGCCGGGCCGCCACCCTCAGCACCGGAGCCGTGGCACAGCGCTCCGGCGGTCCCCAGCCGGCCAGCACCACCGTGGCTCCCCGCACGGCCAGCGGTACGGCGGAGGCGAGAGCGGGCGCGAGCCCCTCGGAGTCCCCGGCCGCGCAGCCGATCGGCTGGAAGGCGGTCAGCAGGTTGTACGGCGCCCCGCTGTCGGGGGCGGCCGCCGGAATGCTGTCGACGAGCCTCGCCCGCGGCTCCGTACGGCCGGGGCCGGCGTCCTGCCCCTGGCCGGAGGCGAGGCGCTCGCGGGCCAGGGCGAGCCGTTCGCGGTCGGTGTCGACGCCGGTGACGCGCGCCCCGCGTGAGGCCGCGATCAGCAGCGCGAGCCCGGAACCGCAGCCGAGGGAGAGCATCCGCGTACCGCCCCCGACTTCGAGGCGCTCGTACACCGCCTCGTAGAGCGGTGCCAGCATGCGCTCTTGGATCTCGGCCCAGTCACGGGCGCGGGTACCGGCGTCCACCGGGGCGGACGAATCCGCGTACCTGTGGTGCCGGACGAGCGTAGGTGTCATGGAATGCGCCCCAATCCGCCGTGAGGTCGGTCGTGCCCGAGTGAGGTCCCCCATGTCTATTGCTGTGTGTGTGCGCCCACAGCCCCCGTATGTCAGAGAACTCCGCATCGGCGGTCCCGTCCAGAGGTGGGACGGAGTGGGATGGCATTGCTTGCGTGCTCCGGCCGTGCGCCCCCGGGCGCGCCTTTGCGGACGCGGGCGCCGGGAACAGCACGCCTGCTGCTCGCTTCCTCACAGTCTTACCCGACACGCGGGGCGCAGCACGTCGAGCGCCCCGGCCGCCGGTCACGACCGGTGTGCGGCCGTCGCTCCGTGCCGGGTACTGTCACTCGCGGGGCGCCCGTCCACGCCGGTGCGTACGCGTTGCTACGTACCACCTTGGTGCGAGCTGTGAGGCTTCTCCGCTGATCTGCGCACCCGCCCTCGTCCGGACGCATCAAGGGCAACTGACTGGTACGTGCAAATTATTTGAGATGCCCCGGAATAGGAACACCGGAGCACTCAGGCTCGTTGTCACGACGTGAGCACGACACCACCTGTACTTGCCGCAGAGCTGGCACAGGCGTGGGCCGACATTCAGCGGTACCACCCCGAGCTGCCCGATCTTGCCGCGCCAGAGTCCCTGATCGGAGAGTCCTCGTCCGCCTGTGGCGCCGAGCTCTCCTTCGAACGGCTGCTCCATGAGGCAGTCCACGGCATCGCCGCCGCGAGAGGTGTCCGGGACACCTCCCGGGCCGGCCGCTACCACAACCGACGCTTCCTCGCGATCGCCGAGGAGCTGGGCCTCGATCATGCCGAGGAACCCCACCCCAGCAGCGGATTCTCGCTGGTGACGCTGAATCCCGAAGCCAAACGCAGATACCGCCCGACGACCGAACGGCTGCAGCGGGCGCTCAAGGCGCACACCGTGGCCACCGCGGCGGACACCAAGCGCTCGTTCCGCGGTCCTGCCGCCCGGCACGGCTCGTCCGGGGGAGGGGTGCGGGTCAAGGCCGTCTGCGACTGCGGGCGCAACGTCCGCGTCGTCCCCTCCGTCCTCGCGCAGGCTCCGATCGTCTGCGGCGGCTGCGGCAAGCCCTTCCGCATCCCGGAAGCGGCGGTCGCGGTGGGGTGACCCGATGTGGTGTGGCACAATGGTCAGCTGTACTCGACAGTCGCATAGGACCCCTCTCTCCTCCGGCTGACGCGTCCATCGGGCACCCGAGTACCGCAACCCCACGTGGCATCTTTTGTGCCCAACCACGTCAGAGACCAGGAGACACCACTTCCGTGGCAGTCAAGATCAAGCTGAAGCGTCTGGGCAAGATCCGTTCGCCTCACTACCGCATCATCGTCGCCGACTCCCGTACCCGCCGTGACGGCCGGGCCATCGAGGAGATCGGCCTGTACCACCCGGTACAGAACCCCTCCCGCATCGAGGTCAACGCGGAGCGCGCTCAGTACTGGCTGTCCGTCGGCGCCCAGCCGACCGAGCCGGTCCTCGCGATCCTGAAGCTCACCGGTGACTGGCAGGCCCACAAGGGCCTCCCGGCCCCCGCGCCGCTGCTGCAGCCGGAGCCCAAGGCTGACAAGCGCGCCCTGTTCGAGGCCCTGGCCACGGACGGCGACGAGGCCAAGGGTGAGGCCATCACCCAGAAGGCCAAGAAGTCGGACAAGAAGGCGGACGAGGCGGCTGACGCTGCCGCGTCCACCGAGTCGACCGAGGCCTGAGCGTGCTCGAGGAGGCTCTTGAGCACCTCGTGAAGGGCATCGTCGACAACCCCGACGATGTGCAGGTCGCCTCGCGCGACCTGCGCCGCGGACGCGTTCTCGAGGTCCGGGTTCACCCCGACGACCTCGGCAAGGTGATCGGCCGCAACGGCCGCACCGCACGCGCCCTGCGTACCGTCGTGGGTGCCATCGGCGGCCGTGGAATCCGTGTCGACCTCGTCGACGTGGACCAGGTTCGCTGAAAGAGTTGAACACCGGCCGGGGCCGGGGAGGGCTTTCGAGCCGTCCCCGGCCTTTGTCGTCCGTACATGACCGCCTCCTCAAGTAAAAGATCACCGGGAGAATTAGCGTGCAGTTGGTAGTTGCGCGGATCGGTCGCGCCCACGGCATCAAGGGCGAGGTCACCGTCGAGGTGCGCACCGACGAGCCCGAGCTCCGGCTCGGGCCCGGTGCCGTGCTGGCCACGGAGCCCGCCCATGCCGGGCCGCTGACGATCGAGACCGGCCGGGTGCACAGCGGCAGGCTGCTGCTGCGGTTCGAGGGCGTGCGCGACCGTACGGCTGCCGAGGCGCTGCGCAACATCCTGCTGATCGCCGAGATCGACCCGGCGGAACTGCCCGAGGATCCCGAGGAGTTCTACGACCACCAGCTGATGGACCTCGACGTCGTCCTCACCGACGGCACGGAGATCGGCCGGATCACCGAGATCACACACCTGCCGTCGCAGGACCTGTTCATCGTGGAACGGCCGGACGGCAGCGAGGTGATGATCCCGTTCGTCGAGGAGATCGTCACCGAGATCGACCTGGAGGAGCAGCGGGCCGTCATCACCCCGCCGCCGGGCCTGATCGACGAGAGCGAGGCGGTGATCGCCTCCACGCGTGACGAGGACCCCGCCGCCACGCGGGACGAGGACGGCTCCGGGAGCGACGCGGCGGCCGAAGCCGGGAAGGGCGACGCGTGATGCGGCTCGACGTCGTCACGATCTTCCCCGAGTACCTGGAGCCCCTGAACGTCTCGCTCGTAGGCAAGGCGCGCGCCCGGGGGCGTCTCGACGTACACGTCCACGACCTGCGCGACTGGACGTACGACCGGCACAACACGGTGGACGACACCCCCTACGGCGGTGGCCCCGGCATGGTCATGAAGACCGAGCCCTGGGGTGACGCCCTGGACGACGCGCTGGTCGGCGGATACGAGGCCGGGGCGCACTCCCCGGTACTCGTGGTGCCCACGCCGAGCGGCCGGCCCTTCACGCAGGAACTGGCCGTCGAGCTCTCGGAACGGCCGTGGCTGATCTTCACTCCCGCCCGCTACGAGGGCATCGACCGCAGGGTGATGGACGAGTACGCGACCCGGATGCCGGTCATCGAGGTGTCCATCGGGGACTACGTCCTCGCGGGCGGGGAAGCGGCCGTCCTGGTGATCACCGAGGCCGTGGCCCGGCTGCTGCCCGGCGTGCTCGGCAACGCCGAGTCGCACCGCGACGACTCCTTCGCGCCCGGGGCCATGGCCGACCTGCTCGAGGGGCCGGTCTACACGAAGCCCCCCGAGTGGCGCGGACGTGGCATTCCGGAGGTGCTGCTGAGCGGCCACCACGGCCGGATCGCACGCTGGCGACGGGACGAGGCCTTCCGTCGTACCGCTCTCAACAGGCCCGACCTCATCGAGCGTTGCGAGGCCTCGGGCTTCGACAAGAAGGACCGCGAGATGCTCTCCATCCTCGGCTGGTCCCCGGGGCCCGACGGACGATTTTGGCGCAGGCCCGAGGCCGTGGAAGAATAGGCCCGCTGTACGTCCGGCGTGCGCCCCTGCCACAGGGGGAAAGACGCCCGCCCGATGTGATCAGCATCCGAACTTCACTCTCTCCCGTCGATGACCTGTGGCATCGGCGAAGAAAGCAGACAACATGACTTCCCTGCTCGATGGCGTCAACGCCGCCTCGCTCCGTACCGACCTCCCGGCGTTCCGCCCGGGTGACACGGTCAACGTCCACGTGCGCGTGATCGAGGGCAACCGCTCCCGTATCCAGCAGTTCAAGGGCATTGTCATCCGTCGCCAGGGCTCGGGCATCAGCGAGACCTTCACGGTCCGCAAGGTCTCCTTCAGCGTCGGCGTCGAGCGCACCTTCCCGGTGCACAGCCCGATCTTCGAGAAGATCGAGCTCGTCACCCGCGGTGACGTCCGTCGCGCCAAGCTGTACTTCCTCCGTGAGCTCCGCGGCAAGGCCGCGAAGATCAAGGAGAAGCGCGACCGCTGATTCACCTCCGGCGTCCACAGCGCGGCCGGATAGGATTCGGCCCCGATGGACACGGAAGCACAGCACATGGAGCGCGATCGTTCCTCCAGCCCCGCAGAAGGGGCGGAGGAGGGGTCGCGCTCCACGCATGTCCGGGACCGGCCGGCCGGCTCGATCACCTGGGGGCGAACCGTCTTCCTGGGCATGCTGTGCACGGTCGCCCTGCTGCTCTTCAGCGCATTCGTGCTGCAGCCCTTCCTCATCCCCAGCGGCTCGATGCAGCCCACGCTGCGCGTCGGGGACCGGGTCCTCGTCAACAAACTGGCGTACCGTTTCGGCTCGGAGCCCCGCCGCGGCGACGTGGTGGTCTTCGACGGCACCGGATCCTTCGTACAGGAGACGGCGTCCGGCGGGAACGCCGTCGGGGCGCTGCTGCACGGGGCGGCCGCGTCCCTGGGACTGGCCGAACCCGCCGGGTCCGACTTCGTGAAGCGGGTGGTGGGCGTGGGGGGCGACCGTGTGGTCTGCTGCGACAAGCGGGGGAGGCTCGAGGTGAACGGCGCTCCGGTGGATGAGGAGTATCTGCACCCGGGCGATCGCCCGTCCGACGTCTCCTTCGACATCGTGGTGCCCGAGAGCAGGCTGTGGGTGATGGGCGACCACCGCAGCAACTCGCGGGACTCCAGGGACCACCTGGGGCAGCCGGGGGGCGGCATGGTGCCCGTGGAGCGGGTGATCGGACGGGTCGACTGGCTCGGCTGGCCGCTCGGCAGGCTCGGCTCCCTGGAGGGCACCGACGCCTTCACCGGTATACGGCCGGCGGACGCGGACCATGGGTAACCGGGGGCGTACGCGGGGAGGGCCGGACACCGGCCAGCCGCTGCCCACCGGGTCGAGGCCGGCCACGGGCCGCTCATTGCCCACGCGGGCGGAGCGCCGCAAGCTGGCCCGCAAGGTGAAACGCCGCCGGCGCCGGTCCGCGATCAAGGAGATCCCCCTCCTCGTCCTGGTCGCGCTGCTGATCGCGCTCGTACTCAAGACCTTTCTCGTCCAGGCCTTCGTGATTCCCTCCGGGTCGATGGAGCAGACCATCCGGATCGGGGACCGGGTGCTGGTGGACAAGTTGACGCCCTGGTTCGGCTCCGAACCGCAGCGCGGCGACGTGGTCGTCTTCAAGGACCCGGGGGGCTGGCTGCAGCAGGAGACCGCGGCCACCGAGGACCCCCCCGCCGGGGTCAAACAGGTCAAGGAACTGCTGACCTTCATCGGACTGCTGCCCTCCGAGGACGAGCAGGACCTGATCAAGCGCGTGGTGGCCGTCGGGGGCGACACCGTGAAGTGCTGCGGCGCCGACGGCAGGATCATGGTCAACGGCGTGGCGCTCGACGAGCCGTACCTGAATCCCGGCGATGTGCCCTCCACTCTCAAATTCGAGGTAAAGGTTCCCGAGGGCCGTATCTTCGTCATGGGCGACCACCGGTCGAATTCCGCCGACTCGCGATTCCACCTCGACAAGCCGGGGAAGGGCACGGTTTCGGAGGACGAGGTCGTGGGGCGGGCCGTGGTGATCGCCTGGCCCTTCGGGCATTGGCGCAGGCTGGAAGAGCCCGGAACGTATGCCTCCGTTCCCGAGGGCGACGTCGGAGCGACCGCTGCGAAGGCCCCGTCGAATAGTGTGTCCTCCCAGGATCGCAACGGAATGGTCCTGCTCCCGACCCCTGCGGAACTCCCGCTCGTTATGGGAGTGGTGGGCCTGCGCCGAATCGGGCGCGGGCGATGGCACGGAGTGAGGAGTGGATGTGGGGGATTTGGCGGTCGGCGCACGATCCGGACACGACGAACCCGAGGACCGGCCTTCGAGCGACGGGGCCCGGGTGGAGGCGGAGAGTGACGGCGAGTCCCCGGGCGGTGGCAGTACGGCGGTGAAGAAGCCGCGTTCGTTCTGGAAGGAACTGCCTCTCCTCATCGGCATCGCGCTCATTCTCGCGCTGCTGATCAAGACGTTCCTGGTACAGGCGTTCTCGATCCCCTCGGACTCCATGCAGAACACCCTGCAACGGGGTGACCGGGTGCTGGTCGACAAGCTGACTCCGTGGTTCGGTTCGGAGCCGGAGCGCGGAGAGGTCGTGGTCTTCCATGACCCGGGCGGCTGGCTGGAGGACACCGCGACGCCCGAGCCCAACGCGGTGCAGAAGTTCCTGAGCTTCATCGGACTGATGCCGTCCGCCGAGGAGAAGGACCTGATCAAGAGGGTCATCGCCGTCGGCGGGGACACCGTCCAGTGCAAGAAGAACGGCCCGGTGACGGTCAACGGCAAGGCGCTGGACGACAAGTCGTTCATCTTCGAGGGCAACAGCGCCTGCGACGACGAGCCGTTCGGGCCGATCCATGTGCCCGAGGGCCGGATCTGGGTGATGGGCGACCACCGGCAGAATTCGCTGGACTCCCGTTACCACCAGGAGCTTCCCGGTCAGGGCACGGTTTCCACGGACGAGGTGGTCGGTCGGGCCGTGGTCGTGGCCTGGCCCATCAACCGCTGGGCGACCCTCCCGGTGCCGAAGACGTTCGACCAGCCCGGTCTGAACGCGGCTGCCTCGGCGGCCGTTCCCGGAGCACTCGGTGTAGCCGGAGCGCTGCCCCTCGTGTTCTGGCGTCGCCGCAGGCTGACCCGCGGGCATACCGCCGGGTAGGGTGCCGCTCGGATCAGCGATTGTCGATCTCCGATGGGGGAGCGCTGGGATGAGTGGATCAGAACGTGACGACGGCCGCGGCCGGCTCGGCAACGTGTTGTCGAACCTGGCCGTGGCCGTCGGCTGTGTGCTCTTCCTCGGCGGTTTCGCCTGGGGAGCGGTGGTGTACAAGCCGTACACCGTGCCGACCGACTCGATGACGCCGACGGTGAACGCCGGCGACCGGGTCCTGGCGGAGCGGATAGACGGCGGCGACGTGCGGCGCGGAGACGTGGTCGTCTTCACCGACTCGACGTGGGGCGACGTGCCCATGGTGAAGCGGGTCGTGGGCGTGGGCGGCGACAAGATCGCCTGCTGCGACAAGGAAGGCCGGCTCACCGTCAACGGCAAGCCCATCGAAGAACCGTATCTGCGCGGTGAGGGCGCCTCGTCCCTTCTCCCGGCGGACGGGAACGCCCCGGCCTCGCCCCAGAACTTCACGGCCGACGTGCCCGAAGGCCAGCTCTTCCTCCTCGGGGACGAGCGCAGCACCTCCATGGACTCCCGCGTCCACCTGGAGGACCCGGGACAGGGCTCGGTGCCGCGTGGTGCCGTCCAGGCGCGGGTGGACGCCATCGCCTGGCCCATGAACGGCATGATCGGCCGGCCCGGCGCCTTCGCGTCCCTGCCCGGCGGCGTGTCGTCCGAGGGACCGCTGCCGCTGCAGGTGGGCGCCCTGGTGGCGGGTGTGGTGCTGATCCTGGGCGGGGCGTCCTACGGTCCGCTCACGGCGCGCTCCGCACGGAGCAAGAGGCCGAAGGCGTCCGCCGGTGCTCACTGAGGCACGCAAGGTCGCTCGCGTGGTGCTCCTGGACCCGGACGACCGGATCCTGCTGCTGCACGGCTTCGAGCCGGCGAACCCGGCCGAGAGCTGGTGGTTCACCCCGGGCGGCGGCCTGGAGGGCGACGAGACCCGCGAGGACGCAGCCCTGCGTGAGCTCGCCGAGGAGACCGGGATCACGGATGTCTCCCTCGGCCCGCTGCTGTGGACGAGGACCTGCTCCTTCCCGTTCGACGGGCGGCGCTGGGACCAGGACGAGTGGTACTTCCTGGCCCGTACGTCGCAGACCGCGACCGACCAGAAGGGGCTCACCGAGCTGGAGCTGCGCAGTGTCGCCGGTCTGAGGTGGTGGACTTCCGCCGAACTTCTCGCCACGCGTGAGACGGTGTACCCGACCAGGCTCGCCGGGCTGCTGCGCACGCTGCTCGACGAGGGTCCCCCGAGTGATCCGCTGGTTCTCGCCCCCGAAATCGTCTAATCGGCCAGGGGTGCGTGGGGCTGACGCACAATAGGGGGACGCACGGCTGAAGGGGAACATGCCATGAGTGCCGAGGACCTCGAGAAGTACGAGACCGAGATGGAGCTGAAGCTCTACCGGGAGTACCGCGATGTCGTCGGTCTGTTCAAATATGTGATCGAGACCGAACGGCGCTTCTACCTCACCAACGATTACGAGATGCAGGTGCACTCGGTCCAGGGCGAGGTCTTTTTCGAGGTTTCCATGGCGGATGCGTGGGTCTGGGACATGTACAGGCCCGCCCGGTTCGTCAAGCAGGTCCGGGTGCTGACGTTCAAGGACGTGAACATCGAGGAGCTCAACAAGAGCGATCTCGAACTACCGGGCGGCTGACCCCGGCGTGCTCCTCCGATATCCCGGTTCACTCGTCCGAGTGGCCGGGATATTCACATCCGCCGGGTTGTCCACCAAGATCCAATAGATCGGGCGGGGCGCGTCACAGTCGGTGCCGGAGGTGGTGCCGATATGAACGCACGGGGGGCACTCGGGCGGTACGGCGAGGATCTGGCGGCACGGCTGCTGGCCGACGCCGGCATGACTGTGCTGGAGCGCAACTGGCGGTGTCGCGCAGGAGAGATCGACATCGTCGCCAGGGACGGCGACGCGGTGGTCGTCTGCGAGGTGAAGGCCCGCAGGGCGGGCTCCTTCGAGCACCCCATGGAGGCCGTCACACCGGCCAAGGCGGAGCGGCTGCGCAGACTCGCCGAGATCTGGCTCGACCGGCACGGCGGGCCGCCGCCCGGCGGGGTCCGGATCGATCTGATCGGCGTGATCCTGCCCAGGCGCGGCGCCCCGGTCACCGAGCATGTGCGGGGCGTGGCCTGATGGGGTTCGCGCGGGCGTGCTCGGTGGCGCTGGTCGGCGTCGAGGGTGTGGTGGTGGAGGTCCAGGCCGATCTGGAACCGGGCGTGGCGGCGTTCACGCTCGTGGGTCTGCCGGACAAGAGCCTGGTGGAGAGCCGGGACCGGGTCAGGGCCGCGGTCGTCAACTCCGGGGCGGAGTGGCCGCAGAAGAAGCTCACGGTGGGGCTGTCCCCCGCCTCCGTACCCAAAGGCGGTTCGGGTTTCGATCTCGCGGTGGCGTGCGCGGTGCTCGGCGCGGCGGAGCGGATCGACCCCGCGGCCATCGCCGATGTGGTGATGATCGGGGAGCTGGGCCTCGACGGCAGGGTGCGCCCGGTGCGCGGGGTGCTGCCCGCGGTCCTCGCGGCGGCCGAAGCGGGGTACCGGCACGTTGTCGTCCCCGAGCAGACCGCGGGGGAGGCCGCGCTCGTGCCGGGACTCTCCGTCCTCGGCGTACGGAGCCTGCGCCAGCTGATCGCCGTCCTCGGTGACGAACCCGTGCCCGAGGAGCCGGACGCCGACCGGGGCCGCCCCGACGCCATGCTCGCCGGGCTGATGGTGCCCGGAGCGGGCCTCGGCACGGGGCTGGCTCCACTGTCGGCCGACGGCACGGCGCACCGGCCCGATCTGGCCGACGTCGCGGGCCAGGGGCGGGCGCGCAAGGCCCTGGAGGTGGCGGCGGCAGGGGGACACCACCTGCTGCTCTCCGGGCCGCCCGGGGCGGGAAAGACCATGCTGGCCGAGCGGCTCACGGCGATCCTGCCGCCCCTTTCCCGGCAGGAATCCCTCGAAGTGACGGCGGTTCACTCGGTCGCGGGCATCCTCCCGCCGGGTGAACCCCTGATCAGCAGAGCGCCGTACTGCGCCCCGCACCACTCGGCGACGATGCAGTCACTCGTGGGCGGGGGTAACGGCCTGCCACGGCCGGGAGCGGTCTCCCTGGCGCACCGGGGCGTCCTCTTCCTGGACGAGGCCCCGGAGTTCTCCGGCCGGGCCCTCGACGCGCTGCGCCAGCCCCTGGAGTCCGGACACGTGGTGGTCGCACGCGCGGCCGGGGTCGTCCGGCTGCCCGCGCGCTTCCTGATGATCCTGGCCGCGAACCCCTGCCCGTGCGGCAGGCACACCCTGGCCGGGGCGGGCTGCGAGTGCCCGCCCTCCGCTGTCCGCCGGTATCAGGCGCGGCTGTCGGGTCCGTTGCTCGACCGGGTGGATCTGCGCGTCGAGGTCGAGCCCGTCGGAAGGGAGGACCTGATGGGGAGCGGCGGCCGCGGGGAGTCCTCCGCCGAGGTGGCCACCCGGGTGCGGGCAGCCAGGGAGCGCGCCGCCGAGCGGCTCGCGGGCACCCCCTGGACCACCAACAGCGAGGTACCCGGGCACGAGCTGCGGACCAGGCTGGTCGCGGCCCCAGGCGCCCTGATGGCGGCCGAGCGGGACATGGAGCGTGGCGTCCTCACGGCCCGCGGCCTCGACCGGGTCCTGCGCGTGGCCTGGACCGTGGCGGACCTGAGGGCCGCCGACCGCCCGGACGCCTCGGACATCGCGGTGGCGCTGGAGCTGCGTACGGGCATCCAGCGGGGTGTCCCGATGCAGGCGGGCGCCCGGTGAACGCCCCGGCCGCCCACGGCGAGCTCGAGCGGCTGGCACGCGCCGCCCTGACCCGGGTGTTCGAGCCCGGGGACGAGCGCGCCGGCCGCTGGATCCGTGAGATCGGGCCCGTCGAGCTGATACGGCGTCTCACGGGCGCGGAGGGACCGGCCCAGGCGATGGAGGGGATGACGGCGACCCGGTTCGCCGCGTACCGCCTGCGTGCGTCGAGCGCCGCCCCCGGGAGGGATCTGGCGGAGATCGCCGCGGTCGGCGGGCGGTTCGTCTGCCCCGGTGACCGGGAGTGGCCGAGCCAGCTCGACGACCTGGGGGACGCACGGCCGATCGGCCTCTGGGTGCGCGGCCGGTCCGACCTGCGCCTCTGGGCGCTGCGCTCCGTCGCTCTGGTCGGCGCCCGGGCCTGTACGCCCTACGGGGCGCACATGGCGGCGACGCTCGCCGCGGGGCTGGCGGAGCGGGGCTGGGTCGTGGTCTCCGGCGCGGCGTTCGGAGTGGACGGCGCCGCCCATCGCGGGGCGCTGGCCGCGGGCGGCGCGACCATGGCGGTGCTGGCCTGCGGCGTGGACGTGGCCTATCCCCGGGGACACGCCGAGCTGATCGGACGCATCGTGGAGCAGGGCATGGTCATGGGAGAGCTGCCGCCGTCGGACCATCCGACGCGCACCAGATTCATCCTGCGTAACAGGGTGATCGCGGCTCTCACAAGAGGCACCGTGGTGGTGGAGGCCGAATACCGCAGCGGCTCGCTGGTCACCGCGAGAAACGCGCAACGGCTGGGCCGTTTCACTATGGGGGTGCCGGGCCCCGCCACGAGCGGTCTCTCGGCCGGGGTCCATGAACTCCTGCGCGGTGAGGGCGTCCTGGTCACCGACGCCGCCGAGATCTCCGAGCTCGTGGGGGACATCGGCGAGCTGGCCCCGGCCAGACGCGGCCCCGTCCTGCCCAGGGACCTCCTCGACGCCGCCACCGCGCGGGTGCTGGACGCGCTGCCGGGGACGGGCGTGATGGAGGGGCGCGACGTGGCCAGGAGCGCCGGAGCATCCATGGATGAAGTCCTCGGGCGGTTGTACGAACTCCACTCACTGGGGTTCGTCGAACGCGAGGGCGACGGATGGCGGTTGACGCGGGGACGGACACGCAATGGGGACGCGCGGCGAGGCGGTACTTGACCCGGAGCATTCGGGTGAAAAGGTGATGCAGATGACCTCGGCGGCACCCGGTCAGGCCTCCGGGGACCGGTGTGAGCGGTGACGGTCCTCGCCGTCACCCTCGTCAGGTGGAGGGAGAAAAACAAGGGATTTGGCACGCAATCGCACCGCACGGTTCCCTTGTCCTGCGCGCACCGCAACACCTCAGTCACGCTACGCTCACAAGGATTCCGCCCCAGAGACACGTCCCAGCACTTCACAGCAGAACGGCTCAAGGCACCACATGCCCCAGCACACCTCCGGGTCTGACCGCGCGGCAGTACCACCGGCTGCGCGTGGCACTGTGCGTCCTCCCGCCCCCTCCTCGCTCGACGAGTTGTGGCGTTCGTACAAGACCACCGGCGACGAGAGGCTGCGGGAGCAGCTGATCCTGCACTACTCACCGCTGGTGAAGTACGTCGCCGGCCGGGTCAGCGTGGGGCTGCCGTCCAATGTGGAGCAGGCGGATTTCGTCTCGTCCGGCGTCTTCGGGCTGATCGACGCCATCGAGAAGTTCGACATCGAGCGGGCCATCAAGTTCGAGACCTACGCGATCACCCGGATCCGCGGCGCGATGATCGACGAACTCCGGGCGCTGGACTGGATTCCGCGGTCCGTGCGGCAGAAGGCGCGCAACGTCGAGCGCGCCTACGCCACGCTGGAGGCGCAGCTGCGGCGCACCCCCTCGGAGGCCGAGGTGGCCGCGGAGATGGGCATCGCCCTGGAGGAACTGCACGCGGTTTTCAGCCAGTTGTCGCTCGCCAACGTGGTGGCGCTGGAGGAGCTGCTGCATGTCGGCGGCGAGGGCGGCGACCGGCTGAGCCTGATGGACACCCTGGAGGACACCGCGGCCGACAATCCGGTCGAGGTCGCCGAGGACCGTGAGCTCAGACGGCTGCTCGCCCGCGCCATCAACACGCTCCCCGAGCGGGAGAAGACCGTGGTCACGCTCTACTACTACGAAGGGCTCACCCTCGCCGAGATCGGCAACGTCCTCGGGGTCACCGAGAGCAGGGTCAGCCAGATCCACACCAAGTCGGTGCTGCAGCTCCGGGCGAAGCTGGCCGACGCCGGACGCTGAGCGCGAGCGGCTTCGGCCAACCGTCCGCCGACGCGCACCCCCCTTCGAACCGGCCCCGCCGTAGAGTGGAGGGGTGCCCAGGATTCGAGCGGCCTCCGTGGCCGAGCACCGGACCATGCAGCGCGGCGCCCTCCTGGACGCCGCACGCTCCTTGCTGTCCGAGGGCGGTACGGAGGCGCTGACCTTCCCCGCCCTCGCCGAGCGCACCGGCCTCGCCAGGTCCTCCGTGTACGAGTATTTCCGCTCCCGCGCGGCCGTGGTCGAGGAGCTCTGCGCCGTCGACTTCCCGGTCTGGGCCGCCGAGGTCGAGAACGCGATGGAGCGGGCTGGTACGCCCGAGGCCAAGATCGAGGCCTATGTGCGCCGCCAGCTCGACCTCGTCGGGGACCGGCGGCACCGCGCGGTCGTGGCGATCTCCGCGAGCGAGCTGGACGCCGGCGCCCGGGAGAAGATCCGTGCCGCGCACGGCGGGCTGATCGCAATGATCGTCGAGGCGCTCGCCGACCTGGGCCACGCCGAGCCGAGGCTCGCGGCCATGCTCCTGCAGGGCTCCGTGGACGCCGCGGTGCGCAGGATCGAGCTGGGCGCGGCCGAGGAGCCGGGCATCGTGGCGGACACGGCCGTGGCCATGGTCCTGCGCGGCGTCCGGGGCTGAGAGCGACTCCCGTCCGCCTCCGGGAGCGGTACGCCGAACACCGGCAGCAGCCTGGAGGGCCCCCGTCGCAGCAGTGACGGAGGGAGCAGCGACAACGGATCCAGATAGGCGTCCCCGCGCCGCAACCCCCAGTGCAGACAGCCGGAGACGCAGTGGGACGGCTCCGGCCCGACCACCCCCACCACCTGCCCCGCGACCACCTCGTCGCCCTCGGAGACCCTCGCCCGCACCGGTTCGTACGTGAAGCGCAGCGGCGGCTCCCCGCTCCCGGCCACGTCGACGGAGACCACCCCGCGCCCCGCGACCGGACCCGCGAAGGCGACCCGCCCCGGGGCCGCCGCCAGAACCGGGGTGCCCGGCGGGGCTGCGAGGTCGACCCCGCGGTGGCCCGGCGCGTACGGACCGGCGGGCGGCTCCCAGCCCCGTACGACCAGGGGCCAGCCCGCGAGCGGCCATACGCGGTCACCGCCCGGCGGCGCCGCCCAGGCTCTCGCGGAGGCCGGTCCCAGGAGGGCGAACAGCGCTGCGGGCAGCAAGGCGAGCAGGACGGCCACCCGTGCGGCACGCGGCCGGCCGGTGGTTTCTCCAGGTGAGCGGCACATGGAGCAACGATCTCCCGCAGGCCCGTTCCATGGGGATCATGGCCCGGATCTGTGGACGGCCGAGGGGTTGTGGACATCGCCGTCACCCTGGACCCGGCGGGTCCCGTACACTTCTTCTGGCGATCCGGGTCACCGGGTCGACTTCGCACGCCCCGCCACCTCCCTCTCTGCGGACGGTGGCCGCGCTCCTCGGTCCCTCGTGGCACGGCGCGTCGGGGCGTCAGGCGCGACAGCAATCCTGCGGTCGCGAAAACCGAGTACCTCAAGGAGTACGGCCATGGCCGTCGTCACGATGCGGGAGCTGCTGGAAAGCGGCGTCCACTTCGGTCACCAGACCCGTCGCTGGAACCCGAAGATGAAGCGCTTCATCTTCACCGAGCGCAACGGCATCTACATCATCGACCTGCTCCAGTCGCTGTCGTACATCGACCGCGCCTACGAGTTCGTCAAGGAGACCGTCGCCCACGGCGGCTCCATCATGTTCGTGGGTACGAAGAAGCAGGCCCAGGAGGCCATCGCCGAGCAGGCGACGCGCGTCGGCATGCCGTACGTCAACCAGCGTTGGCTCGGTGGCATGCTCACCAACTTCTCCACCGTCTACAAGCGCCTTCAGCGTCTGAAGGAGCTCGAGCTCATCGACTTCGAGGACGTGGCCGCCTCCGGCCTCACCAAGAAGGAGCTCCTGGTCCTCTCGCGCGAGAAGGCCAAGCTGGAGAAGACCCTCGGTGGTATCCGCGAGATGCAGAAGGTGCCGAGCGCCGTCTGGATCGTCGACACCAAGAAGGAGCACATCGCCGTCGGTGAGGCGCGCAAGCTCCACATCCCGGTCGTCGCGATCCTCGACACCAACTGCGACCCCGACGAGGTCGACTACAAGATTCCGGGCAACGACGACGCGATCCGCTCCGTCACCCTGCTCACCCGCGTGATCGCCGACGCCGTCGCCGAGGGCCTCATCGCCCGCTCCGGTGCCGCCACCGGTGACTCGAAGCCGGGCGAGAAGGCCGCCGGCGAGCCCCTCGCCGAGTGGGAGCGCGACCTGCTCACGGGCGAGAAGAAGGACGACGCCGAGGTCCAGTCCTCCGCCGAGACCGAGAAGGCCGCCGACGCCGAGCCGGCCGCCGCCGCCGACGAGCAGGCTGCCGAGCAGGCCGAGGCGCCCGCCGCCGAAGCCCCCGCCGCCGAGGCTCCGGCCACGGACGAGCAGGCCTGACACCCGTCAGTCACGGCTGAATGACGGCGGGGGCCGGTGCACTGGCACCGCCCCCGCCGTTCACCCGTAGATCTTTCAGACTTCGAGAGAGAAACAGACTCATGGCGAACTACACCGCCGCTGACGTCAAGAAGCTCCGCGAGCTCACCGGCGCCGGCATGATGGACTGCAAGAAGGCGCTCGACGAGGCCGACGGCAATGTGGACGGTGCCGTCGAGGCGCTCCGCATCAAGGGCCAGAAGGGCGTCGCCAAGCGCGAGGGCCGTTCCGCCGAGAACGGTGCCGTCGTCTCCCTCCTCGCCGAGGACAAGACGTCCGGCGTCCTGCTCGAGCTGAAGTGCGAGACGGACTTCGTCGCCAAGGGCGACAAGTTCCAGGCCGTCGCCAACACGCTCGCCGCCCACGTCGCCGCGACCTCCCCGGCCGACATCGAGGCGCTCCTCGCCTCCGAGATCGAGCCCGGCAAGACCGTCCAGGCGTACGTGGACGAGGCCAACGCCAACCTCGGCGAGAAGATCGTCCTGGACCGCTTCGCGCAGTTCCAGGGCGCGTACGTCTCCGTGTACATGCACCGCACCATGCCCGACCTGCCCCCGCAGATCGGTGTCATGGTCGAGCTGGACAAGGCCGACGCCGAGCTGGCCAAGGGCCTCGCGCAGCACATCGCCGCCTTCGCCCCGAAGTACCTGTCCCGCGAGGACGTCCCGGCCGAGGTCGTCGAGGCCGAGCGCCGCGTCGCCGAGGAGACCACGCGCGCCGAGGGCAAGCCCGAGGCCGCGCTCCCGAAGATCGTCGAGGGTCGCGTCAACGGCTTCTTCAAGGAGGCCACCCTCCTCGGCCAGCCCTACGCGCTGGACAACAAGAAGTCCGTCCAGAAGGTCCTGGACGAGGCCGGTGTCACCCTGAAGCGCTTCACGCGCATCAAGGTCGGCATCTGAGTCCGTCCGCGAACAACGGTGGACCCCGATAGGGTCTGGTGCAGTCGACGGCCGCACTCAGCCGGACGACCGCAGATCTGACGAGGAGGCCATTGCCGCTGAGGGACAACAGACCCACGGCAATGGCCTTCTTCGTATGTGCACGAGGAGAATCTCCATGAACAAGGGCGCGGACGCCACACAGGGTGACCACAAGCGCGACGACGCGATTTCCGGCCGCTTCATGCTGAAGCTGTCCGGCGAGGCCTTCGCCGGTGGCGGAGGGCTCGGAGTCGACCCCGACGTCGTGCACGCCATCGCCCGCGAGATCGCCGCGGTCGTACGCGACGGAGCGGAGATCGCCGTCGTCATCGGCGGCGGCAACTTCTTCCGTGGCGCCGAGCTCCAGCAGCGCGGCATGGACCGGGCGCGGTCCGACTACATGGGCATGCTCGGCACCGTCATGAACTGCCTGGCGCTGCAGGACTTCCTGGAGAAGGAAGGCATCGACTCGCGCGTCCAGACCGCCATCACCATGGGCCAGGTCGCGGAGCCGTACATCCCGCTCCGTGCCGTGCGGCACCTGGAGAAGGGACGCGTCGTGATCTTCGGCGCAGGCATGGGCATGCCGTACTTCTCCACCGACACGACCGCCGCACAGCGCGCCCTGGAGATCGACGCCGAAGCGCTGCTGATGGGGAAGAACGGTGTGGACGGGGTCTACGACTCCGACCCGAAGGCCAACCCCGACGCGGTGAAGTTCGACGCCCTGGAGTACGGCGAGGTGATCGCCCGGGACCTCAAGGTCGCCGACGCCACCGCCATCACTCTCTGCCGTGACAACCAGCTCCCGATCCTTGTCTTCGAGCTGACCACGGAGGGCAATATCGCCCGCGCGGTGAAGGGTGAGAAGATCGGCACGCTGGTGAGCGACCGGAGCACCCGGGCCTGACGGCCCAGAAGATGGACAACGGCCTGCCGGTCGGACACCGTGCAGGTGAGGACGCGACGCAGGATCCGCAGGACCCGACGATGCCGGGTCCGCTCAAGACACGCAGGAGCACGTGGTGATCGAAGAAATCCTCCTCGAGGCCGAGGAGAAGATGGAGAAGGCCGTCGTGGTCGCGAAAGAGGACTTCGCCGCGATCCGGACCGGCCGTGCGCACCCGGCGATGTTCAACAAGATCGTCGCCGACTACTACGGCGCGCTGACCCCGATCAACCAGCTCGCCTCGTTCTCGGTTCCCGAACCGCGGATGGCCGTGGTGACCCCGTTCGACAAGACCGCGCTGCGCAACATCGAGCAGGCGATCCGCGACTCCGACCTCGGCGTCAACCCGAGCAACGACGGCAACATCATCCGCGTGACGTTCCCCGAGCTCACGCAGGACCGCCGCAAGGAGTACATCAAGGTCGCCAAGACCAAGGCCGAGGACTCCAAGATCTCGATCCGCTCCATCCGCCGCAAGGCCAAGGAGTCGCTCGACAAGCTCGTCAAGGACAAGGAGTCCGGCGAGGACGAGGTCCGCCGCGCGGAGAAGGAGCTCGACGACACCACCGCGAAGTACGTCGCGCAGGTGGACGAGCTGCTCAAGCACAAGGAAGCCGAGCTGCTCGAAGTCTGATGAACGACTCTTCCTGGGGCGCCCCGCAGGGAGCCGGCTACCGGAGCGCGCCCGAGATGGGGGGCGCTCCGGCGGGTCCTGCATACGATGTGCACGGCGCCCAGCAGACTCGGCCCATGCCCATCGTGCCGGACGTTCCCGACGCAGGTAGAGACGCTGACGACCGCGACGACCGGAACGGGGACGCCGCGCGCGTCAGCGGCCCCCTGTTCCGTGACGAGAAGCCGCAGGAGCCCATGTCCACCCCGCTGCCGTCCCCGCCGCCGCCCAAGAAGCGCGCGGGGCGTGATCTGCGTGCAGCCATAGGTGTCGGTGTCGGTCTCGGTGCCCTCGTCATCGGCTCCCTGTTCATCGTCAAGGCAATCTTCGTCGGCGTGGTCGTGCTGGCGGTCGTGGTCGGCCTCTGGGAGCTCACGTCCCGCCTCAAGGAGCGCAAGGGCATCAACGCCCCGCTCGTGCCGCTCGCCGTCGGCGGCGCCGCGATGGTGGTCGCCGGTTATGTGCGGGAGGCGGAGGGCGCCTGGGTCGCGATGGCGCTCACCGCCCTCGCGGTGCTCGTGTGGCGGATGACGGAGCCCCCCGAGGGGTACCTCAAGGACGTCACCGCGGGCGTCTTCGCCGTGTTCTACGTGCCGTTCCTGGCGACGTTCGTCGCGATGATGCTCACCGCGGACGACGGTGCCTGGCGTGTGCTGACCTTCCTCCTGCTGACCGTGGTCAGCGACACCGGCGCGTACGCCGTCGGCTGGCGCTTCGGCACGCACAAGCTGGCACCCCGCATCAGCCCCGGGAAGACCCGCGAGGGCCTGTTCGGCGCGGTCGCCTTCGCGATGGTGGCCGGCGCCCTGTGCATGGAGTTCCTGATCGACGGCGGGAGCTGGTGGCAGGGCCTGCTGATGGGCCTGGCCGTCGCCGCCAGCGCCACGCTGGGGGACCTCGGCGAGTCGATGATCAAGCGGGACCTGGGGATCAAGGACATGGGCACGCTGCTGCCCGGCCACGGCGGCATCATGGACCGGCTCGACTCGCTGCTGCCGAGCGCCCCGGTCGTATGGCTGCTGCTGGTGCTGTTCGTCGGATCCGGCTGAGCGGAGCACCGACTTCCTGCGTCGCTCTTCGACGGGGCCCGCCGTCCACCGGACGGCGGGCCCCGTCCGCGTGTGCTCAGCGACGTCGGGGAAGCTTCCAGCCGTTCCTGCGGAGCCGTACGAGAAGAAACACCGCGAACAGGACCCACACCGCCAGGAACGCCCATTTGAACCACGGGGGACCCTGCCAGCGCCCGGCGAGTTCGGCTGCGACCAACACGTGAGAGGTCATGGGCGTCGTGTGCCCGCATTCCGTGCGGGACACCCGTGTGCGCGGTGAGCGGCTCCCGTACCACCACCGCGGTGGTCAGGCTCCCGCAGCCGGGCCGCTGACGGGGCCGGACCGAGGCGCGCGCACTCCGGCAGGGCGGATCCCTGGCCGGTGCGGTCCGGGTGACCGTTCAGGTGCCGGCGGTGGACCGGGCCGGGCGGGGTATCCGAGGGGTGACAGAGGGTGTCCCGTCGCCCCGGGGAGGACATGCCGTGCGTGTGTTGAAGCTCTGGCTCGACCGTAGTCTCGCCGCGCAAGCGGTGCTGATCTTCGTCCTCGGAGTGGGGGTGAACGCCCTGTTCCGCCGGGACGGGCACCTCGGCTGGTGGGTGATCCAGACAGCGGTCTTCACCGCCGTCGCCATCGGTATCGTGGCCGCCCAGCGCCGCAGGACCGGCCGTGCGGCCGGCGTGGACCCCCGCGGGATCGCCGAGCTCAACCGCCAGATACGGCACCGTGAGGTGCCGAGCGACCCCGAGAAGCGGGCGACCATGCAGAAACTGGTCGCCGAGCAGCTGGGCAGGATGGAGCGGGGCGGCCGGTGGCTTCCGTACTGGCTGGCCTTCATGGGCCTGATCGCGGCCGGCATGCTCGTGCTCGGAGTCGTCACCGGCTCGCTGACCGTCCCGCTGATCTTCGTCGCCGGGGTGGTGGTGTTCTGCTCCTGGGTCTTCTGGATGCGCCGCCGTGCCCTGGAGCACCACCGCCACATGCGGTCCGCCCTGCAGGACCACGGCTGACGCCGGCCGTGCCGGCCCCGGCGTACCGCACGGTTCTCCGGCGGCCATGAGTACCTCGGCGTGTCTGCGACACTGGATGAACCATGCCTAAGCCCGGAGAACTCACTTTCGTCGCGCCCCGTGGAGCCAAGCGGCCGCCGCGGCACCTCGCCGACCTCACCCCCGACGAGCGCAAGGAAGCAGTCGCCGCGACCGGCGAGAAGCCCTTCCGTGCCAAGCAGCTGTCGCAGCACTACTTCACGCGGTACGCGCACGACCCGGTGGAGTGGACCAACATCCCGGCCGCGTCGCGGGAGAAGCTCGCCGAGGCGATGTTCCCCGACCTGATGTCGGTGATGCGCCACATCAGCTGCGACGACGACACCACCCGCAAGACGCTCTGGAAGCTGCACGACGGCACGCTCGTCGAGTCCGTCCTCATGCGCTACCCGGACCGGGTGACCATGTGCATCTCGTCACAGGCCGGCTGCGGGATGAACTGTCCGTTCTGCGCCACCGGGCAGGCGGGGCTCGACCGTAATCTGTCGACCGCCGAGATCGTGCACCAGATCGTGGACGGCATGCGGGCCCTGCGCGACGGGGAGGTCCCGGGCGGGCCCGCGCGACTGTCCAACATCGTCTTCATGGGCATGGGCGAGCCGCTGGCCAACTACAAGCGCGTGGTCGGGGCGATCCGCCGGCTGACCGACCCGGAGCCGGACGGCCTCGGGCTTTCGCAGCGCGGGATCACCGTGTCCACGGTGGGTCTGGTGCCGGCGATGCTCCGCTTCGCCGACGAGGGCTTCAAGTGCCGCCTCGCCGTTTCGCTGCACGCTCCGGACGACGAACTGCGCGACACCCTCGTCCCCGTGAACACCCGCTGGAAGGTCGCTGAGGTCCTGGACGCCGCGTGGGAGTACGCGGAGAAGTCGGGCCGCCGCATCTCCATCGAGTACGCGCTCATCCGCGACATCAACGACCAGGCCTGGCGGGGCGACCGGCTGGGCCGGCTGCTCAAGGGCAAGCGGGTGCACGTCAACCTCATCCCGCTCAACCCGACGCCGGGGTCCAAGTGGACCGCATCGCGGCCCGAGGACGAGAAGGCTTTCGTCGAGGCGATCGCCGCCCACGGGGTCCCGGTCACCGTCCGGGACACCCGCGGCCAGGAGATCGACGGCGCCTGCGGGCAGCTGGCGGCGTCCGAGCGCTGAGGCGGTCCCGCATACGGGCAGGATCCGGCCGGTCCGGCGTGATCCGGCCGGTGTAGCCTGGCCGGGAAATCAACTTCATATTCCGACAGGGGAGCGCCACAGCGCTGAGAGTGCGGCACCGAGGACAGGTCGGCCGCAGACCCTCTGAACCTCGCCCGGGTCATTCCGGGTAGGAAGTTCGGACCTTACTCAAGCTGTTGCGCCCTGCCCGCTCGCCGAGCGGGCAGGGCCGCGTCTCTTCCTGGTCACCTCCAGGAGGACATCACCATGAACACCACGACGAAGTACGCGGCGACCGCGCTCGCCGCCGCGCTCGGAGTCACCGCGCTCGCGGGCTGCGGGGGCTCCGACGACAAGTCTTCCGGTGACACGGGAGCCGGTTCGAAGACCGTCACCCTCGTCAGTCACGACTCGTTCAACGCCTCGGACGCCGTCCTGAAGGCGTTCACGAAGCAGACCGGCTACAAGGTCAAGGTGCTGAAGAGCGGGGACGCCGGGGCAGCGCTCAACCAGGAGATCCTGACCAAGGGCTCCCCGCGCGGCGACGTGTTCTTCGGCGCCGACAACACCCTCCTCTCCCGCGCTCTGGACAACGGCCTGTTCACGCCGTACGAGGCGAAGGGCCTGGACCGCGTCGCGGCCGACGCCCAGCTCGACGCGGACAAGCACCGGGTCACGCCCATCGACACCGGCGACATCTGCGTCAACTACGACAAGAAGTACTTCGCCGACAAGAAGCTCGACCCGCCGAACTCCTTCGACGACCTGCTGAAGCCCGCGTACAAGAACCTCCTCGTCACCGAGAACGCCGCGACCTCGTCGCCCGGCCTCGGCTTCCTCCTCGGCACCGTCGCCAGCCAGGGCGAGGCCGGTTACCAGGACTACTGGAAGAAGCTGAAGAGCAACGGCGTCAAGGTCGTCGACGGCTGGGAGCAGGCCTACAACGAGGAGTTCTCCGGCTCCGCGGGCGGTAAGAAGGCCAACGCCGACAGGCCCCTCGTCGTCTCGTACGCCTCCAGCCCGCCCGTCGAGGTGCTGTACGCCGATCCGCAGCCCAGCGAGGCCCCGACCGGTGTCGCCACCGGCACCTGCTTCCGCCAGATCGAGTTCGCCGGACTGCTGGACGGCGCGAAGAACGAGGCAGGCGGCAAGGCACTCCTGGACTTCCTGATCAGCAAGCAGTTCCAGGAGGACATGCCGCTGAACATGTTCGTGAACCCGGTGGTGAAGGACGCGAAGCTGCCGGAGCTCTTCACGAAGTTCGGGGCCACCGTCGACAAGCCGGCGACCGTCGCCCCGGAGAAGATCGCCAAGAACCGTGAGCAGTGGGTCCAGTCGTGGTCCTCGCTCGTCGTGAAGTAGTCGCGCGGTCCCCGTGGAGGGGGAACGCGGTGCGGCTCGGTCTCATGGCCGTGCCCGGCGCGTTCTTCGCGCTGTTCTTCGCCTACCCGGTCGTCGCCATCGTCGGCCGGGGCCTGAAGACGGACGGAGACTGGCAGTTCGGCCGGATCGGTACGGTGCTGAGCCGGCCGGACATCCTCGACGTCCTCTGGTTCACCACCTGGCAGGCCCTCGCCTCGACCGCGCTCACCCTGCTGATCGCACTGCCCGGCGCCTATGTCTTCGCCCGCTTCGACTTCCCCGGGAAGCAGCTGTTGCGTGCCGTCGTGACCGTGCCGTTCGTCCTGCCCACCGTCGTCGTGGGCACGGCGTTCCTGGCGCTGCTGGGGCGTGGCGGGTTCCTCGACGAACTCTGGGGGGTCCGCCTCGACACGACCGTGTGGGCGATCCTGCTCGCCCATGTGTTCTTCAACTACGCGGTCGTCGTACGGACCGTCGGCGGCCTGTGGTCCCAGCTCGACCCCCGGCAGGAGGAGGCCGCCCGGGTGCTCGGGGCCGGCCGCCTGGCCGCCTGGCGGCGTGTGACCCTGCCCGCGCTCGCCCCGGCCGTGGCCGCGGCGGCTCTGATGGTCTTCCTCTTCACCTTCACCTCCTTCGGTGTCGTCCAGATCCTCGGCGGTCCGGCCTACTCCACGCTGGAGGTCGAGATCTACCGGCAGACCGCCCAGCTGCTCGACCTGCCGACGGCCGCCGTACTGACCCTGGTGCAGTTCGCCGCTGTCGGAGGGATCCTCGCCGTCCACGCGTGGACCGTACGGCGCCGGGAGACCGCGCTGAAGCTCGTGGACCCGGCCCAGACCTCCCGCCGCCCGCACGGCGCAGGGCAGTGGGCGCTGCTCGGCGGGGTACTGCTGACCGTCCTGCTGCTGATCGTGGTGCCGCTCGGTGTACTGGTGGAACGCTCCCTGGACACCTCGGGCGGCTACGGCTTCGGCTTCTACCGCGCGCTGCAGTCGGCCGACGCGAGCGGCTCCACCTTCCTGGTCCCGCCGCTCGACGCCATCGGGAACTCCCTGCGTTACGCACTCGTCGCGACCCTGATCGCCCTGGTGATCGGGGGTCTCGCCGCGTCGGCCCTCACCCTCCCCCACGCTCGGCTTCGCTCGAGCGGGCGGTACCCCCACGCCGGACCGCTGGTGCGTGGCTTCGACGCCCTGCTGATGCTGCCGCTCGGAGTGTCCGCCGTCACCGTCGGCTTCGGCTTCCTGATCACGCTCGACAAGCCGCCGCTGGATCTGCGCACGTCCTGGATCCTCGTGCCGCTCGCCCAGGCGCTGGTGGGCGTCCCCTTCGTCGTACGGACCATGCTGCCCGTCCTGCGCGCGGTGGACGACCGGCTGAGGGAGGCCGCGGCGGTGCTCGGCGCGTCGCCGCTGCGGGCCTGGCGGGAGGTCGACCTGCCGCTGGTGCGGCGGGCGGTGCTGGTGGCCGCCGGCTTCGCCTTCGCCGTGTCGCTCGGTGAGTTCGGCGCGACCGTGTTCATCGCGCGCCCCGACAACCCCACCCTGCCGGTCGCCGTCGCCAGGCTGCTGGGGCGCTCGGGTGAGCTCAACTACGGGCAGGCGATGGCCCTCAGCACGATTCTGATGCTGGTCTGCGCGGTGTCGCTGCTCCTGCTCGAACGTATCCGTACCGACCGATCCGGGGAGTTCTAGAGATGCTGACAGTGGAGTCGGCCACGGTCCGGTTCGGGAGGAGGACCGCGCTGGACGCGGTGGACCTGGAGGTCGCGGACCACGAGATCGTCTGTGTGCTGGGCCCGAGCGGCAGCGGCAAGTCGACGCTGCTGCGGGCCGTGGCCGGGCTGCAGCCTCTGGACGGCGGGCGGGTTTTCCTGGACGGCGCGGACCAGGCACGGCTGCCGGTACACCGCCGCGGGCTCGGCCTGATGTTCCAGGACCACCAGCTCTTCCCGCACCGGGATGTCGGCGCCAACGTCGCCTTCGGACTGTGCATGCACGGCGTCCCCCGCCCGGAGCGCGACCGCAGGGCCGGTGAACTCCTGGACATGGTCGGTCTGCCCGGGGCCGGGCGGCGGGCCGTCGCCGCCCTCTCCGGCGGGGAACAACAGCGGGTGGCACTCGCCCGGGCCCTGGCGCCCCGCCCGAAACTGCTGATGCTGGACGAACCGCTGGGCCAGCTGGACCGGAGCCTGCGCGAACGGCTCGTCGTCGAACTGCGCACCCTCTTCGGCCGGCTGGGCACGACGGTGCTCGCCGTTACCCACGACCAGGGCGAGGCCTTCGCGCTCGCCGACCGGGTCGTGGTCATGCGGGACGGCCGGATCGCCCAGGCGGGCACCCCGCTGGAGGTCTGGCAGCAGCCCGCGTCGGCGTTCGTCGCCCGCTTCCTCGGTTTCGACAATCTGGTGGACGCCACGGTCACGGGTACGGCCGCCGACACCGTCTGGGGCAAGGTCCCGGTGCCCGAGGACTCGCCGCAGGGCGAGTGCGAGCTGCTCGTGCGGCCGGGCGGCGTCCGGATCGGCGGCCCCAAGGAAGGCCTGCGCTGCACGGTGGGCGTACGCACCTTCCGCGGCCACCACGTCACCGTCATCCTGCGTCCCGACGACGGGCCGCCCCTGGAGGCGGAGTGCGCTCTGCGGGACACCCCCGAGGAGGGGGCCACCGTGGGCGTGACCTTCGACCCGGCGGAGACGGTGGTCCTTCCCCCGGAGGCGTAGGGCGAACCGGGCCGGTGCTCACGCCCTCCAGCGCCCTCCGGTGCCGGCAGCGCACGGCCAGGAGGCCCGGCCGGTAGTCGATCTCGACCACCGTGTGCGCCCGAGGGCGTGGCGGCGGTTCGCGCCGGCGTCTTCGCGATGCCCGGCCGCACCCGACGCGCCGTACGACCGGCTGGCGGCGCTTCTCGGGGCGTGATCCCCTGGACACGGGAACCGTCCGGAAGGAGCAGGGGCCATGAAGCGGTCAGCCCGCGAGGGCATCGACATCACCCGCGTCGTCGCGGCTCCCCGCGACCGTGTATTCGAAGCCTGGACGGACCCCGAGGACTTCGCCGCCTGGTACGGCGGCGACGCGGACGTGCCGCTCGACCGGGTGTCGATGGATGTCACGCCCGGCGGTGAGTGGAGCCTGGTCATCGTGGTGCCCGGGGCGGAGATGCCCTTCCACGGCGTCTACCAGGAGGTGTCCGCCCCCGAGCGGCTCGTGTTCACGCTCAAGGACAGGAGCGCACCCGACGGCATCGAGGGCGAGACCGTCACGGTCACCTTCACGGAGAAGAGCCGGAAGTCCACCGAGATGGTCTTCCAGCAGCGAGGCGGCCATCTCACCCACGAGCAGTACGCGGCGGCCGAGGACGGCTGGGAGGCGTTCTTCGACGCCCTCGACGCCCGGCTCGCCGCCGGCTGAGCCCGTCGGAGCGGGGTCAGCCCGTCAGCCGGGCGAGCGCCCCGGCCGCCTCCTCCACCGTGTCGACCAGCGCGATACGGGACTCCATCGGCCGGTCAGCCGCGAGCGCGCTCAGCAGCTGCCAGGCGGGCAGCTTCTCCGTCCAGTGCGCGCGGTCGACCAGGACCATCGGCGTGGGCGCGGAACGCGACTCGTAGTAGTTCGGCGTCGCGTTGTCGAAGATCTCCTGAACCGTGCCGGCGGCCCCCGGCAGGAAGATCACACCTGCGGTCGAGCGGGCCAGCAGCCCGTCCTCGCGCACCGCGTTCGCGAAGTACTTGGCGATGTGGTCCGCGAAGGCGTTCGGCGGTTCGTGGCCGTAGAACCACGTGGGGACCGCGACCGAGGACCCCCCGTCGGGCCAGCGCTCCCGTACGGCGAAGGCCGCCATGGCCCAGTCGGTGACCGACGGGCTGAACGACGGTGCCGAGGCCAGGAGTTCGCAGGCCTTGAGCAGCATCGCGTCGGAGTGCGGAGCCGCGTACGCCCCGAGGTTGGCTGCCTCCATGGCGCCCGGACCGCCGCCCGTCGCCACGGTCAGACCGCTGCGGGCCAGCTCCCTGCCGAGCCGCGCGGCGCCTCGGTACTCCTGCGAACCGCGGGCCATGGCGTGGCCGCCCATCACGCCCACCACCCGGGCCCCGACGAGGTGTTCGTCCAGCGCGTCGGAGACAGCGTCGTCGTGGAGCGCCCGCAGCATCGAGGCGAAGACGTCGCCGTTCGTCCTGGTCAGCTGGAACCAGCCGTACGCCCGTGCGTCGGGGGTGGCGGCGTAGCCGCCCTCCGACAGGCCCTCGTACAGGGCGTCGGGGGTGTAGAGCAGTCCGCGGTACGGGTCGAAGGGGAGGCCGGGCACCGGCGGGAACACGAAGGCCCCGTCCGCGCGTATCTTCGCCTCGGCGCGCGGCTCCATGCGGCAGCCGAGGAAGACCGCGCCCCGGGTGCCGGTCGCGAGCAGCGCGTCGCTCCGGTCCGTCAGGTCGACGGACTGGACACGGTGGCCGGCCAGGGTTCCGGCCGCGACCGCCTGGTCGAATGCGGTGAGCGTCTCGATCTCGACGCCGGGTGCGTAGGTGTTCTCGTCCGGATTTTCCACGCCGCCATGCTACGTACCGCCCCGGCGGCTGCGGTCACTCCGTCAGAGGCAGTGCCGCAAGTTCCGCGATCGCCCAGGTCAGCGGGGCGAAGACGGCCAGCAGCACCAGAGCCCGCAGGGCGGCGGCCGTGCGGAGCGAGGAGGCCGGGGCGCCGAGCCGCAGCAGCGTCCTGGCCGTACGGGCGCGGGCCTGCCTGGCCTCGAGCGCGGTCGTCAGCAGGGTCGCCATGGTGCAGCCGATGACGAGTACGGCGCCGAGCGCGGTGAGCGGGCCGAAGGGACGGGGCCCGTCGGTGTAGAGCACGGAGGCCGCGATCACCCCGGACAGCACCGCGCAGACGATTCCCAGCGGGCGGCCGATCCGGCACGCCTCGTCCATCAGGACCCGGCCCGCCAGCAGCCGTACGGCTCCCGGGCGCACCGCCTGGAGCAGCCGCCCGCACAGATAGGTGAGACCGGGCCCCGCCATGGCCAGCCCGATCGCGGTGAGGATCCAGCCCGCGAGCACGGCGGCCGGGGTGGAGTCGAGCCGGCCCGGCAGCGGGAACGGGCTGCCCGCCGAGCCCCGGCTCGCGTACGCCTCGACCGCGAGCCCGGCCGCGGTGAGCGCGACCCCCCACGGCAGTCCCTTCGGCACCGGGGCGGGCGCGAGGTCCTCCTCGGCCTCCTGGGCGTCGGACGGAGCGACCGGCCTGGAGCGGAGCGCGAGCCCGCCGGCCGCGGACGAGGCCAGCGGCACCAGGGCGAGCAGCGTGAGAGCCGCGGCGAGGGGCAGCGGGGTGCCCGCGCCCAGGAACTCGGCCGCGCCGCCGTCGAACGGCAGGCCGGTCAGATCGCCGCGCAGGTGAAGGAAGAAGAGCAGCGCCACCACCGAGCCCAGCGTGGTGGACACCGCCGTCGAGATCGCGGCCAGCAGGGCCAGACGCGCCGGTCCGAGGCCCGCGGCGAAGAGCCCGGGCCGCGGGCGGGTGCTCGGGTCCGTACGCGCGACCGCCACAGCGAACTGGACGGTCGCCGCGAGCGGAACGGCGCACCACAGCAGCCGCAGCACGGAGCTCGACGCGTGCGCCGGGTGCCCGGAGGCGTACCCCAGGGTGCACAGGAGCAGGAAGCCCACGCCCGCCGACGCCGCGGCGAGGAGCAGCCGCCGCATCAGGACCAGGGGGTGCGAGCCACGGGTCAGACGGAGAGCGAGCACGCCGAGCGGCCTTCCGTATCGGACGCGGCGGGCAGGGAGACGGTGGTGACACGGCGGCCGTCCAGCAGGCTGACCACGCGGTCGGCGAGCCCGGCGACCTCCGCGTCGTGGGTGGCGAGCACGACGGTGATCCCGTGGGACCGTGCCGCCGTCGTGAGGGTGCGCAGGAGCTGTGTGCGCTCGGCGTGGTGCAGCGTCGCGGTCGGCTCGTCCGCGAAGATCACGGACGGCGACCCGGCCAGCGCACGGGCCACGGAGATCCGCTGACGCTGCGACTGGAGCAGGGCGTGCGGCCGCTTCTTTGCGAGCGGGCCGATGTCCAGGCGTTCCAGCCACTCGGTGGCGGCCTTCTTCGCCGCCCGGTGCGAGACGCCCCGCAGCAGCAGCGGCAGGGCGGCGTTCTCCCAGGTGCTGAGCTCGGGCACGAGCTGCGGCTCGGCCCCGATCCAGCCGAATCTCTCCCGGCGGAGCTGCTCGCGCAGCCGGGGGCCCATGGTGTGGACGGGCACGCTGTTGAACCAGACCTCGCCCTGCTCGGGCACCAGCTGTCCGGAGAGGCAGTGCAGCAGCGTCGACTTCCCGCACCCACGAGGTCCGGACACGGCGAGGACCTCGCCGTCGCGGACACCGAGGGAGACACCGCCGAGCCCCGGTGATCCGTTGTGGGAGTGGTGCAGGGAACGTGCCCAGATCACGTCGTTGTCGGGCGGGGCCACCATGGCGTACACCTCGGTTCGGATCAGATTTCCTGTCCCCGGTACGGGGGGACGAATACAACGAGAAAAAAGCCGATCGGTCACTCGGCACGCTAGGCAGCCGGAGCGAGGTGTCGGGACAGTACGCGGCCCGGATGCCCCCCTTCTCACTCGAACGGGTGCATCCGGGCCGCGTGGTCCGTATGAAATGACTGCCGAACCCCTGGTCGGGGCAGCCGGTGTCAGTCGGTCAGAGCTTCGTCCAGGCCTCCGTCAGGACACCGCGCAGAATGCCCTCGATCTCGTCGAAGGTCGACTGGTCGGAGATCAGCGGAGGAGCGAGCTGGACGACCGGGTCGCCACGGTCGTCGGCCCGGCAGTAGAGGCCGTTCTCGTACAGCGCCTTGGAGAGGAAGCCGTACAGGACGCGCTCGGTCTCCTCGTCGGTGAACGTCTCCTTGGTTGCCTTGTCCTTCACCAGCTCGATGCCGTAGAAGAAGCCGTTGCCACGGACGTCGCCGACGATCGGCAGGTCGTGCAGCTTCTGCAGCGTCGTCAGGAACGCGTTCTCGTTGTCCAGGACGTGCTGGTTGAGGCCCTCGCGCTCGAAGATGTCGAGGTTGGCGAGTCCGACCGCGGCGGAGACCGGGTGGCCGCCGAAGGTGTAGCCGTGCAGGAAGGTGTTGTCGCCCTCGTAGAACGGCTCGGCCAGTCGGTCGGAGATGATGCAGGCGCCGATGGGGGAGTAGCCCGAGGTCATGCCCTTGGCACAGGTGATCATGTCCGGGACGTAGCCGAACTTGTCGCAGGCGAACATCGTGCCCAGGCGGCCGAACGCGCAGATGACCTCGTCGGAGACGAGCAGCACGTCGTACTGGTCGCAGATCTCGCGGACGCGCTGGAAGTAGCCGGGCGGCGGCGGGAAGCAGCCGCCGGCGTTCTGCACGGGTTCCAGGAAGACCGCGGCGACGGTGTCCGGGCCCTCGAAGAGGATCTGCTGCTCGATCTGGTCGGCGGCCCAGCGGCCGAAGGCCTCCGGGTCGTCACCGAAGAGCGGCGCGCGGTAGATGTTGGTGTTCGGCACCTTGTGCGCACCGGGCACCAGCGGCTCGAACGGGGCCTTGAGCGCGGGCAGTCCGGTGATGGAGAGGGCGCCCTGCGGGGTGCCGTGGTAGGCGACCGCACGCGAGATGACCTTGTACTTGGTCGGCTTGCCCTTGAGCTTGAAGTACTGCTTGGCCAGCTTCCAGGCCGTCTCCACGGCCTCGCCGCCGCCGGTGGTGAAGAAGACCTTGTTGAGGTCGCCCGGGGCGTGGTGGGCGAGCCGCTCGGCCAGCTCGACCGCCTTGGGGTGCGCGTACGACCACACCGGGAAGAAGGCCAGCTCCTGCGCCTGCTTGTACGCCGTCTCGGCGAGCTCGTGGCGGCCGTGTCCGGCGTTGACGACGAACAGGCCGGAGAGACCGTCCAGGTAGCGCTTGCCCTTGTCGTCGTAGATGTAGGTGCCCTCGCCACGCACGATGGTGGGAACGGGCGCGTTCTCGTAGTCCGACATGCGGGTGAAGTGCATCCACAGGTGGTCGTACGCGGTACGGCTGAGGTCCTTGCTCACGGCTATCGGGTTCCCCACATATAGGTCTGCTTCTTGAGCTTGAGGTAGACGAAGCTCTCGGTGGAGCGCACCCCGGGTATGGCCCGGATGCGTTTGTTGATCGTCTCCAGCAGGTGGTCGTCGTCCTCGCAGACGATCTCCACCATGAGGTCGAAGGAGCCCGCGGTCATCACCACGTACTCGCACTCGGCCATGGCCGACAGGGCCTCGGCCACGGGGTCGAGGTCGCCCTCGACGTTGATGCCGACCATCGCCTGACGCCGCAGACCCACGGTGAGCGGGTCCGTGACGGCGACGATCTGCATCACGCCCTGGTCCAGCAGCTTCTGGACGCGCTGGCGCACGGCGGCTTCGGAGAGGCCCACGGCCTTCCCGATCGCGGCGTACGGCCGGCGTCCGTCCTCCTGGAGCTGCTCGATGATTGCGAGGGAGACGGCATCGACCGCTGGTGCCGATCCGTTCCCGGTCCTGGAGTCTGCGCTGCGACTGGCCACACCCCCACTCTGCACCGGGCCTCGTCTGTCTGGCAAGCCCGAATCGATGAAATTCGTTGTCTGGGACTCTGAATCACACTGAATCCGAAGTTCACGGCGGGTGGGTATGTCGAAAGCGTCACCTAACGGTCTAGGGTGGAAGTCTCACCCATCGGACAGCCGACAGGAGGGGTGGTTGTGACCACCGAGGTGCGCCGTCTGCGCAACTACATCGACGGAGAGTTCCGGGACGCCGCGGACGGGCGGACCATCGACGTGGTCAACCCGGTGACGGAAGAGGTCTACGCGACCTCGCCGCTCTCCGGGCAGGCCGACGTCGATGCCGCCATGGCCGCTGCGGCCGCCGCGTTCCCCGCATGGCGCGACGTGACGCCCGCCGAGCGCCAGAAGGCACTGCTGAAGATCGCGGACGCCTTCGAGGAGCGGGCCGAGGACCTGATCGCCGCGGAATCCGAGAACACGGGCAAGCCGCTGGGGCTCACCCGCACGGAGGAGATCCCGCCGGCGGTCGACCAGATCCGCTTCTTCGCGGGTGCCGCCCGGCTGCTCGAAGGCCGTTCGGCCGGCGAGTACATGGAGGGCCTCACCTCCATCGTCCGCCGCGAGCCGGTGGGCGTCTGCGCCCAGGTCGCGCCGTGGAACTACCCGCTGATGATGGCCGTGTGGAAGTTCGCCCCGGCGCTCGCGGCGGGGAACACCGTCGTCATCAAGCCGTCCGACACCACTCCGGCGTCGACCGTGCTGATCGCCGAGATCATCGGGCAGATCCTGCCCAAGGGCGTTTTCAACGTCATCTGCGGTGACCGCGAGACCGGCCGGCTGATGGTGGAGCACCCGACCCCGGCGATGGCCTCGATCACCGGCTCGGTGCGGGCCGGTATGCAGGTCGCCGAGTCCGCGGCCAAGGACGTCAAGCGGGTCCACCTGGAGCTCGGCGGCAAGGCGCCCGTCGTCGTGTTCGAGGACAGCGACATCGCCAAGGCCGTCGAGGGCATCTCCGTCGCCGGCTACTTCAACGCGGGCCAGGACTGTACGGCCGCGACCCGCGTCATGGTCCACGAGTCCGTCCACGACGAGTTCGTCACCGCGCTCGCCAAGGCGGCGGCCGACACGAAGACCGGGCTCCCGGACGACGAGGACGTGCTGTACGGCCCGCTCAACAACGCCAACCAGCTGGCGCAGGTCAGCGGGTTCATCGAGCGGCTCCCCGCGCACGCCAAGGTCGAGGCGGGCGGCCACCGGGTCGGCGACAAGGGCTACTTCTACGCCCCGACCGTCGTCTCGGGCCTCCGGCAGGACGACGAGATCATCCAGCACGAGGTCTTCGGGCCCGTCATCACCGTCCAGTCCTTCACGGATGAGGCCCAGGCCGTCGAGTACGCCAACGGCGTGGAATACGCCCTGGCCTCCTCGGTGTGGACCAAGGACCACTCCCGCGCGATGCGGATGTCCAAGAAGCTCGACTTCGGCTGCGTGTGGATCAACACCCACATCCCGCTCGTCGCCGAGATGCCGCACGGCGGGTTCAAGAAGTCCGGCTACGGCAAGGACCTCTCCGCGTACGGCTTCGAGGACTACACCCGGATCAAGCACGTCATGACGTCGCTCGACGGCTGACCCGGGTACGGCGGTGACCACGGCCCCGGGCTCCTCGCCCGGGGCCGTTCACGTGCCCGCTCACATGCCCGCGACCCCTCGCCCGGGGCCGTCCACGTGCTCGGACGCCGCCCCGCCGTCGTCCGTCATGGACATGGTGTGCGGGCACGGCGGCTCGCGCTGGACGGTTGGTCCATTGTCCGCCGTGGCCGCCGAGCGGCATCCTGCGCGGGTGCGCTCGATTCCGGACCACCTCATGTCCCGTCGTTCCCTGCTCCGCACCCTCGGCACGGGTGCGGCCGGCGCCGCTCTGGCCGGCTGCGGAGTCCCCGCCGCCTATGTGGAGCCCGGTGACCGCTCGGGCCCCGACCGCTCGGACAGCGACCACTCGCTGCACTTCGCCAACTGGCCCCTCTACATCGACACCGACGACGAGGACGAGTCGAAGCGGCCCACGCTCGACGCGTTCTCGCGCCGGACCGGGATCTCCGTCACGTACACCGAGGAGATCAACGACAACGACGAGTTCTTCGGGAAGATCAGCCCGGCGCTGATGAACCACCAGTCCACGGGCCGGGATCTCGTCGTCATCAGCGACTGGATGGCCGCCCGGTTCGTACGGCTCGGCTGGGTGCAGAAGATGGACCGGGCGCGTCAGCCCCATGTCGCCAGATACCTGGACCCGCAGCTGCGTTCGCCCGCCTTCGACGAAGGCCGGCTGCACAGCGTCCCCTGGCAGTCCGGGATCACCGGCATCGCCTACAACCGCGCGAAGCTCGGCCGGGAGATCCGGCACACGAGCGAGCTCTGGGCGGACGACCTGCGCGGCAGGATGACGCTGCTGTCCGGGCTCGACGAGGCGTTCGCGCTGCTGATGCAGGGCGACGGGGCCGACATCACCCGCTGGACCGCCGACGACTTCCACCGGATGTGCGAGCAGGTGGAGAAGCGTGTGAGGTCCCGCCACATCCGCCGCTTCACCGGCAACGACTACATCAAGGACCTGGCCAACGGCGATGTGCTCGCCTGTCAGGCCTACTCCGGTGACGTCATCCAGCTCCAGGCCGACAACCCGGGCATCGAGTTCGTGGTGCCCGCCGAAGGTGCCGAGCTCTGGTCGGAGTCCCTCATGATCCCCAACCTCGCGGCCCACAAGCGCAATGCGGAGAAGCTCGTCGACCACTACTACGAGCCCGAGGTGGCCGCCGAACTGGCCACCTGGGTCAACTACGTCTGCCCGGTCCCGGCCGCACGCGACATCCTCGCCTCCGCCAAGGACGAGGAGACCGCCGCGCTCGCCGACGACCCCCTGATCTTCCCCGACGACGCCATGCGCGAACGTCTGGCCATCGCCCGTGACATCACCTCCGAGGAGCGCACCGAGTACGCGAAGAAGTGGAACTCCATCGTCGGCCTCTGAGCACCCGCGAAGCGCACCGGACCCAATTTTTGAACGTGTTCATGATGGGCGTACGCTGCGGCCATGAGCGAGCGAGCCCTCTTGCGGCGCATACGCGTGTGGTTGGTCGTCTTCATCGTCTGTCTGGTGCTCAGCGGGCTGACCGCCTTCCCGCTGGTCACCGAACTCCACTGGACCGAAGGCCTGTTGGCGTCGTCGGCCTCCCCTGTCCCCGAGCACTTCCCGGCCCTGATGGAGTGGATCACCCGGGTCAGGACCGGTCTCGACGAGGCCGACGCGAACTACCCCTTCGTGCTGTACGGCACCGACTGGCTGGCCTTCGCCCACCTCGTCATCGCGGTCGCCTTCTACGGCCCCTACCGTGACCCGGTCCGCAACATCTGGGTCATCGAGTTCGGGATGATCGCCTGTGCCGGGATCATCCCGCTCGCCCTGATCTGCGGGCCGATCCGGGACATCCCCTTCTGGTGGACCGTGATCGACATGTCCTTCGGAGTGTTCGGGGTCATCCCGCTGCTCGTCGTCCGCCGCATGATCAAGCGTCTGGAGGCGGTGACCGCGACGGCGTGACGCTCACCCGGCCGAAGGGGCCCCGAAGGCCGCCACCACGATGTCCATCGCCGTGGCATTCATGTCCTGGCCCTTCGCGTCGGTGGAGTTGACGCTGTACACCAGCGTTCTGGAGAGATCGCGGGTGGCCGCCATCAGCGTGTTGTAGCCCCAGCGGCCTCCCGTCTTCCCCCATACCTCACGCCCGCCCAAGGTCTGCACGCTCAGCCCCGCGCTGTATCGGGCGGGCCCACCCGTCAGGTACGTACGCACCGAGGAGGCGGGCAGCGTGAACATCTCCTCCAGCAGCGGCCCGCGCACGACCTTCCCGGCGAACAGCGCACGGGTGAAGCGTTCCAGATCGGCCGTGGTCGAGACGATGTCCCCGGCCGCCCAGGCGTCGGTCACACCCCACACCGTCACGTCCCGCAGCTCCGTGCCGCCGTCCGGGGTGTCGAAGAGCTGATACCCGTGGTTGTGCGGACCCTGGATCCCCGGGTCGGTGCCGGGGAACGACGTGGAGCGCAGGCCCAGGGGGCGCAGGATGCGCTCGCCCACCTGGTGGGCGTACGAGTCGCCGGTCACCTTCTCTATGAGCAGCCCCAGCACCGTGTAGTTGATGTTGAGGTAGTGCTGGCTACGGCCGGGCGTGAACTCCGGGGCCTGCGCCATGGCCGAGGAGACCATCCCGCGCGGTGTGTGCAGGTCGAAGCGGTGGGCGTACGCCTCTTCCAGGGTCTTGCCGGGCATCCGCGCCGCCGGTATCCCGCTGGTGTGATCGAGCAGCTGCCGCACGGTCACCCGGCCGTAGGCCGCCGGGATCAGGTCCGGGAGGTAGTGCCTCGCCGTGCGGTCGAGGTCCAGCTTCCGCTCTCCGGCCAGCTGCAGCGCCGTGGCGGCGGTGAAGACCTTGGTCACCGACCCGGCCCGGAAACGCGCCGCCGGGTCGGCCGGACGGTTCGAGACCAGATCGTGCACCCCTGAGCTCCCACGCCAGCTGCCGTCGGTGCCGCCGACCCGCACGAGGGCGGCGGTGGCGTCGTCGGCGGGCAGCCCGGAGATCGCCGCGCCCAGGGCTTCGGCGTCCGCCTCGGGGACGGTGTGCGTGCGGGCGCCCGCCGCGTGCGGAGCGGTGGCGGCGTTCGCGAAGGCGGCCGGAGCGGCGGGCCCCGCTGCGATACCGAGGACCAGGGCAGCGGCGAGGAGTGTGCGGGCGCGGGAGTTCATGGGATGCCTCCGGGAGAGATGAAGTCCGTAACTGCTCGATGGCTCCATCCTGTTGATCCGGAGTCCCCGGCGGATCACCCGAGCGAGGGGTCCTGGGAGGGAGACCGTCTCCCCCGCGCAGGGGAGGCGGCAGAGGCGCCTCCCTCGGGCGAGGGAGCGACGAGCCCCGTTTCGTAGGCGCAGATGACGGCCTGAATGCGGTCTCGCAGGCCCAGCTTGGACAGCACATTGCCCACATGGGTCTTCACCGTGTGCTCGCTGACCACCAGCGCCGCGGCGATCTCGGCGTTGGAGAGCCCGCGCGCCAGGTGGAGAAGAGTCTCCCGCTCCCGGGCGGTGAGCACGTCCAGCCGGCCCGATCCCATGGCGGAGCGGCCGGGAGACGGCCGTGAGGTGTACTCGGCGATCAGCCGACGGGCCACGGACGGTGCGACCAGTGACTCCCCGGCCGCCACCACCCGTACCGCGTGCACCAGATCGTCCCGCCGGACGTCCTTCAGCAGGAAGCCGCTCGCACCCGCGTGCAGTGCCTCGTAGACGTACTCGTCCGAGTCGAAGGTGGTCAGCATCACCGTGCGGCAGTCGCTCCGGGCGCTGATCGCCCGGCAGGCCTCGATGCCGTCCATGACAGGCATCCTGATGTCCAGCAGTACGACGTCGGGCCGCAGTCCGCGCACCGCCTCGAGAGCCTGCGCACCGTCCCCCGCCTCGGCGACCACCTCGATGTCCGGCTGAGCGTCCAGGATCATGGCGAAACCGCTGCGCACCAGCTCCTGGTCGTCCGCCACCACCACGCGGATCGTCAACTCCCCACCCCCTCGGCCGAGGGTACAAGGGGCGGCGAGGGATCAAGGGGCAGGACGACGAGCACCTGGAACCCCCGGCCGCCCGGTCCCGCCCCGGCCCGAGCCGTCCCGCCGTGAGCGGCGGCACGTTCTCGGATGCCGACCAGCCCCAGGCCCGTGGTGGTGCCCGGGCCGCGCCCGTCATCCGTCACGGTGACCGTCAGCCCGGCGGGGGAGTGGTCGAGTTCCACCGTCACACGGCTCGCACGGGCGTGCCTGACCACGTTCGTCAGCGCCTCCTGGACGATCCGGTAGACCGTGGCCCCGGTGTCCGGGGGCAGCGGCCGCGGCCGGCCCGTCACCGTGTACGTGACCTCCGGGCCACCGGAGCGGACCCGGTCCAGCAGGTCCGGGAGCTCCGCCAGCGCGGGCTGCGGGGCTCGCGGCGCAGGCACGTCTCCGGAACCGTCCTCCCGCAGCACCCCGAGCATGCGGCGCAGCTGCACCATCGCGTCCCTGCCCGTCTCCGAGATGGCGTCGAACGCGGCCTCCGCGCGGTCGGGGGCCGTGCGCACGGCCACCGGGCCGGCCTCCGCCTGCACGATCATCAGACTCACGGCGTGGGAGAGGATGTCGTGCATCTCCCGGGCGATCCTGGCCCGCTCCCGCGCGGCCGCCTGCTCGGCCTCGATCCGGTGGGTCACCTCCAGCTGCCGGGCCCGGTCCTCCATCGCCCGGATGTACGCCTTACGGGTATGGGTGAACCGTCCGAAGGCGTACGCGGCGGCGAAGACGAACAGTGAGAACAGCAGCTCCCTGGCCTCACCGGTGTTCCACGCCACCGACGGGAACACCGCCGTCGTCACCAGTACGGCGACCGCCAGGCGCCGCCGGGGCGGGGACAGCTCGGCCACCGTGTAGAACGCCACCAGCCCGGTGTACGGAAGGGGCTGACCCGGGCCGTCCACGGTGAACCTGTACAGGGCGCCGGCCGCGAGCACCGCGACCAGTACGGCGACCGGCGCACGCCGGCGGGCCACCAGCGGAAGCACGGTCAGCGTCGTCAGCCCGTACGCCGCCCAGGTCGCCGGCGGCAGACCGGCCGAGCGGGGCACCACGAACGGCATGGTCACAGCGGCCTGCACCAGCAGCACGATGCCGATGTCGGTGGCCCAGGCCCCACGAGGGACCCATCGCGCCCACGGCCTCCGCGTCAGGGAACTGCGCGTGAAGGGTCTTCGCGTCGCGGGCCTCCCCATCAGGGCTTCCGGCCCACCGCGCCGAACTGGGCGACCTCGGGGGTCCGGCCCGCGTGGCCCGCCCGCCAGCGGGAGCAGGACACGATGCCCGGCTCCAGGATGTCCAGGCCGTCGAGGAACGAGGCGAACTCGAAACGGCTGCGAGCCGTGATCGGCGGGGTGGCGTTCTCGTTCCAGAAGCGCATGGCGGCCTCGTTGCCCTCGCCGCCCAGCTCCAGCGTGGGATGGGTGAGCACCAGATGGCTGCCGGACGGCAGGGCGTCCATCAGCTTCGTCACGATGTCCCGCGCCTCGTCCGTGTCCAGGACGAAGTTGAGGATGCCCAGCATCATCACCGCGACCGGGCGCCGGAGGTCCAGGGTCTGTCCGGCCGCGCGCAGGATGTGCTCCGGATCCCGGGCGTCCGCGTCGATGTACTCGGTGGCGCCCTCCGGCGAGCTGCTGAGCAGGGAGCGCGCGTGCGCCAGGACGATCGGGTCGTTGTCGACATAGACGACGCGTGCGTCGGGCGCGGTGTGCTGGGCGACCTCATGGGTGTTGTCCGCGGTCGGGAGCCCGGTGCCTATGTCCAGGAACTGGCCGATCCCCGCGTCACCGGCCAGATGGCGCACCACCCGGCCCAGGAACGCCCTGTCCGCGCGGGCCACTTCGCCGATGCTCGGATACATGCCGGTGACCCGGTCGCCCACCGCGCGGTCGACGGAGTAGTTGTCGCCGCCACCCAGCCAGTAGTTCCACACCCGGGCGTTGTGGGCGATGTCGGAACGTACACGGGAGGGTGCGGTGGGACGGCCGGGCTCGGTCACGTCTGCTCCTGGGATCACGGACGATACGGTCCCGCCCATGATGCCGGACCGATCAAGAAGCGCCAGAGTGAAGGGAGTTGGCCAACTGGGTCCGGAGCGAGTCGATCCGGTTGGTGGTGATGGAGTCGACCCCGTACGCGAGCAGCCGGCGCATGGTGCGCCGGGTGTCCGCCGTCCAGGCGGAGAGCAGCAGCCCGTCGGAGTGGACACGGTCGGCCAGCTCGCGGCTCAGGAGCCCGAAACGGTAGTTCAGCCAGCGCGGCCGCACCGCTTCCAGCAGTACGGCACGAGGGGGTGCGAGCGTCGTCCAGGTCAGAGCGATCTCGGCGGACGGATCGGCCGCTCGAACCTTCAGCATCGCGTGCGTGTCCGCGCAGTAGTACACGCGCTCCTCCGCCCCGCACTCCCGCACCACACCGACGACCTCCTTCACCGAGGCGTCGGTCGCACCGGGCAGGTCGACCATGATCCGCCGGTCGCCGGCGGCGGACAGCGCCTCACGCAAGGTGGGCACCCCGCCGCCGGTCCTCTCCTTCAACTCCCGGTGGTCCAGCCGGTCGAGGCGGACGTCATGGCCCCACAGCCGCTCCAGCGTGGAGTCGTGGAGCAGCACGGGCACCCTGTCACGGGTGGCGCGGACATCGATCTCGACCGCGTCCGCCCCCCGTTCCACGGCGGACCGGATCGAGGGGAGCGTGTTCTCACGGGCACGGTAGGGATCGCCGCGGTGTGCCACGGCGGTGACAGTGGTGGTCATGGGGCCATTGTGTCCGGCCGGGGTCACAGGCCGGGGGCCTCCAGCCAGTTCGTCGTGTACGTGTCGATCTCGGCGGCCAGCGTCCGCTTGCCGGCCGGGTCCAGGAAGGAGGCCTCCACGGCGTTCTTCGCCAGATCCGCCACTCCGCGCTCGTCCAGGCCGAGCAGCCTGGCCGCCACCCCGTACTCGTTGTTGAGGTCCGTGCCGAACATGGGCGGGTCGTCGCTGTTGACCGTCACGAGGACGCCCGCCTCGACCATCTCCCTTATCGGGTGCCGGTCGATGTCGGCGACGGCCCGGGTGGCGATGTTCGACGTCGGGCAGACCTCCAGGGCGATGCGGTGCTCGGCGAGATGCGCCAGCAGCTCCGGGTCCTGGGTGGAGCTGGTGCCGTGGCCGATGCGCTCCGCGCGCAGCGCGGTGAGCGCGTCCCAGACGGTCCCAGGGCCCGTGGTCTCCCCGGCGTGCGGGACGGAGTGCAGGCCCTCGGCGATCGCGCGGTCGAAGTACGGCTTGAACTGCGGGCGCTCCACCCCGACCTCGGGCCCGCCCAGGCCGAAGGAGACCAGCCCCTCGGGCCGCAGGTCGACGGCGAGCCGGGTCGTCTCCTCCGCGGCCTCCAGGCCGGCCTCGCCCGGAATGTCGAAGCACCAGCGCAGCACGGTGCCGAGCTCGGCCTCGGCCGCCCTGCGGGCGTCCTCGATGGCCTCCATGAAGCCCTGCTCCGGGATCCCCCGGCGGGTCGAGCTGAACGGGGTCACGGTCAGCTCCGCGTACCGGATGTTCTGCCGTGCCATGTCCCTGGCGATCTCGAAGGTCAGAAGCCGGACGTCCTCGGGGGTGCGGATCAGGTCCACCACCGAGAGATAGACGTCGATGAAGTGCCCGAAGTCGGTGAAGGTGAAGAAGTCCGACAGCGCCTCCGGGTCCGTGGGGACCTTGGAGTCGGGGTGGTGGGCCGCAAGTTCGGCCACGATGCGCGGCGAGGCCGAGCCCACGTGGTGGACGTGGAGCTCGGCCTTGGGCAGCCCCGCGATGAAGGGATGCAGGTCGTTCATCGGATACTCCCCGATCTGATTTGGGCCGGGTGTACCGGCTGCACCGATCATCGTAGGCGGGACCCTGCCGGTGGATGCCGGGCCGTAGCATGGCGGGACCACGATGGGGGAGGCCCATGTCAGACAACACACAGCAGCCCGGGGGCGAGGGCGCGCCGCGCGATCCGTGGGCTCCGCCGGACAGCAGGGTCGAGCTCGGCAAGCAGCCCGCGGACGCCGTCCCGCCCGCCGTGCACAACCAGCCCACGATCACGTCCATGCCGGGCGCCGACCAGGGCACCGGGCCCATACCCGGGCCGGCCGGGACCTTCGGCCCCCAGCAGCCCCCTGTCCCGGCCCCGCCGGTCGGGCCGAACGGGCCGGGGGAGCCCGGGCAGTACGGCTACCCGGCGGCCCCTGCCGCGCCGTCGGCGGCGTACGGCTACCCGGCCGCTCGCGCCGCGCCCTCGGCTTCGTACGGTTACCCGGGATACCCCGGCTACGGCGGCCAGCAGCCCTGGGGCCCCGCGCCCGCGAACGGGCTGGGGACCGCGGCGATGGTCCTCGGCATCATCGCGGTGGTCGGTTTCTGCATGTGGGGGCTGGGGGTCATCCTCGGCATCCTCGCCCTGATCTTCGGGATCATCGGCCGGGGCCGCGCCAAGCGCGGTGAGGCGACCAACGGGGGCATGGCCCTCGCCGGGATCATCCTGGGATCGGTCTCGATCGTCATCAGCGCGGTCTTCCTCGGATTCCTGATCTGGGCCATCGCCAACGACGAGTCGGGCAGCAGCTACGACTACGACGACCCCTACGCCACGTCACTGGTCGTCGGCACCTCCCGCTGACCGACGGCGCACGGCTGCCCGTGGCCGGGCCCGGGACCGAGGCAGGTGTCCCGGGGCCCGGCCACGCGCGTATCACCCCGCGCGCAGCCGCGTCCGCGCCTCCATCAGCGCGAAGCCCAGCAGATTCAGACCTCGCCAGGAAGCCGGGTCCGCGGTACGCGGATCGTCCTTGGTGAGCCCGATGCCCCATATCCGGTCCATCGGACTGGCCTCGACGAGCACACGCTCACCCGTCCCCAGCAAGTACGCCCGCAGCGCCGGGTCCTGACCGAACTTGTGGACGCTGCCCTCGACGACCAGGGCGAACCTCTCCCGTGCCCATATGCCGTCGTCGAAGCCCTTCACCAGCCGGCCCACCTTCTTCGCCGCCGCCGGGCTGCTCGCGGACACGGCCAGGGCCTCGGCCTCGGCGTCCCCGAAGAGCCTGGCCTTGCCGGCCATCATCCAGTGCTCGGCCGTGGCATAGGTGACCGAACCGACCGTGAACGGCGCAGGCCACCACTGACTGAGGCAGCTCTCCCCGAGCCTGCCGTCCCAGCGGGGCCGATGCCCCCAGAACGGCAGGTACTTCACCCTCTCGCCGCTGGCCGCGCGCGCAAGGAGGCCGTCCATGTGGTCCTGTCCCATGGCAGCCCAGTCTGGCATCCGCCACTGACAGCCCGTACAGGGATTTCCGTACGCACGAGACACATCGTCGACAGATTCCGTCGCGTAACCAAAAGGAAACAACGGAATCACTTGTTGGTGGAGGTCCCCTCTGTCAGGATCGGCACTCAATTCGACAAGAAGCTACGCCGCCCCTGGTCACGGGGGCAGCGGAGGAGAACGTCATGGGCAACGCTTTCCAGGTGCGGGACCGCTTCGCCGAGGGTGCGCAGTACATCGGCGGACGGCTGCGTCCCGGAACATCGGGACGCCATCAGGACGTGGTGGACCCCGCGACGGGCAGCACGGTCCTCCGCTACGAGCTCGCGGGCACCGACGACGTCGACGCGGCCGTGGCCGCCGCCAGGGAGGCGTTCCCCGGCTGGTCCGGGCGCACCCCTGGCGAACGCTCGGAGGCACTGCACCGCTTCGCCGCCGTACTCGACGAGCAGGCCGACGACCTTGCGTACGCCGAATCCCTGCAGTGCGGAAAGCCGGTCAAGCTCTCCACCGAGTTCGACGTCCCCGGCACGGTCGACAACGCCTCGTTCTTCGCCGGGGCCGCCCGCCACCTCGAAGGGAAGTCGGCCGGGGAGTACAGCGGCGACCACACCTCCTACGTACGCCGTGAGGCCCTCGGCGTCATCGGCTCGATCGCGCCCTGGAACTACCCGCTCCAGATGGCGGCCTGGAAGATCCTCCCGGCCGTCGCGGCGGGCAACACCATCGTGCTGAAGCCCGCCGAGATCACGCCGCTGACCTCGCTGATGTTCGCGCAGGCCGCCACGGAGGCGGGCATCCCCGACGGCGTGATCAACATCGTCTCCGGCGCCGGCCGGGACGCGGGTGAGCACCTCGTGAGCCACCCCGATGTCGTGATGACCTCCTTCACCGGCTCCACCGCCGTCGGCAAGCGGGTCGCCTCGCTCGCCACCTCCACCGTCAAGCGCCTCCACCTGGAGCTCGGCGGCAAGGCGCCCTTCCTCGTCTTCGACGACGCCGATCTCGAAGCCGCGGTGCACGGAGCGGTCGCCGGAGCCCTCATCAACACCGGCCAGGACTGCACGGCCGCCACCCGCGCCTACGTCCAGCGCCCCCTCCACGACGCCTTCGTGAGCGGGGTCGCCGCCCTGATGGAGAGCGTGCGGCTCGGTGACCCCTTCGACCCGGCGACCGACCTCGGGCCGCTGATCAGCCATCAGCAGCGCGACCGTGTGGCCGGATTCGTCGACCGGGCCCGCGCCTACGCCACCGTCGTCACCGGCGGCGAGGCTCCCGGAGGCGAACTCGCCGACGGCGCCTACTACCGGCCGACCCTGATCACGGGCGCCGCCCAGGACAGCGAGATCGTCAGCTCGGAGATCTTCGGCCCCGTCCTGGTCGTGCTGCCCTTCGACACCGACGACGAGGGAATCCGCCTCGCCAACGACACCCCGTACGGACTGGCCGCCTCCGCCTGGAGCACCGGGCTGTACCGGGCCAACCGCGCCACCCGTGAGCTCAGGGCGGGCTGCGTGTGGATCAACGACCACATCCCGATCATCAGCGAGATGCCGCACGGCGGATACCGCGCCAGCGGCTTCGGCAAGGACATGTCGTCGTACTCCTTCGAGGAGTACACGCAGGTCAAGCACGTCATGTACGACAACACCGCGGTGGCCAGGAAGGACTGGCACCGCACCGTCTTCGGGGACCGATAGCAGCGGCCGCCGGCCGGCGGCCCCACCCACCCGGAAGGGCACACGCGTATGGAGCAGTACGAGCCCGAGCGCCTCTCCGCGCCCCAGCTGGCCGCCATGAGGCGCAGCCTCACGAACGGCAGGGGCGCCCTCACCCGCCGTTCCCTTCTCCGGGTGTCGGGCACGGCAGCCCTCACGCTCGGCGGCCTCGGGGCGCTGAGCGCGTGCGGCATCCCGCCCGCCGGGCGGGAAGGGGACGCCGCGGTCTCCGACGACCACTCGGCGGCGGAGAAGCAGATCAACTTCTCCAACTGGACCGAGTACATGGACGTCGGCGAGGACGAGAAGAGCCGTCCGACCCTGGACGCGTTCACGAAACGCACCGGGATCAAGGTCAAGTACACGGAGGACATCAACGACAACGTCGAGTTCTTCGGGAAGATCAAGCCGCAGCTCGCGGCGGGTCAGGACACCGGCCGCGACCTCATGATCGTGACGGACTGGCTGGCCGCACGCATCATCCGGCTCGGCTGGGCGCAGAAGCTCGACCACGCGAACCTCCCGCACGCCTTCGCCAACCTGTCGGCCCAGTTCCGCAGGCCCGACTGGGACCCGGGACGCGCCTACTCGTATCCATGGACCGGCATCCCGACCGTCATCGCCTACAACGAGAAGGCGACCGGTGGCCGCAAGGTCGACTCCGTCACCCAGCTGCTCGACGACCCCGAGCTCAAGGGCAAGGTCTCCTTCCTCTCCGAGATGCGCGACTCGGTCGGCATGACGCTCCTCGACATGGGCAAGGACCCGGGCACCTTCACCGACGCCGACTTCGACGCGGCGATCGGCCGGATGCAGAAGGGCGTCGACACGAAGCAGATACGCCGCTTCACCGGCAACGACTACACCGCGGACCTGAGCAAGGGGGACATCGCGGCCTGCGTCGCCTGGGCGGGCGACATCATCCAGCTCCAGGCGGACAACCCGGCGATCAAGTTCTCCATCCCGTCCGCCGGTTACATCACGTCGAGCGACAACATGCTGATCCCGGCCAAGGCCCGGCACAAGACCAACGCCGAGAAGCTCATGGACTACTACTACGAGCTTCCCGTCGCGGCCCAGCTCGCCGCCTACATCAACTACGTCTGCCCGGTGGACGGGGTCGCCGGCGAACTGGCGAAGATCGACGAGTCGATGGCGTCCAACACGCTGATCCTCCCCGACAAGGCGATGGCCGCGAAGTCGCGGGCCTTCCGCTCCCTCAGCTCCGAGGAAGAGACGGCGTACGAGGAGAAGTTCGCCAAGCTCATCGGCGCCTGACCGGCCCGTCCCCCTCCCGTTCTCCCCCGACACCACTGGGACCGCGACCCATGACACAGCAGCAGACAGAGGGCGGCGACGTCCGTCTCACCGGGATCAGCAAGACCTACGGCTCCTTCACCGCAGTGCACCCCCTCGACCTCACCGTCCCGCAGGGCTCCTTCTTCGCGCTGCTCGGCGCGTCCGGCTGCGGCAAGACCACCACCCTGCGCATGATCGCCGGCCTGGAGGAGGCGACCACCGGCACGGTCTCGCTCGGCGGCCGCGACATCACCGGCCTGCCCCCGTACAAGCGGCCCGTCAACACCGTCTTCCAGAGCTACGCGCTCTTCCCGCACCTCGACGTCAGCGAGAACGTCGCCTTCGGGCTGCGCCGCCGCGGCATCAAGTCCGTGAAGAAGCAGGTCGGCGAGATGCTGGACCTCGTCCAGCTCGGCGACTTCGCCCGTCGCAAGCCGCACCAGCTCTCCGGCGGACAGCAGCAGCGCGTCGCCGTGGCCCGCGCGCTCATCAACCACCCCCAGGTACTCCTCCTCGACGAGCCCCTGGGTGCCCTCGACCTCAAGCTGCGCCGCCAGATGCAGCTCGAACTCAAGCGGATCCAGACCGAGGTCGGCATCACGTTCATCCACGTCACCCACGACCAGGAGGAAGCCATGACCATGGCCGACACCGTCGCGGTGATGAACGGCGGCCGCGTCGAGCAGCTCGGCGCCCCCGCCGACCTCTACGAGAACCCCCGTACCACCTTCGTGGCGAACTTCCTGGGCACCTCCAACCTCATCGAGGGGGAGATCGTCTCCACGGGTACGGACGTCGTCGTCACGGCAGGCGGCGGGAAGCTCAGGCTGCCCGGCGGGCGGTGCGCCTCCACCGCCCGGAGCGGGGACAAGCTGCTCGTGGGCGTCCGCCCCGAGAAGATCTCCCTCACCCACACCGCCGACGCGGCCGCGATACCCGACGGCCGTAACCGGGTCACCGGCCGCATCACCGATTCCAGCTTCATCGGCGTCTCCACGCAGTACGTCGTCGAGAGCCCGGCCGGCACGGCCCTCCAGGTCTACGAGCAGAACATCGAGCGCGACAGCCGGCTCGTACCCGGCGCCGACGTCGTCCTGCACTGGAACCCCGAGCACACCTTCGGACTCGACGCGGACCAGTCCATCGACGCCGGCACGGAAGGCCTGGAGGAGGTGGCGTGAGCGTCACGAAGGCGCCACCCGCGCCCCCCGCGGAGGCCGTGGTCCGCAAGCCGTCCACCCGCAGGCGGCTCGTCCCCTACTGGCTGCTGCTCCCCGGCATCCTGTGGCTCGTCGTGTTCTTCGCGCTGCCGATGGTCTACCAGGCGTCGACCTCCGTCCAGACGGGATCCCTGGAGAAGGGCTTCGAGGTCACCTGGCACTTCCGGACGTACTGGGACGCTCTGGCCGACTACTACCCGCAGTTCGTCCGGTCCCTGCTGTACGCCGGCACCGCCACGCTCCTGTGCCTGCTGCTCGGCTACCCGCTCGCCTATCTGATCGCGTTCAAGGCGGGCCGCTGGCGCAACCTGGTGCTCGTGCTGGTCGTCGCGCCGTTCTTCACCAGCTTCCTGATCCGGACGCTGGCCTGGAAGACGATCCTCGCGGACGGCGGCGCGGTCGTCGACGTGCTCGACAGCCTGCACGTCCTGGACGTCACCGCCTGGCTCGGCTGGACGGAGAACAACCGGGTCCTGGCCACCCCCATGGCCGTCGTCTGCGGTCTGACGTACAACTTCCTGCCGTTCATGATCCTTCCGCTCTACACCTCGCTGGAACGGATCGACGGCCGGCTGCACGAGGCCGCGGGCGACCTGTACGCCACCCCCGCCACCACCTTCCGCAAGGTGACGCTGCTGCTGTCCATGCCCGGCGTCGTCTCGGGCACCCTGCTGACGTTCATCCCGGCCAGCGGCGACTACGTCAACGCGGAACTCCTCGGCTCCACCGACACCAAGATGGTCGGCAGCGTCATCCAGACCCAGTTCCTGCGGGTCCTGGACTACCCGACGGCGGCCGCGCTCTCGTTCATCCTCATGGCGGTCGTCCTGCTCGTGGTCACCGTCTACATCCGCCGCTCCGGGACGGAGGACCTGGTCTGATGCCCGTACTCCGCATGCTCCGCCGGAACCTGGTCGTGATCGCGGGTCTGCTGACCCTGGCCTACATGATCCTGCCGAACATCGTCGTGATGGTCTTCTCCTTCAACCGGCCGGTGGGGCGTTTCAACTACGCCTGGCAGGAGTTCTCCCTGGACGCGTGGAAGGATCCCTGCGGCGTCGCCGACCTCTGCGGTTCGCTCTCGCTCTCGCTGCGGATCGCGGTCTGGGCGACGGTGGGGGCCACCGTGCTCGGCACGATGATCGCCTTCGCGCTGGTCCGCTACCGCTTCAGGGCGCGCGGCGCGGTCAACTCCCTGATCTTCCTGCCGATGGCGATGCCCGAGGTCGTCATGGCGGCGTCGCTGCTGACGCTCTTCCTCAACATGGGCGCCGAGCTCGGCTTCTGGACCGTCCTCATCGCCCACATCATGTTCTGTCTCAGCTTCGTGGTGACGGCGGTCAAGGCGCGCGTGATGTCGATGGACCCGAGGCTGGAGGAGGCCGCCCGCGATCTGTACGCGGGACCCGTGCAGACATTCGTCCGGGTGACGCTCCCGATCGCCGCCCCCGGAATCGCCGCGGGAGCGCTGCTCGCCTTCGCGCTCTCCTTCGACGATTTCATCATCACCAACTTCAACGCGGGTTCCACGGTGACGTTCCCCATGTTCGTCTGGGGCTCGGCGCAGCGTGGGACACCTGTGCAGATCAACGTCATCGGCACGGCCATGTTCGTCATCGCCGTGGCGGTCGTTCTCGTCGGACAGCTCATTGCGAACCGGCGCAAGAGCAACGCGGGAAAGTGAAAACGAAGGAGTTGGAAACCATGGCGCCGGATGCCATGCGTACTGCAGCACACTCACTCTCCGAAGCGCGCACCCTGTCCTACTGGCTCGACGACCCGGGAAAGCCGGCAGCCCGCCCCGCCCTGACCGGCGACGAGCGGTGCGATCTCCTGGTCGTCGGCGGCGGTTACAGCGGACTGTGGACCGCGCTGATCGCCAAGGAACGGGACCCCGGACGCGATGTCGTCCTCATCGAGGGCCATGAGGTGGGCTGGGCCGCTTCGGGCCGCAACGGCGGTTTCTGCGCCGCCTCGCTGACCCACGGCCTGGCCAACGGCCTGGAGCGCTGGCCGGACGAGATCCGGAAGCTGGAGGAGCTGGGCGCGCGGAACCTCGACGCCATCGAGGCGGCCGTCGCCCGCTACTCACTTGACTGCGAGTTCGAGCGCACCGGCGAGATCGACGTGGCGACCCAGCCCCACCAGCTCGACGAGCTGCGGGAATGGCACCGCCGGGCCGAGGGCCTCGGCCTCGGGGGCCTCGAGTTCCTGGACCGCGACCAGGTGCGCGCGGAAGTCGACTCACCGACATTCCTGGGCGGACTGCTGGACCGGCGCGGCGTCGCCATGCTGCACCCGGCGAAGCTCGCCTGGGGCCTGAAGGAGGCGTGCACCGGCCTCGGCGTACGGATCTACGAGCGCACCCCGGGCCTCGACATCGCCCGGTCGGGCGCGGGCACGGCGGTGCGCACCCCGTACGGCAGGGTGTTCGCCCGGGACGTCGCGCTCGGTACGAACATCTTCCCGTCGCTGGTGCGGCGTGTGCGCCCGTACACGGTCCCGGTGTACGACTACGCGCTGATGACGGAGCCCCTGAGCGCGGACCAGCTCGCCTCGGTCGGCTGGCGCAACCGTCAGGGGCTGGGGGACAGCGCCAACCAGTTCCACTATTTCCGGCTCTCCGCGGACAACCGGATCCTGTGGGGCGGATACGACGCCGTATATCCGTACGGCGGCCGGCTGAACGCGTCGCTGGACCAGCGGCCGGAGACCTTCCTGAAACTCGCCGGGCAGTTCTTCGAGTGCTTTCCGCAATTGTCCGGCGTGCTTTTCAGTCATGCCTGGGGCGGTGCGATCGACACGTGTTCCCGGTTCTCCGCCTTCTTCGGTACGGCCCACCGCGGCCGGGTCGCGTACGCCGCCGGATACACCGGACTGGGCGTCGGAGCCACGCGCTTCGGAGCCGAGGTCATGCTCGACCTCCTCTCGGGGCGGGAGACCGGGCGGACCGCGCTCGGCATGGTCCGCACCAAGCCGATGCCCTTCCCGCCGGAGCCGTTCGCGTGGACCGGGATCGAGCTCACCAAGAGGTCCCTGGCCCGGGCGGACAGCCATGGCGGGCACCGCAACCTGTGGCTGCGGACCATGGACCGGCTGGGGCTCGGCTTCGACAGCTGAGCCCGGCCCCGGGGCTGGTGGTGGGGGCGGCGATTCCCCGAAGGGAATAGTCCGCGGCCGCCCCCACAGCTACAACAGGTGCGTGGACTTTCCCCGCGCGCTTCGCGAACGCCGTACCCGCCTGCACGTCAGCCAACTCGACCTGGCGCTGCGGGCGGGCACGACCCAGCGCCACCTCAGTTTCATCGAATCGGGCAGGTCGGTCCCCGGCCGGAACATGGTGGTGCGGCTGACCGAGTCGCTGGAGCTGCCGCTGAGGGAACGCAACGAACTGCTGCTGGCCGCCGGTTACGCGCCGGCCTATCCCGAGAGCGCGTTGGACGACCCGGTGCTGGCCCCCGTCCGTACGGCCATCGACCACATCCTCCGCGGATACCTGCCCTACCCGGCTCTGGTGGTGGACCGCCGGGGTGACCTCATCGCCGCGAACACCGCGTTCGACCTGATCACCGAAGGTGCCGCGCCGGAGCTGCTCGGCCCGGGAACGAACGTCTACCGCCTCGCACTGCACCCCGACGGCGTGGCGCCCCGCATCCGCAACCTGGCCGAATGGGCGCGCCACATCCTGGCGCGCCTCGGCCACGCGGGAGCTGCGGGACGAGCTCTCCGGTTACGTCCCCGAGCTCGGGCCGTCCGCCGGGCAGCTCGGCTTCGCGGTTCCGCTCCGGCTGCGGTCCTCCTGCGGTGAGCTGCACCTGATGACCACGGTGACGACCTTCGCCACCGCCGTCGACGTGACGCTTGCCGAGCTGAAGCTCGAAGCCTTCCTGCCCGCCGACCAGCCGACGGCCGACGCGCTCCGGGCGGCCGCCGGGCCGATGGCGCCGGCTGCCGCCGGTCAGGCCCCGGGGAACATGTAGTCGGCCTCGATCCGGCCGTCGTCGTCCAGGACCAGGATCTCCGAGCCGCCACCCACGACATCGCCGGTCGCGTCGACCACCGTCTCCCAGCCGAACCGGACGACGCCGTGGAGACGCATCGCATCGGTGCAACGCCTGAACGTGAACCCCTTCTTCTCGACGAACCGCTCGTAACTCCGGGCCACTCGGGACTCGATCGCGTCGTAACCCTGAGCCTCCAGGGCCGTGTGCGCGAAACCGAGTTCCTCGGCGATCTCCCGGATCTCCGCGGGCGGCCGGAGGATGTGGCAGCCGTTCTCGGCCCACAGCCGCTCGATGGCCGCGCGTCGTCCGGCCGCGTCCGGCTCCGTCCACTGGGCCAGGTAGCGGTCGGCCAGGGCCTGTGCGTCGATCTCGATCATGTGCCTCTCCTTGCCGGGTGAGTGGTCCGGGACCAGATCCTGCGGCGCGCGGCGGCGACCGGCAATTCCCCCCGGGGAATGGTGCGACCGCCCTCCGGACGCGGAAGCCGCACCGACGTGACCGGGCTCACTGTCACCGGGGAGGCCGACCCGCGTCATGATCCGGCTCCACCCCCCTCTCCTTCATGTACGCGCCGGCATCAGCCGCCGGTGCCCACGGGAAGGAAGGTGGCTCATGACCCGCACGGGGGCGGAGGCCGCGATCGTCTGGCTCGCATCGGTGGCGCCGGATCCGACGGCCTGCCGGAGGGAGTGGGAGCGCAACCCCCAGGGGATGGCGCTGCTTCCCGCCGGAAGGCGCTGGGACGTGCTGCTCGTTCCGGGGGAGCTGGGCTATCCCACGCTCGATGTGCTGACCCGGCTTCTCGACAGGCCGGGGCCCGTACTCGCGGACTTCGGCGAGTCCCGGATGGGTTTCTTCGTGCCCCCGGGGACGGCGGCCCGCTGGGTCGGGACGGGCATCCGCGGGGTCGGCGACGGGACGTGGATCGTCGTCCCCCGGCCGGGCAGCACCGTGGGCGGGGTGCGATGGCTGATCCCGCCGGACGGCTCGGGCACGCTCACCGACGCGACCCTTCTGGAACTTGCCCTGCACGAGGCCGCGGCGGCCAGGGGAACGCGCGACGGCGGAGGGTGAGGCACCGCCAGAGGTCTTGACAACCCGATTGGTCTGGACCATGTTGTGCACCACTCAATTCCCCCCTGCACGGAGGCTGTTGTGGAACGCACCGGATCCAGACCACCTGTCCGTCTCTCCGGACCCACCGCGGTCTTCTCGGCCGCCCTGCTCGCGGCCGGTGCCCTGGTCGCCACGGCGCCGGCCGCCGGAGCGGCCGACGTGGATCTGGCGAGCAACGGCGGCTTCGAGGCGGGACTGGACGGCTGGAGCTGCACCGGCGGCAGCGGCGCGGCCGTCAGCACGCCCGTGCGCAGCGGCACTTCGGCGCTCAAGGCGACACCGGCGGGCAGCGACAACGCCCGCTGCTCCCAGACGGTGACCGTGAAGCCCGACTCCACCTACACGCTGGGCGCGTGGGTGCAGGGCAGCTACGTCTATCTCGGGGCGTCCGGCACCGGGACCACCGACGTCTCCACCTGGACCCAGTCCGCCGGCGCGTACAAGCAGCTCACCACCAGCTTCAGAACCGGCCCCGCGACCACGTCGGTGACGGTCTACACCCACGGCTGGTACGGCACCCCCGCCTACTACGCCGACGACCTCACCCTGACCGGCCCGGGCGGCGACCCCGTCACCGTGCCCGCCACCCCCACCGGACTGCGGGCCGGCACGGCCACCGCGTCCTCGGTCCCGCTGTCCTGGACCGCGTCCGCCGGAGCCACCGGCTACCGCGTCTACCGCGGCGGTACGAAGATCCTGGACGCCACCGGAACCTCGGCGACCGTCACCGGGCTGACCGCCGCGTCCGCGTACAGCTTCCAGGTCAGTGCCGTCAACGCCGCCGGTGAGTCGGCGAAGTCGGCGGCCGTGGGCGTCACCACCGCCACGGGCGGCGGGGGAGGGGGCGACGCCGGTCTCCCGGCCCACGCCCTCGTCGGCTATCTGCACTCCAGCTTCGCCAACGGCTCCGGCTACACGCGGATGGTCGACGTCCCCGACTCGTGGGACGTCATCAACCTCGCCTTCGGCGAGCCGACGTCCGTGACGTCCGGGGACATCCGCTTCTCGCTCTGCCCCGTGGACGAGTGCCCGAACGTGGAGAGCGAGGCGGAGTTCAAGGCCGCGATCAAGGCCAAGCAGGCCGCGGGCAAGAAGGTCCTGATCTCCATCGGCGGCCAGAACGGCCAGGTCCAGCTCGGCTCGACCGCCGCCCGCGACACCTTCGTCTCCTCGGTGTCCAAGATCATCGACACCTACGGTCTGGACGGCCTGGACATCGACTTCGAGGGCCACTCGCTCTCGCTGAACACCGGTGACACCGACTTCCGCAGCCCCACGACCCCGGTGATCGTGAACCTCATCTCCGCGGTGAAGTCCCTCAAGGCCAAGTACGGCGACGACTTCGTCCTCACCATGGCCCCCGAGACCTTCTTCGTGCAGCTCGGCTACCAGTACTACGGCTCGGGCCCGTGGGGCGGCCAGGACCCGCGCGCCGGCGCCTACCTGCCCGTCATCCACGCCCTGCGTGACGACCTCACCCTGCTGCACGTCCAGGACTACAACTCGGGTTCGATCATGGGTCTGGACAACCAGTACCACTCCATGGGCGGCGCCGACTTCCACATCGCCATGACCGACATGCTGCTCACCGGCTTCCCGGTGGCGGGTGACCGGACGAAGGTCTTCCCGGCGCTCCGTCCCGAACAGGTCGCCTTCGGCCTTCCGGCCTCCACCCAGGCGGGCAACGGCCACACCTCGCCGGCCGAGGTCACCAAGGCGCTGAACTGCCTGACGAAGAAGACCGACTGCGGGAGCTACCAGACGCACGGCACCTGGTCCGGGCTGCGTGGCCTGATGACCTGGTCCATCAACTGGGACCGCTTCAACAACTGGGAGTTCTCGAAGAACTTCGACGCCTACTTCGGCGGCTGACCGTTCCTCGTGCCCGCCCGCAGGGCGAGCAGCAGCACCCCGCCGACGCACCAGGCGGCCACCACGTCCAGCGGCCAGTGGTAGCCGCGCAGCACCAGACCGACGCTCGTCGCCGCCGTGAGCAGGACGGCGGCGACGAGCGTCACCCAGGACCGCTTCAGGTACGGGGCCAGCAGCAGGGCCGCGGCCCCGTACGCCACCATCGCCGTGGTCGTGTGACCCGAGGGGTAGTAGCCCGTCGCCTCGGTCAGCGGACCCTGACGGTCCGTCCACAGCTTGAGGGGGACGACGAGCGCCGGGACGGCCGCCATGGTCACGACGGCGTACACCGCCGCACGCCTGGCCCGGCGGAACCAGGCGAGGAGGACCGCACACGCCAGCACGGGAAGGGCGACCTGCATGTTGCCGAGGTCGGCGAAGAGGTCCGCGAGCGGTGCGGGGCCCCGCCCGGCCAGCTCCAGGCCGAGGCGCTCGTCGGGATCCAGCAGCGGGCCGTCGGCCAGCACCTGCCAGGTGATCACCAGGAAGAGCGCCGGCAGGGCAGCGGGAACGAGAAGAACCGGCCACCGGGGAACAGGGGGGATTGTTCCGAGGTGGCCGGTCGGATCGGGTTGCCGCGCGCCCCGGGGGGTGTGGGGCGAGCGGCCATCCGATCGGTGAGGAGTCCCGGAGCCCGAAGCTCCAGCGGTGTGCGCGATGGCACGGCCGGTACGGCGCTGGGGGAGCCCCGGCCCGGCATCACCCGCAGTCCCCTGCGGGCGGGGTGTTTCTCTCATCTGGGGAAACCGTACGTCAGAGGAAGGAGGCACCGGAAGTGACAACGGTATCCCGCCATCGCCCCCGCACACCTTCTTCACACGCCCTCACCCGGGCTCCGGTCGCCGCCGCCGGGGACGGCGTCCGGAGCCCGGACCGTTCGCACGTGTCAGAGCCGCGCGAACGCCTGCTCGATGATGTCCAGGCCCTCGTTCAGGAGGTCCTCGCCGATGACGAGCGGCGGCAGGAAGCGCAGCACGTTGCCGTAGGTGCCACAGGTCAGCACCAGCAGGCCCTCCGCGTGGCAGGCCTTGGCCAGAGCCCCCGCGGCGGCAGCGTCGGGCTCCTTCGTGCCGGACTTCACCAGCTCGATCGCGATCATGGCACCACGGCCGCGGATGTCCCCGATGATGTCGCCGTTCGGGAGCTTGGACTGCATCTCTGCGAGGCGGCCCTTCATGACCTCCTCGATGCGCCTGGCCTTCCCGTTCAGGTCCAGCTCGCGCATCGTCTCGATGGCGCCGAGCGCGCCCGCGCAGGCCACCGGGTTGCCGCCGTACGTCCCGCCGAGGCCGCCGGCGTGGGCGGCGTCCATGATCTCGGCGCGGCCGGTCACCGCGGAGAGCGGGAGGCCGCCCGCGATGCCCTTGGCCGTCGTGATCAGGTCGGGCACGATGCCCTCGTCCTCGCAGGCGAACCACTGGCCGGTGCGGCAGAAGCCCGACTGGATCTCGTCCGCGACGAAGACGATGCCGTTCTCCTTCGCGAACTGCGCGATCGCCGGGAGGAAGCCCTTGGCCGGCTCGATGAAGCCGCCCTCGCCGAGGACCGGCTCGATGATGATCGCGGCGACGTTGTCCGCGCCGATCTGCTTGGTGATCTCGTCGATGGCCTGCGCGGACGCCTCGGCGCCGGCGTTCTCGGCGCCGGTCGGCCAGCGGTAGCCGTACGCCACCGGCACGCGGTACACCTCGGGCGCGAAGGGACCGAAGCCCTGCTTGTACGGCATGTTCTTCGCCGTCAGCGCCATCGTGAGGTTCGTCCGGCCGTGGTAACCGTGGTCGAAGACGACGACCGCGGTGCGCTTGGTGTACGCACGGGCGATCTTCACGGCGTTCTCGACGGCCTCGGCGCCCGAGTTGAACAGCGCCGACTTCTTGGCGTGGTCGCCCGGCGTCAGCTCGGCGAGCTGCTCGCAGACCTCGACGTACCCCTCGTACGGCGTGACCATGAAACAGGTGTGGGTGAAGTCGGCGAGCTGCGCCGAGGCGCGGCGTACGACGGCCTCGGCGGAGGCGCCCACCGAGGTCACGGCGATACCTGAACCGAAGTCGATCAGACGGTTGCCGTCCACGTCCTCGATGATTCCGCCGCCCGCCCGAGCGGTGAAGACCGGCAGCGTGGAACCCACACCTGCGGCGACCGCCGCGACACGGCGGGCCTGCAGCTCGGCCGACTTCGGGCCGGGGATGGCGGTGACGACGCGGCGCTCCTGCGGGATGTCGGACATGCGGGGCTCCTGGGGGTGTTTCGGACGCTTCTGTTTCTGCAGGCTAGGGGCGGGTGCGGGCCGCGGTCATGCTCCGATCGGGAGTGGTGGGGGCGTGTCCTTGTCCGTGACGGACAGATGCCCCGTCGGCGTCACCGGCGACGCCCCCGCGGGGTCATCCGGCCGCATGGCTGAACTCCCCGTGCCCGGGCACTAGATTGGCCGTGCAGAAGGCGGGACCTGGCTGGTCAGGGGGCAGCGGTTCATGGACACCGAAGGCACGTACGACGCACGCGGCACGGGCGCGGACCGGGTGCCCCGTCCGGCTGGGCCGCCACCCGCGGCGCCACCGCCCCCCGCGTATGCCCCGCACCCCCGGCGCCCGCCCACGGGGGACACCGGTGTCGAGGAGTGGCTGCGCACCCCGCGCCCCGTCCGGGAACCGGGCGTGTGGCGCTACGGGCACACCCCGCGCCCGCCCGAGAAGCCCGAAGGGGTGTCCGACCGCTCGCTGCTGGTCGGGGTGCTCATCTCCGTACTCAGCGGGCTCCTCCTCTGGTCCCTCTGGCGCAACGGGTACATCCCCTACCGGCTCGTCCCGCTGAAGCTGTTCACCCCCGGCGACTGGTGGTACGCCGGTACGTTCGGCGGTCCCCGGACGATCGAGGGCGCCGACGCCCTCACGGTCTACGAGGCCGTGCTCTTCGGGCTGCTGGTCTACGGCTGCGCGCGGCTGGGCAACTGGTCCGAGATCTTCCGGCGCCACGTCGCGGGCCGGGGGCAGCCCCTCCTGGGGCTGGCCACCGCCGCCGGAGGGGCCCTCGCCGAGCTCCTCGTGTGGAAGGACGCCGTGCCGCTCGTCCGGCCGGTGCTGATCCTCGTCGCCTCGGTCGCGGGCGGTGAGATCTATCAGAGCCAGGCCGTCGTCAACGTGATCTACACGCTGATCGCCCTCGGGGTGCTCTGGCCGTTCGCCCGCCTGGGCCACTGGCGCCGGCTCCTCGCCGACCGCTTCGGGAAGGGGACCGCGACGACACCCGAGGCCCCCTCCGCACCCCCGGACGCACCCACCCCCGAGCAGTGGCCCGAGCTCCGCGCGGAAGGCCGGACGGACGCCGCCGACGCCCTCACCGCCGAGGTGCGCACCGGCCGCATGAACGACGTCGACGTCGCACGCCTGCGCCACGCCTGGACCGTCGGCCGGGGGCACCCGGAGCGTCTCGCCGCGCTCACCGAGGCCGTCCTGCGCACCGGCGGCGCCGCCGCGCTCCACCCCTCGGGCGCCCGGGACCTGCCGCGCCGCACCGCCCGGCACGATCTGCTGACCGGCCAGGTCCGACTCGGCAGCTGCGCCGACGACCCGCACAACCCGTACGCCCGGCGCGGCTCCGGACTCGCACTGGAACCCGCGCTGCTCGCCACCTCCCTGCTCGCGGTCGGGCCGCCCGGAGCGGGCAAGTCCGCCCGGCTGGTGCGGCCGGTCGTGGAATCGCTCGCCCTGCAGGCCCTCGCCGGGAAGGCCGCGGTTCTCGCCGTGGGAGGCGCGGGGGCCGAGCTCGGTCCGGACGACGCGTTCGACGTCGTGGTGCGGATCGGTGACCCGGCCTCCGCGCACGACTTCGACCTGTACGGCGGTACGACCGACCCCGACGAGGCCGCGAGCGTGCTCGCGGAAGGGCTGGTCGGCGACGTGACCCACCTGGACAGCAGGCGCGCCGCCACCGTGCTGGCCCAGCTGCTCGGCCCCTACCGCACGGTCCACGGGCACTTCCCCGGGGTGCCGGCGCTCCGCGAGCTCCTGGACGGCGACGTCGCCGCGATCGACGCGCTGCGGGAGGCGCTCGGGGCAGGCGGCCACCAGGCCATGCTGCGCGAGCTGGAGGCCCGCACCCGGCAGAAGGGCGGGGCGGGGGACCCCGGGCCGGTGCTCGCCGACCGGATCGCGCTCCTGGACCGGCCCGCGTTCGCGCCGTTCTTCGCCACCGGCGCGGGGGCCCGGCCCTTCTCACTGCGGTCCCTCGAACACCTGCCGCTCCGGGTCAGGATCGGCCTTCCGGAGCGGGCACACGCCGAGGCGTCACGGCTGCTCACCCGGCTGGTCCTCGCCCAGTTCACCGCCATCGCCGCCGCCCGCACCGACCGGTCGCTCTTCGTCTGCCTGGTGCTGGACGACGCCACGCACGCCGTCACCGCGGAGACCGTCCGGGGGATCCGGCGGCTGCGGTCGGCCAACGCCGGAGCGGTCCTGACCCTCCGCACCGTCGACGACGTCCCCGAGGGGCTGCACACCGCGCTTCTCGGCGCGGTCGGCTGCCGCATGGCCTTCAGCGGGGTCACCACCTGGGACGGCAAGCGCTTCTCCGAGGTCTGGGGCAAGGAGTGGGTGGAGACCCGCGAGGTCGCCCAGCACGCGGTCTTCGCGGACCAGCCGTTCACCCGCGCCCTGCACGGGCTGCGCAAGCTCGTCACCGGCAAGGCCGTGACCAGGGACGCCGTGACCGTGCGACGGGTCGAGCGGGAGCGCTGGTCCGCCTCGGAGCTGGCGTACGAGCTGCCGGCGGGCCACGCGGTCCTGTCGCTGACGACGGTGGACGGCGAGCACGCGCCGCCGCTCCTGGTGGAGCTGGGCGGCTGAGGGGGCCACGAGGTTACGGGGACCCTGCCGCCCTGGCAGAATTGGCCCCGTCCGTCTGTACGGGGCGGCGCATTCGAGCCGCTCGCGCAGAGCGGCGCCATCGAGCCGCCCGCCCGGGCGGTGCCATCGACACCAGAGGTCCGGCGGTCCCATGCCACCCACTCTCGCCTCCCTCGTCCAGCACTCGGCGCTCAAGCTCACCGTCCGGGCCGGCGCCGACCGGCTCGCCACCCCCGTGCGCTGGGCGCACGCGAGCGAGCTGGCCGACCCCGTCCCGTACATGGACGGCGGCGAGCTGCTCCTCGTCACCGCGACCAACCTCGACGCCCGGGACCCGGGGACGATGCGCCGGTACGTACAGCGGCTGGCCGGTGCGGGGATCGCGGGCCTCGGTTTCGCCGTGGGGGTCACCTACGACGAGATTCCGCCGGCGCTCGTGGACGCCGCCGAGGAAGCCGGGCTGCCGCTCCTGGAGGTCCCCCGGCGCACACCGTTCCTCGCCATCAGCAAGGCGGTGTCCGCCGCGATCGCCGCGGACCAGTACCGGTCGGTCACCGCCGGCTTCGACGCCCAGCGGGAACTGACCCGGGCCGCGGTCGCCGGGGACGGACCCGCGGAACTGCTCACCCGCCTCGCCGCGCACGTCGACGGGTGGGCCGCCCTGTACGACTCCTCGGGCGCCGTCGTCGCCGCCGCGCCCGACTGGGCGGCACGCCGTGCCGCCCGGCTCACCCCCGAGGTGGAGCGGCTGAGGGACCGCCCCGCCCCGGCCAGCGTGGTCGTCGGCGACAGCGAGAGCGACGACCGGGTCGAGCTCCAGTCCCTGGGCGCCGGCCGCCGGAACCGCGGTGCGCTGGCCGTCGGGACGGGGGCGGCGCTCGGCACGGCCGAGCGCTACGCGGTGCACTCCGCGGTCGCCCTGCTGACCCTGACCACGGCCCGCTCACGCGCGCTCCAGGGCGCGGAACAGCGCCTCGGCGCCGCGATCCTGCGCATGCTGCTGGCGGGGGAGCCGGACCACGCCCGGGCCGTCGCCGGGGACCTCTACGGCGGGCTGCTCGACGCACCCTTCCGGCTCCTGATCGCGGAGTCGCAGGCGCCCGCCGGGACGGATCTGCTCGCCGAGGCGATGGAGGCCGCCGCCTCCCGGTCCGGCGAGAACCTCCTGATGGTGCCCGAAGGGGAACGCCTCGTGGTGCTGGCCGCGGACGGCGGCGCGGCTGTCGAAGCCGGCGCGGCCCACGCCAGGGCCGCGGACGACCCGCCGGTGCGCGAACCGGGCGCCGACGACACAGACGTGGTCGTCGGCATGTCCGCCCCCTCCGGCCCGATCGCCGTCTCCGCCGCGTACAAACAGGCCGAACAGGCGCTCTCGGTCGCCCGCCGCCGCGGCAGGACCATGGTCGAGCACGAGGAGCTCGCGGCCGGCTCCGTCCTGCCGCTCCTCGCCGACGACGCCGTACGGGCCTTCGCCGACGGGATGCTCCGGCCGCTGCAGGAACACGACGCGAAGGGCCGCGGCGACCTGGTCGCCTCCCTTCGCGCCTGGCTCTCCCGGCACGGCCAGTGGGACGCCGCCGCCGCCGACCTGGGCGTCCACCGCCACACCCTGCGCTACCGCATGCGCCGGGTGGAGGAGATCCTGGGCCGCTCGCTCGACGACCCGGACGTCCGGATGGAGCTCTGGCTGGCCCTCAAGGCGACAGCCGCCTCCTCGGGGACGCATTAACTCCGCCCGGCTACGACAAACCGGCGTAGCGGCCCTCCGCTCCACTCCACAGCGGACAAGCCTCATCCGCCCCTGACCGCCCTACGGTGGGGCCGACGGGTGCCCTCGTGGCACCCGGCGATCGTCGTTCACCACCCCGAAGGGCCGGTACCGCCATGACTTCCACCCATGCCTTCTGGCTGGCCGGCCGCCAGGCCACCGGCGAGGACAGCTTCGACGTCACCAACCCCTGGGACGGCCGTCTCGTCGGCACGGTCGCCGTGCCGACCGACGCCCAGGTCGAGGAGGCCGTCGCCGCCGCGTACGCCGTGCGCGAGGAGTTCGCCGCGACTCCGGCGCACGTACGGGCCGCCGCCCTCGACCACGTCGTACGCCGCCTCACCGAGCGCACCGAGGAGATCGCCCAGCTGATCTCCGCCGAGAACGGCAAGCCGATCAAGTGGGCCCGCGGCGAGGTCGGCCGCGCCGTCTCCGTCTTCCGGTTCGCCGCCGAGGAGGCGCGCCGCTTCAACGGCGGCGACGCCCAGCGGCTGGACACGGACGCCGGCGGGACCGGCCGTCTCGGACTCACCCGGCGCTTCCCGCGCGGCCTCGTCCTCGGCATCGCGCCCTTCAACTTCCCGCTCAACCTCAGCGCCCACAAGGTCGCCCCGGCCATCGCCGTCGGAGCGCCGATCATCCTCAAGCCGGCCCCGGCCACCCCGATCTCGTCCCTGATCCTGGGCGAGCTGCTGGCCGAGACGGACCTCCCCGCAGGGTCCTGGTCCGTGCTGACCGTGCCGAACGACAAGATGCCCGCCCTGGTCCAGGACGAGCGGCTGCCGGTGATCTCCTTCACCGGATCCGGCCCGGTCGGCTACGCGATCATGGAGTCGGTGCCGCGCAAGCACTGCACCCTGGAGCTGGGCGGCAACGGTGCGGCCGTCGTCCTCGGCGACTGGTCCTCCGAGGAGGACCTGGACCACGCCGCGAGCCGCATCGCGACCTTCTCCAACTACCAGGGCGGCCAGTCCTGCATCTCGGTGCAGCGCGTCATCGCCGACGCCACCGTGTACGACCGGCTCGTCCCGAAGATCGTCGCGGCCGTCGAGGCCCTGGTGACCGGCGACCCCTCCGACGCGGCCACCGACGTCGGCCCGCTCGTCAGCGAGGACGCCGCCCTCCGTGTCGAGTCCTGGGTCGACGAGGCCGTGACCGCCGGCGCCACGCTGCTGACCGGCGGCAAGCGCGACGGCGCCACCTACGCCCCGACGGTCCTCACCGACCTTCCGGACACCACGACGATCGCCTGCGAGGAGGTTTTCGGCCCGGTGCTGTACATCCGGAGGACCGAGGGCGAGGCCGAGGCCTTCGCCGCCGTCAACGCCTCCAAGTACGGGCTGCAGGCGGGCGTCTTCACCCACGACCTGCAGACCGCCTTCCGGGCCCACCGTGCCCTGGAGGTGGGCGGTGTGGTCATCGGCGACGTGCCCTCCTACCGCGCCGACCAGATGCCGTACGGCGGCGCCAAGCAGTCCGGAGTGGGCCGCGAGGGCGTGCGCTACGCCATGGACGACTACACCTACGAGCGGGTGCTGGTGCTCACTGGCCTGGCCCTGTAGCCCGGACCCCCGCGACGAACGGCCGGAGCCCGCTGTGCGGGGGCTCCGGCCGTTCCGCGTGCCACCCGACGCCCCTCGCAGGGTGGTGGGGCCGACGCAGATCGGGTAGATACGGACGAGTGGTACCGATCGGCACGCGTACGGCCCGACCCATATCCCGACTCGCGGCGAGGTGAGCTCCTCATGTCCGCCCCATCCGACATCCCCCAGGCCCCCAAAGTCACCGAGCGCGAAGCGCGGCAGGTGGCCGAGGCCGCCCGTGAACAGGACTGGCGCAAGCCGAGCTTCGCCAAGGAACTCTTCCTCGGACGCTTCCGGCTGGACCTGATCCACCCCCACCCCCTGCCGGCCCCGGACGACGTGCGGCGCGGCGAGGCCTTCCTCGCCCGGCTGCGCGAGTTCTGCGAGCACCACGTCGACGGCGCCCTCATCGAGCGCGAGGCCAGGATCCCCGACGAGGTCATCAACGGCCTCAAGGAGCTCGGCGCCCTCGGCATGAAGATCGAGACCAAGTACGGCGGTCTCGGACTGACCCAGGTCTACTACAACAAGGCGCTCGCGCTGGCCGGTTCGGCGAGCCCGTCGATCGGTGCGCTGCTCTCGGCCCACCAGTCGATCGGCGTACCGCAGCCGCTGAAGATGTTCGGCACGCAGGAGCAGAAGGACGCCTTCCTGCCCCGCCTCGCGCGGACCGACATCTCCGCCTTCCTCCTCACCGAACCCGACGTCGGCTCCGACCCGGCACGGCTCGCGACCGCGGCGGTGCCCGAGGGCGACGACTACGTCCTGGACGGTGTGAAGCTCTGGACGACCAACGGCGTCGTCGCCGACCTGCTCGTCGTCATGGCCCGGGTCCCCGAGTCCGAGGGCCACAAGGGCGGCATCACCGCCTTCGTCGTCGAGGCCGACTCCCCGGGCATCACCGTGGAGCACCGCAACGCCTTCATGGGACTGCGCGGCATCGAGAACGGCGTCACCCGCTTCCATCAGGTCCGGGTCCCCGCGGCGAACCGGATCGGCCCCGAGGGCGCAGGGCTCAAGATCGCCCTCACCACGCTCAACACCGGCCGCCTCTCGCTGCCCGCCATGTGCGTCGGAGTCGGCAAGTGGTCCCTGAAGATCGCCCGGGAGTGGTCCGCGGTCCGCGAGCAGTGGGGCAGGCCCGTCGCCCGGCACGAGGCGGTGGGCGCGAAGATCTCCTTCATCGCCGCCACCACCTTCGCCCTCGAAGCGGTAGTGGACCTCTCCTCGCAGATGGCCGACGAGAGCCGCAACGACATCCGCATCGAGGCCGCACTGGCCAAGCTGTACGGCTCCGAGATGGGCTGGCTGATCTCCGACGAGCTCGTCCAGATCCGCGGCGGACGCGGCTTCGAGACCGCGGCCTCGCTCGCGGCCCGCGGCGAACGCGCCGTACCCGCCGAGCAGATGCTCCGCGACATGCGGATCAACCGGATCTTCGAGGGCTCCACGGAGATCATGCACCTGCTGATCGCCCGCGAGGCCGTCGACGCCCACCTCAAGGTCGCCGGCGACATCATCGACCCCGACAAGCCGCTCTCCGACAAGGCGAAGGCGGGCGCCAACGCCGCCGGGTTCTACGCACGCTGGCTCCCCAAGCTGGTCAGCGGGCCCGGTCAGCTGCCCAACGCCTACGGGGAGTTCCGCGTCCCCGGGCACCCCGACCTCTCCGCGCACCTGCGGTACGTCGAGCGCTCGTCCCGCAAGCTCGCCCGCTCCACCTTCTACGCGATGTCCCGCTGGCAGGGACGGATGGAGACCAAGCAGGGCTTCCTCGGCAGGATCGTCGACATCGGCGCCGAACTCTTCGCGATGAGCGCCGCCTGTGTCCGCGCCGAGCACCTGCGGGCCGACGACGACCACGGCCGTGAGGCGTACCAGCTCGCCGACGTGTTCTGCCGGCAGGCCCGTATCCGGGTGGAGGAGCTCTTCAACCGGCTGTGGTCCAACACCGACGACATCGACAGGCGTGTCGTCGACGGAGTCCTCTCCGGGACCTACACCTGGCTGGAGGAGGGGGTCATCGACCCCAGCGGCGACGGCCCCTGGATCGCCGACGCCACCCCTGGCCCGGCCACCGGGGAGAACGTCCACCGCCCCATCCGCTGAACCCGGCACACCCGCGGGGCGCGTCCACTGCCTGGACGCGCCCCGCGGGTACGCCCGCCGCACGGCAAAATGGACGCCCGTGACCGTCATCGACATCCCCGGCTCCAAGTCCGTCACCGCCCGCGCCCTCTTCCTGGCCGCCGCCGCGGACGGCACCACCACCCTCCTGCGACCCCTGCACTCGGACGACACCGAGGGATTCACCGAGGGACTGACCCGCCTCGGATACGGGGTCACCCGCGAGCCGGACCGATGGCACATCGAGGGGCGCCCCTCGGGGCCCGCCGCGACGGACGCCGAGGTCCACTGCCGCGACGGGGCGACCACGGCGCGGTTCCTGCCGACGCTCGCCGCCGCCGCGGCCTCCGGCACCTACCGCTTCGACGCCTCCGCGCAGATGCGACGCCGTCCCCTCGCGCCCCTCACGCAGGCCCTCCGCGCCCTCGGCGTCGACCTGCGCCACGGAGGAGCGGAGGGCCACCACCCGCTCACCATCGAGGCATCCGGCGTCAAGGGCGGCGAACTGACCCTCGACGCGGGGGAGTCGTCCCAGTACCTCACCGCGCTGCTCATGCTCGGCCCGCTCACCACCGAGGGCCTCCGGATCGACGTCACGGAGCTCGTCTCGGCGCCGTACATCGAGATCACCCTCGCGATGATGCGCAGCTTCGGTGTCGAGGTCGTCCGGGAGGGGAACACGTTCACCGTTCCTCCCGGGGGCTACCGCGCGACCACCTACGCCGTCGAGCCCGACGCGTCCACCGCCTCGTACTTCTTCGCCGCGGCGGCCCTCACCGGCCGTGAGGTCACCGTCCCCGGCCTCGGAACCGGCGCGCTCCAGGGCGACCTGCGCTTCACCGACGTGCTCCGCCGCATGGGAGCCGAGGTCACGACCACCGCGGAGGGCACGACCGTACGGTCCTCCGGGCGGCTCTCCGGCCTGACGGTCAACATGCGCGACATCTCGGACACCATGCCGACCCTCGCCGCGATCGCGCCGTTCGCCGGTTCGCCCGTACGGATCGAGGACGTCGCCAACACCCGGGTGAAGGAGTGCGACCGGCTGGAGGCGTGCGCCGAGAACCTTAGGAACATGGGCATCACCGTCCACACCGGGCCCGACTGGATCGAGATCCACCCCGGCACCCCCCGCCCCACCGAGATCGTCACCCACGGCGACCACCGCATCGTGATGTCGTTCGCCGTCGCCGGACTGCGCACGCCCGGAATCAGCTACGACGACCCCGGCTGCGTACGGAAGACGTTCCCCGGGTTCCACGAGGAGTTCGCTGACTTCGTGGCGAGGACCGCGCGGCCGTAATCGCGGTGCGCCCCGGTGCGGGGCGGTCTACGGTCACCCGCATGATGACCCGGAACGACGCCCTGGCCGTCCTCGCCCTGCTGCGCGAAGCGGGCACCGACGTGGTGGTCGCCGGAGGCTGGGGCATCGACGCCCTGCTCGGCGAGGAGACCCGCGAGCACCGCGATCTCGACCTCCTGCACCGCCGTGAGGAGGAGGCCGCCGTCGTGGCCGCCCTGGAGTCCGCCGGATACACCGAGACACTGGACTGGCGCCCCGCCCGCTTCGTGCTCAGCCACCCGTCAGGGCTCGAGATCGACCTGCACCCGCTGGAGTTCGCCGCCGACGGGTCCGCCGTCCAGTCCTCGCTCGACCCCGCGGAGCCCTTCCGCTACCCGGCCGCCTGCTTCGTCACGGGCACCATCGGCACGACCACCGTCCGCTGCATCTCGGCCGAGCAGCAGGCCCTGTTCCACCAGGGCTACGAGCCGGCCGGGCACGATGTGGCGGACATGCGGCGGCTGGGGGAGAAGTTCGGCATCGATACGCACTTCTGACCTCACGATGCCGCACAATCGAGCCTCGGCCGCGATCGGGCACGGGTACCGGCGCGTCAACAGGAGACAGGGGCGGGGATGTTCGGGGTGTACGGGGCGGGCGGCCGGCGGGGTGCCGTGGCGGCGGGATGCGCGGTGGTGGCCCTCCTGGGGCTCACCGGATGCGGTGGCGGGGGCGACGGCGACGGCAAGGGCGGCGCCGCGAGGAGCCCCGCCCCCTCGCGCACGGCGGCGACGGACGAAGGGCTCACCGAGGCGCAGCTCACCGCCGCCGCGTTCACCGACGGGGAGCGGGCCGGCGGCCTCACCGCGTCCGAGTACACCCTGGACGGGCCGCTCGGGGACTCCTACACCGCCGACCCCGCCGCCTGCCAGCCGCTCGTCAGCCTCGCCGGTGACGTCAGCGACTACGAACCCGTCGCCCAGGTCCAGCGCAAGGCCGACAAGCCCGAGGAGATGCTCGGGGTCACCGTCGACGTGACCCTGCGCTCGTACGGCAACGGCGAGGCCGCGAAGGTCATGGAGTCGCTGGACAGGGCCGGCCGGGAGTGCGCCGGGGGCCTCACCGAGGAACGGGCGGTCGCGCGCGCCGCCTACGAGAAGGTCGAACCCGCCGCGCTGCCCGCCTTCGCGGAGGAGGCCGACGAGGCGAAGGCCTACCGCTTCACCGTCCTCGACGTGAAGGGGAAGCTGAAACTGTACGAGTACCTCACGGTCCTGCGCTCCGGCTCCACCACGCTCGCCTTCCGCGCCGAGATCCTGGGCACCCAGGACATCGGCGGGGTCCCGGAAGACGTCATGGCCGCCCAGTGGAAGAAATTCCGTGCCGCGCGGGCCTGAGGCGCGCGCCGACGGGGGCGCGCTGTCACGACGCACAGCGGATGCGGCAACAATGGGGGCCATGAGCGACAGCCCCGCACCCCTCGCCGATCCGCATCTCGTCTTCGACGCGGCGGAAGGCCGCCGGGATCTGGTGATCCTCGGCTCCACCGGGTCCATCGGTACCCAGGCCATCGACCTGGTCCTGCGCAACCCCGCCCGGTTCCGCGTCACCGCGCTCTCCGCCGCGGGCGGCAGGGTCCGGCTCCTCGCCGAGCAGGCGCGACAGCTCCGCGTACGTACGGTCGCGGTGGCCGACGGGGACAAGGTGCCGGCGCTCCGCGAGGCCCTGGGTGAGGTCTACGGGGCAGGGGAGCCGCTCCCGGAGGTCCTGGCAGGCCCCGACGCCGCCACGGAACTCGCGGCGAGCGAATGCCACACCGTGCTGAACGGGATCACCGGCTCGATCGGTCTCGCCCCCACGCTCGCCGCGCTGAAGGCGGGCCGCACACTCGCCCTGGCGAACAAGGAGTCGCTGATCGTCGGCGGGCCGCTGGTGAAGGCCCTGGCGGCCCCCGGCCAGATCATCCCGGTCGACTCCGAGCACGCCGCGCTCTTCCAGGCCCTCGCCGCGGGGAAGCGGGCCGACGTCCGCAAGCTCGTCGTGACCGCGTCCGGCGGCCCGTTCCGCGGGCGTACACGCGCGGAGCTGGCCGATGTCACGCGCGAGCAGGCCCTGGCGCACCCGACCTGGGCCATGGGCCCGGTCATCACGGTCAACTCCGCGACCCTGGTGAACAAGGGCCTGGAGGTCATCGAGGCCCACCTCCTCTACGACATCCCGTTCGACCGGATCGAGGTCGTGGTCCACCCTCAGTCGTACGTTCACTCGATGGTGGAGTTCACCGACGGCTCCACCCTCGCGCAGGCGACCCCACCCGACATGAGTGGCCCCATCGCCATCGGTCTCGGCTGGCCCGAGCGGGTCCCGGACGCCGCCCCCGCCTTCGACTGGACGAAGGCCTCCAGCTGGGAGTTCTTCCCGCTCGACACGGAGGCGTTCCCGTCCGTCGGGCTCGCCCGGCACGTGGGGACCCTGGGCGGCACGGCCCCCGCGGTCTTCAACGCGGCCAACGAGGAGTGCGTGGAGGCGTTCCTGGCGGGACGGCTCCCCTTCAACGGCATCATGGATACGGTCACAGCGGTGGTGGCCGAACACGGCACCCCCGTACGGGGAACTTCACTGACGGTCGCGGACGTCCTCGAAGCGGAGACCTGGGCCCGGTCCAGGGCCCGCGAACTCTCGGCGGAAGCGACAGCGGAGGCGCACGCATGAGCATGACGACGATCCTGATGACGATTCTCGGTATCGCCATCTTCGCCGTGGGTCTGCTGTTCTCGATCGCCTGGCACGAACTGGGCCACCTGTCGACGGCCAAGCTCTTCGGCATCAGGGTGCCGCAGTACATGGTCGGATTCGGGCCGACCATCTGGTCGCGCAAGAAGGGCGACACCGAGTACGGCATCAAGGCCATTCCCGCGGGCGGATACATCCGCATGATCGGCATGTTCCCCCCGGGGCCCGACGGCCGGATCGAAGCGCGCTCCACCTCGCCGTGGCGCGGCATGATCGAGGACGCCAGGTCCGCCGCCTTCGAGGAGCTCGAGCCGGGCGACGATACGCGTCTCTTCTACACGCGCAAGCCGTGGAAGCGCGTGATCGTGATGTTCGCCGGACCCTTCATGAACCTGGTCCTGGCCGTCGCGATCTTCATGGGCGTGGCCATGACCTTCGGCTTCCAGACCCAGACCACCGAGGTCGCGGGCGTCCAGCAGTGTGTGATCGACCAGAGCGAGGACCGCGACGCCTGCAAGGCGTCCGACCCGGTCTCGCCCGCCAAGGCGGCGGGCCTGGAGGAGGGCGACACGATCGTCGCCTTCAACGGCCAGAAGATCGACGACTGGGCCACCCTCTCGGACAAGATCCGGCAGACGATCGGCCCCGCCACCATCACCGTGCAGCGCGACGGCCAGGAACAGACCCTGAACGCCGTGCTCGAGGAGAACGCCGTCGCCAAGAAGGACGCCGACGGCGAGGTCGTGCCCGGAGAGTTCATCGAGGCCGGCTACCTCGGCTTCGCCGCGAAGACGGAGATCCTGCCGCTCTCCTTCGGCGACTCGGTCGTCCGCATGGGCGACATGATCGAGAACGGCGTCGATTCGATCATCGCCCTGCCCTCCAAGATCCCCGACCTGTGGAACGCGGCGTTCAGCGACGGCGAGCGCGCCGACGACTCACCGGTCGGCGTGGTCGGCGCGGCCAGGATCGGCGGCGAGGTGATGAACCTCGACGTCCCGGCCCAGAACCAGATCGCGATGATGCTGTTCCTGCTGGCCGGCTTCAACCTCTCGCTCTTCCTCTTCAACATGCTGCCCCTGCTCCCGCTGGACGGCGGGCACATCGCGGGCGCCCTCTGGGAAGCCCTGCGCCGAAATGTGGCCAAGGTCTTCAAGCGGCCCGACCCCGGTCCGTTCGACGTGGCGAAGCTCATGCCGGTCGCCTACGTGGTCGCCGGGATCTTCATCTGCTTCACGCTGCTGGTGCTGGTCGCCGACATCGTGAACCCCGTGAAGATCACCTGACGTCCCACCTGTCACATGGGTGACGGCCGGCCACACAGGTGGTGTCCGGCCGCCACCCATCGGGCGGTTCGACGGCACGGGTGCGCCCCGTTCTCCTCCGGTGCCGTAACCTCGAAGCCTGGAGCCCGCCGTTCTCGGGACCTCGATCCACACCGATCCACACCTTGGGGATGCTCAGCGCATGACTGCGATTTCTCTCGGAATGCCGGACGTTCCGACCAAGCTCGCCGACCGGCGGGTCAGCCGCCAGATCCAGGTCGGGTCGGTGGCGGTCGGCGGGGACGCACCGGTGTCGGTGCAGTCGATGACGACGACGCGTACGTCGGACATCGGTGCGACGTTGCAGCAGATCGCGGAGCTGACGGCTTCGGGCTGTCAGATCGTGCGGGTGGCGTGTCCCACGCAGGATGACGCGGACGCGTTGGCGACGATCGCGAGGAAGTCGCAGATCCCGGTGATCGCGGACATCCACTTCCAGCCGAAGTACGTGTTCGCGGCGATCGACGCGGGCTGTGCGGCGGTCCGGGTGAATCCGGGCAATATCAAGCAGTTCGACGACAAGGTCAAGGAGATCGCGAAGGCGGCGGGGGACGCGGGGACTCCGATCCGTATCGGGGTGAACGCGGGTTCGCTGGACGCGCGGCTGCTGAAGAAGTACGGCAGGGCGACGCCGGAGGCTCTGGTGGAGTCGGCGCTGTGGGAGGCGTCGCTCTTCGAGGAGCACGGTTTCCGGGACATCAAGATCTCGGTGAAGCACAACGACCCGGTCGTGATGGTGAACGCGTACCGTCAGCTGGCTGCGCAGTCGGACTATCCGTTGCACCTGGGTGTGACGGAGGCGGGTCCGGCGTTCCAGGGGACGATCAAGTCGGCGGTGGCGTTCGGGGCGCTGCTTTCGGAGGGGATCGGGGACACGATCCGGGTCTCGTTGTCGGCGCCGCCGGCGGAGGAGGTCAAGGTCGGTCTGCAGATCCTGGAGGCGCTGAATCTGAAGCAGCGCCGGCTGGAGATCGTGTCGTGTCCGTCGTGCGGGCGTGCGCAGGTGGATGTGTACAAGCTCGCGGATCAGGTCAGTGCGGGTCTGGAGGGCATGGAGGTCCCGCTGCGTGTCGCGGTGATGGGCTGTGTCGTGAACGGTCCGGGTGAGGCCCGTGAGGCCGATCTGGGTGTGGCGTCGGGCAACGGCAAGGGTCAGATCTTCGTGAAGGGCGAGGTCATCAAGACCGTGCCCGAGTCGAAGATCGTGGAGACCCTCATCGAGGAAGCCATGAAGATCGCGGAGCAGATGGAGAAGGACGGCATCGCCTCGGGCGAACCCCAGGTCTCCATCGCCGGCTGACCTCCCGTCGCTCCGTGCCCCGCAGGCCGTGCCCTGCGGGGCACAGCCATGTCCTGCGCCCATCGGCCTTCCCCACCTGGGGCGCACCCCACAGCCTTGTTGGGTACAGTGCGGACATCAGTAGACCGTTTGGTGAGGCCCCAGTGTTGACGCAGACCACTACCCGGGTCCTCGACCCCGGCGAGCTCCCCGCCGCGCTCGCCATCCTCGAGAGCGAACCCGTGGACAACGCGTTCGTCACCTCCCGCGTCCAGGTCGCCGGGCTCGATCCATGGCGTCTCGGCGGCGAGATGTGGGGCTGGTACGCCGACGGCCGGCTGCGCTCGCTCTGCTACTCCGGGGCCAACCTCGTGCCCATCTGCGCCACCCCCGAGGCCGTCAGGGCCTTCGCCGACCGTGCCCGTCGGGCCGGCCGCCGCTGCTCCTCGATCGTCGGCCCGGCCGGCCCCACGGCCCAGCTGTGGCGCCTCCTCGAACCGAGCTGGGGCCCCGCCCGTGAGGTCCGGCCCAACCAGCCCCTCATGGTGACCGACCGCCCCTCGGCCGAGGTGGCGCCCGACCCGCTCGTGCGCAGGGTCCGCAAGGAGGAGATGGACGTCCTCATGCCGGCCTGCGTGGCCATGTTCACCGAGGAGGTCGGCGTCTCCCCGCTGGCCGGCGACGGTGGGCTCCTCTACCAGGCCCGGGTCGCCGAACTGATCACCACCCGCCGGTCCTTCGCACGGATAGAGGACGGCAAGGTCCTCTTCAAGGCGGAGATCGGCGCGGCCACCCCCCACGCCTGCCAGATCCAGGGCGTCTGGGTCGCCCCCGAGGCCCGCGGCCGGGGACTCTCCGAAACGGGCATGGCGGCCGTCCTGCGCTACGCGCTCAGTGATGTGGCCCCCGTCGTCAGCCTGTACGTGAACGACTACAACACCGCCGCGCGCAGGGCCTACAGCCGTGTCGGCTTCCGCGAGACAGGCGCCTTCATGAGCGTGCTGTTCTGACCGGACGGTAAGGCCAGTAGGGTTCCCGCATGGCAGCAGCAATCCCCGCGTCCCCCCGGGGCTCCGGGAACCCTGACATCGTGGTCGGACCGCTCGACCTCGCCGACCGCGTCGACGAGGCACTCACCGTGCAGGCTCTCGCCTTCGGCCTGACCCAGGACGAGATCGACGTACGCCGCCATATCGTGCTGCGGCACCTCGACCATCCGCAGGCACGCGCCCTCGGCGCCACCGCCGCCGACGGACGGCTCGTCGGATTCGTCTACGGGCTGCCGAACAACCGGACGCACTGGTGGTCGACCATCGTGGAACCGTATCTGCGCGCCACCGGATCCGAGAGCTGGCTCGACGACTCCTTCGTGATCACCGAGCTCCACGTCCACCCGGAGTTCCAGCAGCGCGGCATCGGCCGGAGCCTGATCACCACCATCACGGACGCCGTCGACCTGCCCCGTTCCATCCTCTCCGCGATCGACACCGAGAGCCCCGCCCGCGGCCTCTACCGCGCCCTGGGCTACCAGGACCTGGCCCGGCAGGTGCTCTTCCCCAGCGCGCCCAAGCCGTACGCGGTGATGGGCGCGCCCCTCCCGCTGCTCCGCGGCTAGGACCGGCCGCCGCCCCCATGTGCCGGCCGGTCCGAGGAATGGATTTCCGCCCGCGCGGGCCCCCCGGCTAACCTCGGGCTCACCACCCTTCCGAGCAGGAGTTCATCATGGCCCAGGTCCAGCGCATGTCCCGATTGATGATCAAGACACTGCGCGACGACCCGGCGGACGCCGAGACGCTCAACCACAAGCTCCTCGTCCGCGCCGGTTACGTGCGCCGCACCGCGGCCGGCATCTGGTCCTGGCTGCCGCTCGGCAAGAAGGTCCTCGAGAACATCACCCGCGTCGTCCGCGAGGAGATGGACGCCATCGGCGGCCAGGAGGTCCTGCTCCCCGCGCTGCTCCCCAAGGAGGCGTACGAGGCGAGCGGCCGGTACGACGAGTACGGCGACCTGCTGTTCAGGCTGAAGGACCGCAAGGGCGCCGACTACCTCCTCGGCCCGACCCACGAGGAGATCTTCACCCAGGTCGTCAAGGACATGTGCTCGTCCTACAAGGACCTGCCCGTGATCCTGTACCAGATCCAGACCAAGTACCGCGACGAGGCCCGTCCCCGCGCCGGTGTGCTGCGCGGCCGCGAGTTCCAGATGAAGGACTCGTACTCCTTCGACACCACCGACGAGGGCCTGGCCGAGGCGTACCAGCTGCACCGCGCCGCGTACATCCGGATCTTCGAGCGCCTCGGCCTCGACCACCGCATCGTCTCCGCCGTCTCCGGCGCCATGGGCGGCTCCGCCTCCGAGGAGTTCCTCGCCCCCGCGCCCGCCGGCGAGGACACCTTCGTCGACTGCCCGAACTGCGACTACGCCGCCAACACCGAGGCCGTGACCTTCAAGGCCACCGCCGCCGACGCCTCGGCGACCGGCCCGGTCGAGGAGCTGGACACCCCCGACACCCCGACCATCGAGACCCTCGCCGCCCACCTCGGCGTCGAGGCCTCCGCCACCCTGAAGAACCTCCTGGTCAAGGTCGACGGCGAGATCGTGGCCGTGGGTGTGCCCGGTGACCGCGAGGTCGACCTCGGCAAGCTCGGTGAGCACCTCGCCCCCGCCGTCGTCGAGCTCGTCACCGCCGAGGACTTCGTGGGCCGCCCCGACCTGGTGCGCGGCTATGTCGGCCCGCAGGGCCTGGAGAAGGTCCGCTACATCGCCGACCCCCGCGTCGCCGCCGGCACCGCCTGGATCACGGGTGCCAACAAGGAGGGCAAGCACGCGAGGAACGTCGTCGCGGGCCGCGACTTCGAGGTCGACGACTACCTCGACGTCGTCGTCGTCGAGGCGGGCGACCCCTGCCCCAAGTGCGGCACCGGCCTCCAGGTGGACCGCGCCATCGAGATCGGCCACATCTTCCAGCTCGGCCGCAAGTACGCCGACATCTTCTCCCTCGACGTCCTCGGCCAGCAGGGCAAGCCGGTCCGCGTCACGATGGGCTCGTACGGCATCGGCGTCTCCCGCGCGGTGGCCGCCCTGGCCGAGCAGACCGCCGACGACAAGGGGCTGTGCTGGCCCCGCGAGATCGCCCCGGCCGACGTGCACGTCGTCGCCGCCGGCAAGGCGCTCCAGACCGAGCTCGCCCTCGACGTCTCCGAGAAGCTCAACGCCGCGGGCCTGCGCGTCCTGGTCGACGACCGTCCCGGCGTCTCGCCGGGCGTGAAGTTCACCGACTCCGAGCTCATCGGCGTCCCGAAGATCCTTGTCGCCGGCCGCCGTTCGGCCGAGGGCGTCCTGGAGCTGAAGGACCGTCGCACGGGCGAGCGCGAGGAGCTCACCGTCGACGAGGCGATCGCCCGCCTGACCGACCAGGGCTGACCCGGCAGGCAACGGAGAGGGCCCCGCGCACCGCGCGGGGCCCTCTCCCATGTGTGAGGCCGGCTGGGGCCTTCCGTCCGACGGGAGGCCCTACAGCCAGGCCGCGAACTCCAGTGACATCTCGCCGTCCTGCGTGCGTCCCGCCGCCAGCGCGCGCGTGCCGGACTCGACGGCCCGGAACAGCGTCCAGCCGCGCAGCCGCGCCTGGTCGACCTCCAGCGATTCGGCGAGCTTCTTGACCCTGCGGCGGGCGGTCACCGCACCGCCGGGCGAGGCGATCAGGTCCTCCACCCGGTCACGCGCCAGCCGCGCCAGGTCGTACGCACGCTCGCCGGTCAGCGGCTCGGGGCCGACCGCCAGCCACGGGGCACGCTCGCCGGCCAGGACCTTGCTCTGCCGGAAGTTGCCGTGCAGAAGGAAGGTCTCCGGGGAGTCCTGGACGAGCTCGTCGCGGGCCGCGAGGGCCGCCGAGACCAGCGGTTCGAGCGCGGGATCCTGCGAGGCGTCGGCCCGCATGGGTCCCACCTGCCGGGCGGTGCGCTCCTCGACGGTCTCGAAGGCGTGGCCGGCCGGCGGCTCGACCCACAGCCGGCGCACCGTGCCCGCGGCCTCCAGCAGCGCCTTCGCCTCGGGCAGGGAGCGCAGGGACACCTCGTGGTGCAGTCGCTCCAGCAGGAGGGCGTCCTCGGGCCCAGCCGTGTCCGGAGTGGCGAGGAGCTCGACGGTTCCCCAGCCGTGCCAGTGCGCGAGAGCGGCGCTCTCCTGCGCGGGAGCGGCCCCGGGAGGCGCGATCTTCAGCACGGCCGGGGTGCCGTCGCCCCGGTGCACCAGGAGGACGAGAGCGCTCCGCCCGCCGGGGGCGCAGACCCGGTCGAGGGAGACCGAGTGCGCGGACAGCGCGTCGTCGGTGAGTGCGGGGAGCCGCCCGAGCCACTCGGCGGCGGCCGCGTCCCCGTACGTCTCGCCGAGCGCTCGCACCAGACGCTGCGGCGGTTCGAAACCCATACGTGCCTTGTTCCCTTTCAGAGCGTGCTCAGTTGCTCAGTGCGTGACGCCCGTGGCCCCTGCCTCCGCCGTGTTCTCCGGCGGAGCGGCCTTCTCGGTGAGCCCAGGAAAGGCTACGCCGGTGCCGCGCCAGCGCACCGCACGCACAGCGGCCTCCCGGAGCGCGCCCGCCGCGTCCTGCCGCAGCGGCCCCCGGGCAGCCCGCACGAGATCGGAGTACACGCCCGCCACCCGGTCCTCCAGCACGGCGGCGAGCCGTGTCGCGGTCGCGGGGTCCCGCACCGCGAAGGGCAGCGTGTACGCCGCGTGCGCCGCCACGGGCGTCCCGCCCAGGTCGCGCACCGTGCGGGTGAGCGCGTCCCGGCGGGCCCGGTGGGCGTCGCAGGCCGCCGTGGCGTCGTTGCGGCGGCCGCCCTCCAGCCGGCCGCCCAGCGCCCCGTACCCGTACACGGCGGCGTGCTCGGCGGCGAGTGCGGCCTGGGCGGCGCGCAGCGTGCCCTCCGTGTCGTCCGTTCCGGCCTCCTGCGTCATGCCGTTCATGCCGGGGGCTCCTTGGCCAGTTCGGTCAGCAGATACGCGTGGGCGGCGCCGGCCGCGGCGATCGAGGCCAGCAGCCTGGCCAGTTCCGGTTCGGCGGTCAGCAGGGCCGCGGCGCGGCCGTCGGCCACCCTGCGCTCCTCGCCCGCCAGCTCCCTCAGGGCCGCACGCGCGTCGGTGGCGGCCGCCGGCGGGGCGGGGGCGGGGGAGGCGCTCGTGGCCTTCGGCGGCCCGCCCAGGGCCGCGAGGTGCTCCCGCACCGCGGCCCCCATCGGCGCGAGCCCGGGCTCCGTCACCGGGTGGGCGGCCGCGAGCTGTTCGTAACGGGAGAGCAGCGAGGCACTGTCACGGGCCGCCGACGCACGCAGCGCGGTGCCCGCCCGGAGCGAGGCGGCCCTGGCGTCCGCGCCCCCGGAGGCACTCGGCGTCTCCGAACCGTCCCCGCAGCCTGTCAGCACCGCACTCAGGGCCAGGGCACCCGTAGCGGTGAGCGCACTCCTGCGCGTCGTCCCCGTGCGGTGCACTTGTCTCCTTCAGCCTGGTTTTTGACAGTTTCTGACCTGAAGTGATCACCGGACGTGAGCGTACCCGCGGCCGGACGGGAGGCGGACGGCAACACCCCTGCGGACCGGATACCCTTTGACCTGACACGCGACGATCCCCACAACAGCACACGCGGCCGAGGAGTCACCCGGATGAGCACCACCCAGAGCGACAGGCTGCGCGAACTGCTGGAGCCGCTCGTCAGCGCCAAGGAGCTCGACCTCGAGGAGATCGAGGTGTCCCAGGCGGGCCGCCGCCGGGTGCTGCGGGTCATCGTGGATTCCGAGGACGGCGTGGAGCTCGACACCTGCGCGGAACTCAGCCGCGGCATCTCCCAGAAGCTGGACGAGACCGACGCCATGGGTGAGGGCGAGTACGTCCTCGAAGTGAGCTCTCCGGGCGCCGACCGCCCGTTGACCGAGCACCGCCACTACGTACGTGCCACGGGCCGGCTGGCCAGGCTCACCCTGAGTGAGGGCGGCGAGCTGGTGGCCCGCATCCTCGGGGTGGACGACGAGGGACTCGATCTGGAAGTACCGGGCGTCAAGGGCCGCAAGCCCACGTCGCGCCGTGTCACCTTCGACGAGATCGCCAAGGCGCGCGTGGAGATCGAATTCAACCGCAAGGACAAGAAGGAAGAGGAGGCGTAGCCGTGGACATCGATGTGAAGCTTCTGAAGGGCTTGGCGCAGGACAAGGAGATCCCCTTCGACGTGCTCGTCGGGGCGATCGAGTCGGCCCTCCTCATCGCGTACCACCGCACCGACGGCAGCCACCGCCGTGCGCGCGTCGAGCTGGACGCCGGCGGCCATGTCACGGTGTGGGCGAAGGACGACCCGGCCGAGCTCGAGGAGGGCCAGGAGCCCAAGGAGTTCGACGACACGCCGTCCGGTTTCGGCCGCATCGCCGCGACCACCGCCAAGCAGGTCATCCTGCAGCGGCTGCGCGACGCCGAGGACGACAGGACGTTCGGGGAGTACGCGGGCCACGAGGGTGACGTCGTCACGGGCCTGGTCCAGCAGGGCAAGGACCCGAAGAACGTCCTGGTCGACATCGGCAAGCTGGAAGCGATCCTGCCGGTCCAGGAGCAGGTCCCGGGTGAGGAGTACACCCACGGCCTGCGGCTCCGTACGTACGTCGTGCGGGTGGCCAAGGGTGTGCGCGGCCCGTCCGTGACGCTCTCGCGCACCCACCCGAACCTGGTGAAGAAGCTCTTCGCGCTGGAGGTTCCGGAGATCGCGGACGGCTCGGTCGTCATCGAGGCCATCGCCCGCGAGGCGGGCCACCGCACCAAGATCGCCGTACGCTCCACCCGGGCCGGCCTCAACCCGAAGGGTGCCTGCATCGGCCCGATGGGCAGCCGTGTGCGCAACGTCATGGCCGAGCTGCACGGCGAGAAGATCGACATCGTGGACTGGTCGGACGACCCCGCCGAGATGGTCGCCAACGCGCTGTCACCCGCACGGGTGAGCAAGGTCGAGGTCGTGGACCTCGGGACGCGCTCCGCCCGGGTGACCGTGCCGGACTACCAGCTGTCGCTGGCGATCGGCAAGGAGGGGCAGAACGCCCGCCTGGCCGCCCGTCTCACCGGCTGGCGTATCGACATCCGCCCGGACACCGAGACCGACGAGGAGCGCGACGTCGCGGACCGTGAGCGCGCCGAGCGCGCCCGGGAGCGTTCCGAGCGCGGCTGACCCACGGGCCCCCGCCCGGGGCCTGCCCGGGCGGGCCCGCACGGGCCCCTGGGCAGCCATCGGACGGTCTCCGGACGGTCTCCGAAGGAATAGATCGAGGCGCCAGGCCGCTGAGATCACGACAACATCCGTTCGATTTTTGCCCCCAAGGGGTGAGGTCGATGCGGGGAGGTAGACTTAAACGTGTCTGGCCGGACGCACGCCCGCGCTTGCCCCGAGCGAACCTGTGTGGGATGCCGGGAGCGAGCGGCCAAGAGCGAGCTGCTGCGCATCGTGGTGGACGAGGGAGAAGTTGTCCCTGATCCACGCGGTACGCTGCCCGGCCGGGGTGCGTACGTACACCCCGCCTCTGTCTGTCTCGACCTGGCGGTCCGCCGCCGGGCATTCCCCCGGGCCTTCAAGGCCAAGGGGCCGTTCGACTCCGCGGCACTGCAGCGGTTCGTCGAGCGGGTGACACCGTAAGAAAGTGAACGGCACGGGTCCCCGTGCGGTCAGGTACCTCGCGAGTTGGAAGTAGGTCGAGATTGCGATGAGCACTCGATGAGTACGCGATGAGTACGCCCATGAAGTAGCGACGGTCCGGCGGTAACCCGGACCTAAAAGGAGCGAAGTGGCTAAGGTCCGGGTATACGAACTCGCCAAGGAGTTCGGGGTGGAGAGCAAGGTCGTCATGGCCAAGCTCCAAGAACTCGGTGAATTCGTCCGTTCGGCGTCCTCGACTATCGAGGCGCCGGTCGTACGCAAGTTGACTGACGCACTGCAGGGTCCCGGTGGCAACGCCGGCAAGTCCGCTGCAAAGCCTGGCGCGCCCCGCAAGGCCGCCCCCTCGAAGCCCGCAGCGCCCTCCCCGGCCGCTGCGGCACGTCCCGCTGCCCCGAAGCCCGGCGCCCCGGCCCCCAAGCCGGCCGCCGCGGAGACTCCGGCGAGCAGCACCCCCACGGCGCCCTCCGCGCCGTCTGCGGGCCCCCGTCCGGGCCCCAAGCCCGCGCCGAAGCCCGCCCCGGTCACCCCGGTGCCCGCCGCGGAGTTTTCGGCACCGGCTCCGGCCCAGCAGCCGGCCGCGCCGCAGCAGGCCCCGCGTCCCGCGGGTGCCACCCCCGGTCCCCGTCCCGCCCGTCCGGCTCCGGCCGGCGGTCAGCGTGACGGTGGCCGCGACGGTGGTCAGCGTGACGGCGGTCGTGGTGGCGAGCGTGGCGGCGACCGCCCCGCGCGTCCCGCAGGCCAGGGCGCCCCGCGCCCCGGCGGCGCCCGTCCGGCCGGTCCCCGTCCGGGCAACAACCCCTTCACCTCCGGCGGTTCCACCGGCATGGCGCGCCCCCAGGCGCCCCGTCCCGGCGGTGCCCCGCGCCCCGGCGGCGGTCAGGAGCGCCCCGGCGCCCCGCGCCCCCAGGGTGGTCCCGGCGGCGCCCCGCGCCCCCAGGGTCAGGGTGGCGCACGTCCCTCTCCGGGCGGCATGCCCCGTCCGCAGGCTCCCCGTCCGGGCGGTGCCCCCTCGGGTAACCGTCCGAACCCCGGCATGATGCCGCAGCGTCCCGCTGCGGGCCCGCGTCCCGGCGGTGGCCCCGGCGGCGGCCGTGGTCCCGGTGGCGGCGCCGGTCGCCCGGGTGGTGGCGGCGGTCGTCCCGGTGGCGGCGGCTTCGCAGGCCGTCCGGCCGGTCCCGGTGGCGGTGGCGGCGGCTTCGCCGGCCGTCCCGGCGGTCCCGGTGGTGGCGGCGCAGGCCGTCCCGGTGGTGGCGGCGGCTTCGGCGGTCGTCCCGGCTTCGGTGGACGTCCCGGCGGCCCGGGTGCCCGTGGTGGCACACAGGGCGCGTTCGGCCGTCCCGGTGGTCCCGCGCGTCGTGGCCGCAAGTCGAAGCGTCAGAGGCGCCAGGAGTACGAGGCCATGCAGGCCCCGTCGGTGGGCGGCGTCATGCTGCCTCGCGGCAACGGGCAGGCTGTCCGGCTGTCGCGCGGCGCGTCCCTGACCGACTTCGCGGAGAAGATCAACGCCAACCCGGCGTCGCTCGTCGCCGTGATGATGAACCTCGGCGAGATGGTCACCGCCACGCAGTCCGTCTCCGACGAGACGCTGAGGCTCCTCGCGGACGAGATGAACTACGTCCTCGAGATCGTCAGCCCGGAGGAGGAGGACCGCGAGCTGCTCGAGTCCTTCGACATCGAGTTCGGTGAGGACGAGGGCGGCGAAGAGGCCCTGGTCTCCCGTCCGCCGGTCGTGACCGTCATGGGTCACGTCGACCACGGTAAGACCCGGCTGCTGGACGCGATCCGCAAGACGAACGTCGTCGCGGGCGAGGCCGGCGGTATCACGCAGCACATCGGTGCGTACCAGGTCTCCTCCGAGGTCAACGGCGAGGACCGCCGTATCACCTTCATCGACACCCCGGGTCACGAGGCGTTCACCGCCATGCGTGCACGTGGTGCGAAGTCGACCGACATCGCGATCCTCGTGGTGGCGGCGAACGACGGTGTGATGCCCCAGACGATCGAGGCGCTGAACCACGCCAAGGCGGCCGAGGTGCCGATCGTGGTCGCGGTCAACAAGATCGACGTCGAGGGTGCCGACCCGACCAAGGTGCGCGGTCAGCTCACCGAGTTCGGTCTGGTGGCCGAGGAGTACGGCGGCGACACGATGTTCGTCGACATCTCCGCCAAGCAGAGCCTCAACATCGAGGCACTGCTGGAGGCCGTCGTCCTCACCGCCGACGCCTCGCTCGACCTGCGGGCCAACCCGGAGCAGGACGCGCAGGGTATTGCGATCGAGTCCCACCTCGACCGCGGCCGCGGTGCCGTCTCGACCGTCCTCGTCCAGCGCGGAACGCTGCGCATCGGCGACACGATGGTCGTCGGCGACGCGTACGGCCGTGTCCGGGCGATGCTCGACGACAACGGCAACAACGTCCAGGAAGCGGGTCCCTCGACCCCCGTCCTGGTCCTGGGTCTCACCAACGTCCCGGGTGCCGGCGACAACTTCCTGGTCGTCGACGAGGACCGCACGGCGCGTCAGATCGCCGAGAAGCGGGCCGCCCGCGAGCGCAACGCCAACTTCGCCCGCAAGGGTGTCCGGTTCTCCCTGGAGAACCTGGACGAGGCGCTCAAGGCCGGTCTGGTCCAGGAGCTCAACCTCATCATCAAGGGCGACGCGTCCGGTTCGGTGGAGGCTCTCGAGTCCTCGCTGCTCCAGCTCGACGTCGGTGAAGAGGTCGACATCCGGGTCCTGCACCGCGGTGTGGGTGCGGTCACCGAGTCGGACATCAACCTGGCGACCGGCTCCGACGCCATCGTGATCGGCTTCAACGTGCGCGCCGCAGGGCGTGCCGAGCAGATGGCCGAGCGCGAGGGCGTGGACGTCCGGTACTACTCGGTCATCTACCAGGCGATCGAAGAGATCGAAGCGGCCCTCAAGGGCATGCTCAAGCCGGAGTACGAAGAGGTCGAGCTCGGTACGGCGGAGATCCGCGAGATCTTCCGCTCGTCCAAGCTGGGCAACATCGCCGGTGTGCTGGTCCGCTCCGGCGAGGTCAAGCGCAACACCAAGGCGCGCCTGCTGCGTGATGGCAAGGTCATCGCGGAGAACCTCAACATCTCCGGTCTGCGCCGCTTCAAGGACGACGTCACCGAGATCCGCGAAGGCTTCGAGGGCGGTATCAACCTCGGAAACTTCAACGACATCAAGATCGACGACGTCATCGCGACGTACGAGATGCGCGAGAAGCCGCGAGGCTGATCCACGGGGAACCCCGGGGGGTGACCCCCGGGCTCTCCTGCACGGTCGGGGCCGGTCGACGGGTCGTATTTCCGTCGATCGGCCCCGGCCGTTGCGTGTACGGTTCGGATGTTCCCGCCGGGTGAAGGCGGGGCGTGGCTGTGCCAGTCCGGGGGACGACCCCGGACCCCGAACCCGAACCGGCGGGACATCCGGACATACATGTATGTGGGGACACTGTCCTTCGATCTGCTCCTCGGCGACGTACGGTCGTTGAAGGAGAAGCGCTCCATCGTCCGCCCGATCGTCGCCGAGATCCACCGCAAGTTCGCGGTGAGCGTCGCGGAGACGGGCGGCCAGGATCTCTACCGCAGGGCCCAGATCGGTCTTGCCGTGGTCTCCGGGGACACCGGGCACCTCACAGACGTACTCGACCGGTGCGAGCGCATGATCGCCGGCCGGCCGGAGGTGGAGCTGCTGTCCGTACGACGGCGGCTGCACAACGACGAAGAAGACTGAGCACGTTCAAGAAGGAGAAGGACCAGTGGCCGACAACGCGCGGGCAAAGAAGCTGGCGGACCTCATCCAGGTGGTGGTCGCCGAGAAACTGCAGCGCGGTATCAAGGACCCGCGTCTGGGTACGCACGTGACCATCACGGACACCCGTGTCACCGGCGACCTGCGGGAGGCCACGGTCTTCTACACGGTCTACGGCGACGACGAGGAGCGGGCCAGCGCGGCCGCCGGCCTGGAGAGCGCCAAGGGCATCCTGCGCTCGGCGGTCGGAGCGGCGGCGGGGACGAAGTTCACCCCGACGCTGGCCTTCGTGGCCGACGCCCTGCCGGACAACGCCAAGGCGATCGAGGACCTGCTCGACCGGGCACGTGCCTCGGACGCCAAGGTCCGTGAGGCGTCCTCCGGCGCCACGTACGCCGGCGACGCGGACCCGTACCGCAAGCCGGAGGACGAGGACGAGAACGGCGAGGGCTCACCTTCCGCATGACGCAGAACAAAACGCCGGACGGCCTTGTCATCGTCGACAAGCCGTCCGGCTTCACTTCGCACGACGTCGTGGCCAAGATGCGCGGCATCGCCCGGACCCGGCGGGTCGGCCACGCCGGCACGCTGGACCCGATGGCCACCGGCGTCCTCGTCCTGGGCGTCGAGAGAGCCACCAAGCTGCTCGGGCATCTCGCACTGACCGAGAAGGAGTACCTGGGGACGATCCGGCTCGGCCAGGACACCGTCACCGACGACGCGGAGGGCGAGATCACCTCGTCCACCGATGCCTCGGGAGTGACCCGCGAGGGCATCGACGCCGGGGTCGCCGCACTGACCGGCGCGATCATGCAGGTGCCGTCCAAGGTCAGCGCCATCAAGATCGACGGGAAGCGGTCCTACGCCCGGGTGCGCGGCGGCGAGGAGTTCGAGATCCCGGCCCGCCCGGTGACCATCTCGTCCTTCCGGGTCTACGACGTCCGTGAGGCCGTCGCGGAGGACGGCACCCCGGTCGTCGACCTGGTCGTCTCCGTCGTCTGCTCCTCGGGTACGTACATCCGCGCCCTCGCCCGTGACCTCGGCGCCGGGCTCGGCGTGGGCGGGCACCTGACCGCGCTGCGGCGCACCCGCGTCGGACCGTACGGCATCGACGCGGCGCGCACCCTCGACCAGCACCAGCAGGAGCTGACCGTGATGCCGGTGGCCGAGGCCGCCGCATCGGCCTTCCCGCGCTGGGATGTGGACGAGAAGCGCGCCAAGCTGCTGCTCAACGGCGTGCGGCTGGACATGCCGTCCTATCCGCCGGGGCCGGTAGGGGTCTTCGGGCCCGACGGGGCGTTCCTCGTGCTCGTCGAGGAGCAGAAGGGCAAGGCCAAGAGCCTCGCCGTCTTCGCCTGACGTCCCGGTCCGACGAAGGTCACGGGGGCTCCCCATGGGTTCGGCCCGTCGTGGAGCGGGCAGCCCCCCGGTGCGTGCCCGCTCCACGATCCCCCTCCCGCGACCATCCCTGTCCACAAGAACCCGCCGATTCACCCCAATGGACGGGCGCTCGGAGTGACCGGGGGGTGCGAGGGGGGCGCTTTCGCCCCGCGCGTTTCCGGTGGCGATCATCTGGGACCTACCGTCGGACCATGGGCAGCGGGGACCGGTCGAAACTTGTGAAGATCTGCGATCAGGCCGGCCGGCCGCGGGGGACCGGATTCGTCGCGGACGACCGTGGCACGGTCGTCACCAGCCATCAGGCCGTCGCGCGCTCCGTGCCCCTGACGCTGCACTCCGCCGACGGCCTCAGCTGCCCCGTGGGCCCCGACGACATCACCGAGCTGCCCGCTCTCGGCCTCGCCCTGCTGCGCACCGGCGGCCCCGGGACCCTCGGGGTGGAGCCGCTCCCCATCGCCGTACGGGAGCAGATCGGGACGGGCACCTATGTGCGGATCGCCGCCCACGGCTGGCGCGAGGCACGGGTGCTCGGGACGATCCCCGCGACGTACTCCGAGGGCGGACGCGACCACCCCGTGACCGACGCGCTGGAACTCGCCCTCGGTACGGACGGGCGCGACGCGCTGCGGTCCGGCGGCGCCGCCGTCGGAGGGCCCGTGACGGACCCGCGCACCGGTGCCGTCCTCGGCGTGCTCTCGACCGCGCTGAGCGCCGGGCGCGAGACCGCCGGGCTCGCGGTGCCGCTGGCCCCCCAGGACGCTCCGGCGCCGCTGGCCGAGGTGCTCCGGCGCAACGCGAACAGCGTTCCGGGGTACGGCCGCGATCTCAACCTCGCGGGGGCGCTGCAGCTGACCGCCACCTCGCTCGGGCACGCTGACAGCCGGCCCTGCGGCACGGAGGCTGTCGAACGCCCCGACATCAGCGCGGAGTTCACCGCCTTCGAGACCGGCACAGGACCCGTGCTCGGCATGGTCGGCGCCCCCGGGACCGGCCGCACCACGGAGCTCGCCGCACTGGCCGACCGCCGTGCCCGGGGGCCCGTGCCCGCGCTGACGCTCTGGCTGCGCGGGGCCGATCTGCTGGCCGACGACACCTCGGTCACCGACGCCATGACCAGGGCGCTGCAGCGCTCCGGCAGGATCCTCACCGCTGCCGGGGCCAGGGGCGACATGGAGGCGGCCACCCCCGAGCGGGTGGCCCGCCTGGCCGCGGCCTCCGGGAACCCGCTCCTGGTCGTCGTGGACGGCCCGGAGGAGATGCCGCCCCTGCTGGCCCACCGGCTCGCCGGGTGGGCCGTGGCGACGGCCGAGTGGCTGCAGGCCCACGAGGTGCGGATGGTCGTCGCCTGCCGCCCCGAGCACTGGGAGACCGCCGGCGCGCTGTACCCCCCGGGAACACTGCACCGCCCGGAGCGGCCTGCCGGAGGCCTGCCGTCCGCAGTCCGGCTCGGCGACCTCACGGCGGAACAGGCCGAGCGGGCGGCGGAGCGGTACGGCATCCCGCCCGGCACGATCGCTCCCGGCCACGACCGGCATCCGCTCACGCTGCGCCTGCTCGCCGAGGTGCGGGCCGCACTGCCGCCCGACGTGCCCGGCAGGCCGGGCACGGAGGAGGTCTTCGCCGCCCATCTGGATCTCGCCTGCGTCCGGATCGCCGTCCGGATCGGGGTCCAGGCCGAGCCCCGGCTCCGGGGCACCGCGGTCCGCAGACTGGCGGCGAGGGTGGCCGGCCAGGTCCACGAGGCGGCCAGACGCTGCCTCGGGCCGGGCCAGGGCGAGCTGGACCGGGCGGCGTTCGAGGAGATCTTCCCCTGGCGCACGGGCTGGGCCTCGGCCGTACTCACCGAGGGCCTGCTGGTCCCGGCGGGCGCGGGATACCGCTTCGCCCACGAGGAGCTGGGCGACTGGGTGCAGGGCGCGCACCTCGACCTGGACGCGGCGCTGCACTCGCTGGTCCACCGCTGGCATGCGGACGGGGCCTCCACAGAACCCGCGCCCGCCCCGCTGGACCCGGCGGAACCCCACAACCTCCCGGTGCCGCGCCACCGCATCGGCCCCGTGCTCCAGGCGATGCTCCTGCTGGAGCGGCGGCAGGGGCCCGCGGCCCTGGCCCACCGCATGGCTGACCTGATCGAGGCGATGGACCGACTGCCGTCCGGCCCGGGCGCGCAGGAGCGGCTCACCGACGCCGCCTGGTGGGCCGCGCACCTGCTCCGGGAGAGCCTGCTCAGGGTCCCCGACGCCCGGCCCTGCCTCGGGGTGCTGCGGGTGCTCGCCGGCCGGATCACCCGGCGCTCCCTGTCCGGCGGTGGCCCCGCCGCGCTCGGACCCTACGTGGAATTCGGGCCGTGGTTCTGGCGCCGGATCCGGCTGCCGGAGGCTGACCGGATCGATCTCCTGCGCCGTCTCCTGCCCGCCGACGGGGCCCCCCGCGCGGACGGCGGTGAACGGTATCTGGACGCCGTCTCCCGGCGCCTGGCCGCCCAGCCCAGGGCCGTGCAGGCGCTGCTGTGCCGCTGGTTCACCGACGAGAGCCCCCTGCCCGCCGAGGAGGGCCTGCCGATGCGGCTCACCGTGGCCGCCGCCGCGCAGGCGCTCCTGTACGCCCGCCGGGACCTCGCCGTCGACGACCTGACCGAGGCGCTCGTCGACACCCACCACCCGCGCGCCGCGGAACTGCTCACCACTCTCGCCGAGGACGAGCCGGCCGCCCTCTGCCGGGCCGTCGACCGCTGGGCGCGCGACGAGGAGCGGCCCGAGCGGCGCGCCGCCGCGGCGGTCCACGCCACGCTCACCGCCGCCCGCGCCCTGACCTCCTCAGACCGCGCCCTGCTGCGCGGGGCGGCGCTCACCCTGCTGGCCCGGCCGGACGACACACCCCTGCACGCACAGGCGCTCACCGTCCTCGTGCGGGACCCGGGCACAGGGGGCCGGTACCTGCCGCAGGCCCTGAGGCTCTTCGCCGCCGGAGACCCCCGGCTGCCGCTGAGCCTGCTCACGGAGGTGTTCCCCGAACACCCCGAGCCGGTGCTGGCCGCGCTGCGTGCCCGCCTCTCGCTGCCCGGGGAGGCCGCCGACGGGGTCCTGCGGGAGCTGGCCGCCCTGGACACCCCGGCCCTGGCGCTGCACGCCCCGGGTCTCCTACGCCGTTACATCGACAGCCGTGGCGACGGCGAGGACTCCGGGGCGCAGGCCGCCGCCTATGTGGATCTCCGGCTGGAGCACAGTCCCGCCGCCCGGGCGCTCCTGCTGCCCCTGATGACCGGGCTGCTGCGGGACCGGCCCGCACCCCCGTCCGTGCGCGCCGCGCTGGCCCGGGTGCTCGCCGCCACGGGCAGCGCCGCTTCGAGGCCGCTGCGGGCGGAGCTGCTGGAGGTCCTGCTGGAGTTCGAGCAGGAGAAGGGGAGGGACCCGGAGGTCCTCGGCGCCCTGCTGAGGGCGGCCGCGGCCGGCTCCGGCCGCCGCCCCGAGGCCCGTACACGGGCTCTGGTGCACCGCACCGGGATGCTCCTCGTACGGACGCCCGAGGGCGCGGCGCGCTTCGACCGCGGCCTGGTCGAACTCGCCCGGGAGGTTCCCGGGTTCGCCGCCCTCGTCGGCCGCTGGCTGGCGGACGCCCCGCAGGAGTGGGCCGCCGTCGTGGGCCCCGGCGCCCGGCGCACGATGGAGGCACTGGACGGTTCGCGGCCCGGGATCCCTATGCCGATGCAGGCCGCGGGACGTGAGCATGGCAGTCTTAGACCTGCGTAATGGACATACACACGTACACAGGTTCGGGCGAGGAGCGGTCAGAGTGCACTGCTGGCGTGGCTTGGAGGACATCCCTGAGGGCTGGGGGCGCAGCGTCGTCACCATCGGCTCCTACGACGGGGTGCACCGCGGACACCAGCTGATCATCGGCCGTGCCGTGGAGCGGGCACGCGAGCTCGGTGTGCCCTCCGTCGTCGTCACCTTCGACCCGCACCCCAGCGAGGTCGTCCGCCCCGGCACTCACCCGCCGCTGCTCGCACCGCACCAGCGGCGTGCCGAGCTCATGGCCGGACTGGGGGTGGACGCGGTGCTGATCCTGCCGTTCACCTCCGAGTTCTCCAAGCTCTCGCCCGCGGACTTCGTCGTGAAGGTGCTCGTCGACAAGCTGCACGCGAAGCTGGTCATCGAGGGCCCCAACTTCCGCTTCGGACACCGGGCGGCGGGCAACGTCACCTTCCTCGCCGAGCTCGGTCCGACGTACGACTTCCGGGTCGAGGTCATCGACCTCTACGTGAGCGGTGACGCGGGCGGCGGCGAGCCGTTCTCCTCCACGCTCACCCGCCGCCTGGTCGCCGAGGGCGACGTCGCGGGGGCCGCGGAGATCCTCGGCCGCCCGCACCGCGTCGAGGGCGTCGTGGTGCGCGGCGCCCAACGGGGTCGCGAGCTCGGCTTCCCCACGGCGAACGTGGAGACCCTGCCGCACACCGCGATCCCCGCCGACGGCGTCTACGCCGGCTGGCTCACGGTGAACGGCGAGGCGATGCCCGCCGCGATCTCCGTGGGCACGAACCCGCAGTTCGACGGCACGGAGCGGACCGTCGAGGCGTACGCGATCGACCGCGTCGGCCTCGACCTGTACGGGCTGCACGTCGCGGTGGATTTCCTGGCCTATGTACGCGGCATGCTGAAGTTCGAGTCGATCGACGACCTGCTCGTCGCGATGGCCGCCGACGTGAAGCGTTCCAGCGAGCTGGTCGCGGCGTACGAGCGGGCTTGACCCCTTCCTGTGGTGCGCACACCTGCACCGGGGCATGGTCGGGGCAGGAGCCCGTCGAGCCCGGGAGGACGCCCGCCCATGCGTGAACTGCTGTCGCAACTGCGCGACTGGCACACAGCCGGTACGCCCTTCGCCCTGGCCACCGTCGTCGGGGTGCGGGGCAGCGCGCCACGGGCCCCCGGCGCCCTCATGGCGGTGGCCGCGACGGGCGCGGTGGCGGGCAGCGTCTCCGGCGGGTGCGTGGAGAGCGACGTGTACGAGGTCGCCACCGAGACGCTCACCACCGGCCGGACGGAGCTGCGGACCTACGGCATCAGCGACGACGAGGCCTTCGGTGTCGGGCTGACCTGCGGCGGCACGATCGAGGTCCTGGTGCAGCCCTTCGTCACGGCGGCCGACCGGGACGGACTGCGGGAACTCGTCGACACCGTCGCCGCAGGGGAACCCGTCGCGCTCGCCACCGTGGTGTCCGGAGCGGCGCCGCCCGGCGCCCGCCGGGTGGTCCTGACCGGCCGTGTCAGCGGCTCGCTCGGCGACGAGGGTCTCGACGCCGCCGTCACCGACGACGCGCGCGGACTGCTCGCCCAGGGAGCCACGGGCAGCGTCCGGTACGGCGCGCACGGCGAGCGCCGGATGCAGGACGTCACCGTCTTCGTCCAGACGTACGCCCCCGCGCCCCGCATGCTCGTCTTCGGGGCCATCGACCACGCGGCGGCCACCGCGAGGATCGGGTCCTTCCTCGGCTACCGGGTGACGGTGTGCGACGCCCGCCCCGCCTTCGCCACCCGGGAGCGTTTCCCCACGGCGGACGAGGTCGTCTGCGCCTGGCCGCACACCTACCTGGAGTCGACCCCGGTGGACGCGCGCACCGTCGTCTGCGTCCTGACCCACGACCCGAAGTTCGACGTGCCCCTGCTCGCCGCCGCGCTGCGCACACCGGCCGCGTACATCGGTGTGATGGGCAGCCGCCGCACCCACGCCGACCGGATCGCCCGGCTGCGGGAGGCGGGGGTGGGCGAGGCGGAACTGACCCGCCTCGCCTCACCAGTCGGCCTCGACCTCGGAGCCCGTACGCCCGAGGAGACGGCCGTCTCCATCGCCGCCGAGATCATCCAGCACCGCTGGGGCGGCACCGGCCGCCCCCTGGGGGAGCTGGCCGGCGCGATCCACCACGACCGCGGCGGCGCCTAGGAGACGCCCGCCCCCGCGGCCGCCCAGTGGCAGGCCACCTGGGTGCGGCCGTCCCCCTCCAGCACCGGAAGATCCTTCGTGCGGCACGCGTCCGCGACTCCGGCGCGCTCCGCCTCGCCCGAGGCCAGGATCTGGCACCGGGCGTGGAAGCGGCAGCCGGACGGGACCTTCGAGGGGTCCGGCGGCTCGCCCGTCAGCAGCACCGGCTCACCGTCCGCCTCCGGCAGCACCGACAGCAGCGCCTGGGTGTACGGGTGCCGGGGAGCCGTGAGGATCTGCTCGACGTCACCCGTCTCCACGATCCGGCCGAGATACATCACCGCCACCCGGTCCGCGATGTTCCACGCCAGCCCGAGATCATGCGTCACCACCAGTGCGGAGAGGCCCAGTTCGTCCCGCAGCCGCAGCAGGAGCGCGAGGATCTCGCCGCGTACGGAGGCGTCCAGCGAGGCCACGGGCTCGTCCGCGACGATCAGCTCCGGCTCCAGGACCAGTGCGCCCGCGATCACGACGCGCTGGCGCTGACCGCCGGACAGCTCGTGCGGGTAGCGCAGGAAGAACCGCTCCGGAGGCCGCAGTCCCGCCCGCGACAGGGCCCCGGACACGGCCTCCCGCTCGTCGCCCGCGTAGCCGTGGATGCGCAGGCCCTCCGCCACCGCGTCGTACACCGTGTGGCGGGGGTTGAGGGAACCGCTGGGGTCCTGGAGCACCAGCTGCACCCGCTTGCGGTACGCCTTGAGCGCCCGGCCCGCGTAGTCGAGGGGCTCGCCGCCGAACGTGACCCGGCCGGCCGTGGGCGGCACCAGGCCCAGCAGGGACCGGGCCAGCGTCGTCTTCCCGCAGCCCGACTCGCCGACCAGGGCGACGATCTCGCCGGGACGGATGTCGAGGTCCACCCCGTCGACCGCCCGCGCGGTCGCCGCCCCGCGCCGCCCGGGGAACGCGACCTCCAGCGCCTGGGCGCTGAGCAGGGGAGCCGGGGGAGTGGTCGTCATGAGGTGCTCCTTGCTTCCTCGGTACCGCCGTGCGGACCGGGCGTCGCGGCGGCTTCCGGCTCCACCAGCACACAGGCCGCCCGCCGGGACGGGCCGGCCGGCCGCAGCTCCTGGTCCTCGGTGGCACAGGAGTCCAGCGCGGCTGCGCAGCGCGGATGGAACGTACAGCTGGAGGGCAGCGCCGACGGGTCCGGCGGATCTCCCGGCAGGCCGCGTGGCGCGTGCCGCGACGAGAGGTCGCCGATCCGCGGGAAGGCGGCCGACAGGGCGCTGCTGTAGGGGTGACGGGCGTTCTCGTAGACCTTCTTGGCCGGTCCCTCCTCGACGACCCGGCCCGCGTACATCACCGACAGCCGGTCGCAGGTGTCGGAGAGCACCGCCAGATCGTGGCTGATCATGATCAGGCCGAGGTCCTCGTCGCTGACGAGTTGTTCGATCAGCCGCAGGATCTGGGCCTGGATCATCACGTCAAGGGCCGTGGTGGGCTCGTCGGCGATGATCAGCCGCGGGTCGCAGGCCAGCGCCATCGCGATCATCACGCGCTGGCGCTGACCGCCGGACAGCTCGTGCGGATAGGCGTCCGCGCGTGCGGCCGGAAGGCCCACCTGTTCCAGCAGCTCACCGGCGCGCCTGCGGGCGGCCGCCGGGGTTCCCCTGCCGTGCAGCAGGATCGGTTCGGCGATCTGGTCCCCGATGCGGTGCACGGCGTTCAGCGAGTGCATCGCGCCCTGGAAGACGATCGACGCCCCCGCCCAGCGCACGGCGCGCAGCCGCCCCCACTTCATGGTGAGGATGTCCTCGCCGTCCAGCAGGATCTCGCCGCTCAGGGACGCGGTGGCGGGCAGCAGCCTCAGCAGTGCGAGTGCCAACGTCGACTTCCCGCACCCGGACTCCCCGGCGATGCCCAGCTTCTGGCCCGCCTCGACCCGCAGGTCGACTCCCCGTACGGCGGGGACGGCCGAGGCCCCGGAGCCGTAGGTGACATGCAGGTTCCGGACGTCGAGCAGTGGCTGCCCGGTCTCCGGCTTCGGAACGCTCTCGGTCTTCACGGCGGTCAACGGGACACCCCCAGCTTGGGGTTGAGCACGGACTCGATGGTGCGGCCGCACAGCGTGAACGCGAGGGCGACGACCGCGATGGCGAGTCCGGGCGGAGCGAGGTACCACCAGTTGCCGGAGCTGACCGCTCCGGCCTCACGGGCGTCCTGGAGCAGCCCGCCCCAGGAGACGATCGTGGGATCGCCGAGCCCGAGGAAGGCGAGGGTCGCCTCGGTGAGGATGGCGGTGGAGATCACCAACGTGGTCTGTGCGAGCACCAGCGGCATGACATTGGGCAGCACATGGCGGGACATGATGTGGCCGTGCCCGCCCCCGAGCGCCTTGGAGCGCTCGATGTACGGACGGGACTCCACGGACAGCGTCTGAGCCCGCACGAGCCGCGCCGTCGTCGGCCAGGTCGTCACGCCGATGGCGAGGACCGTGGTCCAGAGCGACCGCGAGAGCACGGTGGCGAGAGCGATGGCCAGCACCAGTGTCGGCATCACGAGGAACCAGTCCGTGATCCGCATGACGACGTTGCCGTACCAGCCCTTGAAGTGACCGGCCGTGATGCCCACCAGCGTCCCGATGGCCACCGAGAGGAAGGCGGCGAGCAGGCCGACGGTCAGCGACACCCGCGTCCCCCACACCAGGAGGGCGAGCAGGCTGCGGCCGAACTGGTCGGTACCGAGGGGGAAGTCGGCGCTCGGTGACTCCAGCGCGCCGCCCGGCGCGTCGGTGACGCTCAGCGAGTCCGTGCCGACCAGCAGCGGGGCAGCCAGCGCGGTCAGGGCGATCAGCGCGAGCACGGCGAGGCCGGCCAGGCCCGCACGGTGGCCGCGGTACTGCCGCCAGAAGCGGGCCGCGGCCTGGCGTCGGCGGGTCCAGGTCAGCGCGCGCGGGCCGAGGGCCGGCGCGGCGTCGGTCGAGGTCGTCATCGGCCCACCCGGGGATCGAGGAGCGGATAGATCACATCGGCAAGCGTGTTCATCAGGATCACCGCGGCGGCGAAGATGAAGAACAGTGCCTGCACCAGCGGCAGGTCGGGCACGCTCAGCGCCTGGTAGAAGAGTCCGCCCAGGCCGGGCCAGGAGAACACCGTCTCCACCAGGATGGCGCCCGCCACCGTGTTGCCCAGATTGACGAAGAGCAGCGTCACCGTCGGCAGCATCGCGTTCGGGACAGCGTGCCGGCGGCGTACGAGGTCGTCGCGCAGCCCCTTCGCGCGGGCCGTCGTCAGGTAGTCGCTGCCCATCTCGTCGAGCAGCGAGGAGCGCATCACCAGCAGGGTGCGCGCGTACTCGACGGCGACGAGGGTGATGACCGGCAGCACGAGGTGGTGCGCCACGTCGAGGACGTACGCGAAGCCGCTCTCGCTGCCGGACTCCATGCCGCCGGTCGGGAACATGCCGGGAATGGGCCCGATGCCGACCGACAGGGTGATGATCAGGAGCAGGCCGAGCCAGAACGAGGGGACCGAGTACAGGGTCAGGGCGAAGGCCGTGTGGAAGCGGTCGCCCGCCGAGCCGTTGCGCCAGGCGGACCTGGCGCCCAGCCAGATGCCGATCACCGTGTAGATCACGAACGCCGTGCCGGTGAGCAGCAGCGTCGCGGGGAGCGCCTCGGCGATCTTGTCCATGACGGGGGCACGGAACTGGTACGACGTGCCGAAGTCCCCGGTCAGGGCCTTGCCGCAGTACTCGGTGAACTGCTGCCACAGCGGCAGGTCCAGCCCGAATTCCTTGCGCATCGCGGCGATCTGCTCGGGCGACACCTGCCGGCCGCCGGTCATCTGCTTGACCGGGTCGCCGGGGATCAGGCGGAACAGGAAGAAGCTGGTGACGAGCACGGCGAACAGCGAGACGGCCGCACCGGCCAGCTTGCCCGCCGCATAACGGAGATACGCGGTCGTGCTGCGGGCGCGTGGACTGCGGGCCGACGGCCCGGCCGGAGCCGGGCCGTCGGTCTGCACAGCGTCCACGCCCGCCGCGCCCTTCAGGAGCGCGGGAGTGCTTTCTGTGCTCATGGACTATTCACGGTCTTCCGCGGTGGAACGACGACGCATGGCGAACAGCAGCCCGCCACCGGCGAGGACGACTACGGCGACACCGACACCGATGAGGACTCCGGTGGAGCTGCCGCTGTCGTCGGACGAGTCGCCCGACGCACCGGCGGCCGGAACCGCGGACCACCAGCTCCAGTAACCGTCCTGGCCGTAGATGTTGCCCGCGTCCGAGGGCATGGTCGTGATCGACTTGATCTGGTCGGTGCGGTAGGCCTCGACGGCATTCGGGTACGCCATGACATTCATGTACCCCGTGTCGTACAGCCGCGACTCCATCTGCTTCACGAGGTCGGCCCGTTTGGCGGGGTCGTACTCCGCCGTCTGCTTCGCGTAGAGCTCGTCGTACTGCTTGTCGCAGATGAAGTTGTCGGTCTGCGCGGTTTCCTTCGCCTTGGCCGGCAGCGCGGCGCACGTGTGGATCGACATGACGAAGTCGGGGTCCGGGTTGACGGACCATCCGTCGAAGGCGAGGTCGTACTCACCGGCGTACCAGGGGTCCGAGACGTTGTCCCGGCAGTCGACCTTCAGACCGACGCCGAGGTCGCCCCACCACTCCTGGAGGTACTTGCCGATCGCCTTGTCGTTGGGGTCCGTGGCATGGCAGAGGATACGGAAGTCGAGCGGCTTCCCGTCCTTGCCGGCACGCTTGCCCGCGCTGTTCTTCTTGTAGCCCGCCTCGTCGAGGAGGGCACCGGCCTTCGCCGGGTCGTAGGCGAGCTTCTGCTCGGCCGACGGCTTCCAGAAGTACGAACCGTAGCGCGGCGGGATGTAGCCCTCGCCCTCTATGGCGTAGCCCTGGAAGACCTTGTCGATGATGGTCGTGCGGTCCACGGCCATGAACAGCGCCTGGCGGACCTTCTGGTCCTGCAGGGCCGCGTGCCCGTCGCCGAACTTCTTGCCGTCCTTGGTCTGCGCGCCGGGGTTCGTGGCCAGTGCGTAGAAGCGCCGGCCGGGGGCGTCGTTCACCTTGATGTTGTCGGCGCTCTTCAGCGACGCGGCCTGCGCGGGGGTCAGGCTCGGGCTGCCGGCGACGAAGGAAACTTCACCCTTTCGGAGGGCGGCGACGGCTGCGTCCTGGTCCTTGTAGTACCGGAAGACGAGCTCGTCGAACTTGGGCGCACCGCGCCAGAAGTCCTTGTTGGCCTTCAGCTTCACATAGCTGTCGACCTTGTAGTCCGTCAGGATGAAAGGCCCGTTGCCGACGATCGGGAACTTCGTGTCGTTGTTGAACTTCGAGAAGTCGCCGACCTTCTCCCAGACGTGCTTGGGGACGATGGGCACATCCAGCGCCGTCATCGTGGCCTGAGGCTTCTTCAGCTCTATGACCAGCTTGTCCGGGCTGGGCGCGGTGACCTTCTTGAAGTTGCCGACGAAGCTGCCGTTCGAGGTGGCGGCTCCCTCGTCGGTCATCATCGTGTTGAAGGTCCACGCCGCGTCCTCGGCGGTGGCCTGCTCGCCGTCCGACCACTTCGAGTCGGACCGGATGGTGTATGTCCACGTCAGCTTGTCCGCGGAGGTCTCCCACTTGGTGGCGAAGCCGGGGATCGTGTGGCTGTCCTTGGCGTCGTAGTTGGTGAGGTAGTCGTACATCAGCCGGTGGATGCTCGTGGAGAGCAGCCGCTGAGCGAGGAACGGGCTCAGGGAGTCGACGCTCTGTGCGACCGCGACCGTGAGGGTCGACTTCCCGTCGGCGGCCTGCGCCTGCGGGGCGGGGGTGAGCGGGTTGCCGGGGACGACCGATCCGGCGGCCAGCGCCAGGGCGGCGGCTCCGGAGGCGAGAAGGATACGCAGGCGGCCGCGTGGGCGGGAGGAGCTCGGTGGGAATCTTGTGACCATGGACGTGGACCTCGCGTCATGACTCGCACGGTGAAGGCGGGCAGATCTCTGGTTCGCCAGCTGGTGAAGCGAAGGTTTATCAGCGGCGGTCGAGTCGCGTCAACGGTCCGCCAAACCGCGTGTGGTCTGCGGGAATGCGATGAGGGCCCGCACCGTGTGAACGGTGCGGGCCCTCATTGGTTTAGACCTCTACTGCCTTACTGCTGAGGGGCCGGCGGCGGCTGCGGGGGGTGCTGCTGCCAGCCCGCGGGCGGAACGGGGCCTTGCAGTTCGGGCTGTCCGGACTGATGTGCCTGGCCATCGTGTTGCGCGGGCGGCGGAGGCGGTCCGGCCTGCCCCGCACCGGGCTGCGCCTGCGGGGGCAGCGACTGCTGCCAGCTGTTGTTCTGCGCACCCGGGCCGGCGTGCGGCGGGTACGGCTGCTGCGGCGCGGCGGCCTGCTGGGGCGGAGGCTGCTGTCCTCCGTACGGCTGCTGCCCGCCGTACGGCTGCTGGGGCGGATACGGCTGCTGCGGCTGCCCCGGGTACGGCTGGCCGGGGTACTGCTGCTGCCCCGGGTAGGGCTGACCGGGCTGGGGGGCGTACGGCTGCTGGCCGGGCGTCTGCTGACCGGGCGTCTGCTGGCCGGGCATGGGCGGGGCGAACTGCGGCGGCGGATTGCTGCCGTCGGTCGTCCACAGCCCCTGCTGCTGCTGTGCGCGCTGGAAGTCCTCGGCGACGAGCGCGGAGAGGTTGAAGTAGGCCTCCCGGGTCTTCGGCCGCATCATGTCGAGGTCCACCTCGGCGCCCGCCGACAGGTGTTCGTCGAACGGCACGACCACGACGCCGCGGCAGCGCGTCTCGAAGTGCTGCACGATGTCGTCGACCTTGATCATCTTGCCGGTCTCGCGGACCCCGGAGATGACCGTCAGGGAGCGCTGCACCAGTTCCGCGTAGCCGTGCGCCGACAGCCAGTCCAGCGTGGTCGACGCGCTCGAGGCGCCGTCGACGGACGGCGTCGAGATGATGATCAGCTGGTCGGCGAGGTCCAGCACACCGCGCATCGCGCTGTAGAGCAGGCCCGTGCCCGAGTCGGTGAGGATGATCGGGTACTGCTTGCCCAGGACGTCGATCGCCCGGCGGTAGTCCTCGTCGTTGAAGGTCGTGGAGACCGCGGGGTCCACGTCGTTGGCGAGGATCTCCAGGCCCGAGGGAGCCTGCGAGGTGAAGCGGCGGATGTCCATGTACGAGTTGAGGTACGGGATCGCCTGGACCAGGTCGCGGATCGTCGCCCCGGTCTCCCGGCGCACCCGTCGCCCGAGCGTGCCGGCGTCCGGGTTGGCGTCGATGGCGAGGATCTTGTCCTGCCGCTCGGTGGCCAGGGTCGAGCCGAGCGCGGTGGTCGTCGTGGTCTTGCCCACGCCGCCCTTGAGGCTGATGACCGCGATCCGGTAGCACGACAGCACCGGCGTGCGGATCAGCTCCAGCTTGCGCTGCCGCTCGATCTCCTCCTTCTTCCCGCCCAGCTTGAAGCGGGAGGCGGCGGACGGGGTGCGGCTGCTCTTGGCCTTCTGCTTGCCCCGGACCAGCCGGTCCGACGACAGCTCCACGGCGGCCGTGTAGCCGAGCGGGGCGCCCGGCACGGAGCGCTCGCGCTGGTCATGCGTGACCGGCGTCGGCCAGGCGGCGCCGGTGCGCGGGTCGACCGGCGGGGCCTGGGGCGTGGGCGGCTGGGGCTGGTAGGCCTCGGGCTGCTGCTGCTGCTGCTGCTGCTGCTGCTGCTGTGCAGGCAGGTTCGGCGTGCTCTGGGCCGGCTGCTGGGGGGCCTGCGGGGGGAGCGGGGCACCCTGCGCGGGGAACTGGGGGGGCTGCTGGACGGCCTGCGGAGCCGGGAAGCCGTAGCCGCCCTGGGGCTGCGCGCCCGGGGGCAGCTGAGGCGCACCCTGGGCGGGGTACTGCTGCTGCGGTGCCTGGGGGAACCCGTAACCGCCCTGCTGCGGTGCCTGCGGGAAGCCGTAACCACCCTGCGGCGCGGGCGCGTTGGGCTGAACCGGCTGCTGGGCAACCGGCGGGGACGGCTGCGCGGGCGGTGGCGGCGTAGGGGCCTGCGGGAAGCCGTACCCGCCCGCCGTGCCGGCGGGCGGAGCGGGCGGCTGCTGTGCGGGCCACTGCGGCGCGGGCTGAGGAGCGCTCGGCTGCGGTGCGGCCGGCTGGAAGGCGGGCGGCAGCGGCGGGAGGGCGCCCTGCGCGGGCGGCGCGGGCGTCCACGGGGCCGGCGCGTTCGGCGCCACGGAGCCCTGAGGCGCATCGGCGGACGGCGCGTCCGTGGACGGCGCGTCGGCGGTGGATGCGCCCCCGGGCGGTGTGCCGTCCGACGGTGTACCGCCCGGCGGTGTGCCCTGGGGGCCTGCATCCGTCACGGAGCCCGCCGGCTCGTCGGTCCGTCCGTCGGCCCGTCGCTCGTCCGTCCCGGGCTCGCCGTCGGCTTCCCGTACGGAGACCTGCGACGCCTCCGGCTCCGGGGTGCTCGCCTCCGCAGCGTCGTCCTCGGATGCCGCGGATTCCTTCTCACCCACCGGGCCGGCCGGGGCCGCGCCTTCGGGCTCGGACGGGGCGGCCGGAGGCGTGGGCTCGGCGGAACTCGAGTCCGTGGACCCGGCCCCCGCCCTGGCCTTGGCCGCTTCGCGCTCGGCGATCTCCTGCTTCAGAGCGGCGGGCGAGAACCGCATGGTGGCGCCGCTCTCCACATCACCGCCACCGAAGGCGGCGTCCGTACCGCTCCCGGCGTCAGGCTCCTCGGAGCCCGCGGCCTGGGCGGCCGACGCCGGGGGAGCGGGCTCGTAGGAAGGCGAGGGCGGCTCGGACGAGGCGGCCGACGACGCTTCGGACGGTGCGGCCGGAACCGGCGGCCAGCCGGGCTCGAATCCACCGGAAGCGGGCGGCCCCGGTACGGACAGCGGCGCCCCCTGCGGCGGCGGAGGTGGCGCCAGGTGTGACCCCGCCCCTCCCGAGGAGTCGCCCGGCGCGTTCTGCGTGTACCAGGCGGGAGGGGTGTAGTCGATGGTGAACTCACCCGTCATCTCGGCGGGATCCGCGTCGGACGACTCGTCGACGGGCGTGTTCCATCCCCCGCTGATCTCGTCCCGATCGCCGTTCACTTTGCCTCCTGGTGTGGTCGAGCACCCTTGTGCCGTGGTGGGTGGGGGCGACCGTTCCCGTTATGTCCGGTCCGCCCGGCTCTCCCCCTTGTGACGCGCAGTGCCTGCCCGCAGGTTCCTCTGCCGCGCCCCCACCCACCCTAATCGCCATGGGGCGCACTACGGCAGGCCGTATCACTCGCGACCGCTGTCCCGTAGGTCACGTGCGGCTCCCATACGGAGCGAGCGTGGCAGAACACGGAGGAACGGGCCATGTTCCGCGCACCGGTGCGGGGCCGGAGGCAGCGAAGTCGCGGGACCGGACGACGAGGGGGCGGGCCGCACAGGGCTGAGCGGGCGGGCCGGACACGGCGAAGGGGCGGCGGTCCCCGACCGCCGCCCCCGCGCCGTGCGGTCGCCTACTTGAGGTCGAACTCGCCGTCCCGGGCGCCCAGCACGAACGCGCGCCACTCGGCCTCCGTGTAGCGCAGTACGGTCCCCGGGTCCAGCGACGACCGCATCGCGACCGCGCCCCCCGGGAGGTGGGCGATCTCGACCCGTTCCTCGACGTTCTCGGTACCGGGTGCGCTCAGCCACTCCACATCCGAGATGTCGAGAGCGTAGAGCTCGTCCTTTTCCTGCTGGGTGCCCATGCGCACGTCCCTTCCGTCGAACTGTGTCGTTCCCCGCCATGATCCTGAAAAGCGGCCGGTCCGGGGCGCGAACCGGACGGATTCAGTCCATCCTCCGAGCGGTGCCCAGCAATCCGGTCTCCACGTCCGTCGCGCTGGTCATCACCCAGTGGCGCTCACGGCCCGCCACCCAGAGAGTCACACCGTCGGCCAGGGTGGGCAGCGCCTCGCTCTCGGCCCGTGCGAGCCCCAGGATCCGGCCGATCTGCTGCGCCTCTTCCGGCGAGACCCGCTGAACACCCACGAGGGTCGCCGCCCGCATCAACCGGGGTGCCACGGGGCTCAGATAGGGCAGCAACGTCAGCACCGACTGCCACGGCGAGGACACCACCCGGCCGCGTGGCGGACGCATTCCGCAGTCGCGCACCACCACCACGGGGCTGCCCACGGTCGCACCGGTCGGCGGGACCCGTCCCACGTCATGGAGCGAGATGCACTCGAGACCGGCACCCGCGGCCTGCGCCAGCGTGGTCCACGCCTGGGTACGGCCCGTCTCGACCGCCACCCGCGCACCCGTACCGGCCGCGCGCAGCGCCAGGACCTGCGCGGTCCACAGACCGCCGATCAACAGGACGTCGTACGGCGCCGGCCGGTGGAACCCGATCATCTGCGGGCGCCCCTCGGCGTCGTCCCCGATGATCACGCCGTCGTCCCCCACCGGCAGCGAAAGCGCGCCCAGGTGGTCCGCAGCCAGGGTGTGACCGGCATGGCGCGGCCCCAGGAGCCCCCGCCTCGGAGCGATGTGCTTCGTCACTGTGCGCCTCCCAGCGGGAGCGTGGCCAGGACACCCGGCAGCTGCTCGCGGTCCAGCCGTACGAGACCGACCTCCGCGTGCCGGGCGGCTTGCTCCAAAGTCCTTCGTACCCCGACCAGTTCGGTGTCGGAGCCGCCGGTGATCCGTACGTGGCCGCGCACGGACATGTGACCCTGGTGCGCCCCGCGGCGCACCGTCAGGCTGAACGTCGTCGCGTACGCGGGCACCGAGGTCAGCAGCGCCACGAGCCGCGGCAGCGGAGTCGCTCCCCGGCCGAGCTCGGGCCAGCGGTCCACGGCGTAGGTGGTGTGCCAGCGGTCGTCGCAGCGCCAGACCCGCGTGGTCTCCGTCGTCCGTCGCTGCGGCGCGGCATCCGGACGCCCGGCGCGCGCCGACAGGATGGGATTTGCGCACGCGGACGTGGCCACGGCGGAGTTCAGCTCGTCCTGGTCCAGCACCGAGGCCCGGAACCCCGCGCCGGTGATCCGGCTCGCCACATGGTCGGCGACCCGGACCAGACAGCGCTGAGCGCCTCCGAGCCCGCCACCGCGCGCCTCCACGGCCTCCCGGCACAGCTCCGGATCCAGCTTCACCGCCACCCAGGTCATCCGCAGCGCGGGCGCCCCGGTCCGGTCCTGGAGGGGGGCGTACGACAGCCTGGCCACCGACCTCTCCGGCAGATGCGGCGCCGGAGCGGGCCGCACCTGCTGCACCAACTGCGCGGACTCCAGCACGATGTCGTCCACCGCGAGCGCGTCGCCCAGGAGGGACAGCGGGAGCGCCCGGGCCCCCATGGCCTGACGGAGCGACTCACCGCTCGCCTCGACCCGTACGACGGCGGTCAGGAACGTCCCGTCCCCGATCATGCCAACCGTCCGGCGGGCGCCGTCCACATAGATGTAGGGAGCGAACCCCGGCACGTTCTCCGCCACCGGCGCCAGCTGCGGCTCCGTCTCGGCCGGTGACGCCGTGGCGGTCCGCCTGCGACGGCGGAGGGACGACACGGTCGACAGCCAGTCCTGCACGGCCCGGCCCCGGCGGCGTACCACCGCGAGCAGGATCAGCAGTGCGGCGATCACACCGGCCGGGATCATCCAGGCACCGCCGAGCGCGGCGCCCACAACGGCGACCGCCAGGGCGGCCTCGACGAGCACCAGCTGCCGCAGCGCGGGACCGACGCGGCCGGTCCTGGAGATCGAGTGGAGAGTGGTCGCAGCGGGGGTGTCCCCCGACTGACGGGGAGCCGATCCGTCCGGTCCGTTGCTGCGTTGCCGCCGGGAAGGGGCGGGCGTTCGCTGGGTGGACCGCCTCGTGCGCTCGCCCGTCGCTGCAGCCATCGCCGCGTTGCCCCCTCGTGTCCGTATTCACCGTTTTTTTCACGGGCGTTGATCGGGCGATCACCCTACCTGAGCGGTGAATGCCAAGTGCCAACAGGCATAGTAGGGGTCCCGGTCGGCGGCAGCGGTCCACGGCGGGTGTGGGAACCTGGTCGCCCACTGGGGAGAAGGGGCAGCGCGCACATGGCATCACGGCGGGACGAACTCAATGCCTACACCTTCGCGAAGCGGAGGTTGGTCGCACAGTTCCTGCAGCCCCACCCGTCCGGCTCGGAAGAGGGCGCGCCGCGTCCGCTTCGCGCGGTGGTGCCCGGAGCGATCGTCGGCGTGGTCGTCCTGGCGGTGTTCGGCGCCTGGGGGATGTTCAAGCCCGTGGCGCCCCAGAAGTGGGACACCCCGTACGAGAACGTCATCATCGCCAGCAAATCCACCACCCGCTACGTGGTGTTGAAGACCGACGGCAAGACGCAGCTCCACCCCGTCCTGAACATGTCCAGCGCGAAGCTCCTCCTCGCCCCGGACAAGGGCAAGGTCATCAACGTCGACGAATCGGTCCTCGACAACGGCAAGATCCCGCACGGGGCGACCCTCGGAATCCCGTACGCCCCGGACCGCCTGCCCGACCCGAAGGAAGCCGGCTCCACCAAGCGCTGGGCGGTCTGCGAGCGGCCCGGCGAGGGCGGCAGGGCCATCCAGAAGGCGGCGTTCGTCTTCGCGGAGCGCGAGGAGAAGAAGACCGAAGGCACGGGCAAGCTGCGGGGCGGCGAGGTGATGTACGTCGAGGGCCCCGGCCCGGACAGGACCCGCTACATCGTGGACGCCTCGGGCAAGGCGTACGCGGTGGAGAAGGACGAACTGCTGCTGCGCACCCTGGTCGACCAGAACGCCCCCCAGCGGGTGTCCGCCGACTGGCTCGCCACGCTGCACATGGGAGACGCGGTCACCTTCCCGGCGATCGACGGAACTCCTGGGGCCGACGCGGGCGTTCCGGGACAGCTGCAGCCCGAGGACAACAAGGTGGGCAGGGTCCTCGCGGCCACCGCCGGCACCAGGACCCAGAAGTACGTGGTGCTGCCGGGCAGGGTCGCCCCGGTCTCCGACTTCGTCGCCAAACTCCTGGTCAACAGCCGCACCCTGGTCGACCTCAACCCGAACGGACGGGTGAAGCACGTCAGTGCCGGAGCCTTCGAGCCCGGGGAGGCGTTCGGACAGGCGAAGGACTGGCCCACGAGTGAGCCGGCGCCCGTCAACTCCGCGGACACGTCGAGCGGAAGCCGCAACACCGTGTGCAACGTCCTGCGCAGTGTCTCGGACAAGGACGGCACCAGCACGCTCAGCACCTGGGCGAGTACGGCCTTCCCCGCCACGCTCCCCACCGGCTCCAGCAGCGCCTACGCCACCCCGGGATCGGGGCAGCTCTTCCGCCAGTTCAAGGGGTCCAGCCCCGACTCCGGCCCTCTCTTCCTCGTGACCGACACCGGGCTGCGCTATGCCATGCAGTCCAACGGCGACAGCGTGCAGGGCGACTCAGGCATCGGTGAGTCCGGCACCGATGAGGAGAAGAAGAACAGCCAGCAGGAGGCGCAGCAGGCGCAGAACCATCTCGGGTACAAGGACGTCGAGCCCGCGCCCGTACCCGCCGCCTGGTCCACCTTCCTGCCGACGGGCCCCCGACTGTCGACGGGCGCGGCCCGCCAGCCGCAGGGTTCGTGAGGAGCGACCACGTGACAACGGACACCTCTTCCTCCCAGGCTTGTTCGCGGCGGCTGCTGACAGCCGCGGCCGCCACCGCCGTTCTCCTCGTCTCGCTGCCGGCGCTGCCCGCAGCCGCGGACGACTCCACCCAGTGCAACTTCGGCCCGGACTCGAAGATGTACACGGGCCGGCCCTGGGCGCTCCAACGTGTGCTGATGGACGAACTGTGGGAGCAGTCCACCGGCAAGGGCGTACGGGTGGCTGTCATCGACACCGGCGTCGACATCAAGAACCCGCAGCTCAAGAAGGCTGTGGACGCCGGGAGCGGCCGTAACTACCTGCCGAAGAACATCAAGGACGACAACGGCAACAAGATCGAACGTGGCAACGAGAACGGCACCACCGACGTCGTCGGGCACGGCACCAAGGTCGCCGGCATCATCGCCGCCCGAGAGATGAAGGGCACCGGCTTCACCGGCCTCGCTCCCGACGCGACGATCATCCCGATCCAGCAGAACGACGCCGAGGGCCACGGGACGGCGGGGACGCTGGCGGACGCCATCAACTACGCCGCCGGGCCGGGCAGGGCGAACGTCATCAACATCTCCCAGGACACGGCCGACGCGGTGAAGCCCACGGCCCTCCTGGAGCAGGCGGTGGACGCCGCCCTGGACAAGGAGATCGTGGTCGTCGCCTCGGCCGGCAACGACGGTCTGGGCGGCAACATCAAGAAGACCTACCCGGCCTCGTACGAGGGTGTCCTGTCCGTGGGTGCGTCGGACCGCAACAACGAGCGGGCCGCCTTCTCCCAGTCCGGCGACGTGGGCGTTTCGGCCCCCGGTGTGGACATCATCTCGACGGTCCCCGGCGGGGGACACTGCTCCGACAACGGCACCAGCTTCTCGGCCCCGTACGTCGCCGGGGTCGCGGCCCTCATCAAGGCGAAGCACAAGGACTGGACGCAGGAGCAAATCGTCGCCCAGATCGAGCAGACCGCGGAACGCTCGATCGCGGGCAAGGACCACTTGGTCGGCTGGGGCGTCGTCGACCCGGTGCGCGCGCTGACCGAGGATGACAAGCCCATCGAGAAACCGGTGGCACACGAAGGTGTGAGCAAGGGCGAGGCGCCCTCTCCGGCCGTCGTCCACCTGGGCGAAACCGCCGAGAAACGCAACGCCCGGCTCGCGACGTATGTCGTGGTGGGCGGGGGAGTCCTGGTCGCCGCGATCGCGGGTGCGGCGGTGGCCGTACGCGACAGACAGCGGCGGCTGGGGCGACCTGGCGGTGCATGAGGCCGGGGAAGTTACGTGATGGACAAGACAGTTGGTCCTGTCAGTGCCATTGGCTAGAGTGATGTTATGGGGTCAGTGCTGTTCACGCGGGTGCGATAGCAACGCGAAACGGACTGAGCAAACGGGGAATCGGGGAAGGGCAGCAACGTGAGCAAGGGAAAAGGAGATCTCCGGCGCGGAGTAGGCGCCCTGGAGAAGTTCCAGAAGAGTGTGAACGCGTTGCTGGCGGACCTCGAGAGCTCACCGGCCGGCAAGTCGAAGGTCGCGGCACAGACGGTGTCGCGTAACGCCTTGAGCGGCGGGAACACAAGCTTCGCGGAGGCGGACGGCCTCTACACCCAGTACAACCGCGTCCACGATGCACTCGTCACGCTCTCGAAGTCGCTGGGTGACCAGATCGAGTACCTGAGCCTCGGTGTGCATGCGGCGGCGGTCGGCTTCGACAACGTGGACGACGAAACGCGGCGGCGGTTCTACGAGATCCAGATGCGTCTGGACGCGGAGAGCGAGAAGGCGCGGGCGGAGAAGCACAGCAAGCCTGAGCAGAACGCCGACAAGCAGAGTGACGGGGGATGGGCAGCCGAATGAGCGAACCGAAGAAGCCGGGACCGGGTTCCGAGACGCAGCCGGAGCTCACTCCCGCAGAGCAGCAGAAGCAGGACACGGAGCGCGTCCAGGGGCAGCTGATCGTCACGGATGTGACCCGTCAGATGCAGGGCGTGATGGAGGCATTCGGGTTCGGGAGTCCTGGCGCCTCGGGACGGACGTCCTTCGAGGGCGTTGACCTCAACGTGATGATCGACCTGATCGAGAACTCCAACCCGGAGCACCTCGAGGAGGCTGGTCGGGCGCTGCTGAAGGCGCGAACCGCGATCAGTGACGCGGCGAGGGAGCTGGGCGGTTTCATCAATGGCGTGGACTGGGAGGGCGAGTCCGGAGTCGCCTTCCAGGACTGGGGCACGGACTTGGTGGCCCATGCCGAGAAGCTGGGCGAATTCGCCCAGGCGGCCGGCACGCAGATCACGGTCGCGGGCACCGGCCTCGCCTCGGTGCGTAACTCCCTTCCTCCTCGCGACAGCCGTCTCATCCGCAAGTCCCCCGAGGACATCGAGTCCCCGGCGCGGATCGAGACGAACCCGGAGTACGCGGCGGCGCTGAAGGTCGAGAAGGACCGCCAGGAGGCCATCAACCAGGCGAACCGGCTGGCTTCGTATTACGCGGTCGCGGGGGAGACGCTGGCGTCGCAGGAGCCGCCGCGGTTCGACAAGAAGCTTGATGTGGCGATGCCGCGGCCGGGTGGATACATCAGGCCCACGACTGGCTCGGAAAGCTCGTCAGCGGGTCCCGGAGCGTCGGGGAACGGCGTGTCACAAGAGGGCGCGAGCCATGCACCCTCAAGCAGGGCGGAATCTGGTGGCACCAGTGGCCAAGCAGTGATCGAACCTCCGGTAACGCCGCCTGTCCTGGACAAGGGTGCTTCGACAGAGATCAATAGTGTCTCCACCGCGCCGCCGCCGGTGACTTCTCCGAACACACCATCCCCTGTACCGACTACTAGCCCTGCCGTGCCTGGGGGAGGCCCGAACCTTCCCATGGCGCCTGGCTTCGTGAACCCCGTTACGAATAGTTCGCGGGGCCCCCAGGGCACTACAGGCGCGCCTAGAGCTGTTGGCCAGACAGGACCCGGTGGTTCCCGATCGGGAAGCGGCCCTGCGGCAAACAGCCGCGCCGGTTCTCCGGTGGGGCGCCCAGCGCCGATGGGAGGGGGGTCGGCCTCCGGAACCACCGGACGCCCCGGTGGTGGCCCGCAGGCGCCCACGGCCGGTCGGTCCGGTGTTACCGGTGGCAGGCCCATGGCCGCAGGTCAGGCAGGTACGTCCGGAGCCACCAGTCCGCGTGCGGGTAGAGGCGGCATCGTCGGCGGGACCCCTCAGCGCACCGTTCCCGGCGCGGGGGCATCCGGCGGTACTCGTGGTGTCTCGCGCGGCACGGTGATCGGAGCCGGTGGTACAAGCAGTACATCCCGCCCTGGTGGGCGAGGCACCCCCAGCACCAATGGAGTTGTGGGTACACCCCGCGGAGGGGCTGCACGGCCTGGCGTCGGCGCGAAGGGCTTCACCGCCGGAGGTGCGGGGCTCGTTCGTGGCCCTGCGGGTCGGAAGGATTCCAGAGACGAGGATCAGGACGACGGCACGCCACGCCCGGACTTCCTGACGGAAGACAGAGAGACCTGGGAGGCCGGCCGCCGTGGATCCGCACCGCCGGTGATCGAGTAGGTACAGGGAAGGTTCGGGAGTCGGGATGACAGCAGTAATGAGCCAGACCTGGAAGCGCCATAGCCCTCTCCAATTGCGAGGGCGCTTGCTAGGCACTGTGGCCTTGGCCGCCGCCTGGAGTGTGGGGTTCGCGGGGGCTGCCCCCTCGGCCCTTGCCGCTGACGTGCAATCGAAGCAGTGGTACCTCAGTGCGATGCAGGCCGAGGAGATGTGGAAAGTCACCACGGGCGAGGGCATCAAGGTGGCTGTCATCGACTCAGGCGTCAATTCATCGACGCCGTCCCTGGAGGGGCAAGTCCTGAAGGGGCTTGACGCGACAGGGGCCGACGGTAACGAATACGACGACTATGACGGCCACGGCACCACAATGGCTGAGTTGATCGCAGGAACTGGCAAGGGTGGAGGGCTGAAAGGCCTCGCACCGGGCGCGAAAATCCTCCCGATGCGCATCACCGATACAAACTTCCAAAATGAGCATTCGGTAAATGCTCATGACACCCGAGATGCAATTCGAGCTGCAGCAGACAGCGACGCGCAGATCATCAGCATGTCTTTTGCCAGCGATTTTGCATCTCGGGAAGAGAAGGAAGCGGTCGAATATGCCGAAAGTAAGGGAAAAATTTTCTTTGCTGGTGTAGGGAATAATGCCGAGAAGGACAATAGGGAGCAGTATCCAGCCGCGTATCCGCAGGTCGCTGGTGTCTCCTCGGCGGACCGAGACGGAAAGGTAGCCGAGTATTCCCAAAATGGGAGCATCGTCGATATTGCAGCTCCTGGTAACGACATCCCATATTGGTGTGACGAGAGATTCCAGGCATACTGCGACGGTGATGGCGGAACAAGTGCAGCAACCGCGATCGCATCGGCTTCGGCAGCCTTGGTGTGGTCCGCCCACCCCGATTGGACCGCGAACCAGGTCCTCAACGTACTTTTTGACACCGCCAGCCGAGACTGGAAAAAGGGCACGCTCAGCAAGTACCTCGGCCACGGTCTGATCCGTCCTTCCATGAACATCCTGAAGGGCAAGGGAGCCCCCGGCGCCCCGGACATCAGCCCCCTCACCAAGGAAAAGACGTCCGGCTCCACAGCCTCGCCTGCCGCATCCGCATCAGGTTCGTCACAGCCCGAGAAGAAGGACGAGGCTGAGGACGCCGCCATGGCAGGCTCCAGCACGGAGAAGAACGATGACAGCCAACTGGGCCTGATCCTCGGCGGAGTGGCAGTAGTCCTCGTGCTCGGCGGCGGCGCTTTCGCGCTGGTTCGCAAGCGCCGCAGCGCCTGACCGACCGCAGTTCTTCACACGCACCCCGGCGGGAACGCCGGACCGAACAAGAGCACCAGGAAGGAAGCCAGAACCATGGCAGATCAGAAGCTTTCAGATGAGATGCTCCTCAAGCTCGAGGGTGAACTCAGCAGGCGATTCGACTCCGTGAGGGGCCAGCTGAAGACGCTGCAGGCGACGATCGACAGCCTGGAAGGTGCCTGGAAGGGCATCGGCGCCAACGCCTTCAACGTCAAGCAGGCTGACATCAACGTCAGGATGAGCGGCATCGCCACCCGGCTGGTCAATTTCCAGGAAGCCATCAAGGCGGCGCGCACCATCTCGGGCAACACCGAAGACGAGATCAGGCAGGCCCTCCAGGGCGTGGACGTCGTCGACGGCCACTCCACTGGCTCGGAGGCCAAGACTTCGGCCATCAACTCCCTCTGAAGCTTGCTGTACCCCCGTACCGAGTACGGGCCACCACATCGAACTAGATTGAACTGGAGGACCGTATGTCGACCAACGACGGCACGATGGTTGTCACTTACTCGAGCCTGGAGCAGGCTGCCGGGGACATCGACCGGCAGAGCAGGCAGCTTCAGGAAGACCTTGCGTCGATCAAGCGCATGATCGCCAATGTCTCCGAGCTCTGGGTCGGCGAGGCCAAGACGGCGTACGACGCGGCACAGGCCGGCTGGGACCGCGACGCCACGGGGATCCACACGGCCCTGTCTGAGATCTCTCGCAAGGTGCGCGACGCCGGTACGGCCTACCAGGCCGGCGACAAGCGGGCGCGAGCCAACTTCGAGTAGGACTCGACAGAGAACAAACAGATCAGGGTGGGCACGCACGGGAGGTGCCCACCCTGACGTGTGTCATGGGGGAACGGCGGAACCAGCGCCGCAACAGCCATCATGCCAGCGGCCGCAGCCCTTATCTGGTCATCCAACCCGGCCTGGACGGCCAACCAGGTCCTCAACGTCCACGTCGACACGGGTCGGCTTCCGCCTCGGCTTCGGCCAAGCCTGAGAAGACAGCGAAGGCTGGCGACGCCGCCCTGGCAGGCTCCAGTACCGAGAAGAACCACAACGACCAACTGGTCTACATCCTCGGCGGAGTGGCGGTGGTACTGGCGCTCGGCGCCACCGCGTTCGCCCTCGGCCGCCAACGCCGCCGCACCACCTGAACGCCTTTCAGCAGCCGTTCAGGGGTCACGCAGCCCCGGGGCGAGCGAGCCGCTTTCCGCGGGTGCCCAGGTGGGCCGCAGAACCTCACAGGCCCCGCAGCCCCCGGCGCGCGGCGTGATGCTAGTCCTTCACCAGGGTCCACCACCAGGCGATGCTGGCAATCGGCAGAGGCTGGTCGGCTTCCCTCTCCTGGAAGGGTGAAGCGGCGCTGCCGGCCGGCAGGTCGGCCGGGTTCTCCGGGTTGACGTAGCGATGGGTGGTGAGGGACCAGTCGTAGTCGGCGCGGATCCAGGAGTCGCAGTCCGTGATCCATCGACCGAGCTCGGGGCCGGCGTCACGCAGGATCTGGTCGCGGAGACGGAGGTAGAGGGCCATGGCGCGGGTGTGCATCACGGCGGTCTCGCTCACCGCTTCGTCGAGGGTGCATTTCCGCTCGTACGCGATCAAGTCGACGATGTTTCCGTATCCCTCTTGGCTTCGTTGGCGCTCCTTGTGGTACGACACCAGGTCGTTGGACCAGCCGATGATCGAGGCGAAGATCTCGACGAACCCTCGGATGTCATGGCGCTCGTAGTCCGCAGCGGGGAGGTCGTACCCGTGGATGATCTCGCTGAGGGTCGAGAAGATCTTGACCCCGGAGGAGTCGAGCCGGACCGCCAGGTGGTCGGAGAGCGTGGGGATCCGCCCTGCGGCGCTGTTGGCAGCCATCCAGATCTGTCCCTGGAGGTAGGCGCGGAAACTGGCGGCCCAACGGGCTGTCTGCACCGGGGTGGTCAAGCCGTCGAGCCGCAGACGCAACTCGCGTAGCGCCGCGCTGTAGTTGTCGTCGGTGGGCGCCGTCCAGGGGACTTCGACGATGCGCTGGAGCTTGGTGATCATGAGCAGTGTGGCATCCGGGGAAGCCGCGACGGGCCCCTCGTCGCAGTACTCGTCATCGAAGGCGAAGAGCCACATCAGGAAGTCCGAGGTCCACTGCAACGCAGCGACGCGGCCGGAAGGGGCGCCGCGGCTGGTTATCTCTCCCACGGAGATACGGGTCAGCCGTTCGCGCTGCGCCCGGTCGGAGTAGAGGCCGAACCGATCGAGCCAGGCGGCCGAGCGTTCGTCGATCTCACGCCAACTTGGATGGATCCCCGAGGGGAGCGGAACCCACAGCTGGGGGATCTTCGGCGCTGGTGCTGGGGAGGTCATGTACCGCCCTTTCGCATGTGCTTTTCAATGCCTCTGAGACCCGGAAGTTAGCAAGGTGTACGGGGAACGGGTACAGCCGTTTCAAGCCTGGTTGGCTCGTGGACGGCTGTCGTTTTCAGCCGGGGTCCAGGCCCCTGACAGCGCCTCCGGCGCCCACGGGAGGTGCGAAAGTGGTTGATCACGCATCGTTTGCAGTTGATCGGTCTCTGAGCACAGTTGGCCCGAAAGTGCCTCTTGCCAGTTCAGGATTCATCGATTCGGCGATGGAGCACTGGGTTCCGCCCATCCGGGACCCTCGAAAAGGCCGAGTACGCCCGGTCCACCGCAGTCGTCCGTGCCAGGCGGACCGATCCGCGCAGGGTTGTCTCGGCGGGGATGCGGGGCTGGGAAGGGGAGATCCCTCAGCACGCACCTTCACGGCTCGTCACGGCGAAGTCGTAGTTCGGGACCGTCACCGAGCCGGCTCCACCCGCCACGCCGGGGGACTCGTAGTCTCCGTCCTTCGACGGCGTGCGCACGACGTGTACGCAGAAGGCCGCGTCCGATCCTGCGGCCTGGACCGTGTAGTCGGCGTCCGAGGGCTTGTTCGAGGCTGCACTGCTGGCCCCCACCCCGTCCTGCGAGGCGCCACCGCCGCCGTTCTCGGCGATCTCCTCCTCGATCATTGTCGCGAACTCCTCGTCGAATCCGCTGTCATCACCAAAGATGTCACCGAAACGCGAAGTGCCGTCCAATTCCGCCGTGGCCTGGCTGACCGCGCTGGACAGCTCGTCATCGCTCCACTCCCCATCGGCGACCACGGCCATGAACGGGAACGCCGAAAAGATGCCGATACCCGCCATCCCGAAGAGGACGACGCGAGCCGCTATGAAGGCGGAATCGGGGAGTTCGGGCGCCGAGGGGCTGAACGACTCACGCCACCTGCGGACCCTGTCCGCCTTGACGCAGCCCATGGCGATGAGCCCGGTGGCCAGCGCAAAAACAACCACGTTCAATGTATTCAACGCCTACCTATCCTTTGTGCTCGGGCCACAGGATCGGCGACACAGCTGTCACGTCGCCTCCCTCGATTGTGCGCGATCTTGATATCAGTTCAGCCGCCGCCTGTGCACTGCTTCGAGGAGCTCAGGGCTTTGGTGAACTCGGTGATAATTTTCTTCACTGCATTTTCATTTGCTGTTCCGGGTTCGGGTACCTGAACTACCGCGAATAGTTCATTCCCTGGCCGGATCGGTTCTGCGCACTCCACCTTTCCTACCGCGCCGCGTTTGGAGTAGATGTACCTTCCGTCGTCTGAAAAATTATCAAGCTCTACGTAAGCCTGGCCCTGCGCTATATCTGTCAGATTCGGCCTGTCATTCCACCATTCTTGACTTGCCACTAGCGCAATCTTATTGTCCACCAGGACTTGACAACGCTCGACTCCATCGGCGGGTGATTCGCTCTTCTCAAGCACTTCTTCCCCCCCGGGGAGTACTGGAGACAGCAGCCCCGCCGGCATCGATGTGCCACACAAGGAAGTTGGGACGTTGTATTTTTGTTCCGCTCCCTCGGAGCAGCTCACAAGCGAGACGATGAGAGCGGCAGAAATTGCGGAAATCCATGAAACACTCTTACAGTGGGCAAGGGCTACGCCACGGGTCATAAATTCACTCAATTCATGAACTTGCCGCGAGGGCTCGGGAGGGACTGCCTAGATGTCTGTCTTGAGGTCGGGCCCCATTGCTGCGACGTTGGGGCCGGCGTCGGTAAAACCATCGCGCGCGCCTGTGCGAGCGTACGTGGCGAGATCACCCAGTGGGATCCCGTGGGCCTTTGCGGCTCGGATTGCCGCTTCTTGGCTGTGCTTGAAGTTTGTATCGCGCCCGTTTTCCCAATGTTCGGCCATGACGGGGCCCGCCTCGTTTTTGGCCTCTCCTTCGTAGTCTTTGAAAATTTCTTCCATGAACATTCCGGTTGCGGTTCCAGCTGCTCCTCCAACGGCAGCACCGACCGCCGGGGTAGCAATGAATGATGTACCCACACCGATGCCGATCCCAATGCCTCCGGAGATGGCTCCCTTTGTCTGAGTCAAAGCGTGGTCGTAGGATTTGTCCTTCTCTTCTGCAGCACCTGAGATTTCTTCCTGCCGACCAATAGCGAGTGTTCCGGCTACCTCCCCTGAGGCGTAGGAAATCTGGGATACCGTCAGGTTCTTATCCGAGGAGAATCGCTGATCGGTCGGCAGGTCTGGGTTCAGGTGGTGATCCATCAGGTTCATCATGTATTCTTTTTGGCTGAGTTCCACCCGGGCGTAACCCTCAGGGGTCTGGCCGACTGCCAGTAGGAATCGAGTTGTATCTCTATGGTTTAGATCCGCCGGACTTCCAGCGATCGGGAAGAGGTTGCTGATTTTTCCATCTTCCCCATCTTCCAGCACTCCCGGGTCGTCACTCATTGCTCGATTCATGTCAGGCAAGTATTCGGATGTAATTTGGCCGATGCTGTCACCCATATAACTATGATCCGTCAGGCGTGTTTTATCTTCGGATACTGAGGCGACGAGATCCCCCATGAGCTTGGCCTGCTGTGCGCTGTGTGGTGACGCGTCTTCCCTGGGGCCCTCGCCCGCCGGGTGCCCGGTCGTGGCCGCTTCCAGGGCCAGGGCCATGTTGTTGCGCCCAGCGATGCTGTCCTCGCCCTTGTCGGTCTGGTCCTCCGGCCAGTCCCGCTCTCCGAAGAGGTAGTCGAAGTTGCTGAGCTCCCTCATCCCCATCTTCTTGTCGCCGTCAGTGTCTTCCTTGAACTCGTGGTCCTCCTCCTTCGTCAGGAAGGTGTCGCTGAAGAACTCCGTCGCGGCGTCAGGGCTGCTCGACAGCGCCTTCATGAAGCCGGTCATCGGGTCCATGCCGGAATCGGATCCGGTGCGGTTGAGTGTCGGGTCCATGGGGGCCGGGGTGTTCCAGGTGCCGTGCCTGCCGTTATCGGTGCGTTCCTTCTCGGTTTTGATCAACTCGTTCCCGTACTCGTTGAGGAAACTGTTGTCGTAGTTCCCCCAACGCATGAGATTGCTCATCACTTGGAAGCCGACGGTGCCTGAATTCTTCGAGATGGGCTGGCTGCCGAGCTCTACCATCTCGTGCTTCCACTTCGTCATCCCGGACGAATCACTATGACTGGCAGTGGCCAGGGTGAGACTCAGGTTCTGCTGCAATTCGTCAAACCGGTCGCCCCGGGCCCTCTGTAGGTCGGTAGAACTCGGGGTGTTCAGCTCCGCCCAGAAGTCCAACGTCCCCTGCGCTTCCAGTTGCTCCGCGAAGCGGGCACTGAACAGCTCGTCGCCCGACATCTTCTTGAGCCCGGTGTTCAGCTTGTCGAACTCCTTGGCGGTGAGGTCGTCCGGGTTCTTCTTCGCGATGGCCGCCAGCTCGTCGGCCTGCTTGATCGCCTTGTCAGCGGAGTCCCGGTCCTTGTACTCGGCGCCCGTGAACCCCAGTTCGGACTGGTCCGCGAGGGCCCTGAGAGCTACTGAGCCCGTGTGGTCGCTCTCGGTCGCCTTGTCGAGGATCCCCTGGAGCTCGCCGCGGAGGGCGTTGACATCGCGCTCGCTCTCGCTGGAGCCCGGAACGGTCGGGCCCACGGGCGAGCCCACGGGCGGGTTGACATAGGGGGTACTCGCCGTGACGGTGAACCCCCCACCACTGGTGGCAGCGACCCTGAGGTTCTTCGCCGACCCGCGTTCCAAGGCTTCGTTGAGCTGCCTCTGGTAGGCCTTCAACTCGTCGCGTGTGTCCTTGACGATGTTCCACAGGGACTTCGCCTGCTTGTGGGCGTCATCGAATTCCCGCACCGTCTTGTCGACGAACCCTTTGGTGACGTCGGCGTTGTCGCCCGACCAGTCGGCCTTGTCGGCCGCTGCCTTGAGACCGTCCCGGGCATCGTCCTTCAGGGCGGCGAGGCTGCTCACCATGGTCGACCAGTCGGTGACGGCCGCGTCCAGTTGCCCGAACTTGGCGAAGCGCAAGGTTTCGAAATCCATCAGTTGTCCGCCTTGTTCTTCTCACCCTTGGGTGCGTTGTCGTCGTCGAAGGCCTCGTCGAGCACGGCGATACTGCTGACCCTGCTCCGGACGTATTGGTCGTCTCCGGCGTGCACGTACTTCGTGAAGTCCATGTGGTTGGCGATGTGACCACACGCATCGAGAAGGGACTTGAGCTGGACGTCCCACTTGTTCGCCACGTGCCGGAGCGCGCCACCGAGTTCGAAACCCTGCGTGGTGAGATCGCCCGCCGCTGATTCGCTGGTCGGGACTGCTACGCGGGCCTCTTTCCACAAGCGCGTATTCAGCTTGGAAGCCTCGTTACGGACGCCCGACAGGTCGGTCTGGTTGACGGCGAGGTCTCCCTTCCTGCCCCCACCGCCACCAGGCTCGGCCTTGTTGAGGTGCATCTGCGTGCCGCCCTTGTCGGCCGCGTCTTCCTTCAATTGTTCCCACTCGGCCCATGCCATGCGGAGCCCCCGTCAGTCGGTGCGTACTGGAATGCTGAACGATTCGAACATCTGGCGCGGCGGCGCCACCCCACACGCCGCGGCGGGCGGCAACAGCGGCGCGCATGCGCCTGCCGTCACCGCCCGCCCCGGTACCGCGGTACGCCCTGCCGCTACCCGTCCATGAGACCGGACTGCACCAGCGGATTCCCGCGGCGCCGGGTGACGAACACCCCTCGCCCCGGGGGCATCGGGCGCGGTCGTACGTTGCCGAGGATGTCGCCCTCGATGGGGTCGCCCGAGAGCATCACGCCCTGCGCGCCCAGTTCCAGGATGCGCTGCAGGAAGGGCTCGTACAGTGCGCGGCCTGCTCCCGCCGTGCTGCGGGCGATGATGAACCGCACGCCGACGTCGCGGGCGAACGGCAGCATCTCCGTGAGCTTCGCCAGCGGGTTGCCGCTCGACGTCGAGACCAGGTCGTAGTCGTCGACGACCACGTACACGTCGGGGCCGCTCCACCAGCTGCGATCACGCAGCTCCTGCGCCGTGACCTCGGGCGAGGGGGTGCGGCGCTTCATCAGGTCGTACAGGGCGTCCGCGTGGTGCTCCATGTTGTTGGACATGGGCACGTACTCCGCCAGGTGCGTGGCGGGGGTGACGTCCAGGAGCGCTCGCCGGTTGTCGATGACGAAGAACTTGGCGGCGTTCCCCTCGTACCTCTCGGTCAGTTGCTTGATGAGCAGGCGCAACAGGTTGGACTTGCCGGACTCGCTCTCGCCGAACACCAGGAAGAACGGGTCCCGCTCGAAGTCGAGGAAGACCGGCTCCAGGTTGTTCTCGTCGATGCCGAACGCGATGCCCCGCTCCGGCCGCGCGTAGCCCGAGGGCAGTTCGCGGACCGGGAGTTCGCGGGGCAGCAGTCGGACCGCCGGGGCGGGCGCCGCGGTCCAGTGCCGGGCGACCTCCTGGTTCATGGCGGCCGTGGCCTCGGACAGGTCGCTGTCGGAGTTGATGCCGTCGATCCGCGGTACCGCGGCCATGAAGTGCAGCTTCTCCGGGGTGAGACCGCGACCGGGTACGCCGGCGGGCACGTTGACCGCGGCCTTGCGGTCCAGCTCGGAGTCCATGACGTCACCGAGCCGCAGTTCGAGCCGGTTCATCAGGTGGTCCTTGAGGTTGGCCCGGACCTCCATGGAGCGCGAAGCCGTGACGATCAGGTGGATGCCGTAGCCGAGACCGCGCTGTGCGATGTCGATGGCCGCGGATTCCAGGCCCTCGTAGTCCGTCCGGAAGTTGCCCCAGCCGTCGATCAGCAGGAACACGTCGCCCCACGGCTGGTCCGTCGCCGAGATATCGCCGCGCGCCCGCATCCTGCGGAAGGTGGCGATGGAGTCGATGCCCGCGCTGCGGAAGTACTCCTCGCGCCGCGCCATGATCCCGTACACCTCGGCGACCGTACGGCGCACCCGTTCGGGGTCGAGCCGGGACGCGACCCCTCCCACATGGGGGAGACCGGAGACCGAGGCCATGCCGCCGCCACCGAAGTCGAGTCCGTAGAACTGGACCTCCTGGGGCGTGTGGGTGAGGGCGAAGCCCGCGATGAGGGTGCGCAGCAGCGTGGACTTGCCCGACTGCGGGCCGCCGGTGATCTGCATGTGGCCCGCCGCGCCGGAGAAGTCCCGGTACAGCGTGTCGCGGCGCTGCTCGTACGGCTTGTCGACCACACCCAGCGGTACGACGAGGCGTCCCGAGCCCTCGAACCCGGGCTGGGTCAGCCCGCGCCCCTCCACAGCGGAGAGCCCAGGCAGAAGCTCGTCCAGCGACGGCGGATTGTCCAGCGGAGGCAGCCACACCTGGTGCGCGGACGCCCCCCGGCCCTCCAGCCGGCGCACGATCACGTCGAGCACCGTGTCGGCCAGGGCGTCGTCCTCGGACGTGCGGGCGTCGGGTACGCCGGTCTGCGCCGTCGGCTGTACGTAACGCACCGGCACCGGAGCCGCGGTGAACACCACCGGCCTGCGGTCCACCGGCAGAGGGCCGGAGGCCGCGGCCGGCTGGGCGCCCGAGCGGTACACCCCGGAGACGTACGCCGCCTTGAAGCGCACCATCTCGTCCGTGCCGTACTTCAGATAGCCCGAACCAGGGACATTGGGCAGGTGGTAGGCGTCGGGCACGCCCAGCGCGGCGCGGGACTCGCCGGCGGAGAACGTACGCAGACCGATCCGGTACGACAGATAGGTCTCCAGGCCGCGCAGCCGCCCCTCCTCGAGGCGCTGCGAGGCCAGCAGCAGATGGACACCCAGGGAACGGCCGATACGCCCGATCTGCACGAACATCTCGATGAAGTCCGGCTTGGCCGTGAGCAGCTCGCTGAACTCGTCGATGACCAGGACGAGAGACGGGATGGGCTGCAGCGGCGCACCCGCGGCCCGCGCCTTCTCGTAGTCGTGGATGTTGGCGTAGTTGCCCGCGTCGCGCAGCATCTCCTGGCGGCGGTTGAGCTCACCGCTGATGGAGTCGCCCATGCGGTCCACCAGTGTCAGGTCGTCCGCGAGGTTGGTGATCACCGCTGCGACGTGGGGCATCTGCGCCATGCCGGCGAAGGTGGCGCCACCTTTGAAGTCCGCGAGGACGAAGTTCAGCGTCTCCGACGTGTGGGTGACGGCGAGGCCGAGGACGAGCGTGCGGAGCAGCTCGGACTTTCCGGAACCGGTGGCGCCGACACAGAGACCGTGCGGGCCCATGCCCTCCTGCGCCGCCTCCTTGAGGTCCAGCATCACGGGGCCGCCGTCCTCGCCCACGCCGATCGGCACCCGGAGCCGCTCCGCCTGCGAGCGGGCCCGCCAGGTCCGGCTGACGTCGACCGAGGCGGCGTCTCCGAGATTCAGCAGATCGGTGAACTCCAGATTGGCGAGCAGCGGTTCGTCGTCGTCCCCGCCCGACGCCACGTGGAGGGGAGCCAGCTGACGCGCCAGCGCCTCCGCGGCCTCGTGACTCAGCAGGTCGGGGAGGCCGTCGTACACCAGGCCGTGCCCCGACTCCAGCTGCAGCGAGTGGGGGTCGACCACGATGGAGAGGCCGCCGCGCGCTCCGGTGACCTGGCCCGTGACGATCTCGACGACCGTCACGCCCTGAAGGCCCTCCGCCGACGCGAGCGCCGACGTCGCCGGCACGGACTCGCCGTCGAGCACGACGACGACGTGCGGCTGGTCGAGGATCGGCTGGCCACCCGGCTGGAAGCGAGGCCGGCCGTCGAGACGGCCCGCGAGCATCTCCTCCAGCTCCGCGACGCTCGTCGTGATCAGGCGGCGGCTGCCGGCGCCGTCGATGGAGCCCTGCACCTGGACGTGGGGGAGCCACTTCGTCCATTCCCAGCGCGGAGCGGCGTCGCGACCGGTCGCTACGGCGATGATCAGGTCCTCGGGGGAGTGCAGCGAGGCGAGCGCCCCGACCATCGCGCGGGCCGTGGCACGCGCGGACTCCGCCTCACCGCTGATCGTCAGGTGGTAGAAGGCGCGGAGCGAGACCGCCATCGGCAGCCCGTCCAGCGTGCTGTGGGTCGTCAGGAACTGCTGCATCGCCCCGGCGGTCAGCGGCTCCAGCTCATCGACCGGCGCGGTGTCCGGTGCGACGAGCGGCGTGGCGAGTTCCTGGCTGCCCAGGCCGATCCGCACGTGGGCGAAGTCCGCGTCCCCGACACGGCGCTCCCACACCCGGCTGCCCTCGGCGACGAGCGCCCACAGCTGCTCCGGGGACGGGTGGAGGTAGAACTGCGCGTCGCGCTGCTGCCGGGCGGTCCTCAGCACAGCGCGTCTGGTCTGCGTCAGGTACTTCAGGTAGTCGCGCCGCATGTCCGCGAGCTGACCCTGGGTGCCGCGCCGGAAACGGATGATCATCGCAATGGCCATCGCGACCGTCGACGCAATCATGATCATGCCCATGATCCGCATGATCGGGTTCGGCGTCATGAAGAAGAAGACGACGGAACCACCCATGCCAAGCATCGGCAGCAGCTGCATCATCACCCCCTCCTGCTGCCCACGGGGCAACTCGGGCGGAGGTTGCAACTGCACCTGCTCGCCCGGAACTTCGGAGGGGAGGGCCCGCGGTGGGCGCTTGACGACAATCTGGCTCACAGCTCACCAATTCCCTTGCCGGACGGAACTGTTCCTATCGGCGCCCCCGTGGCGACGGGTTCCGTCCGCGGGAGGATCCTACTGGCGTACCCGTCGACCCGAGGGCGGTAGGGTGTCGCGACGCGTGTACGCATCCGCTAACTACCGCAAAAAAATGGGTCATTCGGGACGCAGCTGGAGCCCTTGGCCCAGGGGTGCGTTCCAGAGGGAACCCAGGAGAAGCATGAGGGGGAGCAGCAGGTGACTATGACGGCCCAAACGGCGGCTACCGGATCCGGTCGGCCGGGTCCCGGAGTTCCGGCCGGCAACGGAACCGGCTTCTGCCGGGTCACGGTCGTCGCGCCCGACAGTCGCGTCGACGTGGCGCTGCCCGAGGACATCCCCGTCGCCGACCTCTACCCGGAGATCCTCCGGCTGTCGGGGCAGAGCCCCGCCCAGGGCGCCCCGGTCGGCTATCACCTGGTGCGGCGTGACGGCACCGTGCTCGACAGCGGGCGCACGCTGGCAGGCCTGCGCGTCCTCGACGGCGAGCTGCTGTCCCTGCGGCCCTTCTCGGAGTCGCTGCCCCCCGCGGTCTTCGACGACGTCTCCGACGCCGTCGCCACAGCCGTCGCCCGGGACCGCACCCTCTGGGGTGACACCCTGATGCGCTCGGCCGGCCTCTTCGGCGGGTCCGTCCTGCTGGTCCTGCTCGGCTTCGTGCTGTGGACCTCCGACGTCCGGCACGACATGCACGGCCTGCCGGGCATCCTGGCCGCCGTCACCGCCCTGCTCCTTCTCGCGCTGGCGTGCGTACGCGCGCGTGTCTACGCGGACCGTGGGTCGTCCATCGCGCTGGGGATCGGCGCACTCGCCAACGCCGCGGTCGCCGGCGCCGGGCTCCTCTCGCTCAGCCAGGGCCAGGGCATCGGCAGGCTCCAGTTCCTGCTCGCCTGTGCCGCCGTGCTGGTGGTGTCGGTGATCCTCATGATCGCCGCCCCCGAGGGCGACGGAACGTTCGTCGCGTTCGTGTTCGCCTCCGCCATCGGCGTGCTGGTGACCTTCATCGCGATCATGACCGGCATGGCGCCGTCCGAGACCGCGGCCGTCTGCGCGCCCCTCTCCGTGGGGCTCCTCGGCTTCCTGCCCGGACTCTCCACCCGCTTCGCCCGCCTCCCGATCGGCTTCGAGCCTCCCCGCACCACCGTCGGCGACTACGGGACGTCCGACCCGGCCCCGCAGGGCCCCGTCGACGCAGACCGCATCGCCGCCCAGGCCCGGCGCGGCCACGAACTGCTCCTCGGCCTGGTCGGCGGATGCGCGCTGGTCGCCGTCGGTGCGGCCGCGGTGCTCGGCTTCTCGGACAGCGTCTGGGGCCAGCTGCTGGCGCTCGCCACCGGGGTCGCGATGCTGATGCGCGCCCACCTCTTCCGCTACACGGCCCAGGTCGGCTGCGCCCTGGGGGCGGGTCTCTCCGCGCTCGTACTCCTCGGCCTCGGGCTGTCGCTCAACCCGCCGGTCGAGCTGTTCCTGGCCGCGCTCAAGGGCGACAGCGCGGGACTCGACATCCGTACGATCTGGCTCACCGCCGCGGTCGCGGGCGTGGCCGCGCTGATCACCGCCATAGGCCTGATCGTGCCGCGCAAGGGCGTCACCCCGTTCTGGGGGCGCTTCCTGGAGGTCGCCGAAGCCTGCGTACTCCTCACGCTGCTGCCGCTGTGCCTCGCCGTTTTCGACGTCTACCACTCGATCCGGGCGCTCACCAGCTGACACCCGTCGGGGGTGTCCCGAAGGGCTGGTACTCTGACCAGTGGCCGTTTGTGTACGCGTCCCCGGATCATCCTGGGGGCTGCGCTCATCGGACCTTCGCCTCCGAGTCATGGAAGCTCCCCTGAGATCAAGACCAGGGGCACTCGTGGGCGCATCGAACATCAAGAGGAGTACGCGTGCCGCTCGACGCCGCTACGAAGAAGCAGATCATGTCCGAGTTCGCCCAGAAGGAGGGTGACACCGGATCCCCCGAGGTCCAGGTCGCCATGCTCTCCCGCCGGATCTCGGACCTGACGGAGCACCTCAAGACGCACAAGCACGACCACCACTCCCGTCGTGGTCTGCTGATCCTGGTCGGCCAGCGTCGCCGCCTCCTGCAGTACCTTGCCAAGAAGGACATCCAGCGCTTCCGTGCGCTCGTCGACCGCCTCGGCATCCGCCGTGGCGCGGCCGGCGGCGCCAAGTAAAGACGCTGTTGAAGGGAGCGGTACCCACTTCCAGGGGACCGCTCCCTTTGCCGTACGTGCGGTACCGGGCCCCGGCTCAGTAACCTGGACGTACAACACCAGACGAGGAGAGGCGCCCCACGGCCGCCGCCGGTCCTCGGTAGTGGCCCCCGGGACAACGCCCGGGAGCTTCGATCGAAGACCGGCCCCGCACACACGGTGCGCTTCTCCGCACCGTCCTCCGCCACACGGGCGGCAGGACGAAAGACGACGAGTATGGAGAAATCACTAGTGGAGAACGAGACCCACTACGCCGAAGCCGTTATCGACAACGGAACCTTCGGCACCCGCACCATCCGCTTCGAGACGGGCCGCCTGGCCAAGCAGGCCGCAGGCTCCGCCGTCGCGTACCTGGACGACGACACCATGGTGCTGTCGGCCACCACCGCTTCCAAGCGGCCCAAGGACAACCTCGACTTCTTCCCCCTCACGGTGGACGTCGAGGAGCGGCAGTACGCGGCCGGCAAGATCCCCGGCTCCTTCTTCCGCCGTGAGGGCCGGCCCTCCGAGGACGCGATCCTCACCTGCCGCCTGATCGACCGCCCGCTGCGCCCCTCCTTCAAGAAGGGCCTGCGCAACGAGATCCAGATCGTCGAGACGATCATGGCGCTCAACCCCGACCACCTGTACGACGTGGTCGCGATCAACGCCGCCTCCGCGTCCACGATCCTGGCGGGCCTGCCCTTCTCGGGCCCGATCGGCGCCACCCGCGTCGCCCTGATCAAGGGCCAGTGGGTCGCCTTCCCGACGCACACCGAGCTCGAGGACGCCGTCTTCGACATGGTCGTCGCCGGTCGCGTCCTGGAGGACGGCGACGTCGCGATCATGATGGTCGAGGCCGAGGCCACCGAGAAGACCATCCAGCTCGTCAAGGACGGCGCCGAGGCCCCGACCGAAGAGGTCGTCGCCGCCGGTCTCGAGGCCGCGAAGCCCTTCATCAAGGCGCTCTGCAAGGCCCAGTCCGACCTCGCCGCCAAGGCCGCCAAGCCCACCGGCGAGTTCCCGGTCTTCCTCGACTACCAGGACGACGTCCTGGAGGCGCTCTCCAAGGCCGTCAGCACCGAGCTCGCCAAGGCGCTCACCATCGCCGGCAAGCAGGAGCGCGAGGCGGAGCTCGACCGCATCAAGGAGATCGCGGGCGAGAAGCTCCTCCCGGCCTTCGAGGGCCGCGAGAAGGAGATCTCCGGTGCCTACCGCGCGCTGACCAAGAAGCTGGTCCGCGAGCGCGTCATCAAGGACAAGGTCCGCATCGACGGCCGCGGCGTCACGGACATCCGTACGCTCGCCGCCGAGGTCGAGGCCATCCCGCGCGTGCACGGCTCGGCGCTGTTCGAGCGTGGCGAGACCCAGATCCTGGGCGTCACCACCCTCAACATGCTCCGTATGGAGCAGCAGCTGGACACCCTCTCCCCGGTGACCCGCAAGCGCTACATGCACAACTACAACTTCCCGCCGTACTCCGTCGGTGAGACCGGCCGCGTGGGCTCGCCCAAGCGCCGCGAGATCGGCCACGGCGCGCTCGCCGAGCGTGCCATCGTGCCGGTGCTGCCGTCGCGCGAGGAGTTCCCCTACGCGATCCGCCAGGTCTCCGAGGCGCTGGGCTCCAACGGCTCGACGTCCATGGGCTCGGTCTGCGCCTCCACCATGTCGCTGCTGAACGCCGGTGTGCCCCTCAAGGCCGCCGTCGCCGGTATCGCCATGGGCCTGATCTCGCAGGAGATCGACGGCAAGACGCACTACGTCGCCCTCACCGACATCCTCGGTGCGGAGGACGCCTTCGGCGACATGGACTTCAAGGTCGCCGGTACGAAGCAGTTCGTGACCGCGCTCCAGCTCGACACCAAGCTCGACGGCATCCCCGCCTCGGTCCTGGCCGCCGCGCTGAAGCAGGCCCGTGACGCGCGTCTGCACATCCTGGACGTCATGAACGAGGCCATCGACGTCCCGGACGAGATGTCCCCGAACGCCCCGCGGATCATCACCGTCAAGATCCCGGTGGACAAGATCGGTGAGGTCATCGGCCCCAAGGGCAAGATGATCAACCAGATCCAGGAGGACACCGGCGCCGACATCACGATCGAGGACGACGGCACCATCTACATCGGTGCCCAGCAGGGCTCGCAGGCCGAGGCCGCCCGCGCCACGATCAACGCCATCGCCAACCCGACCATGCCGGAGGTCGGCGAGCGCTACCTGGGTACGGTCGTCAAGACCACCACCTTCGGTGCGTTCGTCTCCCTGATGCCCGGCAAGGACGGTCTGCTGCACATCTCGCAGATCCGCAAGCTCGCCGGTGGCAAGCGCGTGGAGAACGTCGAGGACGTGCTCGGCGTCGGCGCCAAGGTCCAGGTCGAGATCGCGGAGATCGACTCCCGCGGCAAGCTCTCCCTCATCCCCGTGGTCGAGGGCGAAGAGGACGAGAAGAAGGACGACACCGACAAGTGACGTCCCGTAGTTCCGTGACGACGGCCCGCCCCTCCTCGGAGGGGCGGGCCGTCGCCCGTACCCAAACGCTTCTCAAGGGCAGCAACGGCATCGGCACGGTCCGCCGCACCGTACTCCCGGGCGGTCTCCGGGTCGTCACCGAGACGCTGCCCTCCGTACGCTCCGCCACCTTCGGGATCTGGGCCAACGTCGGCTCGCGCGACGAGACGCCCACCCTGAACGGCGCGACGCACTACCTCGAACACCTCCTCTTCAAGGGCACGGCCAAGCGCAGTGCCCTCGACATCTCGTCCGCGATCGACGCGGTCGGCGGCGAGATGAACGCCTTCACGGCGAAGGAGTACACCTGCTACTACGCGCGGGTCCTGGACACGGATCTGCCGCTGGCCATCGATGTCGTCTGCGACATGCTGACCGGCTCCCTGATCGCCTCCGAGGACGTCGACGCCGAGCGCGGCGTGATCCTCGAGGAGATCGCGATGACGGAGGACGACCCGGGCGACTGCGTGCACGACCTGTTCGCGCACACGATGCTCGGTGACACCCCGCTGGGCCGCCCCGTGCTCGGCACCGTCGACACGATCAACGCCCTGAACCGCGGCCAGATCGCCCGCTTCTACAAGAAGCACTACGACCCCACGCACCTCGTCGTCGCCGCCGCCGGCAACGTCGACCACGCCACGGTCGTACGGCAGGTCCGCAAGGCGTTCGAACGTGCCGGGGCCCTGGGCCGCACCGACGCCGTCCCCACGGCGCCCCGCGAAGGCTCCCGCACGCTGCGCGCCACCGGCCGCGTCGAACTGCTGAACCGCAAGACCGAGCAGGCCCACGTCGTTCTCGGCATGCCCGGCCTGGCCAGGACCGACGAGCGCCGCTGGGCGCTCGGCGTCCTGAACACCGCGCTCGGCGGTGGCATGAGTTCCCGCCTCTTCCAGGAGGTGCGGGAGAAGCGCGGCCTGGCCTACAGCGTGTACTCGTACACCTCGGGCTTCGCCGACTGCGGGCTCTTCGGCGTGTACGCGGGCTGCCGCCCCAGCCAGGTGCACGACGTCCTCAAGATCTGCCGGGACGAGCTCGACCGCGCGGCGACGGACGGCCTCGGCGACGAGGAGATCAGCCGCGCCGTGGGACAGCTCGCCGGGTCCACCGTCCTCGGACTGGAGGACACGGGCGCGCTCATGAACCGCATCGGCAAGAGCGAGCTCTGCTGGGGCGAACAGATGTCCGTGGATGACATGCTGGCGAAGATCGCGGCGGTCACCCCCGACGAGGTCCGGGCCGTCGCGGCCGACGTCCTCGGACAGCGGCCCTCGCTCTCGGTCATCGGCCCGCTGAAGGACAAGCAGGCCGACCGCCTCCAGGAAGCGGTCTCCTAACCACCCCGTAAGGAAAAGAACACATGAGCAAGCTGCGCGTGGCCGTTCTCGGCGCCAAGGGACGCATCGGGTCCGAGGCGGTACGAGCCGTGGAGGCCGCCGACGACATGGAGCTGGTGGCCGCGCTGGGCCGCGGGGACTCGCTGGAGGCCCTCACGGAGAGGGGCGCCCAGGCGGTCGTCGAGCTGACCACACCCGCGTCGGTGATGGACAACCTCGACTTCTGCGTCCGGCACGGGATCCACGCGGTCGTCGGCACCACGGGCTGGACCGACGAACGGCTCGCGCAGCTGAACACCTGGCTCTCCGCCTCCCCGGAGACCGGTGTGCTCATCGCGCCGAACTTCTCCATCGGCGCGGTCCTCACGATGAAGTTCGCGGAGCAGGCCGCCCGCTACTTCGAATCCGTCGAGGTCATCGAGCTGCACCACCCCAACAAGGCGGACGCACCCTCCGGCACGGCCACCCGCACCGCCCAGCTCATCGCGGCGGCCCGGGAGAAGGCCGGAGCGGCGCCGCAGCCCGACGCCACCGCCACCGCGCTGGACGGAGCCCGCGGCGCGGACGTCGACGGGGTCCCGGTCCACTCGGTCCGGCTCCGCGGCCTCCTCGCCCACCAGGAGGTCCTGCTGGGCGGTGAGGGCGAGACCCTCACCCTGCGCCATGACTCGCTGCACCACAGCAGCTTCATGCCGGGCATCCTGCTCGGGACCCGCCGCGTGGTGACCACTCCCGGCCTCACCTTCGGCCTGGAACACTTCCTCGACCTGAACTGACTGGGCCCAACCCCATGCGCGCAAAGCTCACCTACGTCGTCACCGCCGCCGTACTGGTCTTCTACTTCGTCCTGGCCGGCAGCCGCGGCGTCCTGCTCATCAAGCACGGCACGCTGCTCACGGTCACCTTCGGCGTGGCCGTGCTGATCCTGCCGGTGATCGGCATCTGGTTCCTCTGGAAGAACACCCAGTTCGTACGCAGGGCCAACGCCCTGGCCGCCGAACTGGACGCGGAGGGCGGCCTCCCCGTGGACGAGCTGGTGCGCACCCCCTCCGGGCGTATCGACCGCGACTCCGCCGACGCCGTCTTCGCGCGGCGCCGGGAGGAGACCGAGGACAGCCCGGACGACTGGCGCTGCTGGTTCCGGCTGGCGGTGGCCTACCAGGACGCGAGGGACACCCCACGTGCCCGCAAGGCGATGCAGCGCGCCATCGCCCTGCACACGAACAAGCCGGTACGCGCCTGACGGGCGCCGTACCGGCTTGTGAGGTGTCCCGGCGGCCCCGTGGGGGGCCTTCGGGTCAGTGGGTGCGGTATTCGTCGCCCCAGGCCTCGAGAGAGTCCGTGGCACGCTCGAACGCCTCGGCGCGGGCCAGGAAGTCCGCGTTGTGGTCGGTGACCAGCGGCGCCAACGGCTCGCCGCCCTTGCGCACCACGATCAGGGCCTGTCCCTGGACGGTGCGCGGGAGACCGAGCCACTTGACCGGCTGCTGCACCGTGCGCACGGCTGCGGCGTCGGCCCACCGGACGGTGGTCGTGAGGAAGAAACCCACCCGGCGTACGCCGTGCCGGCTCACCCAGGCACCGACCCGGAGCAGCCGCAGCGCACTCGTGATCACCACGGCGGCGAGCACGAAACACACGCTGGCGCCGGAGAGCGATCCGGCGAACGTGATGATCATCGCGGCCAGCAGGACGAAGGACGCCAGCAGCAGCAGGGTGGCTGCCGCCGCGACCCGCCACGGGCCGGGGCGGTAGGGCCGCCGCCAGCTGTCGTGGTCGTCGAACGGCAGCGCGATGTCCTCCGCTTCCGCCTCGAATGCGCGGTCGGCCGTCAGGAAGGGCAGGGGCACGACTGATCCTCACTCACAAGCACGCTCGATTGCTGTGCCCGGTGAGGCTACCGAGCAGCCCCCCGGCCGACCACCCCAGGGGGCCCGTACGGGTCAGCGGTGCTGGGCGGCCTCGGACGTCTGGCTGTGCGACGGCGTCCGGTCGGTGTCGAGAGCGGGCAGGCCGAAGAGCAGCGAACCGGCGAAGCCGGCGATCAGCGTCAGCCCTACGAGGGAATGGGCGGCCAGCTGGGAACGCGTGGCGCGCCGGCGGGGAGGCGGAGTGACATTACTGCGGAACCGGTCGGCCTCGGCAACGAACGAGAACGGGACGGATTCACGCCGGCGGAACATGAGGAAGCTCTCCTTGAACTCTGTGACGGGTGCTGCTAATGAGTCAGACGTACGAGAGGCCTCATCGGTGCCCCGAATCGCCGAACCCGTCCAAAATTTCCCGCTGACGGAGGCCGCTCCCTAGGCCCGTAGAGTGGACGCCGCCCGAGCGACGCCATTGGAAGGACCCCCGCCGGTGACCGACACCCCCGAGCCCACGAAGGCCCACTTCCGCAGCGATGTCACCGTTGACCTGGTGAAATCAGCTGCCGGCGACTCCGACGTGCTGTTCGCAGCCCGCGTGTCGACGGCAGGGGAGCAGTCCCTGGAAGAGGTCGCCAAGGACCCCGAGCGCTCCAAGGGGCTCATCAATTACCTGATGCGGGACCGGCACGGCAGCCCGTTCGAGCACAACTCGATGACCTTCTTCATCAGCGCCCCGATCTTCGTGTTCCGTGAGTTCATGCGGCACCGCGTGGGCTGGTCGTACAACGAGGAATCGGGCCGTTACAGGGAGCTCGAGCCGGTCTTCTACGTCCCGGGCGAGTCCCGCAAGCTCATCCAGCAGGGCCGCCCCGGCAAGTACGAATTCGTTGAGGGAACCCCGGAGCAGCACGAGCTCACCAGCCGCGCCATGGAGGCGTCGTACCGCCAGGCGTACGACGCCTACCAGGAGATGCTCGCTGCCGGGGTCGCCCGCGAGGTCGCCCGGGCGGTGCTCCCCGTCGGCCTGTTCTCCACGATGTACGCCACCTGCAACGCCCGCTCGCTGATGCACTTCCTCGGCCTGCGTACGCAGCACGAGCTGGCGAAGGTGCCGTCCTTCCCGCAGCGCGAGATCGAAATGGTTGGCGAGCAGATGGAACAGCACTGGCAGAGCCTGATGCCGCTCACTCATGCCGCCTTCAACAAAAACGGACGGGTAGCCCCGTAGGCGGTGTCCGTATTGCGACGTTTCGTGAAGTTCATCTAGGCTGATCAAACGGACCCGGCACTGCCTGAACCCCCGAGCAGGCAGTGCCGGGCTCCTCTTCCTCGTCCCCCGAGGGAGCGCGGGGCTCCGAGCAACGAGTAGCGTGTTACCCATGGCTCCGATCTCCACTCCGCAGACCCCCTTCGGGAGGGTCCTCACCGCCATGGTCACGCCCTTCACGGCGGACGGCGCACTCGACCTCGACGGCGCCCAGCGGCTCGCCGCCCATCTGGTGGACGCAGGCAATGACGGCCTGGTCGTCAACGGCACCACGGGCGAGTCCCCGACCACCAGCGACGCGGAGAAAGACCAGCTCGTACGGGCTGTGCTGGAAGCTGTAGGAGACCGGGCCCACGTCGTCGCCGGCGTCGGCACCAACGACACCCGGCACAGCATCGAGCTGGCCCGCACCGCCGAGCGCAGCGGTGCCCACGGCCTCCTCGCGGTCACGCCGTACTACAACAAGCCGCCGCAGGAGGGTCTCCTCCGTCACTTCGGCGCCATCGCGGACTCCACCGAGCTCCCGGTCATGCTGTACGACATTCCGGGCCGCAGCGGTGTGCCGATCGACACAGAGACGCTCGTACGCCTCGCCGAGCACCCCAGGATCGTCGCCAACAAGGACGCCAAGGGAGATCTGGGCCGTTCCAGCTGGGCCATCGCCCAGTCCGGCCTCGCCTGGTACTCCGGCGACGACATGCTCAACCTCCCGCTCCTCTCGGTCGGCGCCGTCGGTTTCGTCTCCGTCGTCGGCCATGTCGTCACCCCGGAGCTGCGCGCGCTCATCGAGGCCCACCTCGGCGGTGACGTCCAGAAGGCCACGGAGATCCACCAGAAGCTGCTCCCGGTCTTCACCGGGATGTTCCGCACCCAGGGCGTGATCACCACCAAGGCCGCGCTCACCCTGCAGGGCCTGCCCGCCGGCCCGCTGCGCCTCCCTCTGGTGGAACTCTCCGCCCAGGAGACGGCCCAGCTCAAGATCGATCTGGCTGCCGGTGGGGTACAGCTCTAACCACGGACTTCACAACTGAATACGCGAGGACACTCGCGGCGGAAACACCACCTGACAACAGCAAGTGCACGAATGACATGCGCGCCACGTGCCCTCAGCGGTACGTGGCGCGCGTGGTAAGGAGAGTCTTTTGAGTCATCCGCATCCTGAACTCGGTACCCCGCCGAAGCTCCCGAAGGGCGGCCTGCGGGTCACCCCGCTGGGCGGCCTGGGCGAGATCGGCCGCAACATGACGGTCTTCGAGTACGGCGGCCGCCTGCTCATCGTCGACTGCGGTGTGCTCTTCCCGGAGGAGGAGCAGCCAGGCATCGACCTGATCCTTCCGGATTTCACCACCATCCGGGACCGCCTGGACGACATCGAGGGCATCGTGCTCACGCACGGCCACGAGGACCACATCGGTGCCGTCCCGTATCTGCTCCGGCTGAAGCCGGACATCCCGCTCATCGGTTCCAAGCTGACCCTCGCACTCATCGAGGCCAAGCTCCAGGAGCACCGGATCCGTCCCTACACCCTCGAGGTGACCGAGGGACAGCGTGAGCGCATCGGCGTCTTCGACTGCGAGTTCATCGCGGTCAACCACTCCATCCCGGACGCCCTCGCGGTCGCCATCCGCACCCCCGCGGGCATGGCTGTCGTGACCGGTGACTTCAAGATGGACCAGCTCCCGCTGGACGGCCGTCTCACCGACCTGCACGCCTTCGCCAGGCTGAGCGAGGAAGGCATCGACCTTCTTCTCTCCGACTCGACGAACGCGGAGGTCCCCGGTTTCGTTCCGCCGGAGCGGGACATCTCCAACGTCCTGCGTACGGTCTTCGCCAACGCGCAGAAGCGCATCATCGTGGCCAGCTTCGCCAGCCACGTCCACCGCATCCAGCAGATCCTGGACGCCGCCCACGAGTACGGCCGCAGGGTCGCCTTCGTCGGACGCTCCATGGTCCGCAACATGGGGATCGCCCGCGATCTGGGCTATCTGAAGGTGCCCGCCGGTCTGGTCGTCGACGTCAAGACCCTCGACGACCTGCCCGACGACGAGGTCGTGCTGGTCTGCACGGGCTCCCAGGGCGAGCCGATGGCGGCCCTCTCCCGTATGGCCAACCGTGACCACCAGATCCGGATCGTTCCGGGCGACACGGTGATCCTGGCGTCGTCGCTGATCCCGGGCAACGAGAACGCGGTCTACCGCGTGATCAACGGCCTGACCCGCTGGGGCGCGAACGTCGTCCACAAGGGCAACGCCAAGGTCCACGTCTCGGGCCACGCCTCGGCCGGCGAGCTGCTGTACTTCTACAACATCTGCAAGCCGAAGAACCTGATGCCGGTACACGGCGAATGGCGCCACCTCAGGGCCAACGCCGAGCTGGGTGCGCTGACCGGCGTGCCGAAGGACCACATCGTCATCGCCGAGGACGGCGTGGTCGTCGACCTCGTCGACGGCAAGGCGAAGATCGTCGGCAAGGTCCAGGCCGGCTATGTGTACGTCGACGGCCTTTCGGTCGGCGATGTCACGGAGACCTCTCTCAAGGACCGCCGGATCCTCGGCGACGAGGGGATCATCTCGGTCTTCATCGTGGTCGACAGCTCGTCCGGCAAGATCGTCGGCGGTCCTCATATCCAGGCCCGCGGCTCCGGCATCGACGACAGCGCGTTCACCGCGGTGGTGCCCAAGGTCGAGGAAGCCCTCAACAAGTCGGCGCAGGACGGCGTGATGGAGCCCCACCAGCTCCAGCAGCTGGTCCGGCGCACGGTGGGCAAGTGGGTGTCGGACACCTACCGTCGGCGTCCGATGATCCTTCCGGTCGTCGTCGAGGTCTGACCCGGACGGCCGCCGGCGGTCGCCGACTGACCGCCGGCAGGCCGCCAACCAGGAGCGGGGTGCCCCGATTTGCATCGGGGCACCCCGCTCCAGTACGTTTGCCACTCCGCCTGAAGGGGAAGCACCTCGCGCACATGTGCGCCGGGAGCCCTTCGAGGAGGCGGGAAATCCGACTCAGAATCTCTGATAAAGTCGGATGCGCCGAAAGGCAAAGGCCACTCCATAGGCCACCGGAATCAAATTCGGACCGGAAACGGAACGGAAAAGAGTCTGGTAAAGTTGGAACCGCCGGAAAGGGAAACGCGAAAGCGAAGAACTGGAAAGCGATTGAGCAGGAACCCGCTTCGACCGGGAATCGGACACGAAAGAGTCTGATAGAGTCGGAAACGCAAGAACGAAGGGAAGCGCCCGGAGGGCCCCGGTGAAACGGGACCGAAGGAAGCGTCCGTTCCTTGAGAACTCAACAGCGTGCCAAAAGTCAACGCCAAATATGTTGATACCCCGGCCCACTTCGGTGGGTTGGTGGTTCCTTTGAAGTCCTACCGGCCCATGTGGCAGGTAGGCAACATCAGCGAGGACGCAGTGGATTGCCAACCCTATTCCGGTTGGTTGTCCCGCTCTTTTGTGGTGCTCTCCCGATTACGGGAAAACATTCATGGAGAGTTTGATCCTGGCTCAGGACGAACGCTGGCGGCGTGCTTAACACATGCAAGTCGAACGATGAAGCCCTTCGGGGTGGATTAGTGGCGAACGGGTGAGTAACACGTGGGCAATCTGCCCTTCACTCTGGGACAAGCCCTGGAAACGGGGTCTAATACCGGATAACACTCTGTCCCTCATGGGGCGGGGTTAAAAGCTCCGGCGGTGAAGGATGAGCCCGCGGCCTATCAGCTTGTTGGTGGGGTAATGGCCTACCAAGGCGACGACGGGTAGCCGGCCTGAGAGGGCGACCGGCCACACTGGGACTGAGACACGGCCCAGACTCCTACGGGAGGCAGCAGTGGGGAATATTGCACAATGGGCGAAAGCCTGATGCAGCGACGCCGCGTGAGGGATGACGGCCTTCGGGTTGTAAACCTCTTTCAGCAGGGAAGAAGCGAAAGTGACGGTACCTGCAGAAGAAGCACCGGCTAACTACGTGCCAGCAGCCGCGGTAATACGTAGGGTGCGAGCGTTGTCCGGAATTATTGGGCGTAAAGAGCTCGTAGGCGGCTTGTCACGTCGGATGTGAAAGCTCGGGGCTTAACCCCGAGTCTGCATTCGATACGGGCTAGCTAGAGTGTGGTAGGGGAGATCGGAATTCCTGGTGTAGCGGTGAAATGCGCAGATATCAGGAGGAACACCGGTGGCGAAGGCGGATCTCTGGGCCATTACTGACGCTGAGGAGCGAAAGCGTGGGGAGCGAACAGGATTAGATACCCTGGTAGTCCACGCCGTAAACGTTGGGAACTAGGTGTTGGCGACATTCCACGTCGTCGGTGCCGCAGCTAACGCATTAAGTTCCCCGCCTGGGGAGTACGGCCGCAAGGCTAAAACTCAAAGGAATTGACGGGGGCCCGCACAAGCAGCGGAGCATGTGGCTTAATTCGACGCAACGCGAAGAACCTTACCAAGGCTTGACATATACCGGAAAGCATCAGAGATGGTGCCCCCCTTGTGGTCGGTATACAGGTGGTGCATGGCTGTCGTCAGCTCGTGTCGTGAGATGTTGGGTTAAGTCCCGCAACGAGCGCAACCCTTGTTCTGTGTTGCCAGCATGCCCTTCGGGGTGATGGGGACTCACAGGAGACTGCCGGGGTCAACTCGGAGGAAGGTGGGGACGACGTCAAGTCATCATGCCCCTTATGTCTTGGGCTGCACACGTGCTACAATGGCCGGTACAATGAGCTGCGATGCCGCGAGGCGGAGCGAATCTCAAAAAGCCGGTCTCAGTTCGGATTGGGGTCTGCAACTCGACCCCATGAAGTCGGAGTTGCTAGTAATCGCAGATCAGCATTGCTGCGGTGAATACGTTCCCGGGCCTTGTACACACCGCCCGTCACGTCACGAAAGTCGGTAACACCCGAAGCCGGTGGCCCAACCCCTTGTGGGAGGGAGCTGTCGAAGGTGGGACTGGCGATTGGGACGAAGTCGTAACAAGGTAGCCGTACCGGAAGGTGCGGCTGGATCACCTCCTTTCTAAGGAGCATCTAGGTTCTCTTCGGGGAATCCAGAGACCATTTCGTCGGCAAATGTTCGACGGTGGTTGCTCAAGGGTGGAACGTTGACTATTCGGCACGATGAGCACGGTTTCGTTAGTACTGCTTCGGCGTGGAAAACGGGAACGGGTTGATCGGGTCGGGCACGCTGTTGGGTATCTGAAGGTACGGGCTCGTTTGAGTCTGTCCCTTTGGTTGCCGGCCCCAGTGAACTCGCCTGTATGGGTGGGGTGATGGGTGGCTGGTCGTTGTTTGAGAACTGCACAGTGGACGCGAGCATCTGTGGCCAAGTTTTTAAGGGCGCACGGTGGATGCCTTGGCACCAGGAACCGATGAAGGACGTGGGAGGCCACGATAGTCCCCGGGGAGCTGTCAACCAAGCTTTGATCCGGGGGTTTCCGAATGGGGAAACCCGGCAGTCGTCATGGGCTGTCACCCGCTGCTGAACACATAGGCAGTGTGGAGGGAACGAGGGGAAGTGAAACATCTCAGTACCCTCAGGAAGAGAAAACAACCGTGATTCCGGGAGTAGTGGCGAGCGAAACTGGATGAGGCCAAACCGTATGCGTGTGATACCCGGCAGGGGTTGCGCATACGGGGTTGTGGGATCTCTTTTTCACAGTCTGCCGGCTGTGAGGCGAGTCAGAAACCGTTGATGTAGGCGAAGGACATGCGAAAGGTCCGGCGTAGAGGGTAAGACCCCCGTAGCTGAAACATCAACGGCTCGTTTAAGAGACACCCAAGTAGCACGGGGCCCGAGAAATCCCGTGTGAATCTGGCGGGACCACCCGCTAAGCCTAAATATTCCCTGGTGACCGATAGCGGATAGTACCGTGAGGGAATGGTGAAAAGTACCGCGGGAGCGGAGTGAAATAGTACCTGAAACCGTGTGCCTACAAGCCGTGGGAGCGTCGCTGTATGTGCTTGCACATGCAGTCGTGACTGCGTGCCTTTTGAAGAATGAGCCTGCGAGTTAGCGGTGTGTAGCGAGGTTAACCCGTGTGGGGAAGCCGTAGCGAAAGCGAGTCCGAATAGGGCGATTGAGTTGCACGCTCTAGACCCGAAGCGGAGTGATCTAGCCATGGGCAGGTTGAAGCGGAGGTAAGACTTCGTGGAGGACCGAACCCACCAGGGTTGAAAACCTGGGGGATGACCTGTGGTTAGGGGTGAAAGGCCAATCAAACTCCGTGATAGCTGGTTCTCCCCGAAATGCATTTAGGTGCAGCGTCGTGTGTTTCTTGCCGGAGGTAGAGCACTGGATAGGCGATGGGCCCTACCGGGTTACTGACCTTAGCCAAACTCCGAATGCCGGTAAGTGAGAGCACGGCAGTGAGACTGTGGGGGATAAGCTCCATGGTCGAGAGGGAAACAGCCCAGAGCATCGACTAAGGCCCCTAAGCGTACGCTAAGTGGGAAAGGATGTGGAGTCGCAGAGACAACCAGGAGGTTGGCTTAGAAGCAGCCACCCTTGAAAGAGTGCGTAATAGCTCACTGGTCAAGTGATTCCGCGCCGACAATGTAGCGGGGCTCAAGCGTACCGCCGAAGTCGTGTCATTCACACATATAGGGCCAACGCCTGTGTGGATGGGTAGGGGAGCGTCGTGTGCCGGGTGAAGCAGCCGCGGAAGCGAGTTGTGGACGGTTCACGAGTGAGAATGCAGGCATGAGTAGCGATACACACGTGAGAAACGTGTGCGCCGATTGACTAAGGGTTCCTGGGTCAAGCTGATCTGCCCAGGGTAAGTCGGGACCTAAGGCGAGGCCGACAGGCGTAGTCGATGGACAACCGGTTGATATTCCGGTACCCGCTTTGAAACGCCCAATACTGAATCAGGCGATGCTAAGTCCGTGAAGCCGGCCCGATCTCTTCGGAGTTGAGGGTAGTGGTGGAGCCGACGAACCAGACTTGTACTAGGTAAGCGATGGGGTGACGCAGGAAGGTAGTCCAACCCGGGCGATGGTTGTTCCCGGGGTAAGGGTGTAGGCCGTGTGGTAGGTAAATCCGTCACACATTAAGGCTGAGACCTGATGCCGAGCCGATTGTGGTGAAGTGGATGATCCTATGCTGTCGAGAAAAGCCTCTAGCGAGTTTCATGGCGGCCCGTACCCTAAACCGACTCAGGTAGTCAGGTAGAGAATACCGAGGCGTTCGGGTGAACTATGGTTAAGGAACTCGGCAAAATGCCCCCGTAACTTCGGGAGAAGGGGGGCCATCACTGGTGATCCGATTTACTCGGTGAGCTGGGGGTGGCCGCAGAGACCAGCGAGAAGCGACTGTTTACTAAAAACACAGGTCCGTGCGAAGCCGTAAGGCGATGTATACGGACTGACGCCTGCCCGGTGCTGGAACGTTAAGGGGACCGGTTAGTGCACTTTCGGGTGTGCGAAGCTGAGAACTTAAGCGCCAGTAAACGGCGGTGGTAACTATAACCATCCTAAGGTAGCGAAATTCCTTGTCGGGTAAGTTCCGACCTGCACGAATGGCGTAACGACTTCTCGACTGTCTCAACCATAGGCCCGGTGAAATTGCACTACGAGTAAAGATGCTCGTTTCGCGCAGCAGGACGGAAAGACCCCGGGACCTTTACTATAGTTTGATATTGGTGTTCGGTTCGGCTTGTGTAGGATAGGTGGGAGACTTTGAAGCGGCCACGCCAGTGGTTGTGGAGTCGTCGTTGAAATACCACTCTGGTCGTGCTGGATGTCTAACCTGGGTCCGTGATCCGGATCAGGGACAGTGTCTGATGGGTAGTTTAACTGGGGCGGTTGCCTCCTAAAGAGTAACGGAGGCGCCCAAAGGTTCCCTCAGCCTGGTTGGCAATCAGGTGTTGAGTGTAAGTGCACAAGGGAGCTTGACTGTGAGACCGACGGGTCGAGCAGGGACGAAAGTCGGGACTAGTGATCCGGCAGTGGCTTGTGGAAGCGCTGTCGCTCAACGGATAAAAGGTACCCCGGGGATAACAGGCTGATCTTCCCCAAGAGTCCATATCGACGGGATGGTTTGGCACCTCGATGTCGGCTCGTCGCATCCTGGGGCTGGAGTCGGTCCCAAGGGTTGGGCTGTTCGCCCATTAAAGCGGTACGCGAGCTGGGTTTAGAACGTCGTGAGACAGTTCGGTCCCTATCCGCTGTGCGCGTAGGAATATTGAGAAGGGCTGTCCCTAGTACGAGAGGACCGGGACGGACGAACCTCTGGTGTGCCAGTTGTCCTGCCAAGGGCATGGCTGGTTGGCTACGTTCGGAAAGGATAACCGCTGAAAGCATCTAAGCGGGAAGCCTGCTTCGAGATGAGTATTCCCACCACCTTGAGTGGTTAAGGCTCCCAGTAGACGACTGGGTTGATAGGCCAGATGTGGAAGCCCGGTAACGGGTGGAGCTGACTGGTACTAATAGGCCGAGGGCTTGTCCTCAGTTGCTCGCGTCCACTGTGTTAGTTCTGAAATAACGAACGGCCGTGTTTTTATCCGGTGTTGGTTAATTTCATAGTGTTTCGGTGGTCATTGCGTTAGGGAAACGCCCGGTTACATTCCGAACCCGGAAGCTAAGCCTTTCAGCGCCGATGGTACTGCAGGGGGGACCCTGTGGGAGAGTAGGACGCCGCCGAACAATTATTCCGGGAAAGCCCCGTGCCCTTGTGGCACGGGGCTTTTCTGCGTTCACGGCAAGGCCTCTCCAGTCCGACCGCAAGCCCTCGAGGGAGGGCAGGCCTGAGGCCAGTCGTGAGGGCCGGGAGGTTCTGCGGAGGCCGAGCCGGCGGCAACGCGGCCTTGGGGAAACGCGAGTGGAAACTTCGAACCGGTGGTTCTGAGCACCCCTGAGTTCGGGGTATGCTTTATTCCGTTGCCGCAAGGCAGCAGGCCCCAATAGCTCAGTCGGTAGAGCGTCTCCATGGTAAGGAGAAGGTCTGCGGTTCGATTCCGCATTGGGGCTCAACACAGAGAAAGGCCCCCGCCGCTGGCGGGGGCCTTTCTCATGTCCGGAGGTTCCCGGGCCTCAGTCGAGCCGGTGTACAGCCCTGAGGAACCGGGCGACCATACGAGCGGCCGACTCCGGCTGGTCACGAACCCTGCCTCAGCGCAGAGCGCGGCGGCCCGGCAGCGGTCGGAATCGGAGGTCAAGGAGCGCGAGGGCGCTGCTGCCCGCCTGCCAGCGGGCGGGGCCTCCGCTGTGACTTGCGGGGCGAAGACCCGCCGACCGAGCCGGAGGAGGTGCTCCGGCTGATTGTCTGGGTGGCCCCGCGGAACGTCACAGGCTTCTCCGTCTGAGGCTCGCAGACGCTGGGTTGCCCGCCACGCCAGCCGCAGCGGGCAACCGCGTACCTCCGGGGCAGGCTTGGCGCCGATCGGCAACGACTCATGCGCGATCACCGGATACGCTTCGACCCGAGGCATTACCGGACAGCCCGACTCATTCAGGGACTCTGGGCGGTGCCCACTGCGGTGACTATGCGGCGCGGTCGTTTCGCAGGGCCTGGGTGAGCCAGGGGTACACCGGGATCAGGTTCGGTACTGCCTGCCAGCCGTTGACGATCCACACCAGCCGCCAGTACCGGTCCACCCTGGGATCGTGCGCCTCCTCGAACTGCTGCGCCATCCAGTCCCGGAATTCCGTGTCAGGGGTGCGCGCGAACACCTCGGCGAAGCGGTGCACGAGGTCGTCGACGACGGGGGCGACCCTGTTGCTGAGCGGGTCGATGCCCGCCCTCCTGGCGTCGGCCACCTTCTGACGGGTGAACTCCATCAGCTCCTCACCTGCGTCGCGCTCGATGCCGAGGGGGCGTCCAGCGGCCTGGCGTACGGCCGTCCGGCGCATCCGGGCGCGGAAATCCTCGTCGCCGACCAGCTCGGCGAGTTCCACCCAGGCGGCGACCTGCTCGCCGGTCGGATCATCGGGGAGGTCGGGAGTGGCAGCGCGCACCATGGCCACTGCGGCCGGGGCGGCATCCACTGTGCCGAAGGTGCCATCCATGAAATCGTCGATCAGACGTCGGCGTTCCTCGCCGGACAACTGCGTGAGCCTGTGCATGAGCTGGGTCTCCTCGGGACTGGACCCGCGGCTTGCCACGACTCGCAGAACGCTCCGGCGCAGTTGCAGTGTCCGGATCTGGACGTCCATGGCGTCAGCGTGCGTCGCGGCGACTTCCGCCACCGAGAGCTCGCGGTCCAGTACCCGTTGAATCGTCGGCAGGTCCATCCCCAGCTCGCGCAGTGTGCGGAGGAGTTCCAGACGAAGCAGTGCGTCGGGGTCGTAGAGCCGATAACCGGCGGGACTACGGGTGGTCGGCGCTACCACCCCCGAATCGGAGTAGAACCGGATGGTCCTCACAGACAAGCCGGTCCGCCGGGAGAGCTCCCCGATCGAGTAGAGGGTCGTAACGTCCATGTCCCCCACTCTGCTGTCTCCAGTCACTGGAGACTCAAGGTCAATGGACAGGCGACACCACTCGCCGGCGGCCTACGGCTGCGAGCCCTTGGACTCAATCGTCTAGACGTTCTGCGGCTCCGGGACGCGCATGGCCAGGATGGCCATGTCGTCGGATGCGGGCTCCGCGGCGAAGCGCTCGACGGCCCGCAGGATGCGCCCCGCCACCGCGCCGGCCGTCAGGCCCGTACACACGGCGAGGACATCGGCCAGGCCGTCGTCGCCCAGCATGCGGGTCCCCTCGCGGCGTTCGGTGACTCCGTCGGTCACACACAGGAGTACATCACCCGGCTCCAGAGTGACCTCCTGCTCGTAGAGCTCGAGGTCCTCGATGACTCCCAGGAGGGGCTGTGGCTCGGCCGCTGCCTCCACGGTGCCGTCCTGGCGCAGACGCAGGGGGAGGGGGTGGCCGGCGCAGACCACCTTCAGGAGGGCGCTGCCGTCCTCCTGCGGCCACAACTCCCCGTAGAGAAGCGTGAGGAAGCGGCTGCGCGCGCCCTCGTCCAGGATGGCGGCGTTGAGCCGCTCCAGCACCGCGGGGCCCCCGAACCCCTCGCGGGCCAGCAGGCGCAGGGCGTGACGGGCGAGGCCGGTGACGGCCGCCGCCTCCGGGCCCGTACCGCAGACGTCGCCGATGGCGAATCCGTAGGCACCGTCGCGGATGGGGAACACGTCGTAGAAGTCGCCGCCGACCTCGTTGCCCTCTCCCGCCGCACGGTAGATGACCTCGATCTCGACGTTGGGCACGTCGGGCAGGCCGGGCGGGAGCAGGCTGCGCTGGAGGGACTGGCTGATGGCCATGCGCTCCGAGTAAAGGCGGGAGTTGTCCAGTGCCAGAGCGGCCCGTCGGGACAGGTCCTCGGCGAGCTCCAGGATCTCCTGGCGGAAGTGTTCGTCGGACGGCTTGCCGAGCGTGAGCATGCCGATCACGCGGTTCCTCGCCACCAGGGGCAGCACCACGGTCTCGCCTCCCACGGCGACCGCGGTGGCCAGCGTCGTACGGGTAGCCGCCCCCATGCTCAGGGGCGCGTCCCTGCCCAGGGTGCGCTTGGAGGTGCGCAGGGCGGCCTGGTGGCCGGCTTCCGCGGGCACCGGCCAGATGCGGGCTCCCGGGGCCGGGACGGGGTCCGGCGGGTCGATGGAGGAGAGCAGGGCCTTGAGGCCGTCGATGCGCTCCTCGTCCTCGTGGAGGACATAGGAGAGGTACGGCTCCGAGGACTGGTCCGCGATGGTGTAGACGGCGCACCAGGTGGCCAGCGTGGGCACGGTCATCTGTGCCATCAGTGCCAGGGTCTGGTCCCTGTCCAGCGTTCCGGCCAGCAGGTCGGACGCCTCGACGAGGAAGGACAGCGAGCCGCGGCGCAGGCGTTCCAGCTCGCCCAGCCTCGCCGACTCGACGGCCAGCGCGATGCGGTCCGCGGCGAACTGCAGCCGCAGCGCCTCCTCGTTGGAGTATCTGCCCGCCGCTTCGGCCGCTACCCCGAGGGAGCCGGTGAGACGGCCCTCGACCTTGAGCGGGACCGTGACGACCGAGCGCATCCCGGTGTCGCTGAGCAGCGGTACGGCGCCCGGGACGACGGTGAGGTCCTCGTGGACGGCGGGCATGCGGGCGGAGCCGTAGCGGCCCGTGCCGGCCTCCACGGGGACCCGTGCGAAGCGCTGACGGGCCGAGGGGAGGCCGGTGGTCGCGCGGACCTCCAGCTCCGTCTCGTCATCGGTGGCCAGCAGCAGGAAGGCTGCGTCGGCGTCCAGCATGTCGCGCGCCCGCTCGACCGTGCGCTGCAGCAGTCCGTCGAGGTCGTCCGGGGCCGGTGAGCCAATGAAGATCTCGAAGGGATCGGCGGTGCGGTTCTCGGCCGAGGTGTCGGACACGGGGGCGCGCACCGGCGTCTGGAGCACGGCGCGCTCGTAATCGCGCACGAGGAGGCAGACGGTGGAAGGCTCCCCGTCGGCATCGCGGACTCTGAGATGCGAGGCGTACACAGGGATGACACGGCCGTCGGCGCCGCGGAGGCCGTAGCTGCCCTCCCACCGGGAGAGCTGCAGTGCGTCGGCGATGCCGGTGTTGGTGCCCGGGGTGTGCGGCCACGCCACGAAGTCGGTGAACTGCTTTCCGTCGACCTGCTCGGCGGCGTATCCGAAGAGGAAGGACGCGTCGTCGTTCCACGAGGCGATGGAGCCGGATCCGTCGATCTGCACGACGGCCACCCGCACACGCTGTTCCGCCACCGGCAGGAGAGCGGTGGGCAGGACCGGACTGGCCGAGCGGATACCCACAGGGCGTTCGGGAAGGTCGAGCTGGAACCAGACATGTTTGTGCGTCGGTGTGTACTCGACGCCCCAACGGGAAGCGAGAGCCGCGCAGAGGAGCAGGCCGCGGCCGCCCTCCCGGTCCGGGCTCCCGAAGTCGAGGCCGGAACTCTGGAGCGGCACCTCCCGCTCCGGGTAGTGGTCGGACACCTCGACGCGTACACCGTCCTCGGTGCGCAGGCAGAGCACATCGGCGGCCGTACCCGCATGCACGACCGCATTGGTCACGAGTTCACTGGTAAGAACGACGGCATCGTCAACGACGTCCGTGTAACCCCACCCCTGAAGGGTGTCGCGGACGAACGCGCGGGCGGTCGCGACCGAGCGTCCGACCGGATCGAAGGTGGCAGCCGCGCGCGCGGTGATCACAGCACTCCCCATTGGTGTCTCGTCGCTTCCCCGAGTCCTGTGCCCGTATATCGCCCGCTCGATTCGTCTGCCAGGCTAGACGTTCGCCAGGTGTCCCGGGTACACGAGGGCGGACTTGGGTACGCACGGCACCCGGTGGTTGTGCGCCCGGCGCACAACTATGGGGCCCCCGGTGAGGGAAATGGGACGACCGTGAGACTGTCCTCGCCCTCCCGCTCCGGCCTGGTACGTTTCAACGATTTGACGACCGCATAGTCACCCGTCAACGGTGTGCTGTGGCGGTGAGCCAAAGTGGAAGTGGGCAAGCTTCCGGCAACGGCCCGAGCGATACGGTCAACCCCTGCGGGAGGGACACGGTGGAGTCTGGCGTGGCGGCGCGGGGTTCAGGAACGCGCACAAAAGGCGGGCAGTCCGTGAAAAAGCAGCGCAATGGGACCATCGACGTGGACGCGGCAGCTCTGAACAGACTGCTGGCGGCCCTCGTGGCGATGCGTGACGGCAACTTCCGCAGGAGGCTCACCGTCTCCGGCGACGGCGTCCTCACGGAGATCGCCGCCGTCTTCAACGAGGTGGCCGACCGCAATCTCCACCTGACGGGCGAGCTCGCCCGTGTGCGGCGTGTGGTCGGGCGGGAGGGGAAACTCACCGAGCGCCTGGAGACCGGCGCCTGTGAAGGCTCCTGGGCAGCCGCGATCGACGCCTCCAACGAGCTCGTCGACGACCTGGCGCGACCTGTGTCCGAAGTCGGACGGGTACTCTCCGCGGTCGCCGACGGTGACCTCGAACAGCGGATGGAACTGCGTACCCACGCGCCGGACGAGACCGTACGCCCGCTCCGCGGGGAGTTCCTGAAGGTCGCCCGCACGGTCAACAACCTGGTCGACCAGTTGTCCGCCTTCACCGAGCAGGTGACGCGGGTGGCGGTCGAGGTGGGGACCGAGGGCAAGCTGGGAGGCCAGGCCCAGGTCCGCGGCATGTCCGGGTCCTGGAAGGACCTCACGGACTCCGTCAACACCATGGCCTACCGCCTCACCGCCCAGGTGCGCGACATCGCCCTGGTCACCACGGCCGTGGCCAAGGGAGACCTGTCACGGAAGGTCACCGTCCATGTGGCCGGTGAGATGCTCCAGCTCAAGAACACCGTCAACACGATGGTGGACCAGTTGTCGTCGTTCTCCTCCGAGGTGACCCGGGTCGCCCGCGAGGTGGGCACCGAGGGTGAACTGGGCGGGCAGGCGACGGTGCCGGGGGTGGCCGGGGTCTGGAAGGATCTCACCGACTCCGTCAACACCATGGCCGGGAACCTCACGTCCCAGGTGCGCGGTATCGCAGAGGTGACGACGGCGGTCGCCAACGGGGACCTGTCCCAGAAGGTCACGGTGAGCGCCCGCGGCGAGGTCGCGCAGCTCGCCGAGACGATCAACCAGATGACCGAGACACTGCGTACCTTCGCCGACGAGGTGACGCGCGTGGCGAGCGAGGTCGGTGGCGAGGGTCTGCTCGGCGGCCAGGCACAGGTGCCGGGCGCCGCCGGCACCTGGAAGGACCTCACCGACTCGGTGAACACGGTCTTCCGGAACCTGACGACGCAGGTGCGTGACATCGCGCAGGTGACCACCGCCGTGGCCAGCGGTGACATGACGCAGAAGGTCACTGTCGACGTGGCCGGCGAGATGCTGGAGCTGAAGAACACCGTCAACACGATGGTGGACCAGCTCCAGGCCTTCGGTTCGGAGGTGACCCGGGTCGCCCGGGAGGTCGGTGTCGAGGGCCGTCTCGGCGGCCAGGCCGAGGTTCCGGGGGCCGCGGGGACGTGGAAGGACCTCACCGACTCGGTGAACACCGCCTTCCGGAACCTCACGGGTCAGGTGCGTGACATCGCGCAGGTGACCACGGCCGTCGCCAACGGTGATCTGTCGCAGAAGGTCACCGTCGATGTGGCCGGCGAGATGCTGGAGCTGAAGAACACCGTCAACACGATGGTGGCGCAGCTGTCCAACTTCGCCGACCAGGTGACGCGGATGGCGCGGGACGTGGGCACGGAGGGCCGCCTGGGCGGTCAAGCACGTGTCGACGGTGTCTCCGGCACGTGGAAGGAGCTCACCGACTCCGTCAACTTCATGGCCGGGAACCTGACCTCCCAGGTGCGCCAGATCGCCCAGGTGACCACGGCGGTCGCGCGGGGTGACCTGTCGCAGAAGATCGATGTGGACGCCCGGGGCGAGATCCTGGAGCTGAAGAACACCATCAACACGATGGTCGACCAGCTCTCCGCCTTCGCCGACCAGGTGACGCGAGTGGCCCGCGAGGTGGGCACGGACGGGCGCCTCGGCGGCCAGGCCCAGGTGCCCGGTGTGGCAGGCGTGTGGCGTGACCTGACCGACTCGGTGAACGGCATGGCGGGGAACCTCACCGCCCAGGTCCGCAACATCGCGCAGGTCGCCACGGCGGTCGCGCGGGGTGACCTGTCGCAGAAGATCGATGTGGACGCCCGGGGCGAGATCCTGGAGCTGAAGAACACCCTCAACACCATGGTCGACCAGCTGTCGAACTTCGCCGAGCAGGTGACCCGGGTCGCCCGTGAGGTGGGCACGGAGGGCATCCTCGGCGGGCAGGCGGAGGTGCAGGGCGTCTCCGGTACGTGGAAGGACCTCACCCAGTCCGTCAACGGCATGGCGAACAACCTGACGCTCCAGGTGCGCAACATCGCGGAGGTGACCACGGCAGTCGCGAAGGGCGATCTCTCCAAGAAGATCACCGTCGACGCCAAGGGCGAGATCCTCGAACTGGTGACGACGGTCAACACGATGGTCGACCAGCTGCTCAACTTCGCCGACGAGGTGACGAGGGTCGCCCGTGAGGTGGGCACCGAGGGGATCCTCGGCGGCCAGGCCCGGGTGCGCGGTGCGACCGGCATCTGGAAGGACCTGAGCGACAACGTCAACCTGATGGCCAACAACCTGACCAGCCAGGTGCGCAACATCTCCAGGGTCTCCTCCGCGGTCGCCAACGGCGATCTGACGAAGAAGGTGACGGTCGAGGCACGCGGCGAGGTCGCAGAACTGGCCGACACCGTCAACACGATGGTGACGACCCTGTCCTCGTTCGCCGACGAGGTGACCCGGGTGGCCCGCGAGGTGGGCACCGAGGGAGAACTGGGCGGCCAGGCGCGCGTACCGGGCGTCTCGGGCACCTGGAAGGACCTCACCGAGTCGGTGAACTCGATGGCGTCCAACCTGACCGGCCAGGTGCGCCAGATCGCCACGGTGACCACGGCCATCGCCAAGGGTGATCTCACCAAGAAGATCGACATCGACGCGCGCGGTGAGATCCAGGAGCTGAAGAACACCATCAACACGATGGTCGACCAGCTCTCCTCCTTCGCCGAGCAGGTGACCCGGGTGGCCCGCGAGGTGGGCACCGAGGGGCAGCTGGGCGGGCAGGCCAGGGTCAGGGACGTCGACGGGACCTGGCGCGACCTCACCGAGTCGGTGAACGAGATGGCAGGGAACCTGACCCGTCAGGTGCGCGCCATCGCGGCCGTCGCCACCGCGGTGACCCGAGGCGATCTCAATCTCAAGATCGACGTCGACGCGGCCGGCGAGATCCAGGTGCTGCAGGACAACATCAATACGATGATCGCCAATCTGCGCGACACCACGCTGGCCAACAAGGAGCAGGACTGGCTCAAGGGCAACCTCGCCCGGATCTCCGGTCTGATGCAGGGCCGCCGGGATCTCGACGACGTCGCCTCGCTGATCATGAGCGAACTGACGCCGGTCGTCTCCGCCCAGCACGGTGCGTTCTTCCTGGCCATGACCACCGGGGACGGCGACGAGGTCGGCTCGGACAGCGGCAGGGAGAGCTCGTACGAGCTGCGGATGCGCGGCAGTTACGGCTATTCCGCGGGCTCCATGCCGACCTCCTTCCGGCCCGGGGAGACGCTCATCGGCACGGCGGCCGAGGAGAAGCGGACGATCCAGGTGGACAACGTGCCGCCGGGGTATCTGAAGATCTCCTCCGGACTCGGGGAGGCACCGCCCGCGCACGTGATCGTGCTGCCGGTGCTCTTCGAGGGCCAGGTGCTCGGGGTCATCGAGCTGGCGTCGTTCCAGCCGTTCACACACATTCAGCGCGACTTCCTCAACCAGCTCGCCGAGATGATCGCCACGAGCGTCAACACCATCAGCGTCAACACGAAGACCGAGAAGCTCCTGGAACAGTCCCAGGAGCTCACCGAGCAGCTGCGTGACCGTTCGCAGGAGCTCGAGAACCGGCAGAAGGCGCTGCAGGCGTCCAACGCCGAGCTGGAGGAGAAGGCGGAACTGCTGGCGCAGCAGAACCGCGACATCGAGGTGAAGAACACCGAGATCGAGGAGGCGCGGCAGGTCCTCGAGGAGCGCGCGGAGCAGCTCGCCGTCTCGATGCGCTACAAGTCCGAGTTCCTGGCCAACATGTCGCACGAGCTGCGTACGCCGCTCAACTCGCTGCTCATCCTGGCCAAGCTGCTCGCGGACAACGCCGAGGGCAACCTCTCGCCCAAGCAGGTGGAGTTCGCCGAGACGATCCACGGGGCGGGTTCCGACCTGCTCCAGCTGATCAACGACATCCTCGACCTGTCCAAGGTCGAGGCGGGCAAGATGGACGTCAGCCCGACCCGGATCGCCCTGGTGCAGCTGGTCGACTACGTGGAGGCGACGTTCCGGCCGCTCACCGCCGAGAAGGGGCTCGACTTCTCCGTACGGGTGTCCCCGGAGCTCCCCGCCACGCTGCACACGGACGAGCAGCGGCTGCTGCAGGTCCTGCGCAACCTCCTGTCCAACGCGGTGAAGTTCACCGACAGCGGCGCCGTGGAGCTGGTCATCCGGCCGGCCGGCGCCGATGTCCCGAACGCCATCAGGGAACACCTGCTGGAGGCCGGCTCGCTGCGTGACGCCGACGGCGACCTGATCGCCTTCTCGGTCACCGACACCGGAATCGGCATCGCGTCGAGCAAGATGCTGGTGATCTTCGAGGCGTTCAAGCAGGCGGACGGTACGACCAGCCGCAAGTACGGGGGCACGGGTCTCGGCCTCTCCATCAGCCGGGAGATCGCCCGGCTGCTGGGCGGTGAGATCCACGCAGCGAGCGAACCGGGCCGTGGCTCGACCTTCACGCTGTATCTGCCCCTGCACCCGAGCGAGCTGCCCCCGCAGGGCTATCCGCAGATGGGGCCCGGCCCCATCGAGGTCCACGCGAGTTCCGCCGAGGGTGCCCTGCACCTGGAGGCGCCTCAGAGCACCGGGACCGAGCAGCCCCTGGGCGACCCCGGAAACTCCGCAGGGGTGTTCAGGCGCCGCCGCAAGGCCCTGGGAGGCACGGCACAGCGCCCCGCACTGGCGAACGGCACCTCCGGAGAGGGAAGCGGCGCGGCGCCGGAGGAATGGGTGCAGAGCACACAGGAGGAGCAGGCCCCCCGCCGGACGTTCCGCTTCCACGGGGAGAAGGTGCTCATCGTCGACGACGACATCCGCAACGTCTTCGCCCTCACCAGCGTGCTGGAGCAGCACGGCCTGTCGGTGCTGTACGCGGAGAACGGGCGCGAGGGCATCGAAGTCCTTGAGCAGCACGATGATGTGACGATCGTTCTGATGGACATCATGATGCCTGAGATGGACGGCTATGCCACGACGACCGCGATCCGCCGGATGCCTCAGTTCGCGGGGCTGCCGATCGTCGCGCTGACCGCCAAGGCCATGAAGGGGGACCGTGAGAAGGCGATCGACTGCGGAGCCTCCGACTATGTGACCAAGCCGGTCGATTCCGACCATCTGCTGTCGGTGATGGAGAAGTGGATGCGCGGAGAGTGACCGTGCGGGGGGCGGCTCGCCGAAATTCGTCGTCCGGCTGTGCGCTGAGGGGTGTGAGTGTGCGGATTCCGGGGAACCTTCTGGTCTTCGACCGCGTTTCCGCTATGTGCACAGTGACATCGCGGTGACAGGGTGTGGTGACGGGCGGGGTGCGGCTACCATGACCGGCACAAGGACGGACGGCGTAAGGGAGTCGTCCCCTGGGGCGGCACCCGGTGCGATTCCGGGGCGAGGAGGACGGGCCATGGTGCAGAAGGCCAAGATCCTCCTGGTCGATGACCGGCCGGAGAATCTGCTGGCGCTGGAGGCCATCCTCTCTGCGCTCGATCAGACACTGGTACGGGCATCGTCAGGGGAGGAAGCGCTCAAGGCGCTGCTCACGGACGATTTCGCGGTAATTCTGCTGGACGTACAGATGCCCGGCATGGACGGATTCGAGACGGCCGCACACATCAAGCGGCGGGAGCGGACCCGGGACATCCCGATCATCTTCCTGACCGCGATCAATCACGGTCCGCACCACACCTTCCGGGGTTATGCAGCGGGTGCGGTGGACTACATCTCGAAGCCGTTCGACCCCTGGGTGCTGCGCGCCAAGGTCTCGGTCTTCGTCGAGCTGTACATGAAGAACTGCCAGCTGCGCGAACAGGCGTCGCTGCTGCGGCTCCAGCTCGAAGGCGGCACCCATCATGGCGCCGACGAGAAGGAGCCGGCGGGTCTGCTGGCCGAGCTCTCGGCCCGGCTCGCCGCGGTCGAGGAGCAGGCGGAGGCCCTCTCGAAGCAGTTGGACGACGAATCGGCGGACGCGGCCGCAGTGGCCACCGCCGCCCATCTCGAGCGCAAGCTCACGGGCCTGCGCCGCGCGCTCGACGCGCTGGAACCCGGGGCGGGCGGTTCCACGGCGCCCCTGCCCTCGCAGAGCTGACCTTCCCCCGCTTGAGGGCGCGTCAGTTCAACGCCTGCGCAAGGGCGACACGGACGGGTGAAGCCGTAGGCACACGTGTCCACCGGCGTCGGCACCGGTAACCTCAGTCACATGGCCTCACGTACGTCCGGCAAGGGTTCCCTGGGTACGGCGGGCACCGCGAAGGGTGTCGGCCGTACCCAGGGACCGGCGAAGAAAGCCGCGCCCGCCAAGAAGGCGGCGGCGAAGAAGACGGTGCCCGTAAAGAAGGCGCCGGCCAAGAAGGCTGCCGCGAAGAAACCCGCGCCCAAGCCCGCACCGTCCCCCACAGGGGGCGTGTACAGGCTCGTCCGCGCCCTGTGGCTGGGTACCGCGCACGGCGTCGGGGCTGTCTTCCGCTCCATAGGGCGCGGCGCGAAGGGACTTGACCCGGCGCACCGCAAGGACGGGCTCGCCCTGCTGCTCCTGGGGCTCGCGCTGGTCGTGGCGGCCGGCACCTGGTCGCATCTGCAGGGCCCCGTGGGCGATCTCGTCGAGATGCTCGTGACCGGGGCGTTCGGCCGGCTCGATCTGCTGGTGCCGATACTGCTGGGCGCCGTCGCCGTACGGCTGATCCTCTATCCGGAGAAGCCCGAGGCCAACGGCCGAATCGTCATCGGGCTCTCCGCTCTCGTCATCGGCGTGCTCGGCCAGGTCCACATCGCCTGCGGATCGCCCAGCCGCGAGGACGGCACCGGTGCCATGCAGGACGCGGGCGGCCTCATCGGCTGGGCCGCTTCCCAGCCCCTCGTCTTCACCATGGGCGAGGTCCTCGCCGTCCCGCTGCTTCTGCTGCTGACGGTCTTCGGGCTCCTGGTCGTCACCGCCACCCCGGTCAACGCCATTCCCCGGCGGCTGCGGCAGCTCGGCGTCAGGCTCGGCATCGTCGACCCGGTGTACGTACCTGGCGAGGAGGACGGGAGCGACGACGAGCGGTACGACGAGCAGTGGCGCGAGGCGCTGCCCGAGCGCACCCGGCGTGCCTCGGCACGTCGCCCGGGGCCCGACGACGTGTACGACCCGGATCAGGCCGAGGGCGATGCGCTGGCCAAGCGGCGCCGGTCCCGCAGGCAGTCCGCCCAGCCTGCGATGAACCGCACCATGGACGCCGTGGACGTCGCGGCAGCGGCGGCGGCCGCGCTCGACGGGGCGGTACTCAACGGCATGCCCCCGTCGCCTGTCGTCGCCGATCTGACCCAGGGCGTCTCCACGGACCGGGACCGCGAGCGGACGGGTACCCCGGTGCCCGGTGCGCGGTCGGCCGCGAAGACCCCCTCCGGTGACGGGCGCGCGGAGAAGAGCACCTCGTCCTCCGAGGACAGCGTCCCCGATCTGACGAAGCCGGTCCCCGAGCGGCCTGAGGGGCTGCCCAACCGGGCCGAGCAGCTCCAGCTCTCCGGTGACATCACCTACTCGCTGCCCTCGCTGGACCTCCTGGAGCGCGGCGGCCCGGGCAAGACGCGCAGCGCCGCCAACGACGCGGTCGTCGCCTCCCTGACCACCGTCTTCACGGAGTTCAAGGTGGACGCGGCGGTCACCGGCTTCACCCGCGGCCCGACCGTCACCCGGTACGAGGTGGAACTCGGCCCCGCCGTCAAGGTCGAGCGGATCACCGCCCTCACCAAGAACATCGCCTATGCCGTCGCCAGCCCGGACGTCCGGATCATCTCCCCGATCCCCGGGAAGTCCGCCGTCGGCATCGAAATCCCCAACTCCGACCGGGAGATGGTCAACCTCGGCGACGTCCTGCGTCTCGCGGACGCGGCCGAGGACGACCACCCCATGCTGGTGGCACTCGGCAAGAACGTCGAGGGCGGCTACGAGATGGCCAACCTGGCGAACATGCCGCACGTCCTCGTCGCCGGTGCGACCGGTTCCGGAAAGTCCTCCTGCATCAACTGTCTGATCACCTCGGTCATGGTGCGGGCGACACCCGAGGACGTGCGGATGGTGCTCGTCGACCCGAAGCGCGTCGAGCTCACCGCCTACGAGGGCATCCCGCACCTCATCACGCCCATCATCACCAACCCGAAGAAGGCCGCCGAAGCACTGCAGTGGGTCGTGCGGGAGATGGACCTCCGCTACGACGACCTCGCGGCCTACGGCTTCCGGCACATCGACGACTTCAATCACGCGGTCCGCACCGGCAAGGCCAAGGCGCCCGAGGGGAGCGAGCGTGAGCTCTCGCCCTACCCGTACCTGCTGGTCATCGTCGACGAGCTGGCGGACCTCATGATGGTGGCTCCGCGTGACGTAGAGGACTCCATCGTCCGGATCACCCAGCTGGCGCGTGCCGCCGGCATCCATCTGGTCCTCGCCACACAGCGCCCCTCGGTCGACGTCGTGACCGGTCTGATCAAGGCGAACGTGCCCTCCCGGCTCGCCTTCGCGACCTCGTCGCTCGCCGACAGCCGGGTCATCCTCGATCAGCCCGGCGCCGAGAAGCTCATCGGCAAGGGTGACGGTCTCTTCCTGCCGATGGGGGCGAACAAGCCGACCCGTATGCAGGGGGCCTTCGTCACCGAGGGCGAGGTCGCGGCCGTCGTCCAGCACTGCAAGGATCAGATGGCGCCGGTCTTCCGCGAGGACGTCGTGGTCGGCACCAAGCAGAAGAAGGAGATCGACGAGGACATCGGCGACGACCTCGATCTGCTCTGTCAGGCGGCCGAGCTGGTCGTCTCCACACAGTTCGGCTCGACATCGATGCTCCAGCGCAAGCTGCGCGTCGGCTTCGCCAAGGCCGGACGGCTGATGGACCTGATGGAGTCGCGCAACATCGTGGGTCCCAGCGAGGGTTCCAAGGCGCGCGATGTCATGGTGAAGCCGGACGAACTCGACGGTGTGTTGGCCGTCATTCGTGGGGAAACCGCTTCGTAAGAGTTTTGCGGGCAACCGTTTCGCCCGGCCGTACGTCAAGTTGAAGGAAGGAGCAGCGGGATGATCCGTCCGGTGCTCCGTCCTCAGTCCTGCCCGAGGGGCTCCCCGGCGAACCCGATGGCGTACAAAGTCGTCGCTCCCGGTTGCCCCACCCTTTCGTACCACCCCTAGACTGAACATCCAGCAGGTGGCTCACGCTCGAAAGGCGCCCCCGTGTCCATCGGCAACTCCCCCGAAGACGACCGCCCTTCGATCGGTCGCGCGCTTCAGCAGGCTCGTATCGCCGCAGGTCTGACGGTCGAGGAAGTCAGCAGCTCCACCCGGGTGCGCATCCCCATCGTGCACGCGATCGAGGAGGACGACTTCTCCCGCTGCGGCGGCGACGTGTATGCCCGCGGCCATATCCGCATGCTCGCCCGTGCCGTCCGGATCGACCCCGATCCGCTGATCGCGGAGTTCGACGCCGAGCACGGCGGCCGCCCCGCGCCCACGCCCGCGGCACCGCTGTTCGAGGCGGAGCGGATCCGCTCCGAACCCCGTCGGCCCAACTGGACCGCGGCCATGGTCGCCGCGATCGTCGCCGTGGTCGGCTTCGTCGGCTTCACGCTCTTCAGCGGCGAGGACGAGGGGTCGGGCGCGGCACAGGTGGCCGAAGGCTCGACCCCCGACAAGACCACTCCCAAGCCCACCACGACCAAGCCCGCCGACCCCAAGCCCGTCCCCTCCGAAAGCGTCATCGCCGCAGCTCCGCGGGACAAGGTGACCGTCAGGCTGAGCGCCGCCGAGGGCAAGAGCTGGATCTCCGCCAAGGATCACAACGGGCGGCTGCTCTTCGACGGTCTGCTGGCCCAGGGCGACACCAAGACCTTCCAGGACAAGGAGCGGGTCGACCTCGTTCTCGGAGACGCCGGAGCGATCGATCTCTTCGTGAACGGCAAGAAGGTCGACGACCAGTTCGAATCGGGCCAGGTCGAACGGCTTTCGTACACCAAGGGTGACCCCGAGGTCGGCTGACCTCTCCACCCGTGTCTTCCCGACGGTGAGTGCCCGGCAGATGCCGGCGCTCACCGTCGTGTTTTCCCTCGTTCTCACCGACTGTTCGGTCACTCCCCGTAGTGGTGAACCCTGCACGGCAGGGTGAGTGCCGGGACAAAGTAGTCTTGAGCCCATGCCCGAACGCCGTACCGTCGCCCTTGTCACTCTTGGCTGCGCCCGTAACGAGGTGGACTCGGAGGAGCTCGCAGGCCGCTTGGCAGCGGACGGCTGGGAGCTCGTCGAGAACGCCACGGACGCGGATGTCGCCGTCGTCAACACCTGTGGGTTCGTGGAGGCCGCCAAGAAGGACTCCGTCGATGCCCTGCTCGAAGCCAACGATCTGAAGGATCACGGCAGAACCCAGGCCGTCGTGGCCGTCGGCTGCATGGCCGAGCGCTACGGCAAGGACCTCGCCGAGGCGCTCCCGGAAGCGGACGGAGTCCTCGGATTCGACGACTACGCCGACATCTCCGACCGCCTGCAGACCATCCTCAACGGTGGCATCCACGCCTCCCACACCCCGCGTGACCGGCGCAAGCTGCTGCCGATCAGCCCGGCCGAGCGTCAGGACGCCGCCGTCGCGCTGCCCGGCCACGCCCAGGAGATCGCGCCGGCCCCCGCGGACCTCCCGGAAGGCGTCGCGCCGGTCTCCGGGCCGCGGGCACCGCTGCGCCGGAGGCTGGGGACCAGCCCGGTCGCCTCGGTGAAGCTGGCCTCGGGATGTGACCGGCGCTGCTCCTTCTGCGCCATCCCCTCCTTCCGCGGCTCGTTCATCTCCCGGCGCCCCTCCGACGTCCTCGGAGAGACCCGCTGGCTCGCCGAGCAGGGCGTCAAGGAGGTCATGCTCGTCTCCGAGAACAACACCTCGTACGGCAAGGACCTCGGGGACATCAGGCTGCTGGAGACCCTGCTGCCCGAGCTCGCCGACGTCGACGGGATCGAGCGCATCCGCGTCAGCTATCTGCAGCCCGCCGAGATGCGGCCGGGGCTGATCGACGTACTCACCTCGACGCCCAAGGTCGCGCCCTACTTCGACCTCTCGTTCCAGCACTCCGCACCCGGGGTCCTGCGCGCGATGCGGCGCTTCGGCGACACGGACCGCTTCCTCGAACTCCTGGACACCATTCGGTCGAAGGCGCCGCAGGCCGGTGCGCGGTCGAACTTCATCGTGGGATTCCCCGGTGAGACGGAGGCCGACCTCGCCGAGCTGGAACGCTTCCTCACCGGCGCACGCCTGGACGCCATCGGGGTCTTCGGCTACTCCGACGAGGAGGGCACCGAGGCGGTCGGTTACGAGAACAAGCTGGACGCCGACGTCATCGCGGAGCGCCTCGCGCACATCTCGCAGCTCGCCGAGGAGCTGACCTCGCAGCGGGCCGAGGAGCGGGTCGGCGAAACCCTCCAGGTCCTCGTCGAGTCCGTGGAGTCCGACGAGGACGGGCCCGTGGCGGTGGGCCGAGCCGCCCACCAGGCGCCGGAAACGGACGGACAGGTCGTCTTCACCGCACGCGAAGGGCTCGTGCCGGGCCGTATGGTCGAAGCGAAGGCAGTGGGCACCGAGGGAGTGGACCTCGTGGCCGAACACCACGAGCTTGCGGAGGCGGCCAGATGACGGGAGCCCCGGCATCCGCGGCAGGCGGCTCCGGCGCGACGCCGGCGACCCGCGGCGGCAAGCTGGGCGGGGCGGCCGTCGACCAGGCCGGCCTGTGGAACATCGCGAACATCCTCACGATGGTGCGGCTGCTGCTCGTCCCGGGCTTCGTCATGCTGCTCCTGCACGACGGTGGCTACGACCCGGTCTGGCGGTCGTTCGCCTGGGCGGCCTTCGCAGTCGCCATGATCACCGATGTCTTCGACGGGCATCTGGCACGCGCGTACAACCTGGTCACCGATTTCGGCAAGATCGCCGACCCGATCGCGGACAAGGCGATCATGGGCGCGGCACTGATCTGTCTGTCCTCGCTCGGGGATCTGCCCTGGTGGGTCACCGGCGTGATCCTCTTCCGTGAGCTCGGCATCACGCTCATGCGTTTCTGGGTCATCCGGCACTCGGTGATCCCCGCCAGCCGCGGCGGGAAGGTGAAGACCCTTGCCCAGGGCATCGCGGTGGGGATGTACGTCCTGGCGCTGACGGGCCCCCTGGCGACCCTGCGCTTCTGGGTGATGATGGTGGCCGTCGTCCTGACGGTCGTCACCGGCCTCGATTACGTGCGCCAGGCCGTCGTGCTGCGCCGCCGCGGGCTCGCCGCCGAGCGGGCCGCCGCCATGGCAGCGATCGCGGCGGCAGCGGACATGGGGGCTCCCGCAGGTGCGCGGATCGCCACCGACGGCGTCGGCGGGACGGCGGACGCTGCGGCGGAACCCGTCGTGGAGCCGACGGCCGAGTCCGTCAGGGAGCCGGCCGGGGAGCGCGTGGCAGGCAGTCACCGCGCCGCGGAGGCGGAGCGGTGACCTCCGCGGCGGCCCAGGTGCTGCGGCAGCTTCAGGAGCGCGGTGAGACGCTCGGGGTCGCCGAGTCCCTCACCGGCGGCCTGGTGGCCGCCGAGCTCACTTCCGTCCCCGGAGCCTCGCAGAGCTTCCGCGGGTCCGTGACGGCGTACGCCACGCCCCTGAAGCGTGATCTGCTGGGCGTCGACGGCGCGCTCCTGGCAGAGCGCGGCGCTGTGGACCCCGAGGTCGCCCAGGCGATGGCCGCCGGCGTGCGCCGGGTCCTGGGCGCGGACTGGGGCGTCTCGACCACCGGCGTCGCCGGTCCCGAGCCGCAGGACGGCAAACCTGTCGGAACGGTCTTCATAGCCGTTTCCGGGCCGGGCGGCGTACGGAAAGTCGCCGAGCTGAGGTTGAACGGCGGGAGGGCGGACATCCGTAAGGAGAGTGTACGGAGCCTGCTCGAACTGCTCTACGGCGAACTCGGCGAAAATGCGAGGGCACAGGATACGGAACAGAACGGGGGGAATTGATGTTTGCAGCCCTGAGTGAACACGACATCGCTCCCCGCACGGCCGCAGCGCAAGGCGGTACGGTGGGGCGTGAAGGATGCGGCTACGCGGTCCGAGGAGGGAGCCACCGATGATTCTGCTCCGTCGCCTGCTTGGTGACGTGCTGCGTCGGCAGCGCCAGCGCCAAGGCCGTACTCTGCGCGAAGTCTCCTCGTCCGCCCGAGTCTCGCTCGGCTATCTCTCCGAGGTGGAGCGGGGGCAGAAGGAGGCATCCTCCGAACTGCTCTCCGCCATTTGCGACGCGCTGGACGTACGGATGTCCGAGCTCATGCGTGAAGTGAGCGATGAACTGTCCCTGGCAGAGCTGGCCGAGTCGGCAGCAGCCAGTGATGCGGTGCCTGTACCAGTACGCCCGATGCTCAATTCCGTCTCTGTTGCGTCGGTAGCCGGCGTGCCGACGGGACGGGTGACCATCAAGGCGCCCGCGGAAGCGGTGGATGTCGTCGCCGCCTGACCGCACGGTTCGTGGTGAACGAAAGCCCCGGCAGACCCTCGAGGGTCTGCCGGGGCTTTCGCGTACCCGGTGTGTGCGGGGCCGTTCGCGGGGAAGGCGCGGAGTGAGGCCGAAGGGTGTTTCTCCGGATCCGGATCTCAGGATCCACGGACCCGTGGAGCAACCACCCGGATGCCCGTTTCGACCCATATGTGACATTGTGGACAAATGATAGGTCGAACAGCTATCTGAAAGGGAGAAGTGCATGTCTGTCGTGAAGAGCGCCCTGTCCGAAGGCGACCGCAAGGTCGTGGGGGACGCGCTGCAAGGCGCGCTGGTCGACCTGGTCGACCTCTCCCTGGTGGCCAAGCAGGTCCACTGGAACGTTGTCGGCCCGCGCTTCCGCTCCGTGCACCTGCAGCTCGACGAGGTCGTCGACACCGCGCGGCAGCACTCGGACACGGTCGCGGAGCGAGCGTCCGCGGTGGGCGTCAACCCGGACGGCCGGTCCCGGACGCTCGCGAAGACCACTGCGATCGATTCCGTGCCCGACGGCTGGATCAAGGACGTCGACGCGGTGCGTGTGCTGGTCGACGCTCTCCGCGTGGTCATCGACCGCATGCGTGAGCGGATCGAGGCGACCGACGAACCGGACCCCATCAGCCAGGACATCCTGATCACGCTCACCGCGGATCTTGAGAAGCACGCCTGGATGTTCCAGGCGGAGAGTGCCTGAACCCGAACTCGAGGAAGGAATCGCCGTGACGGACAAGAAGGCCATGGACAAGCTCAAGGGCAAGGCCAAGGAAGCGACCGGAAAGGTCACCGGAGACCGTCGCAAGGAAGCCGAAGGCAAGTCCGACCAGGCCAAGGCCAAGGCGGAGGGCGCCCTCGGCGCCACGGGCGACCGTGCCAAGGGCGTGAAGGATTCCCTCACCGACGACGACAGGTAGGAGCAGCGCCCACCGGTGTGCCCCCGCGGATTCCGATCCCGGGGGCACCGGCATGTCCGGGGTGCCGGCGTGCCCGGGGCCGTGGGATGCAGCCGGCGCCGACCCGGGGGAAACTGCGGGGGAGGGCCGGGAAACACCTCTGCGGTCAGCGGCCCCAGGAGAGAGCGCGCACTGTCGTTCCACTCGCGCCGTGCACGCCGGTAGTGCACCGATGCGCCCTCCCGTCAGGAGATCGTGCCGTACTAGCGTCGGCCGGAGGAGGCAGCCATGGTGCGGCGATGGGTGCCGGTGCTCGTCCTCGGAGGCATGTGGTGGTGGGCGGTGCTGCGGCTGCTTCTGGAGCCGCAGCACGCCGGAGTGGTCGAGGGTGCGGTGGCGGCCGGTGGGTGGGGGCTGAGTCTCCTGCCGGTTCATGTGGCGTCCTCGGGGCGGCCGGAGAAGGCTGCCGATGAGCCCGCGGTGGACCGGACGGACATACCCTCCTAGCGCCTCAGCAGACAGCGTCCGTCCCGTCACGCAGACATTGCCTGGGGCGGCACCTGACTTTCAGCGCGTGCCGGGGCCGCGGACGGGGCACGGACCTCAGCCGGTGGGCCCGGACTGGCAGTGCGGACACCAGTAGGTGGGGCGGTCGTCGCGATCCGCGACGCGGATGGGCGTACGACAGCGCAGACAGGGCCGGCCGGCCCGCCCGTAGACGAAAAGACGCTCCCGTGTACGGCTGCGGGACATGGCCGCCGTCGCCCCGGTCGTGGTCCGCACGGGCCGGTCGCGGTTGGCCTCCAGGAGCTGCCTGGCCGTGCTGACCAGACGGGTGGCGACGGGCAGGGGCAGCTCGCCCACCGGGAGCCACGGCGTCGCGCGGGCCATGAAACAGAGCTCACACATGTAGACATTGCCGATGCCGGCCAGGTTGCGCTGGTCCAGAAGCGCGTCCCCGATCCGGCGTCCGGGGTCGGCGAGCAGATTGCGCAGTGCGGTGTCCGGGTCCCAGTCCGGCCCCAGCAGATCGGGCCCCAGATGGCCCACCGCCTGCGCTTCGTCCTCGGTGCGGAGCAGTTCGAGGACGGGCAGGCGGTAACCGACGGCGGTGTGCTCCGCAGTGGCGAGCACCGCGCGGATCTGGTGGGCGGGGCCGCCTCGCCAGCGCTCGCCGGGGTCGTACACGCGCCAGGAGCCCTCCATGCGCAGATGACTGTGGAGGGTGAGACCGCCCTGGAACCGGGTGAGCAGATGCTTGCCGCGCGCCGTGACGTCCAGGACGGTCCGGCCGGTCAGGTCTGCTGTGGCGAACCGGGGGACCCGAAGGTCGGAGACCGTCAGGACCTGGCCGGCGAGTGCCGCGTCGAGACGCCGGGCGGTCTGCAGGACGGTGTCACCTTCGGGCATGTGTCCATGATGCGCGGCCCGGGCCGCGCATGGTCCCCCGGCCGCGCCGAAACCGTCCTCAGGCGCGCAGCCGCAGACCTCGTGGCGTGGCGAGGAAGCCGGCGGCCTCCAGGGTGCGGCCGAGCGGGGAGGTGAGGGAGGAGGCGCCGTTGGTGCGCTCCACCGTGACCGTGCCGAGCGTCCCCGCGCGGGCGGCCGACGCGAGCGCCTCCGCGGCGGCCCGGAGCGCCGGGTCGTCCGGATCGGTGGGCCATGCGAGGAGGGACTTGCCACCGCGCTCCATGTAGAGCGTCAGCTCGCCGTCCACGAGAACCACCAGCGACCCCGCCTTGCGGCCGGGCTTGTGTCCCGCGCCATCCGGTGACTCGGGCCAGGGCAGGGCGGCACCGTACGCGTTGGCCGGATCGGCCGCCGCGAGGACCAGGGCGCGGGGAGCCGAGCCAGGGTCCGCACGGTCGCGTGCGGTTGAGGCTGCCCTGAGCCGGTCCACGGCGCCGTCCATGGCGAATTGCGCGGCCCCCAGCCCCTCGACGACGTAACCACGGCGGGCCTGACCGCTGTCCTCGAACGCGGCAAGGATGCGGTAGATCGCCGAGAACCCGCCCTCGACGCCCTCGGCCTGCACCGCGCCGCGGGTCACCACGCCGTGGCGGTCGAGGAGTGTCCGGGCAAGGGCGTGCGCGCGATGGGTCGGCTCGGGCTCGGCGGGGGGCAGCAACGACCAGCGTCCCGACACGGTCGGCGGGCCGGTGCGGGATGCGGGACGGGCCGCAGCGGTCAGCGACCCGTAACGGCCGCGCGGCACATTGCGCCGCGCGCGGTGCGCGGTGGAGCCCGCAGTGCGCCCTGAGCCGAGGAGCGAACGCAGGGGCGCGAGCGTGTCGTTGGTGAGACGGCCGGACCAGACCAGGTCCCAGAGCGCGTCGGCCAGCTGGGGATCGGTGCAGTCCGGGTGGGTGGTGGCCCGGACCTGATCGGCGATCTGCCGGAAGAAGAGCCCGAACCCGCCGGAGAGCACGGTGAGAACCGACTCGTGCAACGCGCTCTCCTCCAGCGGAAGGGGAGGAGGGAGGAGCAGCGGAGCACTGTCGGCCAGGTAGACGGAGAGCCAGCCGTCCTTTCCGGGGAGAGCGCCCGCGCCTGCCCAGACGACCTCGCCCGTGGTCGTGAGCTCGTCGAGCATGGCGGGGGTGTATCCCGCCACGCGGCTCGGCAGGATCAGCTTCTCCAGGGCGGACGCCGGGACCGGGGCGCCCTGCAACTGCTCGATGGCACGGGCCAGTCCGTCGATCCCCCGCAGACTGTTGTCGCCGAGGTGCTGCCACTGGGGGAGGAAGCCGGCCAGCGCGGCGGGTGGCACAGGCTCCAGCTCCTGTCGGAGCGCGGCGAGCGAACGGCGGCGCAGCCGCCGCAGGACCGTGGCGTCGCACCACTCCTGGCCGATGCCCGCGGGGTGGAACTCGCCCTGGACGACGCGGCTCGACGCGGCGAGCCGCTGCAGCGCCCCGTCCGTGACGGCGCTGCCGAGGCCGAAACGGCTCGCCGCCTGTGTGGTGGTGAACGGGCCGTGCGTACGGGCGAACCGGGCGAGGAGGTCGCCGAGCGGGTCCTTGACCGGCTCCGTGAACGCCTCGGGGACTCCTACCGGGAGTGCGGTGCCGAGTGCGTCGCGCAGCCGGCCCGCGTCCTCGACAGCCGCCCAGTGGGAGGTTCCACCGATGCGGACCTGGATGGCGCGCCGGGATGTCGCCAGCTCCGGGGCCCACGCGGGCTCCGCGCCGCGCTCGGCCAGCTCGGCGTCGGTGAGGGGGCCGAGCACGCGCAGCAGATCGGCGACCCCCTCGACGTCCTTGATCTTCCGGTCGTCGGTCAGCCACTGGAGCTCCCGCTCCAGTTCGCCGAGGACATCGGCGTCGAGCAGCTCCCGCAGCTCCGCCTGGCCCAGCAGCTCGGCCAGGAGATGGGAGTCGAGCGAGAGTGCCGCCGCCCGCCGCTCGGCGAGGGGCGAGTCGCCCTCGTACAGGAACTGCGCGACGTAGCCGAAGAGGAGGGAGCGGGCGAACGGTGACGGCTCGGGGGTGGTCACCTCGACCAGACGGATGCGGCGGGCCTCCAGGTCGCCCATCAGCTCGGTGAGACCGGGGACGTCGAAGACGTCCTGAAGGCACTCGCGGACGGCTTCGAGGACGATCGGGAACGAGCCGAACTCGGAGGCCACCTGGAGCAGCTGGGACGCGCGCTGACGCTGCTGCCACAGGGGGGTGCGCTTGCCGGGGCTGCGCCGGGGCAACAGCAGGGCGCGCGCGGCGCATTCGCGGAACCGGGAGGCGAACAGGGCGGATCCGCCGACCTGTTCGGTCACGACCTGACTGATCTCGCCCTTGTCGAAAACCACGTCGGTGGCCCCGACGGGAGGCTGCTCGCTGTCGAATCCGGCGGCGGGAAGACCTGGGCCGCCGGCGCCGCGCCCCGCGCCGCCCGCGGCCTCACCGCTCGCATCGGCCTGGACCGGATCGAAGTCGAGGAGGTCGAGCCCCATCAGGTCGGCGTCGGGCAGCCTCAGCACGATGCCGTCGTCGGCGTGCATGACCTGTGCGTCCATGCCGTACCGCTCACCGAGCCGGGCGGACAGGGCGAGCGCCCACGGGGCGTGGACCTGGGCGCCGAACGGCGAGTGCACCACGATCCGCCAGTCGCCCAGCTCGTCCCGGAACCTCTCGACCAGCACCGTCCGGTCGTCGGGGACATGCCCGCAGGCCCGGCGCTGCTCGTCGAGGTACGACAGGATGTTGTCCGCGGCCCAGGCATCGAGCCCGGCCGCGACCAGCCGGAGCCTGGCGTCCTCGGCGGACAGCCCGCCGATCTCCCGGAGGAACGCACCCAGGGCACGGCCCAGCTCCAGCGGGCGGCCCAGCTGGTCGCCCTTCCAGAACGGCAGCCGGCCGGGGACTCCGGGGGCGGGCGAGACGAGGACCCTGTCCCTGGTGATGTCCTCGATCCGCCAGGATGTGGTGCCCAGGGTGAACACGTCGCCGACCCGGGACTCGTAGACCATCTCCTCGTCCAGCTCGCCGACGCGTCCGCCGCCCTTCTTCGGGTCGGCGCCGGCCAGGAAGACGCCGAAGAGTCCGCGGTCGGGAATGGTGCCGCCCGAAGTGACGGCGAGCCGCTGGGCACCGGGGCGGCCCGTGACCGTACCGGTGACGCGGTCCCACACCACACGCGGCCGCAGCTCCGCGAAGGCGTCGGACGGATAACGCCCGGCGAGCATGTCGAGCACGGCGGTGAACGCGGATTCGGGCAGGGAGGCGAAGGGGGCCGCCCGGCGGGCGAGGGCGAGCAGATCGTCGGCCTGCCAGCTGTCGAGCGCGACCGTGGCGACGATCTGCTGGGCGAGCACGTCCAGGGGGTTGGACGGGATCCGCAGAGCCTCGATGGCGCCCTGGCGCATCCGCTCGGTGACGACGGCCGCCTGTACCAGGTCGCCCCGGTACTTGGGGAAGACCACCCCGGTGGACACAGCGCCGACCTGGTGCCCGGCTCGGCCCACCCGCTGCAGTCCCGAGGCCACGGAGGGCGGCGACTCGACCTGGATCACCAGGTCGACCGCGCCCATGTCGATCCCCAGCTCCAGGCTGGAAGTGGCGACCACGGCCGGCAGCCGGCCCGCCTTCAGGTCCTCCTCGACCTGGGAGCGCTGCTCCTTGGACACCGAGCCGTGGTGCGCTCGGGCCAGGACGGCCGGTGCCCCCTTCGCCGCCCCGGACTGGGCCATGATCTCGGCGGGGGAGTGGGCTTCGGGCAGGGGCCCGCCCGCCCCCGGCCCTTCCTCCGACGCGGCGGTCGCCCGCTCGTGAGCGATCTCGTTCAGCCGGTTGCACAGGCGCTCCGCCAGCCGCCGGGAGTTGGCGAAGACGATCGTGGAGCGGTGTGACTGCACGAGGTCGGCGATGCGCTCCTCGACATGGGGCCAGATCGACGGCTTCTCCGCCTGGCCGCCCTCGTCACCCGTGGCGGGGGAGCCGCCCAGCTCGCCGAGATCCTCCACCGGAACCACGACGGAGAGGTCGAACTCCTTGGTGGAGGGGGGCTGGACGATCTCCACCCTCCGTTGCGGGGAGAGGAACCGCGCGACCTCGTCGACCGGGCGGACCGTCGCCGACAGCCCGATACGCCGCGCGGGCCGCGGCAGCAGCTCGTCCAGACGCTCCAGGGAAAACGCGAGATGGGCGCCGCGCTTGGTGCCCGCGACGGCATGCACCTCGTCCACGATCACCGTCTCGACCCCGGCGAGCGCATCCCGGGCCGAGGACGTGAGCATCAGGAACAGGGACTCGGGAGTGGTGATCAGGATGTCCGGGGGCCTCGTCGCCATCGAACGGCGCTCGGCCGGAGGGGTGTCGCCGGAACGGATCCCCACCCGCACCTCGGGCTCGGGCAGACCCAGACGTACTGACTCCTGACGGATCCCGGTCAGAGGTGAACGCAGATTCCGCTCCACGTCCACGGCGAGCGCCTTCATCGGTGACACGTACAGCACCCGGCAGCGCTTCTTCGCCTCGGCGGGCGGCGGAAGGGCCGCCAGCCGGTCCAGGGAGGCGAGAAAGGCGGCGAGCGTCTTACCCGATCCGGTCGGTGCGACGACCAGCACGTCCGAACCCTCGCCGATGGCCCGCCAGGCCCCCTCCTGCGCGGCGGTGGGCGCGTCGAAGGCGGCGGCGAACCAGCTGCGGGTCGCGGGTGAGAACGAGTCGAGTGCGGAACCGGCCATGCCCCCCATCGTGCACCCCGCCACCGACAACGGCCGGTGGACGTGCCGCCGCCCACCGTCCTGGGCTTCGGACACCGGCCCGGACCTGCGAGAATACGAGCATGGCGGAGGTGGACACGACACAGGAATGGGCGAGGTACTGGCAGTACGCGGAGCTGCCCGACCTCGATCTGCTGCGTGCCCGCTACGTCCGCCACGCCTTTCCGCGCCACAGCCACGAGGGCTACGTCTTCGGCACGATCACCAGCGGTATCGAGGACGTCGGCCTCCCCGACGGCACCGTGCACGCCGGACCCGGCACCGTGGTCATGATCAACCCGGAGGTGCCGCACACCGCCCGTGCCGGAGTGCCCGAAGGATGGGTGTACGCCACGCTCTACCCCTCCGCCCAGGTGATCAACGACATCGCGGCCGACCTGACGAACCTGCGCGGCACCCTCGGCTTCGCGGAGACCGGCGTGCGGGACCCGCATGCCGCCCGTCTGATCACCGAGGTCCACCGGGCCGCCGAGGAGGGTAACGCCCTCGCCGCCGACAGCGTCCTGCGCGTCCTGGTAGCCCGGCTGCTCGACCGCCACGGCAGCGTGCTGCCGGCCAGGACCCCGCACTTCGCCGGCGCCCGGGACGCGGTCCGCGCACGGGCCGCACTGGAGGAACGGATGGAGCGGCCGCCCACCCTGGAAGCGCTCGCGGCCGAGCTGGGTACCGGCCCGTTCGCGCTGCTGCGGGCCTTCAAGAAGCAGTACGAATGCCCCCGCACACGTGGCTCACCGACGCCCGGGTGCGCCGTGCGCGACGCATGCTCGACGCCGGGACCGCGCCCGCCGAGGCAGCCGCCGCCGTCGGCTTCACCGACCAGCCCCATCTCAACCGTCACTTCACCCGGATCGTCGGAGTGCCCCCGGGCGCCTACCAGCGCGAGCGTGCAAGAACGTACAAGACCGGCGGGGATCCCGCACCGTAGCGTTCCGGGCGTGGCAGAACAGACAGCACTCCCTCAGAGCTCCGGCGCACTCGGCGCCCAAGGAGCGGATACGGAGAAGCCGGACGGCGCCGTCGTCCGGGACGCACTCGGCGTGGGCATAGCCGTGGGCCTCTCCGGGTTCGCCTTCGGCGTGACCTCGGCAGGCTCCGGACTGAGCCTTCTCCAGACCTGCGCGTTGAGTCTCCTCGTCTTCACGGGGGCCTCCCAGTTCGCCCTCGTGGGTGCCATCGCGGCCGGCGGCAACCCCTGCACCGCCGCGGCAGGAGCCTTCTTCCTGGGCGTCCGCAACGCCTTCTACGGGCTACGGCTGTCGCAGCTCCTCGCCTTGCCGCGCTTCGTGCGCCCCCTCGCCGCCCACTGGGTCATCGACGAGACGACCGCCGTCACGCTGCCCCAGCCCACCAGGCGTGCCGCGCGTATCGGCTTCACCGTCACCGGGCTCACCCTCTACGTCCTGTGGAACCTGACCACGCTGGGGGGCGCGCTCGGGGCGAAGGCGCTCGGCGACACCGACGCCTGGGGACTGGACGCGGCGGGCCCCGCCGTGTTCCTCGCGCTGCTGGCACCGATGCTGAAGAGCGCCACGGAGCGCGTCACGGCGGCGCTGGCGGTCCTGCTGGTGCTGGGCCTCCTGCCGGTGCTGCCGGCGGGCGCGCCCGTACTGGTGTCCGCGCTGGCCGCTCCGGTCGTCCTGTTCCTGAACGGCCGGGGTGGGAGCGGCTCGGACCGGACCGCCACCGGAGGCACGGCGCCCGGGGAGGGCCGATGAACATCTGGATCGCCATCGGACTCACCGCCGTCGGCTGCTATCTCGCGAAGCTCCTGGGGCTCCTGGTCCCCGCCGGAGTCCTGGAGCGCCCCCTCGTGCAGCGGCTGGCAGCACTCATGCCGGTGGCGCTGCTCGCGGCCCTCACCGCTCAGCAGACCTTCGCCGACGGACAGCAGCTGATGCTGGACGCCAGAGCGGCAGGGCTCGCCGCGGCGGCGCTCGCCCTCGTCCTGCGGGCGCCCTTCCTCGTCGTCGTCGGCACCGCCGTCGTGGTCACCGCTGCCGCGCGCGCCCTGTTCTGAGGCGGGCAGGTCAGCGCGGACCGCGGCCGTACGCCCGGAGGGTCTGCAGCGCCTTGATCGTCACGATCGGACGGCCCTCCAGGGCCGTCCCCGGGGCCCAACGGCGCCAGTTGACCGGCCAGCCGCCGTCCTCCTCCTGTTCGGCCGCGAGATGATCCAGAGCGCTCTCCAGCTCGCTCTCGCTGAACCAGCGACGGGCGAGCGACCCGGGTGTGCGGGCGTAGTCGTAAGGGAAGTGGTGTTCCCCCGGGGCATAGCCAGGAGCCACCGGATACTCCGCACGGCGCCGGGGATCGAGCACCACCAGCCGCTGCTCACGCACCAGTTGCCCCAGCCGGTCGGCTGCCGATTCGGCACGCGCACGGTCGGGAACGCCGTCCAGGAAGGCTACGGCGGCCTCGATCTCGTACGGATGGGACTGCTCCAGGGCGTCGACGGCGGCCCAGCAGAAGTCGGTGGCCCGGAACAGCCAGGCGTGCCACACCTGATTGCGGTGCAGAAGCCCGACCACCGGGCCCGTCGCCAGCAGTTCGGCGGGCGGGTCGTCGACTACGGGGATAAAGGGTGCCGCGGGGTAGCCACGCTGGGAGGGATGGAGCGCGGGCAGAGCGCCTTCCTTGGTCGACACGTCCGTCAGATAGCGGCAGATCCGTTCCACGCGCATCCCACCGCAGCGGCTGATGGAGTCGAGGACGCTCAGCGCATGAGCGGTGTGGAGCGGCTGACTCACCGGTCCGCGAAGATCGGGTTCGAGCGCGTGACCGTAGCCACCGTCCCCGTTCCGATAGGCGTCGAGCGCGGTTTCGACGGTGTCCGCGCTCCCTCCCAGGAAGAGATGGGCGAACCGCCGCTGTTCGAGGACGCGTGCGGTGAGCCAGATGAACTGCTCGGCGCGGGCGAGGGGATTTGCTCCGGTTCCAGCCATGGAACCGACCGTAGAGGGGAAAACGTCGCCGGCAGGGCCCTCCGGCCCGGCTGCACTCTCAGGAGCGGGATACTGAGGGCATGCGGTTGACGATTTTCTGGGAACGGATGGCGGATCACTTCGGCGAGGCCTACGCCGACTCCTTCGCGCGCGATCACGTCATGGCGGAGCTCGGCGGCCGCACGGTGCACGAGGCCCTGGCCGCGGGATGGGAGGCCAAGGACGTCTGGCGCGGGGTCTGCTCGGCGGTCGGAGTGCCCCCGGACAAGCGCTGAGCGACGCGGCCATGCCCGCTGCCTCGGCCGCGGCACCCGCGTCACCCGCATCGGTCCCTGCCTGGCCGGGGGTCCGGCTGTCACAGCAGTGAGCGAGACTTGTCACGTGGCACCGACAGACGAGACAGCCCAGACCCAGCCGCCCGCCTCGCCGCCCGCACCACCGAGTCCGCCGCCCGGCACCGGCCCCGTCCGCATGCCCGGCTGGCTGCCGCGCGCGATGGTCATGGCTCTGGCGCTCTACGGGTGCTTCCAACTGAGCAGCTGGGCTTTTTACCAGCTCATCGGGCTGCTGACCAACATCCTCATCGCCTTCTTCCTGGCGCTGGCGATCGAGCCGGCCGTGAGCCGCATGGCCGGGCACGGGATGCGCCGGGGACTCGCCACCTTCCTGGTCTTCCTCGCCGTGCTGATCGCCGGGATCGGCTTCATCGTCCTCCTCGGCTCGATGCTCGCCGGCCAGATCGTCGACATGGTCGAGGAGTTCCCCAAGTACCTCGACTCGGTGATCAACTGGGTCAACCAGACCTTCCACACGGAGCTCTCGCGGGTCGAGGTGCAGGACAGCCTGCTGCACTCCGACTGGCTCCAGAAGTACGTGCAGAACAGCGCTACCGGCGTGCTCGACGTCTCGACCACCGTCCTCGGCGGGCTGTTCCGGCTTCTGATGATCTTCCTGTTCTCGTTCTACTTCGCGGCCGACGGTCCCCGGCTTCGGCGCGCGCTCTGCTCCGTGCTGCCTCCCTCCCGGCAGACAGAGGTGCTGCGCGCCTGGGAGATCGCGGTCGACAAGACCGGCGGCTACATCTATTCGCGCGGACTGATGGCGCTGATCTCCGGCGCGGCGCACTACGTCCTGCTGGTGGTCCTCGGAGTGCCGTACGCGCCGGCGCTCGCGGTCTGGGTCGGCCTCGTCTCGCAGTTCATCCCCACGATCGGTACGTACCTGGCCGGCGCGCTGCCCATGCTGATCGCCTTCACGGTCAATCCCTGGTACGCGCTGTGGGTTCTCGGTTTCGTCGTGGTCTACCAGCAGTTCGAGAACTACGTGCTGCAGCCGAAGCTCACGTCCAAGACGGTCGACATCCATCCCGCGGTCGCCTTCGGCTCGGTGGTCGCGGGCACCGCGCTCATGGGAGCCGTCGGAGCGTTGATCGCCATTCCGGCCGTCGCCACGCTCCAGGCGTTCCTGGGCGCGTATGTGAAGCGCTACGACGTGATGGACGACCCGCGGGTGCAGGGCGGACACCGCTGGCGCCGTGGCGAGCCGGTGCTGTCGAGGATCCGCCGCGCCGTGGGGGGCGGCGGGCACGCCCGAGGCCCGGCCGACGGCAATCCGTGACACCGCCCGGCGGCTCGGGGGTCGGGCCCGGGGCCTGGGCCTCCGCGAGGCATCGCCCGAATCCGGCGTGAGGCCTGTCGCAGTTCATTGACTTGATCGATGTCGACTGCTATAAGCGGCTACCCTCGGCCGTATCGGCCCGGCGTGGTGCGCTTGACACTGAAATCGAACATCCATTCTCATGGGATTCCGGCCGGGTTTTGCCGGGCCCGACCGTGGAGTTGTCCACAGGCCGGGAGGACGTCGAGGCCCATTGTCAGTGGCAGGGGTTAGCGTCTGTGACGTGAAGCGATCGACTCAAGCAAATCGGGTGGAACCCATGGCAGGAACCGACCGCGAGAAGGCGCTGGACGCCGCACTCGCACAGATTGAACGGCAATTCGGCAAGGGCGCGGTGATGCGCCTCGGTGAGCGGCCGAACGAGCCGATCGAGGTGATCCCCACCGGGTCCACCGCGCTGGATGTGGCCCTCGGTGTGGGCGGTCTGCCGCGCGGCCGTGTGGTGGAGGTGTACGGACCGGAGTCCTCCGGCAAGACGACGCTGACTCTGCACGCCGTGGCGAACGCGCAGAAGCTCGGCGGCTCGGTGGCGTTCATCGACGCGGAGCACGCTCTGGACCCGGAGTACGCGAAGAAGCTCGGCGTCGACATCGACAATCTCATCCTCTCGCAGCCGGACAACGGCGAGCAGGCGCTGGAGATCGTGGACATGCTCGTCCGCTCGGGCGCGCTCGACCTGATCGTCATCGACTCCGTCGCGGCCCTGGTGCCGCGAGCGGAGATCGAGGGCGAGATGGGCGACTCCCACGTGGGTCTGCAGGCCCGCCTGATGAGCCAGGCGCTCCGGAAGATCACCAGCGCGCTCAACCAGTCCAAGACCACCGCGATCTTCATCAACCAGCTGCGCGAGAAGATCGGCGTGATGTTCGGCTCGCCGGAGACCACGACCGGTGGCCGGGCGCTGAAGTTCTACGCCTCGGTGCGTCTGGACATCCGCCGGATCGAGACCCTGAAGGACGGCACCGACGCCGTGGGCAACCGCACTCGCGTCAAGGTCGTCAAGAACAAGGTGGCGCCGCCGTTCAAGCAGGCCGAATTCGACATCCTCTACGGCCAGGGCATCAGCCGTGAGGGTGGTCTGATCGACATGGGCGTGGAGCACGGCTTCGTCCGCAAGGCCGGCGCCTGGTACACGTACGAGGGCGACCAGCTCGGCCAGGGCAAGGAGAACTCCCGCAACTTCCTCAAGGACAACCCCGACCTGGCCAACGAGATCGAGAAGAAGATCCTCGACAAGCTCGGCGTCGGTGTCCGTCCGGAGGATGCCGCGGCGGAGCCCGCAGCCGATGGTGCGGTCACCACGGGGGCTCCGGCCGACGGGGCGGCCAAGTCGGTACCGGCTCCCGCGACCAAGGCCAAGCCCGCCAAGGCCGCAGCGGCCAAGAGCTAGGCCGTGACGCGTCGCACGGAGTGGCCGGGCACCGACGCGGGTGCGGGCCCCGGCCCCGAGTACGCCGCAGAACCGTCCGGGGGTCCCCCGGAGCCCGGCCGGGGGGCCGGGTTCGGTGAGGGGGCGGGGCGTCGTTCCCGCTCCCGCTCCAGAAGCAGCGGTTCCCCTTCCTCGTCGAGGGCCGAGAAGGGGGAACCGCGAGACCCGGTCGAGCAGGCGCGCAACATCTGTCTCAGGCTGCTGACCGGGACCCCGCGCACCCGTAAGCAGCTGGCTGACGCGCTCAGAAAGCGGGAGATTCCCGACGAGGCGGCCGAGGAAGTGCTCTCGCGGTTCGAGGACGTGGGACTGATCGACGACGCCGCGTTCGCGGACGCGTGGGTCGAGTCCCGGCACCACGGACGAGGGTTGGCCCGGCGTGCCCTCGTGCGGGAGCTGCGCACCAAGGGGGTGGACCCGACAGTGATCGACGAGGCGGTCGGGCAGCTCGACCCCGAGCAGGAGGAGGAGACCGCCAGGGAGCTCGTCGCGCGCAAGCTCCGCTCCACCCGGGGGCTGGACCGCGACAAGCGTCTGCGCCGGCTCGCGGGCATGCTCGCGCGCAAGGGGTACGGCGAGGGGATGGCCCTGCGCGTGGTGCGTCAGGCGATCGAGGCGGAGGGGGAGGACATGGAAGGGCTGGACGAGCCCTTCTGACCGGTGGAACGGGGGCGGGAGGAGCGGGGGAGCACGCAGCCAGGCCGGTGTGGGGCTCGGCGCCCGGTCGGTGCGGGGGATTCGGGGGATGAACGCGCAGGTCACGGGGCGGTCGGCGACGGTGGCGGAGGGGGCTACCGCCGCAGACCGGCCCGGTGCCGGAAAGGGGCGGGTGAAAGTCGGGTGCTCAGTGTCCTGCAAGGGACGCGCGGCGGATCGTGGCGTCGATCAGGGCCAGTGCGTCGGCGGCGGTGCGGCCGGGGTGCCGGTTCCAGGGGCCGATCAGGTCGGACCAGCCTTGCGAGCGCAGCTCGGTGATCACCCACGCACCGGCACGGTCGACGGTGTCGAGCGACCCGTAGCCGAGTCGGTGAGCCGTCAGCATGGCCCCGCAGAGGCAACGCGCGCCACGGGTGTTGCGCAGGCGGTAGGGGGTGTTCTGCCAGCCCCACTCGGTGAGGATCTGTCGGGCGTAGCCCAGATGGGTGGACGGGCGCACATCAGGCTGTCCGATGCGGCGCCACGCGTGCAGACGCTCGGGCAGTACAGCGCCGAGGCGCCCGGGAAGCCGGCGCTCGCGCGGCTGCCGCGGAGGCAGGGCCCGCAGGGAGTCCTCGACGAGCCGGTCGACAGGCACGGACAGCAGGTCCCGCCAGTCCGCGGTCGGGGGTGCGGGCCGAGCCTCGTCGGCCGGTACGGATGCCGGGGGTTCGGTCGCGGGTGCGGGCTCCCGGGCGGTCTGCTCCCAGCCTGTGACGATGCGCTGCCACGCGTCGCTGCCATGGAGCAGGGAGGCCTGTGTGTCGAGCTGGTCCGGGGTGAGCTGAGCGGTTTCCATCGGCGCGACATCTCCGTACATTCCGGTCCTCAGTGATGAGGTGAATGTCCGTCGCGCGCGGGGATAGCTCCACCGGGGAGCAGCGTTCGGGTGGGTCGGAGCGTCGTTCGGTCCAGTGAGCGGCCGGATGACCGGTGACTGTGCCACCGGTCATCCGGTCATCCGGACATCGGTCATCGACCACCGGTCATCGGAAAGAGTCCTCGGAGCGGCAGGGCCGCCGACACGGTGTGGCGGCGGCCGTCGGTGCACGAGGCCAGGCGCGTCAGGTGCCCTCCCCTCAGGGAGCGACCGGGAGCCCGGCCGAGCGCCACGCCTGGAAGCCACCGGTCAGGTCCGTGGCCCGGTGCAGTCCCAGCTGCCGCAGGGAGGCGACCGCGAGACTCGACGCGTAACCCTCGTTGCAGATCACCACGACCCGCAGATCGTGGCTCACCGCCTGTGGGGCACGGTGGCTTCCCTGCGGATCGAGCCGCCACTCCAGCTCGTTGCGCTCGACGACGAGAGCCCCGGGGATCAGGCCGTCCTTCTCGCGCAGCGCCGCGTAACGGATGTCGACCAGCAGCGCGCCGTCGGCTGCCTCCGCTGCCGCCTCCTCGGGTCCGATCCGCTCGTAGCCTGCCCGTACCCGGTCGAGCAGCTCATCGATGCCCACCGGTTTCCGCTGTACCTGGTCCGCGTCGCTCACTGCCAGTCCTCCGGGCGTTCGGTCTGCTCCAGGCGCAGGACCGCTCCCGTGCGGCTGTAGCGGCGGATCTGCGGCAGGGGCGGGTAGTACGCGTGCACCGATACGGCGTGCTCGTCGCCGGACTCGTTGAGTACCTCGTGGACGTGGTGGCGGCCGAAGGCCCTGCCCTGCCCGGTCGCCAGGAGCCGGTCCCGGTCGATGCCCTCGCTCAGTTCGAGGGTCTTCCAGCCGTCCGTGGGCAGTCGCGCGGCCAACGAGTGTTCCCGGAGGGCGCCCGCTGCGACGGTGAAGGCCCCCGTCGACTCGGCGTGGTCGTGCCAGCCCGTGCCCGTACCGGGCGGCCAGCTGATCAGCCACGCCTCGCTGCCGCCTGGGCCCTCGAGCCGGAGCCAGGTGCGGCCCTCGGGATCGAGCGGGAGCGAGGCGACGAGCGCGGAGTCCTCCGCGGTCCGGCGGACGAAGTCGAGCAGTTCCGCGGCGGTCGGGGCCGGGGAGCCCGTACCGGAGACGGCGGGCACGCTCGGGCCGTCGACAGCCGGGGCCGACGGGCCCGTTCCGACGGCTGACTCGGACGCGGATGTGGGCAGGGTGGGAAAGGATGCAGACACAGGGACCGTCCTGAGAAGTTCGCGTGGGAGCACAGCCGCGCGCGAAACAGCACGGTGTGCGGGGAGAGGCGATTCAGCAGGACGGGCGACACACGCAGCCCGCATAGCGGACGAGGTCCATATGGACCCTCCGCCACAGGCGCACATCGGTGTCGGTCATGATCTGGAGTACACCATGTGCGCCTGCGACGGTCAATTGACGTCTGCGGTCCGGTCGGAGCTCGTGGTGGTGCGCGCCGGGTCGCCGTGCGCCGTGTCCGGGCCACCCCCGCGCGCCGCGTCCGCCGCCGCGAACAGTTCGGCGGGCCGCACCCCGCTGAAGGCCGCGACGAGGTGCCCGTCCGGCCTGACCAGCAGCACCGTATGGGCCGTCGCCCCCGGGTAGCTCTCGGTCACCAGCAGCTCGGCGTTCACGGGGAGGGCGGCCACCGCGTCGACGAGCCGGGGCATGACCCCCGCGGTCAGCCAGTGCCGCCTGTCCCACACCCCCGTGCCAGGTGCGACCAGGATCACGAGCAGATGCCCCAGTCCCAGCCGGTCGCGCAGCCGCACCGTCTTCCCGTCGGGCGCGGTCACCCGCACGTCGGTGACCGGCGCACCGGGGTCCGTCCCCACCGACGCGTGTCCCTCGGTGCGTTGAGGCGAGAGAGGGGAGTGCGTGTACGCGGGGGGCGCGCCCAGGGGACCGCACCCCAGATGACCGTCGGCCAGCAACGTGTCGTGCCCGCGCGCGGCACCGGGTACGAGTGTCCGGAGGCCTGGCCCGCCCCGCAGTATCGGCAGAGACTGGTCGGCGGCGCGCAGCCGGGAGGCGACGGCGGCCCGGCGCTCGGCCTGGTAGCTGTCGAGCAGGAGCTCGGAGGCACTCTGGTGCCAGGCCTGCGCCAGCTTCCAGGCCAGGTTCTCGGCGTCTCGCAGCCCCTCGTCCAGGCCCTGAGTACCGAGCGCGCCCAGCAGATGGGCGGCGTCCCCGGCGAGGAAGGCCCGCTGGGACCGCCACCGCCTGGCCAGCCGGTGGTGGAGGGTGTAGACGCCCGTGTCCAGCAGCTCGTAGGCCGGAGTCTCACCGCACCAGCCCTCGAGCGTGTCCCGGATCCTGGTGATCAGGGCCTCGGGGGTGACCAGTTCACCGCGCGGCGGAAGGAGCCAGTCAAGCCGCCAGACACCGTCCGGCAGCGGACGCGCGGTGACCTCGGCGCCACCGGTGCGCCAGGGCGGGGACCGGTGCAGCACCGCCTCGTCCGGCCAGGGCAGTTCGGCGCGGAGCGCCGCGACAGCGTGCCGCTCGACCGCCGTGCGACCGGGGAACCTGATGTCGAGGAGCTTGCGTACGGTGGACCGCGCGCCGTCGCAGCCCACCAGATAACTCCCGCGCCACCAGGTCGATCCGGGCTCACGGGTGTGCACCGTGACGCCGTGCGCGTCCTGCTCCAGGGTGTCGATCCTGCTGAACGGCACCATGGTGACCAGGTCCTGCGCGGCGACCGCCGCGCGCAGACCGCCTGCCAGGGCGTGCTGGGGCAGATGGACGGGTGAGGGCAGCGGTACGGTGCCCTCCTCCTCGCCCAGCGGTACGGCCCGCACCAGTTGCTTACGCCGTACCGAACGCCAGCCGGCCCACCGCAGCCCTTCTTCGTGGAGCGCCGGGCAGCCGAGCCGTTCCACCAGGTCCGCGGTGTCCTCGCGCAGCACGACGGTGCGGGCGGGGCGCGGTTCGTCCTTCCCCGGGCCCTCGTCGAGCAGCACGGAGGGAACGCCCTGAGCCGCGAGGGCGAGCGACAGCGCCAGCCCGACGGGGCCGGCACCGACGACGATCACCGGGTCCACGGCGCGAACCCTCCGGCGCTGGTGGGAGTGGCCGTCGAGGTCCTGGGGGCCGAGGGGGAGGAAGGGGGTGCGGCGGCGGTGGTTCGGGGCGCGATCACAGAACGAATGCAACCCACTGCCGGTGCTTGCGTCAAGCGACGGTGGGACAGGGCGCCTGAGTTGCCGCCCCACGCAACCCATGCAGCTCCCGCGCCTCAGCGATCCGGAAACAGTGACAGCCCGCCGGTGTGCCGGCGGGCTGTCACGAAGGTGGGGAGGGAGGGCGGCGCGTCCGTTCACGGGACGTCCGGCCGCCCGCTCCGTCAGTCGGTCTTGCCGGTCCCCTCGGTCGACTCGGGCCCGCCTGCCGGGCCGTCCTCGGCGTGGGGCGCCGCGAGACTGCCGGCCGGGAGGATGCCCGGCGTCTCGGCGGCCGCGGCCATCGCGATACCGGTCTTGGCCCGTCGGCCGCGCTTCTCGATCCAGGTGGCCAGCGCCGACAGGAGCAGACACATCGCCACATAGATCGTGCCGATGACCGCGATCGTCGAGACGTACGGGTACTGGCTGTTGACCTGGGTGTTGGAGGCGATCAGACGCGCCGTCTGCAGCAGCTCCGGGTACAGGATGATGAAGCCGAGCGAGGTGTCCTTGAGGGTCACCACCAGCTGGCTGATGATCGTCGGCAGCATCGCGCGCACCGCCTGCGGGATCAGCACGCTGACCATGACCTGCGTCTTGCTCATCCCGAGGGCGTACGCCGCCTCGCTCTGGCCCTTGGGCACCGAGTTGATACCCGCGCGCAGCACCTCGGCCTGGACACAGCCGTTGTAGACCGACAGTCCGAGCGCCAGGGCCCACATCGAGTAGTCGGTGAGGAAGCCGACCCAGATGGCGTAGATGGTGATCAGCAGCGGGATCGAACGGAAGAGTTCGATGAAGGTGGTCGCGACCCAGCGGACCGGCTTGTGGTCGGAGAGCCGGCCGACGGCGAGCAGGACCCCGAGGATCAGTGAACCGGCAGCCGCCAGACCGAAGGCCTTGAGCGTGGCGAGCACCGCGTCGGCGATGTTCTGCCGGATGCCCGCGTAGTTGAAGATGTCCCACATCTCGGGGGCCAGATGCCCCTTGTCGGACAGCCGCACCAGGCTGACCGCGATCAGACCCAGGATGGCGAGGCTTCCGACCACGGCATAGATCCGGTTACGGACGGCAGCCTTGGGACCCGGGGCGTCGTAGAGAACGCTGGCACTCATCGGGCGACCTCCATACGACGCTCGAGCAGCCGGAAGAGACCGCTGATGGCAAACGTGACGACCAGGTAGCCGAGGGCCACCCAGACGAAGACGGGCATGATCTCGTAGCCCCGGTCACTCATCAGCTTCTGCCACCCGAAGAGTTCGGTGACACTGAAGGCCCCGGCGATCGCCGAGTTCTTCGTGAGGGCGATGAAGATGCTGCTCAGCGGCGGGATGACGGACCTGGTGGCCTGCGGGAGAACCACGATCCGCAGGGTCTGGGCGAACGTCATGCCGATGGAGCGGGCGGCCTCGGCCTGCCCCAGGGGGACGGTGTTGATACCCGAGCGGACCGCCTCGCACACGAAGGAGGAGGTGTAGAAGCCGAGTGCCAGCGAGCCGAGCAGGAAGGGGCTCATGCCCGGGAAGAGGATCTCCGGCACCACGAAGAAGAAGATCAGGAAGAGAAGCGTCAGCGGGGTGTTGCGCAGCAGGGTCACCCAGGCGGTGCCGAAGAAGCGCAGCGGCGGCACGGGCGACACACGGAAGCCGGCTATGGCGACGCCCAGGACCAGCGCGATGACCGAGCTGATGGCGGTGATCGACACGGTGCCTATGAAGCCGTCGCGGTATTCCGGGAAGTTGTCGAGCAATACGTTCATGGGGTCTCCGCGTCGGCGGTCAGCGGCATCTGGGCAGGGGAAGGGGCGCCCCGTACACCGCAGTACTCAGGAGGGCGGCGTACGGGACGCCTCACTCACGCGTGTGGCGTCAGTGACAGGACGTCAGCGACGGAGCTGAGTCAGTAGCTCTCGATGGCCGGCGGCTCGGTGTACTCCGAACCGGACAGGCCCAGGGTCGCCTCGTAGATCTTCTTGTACGTACCGTCCTTGACGTGGGTCTCCAGCGACTTGTTGATCGCCTCGCGGAGCACCTTGTCGTCCTTGTTCAGGCCGACGCCGTAGGGCTCGTCGGTGAACGGCTTGCCGACGACCCTCAGCTTGCCGGAGTTGGCGGCGGCGTAACCCTTGAGGATCGAGTCGTCGGTCGTGACGGCGTCGACCTGCTTGGTCAGGAGCTGCTGCACGCAGTCCGAGTACTTGGCCAGTTCGACGACCTGCGCGCCGTACTCGGGCTTCTTGATCTCCTGGAGCGGGGTCGAACCCACGATCGAGCAGACCTTCTTGTCCTTCACCGACTCCTTGCCGGTGATGGAGGTCTCGTCCTTGCGCACCAGGAGGTCCGCGCCGGCCTTGTAGTACGGGCCCGCGAATCCGACCTGCTTCTTGCGCTCGTCGTTGATCGTGTAGGTACCGACGAAGTAGTCGACCTGGCCCTTGGAGATGGCCGTCTCACGGATGCCGGAGTCGACGGTCTTCCACTCGATCTGCTTCTCCGAGAAACCGAGGTCGGCCGCGATCATCCGGGCGATCTCGACGTCGAAGCCGGAGCGCTCCTTCGTCGACTGGTCCTCGAAGCCGAGGTACGGCTGGTCGGCCTTGGCGCCGATGACCAGCTTGCCGCGCTTCTTCGCGTCCTTGAAGGTCGGCGAGTCGAGGTCGACACCGGTGGCGACGGTGTACTTCGGCAGCGCGGGGGCCTCGGAGGAACCGGGCTTGACGCCCGACGGCTTGTCGCCGGCGGAGCCCTCCTTGCCGCCACAGGCGGTCGCGGTCAGGGCGAGCACAGCGATGGCCGCAACGGCGGCCGACTTGCGGAGCTTCATGTGAACAATCCTCGTGTCGTAGGTCGTCGGTATCAGTGGTGAAGAATCTTCGACAGGAAGTCCTTGGCCCGGTCGCTGCGCGGATTGCTGAAGAACTGGTCGGGAGTTGCCTCTTCGACGATCTTCCCGTCCGCCATGAAGACCACACGGTTGGCGGCCGAACGGGCAAAGCCCATCTCGTGGGTGACGACGACCATGGTCATCCCCTCCCGGGCCAACTGCTGCATGACCTCGAGCACCTCGTTGATCATCTCCGGGTCGAGAGCCGAAGTGGGCTCGTCGAAGAGCATGACCTTGGGGTCCATCGCCAGCGCGCGTGCGATCGCGACGCGCTGCTGCTGACCGCCCGAGAGCTGCGCCGGGTACTTCTCCGCCTGCACGCCGACGCCCACACGGTCGAGCAGGGTCCGGGCCTTCTCCTCGGCGGCCTTCTTGTCCGTCCCGCGGACCTTGACCTGGCCCAGCATCACGTTCTCGAGCACCGTCTTGTGCGCGAAGAGATTGAACGACTGGAAGACCATGCCGACATCGGCACGCAGCCTCGCAAGCTCCTTGCCCTCCTGGGGCAGGGGCTTGCCGTCGATCGCGATCGCGCCCGAGTCGATCGTCTCCAAGCGGTTGATCGTGCGGCACAGCGTGGACTTCCCGGACCCGGAGGGCCCGATGACTACGACGACCTCGCCACGGGCGATGGTCAGATCGATGTCCTGGAGCACATGCAGCGCGCCGAAGTGCTTGTTGACGTTGCTCAGTACGACAAGGTCGTCTCCCGCAGGTGCGGCATCCTCGGCGGCCTTGGTCACTGAAACTCCGCTCATCGGCTTCTTGCTCCGTCCTCCTCGGTTAGGCAAGGACCCTAGTGACGCAGTGCTACCAGCGTCATTACATCTGAGCGGAAATTGAGCATAACGATCCGGCCGCAACCGGACACACCGCGTGAAGGGGACGCCACGGGGTGCTCGACGGCATACCGGGTGGGTAACGGAAACCTGGTGGTAACCGGCAGGGACTTGACTGACCCACCCGTCATCGGCGTGGATGCCCTGGTAAGGGGATGGCGTGAATCAGCGCTGTACGGAAAGGTTCGCCGGGCGGAACACCGGTGGACCGTCACGCACGGTTCGCGGTCGTCGCGAAGGACCATGAGAAGACATGAGGCGGAGAGGGGGGCCATGAGACTGCTGCTGGTCGAGGACGACGACCACGTCGCGGCTGCCCTGTCCGCCGTGCTGTCGCGCCACGGTTTCAAGGTCGTGCACGCCCGCAGCGGCGAGGAGGCCCTCCAGGCACTGCTGCCGGCCGAGAAGGAGCCCTTCGGGGTCGTGCTCCTGGATCTCGGGCTGCCCGACCAGGACGGCTACGAGGTGTGCGGGAAGATCCGCAAGCGCTCCGCGATCCCGGTGATCATGGTGACCGCGCGGTCCGACGTCCGCTCGCGGATCCACGGCCTGAACCTCGGCGCCGACGACTACGTCGTCAAGCCCTACGACACCGGAGAGCTGCTGGCCCGTATCCACGCCGTCGCCCGGCGCAGGACGGCCGGTGAGGACACCGGGCCGACCCCCCTCGCGGCGCTGCGGATCGGGCCCGTCCACATCGAACTGCCCACCCGCAGGGTCAGCGTCGACGGTCAGGAGGTCCAGCTCACCCGCAAGGAGTTCGACCTGCTCGCACTGCTCGCCCAGCGCCCCGGCGTGGTCTTCCGCCGGGAGCAGATCATCAGCGAGGTGTGGCGGACGAGCTGGGAGGGAACGGGACGCACCCTGGAGGTGCACGTCGCCTCGCTGCGCTCCAAGCTGAGGCTTCCCGCACTGGTCGAGACCGTGCGAGGCGTCGGCTACCGGCTCGTCCCGCCGTCGGCCTGAGGACGTCCGCCCCCCGTGCGCACCCGCCTGCTCCCTCTGCTCATCGTCCTGATGGCCGCCGTGCTGCTCGCTCTCGGCTTCCCGCTGGCCGTACGCGTGGCCGCCGCCGAACAGCAGCGGGTCGTCATCGACCGGATCGACGACACGGCTCGCTTCGGCGCGCTGGCCCAGTTCGTCGACGAACCCGTCCGGGGCACCGAGGAGCGGCAGCGCACCCTGCAGACCGAACTCGAGGCGTACGACTCGGTCTACGGGATCCGGGCCGGAGTCTTCTACCGTGACGACAGGGCCCTCGCCAGGGCGCCGGCCTCCTGGACCCTCCCCACCGAGGGAGAAGGGCGTGAGGCCTTCGCGGAGGCTCTCCTCGGCCGTCGCTCCCACGACCCGCCCCAGGTCTGGCCCTGGCAGAACGGCCGGATCGTCGTCGCCTCCCCGGTCGTACGCGACGGGGACGTGGTCGCCGTCGTCGTGACCGACTCGCCCACCGGGGACATGCGGTCCCGCACACTGCGCGGCTGGCTGCTCATCGCCCTCGGCGAGGCCGTGGCCATGCTCGTGGCGGTCGGTGCCGCGTTCCGCCTCACCGGATGGGTGCTCCTGCCCGTACGGACCCTGGACGCGGCCGCGCACGACATCGCGAGCGGCCGGATGAGGTCCCGTGTCGTCGCGTCCGGCGGGCCTCCGGAGCTCCGGCGCCTGGCGCGCTCGTTCAACGAGATGGCCGACAACGTCGAGGACGTGCTGGAGCAGCAGCGTGCCTTCGTCGCCGACGCCTCGCACCAGCTGCGTAACCCGCTGGCGGCGCTGCTGCTCCGGATCGAGCTCCTCGCACTCGAACTCCCCGAGGGCAACGCGGAGATCGCCTCGGTCCGCACGGAGGGCAAGCGCCTCGCCCAGGTCCTCGACGACCTGCTGGACCTGGCGCTGGCCGAGCACACCGCGGCGGATCTCCAGCTCACGGACATCGCCGCACTCGCCGGTGAACGGGTCGCCTCATGGCGTCCGCTGGCCGAGGAGAAGGGCGTACGGCTGACCCTGGACGGGGCACCCGCTGTGACCGGCTGGGCGGACCCGATCGCCCTCTCCAGCGCGCTGGACGCCGTCATCGACAACGCGCTCAAATTCACCCCCGGAGGCCAGGAGGTCCGGGTCACCGCCGGGCTCGAGGGCGAGGGTGCCACGGTCGTCGTCGCCGACCGGGGACCGGGCCTGACCGAACAGGAGCTGGAGCGCGTCGGCGACCGCTTCTGGCGCAGCGGGCGGCACCAGAACGTCAAGGGATCCGGCCTCGGACTGTCCATCTCGCGCGCCCTGCTCGAGGCGGGCGGGGGATCGATCCGCTACGGGACGCACGAACCGCACGGCCTGCGGGTGACGGTCACCGTGCCGCGCAACCTGCCGCACGCGTGAGCCCGGCCCCGGACCGTCAGGGCTTGGCCGAGCGGTAGTAGCGCTTGGCGCCCTCGTGCAGCGGCAGCGGATCGGTGTAGATGGCGGTCCGCAGGTCCACCAGCTGCGCCGAGTGCACCTCGCGGCCGATCCGGTCCCGGCTGTCGATCACGGTCCGGGTGAACGCCTCGGTCGTCAGCGGATCCGTACGGTCCGTGGTGATCAGCAGATTGGAGACGGCGACCGTCCGCACGGCCTGCCCCTGCTGGGCGTGCAGGTAGGCGTCCGCCGGCATCACGGCCGAACGGTAGTAGCGCGTGGACCCGCCGGCCGCCTGGAGCTGGGTGACCAGCGCGTCCTCCAGGGGCACCAGCCGGATCGCGAACTTCTCCGAGAGGTCCTGCACCGCGCCGGTCGGCAGCCCGCCGGACCAGAAGAAGGCATCCAGCCGGCCGTCCGCCAGCCGCGCGGGCATCGTGTCGATCCCGGCCTGGACGGGAGTGATGTCCTCCGCCGGATCGACGCCGGCCGCCTTCATCAGCCGGTCCGCGACGAGAAGCACCCCCGACCCCTTCTGGCCCACACCCACCCGCTTGCCCCGCAGGTCTGCGACCTCACGGATCCCGGAGTCGCGGGGCACGATCAGCTGGATGTAGTCGTCGTACAGCCGGACGCAGCCGCGCAGCCGGCCCGCGCCCGGTTTCCCGCTCGCAAGGTAGGTGGCGACGGCATCGGCGGTGGCGATCGTGAAGTCGGCCTTCCCCGTCGCGACCCGTTCGATGTTCTGCTGCGAGCCCTCGCTGGTCTGCAGCCGTATCGACACCTTGGGCATGTCCTTGGCCAGCGCACCCTCCAGCCGCTGTCCGTAGCGCTGGTAGACCCCGCTCCGTACGCCCGTGGAGAACGTGAGCGAACCGCTCGGCTCCTCCTCCCCGATCGGGAGCACCCACCACAGGAGCAGTCCGAGCACGACCACGGCGGCGGCGCCCCCCTGAAGGGTGCGGCGCCGGCCGAACCGGGACAGTGCGTGCAGCATGGCGCGATCCTGCCAGGCCGTGCCCCGTCCTGGCCAGGCCGGATCCGGGCCACGGGCTCCGGCGACGGGAGAGGCACCGTCACCGCCTACCCTTGTCCCATGACCAGCGGCAACCGGAGCGAAGCAGTGGACGTCCAGAAGAGCTACGAGGTACGCACTTACGGGTGCCAGATGAACGTCCACGACTCCGAACGCTTGTCGGGGCTCCTGGAGGGCGCCGGATACGTGCGCGCCCCCGAGGGCTCCGACGGCGACGCCGACGTCGTCGTCTTCAACACCTGCGCGGTGCGTGAGAACGCCGACAACAAGCTCTACGGCAACCTCGGCCGCCTCGCCCCGATGAAGACGAAGCGCCCCGGGATGCAGATCGCCGTCGGCGGCTGTCTGGCGCAGAAGGACCGCGACACCATCGTGCGGCGTGCCCCCTGGGTGGACGTCGTCTTCGGTACGCACAACATCGGCAAGCTGCCGGTGCTCCTGGAGCGCGCCCGGGTCCAGGAGGAGGCGCAGGTCGAGATCGCCGAGTCGCTGGAGGCGTTCCCCTCGACGCTGCCCACCCGCCGTGAGTCCGCGTACGCCGCGTGGGTGTCGATCTCGGTCGGCTGCAACAACACCTGCACCTTCTGCATCGTCCCGGCGCTGCGGGGCAAGGAGAAGGACCGCCGCACCGGCGACATCCTGGCCGAGATCGAGGCCCTGGTCGCCGAGGGGGTCAGCGAGATCACCCTGCTCGGCCAGAACGTCAACGCGTACGGCTCCGACATCGGTGACCGCGAGGCCTTCTCCAAGCTGCTGCGGGCCTGCGGCACGATCGAGGGCCTGGAGCGCGTCCGCTTCACCTCGCCCCACCCGCGGGACTTCACCGACGACGTGATCGCGGCGATGGCCGAGACACCGAACGTGATGCCCCAGCTGCACATGCCGATGCAGTCCGGCTCGGACACGATCCTCAAGGCCATGCGCCGCTCGTACCGCCAGGAGCGCTTCCTCGGGATCATCGAGAAGGTGCGCGCCGCCATGCCGGACGCGGCGATCTCCACCGACATCATCGTGGGCTTCCCCGGTGAGACCGAGGAGGACTTCGAGCAGACCATGCACGCCGTGCGCGAGGCCCGCTTCGCGAACGCCTTCACCTTCCAGTACTCCAAGCGCCCCGGGACGCCCGCCGCCGACATGGAGGGACAGGTCCCCAAGGAGGTCGTACAGGAGCGCTACATGCGCCTCTCCGCCCTCCAGGAGGCGATCTCCTGGGAGGAGAACAAGAAGCAGGTCGGCCGCACCCTGGACGTCATGGTCGCGGAGGGCGAAGGCCGCAAGGACGGCGCCACGCACCGGCTCTCCGGCCGGGCTCCCGACAACCGTCTGGTCCACTTCACCAAGCCGTCCCAGGACGTACGCCCCGGGGACGTGGTGACGGTCGAGATCAGCTACGCCGCCCCGCACCACCTGCTCGCCGAGGGAACGCCCCTGGGCGTCCGGCGCACCCGGTCGGGTGACGCCTGGGAGAAGCGCAACGCGACCCCTGCCGACCGGCCCGCCGGAGTCATGCTCGGCCTGCCCGGGATCGGCGTGCCCGCCCCGCAGCCCGTGGCCGCCACCCCGGGGTGCGGCTGCGACTGAGACCGGCCCGTCTGAGTACGCTGACCGGCATGCTTGCCGCCGCCGCCGTCTGTCCCTGCCCGCCGATCCTGGTCCCCGAGGTGGCCGCGGGAGCCGCGCCCGAGCTCGACGCCGCGAGGAACGCGTGCCTCGACGCCCTGGGCGTGCTCGCCGCCGCGAAACCGGACCTGCTGATCGTGGCCGGGCCGGCCGGACCTGACAGCCGCGGGCCGTTCCCCCCGGGATCGGCAGGTTCCTTCTCCGGATTCGGCGTCGACCTGACCGTGCGGCTGGGTGAGGCCACGGCAGGATCCCCCGCCCCCGGCCGCCCGCTCCCCGCATCACTCGCCGTCGGCGCCTGGCTGCTCGGCCGCACCCGATGGGACGGCGCCCCGGTCGAGGGGCTCGGCGTGGGGGAGCCACTCGCCACCGACCGCTGCCTGCGGGCGGGAGCGGACCTGGCGGCCAGGGCTGAGCGGGTTGCCCTGCTGGTCATGGGCGACGGCAGCGCCTGCCGTACGGTCAAGGCGCCCGGCTATCTGGACGAGCGGGCGGCGGACTTCGACGCGGCCGCTGCCCGTGCGCTGGCAAGCGCCGACGTGGCCGCGCTGAGCGCTCTGGACGAGTCGCTCGCGTACGAACTGAAGGCGGCGGGCCGGGCGCCCTGGCAGGTGCTCGCGGGCGCGGCGCGGGGTGCGGGCCTCGGCGGGCAGCTGCTGTACGAGGACGCCCCGTACGGCGTGGGATACGTCGTCGCCGCCTGGTCGTGACCCTTCGGTCCTGACTCTCCGCGGCACGGACGAGGGCCGTGGAGGCATATCGCTCCACGGCCCCCGATTCCGGCGGGACCCGGGTCAGTGCGCGGGCGGTGACGGCGGTGTACCGCCCTGGTCCTTCTGGCCCAGACGGTCGACCGCGTCCTTGGCCTTCTGCGTGCCGGACACGATCTTGTCGCTGTACTTGCCCTTGGTCCTTTGGTCGACCGTGCGGGCGGCCTTGTCGATGCCCTGGTCGATCTTGCCCCCGTGCTGCTGCGCGAGGTCGCCGACCTTCTCCTTGGCCGGGGCCAGCTTGGCCTTCAGGTTGTCCAGGAAACCCATGGGTCACCTTCCGTGCTGGGGGACTGTGGTCACATTTTACTCGTCTGTGAGAAATCACGCGTTACTCGCCGTGTCCGTCCGTTCGCGGTCTCTTCCGGTCGGAAGGCACCCCGAAGTTTGGGAGACTGTCTCGGTGAGAAGACCAGCTCCCACCCCTCGCGTCATCACCGTCGTCGGTCCCACCGCGGCCGGAAAGTCCGATCTGGGAGTGTTTCTCGCCCAGCAGCTCGGTGGTGAAGTGGTCAACGCCGACTCCATGCAGCTCTACCGGGGCATGGACATCGGCACGGCGAAGCTGACTCTCCCCGAGCGTGCCGGCGTTCCGCACCGTCTCCTGGACATCTGGGACGTCACCGAGGCCGCGAGTGTCGCCGAGTACCAGCGGCTCGCGCGTATCGAGATCGACCGGCTGCTGGCCGAAGGCCGTACCCCCGTCCTGGTGGGCGGCTCGGGTCTCTACGTGAAGGGCGCGATCGACGCCCTCGAATTCCCGGGCACGGACCCCGGCGTACGGGCACGGCTCGAACAGGAGCTCACGGAGCACGGCTCCGGCGCCCTGCACGCCCGGCTCGCCGCCGCGGACCCCGAGGCGGCCCGCGCCATCCTGGCCGGCAACGGCCGCCGTATCGTCCGCGCCCTGGAGGTCATCGAGATCACCGGCAAGCCCTTCACGGCCAACCTCCCGAGCGGTGAAGCGGTCTACGACGCCCTTCAGATCGGTGTGGACGTCGGACGCCCCGAACTCGACGAACGTATCCGTACCCGCGTGGACCGGATGTGGGAGGCCGGGCTGGTGGACGAGGTGCGTGACCTGGAGGCCCGCGGGCTGCGCGAGGGACGCACCGCCTCGCGCGCGCTGGGCTACCAGCAGGTGCTCGCCGCTCTCGCGGGGGAGTGCACCGAGGACGAGGCACGCACGGAGACCGTACGCGCCACCAAACGCTTCGCGCGGCGGCAGGACTCCTGGTTCCGGCGCGACCCGCGCGTCCGCTGGCTGAGTGGTGCCGAGGAAGAGCGCGGAGAACTCCCGCGCCGGGCGCTGGCGTTGGTCGAACGAGCGGTTACAGCCTGATCACGTGATGGCATCGGGACGCTCCGCCCGTCATTTCGGCGGCCGGGGCCGTGCCATCATCGAGCATCGATCGACCAGTGGAGTCCGAGTTGGGAGGGCGCGTGGCGATGGAGGCCGGCCCTCGCGACACAGACAGAGACGTACCGGACACGCAGCACGAGGCAGGACGCCTGAGCCCCGACGGGCCGGACGAACACGAGGTGGCCCCCGAGGTCGAGGTCGAGCTCCGGCCCGCCCGCCGGCTGCGGATCTGGCAGCTCGCGCCCATCGTGGCGCTGGCGGCGGTCGGCTCCCTGATGTTCGCCTTCCCGCTCGCCTTCGAGTTCGGCGGCGGCGGTGCCGTCGTGGCGATGCTGGGCTTGCTGATCAGCGGCTGTGCCGCGGGCTGGGGCATGATGGCCGCCCGCCGTGTCGGCCACACCTGGCCCGGCCTGCCGGCCAGGGGATCGAACGAACGCCCCGACTGGCGCGTGGTTACGCTGTACGTAGCCGTCTGCGCCGTGCTGGTGGCCCTCGCCGTCTGGCGCGTGGCCCGGCTCCGCTGACCGGCCCGGACCCCAGGAGCCCCTTCCGAGGGCAGGCGCCGGCCCGCGACGTGGCCCGGACCCGCTGACTGTCGGCGGAGCCTCGTACAGTTGCTTCGTGAGCACTTCGCAGATCACCTTCCTCAAGGGACACGGCACCGAGAACGACTTCGTGATCGTTCCCGACCCGGACAACGCCCTCGACCTGCCGGTCTCCGTCGTCGCCCGGCTCTGCGACCGCCGGGCGGGCATCGGCGGCGACGGGCTGCTGCACGTCGTGCGGTCCGCCGCGCACCCCGAGGCGCGAGGTATGGCCGAGCAGGCCGAATGGTTCATGGACTACCGCAACGCGGACGGCTCGGTCGCCGAGATGTGCGGCAACGGGGTGCGTGTCTTCGCCCGCTACCTCCAGCGTGCCGGGTTCGTCGCCGAAGGTGATCTGTCCGTCGCCACGCGGGGCGGGGTCAAGCGGGTGCACATCGCGAAGGACGGCGATGTCACGGTCTCCATGGGGCGTGCCGTGCTGCCGGGCGACGGCGTCACCGTCACCGTGGACGGCCGCAGCTGGGAAGCCCGCAACGTGAACATGGGCAATCCGCACGCCGTCGCGTTCGTCGAGGACCTGGACCACGCCGGAGAGCTCTCCTCCGTACCGCCGTTCAGCCCGCGGTCCGTCTACCCCGACGGGGTCAACATCGAGTTCGTCGTGGACCGCGGCCCCCGGCACGTCGCGATGCGCGTCCACGAGCGCGGTTCCGGTGAGACCCGGTCGTGCGGCACCGGGGCCTGTGCGGTGGCCGTCGCCGCCGCACGCAGGGACGGCGTGGACCCGGCGGCGACCGGCGCCCCCGCGGCGTACACCGTGGACCTGCCCGGCGGCACCCTGGTGATCACCGAATACCCGGACGGCGGGATCGACATGACGGGGCCCGCCGTGATCGTCGCGGAGGGCGTGATCGACCCCGTCTGGCTCGAAACGATGATCGGTTAGAGCTTCGCTCGAATGGGTGATCCGTTTCACGCTGAGCGAGAGCTGGACTGCGCCACGTGGTGGGGTCGATAGCATCAAGCACCGGCTCGGGGGTGTAACCGCATCCACCGCCGGTCGACGTTGCCGGAGGTGCCCCATGAGCGCAGAGGCCACCAATCCAGGTGCTCCCCTTCGCAAACGCGGTCGTCCACGGATCGACCTGCGCAGGCTGGGCCGTGTCGCCCTGCTCGGGCCGGTCTCCCGTGACCGGCTTCCCGACGCCATCGGGCATGTCGCGGAGGCTCATCGCGCGCACTACCCGGACGCCGACCTCGCCATCCTGCGCAAGGCGTACGTCCTCGCCGAGACCTCCCACCGCGGCCAGATGCGCAAGAGCGGTGAGCCGTACATCACCCATCCGCTGGCGGTGACCCTGATCCTCGCCGAACTCGGCGCGGAGACGACGACCCTGACGGCCTCGCTGCTCCACGACACGGTCGAGGACACCGATGTGACCCTCGATCAGGTGCGGGAGCAGTTCGGCGACGAGGTCTGCTACCTGGTCGACGGCGTCACCAAGCTGGAGAAGGTCGACTACGGGGCGGCTGCCGAGCCCGAGACCTTCCGCAAGATGCTCGTCGCCACCGGGAACGACGTCCGCGTCATGTCGATCAAACTGGCCGACCGGCTGCACAACATGCGGACACTCGGCGTCATGCGCCCCGAGAAACAGGCCAGGATCGCCAAGGTCACCCGGGACGTGCTCATCCCGCTCGCCGAACGCCTCGGGGTGCAGGCGCTCAAGACGGAGCTCGAGGACCTCGTCTTCGCGATCCTGCACCCGGACGAGTACGAGCGCACCCAGGCCCTGATCTCCGCCTGGAGCGGAGCGGAGGACCCTCTCACGGAGATCGCCGGCAGCGTCCGATCGACCCTGCGGGAAGCGGGCATCAGCGCCGAAGTGCTCATCCGGCCGCGTCACTTCGTCTCCGTGCACCGGGTGAGGATCAAACGCGGCGAGATGCGGGGTACCGACTTCGGACGGCTGCTGGTGCTGGTCGGGGAGGACGCCGACTGCTACGCGGTCCTGGGCGAGCTGCACACCTGTTTCACCCCGGTCATCTCCGAGTTCAAGGACTTCATCGCGGCGCCCAAGTTCAACCTCTACCAGTCGCTGCACACGGCGGTGGTCGGACCCGAGGGCGCGGTCGCCGAAGTCCTGATCCGTACGCACCGGATGCACAAGGTCGCCGAGGCGGGTGTCGTCGCGCTCGGCAACCCGTACACCCAGGACGGGACCACCGCCGCGCACCAGGCCGAACCCGCCGACGGCGAGCGCGCCGACCCGACCAGGCCCGGCTGGCTCTCCCGCCTCCTGGACTGGCAGGAGTCGGCGACCGACTCCGACACGTTCTGGGCCACGCTGCGCGCCGACCTCGCACAGGACCGGGAGATCACGGTCTTCCGCACCGACGGCGGGACCCTCGGGCTGCCCGCCGGCGCCAGCTGCGTCGACGCCGCCTACGCGCAGTACGGCGAAGAGGCGCACGGCTGCATCGGAGCCCGCGTCAACGGCCGGCTGGCGACGCTGAGCACCGCGCTGAACGACGGTGACACCGTGCAGCTGCTGCTCGCCCAGGACGCCTCTTCCGGGCCCTCCCCGGAGTGGCTGGACCACGTCCGTACGCCTGGCGCCCGGATCGCGATCACGGCATGGCTCGACGCCCATCCGGACGGCGCGCAGGGCCCCCGCAAGAGCAGGCCCGACGCCCCGAGGCCGCAGGCCCAGCCCGCCGACGACGCGGCGCACAGCCGGGCCAGGGCAGCCGGCCGGGCTCCGATCGTGGCGGTCGGCACGCCAGGAGCACCGGTCCGGCTCGCAGGGTGCTGCACCCCCGTCCCGCCCGACGGCATCGTGGGATTCACGGTGCGCGGCGGCGCCGTCACCGTGCACCGCGAGGAATGTCCGGCGGTGGCCCGGATGAGGGCGATCGGCCGGCCGGCCGTGGAGGCGCGCTGGAACGACCCCGGCGGCCGGAGCGGCACCCCCGACTACCGGGTCACCCTCGTCGCCGAGTCCTTCGGACGCCCCCGGCTCCTCGCCGACCTCACCGAGGCCATCGCGACCGCGGACGCCGCCATCGTCTCGGCGACCGTCGAGCCGCCCAGCGAACAGCGCGTCCGGCACACCTACACGCTGCAGCTGCCCGACGCTGCGGGGCTGCCGGGCCTCATGCGGGCGATGCGCGACGTACCCGGCGTGTACGACGTGAGCCGCGCCCAGCAGCCCGCCGCCACCGGCTGACACCCCTGCCCGTCCGGGACCTCTCCTTGCAGCCCACCGGCGAACCCGTTCGGGTGGTGCGGCGCGCGCCACCCCCGCGTGGACGGGGCGCGCTGGTAGCCGTAGTCCATGCCGCTCACCTCCCGCCGACTGCGTGCCGCTCTGCTGGCCACCGCGTCGGTCACCCTCGTCGCCGCCACCCTGCCCGCACCCGAACCGCTGGGCATCGGCGACCGACTCTTCCCCCACCTCGGCAACCCGGGCTACGACGTCCTCTCGTACGACATCTCTCTCACCTACAAGGGCCGCAACACCGAGCCCCTGGACGCCGTCACCACGATCGACGCGTGGACCACCGCACCGCTGGAACGGATCAACCTCGACTTCGCCCGGGGTGCCGTCCGCTCCGTCGAGGTCGACGGGCTGAAGTCGGAGTTCGCCACCGCCGGTGAGGACCTGATCGTCGACGCGCCCTCCCGGATCCGGGCCGGGGTGCCCGTGCGGATCACCGTCCGGCATACGAGCGACCCCTCGGGGGACCGGGCCAACGGGGGCTGGGTGCCGACCGCCGACGGCCTCGCGATGGCGAACCAGGCCGACGCCGCCCACCGGGTCTTCCCCGGCAACGACCACCCCGCCGACAAGGCGTTCTTCACCTTCCGGGTGACCGCGCCCAAGGACCTCACGGTCGTGGCGGGCGGCCTTCCCGCCGGGAAGCGGGACCACGCCGGCGCGACCACCTGGACCTACCGCACGGAACACCCGATGGCGACGGAACTCGCCCAGGTGTCCATCGGCCGCTCCGCCGTCCTCCACCGGACCGGGCCCCGGGGACTGCCGGTACGCGACGTGGTGCCCACGGCCGACCGGGCGAAGCTGGAGCCCTGGCTGGAGAAGACCCCGGCGCAGCTGGCCTGGATGGAGAAGCAGGTCGGCCCGTACCCGTTCGAGACGTACGGACTCCTCGTCGCGGACACCGAGACGGGCTTCGAGCTGGAGACGCAGACCCTCTCGCTCTTCGAACGCTCCCTGTTCACCGGGGACGGATATCCCGAGTGGTACGTCGACTCGGTCATGGTGCACGAGCTCGCCCACCAGTGGTTCGGCAACAGCGTCTCCCCGCGGTCCTGGTCCGATCTGTGGCTCAACGAGGGGCACGCGACCTGGTACGAGGCCCGCTACGCCGAGGAACACGCGCAGAAGCCCATGGAGCGCCGGATGCGCGAGGCCTACACCCGCTCCGACACCTGGCGCGCGGCGGGCGGTCCGCCCGCACGCCCCGACGTGCCCACCCCCGACCACAAGATCAGCCTCTTCAGGCCGGTCGTGTACGACGGGAGCGCGCTCATCCTGTACGCGCTGCGCGAGGAGATCGGCGAGGCCGCGTTCGACCGCCTTGAGCGGACCTGGGTACGTGTCCACCGGAACGAATCGGCGACCACCGAGCAGTTCACGGACCTGGCGTCGAGGATCGCGGGACGGGACCTGACGGCGTTCTTCGACGGGTGGCTGTACGGGAAGAAGACCCCGCCGATGCCGGGGCACCCGGACTGGCGCAGCGAGACGCCCCGGAGCGCCTCGCTCGGGCAGAGCCCCGCGCGGGCGCCGAAACCCGAGTGACGGCCCGGTCGGGGACATGCCACTATCGACGCGTCGGCACGGCGGCCGGCCGGTGGATCCCCCTCCATGGGAATCTTCCGGCGGGGTCACGCGTTGTGACTGACGTATCGGACTTCTATCGACGTAAGGATCCAATGACCTCCTCTTCTTCCCTTCCCCAGGACGCGCAGGACGCGCAGAGCGCCACGGAAGCCAACTCCGAGAGCCTCACCGAGAGCCTTCGGGCCGACGCCCTGATGGAAGAGGACGTCGCCTGGAGCCACGAGATCGACGGAGAGCGGGACGGCGAGCAGCTCGACCGTTCCGAGCGTGCGGCTCTGCGCCGCGTGGCAGGCCTCTCCACCGAGCTCGAGGACGTCACCGAGGTCGAGTACCGACAGCTGCGCCTGGAGCGCGTGGTTCTCGTCGGTGTCTGGACATCGGGGACCGTCCATGACGCGGAGATCTCCCTCGCGGAGCTCGCGGCCCTCGCCGAGACGGCGGGCGCCCAGGTGCTCGACGCCGTGTTCCAGCGGCGGGACAAGCCCGACCCGGCCACCTACATCGGCTCGGGCAAGGCGCTGGAGCTGCGCGACATCGTTCTCGAATCCGGGGCCGACACCGTCGTCTGCGACGGTGAGCTCAGCCCCGGCCAGCTGATCCACCTGGAAGACGTCGTCAAGGTCAAGGTGGTCGACAGGACCGCCCTGATCCTCGACATCTTCGCCCAGCACGCCAAGTCCCGTGAGGGCAAGGCGCAGGTGTCGCTGGCACAGATGCAGTACATGCTCCCGCGTCTGCGCGGCTGGGGTCAGTCGCTGTCCCGGCAGATGGGCGGCGGCGGTTCCAGCGGCGGTGGCGGCATGGCCACCCGTGGTCCTGGTGAGACCAAGATCGAGACGGACCGGCGACGGATCCGCGAGAAGATGGCGAAGATGCGCCGGGAGATCGCGGAGATGAAGACCGGCCGGGAGATCAAGCGCCAGGAGCGCAAGCGCAACAAGGTGCCTTCGGTGGCGATCGCCGGATACACCAACGCCGGAAAGTCGTCGCTGCTCAACCGGCTCACCGGCGCGGGTGTCCTCGTGGAGAACGCCCTGTTCGCGACCCTCGACCCGACCGTGCGCCGGGCCGAGACGCCGAGCGGCCGCATCTACACCCTGGCCGACACCGTCGGGTTCGTGCGGCACCTGCCGCACCACCTGGTCGAGGCGTTCCGCTCCACCATGGAGGAGGTCGGCGAGTCCGACCTGATCCTGCATGTGGTGGACGGTTCCCATCCGGTGCCGGAGGAGCAGCTCGCCGCCGTGCGTCAGGTGATCCGGGAAGTCGGCGCTGTCGACGTACGCGAGGTCGTCGTGATCAACAAGGCGGACGCGGCCGACCCGCTCGTCCTGCAGCGCCTGATGCGCGCCGAGAAGCACGCGATCGCGGTATCGGCGCGGACCGGCGCCGGTATCGACGAGCTGCTCGCGCTCATCGACGCCGAGCTGCCGCGGCCGTCCGTGGAGATCGAGGCGCTCGTGCCCTACATCCAGGGCGGGCTCGTCTCCCGGGTGCACGCCGAGGGCGAGGTGATCTCCGAGCAGCACACACCGGAGGGCACCCTGCTCAAGGCGCGGGTCCACGAGGAGCTCGCTGCGGAGCTCGCCGTCTTCGTGCCGGTGGCTCACTGACGCGGTAGACACGCAGGAGGCCGGGCTCCCCCTCGAAGGGGAGCCCGGCCTCCTTGTGCTCCGGCCCTCGACCGCCGGGCCGGAGCGCGCGGTCCTACTGTCCCGCGTACTTCTTGCTGACGGCCTCGTAGACGCCCTTGGCCTCCTCGCCCAGGCGGGGGCCGGCCAGCCAGCCCGCCGTCACCGGGCCGATGGAGGTGTTGGAGACCAGCGCCGGCTTACCGTCCTGGCCCTTCGCGACCCAGCCGCCACCGGAGGAACCACCGGTCATCGTGCACCCGATGCGGTACATCGTCGGCTGTTCCTGGAAGACGGCGAGGCGGCCCGGCTCATCGGTGCACCGGAGAGCCTTCTGGCCGTCGAACGGCGGGGCAGCCGGATAGCCGGTCGCCGTCATGCTGTCGATCTCCGGGACGGCCGGGGCGTTGAAATCGACCGGGAGTGCCGAACCGACGGTCTCCTCCAGGGACTTGCCCGTCGAACCCTTCTCCGGAGCGACCTGCAGCACCGCGAAGTCGTACGGGGCTCCCTGGCCGCCGGTCGCGGCGCCCTGGTTGATCCACTGGTCGGAGGTCTGCGCCCACTGGCCCCACCACACGCCGTACGGAGCGATCTCCTCCTTCGTCGCGTTCTGCAGCTCGGCCGTCGACATACCGCTGTCGTTGTACGAGGGTACGAAGGCGATGTTGCGGTACCAGCCGCCGTTCTTGCCCGCGTGCACACAATGCCCGGCCGTCCAGACCATGTTGGACTTGCCCGGGTGGGCCGGGTCCTGCACCACGGTCGCAGAGCAGACCATCGAGCCCTCGGGCCCGTCGAACAGGAGCTTGCCGGACTCGGGCGCGCTCCCGTGGTACGGCGTCTGCAGGTTCGCGGCCTCGACCGGCGCGGGGGTCGGGTCCGTCACGCCCTCGTCGCCGGAGATGTCGTTGTCGACGGGGTTCTCCGGGGCCTTGTCGGCGTCCCGCATCCGCTCCGGGTCCCAGAGGTCCTCGATGATGGGGTTGACGTAGTCCTTGGCCTCACGCAGCCACTTGTCCCTGTCCCAGTTCTTCCACTCGCCGTCCCTCCACTTGTCGAGGTCGATCCCGTGCTCCTTGAGCCGGTCCTTGAGATCGTCGGGGATCACGACCTTTCCGTCGGAGGACTGGCCGGTGGAGCTGCTCGGCTCGCTGATCGCGCCGTCCTCCTCCGGCCCGCAGGCCGTGGCGGAGAGCGTCAGGAGAGCGGCAAGGGCGGCCGCGGCGAACACCCGAGGGGTGCGGCGGGCGCTCCCCCCGCGGTGTGCGGTATCGGTCGGGCGCATGGGTCGCATCTGTTGATCCCCCTGGGACTTCGTCACTGACTTCGGTGCCGCACTGCGGACTTGGCGTGCGCGGCAGAGCCGTGCGGCCACATCGCGCATCGCTCGGAGCGGCGGCTCCGTGCCGAGTGCGGCCCCTACTATGCCGGTGCCGTTGGGGACGGTGCGCGGCAGGGCCACGGTTCCGCCTGTACAAGGATCTTCCGATTTACCCGTGATCTTCCGCGTTCCGCGTCGTTGGTACGTACGGGGGACACCCGGACGGCGTTCATCGGCGCAGTCCGCCCCTGGGGGACCGTACCGATGCGCAACGCAACTGTTACAGCAGGAGGACCGAACAGCCGTGGCCGTGACCGAACCAGCTCCGGTGGCGCTTTCTCCTGCGCACGAAGGGATTCTGCGGCGTCAGGCACTACGTGAATCGGCGGCCCGCACCTATGCGCGGTCCCTGCCGATCGTGCCGGTACGCGCACGGGGCATGACGATCGAGGGCGCGGACGGCCGACGCTATCTCGACTGTCTGTCAGGTGCGGGCACGCTGGCCCTCGGGCACAACCACCCCGTGGTGCTCGAGGCCATCCGGAAGGTCATCGACTCCGGCGCACCACTGCATGTGCTCGATCTCGCCACACCCGTCAAGGACGCCTTCACGACCGAGCTGTTCGCCACGCTGCCCCGTGAACTGGCCGACAACGCCCGGATCCAGTTCTGCGGTCCGGCCGGGACGGACGCCGTCGAGGCGGCCTTCAAGCTGGTCCGGGCGGCGAGCGGGCGCAGCGAACTCCTCGCCTTCACCGGCGCGTACCACGGGATGACCGCCGGTGCCCTGGCCGCTTCGGGTGGGGCCACGGACGTCCGGGTGACGCGGCTGCCCTTCCCGCAGAACTACCGCTGCCCCTTCGGAGCCGGCGGGGAGCGGGGCGCGGACATCGCCGCGCACTGGACGGAATACCTCCTGGACGACCCCAAGGGCGGGGTGCCCGCTCCGGCCGCCATGATCCTGGAGCCGGTCCAGGGCGAGGGCGGGGTGAACCCCGCCCCGGACGGCTGGATGCGCCGGATGCGGGAGATCACCCAAAAGCGTTCCATCGCCCTGATCGCGGACGAGGTGCAGACCGGAGTCGGCCGGACCGGCACCTTCTGGGCGGTCGAGCACAGCGGTATCGTGCCCGACGTGATGGTGCTCTCGAAAGCCATCGGCGGCTCGCTGCCCCTCGCGGTGATCGTCTACCGCTCCGAGCTCGACCTCTGGCAGCCGGGCGCCCACGCCGGCACCTTCCGGGGCAACCAGCTGGCCATGGCAGCCGGCGCCGCGACCCTCGCGTACGTACGGGAGAACCGGCTCGCCGAACGCGCGGGGACACTCGGCGCGCGCATGCTCGCCCGGCTCCAGGCGCTCGGCGCGGACCATCCGAGCATCGGTGACGTCCGTGGCCGGGGCCTGATGATCGGCATCGAACTCGTCGACCCCGAGGCCGAGCCGCTCACCGTCACCGCCGAGAGCGGCTCCGCCCCGCCGCCCGATCCGGCCCTCGCCGCGGCGGTGCAGCAGGAGTGCCTGCGCCGCGGCCTCATCGTCGAACTCGGCGGACGCCACGGCGCCGTGGTCCGACTGCTCCCTCCCCTCACTCTCACCGACGAACAGGCGACGGCGGTCGTCGACCGCCTCGCCGACGCGCTGAGAGCGGCCGAGCGCTCTCCGTACCGCCGGGCCGCTGCCGGGCCGACCCGCTGATCCCGGACCCCTCACAAGGAAGACCGCCGTGAACCCCACCCCTGCGCCCGAGGCCGACGGCCCTCTCACCAGCCAGCAGCGAGGACATGACCTGCCGGAGGGCCCCCTCGCCGTCGAGTCGACGACCGTGCCGCGCCAGAAGGCCGGTCCGCACGGCACCCCGCGTGCCGGTTCGGACGCCCTCACCGGCGCCGTCCCGGCGGACCGCCCCGGCGACACGGTGCGGGACCCGCTCGACCATCCGGACCCGCTCCGGGCCGCGGACTCGGCCGGTACGGAGAATCTGCTGCGCTGCTGGACCAGGGAGAACGACCTGCCCCGCCCCCGGGGAAACACCCTGCGCGTTCCGCTCCCCGCCAGCGGCACCGCCCTGCTCGTTCCGGTCGCCCACTGGTCCGCGACGGGCTGGCACCGCTTCGGGACGCCGTCCCTGGAGAACGCGCCCGACGGTGCCCCGGGCGTCGACGCCGTCACCGTGGCCGCGCTGCTCAGCCGGGAGAGCGAGCGGAACACCGGCGTCGATCTGGTGGCCAGGGTGGCCGACTCCGTACGGCACACGGCTGCGTTCATCGCCGACCGGCGCCGCACACCCACCGCGCCGCCGGAGGCCGATCTCTTCCTCACCGCCGAACAGTCCCTCGTCCTCGGCCACCCCCTGCACCCCACGCCCAAGAGCCGTGAAGGCCTCTCCGAGTCGGAGACGCTGCTCTATTCACCCGAGCTGCGCGGCTCCTTCCCGCTCCACTGGATGGCCGTGGACCGTTCCGTGCTGGCCACGGAGTCGGCGTGGACGAAGGCCGGCCGGCCGGTCTCGGCGGAGGCGCTCCTCGCACCACACTCCGAAGGGCTGGACCTCCCCGAAGGGACCACGGCCCTTCCCCTCCACCCCTGGCAGGCCGCGGAGGTCCTGCGCCGCCCCGACGTCGTCGCCCTGTGCGAGAAGGGCCTCCTGCACGACCTCGGCCCGTACGGCGAACGCTGGCACCCCACCTCGTCCGTCCGCACCGTGCACCGCCCGGGCTCCGACCTCATGCTGAAGCTGTCCCTGGGCGTACGCATCACCAACTCCCGCCGCGAGAACCTCCGTAAGGAGCTCCACCGAGGAGCCGAGGTGCACCGGCTGCTGCGCACCGGCCTCGCCGACCGGTGGCAGGAGGCACACCCGGGCTTCGACATCGTCCGGGACCCGGCCTGGCTCGCCGTCGACCAACCGGACGGCAGCCCCGTCCCCGGCCTCGACGTGATGCTCCGCCACAATCCCTTCGGCCCCGCCGACGACGCCGTGTGCATCGCCGGACTCACCGCCCCGCGGCCGTGGCCCGGCCGTCCCGGCACGCACTCGCGGCTCGCCGACACGGTCTTCTCGCTGGCCGCGCGCACGGGCCGGACGACCGGGGCGGTGTGCGCCGAGTGGTTCCTGCGCTACCTCGACCGCGTCGTCCTCCCCGTCCTCTGGCTCGACGCCAACGCGGGTGTCGCCCTGGAGGCCCACCAGCAGAACACGCTCGTACTCCTCGACCAGGACGGCTGGCCCGTCGGCGGCAGGTACCGCGACAACCAGGGCTACTACTTCAGGGAGTCCCACCGGACCGCACTCGAGCGCCGGCTCCCGGGCATCGGTGCCGTCAGCGACACCTTCGTCACCGACGCCGTCACGGACGAACGGCTCGCCTACTACCTCGGCATCAACAACGTGTTCGGGCTGATCGGCGCCTTCGGTGCCCAGCGGCTCGCCGACGAGCAGCTGCTCCTCGCCGCGTTCCGCCGTTTCCTCGAAGGCGCCGTCGACCTGGGATCCTCCCTGCCCGCCTACCTTCTGGAGACCGGCCAGCTCCGCTGCAAGGCCAACCTGCTGACCCGGATGCACGGCCTCGACGAACTCGTCGGTCCGGTCGACACCCAGTCCGTGTACGTCACCATCGCCAATCCGCTCACCGGCGGCAAGGCATGACGGTCTGAACCAGCGAGAGGAGAGCGTCACGGTGCACCAAGCCGATGCCCACACCGGGACCGGTGCCGGCCCGCCGGACGGCACCGGCACCGAGGACACCCTGGAGCTGCGGCTCACCGAGGAGCTCCTCGCCCTGCTCGGTGACGGCTCGGCGGCGGCCGACGCGACGGCCGACGCCTCCGCTCTCGTGGGAGATCCCGGCGGGTGGAGCCCGGTCACCACTTCCGCCGGGGCGTTCCGACTCGTCCCGGTGGAACCCGAACGCGATCTGGCGGTGATCAGCCGCTGGATGAACGATCCCGCGGTTGCCGCCTTCTGGGAGCTCGCAGGACCGGAGCCGGTCACCGCGGCGCACCTTCGCCGGCAGCTCGAAGGGGACGGCCGCAGCGTCCCCTGCCTCGGAGTCCTCGCGGGTACCCCCATGAGCTACTGGGAGATCTACCGCGCGGATCTGGACCCGCTCGCCCGCCACTACCCGGCACGGCCCCACGACATGGGGATCCACCTCCTCATCGGCGGTGTCGGCAACCGAGGACGGGGCATCGGAACCGTGCTGCTCAGGGCCGTCGCCGATCTCGTACTCGACAACCGGCCGCACTGCGGACGCGTCGTCGCGGAGCCGGATCTGCGCAACACCCCGTCCGTGTCCGCTTTCCTGAGCGCCGGCTTCCGCTTCTGCGCGGAAGTGGACCTTCCCGACAAGCGAGCCGCCCTGATGGTCCGCGACCGAGCGCACCGTGACCGCCTGTGAACAACTCGCCGCACCGCACAGCCTGCTCGAACCCCATCGGTCCCACCCGGAGGAGTCCCCGTGCCGACATATCCTGCGAGCCATCATCCGGCGAAGCCTCATACGCCGCTCGACACTCCGGAACTCAACCGGACCGTCTGGGACCGGGCTGCGGCGAGGCTCCTCGCCAAGATGCTCGGTGAGTTCGCCTACGAGGAAGTCATCGAGCCCGTACCCCGGACGGACGACGGATCGGGGCGGACCGGCGACTACACCCTGACGCTCGACGACGGCGCGACCCTGAGCTTCCACGCCCGGCGTGGTGTCTACGGCAGCTGGCGTGTCGACCCGGCGACGATCCGCGAGTTCTCCGCCGGGGACACCGGGGCCGGCAGCACCGACGGCGCACCCTTCCGGGACCCCCTGAGATTCCTCGCCCGAGGACGCCGTCTTCTCGGTCTCGACGGTGCCACGCTCGGCCACCTCATCCGCGAGCTCACCGCCACCCTCACCGCCGACGCCCGGCTCGACCACACGGCGCTCACCGCGGCGCAGCTCGCCGAGCTCCCGTACGCCGAGCTCGAAGGACACCAGACAGGACACCCCTGGCTCGTGGCGAACAAGGGCCGTCTCGGATTCTCCGCCACCGACGCCGCCCGCTTCACACCGGAAGCCCGGTCCGCGACCGCGCTGCCATGGATCGCCGTCAGCACCCGCATAGCGGGTTACCGGGGAGTGGGCCGTGTCGCCGCCCCCGGAGACCTCTACGACCGGGAACTCGACCCGCATGTCCGGGAATCCTTCGCCGCGATCCTGCGCGGACGGGGGCTCGACCCCGCGGACTACCTGTTCCTCCCCGTGCATCCATGGCAGTGGGACGAATGGATCGTCCCCCTCTTCGCCCCCGCGATCGCGGACGCCGAGATCGTTCCCCTGCACACCGACGACGACCTCCGGCTGCCGCAGCAGTCCATCCGCACCTTCACCAACGTGGGGCGGCCCGACCGGCACACGGTCAAGCTGCCCCTGTCGATCCTCAACACCCTTGTCTGGCGGGGCCTGCCGACCGAACGCACGCTCGCCGCCCCGGCCGTCACGGCGTGGGTCCAGGGGCTGTGCGACGGCGATCCGTTCCTCCGGGACTCCTGCGGCGTCATCCTGCTCGGCGAGGTCGCCTCGGTGGCCGTCGAACACCCGCTCTACGATCACCTCCCCGAGTCTCCGTACCAGTTCAAGGAGATCCTCGGAGCGATCTGGCGGGAGCCTCTCCAGCCGCGGCTGGCACCCGGTGAACGCGCCCGTACGCTGGCCTCGCTGCTGCACACGGACCCCGACGGCCGTTCCTTCACCGCCGAGCTCGTCGCCCGCTCGGGGATGGCCCCCGCCGCCTGGCTGACCCGGCTCTTCACCGCGCTGCTGCCACCACTGCTGCACTTCCTGTACCGCTACGGCACGGTCTTCTCCCCGCACGGTGAGAACGCCATCGTCGTCTTCGACGAGCACGACGTACCCCTGCGGCTCGCGATCAAGGACTTCGTCGACGACGTGAACGTCAGCGCCCGGCCGCTGCCGGAGCACGACACGATGCCCGCGGACGTCCGGGACATCCTGCTCACGGAGGACCCCTCCTTCCTCACCCAGTTCATCCACTCCGGTCTCTTCGTGGGCGTCTTCCGCTATCTGTCGCCCTTGTGCGAGGAGCAACTGGACGTACCTGAGGGTGAATTCTGGTTACTCGTGCGTGCCGAGATCCTGAGGCACCATGCCCGGTTCCCCGACCTCAAGGAGCGGTTCGAGATCTTCGACATGCTGACGCCGACGATCGAGCGCCTGTGTCTCAACCGCAACCGTCTGCATCTGGACGGCTACCGCGACCGCCCGCAGCGCCCGCACGCCGCCGTCCACGGCTCCGTCCCCAACCCGCTCCACCCTTCCGCGTGAGTCCGGGAGCGATCGATGGTGTCAGTGGGGCGCCGTAGGGTGGACGGGCTATGACGAAGCCATCTCTCCCCGAGCTCCTCCACGCCGCCGTCACCGCCGTCGGCGGTACGGAACGCCCCGGCCAGGTCTCCATGGCCGAGGCCGTCGCCGAGGCTGTCGACGACAACGCCCATCTGCTCGTCCAGGCCGGCACCGGCACGGGCAAGTCCCTCGGCTACCTGGTGCCGGCGCTGGCCCACGGCGAGCGGGTCGTGGTGGCCACGGCCACTCTGGCCCTCCAGCGCCAGCTGGTGGAGCGGGACCTTCCGCGTACGGTCGACGCGCTGCACCCGCTGCTGCGCCGTCGGCCGCAGTTCGCCATGCTCAAGGGCCGGTCGAACTACCTCTGTCTGCACCGGCTCCACGAGGGGGCGCCGCAGGACGAGGAGGAAGGACTCTTCGACCAGTTCGAAGCGGCGGCGCCGTCGAGCAAGCTGGGCCAGGACCTGCTGCGTCTGCGGGACTGGTCGGACGAGACGGAGACCGGCGACCGGGACGATCTGACGCCGGGTGTCTCGGACCGTGCCTGGTCCCAGATCTCTGTCTCCTCGCGCGAGTGCCTCGGTGCCACCAAGTGCGCGTACGGGGCCGAGTGCTTCGCGGAGGCGGCCAGGGAGAGGGCCAAGCTCGCCGATGTCGTCGTCACGAACCACGCCCTGCTTGCGATCGACGCGATCGAAGGCGCCCCGGTGCTTCCCAAGCACGAGGTGCTCATCGTCGACGAGGCCCATGAGCTGGTCTCCCGGGTCACCGGGGTGGCCACCGGTGAGCTCACCCCGGGCCAGGTCAACAGGGCGGTGCGCCGAGCGGCGAAGCTGGTCAACGAGAAGGCGGCCGACGCGCTGCTGACCGCGTCCGAGGGATTCGAGCGGGTCATGGAGCTGGCGCTCCCTGGGCGCCTCGAAGAGGTGCCGGAAGACCTCGGCTACGCACTGATGGCCCTGCGTGACGCCGCGCGTACGGTGATCTCCGCTCTAGGAGGGACCCGCGACAAAAACGTCCAGGACGAGGACGCTGTGCGCAAGCAGGCGATGGCGTCGGTCGAGTCCATCCACAGTGTCGCGGAGCGCATCACCCAGGGCTCCGAGTACGACGTCATCTGGTACGAGCGCCATGACCGCTTCGGGGCGTCGGTCCGGGTCGCACCGCTGTCCGTGTCCGGGCTGCTGAGGGAGAAGCTGTTCGCCGACCGCTCGGTGGTGCTCACCTCGGCCACCCTCAAGCTCGGCGGTGATTTCAACGGGGTGGGGGCCTCACTCGGTCTCGCGCCCGAGGGCACGGCGGGTGACGACATCCCACAGTGGAAGGGGCTCGATGTCGGCTCGCCCTTCGACTACCCCAAGCAGGGCATTCTGTACGTCGCCCGGCACCTGGCCACGCCCGGCCGGGAAGGTTCCCGCACCGACATGCTCGACGAGCTCGCGGAGCTGGTGGAGGCGGCGGGCGGCCGCACCCTGGGCCTGTTCTCGTCCATGCGGGCGGCCCAGGCGGCAGCCGAGGAGCTGCGTGGCAGGCAGGACAAGCCGATCCTGCTGCAGGGCGAGGAGACACTCGGCGAGCTGATCAAGAATTTCGCGGCTGACCCCGAGACGTGTCTGTTCGGGACTCTCTCCCTCTGGCAGGGCGTCGATGTCCCCGGCCCGAGCTGCCAGCTCGTGATCATGGACCGGATTCCGTTTCCCCGGCCGGACGACCCGCTGATGAGCGCCCGGCAGAAGGCGGTCGAGGACGCGGGCGGCAACGGATTCATGGCGGTGGCGGCGACCCATGCGGCGCTGCTGATGGCACAGGGCGCGGGCCGGCTCGTCCGGGCCATGGGCGACAAGGGCGTGGTCGCGGTGCTCGACCCCCGACTGGCCAACGCGCGGTACGGGAGCTATCTCCGCGCCTCCCTGCCCGACTTCTGGTACACCACGGACCGCAACCAGGCGCGGCGCTCGCTCGCGGCCATCGACGCGGCGGCCAAGACCGCTCAGTGAGCACCGCGGACGTGCCAGGGCCCCGGGATCGGCGCAGAGATCCCGGGGCCCAGTCCGAACCGGCGGAGCTCACACTCGCCGCAGCACCGCCACGACCTTGCCAAGGATCGTCGCCTCGTCACCAGGGATCGGCTGGTAGGCGGAGTTGTGCGGGAGCAGCCAGACATGGCCGTCCTCCCGCTTGAACCGCTTGACCGTGGCCTCGCCGTCCAGCATGGCTGCCACGATGTCGCCGTTCTCCGCGACCGGCTGGCGCCGGACCGTGACCCAGTCCCCATCCATGATCGCCGCCTCGATCATCGAGTCACCGACGACCTTCAGCACGAAGAGCTCGCCGTCACCGACGAGCTGGCGGGGGAGCGGGAAGACGTCCTCGACGGACTCCTCGGCGAGGATCGGCCCGCCGGCGGCGATCCGGCCGACCAGCGGCACGTACGACGCCGCGGGCTTCCCGGTGGTGTCGGTCGGCTGGGTGCTGGGCTGATCCGAGCCCCGGACCTCGTAGGCGCGCGGCCGGTGAGGGTCGCGGCGCAGGAAGCCCTTGCGCTCCAGAGCCATCAGCTGGTGGGCGACGGACGAGGTGCTCGAGAGCCCCACCGCCTGGCCGATCTCGCGCATCGACGGGGGATAGCCCCGCCGCTGCACGGAATCCCGGATCACCTCGATCACACGCCGCTGCCGGTCCGTGAGCCCGGAGCTGTCCGCCCGGATTCCAGGAGGCCGGCCGGGCAAGGAGCGTGCGGGGCGTGTGGGCTCTGGCCCCTCCGCGTTCATGACTGAGTCATTCATGGCATGCACCGGCTCAAGTCGGCTCTGGGAGCGGTGGTCCTGGGCAGTGATGGTGGCGCTGTCTGCGGTGGTGGTCACGTCGGCCCCTCTCGAATGGTCTCCCTAGTTAGGCAACGGTAGTAGCTTTCGAAAGGTTGCGCCAAACACACGTTCGAGTGAAAAACAAATAAAGGGCTGTCGCGCGCTTGCCGAGAGGTGTATGAGCTGAATGCGGCGGACCGGAATCGAGCGCGGTTCCCGGAGGCCACGCTAGCGTTCCGCCGGTCCGTTCCCGTGCGCGGGGGTGGGTCCCCGGCGTGCCGTGGTGTGCCCTCCGGGGCTCGCGCCGGGCCGCCTGCCGGGCGGCCCCCGCGGCCCGGGCATGTGTGCGTTTCCCGTACCCTCGTGCCGGGCCGTAGGCTGCCACCCGGCCCCCGGGGGAGCGCGACACGCGCGGGGGTGAAGGTGGAGCGAAACCCTAGATGTAGTGGTTGCCTTGCTGTCGTCGCCCATAAGTAGTGGTCCCCGGTCCACCAGGGCTGAGTTCATCGCCTATGCTGGTGACTGTCCTCAGGGGCCCTGAACAGGGCACGGAGGGCTATTCAGTCGTGCTGTGAGGGAGGGTTCGGAGACATGCACTGCCCCTTCTGCAGGCACCCCGACAGTCGGGTCGTGGACAGTCGCACGACGGACGACGGGACGTCGATCCGACGGCGCCGTCAGTGCCCCGACTGCTCCCGTCGCTTCACGACTGTGGAGACCTGCTCGCTGATGGTGGTCAAGCGCAGCGGCGTGACCGAGCCCTTCAGCCGCACCAAGGTCATCTCGGGGGTCCGCAAGGCCTGCCAGGGCCGGCCCGTCACCGAGGACGCACTGGCGAAACTCGGCCAGCGGGTCGAGGAAGCCGTGCGGGCCACCGGGAGCGCCGAGCTGACGACGCACGACGTGGGTCTGGCCATACTCGGCCCCTTGCAGGAGCTCGACCTCGTCGCGTACCTGCGTTTCGCATCGGTGTACCGGGCGTTCAACTCCCTCGAAGACTTCGAGACCGCGATCGCGGAGCTCCGTGAAGAGCGGCCCCGCGCAGAGCAATGCGGGAGCGGCGAGACCCCCGAGGTCCCCGCGCCCGCCGCAGTCGCCGCTGATTGATCACCTGGCCGGCCGCCAGGGGCGGCGGAGCCGGTGACGGGCGGCACCAGACCTGTTCCGAGACGCTCTGCGTGGCGTCCGGAGCATCAGACACACACTGTGCCCTGGGAAGAACTGGGCACTTCAGGGCGTTTTTGCCCACATATGGGAGGCGGCATGACAGAGACGGCGAGCGGCCCGGCACGAGGTTCCCGCACCAAGGGAGCCAAGTCGACTGCGACCAAGCAGGGCCTGCGCATCGAGCGCATCCACACGACTCCCGGCGTGCATCCGTACGACGAGGTCGCGTGGGAGCGCCGTGACGTCGTCATGACCAACTGGCGCGACGGCTCGATCAACTTCGAGCAGCGTGGCGTCGAGTTCCCCGACTTCTGGTCGGTGAACGCGGTCAACATCGTCACCAGCAAGTACTTCCGGGGGGCTGTCGGCACGCCGCAGCGCGAGACCGGTCTGCGACAGCTCATCGACCGGATCGTGAAGACGTACCGGAAGGCCGGCGAGGACTACAACTACTTCGCTACCCCCGCCGACGCCGAGATCTTCGAGCACGAGCTGGCGTACGCCCTCCTGCACCAGATCTTCAGCTTCAACTCGCCGGTCTGGTTCAACGTGGGGACGCCCCAGCCGCAGCAGGTCTCGGCCTGCTTCATCCTGGCCGTCGACGACTCCATGGAGTCGATCCTCGACTGGTACAAGGAAGAGGGCATGATCTTCAAGGGCGGCTCCGGCGCCGGCCTGAACCTGTCCCGCATCCGCTCCTCCAAGGAGCTGCTCTCCTCAGGCGGCAACGCCTCCGGCCCGGTCTCCTTCATGCGGGGCGCCGACGCCTCCGCGGGAACGATCAAGTCGGGTGGCGCCACGCGCCGCGCGGCCAAGATGGTCATCCTCGATGTCGACCACCCCGACATCGAGAACTTCATCGAGACCAAGGTGAAGGAGGAGGAGAAGATCCGCGCCCTGCGCGACGCGGGCTTCGACATGGACCTGGGCGGCGACGACATCACGTCCGTCCAGTACCAGAACGCCAACAACTCGGTCCGTGTGAACGACGAGTTCATGAAGGCCGTCGAGGCCGGCGGGAAGTTCGGTCTGCGGGCCCGCATGACCGGTGACGTCATCGAAGAGGTCGAGGCCAAGTCCCTCTTCCGCAAGATGGCGGAGGCCGCCTGGGCCTGCGCGGACCCCGGCATCCAGTACGACGACACCATCAACCACTGGCACACCTGCCCGGAGTCCGGCCGCATCAACGGCTCGAACCCCTGCAGCGAGTACATGCACCTGGACAACACCTCGTGCAACCTGGCCTCGCTGAACCTGATGAAGTTCCTCAAGGACGACGGCGAGGGCCACCAGTCCTTCCAGGCCGAGCGCTTCGCCAAGGTCGTCGAGCTGGTCATCACCGCGATGGACATCTCGATCTGCTTCGCGGACTTCCCGACCCAGAAGATCGGCGAGAACACCCGCGCCTACCGCCAGCTGGGCATCGGCTACGCCAACCTGGGCGCCCTGCTGATGGCCACCGGGCACGCGTACGACAGCGACGGCGGCCGTGCGCTCGCCGGCGCGATCACCTCGCTGATGACCGGTACGTCCTACCGGCGCTCCGCCGAGCTCGCCGCGGTCGTCGGCCCGTACGACGGCTACGCCCGCAACGCCGAGCCGCACCAGCGCGTCATGAAGCAGCACTCGGACGCCAACGCCGTGGCCGTCCACGTCGACGACCTGGACTCGCCGGTCTGGGCCGCCGCCACCGAGGCCTGGCAGGACGTGCTCCGCCTCGGCGCGAAGAACGGCTTCCGCAACGCCCAGGCGTCGGTCATCGCCCCGACCGGCACCATCGGTCTCGCGATGTCCTGCGACACCACCGGCCTCGAGCCCGACCTCGCCCTGGTCAAGTTCAAGAAGCTCGTCGGCGGCGGCTCGATGCAGATCGTCAACGGCACGGTCCCGCAGGCCCTGCGCCGTCTCGGCTACCAGCCGGAGCAGATCGAGGCGATCGTCGCCCACATCGCCGACAACGGCAACGTGATCGACGCCCCCGGTCTCAAGACCGAGCACTACGAGGTCTTCGACTGCGCGATGGGCGAGCGCTCCATCTCGGCCATGGGCCACGTCCGGATGATGGCGGCCATCCAGCCGTGGATCTCCGGCGCGCTGTCCAAGACGGTGAACCTGCCGGAGACGGCCACCGTCGAGGACGTCGAGGAGGTCTACTTCGAGGCGTGGAAGATGGGCGTCAAGGCGCTCGCGATCTACCGCGACAACTGCAAGGTCGGCCAGCCGCTCTCCACCAAGAAGTGGGAGGAGAAGAAGGACGAGGTGACCGCGAAGACCGAGGACACCATCCGTGCCGCGGTCGAGAAGGTCGTCGAGTACCGCCCGGTCCGCAAGCGTCTGCCCAAGGGCCGTCCCGGCATCACCACCTCCTTCACGGTGGGCGGCGCCGAGGGTTACATGACCGCCAACTCCTACCCGGACGACGGTCTCGGTGAGGTCTTCCTGAAGATGTCCAAGCAGGGTTCCACCCTCGCGGGCATGATGGACGCCTTCTCGATCGCGGTCTCGGTCGGTCTGCAGTACGGCGTGCCGCTGGAGACCTACGTCTCCAAGTTCACCAACATGCGCTTCGAGCCGGCCGGTATGACGGACGACCCGGATGTGCGGATGGCGCAGTCGATCGTCGACTACATCTTCCGCCGCCTGGCGCTCGACTTCCTGCCGTTCGAGACGCGCTCCGCGCTCGGCATCCACTCGGCCGAGGAGCGTCAGCGTCACCTCGACACCGGTTCGTACGAGGCCGCCTTCGGGGACGACGACCTCGACTCGGAGAGCCTGGCCCAGTCCGCTCCTGTGCACGTGGAGCCGTTGAAGGCCGTCGCTTCGCCGGAGGAGAGCGCCGCGGAGAAGCCGGCCCCCAGGACCGCGCACACCTCGGCCGAACTGGTCGAGATGCAGCTCGGCATCAACGCGGACGCGCCGCTGTGCTTCTCGTGCGGTACGAAGATGCAGCGCGCCGGGTCCTGCTACATCTGCGAGGGCTGCGGCTCGACCAGCGGCTGCAGCTGAGGGTGAGCGGAGCCGTACCGGACGGGTCGTCCGGTACGGTCCGCCCCGGCAGCTGACCAGCAGCTCACGAAGGGGACCGGCCGGTGGCCGGTCCCCTTCGGGCTGCCGGCCGTGGCGAGCGGAGCCCGGTCAGGCGCCCGGGCGGTTCCCCATCTCCGTGGCGAACGAGCCGGGATCGCCGTCGAACCCGCGGACGGAACCGTGGAAGCCCCAGGCCCCGGAGGTGTCCCGGACGAATTCCGCGACGACCGCCGCGGTGGCTGCCGGCACCGCGGAGAAGTCGTCCTCCGCCAGGCTCGTGTAGCCCTCGCGGATCTGTACGGCCGTGTGCCCTATCTGACCGAAGGTCTTGTGGCCGTCGCGCTGCTGGATGGCCACGCCGACCACGACCCTGGCGTACGCGTCCGACAGACGGTCCAGTTCGAGGGTCATGACCTCGTCGAAGCCGAAGCCCTGTCCCGTCCGGCTGTCCCGGTTCAGCGTGATCGTCCCGTCCGGTGACCTGCTGTCGAAGTGCACGAGATAGACGGGACTGCCGTAGGGCGCTTCCGTCCCGTAGGTGGCCGCGATGATGTCGAGGTCGTTCGCGGGCTCACCGAAGTCGCTGGGGTCCCATTTGACCCTCACCTCGACCTTCTCGATGTCCTTGTTGGGAGTGCTCATCGGACGTGCCTCCTCGCTGCTGGACCGACGGACCGCTTGCCTCCTCAGATCATGTCCGTAACTGTCCGTGGATCCAACCGCGTTGGAAACGGGCGTCGCATTCGGGCCATCGTGTGGCCGGAGTTGTGCGTTGCCGGTGCCGACAGGCCCCCGGCCGTCCGGAGCGTGACCCGCGCCACGCCGGGCGCCGTACGATGGCGCAGTGCTGGTCAAGTGGATTCGCTGCACCGTGGTGGACCGCCGCGGTTTCGAGCGGGGGCAGCGGAAGTGGGCGGCGCTGCTCGGTGAGCCGGGGTTCCGGAGTCAGAGCGGCGGGTGGAGCCGAGGGCAGCCCGAAGTCGCCCATGTGTTCGCGTTCTGGGAGAACCGGGTCTTCTACGACTCCTTCATGGCCAGCGGGCACGACCGGCTGGCCGCCGCACAGTCCGGCATGTACAAGGACATGCAGGTCAAGCTCTTCGAGTACCGATTCGATGTGAAGACCGGATTCGTGCCGGACTTCACCGACGCCGATGTGGTCAGGGTCGCGCACAGCCAAGTGCACGAGGACCGCGTCGACCATTTCGCACTCATGCAGCAGCGGGTGTGGAACCCGGCCATGGCGGGTTCTCCCGGGATGCTGCGCGGAGTCTTCGGCCAGGCCCCGGGGCACGAGTTCCTGGTGCTGTCGATGTGGCAGTCGAGCGCCGAACGCGGCAAGTACCGGCCGGAGAGCGTCGCCAGGCTCTCGGCGCGGGCGGAGACCGAGCGGGATGTCGAGTCGCTCACGGGTGACGTGGTGCAGCTCGAACCCTCGTGGACGGTGTGACCCGGCCCCGTACGGGCGTTTCCTTGGTCACATACGCCCGATGGAGCCCGCACAATTGCTCGATCGGGCCGGACGGCATCTAGGGTCGGTACATGGCACGACCGCAACGCATCGTTCTCGTCCGGCACGGTGAGTCCGAGGGCAATGCCGACGACACGGTCTACGAACGTGAGCCCGACCACGCGCTCAGGCTCACGGCGACGGGGCTGCGTCAGGCAGAGGCGGCGGGCTCCCGGCTGCGTGAGACGTTCGGCGACGAGCGTGTCAGCGTCTACATCTCGCCCTACCGTCGCACCCACGAGACGTTCCGGGCGTTCGGCCTCGAACTGGAGCACGTGCGTGTCAGGGAGGAGCCCCGGCTGCGCGAGCAGGACTGGGGCAACTGGCAGGACCGCGACGACGTCAGGCTGCAGAAGGCCTACCGGGACGCGTACGGGCACTTCTTCTACCGCTTCGCGCAGGGCGAGTCCGGCGCCGACGTGTACGACCGGGTCGACGCGTTCCTGGAGAGCCTCCACCGCAGCTTCGAGGACCCCGGCCATCCGCCGAACGTCCTGCTGGTCACCCATGGGCTGACCATGAGGCTCTTCTGCATGCGCTGGTTCCACTGGTCGGTGGCGGAATTCGAGTCACTGTCCAATCCCGGGAACGGCGAATCCAGGACGCTGCTGCTGGGAGAGGACGGCCGCTATACGCTCGACCGGCCCTTTCAGCGGTGGCGCACCCCCGAGCCGTACGGCATCACCGGATAGAGTGGCAGAGCGATGACCGCTGACTCCGCTTCCGAACGTTTCGAACGCGCTCTGGCCAGCCTGCGTGGACTGTCCGTGGGAGATGCCCTCGGCTCCCAGTTCTTCGTCCCGGCCCATTACCCCCTGCTCAAGAGCCGCGACCTGCCGCCCGGCGACTGGCAGTGGACCGACGACACCGAGATGGCCTGCTCCGTACTCGCCGTGCTGGCCGCACACGAGCGCGTCGACCAGGACGAGCTCGCCCACTCCTTCGCTGGGCACCATGACTTCGACCGGGGCTACGGGCCCGCGGTGAACCGGCTGCTCAGGCTGGTGCGGGAAGGCGGCGACTGGCGGGAGCTGGCATCGGCGCTCTTCCAGGGCCAGGGCTCCTGGGGGAACGGTTCGGCGATGCGCATCGCACCGCTGGGCGCCTGGTACGCGGACGATCCGGAGCAGGCCACCCACCAGGCCGAGATCTCCTCGTACACCACCCATCAGCACCGCGAGGCCGTCGTGGGATCGATGGCCGTCGCGGCGGCGGCCGCCCTCGTCGCCGCGCCGGAAGGGCCGCCGACGCCGGAGGACCTGATCGACGGCGTCGTCGCCCTCGTCCCGCGCAGCGCTGTCGGCGCCGGGCTGCGCAGGGCGCGCGACATGCTCGACTACCGCGACGCCGGGACGGTCGCGGCGGTGCTCGGCAACGGCCGCCGTACGAGTGCGCACGACACCGTGCCCTTCGCCCTCTGGTCGGCGGCCCGGAGCCTCGGTGACTTCGAAGAGGCTTTCTGGGTGACGGCCCAGGCAGGCGGCGACGTGGACACCACCTGCGCCATCGTCGGCGGGATCGTCGCCGCCCAGCCTGGCGGTACCCCTCCGGCCGACTGGCTGGCCCGGACGGAACAGCTGCCCGACTGGATGCCCCTCGCTCCGGCGCGCCGCTGAGCGAACGCGGGGTGTGCGCTCGTCGGGCCTGGCGGCTGTCGTGCCCTCCTTCACGGCCAGGCATGGCACTTCTACTGTCACGGTCCTGCCACAGCGGCGGCCCCGACCGGCTGAACGGTCCGGGCGCGACTTACTCTTTCGGCCACGCCGCCCTCATCGATCTTGGTGGGCGTGCGCCTAGAGACGCCGGGGCAGGCGCGCCGCGATGTGGCGGCGCGAGCGGACCTCGGTGGGGGGAGGGGTCCCATGTCCGATCAGTCGTCCGATGCGTCCAGCCGGCCCGAGACGTCACCGGAGTCCGGCAACGCGGCGAAATCCGCTGCGGAGACCGCGTCCGGGTCGGGGAGCGAGGCGTCCCGCGCAGCGCCCGGGAGTCCCGGACGGGCCGAGGCGGCGGCCAAGCCTGCGAGGGCTTCCACCCAGGTGCCGCCGCAGCAGGCGGGCCCGGATGTGCCGAAGGTGCCCTCCTATCTCCAGCCGCCGTCCTCCGCGGACGTCTGGCGGCGCCCCGGACGGCATCAGCCGGTCGGCGTGCTGTCGCGGCTGAGGCCTCCGTCCCCGCGCGCGATCGGGCCCGCCACACTCTGGGCGGTCCTCGCCACGGGCCTGCTCAGCGCCCTGCTGCTCGGTGACGGCCTCGGGCCCAATCTGCTGATCGTGGCCGTGCCCGCCGCCTTGGGGGCGTTCTTCGCCGCACGCTCGGCGGGGCGCAGGCTGCGCCCCTGGACCGCGGTGTGGGCGGTGGGCGGCCTGGCGCTCCTGGCGATTCCGGCGCTCCGGGAAGCGGGGTGGCCGGTCTTCCTCGCAGTGGTGTCGGCGCTCGCCCTCGGCTCACTCGCCCTGCACGGAAGCCGCAGCTGGCCGGGCGTGCTGCTCGGCTCGCTGGGACTGTTCCCCTCGGTCGCGGCGGGTGTGCGCTGGGGGTGGCACGGGGTACGTGACCGCGCGGACGACTCCCGGGGGCGGGTGCGCACCGTGGTGCGCAGCGCGGCGGTGGCGGTGGTCCTGCTCGTCGTGTTCGGCGCGCTCTTCGCCTCCGCGGACGCCGCCTTCGCCGACCTCCTGGGCAGCCTCACCCCCGACGTGTCCGTCGGCGACAGCCCCTGGCGGCTCTTCCTCTTCGCACTCGGCCTCGTCGGAGCACTTGCCGCCGCATACAGCGCTGCCGCGCCGGTGCGCTGGGACGGGATCACCGTACGGCCGGGCAAGGCCAGGAACAGGGCGGAGTGGGCGCTTCCGCTGATCGTGCTCAACCTGCTCTTCGCCGCGTTCATCACCCTCCAGCTCGTCGTCCTGCTCGGCGGGTACGACAAGGTGCTCGACGAGACCGGCCTGCTGCCCGCCGAGTACGCCCGGCAGGGCTTCTGGCAGCTCCTCTGGGCCACCGTGCTGACCCTCCTCGTCATCGCCCTCGCCCTGCGCTGGGCGCCGCGGGGCGGACCGCGTGACCGGGTCCTGGTCCGGAGCGTTCTCGGTGCACTGTGCGTACTGACGCTCGTCGTCGTGGCCTCGGCCCTGCGCCGCATGGACCTCTACGTGGACGCCTTCGGGCTGACCCGGCTGCGGATCTCGGTGGCCGCTGTGGAGCTCTGGCTCGGAGTGGTGCTGATCCTCATCCTCGCGGCCGGAGTCTTCGGCGCCAGGCTGCTGCCGCGCGCGGTCGCAGTGAGTGCGGCCGTCGGCGTGCTCGCCTTCGGGCTGCTCTCACCCGACGGGCTGATCGCCGAACAGAACGTCGAGCGGTACGGCAGCCACAGGACGATCGACCTCGAGTACCTCGAGGGGCTCTCCGCGGACGCCGTACCGGCCCTGGACGGGCTGCCGGAACCTCTGCGGTCCTGTGTGCTGGAGAAGTACCAGCGCGACCTCGCCCTCCTGGACACCCCCTGGTACAGCTCCAGCTGGGGAGAGGTCAGAGCCCGGGACATCCTGAAGGAACACCCCGTACAGGACCGTGAGATCGACTGCCGCGGCCTCGGGACGGAGACCGACGAGCGGGACGCGCACGAGGAGGAGGACTCCTACGACCCGTACTGAGGCGGTCCGCCCCGAACACCTGGTTCCGGCAGGGGTGTTCGGGGAACGCGCCCGTGCCGGCGCGGTCGGTGACGTGTCCCCGCACGAACCGCAGCGCCGCGGGTCGCGTACCGCTCTCGGGGCACCTTTCGCTCAGGAGCGGTACGGGCAGGCGTTCGCGCTTGCGATGTGGGTGAGAAGACCACTGTGTGAGGCGGCCTGGTCAGCAGTGGGCCATGGGCGCTCCAGTCCCACTCGGGTGCCGTGAACGGAGGCGCGGCCGAGCGGTAGGGATGCTCGCAGTGGCATGTGCGGAAGCGAAGATATCTGTGGGTGTGCCGCCTGCGGCGGCCGGCCGGGTCGTGGGACCGCTCCTCCGCTTCCGGCGCCGCCTCCGGCCCTCGTCGCGCACCGCCCGGGGTGTTCCGGACATGGCCGGACACGTGCCGGAGCGCTGCACGGTGCCCCGGGGTGTTCTTGCCGTGCCCATCGGCGTAACCTGGCAGGCGCCATGCCGTACGAACCACCCACGCACACCGTCGAGCGCTCACTGCGCGCTACGTCCGGTGCCAGGACCGTCGCCGGTGTCGATGAGGTCGGACGCGGAGCGTGGGCCGGCCCCGTCACCGTGTGCGCGGCCGTCACCGGTCTCCGTAGAGCCCCTGAGGGACTCACCGACTCCAAGCTGATCAGTCCCAAGCGCCGGGCGGAACTCGCCCCGTTGCTCGAGAAGTGGGTCACGGCCTACGGGCTGGGGCATGCGTCACCACTGGAGATCGACGACCTCGGCATGACCGCGGCGCTCCGTCTCGCGGCCGTCAGGGCGCTGGACGCTCTGCCCGTGCGGCCGGACGCCGTGATCCTCGACGGCAAGCACGACTACCTCGGCACGCCCTGGAACGTCCGTACCGTGATCAAGGGCGACCAGTCCTGCATCGCCGTGGCCGCGGCCTCGGTGATCGCCAAGGTCCACCGGGACACGATGATGGCCGAACTGGGCGCGGGCACCGGGGAGTACGCAGACTTCGCCTTCGGCGAGAACGCCGGTTATCCGTCACCGGTACACCGGGCCGCGCTGGAGGAGCGGGGGCCTACGCCTCACCATCGCCTCAGCTGGGCCTACCTCGACGCGCTGCCCAAATGGCAGCACCTGAAAAAGGTCCGATTCTCCGCCGAGGCGGCGGCACTGGAAAGCGGGGGCCAGCTCGGCTTCGACTTCTGATCGCACAGGCGCACCCCACCGCCGACGTGTCCGCGTCGGCTGCGAAAGACAACCATTCATGCCTCTCATCCCCGAGGAGCCTCAGATTCCCGAGAGCGCCCAGGGTCCCCGCGTCACTCCGGCCGCCGGCCGCACCGCGCCGACCCCCCGTCCCGTACCCGGCCCGCGTTCCGCGGCCACACCGCGTCCCGGAAGCCCGGGCCGTGGCCCTGCGAGGCCCGCGCCCCCGGCGCAGCGCCTGCAGCCCACATCCGCCTCTCCCGCTGTTCCGGCCCCTGCCGGGCAGAAGCTGTCCGAGGAACGTCCGGCAGCACAGTTCCAGCTGATCCCGGCTCCGGCCGGCGGTGCGATCGACGCCGCCGACGAGGCCGTCGACCTGCTGCTCGACTCCGGGCGGGCACCTGGCGACATCCTGGTGCTCACCACCGGCGAACAGCATCCCTGGGCCGTGCACGAGCTCTCCTTCGGAGAAGCCAGGTACTGGGCCCAGCACGACGCGGGTGACGACGTCTTCTTCGCCCGTACGGCCAACGCCGACCGGTGTGCCACCCGTACCGTCGTCGTCGTCGCGGTCAACAGCGACCTCGACGACGCGGCTGCCCGGGCGCTGTCCGGCGTGCGGGAGCGCGCCGGCGCGCTGCTGATCGTGTGCGGAGACCCGCAGCAGGTCAACTCGGCACTCGGCGCGGGAGTCTGAGCCGTACGTCCGTGGGTCCCGGCCATCCGTGAGGACGGCCGGGACCCACGTCCCGTTTCAACTCAACGGGCGGCGCTCCGCCGCAGTGCTTCGGCCGCACCGCCCCCGGTGCGGAGCGGACCGGGGGCCTGGTCGGCGGAGGCGTCCGCCAGGGCCGACGGCGTGGACAGCAGCGTCGGCCTGCGGCCGCCCCGGCCCTCACCGAGGACCTGCCATCCCCCACGCGTCAGGGTGATGTAGGCCCCGCAACGAAGGCCGTGCAGTGTGCAGGCGTCCCTGAGCCCCCACATCCACGCCCCGTCCTCCTCCGTCCAACGCTCGTCGCCCTCGCGGCAGTAGAGCAGTACGGCGGTACGCACCGGGGTGCGGCGGCGCAGATCGTGCGGGATCACCCGGCGCAGATGGGCCAGCAGGGCGTTGCGGAACTCCCAGCCGTCCGTGGCCACGGTGGACCGCCGGGCGAACGAGGCGCTCGCCGTGAGCCGTTCCTCATGATCGAGGACGGCGACCACCGCGGTGGCCGGAGTCGGCCGGTGCCGTGAGTGGAGGCCGCTGACGACCTCACGCGGACTGCGCAGCAGAGGTATGCCCGCCGCCGCCCACTCGGCCGGTTCGAGCATCCTGGCCACGTTGTTGACGGAGCCCGCGGACGCCGACAGTGAAGTGGCCGCGGACGGAGCGAATCCGAAGGTCACGGTCCTCCCTTCGCTACGCGCCCACGGTGCGGGCAGGGTCGAGTGAGGGCGCGCCGCGGCACAGCCCTTCCGGGCCCGCGAAGAGACCGTGCGGGGAGCGATTCCAATTCTTCCTGTCACATCGGCAGGCGGCAACGAGCAATTGGCGCGGCTGACTGGTATCTGACGGAATGACACAGATATCCCTGCCCGTTCGGCGGCGAACGAAGCCAATCGTCAGGCCTGGACTGCGAGGACCAGCGGAAACACTCCCTCCGCTCCCGCGCGCCGGAGCAGCCGCGCCGCCACGGCGAGGGTCCACCCGGTGTCGGCGAGATCGTCGACGAGCAGGACCGGCCCTCCCGCGGATGCGAGCGACTCCGCCAGCGCGGGCTCCACGACGAGGGCTTCGTGCAGCGCCCTCACCCGCTGCGCGCTGTTGGTCTGGGAGATGCGCAGATCCTCGCTGCCCGGAGCGTAGGTGACCGTGCCCAGCAGGGGCATCCGGCCGACCTCGGCGATGCGGCTGCCGAGTGAGTGGACCAACTGGGGTCTGCGGCGTGAGGCGACCGTGACGACACCGACCGGCCGGTGTGCCGCGTCCGGGGCTCCGGAGGCCCAGCCGCCGGGGCCCTTCGCCCAGTCGGTGATCACCGTGACGACCGCGCTCGACACGTCGTCGGGGACGGGGGCGTCCTGTGCCTGCGCCGCGAGCAGCGGACGGAGTCTGTTGCCCCAGCCGATGTCCGAGAGCCTGCCCAGCGCGCGGCCGGGGAGGGCCAGTTCGCCGGCGGGGATACGGCCCTTGAGATCGATCCCCACCGCGGACAGCCCCGTGGGCCACATCTTGCGCGGCTCCACCTCCACACCCGGCCTGCCGAGCTCGCCGCGCGCCCCGTCGAGGGCGGCGGTGGAGACCTTGTCGTCGAACCGCGCGCCCGCGCAGTTGTCACAGCGCCCGCACGGCGCGGCCTCCTCGTCGTCCAGCTGGCGCCGGAGGAACTCCATGCGGCATCCGGTCCCCGAGGCGTAGTCGCGCATCGCCTGCTGCTCGGCCGCCCGCTGCCGCGCGACCCAGGCGTAACGCTCGGCGTCGTACACCCACGGTTCGCCCGTGGAGATCCAGCCGCCCTTCACCCGCTTCACCGCACCGTCGACGTCCAGCACCTTGAGCATCGTCTCGAGGCGGGTGCGCCGCAGGTCGACCAGCGGTTCCATGGCGGGCAGCGACAGGGGCCGGCCGGCCTGGGCGAGGACGTCGAGGGTCCGGCGGACCTGCTCCTCCGGAGGGAAGGCGACCGAGGCGAAGTACTGCCAGATGGCCTCGTCCTCCTTGCCCGGGAGCAGCAGGACCTCGGCGTGCTCGACTCCACGGCCCGCGCGCCCGACCTGCTGGTAGTAGGCGATGGGCGAGGACGGCGACCCCACGTGCACGACGAAGCCGAGGTCGGGCTTGTCGAAGCCCATGCCCAGCGCGGACGTGGCCACCAGCGCCTTGACCCGGTTGGCCAGGAGATCGTCCTCGGCCTGCTGGCGGTCGGCGTTCTCCGTACGGCCGGTGTACGACACGACAGTGTGCCCGCACTGGCGGAGGTAGGCCGTGATCTCCTCGGCGGCCGCGACCGTGAGCGTATAGATGATGCCCGAGCCCGGCAGCTCTCCGAGATGGTCGCCCAGCCAGGCCAGACGGTGCGCCGCGTTGGGCAGTTGGAGCACCCCGAGACTGAGGCTCTCCCGGTCCAGGGGGCCCCGCAGCACCAACGCGTCCGTGCCCGCCCCCGTGCCGAGCTGCTCCGCGACGTCCGCGGTCACCCGGGCGTTGGCGGTGGCCGTCGTGGCGAGCACGGGAACGCCCGCCGGAAGATCGGCGAGCATGGTCCGCAGCCTTCGGTAATCCGGCCGGAAGTCGTGGCCCCAGTCGGAGATGCAGTGCGCCTCGTCGACCACCAGCAGACCCGTGGCCGCGGCGAGGCGCGGCAGCACCTGGTCCCGGAAATCGGGATTGTTGAGCCGCTCGGGACTGACCAGCAGCACATCCACCTCGCCCGCCGCCACCTCGGCCTGGACGGTGTCCCACTCCTCGGTGTTGGAGGAGTTGATCGTGCGGGCGCTGATACCGGCCCTGGCCGCCGCCGCCACCTGGTTGCGCATGAGGGCGAGCAGGGGCGAGACGATGACCGTCGGCCCGCTGCCCTGGGCGCGCAACAGCGATGTCGCCACGAAATACACCGCGGACTTGCCCCACCCGGTCCGCTGGACGACCAGGGCTCTGCGCCGGTCGGCGACGAGGGCCTCGATGGCCCGCCACTGGTCCTCGCGCAGCCGGGCTGTGCCGGTGGCGTCCCCGACCAGACGGGCGAGTACGGAGTCGGCCGAGGCCCTGAGCTCTGCGCGGTCTGCGTTGGTCATGCCCCCATGCAACCCGATGCCTACGACAAACCGCGAACGGTGGTCCGTGCCTGTGGACAAAGTTATCCACAGGGGTCGCGGAAATCCGCGGCCCGCGGGACGGTCATGCCATGAACAAGCACGACGAAACCACCGGACCGTCCGAGGCTCAGCAGGTCACCCTGCGGGGCCCCGCCGAACTCGCCGACGCCCTTCCGTACCTGATGGGTTTCCATCCGAACGACAGTGTGGTCATGGTGGCCCTGCACGGCGGCCGGGGCCGCTTCGGCGGTCGGCTCAGGCTGGGCATCCCGCAGGAACCGGAGGAGTGGGCGCCGGTCGCCGAGCAGCTGGCGCGATGCCTGATCGCGGGAAGCGAGAGGCGCGAATCCCGGCCTGACGCGATTGTCGTCTTCCTCTGCCAGGACCCGGCGGAGGGAGAGCGCGCGCCGCAGACCATGGAGCGGCTGAGGCCGCTCGCCCAGCGCCTGCGCACGGCCTGCGGGGCGCTCGACGTTCCCGTCCTCGAAGCGCTCTGCATCTCCGACGGCCGTTACTGGTCCTACTGCTGCCCCGATGACCGCTGCTGTCCGCCCGAGGGCAACCCGCTGGCGCTCCCCGGGACCACGGTGATGGCGGCCGCAGCCGCGTACGCCGGTGTTCAGGTGCGTGGGTCGCTGCGGGACATGGAGGCGCGGCTCGTGCCGTGGGACTCCGCGGCGGCACAGGAGCAGGAGCGGGCGCTGGACTCGGCGGGTGCCGCCCTGGTCTCCCGCATCCTCGATGTCGACGGGCGCGGGGAGGTGGCGCGGGAGACTCTCGCGCTCGCGCGGGACCTCATGGAACGCATGGGGAACGCACCGCCCTCCGGCTCGGAGGGGACGGACGGCGGTGACGACGTCCTGATCGCACCCGACGAGGCGGCGGCGCTGATCCTGGGCCTTCAGGACCGCGAGACCAGGGACCGGGCCGCCGAGTGGATGGAGGGCCCCGAGGCCGGGACGGCGCTCCGGCTGTGGCGCGCTCTCGCCCGCCGGTGTGTCGGGCCGTACGTGGAACACGCCGCGGCGCCGCTCACGCTGGCCGGCTGGGTCTCGTGGTCCACCGGCGACGAGGCGGGCGCCAGGGTGGCACTGGGGCTCGCTCTGCGCGCGGACCCCGACTACACCTTCGCTCAGCTGCTGCACCAGGCGTGCAATCAAGGACTGGATCCGGAGACGCTGCGCAGCTGTCTCCGCGGGGAGCGCACGCTGCGCGAGAGCGGAAGCGCCGGCGCCCCGCGCGAACGCGGCAGCGGGCGCCGTCCGGAGCGAAGGGCCGAGTCCCGGCCCCCGCGCACTCCGGCCGCGAGGCGCAAACGGAGGGGGACGGAGCGGCCGGCACCGGGCCTCGCCTCCCGTCCGGGCTCGTCCGTGAGCCGGGGCCGGGCCCGTGACACCACCCGGCGGCTGGGTCAGCGTGGTGCCGGGAGCCGCGATTGAAGTACATGCCGCGGGTGTGGACGGAAGCCCTCCGCCCGGCCGGCCACGCGGGGGAGGCAACCGGAGCAGGGCGCGGAACCGGTGTTGCGAAGGGAGTGTTTATCGTCAGGGAGACGACTATGATTCCCGCATGCCGCCCTACGACCCGTCGACCTTCCCTCCCTTCGCTGTCACCGTCGACCTGGTTGTCCTCACGGTGCGACGTCACGCCCTCTGCGCGTTGGTGGTACGCCGAGGCGAATCGCCGTTCCAGGGGCGGTGGGCACTACCCGGCGGATTCGTCAGGATCGATGAGGACCTCGCTGCTGCGGCAGCGCGTGAACTCGTCGAGGAGACCGGGCTCTGTGCTCACGATCCGGCCGCCCCCGCCGTCGGGAACGGCGCCCATCTCGAACAGCTCGCCACCTACGGCGACCCGGGGCGCGACCCCCGGATGAGGGTCGTCAGCGTCGCGCACCTCGCGCTCGCGCCAGACCTCCCGGCTCCTCGTGCGGGCGGGGACGCGAACAGCGCCCGCTGGGCACCGGTCGAGGACCTGCTCGGGCCAGGGGGCGGCTTCGCCCGCGACGGCGAGCAGTCCGCGCCGCTGGCCTTCGATCACGCGAGGATCCTCGACGACGGGGTGGAACGGGCCCGCTCGAAGATCGAGTACTCCTCGCTGGCCACGGCGTTCTGCCCGCCGGAGTTCACGGTCGGCGAGCTGCGCAGGGTGTACGAGGCGGTGTGGGGTGTGGCCCTGGACCCCCGGAACTTCCACCGCAAGGTCACGGGCACGCCCGGCTTCCTGGTGCCGTCCGGCGGGACGACCACGCGCCAGGGGGGCCGGCCTGCCCAACTGTTCCGGGCAGGGGCGGCGACCGTGCTCAACCCTCCGATGCTGAGGCCGGAAGTCTGAGCGGGGCCCGAGCCGCGGGCCCCCGCCGCGCGCACCTGCGGAACGCCCATAGAAGCACCGGTGCGCAAAAAGTCTGAAATGTCGCGTTATCTTGCTGAGGTAATCCACCCTGCCGCCGAGCGGTCTCACCCTCAGCGAGAGAAGCGATGCTCCAGGCCATCGGACTCACCAGCGCCCCCCACCGCGACCGTCCGCCCGTCGTGGACGACCTGACCTTCGAAGCCCCGCCCGGCAGTGTCACCGCACTCCTCGGCGCACCTGGCTCCGGCAAGACCACCGCCCTCCGGCTGATGCTCGAACTCGAAGCGGGCAGGGGCGTCACCTACTTCAAGGGCCGCCCGCTGCACCGCATCGGGCATCCCGCCCGCGAGGTCGGGGTGCTGCTCGGGGACGTGCCGGGGCATCCTGCGCGCACCGCGCGCGGCCAGCTCCGCATGCTCTGTGCCGCAGCGGGAGTTCCCGCCTCCCGGGCGGACGAACTGCTCGAAGTCGTCGGCCTCGCAGGGCTGGGGGACCAGCGCATCGGAACCCTCTCGGCCGGCATGGACCGGCGGCTCGGTCTTGCCTCGGCGCTGCTCGGCGACCCCCATACGCTCGTACTGGACGAGCCCACCGAAGGCCTTTCGCCGCGCGAGAGGAGCTGGCTCCACGGTCTGCTCCGCGCACACGCGGCCGAGGGCGGCACGGTCCTGCACACGACCGGCGATCCCAAGGAGGCCGCTCGCGCGGCCGACCGCGTGGTCACCATCGACGAGGGGCGCCTCGTCGCCGATCAGGAGGTCGCCGACTTCGCCCGCACCCGTCTGCGGCCCCGGGTCGCCGTGCGGACGCCGCACGCGGCCCGGCTGGCCGCAGTGGTGAGCCGCGAAGCCCGCGCTGCCCAGCGCTCGGTCGAGGTGGTCGCCGAGGACGGCAGCCGGCTCTCGGTGTACGGCAGCAGTTGCGCGGAGGTCGGGGACACGGCGTACCGGCACGGCCTCCCCCTCCATCAACTCGCCGACGAGACCGGGGACGCGGGCCCGGTGGTCGCCCCAGGCGGTCCGGTGAGGGCCGTCCTGACGGGGCCCGCCTCGGCCGTGGCGGTCTCGAAGCTGCCGCCCCCGATCCCCGTGCGTCCGGCCCGTGGTCCGCTCCGGCCCATGCGGTACGAGCTGCGCCGCCTCTTCGGCGTCAGGACAACCGCCCTGATCATGGCGGCCGTTCTGGTCGTGTCGGCGGCCCTTTCCGTGCTGCTGGCCCGATCCGGGAGGGCATCCCTGCCCGATCTGCTGGTGGCCTGGCCGGACCTGCTGCCGCTTCCGCCCGCCGCGTTCGCGGCCGGGCTGCTGGGCGCCCTCTCCTTCGGTGACGAGTTCCGCTACCCGGCGCTCGCCGCAGGGCGGGGGACGGTCCCGCGCCGTCTCGGACTCCTGGTGGCCAAGCTGGTGGTCTCGGCGGGCGTCGCGCTGCTGCTCGCCCTGCTCTCCGTACTGGCGGACGCCGAAGCCCTGCGCCTCGTCTACGGCGGCGACTTGGTGACCATCCCGGCAAACGCGCCGCAGCTCGCCGCCAGTTGGGCGGGGCTGTCCGTCGGGTGTGCCTGGGCGGGCCTGCTCGGGGCGGGTGTGTTCCGGCTGACCGCTGCCGGAGTCGCTGCCGTACTGGCAGTCCCGGTCCTTGTGGTGCCGCTGATGCAGAAGCTTCTCGCGGGACCGTCCGCGCGTTCGATCACAGGACTCCCTGGCCGACTGCGTGAACTGGGCTGGGCGCAGTGGCCGTACGAGACGGACCGCTGGGCCATGGCCGCGGTGCGGGTCGTGGCCCAACCCGTGGGGCTGGCGCTTTCCCTGTCGTTGTCTGCCTTGATTTGCGCGTATGTGTTCACCAGCCTTCGAGGGAGAGCTCGTTGGTGATCGTTTGGCCCGGCACCTGCAGCTACTTACAGGCAACTCTCCTGAAAAGATGCGATTTGTGCTGATAACGCGTCAATTGAGAGGCGAGTGCCGATCACCCTTTCGTGTGCTTTTCAGCAAAGACCTCAAGGGGTGGGTGAGCCGCGCCGACAAAGGATGCGTGAGTACCCTTGCGCACACCATGATGACCGCCGCCCGCTCCGCCGACTCCGGCCTCGCCGGTCCGGGCGAAATCGACCGCTACCCGTACACGGAGGCGCCGGCCGGCGAGCGCGCCGCCCTCCGTTCCTGGGGTGGTGCCGAATCCGAACTGGGGCGGGCGAGCCGACGCGGCACGGCCAGTCGCGGCCGTGGACTTCACGGCCAACTGGTCCAGCAGCTCGGCCAGATGATCGTTTCCGGTGACCTCGGTGCCGACCGGCCGCTCGTCCCGGAGGAGATCGGCCAGCGGTTCGAGGTGTCCCGCACCGTTGTGAGGGAGTCCCTGCGCGTTCTCGAGGCCAAGGGCCTGGTGAGTGCCCGGCCCAACGTGGGCACGCGGGTCCGCCCCGTGAGTGACTGGAACCTGCTGGACCCCGACATCATCGAATGGCGCGCTTTCGGCCCGCAGCGTGATGACCAGCGCCGCGAACTGGAGGACCTCCGCTGGACCATCGAGCCGCTGGCCGCCCGGCTGGCCGCCGGTCACGGGCGTGAGGACATTCAGCAGCGTCTCGGCGACATGATCGAGATCATGGGGCACGCGATGGGACAGGGGGACGCCATCACGTTCTCCAGGGCCGACGCGGAGTTCCACGCCCTGCTGATCCAGGCGGCGGGCAACCGCATGCTCGAACACCTCTCCGGGATCGTGTCGGCGGCCCTGCATGTTTCCGGTGGACCCGTCACCGGCTGTGACCGGCCCGCCGAGGCGTCCCTCGGTCACCACGCACGCATTGCGGAAGCCCTCGCGTCGGGCGATTCCGCCGGCGCCGAGGCCGCGATGCGACAGCTGCTGTTCGGCCACACCGAAGGCGAGCGAGTGGTTCCCGCGCCTCGCGAGCACTGAACACCGCCAGACCGGGGTATGCGAACCGTGTGCTGCCGGGCCCAGGGGTTCGGCGGCAGGTTCGCGCGGAGATGTGACCTCTGGGTCTGTTTGTCGCGAATGAGGTGTGACTGGGGCCACGCGAATTGGGCGTAACACTCCTCGAAACAGTGCGATGACTTAAGAGGTGACCGCCGCGGAAGGAATACAGCAGCCACACAGTGCGCTGTGCAGTTCTGAGGCCAAGCCCGCGCCGTCGGCGACATCCCCAGCCGACGGTCGTCGGTTCCAGCCCTCTCAAGGGCCGGGCCGGAAGCCGTTTCCATCGTTCCGAGAGGTTGTTCGTGTCGGCCAGCACATCCCGTACGCTCCCGCCGGAGATCGCCGAGTCCGAGTCTGTGATGGCGCTCATCGAGCGGGGAAAGGCTGATGGGCAGATCGCCGGCGATGACGTGCGTCGGGCCTTCGAGGCTGACCAGATTCCGCCAACCCAGTGGAAGAATGTTCTGCGCAGCCTCAACCAGATCCTCGAGGAAGAGGGTGTGACGCTGATGGTCAGTGCCGCGGAGTCGCCTAAGCGCGCCCGCAAGAGCGTCGCAGCGAAGAGCCCGGTCAAGCGCACCGCCACCAAGACTGTCGCGGCCAAGACCGCCGTGACGCGGACCGTCGCGGCATCTGCCGCCCCGACGGCCCAGAACGCGGACGTGGCGGCCGACGACGCTGCCGTTGCCGCTCCTGCGAAGAAGGCGGCAGCCAAGAAGACGGTTGCCAAGAAGACCGCCGCGAAGAAGACGGCGGTCAAGAAGACCGCCGCCAAGAAGTCCGGCAAGCAGGATGACGAGCTCCTCGACGGTGACGAGGCGGTCGAGGAAGTCAAGGCCGGCAAGGGTGAGGAAGAGGAGGGCGAGGGCGAGAACAAGGGCTTCGTCCTCTCCGACGACGACGAGGACGACGCGCCTGCACAGCAGGTGGCCGTCGCCGGCGCCACGGCCGACCCGGTCAAGGACTACCTGAAGCAGATCGGCAAGGTCCCCCTCCTCAACGCCGAGCAGGAGGTCGAGCTCGCCAAGCGCATCGAGGCCGGCCTCTTCGCCGAGGACAAGCTCGCGAACTCCGACAAGCTCGCGCCGAAGCTCAAGCGCGAGCTGGAGATCATCGCCGAGGACGGCCGCCGCGCCAAGAACCACCTGCTGGAGGCCAACCTCCGCCTCGTGGTCTCGCTGGCCAAGCGCTACACCGGTCGCGGCATGCTCTTCCTGGACCTCATCCAGGAGGGCAACCTCGGTCTGATCCGCGCGGTCGAGAAGTTCGACTACACCAAGGGTTACAAGTTCTCCACGTACGCCACGTGGTGGATCCGCCAGGCGATCACCCGCGCCATGGCCGACCAGGCCCGCACCATCCGTATCCCGGTGCACATGGTCGAGGTCATCAACAAGCTCGCGCGGGTGCAGCGCCAGATGCTCCAGGACCTGGGCCGTGAGCCCACCCCGGAGGAGCTGGCCAAGGAGCTCGACATGACCCCCGAAAAGGTCATCGAGGTCCAGAAGTACGGTCGTGAACCGATCTCCCTCCACACCCCGCTGGGTGAGGACGGAGACAGCGAGTTCGGAGACCTGATCGAGGACTCCGAGGCGGTCGTGCCGGCGGACGCGGTGAGCTTCACGCTGCTCCAGGAGCAGCTGCACTCCGTGCTCGACACGCTCTCCGAGCGTGAGGCAGGCGTCGTCTCGATGCGTTTCGGTCTCACCGACGGCCAGCCGAAGACGCTGGACGAGATCGGCAAGGTCTACGGCGTGACGCGTGAGCGCATCCGTCAGATCGAGTCCAAGACGATGTCGAAGCTGCGCCACCCGTCGCGTTCGCAGGTCCTGCGCGACTACCTCGACTAGATCGCCGACGCACATGGGCTGGGGCCCGGAACCTCTTCAGGTTCCGGGCCCCAGCCCATGTGCGCATGCGGTCGGCACCGGGGCGGATGACGCTGAGTGGGCACTGTTCACCTCGGCGTCAGGAGTCTCCATGCCCCGCCTTCTCGTCCGTGTCCTTCCCGCCGCGTTCGCCCTTGCGGCCGCGGCGGCGCTGATACCCCCCGGCCCTTCGGTGCCCGCCGCGGCGGACAGCATCATCGTGGGCGGGAGGCCGGTGGCCGTCGCGGACAGCCCGTGGACGGTGGCCCTGTCGAGCCGTGACCGGTTCGGAGGAACCCGGGCGGGCCAGTTCTGCGGGGGAGTGGCGGTCGCACCCACCAAGGTGCTCACGGCGGCACACTGCCTCAGGGAGGACGTCCTGGGGGCCGCCGTCCCGGAGGTCCGGGATCTGCGGGTCATCGCCGGGCGGGACGAGCTGAGCGGGCCGGGTGGCCAGGAGATCCCCGTGCGATCGACGTGGGTCAATCCGGGGTACGACCCGCACACGAACGCCGCAGACCTGGCGGTTCTCACCCTGGCCAGGACGTTGCCGAAGGGCAGCGTCATCCCGATGGCCGGGGCCGGAAACGCGGCGTACGAACCGGGCACCCAGGCGACCGTGTACGGCTGGGGGGACATCACCGGGTACGGCGCCTACGCCTCAGGGCTGCACGCGGCCACGGTACGGGTGCTGGCGGACAGCGACTGCGCCCGCGCCTACCCCGGCGGCACGCAGGGCGCGTACGACGCCTCATCGATGCTCTGCGCCGGTGACAGGGCCGGCGGGCGGGATGCCTGCCAGGGGGACAGCGGAGGCCCGCTGGTGGCCCGTGGGCGCCTCATCGGGCTGGTCTCGTGGGGCAGCGGCTGCGGGAGCCCCGGCAGCCCCGGGGTGTACACCCGGGTGTCCGCGGCGATCCGTTGGATGGCCGACCGGAGCTGAACCGCGGAGGCCGCACCATCACGGTCACCGCCACATCGCGTCGGAGCACATGAGAACGGGCGGCTTTCCCCGAGGGGAGGCCGCCCGTCGGCCGGTCCTGGACCGTGCCCATAGCTCGTCGTGGATGCGAGGTGTCAGTGTTGATCCTCGTCGGCGGCACTGGCCTGCACGGCAGTGAGCCGATCTGTCTCATCCTGTATTTCCGCGGCGATCTTCTTGAGTTCCGGCTCGAACTTGCGCCCGTGGTGGGCACAGAAGAGCAGTTCACCGCCGCTGATCAGGACGACGCGCAGATATGCCTGGGCGCCGCAACGGTCACAGCGGTCTGCTGCGGTCAGCGGGCTCGCGGGGGTCAGAACAGTAGTCACGTCGCCTCTTCTCTAGCTCGACGAGCTGTCGTACCAGGGTCAACATCCAACCAGGCCGAAAACGTTCCCGCTCGTGGCATTTCTTCGAAACTTCTTCTCAGGATGGCTGTCTGTTGCCGGTTGGCGGCGAATGTGCCGTATTGCGTAGCGCTACGGTTTCGCGTTGCTTGTGTGGGCCGGTCCGCCGGCTGGCTTGCCGGTTGTTCATGAGGACGTGCCCGGAGCCTAAATGGTTCATGCCTCGAAGGGAACGTGATGTGCACGTCACCCTAACGAATGATCGAACGCGTATGCGAGGCTGGACTAGCATAAGGATTCCCCCTGGGTGGCGTTACAACCGCTCTACCAGGCCTCGGTAGGCTCTCAGCGGCTACCGAGGCCGAGCCCGATACCCACCGGGCCCCCAAATGAAATTCAGCGAGGAGCGAACCGCGTGACCGCCGATTCCGTGCCGTCCACTGCGCTGCTGACCGGAGCAGGCGGCTCAGACAGGGACAGCTCCAACTACACCGCGCGGCACCTCCTCGTCCTCGAGGGGCTCGAAGCGGTTCGTAAGCGCCCCGGGATGTACATCGGGTCCACGGACAGCCGCGGACTGATGCACTGCCTCTGGGAGATCATCGACAACTCGGTCGACGAGGCTCTCGGCGGTTACTGCGACAGCATCGAGGTCATCCTCCACGACGACGCCTCCGTCGAGGTCCGCGACAACGGCCGGGGCATCCCGGTCGACGTGGAGCCCAAGACCGGGCTGTCCGGCATCGAGGTCGTCATGACCAAGCTGCACGCCGGCGGAAAGTTCGGCGGCGGGTCCTACTCGGCGTCGGGCGGCCTGCACGGTGTCGGCGCCTCGGTCGTGAACGCGCTCTCCGCCCGGCTGGACATCGAGGTCGACCGCGGTGTCACCCACTCCATCAGCTTCCGGCGCGGTGTCCCGGGCATCTTCACCGAACAGGGGCCGGACAGCCCCTTCGACCCCGCCAACGGTCTCCGCAAGGGCAAGCGCGTCCCCAAGACGCGTACGGGTACCCGTACGCGGTACTGGGCGGACCAGCAGATCTTCCTCAAGGACGCGAAGCTCGACCTGGAGACCCTGTACCAGCGGGCACGCCAGACCGCGTTCCTCGTGCCCGGCCTCACCATCGTCGTACGCGACGAGCGGGGCATCGGCGGCGAGGGCAAGACCGAGGAGACGTTCCACTACGACGGCGGGATCAGCGAATTCTGTGAGTACCTGGCGCAGGACAAGGCCGTCTGCGACGTCCAGCGCCTCAGCGGAACGGGAACCTTCAAGGAGACCGTGCCGGTCCTGGACGACCGGGGGCACATGACGGCGACCGAGGTCACCCGTGAGCTGAGTGTCGACATCGCCCTGCGCTGGGGCACCGGCTACGACACCACTCTCAGGTCCTTCGTCAACATCATCGCCACCCCCAAGGGCGGCACCCACGTGAGCGGATTCGAGCGCTCCCTCACGAAGACGGTGAACGAGGTCCTGCGCTCCTCCAAGCTGCTGCGGGTGGCCGAGGACGACATCGTCAAGGACGACGCGCTGGAGGGCCTGACCGCAGTCGTCACCGTACGGCTGGCGGAGCCGCAGTTCGAGGGGCAGACCAAGGAGGTCCTGGGTACCTCGGCGGCCAACCGGATCGTGGCCAACGTGGTCGCCAAGGAGCTCAAGGCATTCCTGACGTCCACGAAGCGCGATGCCAAGGCTCAGGCCAGGGCGGTGCTGGACAAGGCGGTGGCCGCGGCACGCACCCGCATCGCGGCCCGCCAGCACAAGGACGCTCAGCGCCGCAAGACGGCGCTCGAGTCCTCTTCGCTGCCCGCGAAGCTCGCGGACTGCCGGAGCGACGACGTGGAACGCAGCGAGCTCTTCATCGTGGAGGGCGACTCGGCCCTCGGCACCGCGAAGCTGGCCCGCAACAGCGAGTTCCAGGCGCTGCTGCCGATCCGGGGGAAGATCCTCAACGTTCAGAAGTCGTCCGTCTCGGACATGCTCAAGAACGCCGAGTGCGGAGCCATCATCCAGGTCATAGGGGCAGGCTCCGGACGCACCTTCGACATCGACGCGGCGCGCTACGGCAAGGTCATCATGATGACGGACGCCGACGTCGACGGTTCGCACATCCGCACCCTGCTGCTCACGCTCTTCCAGCGCTACATGCGGCCGATGGTCGAGGCAGGGCGGGTTTTCGCGGCCGTGCCCCCGCTGCACCGGATCGAGCTCGTCCAGCCGAAGAAGGGCCAGGACAAGTACATCTACACCTACTCCGACAACGAGCTCCGGCAGACCCTGCTGGAGCTGCAGCGGAAGAACGTGCGGTTCAAGGACTCGATCCAGCGGTACAAGGGCCTCGGCGAGATGGACGCGGACCAGCTCGCGGAAACCACGATGGACCCGCGCCACCGCACCCTGCGCCGGATCAACATCGGCGACCTGGAATCCTCCGAGCAGGTCTTCGATCTGCTGATGGGCAACGAGGTCGCCCCACGCAAGGAGTTCATCACCAGCTCCGCCGCCACCCTGGACCGCTCGCGCATCGACGTCTGAAGCTCTCCACCCGTGGGTGGAGACCTTTCTCCACCCACGGTCAGCCTCTGAGCTGATCCCCTGACCGTCGTGCCTCCGTAGCGTCGAAGTCATCAAAATCTTCACGCCGTCGGAGGCTGTCGTGGCAGAGCTTTTCAACGTTCTGGTGATCTTCGCGGTTGCCGCGTTCGTGGTGGTGCGCCAGTTCTCGGCCCAGCGGGTCGGCGACCAGGAGCGCTGGTGGGTGCTGCCGGTGATCATGGCCGTCGTCGCCCTGCGCGGTGGCGGAGCGCTCGATCCCCGTCACGAGACACTGTCCTCGGTGATGCTCGGCGCGGGCCTCGTGGTGGGTCTGGTCACCGGCGCGGGGTGGGGCTGGACCGCCCGGTTGTGGCAAGGGCCGGACGAGACCTTCTGGAGCCGGGGTACCAGGGCCACCTTCTGCGTGTGGGCGGCAGGGATCGCTCTGCGCGTCTCACTGGGCGGGGTCGCCCTTCTGCTCGGCATACACCAGGGCACGCCGGCCCTTCTCATATCGCTCGCGGCGATGCTGTTCGCACGCGGCGGTGTCCTGGCCCTGCGGGCCAGGGACATGCGTGAGCGGGACGCTGTCACCGAAGGGTCCCCGGCCGGCTGCGCGCCGTCGGAGGCCGTACCGGCCTTGTCGAAGGCCCGGGCGTGAATCGCGGCAGGTGGACGAGCTGGCCTTCCAAGGAGGCCCTGACCCGGGCGCCGCACACGCGGCCCCGGGCCCTGATCCAGCGTCTCGCGTGGAGCGCGGTGCTCGCCGGCCTTCTCTGGAACGCCTTCGCGGACGGGCGGTTCGCCCTCTGGCAGGTCACGGTCGACCTGGTGACGGCGGCCGGCTGCTGGGCCGTGGGCAGCGCGTTCTTCCGCACCACCAGGGAGCATCGTCTGGGGCCCTCCCTCGCGCTGCTGGTGCTGCTGACGGCAGCGGCGGCCGGGGCTCTGGCCGCGGGCGCCGGAGAGCTCGCGGTGGTGGTGTGGTGCGGGGGCGCCGTGATCGCCCTGGAGCGGCTCCCGCTGTTCGCAGCGGTTCCCCTCACCACGGTGACCCTCATCGCCTACGCCGCCGTCAAGGGCGACGGCTGGCTGACGACCGTGATCACCACGGGTGGTCTGTGCCTGGGCGGCTACGTGCTGCGGCTCGATGCCGAGGCCCGGGCCGGCTCCCAGCGTCTCCTCGCCCAGGAACGGGCCGCGAGGGAGGCGGAGGCTGGGGCGGCGGCGCTGGCGGAGAGGTCCAGGATCGCCCGCGAGATCCACGATGTACTCGCCCACAGCCTCTCCGCCCAGCTCGTACACCTGGAAGCGGCCCGGCTGCTGATCGAGCGGGAGCCTTCGGCGGAATTCCGCGACCAGGTGCTGGAGAGAGTGGTGGCGGCGCGTGCCATGGCGCGTGAGGGCCTCGCGGAGACGCGTCAGGCGCTCTCCGCGCTGCGTGGCGAGCTGACCCCGGTGGAGGACTTCCTGAGCCAGCTGGTGGCCGGTGAGGCGGCCGAGGTGTTCGTGGCGGGGGAGCGGAGGGAGCTGGCCGTGGAAGCGTCGCAGACGGTGCGGAGGGTGGCTCAGGAGGCACTGACCAACACCCGGAAGCACGCTCCCGGGGCAGCCGTCACCGTCCGGCTGGAGTATCAGCCGGACGCGGTGGCCCTGGAGGTAAGGGATCACGGCGCTCTCCGTCCGGCGGGCGAGCTCGCTGTCAGTGGCTCCGGATACGGTCTGGTGGGGATGCGGGAGCGTGCAGAACTGCTCGGCGGGACGCTGGAGGCAGGGCCGGACGAGGAGGGGTTCGTGGTGAGTCTGCGGGTGCCGGCGTGAGTGCGCGGGTGGTGGTCGCCGACGACCAGTCGGTGGTGCGTGAGGGCATCGTCATGCTGCTGGGCCTGCTGCCGGGCATCGAGGTGGTAGGGGCCGCGAAGGACGGCGACGAGGCGGTGGCCCTCGTGGCCGAGACGGCTCCCGACGTGGTTCTGATGGATCTGCGGATGCCCCGCTGCGACGGTGTCGAAGCCACGCGCCGGATCCGCAAGGAGCATCCCCGTACCCAGGTGGTGGTCCTCACCACCTTCGCGGACGACGATTCGCTGTTCACCGCTCTGCGGGCCGGCGCCCGGGGATACCTGACCAAGGACGCCCGCGGTGAGGAGATCGCGCAGGCCATCGAGGCGGTGCTCTCCGGTGAGGCGGGGCTCTCGCCGAAGGTGCAGAGCAGGTTGCTGGAGCGGGTCACGGCCCAGGCCGTCGCGACCGGGGCGCCGCTTCCGTCGGAGCTGCCCGACGGGCTCACCCCCCGGGAGGCCGAGGTCCTGGTCCTCATCGCGGACGGACTGTCCAACGCGGAGATCGCACGCACGCTGCACATCTCCCGGGCCACGGTGAAGACGCACATCAACAACCTCTTCGCCAAGACGGGCGCACGCGACAGGACCGGAGCCGTGCGCTACGCCTACGGCCGGGGACTCGCACACCCACCCGGCACTTCCGTCACCTGAAATGGTGAAGCACGGCGAATGAAGTGCCCGGGATCTTCCCGGTCTGCCCATTCTTGGCTACGCGGCCGAAGAGGCTCGTGGACAAGGGAGTTGTCGGTGGAGAAGGAAGCAGGGCCGGGGGCCGCAGCGATGCGGCTCGACGACCCGTGGTACGAGGCGTCGGGCACGGTGTGGGGCGAGCCGGACGGTGCGGGGGCCGTTGTGCCCGATGGGCGGTCCCGGTCACAGGAGCAGGTCCGGAGCGCGGCGGAGATCTATCTGGAGGTGCAGGACAGCCCCGCCTTCCGCGAAGTGCGCCGTCGCTACCGGCGGTTCGTGGTCCCCGCCGCAGTCGCCTTCCTGCTCTGGTACCTGGCCTATGTCATCGCGGCCACCACCGCCCACGACCTGATGGCGCGTCCCGTCGCGGGCGCTCTCAACGTGGCCATGGTCGCCGGACTCGGGCAGTTCCTCACCACGTTCCTGCTCACGTGGGCGTACGCCCGACACGCGCGTCTGCACCGGGACCGTGCCGCTCTGGAACTGCGCTGGGACACACAGGAGATGACAAGAGGGATCAGCCGGTGAGGGGGGACCATCAGACGCTGGCGCTGCTGCTGTTCAGCGTGTTCATCGCCGTGACGCTCGGCATCACCACCTGGGTCAGCCGCAACCGGCAGGGGTCCGCCGAGGAGTTCTACGCCGGCGGACGGCTGTTCTCCCCCATGGAGAACGGATTCGCCATCGCCGGTGACTACATGTCCGCGGCATCCTTCCTCGGGATCTCGGGGCTGATCGCCCTGTTCGGCTACGACGGCATGCTGTACTCCGTCGGGTTCCTCGTCGCCTGGCTCGTCGTCCTGCTCCTCGTCGCCGAACTCGTGCGCAACTGCGGGCGGTTCACGCTCGCCGACGTGGTCGCCGCCCGGATGGCGGAGCGCCCGGTGCGCACGGCGCTGGGCACCTCGTCGGTCACCGTCTCGGTGCTCTATCTGGTGGCCCAGATGGTGGGGGCGGGGAGCCTCGTCGCGCTGCTGCTCGGAGGCACGAGCGACACCGCCCGATCCTGGACGGTGGTGGGGGTCGGAGCGCTGATGGTGGTCTACGTGTCGCTCGGCGGCATGCGCGCCACGACCTGGATCCAGATCGTCAAGGCGGTCCTGCTGATGGCCGGTGCCGTGGCGCTCACCGTGCTCGTCCTTCTCCGCTTCCACGGCGACCTCAACGCCCTGCTGACCTCCGCCGCCGAACGCAGCGGCCACGGACGGGACTTCCTCTCGCCAGGCCTGAGGTACGGCGGGAGCTGGACGGCGCGCTTCGATTTCATCAGCCTCGGGCTGGCGCTCGTCCTCGGCACGGCCGGGCTGCCGCACATCCTGTCGCGCTTCTACACCGTCCCCACGGCCCGGGCGGCACGGCGCTCCGTCGTCTGGTCCATCGGGCTCATCGGCAGCTTCTACCTGATGACCATCGTGCTCGGGTTCGGAGCTGCCGCGCTCGTCGGATCCGCGGACGTCCGGGCTTCCAACGCCTCCGGGAACACGGCTGTCCCGCTCCTTGCGCTCGTCCTCGGAGGTGGTGAGGGCTCCACGGGCGGCACGGTGCTCTTCGCCGTCGTGGCCGCCATCGCCTTCGCCACGATCCTCGCCGTGGTCGCGGGGATCACCCTCGCCTCCTCCGCCTCCGTCGCCCACGACCTGTACGCCTCGTTCCGGAGGCCGGGTGCCAAGCAGCGCAGCGAGGTCGGCGTGGCCCGGGTGGCCGCGGCGGGCGTCGGGGTGGTGGCCATCGGACTCGGCCTCCTGGCCCAGAATCTGAACGTCGCGTTCCTCGTCGGCCTGGCCTTCGCGGTCGCGGCCTCGGCCAACCTCCCGACGCTGCTCTACTCGTTGTTCTGGCGGAACTTCACCACCCGGGGTGCGGTCTGGGCGGTCTACGGCGGACTGATCCCCGCCGTCCTGCTCGTCCTGCTCTCGCCGGTGGTCTCGGGAAGCGCCACCTCGCTCTTCCCCGGCGTGGACTTCGCGCTCTTCCCCTTGGAGAACCCGGGACTGGTGTCGATCCCGGCGGGCTTCCTGGCCGGCTGGATCGGCACGGTCACCTCACCCGAGCCGCCGGACCCGGCCAAGCACGCGGAGACGGAGGTCCGGTCGCTCACCGGGGCGGGGGCGGCATAGGCGGGACCGCGCCCTCAGGAACCGGTGGCCCAGATGTACCGGTGTTCGGGGCGGCCCGTCTCGCCGTACTTGAGGGAGAGCCGCACACGGCCCGTGCGTTCGAGCAGCTTCAGATAGCGCTGGGCCGTCTGCCGGCTCATCCCGGCGCTCTCCGCCACCTCCTGGGCGGAGAGCGGCCCGTCAGCAGCCCGCAGGGCCTGGCGGACCAGTTCCGCGGTCGTCGTCGAATGGCCCTTGGGGAGGTCGGACCCGCCCGTGGCCCACAAGGCCCCGAACAGGCGGTCCACCTCCGTCTGCTCGGCCTCGCCGCCGCTCTCGAAGGTGCGGCGCAGCGCCGCGTACGCCTCCAGTTTGGTGCGAAGCCCGGCGTACGCGAACGGCTTGACCAGGTACTGGAGGGCGCCGTGGCGCATCGCCGCCTGTACGGTCGCCACGTCCCGGGCGGCCGTCACCATGATCACATCGGTGTGATGGCCGAGGGCCCGCAGCTCACGCACCACGGCCAGGCCGTTGCGGTCCGGTAGATAGTGGTCGAGCAGGATCAGATCGATGGGCACCTCGCCGATCCTCGCGAGAGCCTCTGTCGCGGAGTGGGCCATCGCGGCCACCCGGAATCCGGGCACCTTGGCGACATAGGCCGCGTTGATCCGGGCGACCCGTACGTCGTCGTCCACGACCAGAACCTCGATCACGGGGCGTCTCCTGACGTCGCGGGCCGTACGGGGGCCGACGGGCCGCCCGCGGCGGGGGAGCCGAGCCGTTCCGGGCTTCCGGGCGCCGGCACGCCCAGCCGTTCCGTGCCGCCCAGGGCCTCCGGAAGGACGACGGTGAACACCGCCCCGCCCTCGGGGGAGCTCGACACGGATACGCTGCCGCCCTGTCGCTCGGCGAGCCGCCGCACCAGCGGAAGCCCCAGGCCCCGCTTGCCGTGGGCCGGGAGTTCCTTGGTGGACCAGCCCTCCGTGAAGATGGATTCGTGATCACCGGCCGGAACGCCGGGGCCGCTGTCGCGCACCCCCAGTACCACCGTACGGCCGTCGGCCCGCAGCCCGACCTCGATCCGTGCGTCGGGCGTCCCCGCGGCCGCGTCCAGCGCGTTGTCCACCAGATTGCCGAGGACCGTGACGAGTCCGCGTGGGTCCACCAGCCTGTCCGGCAGGAGTGTTCCCGGCGCCATGCGCAGCGCGACACCACGCTCGGCGGCCACGGTCGCCTTGCCCACCAGGAGTGAGGCCAGCAGGGGGTCGTGGACCTTCTCGGTGACCTGCTCGGCCGTCGCCCGGTGGACGCCGACGACTTCCGTGACGAACTCCACCGCTTCTTCGTGCATCTCCAGTTCCAGCAGCCCCAGGAGGGTGTGCAGCCGGTTGGCGTGCTCGTGGTCCTGGGCGCGCAGGGCGTCGATCAGGCCATGGGTGGAGTCGAGTTCACGGCCGAGGTACTCCAGTTCCGTACGGTCGCGCAGCGTGGCGACGGCCCCGCCGTCGTCGGTCGGCATCCGGTTGGCGAGGAGCACGCGGTTGCCGCGGACCGTCACCAGGTCGTCGCCGACCACCCGCCCGGCCAGCACGTCGGTGGTGCGCCCCTCGCCCAGTGCCTCGTCGAGCCGCTTGCCCGAGGCCTCGGGGCCGAGCCCGAGCAGTCGCTGGGCCTCGTCGTTCAGGAGCCTGATACGCCCTGTGCGGTCGAGCGCGACGACGCCCTCACGGATGCTGTGCAGCATGGCCTCGCGCTCGGTGAGCAGCGCCGAGATGTCGGAGAACGCCAGGTCATGCGTCTGCCTCTGGAGACGGCGGGAGATCAGATAGGCGGCGAGGGCTCCCACGGCCAGTGCCCCGCCCGCGTAGGCGAGCAGCCCGGGGATCGCGGCGAGAAGCCGGGCGCGGACACTGTCGTACGCGATGCCCACCGAGACGGCACCGACGACCCGGTCCGATCCGTCGAGCAGCGGCACCTTGCCGCGCGCCGAACGTCCGAGTGTGCCGCTGTCGATCTCCATGACGGACCTGCCGGCGAGCGCCGCACTGGGGTCGGTGGAGACGACGTCGCCGATGCGGGAGGAGTCCGTGTGCGACCAGCGCACCCCCTGCCGGTCCATGACCACGACGTATTCGGCACCGGTCGCCCGCCTGATCCGCTCCGTCGCGGCCTGGACGGCGCCGTCCGGCCGCGGCTCGGTGGTGAGCAGCGACGCGGAGATCTGCGGCTGTGCCGCCGTGGACTGCGCGATCGCCAGGGCGCGGCGCATCGCCTGGTCGTCGAGCTGGGCGCTGAGTGGTGCCAGGAAGAGGCCCGTGACGAGGACCGTGACGCCGGTGATGATGGCCAGCTGCATCAGCAGGACCTGCGAGAAGACCCGCCGCGGCCAGCCGAACCGGCGCGGTCCCCGTGGGGTGGTCCGTGGGACGCTCATCGTACGAACGGTAAGGGGCAATCCACGCTCACCGAAATCTCGGAGGCCGATCGCCCGTCGTTCGCCTGCCGATCGTTCTCCGATCGCCGGACAGGCCGGGCTCTTGCCCTCCGGCTCTCCATCTGTGAGCGTTCTATGGGTATCTCCCTTGACGCAATATTTTTGCGGTTCTTGCGCTAATCTTGCGTTCATGACGCGACGACTTGCTCAGGTTGCCCAGAAAGTAGGAGTCAGCGAGGCGACGGTCAGCCGCGTGCTGAACGGCAAGCCGGGTGTCTCCGACGCCACACGCCAAGCCGTTCTCTCCGCCCTGGACGTGCTCGGCTACGAGCGCCCGACGCAGCTCCGCGGTGAGCGTGCAAGGCTCGTCGGACTGGTCCTGCCCGAGCTGCAGAACCCGATCTTCCCGGCCTTCGCCGAAGTGGTCGGAGGCGCGCTCGCCCAGCAGGGCCTGACCCCGGTGCTCTGCACGCAGACCAAGGGCGGGGTCTCCGAGGCCGACTACGTGGAGCTCCTCCTGCAGCAGCAGGTGTCCGGAGTCGTGTTCGCCGGTGGTCTCTACGCCCAGGCGGACGCCCCCCACGACCATTACAAGGTGCTCGCCGACCGCAAGATCCCGGTCGTCCTGATCAACGCAGCCATCGCGCATCTCGGGTTCCCGGCGGTCTCCTGCGACGACTCGGTGGCAGTCGAGCAGGCCTGGCGTCACCTCGTCTCGCTCGGCCACGAGCGGATCGGCTTCGTCCTCGGCCCGGCCGACCACATGCCCTCGCAGCGCAAGCTCGCCGCAGCCCGCGCACTGGCTGCCCAGTCGGGGGTCACCGTGCCGGACGAGTACGTCTCCCGGGCCATGTTCTCGCTCGAGGGCGGCCAGGCCGCCGCCACACGGCTGCTCGACCAGGGGATCACGGGCATCATCTGCGCCAGCGACCCGCTGGCCCTGGGCGCCGTACGCGCGGCGCGGCGCCGGGGACTGTCGGTGCCCGGAGAGGTCTCCGTCGTCGGCTACGACGACTCCGCGTTCATGAACTGCACCGAACCGCCGCTGACCACGGTGCGCCAGCCGATCGAAGCCATGGGCAGGGCCGCGGTCGAGCTGCTCTCCGTGCAGATCGGGGGGCGCGCGGTGCCGTCGGACGAGCTCCTCTTCGAGCCGGAACTGGTCGTCCGTGGTTCCACGGCCCGCCCGCCCCGGCCGTAGTCACGTGAATTTCCGCCGGTTGTAGCTAATTTGCAGGTCCCGCACCCCCCGGCGTGGCCGCCTTCGGGACAGGCAGCGGCTGGGGCGGGCGCGGGCCGGAGTACTGCCCGCTGGGACGCATGCGCAGCGGCCGTTCCGTGTACTCCTCCATCGCGTGGGCGATCCAGCCCGCCGTCCGGGACACGGCGAACACCGTCTCACCCGTTTCGGCGGGCATGCCGTAGGCGACCGAGAGGACGGCCAGGGCCAGGTCGACGTTGGCGTGCAGAGGTGTGTGGCGGGCGGTGGTCGCGACCACGTCACGGGCCGCCGCCACCGCCGGGGCCGCCTGCGGAATCTCGTCCAGCAGCGAGAAGAGCTCGCCCGCCCGCGGATCCTCGCTCCTGTACAGGCGGTGGCCGAGCCCCGGTACCCGTCGGCCGGCGCGCAGGTGGTCCGCGACCACGGGGGCCGCGCCGCCCCGGTCCACGACCTCGGCCAGCATCCGGTGCGCCGGCCCGCTCGCGGCGCCGTGCAGTGGGCCCTCCAGCACGCCGAGTCCCGCGGAGACCACGGCGTACGGGTTCGCGTGGGTCGAGGCGGCGACCCGTGCCGCCAGGGTCGAGGCCGCGAGGTCGTGGTCGGCCAGGAGGGCGAGCGCCGTGTCGAGCACGGCCAGTGCGGCCGCGTCCGCGGGCCGGGCGGAGAGCTTCGGCCACAGCTGGGCGGCCAGAGAGCCCTCGGCACTCACCTCGCCGTCGGCCCCGCCCCCGGCTGTCGGCAGCGCGCCGACCAGGGTGGGGATCAGGTTGCGTGCACTGTTGAGCACCCCCTCGGGGGAGAGGTCGAACCGCAGGGGATCGGCGGACGCGGCCGCGGCGACAGCGGCACGGAGCCGGTCCGTCGCGCTGCTGTGCCGCGGCATCGAGGCGGCCGTCCGGCGGGCCGCGGCGAGGGACTCGCGCGCCGCGGTGAAGCGGATGCCGGGGCGGAGCTCGCCGGTCCAGATCCACTCGGCAACCTCCTCGTAGCCGTAGTGACGGGCGAGTTCGGTCGCGTCGACGCCGCGGAAGAAGTAGCGGTCCGGCTCGATGAGCGTGATGCCGGTGCGGAAGACCAGATCGCCCGCGGCGGACGGCGAAGGCTCCCTGCGCCCCGTGCGGCGGGCCAGGGCGTCGACCTCCGTGGCGTCGAACGTGCTGCCGCGTCCGCCGGGAGTTCGTTTGCTGGTCAGCTGCCCCCTGCTCACGTAGGCGTACACGGTCTCGGGCTTCACTCCGAGGCGTTCGGCCGCCTCCCGGGTGGTCAGTCTGCGGGGCACCCCCTCGGCTCCCGAGTCCCGCGTACCGGTGGTTCCGTGCGCCGAGTCATGCGTCATGGCGCCCACCGTATCCATGTCCATGTATGCCGGATCACCTCCGACGACGCCTCATGTTGATTAAATCAATATTGACAACTTCAAAGTCAACCATGGACAGTCGAATCAATGTACTGCTCGTCGGTGGAGGAGAGACCTGCCATGACTGCTTCGCATACGGAAACCGCCCCTCTCGACGTTCCCCGGGGTCTCGCCGGCGTGATCGTGACCGACACCGCGCTCGGCGATGTGCGCGGGCGCGAAGGGTTCTACCACTACCGGCAGTACTCGGCGGTCGAACTCGCGCAGAGCCGCAGCTTCGAGGACGTCTGGTACCTGATGTTCCACGGCGAGCTGCCCGGCCGGACCGAGAGCGCCGGTTTCGCCGCCCGCACGGCCGGCCTGCGCCGGCTGCCCGCAGAGGTGCGGGAGGCGCTGCCCGCCATCGCCCGGGCCGGGGCTCTCTCCGGCCCGCTCGCCGGCCTTCGTACGGCGCTCTCGCTGCTGGGCGCCTCCGCCGGCTTCCGTCCGGTGTACGACATCGGGGCCGAACGCCGCCGTGAGGACGCCCTCGCCGTATGCGCGGCCGTCCCCACCTTGCTGACCTCCCTGTACCGCCTCGGCCAGGGCCTGGAGCCGGTCGAACCGCGTGACGACCTCCCGTTCGCCGCGAACTACCTGTACATGCTCAGCGGCGAGGAGCCGGACGCCGTACGGACCTCGGCCGTCGAGCGGTACCTCGTCTCCACCGTCGACCACGGCTTCAACGCGTCCACGTTCACCGCCCGAGTGATCGCCTCCACCGGCGCCGATGTGGCCGCCTGCCTCGTCGGAGCCGTCGGCGCGCTCTCCGGGCCGCTGCACGGCGGCGCGCCCAGCCGGGCGCTGGACACCCTGGACGCCATCGGCACCCCCGACCGGATCGACGGCTGGATCCGCGGACGCGTCCTCGCGGGGGAGCGGATCATGGGATTCGGGCACCCCGTCTACCGCACGGAGGACCCACGCTCCCGCATGCTCCGCTCGGTCGCGCAGAGCTTCGGCGGCCCGCTCGTCGACTTCGCCGTCGAGGTCGAACGCCAGGTGGAGGCGATCCTCGCCGAGCTCAAGCCGGGACGCGAGCTGCACACGAACGTGGAGTTCTACGCCGGTGTCGTCATGGAGCTCTGCGGGCTGCCGCGTGAGATGTTCACGCCCACCTTCTGTGCCGCGCGCATGGTCGGCTGGAGCGCCAATATCCTGGAGCAGGCGGAGGACTCGAAGATCATCCGCCCGGCGGCCCGCTATGCCGGGCCCCCGCCTCCGCAGCCCGTACCGGCACTCTGAACGACCCGAGGAAGGCCCCGTTGACCCCGCCCCACGCCCCGCAGATCCCGGTCGTCGTCCTGGCCGGGTTCCTCGGATCCGGCAAGACGACACTGCTCAACCATCTGCTCCGCAACAGGGCGGGCAACCGGATCGGCGTCATCGTCAACGACTTCGGGTCCATCGAGATCGACGCCATGACCGTCGCGGGGCAGGTCGGATCGACGATCTCACTGGGCAACGGCTGTCTTTGCTGCGCGGTCGACGCGAGCGAACTCGACACTTACCTGGAGACGCTGACCGGGCCCGCCGCGCGCCTCGACGTGATCGTCATCGAGGCCAGCGGTCTCGCCGAGCCCCAGGAACTCGTACGGATGCTGCTGGCCAGCGACAATCCGCACATCCGGTACGGGGGACTGGTCGAGGTCGTCGACGCGGCCGAATTCCCGGCCACGCGGGAGCGCCACCCCGAGATCGACCGCCACCTCGCGGCCGCCGACCTGATCGTCCTGAACAAGACCGACCGGGTCTCGGACGTGGAACTGGCGGCGGTGCGGGAGACGGTCGGGACGGCGGGCGCCAGGGCGGCGGTCATCCGCGCCGCGTACGGCAGGATCGACCCGGAGCTGCTCTTCGATCCCGTGCTCCGGCCGGACGAGGACGGATCTTTCCGCCAACTGACGTTCGAGGACCTGCTCCCCGAGGCCGACCGCACGCATGAGGAGCACCTGCACACGGCGTACGAGAGTGTCTCCTTCACCGCCGACGTGCCGCTCAGCCCCCGCCGCTTCATGGCGTTCCTCGACTCCAGGCCGGCGGGCCTCTACCGGATCAAGGGTTTCGCCGACTTCGGTGCGGGCGACCCCGGCAACCGGTACGCCCTGCACGCCGTCGGGAGGTTCCTGCGCTTCGTGCCGGAGCGCTGGGCCCGTGACGAACCCCGACGGACCCAGCTGGTGCTGATCGGCTCCGGTATCGACGCCGACGCCCTGCACAAGGAACTGGAGGCCTGCCAGGACGCGTGGCAGGACGTCACCGAGGAACTGGAGCGCAGCATGTGGGGCGTCCTGCGGTACGTACGGCAGCCGGACGACGAGGACTGAGCCCCTGCCGCCCGGCCGGGTGTCCTACAGAGGCCCGGCGATCACCGCGACCGGACTCGTCAGCGGCGTGCCCGAACCGTCACGGCGCGGATCGGGGTCCGGAAGCTCGGCCGGGGCGCCGTTCTTCTGGGCCGCCCGTGCCGGGGTCTCGCCCGCCCAGGCGAACACCAGGACGTCCTCCCCCTTGAGGAAGCGCTGGCAGCGCACCCCGCCGGTGGCCCTGCCCTTGCGTGGGTACTGGTCGAACGGGGTGAGTTTCCAGGTCCGCTCGGAGTCGTCCAGCGTGCCGTGCGATCCGGCGACGGTGAACACCGCCGCGTCCGCGGAGGGATCCACCGCCGCGAACGAGAGAACGGTGGCGCCCGCCGCGAGCTTGACACCCGCCATGCCGCCCGCCGCGCGTCCCTGCGGGCGCACCGACGCGGCCGGATAGCGCAGCAGTTGGGCGTCGGACGTGATGAAGACCAGGTCCTCCTCGCCCGTACGCAACTGCTTGGCGCCGACGATCCGGTCACCGTCCTTCAGCGAGATGACCTCCAACTCGTCCTTGTTGGCGGGGTAGTCGGGCACCACGCGCTTCACCACGCCCTGCAGGGTGCCGATGGCCAGGCCCTGCGCCTCCTCGTCGAGGGTGGTGAGGCAGATCAGATCCTCGTCCGGCTCCAGCGTCAGGAACTCCGAGATCTGGGCACCGCCCGACAGATTCGGAGCAGCATGGGTGTCCGGCAGCTGCGGCAGGTCGATCACCGAGAGCCGGAGCAGCCGTCCGGTGGACGTCACCGCGCCCACGTCCCCGCGCGCCGTCGCGGGGACGGCGGAGACGATCGCGTCGTGCTTCGCGCGCCTGGCGTCCTCGGCCTGGGGAACCGGCTCGGCGTTGGCCGTGCGGGCCAGGAGTCCGGTCGAGGAGAGGAGCACCTGGCACGGGTCGTCCGCGACCTCCAGCGGCACCGAGGCGACCTGCGAACCCGCCGACTCCAGCAGCACCGTGCGCCGCTCGGTGCCGAACTTCTTCGCCACCGCGGCCAGTTCGGCCGAGACCATCTTGCGCAGTTCGGCGTCCGACTCCAGGATCGCGGTCAGCTGGGCGATCTCCTCGTTGAGCTTGTCGCGCTCGCTCTCCAGCTCGATCCTGTCGAAGCGCGTGAGCCGGCGCAGCGGGGTGTCCAGGATGTACTGGGTCTGGATCTCGCTCAGCGAGAAGCGCTCCATCAGGCGCTCCTTCGCCTGCGCCGAGTTGTCGCTGTCCCGGATGAGCCGGATGACCTCGTCGATGTCGAGCAGCGCCACGAGGAGGCCCTCGACCAGGTGCAGCCGGTTGCGCCGCTTCGTCCTGCGGAACTCGCTGCGCCGGCGCACCACGTCGAAACGGTGGTCGAGATAGACCTCGAGGAGTTCCTTGAGCCCCAGGGTGAGCGGCTGGCCGTCGACCAGCGCGACGTTGTTGATGCCGAAGGACTCCTCCATCGGCGTCAGCTTGAAGAGCTGCTCCAGCACGGCCTCCGGCACGAAGCCGTTCTTGACCTCGATCACCAGACGCAGACCGTGCGCCCGGTCCGTGAGGTCCTTGACGTCCGCGATGCCCTGGAGCTTCTTCGAGCCGACGAGGTCCTTGATCTTGGCGATCACCTTCTCCGGACCCACGGTGAAGGGCAGTTCGGTGACGACGAGACCCTTGCGACGGGCCGTGACGCTCTCTATGGCGACCGTGGCGCGGATCTTGAACGTGCCGCGCCCCGCGGCGTAGGCGTCCTTGATGCCGCCGAGGCCGACGATCCTGCCGCCGGTGGGCAGGTCGGGACCCGGGACGAAGCGCATCAGCGTCTCGAGGTCCGCACCCGGGTGCCGGATGAGGTGGCGGGCGGCGGCGATGACCTCGCCGAGGTTGTGCGGGGGCATGTTGGTAGCCATGCCGACCGCGATACCGGAAGCGCCGTTGACCAGGAGGTTCGGGTACGCGGCCGGGAGGACGACCGGCTCCTGTTCCTGGCCGTCGTAGTTCGACTGGAAGTCGACGGTGTCCTCGTCGATCGACTCCGTCATCAGCGACGTGGCGTCGGCCATCCGGCACTCGGTGTACCGCATGGCGGCCGGCGGGTCGTCGTTGCCCAGCGAGCCGAAGTTGCCGTGCCCGTCGACGAGGGGCAGGCGCATGGAGAACGGCTGTGCCATGCGCACCAGTGCGTCGTAGATCGACGCGTCACCGTGCGGGTGCAGTTTGCCCATCACTTCGCCGACGACGCGTGCGCACTTCACGTAGCCGCGGTCGGGGCGGAGCCCCATCTCGTTCATCTGGGACACGATGCGGCGGTGCACGGGCTTCATGCCGTCGCGGGCGTCGGGCAGAGCCCTGGAGTAGATCACCGAGTACGCGTACTCGAGGAAGGAGCCCTGCATTTCGTCGACGACGTCGATGTCGAGGATCTTCTCCTCGAAGTCGTCCGGCGGCGGGGTCTTCGTGCTGCGGCGGGCCATCGCGGCTGCGACTCCTTCACAGATTCTGTCGGGCAACCTCAGGTTCTGACGCGGACCATTGTGGCCCGCCGTACTGACAACACCGACCTCGACCCGTCCGAAGCGGTCCTCAGGGCCTCCGCGGAGCCCCCGTTCACGGCAGTATCTACGACAACATTCACCCGGCGGGAACTTCGCCAGGTGCCCGTTCGCTTGCCTAGAGTGGCAGGTCCGGCAGGAAATCCTGTACCGATCGAAGGGACGTACATGCCCATGGGTCACACGGCCACAGCCCAGGCCGGTTCCGGCGGCTTGACGGCGACCGAGCACCGTCTGGCGAACGGCCTGCGGGTGGTGCTCTCCGAGGACCACCTGACCCCCGTCGCCGCGGTCTGCCTCTGGTACGACGTCGGCTCCCGCCACGAGGTCAAGGGGCGCACAGGTCTGGCTCACCTCTTCGAGCACCTGATGTTCCAGGGCTCGGGCCAGGTCAAGGGGAACGGGCACTTCGAGCTCGTCCAGGGGGCCGGTGGTTCCCTGAACGGCACGACCAGCTTCGAACGCACCAACTACTTCGAGACGATGCCGACGCACCAGCTGGAGCTGGCCCTGTGGCTCGAGGCCGACCGGATGGGCTCCCTGCTCGCCGCGCTCGACGAGGAGTCCATGGAGAACCAGCGGGACGTCGTGAAGAACGAGCGCCGCCAGCGCTACGACAACGTCCCGTACGGCACGGCCTTCGAGAAGCTCACCGCCCTCGCCTACCCGGAGGGCCACCCGTACCACCACACGCCAATCGGCTCGATGGCCGACCTGGACGCGGCGACGCTGGAGGACGCGCAGGCGTTCTTCCGTACGTACTACGCGCCGAACAACGCGGTGCTCTCCGTGGTCGGGGACATCGACCCGGAGCAGACGCTCGCCTGGATCGAGAAGTACTTCGGCTCCATCCCGTCCCACGACGGCAAGCAGCCCCCGCGTGACGGCACGCTGCCGGGCATCATCGGCGAGCAGCTGCGCGAAGTGGTCCAGGAGGAGGTCCCCGCGCGTGCGCTGATGGCCGCCTACCGGCTGCCGCACGACGGCACCCGGGAGTGCGACGCCGCGGACCTGGCGCTGACCGTGCTCGGCGGCGGCGAGTCGTCCCGTCTGCACAACCGGCTGGTGCGCCGCGACCGTACGGCGGTGGCCGCGGGATTCGGGCTGCTCAGGCTGGCCGGCGCGCCGTCGCTCGGCTGGCTGGACGTCAAGACGTCCGGTGGCGTCGAGGTGCCGCAGATCGAGGCGGCCGTCGACGAGGAGCTGGCCCGCTTCGCCGAGGAGGGCCCCACGCCGGAGGAGATGGAGCGCGCCCAGGCGCAGTTGGAGCGCGAGTGGCTCGACCGTCTCGGCACGGTCGCCGGCCGCGCGGACGAACTGTGCCGGTACGCGGTCCTGTTCGGCGACCCGCAGCTCGCCCTGACCGCGGTGGGCCGTGTGCTCGACGTGACGGCCGACGAGGTCAAGGCAGCCGCCCGGGCGCACCTGCGCCCCGACAACCGTGCGGTCCTGGTCTATGAGCCGGTCGAACCGGCCGACGAGACCGAGGGCACCGACGCGCCCGAAGGGGCCGACAAGTGACCGACGCCGCCGTGACTGGAGTAGCGATGGAGTACCACCCGCAGCCGACCGCCGGCGAGGCCAGGCCCTGGGCCTTCCCCGCGCCCGAGCGCGGCGCCCTGCCCAACGGGCTGACCGTGCTGCGCTGCCACCGGCCCGGCCAGCAGGTCGTCGCCGTGGAGATCTTCCTCGACGCCCCGCTGGACGCGGAGCCCGAGGGCCTGGACGGTGTGGCCACGATCATGGCGCGCGCGCTGTCCGAGGGCACGGACAAGCACTCCGCGGAGGAGTTCGCCGCCGAGCTGGAGCGGTGCGGCGCCACGCTGGACGCCCACGCGGACCACCCGGGTGTCCGCGTCTCCCTGGAGGTACCGGTCTCCCGGCTGACCAAGGCCCTCGGCCTGGTCGCGGAGGCCCTGCGGGCCCCGGCCTTCGCGGAGAGCGAGATCGAGCGCCTGGTGGGCAACCGCCTCGACGAGATCCCGCACGAGCAGGCCAACCCGGCCCGGCGCGCGGCCAAGCAGCTCTCCAAGGAGCTCTTCCCCGCCACCGCACGGATGTCGCGCCCGCGCCAGGGCACCGAGGAGACGGTCCGGCGGATCGACGCCGCCGCCGTACGCGCCTTCTACGACGCCCATGTCCGCCCGTCCACGGCGACGGCGGTCGTCGTCGGCGACCTCACCGACGTGGACCTGGACGCGCTGCTCTCCGACACCGTCGGCGACTGGTCGGGCAATGCGGGCCAGGCCCGGCCCGTGCCCCCGATCACCGCGGACGACACCGGCCGTGTGGTCATCGTGGACCGCCCGGGAGCCGTGCAGACGCAGCTGCTGATCGGCCGGATCGGCGCGGACCGGCACGACAGCGTGTGGCCCGCCCAGGTCCTCGGCACGTACTGCCTGGGAGGCACCCTGACCTCCCGGCTGGACCGTGTGCTGCGTGAGGAGAAGGGCTACACCTACGGCGTCCGGGCCTTCGGACAGGTGCTGCGCTCGACGGCGCCCGACTCCTCGTCCGGGGCGGCGGGTGCCGCGATGCTCGCCATCAGCGGCTCCGTCGACACCGAGTCCACCGGGCCCGCGCTGGACGACCTCTGGAAGGTCCTGCGCACCCTCGCGGCCGAGGGGCTCACCGACGCCGAGCGGGAGACCGCCGTGCAGAACCTCGTGGGCGTCGCCCCGCTCAAGTACGAGACGGCGGCGTCCGTCGCGGGCACCCTGGCCGACCAGGTGGAGCAGCACCTCCCGGACGACTACCAGGCGAAGCTGTACGCACGCCTGGCCGACACCGGCACGGTCGAGGCGACCGCCGCCGTGGTCAACGCGTTCCCGGTCGACCGGTTGGTCACCGTCCTGGTCGGGGACGCCGCTCAGATCAAGGAGCCCGTGGAGGCGCTCGGTATCGGTGAGGTGTCGGTCGTCAGCGGCTGACAGAACCGGACATGACGGACCCCGGCGGCTGCACTCCCGCCGGGGTTCTGTCATGTGTCCGTATTGCGGAGAAGATTGCGATACATCCTGTGGGATGTGCGACAAAAGGCCCTTTCCGTTTGGCGGGGGAAAGTCCCCCGATCTAGCGTCGGCGCGGCTGTCCGCCGGACGACTGCCGCGCCCGCGGCGCCGGACAGCCATCGCCGAGTCCCCGTCAGGCGCGAGCCTGGGGAGCCGGGGACCCATGTAGTCCCTGGGGTGAATCGGATCCCTGTACCTCGTCGGAGGCGCAGGGGGCCGTAGGAGACCTTCCTGCTCCGAACCCGTCAGCTAACCCGGTAGGCGAGAAGGAAGGAAAGGACCAGCCCCTCCATGGCGTTCATCCGTGCCACCGGGAAGCACCGTGCCCCGAGCCGCCTGACGCGCAAGAGCGCCAAGGTCGCCGGCGTCGCCGCCCTGGCCACCACCGGCGTACTCGGTGCCACGGCCTCCCCGGCCCTCGCCGCGGACTCCGAGGTCGCCGCGGGCGGCACCGGCCTGACCCAGACGGTCGCCCTCGACACCACCCTCGCCGCCCAGATCGAGGCTCAGGCGAAGGCCCAGAAGCACCAGGCCGACGTCGCCGCGAAGGCCGCGGCCGAAGCGAAGGCGAAGGCCGAGGCCAAGCGCAAGGCGGAAGCCCGCGCCAAGGAGGCCCGTGAGGAGAAGGCGCGCGCCGCCCGCGCCGCCGAGCGCGCCCGGCTCAACGCCTTCCACCTCCCCGTCGCCGGTTCCCACGTCACCACCGGTTACAAGTCCGGTGGCGCGCTCTGGTCCTCCGGCTCCCACTCCGGCGTGGACTTCCAGGCCGCGTCCGGCACCTCCGTCGTCGCGGTCGGCGCCGGTACGGTCGTCGAGGCCGGCTGGGGCGGCGCCTACGGCAACAACATCGTGCTCAGGATGAAGGACGGCACGTACACCCAGTACGGCCACCTCTCCTCGATCGGCGTCTCCGTCGGCCAGAGCGTCGGCTCCGGCGAGCAGATCGGTCTCTCCGGCTCGACCGGCAACTCCACCGGGCCGCACCTTCACTTCGAGGCCCGGACCACCCCCGAGTACGGCTCGGACATGGACCCCGTCGCCTACCTCCGCGCCCACGGCGTCCAGGTCTGACCCCGCGCCGCACCGCGATCTCCGACGAAGGCCCCGGCACCGCCGGGGCCTTCGCCGTGTCCCGGGGCGACGCGTGCCGAAGCCCCGCGGAAGTGCTCCCTGGCCAAAAGATATCCATGGATTCCACCCCGCCATCGGAAATTCCGGCCGGTTGCAATAGAGTCACAGAACAGGCGTCGATCGGCCGCGTTTCGCGGGGATTAAGGCGGAGGTTCGGACATGCGCATTCCCGCGCATTCGGTATGCACGGCAATCCGTGACGACATCGTCTCCGGTGTCTTCGAACGCGGCAGCCGCCTCACCGAAGAGGTGCTCGCGCGTCGCTACGGCGTCTCCCGCGTCCCCGTACGCGAGGCGCTGCGCACCCTGGAGTCCGAAGGGTTCGTCGTCACCCGCCGGCATGCGGGTGCCTGTGTCGCCGAGCCCACCGAGCAGGAGGCGGCCGATCTCCTGGAGATACGTATGCTCCTGGAGCCCCTCGGGGCCGCACGTGCGGCGCAGCGCCGCACCGAGGCGCATCTCAAGGTGCTCCGCGGTCTGGTCAGACTGGGCCAGGAGCGGGTGCGCCGGGGCGAGGGGGAGGACCTGCGCTCCCTCGGGGGCTGGTTCCACGAGACGCTGGCGCAGGCCTCGGGGAGCCCCGCGCTGATCGCGCTGCTCACCCAGCTCCGGCACAAGATCGCCTGGATGTACGCGGTCGAGCAGCCGGTCCGCCCCGCGGACTCCTGGGCCGAGCACGGCGCTCTGGTCGACGCCGTTGCCCGCCGTGACACCGAGCGGGCCAGGGCGCTCGCCGTCCAGCACGCCGAGCGGGCGACAGCGGCCCACCGGCTGCGGCGCGCGCCTGGGCACGCGCCCGGCCAGGCCCGGGTGAGGACTTCGCAACACCCCGTAAACATCGCGGGAGTCCGTCATTAACAATTGCGCCGTATACAAAGAGAGTAATTATCGGAGGGCTTTCTTTTTGCTGCCCTGATCCATGCTTTCCGGAGCTCTGCCCGCTCCGCTTCGGGAAACAGGAAAGCCGCGGCTCCCGGTCGGGGGTGCCGCGGCTTTTCCGCAGAAAAAATTCCGGTTCGAAGTGACCGGAATCAGACGGTCTCCGGGAGCTCCTCGAGCCCCTCGGCGACCAGCTTGGCCAGACGGTCCAGGGCGGCCTCGGCGTTGTCCGCCTCGGATGCGAGCACGATCTCCTCGCCGCCCTGGGCGCCCAGGCCGAGCACCGCGAGCATGGAGGCGGCGTTCACCGGGTTGCCGTCGGCCTTGGAGATCGTCACGGGGACGCCGGAGGCCGTGGCGGCACGGACGAAGATGGAAGCGGGGCGGGCGTGCAGGCCCTCGGCCCAACCGACGTTGACGCGGCGCTCAGCCATGGTTCTGCCCTTCACGTAACAATGGGTTGTCTAGACCAGTCTCTCATGCAGTGCGCGCTGCCGTGCCCGGCACCGTCACCGGCCTGTCCGCCGTCCGCCGGCACCCCCAGCGTGCCCTTGCCCGGATCCCGCCGCTACCGGTGCCACGAGCCGTAGGCTTTGCCCATGGAGCCCACTCCGGAGCAGAGTCCGCATCACGCGTACCCCGACCACTGGGAGGCGGACGTGGTGCTCCGCGACGGTGGCACCGCGCGGATCAGGCCCATCACCACGGACGACGCCGAGCGGCTGGTCAGCTTCTACGAGCAGGTGTCCGACGAATCGAAGTACTACCGCTTCTTCGCCCCGTATCCGCGTCTCTCCGCCCGAGACGTGCACCGCTTCACCCATCACGACTACGTCGACCGGGTGGGACTGGCCGTCACGATCGGCGGCGAGTTCATCGCCACCGTCCGCTTCGACCGGATCAACGAGCAGGGCAGGCCCGCCTCGGCCCCCGCCGACGAGGCGGAGGTCGCCTTCCTCGTGCAGGACGCCCACCAGGGCCGCGGCGTGGCGTCCGCCCTCCTCGAACACATCGCGGCGGTGGCCAGGGAGCGGGGGATCCGCCGTTTCGCCGCAGAGGTGCTGCCCGCCAACAACAAGATGATCAAGGTGTTCCGGGACGCCGGCTTCACCCAGCAGCGCAGCTTCGAGGACGGTTCCGTCCACCTCACCCTCGATCTGGAACCCACGGCCGAGTCCCTCGCCGTCCAGCGCGCCCGTGAGCAGCGGGCCGAGGCGCGCTCCGTGCAGCGCCTGCTGGCCCCCGGTTCCGTCGCGGTCATCGGCGTCGGCCGCGCGCCCGGCGGTGTGGGCCGGACCGTCCTGCGCAACCTCCTGGGCTCGGGCTTCACCGGGCGCACGTACGCCGTGAACACCTCCTTCGCCGCCGGTACGGGAACGGTCGACGGGGTGCCCGCGCACCGCTCGGTGGGCGAGATCGGCGAGCGGGTCGATCTCGCGGTCGTCGCCGTTCCGGCCGACCGGGTGCCCGAGGTCGTGGCCGACTGCGGCGAGAACGGCGTCCAGGGACTCGTGGTCCTCTCCGCCGGTTACGCCGAGCGAGGCACCGAAGGCCGGGAACGGCAGCGGGAACTGGTCCGGCAGGCACGCTCCTACGGCATGCGGATCATCGGCCCGAACGCGTTCGGCATCATCAACACGTCCGGCACGGTCCGCCTCAACGCCTCCCTCGCCCCCGAGTCGCCCAAGGCCGGGCGCATCGGGCTCTTCACCCAGTCGGGCGCCATCGGCATCGCCGTCCTGTCCGGTCTGCACCGCAGGGGCGCCGGGCTGTCGGCCTTCATCTCCGCGGGCAACCGCGCCGATGTCTCCGGCAACGACTTCCTCCAGTACTGGTACGAGGACCAGGACACCGATGTCGCCCTGCTGTACCTCGAATCACTGGGCAACCCGCGCAAGTTCACCCGGCTCGCCCGCCGGACGGCCGCCGTGAAGCCGGTGGTCGTGGTGAAGGGCGCCCGGCACAGCGGGTCCAATCCGCCGGGCCACGCGGTGCCCGTCAGCCGTATCCCCGACGCGACGGTCTCCGCGCTGATGCGTCAGGCGGGCGTGATCCGCGTCGACACCGTGACGGAGATGGTCGACGTCGGCATCCTCCTCGCCGGCCAGCCCCTGCCGGACGGCCCCCGCGTGGCGATCCTGGGCAACTCGGAGTCGCTCGGCCTCCTCACCTACGACGCCTGCATGGCGGAAGGGCTCCGCCCACGCCCGCCCCGCGACCTCACCACGGTGGCGAGCCCGCAGGACTTCCGTGACGCGCTGGCCGAGGCCCTCGCCGACCGGACGTGCGACGCCGTGATCGTGACCGCGATCCCCTGGGTGGGGGAGAACGGCGAGGCGGAGACCGGTGACGGCGAGGTCCTGGCCGCCGCCCTGCGCGAGGCGGCGGCCGACGGCCCCGCCAAGCCCGTGGCCGTGGTGCACGTGGAGATGGGCGGACTGGCGCAGGCCCTCGCCGCCGCCGCGAGCACGGCCGCCCCGCGCGGGACCCGGCGGCCGGCCGGCCCCGCGGCAGCCCCGAGCCCGCCCGCCCCCGCCCCCCGGGCGGAGGCGGGCGCAGCAGCGCCGACCGCGACCGACACGAGTGCGGGCGGCTCCTCCGCCGGGCGCATCCCCGCCTACCCCGCCGCCGAGCGAGCCGTACGCGCGCTCGCCGAGGCGGTGAGGTACGCGCAGTGGCGGCGCCAGGCGGCCGCCCCCGGCAGGGTGCCCGAATTCCTGGACGACACCATCGACGAGCACGGGACCGCCGCGCTGATCGAGACGCTGCTCGGTCCGAGCCCCGACCCGCGCGGCCGTCCGCTGACCCATGACGAGGCCCGTGAGCTGCTCGCGCGCTACGGCGTCACGGTACGGCCGGCGCTCCCCGCCCCCGATCGGGAGGCAGCCGTCGCCGCCGCCGAGAAGATCGGCTACCCGGTGGCCCTCAAGACCACCGCCCCCCATCTCCGGCACCGCGCCGACCTCGGTGGTGTCCGGCTCGATCTCGCCGGCGAGGACGCGCTGCGCCGGGCGTACGACGAACTGACCGATCTGCTGGGCACGCCCGCCGAACTCAGGCCCGTCGTCCAGGCCATGGCGCCCAGGGGTGTCGACACCGTCGTCAGGGCGGCCATCGACGCTGCCGCCGGTGCCGTCCTCTCCTTCGGCCTGGCCGGCGCACCCTCCGAGCTCCTGGGCGACACGGCTCACCGTCTCGTCCCCGCCACCGACCGCGACGCGGCGGAGCTGATCCGCTCCATCAAGGCGGCTCCGGTCCTGTTCGGCTGGCGTGGTGCCGCTCCGGCGGACACCGCGGCGCTCGAAGAGCTCCTGCTGCGGGTGTCCCGGCTGGTCGACGACCACCCCGAGGTGGTCTCGGTCGCCCTGGAACCCGTCGTCGTCGCCACGCACGGCCTGACGGTGCTCGGAGCGAGCGTCCGGCTCGCCCCGCCCCCCGCCCGCAGCGACCTCGGCCCCCGTCGGCTCCCCAGCTACTGAACGCCCACGGACCCCGCACAGCGTCCCCGGCAGTCACCGGCCCCCCGTAGGATGGTTCCCATGGCAAAGACCGGTACGACGACCCAGGGGCTGCGCGCGGCGATCGAGCGCAGCGGCTACTACCCGGCCCTCGTGGCCGAGGCGGTTGAGGCCGCCGTCGGCGGGGAGCCGGTCGCTTCGTACCTGGTGCACCAGGAGACCACCTTCGACTCCAACGAGGTCCGACGCCATGTCACGGTCCTCGTGCTGACGGACACGCGCTTCATCGTGAGCCACACCGACGAGCAGGCCGCCGACACCAGTTCCCCGACGCCGTACGCCACGACGTCCACCGAGTCGGTCAAGCTCGACCGGATCTCGTCCGTCGTGGTCAGCCGCGTCGTCGCCGACCCCGAGAAGTACGTGCCCGGCACGCTGCCCCGCGAGGTCGTCCTGACCATCGGCTGGGGCGCCGTCTCCCGCATCGACCTGGAGCCCGCGGCCTGCGGCGACCCCAACTGCGAGGCCGACCACGGCTACACCGGCAGCTCCACCGCCGACGACCTGAGCCTCCGTGTGAGCGAGGCCGGGGACGGGCCGGACACCGTGCGCCAGACCCTCGCCTTCGCCCAGTCCCTCTCCGAGGCCACGGCCGCGACCGCGGCGACCACCCGCTGATGGTCCAGCCCGCATGGCAGGACCCCGTCCTGCTCGCCCCCGAGAGCGCGCCCGTGCCCGAATACGGAATCGGCTCGCTCGCGGACCTGCTGCCGACGCTGGTCGCGGGACAAGGCGTACCCGGCTTCGAGGCGACGATCCCGGAGCTCACCCCCGCCGACCGTAACTGCGTCTTCCTGATCGACGGACTCGGCTGGGAGCAGATCAAGGCCCACCCGGACGAGGCCCCCTTCCTGCACTCGCTGCTCCCGACCTCCCGCGGCGGCACCGGCCGGCCAGTCACATCGGGCTTCCCGTCCACCACGGCGACCTCGCTCGCCTCCGTCGGTACGGGCCTGCCCCCGGGCGAGCACGGCCTGCCCGGGTACACGGTGCGCAACCCGGCGACGGGCGCGCTCATGAACCAGCTCCGCTGGAAGCCGTGGACCGACCTCAAGGCCTGGCAGCCGCACCCGACGGTCTTCAAGCTCGCCGACGCCGCCGGAGTGCGCACGGCTCAGGTCTCGGCACCCGACTTCGAGCAGACACCCCTGACCAAGGTCGCGCTCAGCGGTGGTTCCTTCCTCGGCCGGCTCACCGGCGAGGACCGGATGGACCTCGCGGCTGAGCGGCTCGCCGCAGGCGACAGGTCCCTCGTCTACACGTACTACAGCGAGGTCGACGGCCAGGGACACCGCTTCGGTGTCGACTCCGACGCCTGGCGGGGCCAGCTGATGTACGTCGACGGGCTCGCCCGGCGCCTCGCCGAGCAGCTTCCGCCCCGCTCGGCGCTGTACATCACCGCCGACCACGGCATGATCGACATCCCCTTCGACGAGAACTCCCGGATCGACTTCGACGAGGACTGGGAGCTGAGCGCCGGGGTCGCCCTGCTGGGCGGCGAGGGCCGTGCCCGCCATGTCTACGCGGTGCCCGGGGCCGAGGCCGACGTGCTGACCGTCTGGCGCGAGGTGCTCGGCGAGCAGTTCTGGGTGGCGAGCCGTGACGAGGCCGTCGCGGCGGGCTGGTTCGGCCCGCGGATCGACGAGCGGGTCCACGGCAGGATCGGTGACGTGGTGGCCGCCGCCCACGACGACGTGGTGATCACCGCCTCGGTCAAGGAGCCCCACGAGTCCGCGATGGTGGGGATGCACGGTTCGCTGACCCCCGTGGAACAGCTGGTTCCGCTCCTCGAAGTACGCTCGTAGCCGATCTCTTCCGTTCCCCGCACCCGCACACTCCTCCGAAAGGCGCGTCCCCTCTCATGCCCGAGCTCGTGTTCTTCTCCGGGACGATGGATTGCGGAAAGAGCACCCTGGCTCTCCAGATCGGCCACAACAGGTCGGCGCGCGGCCTGCGGGGAGTGATCTTCACCCGGGACGACCGGGCGGGGGAGGGGAAGCTGTCGTCGCGGCTCGGGCTGGTGACGGAGGCGGTCGAGGCTTCTCCGGGCATGGATCTGTACGGCTATCTCGTGAGCCGGATGTCGAAGGGCGACAAGGTCGACCATGTGATCGTGGACGAGGCCCAGTTCCTCGCCCCCGAGCAGATCGACCAACTGGCCCGTGTCGTCGACGACCTCGGCCTGGACGTGTTCGCGTTCGGCATCACCACGGACTTCCGCACCAAGCTCTTCCCCGGCTCGCAGCGGCTGATCGAGCTGGCGGACCGGATAGAGACGCTCCAGGTCGAGGCCCTGTGCTGGTGCGGGGCCCGTGCCACGCACAACGCCCGGACGGTCGGCGGGGTGATGGTGGTCGAGGGGGAGCAGGTCGTGGTCGGGGACGTCGACCAGCCCGCCACGGACGTCGGCTACGAGGTCCTCTGCCGCCGTCACCACCGCCGCCACATGACGAGTGCCACCGCCCACGCGGGTGCGCTGTCGCCCGACGTCCTGCCGGTCGCTTCCGCCTGACCGTCCGCCCCTGGCTTCTGCCCGCGGGCGCCCCGCCCCCCGGTCGGCGGCCCGCCGGATCTTGCGCCGTTCCGTGAACTCCACGTGTAGGGAAGCCGTTTCACCGCCGGGTCCGGGTAACTTCGACCAGACCCTCGACGACATCGAGCAGCGCGCCTCGCCGACACGGATACTGTGCCGCTCGGCCCTGCACCGGTGATCCGGGCGAGACCCTCCGGCCCGAGGCGGCATGGCAGGCAGTGGCCACCGTGGCCGTGCACCGGGCCCACCGATACCCCACAGAGACGGAGTAACAGTGGCACTCGACGACCACGACCTTTCCAGGAGCGACCCCGATCGCGCCGCCACTGTCACCGCGGCCGACCTGACATATCTGCGCCGCTGCGTCGAGCTGGCGGCTGAGGCGGTGGACGCCGGCGACGGGCCGTTCGGGTCCGTGCTGGTCGGCGCGGACGGCAAGGTCCTGGCGGAGGACCGCAACCGCGAGTCCACCACCGGCGACCCGACCATGCACCCGGAGTTCGAACTCGCGCGGTGGGCGGCGAACAACCTGAGTGCCGAGGAGCGGGGCACGGCGACCGTCTACACATCGGGCGAGCACTGCCCGATGTGTGCCGCTGCGCACGGGTGGGTCGGACTGGGCCGCATCGTGTACGCGAGCTCGTCCCAGCAGGCCCGCGACTGGAAGACCGAGTGGGGTGTCCCCCTGACGTCGCCCCTGAGCCCGCTGTCCATCCGGGACGTCGTCCCCGGCCTCGAGATCGCCGGCCCTGTCCCTGAACTCGCCGAACAGGTGCGCGCCTTGATGCTCCGTTCCCGTACAGGAGGGGCCGACGCCACCGGCTGACACTGCAACGGGCAGGACAACTGCGAAGGTCCGGGGGAGCGGTACGCGGCCGCTTCCCCCGAAGGCTGCGTCGAGGCGGGCGTCAGCTGCCCGGCGGCCGCACGATCGTGAACACCGCGCCCTCCGGGTCCGCCACCGTGGCCAGCCTGCCGCTGGAGGCCTCACGCGGCGGCTGCAGCACGTGCCCGCCGAGTTCCACGACCCGTGCCGTCGCCTCGTCGGTGTCGGCGACCTGGAAGTACGTCATCCAGTGGGGCCCCCGGTCGCGCGGCAGGGCGTGTCCCACGCCGTGCAGGGCGGCCACCGGGCGGCCCTGGATGTGCAGCGTCTGGTAGTCGAAGTCGGCCGAGACGACCGCCTCGGTCTCGAACCCGAACACGGCCTGGTAGAACTTGGCGACCGACGCGGTCTCCCGGGTCACCAGCTCGTTCCACACGGGGGTGCCCGGTGTGCCCGCGAGGGCGGTACCGAGGTGCTCGGCGGCCTGCCAGACACCGAAGACCGCGCCGCTCGGGTCGGACGCGATCAGGAGGCGGCCCGCGTTCCCGGCGTCGAGGGGGCCGACGGCCACCGTCCCGCCGCAGGAGCGGATCGACTCCGCCGTGGCGTCCGCGTCCTCCGTGGCGAGATAGGTCGTCCAGGCGATCGGGAGGTGCCGGCCGGGCGGCAGCTGCCCGATCCCCGCGACCTCCTTGCCGCGCAGCAGCGCTCGGACGTAGGGTCCCAACTGCTCGGGCCCGGGCTGGAACTCCCAGCCGAACAGCCGGCTGTAGAACTCCTGGGTCGCGGTCAGGCCGTGCACGATCAGACTCACCCAGCACGGTGCTCCAGGCGTGCGCCGGGTGGCAGCCTCGGTCATCTTCTTCTCTCTCCTCGTACCATCGGGGTGGCCGTACGGGGGGACGGAGCCTGTGCGGTGTCCAGCGGCACGGATACGGGTGCGTACGCTCCGTGCAGATGCTCGCACCACTGAGCCTCCCAGGCACCCCGGCCGCGCCGCGTTTTCCGGCTTCCGCTCAGGTCGAAGCCCGTTTTGGTGCGATACATCCAATTCGGCGCTACGGCAACGAGGGCGGTCGCCCCTGCGCGAAGATGGCACCCATGAAGCCCATCATCACCGCATCCGAATACCTGAGCGAGTCGGCGGGGCCGCGCCCGCCGGTGCTCCTGGACATCCGCTGGCAGCTCGGCGGACCGAACGGTCGCGCCGACTACGAGGCCGGGCACATCCCGGGCGCGGTGTTCGTCGACCTCGACTCCGAGCTCGCGGGCCCGGCGGGCAGCGGGGGCCGTCATCCTCTGCCGGACCCGGAGGCCTTCGGGGCCGTCATGCGGCGGGCGGGGGTCGGCGAGGAAAGTCCGGTCGTGGTCTACGACGGCGGCCAGGGCTGGGCGGCGGCGCGTGCGTGGTGGCTGCTGCGCTGGACCGGACACACCGACGTCCGGGTCCTGGACGGCGGCCTCGCCGCATGGACGGGTGAGCTCACCACCGGCATCCCGGAGCCCGCCGAGGGTGACTTCCGGCCCCGGCCGGGCGCGCTCGGCCTCCTCGACGCGGACGAGGCCGCGGATCTGGCCCGCTCCGGTCTGCTGCTCGACGCACGGGCCGCGGAGCGCTACCGCGGGGACGTGGAACCGATCGACCGCGTCGGCGGCCACATCCCCGGCGCGGTGTCGGCGCCGACGACGCAGAACGTCGGCGAGGACGGGCGCTTCCTGGCCGCCGGAACCCTCGCCTCCCGCTTCTCCGCTCTGGGGGCGGACGGCGACACCCAGGTCGGCGTCTACTGCGGCTCCGGTGTCTCGGGTGCCCATGAGGTACTGGCACTGGAGCTCGCCGGACACCGGGCCGCCCTGTACGCCGGGTCCTGGTCGGAGTGGTCCTCGGACGAGTCCCGCCCCGTCGCCACCGGACCGGACCCCGCCTGACGCGACCGGGATCCGGACGGAGCGAGGGCCCGCACGCTGCTGCGTACGGGCCCTCCTCATGCCACGGTCACCCGGGCCGGTCCTCAGTCCTGCTTCTTCCGGCGTGTGCCGAAGACGATCTCGTCCCAGCTCGGCACCGCCGCCCGGCGGCCCGGACGCACGCCGTCGGCCTCGGCCTGGCGGTCCGTCGTCCCGGTCAGCCTGTCGCGGTGGCCGGCCACCGCGCGGGGCATCAGCACATCGGCGTAGGCGGATCCCGCACCGGCGGACGCCGCTGCGGCCGGGGGCTCGTCGGCCTCCGGCTCCTCCTGCTGCGCGGGCTCGAGGGCCGGCGGCTCGGGCTGCGAAGGCCGCTCCGGGACGACCATGTCGCCACGGAAGCTCGGCACCGCCTCCAGGAGGCTGGTCAGCGAGTCGCGCTCGCCTGCGGACACACCGCTGACGCGCTCCTCCGGCTCCGGTGCGGGGGGAGAGGGACGCTCGATCTGCCGGTCCAGCGCACGGTCCAGCGGCCGGTCGCGCGGCAGCCGCGCGATCCGGGGTACGAACGGGAAGCTCGGCTCCGGAGCCGCGACGTCGTCGGTCTCGCCGATCAGCGAGCGCGCCTCCTCGTCCACGGCCTGCACGAGCCGCCGCGGCGGGTCGTACGTCCAGCTCGCGGAGTGCGGTTCGCCCGCGACGCGGTAGACCAGGAGGACCTCCCAGGTGCCGTCGTCCCGGCGCCAGGAGTCCCACTGGACGGTCTCCCTGTCGGCTCCGCGCAGCAGCAACCGCTCCTGCACCGCCTCGCCGAGCTGGGGCCCGGTGTTCTCGCCGGGACGGCGCACAGGAGTCTTCCGCGCGCGCTCGGCCATGAACGCGCGCTCCGCGAGCACAGGGCCCTCGAAGCGGCGTACCCGGTCCACCGGAATGCCGGCGAACTGGGCGACCTCCTCGGCGGAGGCGCCGGCGCGTATGCGCGCCTGGATGTCGCGCGGGCGGAGATGGCTCTCCACCTCGATCTCGATCTGGCCGAGCCGGGCGCGGTCGTTGCGCACGGCGGCACGCAGCCGCTCATCGATCGGAAGCGTGTACTCCGTGCTGTCTGCAGCCTTGAGCACCAGTCGTGTGCCGTCGTTTGAGACGGCCACGACACGCAGTTCGGGCATGGGAACCTCCCGGGTGGTGCCTGCCGACGTCACGTGCGTCGCTGCTTCCGCTAGTCGAGTGTGACCTGCCCGGGTTCAGCCTGCCACAACCTTGCCAAGTTACCCGGCGTGTCGGGCCTTGGCCCTGGAGCGCCACGATGGCACGGTTACCTGTTTACGACGCGGAGTGACCGGTTGGTCGCTCCATGTAGCAGGCGCCCGTGCGATGCCGCGGCGCCGCCGGTTCGGGTGCCGTCCTTCGGCCCCCTCCCGTAGGTTCCGGATACCCGTGTGGGAGTCCGGCCCCAGGGCTCGCCACAGTACTCCATTCGGGCCACGGGAGTGGACCGGCGCGCCGCCGAAGTTCTCGCCGGGTACGGGAGTTGGGTTACCCGGATGTCTGCGGTATGCCCTCAATGAGTGTGCTGCTTCACAAAATCTCCAGAATCGGAACTATTTGATTCGCTCAAATGTCCCTTCCTGGTGCAAGGTGGGGTAGTTGTCGAGCAGGGGCTGATCATGGTTCAGAAGCCGCAGAGCGGTGCGGAAGGCAAGGAAAGGCGCATAGATCTGAGCCTCCCGCAGGTTGCGGGCAGTGCGGTCGCGGCGGTCGCGGCGGCGGTGATGGCCTCACAGCTCGGCGTGTACGGAACCATCGCCGGCGCCGGTGTGATGAGCGTAGTGGCCACCTGCGGAGGCTCGGTCTTCCAGCACTTCTTCCGCCGCACCGGCGAACAGATCCGTGAAGTCACCGTCCAGGTGAAGCACCCTGCGGGCCGTCAGGTGACCGTGCACACGCGGGAGACGGTTCCCGGCCCGCAGCGGCCGGAGGACGACGCGACGCGGGTCCTGCGCACGGTGGGGCCCGACGCTGACCGCACCACGGTGCTGCGACAGGTCCGGCCGGGGGAGGCCGGCCCCGGCGGTGCGTATCCCGGGGGCCCGGCCCTCGGCGATCCGTCCCCGGATGGCCCGCGCCCCGGCGACGCGCTCACGGACGGCTCCTACTCCGACGCCCGTACGCACGGCACCCGCGTCCGCGGCTGGAAGCGTTCGGCCCTCGCGGCCACGGGTGTGTTCGTCCTGTCGATGGCCGGCATCACCGTGTACGAAACGGTCTCCGGGCATGATCTGGGAGGCAACGGAGGGACCACCATCGGCACCGTCGTGAGTGGCGAGCGCCACGGGGGGACGACCTCGCCCTCCCCCTCGCCCTCGGACAGCACGGGCCAGGAGGACGAGGGGGACCAGGGGGACGACGGGAACGCGCCCGGCAGCGGGAGCTCGACGTCGCCCGGTACCGGCCGGGGCGACGGCGGGAGCGCGCAGCCGGACCCCTCGGGCGGCGGCGGTACGGCCACCGACCCCGCCCCCACGCCGTCGGCGTCCGGCGGGGCCACCACCCCGGAAGCCACCACCCCGACGGAACCGGGCGACTCCGGCACCACGCCGGCCGCACCGGACCCGACCGGGGCCGACGAGGTCCCGGACCAGCAGGGCGGGGACACGGCCGGGAGCGACACGGACCGGTGAACCGGCCCCGGATGTGCGAACCGCCCTCGCTCAGTCCCCGAGCACGCGACGCAGGTAGTCGTTGGCGAACAGCCGCTCCGGGTCGAGGCGGTCGCGTACGGCGGTGAACTCGCCGAACCGCGGATAGCTCCCGGCCAGGTAGCCGGCGTCACGGGTGTGGATCTTGCCCCAGTGCGGGCGGCCGTCGTATCCCGTCATGATCCGCTCCACGGCGGTGAAGTACGCCTGGTACGGCGTGCCCCGGTACAGATGCACCGCGATGTACGCGCTCTCCCGGCCCGAGGCCGTGGAGAGCGCGATGTCGTCCGCGGGCGCCGTGCGGACCTCCACCGGGAAGCTGATCCGCAGCGGCGAGCGCTCCACCATCGCCTTGAGCTCACGCAGTGCCTCGACCGCCGCCTCGCGCGGCAGGGCGTACTCCATCTCGACGAAGCGCACCCGCCTCGGGCTGGTGAACACCTTGTACGGGATGTCGGTGTACGTACGGGCGGACAGGGCGCGGCTGGAGATCCTGGCGATGGAGGGGATGGCCCCGGGGACCACCCGGCCCAGCGAACACGCGACCTGGAAGATGCCGTTGGAGAGGAGCTCGTCCTCGATCCAGCCGCTCACCCGTCCGGGCGGAGCGGTGGGACCCGCGCTCCGGTTGTTGCGTTTGGTGTTGCAGTTGCCGGTGTGGGGGAACCAGTAGAACTCGAAGTGCTCGTTCTCCGCGACGAGCTGATCGAAATCGGCCGTGACCCGGTCGAAGGTCATCGGCTCCTCGCGGGCCGTCAACAGGAAGACCGGCTCCACCGCGAACGTGACCGCGGTGATCACGCCGAGCGCCCCGAGCCCGATCCGGGCCGCCGCGAACACGTCCGGGTGCTCGTCGGCCGAGCAGCGCAGCACCGTGCCGTCGGCCGTGACCAGCTCCAGCGCGCGGATCTGCGCGGACACCGAAGCCGAGTCGCGGCCGGTGCCGTGGGTACCGGTCGAGATGGCCCCGGCGACCGTCTGCTCCATGATGTCGCCCATGTTGGTGAGGGAGAGCCCCTCGCGGGCGAGCGCGGCGTTGAGACGCTTCAGCGGTGTGCCCGCCTCGACCGTCACGGTCATCGCCCGGCGGTCGACGCCGCGGATGCCGGTGAGCAGGTCCGGACGTATGAGGACGCCCTCGGTGGCTGCGGTCGCAGTGAACGAGTGACCGGTGCCGACCGGCTTGACCGTCAGGCCCTCCTCGGACGCCCTGCGGAGCACGTCGGCCAGCTCGTCGACGGAGGCGGGGGACTCGACGCGTGCGGGCCGGGCGGTGACGTTGCCCGCCCAGTTACGCCACGTGTTCGTCGTCCGTGCGTAGGTGTCGGTCATCTTCCCCGCGCCCTCCCCTAGGAACCGGCTCCGCGAGCCGGCGATACCCCAGGAACGCCACCGCGGCCGCGAGCGCTCCCGCCACGGCGGGCACCGCGTACCCCGCCCCGGCCCCGGAGGAGTCGACCACCCAGCCTGCGGCGGAGGAGCCGAGTGCCACTCCGACGGCGAGTCCGGTGCTGGTCCAGGTCATGCCCTCGGTCAGCTGGGTGCGCGGTACGTGCTGTTCGACGAGGGCCATCGTGGTGACCATCGTCGGTGCGATGGCGAGGCCCGCGACAAAGAGCGCCACGGCCAGGAACGGCAGGCTCCCGGCCAGTTGGAGGGGGATCATACTCACGGCCATCGCGCACACCCCCAGCAGCCACCGGGTGGACGGTTTCCCCCGCAGGTGCACCAGGCCGAAGACGGCGCCGGCGAGGCAGGACCCCAGGGCGTAGACGGCGAGCACGAGGCTGGCCGCCGCCTTGTGGCCGCGCTCCTCGGCGAAGGCCACGGTCACCACGTCGACCGCTCCGAAGATCGCCCCGGTGGCGACGAAGGCGGTCACCAGCACCTGGAGCCCGGGCGAGCGGAGGGCCGAGCCGCCCGTGTGGTGCTCCTTCGGTTGCGGTCGGGGTTCGGTGGCCCGCTGGGCCGTCAGCCAGAAGACGCCGGTCACGAGGAACACACCCGCGACCAGGGGGCCGGCCTCCGGGAACCACGCGGTGGACAGACCGATGGAGACGATGGGCCCGAAGATGAAGCACACCTCGTCGACGATCGACTCCCAGGAGTACGCCGTGTGCAGCTGACGGCCGGAGCCCCGGTAGATATCCGCCCACCGGGCCCGGACCATCGAGCCCATGCTGGGCACGCAGCCCGCGCCGGCCGCGAAGACGAACAGGGTCCAGTCCGGCAGCCGCTGCTGGGCGCAGACCAGGAGCCCCGCCACCGCCGCCGCCGCGACCAGGGTGACCGGGCGCAGCACACGCCGCTGCCCGTACCGGTCGACCAGCCGGGAGACCTGCGGACCCATCACGGCGGCCGCCATGGCGAGCGTGGCGGAGAGCGCTCCGGCGAGCCCGTAGCGGCCGGTCATCTGGGACACCATCGTCACGACGCCGATGCCCATCATGCCCAGCGGCAGCCTGCCGAAGAATCCCGCCGCCGAGAACCCCAGGGTTCCGGGGGCGGCGAAGATGGCGCGGTAGGGGCTGGGCAAGGGGCGCTCCGGGAAAGCCTGTCAGGTGTATGGGTGGCTGATACAGCTTACGGGCGCGGCGGACCCGCCGACGGCGGCTTCCGCACTGTCGGAGGCGGGTGGCAGGATCGGGTGCATGTCCGATCTGCGTGGTCCCGCTCCCTACGACGCCCTGCTGCTGCTCTCCTTCGGGGGTCCCGAAGGCCCTGACGACGTGGTCCCGTTCCTGGCGAACGTGACGCGCGGCCGGGGCATCCCCGAAGAACGGCTCAAAGAGGTCGGCAAGCACTATTTCCTCTTCGGCGGCGTGAGCCCGATCAACGCCCAGAACAGGGCGCTGCTGGACGCACTGCGCAAGGACTTCGCGGAACACGGCCTCGAGATCCCGGTCTACTGGGGCAACCGCAACTGGGCTCCGTACCTCACCGACACCCTGCGGGAGATGATCACGGACGGCCACCGCCGGATCGCCGTGCTCGCCACCAGCGCCTACGCCTCGTACTCCGGCTGCCGTCAGTACCGCGAGAATCTGGCCGAGTCTCTGTCCGCGCTGGAGGCGGAAGGGCTCCCGGTGCCCCGGGTGGACAAGCTGCGGCACTACTTCAACCACCCCGGGTTCGTGCGGCCCATGGTGGACGGCGTGCTGGCGTCGCTGGCCGATCTCCCCGAGGACGTCAGGGCGGGCGCGCACCTCGCGTTCAGCACGCACTCCATCCCGGTGTCGGCTGCCGACACCTCCGGGCCGGTGGAGACCCACGGCGACGGCGGCTCCTACGTGGCCGAGCACCTGGAGGTCGCCCGGCTGATCACCGAGGCCCTGCGCGAGGAGACCGGCGTCGAGTACCCGTGGCAGCTCGTCTACCAGTCGCGCAGCGGCGCCCCGCACATCCCGTGGCTGGAGCCCGACATCTGCGACCACCTGGAGACGCTCCACGGCGACGGTGTCCCGGCGGTCGTCATGGCGCCCATCGGCTTCGTGTCGGACCACATGGAAGTGCTGTACGACCTCGACACGGAGGCCACCGCCAAGGCCGCCGAGCTCGGACTGCCCGTGCGCCGCTCCGCGACGGTGGGCGCGGACCCCAGGTTCGCCGCGGCCGTGCGTGAGCTTCTCCTGGAGCGCGCCGCAGCCGAGCGGGACCGCCCGGTCGCGCCGTGCGCCCTGGGGGCGCTCGGCGCCTCCCACGACCTCTGTCCGGTCGGCTGCTGCCCGGCCAGGGCCCCCAAGCCGGCCGCCGCGGGCGCCGACAGCCCGTTCTAGCCACCGTCCGCATCCCCTGCCGCGGCGGGCGCCGACAGGCCCGCCCGGCCCGCGAACCACCTCTGGAGCGTTGTGACCGACCCCCTCCTGTCCGAACTGCTCGACCTCGCCCTGGAGGCGGCCCGCCGGGCGGGCGCGCTCCTGCGTGACGGCCGCCCCGCCGACCTCGGGGTGGCCGCGACGAAGTCCAGCCCGATCGACGTCGTCACCGAGATGGACATCCGGGCGGAGAAGCTGATCACCGGCTACCTCTCCGAGCACCGCCCCGCCGACGGCTTCCTCGGCGAGGAGGGCGCCAGCGCCGAGGGCACCAGCGGCATCCGGTGGGTCATCGACCCGCTCGACGGCACGGTGAACTACCTCTACGGACTTCCGACCTGGTCCGTCTCCATCGCGGCCGAGCGGGACGGCGAACGGGTCGTCGGCGTCGTCGAGGCCCCGATGCGGCGAGAGACGTTCCACGCGGTCCTCGGCGGGGGCGCGTACGGGAACGGCGACGCGCTGCGCTGCCGCCCCACGGCCCCCTTCGACCAGGCGCTGGTGTCGACCGGCTTCAACTACGTCACCGAGGTCCGCACCCATCAGGCCGCCGTGGCCCAGCAGCTCATCCCGCGACTGCGTGACATCCGCCGCGGGGGATCCGCGGCCGTCGACCTGTGCGACGTGGCCGCCGGCCGGCTCGACGGCTACTACGAGCGCGGACTGCACCCGTGGGACGTCGCGGCGGGCGATCTCATCGCCCGGGAGGCGGGTGCCCTCACCGGTGGACGGCCGGGCAGGCCGGCTGACGGAGACCTGACGGTCGCGGCGACCCCCGGCCTCTTCGAGCCGCTGCAGGCGCTCCTGGAGGAACTGGGCGCCTGGCACGACTGACGTACGCCCTCCCTGAGCCCGTTGCGGCCCCCAGGGAGGGCGCCGGCACGAGAGAGGGCCCCGGAGAGCCATCACGGCTCCCGGGGCCCTCTCGTGGCGGCTCAGACGCTTGTGGCGCCGATTTCCACGCCGTGCTCGGCGGCGAGGCGGTGCAGGTCGTCAAGCTCTCCCTGCTCGACATCCGCGAGGAAGTCGTCACCCGTCTCGCGAGCCCTCGTGAGGTCGGACTCGGTGGTCTTGATTCGTTGCAGCAGACCTGCGGTGAAAGCGTCCATGAAGCGCCCCCTCGTCGTGGGTCGGTGGCACGGGGGTGTGCCCGGTGGTCCTCCGGTCCGTGGGCCGGAGTGCGGGTGATCACGCAGTCCCTCTGGAAGCAGGACGGGCTGTGGTACGCCACATGCAGGGCGTGATCGCGGGTGTGAGAACGTCCTCCCCGCCGCCCGCTCGCGAGAAACCTCAACTGTCGTGGAAATCCGCTCAATTCCCTGGAGCGGCCGACCGGACCGCGCCGTCTTACCGCCGGTTTATGCGCGTTACGGGCAGGATGGACGCGCACAGTCGGTGCCGCTGACGTGCTGCGAGCGGCCGGAACGAGGGCCACTCGCCGTTTTTTCGAAGATCTAGGGAAGGACTGCGCCGTGCGCGTACTCGTCGTCGAGGACGAGCAGCTGCTCGCCGATGCGGTGGCCACCGGGCTGCGCCGGGAGGCCATGGCCGTCGACGTCGTCTACGACGGAGCGGCGGCCCTCGAGCGCGTCGGGGTGAACGACTACGACGTCGTCGTGCTGGACCGGGATCTTCCGGTGGTGCACGGGGACGACGTCTGCCGCAAGATCGTCGAACTCGGCATGCCCACCCGGGTGCTCATGCTCACCGCCTCCGGTGACGTCAGCGACCGGGTCGAAGGCCTGGAGCTCGGCGCGGACGACTACCTGCCCAAGCCCTTCGCCTTCAGCGAGCTGACGGCGCGGGTGCGCGCTCTGGGGCGCCGCACCACGGTCGCGCTTCCGCCCGTGCTGGAGCGGGCCGGCATCAAGCTCGACCCCAACCGCCGCGAGGTCTTCCGGGACGAGCAGGAGATCCAGCTCGCCCCGAAGGAGTTCGCCGTCCTGGAGGTCCTGATGCGCAGCGAGGGCGCGGTCGTCTCGGCCGAGCAGCTGCTGGAGAAGGCGTGGGACGAGAACACCGACCCCTTCACCAACGTGGTGCGGGTGACGGTCATGACCCTGCGCCGCAAGCTCGGCGAGCCGCCCGTCATCGTCACCGTCCCCGGCTCCGGATACCGGATCTGAGGGCGTGATGGCAGCTTCCCCGGCCCCCATGAAGGCACCTCCGAAGCCGACGTGGGAACCCAAGGCGCAGGAGTCCCCATACCCCTGGCTGCGGCCGACCATCCGGATACGGCTCACGCTGCTGTACGGCGGCATGTTCCTGATCGCGGGCATCCTCCTGCTGTCGATCATCTACATGCTGGCGGCGCAGGCGCTGCACGACGCGGGCGGCCCGGCCTTCCAGGTCTCCGGCACGAACGTCCAGATCTCCAGCGACACCTGTCCGCAGCTCGGCTCCGCGCAGAACAACGGCCAGCTCAACGAAGCGATCAAGAACTGCACCGCGGCACAGCGCCAGCACGCCCTCGACTCCCTGCTCAACAGGGCGCTGCTGGCCCTCGTCGGCCTCAGCATCATCGCCTTCGCCTTCGGCTACGCCATGGCGGGCCGCGTCCTGTCCCCGCTGGGCCGGATCACCCGCACCGCCCGCCGGGTGGCGGGAACGGATCTTTCCCGCCGGATCGAGCTGGACGGTCCCGACGACGAGCTGAAGGAGCTCGCGGACACCTTCGACGAGATGCTGGACCGCCTGGAGCGGGCCTTCACCGCCCAGCAGCGGTTCGTGGGGAACGCCTCGCACGAGCTGCGTACGCCCCTCGCGATCAACCGCACGCTCCTGGAGGTCCATCTCTCCGATCCGGAGGCCTCACCGGAGCTCCATCAGCTGGGCAAGACACTCCTGGCCACCAACGAGCGCAGCGAACAGCTGGTCGAAGGGCTGCTCCTGCTCGCCCGCAGCGACAACCAGATCGTCGAACGCAAGCCCGTGGACCTGGCCGAGGTCGCCGACCGCGCCATCGACCAGACCAGGGCCGAGGCGGCGGTGAAGGGGGTCGAGGTGCGCGGGGAGCGGGCCCAGGCCGTCGTCCAGGGCAACGGGGTACTCCTGGAGCGGATCGCGCTGAACCTCGTGCAGAACGCCGTGCGCTACAACGTGGCGGAGGGCGGCTGGGTGGAGGCCACCACCGAGCTCCGGCACGGACAGGCGCTCCTGACCGTCTCGAACACCGGGCCCGTGGTGCCCGCCTACGAGATCGACAACCTCTTCGAGCCGTTCAGGCGGCTGCGCACGGAGCGCACGGGCAGCGACAAGGGGGTCGGGCTCGGCCTGTCGATCGCGCGATCCGTCGCGCGGGCCCACGGAGGCCGTATCATCGCGGAGCCCCGCGAGGGCGGCGGTCTCGTGATGCGCGTCACCCTGCCTGTCTGAGAGGCTTCACGGTGTGAAGCCGCATTGGATCGCCCTGTTCGCTTTGGGCGGAATTTTCGAACCGGTTTCCATTCTGTCCTTGTGTGATCGATCACAGGGGCACTTTCCGGTCCCTCTACTCTCCGTGATCACAACTCTGTCCGAAAGCCTGGAAACGTCCGGGTTTCCGGGGGTCGATATCACGGGAAGTACACGGGGTGGCGCCCGTGAACTGCAGTAATCGGACCGTGTACGGTCCCCATCGCCACCCAAGCTGATCGCTCACGAGGGATCCGGTTGGGTGTCGATTGAGTAACAGACCTTGATGTGAGGCAAAATCTCCGCCTCAGGTCGGGCACAAGTCCGGCCTCTCACGCGTTACGTGCGCTGAGACACCGCAGACACCCATGAGGGGGAGAGCGACATGGCAACGGATTACGACACCCCACGCAAGACCGACGACGACGTGGACCAGGACAGCCTCGAAGAGCTCAAGGCTCGTCGGAGCGACAAGACGGCATCCGCCGTCGACGTGGACGAGTTCGACGCGGCAGAGGGACTGGAGCTGCCCGGCGCAGACCTGTCCAACGAAGAGCTGGCTGTGAGGGTTCTGCCCAAGCAGGCCGATGAGTTCACCTGCATGAGCTGCTTCCTCGTGCACCACCGGAGCCAGCTGGCGCGCGAGAAGAACGGCCAGCCCATCTGCCGCGACTGCGACTGAGGCAGGCCGGCGTGGCAGGCGACACACCGTTCCGGAAGCGGCGCTTGCGGCGCACGAAGTCGTCGGAGGCACATCAGGGCGGCACAGGCCCGGCAGAGGGCGAGAGCCCCACTGCCGAGCACCAGGCCGCCCTGCCTGCCTCTCCCGGCACACCACCTGACGACGAGCGGGGCCGTCCGGCCTCGCTCGAAGCGGTAAGGGCGACGGATGCGTCACCCGAGCCCGGGCAGGACGGACCGGCAGAGTCTCCGAAGGGCTCCGGCCCCCTGCACACACTGAAACGAGGCGTACGCAAGAGCCGGGAGAGTGCCGCGGCGGCGGTCGGCATGGTGGCCGATCGCATCATCGACACGGCTCCCCGTGTCCCTGTGCGGGACCTGGCCACCCTGCGCAAGCAGTTCCCGGGGCTCGGCCCGGAACAGCTCGCCGACAAGCTCGTCGCGGGCGCCTGCAACGCCACCGCGACCGTCGGCGCGGGCATCGGGGCAGCGGCGATGATGCCCGTACCCCCCGCCATGCTCGCCGAGCTGGCAGCCGAGATCACCGGAGTGGCCGCCGTCGAGATGAAGCTGGTCGCCGAGCTCCACGAGGTCTACGGCCGGCGCCCGCCGGGCAACCTCGGCCAGCGCAGCACCGCGTATCTGACGTCCTGGACGGAAGAGCGCGGCATCGACGTCTCACGCCCCACCACGCTCAACGCGGCGCTGGGCGGGCAGATGAAGCGCGAACTCCGACAGCAGATCATGAAGCGCACCGTGCGCGACCTGCCGAACCTCATCCCGTTCATGATCGGTGCCGCCGTTGGCGCGCTGATGAACCGACGGGACACCAGAAGGCTCGCCGACCGGGTCAGGAACGACCTGCGGCGCAACCAGGTCCCCTGGGACCGTCTCCCGGAGCTTCCCCCGCTGGAACAGCCCGCGGAACCCGCCAAGGAGCTGCCCAAGGGTCTGGACGACCCCGGCCGCTGACCACTCAGGCGGGTACGGGCGCGAGGGCCGCCACCAGAGCCTGCGGCTCCCGGGTCGACAGATAGAGATACGGCGTCGGGTCGGCCGGATCCGTGACCTTCACCCGCACCGCCGTCGGGACGTAGCTGCGCAGCAGCATGAACGCCCGCGGATCCGCCTTGTACGAGCGCCAGGCGCGGGCCTCGTCCCCCTCCAGCACCTCGGCGTCCCCGAGTGCTTCCAGGGGGATCCGGGCATCGCCGGCGACGAGGGCGCCCGCCACGACCCGGATGCGCGCGGAGCCGTACGAGCTCACGCCCACGCATGCCGCGGCCGTACCGGCGACCAGGCCGCCGAGCATCGGCAGGGCGCCGAGCGGCAGGAGCATCAGCGCGCAGGCGACGCCGATCCCGAAGGCGATGAGCCACCACGAGCGGGGTGCGGTGAGACGTTCGTCGAAGGGAGGTGCGGAAGGCTGCATGAAAGCAAGCTTGGCACGGCGCGACCCGCGGCCGGCCGCGCGGGTAAGGTCTGCGGCTGTGAGTGGAACATCTGCACGTCTGACACCTCCGGCCGACGCGGTGAAGCCTGTCCGCCATCCCGATGCTCCCGCGCCCGGTGAGCTCCTAGGGTCCCACTACGAACACTGTTTCGGCTGTGGTGGCGGGCAGCCGCACGGACTGCATCTCCAGGCGACGGCCGGAGAGGGTGTGAGCGTCACCGCCGAGTTCACCGTGAAGCCCGCCCACCAGGGTGCTCCGGGGCTGGCGCACGGAGGCGTCCTGGCCACGGCGATGGACGAGACGCTCGGCGCGCTGAGCTGGCTGCTGCGGGTCATCGCGGTGACCGGCCGGCTGGAGACCGACTACGTCCTGCCGGTGCCCGTCGACACGGTGCTCTTCCTGGAGGCCGAAGTCACCGCGGTGCACGGCCGGAAGATCTACTGCCGTGCGACGGGGCGGACCGGCGGCCCCGAAGGTCCCGTCGCGGTCCGTGCGGAAGCCCTCTTCATCGAGGTCAAGGTGGACCACTTCATCGACAACGGACGGCCGGAGGAGATCCAGGCCGCGATGTCCGATCCGAACCAGGTCAGGCGCGCCCGCGCCTTCGAGGTGAACCCCTGATGCGCCACCCCGTCGACGTACTCATCCGCCGGGTCGACCCGGACGTGCCGATTCCCGGGTACGGACACCCTGGCGACGCCGGTGCCGATCTGGTCACCACCGAGGCGGCCGAGCTCGCCCCGGGCGAGCGGGCGGTGCTCCCCACCGGGGTGTCGATCGCCCTGCCCGACGGCTACGCCGCCTTCGTCCACCCCCGCTCCGGCCTCGCTGCCCGCTGCGGAGTGGCTCTCGTGAACGCCCCAGGGACGGTCGATGCCGGGTACCGTGGGGAGATCAAGGTCATCGTGGTCAATCTCGACCCACGCGAGACCGTGAGGTTCGAACGGTTCGACCGGATTGCCCAACTGGTCGTCCAGCAGGTCGAGAAGGTGCGCTTCCACGAGGTGACGGAGCTCCCCGGCTCGGCGCGGGCCGAGGGGGGCTTCGGATCCACCGGCGGTCACGCCGCCGTGGACGGCGTCACGGGCGGTAACACCCAGGGTGGGAACAGCTACGCTTCGGTCGTATCCGACCGGGAAGGACGTTGACGTGTTCGGACGTCGCAAGAACAGTGGTTCCGCCAAGGACACGGCGGACGAAGCGCGCGAGGCCGAGCAGGTCGCCGACGAGCTCGACGACACCGCCGAGGGCGGCTCGCGCCGTACAAACCTTCCGCCGGCTCCCCGCCCCGACGGGCCGTGGGACATCTCCGAGGTCTCCCAGCCCGGCGAGGGCCGGGTGGACCTGGGCGGCATCTTCGTGCCCGGGGTCGAGGGCATGGAGCTCCGCGTGGAGGTCGCCGGTGACGCGATCGTCGCGGCGACCGTCGTGCTGCGCGACAGCGCGGTCCAGCTGCAGGCTTTCGCCGCTCCCAAGAAGGAGGGCATCTGGGGCGAGGTGCGCGAGGAGATCGCCTCGGGCATCACCCAGCAGGGCGGGATCATCGACGAGGTCGAGGGCCCGCTGGGCTGGGAGCTGCGTGCCCAGGTCCCCGTACAGCTTCCGGACGGGAAGACCGGCGTACAGCTGGTGCGCTTCATCGGCGTCGACGGACCGCGCTGGTTCCTGCGCGGCGTGATCTCCGGTCAGGGTGCCGTTCAGCCGGAGGCCGCCGGGCTGCTGGAGACGATCTTCCAGGACACCGTCGTCGTGCGCGGTGACGGTCCGATGGCGCCGCGTGACCCGATCGTCCTGAAGCTCCCCAACGACGCCCAGATGGTGCCCGAGGGTGTGCAGCAGGAGGACCAGGAGAGCTCGAAGTTCTCCGGCGGCATGGGCCAGCTCCAGCGCGGGCCCGAGATCACCGAGGTGCGCTGACCGCACCCCAGTTCGTTCCGGCCGGTGGGCCGCGCCCCGGGGAGGGGGCGCGGCCCACCGGCCTTTCCATTGCCTCACCGGCTGCCTCATGCACATACTGGCGGCTGCCTGAGGAGAGCGGTACGCACGGCGGCGTACACGCGGGGGAGAGCGATGACACGGACCACCGACGGACAGACCGGCACGGCCCTGGCCGAGAGCCCGGCCGACGGCCCCATGGTGAGCGTCGAGGACCTGCACCGCTCGTACGGGAGCGGCGCTGCCGCCGTGCATGCCCTGCGGGGGGTCTCCTTCGAGATCCCGCGCGGAGAGCTCGTCGCGCTCAAGGGCCGCTCGGGATCGGGCAAGACCACCCTGCTCAACCTGGTCGGCGGCCTCGACACACCGGACAGCGGCCGCATCACCGTCGGCGGCACCGACCTCTCCGGGCTCGGTGAGGACGGGCTGCTGGAGCTCCGCCGGGACAGGATCGGCTTCATCTTCCAGTCGTTCGGCCTGATCCCGATCCTGACCGCGGCGGAGAACGTCGGCGTGCCCATGCGCCTGCGCAGGACCGACCCGCACGAGCGCGAGGAGCGCGTGGCGCTGCTGCTCTCCCTGGTGGGCCTCGGTGACCACGCCCAGCAGCGCCCCGGAGAGCTCTCCGGCGGCCAGCAGCAGCGCGTGGCCATCGCCCGCGCGCTCGCCAACCGGCCCGCCCTCCTGATCGCCGACGAGCCCACCGGGCAGCTCGACGCCGAGACAGGGCTCGCGGTCATGCATCTGCTGCGGGCCGTCGTGCGCAGCGAGGGCGTCACCGTCCTGGTCGCCACCCACGATCCGCAGCTGCTCGGCTTCGCCGACCGGGTCCTGGAGCTCAGCGACGGGCACCTGCTCGAGCACGTCTGACCTGCTGAGCCGCGTCAGAATCCCGTCAATACGAACCCCCGGCGCACCCCTCCGGCCCCTGTGCGAGAAATTCCCGGGGTAGCTTCGAATCCGGCTCCCCGTATCTGCGGTGGCCGGTTCAGGGAAGACAATGGGGCCATGGGACGCGGCAAGCTACGGATCTACCTGGGTGCGGCACCCGGCGTCGGCAAGACCTACGCGATGCTGTCCGAAGCCCATCGACGGGTGGAGCGGGGCACGGACTGCGTCGTCGCGTTCATCGAGCACCACGACCGTCCGCGCACCGAGGTGCTGTTGCACGGCCTGGAGCAGATCCGGCGCCGTGACATCGAATACCGCTCCGCCGTCTTCGCCGAGATGGACGTCGACGCAGTCCTGGAGAGGGCGCCGGCCGTGGCCCTCGTGGACGAACTCGCCCACACCAACGTGCCCGGCTCCCGCAACGCCAAGCGCTGGCAGGACGTCGAGGAACTCCTCAAGGCCGGCATCGACGTGGTGTCCACCGTCAACATCCAGCACCTGGAGTCCCTCGGCGACGTCGTGGAGTCGATAACCGGGGTGCGGCAGCAGGAGACCATCCCCGACGAGGTCGCCCGGCGCGCCGATCAGATCGAGCTTGTCGACATGTCGCCCCAGGCGCTGCGCCGGCGTATGGCCCACGGCAACATCTACCAGTCGGACAAGGTCGACGCCGCTCTGTCCAACTACTTCCGCCCCGGCAACCTGACCGCCCTGCGCGAGCTGGCCCTCCTCTGGGTCGCCGACCGGGTCGACGAGTACCTCCAGCAGTACCGCGGCGAACACGACATCAGCGCCCCCTGGCAGGCCCGTGAGCGCATCGTCGTCGGACTGACCGGCGGACCGGAGGGCCGTACGCTCATCCGTCGCGCCTCCCGGATGGCCGCGAAGGGCTCCGGGAGCGAGATCCTCGCGGTCTACATCGCCCGCAGCGACGGACTGACCTCCGCGTCACCCAAGGAGCTCGCCGTCCAGCGCACCCTCGTGGAGGACCTCGGGGGCACCTTCCACCACGTCATCGGCGACGACATACCCTCGGCACTCCTCGCGTTCGCCCGGGGCGTCAACGCCACCCAGATCGTCCTGGGCTCCAGCCGCCGCAAGACCTGGCAGTACATCTACGGCCCCGGGGTCGGCGCCACCGTCGCCCGCGAGTCGGGACCCGACCTCGACGTGCACATCGTCACGCACGAGGAGGTCGCCAAGGGACGCGGACTGCCGATCGCGCGCGGGGCCCGGCTCAGCCGCACCCGGATCGTCTCGGGCTGGCTCGCCGGCGTCGGCGGACCGGCCCTCCTGACCCTGCTCCTGCACGGAATGGAGAACGGGCCGGGACTCGCCAACGACGTCCTGCTCTTCCTCTTCCTGACCGTCGCCGCCGCGCTGCTCGGAGGCCTGGCCCCCGCGCTCGCCTCCGCCGCGGCGGGCTCCCTGCTCCTGAACTACTGGTTCACACCGCCCACCCACACCCTGACCGTCCAGGACCCCGAGAACTTCGTCGCCATCGTGATCTTCTTCGCGGTGGCGGTGGCGGTCGCCTCAGTGGTCGACCTGGCGGCCCGGCGCACCCACCAGGCCGCACGGCTGCGCGCCGAGTCGGAGATCCTCTCCACGCTCGCCGGCAGCGTCCTGCGGGGCGAGACGGCCCTGGACGCCCTCCTCGACCGGGTCCGTGAGACCTTCGGCATGGAATCCGTCGCCCTCCTGGAGCGGCAGAGCGACGTCGAGCCCTGGACCTGCGCCGGATCCGTCGGGCCCGCGCCGGTGGCACGGCCCGACGACGCGGACGTGGACATGCCCGTCGGCGACCACATGGCGCTGGCGCTCTCCGGCCGCGTGCTGCCCGCGGAGGACCGCCGGGTCCTCGGCGCCTTCGCCGCGCAGGCAGCCGTGGTGCTCGACCGGCAGCGGCTGGTGGGGGAGGCGGAGGCCGCCAGACGGCTCGCCGAGGGCAACCGGATCAGGACCGCGCTGCTCGCCGCCGTCAGCCACGACCTGCGTACCCCGCTGGCCGCCATCAAGGCCGCGGTCAGCTCCCTGCGCTCCGACGACGTCTCCTGGTCCGACGCGGACGAGGCGGAGCTCCTCGCGGCCATCGAGGACGGCGCGGATCGCCTGGACCACCTGGTCGGCAATCTGCTCGACATGTCGCGCCTGCAGACCGGCACGGTGACCCCGCTGATCCGCGAGCTCGACCTCGACGAGGTCGTCCCGATGGCCCTCGGCGGCGTACCCGAGGGCAGCGTCGACCTGGACATCCCCGAGACGCTGCCCATGGTCGCCGTGGACCCCGGACTGCTCGAGCGGGCGGTCGCCAACATCGTCGAGAACGCCGTCAAGTACAGCCCCGGCCGGGAACGCGTCACCGTCGCCGCGAGCGCCCTGGGCGAACGCGTCGAGCTGCGGGTGGCCGACCGCGGCCGCGGAGTCCCGGACGAGGCCAAGGAACGCATATTCGAGCCGTTCCAGCGCTACGGTGACGCCCCGCGCGGGGCCGGGGTCGGCCTCGGGCTCGCCGTCGCCCGCGGATTCGTGGAGTCCATGGGCGGCACGCTGGACGCCGAGGACACCCCGGGCGGCGGCCTCACCATGGTCCTCACGCTCACCGCCGCGCCGGGTCAGGTGCGGGCCGGCCCCGTACCGCCCGTGCGCGTCGCCTCGTGAGATCCCCGCGGCGCACCCCCCTCCCGTACACGTATTCAGGAAAGGCAGGTCCGCGATGACCCGGGTGCTCGTGGTCGACGACGAGCCGCAGATCGTGCGCGCCCTCGTGATCAATCTGAAGGCGCGCAGGTACGAGGTGGACGCGGCGCCCGACGGGGCGACCGCCCTCCAGCTCGCGGCGGCACGGCACCCCGACGTCGTCGTCCTCGACCTCGGCCTGCCGGACATGGACGGCGTCGAGGTGATCAGGGGCCTGCGCGGCTGGACCCGGGTGCCGATCCTCGTGCTCTCCGCACGCCACACCTCCGACGAGAAGGTGGAGGCCCTGGACGCCGGTGCCGACGACTACGTCACCAAGCCGTTCGGCATGGACGAGCTCCTGGCCCGGCTGCGCGCCGCAGTGCGCCGGGCGGAACCGGTCGGCCAGGACGTCGGCGACGACCTGGTGGTCGTCGAGACCGAGGGGTTCACCGTCGACCTGTCGGCGAAGAAGGTGCACCGTGAGGGCCGCGACGTGCGGCTCACTCCCACCGAGTGGCACCTGCTGGAGGTCCTCGTCCGCAACGCCGGACGGCTCGTCAGCCAGAAGCAGTTGCTCCAGGAGGTCTGGGGGCCCTCGTACGGCACCGAGACCAACTATCTGCGGGTATACATGGCGCAGCTGCGCCGCAAGCTGGAGGCCGACCCCTCGCACCCCAGGCACTTCGTGACCGAGCCCGGCATGGGCTACCGCTTCGAGCGGGGGCGGCCCGTCCCCGAGTGATCGGCGTCACTCGTTCGGGTGGCATCCGTCCGGGCCAGCCCCTACCACAGGGGACCGGTACCCTTCGGGTATGAGCGCTGTTCCCCGATCCGAGAAGTCAGGCGGGACCTCGAGGCCGTCCGGCCGCTTCCGCCGCATGCTCGACCGGCTGTCCAGCTCCCAGGAGGACCTGGAGTCCGAGGAGCTGCGGGAGGACACGCACGCTTCGGGCTGCACGCGCATTTCCGAGTGCTCGGACCGCCAGATCGTCAAGGTCACTGGTACCTTGCGGACGGTCACCCTGCGTCCGCGTGCCGGAGTGCCCGCCCTGGAGGCGGAGCTCTTCGACGGCACCGCGCCGCTCGACGTGGTCTGGCTGGGCCGGCGTTCCATCGTCGGCATCGAGCCGGGCCGCAAGCTCATCGCGTCGGGCCGCGTAGCCATGAGTCATGGTCGCCGGGTGCTGTTCAATCCCAAATACGAACTCCGACCGCTCGGCAAGGAGTAGCCGGTGACGTCTCTCGACAAGCCGACGTCCGAAACGGACCAGCCCCACCGCACCGACCAGCAGGACGCCGACGCGAAGGCGGTCACGGAAGCCGCGCTCTTCGAGGCCTTCGGCGGCGTGCGCGGCATGGTGGAGACAGTCCTGCCCGGGCTGCTCTTCGTCACGATCTTCACCATCAACAAGGACCTCAAGGCGTCGGCCATCGCCGCGCTGGTGGTCTCCCTGGCCCTCGTCGCCGTGCGGCTGATCCGCAAGGACACCGTCAAGCACGCCTTCAGCGGCGTATTCGGTGTGGGCTTCGGCGTGGTCTTCGCGATGATGACGGGCAACGCCAAGGACTTCTATCTGCCGGGCATGATCTACACGCTCGGACTCGCCCTCGCGTACCTCGTCACGACGGTCGCCGGGGTGCCGCTGATCGGGCTGATCCTCGGCCCGGTCTTCAAGGAGAACCTCTCCTGGCGCACCAGGAACCCCGGCCGCAAGAAGGCGTACGCCAAGGCCAGCTACGCCTGGGGGCTGATCCTGCTCGCCAAGTGCGCGATCCTCTTCCCGCTGTACTGGTGGGCCGACACCGCTCAGCTCGGATGGGTGCTGGTCGCGCTCAAGATCCCGCCGTTCCTGCTCGCCGTGTATCTGACGTGGGTCTTCCTGGCCAAGGCCCCGCCGCCCATCGACGTCTTCGCGGAGATGGAGGCGGAGGAGCAGGCGGAGAAGGACCGCAAGGACCGCAAGGCGGTCGAGGACAGCCTGGCCCCCGGATTCGCACAGGCCGAACAGGACCTGACCACGGGCTTCGCCGGCCCGGAGCGCGACGCCGGTCCCGCCGGGCACCGCCGTACGGACTGAGTCGGGCCGGACCGGGGCCTTCTCCGTCGCCCGCAGGAAGGGGCCCGGACCGTACGTCATCGACGTACGGTCCGGGCCCCTTCCGTGTGCTCGGGACGCCCTGCCTCAGCCCTGCCTCAGTCCTCGGCGGGCTCGCGGCGGACCGACAACAGGTCCTCCAGCTGCTCCTCGCGGGCCTGGGCGGCCACGAACAGCAGCTCGTCACCGGCCTCCAGGGTCTCCTCGGGGCTCGGCGTCAGCACCCGGGTGCCGCGGATGATCGTGACGAGCGAGGTGTCCTCGGGCCAGGCCACAGCACTCACCCGGATGCCGGCCAGCGCCGACTCCGGGGGCAGCGTCAGCTCGACCAGGTTGGCGTCGCCGTGGCTGAAGCGCAGCAGCCGGACGAGATCGCCGACGCTCACCGCCTCCTCGACCAGGGCGGACATCAGACGAGGAGTGGAGACCGCGACGTCGACGCCCCAGGACTCGTTGAACAGCCACTCGTTCTTCGGGTTGTTCACCCGGGCCACGACCCGCGGGACGCCGTACTCGGTCTTCGCGAGCAGTGAGACGACCAGGTTGACCTTGTCGTCACCCGTCGAGGCGATCACGACGTTGCACCGCTGGAGCGCCGCTTCGTCGAGCGACGTGATCTCGCAGGCGTCCGCGAGGAGCCACTCGGCCATCGGGACGCGCTCCACCGAGATGGCGGTCGGCGCCTTGTCGATCAGCAGCACCTCGTGCCCGTTCTCCAGGAGCTCGGCCGCGATGGAACGGCCCACCGCACCGGCCCCGGCAATCGCGACGCGCATCAGTGACCGCCCTCCTCGGGACCTTCGGCAAAGGCCTCCTCGACCTTCGCGATCTCGTCCGTACGCATCATCACGTGGACCAGGTCGCCCTCCTGCAGAACCGTCTGCGACGTGGGCAGTATGGCCTCACCCAACCGGGTGAGGAAGGCGACGCGGACGCCCGTCTCCTCCTGCAGTGTGCTGATCTTGTGCCCGATCCAGGACGGCGTGGTGTGCACCTCCGCGAGCTGCACACCGCCGCTCGGATCGCGCCACAGCGGCTCCGCGCCCGACGGCAGCAGCCGGCGCAGCATCTGGTCCGCCGTCCAGCGGACCGTGGCCACCGTGGGGATGCCCAGACGCTGATAGACCTCGGCACGCCGCGGGTCGTAGATACGCGCCGCGACGTTCTCGATGCCGAACATCTCGCGGGCCACCCGGGCGGCGATGATGTTGGAGTTGTCGCCGCTGCTGACGGCCGCGAACGCTCCGGCCTCCTCGATCCCCGCCTCACGCAGTGTGTCCTGGTCGAAGCCGACTCCGCTGACCCGCCTGCCGCCGAAGCCGGAACCGAGCCGGCGGAACGCCGTGGGGTCCTGGTCGATCACGGCGACCGTGTGGCCCTGCTGCTCCAGGGTCTGCGCGAGAGCGGCTCCGACGCGCCCGCAGCCCATGATGACGATGTGCACCTTGCGCCTACCCCGCCGTCCTGGTCGTCCGGATGACCTGCGAAAACACCCTGCTCACACTTCTCTCTCAGCTTGCGGGGCAAACAATCGGGCAACCACCTTCGGCGTTGCCCGTGGATGAGCTTATGCGGCGACGCCCGGACCGCCTCATCCGAGTGTGCGTATCCCACGGGCCGATGAGCAAAGCGAGGCGGGCCGCCGGGCGGGAGGGGGGAGCCACCGAGGGCCGCGGCCGGTCCGCACCGCAAGGATTTCGTTAAGGATTCCATGGACTTTTCCGGTGAGGGCGGGTAATTATGAAGGTTTTCCGGGTGCCGAGGGGGTGGTGCTTCGGCGGCGTGTCCCAGCAGCGCTTACGATCCTCACCGTGTCCAAACTGACCGACGTGCCCAAACGGATCCTGATCGGCCGGGCGCTGCGCAGCGACAAGCTGGGGGAGACGCTCCTCCCCAAGCGCATCGCGCTCCCCGTCTTCGCATCCGACCCGCTGTCCTCCGTTGCATACGCACCCGGAGAAGTCCTCCTCGTGCTGTCCATCGCGGGCGTGTCGGCATACCACTTCAGCCCGTGGATCGCGGTCGCGGTCGTGGTCCTGATGTTCACTGTCGTCGCCTCGTACCGGCAGAACGTCCGCGCCTACCCGAGCGGGGGAGGCGACTACGAGGTCGCCAACACCAACCTCGGCCCCAAGGCCGGGCTGACCGTCGCCAGCGCCCTCCTCGTGGACTACGTCCTCACCGTCGCCGTGTCGATCTCCTCGGGTGTGGAGAACCTCGGTTCCGCCATCCCCTTCGTCATCGAGCACAAGACGTTCTGCGCCATCGGCGCCATCGTGCTGCTGACGCTGATGAACCTCCGGGGCGTCAAGGAGTCGGGCAAGCTCTTCGCCATCCCGACCTACCTGTTCGTGGCCGGGGTCTTCGTGATGATCCTCTGGGGCGCCTTCCGCGGGCTGGCCCTCGGCGACACCATGCACGCGCCCACCTCGGACTACGAGATCAAGCCCGAGCACCAGGGGCTCGCGGGCTTCGCCCTCGTCTTCCTGCTCCTGCGCGCCTTCTCCTCCGGATGCGCGGCTCTCACCGGCGTCGAGGCGATCAGCAACGGCGTCCCCGCCTTCCGCAAGCCGAAGAGCAAGAACGCCGCGACCACCCTCGCGGCGATGGGCCTGCTGGCCGTCACCATGTTCTGCGGCATCATCGGCCTGGCCATGGCCACCGACGTGAAGATGGCGGAGAACCCCGCGAAGGACCTGCTCCACAACGGTGTCGCGGTCGGTGCGGGCTTCACCCAGGACCCGGTCATCTCCCAGGTCGCCGCGGCGGTCTTCGGTGACGGGACGTTCTTCTTCGTCTTCCTCGCGGCGGCCACCGCCCTCGTGCTCTTCCTCGCCGCGAACACCGCGTACAACGGCTTCCCGCTCCTCGGCTCGATCCTCGCCCAGGACCGCTACCTGCCCCGCCAGCTGCACACCCGCGGTGACCGGCTCGCCTTCTCCAACGGCATCGTGCTGCTCGCCGGGGCCGCGATCCTGCTCGTCTGGATCTACGGGGCCGACTCGACCCGGCTGATCCAGCTCTACATCGTCGGTGTCTTCGTCTCCTTCACGCTCAGCCAGACCGGCATGGTGCGGCACTGGAACCGCCATCTGCGTACCGAGAAGGACCCGGCCGCGCGCCGGCACATGGTCCGCTCCCGGGCGATCAACACCTTCGGCGCGTTCTTCACCGGACTGGTCCTGGTCGTCGTCCTGGCCACCAAGTTCACCCACGGTGCCTGGGTCGCGCTGCTCGGCATGGTGATCTTCTTCGGCACGATGACCGCGATCCGCAAGCACTACGACCGGGTCGCCGAGGAGATCGCCGCGTCCGACACCCCGTCCGACGACACCATGAGGCCTTCGCGGGTCCACTCGATCGTCCTGGTCTCCAAACTCCACCGGCCCACGCTGCGTGCACTCGCGTACGCCAAGCTGGTGCGCTCGGACCATCTGGAGGCGCTGTCCATCAGCGTCGACCCGGACGAGACGAAGGCACTCAGGAACGACTGGGAGCGGCGAGGCATCGACATCCCGTTGAAGATCCTGGACTCGCCCTACCGAGAGGTGACCCGGCCGGTCATCGACTACGTCAAGAGCCTGCGCAAGGACCGCCCGCGCGACGTGATCAGCGTCTACATCCCCGAGTACGTGGTCGGCCACTGGTACGAGCACCTGCTGCACAACCAGAGCGCGCTGCGGCTCAAGGGCAGGCTCCTCTTCACGCCGGGCGTGATGGTGACCTCGGTGCCCTACCAGCTGGAGTCCTCCGAGGCCGCGAAGGTGCGGGCCAGGAGGCGTGCGGACTGGATCGCCCCCGGATCGGTGCGTCGCGGTCCCGTGGAGCGGCGTCACAAGGATCCGAGTCATAAGGGCTGACTCCACGCTCCGCCTGTGGTAAGCGGCCGGCTTCCGCCCACGTAGACTGGTGGGCTGTTGTCCGGCCGTTTTGCCGTTTTCCTTTTTTCCTGACCTCTGGAGCCACCCCCTCATGCAGAACGAATCAACGTCGTCGCAGGCCGGGGAGTCACAGGCCGGGGAGGATCTGATCGGTCGGGAGTACGAGGTCGAGGTCGGCCCCGTCGCCCACGGCGGCCACTGCATCGCCCGTACGTCCGAGGGACAGGTGCTCTTCGTGCGCCACACCCTCCCCGGCGAGAAGGTCGTCGCCCGGGTGACCGAGGGCGGGAGCGACTCCCGTTTCCTGCGCGCCGACGCGGTCACGGTCATCGAGGCCTCCAAGGACCGGGTCGAGGCCCCCTGTCCGTACGCGGGGCCCGGCAAGTGCGGCGGCTGCGACTGGCAGCACGCCAAGCCCGGCGCCCAGCGCCGCCTCAAGGGCGAAGTGATCGCCGAGCAGCTCCAGCGCCTCGCGGGCCTCACGCCCGAGGAGGCCGGCTGGGACGGCACGGTCATGCCGGCCGAGGGCGACAAGCTCCCGCCGGGCGAGGTCCCCGCGTGGCGCACCCGCGTGCAGTACGCCGTCGACGCGGACGGCTTGGTCGGACTGCGCAAGCACCGTTCGCACGAGGTCCAGCCGATCGACCACTGCCTGATCGCCGCTCCCGGCGTCTCCGAGCTCGGCATCGAGAAGCAGGACTGGCCGCAGATGGCCACGGTGGAGGCCATCTCCGCCACGGGCTCCCACGACCGCCAGGTCATCCTGACCCCCCGCGAGGGCGGCCGCCTCCCGCTCGTCGAGCTCGACAAGCCCGTCTCCGTGCTCCGTGTCGACGAGAAGGACGGCGGCGTCCACCGTGTCCACGGCCGCGCCTTCGTCCGCGAGCGCGCCGACGACCGTACGTACCGCGTCGGCTCGGGCGGCTTCTGGCAGGTGCACCCGCAGGCGGCCGACACGCTGGTCCGCGCGGTCATGCAGGGCCTGCTGCCGCGCAAGAACGACATGGCCCTGGACCTCTACTGCGGTGTCGGCCTGTTCGCCGGCGCCATCGGCCAGCGCATCGGCGAGAAGGGTGCGGTGCTGGGCATCGAGTCCGGCAAGCGCGCCGTCGAGGACGCCCGCCACAACCTGAAGGACCTGGACCGGGTCCGCATCGAACACGGCAAGGTCGACCAGGTGCTGCCGCGCACGGGCATCACCGAGTGCGACCTGATCGTCCTGGACCCGCCGCGCGCGGGCGCGGGCAAGGCCACGGTCAAGCACCTGGCGTCGCTGGGCGCGCGCAAGATCGCGTACGTGGCGTGCGACCCGGCGGCGCTGGCGCGGGACATCGCGTACTTCCGGGACGGGGGGTACAAGGTGCGTACGCTGCGGGCGTTCGACCTGTTCCCGATGACTTCGCACGTGGAGTGCGTGGCGATTCTGGAGCCTGCGCAAAAGGACTCATGACCCGCGGTTTCGCTGCCTGAGTGGTTCGCTCGACCTGTTTGCGGCCATCCAACAGGTCGAGTGGACGGATTGGCTGCTGGAGGTGCTTTGGCCCGCGCGGAGCGGTGGTGATCTTCCGTCGCCCAGCCGGCCACCTCCCGCGCCGTGAGATCGATACAGGTCGCCGGATACAACTTCCCTTGCGGTGAAGTCCCGGCCGATCGGGTCAAGGGGGAACACCGCGCGGTTCGCCTGTCGGGTCAGGCCCTGGCGCCGACGCCGGGTGATTCCGACGATCCGGTGCTGCGCGTCAGCCGCTCGGCTTCTTGGAGTTCACCGTCCGCCCGGCCTGCCGTAGGGCAGCGCGGATCCTCGGCGTCCCGTAGGCGCCGCCCGATCCGGCGTGGATCACCCGGTCTCCGCCCACCATCACCTCCTCGACCCGCTCCCGCGCCGTCCGGGCCGGCCGCGACGCCCTGTGCGCGCCATAGGTGCACAATCACCGCGCCGTGGCCATCTACCGACGTTGACGGTGGAGGCGCTCTGCGCCTCCACCGCCTTGTTGCTGGTGCGGTTGATCAGCCGGGTGTGGCCTGCGTCGGGGTCGGCCGAGCGGAACCGCTGGTTGGACACGTGGTGGTCGGCCCAATTCTGGTGTCCACCGTCGCAGCCTCGACGGGCGCCGGATTCAGCGCGGCGAGGATGCCCGATCGCGAGGGTCGCCGCCACCGCTGTGGCGCCCCGGGACCGTCAACGATGTCGTCCTGGAGGGGCAGGGGAAGCCGCACTGTCGGCCCTCAATCGTTTCGCCCTTTTGTCGGTGGCAGGCCCCATCAGGTGCGGGTCCAGCGTTGGTTGCTGCCGTTCGAGCAGGAGTAGAGCTGGATCAGGGTTCCGTTGGCGGTGCCGTTGCCGACGGCGTCGAGGCAGAGGCCGGACTGGACGCCGACGATGGATCCGTCGGAGTTGAGGCGCCATTTCTGGTTGTCGCCGCCCCAGCAGCTGTAGATCTGGACTTTGGCCCCGTTGCCGGTCCCCGCGGCGTCCAGGCACTTGCTGCCGTAGACCTTGAGCTCACCGGCGTCGGTGTACGCCCACTGCTGGTTGGTGCTGCTGTTGCAGTCCCGCAGCTGCAGCTGGGTGCCGTCGGTGGTGCTGCTGCTTGGCACGTCCAGGCAGCGGCCCGACCCGACGCCCTTGATCTGTCCGGAACCCGAAGGGGGCGTGGTGGAGCCGCCGTTGAGTGCGTTGAGGACCGCGGTGTAGGCGGGCTTCTTGCTGCCGTCGCCGTTGAACAGCAGCGGCGTGTCCTGCGAGCGCCAGGAGTCGGTGTCGCGCACGCCCCAGACGGTGATGCCGAGGCAGCGAGAGACGGCCAGGCAGTCGTTGGTCACGCTGGCGTAGGTCGAGGCCGGGGCGCCCTGGATGTCGAGTTCGGTGATGGCCACGTCGACGCCGAGGGCGGCGAAGTTCTGCAGAGTGGTGCGAAAGTTGCTGTTGTAGGGACTGCCGCTGTTGAAGTGCGACTGGAAGCCGACGCAGTCGATGGGCACGCCGCGCTGCTTGAAGTCCCGGACCATGGCGTACATGGCCTGGGTCTTGGCCCAGGTCCAGTCCTCGACGTTGTAGTCGTTGTAGCAGAGCTTGGCCGCCGGGTCGGCGGCGCGCGCGGTGCGGAAGGCGACCTCGATCCAGTCGTTGCCGGAGCGCTGCAGGTTGGAGTCCCGCCGGGCTCCCGAGCTGCCGTCGGCGAAGGCCTCGTTCACGACGTCCCACTGGGTGATCTTGCCCTTGTAGTGGGCCATCACGCCGTTGATGTGGTCATTCATCGCCTGGCGCAGTGTGCTGCCGCTGAGGCTCTGCATCCAGCCGGGCTGCTGGGAGTGCCAGGCCAGGGTGTGGCCGCGCACCTGCTTGCCGTTCTGCACCGCCCAGTTGTAGACGCGATCAGCGGAGGTGAAGTTGAACTGGCCCCGCTGCGGTTCGGTGGCGTCGATCTTCATCTCGTTCTCGGCCGTCACCGAGTTGAACTCACGGCCGGCGATCGTCGTGTACGCCGAGTCGCCCAGCTTGCCCGAGGCGATGGCGGTGCCGAAGTACCGGCCGCTCTGCGCCGCCGCGGCGCCGAGCGTGCTCTCGGCGGCGTGTGCGGTCGGCGGGGCCACCAGTGTGGCGACCGCACCGAGGACTCCGACGACCAGCGCCAACAGCAGGCTGCGGATCTTCCGGCGGACAACGGGTCTGGGAAGGGCATACGAGCCCATGGCTGTGCCTCCAAGGTAGAAATCACGGAAGGGCTGAAGCGCAGGGGTTGCGTCCTCCGCGCCCAGTCGGCGGACGGACTGACTGACAGGGGGGGAAGGCCGGGCGGCACGGAATGACCGGACACCGCGGTCATGGGACGGGACGATCTTCGACACAGGCACGGGGGTACTCCATCGCGGCTCAGTCGGGGGACCACCACGCGGCGTCGCGTACCTCTCCAACTGCGTGAAGAGCCAGGATGCGCTGGTGCCAACCGCGCCGGAAAGAAAGGGTGGCGCAGGTGCTCCGCTGCTCGGATCTGATGTGCGGCACGGATTCCCCAAGGCCGGTGCGGTCGGAGTGTCGAGCTGCGGCCGGTTTCCCAGACACGAATGATTGGGGTGTTGACGGCGCATCGTCAATACTTCCGGCAGGAAAAGTTTCAGTACTCTGTTCGAAAGTTTCGAAACCTCCAGTGAGTTGAGCGGCGCCACTGTCGGCGGATGTCGTAGGGCTGAGGCCGGGGCGAGCGTGGGGGCGGCCGTCGAGCGGTGGATCCCGCCAGGCCTGCGTGGTGCGGCCGTTGGGCCGACAGGCCATGCGTCGGCCGTCGATCAGCGGATCCGCGATGCCGCCGCGGCTGGGTGAGCTCGTAGCTGCGGCGACGCGGCAGCGTGGTGTCGGAGGTCTGCTCGCCGACTTACCGCTTCGGCGCCGGCGTGAACCCTTTGGCGTCCGGGTCGCACCGTGTCACCTCCACTCCGGAGCTGCGTGGGGTGCGGCTCGGTCATTGGGCGGTGCGACGTGTGGCGTTTCGTGCACGGGGTTCATAAATGTTTCGGATTAGATGGCGACACATGCGAGAGGTATTGACGTCGTTTACTGGCTCCCTATCATTGAGCTCGCTCGACACTTCGACCCTTGTTCGATATCGCGAACATGTCGAGTCGCTCCATTCGTATACCAGGGCAACTCGAGGCCGCGTCACCGGAGGTGGGGCCGCAAGAGGTCATGTCGATATGTGTCATGACCTCATCAAACTCTTGTCGTTGCTCTTCGACCGTGCCACCCGGGCGCTCGGCCGTCCAAGCCTCCGCCCCCGGACGTCCATGCCGCCCGAAGGCGCCGAGCGCCACCGGTCCTTCCCGAGGTCGCGAAGGGCTGGGAAGTCACAAGCGGTACGCCGTGGTGCTCATGGAGCGCTGCACACCGCACCACACCGACAGCCCGGCCGACCTCTGGCGAGGTCGGCCGGAACCGTCCACTCGAGGTTGAGGAAGTCCCCATGTACGGAGGAAAATTCAGCCGCAGGCATCCGTCTGCGGTGCTCGCCACCGTGGTCGCGGCCCTCGCCGCTCTGGCGGCGATGCTCGTCGCCACCCCGGCTCAGGCGGCTGCCAGTGGCGCCTTGCGCGGTGTCGGTTCGGGTCGGTGCCTCGATGTCGCGGGTGCCGTCCAGACAGACGGCGCGTCCCTGCAGATCTACGACTGCTGGAACGGAACCAACCAGCAGTGGACGTTGACGGACGCCAACCAGCTGACCGTATACGGCAACAAGTGCCTGGATGTTCCGGGCCACGCCACCACGGCCGGTACCAAAGTGCAGATCTGGAGCTGTTCCGGCGGTGCGAACCAGCAGTGGCGGGTGAACTCCGAGGGCGCGGTCGTCGGCGTGGAGTCCGGGCTGTGCCTGGAGGTCGCGGGCGCCGGTACGGCCAACAGTACGGCGGTGCAGCTGGGGGCGTGCAACGGCGGCAGCAGCCAGAAGTGGACCGGCCTGACGGGGACGCCGCCGACAGGCGGCACGTGCTCTCTTCCGTCGACGTATCGCTGGACATCGACGGGTGTGCTGGCGCAGCCGGCGAACGGCTGGGCCGCGGTGAAGGACTTCACCACCGTGACGCACAACGGCAGGCACCTGGTCTACGCGTCGAACGTGTCGGGATCGTCGTACGGCTCGATGATGTTCAGTCCCTTCACGAACTGGTCGGACATGGCCACGGCCGGCCAGAGCGGGATGAACCAGGCCGCGGTGGCGCCCACGCTGTTCTACTTCGCGCCCAAGAACATCTGGGTGCTGGCGTACCAATGGGGTGCGTGGCCCTTCATCTACCGCACGTCGAGCGACCCCACCAACCCCAACGGCTGGTCCTCCCCGCAACCGCTGTTCACCGGGAGCATCTCAGGCTCCGACACCGGCCCGATCGATCAGACCCTGATCTCCGACGGCCAGAACATGCATCTGTTCTTCGGGGGTGACAACGGCAAGATCTACCGGGCGAGCATGCCGATCGGGGACTTCCCGGGCAACTTCGGATCGTCGTACACGACGATCATGAGCGACACGAAGGCCAACCTCTTCGAGGGCGTGCAGGTCTACAAGGTCCAGGGCCAGAGCCAGTACCTCATGATCGTCGAGGCGATGGGCGCGAACGGGCGCTACTTCCGCTCCTTCACGGCCTCCAGTCTGAACGGGGCGTGGACCCCGCAGGCAGCCAGTGAGAGCAACCCCTTCGCGGGCAAGGCCAACAGCGGCGCCGCCTGGACCAACGACATCAGCCACGGTGACCTCGTCCGCAACAACCCCGACCAGACCATGACCATCGACCCCTGCAACCTGCAGTTCCTCTATCAGGGCAAGGACCCCAACGCGGGCGGCGAATACAACCGACTGCCGTGGCGGCCGGGCGTCCTCACCCTGCAACGCTGACCTTCCCGATTCACGGCGGTCGGTTCCACTTGCCGGTCGACACCACCGCATCGAGGAACCCCAGCCGTTCGCAGGCCGGGGTTCCTCTCACCTCCCGGTGCGGGCTGGCGGGAGTGCCACTCGAAGCGGTTCGTGACCGGGCAGCCGGCGTACTCGATCCTGGTCCGCGACATCGAGGAGGCCATGCCGTCCACCGTGCGCCGCCACGACGTCGGCACCCTCACGTGTAGCCCGCTCTCCGGTCGCTACCGCGAGAACACCACTGAGGGCCCGCATTCGCGGTGCGCCCCGGGACCGCTTCGACGGGGGAGAGAGGGACGGACCAGGGAGGGGAGTTGCGGGTAGCAGTCGTGTGATCCGGCCACTCTGTCCACGGTTTCGGCCGCGGGCCGGGGTGGCGTTCTCGGTCGCCACGGCCTTGTTTAAGATCACTGCAACCGATTGCGGCCCGACGGGCTTCCCCACGAGGACATGCCCCCACCCGCACGAGCTACTCGTGCCCTGGGGGAACCACCTCGTGTCCTTGCTCCTGCTGAAACTTTCGGCGCAGGATCTGCTCACCTTGCATGCGCGCCGTCACATGGTGCCGCACCTTGCTGCGCGCTGGAAGCATTTCCGAGGCTCGGACGCCTCAGTCACCGAGCGCTCCGCATGGGCGGAGAGCTTGATCAGCCTTGCGAACGATCTGGTCGCCGCCGACCGCGGGAACGTGGAGATGGTGGTCGAGTGCGCGGCCACCATGGACGAGTCCAACCGCTCGGACCCCCGGCTCATCGACGTCGTGCTGGTCGGCCGCCATCGGCACGAGAACCGGCCATCCATTCAGCTCGTCGAATTGAAGCGCTGGTCCACAGTGACCAGGATCGAGCGAGCAACTGCGGAACTGGTGCATGTGCCGGGGTTAGGTGCCAAGAAGCATCCTGCGCTGCAGTTACGCGAGTACTACGAGGCGTTCACGAGCGAGAGGGGGCCCTTCGAGAACGAAGAATTCGAGTGCGGCGGGTTCGCCTACCTCCACAACGCCACGGAGGACTCCGTACGTCCGCTGCTGGGTGTGGACGCGCCCACGGGCGCGTACGCCCGGGTCTACACGGCCGACCGACGGGCCCAGTTCCTCGACGGCCTCAGGGAGAGCTTCGCTCCAGAGGGCGGTGCCTCCGAGGCCGCGACCATGTTGCGGACCATGGGGCTGAGCAATACACCGCTGCTCGACGCCATGAACTGGTCCCGGGGCGACGACACCGTCTTCCTCCTCCGCGGGCGCCAGCAGATGGTCGCGGAGCAGATCCTTGAAGCGGCTTCCAAGGTGCTTCCCGACCCGGAGCGTCCCGCGCTGGTTCCGGATGAGATGCGTGTGATCTTCCTGGTCACAGGTGGCGCCGGTACCGGCAAGAGTGCTATCGGCCTGCAGGTCAAGGCGCAACTCGAGGCGCAGGGGCGAACCGTGAAGTACGCCAGTGGGAGCAGGGCTTTCAACGCGGCCATTCAGGAGCATGTTGGTTACGGGGACGCACAGTTCAGGGAGACGTTCACGTACTTCAGTAACTTTGTCGACACCTCGGTTCCCCCGGTGGACGTTCTGATCTGCGACGAGGCACATCGCCTGCGCGATCGTTCGACGAATCGGTTCTGGACACCGGAGCAGCGGGCGAAGTGGGGGAAGGGAGCGCAGGTGGATGAGCTTCTCGACGCGTCACGCCTGACGGTGTTCTTCCTGGACGAGGGCCAATCCGTGCGGCCGAAGGAGGTCGGTACGGTCGAGCTGATCAAAGATGCAGCCGAGCGCCGCGGCGCCGACCTGGTCGAGTATGGCCTGCGCGAGCAGTTCCGCTGTGGAGGCAGTGGCTCCTACATCCGCTGGGTACGCGCCCTCCTGGGCATGACGTACGAGGAAGCGAAGCCTTGGCGGTCGGACGAGGAGCCGCAGTCCTGGAGGGCGGACGGGCTGATGCACGTCGAGGTGGCGGAGGCTCCGGAGGAGCTTGAACGGATCATTCGGACGGAGGCCGCGGCCGGAGCGTCTGCACGCATGGTCGCGGGGTACTGCTGGCCGTGGACGGAACCCGTGGGCGAGGAGAAGCGCCTGGAAGCTGATGTTCGCATCGGAGACTGGCACAAGCCGTGGAACGCGAAGAGCGAGACCTACTGCGCGGACGGGGTTCCACCGTCGGACATCTGGTCTGTCCACCCCAACGGCCTCGGTCAGATCGGCTGTGTCTACACGGCGCAGGGCCTGGAATGGGACTGGTGCGGGGTGATCATGGGCGACGACATGGTGCGTCGTGGCGATCAGTGGGTTTTCCAGCGCGGCAAGGAGCGCAAGGAAGGCCCGAATTCGGACATCAAGCGCGTAGATCTGCCCGGTTCGCTCGATCCGAAGGTCAGCTCGTCCAGCGTGGACGACGACGACTTCGCGCGGTTGGTCCGGCAGGCTTACCACGTGTTGTTGACCCGTGCGAGCCGTGCAATGGTGCTGTACTCGACGGACGAGGAGACCCGAATCTACCTGAAAAAGCTGGTTGGTCCGGTGGAGATTCACGGGCTTCGGCCCACCTGGCTGAACCTTCCGAAGGAGGCTCGCAACGCGCACCTGCCGCGGGCCAATGGGAGACGCAAGCGCAAGCGGGGCAGGTCGTCGGGCCCTGACCTGCGGCTCTTCTGATTCCGGGTGCCGGGCAGTGGAGTGGCGGGCTCTCCGGGCCCGCCACGTACCTGCTCAGAAGAACAGGTTTGCCACCGCGGTCAGCGCCGTCACCAGAAGACTGGAAACGACTCCGGCAGCGACGTCGATCAGGATTCCGAGAATCCGCTCACGACGTGCAGACTTGTATTCGACGGGGTTCATACGGCCACTCCAGGCTGTGAGTTCGGAATGGCAGGGGGCGCCCTACCGGGCAGCCACGCTCACGCCGTGTGTTGCCATACGACGGGCACAACCATTCCTCATTCACGGCCTGTTCGGCCTTGCGCATGAACTCTGTCTCGTACCCTCCGGGAAGGTGCGCAGCGAGATCATGGTAGTCGTCGACCGGGGTCGTGGCTCAGGGAATCAGCGAGCGGAGCTTCTCGCGGGTCTCAGGGTCCGTCGAGTAGATGGCCGTTCCGATCATGCCGCGGGACAGGAGCACCTTGTACGTGTTGCGGATAAGACGGTCGACATCGTCGTCCGGCGTCGCCTTCGTGAAGGAAGGATCCTTCGAGTTGGTGCGGTCGGCTACCCAGCGGTCGGTTCGCCAGACCAGGTCCGGTCCCATGATCACGCCCGACCAGTCGTACTCGAAGCCCTGGGCGGTGTAGACACAGCCGACCTGTCCGAAGCCTGCGGGATCAGTGGCCCACAGTGGTGCCGGCGGCGCGCCCAGAAGGGATCGGTCGCCGTACAGGTTCCACGGCCTTGACCAGTCGCCGATGACTACGTCTGGGGGCAGCGAGGTCATCGACGGAGTGATCTTCGTGGTCCACTTCCAGCAGTAGCCGGCGGAAAGCCGGGCGCCGTACGTCTGTGCACGCTTGTCGTTGAGGAGGTCCTCCAACTCCTGCGGGCTGTCCACCGCCAGCAGCTCTACCTTGCCGTCCGGCTCCCATTCGATCGGGCCCTCGCCCTCCAGGCCTAGGAGAGCGGTCACCCAACGCAGGTAGGCGTCACTGCCTCCGCACCGGAACTGACTGTCCAGCTCCACCAGCGCGAAGTCCACTTCTTGTTCGGCCGCAGCCTGCCTGATCTGCTCGACAGTTCCCATCTCGCCGGGACGTACCACCTGGTGTTGGTCGAGCAGGAACACCGGGACCCGGGCTGCGTCGATCAGCTCCGCCACCTGTGGACGTCCGGTGCGCAAGGTGGCCTTGGTGTAGCGGTTGGCGGAGGTTTTGCGGAGCCGGTGGGCTTCGTCGCAGACGAGCACGTCGATGTCGTTGGGCTCGGCCTCCATGAAGCTGTTGAAGTAGCGGAACAGGCGCTGGACCTCGGGTTTGCGGGCGCCCGCGACCTTACGCATGGTCTTCGTGAACGACTGCGATCCGGTGGCATGGAGGGCCGGTACCCCACGCCGGTACAGGTCGCCGAGCACGGACAGGGCGATCACGCTCTTGCCGGACCCGGGCCCGCCTGTCACGACGACCACCTGCTTGCGGTTGGAGCGACGGGCCTTGCGGACGGCGGCCATCACCGTCTCGTAGGCGAGCCTCTGCTCGTCCAGCAGTACGAACTGCTCCCGTTCGCGGACCTCGTCGGCGGCCACGGCCATCAACTGCTTGGACGGGCGCACCTTGGCCTGCAGGAGGTCGTCGGCGGCGGTAGCACCCGGCTTAGCGGCCAGCCTCGAGCGCAGGTAGTCAAGGAACGCACCGCGCTGCTCGGCGCTGAACAGGCGTCCGCGTCGATCCTCTTCGACTTCGCGCAGCCCGGCGACCCCGAACTCCGTCGCGTTGTGCAGGAAGGCCACTCCGGAGATCGAATCAGGGTTCTGCTCTAGAGCCCCGTTGAAGGAGACCATGTAGTCGCAGTAGCCCCGTACCTGCTCGATGGGGTTCAGCACGGGCTCGAGATAAGAGGAAACGATGCATCGCAGTGGATCTCCGTCCACGGGATGAGCCTCGCTCCACTGCTTGAGTTCCACGACGACGTAAGACGGTTCGCCGGAAACCGGATGCACCCCGGCCAGCACCACGTCCGCGCGCTTGCTCGTCAGCGGCAGCCCGTACTCCAGCAGCATCTCGACCTCACCCAGACCCGCTTCGACGAGGACGTGGGTGAGCGCGGGAATGCTCCGTTCCCAGGAGCGAACCTCGGCAGCGTGTGGCTTGTGACCATGCCGGTGAAGGAAGTTCTCGCTGAGAAGCTCCGCCAACCGTCCCTCCAGGGCAGTGCGGTTGGCCAAGGACGTGGCGGACTCACGGAACAGCAAGAAATCGCCCCCAGGCAGCACGGAGTAACTCGTGCGGGTGGGGGCATGTCCTTCGGTTCCACGGGACGTGGAGCGGAAGCCCGGCGGGCCGCTGAGATTGTCTTCGTCATCTTATGGCAGTACGCGAATCACGCCGCCAGGCGGTGAATCACGATCCGATGCGAGGGGCTTCGGCACTGTTCGCTGCAAGTGCAGGGCGGCACGGCGGTGCAGGCACTTGCGCGGAAGCCCGGATGGTGGCCGAAAGGGCACTCTTTCCCAGGTCGTCACAGCTGCCCACCCTGGTGCTAGAGGGGTAGCTCGCGTACAGCGCCACAGGGAGAGACCGCCATGACCGGACCGCTGTACGTTCCTGTCCTGCCGACCCGGCCGCACGCGGTCGCCGCCTACTCCCGACTCCAGCCGGACGCCCAGAACATGCTGGCGCCTGTTTGGAACCTGCCGCCGCGCCCAGGACTCCCGCCGACGGAACTTGCCGCGCAGGTCACCCGGGATCTGGCCGCGGTGTCCAAGGTTCAGCGGTACCGTGCGGCATGGGTGGATGCCCCCTTCGCGGGCGCTGAGGAGTTACCTGTACTCGCAGAGCTGATGCGGGAAGCCAGCTCCTTTGGACTGCTACGCCCGGTAACCGGGCCAGGAAGGCCCGAGGCGCAGAAGGCCATGGCACTGGAGACGGCCCGGACGAGCGGTGGCGGGTTGGGGATACGCGTTCGGGTTCTGGGAGAGTGGGACAGCCGTACCAGCGATGACGTCCGCGAACTGCTCGAGCGATCAGACCCGGCAGACCGAGTGGACCTCCTGCTGGACCTGGGCGCCGTAAGCGCCGACAGGCCTGACGCAGCAAAGGAGGCACTGCGTGCTTTGGATTCCCTCGTACCTCTCGCACCCTGGCGAACCGCCGCAGTCCTCAGCGGCGGATTCCCCAACGTCTCAGCCGATATGCTGGACCACGGATTGTGTGAAGTTCCCCGCGCGGATTGGCACGTGTGGCACGAGATAGGTGCCAGCGCTCGTTCCTACCGCAGACTGCTCAGCTACGGTGACTACGGGACGCAGCCCGCCATAGCCATCAGCCGGGTCCCCCGCTCAGGTGGTGGACCATCCTGGGGTTTTCTGCGCTACACACTGGACGATACTTTCGTGCTCGGCAGGATGCTGGCGTCGGGCAATGGCCGGACCGCCCACAACCGTGCAATTGCCGCTGAGTACCTCGCGCTTCCGGGCTTCCGGGGCCCGGCCGCCAGCAGCGGCGAAAGTTGGCTGCGTGACTGCACGCTGGGTGTAGGTCGAGGGGGGACGGGCAACTTCAGTACATGGCTGTGGGTCGGGAACGTACAGCACATGACCTATGCCGTGCGGCAAGTGTGACTGTAAAGCCCCGCGCCAACGCGCAGGACATCGATCTGCTCACGGGGGATCACCCGTAGGCGCGGCCGAGAAGCGCAAATAGGCTGCGGAGCACGGTGGAGATTGGGCAGAGAGCGCTGCGGCTGGACGGTATGCGAACCGCGGCCCGATCCTGAGGGGGGTTGTAGCCGGTGATGGTCGACCGCCGTCAAACTGCGTTTGTGGTTCTGGGCGGTGCGCAGGCTGGTCATTTAGTTGGTGAACTCGTACTTCAGCGTCAATGGTCCCAGGGACGTGGCCGTCACCCTCGGGGCGCCGGGGTCGAGCATCTAGTGTCCTTCCCGGAGGAGGGCGCCGCGCTGGACGGTGCCGCCGTGGCCAGGGACGTGCACACGATCATTGGCCTGGCGGCCTGGCGGCCTGGCGGCCTGGCGGCCTGGCGGCCTGCGGAGTAGGCGTGGGCCTCCGGCCCTCTCGCATGCGGTCGGCCGCGACCAGGGATCCGGTTCTGCGAGGTGTTCCCTAAGGTGAATCTGCCTGACCTGGCCCTGTCCTTCGCCGACCGGGACCGCTCCCCGGCGTTGGGCGCTTTCCTCGACACCGTCCGCAGATCCTGCCCCGACGTCGGTACCGCCCTTGACCGGCGCCTGGGCCACGCATCAGTACTGCACCGGTTGTCCTCAGGCGTGACGGTGCACCCAAGCGTGTGGGAACGCCGCATCGCTCATGTGAGGGGGTGTCCGGGACCGGGTGCCCGGCGTGTCCGGTTCAGTCCTGGAGGGTGATGAGCCAGTCGGTCAGCAGGCGGTTGACCTCAGCGGGGCGTTCCTGCTGGATCCAGTGACCGCAGCCTTCCAGCAGGTGGGAGGCGAACAGGGCGGGGAGGGTGGTGGGGTAGGCGGCGATGGCGTCGGCCATCCAGGTGGTGGAGGCGTCGAGGGCGCCGCCGATGAACAGGGACGGCTGCTTGATCGGGGCTCCGCGATGAGGGGCGAGGTCTTCCCAGTCGCGGTCCATGTTGCGGTAGCGGTTGAGAGCGCCGGTCAGGCCGGTGCGCTCGAACTCAGCGGCGTAGACGTCGAGGTCGTCCTCGCTCAGCCAGGCAGGGAGCCTGCCTGCGGGGAAGCGGTCGCGCAGCCGGCCGCCGTGGGTGACGAAGTGCGGGTCGGGGTCGCCCTGGGCGGGCATGGTGTCGGCGGACAGCGCCGCGTAGAAGCCGGCGAGCCAGCCCCGGACGTCGGGCTCGATCTCCGCTTCGGCGCGCCCGGGCTCCTGGAAGTAGGAGACGTAGAACTCCTGCTCAGGGCCGCCGATCTGGCCGAAGATGTCGGTGGGGCGGGGACCGCCCGGCGGTGCGTAGGGGACGCTCAGCAGGCCGACGGCGCGGAAGACTTCGGGGTGGAGCAGGGCGGAGGAAGCAGCGATGTCGGCTCCCCAGTCGTGGCCGATGACCACCGCGCTCTCCTCCCCGAGGGCGTGCACCGCGGCCACGTTGTCCTGCACCAGGTCGAGCATCCGGTAGGCGTCGGTCGCGGCGGGCTTGGAGGAGCGGCCGTAGCCGCGCACGTCGATCGCCACCGCCCGGTAGCCGGCGGCGGCGAGGGCCGGGAGCTGCCGGCGCCAGGAGTACCAGGACTCGGGGAAGCCGTGAACGAGCAGGACCAGCGGGCCGGTGCCCTGCTCGACCAGGTGCAGGCGCCCGGCCGGGGTCTCGACGGTGCGGTGGCGGAGCTCGGCGGTCGGTTCGGGCTGCATGGCCTTCTCCTCGGTTCGCGGGTCGGACGCGGTTACCTGTCGATCATGCGCTGCGGCGGCCCCACGACGCGATCAGCATTGCCATTCTGGCAAGCTCGCAGTTCAGGGCGGTTGAGCGCTGAGGCTGGGAGGAGCGGGAACGGTGGCAGGCGACGACCTGGACGGCACTACGGCGGCGATGGGACCCAGACTGCGAGCCGCGCGCGAGCAGCGCGGCGCCACGCTCGCCGGTATCAGCCGTGCGACCGGCATCTCGCCGAGCACGCTGTCGCGGATCGAGACCGGTCGGCGCAAGCCCACCCTGGAGGTCGTGTTGCAGCTGGCGAAGGAGTACGGCGTCTCCCTGGACGAGCTCGCCGGTACCTCTCCCGCCCCCGCGGTCGCGCGCCGCACCACGGCGCCACACAGTTTCGGGGACGACAAGGCGGTGCTGCCGCTCACCCGGTACGTGGGCGGCCTGCACGCCCACAAGCATGTGCTGCCCGCCGTCGAGGAATTGCCCGCGCGGCCCCGGCAGGTCTCCCACGAGGGCTACGAGTGGCTGTGCGTTCTGTACGGGCGACTGTGGCTCGCGCTCGGCGACCAAGATCTGGTCCTGGCCGCCGGGGACGTCACCGAGTTCGACACCCGCACCCTGCACGGGGTGGCGAACGCGGGCCCCGGCGAGCCGGTCGAGTACCTGATCCTGTTCGGGCCGCAGGGCGAACGACTGCGGCCGCGGACCCCGCCGGCCCCCGGCCGCCGGGCGTGGTAACGCGCGGCCCCCGCGGCCTGAAGCGCATTGCGTGGCGGCATCCCCGCTGAGCGGCTCCTGGTGTTGTGCAGCGTAGGTCCGCCGGGTGGGGCCGGGTTGGGGCGAGTCGCCGTTCTCGAGAACCCCATTCCGGCCGGAGCCCGGTGTCAGAGCCTCCCGGTAGCGTGACGGCAACCAGATGCGACTCCACTGCGGGAGAACCACCATGGACATTCTGCTCATCGGCGGCTTGTGGCTCGACGGATCCGCCTGGGACGAGGTCGTGCCCGAACTCACCGCGCTCGGCCACCATCCCGTGCCGCTCACCCTCCCGGGCCAGGGCGACGGCGTCGTATCCGCGACGTTCGACGACCAGCTGAAAGCAGTTGTCGCCGCAGTTGACGCGGCCCCCGGACCGCCCTTGGTGGTAGGGCACTCCGCAGCATCGACCCTGGCCTGGCTGGCCGCCGACGCACGACCGGAGAAGGTGGCCAAGGTCGCCCTGGTCGGCGGCTTCCCCGCCGACGACGGGCGGGCCTACGCCGATCACTTCGCGATCGAGGGCGGCGCCATGCCCTTCCCCGGCTGGGATCCCTTCGAGGGCGCGGACGCCGCCGACCTGGACCAGCACACCCGGGACCGCTTCGCGGCCGCCGCCGTCCCCGTCCCCGAGGCGGTCGCCAGGGGAGTCGTACGCCTGACCGACGAGCGCCGCTTCGACGTACCCGTTGTCGTTGTCTGCCCTGAATTCACGCCTGCCCAGGCCGAGGAGTGGATCGCCGCCGGTGAGAGCCCTGAGCTCGCCCGCGTCACCCACCTCGAGTACGTGGACCTCGACTCCGGCCATTGGCCGATGGTCACCCGCCCCCACGAACTCGCCCGCGTCCTCGGAGCGGTCGCCAACTCCTAGATTCCGCGGTGCCGGCGGGCGTCACGGTTCCGGGGCCCGGACCATGCGGTGCACGGTGCCGATCGTTCCCATTCGGAGTTCCGATGGCCCGGATCGATAACACTGTTGGTACTCCCACGGCGTACGGGTCTAACGTCGTGGGAGTCGCCACGGTGCTGCCCGGCGACGGCCTCCGTCGCGGCAGGTGACCACGCGGAGCGGAACCCTTCCAGGAGAGACATGGCGAAGATTCTTTTTGTGATGACCGGTGCTGACCAGCGGACGCTGGCCGACGGTGGCAAGAAGCGCACCGGTTTCTGGGCCGACGAGGCGGTCATCCCGTACGAGGCGTTCAAGGCCGCGGGCCACGAGATCACCGTGGCCACTCCGGGCGGAGTGGTGCCGCCGGTGGACCCGGCCAGTCTCAGCGCCGGGGCCAACGGCAGTGACGAGAACGCCGCTGCGGTCCGGGCCGTGGTGGAAGGCGCTGCGGAGTTCGGTAACCCGTCGGCGCTCTCAGAGGTGCGGGTGGGGGACTTCGACGCGGTGTACGTTCCCGGCGGGCAGGGCCCGATGGAGGACCTGGCGGTCGACGCCGACTCCGGCCGCATCCTCACCCAGGCGATGGAGTCCGGCCTTCCGGTCGGCGTGGTGTGCCACGGTCCGGCCGCGCTGCTGGCCGCAGTCAAGGAGGACGGGACGAACGCCTACGCCGGCTACCGGATCACAGCCTTCAGCAACACCGAGGAGCGGCTGGCCGGAAACGCCGACACCGCGAGGTGGCTGCTGCAGGACCGGCTCACCGAAGCGGGTCTGAAGGTCGAGGTGGGCGAGCCGTGGGCGCCGCACGTCCAGGTCGACCGCAACGTCGTCACCGGCCAGAACCCCGCCTCATCCGGTTCGCTCGCCGCCGAGTTGCTCAAGAAACTCGCCGCTCCGGCGTCGGTGACCCCGTCAGGGCCGGGCAGCTGAGAGACGCGCTGACCTCCCGGCGCGCGTGGCCGGCGGGAGGTCGGCGCGTCTTCACGGGTGGGCTCGCCGAAAGGCGGACACGCAGGGGCTGCGGAACAATGACCGGGGAGAGCCGGCAGGGGCTGCGCGCGCACGGTCCCGGGAGAGATGCCGATACGCAGGTGACGCAGCCGGTGTGACCGCAGCCCGGGAGTGATCGACGAGTGAGCGGAAGCGACCAGACTCCAGGCCCGGACCCCGGGTGCCCGGAGGACACCGCCGTGCTCGTGATCGACCAGGACGGGACGATCCAGGGGTGCACAGCCGATGCCGCGGCACTGATCGGGGTCGTTGCCGAAGAGCTGCGCGGCGCCAGTGCCGACGGCCTCTTCGCCGAGCCGGGCGTCTGGGAAATGTTGCGCGAGCGCGCGACGGGGCGGTCCTGCGTCTCCGTGCGGGCCGAGTTCCGGCGCGGGTCCGGGGAGTCGCCGGCCGTGCGTCTGGACCTGCTTCCGTTGGAAGCCTCGCCACGGCCGGCCTTCCTCGTACGGGTCATGTCGCTGGCCGTCGCCGATCGTCGTGACGAGGACGAAGCACTGTTGCGGGCCATGTTCACCCAGAGCGGTATGGGCATCGCCATTCATGACGCCGACCTCCGTATGACCAGGGCCAATCCCGTCCCGGGCGAGCCCGGCCCGGTGCTTTCGCAGGCGGACGGGGGTCCGCTGGGGCAGAGCCTGAGGAGTCTGCTCGTACCCGAGGACGGTGCCCGTATCGAAGGACGCCTGCGCCGGGTCGTCGAAACCGGCGAAGCACTCACCGACTTCGTGAGCAGTGCCCGGCTCGCCGAGAGTCCCCACCGTGAGCGGAGCGTGTCCGTCTCGGCGCTGCCGCTGCGGGGCAGGGACGGGACGTTGCACGGTGTCGTGGTCACGTTCACCGACGTGACGGAGCAGGAGCGCTCACGCCGGCACTCGGCTCTGGTGGCGGCAGCCTCCTCCAGCCTCGGTCAGTCCCTGGACGTCCGGCGCAACGCGGAGGTGCTGGCCGACCTGCTCGTCCCCGAGTTCGCGGATTTCGCCGCGGTGGACGTGACGGAGACGGTCCTGGTGGGCAAGGAGCCGGGCGATCTGCTGGCCGGCTCGCCGCTGCTGCGTGTGGCGGCGGCCGCGCGTGACGGTCACTGGCCCCCTGCGCTGTATCCCCTCGACTCGGTCGTCCGGGTCCAGGAGACGGAGAGCGAGATGCTGCGCGCGGGCTCCGCGCGCTTCGCCCGGGACATCTCCGAGCTCAGGGAGCGGATCGGGGACGACGAGAGCCGCAAGCGGCTGCTGCTGGCTCCGGGTGCCACCTCGTTCATGGTCGTGCCCCTGCACGCCAGGGGCCGGGTGCTCGGTGCGGTCGCGCTCTGGCGCACGGGGGAGCGGGCGCCGTTCGACGACGAGGCCGCGGTGCTCGCCGAGGACATCGGTTCCCGGGCGGGCCTGGCGATCGACAACGCCCGCCGCTACACCCGGGAGCGCCGCATGGCCGAGGCACTGCAGCGCAGCCTTCTCCCGCAGCCGGTGCTGGCGGTGACCGCGGCGGACACCGCGGGCTTCTACGTACCGGGGCGCACGGCGGCCGGTACCGGCGGGAGCTGGTTCGACGTCATCACCCTGTCCTCCACCCAGGTGGCGTTCGTGGTCGGCACCGTCGTCGGTCATGGACTGAACGCCGCCGCTGCCATGGGGCGCCTCCAGACCGCCGTACGTACCCTCGCCGACCTCGACCCCGCCCCCGACGAGCTGCTGACTCTCCTCGACGACCTGGTCGTACGGCTCGCCGACCAGCAGCTGCCGGAAGCGAAGGACGGCTCCGTGCGCGGCGCCACCTGCCTGTACGCGGTGTACGACCCCGTCGGTGGCCGCTGCTCCATGGCGAGCGCCGGGCATCCGGCCCCGCTGCTGGCACCCGCGGACGGCGGTGCAGCCGAAACGGTGAAGCTCCCCGCGGGGGCTGCCCTGGGGCTCGGTGGTGCTCCGTTCGAACCCGTAGAACTGGACATCGCACCCGGAGACGTCCTCGCGTTCCTGGCCGGCTCGCTCGCCCAGGACGGTGCGCGTGAGGCTGTCGCCGAGCGGTTCGGGACCGGGCCGGCGCCCGGTGGGCGGCACCCGCTGCCGGTGCAGGATCTGGGGCAGGCCCTCCTCGCACCCTTCCTCGGCGAGCCGCCGGACGACGACGCGGCGCTGCTGGTGGCGCGCGTACGGGCTTCGGCCGGAGGGGCGGTGGCCGCGTGGGAGTTTCCCGCGGACATGGAGCGGGTCGCGGATGCCCGGGCCGAGACGGCCGGCCAGCTGACCCGGTGGGGGCTCGACGAGCTCGTGTTCACCACGGAACTGATCGTCAGTGAACTCGTCACCAACGCCATGCGCTACGCCGGTGGTCCGGTGCTGCTCCGTCTCATCAAGGACCGAAGGCTGATCTGCGAGGTGTCCGACACCAGCCAGACGCAGCCCCATCTGCGCAGGGCCCGTCTCACCGACGAGGGCGGCCGCGGGCTGTTCCTCGTCGCCCAGCTCACCCACCGCTGGGGCAGCCGGTACACAGCTTCAGGCAAGACCATCTGGACGGAGCAGCTCATCGAGGGCCCGGAAGAATGACCATCAGGGACGACCGGGCCCTCCGCACATCTCTCGGCTGCGCCGACGCTCAGGGGACCTTCACCCAGTCCAGAGTGCGTTCCACGGCCCTCTTCCAGCCCGCGTAACCGTCCGCGCGCTGTTCGTCGGACCACTGGGGCTCCCACCGTTCGGACTCGTGCCAGTGGGTGCGCAGTTCGTCGGTGTCCCGCCAGAAGCCCGTTGCCAGTCCGGCCGCGTAGGCGGCACCGAGTGCTGTCGTCTCCGCGACGGCGGGACGGCTGACGGGGACGCCGAGGACGTCTGCCTGGATCTGCATGCAGAGGTTGTTGGCGGTGACACCGCCGTCGACCCTGAGCACATCGAGGTGGACGCCGGAGTCCTGTTCCATGGCCTCGACCACATCGCGGCTCTGGTAACAGATGGCTTCCAGGGTGGCTCGTGCCAGGTGCGCGTTGTCGTTGTACCTGGCCAGGCCGACGATCGCTCCCCGGGCATCGGAGCGCCAGTAGGGGGCGAACAGGCCCGAGAACGCGGGGACGAAGTACATTCCGCCGTTGTCGTCGACCATACGGGCGAGGTCCTCGCTCTCGGCCGCGGTCTTGATGATCTTCATCTGGTCGCGCAGCCACTGCACCGCGGAGCCGGTCACCGCGATGGAACCTTCCAGCGCGTAGACCACGGGGCTGTCCCCGAACTGGTAGGCCACGGTGGTGAGGAGACCGTGCTGGGAGCGGACCAGCTCCGTGCCGGTGTTGAGCAACAGGAAGTTGCCCGTGCCGTAGGTGTTCTTGGCCTCGCCGGGGGAGAAACAGACCTGTCCGACCGTCGCCGCCTGCTGGTCGCCGAGGACCCCGCCGATGGGGACGGCGGCGCGCAGCGGCCGGGAGGTGCGTGTGGCGCCGAAGGCTTCCGGGTGCGACGAGGGGTTGATCGTGGGCAGCATCGCCCGGGGGATGCCGAAGAAGCCCAGGAGTTCGTCGTCCCAGTCGAGGGTTTCCAGGTTCATCAGCATGGTGCGGCTCGCGTTGGTCACGTCGGTGGCGTGGATGCCGCCGTCGGGGCCGCCCGTCAGGTTCCACAGGACCCAGGCGTCCGTGTTGCCGAAGAGGGCGTGGCCCGCCTCCGCCGCTTCCCGTACACCGTCGACGTTCTCCAGGATCCACTGGATCTTGCCGGCGGAGAAGTAGGTGGCCGGGGGCAGCCCGGCCTTACGGCGGATGACCTCGCCCTGGCCCGTGCGTTCGAGATTCGCCGCGATGGCGTCGGTCCGGGTGTCCTGCCAGACGATCGCGTTGTAGTAGGGCCGCCCGTTGCGCGGGTCCCAGACCACCGTGGTCTCACGCTGGTTGGTGATTCCGATGGCCGCCAGGTCCTGGGGGGACAGGCCGCCGTAGCGCAGGGCGTTCTGCATCACCGAGTTGGTGCGCTCCCAGATCTCCACCGGGTCGTGCTCCACCCAGCCGGAGCGGGGGAGGATCTGGGCGTGCTCCAGCTGGTGCTTGGCGACTTCGTTGCCGCCGTGGTCGAAGATCATGAATCGGGTGCTGGTGGTTCCTTGATCCACCGCGCCGATGAAGTCCGCCATGATGTGCCACCTCTCCGGCCGGTGTTATCGGTCTTCGCTCGCCGGGACCCGTCCCGGCGGTTCGGGCTCGGCGGTCGGCAGGAACCGGCCGACGAAGCCCTTGTACAGCCCCGCGCCGAGCAGCCCGCCGACCAGGGGGCCGACGATGGGTACCCAGAAGTAGAGATTGCCGTACTGGTCCCGCCAGGCTCCGTTGTACCCGGTGATGAAGCTCGCCAGCCGGGGGCCGAAGTCACGGGCAGGGTTGATCGCGTAGCCCGCGTTGGTCCCCCACGCCATTCCGATCGCGACCACGACCAAGCCGATGACGAACGGGGCCAGATTCGCACCCGGCGGGGTGTTCAGCATGTCGGTGATGGCCATGATCAGCAGCAGCAGGATGGCGGTGCCGATGACCTGGTCGCGGAAGGCGCCCCATTCGTGAACCGGCAGGGCGGGGTTGCCGTTGGCCGGGAGAGTGGAGAACACGGTCTGCGTCTTGACGGTGTGTCCGGGGTCGGCCTTCGCCAGCGCCTCGCTGTAGTTCCAGCGCACGAGGAGGGCGGCCACGAATGCTCCGGCCGTCTGGGCCAGCGCGTACGGAGCCACCTTGCTCCACGGGAAGCCCTTGAACGCGGCAAGTGAGACAGTCACCGCGGGATTGAGATGGGCCCCGCTCAGCCGCGCCGCGACGTAGACGCCCAAAGTGACTCCCAGGCCCCAGGCCCAGGCGATGCTGTCGTGGTCCCCGAGTCCGCCGGGCGGATCGGTCAGTGCGCCGCCCGCCGCCACTTGGGCCACCACACCGCATCCGAAGAGGATGAGGATCATCGTTCCTGCGAACTCTGCTGACAACTCACCCAGCAAACCGGACCCTGCACGGCGCTCAGCCATGGAAGCTCGCCCTCCGCCGGCCGGACCGGCTGTCGATTATCACCCGGCAATATGAGCAGGCTAAGACGTCTCGCACGAAGGTGCATATCGGGATGAATGCACCCCGTCGCATTCCGTGGCGGTGAGTGCGGCGGCTCCACCGTCGAGCGGGGAGTGCAGGGCGGTACCCCGGGGTGATGGCGCGGAACGGCTGCGGAGCCGATGTGCTGGATCGACTGCGGCGGCTGTGGGCCTTCTGCCGGTATCCAGCCCTCTCGCCGGCGCTCGCGAGGGGTACTGCGGCGGCCTCGCGTCGAGGGGGTCCGCGCTCGGCAGCGGGACGGCGGCTCGGAGGAGCCGGTGGAGGGTGCCGCCCTGCCCGCTGCGGCCGGGCTCATGCGTCGGCGGTGTCCAGGTGCGCGAGTGTGGTGATGATGCGGTCCTCGATGTCTTCCGGCCAGGGGAAGGCGCGGGTCACGGCGCGCTGGTGGGCGAGTCCGTGCAGGCCCAGCCAGAGCGCGACGGCGTCGGCGGAGGGGTCTGTGCTGGTGGAGTAACCGCCGGCGACGCAGTCGCCGAGGGTGTCGACCAGGATCTGCATGGTCTCCATGCCGAGGGTGGCCAGATCCTGCTTGGTCAGCGAGCTGTCGCCCAGGTCCGGCACCCAGAGGCCGCCGAACATCGTGCGGTAGCGCTCGGGGTGGAGCCGGGCGAATTCGAGATAGGTGTTGCACACGGCGTACAGGCGCTGCCGTGGGTCGTCCTCGGTCTCGCCCAGTATGGAGCGCAGCTTGTTCTCCAGTCCGGTGAACTCCTGGCGCACGACGGCGAGCATGATGGCCGGCTGGTCGGGGAAGTGCGGGTAGATCGACGGGGCGGCGATCCCCACCTTGCGTGCGACCGACCGCAGGGTGATGGCGCGTTCGTCGCCGGCCTCGTCGAGCAGCTCCACCGCGGCGGCGATGATGTCGTCGCGCAGGCGGCCGCCCTCGCCGCGGCGGTTGCGCGCGCGTGCCGGTCCAGGCGTGGATGAGGCGGCTGTTCCAGTGTGTTCCATGCTGTCACCTTACACAGTGAAGTTTATTGCGGCAGCCCCTTGCGGGCATCGGCTGACGCTTGTAGGTTTACGGCTGTAAGCAAACAGGCGAAGCGTCAGGAAGCCCCGCGATGACCAGCACAGCCATCACCCGTGCCACTGAAATTGTCCTGCCCGGCACCGTCGGGCCGGAGGGCCTCGAGCTCCGCACCCGTGACCTTCCGGCCCCCGCCGAAGGTCAGGTCCTCCTGGAGATGAACGCGACCGGCGTCGCGTTCGCCGAGCAGCAGATGCGGCGCGGGAAGTACTACGACCAGCCGCCGTTCCCCTTCGTGCCCGGCTACGACCTCGTGGGGACGGTCACCGCCACCGGTCCAGGCGTGGAAACGGAGCTGACGGGGCGCCGATTCGCCGCGGTGACCAAGACGGGAGCATGGGCCAGTCACCTCCTCATCGACGTGACGGAGTTGCTGCCGGTGCCGGACGGAGTGGACGCGGCCGCCGCCGCGACCCTGGTCGTCAACGGCATCACCGCCTGGCAGATGTTGCACCGGATCGCCAAGACCCCTACAGGCGGGACCATCGTGGTCCTGGGCGCCAACGGCGGGGTCGGCTCCACGCTCGTGCAACTGGCCAGCCATGCCGGCATCACGGTGATCGGTACGGCCTCGAAGCGTCACCACGAAACCGTGCGCGAGCTGGGTGCGGCCCCTGTCGACTACCACGACCCCGACCTGTACGGCCGAATCCGGCAGCACGCGCCGGACGGGGTGGACGCCGTCTTCGACCATGTCGGAGGTGACGGACTGGAGCAGTCCTGGCAGTTGCTGCGCCGCGGCGGAACGCTGGTTTCGTACGGCACCGCCGCGACCAAGGACGAGGAGGGCAACTCCCAACTACCGGTCCTGAAGCTGTTCGGCCGGATAGCCGCCTGGAACACCCTGCCCAACGGCAGGAGTGCACACTTCTACAACTTCTGGGCGGGCCGCCGGCTCCGCCGGGCCGCCTGGCACGGCCGCCTCAGTGAGGACCTCACCCACGTGCTGCGACTGCTGGCCGACGGCTCCCTCGCCCCGCAGATCGCTGCCCGATTCCCCCTGACCGACACCGCCTCGGCACTTGCCCTCGCCGAATCCCGCACCGTCATCGGCAAGGTCGTCATCCTCCCGGATGCCTGACGGCATGGGCACTCCGGCTCATGCGGCGCGGTCCCGGCGGGCTGTCCGCCCGCGCAGCCGCCGAGGCGAGGGTGACCATCTGCGCACCGAGATCCTTGTTTCCGTGGCCGACCTGCTCGATCACGGCGACGAACGGACGGCGACCCTGCGCGCCGTGGCGCGGGCGGCTGGGACCGCCGCTCCCTCGAACTACCCGCTCTTCTCCGACTCGCAGGTCATCATGCTCGCCGTCGTCCGTGAAGCCTTCGCCGACCTGACGGGCCGGCTCGAGTCGCTGTGAAAGGCGCCGACGGCGCCGAACGGGGCCTCTAGGCCGCCTGCCACACCTGTCTCGGTTTCGCCGCTGCCCACCAGGACCGCTACCGCGCCATGTTCGGTGGACTCCGGAACCCGTCGTCGCCGACGACCTGGCCCGCCTCGGCGCGGAAACCCCACGGATCCTCGCCGGTGTCCTGGCCGACTGCGTCATCGCCGGTCGCTCGACCGGCGCCGCCCCCTGCGCCGACGCGGTCGCCCTCTGGCTGGGGCTGCACGGACTCGCTCACCAGCGTGCTGTTTCCCGCGCCTTCCCCTGGCCCGCCGATTTCGTGCGGCGCTGCGTTGCCCCGCTGTCCCACACCGCCCCGACCCGGGCCCGAACCCGCCCGAACGACGCACTCGAGCACGGTAGTTGCTCGGCGTGAGCTCCGTGCGCTTCTGATGCCCCAGCCCACACTCTCGGAGGAATCGACCATGTCCATCGCCGCCCCTGTCCCGCCGGCCACTGCTCACCGCCCCGCCCTCGCGCCTCTCCCGGGGGACGTGGACAACCGGGCCACCTACATCAGCTTCGGCCTCGCCTACGTACTCGGGCACGGCTCGGCCGCGGTCTCCCAGGGGGCCACCCCCTTATTGGAGCTGCCCGGCTGGCTGCCCATGACGTTCCTTGGGGCCGGGCTTGCGGCCGGTACCCTCCAGGCCACGGCCGCCGCCATGCGGGCGCAGCGCGCCGCCGAGAAGCCTGATGACATCCTCTCCGGCAAGCTGCTCGGTGTCGCCTGGGTGACTGCCTTCACCGGCCTCTTCCTCGCCATAACCGGCCTGGCTTCCACCCTTGACGCGCCCGACCTGCAGTCCATGCTCTGGCCCACCGGTTCAGGCTTCGTCGTCGGCCTGCTCTATGTCGCGGAAGGAGCCGTCCGCCGCAACCTGCTGCACTACGGCCTCGGCACCTGGCTGGCGCTGACCTCCACCGCGGCCCTCCTGCTCGGCAGCCCCGGCCTGTACTGGGCGCTGACCGTGGCCGGCGGTGGCGCCTACGCCCTCGCCGCGACGCTCGAACGCCGCCGTCTCGTGCGGTGACGGCCGGCCGTCGGCGGGCGAGCCAGTGCATGCGATGACAGGTGCTGTCATCAACTGCTACGCTGATGTCAGTCACTGACATTGCTGGATTTTCGTACCGCCCGTAATACAAGGCGGTACAAGGAGGTCGTTTCACATGCGTGTTTTCGTCACCGGCGCATCCGGCTGGATCGGCTCCGCTGTCGTCCCCGACCTGATCGGGGCAGGGCATCAGGTCGTCGGACTCGCCCGTTCGGACGCCTCCGCCGACGCTCTGACCGCGGCCGGGGTCACCGTGGTCCGCGGCAGCCTCGACGATCTGGAGGTCCTGAGCAGCGCGTCCGCAGCCGCGGACGGCGTGATCCACCTCGCGTTCGACCACGAAGTCGCCTTTCTGGGAGGGGACTTCAAGGGGGCGGCCGACAGGGACCGGCGCGCGGTCGAGGCGATGGGAGAGGCGCTGACCGGTTCGGACAAGCCGTTCGTCCTCGCTTCCGGCACGCCCGCGGTGCCCGGATCGGTGGCGACGGAGCTCGACGGGCACGAGATTCCCCCGGGCGCCGCCGATGATCCGGTGCTCGCGGGCCCGATGGCCCGGATGGCCACCGCCGAGTGGGTGCTCTCACTCGCCTCCCGCGGCGTACGTTCGTCCGTCGTGCGCCTGCCGCGGACCAATCACGGAGAGGGGGACCAAGGCTTCGTCGCGACTCTGGTCCGCACGGCCCGTGAGAAGGGTGTGGCGGGCTACTACGGCGATGGGGGCAACCGCTGGCCCGCTGTCCATCGCCTGGATTCCGCGGACATGTTCCGCATCGCGCTGGAGAAGGCCCCGGCGGCGTCTACGTTGCACGCCGTCTCCGACGAGGGCGTGTCCCTCCGCGACATCGCCGAGGTCATCGGCCGGCACCTGGACGTGCCGGTGGCCTCCGTGCCGCGGGAGGAGGCCGAAGAGCACTTCGGCTGGCTCGCCATGGTGCTCTCCACCGACCAGCCGGCTTCCAGTGCGGTGACACGCGAGCTGACGGGGTGGCTGCCGACGCAGCCGGGGCTCATCGATGATCTCGACAAGGGCCACTACTTCCGCACCCCGTCCGTCTGAGTCGCCGCTGGTACGAAGCCCCGCCCGTCCGGTACGAAATGTTGTGGGCCGCGGGGTAGGGGTGGCTCTCCGGGTGCTGGCATCCCTGGAGACGCCGCCCTCAGCTTGCGGCCGGGCCCCGGCTCGCCGTACAGGGTCTGCTTGGTCGGCCGGCGGATGATGCCGAGGCTTTCGCGCCCGGTCGTGTCCTCAATCCGCTGCGCGTCCGTCATGCCGGATGTCTTCGCTGCCGCCGTCCGCCGTCCGCGGTCCGCCGTCCGCCGTCCGCCGTCCGCGGTCCGCCATCCGCGCACGCGTCCCCGGGCGTTGTTCGCCTGTGGACGGGGGTGTCGAGCAGCCGGGGCGGCAGCGAGTCTCACGTGCCTCTACCCGTGAGCGACTCCGCCAGGCGGTCAGGAACGCCTGGTCATCCTCGTGAGCGAACGCCCCGCGCCCCCGCGTAAGTGCGCCCCCATCCGGTCACGAGGGCCCTCGCAACTGTCCCTTCCGCGGCCGCACATGGCCTGTGCTGCCTGGCGAGGTCGGTCGTGTGAGCGCTCCCCGCGTCCGTGCTGTCGGCAGTCTCGCTCACTCCGCGTCGAAGTCACCTGCCCGTAACTCTTGACGCTGCGCTTTGGTGAAAACTACGTTTTGGTTTGCGGAAATCAACTTCCACTTGGTGGAAACCTCTGAAACCTCTCTCGGTCGCCAGGGCCCGTGGTGCGCAGCCTTCTTCTGAAGTAGGCCATCGACAGGCCTCGTTGCGACCCCTAGCGAATACTCGAGGGTCGATCGATGACTGCTGTGGAGGACCGGCCGCCCGAGACGGCCACCGGGGACACCGGGGAGGCCGGTGTAGCCAGCTCCGTCCTGTACACCTACGACCTGGCCCCGACGAAGAAGCAGGGGCGTCGTTGGGGCGCGTACAACGTCTTCACGCTCTGGGCCAACGACGTCCACAGCCTCGGCAACTACGCTTTCGCGATCGGCCTCTTCGCTCTGGGGCTGAACGTGTGGGGCATCCTGGCGGCCTTCGCGCTCGCGTCGGTGCTGCTCTTCCTGCTGCTGACACTGTCAGGGTTCATGGGGCACAAGACGGGTGTCCCCTTCCCTGTCATGAGCCGCATCGCGTTCGGCATCAGGGGCGCGAAAATACCGGCTGCCGTCCGTGGCGTCGTCGCCATCGCCTGGTTCGGCATCCAGACCTACCTCGCCTCGGCGGTCCTGAGCACGTTGCTGATCGCGCTGTTCCCCGGACTTCGCGGTCTGGACTCGAATTCCTTCCTCGGGCAGTCGACCCTCGGCTGGATCTCCTTCCTCTTCCTGTGGGCCCTGCAACTCCTCATCGTGAGTTACGGCATGCAGATGATCCGGAGGTACATGGCCTTCGCGGCGCCCACGACCCTGATCACCATGCTCGCCCTCGCGATCTGGATGTTCGTACGGGCTGACGGTTCCATCTCCCTGTCCGTCGACGCGCCGCTCACCGGTGGAGAGATGTGGCTGCAGATCCTGCAGGCCGCCGCACTGTGGGTGGTGATCTACGGGACGTTCGTACTGAACTTCTGCGACTTCACCCGGTCCGCCAGGAGCCGTGGCTCCATCGTCCGCGGCAACGTGATCGGGATCCCGCTCAACATGCTCTTCTTCGCCGTGATCGTGGTGGTCCTGAGCGGAGCGCAGTTCAAGCTCGACGGGCGCGTCATCACAAGCCCCACGGACATCGTCCGGACCATCCCGAACATGTTCCTCCTGGCGACGGCCTCGCTCGCCCTCATCGCGCTGACCGTCGCGGTGAACCTGCTGGCCAACTTCGTCGCGCCGATCTACGCCCTCATCGACCTCTTCCCGCGCCGGCTGAACTTCCGCCGGGCAGGCGTGGTCAGCGCGGTCGCCGGGCTGGTGATCCTGCCGTGGAATCTCTACAACAGCCCGGTGATCGTGAACTACTTCCTCGGCGGGCTCGGCGCCCTCCTCGGACCGCTCTTCGGCGTGATCATGGCGGACTACTGGCTGCTGCGGAAGTCCAGGATCAACGTGCCCGATCTCTACAGCGAGGACCCGCAGGGCGAGTACCACTACAGCCGCGGCTTCAACCCCCGCGCCGTGGCGGCCTTCGTCCCCAGTGCCGCTGTCGCCGTCGTCGTGGCCCTCGTGCCCTTCTTCCACGCCGCGGCCGGATTCTCCTGGTTCGTGGGCGCCTTCCTCGCCGCCGGGCTGTACGCGATCGTCGCGGACCGCGGCGCGCAGATCCGGGACGTGGACGGCGAGGCCATCGCCGTCGCCGCCGAATGAACCACCGAACGATCCGCCGAACCGAAGGCCGTGACATGCGCATCCTCGTCGTCAACGTCAACACCACGCAGTCGATCACCGACTCGATCGGCAGGCAGGCAGCCGGTGCGGCGGCGCTCGGTACCGAGATCGTCCCGCTGACCCCCTCCTTCGGGGCGGAGTCCGTCGAGGGCAACTACGAGAGCTACCTCGCCGCGATCGCCGTGATGGAAGCGGTCCGTGCCTACCCGGAACCGTTCGACGCCGTGATTCAGGCCGGCTACGGCGAGCACGGCCGGGAAGGTCTGCAGGAACTGCTCGACGTACCCGTCGTCGACATCACCGAGGCGGCTGCGAGCACCGCACAGTTCCTCGGCCGCAGTTACTCCGTCGTCACGAGCCTCGACCGCACGGTCCCGCTGATCGAAGAACGTCTCCACACCGCGGGTCTCAGTGCGCGCTGTGCCTCCGTGCGGGCCAGCGGTCTCGCGGTGCTCGATCTGGAACGGGACGAGAAGGCGGCTGTCGACGCCATCGTGGAGCAGGCCGCCCAGGCCGTGGAGGTCGACCGGGCGGAGGTGATCTGCCTGGGATGCGGCGGCATGTCCGGTCTCACCGAACGCGTCGTCGAACGCACCGGGGTCCCCGTCGTCGACGGTGTGAGCGCCGCGGTGACCATCGCCGAGTCCCTCGTCCGCCTCGGACTGACCACCTCGAAGGTGCGCACGTACGCGCCGCCGCGCCCCAAGAGGATCGTCAACTGGCCCCCGTCGGCACACTGACGCGGATCAGGCGGGGGCGTGGAGTCGCACCCCTCACCGACGCCCCCGCCCCCCGGCTCCCTCATGCCGGGCGTGGCGGCCGACTGGGACACGTTGGTGCTGTGGCTGTTCGAGAAGGATCCCGGCCGGACGGCACCGGAGTGCCGCGGAACTCGCAGCGGCGCTGGGGCAACTGGCCCGCACCCTGAACGGCCTGGTGCACGCAGAGATCTACGGCTTCGCGCTCCGCATCGTGCTGATCCTGCCGGCGATCGTGGCCGTCGGCATCACGGTCCGCGCCGCCCTTCCGCCGGGTGGCCCCCGCCGACCGGCCTGAATCACGGCCGGCGGCCTTCGCCCTCATCCGATGGCCACCACCCGCGCCCACGCGGGTGGCCCGTCCGGGACGTATTCGGGATCGGACTCGTTGTAGGACGAGCGGCGGTTGTCGCGGCCGAACAGGCCCACCACGGTCCGGCACGGCGGGCGTCGGGACGGCCACGGGGTCTGGCCGTCCGTCAGCATCACCACGACGTCCGGGCGTGGACGGGACTCCAGGGCGCGGGCGAAGCCCGTACGCAGGTCGGTCCCGCCGCCGCCGAGCAGCTCGACGCCCTCCGTGCCGCCGCACAGGGGGCGGACCCGGCCGGCCGCCGCGTCGCACGGCAGTACGCCGACGAGGTCGCGGCGGCCGCCCACGGCCCGGGAGATCGCCGCCACCTCCAGCAGCGCGCTGCCCAGCTCCGCGTCGCTGACCGAGCCCGAGGTGTCGATCACCACGACGACCCGCGTCGGCCTGCGCCGCAGGCTCGGCAGGATCGCGCCGGGGACCGCCGCCGACCGGCGCGCCGGCCTGCCGTACACATAGTCCTCGCCCGTGCCCGGTGCGGTGGCTGCCGACCGCACAGCTGCTCCGAGCAACTCCCGCCACGGCTGCGGCGGGTGGAACGCCTCCTCCGCCCACCGCCGCCACCCCGCAGGCGCGCTCCCCGGACGGCCGACGATGCCCTGCGCCACCCGGAAGCGGACCGCGTCCCGTTCCTGCGTGCTGAGTCCGCGCGCCCCGTCCGGCCCCAGATCCCACGGGCGCGGCAGGCCGTCCGCGCCGCTGCCGCACTCCAGCCACGCCAGGTGGGCGGTGTGCGGACCGAGCCGGAACTGGCGGAGGTAGTCCTCCATCAGCTCCCCGTCCTTCAGTCCGAGTGACCCCGGACGGACGGCTCCTTCGGGCCCCACCAGCCCCTCGCCGAAGATGTCGTCATTGATCTCGCAGTCGGCCGCGATGTTCATCCGCAACCGCTCCGCCGGGCCGCTCAGCCGGTGGCGATCCGCATAGCGGTCGCTGCGCCCGTGGTGGTCGCGCAGCAGGTGCGACACCTCGTGCACCCAGACACCGGCCAGCTCCTCCACCGGTGTGCGGTCGACGAAGGCGGGTGACACGTAGCACCGCCAGTACGGATCGACCGCCATCGTCGGTACGTCGCGGGACTCCACAGGGTGCAGGGCGAACAGTGCCGTCGCCAGGTACGGCCGCACCCGGGCCGCCTGAAGGCGGGCCGCGAAGAGCTTCCCGGTGTCCAGCCCGCTCTCGGGGACGTGGCAGGCCGGCCGGCCGGGGGCGGACGCGTTCACCGGCCCACCCGTGTGACGTCGAGGGCACGGACCTTCGCCCGGTCGGCCCGCTGCGACACGGACACCGCCCCGGCGAGCCCCTCGATCGACACCGGCACCTCCCAGTCGTCGCGGCGCAAGGTCGCGAGCGTCGTCGCCGGAACGACCAGCAGGTCCGGAGCGCCGGTCTCCGCCGCCCTCGCCAACAGAGCCCAGGCGGCATCCCACCGGGCCCGCTCGGGACGCGTGCGGACCGCGGCGACCACCGCGTCCAGCGTCGCCTGTCGCAGGTCCCCGCGCTCCGGCAGCTCCGCACTTCCCGGATCGGCCAGCAGGTCTTCCGGATCAGGCAGGTCCATCCTGTCCAGGTAGGCCAGGAACTCCAGCCCGGGACCATCCCCGACCGTGCCCCTGACCAGCATCGACAGGACATCGCGCGAGGCACCGGCGGCGGTCGCGAAGGCGGTCAGGCACAGCGCCATGTCCCAGCTGCGCGGTGAGGGCCACGCACCGCCGCGCCCGGCCTCGCCCGAGGGCAGCCGGTGCACCAGGGCGGGCCGGGCGCCCAGCAGCCCGCACACCGCGCGGCGGGCGAACGCCACGGACTCGGGCAGCCTGCCGGCATCGAGCACCGGCAGCGTGGCCCGGGGCCAGACTCCGCCGAGGCCCCGCACCACCACGTCGGTGTCGTGGACCCACTGCAGGTGGACGAAGCGGTTGGCGAGCGGCGGACTCAGCTCCCAGCCGTCGGCGGCGGAGGACCGGGGATTGGCGGCGGCCACGATCCGTACGCCCGGCGGCAGGCGCAGGGCGCCGACCCGGCGTTCGAGTACGAGGCGCAGGAGCGCCGCCTGCACGGCGGGCGGGGCGGTGGACAGTTCGTCGAGGAACAGCAGGCCGCGGCCCGCCCGCACCAGCCGTACCGCCCAGTCCGGCGGTGCCATCGGGACCCCGTTCTCAGCCGGGTCGTCCCCGATGACGGGGAGGCCGGAGAAGTCCGAGGGTTCATGGACGCTGGCGATCACCGTGGTCAGCGGCAGGTCCAGGGTGGTGGCGAGCTGGGTGAGCGCAGCCGTCTTGCCGATGCCGGGCTCACCCCACAGCAGCACCGGAAGATCCGCTGACACGGCCAGGGTGAGCGCCTCCAGCTGGGGGTCCGGCCGGGGCGCGGTGGTCGTGTCACGCAGCAGAGCCAGGAGCTCGCCGGACAGGTCGAGGCGGGAGGCCTGGGCGGAGGGGGCCAGGGCGTCGGACGGGTCCGGCGTTCGCAGGGTCTCGGAAATCAGGGTCTCGGAAAGCAGGGTCTCGGAAGGCGCGGTCACGGAAGGCGGGGTCTCGGCGAGCGGCATCTCGGAAGGCGCGGTCTCGGCGAGCGGAGCGTACGTGGACATGAGGCATCACCTGTGGGGTCGTCGAAGGCGGTCGGTGCCCGGTGGCGCGGGCGCGCGAGGGCACGGCGGGAAGGGCGGCGGCCCTGCCGAACCGCCGCATGAGGTCAGAGAGAGGCCGCTTGCCGTGTTCGGGAGCGGTGGGGCGCGGGCCGGGAAGGCTTCTGCCCGGGTGGTTCCCGCCCGGGGCCGGTGAGACCGGCTCTGAACAAGCCATGGGTCACCCGCTGTCGGGCGGCCTCGTGCAGGACGTCGCGGAGGTCCCCGTCCCTCAGATGCGCCCCGGCGCCGAGCACGCTCTCGATACGGGCCAGGGCACCTGCCGCGTCCCCGTGGGCCAGCCGGTCACGGACGTCGGTGAGGCAGTCCGGCCGGCGATGCGCAACGTCGATGACCTGGAGACAGGGGAGGGGCGTGCCGGTGAGTGCGGCGAGCAGTTCCTCCCGCCGGATCTCGGCGGGATCGTGGTCCAGCGGGACCAGCACCCCGTCGACCAGGCCGATCCGGTGCCGGGCGCCCCGGCAGTCCACCAGCCTCGGCGCGGCCCGTCCGTCCCCGTCCGCGGAGGGGCGGGCGGTGGAGCGCCGTGGTGTTCCGGGCTCCAGGGCCGCCGCCACCAGTGGATGCAGCCGCTCGGCCGGGATCCAGCCACCGCGCAGCAGTTCGAGATCGGGCAGGACCCATGTGGCGGCGTCGGGCAGGACCGGAAGTCCCGCGCAGGCACCGGCTCGTGCGAACACGGCGGACCGCACCTCGGCCGTCCTGTCGCCCTCCTCCGAGGCCGCCGCGGAGGTTCCCACGTCCAGGAGGAGACGTCTCCGGGCGCCGAGGCGGACCGCGACACGGCCCCCTCCCGGTCGCCTGTCCGCCCTCAGCAACAGGGCCGCCTCGGCTGCCCACCTGCCCGACGCGAACCGCTCCGTGCCCGGCAAGGACGAGGCCCACCGCGGTGCCGGCCCACCGGCCACAGAACGCGCGTGCAGTTCACCGCTGCGGCTCGCGTCCCACAGATGGCGGTGCAGATCCAGACGGAACCGCCGGTCGGGGGGCCGGTAGCCGGGCGGTCCGGGCGACGCGGGGCCGTCCCACAGCGCCAGGCTGATCCGCTGTCCGGCATCCGCCCACGCGGGCGCGGTACGCGCGACGAGGTGGACCGGGCGTGCGCGCCCGGGATCGTCGTACCGGACGAGCGTGAGAGTCGTACCGGGCCGCAGGAAACCGTCAGGTGCGGTCCTAGGCATGTGCCACCGCAGCAGATCGGGTGCGAGCCGGCGCAGGTCAGCCCGGAGCAGGGCGGCCATTTCGCTGCCATGGAGGCGTCTGACGGTACGCAGGTCGAGGTCGACGTCGAATCCGGCGGCGGCACACGCCCCCGCCCAGTCGCCGGCGTCACGCCGGGCCGTCGCGGTCTCGATCACGGAGGGCGGCACGGCGATCTCGCGCACGCGCAGCCAGAAGGAAAGGCGGGAATCCTCGAACGCGGTCTCGGTGAGCATCAGCACTCACCTTGCGCGGACGGGACCCCCAATCTGCGGACACATTGAGTAGTCATCGGCGGGAGCGTAACCCGGACCCGCGCGGAGGGCCACACCTTTTCCGAACGGCGCCGGCCGGGGCTCACGTACCCAAGAGACCTACGGAGCGCCGGACTTGTGCCCGTCACTCGAAGAACTTGAGGCTCCAGCCGGTGCTGGTCCCCGCGCCCGGGACGTTCGCACGGCTGTAGGTGATGTCGCCCCACCAGCTGAACGTACCCGTGTACCAGTACCGGTTGGCCCACGAGTAGGGCGTCCCCTTCGCGACCGCGTGGAACATCAGCGGGAACCGCGGGCCGGCCGGCGGGCTCGTACCGATGTCGCCGTCGAGCAGGACGAAGCTGTGGTGGCCGGGTCCGTCGACGTACAGCGTGGGATCCCAGCCGGACATCATCGTCGCGCGGTTGGAGCCGAACAGGCAGCCGTTCGACTTGTACCAGTCCCAGACGTACGTCGGGTCGCCGCCGGACCGGAGCCTCAGATCCGCCAGGCAGTACTGGTCGCTCCAGCTGCCGTTGGCGGAGTACACGATGTGCAGCTGTCCGTTCGGGTCCTTGATCGCCTCGGGTGCCTCGTTGATGAAGGGGTTGCCGACCACTCGCTCCCAGCTCTCCCGGGGCTGGGAGATGACGTACCGCGCGCCGGTCGGTGCGGTCGGGCTGCTCATCCTGGTGATGTAGAGGTTCTGCTCGACGTCGGTGTCGCCGGCCCAGCCGGACCAGACGAACCAGCGCTGCCCGCCGAAGGTGAACAGGGTGCCGTCGATGGCCCACTTGTCGTCGGCGAGCGCGAGCTTCGTCTCGGCGGTGTAGCCGCTGTCGGGTGAGGCCGAGCTGATGACGTACATCCGGTGGGCCGCACCTCGCCCGGCCGCGAAGTAGACGTAGTAGCGCCCGCCGTCCCTCACGATCTCCGGGGCCCAGACCTCCCCGAGGCCGCGGGAGTCCGACCAGACCTGGCGAGCGGGGGCAGAGGCAAGGGCCTCCGTCGACGAGGCCTGACGCACGGCGATGCCGCCACCGGTCGACTGCACCGAGATGTACGTACCCCCGACACGGAGCACGCTGGGGTCCGCGGCCCGCAGACCGGTCTGGCCGGCGTGCGCGGACTCGGCGGAGGAAAGCGACATCGCAGCGGCGAGCACGACGGACAGCACGAAGGCGGCGGCACCGGAAAGACAACGAGAAAGCCTCATCATCCCGCTCCAACAGTCGGCCTCGGCGCCGACGCGGCGCCGGGGGAGGGGGCTGCCGACTGCTCAGCCAGCATGTACATCGATGCAAAGAGCGCTCTCACAGCATCCTGAATGGGCCTGCACATGTCAATCGTGCGGTGTGTGGCGCCCATGAGGGGTCCCATGGCCCCGGAGCCTCTAGGGCCGCGCCAGGAGCCGGCGGGCGCGCTCCAGGACCGGCTTGTCGACCATGTGTCCGTCGACGGTCGTGACCGTCTGCCCGGCCCCCAGGACCGCTCGTGCCCAGCGCAGTTCGCTCTCCGTCGGGGCGAAACCGGCGGCTGCCGGGGCGATCTGCGCCGGATGGATGCAGAGCTTCCCCGAGAAGCCGAGCCGGCGGGCGTGTGCCGTGTCCGTGGCCAGCGCGTCGGCGTCCCGCACCGCGGTCGTGACGCCGTCCACCGGTGGACTGATACCCGCTGCCGCCGACGCCAGGACGAGGCGGGAGCGGACGTGGGCCAGGGCGAGGATGTCGTCGTGGGCGACGCCGAGCTGCGCGGCGAGGTCCACGTTGCCGAACGCGGAGCGGACGACGCCCGGAACGGAACACACCTCGTAGGCCCGCTCGGCGCCGAGCGCCGTCTCGACGAGGGCGATCGTCGTGCAGCGGGCGGCGATCTCCGCGAGGACCGCCGGGTCCTCGGCCTTCGGCACCATCACCGGGCAGCCGAGACCGGCGGCCATGCGCAGGTCCGCCTCGAACCACGGGGTGCCGGGCGCGTTGACGCGTACGACCGTGCGGTCGCCGAGCCCCGGCCACTCGGCGGCGGCCCGGCGGGCCCGGTCCTTGTCCTCGGCGGCGACCGCGTCCTCCAGGTCCACGATGACGAGGTCGGCGCCGGAGCTCGCGGCCTTGTCGAAGCGGTCGGGGCGGTGGCCCGGTACGAAGAGCAGGGTGCGGGCGGCCGCGATCCGGGTGTGCGTGTTCATGCGAAGGTCACCTCGGCGGTGGCGTGGCGCGCGTCGCGGTGGGTGGCGGTGCGCAGTCGGGCACCCGCGCCCGAGGGGCCGCCCTCCGCGAGGAGGTGCTCGCCCGCGAACGCAGGCCGCAGCAGCTTGAAGGAGAGCGCGCCCACCTGGCGCCCGGGGGACTCACGCCTGACCACCTCCAGCATGAGCAGGGCGAGCAGCGGGCCGTGGACGACGAGGCCCGGATAGCCCTCCGTGTCACGGCAGTACGGAGCGTCGTAGTGAATGCGGTGCGCGTTGGCCGTGAGCGCGCTCAGCCGGAACAGCAGCGTCGGATCCGGCTGGAGGCGGAGCTGCCAGGGCTCCTCCGAGTCCGGGGCCGTGCGGTCGTCGACGGCGGCCGGGTGCTGCCCGCTCCCGCGCCCGGACCGGTAGACGATGTCCTGTTCCTCGACCAGGCAGGTGCGGCCGGACTGACGGAACTCCTGACGTTCCGTCACGAAGAGCAGCTCTCCGCTGCGCCCGTGCTTCGGGGTCACCGAGCCCAGGCTGCTGACGCGTTCGGCGGGCTCGCCCAGGCGCAGGGGCCGGAGGAACCGGCAGCGCCCGCCGGCGAACATGCGCTGGCGGTCGGGGAGCAGCGGGAGGAAACGCGCGTCGCGCAGGTGTCCGTCCGGGCCCAGCTCGTGCTGGGCGGGCCAGTGCAGGAAGTGGAACCACTGCCACAGAGGGGGCAGGGGGTCACCGGCCCCGGCGGCCGGTGAGGGCAGGTCGAGCAGGGCGGAGACGGCGGCGGTGGGGTCCGGGTCCATCGGGTCGTGGGCCGTGACGGGTCCGGGGTGCCAGGTCTCGACGTAGGAGCTGAGGGGGGCGGGCTGCATGGGATCGGACCTCGGGTTTCAGGCGAGTGGTGCGGTCTTCGACGGTCGCGGGGCGCCCGCGGGTGCCTCCATGACGTCGAGATGGGAGGCGCGGGACGGTTCCCGTACGAGAAGGGTCGCCAGGAAGGTCAGACCGACGCATCCGGTGACGTACCAGAAGAAGAGGTTCTCCTGGCCGCCGTCCTTGAGGGCGAGCGCGATGGGCTCGGTCAGCCCGCCGAAGGTGGCGGTGACGAGGGCGTGCGGCAGGCCGACGCCGAGGGCCCGGACCTTCGTGGGGAACATCTCCGCCTTGATGATGGCGGCCAGGGCGGAGTAGCCGGTGACGAAGGTCAGGGCCACGGTCATGAGGAGGAAGGCGATCCAGGGATTGCTGGTGCGGCCGAGGAGCGTCATGAGCGGAACCGTCAGCAGCATGCAGCCGCCGGAGAAGGCGAACATGACGGGGCGACGGCCGATGCGGTCGGACAGGGCGCCCACGGCAGGCTGCATCAGCATGTAGACGAACAGCGCGGCGAAGCCGATCAGGGTGACGGTCGACTGGGGGATGCCGGCGGTGTTCACCAGGTACTTCTGCAGATACGTCGTGTACGTGTAGAAGGCGACGGTGCCGCCGATGGCGAGGCCGAAGACGGCGAGGAGCTGGCGCGGGTACTCGGCGAACAGGGCGACGAGGCCCTTGCGTTCAGGGGCTCCGGGCTCGGCACCCTGCCTGGCGGTGCGCGCCTGCTCCTTCTCGAAGTGCTCGGACTCCTCCATGCTGCGGCGCAGGTACATCACGACCAGACCGGCCACGGCACCGATCACGAAGGGGATGCGCCATCCCCAGTCGTGCAGCTGGTCCTCGCTGAGCAGGTTCTGCAGGACGATCGCCACGAGCAGCGCGGCCAGCTGGCCCATCACGATGGAGACGTACTGGAAGCTGGAGTAGAAGCCACGCCGGCCCTCGGGAGCGACCTCGGAGAGGTACGAGGCGCTGGAGCCGAACTCCCCACCCACGGAAAGGCCTTGTGCCAGCCGGGCAAGGATCAGCAGGGCAGGGGCCCAGAGGCCGATGGCCTCGTGCCCGGGGGCGAGGGCGATGGTCAGGGATCCGGCACTCATGAGTGTCACGGACAGGGTCAGCGCGCGGCGCCGGCCGAACCGGTCCGCGTACGCGCCGAGCAGCCAGCCGCCGAGGGGGCGCATGAAGAAACCGACGGCGAAGACGACGGCTGTGGAGAGCAGCTGGGCCGTCCGGTCGCCCTCGGGGAAGAACACCGACGCGAAGTAGATGCTGAACGTGGCGTAGGCGAACCAGTCGTACCACTCGACGAGGTTGCCGAGACAGCCGCGTACGACGTTCGCGGTGACGCGGGAGCGGTCGGGGGCGGGGGGTGCGGGTGTGCGGCTCTGGGGCATGAGGAGCTCCGTTGCTTTCGTCGCCCAGGTGGTGCTGCGGCTCGGGCGGCCCTTCGGCGCGGGAAAGAAGGGGGTGGTCGGTGAGAAGCGTGTCGTGCGCCGAGGGCTCCCGCCGACGGGGGCGGTTGCCGGGAACCGGGTTCGTCCGTGGCGACTCCAGGTGCTCGGCGGCTCACGTGCCACACATCATGAGCGCTGATCGGCACGGAAGAACAATAGAAATTGGTGATGCGTGCATGACTCGACCGCATGGCGGGTGCCGGCACCGCCTGCGGGCCACGGGGCCGGCCGGTTTCGGTCCGCTCAGCCGAGGAACCCGCGGACCAGGGCGCCGGCCGTCTCCCGGCACTCCTCGAAGTAGGCGTGCCGGGCGCCGGGGAGGAGGCGGGCCGTGGCGTCCGGGATGCGGGCCGCGAGCAGCGGGACGTTCTCCGGCGGGGTGAGCCGGTCCTGGTCGCCGTGCAGGATCAGAGTGGGGGCGGCGACGGAGGGGAGCGCGTCCCACGCGTCGTGGCGGTTGCTGGCGGTCAGGTGCCCGCGCCGGGCGTGCGGCGGCATATGGGGATCGCCGAGGGTCCCGTACGGACCGGGGTGCCCGGCGATCCAGCCGGGGCTGTACATCAGCTCGGTCAGGGTCTGCCGTACGGCGTCCGGGTCGGGCAGCGCCAGGGCCCGGCGCACCGAGGCGTCGCGTTCGACGGCTGCCGGCCCGCCGGGCGAGGTGCATCCGAGGACGAGGCGCCGGACCCGTTCGGGGTGGCGGGCGGCGACCCACTGGGCGACGCGGCCGCCCATCGAGGTGCCGTACACATCGGCCCGCTCGATGCCCAGGGAGTCGAGGACAGCCACCACGTCCTCGGCGAAGCGCCGGGTGGAGTAGCCCTCCCGCGGCGCGTCGCTCGCGCCCGTGCCGCGGTAGTCCATGGTGATCGTGGAGTGGGTGCCGTGGAAGTCCTCGCGTACGCCGTCCCACCAGTGGTGGTTGTTCGCCTGCCCCGCCAGGAGGACGAGCGGGAGGCCGGTGCCGCGGCTCTGGTACGCCACCGACACGCCGTCGTCGGTCCGGACGAAGGCGTCAGGGCGTTCATCGGTGTCGGTCAAGGAGTCCTCTCAGGGGCGTGGGGCCGGGCCGGCCCCGGTGGATGCGGTGCCGCCGTCAGGCGCCGGTGCCGGGGTCGTCGGGCGCGGGCAACTCGGCCGAGGGCCACTGCCCCTGCGCCACGGCCGCATCGATGCGGCGGGCCAGGTGGCCGGCGACGACCTCCACGGCGGGCGGGACCCTTCGGTACCGGGGGGTGCCCAGGACGATCTGCCGCCACACGTCGGGTTCGCACAGCGGCGCCGCGCTGAGCGTGCCGTTCGCGACGTCCTCCGCGATGCCGACGCCGGGCAGAACGGTCCACCCGTGCCCGGCCAGCACGAGTTGCTTCTGCACGCGCATCGCGTTGGTCTGCACGGCGATGTCCATCGCGCTTCCGGACCGGGCCGCCGCCGCGTCGATCAGGGTCCGCAGGGCATGACCCGCTGCGGGCATCACCAGGGGATGCGCCGCCACGTCGGAGAAGGCGACCGGGCGGTCGGCACGCAGCCCGGCCGCCGCGGGGGCCACCGCCCACAGACGCTCCCGCACCAGGGGACGGGCGTTGAGGGAGGGGGAGCTGTCCAGGTTGTACAGCAGGGTCAGGTCCAGGTCACCGTCGTCGAGCCACTGCTGGAGATGGCCGGAGTAACCCGTCATCAGCCGTAGTTCCACGCCTGGGTGGGCCGCGCCGACAGCCGACACCAGCGGCTCGGCGAGCAGGTCGCTCGTGCTCTCCAGCAGCCCGACCGTGACGATGCCCGTCACCTCTCCGGGGCTGGGCTGCACCTCGGCGCGCGCCCGCTCCAGCTCGTTCAGGGCCCGGCGCGCCCGGTCGACCATGATGCGGCCGGCCTCGGTGGGCCGCATGCCCTGTCTGGTGCGCTGGAAGAGCGCGACACCGAGCTCCTCCTCCAGGGTGCGAATCTGCCGGGTGACGGCCGGCTGGACCAGGTGGAGCAGCTCGGCGGCGCGCGTCACGCTGCCCACCTCGGCGACCGTGATGAGTGCCTTGAGCTGCTTGACGTCCATGGTGCGTCCTCTTCCGGCATCCGCGGCCCGCATGGCAGCATCACGGATTGTTATTTCCCTTGGCTTCACATGAATGCACATGATGGTACTCCCGCTCGGGTCACCGACATCTCCGGAGGACAACGCATGGCCGAGAACGCAGCGCCCGCCGATGACCTGCCGCTGTCCGGCATCACGGTGGTGAGCATCGAGCAGGCGGTGGCCGCCCCCTTCGCCACCCGCCAGCTCGCCGACCTCGGAGCTCGGGTGATCAAGGTGGAGCGTCCGGGCGAGGGCGACTTCGCGCGCCGGTACGACACCACGGTGCACGGTCAGTCCAGTTACTTCGTCTGGCTGAACCGCTCCAAGGAATCGGTGACCCTGGATCTCAAGTCGGAACAGGGGCGGGAGGTCCTGGAGGAACTCCTGGCGCAGGCGGACGTGTTCGTCCAGAACCTGGCGCCCGGCGCGGCCGCCCGTATGGGCCTGGGTGCCGACGCCCTGGCGAAGCGGTTCCCGTCGCTGATCCCGTGTTCGGTCACGGGCTACGGATCGAGCGGACCGTGGGCCGACCGCAAGGCCTACGACCTGCTGGTGCAGTGCCAGACCGGTCTGGTCTCCCTGACCGGCAGCGCCCAGGAGGCCGCGCGCGTCGGGGTGTCGGTCGCCGACATCGCTGCCGGCATGTACGCCTACAGCGGCATCCTCACCGCGCTGTTCACGCGGGCGACCCGCGGTTCCGTACGCGCCGTGGAGGTCTCCCTCTTCGAGGCGCTGGCCGAATGGATGAGCCAGCCCGCCTACTACACGGCGTACAGCGGGGCGCAGCCGCCCCGGGTCGGTACCCGGCATGCCACCATCGCCCCGTACGGCACCTACACCGCGGCCGACGGCAAGGACGTACTGCTCTCCGTGCAGAACGAACGCGAATGGGCGGCCCTCTGCGAGAAGTTCCTCGGCGACCCCGGACTCACCGACGACCCGCGCTTCGCCGGAGGTTCCGCCCGGGTGAGCCACCGCGAGGAGGTCGACGCGCTCCTGGCCGGGCGGATCGCCGCCTCGGACAGCGGTGAGGTGATGGAGCTGCTCGACGCGATCGGCATCGCCAACGCCCCCGTCAACGACGTGAAGCAGTTCCTGGAACACCCCGTGCTGGCCGGCCGGGACCGCTGGCGCCAGGTGTCCGTACCCGGCGGGGAGACGATGTCGGCCCTGCTGCCGCCCGTCGACCTGGCCGGCACCACCCCGCGTATGGGCGCGGTCCCCGCAGTGGGCGAGCACACCGAGCCGATCCTGGCCGAGCTGGGCCGCACACCCGAGCGGATCGACGCCCTGCGGGCCGACGGCGCCATCTGACCACCCGACACGCGAGCAGGACCGCGGCGAGGAGGCCGCCCCCACATGAGCACCCTCGACATCCTTTCCGAGGACGAGCAGTTCATCGTCAGCACGGTGCACGACTTCGTCGACAAGGACATCAAGCCCGTGGCGAGGGAACTCGACCACGCCAACACCTACCCCGAGGCCCTCATCGAGCAGATGAAGGAGCTCGGGATCTTCGGCCTCGCCGTCCCCGAGGAGTACGGCGGCACGCCGGTGTCGACCCCCTGCTACGTCCTCATCACCGAGGAACTGGCGCGCGGCTGGATGAGCCTGGCCGGCGCGATGGGCGGACACACGGTGGTCGCCAAGCTGCTGCTCCGCTTCGGCACCGAGGAGCAGAAGCGGCGTTACCTCCCGCGGATGGCCACCGGCGAGATCCGGGCCACCATGGCCCTGACCGAGCCGGGAGGCGGCTCCGACCTCCAGGCCATGCGCACCGTCGCCCGTAAGGACGGCGAGGGGTACGTGGTGGACGGCGCGAAGACCTGGATCACCAACTCCCGCCGCTCGCAGCTGATCGCCCTGCTGTGCAAGACGGACCCTCAGGCGTCCCCGGCGCACAAGGGGATCTCCATCCTGCTCGTCGAACACGGACCCGGACTGACGGTCTCCCGCGACCTTCCCAAGCTGGGCTACAAGGGTGTGGAGAGCTGTGAGCTGTCCTTCGAGGGCTACCGGGCACCGGCCGACGCGGTGCTCGGCGGGACCGAGGGCAACGGATTCGGCCAGATGATGAAGGGCCTGGAGACCGGCCGTCTCCAGGTCGCCGCCCGCGCGCTCGGCGTCGGCAGGGCCGCGCTGGAGGACTCCCTCGCCTACGCCCAGGAGCGGGAGACCTTCGGGAAGCCGATCTGGAAGCACCAGTCCGTCGGCAACTACCTCGCCGACATGGCGACCTCACTCACCGCCGCCCGTCAGCTCACCCTGTACGCGGCCCGCGAGGCGGACGCCGGACGGCGCGTGGACATGGAGGCGGGCATGGCCAAGCTCTTCGCCTCCGAGACGGCCATGCAGATCGCTCTCAACGCCGTACGCATCCACGGAGGTTACGGCTACTCGACCGAGTTCGACGTGGAGCGCTACTTCCGTGACGCCCCGCTGATGATCGTCGGCGAGGGCACCAACGAGATCCAGCGCAACGTCATCGCGAGCCAACTGGTCAAGCGGGGAGGGCTCGACGCCTGAACGCGTGGGGCGGCCTCACCGCGGCCGCCCCACGGCGTCTCGCTCATGCCGTGTCCCGTGTGGGCCGGTCTGCGCCGAACTCCGGTGATCCGGGCGGACGTTGCCGTTCCGCGCCGTCGGGCGGGCCTGGATTCCGTACGTGTCATGAACCTTGTCAGTTGACGGCGGGCGCTCTATTGTCGCGGGCAGAAAGCGCTTTCCCCTCCTGATTCCGCCCGGTGGAAGCGTCCGCCGCGACGGCCGTCGCGACGGACACGCACGAGCCGCCACCGGTCCGGCGCAGGGCTCACGCACAACCCCCGACGAGGCTGCCCGGTGACCACCGGCAGTCCCCGCCGGTCCGCCGTTGCGACCGCGGCGAAACCCAGCACGTGAAGACGAATGGGGACACGAACATGAGACGACCACTCGCACTGCGACTCAACGCCGCGCTGGCCACACTGGCCGTGGCGGCCGCGACCGGTGTGGTGATGTCGATGCCCGAGGCCGCAGCGGCGGTGGCCGGTGGCGCCACCGGCTACGCGACGCAGAACGGCGGGACCACCGGCGGATCCGGCGGGCAGACGGTGCGTGCCACCACGGGGACCGCGATCCACGCGGCCCTGTGCGGCCGGGCCAGCAGCAGCACCCCGATCACCATCGAGGTCGAGGGCACGATCAACCACGGCAACACCACGAAGGTGTCGGGCGACAGCTGCAACACCGCCGCCGGTGTGATCGAGCTCAAGCAGATCAGCAACGTCACGATCGTCGGCGTCGGCAGCGGGGCCGTCTTCGACCAGCTGGGCATCCACATCCGTCAGTCCAGCAACATCATCATCCAGAACGTGACCGTCAAGAACGTCAAGAAGTCCGGCTCGCCCACGTCCAACGGCGGTGACGCCATCGGCATGGAGAGCGACGTCCGCAACGTGTGGGTCGACCACACCACGCTCGAGGCGTCCGGCGGTGAGTCGGAGGGGTACGACGGCCTCTTCGACATGAAGGACAACACCCAGTACGTCACGCTGTCCTACAGCACCCTGCGCAACTCCGGCCGTGGCGGACTCGTCGGCTCCAGCGAGACCGAGCTGTCGAACGGCTACATCACGTACCACCACAACCTGTACGAGAACATCGACTCGCGCGCGCCCCTGCTGCGTGGCGGTATCGCTCACATCTACAACAACTACTACGTGAAGCTCAACGAGTCGGGCATCAACTCCCGCGCCGGCGCACGGGCCAAGGTGGACAACAACTACTTCAAGGACTCCAAGGACGTCCTGGGCACCTTCTACACCGACGCGGCCGGATACTGGCAGGTCAGCGGCAACACCTTCGACAACGTGACCTGGTCCGCCCCGGGCAGCGAGAACAACCCCGCCGGTCCCGACCCGAAGTCCAACACCACCGTCAGCATCCCCTACGCCTACACCCTGGACAGCGCGAGCTGTGTCCCGGCGATCGTGGGCGCGACGGCCGGTGCGGGCAAGGGTCTGAAGGTGTCCGACGGCAGCTGCTCGCCGACGACGCCGACCCCCACGCCGACGCCGGACCCGACGGACCCGACGCCGGACCCGACGGACCCCACGCCCGACCCCACCCAGCCCAGTGGCACCAACCTCAGCCTCGGGGCCGGAGCCGACGGCTCCAGCAAGGCCAGTGGATCCAGCTACGGCAATGTGCGGGACGGTGACATGAGCACCTTCTGGTCGCCGGCCGGTTCGACCGGTTCCGTCTCGGTCAAGTGGGGAACCGCCACCTCGGTCGCCAAGATCAATGTCCGCGAGGCGTCGGGCTCCACCGGCAGCATCGGATCCTGGAGGGTCGTCAACGGTGACACCGGTGCCGTCCTGACCTCCGGCAGCGGCGCGGGCGTCATCACGGTCCCGCAGACCTCGCTGAAGAAGATCACCTTCGAGATCACCGGCTCGACCGGTACCCCGAAGGTCGCCGAATTCGAGACGTACGCCGGATAGCGGCGAGGTCCCGGTGGCCGTCCGCCGCCCCGCCGGATCCTCGCGATCCTGCGGGGCGGCGGAAACGCGCGCGGCTGCGGCGCCTCGGACCGCGGCCGGCTGCTGCTCGCCCGGACGGGGGCCGTCGAACGCGACGGCCCCCGTCCCGTGTGCCGGGGTGGGGGCCCCGGCACCTCCCGGCCGGGCCGTCCGGCCGTTCCCAGCTGCCCCGGTAGGCGCCCGTCCTGACCGCGATGCCCGGCCGGCATCCGCTACGGCCTCGGTCCGGTGGCGGATCCGGCCACAAACCGGCCAGTTCCGGCTCGTTGCCCCTCGGAGCGGTCTCCGGATCCCAATCATGGGAGGGGCCAGTGGCGACGCGGGGTTGCGGAGTCCTCCGGGACACGCGTGACGCACGGGGCCTGGCAGAGGGTGAGCCCCGCCGGCGAGCGGCCGGGGAACGCAGAGGGGGAGACACGCATGGGCATACGCGGTTCGACAGTGGACGACGTACGGGGCGACGGCACCACGGCCGAGGAAGGGGACGGCCACCCGGCCACCCGCACGCGAGGGGCCGGCATCCCGAAGGCGGTCAAGGGCTCGGCCGTGAACGACGTAGCCTCCGTTCACAGTTCGGACCCGGGCGGCGTCGCGTCGCCCACTCGGCCGGTCTTCGTCGACGCCACCGGGAAGCGCGGCCGGACCTGGCGCCGTACAGGGATCATCACGGCGCTCTGCTGCGTCTGCTACGCCACGGCTCTGACCGCCGCGCTGGTCGGAGGCGACTCCGGGGCGCCCTATCTGCAACTGCCCCTGTCGCTGGGTCCGGATCGCGGGGCGGAGGAGCAGTCGCCGCGGAGTCGGGACGGGGGCCGGGCGGCCGTGGCGGCGGAATCCACGCCCGGCACGCCCGGTCCGGTGGCATCCGGGCCGGTCGCATTCGGTCCGGCGGGGCCGTCGGCGCCCGTGCGGTCCGCTGTCCCGCACTCCCTCCAAGCTTCCGGCGATGCCGCCGGCGTCCCCGCCGTGGGTGCGAGGTCCGCCGCGCCCACCTCCGGGCCCCGGCCCTCCGCCCCGGTGGCCGGCGCATCCGGCGGGAGCGCGCAGAGCGATGAGGGAACCGCGGATGCCCCCTCCTCGCCCGCCCCCGACGACGGAAGCGGCTCCGGAGCCGGGGGTGCGACCGTCGGCGGTGACGACGCCCAGGGGCAGGAGCCCGAGGAGACCGATGCGCCGGACGGGCCGCTCGGTGATCTGCTCGGTGATCTGCTCGGCGGGCTGCTGGGAGGCGCCTGACCGGCGGCCGACGGGCGTTTCGGCGGTGCCGTCACGCGCCGGTCCGGGGCTGCGGTCCTCGCAGAGCTCCGCCCCGGCTGTCAGGGGATCAGCGGGAGTCCGGGGAACCGGTGAGGTGGCGTTCCATGACCCGGGCCAGTGTGGTCAGTGCCTCCAGCACCTCGGCGCGGTCCTCGCCCAGGCCGGACAGGAGTTCTCTCTCGACGGCGAGCTGACGGGGGAACAGGTTGTCCACGGCTTCCGCGCCCGCGGGGGTCACGGTGACCAGTGCGGCACGCCGGTCCGCAGGATTGGGGACGCGTTCGATGAAACCGCGCCTCTCCAGCTTGGCCAGGGACTTGCTGATCCCCGCGCGGGAGAGCTGCAGCTGGTCCGCGAGGCGGCGGGCGATGACCGGGCCGGTCGCGTGCCGCAGCGGAATGAGCAGGTCCAGCTCGGGCGCGGTCAGTGACGCTCCGTCGTAGAGCGGTTCGACCGCGTATTCGATCAGCGCGTTGATCTGTTTGACCAGCGCCACGACCTCCATCGGGGAGGTGTCCAGCTCCGGGTTGTGCGCAGCCCACTGCTTGTGGACATCGGCGGGAGAGGGCAGCACGACCGGCTCCTTCGTCGGAGTTTTGTTAGCTAGTGAACTATTGGTTACCTTTATTGGATGGTAGCTCCTTCTCCCGCCCCGCGTTCCGGCACCGTGCCCCCGGTCGCCGCTTCGGATCCGGCTCCTGCCCCGAAGCGTGCGGCGGCCCTGATCGCCGTGCTCGGGGCGCTCACCGCGGTGGCGCCGCTCGCCACCGACATGTACGTGCCGGGCTTCCCCTCCATGGGGGACTCGCTGCACGCCAGCAGTTCATCGGTCCAGCTCACGATGACGGCCTTCCTGGCCGGCCTGGTCTTCGGGCAACTGCTGTTCGGCCCGCTCAGCGACAGTCTCGGCCGCCGCAGGCTGCTGATATCGGGGGCCGTCGGTTTCACCGTCTTCTCCGTGCTGTGCGCCCTGGCGCCGAACGTCCAGATGCTCGTCGGCGCCCGGTTCCTCCAGGGACTGACAGGAGCAGCCGGCATGGTGCTGACCCGGGCGGTGATCACCGACCGCTTCCACGGTCCTGACATCCCCCGCTACTTCGCCGTGCTGTCACAGATCCTGGGCGTCGCCCCCGTCGTGGCGCCCGTCCTCGGCGGTGTCATCCTGGCGGTCTCCACCTGGCAGGCGGTCTTCGTCGTCCTCGCCGTGATCGGCATCGCGCTCCTGCTGTCCGTGCTGGTCGCGGTGCCGGAGTCGCTGCCCGTCGAGCGGCGCGCCGCCGGCGGGGTCGCCGCCTCCTTCAGGGCGATGGGGGCGCTGCTCGGAAACCGTGCCTTCATGGGCTACGTATGTGTCCTCGGCTTCAGCGGTGCGGCGCTGTTCGCCTACATCAGCGGTTCCAGCTTCGTCTTCGAGAATCTGCACGGCGTCTCCTCGACGACGTACTCGCTCATCTTCGCCACCAACGCCGTCGGCATGCTGCTCGCCGGAGCGGTCTTCGCCCGGCTGTCCCGTCGGCTGCCGCTCAACACGCTGCTCGTCGCCGGCGTCGGTGTCGCGGCGCTCGGAGCCCTGGCCCGGGTCCTCCTGGTGGCCGGGGCGGGGGAGACCCTCGCCGGGACGTGGATCTGCCTGTTCATGACCATGAGCGGCATCGGGATGGTCTTCCCCGCCACGATGAGCCTCGGGCAGACGCTGGGCCGCGGCGCCCCCGGGGCGGCCTCCGCGCTCATGGGCGGATTCCAGTTCACGTTCGGCGCGATCGCCTCGCCGCTCGTGGGACTGTTCGGCGCGGACAGCTCCCTGCCGATGGCGTTCGTCATGCTGATCGCGCTCGCCGGTGCGGGGCTCTCCCTGGCCGTCCTGGCCCGGCCGTGGCGCGGCGACGGAGAGGTGACGGCCCGCTCCGGGACGTGAGGTTCCGGGGCGCCGGCCGTTCGTCCCGCCCCCGGGGGAACCTCCGCGGATGGGCCCTGTGGTGGAATCGACGGGCGGGCCGACCGAACCCCCCGACGACCGGCCTGATCCCGACTCGCGTGGAGGAACGCCTCATGACCAGCACAGACTCCGCCCCCTCGGCGTCCGCGCCGATCTGGTCCGCGAAGATCTTCGACGGCTCCTGGCGCGCTGCGGCCGGCGGCACCATCGACGTGACGGCCCCCGCCACAGGTGAGGTCGTCGCGACCGTGGGCGCGGCCACCGCCGAGGACGTCGACGCGTCGGTCGCTTCCGCGAGGACGGCGCAGCGTGCCTGGGCGAAGCTCGGCTACGCCGAGCGGGCCCAGGTCTTCATCAAGGCCTCCGCCCTGCTGGCCGCCGACCCCGACCGCATCGTGCGGTGGCTCGTCCCGGAATCGGGCTCCGGGCAGGGCAAGGCGCAGTTCGAGGTCGGACTGCTCGTCTCCGAGCTCAACGAGGCCGCGGCGCTGACCTCCGAGCCCTACGGTGAGCTGCTGCGGAGCTCCAAGCCCCGCCTCTCCGCGGTGCGCCGGCTCCCGCTCGGTGTCGTGGGCGTCATCAGCCCGTTCAACTTCCCCGCCATCCTCGCCCTGCGCTCGGTGGCCCCCGCGCTGGCCGCGGGCAACGCGGTGGTCCTCAAGCCCGATCCCCGCACTCCGGTGTCCGGAGGCCTCGCGCTTGCCGAACTGCTGGCCGACGCCGGGCTGCCCGAAGGCCTGCTGCACGTCCTGCCGGGCGGCACCGAAATCGGCGAGGCCCTGGTCGCGCACCCGGACGTGCCCTGCATCTCCTTCACGGGCTCCACCCCGGCCGGCCGCGCGATCGGCACGGCGGCGGCCCCTCTGCTCAAGAAGGTCCACCTGGAGCTGGGTGGCAACAACGCCCTCCTGGTCCTCCCGGACGCCGACCTGGACGCAGCGGTCTCGGCCGGTGCCTGGGGGTCCTTCCTGCACCAGGGGCAGATCTGCATGACCACCGGACGCCACCTGGTGCACGTCTCCCAAGCCGCCGAGTACGCCGCCAAGCTCGCCGAGAAGGCGAACGGAATCCCGGTCGGCGACCCGGTGGACCCGGCGAACGTGCTCGGACCGGTCATCGACGAGCGGCAGCGCGACAGGATCCACTCGATCGTCACGCGCACCGTCGAGCAGGGCGCGGAGCTCGCGGCGGGCGGCACCTACGACGGTCTGTTCTACCGGCCCACCGTCCTCACGGGTGTTCCGGCGGACTCGCCGGCGTTCGCCGAGGAGGTGTTCGGGCCGGTCGCCCCCGTCGTCGCGTACGAGACCGTCGACGAGGCCGTGGACATCATCAACTCGTCCGAGCACGGGCTGTCCGTGTCGATCCTCACGGGCAACGCCTTCGCCGCGTGGGAACTCGCCGACCGGATCGAGTCGGGCGCCGTACACATCAACGACCAGACGGTGGACGACGAGGCGGTCGCCCCCTTCGGCGGCACCAAGGCGTCCGGGACGGGCGGCCGCTTCGGAGGCAGGGCGAGCCTGGACACCTTCTCCGACGTGCAGTGGATCACCGCTCAGGCCCAGATCGAGCGCTACCCGTTCTGACGGTCCGGTGCGCGCCGTGAGCCAGGAACACGGGGCGAGCGCCTTGCAGTAACGGCTTGTTCAGGGCGGGCCCTTCGTGCCCGTCGTCGACCCGGCCGGTGCTGCGATCATGTGCCTCGAGTCCCTGGTCCGGCTCGGCGTGCGTCCGAGCCGGCTGCCGTCCGCGCCGGGCGACGGAGCGCGTCGGCCGACCCGCACCGTCCCGCCGCCCGGCTTCCCCTCCCGGAGTACCCCTTGAGCAGCGACACCGGCCACATCCTCGACGTGCAGGCGATCCGTGACTGCTTCCCGGCGCTGAAGGCGGGCACCGCCCGCTTCGACGCGCCGGGTGGCACCCAGACGCCCCAGCAGGTCATCGACGCGATCACCGAGGCCCTCACCCGCCCGCTGGCCAACCGCGGCGTGCTCACGGAGGGCGGACGCAACGCCGAGGCGATCGTGACCGGCGCGCGGCAGGCCCTGGCCGACCTGCTCGGCTCGGAGGCCGGCTCCGTGGTGTTCGGGCGCAGCGCCACCCAGCTCGTCTACGACCTGGCGCGCACCCTGGCCAAGGACTGGGGTCCCGGGGACGAGGTCGTGGTGTCCCGGCTGGACCACGACTCGAACATACGGCCCTGGGTGCAGGCCGCCGAGGCCGTCGGGGCGACGGTCCGGTGGGCCGACTTCGACCCCGCGACGGGTGAGCTCGGCGCCGAGCACATCGAAGCCGTGCTGTCCGGCCGCACCCGGCTCGTCGCCGTCACGGCCGCCTCCAACCTCATCGGCACCTGCCCCGACATCCCGGCTCTCGCCGCGCTGGTGCACGGGGCCGGCGCGCTCTTCCATGTCGACGCGGTGCACTACGCCTCGCACGCCACGGTCGACCTGGCCGCACTCGGCGCGGACACCCTGGTCTGCTCGCCGTACAAATTCCTCGGACCGCATCTCGGCGTGCTCACCGGGCGGCGGGAACTGCTCCACAGCTTGCGGCCGGACAAGCTGCTGCCCTCCAGCGACGCCGTCCCCGAGCGTTTCGAACTGGGCACGCTGCCCTACGAACTCCTGGCGGGCGCGACGGCGGCCGTGGACTTCCTCGCCGCGCTCGTCCCCGGAACCGGCAGCCGACGGGGGGACCTGGTCCGCGCGTTCACCGCGCTCGCCTCGCACGAGAGCCGTCTGCACGGCCGCATGGAGGAGGGCCTGGCGACGCTGGACGGCGTCACGGTGCACTCCCGCGCGGCACGGCGCACCCCGACCACGCTGTTCACGGTGGCGGGCAGGAAGCCGGAGGAGGTCTCCCGGCACCTGGCCGAGCGAGGTGTCGACGCGCCGGCGGGCTCCTTCTACGCGTTGGAGGCGTCCCGCAGGCTCGGACTGGGCGAGAAGGGCGGTGTACGGGTCGGTCTCGCGCCCTACTCGTGCGACGAGGACATCGACCGGCTCCTGAACGCGCTGGACGTGCCCCGCCGCTGACACGGCGGCAGGCGCCGGGTGAGAGGCGCTCCCGGACGACCGCCGGTCAGCGCCAGTCGGGGGCGCCGGACGCGGGGGACAGGACACTCTCGATCTTCGTCCGGATCTCCCGCATCACCGCCACGACCCGGGTCTCGTGCTTCTCGCTGAGCCGCGCCACCGGCACCGAGCAGCTGATGGCGTCGATGGCCGGAGAGTCGTACCGGAGGGCGAAGCCGAAGCCCGCGATGCCCGTCACCGTCTCCTCGCGCTCGATGGAGTATCCGCGCTCGCGCACACCTGCGAGGTCGGCGACCAGCGTGGAGCGCTCGGTGTGCGTGTTCTCCGTACGGGCCGTCAGGGGGCCTTCGGGGAGCGGTAGCCGGTGGTCGGGGCGCTCGGCGAGCAGGGCTTTTCCGAGCGCTCCGGCATGGGCCGGGATCCGGCGGCCGACCCGGCTGATGGTGCGCGGGTACTCGTGGGACTCGCGCGTCGCGAGGTAGACGACGTTGGTGCCGTCGAGACGGGCCAGATGGATCGTCTCGCCGAGCGCGTCCGAGGCCTCGTCCAGATAGGGGCGGGCCGCGCGCACATGCGGGTCGCTGTCCAGGTAGCTCGTCCCCGTGTGCAGGGCACGGATGCCGATGCCGTACAGCGAGCCGGTGGTGTCGGTGCGCACCCAGCCGCAGTCGATGAGGGTCCGCAGCAGTTGATACATGCTGCTGCGCGGTACGCCGAGTTCCTCGGCGAGTTCGTCCAGGCGGGCCGGCCGGTCGCCCCGGGCGGCGAGGAGTTCGAGCAGCGCGACGGTGCGGGACGCCGACTTCACCCCACGTACCCCGTTGTTCTCCGGCATGTCCACATCCTAAATCCGCGTGGTCGCACCCATTGACCGCGTCGCGTTCACACGCCTAACCTCCGTTCTCATACATGTACGTCATCTGCATACAGGGATGAGTCGCGCGGTCCCCGAGGCGTCCCCACGCCGACGGCGCCGCGGAGGAGCCTCCGCAGGCCGGGGTTCCACAGCCCGACAGTCCGACAGTTCAAAGGGGAACTGACATGCCGCTCCTCGTGGTCGGGATCAGCGTTCTGGTGCTGCTGCTCCTGATGACCCGTATGAAGCTCAACGGCTTCGCCGCACTCCTGCTCGTGGCGGTCGGCGTGGCGCTGGTCCAGGGAATCCCCGCGGTCGAGATCCCGGACGTCCTCTCGGCCGGCATCGGGGACCAGATCGGCGACACCATGCTCACGATCGGCCTGGGCGCCATGGTCGGCCGGGTCATGGGCGACTCCGGAGCCGCCCAGCGGATCGCGGGCAAGCTGCTCGACGCCTTCGGGCCGCGCGGTGTCCAGGTGGCCATGGTGGTCACGTCCATGCTCATCGGCGTGACCATGTTCTACGAGGTCGCCTTCATCATCATCGTGCCCATCGCGTTCACGCTCGTCAGGGTCACCGGGGTGAACCTGCTCTGGGTGGGCCTGCCGATGTCGATCGCCCTGTCCACGATGCACAGCTTCCTGCCGCCGCATCCCGGTCCCACCGCCGTCGCAGCGACCTTCCACGCCTCCGTGGGCCACGCCCTCTTCTACGGCCTCTTCATCGCCGTGCCGGCCGGTGCGCTCGTCGCGCTCGTCTGGCCGCGGCTGCCGTTCGTCAGGGCGATGAATCCCTCCATCCCCAAGGGCCTGGTCAGTGAGCGCGAGTTCACCGACGAGGAGATGCCCGGCATGGGCTGGTCGCTCTTCGTGGCCCTCTTCCCGGTGGTGCTGATCGCCGGCGCGGCCGTCACCGACATGCTCACGTCCGGCGAGAGTGCCTTCCTGCACGGTGTCGCCTTCATCGGCTCGGCACCGATCGCGCTGCTGCTGGCCCTCCTCCTGGCGGCCTGGGCGTTCGGACCGCGGATCGGCCGCAGTCTGGCCGACGTCAGCGCCTCCTGCGCCTCGGCGGCCCAGGCCATGGCGATGATCCTCCTGGTCATCGGCGCGGGCGGCGCCTTCAAGAACGTCCTGGTCGAAGGCGGGATATCCGACTACATCAAGGACATCACCGAGCACTGGGCCGTCTCACCGATCATCCTGGCCTGGCTGATCGCCGCCATCCTCCGCATCGCGCTCGGCTCGGCGACCGTCGCCGTGGTCACCGCCTCCGGCGTGGTGCTGCCGCTCCTCGCGGGCAGCGGCGTCCACCCCGAGATGATGGTGCTCGCGGTCTCGTGCGGATCGATCGCCTTCTCCCATGTCAACGACCCCGGATTCTGGCTGTTCAAGGAGTACTTCAACCTCTCGGTCATCCAGGCCATCAAGGTCCGTACCGGCTACACGACGGTGCTCGCCGTCCTGGGCCTCGGCGGCGTCCTGGCAGCCGAGTGGGCCCTCGACGTCATCGGCCTCTGAACGCCCCCCTCCCATCCCCCTCCCGTACCCAAGGAAACGGACCAGCATGAACCAGCCGACCGTCACCCAATTCGCCGTCTATCCCGTCGCGGGCCGCGACTGCATGGAGCTGAACCTCTCCGGCGCCCACGGCCCCTTCTTCACCCGCAACATCGTCGTCCTCAAGGACTCCGAAGGCCGTACGGGACTGGGGGAGGTGCCCGGGGGCGAGAAGATCACCCGGACCCTGCGGGATTCCGAGTCGCTCGTCGTCGGCGCGAAGGTGGGCGACTACAAGCGCGTCCTGCGCGAGATCGGGAGCCGGTTCGCGGACCGCGACGCGGGCGGACGAGGCGCGCAGACCTTCGACCTGCGGACCACGGTGCACGCCGTCACGGCCGTCGAGTCGGCGCTGCTCGACCTGCTGGGCCAGCACCTCGACGTACCGGTCGCGGCGTTGCTGGGCGACGGCCTGCAGAGGGAATCCGTGCGGGTGCTGGGCTACCTCTTCTACGTCGGCGACCCGGACCGCACCGATCTGGAGTACGTCCGCGAACCAGGCTCCGAGGTCGACTGGTACCGCATCCGGCACGAGGAGGCCCTCACGCCCGAGGCGATCGTGCGCCAGGCCGAGGCCGCCTACGACCTGTACGGCTTCCGGGACTTCAAGCTCAAGGGCGGAGTCCTCGCCGGCGCGGAGGAGGTGCGGGCCGTACGCGCGCTCAAGGACCGCTTCCCCGAGGCGCGGATCACTCTGGACCCGAACGGTGCCTGGTCCCTCCGCGAGGCCGTCGAGCTGTGCGCCCCGCTGGTGGGCACGCTCGCCTACGCCGAGGACCCCTGCGGGGCGGAGGACGGCTACTCGGGGCGCGAGGTCCTCGCCGAGTTCCGCCGCGCCACGGGCCTTCCGACCGCGACCAACATGATCGCCACCGACTGGCGGCAGCTGACCCACGCCCTGGCTCTCCAGTCGGTGTCCATCCCGCTGGCCGACCCGCACTTCTGGACCATGCAGGGCTCCGTGCGGGTGGCGCAGCTGTGCAACGCGATGGGCCTGACCTGGGGCTGCCACTCCAACAACCACTTCGACATCTCTCTCGCCATGATCACGCACTGCGGCGCCGCCGCCCCGGGCGAGTACAACGCCCTCGACACGCACTGGATCTGGCAGGAGGGGCTGGAGCGGCTCACCGTCGAACCGCCGCGCATCGCCGGTGGCGAGATCGCCGTGCCCGACGCCCCCGGCCTGGGGGTGGAACTCGACATGGACCGCCTTCTCGCGGCCCACGAGCTCTACCGGAAGGAGGCGCTGGGGGCGCGGGACGACGCCGAGGCCATGCAGTACCTCGTACCCGGCTGGACCTTCGACGCCAAGCGGCCCTGCCTGGTGCGGTAGGGCATCGCCCCGTCAGGACGCGCGTGCCGCCGCCGCCATGAGTTCCGCCGTCCACCTGCGCACGGCCTCGGTGAGTTCAGGTGTGACGAACGCCAGGAGGGTGTCGTCCACGGTTCCGTCGGGCCCGACGACCAGGCCGGTCCGCCCTTCCAGGGCAGGATCGGTGGCGGCGGCCAGCGGGCCCTTCGCGGCCGACGTGACCGGAGCCGAGACGCCCTTCAGGACCTGCTCCCAATGGGGACGCAGCGCCGGCGGCAGGATGTCGATGGTCATGAGCGCGGCGTTGTCGGTGGCGGCGGCCCCGGGGTCGGCCGCGAGCACCGAGACGCCTCTGGATGCCAGACGCCCCGCCAGCTCCACGGAGTGCGCGAGGTGGGCCAGCTTGGCCCGCCCCGTGGCGGCCAAACCGTAGTGGGGACCCGCCGGTTCGACGTCGTCGAACACGCTCTCGGCCGCGGCGATGGCGCTCGACGTGACGTTCACGATGCGGCTCGGGGCCGCGGCGGCGAGCGCGTCGAGAAGCGTCTCGGTGAGGACGTAGGGCGAGAGGTGATTGAGTGCGATGCTCGCCTCGATGCCCTCGGGGCTCTCCCACCGTTCGGTCCACATGCCGCCCACGTTGTTCACCAGGAGGTCCAGGGCGCCTTCGCCGGCGAGGCGCTCCCCGAGCCGCCGGGTCTCGGCGAGCGACGACAGTTCCGTGCGGACGAAACGCCCCGCGCGGCGCCCGGCGGCCTCGTCGACACGGGCCACCGCCGCCTCCCCCCGAGCCGGGTCGCGGGCGACGAGAGTGACGTCCCATCCTTGCCGTGCCAGCCCCACGGCCGTCTCCAGGCCTATGCCGCCGGTGCCGGCCGTCACCACTGCCTTCGGGGTGTGCTCAGTCATTTCCGTGCTCCCATGCGCCGCGTCGTCCGTGGGCGGGTGAACCCCGTCCGTGCCTCCAGCAGACAGGCCACGCGCCGATCATGGAAGTTCCGGTCCGGCATGGGCCGATGCCGGGGCGGCATGGCCACAGGTGGGAAGATGTGCGCATGGGTGATGTGGAGATCCGGCAGGTCCACTACTTCATCGCTGTGGCGGAGGAAGGTAACTTCACCCGTGCCGCACAGAGGCTGTCGATGACACAGCCCGCGCTCTCCCGGGCGATCCTGGCCCTGGAGAGGACCGTTGGCACCACCCTGTTGCTGCGTACCCCGAAGGGCGTCACCCCCACCGCCGCCGGTCACGCGATGCTCGAAGAGGGCAGGTCGCTGCTGGCGCAGGCGGGGAACGTCACTTCGCGGGTACGCCGGGCGGCCGAGCAGCGGAACTCCGTGACGGTGACCGGGCCCGGCTGTGACGCCGCTCTGCTGGACGGCATGATCCGGGCGTACAACGAGACCGGTCCGCGGCATCCGGCCCGGATGACCGTCGGCACGATCGACGACCAGCTCGACCGGTTGCGGTCGGGGCAGGCGGACATCGCGCTCCTGCGCGCCGCCCTGCCCGGGCACGGCCTGGACAGCGTGGTGCTCCGCCACGAAAGCGTCAGCGTGCTGATGGGGGCCCGGCACCGGCTGGCGGACCGGGAGACCCTGACGATCGCCGACCTCGCAGACGAACCACTGCTCGGCTGGCTGGGCCCGGGCGCCCAGCTCAACGACCCGGGCCTCTGGCCGGACGGACTGCCGGGCACGCCGGGGCCCCAGGTGAGCGACGGCCTGCAGATGCTGGCGGTGGTCCGGCTCGGGCAGGCCGTCGCGCTCGCGGCCCCGCCGGCCGACGGCACCGGTGCGCCCGAGGGGACTGTCGGGATCCTCCTGGAGGACGGGCCTGCCGTGCCCCTGCGGCTGGTCTGGCCGCGGGAGCGTACGACACCGGCCGTCCGACGCTTCGTCAGGCACACCGTCGCAGCGGTCGGCTGAACCACCGGCGCAGGTCCTGAGAATCGCCTGAACGTTCTACGGCCCTTTATGTGGCGCATTCTCGTATGGCCGCCGCCTAGTTCCTGTGCGTCAACAATGAGTTGACCAATGAAGTCGTCAAGATTGTTGACACTTTTCCTCGAGGTCACCTACGTTCGCAGCGCAGGATCCGACGGCCGCGAGAGGGAGAGACCGTGAAGCACCGGGCAGTGAGGCGCAGGACCGTCGTCATGGGTGTGGGTGCGGCCGCAGGGGCCGTGGCAGGGGGCGGCTTCGCCCTCAGCGCCCATGCCTCGGGCAGCGCGGGATCGAAGCCCTCCGGTGGTGCCGGTTCCCTTGTCTTCGACAAGGACGGCTTCACCGAACTGACGACGACCATCACCACGGACGACGGCGACAAGGAAGTGACCTACCACTTCTACAAGGCTGTCACCTACGTAGCGCGTCCCGTGGACGAGAAATACCAGAGCCTGAATGTCAGCGTTCCCGTCGAAATCGACGGACAGCCGGTGAACGCCTCCGGCGCACCCATTCTCCTCGCCAACTCCGTGGGCGGCTACATGCCCTCGTCCGTGGCGGACGCGACCGGCGTCGGCGGTGGCGGAATGGGCGGCGGCATGCCCCCCGGCGGGGGTGGCGCAAGTCCCTCTCCCGGCGCCCCGGCGGCCGGCGGCACCGGTGAGGTGCCGTCCGGCGGCAACGGGCAGCTCGACGACGCCGGCAAGAGGGTCAGCAACGCCGAGCTCGCCCTGGCCGCGGGATTTGTCGTCGTGGAGCCCGGGGCGCGCGGCCGTACCCTCACCGACGCGGAAGGCACTTACTACGGCACGGCGCCCGCCGCGATCGTGGACCTCAAGGCGGCGGTGCGGTACGTCCGCTTCAACAAGAGCCGTATACCGGGCGACACCGACCGCATCGTCACCTCGGGCACCAGCGCGGGCGGCGCCCTCTCCGCTCTCCTCGGAGCATCCGGCGACAGCCCGCTGTACGCGGAGTACCTCGAGGAGATCGGTGCGGCCGACGCGAGCGACGCCGTCTTCGCCAGCGGAGACTGGTGCCCGATCGCCGACCTCGAGCACGCCGACATGGCGTACGAGTGGAACTGGGGCGCCAACGAGCTGAGTGGCGGCGGGCTCGTCGACCGGACCGTCTCCAAGGAGCTGGCCACCGCGTTCGCCGACTACCAGGCGTCCCTCAAGCTGCGTGCGAAGGGCTTCGGGAGCCTCACCGCGCGCAACCTCGACGACTACCTCCTGGAGACCTACCTCCGGCCGTCGGCGACCGCCTACCTGAAGGGCCTCCCGGAATCCGACCGTTCGGCCTACCTGGCCGCGAACCCGTTCATCACCTGGTCCGGTGGCAGGGCCACGTTCACGTGGGACGGCTTCCTGCAGCACGTGGGGGCGCGGAAGAAGAACACGCCGGCCTTCGACGCCTTCGACCTGTCCTCGGGCGAGAACAACCTGTTCGGTACGGGAACCACTCAGGCCAGGCACTTCACGCTGTACAGCCTTCGGCACGAGAAGGGCGGCAGCGCGCGGCTGGACCCCGACCTGGGCGAGAAGCTCAAGCTGATGAACCCGATGCACCACATCGTCAAGGAGCGCAACCCCGGCCGTTCCAGGCACTGGTGGATCCGCGTCGGCACCAAGGACAGTGACACCTCGCTCACGGTCGTCGCCAACCTCGCCGCGAGCCTGGAGCAGTTGGGCGACGACGTCGACGCGTACTACTACTGGGACCAGGGCCACGGGGCCAACACCGACGCGGCCGGCTTCATCGCATGGATCGCCGAGGTGACGGGTCACGACAGGAAGAAGGAGAACGGCGGCTCCGGCCGCTGAGGCCGACAACGGCCGGGGTGACGCGCTCCTGGTGAGCGCGTCACCCCGGCCGTGCGCCGGGCCTCAGCCGGCCCGGCGGCTCGTCCGCACGCTCCACCGGCCCTCGAAGCGGGTGAGGTGGACCGGGTGGTCGAAGCATTTGCTGATCTGATCGCTGGTCAGCACCTCGTCGGCGGGGCCCGACGCCAGGCACCGCCCGTCACGCAGCAGCATCACATGCGTCGTGCCGGGAGGAAGCTCCTCCAGGTGGTGCGTGACCAGGACCGAGGCGAGCTCCGGTGAGCTCTGCTGAAGGGTGTCGATCCGTTCGATCAGCTGCTCACGCCCCGCGACGTCCAGCCCCGTCGCCGGTTCGTCCAGGAGCAGCAGCCGTGGCCGCGGCATGAGCGCCCGCGCGATCAGGGCGCGCCCCCGTTCGCCCTGGGACAGGGTCGGCCACCTCGCCTCGCGGCGTCCGGCGAGGCCGAGCAGGCCGGTGAGACTGTCGGCCAGGGCCAGCTGTTCCGCCGTCGGCCGCCAACGGGGCGCCGGCTCGATGCTGTTGGTCAGGCCCGTCAGGACGACGTCCCTGACCTTCAGCGGCGAGCGCAGCGCGTGACGGGGGTCGACATGGCCGACGTACGTGCGCAACTGGCGCAGGTCGACGCGCCCCAGCTCGTGTCCCAGGACCTCGACCGTGCCCCGGGTGGGGTGTGCGAGCGCCCCGAGGAGGCCGAGGAGCGTGCTCTTGCCGGCGCCGTTGGCGCCGAGCAGGGCCCAGTGCTCGCCGGCGCGCACGGTCAGCGAGACCTCGCTCAGGATGTGGTTCCCGTCGCGGACGACGTCCACGTCGTGGACGCGGAGGACGGGGGTGTCGTCGGTCATCGGGTCTGTACTCCGGTGCGGTTGACGGCGGCCATGACCGCGTGGACGGAGGCGGCCAGGACCGAGGTGTCCCAGCCGGATCCCCAGCAGGTGGCCCCGTCCACACGGCACTCGGCGTAGGCGACCGCGGGGCTGCCCGGCCCGGTGGCGGTGGAGTGCTCGGCGTAGCCCAGGACGTCGACCGTGACACCGGCCGTACGCAGGGCGTCCGTCAGGGCGGAGAGGGGACCGTTTCCGGTGCCCTTGCAGGAGCGGACCCTCCCGTCGGCGCGCAGTTCACAGGTGAACTCGTGCTCACCGGGCCCGGTCTCCGAGGTGGTCCAGGCCTCCAGCGTGAGCGGACCGTCCTGCGCGGGGGTGATGTACGTGGTGCGGAAGAGGTCCCACAGCTCCTTGTGGGAGAGCTCGCGCCCGGTGCTGTCCGTGAGGTGCTGCACCGTACGCGAGAAGTCCGGACGCATCGCCTGCGGCAGGTCCAGCCCGTGGTGGGTGCGGAGCAGATGCGCGATTCCTCCCTTCCCGGACTGGGAGTTGATGCGGATGACCTCCTCGTACGTACGGCCGATGTCCTCCGGGTCGATGGGCAGGTACGGCACCTCCCAGGGCGCCTCCCCGGCGCTCACCCCGGACTCGGCTGCCTGCTTCGCGTGGTGGGCCATGCCCTTGGCGATGGCGTCCTGGTGGGTGCCGGAGAACGCCGTGTGCACGAGTTCACCGCCGTAGGGGTGCCTGGGGTGGACCGGGATCCGGTTGCAGTGCTCCACCACGTCACGGACCGCGTCGATGTCGGAGAAGTCGATCATCGGGTCGACGCCCTGAGCGTAGAGATTGAGCGCCAGAGTCACCAGGTCGACGTTCCCGGTGCGCTCGCCGTTGCCGAACAGGCAGCCCTCCACCCGCTGGGCGCCCGCCAGCACGGCGAGTTCGGCGCAGGCGACGCCGGTGCCCCGGTCGTTGTGCGGGTGCACGGAGAGGATCACGGAATCGCGGCGCGCCAGATGGCGGTGCATGTACTCGATCTGGTCGGCGTACACGTTCGGCGTGGCGATCTCCACCGTGGCCGGCAGGTTGTGGATCACCGGCCGGTCCGGGCTCGCCTCCCACAGCTCGGTGAGGCCGTCGCAGATCTCCAGGACGAAGTCCGGCTCGGTGAGGTTGAAGACCTCGGGGGAGAACTCGAACCTGACGTCGGCACCCGGTCGTTCCTCCACGCGGCGCATCAGATGCGTGGCGGCGTCCCTGATCAGCGCGTGGACCTCGGCGCGGGCCCGGCCCAGGACGACGTCCCGCCACACGGGCGCGGTGGCGGTGTAGAGGTGGATCAGGGTGCGGGGGAGCCCTTCGACGGAGTCGACGGTCCGGTCGATCAGGTCCTTGCGGGCCGGCGTGAACACCGAGATCGTCACGTCGTCCGGCACCGCCCCGCTCTCGGCGAGGTGGCGTACGAAGTCGAAGTCGGTCCGGCTGGCGGACGGGTAGCCGACCTCGATCTCCTTGAAGCCCATGGTGACCAGGAGATCGAACAGGCGGCGCTTGCGCTCGGTGTCCATGGGCTCGGCCAGCGCCTGATTGCCGTCGCGCAGGTCGACGGGCACCCACAGGGGAGCGCGCTCGAGCCGGCGCGAGGGCCAGGTGCGGTCCGTCAGGGGCAGGGCCACCCGGTCGTGAGCCGGGCGGTAGCGGTGGTGGGGCATCGCGCTCGGGCGCTGGGGATTCCAGGCCGGTGCGTCCGCCGGGAGGCCCCCGGCGGGAGTGCGCAGGGTGGGGAACGGCGTGGCCCCGGGGGGAGCCGGAGTGCCGGAGGAAGAAGTCATCGCGGAGAGAACTTTCGGTCGGCCATGATGACCGGCACAGCCCGACACCCGCTGCGGGGGGCCGGTCGGTCGTGTCAGGCCCCGCAGCGGCGGACGAGGAGAAGGAGCTCGTTCGGCGGCATGCCGGGTACAGTAGCCCTGACGAACTCCTCAGACAACCTGAGGTGTACATCGGAAAGTGACCTCACATGCCGCTGGGACCCCTGAGACCCTCGCCCCTGGTCGAGCAGGCAACCGAGCATCTGCGCGAGCAGATCAGCACGGGCGCCTGGCCGGTGGGGACGAAACTCCCTGGTGAGACGAGCCTGGCCGCCTCCCTGGGGGTCGGACGTTCCACGGTCCGCGAGGCGCTGCGCGCACTCGCGGGGGCGGGGCTGGTGCAGGCGAGACAGGGGGCCGGTGTCTTCGTCATCGCGACCGAGCCCGAGGAGGACTGGGCCACGCGGCTGCGGCGCGCGGCCGTCACCGACGTCTACGAGGTCCGCATCGGCATCGAGGTCGAAGCCGCGCGGCTGGCCGGACGGCGCCGGACGGACGACGACGTCGCCGCCCTCACCGCCGCCCTGGCCGGACGCCGCGCCGCCGCCGGATCGGGCGACGCCGCGTTCGTCGACGCGGACATCGCCCTGCACGCGGCCGTGGTCGCGGCGGCACACAACCCCGTACTCTCGGCGCTGTTCACCGAATTCGTCCCCACGCTGCGCAAGGGGCTGATCGACATGCTCGCCCTGCTCGAACTGCGCTCCGGGGACCCGAACCACGGCGACGAGGACCACGCCTCACTGGTGGACGCCGTCGCGCGGGGGGACGGCGACGCGGCAGGCCGCACGCTCCGCGAGGAACTGGAGCAGACGCTGGCCCGGCTCACGTCGCTGTAGCGGGACTCGCCGTCGGCCGAGAGGGAGGGGAGTGGGGATGAGCACGCCGAGAATCCGTGTCGCCGCGTATGTGATCCGGCGTCGCGAGAGCGCGGAGCTCCTGGTGTTCGACCACGTCGGCATGGCTGACGCCGGAACCCAGGTTCCCGCCGGGGGAGTCGAGCCGGGCGAGGAGCTGTCCGACGCCGTTCTGCGGGAGGTCGCCGAGGAGACCGGCCTGCTGACCGCCGACGTGATCCGGCCGATTGCCGTCGACGGGAGCCCGCACCCGCAGACGCGGCAGCCGCGCCGGACCACGTTCTTCCTGCTGCGGGCACCGGAGGGCTCGCCCGACGCGTGGGTCCACCGGGTGCGGGGTGACGGCGTGGACGCCGGCCTCACCTTCGCCTGCCGGTTCGAGGCCCTGCCGCTGCGGCGGTCCCTGGCCGACGGGCAGGACGCGTGGCTGGGGAACCTGGAGCTCTGAGAGGGACCGGGAAGCCGCACCGGCAGCCTCCGCACGTCAGTGGCCGTGGCCCCCGTCCGTGGTGCTGTCGTCGTGCCCGTCCGAAGGGGTCGCCGGACGGGGGGTGTCCGCCCCGGCCCGGGACGGGACGGTGAAGGCCGCCGTCCGGACCGTGCCGTCGTGCTTGAAGTCCAGGAACAGCCGGTAGGCGGCGGAACCGGGCGCCGTCGCGGTGAACGCGACCTCCGGTCCGGCTTCCGTGGAACCGTCGCCGGGCTCCCCGTCGGGGTGCACGTGGAGATAGGCGAGGTCGCCCGCGCGCAGGGCGACGAGATGCCCGTACGCGCCGAGATAGGGCTGCAGGTCGGTGACGGGCCGGCCGTCCTTCCGCACCGTGAAGGTGAGGTGCTCCGGCACGCCGGGGCGCAGGGTGCCGTTCAGGGAGACCGTGTACCCGTCGACCTCGGTCGTCGGAGCGGGCTTCGGGAGCTCCGCCTCCTTGTGCGTCCCGGACACGGCCAGATCTGCACCCAGGGTCAGGTCCACGGCGTTCCTGTCGGCCGGCGTGAAATCTGCGAAGACCCGGTAGTCGCCGGCCGCGGGCAGCTCCACGGGGGTGCTCCACGTACCGTCGGCCGCCCGCGTGGGGTGCAGGTGGCGGTAGGTCGCCAGGTCGCGGGAGGCGAGGATCAGATGCATCTCCCTGTCGTGCTCACGCTGGAAGTCGGTGACCGGACCGCCCGACCGGTCGAGAACGGCGAAGCGCAGCTCGCTGCGCCGGTCCGCCTTCACGCGTGGGGTCCTCAGGTCGAGCGTGTAACCGCCCTCGGAGATCTGGAGGCCCCCGGCCGGAGGCCCGGTGCGGCTGCCCTCGGAGTGTGGCGCCGCACTCTCCGTGCGGCTGGAAGGCTCGGTGGTGCCGGCACCCGGGTCCGTGACGGCTCCGATGCCGTATGCGGCGCCGAACGACGCGGCCAGAGCGGCGGTGAACGCGGTGATCTTCGCGGCGGGATTCATGACTGCTCCTGTTGCCTTCTGCGTGGAGGGCTCGCGACGGTCCGACGACTCAGACCATATACCCGTGGGGGGTATCTGCAAGTGATGCTGATGAGGCTTGCGATGCATACGGGTGGGGGGTATACCTGACCGACGGGAAAGATACCCGTGAGGGGTATACTGGGTTCCGTTCGGACGAGGAGCAGTAAATGACTTCAGCCACTACCGGCGCCGACCGGGTCGAGCTCGCCATCGGCGGCATGACCTGCGCCTCGTGCGCGGCGCGGATCGAGAAGAAGCTCAACCGCATGGAGGGGGTCGAGGCCACGGTCAACTACGCCACGGAGAAGGCCAGAGTCGACTTCGCCGGGGACGTCTCGGTCGACGACCTGATCGCCACGGTCGAGGCCACCGGCTACACAGCCCGGCGCCCGGCCCCACCCCTCCCCGAGCCCGGCGGCTCCGGCGAGCCCGCCGCCGGCCGGGGCGAGGACGAGCGCGCCGACGGCGAGCTGCGGTCCTTGCGCCAGCGGCTCGTCACCGCGGTGCTGCTCGCCGCGCCGGTCGTCGCGATGGCGATGATCCCGGCCCTCCAGTTCGAGTACTGGCAGTGGCTCTCCCTCACGCTGGCCGCCCCGGTCGTCACCTACGCGGCCTGGCCCTTCCACCGTGCGGCCTGGACCAACGCCCGTCACGGTGCGGCCACCATGGACACCCTGATCTCGGTCGGCACATCGGCGGCGTTCCTCTGGTCGCTGTGGGCGCTCTTCTTCGGAACCGCCGGGATGCCGGGCATGACGCATCCATTCGAATTCACGATCAGCCGCGGCGACGGAGCGGGGAACATCTACCTGGAGGCCGCCGCCGGAGTGACGGCCTTCATCCTGGCCGGCCGGTATTTCGAGGCCCGCTCGAAGCGCAAGGCGGGCGCCGCCCTCAAGGCGCTCATGGAGCTGGGCGCAAAGGAAGTCACCGTGCTGCGCGAGGGCCGTGAGATCACCCTGCCCACGGCCGGTCTGCACGTGGGGGACCGCTTCCTGGTCCGCCCCGGCGAGAAGATCGCCACGGACGGGACCGTCGTCGAGGGCTCCTCGGCGGTCGACGTCTCGATGCTGACCGGCGAGTCGGTGCCCGTCGAGGTCTCCACAGGTGACTCCGTCACCGGGGCGACCCTCAACGCCGGCGGCCGCCTGGTCGTCGAGGCCACCAGGGTCGGCGCCGACACCCAGCTGGCCCGGATGGCCACGCTCGTGGAAGAGGCCCAGAGCGGCAAGGCCTCCGCGCAGCGCCTTGCCGACAGGATCTCCGCGGTCTTCGTGCCGGTCGTCATCGGGCTGGCGCTCGCCACGCTCGGTTTCTGGCTCGGCTCGGGTGCGGCACTCACCGCGGCCTTCACGGCGGCCGTATCCGTACTGATCATCGCCTGCCCCTGCGCACTGGGCCTGGCCACACCCACCGCCCTGCTCGTCGGCACCGGCCGCGGGGCCCAGCTCGGCATCCTGATCAAGGGACCGGAGGTCCTGGAGAACACCCGCAGGGCCGACACGATCCTCCTCGACAAGACGGGCACCGTCACCACGGGCCGCATGACGCTGCTGAAGGTCCACGCGGCCGCCTCCACGGACGAGGCCGAAGTGCTGCGCCTCGGGGGCGCACTGGAGCACTCCTCCGAACACCCGATCGCCCGGGCCGTCGCCGAGGGCGCCGCCGGGACCGTGGGCGCGCTGCCCACGCCCGAGGGCTTCACCAACGTCCCCGGCCTCGGTGTGCAGGGCGTCGTCGAGGGCCGTGCGGTCCTCGTCGGCCGGGAGAAGCTGCTGGCCGACTGGTCGATCGAACTTCCCGAGGAGCTCAGGAAGGCCAAGGACCTGGCCGAGCAGGACGGGCGGACCGTGATCGCGGTGGCCTGGGACGGCGAGGCGCGTGCGGTCCTGGAAGTCGCCGACGCCGTCAAGGAGACCAGCGCCGAAGCGGTCCGGCGGCTGCGCGGCCTCGGGCTGACCCCCGTCCTGCTGACCGGTGACAACAAGGCGGTCGCCACAGCCGTCGCGGCCGAGGTCGGCATCGACGAGGTCATCGCCGAGGTGATGCCGCAGGACAAGGTCGAGGTCGTCAAGAGGCTCCAGGCGGAGGGACGCAGCGTCGCCATGGTCGGCGACGGGGTCAACGACGCGGCCGCGCTCGCCCAGGCGGACCTGGGCCTGTCCATGGGGACGGGCACGGACGCCGCCATCGAGGCCGGCGACCTGACTCTCGTACGCGGGGACCTGCGGGTGGCCGCCGACGCGATCCGGCTCTCCCGCAGGACGCTGGGCACGATCCGCTCGAACCTGTTCTGGGCCTTCGCCTACAACGTGGCGGCCCTCCCGCTCGCCGCCGCCGGCCTGCTCAACCCCATGATCGCCGGTGCGGCCATGGCGTTCTCGTCGGTCTTCGTCGTCGGCAACAGCCTCCGGCTGCGCGGCTTCCGCGCCGCCGGCTGAGAGGACGTCCGCGCCCCGCGGACCCGCGTCCCTCGACGGGGGCGCGGGAATCGGTGAGCGGGTAGGTTCAAGGCGTGGCCACTCTGCTGATCGTGCATCACACCCCCTCGCCCAACTGCCAGGCGCTGTTCGAGGCGGTGCTCTCCGGCGCGACGACGGAGGACATCGAAGGCGTCCGGGTCGTGCGACGGGCGGCGCTCTCCGCCACGGCCTCCGACGTGCTCGCGGCCGACGGCTACCTCCTCGGCACCCCGGCGAACCTCGGGTACATGTCCGGCGCCTTGAAACACTTCTTCGACCAGGTCTACTACCCGTGCCTGGACGGGACGAAGGGCCGGCCCTTCGGCTACTACGTGCACGGCGGCAACGACGTCACCGGCGCCGTACGGGGCATCGAGACGATCACCACGGGCCTCGGATGGCGGCGTACGGCCGACGCCGTGACTGTCACCGGTGAGCCGGGCAAGGCCGACACGGAAGCGTGCTGGGAACTGGGGGCGACACTCGCCGCCGGACTGATGGGCTGACAGACTCCCGGCTACGGTCACCCTCGCACCACCCGGGCCGGCACCTCCTGGGCATGCCGCCGTACCCGGACGGCAGATGCCGCGTCAGGTGCGGTCGATGTGCACGCTGGTCGACTTCACGCGGGCCGTGGCCTGCATGCCGACCTCGAGTCCCAGTTCCTCCACGGCTTCCCGGGTGAGCAGCGAGACGAGGCGGTGCGGGCCGGCCTGGATCTCGACCTGTGCCGCTACGTCGCCCAGCTTCACCGCGGTGACGATGCCGGGGAAGGCGTTGCGGGCCGAGGTGTAGGGGACCTCTTCCTCGCCGGGGGAGGCCTGACCGACCTCGATCGAGAACGCGGCCAGATCACGGCCGTCGATGAGGCGGCGCCCGCCCTCGTCGCGATGGGTCGCTACCCGGCCCGCGTCCGCCCAGCGGCGGGCGGTGTCCGGGCTCACGCCGAGAAGACGTGCCGCCTGCCCAATGGTATAGGTCTGCATGTGCTGCACGATATGGCTCAACGGCTTGCATTTGCAAGGTACTCATGAAGTCAGCCTCGCATCTGCGAATCCTTCTCAGGTCCGTTGCGCGACCTGCGGGCTTCCGCCGGGCGCCTGAGTCGACGCCCCCCGCCCGCCCCGTCTCAGTGCGGCCTCCAGGTGAGCTTGCCGCCGCCCACCCAGCGGATGACGGCCGGGTCGTCGAGGTCGTGGACCGGAATGCCGGCCGCCGCGGCGGCGATCAGCACATCCGTCATCGCCGTCGCACTCCCGATCACCTCTCCGTCGATCTCCACGATCCGGAAGGGGGGATGGCCGGGCTGGACGGGCAGGACGGTGATCCGGGGCGCCGAGGCGAGAGGGCTTTCAGTCATAGGCGGATCGGTTCCACGCGGGCGCCCTCGGTATGCGCCTGAGCCTCAGCTGTGAGTCGTATGCCCGATTTGAGGTAGTTTTTTGGAATTAATCCTGTAATCCATAAAAGGCCATTTCGTGTGACCTGGGGCCTTCGCGCGGGCGCAAAACGCCCGAATCGGACTCCGTGACCAGGGTCACTTCATGGGTCCCGGACGCAGGGGTGCGGTAGTCGGTTCCCTTCTGCGCCAAGAGAAATGGGCGACGCGATGTGGGGTGGATTACATGAATTCCCGAGAATTGATCTTGCGAATGAATTGTGATCATCGCGCCAGGCTTGTTCCTTTCCCTATTTCTCGCCTACGGTCACCATCACTCCGGGCGGAACGCCGAATCCTGCCGCCGTCCGGTTACCCGACCACTTCTCGTACGGCAGGAGCGGGGGACCCAAGTAAGCGCCGATCCGGTTTCCGGAGCGGCTCGGGGTGAAGTCGCATTCGCATGCGGCCGGGCATCTCCAGCCCGAACCCGACAGCTCACTTCGCAGGCGACGGAGAGGAATTCAGCATGCCCGAAAACGGTAAGCACCGTCGTTCCAGGACCAGTTCGCTCACCCGCGGCATCATCGCCGTGAGCACGGGCGGAGCCGTCCTGGCCCTCCCTGTGATCGGTGCGACCGGAGCCTTCGCGGCCCCGGCCCAGCCGGCCGCCGTGGAAAAGGCTGCGACGTCGACTGCCGCGTCCGGCAAGGGAATTGCCGCGCAGAAGTCCAAGTCCACCACCTATTCCGTGATCTTGGGTGACACCCTTGCGAAGATCGCACGCGAGCATTCCGTGAACGGTGGCTGGAAGGCCCTGTACGAGAACAACGAGAAGGCTGTCGGCGGAAACCCCGACCTGATTCACCCCGGTCTGAAGCTGACCATCGGCGGCAAGGCCGAGAACAAGTCGGCGGACAAGGGTGGGAAGGCCGAATCCAAGGCCTCCGCCTCGTCCGACCGTGCCTCTGAGGGCGCCGACCGCGCCGACCGGTCGGAGCGCACGAGCACCCCCACCGCCGCGGAAGGCGCACCTGCCGCCGCCGAGGCCGCTCCGGCCGCCGAGCCGGTCTCGTACACGAACGACCTCGACGGCTGGATCAAGGAGTCGCTCGCCGTCATGGCCGAGCACGGCATCCCCGGCAGCTACGAGGGCATCCACCGGAACATCATCCGCGAGTCCGCGGGCAACCCCCAGGCCATCAACAACTGGGACATCAACGCGATCAACGGCGTGCCGTCCAAGGGTCTGCTCCAGGTCATCGACCCGACCTTCCAGGCCTACCACGTGCCCGGTACGTCGATGGACAGCTACGACCCGGTCGCCAACATCACGGCCGCGTGCAACTACGCCGCGGACAGGTACGGCTCCATCGACAACGTCTTCGGGGCCTACTGAGCCTCGCCCAGGCGGGACCGCTGCCGCACGGGCGTGTGACAGAGGGACAGTAGTGACGGGTGGTGCGGGTTCGGCGGAACCCGCACCACCCGTCGTCCGTTTTCGGCGGGCCGATCGGCTCCGGAGGCCCCCGCGCCGTCGGCATCACGACGGCCGAGGTGTCGCCGACAGGCCGGGCGGGGTGCGGGTGACTGGTTTCGTACAGGTTCGTCGTCCATACTGCCCGCCGTGGAGCAGCGCATAGATTCGAACACCAAGCCCGAGTTCGCCGCAGGGACAGACCCGGCGTACATCCCTGGCCTGACGGCCCCTGTCCCCGCGCGGACGGAGGCGGAGAAGGCGGCGCCCCAGGAGCCCGAGGAGGCCCAGGAGACCCGGGAGACCGGGACTGCGGACGCGCTCGCCGACGGGGCCCCGGACGAGTCCGCGGCCGCCCCCGAGGACGCCGCCGTGGACGACAAGGCCTCCGACGACACGGCCGGGGGTGACGACGAGGCCCCGGCCGGCGGGACGGCCCCGGAGGCCGAGCCCGTGCCCGCCGGCAGGAGCGCCGTCGATGAGGACGGCCCCGTCTTCGAGGTCAGCGACCGGCGCGGATCCATCAGGGTGGACGCGGACGGCGTTCGCTTCCGCCTCGACGACCAGGAGGCGGAGTTCGACTGGGCCGAGATCGGTGCGGTCGAGGTCAAGACCGGCCGCTTCGGGCGCCGGTTCACCGTGACGGTCCACCTGTCGAGCCGCCGGTGGTTCAACGCCGAGGTCGAGGCCGGATCCCGGGGCGACCTCAAGGGGTGGACGGCGGAGCTCGACGAGGCGCTGGACGCTTACTTCGAAGAGGCCTGACCTCTTCGGGGCATGCCTGAGCACCGGGCCGGACGGCCGGCCCGGTGCTCAGGCACGCCGTGGAGCCGTCAGGCTCCCGGAGCCGTGCCGAGCACCACCGACCGGGTCAGATGGCGCGGCAGGTCGGGGTCGAGGCCACGGGCCGCCGCTCGGGCGATCGCCAGCCGCTGGACCCGGACCAGGTCGGCCAGCGGGTCCAGTCCGCTCTCCACCCAGCGGGCCCCGGTCGCCAGCACCTGCTCCCGCAGCCCCTCCGGAGCGGCGCCGAACATCCAGGTCGCCGTCCCGGCCGTGGCGATGCTGATGGGGCCGTGGCGGTACTCCATCGCCGGATACGACTCCGTCCAGGACAGGGACGCCTCCTTCATCTTGAGCGCCGCCTCGTTGGCGATCCCCACTGTCCACCCCTGCCCCAGGAAGCTGAACTGGTCGCATTCCAGGAGCCCTTCGGGCAGCGGCTCCGCCAGCGCGGTCTCCGCGTCCCGTACGACGTCCTCGGTGTGCAGCCCGAGATGGGCGCGGAACAGCGTCAGCGCGGTCGTCGCGAACCTCGTCTGGACCACGGACCGTTCGTCGGCGAAGTCGAGGACCACCACATCGTCGGCCGCGGTCATCACCGGGGTCCGCGGGTCCGCGGTGACGGCGACGGTCCGGGTGGCGCCCCGCAGTCGGTTCAGCAGGCCGAGGATCTCCGTGGTCGTCCCCGACCGCGTCAGCGCGACGACCCGGTCGTACGTGCGCCCGAACGGGAACTCCGAGGCGGCGTAGGCGTCGGACTCGCCCTGTCCGGAAGCCTCGCGGAGCGAGGCGTACGCCTGCGCCATGTAATACGACGTTCCGCAGCCGACGACGGCGATGCGCTCACCGGCGGCGGGCAGGGCCGCCTTCCGGTCGGCAGCGACCTCCGCGGCACGGCGCCAGCACTCGGGCTGGCCGGCTGTCTCGGTCTCGACATGCGACATGTCCGCACTCCGCTTCCACTGCTTCTCGCACCTGGTGGGACGGGGGTGTGTGAAATCGACGCCCGCTTGTTCAATTCTGCATATTACATGGGTCAATCGAGCAAGAACAAGCAAAGTGTTCACGCCTCCGTAACCCGAGCGGGGTCGGTTTTCGGCCATGCTCGGTGGGTAGCCGACTCGATCCGGTTCCGTCGAGGCTGTGTGGGTATCGGTCGCATGGCGCGAACTCCGCTGCCGACATCCCGTACATCAGGTGGAAAATGCCCCGTGGGGCTGTTTCTCGACAACCCCGGACGGTCACGGGGCGGCGGCGGGTGGCTCCGGTGAGGGGCGATTTCACGTCATCGGGCACGCACGTTGGCCGAGTTCGAACGCGCGGCCGGAATGCGGTCGGCATAATCAGCCCATGTCGATCACGGGTGGGGAAGTCGTGGACCTCGGCAGGGGTCTGTACGCCTGGCTGCCGCCGCAGCGGGGCTGGGGCCTGGCCAACTGTGGCCTGCTCGTGTCTCCGCGCGGGGGGCTGTGGATCGACACCCCGTACGACACGATGATGGCCGGTCAGTTCCTGGTGGAGAGCCAGAAACGGCTGCCCGACGGGGTGGGCGTCGACCGTGTGATCGTCACCCACGCCAACGGCGACCACTTCTGGGGCGCCGGGGTGCTTCCGGACGCGGAGATCATCGCGACCCGCGAGGCCCGGGAGCACATCCATTACGACCCCACCCCGCAGCAGCAGCACGCCCTGGTGGCCGGAAGTGATCCCTCCACTCCCCTCGGCGCTTATCTCCGCCGTCACTTCGGCGTCTTCGACTGGTCCGCCACCGACGAGGTGTCTCCGACGACCTACTTCACCGGTGAGCTCGAACTGACCCTGGGGGAGCACACGGTCCAGGTGTCGTCCCTGCCGCCCGCGCACACCGGGGGCGACCTGATCGTGTATCTGCCCGCGCAGCGCGCCGTGTTCAGCGGGGACGTCATCTTCTCCTCCACCTCCCAGCAGCCCGGGGACCACCCGGTGCACTGGGCGGGGCCGCTGGACAACGTGATCGACGCCTGCGAACGCGTCCTGGCCACCGGCGCCGAGGTGATCGTGCCGGGGCACGGGCCGGTGCTCGACCCTGCCGGAGTGCGCGGGCACATGGACTACCTCGCGTACGTACGCGACCGCGCCCACGCCCTTCACGCGGCGGGAGTGCCCGCGCTCGAGGCGGCCCGCCGGGTGATCGCCGAGGGCCGGTACCCGGAGCTCGGCCTGTCCGAACGGCTCGTGGTGACCATCGGGAGCGAGTACCGCCACCTGGACGGCTCCGAACTCCCCGGTGTACTCCAGGTGATGGCCGACGTGGCGGCCGTCGCCCAGGAGACCGGCGCGGCGTGCACCGGAGGGGCGGCGTGACGGCCCGCCGTTACGGCAGCCGGACGCCCCGCACCGGCGCGGGCTGTCGACCGTCCCCGACAACAGAGAGGCGATGACGCCGTGCTGGCATGGATCGTGGCCCTCATCGCCGTCGTGGTGGCGATCTGGTCGGCAGTACGCATGCACCAGGCGAGGCTGGACGCGTACGGTGCTACGGCCCGTGCGGAGCTCACCGAGCGGCAGTCCAAGGCGGCCGACGCCCGGACCCTCGCCCTCACCGAGGAGATCCGCCAGCTGGCCCGGAACCGGATACCCGCCGCGGCCACCGCACTCTCCCACCGCTCCGCGCCTGTCCCCGGGCTGCGGGAGGCCGCAGGGATCGAGGGGGACGCCGCGCGTCTGCTGACCGAGGCCGTACAGGCCGCGCGCACAGCTGTCCTGGAGGAACGCCGACGCGTCGACGCGGCAGCACGCTCGGCCATGCGCGGAACCTCCGCCAAGATCCAGTCGCTGCTCAACCAGTCGCAGCACCTGCTGCACGAGCTCCAGCACGAGTACGACGACCCGCGGATCCTCCAGCTCGACTTCCGCAACGAACTGGCGCTGCGCCGCACCCAGGCCACGGCCGTGCTCTGCGACGCCTGGCCCGGACTCGCCCGGCAGAACTCCTCGCTCGTCGAGGTCGTGCTCGGCGCCCAGTCCCGGGTGGCGGGGTACGAGCGGATCAAGGTCGCCAACCATCTGCGCCAGGAGCGGCTCGCGCTGGTCGCCCGGGCCGCCGAACCTCTCGCGATCGCGCTCGCCGAACTGCTGGCCAACGCCACGGCGTACTCGCACCCGGACACCGAGGTGCCGGTGACGGTCCAGCAGACCGCGGGGCGCGGGGCCCTGATCCTGGTCGACGACGCCGGGATCGGCATGGACGACGACGCGCTGAAGCGGGCCCGCGCACTGCTGTCGGGCCCCTCCGAGGTGCTGCTCACCGAGCTGGGGGACCCGCCGCAGACCGGCTTCGCCGTGGTGGGGCGGCTCGTCGCGCGTTACGGCTTCAGCTGCCACATCGAGTCGTCGCCGTACGGCGGGATGCGCGCGATGCTGCGTATTCCGGCGCATCTGCTGACCGTGATCGACGACGACCGCACCCTGTCCGTGCTCGCGCCGAAGCCGGTGCACGCGCGCGCCGAGGGCGTCACGGAGAGCCCCTTGCCCACCGGGCCCGCGGAACCCGTCGCTCCTGCCGCGCCCGCCGAGCCCGAACCCGCGCCGGCCGCCCCTGTCGAACCCGCCGCGTCCGTGCCCGCCGAACCCGCCGAGACCGCCCCCGCCGCAGGGGAAGCCGCGCCTCCGGCAGGCCTGCCCACCCGGCGGCGCAGATCCCGCCGGACGGCCGCCCCGGAGGCGCCGACGGCCCGGCAGCAGCCTGCCGAGAAGCCCGTGCTCCGTACGCCCGAGCAGGCCGGAGCGGCCTGGACCGCCCTTCAGGAGGGCACCCTCAGCGGCAGGAAGGCGCCCGCGCCCCCGGCGCGGACACCCTCAGCATCCCCATCGGACGACCAAGGAGACGACGAGACGTGAGCACCACCCCCACCGCCGGTGATCTCGCCTGGGTGCTGACCCCGCTGCTGGAGCTCCCCGGTGTGCAGCATGCCGTGGTCGCCACCGGCGACGGGCTCGTCGAGGGCGCGTCGCCCGGCCTGGACCGTGCGTCCGCCGAGCGCGTCGCCGCGATGACGGCCACCCTGCACGCGGCCGCCCGTGCCTTCACCACAGCGTTCACCGAGGCCGAGTCGCCGCGACTCGCCCAGACGGTCGTGGAGTCCGACCTGGGCTTCGCCGTCGTCGTACCGGCCGGCAGGAACACCACCCTGGCCCTGTTCGCGGCCCCCGACGCACACCTGGGGAACATCGCCTACCAGATGCAGGTGCAGGTGACCGCGCTGACCAGGGCCATGCACGCCCCCACCCGCCAACCGGACGCTGCCACCCGGCCATGACCCCCGGCCCAGGCCGCCGCCTGATTCCCCCCTACCTGGTCACCGGTGGCCGCTCCACGCCCACCGGCCCCGCGCTCGACCGGCTCGCCGTGCTCATCCGTACGGACTCGGCCCTGCCGGTGAACACCGGTTCGGAGCAGCGCAGGCTGTGTGAGCTCCTCGAGCCCGGAGCCCTCACCGTCGTCGAGTGCGCTGCCCATCTGGACCTGCCGGTCAGCGCCACCGTCTTCCTGGCCACGGATCTCGTGGCCGCGGGACATCTGCACGCTCGACCACCGATCCCCAGTGCCGGTGAGATCGACCGGTCGCTCGTCGAGAGGCTGCTCGTTGGACTCCGTTCCCTCCACTGACCGGGGCGGCATCGGTTATCTGCCGAGTGCCGCCGAGACCCTGATGAAGCTCGTCGTCACGGGTCCCTTCGGCGTGGGCAAGACGACCCTGATCCGTACCCTGTCGGAGATCCCGACCCTGCACACGGAAGAGGCGATGACGCAGTCCAGTACGGGACTCGACGACACCGCCGGGCTTCCGGAGAAGACCACGACCACGGTCGCCGTCGACTTCGGCCGGCTGACGGTCCAGGACGATCTGGTGCTGTACATGTTCGGCACGCCGGGCCAGGAGCGCTTCCTCCCCCTCTGGGAGGACATCGCGCGCGGTGCGCTCGGCGCCCTCGTCATGGTCGACACCCGGCGGCTCGAGGACTCCTTCGCCGTCATGGACATGGTGGAGGAGCAGGGGCTCCCGTACGCCGTCGCCGTGAACCGCTTCCCCGACGCCCCCGCCCACGCCGACGAAGTCCTGCGCAAGCACCTCGACCTCGATCCCCGCACCCCGCTGGTGCAGTGCGACGCGCGCGAACGCGGGGGCGGCATCGACGCCCTGATCGCCCTCGCCGAGCACGCGCTGACCTGCCTGCCCGCGCCCCAGGAATCGTCATGACGCCTCCCGAGACCGGCACCTCACCCGGCACCGCCCCCTCGCTCCACGAGCCCCTCGCGCTGTACGGGGCCGGCTTCGCCGCCGATCCGCACGGCCACTACCGCATGCTGCGCGACCAGGGGCCGCTGGCCAGGGTGCGGGTCGCCCCGGACGTCGACGCGCTGCTGGTCACCGACTACCACGCGGCCGTCGACCTGCTGCGGGACACCGAGACCTTCACCAAGGACCCGCGTGCCTGGCAGACGGGCGTGCCGGCCGACTCGCCGGTCCTTCCCGTGCTCGGCTACCGGCCCACCGCGCTCTTCACCGACGGCGCCGTCCACGCCCGTTACCGCGACGCCATCAACGACACCCTCGCCCTGATCGAACCCCACCTGCTGCGCGCGGAGGTCGCCCGGGTCGCGCAGCGGCTCATCGCCGGGTTCTCGGCCACCGGCACCGGTGACCTCATCGCCCAGTACGCCCGCAGGCTGCCCCTGCACGTCTTCACCGCCTCCTTCGGCGTGGCTCCCCAGGACACCGAGCGGGTGGTCCGCGGTACGGCGGGAATGATGGACTCCGCGGGGGACGCGACAGCGGCGTACGACGAGCTCGTCGGCGTCGTCACCGCTCTCGTCTCCGCACGGCGGCGCAGGCCGGGCCGCGATCTCACCTCGTACCTGCTGGCGCACCCGGCCGGTCTCGACGACGACGAGGCCGTGCGTCAGATCACGCTCATCATGAGCGCGGGCCACGACCCCACGACCAATCTGATCGGCAACGCCCTCCTGCGCATGCTCAGCGACACCCGTTACGGCGGCTCCCTGCACGGCGGCGCGATGACCGCGCACGAGGCGGTCGACGACGTCCTCTGGCGCGATCCGCCGCTGGCCAGCATGGGTGCGCACTTCCCGCGCCACGACACCGAGTTCCACGGGGTCCCGCTGCGCGCCGGGCAGTTGGTGCTGGTCTCCTTCGCCGCCGCCAACACCCAGTCGCCGCCGTCCGGATCGGACCCCGCGGTGCGCTCCGGCGACGGCGCCCACCTGGCGTGGTCGACGGGTCCGCACCGCTGCCCCGCCAAGCAGCCCGCCCTGCTGATGGCGATGACCGCGATCGAGCAGCTCACCAGCCAGCTCTGTGATCTGGAACTCGCCGTCGAACCCGGCGCGCTGGTCTGGCGGCCGGGACCTTTCCATCGAGCCCTGGCCCATCTACCGGTACGTTTCACACCGCTCGACACGCTTCCCGAACCGGGCGGTGCGGGCGCCCCGGAGGCCGCCGATCACGTTCCGACCCGTGTCGGTGGTACGCCGAACGGGTGAGGGGCGAGAGAATTGCCCGATGAACAGCGAGCGCAGCCGGCGCACAGCCAACCGGCATACGGACGGGGTGGTTCTGTGAGCAGGTACGACAGGTACGACAGATACGACGCCACCGACGAACAGTGGGAAGGGCTCGCCCAGGTCGTACCCCTGAGGGGCCGCAACGAATGGCCCTCCCGGGTCGACCACAGGACGGTCCCGGACCGGCAGGAGTCGGCCGAGCAGCGGCGCATGGTCGTCCTGCGCGTCCAGGTGTTCGCGGACGCGCGCGAGGTGGCCGAGTATCTGGTCGCCCAGATCCCGGTGCTGCTGGACCTGACCGGCGCCGAGAACGATGTGGCCAAGCGGATCCTGGACTTCAGCAGCGGTGTGGTCTTCGGGCTCGGCAGCGGGATGCACCGGGTGGACCGCAATGTCTTCCTGCTCGCACCGGTCGGCATGGAGGTCGAGGGAGTCACCGCGGCGGGCGTACCTCAATCGTAGGAAGGTCGTGCGGGCGGAACGGTTCGCCGCTCACGGGCGTGCGTACGGTCCGCTCATGACTGTTGTGATCTCCACGGGGAGGGCGGCCTCCGCGCCGTCCGGCGCGGGCCGACCCGCCCGCCCCTTCGTCAGCGAACTCCGCCTCGACGCCTTCGCGTCGCACCGCCGCACCGTCATCCCGCTCGGACCGCTCACGCTGCTCACCGGACGCAGCGGAAGCGGCAAGTCGACCGCCCTGCGCGGTTACGAGGCGCTCGCGCGGCTGGCCGCCGGCGATCCGCTGGAGGACGTCTTCCCCGACCCGGTGGCCTGGGTGCCCGAAGGGGCCGGGGCCGACGGGCAGGGGCGGCGCGGATTCAGACTCGGCTGCACGGTGGAGGGTCCGGCCGGTCCGGTGAGACTGGATCTCGCCGTGCAGGCCGAGCCCACCCTCCGCATCGTCGGCGAGCGGCTGACCGACAGCGGCGAGACGCTGCTGAGCACGGCGCTGCGGGATCCCCGGCGTTCCTCGGTCCAGGCGGCCTGGTACACGGCGGGGGCGGTGCCGGTGACGCGTGCTCCCTTCCCCGACGACCGCCTCGGCACGGCACTGCTGCCGTTGCGGGTCGCGGGAACGACGGACGGGCAGCTCAGGGTGCTGGCCGCCGCCGAGCAGGTGGTGGTGGCCCTGCGGTCGGCCTTCGTCTGCGATCCTCAGCCGGGGCGGATGCGTGCGGCGGTGCCGGTCGCGGAAGGGCGGCTGACCTCGTCCTGCGACAACCTCGCCGAGGTACTGCACCGCACCCACAGCCAGTGCGCGCAGCGGCACGCCCGACTGGTCGCCAGCGCGGACGCCGGGTGCGCGGGGCCGGTGACGGGACTGACCGCCGAGCGACTGGAGGGCGGCACCGTGCAGGCCCTGACGGGGCGGGGGCCGGGCCGGAGTACGCCCATCGGGCGCCTCGGCGACGGCGAACTCCGTTATCTCGCCTTCGCGCTCGTACTGCTGACCGGCCCTCATGTCCTGGTGGTGGACCCGGCGGCGGAGGTGCCGTCGGCCATGCAGGCCCTCACCGTGCTGGCCGACGGATTCGACCGGAGTCTGGACGCGCGGCAGAGTGGGGAGCTGCTGGCATTGGCCGCGTCGATCTGTGCGGACGGACACATGCGTCTGCTGGGGACGGTCGGTGAGGCGGCCGCGGCAGCCGCCCGGGAGACGGCCGGCGCGACAGTGGTAGACCTGACACGGTGAGCGAACTGGATGTAGCACAACTGCAGCGGCGGCTGGCCGACTTCGCGGCGGCACGGGCCTGGGAGCCGTACCACACCCCCAAGAACCTCAGCGCCGCGCTGAGTGTGGAGGCTTCGGAACTCCTGGAGATCTTCCAGTGGCTGACGCCGGAGCAGTCGGCGAGGGTGATGGAGGACCCTGCTGCGGCGTTCCGGGTCAGGGACGAGGTCGCGGACGTCCTGGCGTATCTCCTGCAGTTCTGCGAAGTCCTGGGAATCGACGCGCTGGCGGCGTTGGCGGCCAAGATCGACCGGAACGAGGAACGTTTTCCGGTGGCGACGGCGGGTGTTGAGCCGGTACCACCGGAAAGTATCGAGCAGGGCCAGGACGGCGGCGAGATGACTGCTCGTCACTCTTCGGAGTGATCGTTTTATTCACAATCGACTTCCTGTCCACAGATTTCCGATTTCCTCTGGCTTTCATGTGCCATGGCCCTCACTGTGGGTAATGAAGAAGTGAGCGGATTCTTGTACCGGCGGTGTCGGCGACGGGGGAGTGGCATGGAAGCGGAGCGACTGATCGCGGCGGGCCGGAGCGCGCTGGCGGGGAGCCGGGGGGTGCCGGCCGTCATGGCGGAGGCGTGGCAGGCCCAGGCGCTCGCCCGGGCGGTCGGCGGCAGGCTGGCGAGGTGCGGACCGGCGGAGTTGCGGACGGAGGCGCGCGAGCTCAGCGAGACCTGCGCCCTGGGGAGCGCCGTGCTCGACCACCCGATGGTCCCGGCCGGAGCCGTGCGGGCGTCCCAGCTCACCGAAGTGGATCACGTGCCCCGGGTGTTGGCCGCTCTCGGGCTGCTCCTCGGGGAGGCGGGCATCGCGCTGGTGGGTGTCGCCTGCGGCACGGAGGAGGAAGGGCTCTACTGGCAGTGCATCGAGGCGATAGACGCGGTCGACGAGTCCGTGGACCGGGTTCACGGGATGCTGAGGCGGCTTGCCGAGCAGGAGCGCGAGCGTGAGCACGAACTGGAGTTGGACCGGGAGCGCGACGGCCCCCACGGGGTGATCCACGGACCGGCCGGCTTCGTCGCCGGCCAGCCGTGAGTCGGGCGGCCCGGGGCACACCGGCCGCCCGGCAGGGGAAGAGTCCAAGAGAGGGGGCACAGCGGTTTCGAAGGTGCAGGATGGAGTCATGGATCTTCGAATCTTCACCGAGCCCCAGCAAGGGGCGAGCTACGACACCCTGCTCACTGTCGCCAAGGCCACCGAGGACCTCGGCTTCGACGCCTTCTACCGATCGGACCACTATCTGCACATGGGCTCCGGGGACGGTCTGCCCGGCCCGACCGACGCGTGGATCACCCTGGCCGGACTGGCCCGCGAGACCAAGAGGATCCGCCTCGGCACGCTGATGACCGCGGGCACCTTCCGTCTGCCCGGCGTGCTGGCCATCCAGGTCGCCCAGGTCGACCAGATGTCCGGCGGCCGGGTCGAGCTGGGCCTGGGCGCCGGCTGGTTCGAGGAGGAGCACAAGGCGTACGGCATCCCGTTCCCGAAGGAGAAGTTCGGCCGGCTCGAGGAGCAGCTGGCGATCATCACGGGGCTGTGGGAGACCGAGACCGGTAAGACGTTCAGCTACGACGGGACGTACTACCAGCTCACCGACTCGCCGGCCCTGCCGAAGCCCGCGCAGACGAAGGTCCCGGTCCTGATCGGGGGCCATGGCGCGGTCCGTACCCCGCGGTTGGCCGCGCGGTACGCGGACGAGTTCAACATCCCCTTCGCGTCGATCGAGGACAGCGCGAAGCAGTTCGGCCGGGTCAGGGACGCGGCCGTGGCGGCCGGGCGGGCCGCCGACGACCTGGTGTACTCCAACGCCCTGGTGGTGTGCGTCGGGAAGAACGACGCGGAGGTGGCGCGGCGCGCGTCCGTCATCGGACGGGAGGTCGAGGAGATCAAGGCGAACGGGCTGGCGGGCTCACCCGCCGAGGTGGTCGACAAGATCGGGCGGTACGCCGCCATCGGCTCGTCACGGATCTACCTCCAGGTTCTGGACCTGCACGACCTGGAACACCTGGAGCTGATCTCGTCGCAGGTCCAGTCGCAGCTGGGCTGACGGGAGGACCCGGCCCGCGGCAGGCCGGGCCCGTGTGGCCGCGGGACCGGCAGCAACCGCCCGACAGTGAGGAGCAGCTTTTGCATTCCGCCCGGACGCCGGGGGCCCCGCCCGGCCGTACGCTCGGCGAGGCGCTCGCCGAGGGGACCGTTCTGCTGGACGGGGGCCTCTCCAACCAGCTGGAGGCGCAGGGCTGCGATCTGTCCGACGCCCTCTGGTCGGCGCGGCTGCTGAGCGACGCACCCCAGCAGATCGAGGCCGCCCACGCCGCCTATGCCCGGGCGGGTGCGCAGGTGCTCATCACGGCCAGCTACCAGGCGACCTTCGAGGGGTTCGCGCGGCGTGGGATCGGGCGGGGCCGCGCGGCGGAGCTGATGGCCGGCAGCGTGGAGTCGGCGCGCCGGGCGGGCGCGGTGACGGGGCGCGAACTCTGGGTCGCCGCCTCGGTCGGGCCGTACGGGGCGATGCTCGCGGACGGGAGCGAGTACCGGGGCCGGTACGGACTCACCGTCCGGGAGCTGGAGCGCTTCCACCGGCCCCGGGCGGAGACGCTGGCCGAGGCGGGGCCCGATGTGATGGCTCTGGAGACGGTGCCGGACATCGACGAGGCCGAGGCCCTGCTGCGAGCGGTCGAGGGGCTCGGGGTGCCGGTCTGGCTCTCGTACAGCGTGGCGGGGGACCGGACCAGGGCCGGGCAGCCTCTGGCGGAGGCGTTCGCGCTCGCCGCCGGCATCGACCAGGTGGTGGCCGTCGGGGTCAACTGCTGCGAACCCGCCGACGCGGACCGAGCGGTGGAGGTCGCGGCAGCGGCCACCGGAAAGCCGGTGGTCGTCTACCCGAACAGTGGGGAGGAGTGGGACGCCGACGGCCGGGCCTGGACCGGGAGGGGAACGTTCGAACCGGGCAGGGTGCGGGACTGGCAGCGGACGGGCGCGCGGCTGGTCGGCGGCTGCTGCCGGGTCGGCCCGTCCGGGATCGCGGCGCTGGCCGAGCGACTGGAAGCGTCGGGAACCTGAAAATCCCTGGTGGGAGGCCGGTCGCCGGACCATACTCGGACGCGTGTTCCTGACTATCAGCACGACCGGCACCCCTGAGCGTCCCGCCACCGATCTCGGATACCTGCTGCACAAGCATCCCGAGAAGGCGCAGACGTTCTCCACCTCGCACGGGACCGCGCACGTCTTCTACCCCGAGGCGTCCGCGGAGCGCTGTACCGCCGCCCTGCTGCTCGAAGTGGATCCGGTGGCGCTGGTGAGGCGCGGCAAGGGCAAGGGCCGGGGCGGAGCCCCCGACGCGGCACTCGCGCAGTACGTCAACGACCGGCCGTACGCGGCGTCTTCGCTGCTCTCGGTCGCGATGACGACGGTGTTCAAGTCAGCGCTGAACGGGGCGTGCCGCGCAATGCCCGAACGGGCCGAGCAGCCGCTGCCGTTGCGGATCGAGGTTCCCGCGCTGCCCGCACGCGGTGGTGCCGAGCTGGTGCACAAGCTCTTCGCGCCGCTCGGCTGGACGCGGGTGGAGGCCGCGGCCGTGCCGCTGGACGAGCAGTTCCCGGAGTGGGGCGACTCGCGCTACGTACGGCTCGTGCTGGAGGGGGAGCTGAGGCTCGCGGATGCCTTGCGCCAGCTGTATGTGCTGCTGCCCGTGCTCGACGACGCCAAGCACTACTGGGTGGCGCCCGACGAGGTGGACAAGCTGCTCAGGGCGGGCGAAGGCTGGCTGGCCGGCCACCCCGAGCAGAAGCTGATCACCAGTCGCTATCTCTCCCGTCGCTGGGGACTCACCCGGCAGGCGATGGAGCGGCTGGAGCTGGTGCGGCTGGCGGAGTCGGACGACCTCGAGGTGGAGAGCGTCGACAACGCGGTGGACGAGACGACCGACACGGAGGAGAAGCCGGTGCCGCTCGCGGAGCAGCGCCGGGCGGCGGTCCTGGAGGCGCTCCGTGCGGCAGGGGCGACCCGTGTGCTCGACCTCGGCTGCGGCCAGGGTCAGTTGGTGCAGGCGCTGCTCAAGGACGTCCGCTTCACGGAGATCGTCGGGGTCGACGTGTCGATGCGCGCCCTGACCGTCGCCGCACGCCGGCTGAAACTGGACCGCATGGGCGAGCGGCAGGCCGGGCGGATCACCCTCCGCCAGGGCGCGCTCACCTACACCGACAAGCAGCTGAAGGGGTACGACGCCGCCGTGCTGAGCGAGGTGATCGAGCACCTCGACCTCCCGCGGCTCCCCGCCCTGGAGTACGCGGTGTTCGGCTCCGCGCGGCCGCGGACCGTGCTGGTGACGACGCCCAACGTCGAGTACAACGTCCGCTGGGAGACGCTTCCCGCCGGGCACGTACGCCACGGCGACCACCGCTTCGAGTGGACCAGGGAGGAATTCCGGGACTGGGCCGGCCAGGTGGCCGGGCGCCACGGCTACACGGTGGCATTCGTGCCCGTCGGGCCGGAGGACCCCGAGGTGGGGCCTCCCACACAGATGGCCGTGTTCACGATGACCACGGCCCAGGAGACGACGAAGGAGGCGAAGGCCGCATGACCAGTACCTCTCGCACGCTGCCGGTGACCGACCTGTCCCTCGTCGTCCTCATCGGCGCCAGCGGATCGGGCAAGTCCACCTTCGCCCGCAAGCACTTCAAGCCGACCGAGATCGTCTCCTCCGACTTCTGCCGGGGCCTCGTCGCCGACGACGAGAACGACCAGGGCGCCAGCGGTGACGCCTTCGACGTGCTCCACTACATCGCGGGCAAGCGTCTCGCCGCGGGCCGGCTCACCGTCGTCGACGCGACCAACGTGCAGCCGGAGAGCCGCAGACAGCTCGTCCAGCTGGCCCGGCAGTACGACGTGCTGCCCATCGCCATCGTGCTCGACCTGCCGGAGGAGCTCTGCCAGGCGCGCAACGCCGGCCGGCCCGACCGTGCCTCCATGCCCCGCCATGTCGTGCAGCGCCACCGCCGTGAGCTGCGCCGGTCGCTGCGCGGTCTGGAGCGCGAGGGCTTCCGCAAGGTGCACATCCTGCGCACCGAGGAGGAGGCCGACACCGCCGAAATCGTCCTGGAGCGCCGCTACAACGACCTCCGGCACCTCACCGGCCCCTTCGACATCATCGGCGACATCCACGGCTGCAGCTCCGAGCTGGACACCCTCCTCGGCAAGCTGGGATACAAGGACGGCACGCACCCCGAGGGGCGCACCGCCGTGTTCGTGGGCGACCTCGTCGACCGGGGCCCGGACAGCCCGGGTGTGCTGCGCCGCGTCATGTCCATGGTGGCGTCGGGGGACGCACTGTGCGTGCCGGGCAACCACGAGAACAAGCTCGGGCGTTACCTCAAGGGGCGCAAGGTCCAGCACAGCCACGGTCTCGCCGAGACGGTCGAGCAGCTGGAGCGGGAGGACGCCGAGCACCCCGAGTTCCGCAAGCAGGTCGCGGAGTTCATCGACGGACTCGTCAGCCACTACGTCCTGGACGGGGGCAAGCTGGTCGTCTGCCACGCGGGGCTGCCCGAGAAGTACCACGGGCGCACCTCAGGGCGGGTCCGCTCGCACGCGCTGTACGGCGACACGACCGGCGAGACCGACGAGTTCGGCCTGCCCGTGCGCTACCCGTGGGCCGAGGACTACCGGGGCAGTGCCGCGGTCGTCTACGGCCACACGCCCGTGCCCACCGCCTCCTGGGTGAACAACACCCTCTGCCTGGACACCGGGGCGGTCTTCGGCGGGAAGATGACCGCGCTGCGCTGGCCGGAGCGCGAGATCGTCGACGTACCGGCCGAGCGCGTCTGGTACGAGCCGGTGAAACCGCTGACCACCGAGGCGCCCGGCGGCCGGGAGGGCAGGCCGCTCGACCTCGCCGATGTCCAGGGCCGCCGCATCGTGGAGACCCGGCACATGGGCCGCGTCGCGGTGCGTGAGGAGAACGCGGCGGCGGCACTCGAGGTCATGAGCCGCTTCGCCGTCGACCCCAGACTGCTGGCCTACCTTCCGCCGACCATGGCCCCGACAGCGACCTCGCACGAGGAAGGCTTCCTGGAGCATCCGGCCGAGGCCTTCGCGCAGTACCGCGCGGACGGCGTCACCAAGGTCGTCTGCGAGGAGAAGCACATGGGCTCGCGTGCCGTGGCGCTGGTCTGCCGCGACGCCGGCACCGCGCGCGAGCGCTTCGGGGCCGACGGCCCCACCGGCGCCCTGCACACCCGCACCGGGCGGCCGTTCCTGGACGACACCGCACTCACCGAGGTCGTCCTCGGCAGGCTCCGCGCCGCCGTCACCGCGGCCGGACTCTGGGAGGAGTGGAACACCGACTGGGTGGTGCTCGACGCCGAGCTGATGCCCTGGTCCCTCAAGGCGGCGGGGCTGCTGCGCTCCCAGTACGCGGCGGTGGGCGCGGCCGCCGGCGCCGTCCTGCCCGTGGCTGAAGAGGCCCTGGCCGCGGCGGCCGCCCGCGGTGTCGACGTCGGCGCCCTGGCCGGCCGCCAGCGGGAGCGCGCCGAGGACGCCGCCGCGTTCACGGAGGCGTACCGCCGCTACTGCTGGAGCACCGAAGGGCTCGACGGCGTCCGGCTCGCGCCGTTCCAGATCCTCGCGGTGCAGGGCCGCTCGCTCGCCTCCGTGCCGCACGACGAGCAACTGGCGTGGCTGGACCGCCTCGTCGAGCACGACCCGACCGGTCTGCTCCAGGTCACCCGGCGCCTCGTCGTCGACACGGGTGACGAGGCCTCCGTCCGCTCCGGCATCGACTGGTGGCTGGAGATGACCGGCCGCGGCGGCGAGGGCATGGTCGTCAAGCCGCTCGGCGCGCTCGTCCGGGACGAGAAGGGCAGGCTCGTCCAGCCGGGCATCAAGGTGCGCGGCCGGGAGTACCTGCGGATCATCTACGGCCCCGAGTACACGCGGCCGGAGAATCTGGAGCGGCTGCGCTCCCGGTTCCTCGGCCACAAGCGGTCGCTGGCCCTGCGGGAGTACGCCCTCGGTCTGGAGGCCCTCGACCGGCTGGCCGACGGTGAGCCGCTGTGGCGGATCCACGAGGCGGTCTTCGCGGTGCTGGCGCTGGAGTCGGAGCCCGTCGACCCCAGGCTGTAGGACGACCGGTCGAAACCGGGTGGCGGTTCGCAGGGTGAACGGCGCCCCGCGCGGTGAGGATGAGGGCATGGGATTCCATGTCGATTCCGAGGCCGGGCGGCTGCGCCGCGTCATCCTGCACCGCCCCGATCTGGAGCTGAAGCGGCTCACCCCCAGCAACAAGGACGCGCTCCTGTTCGACGACGTGCTGTGGGTGCGCCGCGCCAGGGAGGAGCACGACGGTTTCGCCGATGTGCTGCGCGACCGAGGCGTGGAGGTCCACCTCTTCGGCGAACTGCTCCGGGAGTCCCTCGACATCCCGGTGGCGAGGAGGCTCGTCCTGGACCGGGTCTTCGCGGAGAAGGAGTACGGCCCGCTCGCCACCGAGCATCTGCGCGCCGCCTTCGAGGAGCTGCCCGCAGGGGAGCTGGCCGAGGCCCTGGTCGGCGGGATGACGAAGCGGGAGTTCCTGGAACGGCACAGCGAACCGACCTCGGTCCGCTTCCACGTCATGGATCTGGACGACTTCCTGCTCAGCCCCCTGCCCAACCACATCTTCACCCGCGACACCTCCGCCTGGATCTACGACGGTGTGTCCATCAACGCGATGCGCTGGCCGGCGAGACAGCGCGAGACCGTGCACTTCGAGGCGATCTACCGGCACCACCCCCTCTTCACCGGCCCCGACGCCGGAGTCTTCCACCACTGGTCACAGGGCCAGGACGACTACCCGTCCACCATCGAGGGCGGTGACGTCCTGGTCATCGGCCGGGGTGCCGTCCTGATCGGGATGAGTGAACGCACCACTCCCCAGGCCGTGGAGATGCTGGCCCGAGGGCTCTTCGACGCCGGGTCGGCCCGGACGATCGTGGCGCTCGACATGCCCAAGCGGCGGGCGTTCATGCATCTGGACACGGTGATGACGATGGTCGACGGGGACACGTTCACCAAGTACGCCGGACTCGGCATGCTGCGCTCCTACACGATCGAGCCCGGCGCTGGTCCACGTGAGCTGAAGGTCACCGACCATCCCCCGGAGCACATGCACCGTGCCATCGCCGCCGCGCTCGGCCTCGACAGGATCCGGGTGCTCACCGCCACCCAGGACGTGCACGCCGCCGAGCGGGAGCAGTGGGACGACGGCTGCAACGTGCTGGCCGTGGAGCCCGGGGTCGTCGTCGCGTACGAGCGCAACGCCACCACCAACACGTATCTGCGCAAGGAAGGCATCGAGGTCATCGAGATCCGGGGCAGCGAGCTGGGACGGGGCAGGGGCGGCCCCCGCTGCATGAGCTGCCCCGTGGTGCGCGATCCCGTGTGAGGCGGGGCCGGAGCGCGGAGCGCAGGGAGGCGCGGCACGCCCTGTATAGCAATACGGTGTCTCGTATAGACTTCCAGGACACCTGTCCGCATGCCCTCAGTCCGACCCAGGAGCAGTGACCATGGCCATAGACCTCACAGGCCGCCATTTCCTCAAGGAGCTGGACTTCACGGCCGAGGAGTTCCGCGGCCTGATCGCCCTGTCCGCCGAGCTCAAGGCCGCCAAGAAGGCGGGCGGTGAGGTGCAGCGGCTGCGTGGCAGGAACATCGCGCTGATCTTCGAGAAGACCTCGACGCGCACCCGCTGCGCCTTCGAGGTGGCAGCCGCCGACCAGGGTGCGTCCACGACGTACCTCGACCCCTCCGGCTCCCAGATGGGACACAAGGAGTCGGTCAAGGACACCGCCCGGGTGCTCGGCCGGATGTTCGACGGCATCGAGTACCGCGGCGACAGCCAGCAGGCCGTCGAGGACCTGGCGGTGTACGGCGGTGTGCCGGTCTTCAACGGGCTCACCGACGACTGGCACCCCACCCAGATGCTCGCCGACGTCCTCACGATGACCGAGCACAGCGCGAAGCCGCTGGAGGAGATCACCTTCGCCTACCTGGGTGACGCCCGCTTCAACATGGGCAACTCCTACCTGATCACCGGGGCCCTGCTCGGCATGGACGTCCGGATCGTCGCCCCGGCCGCCTACTGGCCGGCGCCGGAGATCGTGGACCGGGCCAACAAGCTCGCGGAGTCCAGCGGGGCCCGCATCACCCTCACCGAGGACGTCACCGAGGGCGTCCTGGGCGCCGACTTCGTCGTCACCGACGTCTGGGTCTCCATGGGCGAGCCCAAGGAGGTCTGGGACGAGCGCATCGCGGCCCTCTCGCCGTACGCGGTGACCATGGACGTCCTGCGCGCCACGGGCAACGAGGACGTGAAGTTCATGCACTGCCTTCCCGCCTATCACGACCTCGGTACGAAGGTGGCCAGGGAGATCCACGAGCGGCACGGCCTGTCGGAGCTGGAGGTCACCGACGAGGTCTTCGAGTCCTCGCACTCGGTCGTCTTCGACGAGGCCGAGAACCGGATGCACACGATCAAGGCGGTCCTCGTCGCGACACTGGCAGGTGGCGCGCACACCGCATGAACATGCACCCGATTGGGTGAACATGCGCACAAGTGGCTACGATGGTGCTACTTGGTGGGGTTCGGGCTCGCACGCCCGAACCCCTTTTCATGTGCCCCGTCAGGAGCGCGTGGCCAGGTGCGAGCCCCCCACAGGCTCATTCCCCCGCACCACCAGAGAAGAGACCCGTCCCCCCATGAGTCCCGCCTCCTCCACCCCGCAGAGCCCCCCGCGCAGGCCAGGGGCACGCGTCAAGAGTCCCGAACTGCTGCTCGCCGAGTCCGGAGCCGACCTGGAAGGGCACGGCCTGCGGCGCACCATGGGGCTGTTCCAGCTCGTCTGTTTCGGTGTCGGGGCGATCGTCGGCACCGGGATCTTCGTCGGGCTGTCCGACAGCGTCGCCGAGGCGGGCCCCGCCGTGGTGGTCTCGTTCGTCCTCGCTGCCGTGACCTGCATCTTCACCGCCTTCTCCTTCGCCGAGCTCGGCGGCGCCATCCCGGTCTCCGGCAGCTCCTACTCCTTCGCCTACGCCACACTCGGGGAGCGGGTCGCGTTCCTCGTCGGCTGGTGCCTGCTGCTGGAGTACGGCGTCTCGGTCTCCGCCGTCGCGGTCGGGTGGAGCCAGTACGTCAACGAGCTGCTGGACAGCCTCATCGGCTGGAACCTGCCGGCGGCGCTCTCCTCCGGACCCGGTGACGGCGGGGTGATCAACCTCCCGGCGGTCGTCGTGGTGATGATGGCGGCCACGCTGCTGGTGCGCGGCATCAGGGAGAGCGCGGGCGCCACGGCGGCGATGGCGGTGCTGAAGATCGGCATCCTCATCGCGTTCTGCGCGATCGCCTTCACCGCGTTCCAGGACGGACACCTCTCGCCGTTCGCCTCGCACGGCATGGCCGGGATCACCGCCGGTGCCTCGGTGGCGTTCTTCTCGTACATCGGCTTCGACGCCATCACGACCGCCGGTGAAGAGGTCAAGAACCCCCGCCGGAACATCCCGATCGCGATCATGATCTGCATCGGCCTGGTCACGCTGCTCTACTGCGCGGTCGCCCTCGGTGCCATCGGCGCGCTGGGCGCGGACGCCGTCTCCGACAAGCCGGCCGCGCTCTCGCTGGTCGTGGACAAGGTCACCGAATCGAGCGTCGGCGGTGGGATCATCGCCTTCGGCGCGGTCGTCGCCATCGCGTCCGTCGTCCTCGCGGTGATGTACGGCCAGACCCGCATCCTGATGTCGATGTCCCGCGACGGGCTGATCCCCCGGGTCTTCGAGCGGGTGTCGCCCAAGACCCGCACGCCGGTCGCCAACACCTGGATCGTGGCCGTCGTCTTCGCGGTCCCCGCCGCGTTCTCGTCCCTGGACGTCGTCGTGAACCTGACGACCATCGGCACGCTCGCCACCATGGCGGTGGTCAACATCGCCGTCATCGCCCTGCGCCGCCGCAACCCGGAGCTGAAGCGTTCCTTCCGGGTGCCGCTCTATCCCGTCAGCCCGATGCTGGGCGTCGGCTTCTGCGTGTACCTGATGTACGGGACGGGCTGGACGACCTGGGTGCAGTTCGTCGTCTTCCTCGCCGTGGGAGCCCTGGTGTACGCGGGATACGGCCGCAGCCGCTCCCGGCTGGTCAGCCCCGGGGAGCGGGCGGAGTCGGACCCGGCGGCAGGGTGAACCAGACCGCCTTGCCCTGCTCGGTGGGGCGGTGACCGCAGGCCGAGCTGAGGGCACGGATCAGGAGCAGCCCCCGGCCGTGTTCCTGCCACGGGTCCGGTGCGGAGCCGGGCAGGAGGCGGGACAGGTCGCCGGGCGGCCCCGGGTCGTGGTCGTGGACCTCCACCTGGCAGCCGGACGCCATGAGCTCGACCACCAGCTCGATGGGCCCCGCGCCGTCGGTGTGCTCCACGGCGTTGGCGACCAGCTCCGCGGTCAGCAGCTCGGCGGTGTCGCTGTCCGCGGGCGCATCGAGGTCCGCCAGTGCCGTACGGATGAGGGCGCGGGCGATCGGCACCGCGGCCGTCGAGTGCGGCAGGGCGATTCGCCAGGATGAGGGCGATGGCGCGGGGACGTCGGGCGGCAAGGCGGGAGTTTCCGTTCGGGAGCGGGACATCCGGCGGGGGAGCTTCGTTCCGGGGCGGCTGCGTCCGGGATGGCGTCCTCCGTCACCGGAGGGTACGGGGTCTGTACCAGGACTTCCTGCGCTCAACCATACGAAGCGCGACGCCGCAGACATAGAGGCAGTCGACCGTGACAAAGGGGACCTTCGCCACAGTGCCGCCCTATCGCGTACTCATGACGGAAGTCACAGATGAGTGATAGCTTCGAGGCGCATCAGCATCGGCCCGACGGCTGGAGGGGAACCTTCCATGAGCCCGTTCACCGGCTCCGCCCCGCGCACGGAGCGCTGGAAGCATCTGCGCCTCACCACGGACGACGGTGTGGCGACTGTGACGCTCGCCCGTCCCGAGAAGCTCAACGCGCTCACCTTCGGCGCCTACGCCGACCTGCGCGACCTTCTCGCCGAGCTCTCCCGCGAACGCTCCGTGCGGGCCCTCGTGCTTGCCGGAGAGGGCCGGGGGTTCTGCTCGGGCGGTGACGTCGACGAGATCATCGGCGCCACGCTCGCCATGGACACCGCGCAGCTCCTGGACTTCAACCGGATGACCGGACAGGTCGTACGCGCCCTCCGCGAGTGCCCCTTTCCCGTCATCGCCGCCGTCCACGGAGTGGCCGCCGGAGCCGGAGCGGTCCTCGCCCTGGCGGCCGACTTCCGGGTGGCCGCCCCGTCCGCTCGCTTCGCCTTCCTCTTCACCGCCGTCGGCCTGTCCGGCGGTGACATGGGCGCCGCCTACCTCCTGCCCCGTGTCGTCGGCCTCGGCCACGCCACCCGGATCCTCATGCTCGGCGAAGCCGTCCGCGCCCCCGAGGCCGAGCGCATCGGGCTGATCAGCGAGCTGACCGGCGAAGGGGAGGCCGACGCCCGCGCCGCCGCCCTGGCCAGGCGGCTCGCCGACGGGCCGGCCCTCGCCCTCGCCCAGACGAAGGCGCTGCTCACCGCCGAGCTCGACATGCCGCTCGCCGCCTCGGTGGAGATGGACGCCGCCACCCAGGCCCTCCTGATGAACGGCGAGGACTACGCCGAGTTCCATGCCGCCTTCACCGAGAAGCGTCCGCCGAAGTGGCGGGGCAGGTAGCGCGATGCCCTCCTCCGACACAGGACGCATCGCGGTCATCGGCGGCGGACCCGGCGGGCTCTACGCCGCCGCCCTCCTGAAGCGGCTGGACCCCGGCCGCGAGATCACCGTATGGGAGCGCAACGCCCCCGACGACACCTTCGGCTTCGGCGTGGTCCTCTCCGACGAGACGCTCGGCGGCATCGAGCACGCCGATCCCGTCGTGTACCGGGCGCTCAGCGACGCGTTCGTCCGCTGGGACACCATCGACGTCGTGCACCGGGGCGCCACCCTGACCTCGGGCGGCCACGGCTTCGCCGCGCTGGGCCGCCGTACGCTCCTGCGGATCCTGCACGAGCGCTGCGCGTCCCTCGGGGTACGGCTCCGCTTCCGGACCGAGGCGCCGCCCGCCGCAGAGCTCGCGGCCCGCCACGACCTGGTCATCGCCGCCGACGGGGTGCACAGCGCCACCCGCGAGGCCCACGCCCGTCACTTCCGCCCCACCGTCACCGACCACCGCAACCGCTACATCTGGCTCGCCGCCGACTTCGCGTTCGACGCCTTCCGCTTCGAGATCGCCGAGACCGAGTACGGCGTGATGCAGCTGCACGCCTACCCCTTCTCCCGCCCGTCGCCCGACCACGGCCCCTCGACGAGGCCCTTCGGGCCGCCGCGTGAATCCGGCGCCTCCACCGTCATCGTCGAGATGCGCGAAGAGGTATGGCGGGCCGCGGGCCTCGACACCTGCGACACCGCCCGGTCCGCCGAGCACTGCGCCAAGGTCTTCGCCGAGGCTCTCGGCGGCCGGCCGCTGCGCTCCAACAAGTCCTCCTGGCTCACCTTCGCCACCGTCACCAACGCGCACTGGTCGCACGGCAACACAGTCCTGCTCGGCGACGCCGCCCACACCGCCCACTTCTCCATCGGCTCCGGCACCAAGCTCGCCGTCGAGGACGCCCTCGCCCTGGCCGCCTGCGTCGGGGAACAGCCCGACCTGCCCACCGCCCTGGCCGCGTACGAGGCCGAGCGCCGCCCCGTCGTCCTGTCCACCCAGCGCGCCGCCGCGGCCAGCCTGCGCTGGTTCGAGGAACTCCCGCAGTACGTGGACCAGCCGCCCCGGCGCTTCGCCTTCAACCTCCTCACCCGCAGCCGCCGCGTCACCCACGACAACCTGCGGCTGCGCGACCCCGCCTTCACGGAGGCGGTCGAGGCAGAGTTCGGCTGCCCGCCCGGCACGCCGCCGATGTTCACCCCGCTGCGCCTGCGCGGCCTCGAACTCCGCAACCGTGTCGTCGTCTCGCCCATGGACATGTACTCCGCCGTCGACGGGCTGCCGGGGGACTTCCACCTCGTCCACCTCGGCTCCCGTGCGCTCGGCGGCGCCGGTCTCGTCATGACCGAGATGGTCTGCGTGAGCCCCGAGGGCCGCATCACCCCCGGCTGCACCGGCCTCTGGACCGATGAACAGGCCGAGGCCTGGACGAGGATCACGCGCTTCGTGCACGACTCCGGCTCCGGCGCCGCGATCGGTGTCCAGCTGGGCCACTCCGGCCGCAAGGGCTCCACCCGGCTGATGTGGGAGGGCATCGACCAGCCGTTGGACGAAGGCAACTGGCCGGTCAGCGCCGCCTCGCCCCTGCCGTACGCGCAGGGCGTCAACCAGATTCCTCGGGAGCTCGACCGGGCCGGGATGGACGCGGTCAGGGACCGGTTCACCGAGGCCGCCCGGCGCGCCGCCCGCTGCGGTTTCGACCTCCTCGAACTGCACTGCGCCCACGGCTATCTGCTCTCCGGCTTCCTCTCCCCGCTCACCAACCTGCGCACCGACGCGTACGGCGGGGTCCTGGAGAATCGGCTCCGCTTCCCCCTGGAGGTCTTCGACGCGGTCCGCGCCGTCTGGCCCGAGGACCGGCCCATGACCGTACGGATCTCCGCCACGGACTGGGCGCAGGGCGGCACGAGCGACGAGGACGCCGTGGCGGTCGCCCGCGCCTTCGCGGCCCACGGCGCGGACGCCATCGACGTCTCCACCGGCCAGGTCGTCCCCGACGAACGCCCCGAGTACGGCCGCTCCTACCAGACCCCGTACGCCGACCGGATCCGCAACGCCCTGGACGTGCCCGTCATCGCCGTCGGCGCCATCTCCTCCTGGGACGACGTCAATTCGCTGCTGCTCGCCGGCCGGGCCGACCTCTGCGCCCTGGCCCGCCCCCATCTGTACGACCCGCACTGGACGCTGCACGCGGCGGCCGAGCAGGGCTACGCGGGACCGGGCGCCTCCTGGCCGCTCCCGTACCGCGCGGGCAGCCGCACCCCGCCGACGGGCCGCACCGACGCTCCCAGGCCCCGGCTCACGCTTGACTGAGCGTCAGACACTCATGACAGCGGCACGGGCAGGGATGAGGCATGGCCCAGTGCGTGGTGCGGTACTCGACGGACAGCCGGCCGAGCAGGACCGCGACCTCCTCGGCGTCCTGACGGGACGTCCACCAGCCGCCCACCCCGGCCGCCTCGCACAGCCGCAGCACGGTCGGGCTGTGGACCTGCACGGCCCGGAAGGTGTGCAGATTGCGGGTCGACATGTCGATCGTGATGTATGTGCCGGTATGGCGGCCGCGCCCGATCGTGGTCAGCTGCTCGTGACCCGAGCCCGGGTAGGTCTCGATCACGTACACCTTGGAGCCGCCCCGGTAGGACTTGGTCCCGGGCCGCAGCTCCTGGCCACCCTCGCCGTACCGCCTCCACCGCACGACGTTCGCGGCGATCAGCCATGCCTGCCCGGCCGGTATCTCCCCGGCCCCGGCCGTCACTCCGGCTCCGCGGTGATCAGCAGACGGTCGCCGACGGCCTCGTAACCGATGCGCCGGTAGACGCCGTTGCTCGTCGGATTCGCGAGGTCCGTGAAGAGCAGCACCTCCCGGGCGCCCGCGTCCCGCGCCGCGCGGCTGACCTCCGCGGTCACCGCCGCCGCGTAGCCCCGGCCCCGGAGGCCCGGCGGCGTGTAGACGTTCGCCACCCGCACCGTGCCCGCGATCACGCGTGAGACGCCTGCCATCGAGACCGGCTCCCCTCCCGCCTCCCAGAGCGTCAGCCCGCCGTGCGCGGTGCGTTCGTCCACGATCCGCTCCGCCCGGTCGCCCGACTGGCCGGTCTCCTCGCCGAAGTCACGGATCCAGTCGACCAGCAGCGCCCGGTCGGCCGTGGTGGCGGTCCTGGGCCGGCCCGCGGGCGCGGGGGAGGGCGGCACCAACGTGCCCAGCCGGTACAGCCGGTGCTCCCCGTCCACGCGGTGGCGTGGCCAGTGGGCGGCCAGGGCCCGGGCGGTGTCACGGTCCGCGTTGACACCGGGGAGCGGCAGCGCGTCGGCCAGCGGGCCGAGCGCCTCCGGGTCCACCGTGCCCAGGATCGGCACGAAGGGCGGTGTGCGCACCAGCGCCCCGGCCACCTCCCCGTCCGCCCCGCGCCACCAGCCCAGCACCGGTGGCACGGTGCCGTAGGCGTGCGGCCCGCTCGCCCTCAGGGTGGCGGTGACGGTCAGCAGCAGGGTGTTCTCCGCGGGGCGGGCGGCCAGGGACGCCCCGGCCGCGGCCAGGAAGGCGTCCACATCATCGGTGAAGGTCCAGGGCATTGCCTCATCCTGGCGGGTCCCCCGGCCTCGGGTCATCCCGATTTCGCGGGCGGTTCAGGGCCCTCCCGGACGAACCGGGCGCCCGCGTCCCGCAGTCGGGCGTGCAGCAGCCCGAACACCTCCGCCGAGCGCCCGCCCGGCCAGTCCTTCGGCAGCAGCTCCCCGGGCAGTCCCGGGTCCGCGTACGGCAGTTGTCGCCAGGAGTCCAGCGCGCGGAGGTAGTCCCGGTAGGCCTCCTCCGGGTCCGGGGCTTCTCCGCCGGCCCGTGCCTCCCAGGACCGCAGCACCGGCTCCTGCTGTTCCAGGAAGTCCAGGTGGAGCCGGGCGATCGCATCCAGGTCCCACCAGCGCGCCACCGCCTCCCTCGTGGCGGCGAATCCTAGGTGCTCCCCGCGGAACAGATCGACGTACGGGGCGAGTTCGAGGCGCTCCAGCGTGTGCCGGGTCTCCTCGTGAAGACCGGCGGGCGCGATCCACACGCCGGGTGCCGCCGTGCCGAAGCCGAGCCGGCCGAGGCGGGAGCGCAGCAGGTGGCGCTTGTGGCGTTCGGCCTCGGGTACGGAGAAGACGGCGAGCACCCAGCCGTCGCCGGGCAGGGGGGCCGGACGCCGGTAGATCCGCCGGTCTCCGTCGTCCAGCAGCTGCCGGGCGTCGGACGACAGGGCGTACCCGGCCGCCCCGTCCGCCGTCCGGGCGGGGACGAGCAGCCCCCGGCGCTTGAGGCGGGACACGGACGAGCGCACGGACGGCGCGTCGACCCCGACCGCGTGCAGCAGCCGGATCAGCTCGGACACCGCCAGCGGGGCGTTGCCGGGGCGACGGCCGTACGCGCCGTAGAGGCTGACGATCAGGGAACGGGGAGTGTGCTCGGCCACGTGATCACTCTAGAGCGGTGCCGCGCAGCAGGAAGCGCTGGAGCTTGCCCGTCGCGGTCCTCGGGAGCGCGGGCAGGAATTCGATGGCCCGCGGACACTTGTGCGGCGCCAGCTCGGCCTTCATGTGCGCCCGCAGATCGTCGGCCGACAGCAGCGCGCCCTCGCGCGGCACGACGTACGCGGCCACGATCTGCCCGCGCAGGTCGTCGTCCCGGCCCACCACCGCGGCCTCGGCCACGTCGGGGTGGCGCAGAAGAGCCTCCTCGACCTCGGGGCCGGCGATGTTGTACCCGGCGGAGATGATCATGTCGTCTGCGCGGGCGACATAGCGGAAGTAGCCGTCGGGCTCGCGGACATAGGTGTCGCCGGTGATGTTCCAGCCGTGGCGTACGTACACCCGCTGGCGCTCGTCGGCGAGGTACCGGCAGCCGACCGGGCCGCGCACGGCCAGCAGGCCCGGCTCGCCGTCGGGCAGCTCCTCACCGTCGTCGTCCACCACGCGTGCCTGCCAGCCGGGCACGGGGACACCGGTGGTGCCGGGCCGGACTGCCCCGTCGGCGGCGGAGATGAAGATGTGCAGCAGCTCGGTGGCCCCGATGCCGTTGATGATGCGCAGCCCCGTCCGCTCGTACCAGGACCGCCAGGTCGCGGCGGGGAGGTTCTCCCCGGCCGACACGCAGCGGCGCAGCGCGGACAGGTCGTGGCCGTCGAGCGCGTCGAGCATCACGCGGTACGCGGTCGGCGCGGTGAAGAGGACGGAGACACGGTGCGCGGCGAGCGCGGGCAGCAGCTGCTTGGGTCCGGCGTGTTCCAGCAGCAGGGCGGAGGCGCCGGCCCGCAGCGGGAAGATGACCAGTCCGCCGAGCCCGAAGGTGAAGCCGAGCGGCGGGCTGCCCGTGAACACGTCGTCCGGACCGGGCCGCAGGACGTGGCGGGCGAAGGTGTCGGCGACGGCCAAGACATCGCGGTGGGCGTGCATGCAGCCCTTGGGCCGCCCGGTGGTCCCCGAGGTGAAGGCGATGAGCGCGATGTCGTCGGCTGCGGTGTCCACCGCCGGGCAGGGTCCCGGCCGGGCGGCCGCGAGCGCCGCCAGGTCGTCGGGGGAGCCGCCCCCGTACGTCGTGATGCGCAGGCCGGGCACCTCGGCGGCGGCCAGGTCGTCGACGGACCTGATGTCGCAGAGCGCGTGGCCGACACGGGCGAGGGAGCAGATGGTGGCGAGCTCCGACGCCCGCTGCTGCGCCAGCACCGTCACCGCGACCGCGCCGGCCTTCATCACGGCGAGCCAGCAGGCCGCGAGCCAGGGCGTGGTGGGGCCGCGCAGCAGCACGCGGTTGCCGGGCACGACGCCCAGATCGTGCGTCAGCACCAGGGCGATGCGGTCCACCCGGTCCCGCAGCTCCCCGTAGCTCCAGACGCCGCCGTCGGCGCTCCGGAAGGCCGGGCGGTCGGGGCCGAAGCGGTCGACGGTGCGGTCGAGCAGCTCGTACCCGCAGTTCAGCCGGGCCGGGTAGGCCAGCTCGGGGAGGTCGAAGACCAGCTCGGGCCAGTCCTCGGCGGGTGGGAGATGGTCGCGCGTGAAGGTGTCGGTGTGCGCGCTCGCGGTACCTGACGGCTTCATGAAGCATCGCTCCCTGATCCGGCCTGATCCAAACGAAAGACCCTGGTCGCCCTTGGAGCGTATCGTTTGAGTGACGGTAGTCAACGGTCCGCGATAAGTCGTGACAAGAGAGGCGCCGGTATGACGGCATTCTCCCTCGATCCCGGTCAAACCGCCTGGTGCGACGAGCTCTACACCCTCGCCCGCGACGAACTGCGCCCCCTCGCGGAGAAGGGCGAGCCAGGCCATGTCAACCGCCCGCTCGTCGCCGCTCTCGGCGGACTGGGGCTCCTGGACCGGCTCCTCGGCTCGGGAGCGCTCGATCTCTGCCTGCTGCGCGAATCGCTGGCGCGCGGCTGCACCGAGGCCGAGACCGCACTCGCGCTCCAGGGCCTCGGAGCCGGCCCGGTCCGCCTCGCGGGGACCGAGGCCCAGCGCGCGCGTTGGCTCCCCGAGGTGCGCGCGGGACGCGCCGTCGCCGCCTTCGCGCTCAGTGAGCCGGGCGCCGGATCCGACGCGGCGGCGCTCGCCCTCGCCGCGCAGCCGGACCCCGGCGGGGGCGGCTGGCGGCTCACCGGCGAGAAGTGCTGGATCTCCAACGCGCCCGAGGCCGACTTCTACACCGTCTTCGCCCGGACGGGGGAGGGCGTCGGAGCCCGCGGTGTCACCGCGTTCCTCGTCCCCGCCGACCGCCCCGGGCTCACCGGGACGCCTCTGGAGATGCTCTCGCCGCACCCCATCGGAGCGCTGGACTTCGACGGCGTGCCCGTGACCGCCGGCGACGTGCTCGGTGAGCCGGGCCGGGGGTTCCGGGTCGCCATGGAAACCCTGAACCTCTTCCGGCCCAGCGTCGGCGCGTTCGCCGTCGGCATGGCACGCGCCGCGCTCGACGCCACGCTGGAGCACACGGCGCACCGCACCGCCTTCGGCGCGCCGCTCAAGGACCTCCAGGCGGTCTCGCACCAGGTCGCCGAGATGGCCACCCGCACCGAGGCCGCCCGCCTCCTGGTGTACGCGGCGGCGGCAGCCCACGACGCGGGCGAGCCGGGCGTGCCCCGGCGCGCCGCCATGGCCAAGCTGTACGCCACCGAGACCGCGCAGTACGTCGTCGACGCGGCCGTCCAGCTGCACGGCGCCCGCGCCCTGCGCCGGGGCCATCTGCTCGAACATCTCTACCGGGAGGTCCGCGCGCCCCGGATCTACGAGGGGGCCACCGAGGTACAGCGCACCATCATCGCCAAGGAGCTGTACGCGACACAGGAGACGTCCGCATGAATCCGATCACCCGGATCAACCCCGCCGAACTGGCCCCGCCCACCGGCTTCTCGCACGCCGTCACGGCCACCGGCGGCCGGCTGGTCTTCCTGGCCGGCCAGACCGCGCTGGACGGTGACGGAAAGATCGTCGGCGCCACCCTGCCCGAGCAGTTCGAGACGGCCCTGGGCAATCTGCTCACCGCCCTGCGTGCGGCGGGCGGCGCCCCGACAGCCCTGGCCAGGGTCACCGTCTACGCCACCGACGTGGCCGACTACCGCGCCCACGCCCCGGAACTCGGCGAGATCTGGCGGAGGCTGGCAGGACGCGAGTACCCGGCCATGGCCGTCATCGGAACGGCCCGGCTCTGGGACGAACAGGCCATGGTCGAGCTCGACGGCATCGCGGTGCTGGACTGAGGCACCACGTGCGCAGGGGGCGTGCGACCGGCCGGACCGCCCCCTGCCACCATGCGGTGCGGATGAGTACGGCTTGACCAGTACGAGCGCTCCCGGACGGGCGTGCCGAGGAGATGGACCACCAGCTGCGGACCGACTGTGATCCGGAGCAGGTGCTCCTCCTGCGGGCTGTAGTACACGATGCCCGACGGCTGACCCGCCTCCTCGGCCAAGAGCCGCTGATCTGCCCGGCGTTGGAAGTCCTGGAAGGTCCGACCGCTGGTGACGGCCCACAGGGCTGCCGGTGCGACGGTCTCCGCCGTGACGCGCGCGTGCGCAGAGATGCTCCTTGCCGATGATGCCGGCCGCTGACTGGTCGAAGCGGTCGAGAACTTGGGCACATGGACATGGGCCACCGCGCAGAATGGGAAGAGAGTGGCCTCACATGTGCGACACGGCGCTCGCACCCGGAGCCCACACTTGCCCGCCGAAGCATCGGGAACGCCGGTAACACCCGGGTAGCGGCATGCACGCTCCGGAGAGACGCTGGAGGTGCCCGGATACGTTCTCCGGCACACCTGGAGGCGACGGCGATGACCGGCGGACCGCCCCCGTGCACCGTGAACAGGTCCCCCGACGGCGAAGGCCTCACGGTCCGTGACGCCCCGCCCCGCCGCCCGTGCGTCGCCGGAGGCGTCCGGGGCATGCCCGACGAAGTGCCCGACGAACCGCGTCATCTGTCGCTGAACGCCGACCGGGTGCTCCGCGACGGGAGGCGCTCCGGGGCGGCCGTGCCGGAAAGGTCCCACGTCATACCGTGTGACCGCGGGCGGACAGGGCAGACGCGGTCCTGTGACCACAGCGGGACGAGTACCGACCACAGCCGCCGACCGTAACCAGCGGGCGGGCCGTCGCGCGGCGCGCCGGACGGGTGAACCGGGCCGGGGGATATATCTGTATTCGGTGCCCTTTGTTCCGGACCGCCTGTCGTGATCGCACTTATCCTCTGCCATTTCGCACTGGCGGCGTGCTCGGCGCCGCTCGTGCGGCGGCTCGGCAGATACGCCTTCGTCGTGCTCGCGCTGCCCCCTGCGGCAACCACGGTGTGGGCGGCCACCGAGTGGGGCGGCACGGAGGCGGGCCGGGCGGTCACCTGGTCATGGGAGTGGATCGGCACCTACGACGTGTCCATCGCCCTGCGCCTGGACGCGCTCGCCGAGCTGATGGTGCTGCTCGCGGCCGGGGTGGGCATGCTCGTCCTGTTGTACTGCGCGTACTACTTCACCGACGACTCACCCCAACTGGCCCCCTTCGCCGGGAACCTGCTGGCCTTCGCCGGCGCCATGCTCGCCCTCGTCCTCGCGGACGACCTGATCTCGCTGTACGTGTTCTGGGAACTGACCACGGTCTTCTCGTACCTGCTGATCGGTCACACCAGCCGGCGCAAACAGAACCGCCGCTCCGCCCTCCAGGCCCTGACGGTCACCACACTGGGCGGCCTGGCGATGCTGGTCGGCTTCCTGATCCTCGGTGAGGCCGCGGGCACCTACCGGATCTCCGCGATCGTCGCCGAGCCGCCGGAGCCGACCCTCGCCGTATCCGTGGCCGTCGTCCTCGTGCTGTGCGGGGCCCTGTCCAAGTCGGCGATCTGGCCGTTCAGCCTCTGGCTGCCGAACGCCATGGCCGCGCCCACCCCCGTCAGCGCCTATCTGCACGCGGCGGCCATGGTGAAGGCCGGCGTCTACCTGGTGGCACGGCTCGCCCCCGCCTTCGCCGACGTCCCCGTCTGGCGGCCGATCGTGCTGGTACTGGGGGGAGCGACGATGCTCCTCGGAGGCTGGCGCGCCCTGCGTCTGAACGACCTGAAGCTCGTCCTCGCCTACGGCACCGTCAGCCAGCTCGGCTTCCTCACGGTGCTCGCCGGGGCGGGGAACCGGAACGCCGCGCTCGCGGCCCTCGCGATGATCCTGGGGCATGCCCTGTTCAAGGCCGCGCTGTTCCTCGTCACCGGCATCGTGGACCACGCGACCGGCACCCGTGACCTGCGCAGACTCTCCGGCCTCGCCCGCACCACGCCGTACGTCTGCGTGGTCGCGGTCCTCGCCGCCGCCTCCATGGCCGCCGTGCCTCCCCTGCTCGGATTCGCCGCCAAGGAGGCCGCCTTCGACGCGTTGTTGCACGGCGACACCGCCGACCGCTGGGTGCTGGCCGTCACCGTCGTGGGCTCGGTGCTGACCGTCGCGTACACCCTGCGCTTCGTCTGGGGGGCGTTCGCCCGTAAGCCGGGTGTCCCCGACACCCCCACCCACCGCGTCGGCGCCGGCCTCCTGGCCCCGCCCGCCGTTCTGGCCGTCGCCGGACTGGTGCTCGGCCCCGGCGTCGGATGGACGGACCGTCTGTTCGCCGCGTACGCCGACGTCTTCCCGGCCCCCGCCCACCCCTACCACCTCGCGCTCTGGCACGGCTTCGGGACGGTCCTGCTGCTGTCCGCCCTGACCTGGGCGGGCGGCGCCGTGCTCTTCGCGCGGCGCGTGACGATCACCCGGTTCTCCCGACGCGTCGCCTGGCCGACCGCGGACAGTGTCTTCGGGCACCTCCTGCTGGGCCTGGAACGTGTCGCCCTCCAGGTCACCGGCTTCGTCCAGCGCGGCTCCCTCTCCGGCTACCTGGCCATCACCCTGCTGGTGATGCTCTCCGGCCAGCTGGCGGTCCTGATCACGGACCGTCCCTGGGAAGGAGCGGTCGCCCCCCGCGTGTGGGACGCCCCCCTCCAGGGCGCGGTGGCCCTGCTCACCTGCGCCGCGGCCCTCTCCTGTCTGACCGTCAGCCGCCGGATGAAGGCCGTCGTCCTGGCGGGACTGACGGGCTACGGGGCGGCCCTGCTCTTCGTCGTACAGGGCGCGCCCGACCTGGCGCTCACCCAGTTCTGCGTCGAGACCGTGTCGATGATCGTGTTCGTGCTGGTCCTGCGCCGGCTGCCGGTGCGTTTCGAGGAGTCGATCGGCACGTGGCGGCGCGCGATGAGGATCCCCGTGGCGCTGGCCGCGGCGGCGACGGTCGGCGTGGCCGTCTGGGCGGCGGGAGCCGCCCGGGTCGCCGAGCCCGCGGGCGCGGCGATGGTCGAGGAGGTCGCCCATCACGGCCTCAAGGACGTGGTGGCCACCATCCTGGTCGATCTGCGGGCCTGGGACACGATGGGAGAGTCCGCCGTCCTCGCGGCGGCGGCGATCGGCGTGACCAGCCTCATCTACCTGCACCGCCGCGGCGAAGCCCCCATGCAGAGGGAGGAGTTGCGGGGGGAGACCGCCTGGTCGCTGTCCGGCCGACGGCTGGCAGGTCTGCCGCAGGGCGACGACACGGCGCCCGAACGCAGCTGGCTGGCCGCCGGATCGACCCTCGCCCCCGAGCACCGTTCCGTCGTCTTCGAGGTGGTGGCCCGGCTGCTCTTCCATCCCATTCTGGTGCTCTCCCTCTATCTGCTGTTCTGCGCGGAGAACATGCCGGGCGGCGGCTTCGTCGCCGGACTCGTCGCGGGCCTCGCCCTCATCACCCGCTATCTGGCGGGCGGAAGGTTCGAACTGGCGGAGGCCGCGCCGCTGCAGCCCGGCCTCTTCACCGGACTCGGACTCTTCGTGTCCACCGGGGTCGCCCTGGGCGGCCTCGCGGAGGGGACGGTGCTGCACGCCTGGACCTACCACGGGCATCTGCCGCTCTTCGGCGACTACCACCTGAGCACATCGGTCCTCTTCGACTTCGGTGTCTATCTGCTGGTGCTCGGTGTGGTCCTGGACATCGTGCGGGCGCTGGGCGCCAAGGTCGACCGGCAGATCGAACGGGCGGCGGGCGCGCTGATCGCCGCGACGGACACCGGGAAGGGGGAGCCGAAGCGATGACCATGAGCGCCTCGCTGCTCGCCACCGCCGTCGTCCTCTGCGCGGTCGGAGGCATCCTCATGCTCACCCGCCCGCTCACCCGCATCCTGCTCGGTGCCGTGATCGCGGGAAACGGCATCAACCTGCTGGTCCTCTCGTCGACCGGCTCGGCGGGTGCGCCGCCCCTGCTCTACGGCGTGCCGCTGCGGAGGATCACCGACCCGCTGCCCCAGGCCATCGCCCTCACCGCCATCGTCATCACCCTCGCCACCACGGCGTTCCTGCTCGCCATGGCCTACCGCAGCTACCAGCTGACCGGCACCGACGAGGTCCACGACGACCTGGAGGACCGGCGCATCTTCCTGCGCGCGGAAGTGCTGGGGGAGCGGGCCGAGCTCCGTGAGGAGTACCGGGCGGGGCCGCGCCCCTCGCGGCAGGAGCGTGCGCGCTACCGCGAGGAACACCGCCGGCTGCGGGCCCGGCTCCGCGCGGACCGCGCACTTCAGGCCCGGGGCCGCGATGCAGGCGGAAACCTGTGGCACGACGTGCTGGGAGCCGATCCGGAGGACTACGTGAAGGACAAGGACGACGACCGAGGAGCCGCCGGATGAACGCGCTCGTCCCGCTGCCCGTCCTGCTGCCGCTCTGCGCCACCGGGGTGAGTCTCGCCTTCGGCACCAGGCTCGCGCGCTTCCAGCGCTTCATCAGCGTGGCCGTCCTCACCGCCGTCCTCGGTCTCTCGGTGGCTCTGATGATCGCCGCCGACCGCCTGGGACCCCTCTCCGTCCATCTCGGGGACTTCGCGCCGCCGCTGGGCATCACGCTGGTCGCCGACCGGCTGTCCGGGCTGATGCTGACCGTCTCCTCGGCGGTCACCCTCTCCGTCCTGGTCTACTCGCTCGGCCAGGGCATGGCGGACCGGGACAAGGAGACGCCCGTCGCCGTCTTCCACCCCGCCTATCTCATCCTGGTCTCCGGGGTCTCCCTCACCTTCATCGCGGGCGACCTCGTCAACCTCTACGTCGGCTTCGAGATCATGCTGGTCGCCAGTTTCGTCCTGCTCACCCTCGGCGGAACGGGCGCGCGGATCCGGGCCGGCTCCACGTACGTGATCATCTCCCTGTTCTCCTCGATGCTGTTCCTCACCGCGATCGCCATGACCTACGCCGCCACCGGAACGGCCAACCTGGCCCAGCTTGCGGTCCGGCTGCCCGAACTCCCGCTCGGTGTGCAGACCCTGATCCAGGCCATGCTGCTCACCGTCTTCGCCATCAAGGCCGCGGTCTTCCCCCTCGCCGCCTGGCTCCCCGACTCCTACCCGACGGCGCCCGCGCCCGTCACCGCCGTCTTCGCGGGCCTGCTGACGAAGGTCGGCATCTACTGCATGCTGCGGACCGAGACCCTGCTCTTCCCCGGCAACCGGCTCGGCGATCTGATCATGGCTGTCGCCCTCGTCTCGATGCTCGTGGGCATTCTGGGGGCGGTCGCGCAGACCGACCTGAAGCGGCTCTTCTCCTTCACCCTCATCAGCCACATCGGGTACATGGTCTTCGGTATCGGCCTCGCCACCCGTGAGGGGTACGGCGGCGCTATCTTCTACGTCGCCCACCACATCACCGTCCAGACCACCCTCTTCCTCGTGGCGGGACTCATCGAACGCCGGGGCGGGACCAACGAGCTCACCCGGCTCGGAGGACTGGCCAGATCGGCTCCGCTGCTCGCGGTCCTCTTCTTCGTCCCCGCGATGAACTTCGCCGGGATCCCGCCCTTCTCCGGTTTCATCGGCAAGCTCGGACTCATGCGGGCCGGGGTCTCGGACGGCGGTGTCTGGGCCTGGATCCTCGTCGCGGGCGCGACCGTGACGAGCCTGCTCACCCTGTACGTGATGGCCAAGATCTGGAACCTGGCCTTCTGGCGTACCGAGCCACCGGGCCAGGCCGCCTACGGCACCGTCCTGGAGACCGCCGACGACAGCGACGACGAGGACACCGACACCGGGCCCGACCGCATCCCCGGCACGGGCGACGAAGGGGTGGGGCCCCCACCGGCCGGCCAGACCCAGGCCGCGACCCTCCAGGGGAGGGCCGTCACCACCACGATCCGCCCGCCCAGGGCCATGACGGCGGCCACCGCGGGAGCCGTCCTGCTCGGCCTCGCCTTCACCGTGCTGGCCGGCCCGCTGGCGGCGTTCACCGACCGTTCGGCAGCCGAACTCATCGCGCGCCGTCCCTATGTGGAGGAGGTGCTCGGCCGGTGAGGCGCCTGATCACCCTGTCGTACCACAACCCCGATCTGCCGCCGTACAGCGTCGAGTTCGCCGGCCGCCGGCGCCGCGTCCTCGACCTTCCGCTGATCGCCTGGCTCACCCTGATCTGGGTCATGCTGTGGTCCACCCTGACCTGGGCCAACGTCGTCACCGGCGTGGTCGTCGCCGTGGCCGTCTGCCTGGCGTTCCCGCTGCCGCAGGTCGATCTGGGGCTGCGGCTGCACCCCTGGGGCATCCTCCGGCTCGCCGGCTATCTGCTCTACGACATGTACACCTCGGGCGTGAAGGTCACGCGGCAGATCTTCGTCGGCCGCCCGCACCGGCCCGCCGTCATCGGCGTACCGCTGCGGTGCCGCAGCGACCTGATGCTCGCCGCGACGGCCGTCTCCGTGTCCAACGTGCCGGGCGGCTCCGTCGTGGAGGTGCGCAGGGCCACCGCCACGCTCTTCATGCACGTGCTGGACGCGGACAGACCGGAGGAGCTGGAGGCGGCACGGCGCTCCGTCTGGAAGCTGGAGGAACTGACCGTCCGGGCGTTCGGCACCTCCGACGAGATCGCCCGGGTCTCCGGGCCACCACCACCGGTCGCCGGGTCCGACGGCGGAGAGGAGGAATCGTGAGCGGCCCCGAGACCCTCGACCGCGTGCTGATCACCGCCGCCGTCGTGTTCGTCGTCGTGGCGGCCGCGCTGCTGCTCTTCCGGATCAGCCGCGGGCCCTCCATGCTCGACCGGGCCATCGGGCTCGACGTCTTCGCCGCGGTGATCATCGCGGGGCTGGGGGCCAAGTCCGCTTTCGCCCGGGACCCGTTCTACTTCCCGGTCATGCTGGTGCTCGCGTTCCTCGGCTTCACCGGCTCGGTGGGCATCGCACGCTTCATCGCCGTACGCGACAAGCCGCTGTCGCGCCGGAAGGCCGAGGGGAAGGAGGGGCAGCGGTGAACGTCTGGCTCCAGATCACGGACACGGCCGGCGCGGTACTCGTCTTCCTCGGCGCGGCGATCTGTCTCCTCGGCGTCGTCGGCATGCTCAAGCTGCCCGACGTCCTCTCACGCAGCCACGCGGCGACCAAGCCGCAGACCCTCGGGCTGCTGCTGGTGCTGGCCGGTGTCGCGCTGAGGCTGCGCAGCGGGATGGACCTGGCGACGCTCGCCCTCATCGGCTTCTTCCAGCTGATGACGGGCCCGGTGGCCGCCCACCTGGTGGCCAGGTCGGCATACCGGACGGGGCAGATCGAGCGCGGTGAGCTCCTCTTCGACGACCTGGACGCACAGCTCACCGAGCCGGGGCCCGAACCCGGTGGTGGGCCGGAACCGGGGGGTGGATCCGAGCGCGGCCAGGGGAGTTGAACGCCCCGGACCACGGTACGTCTCCGTATCCCCACGCCCCGCACACGATTTCTGCGATGATGCGCCGGGAATCCACCGGGCGCTGGGGGGCGTATGGGAAGCACGGGTACGGTGCTGCGCGAATTGCGCGGCGCGCAGAAGTCGTCCAAGGGTGTCTCGCTCTACTCGCGGTACGTGAACCGTCCGGCCGGGCGCATGCTCGCCGCCGGTGCCTACCGCGTCGGACTGACGCCTAATCAAGTCACCTCGGTCAGTGCGTTGTTCACCTTCGCGGCGATCGCCGCCGTGGCCCTGGTGGAGCCGTCCTGGTGGCTCGGGGTGGCTGTCTACGCAGGTCTGGCCGTCGGCTTCGCCTTCGACTCCGCCGACGGCCAGCTCGCGCGGCTCACCGGGCGGGGCGGGCCGGACGGCGAGTGGCTCGACCACGTCGTCGACTGCGCGAAGATGATCCTCGTCCACAGCGCCGTACTGATCTCCTTCCACCGCTTCGGCTCCCTGCCGGGCGAGGGCTGGCTCCTGCTGCCGCTCGGTTTCCTGTTCGTCGCCGTGCTCACCTTCTGCGCGGGTCTCCTGCGGGAACAGCTCGGCAAGGCGGCGGCCCGCGCCGCACCGGTAGCCGAGGGTCCCGCGGCGCCGGTGTCCCGGGTCCGGGCGGTGGCCCTGCTGCCCGCGGACTACGGGGTCTTCTGCCTGGTCTTCCTGCTGCTCGGCGCACCCGGGGCGTTCCGCGCCGGGTACGCCGTGCTCGCGGTCGTGCACGCCTTGTTCCTCGTGGCGTTCCTGGTCAAGTGGTTCAGGGAGCTGAAAGCGCTCCGGGCCGGCTGACGAGCACGTCCAGCGCCCGGCGCAGCTGGGTGCTGGACGTGTGCACCGTGTACGGGAAGTAGACGACCTCCACCCCGACCTCGGCGAAGTCCCGCTCCAGACGTTCGCCCTTCTCCGTACCCCGCCAGTCGTCACCCTTGAAGATGACGTCGAAGCGGACCTGCTGCCAGGTCTCGACCTTGTCCGGAACGGTCTCCACGAACGCCGCGTCCACGTGACGGATGCTGCGCACGATCTCCAGCCGCTCGGGCAGCGGGATCACCGGTCTGTGGCCCTTGGCCAGCTCGGCCATCTCGTCGGAGACGACTCCGGCCACCAGGTAGTCGCACTGGCTGCGGGCGTGCCGCAGGATATTGAGGTGGCCGACGTGGAACAGGTCGTACACCCCCGGCGCGTAGCCGACTCTGTGCTGCACCATCCGTTCTCTCCCCCCACGGTGGAACTGGTTCAACGACCTTACTGTGAAGAACACTTGTGCAACCCGTGAACGGATAAGCTCGGAGGAGAGGCTGTTCCGGGGGGAAGGCGATCATCCGTTGTCCGCAGCTGAGCATCTGAGACCGTTCGAAAACCGCAGACTTCTCGTGGTCTCCACCAACTACGCCCCCGAGCTGACGGGCATCGGGCCGTACGCCACACAGCTCGCCGAGCACTGGGCGGCGTCGGGGGCCCGGACCGAGGTCCTGGCCGGCATGCCGCACTACCCCGCCTGGCGCGTGGACGAGGGGTACCGGGGCGTGTGGCGCAAGGAGGAGAGCCGTGAGGGCGTACGGATACACCGGCGACGACACTATGTGCCGCCCCGTCAGACCGCTCTGCGCAGAGGCGCGTTCGAGGCGAGCGTGCTCGCCCACGGGATCCTCGCCCCGCCGCCCGGACGTTTCGACGCGGTGGTCTCCCAGATGCCGAGCCTCGCGGGCGGTGTGCTCGGCGCCCGGCTGGCGCGCCGCCACCGCGTCCCCCACATACCCGTCGTCCAGGACCTGATGGGCGCCGCAGCCGCGCAGAGCGGCATCCGCGGGGGAGGCAGGGCGGCGGACGTCGCCGCGAAGGCCGAGCGTTACGCGCTGCGTGGCGCGGCCCTCGTCGGTGTCATCCACGGGAGCTTCGTGGAGGGGGTCACCGCCCTGGGCGTGGACCCCGGACGCATCCGGGTGGTCCCCAACTGGACGCATGTGACGAGCCCTTCGGCCGACCGGGCCGCCACCCGGGCCCGCCTGGGCTGGGACGTCTCCACCCCCGTACTGCTGCACTCCGGGAACATGGGCCTCAAGCAGGGGCTCGAAGTCCTCGTCGGCCTGGCACGGCTGGCCCCGGACATCCGCGTCGTCCTGATGGGCGACGGCAACCAGCGCGACGGACTGCGCGAGCTTGCGGCAGGGCTGCCCAACCTCGACTTCCTGCCGCCCGCGGACGCGGACGACTTCACCGATGTGCTCGCCGCCGCGGATGTGCTCGCGGTGACCCAGCGGGCCTCCGTGCTCGACATGAGCGTGCCGTCCAAACTCACCTCGTACTTCGTCTCCGGACGCCCCGTCGTCGCCTCCGTGGCCGACGGGGGCGGTACGGCGGACGAGGTGCGCCGCTCGGGCGCGGGCGTCCTCGTGGCCCCCGAGGACCCGGCCGCGCTCCTCGGAGCCGTACGCCGGCTGGCCGCCGACCCGGTGGCGGCCGACGCGCTGGGAGCGCACGGCCCGCGCTACGTCGCACAGCACCTGAGCAGGGAGGCAGGCCTCGCCCGCTTCGACGCCCTGCTCACCGAAGCGCTCGGGGACGCGCGAACAGGTGACACACGAGGGGGAGCACGCCGATGACCCATCAGATCCGTCCCCTGGACGACCAGGACGAACCGGCTCTGCTGCGCGACCAGTTCCGCCAGCTCCTGCGCTACCGCCTCCTGCTCGCCGGGGGCGTCGTCGTGGGCCTTCTCGGCGGGGGCTTCCTCGCCCTGAGCGGCGACGACACCTACACGGCCACCGGCGAGGTGCAGGTGCGCTCCGCGACCGCGGACCCCTTCGCCACCGGGGCCTCCGCGGACAAGGGCATCAACATCGGCTCCGAACGGCAGACAGCCGTCAGCGACACCGTGGGCGACCTGGCCGCCGGGACCCTGCTCAAGAAGGGCGACGACGTCACCGCCCGGAAGCTGCTGGCCGGCCTCCAGGTCACCAACCCGCCCAACACCCTCACCCTCCGCTTCTCCTACACGGGGGCCGCCCCCGAACAGGCCAGGTCCCGCGCCGAAGCGCTGGCCAACGCCTACCTCGCGCACCGGAAGGCGCGAACCCAGGAAAGCCTCGACAACATGGCGAACGGCTACCGCGCGCAGCTCGAACCACTGGAGGAGAAGCGCGATCTGCTGGAGGAGCGGACCGGCGTCGACGCCGCGGACGACGTCAGCAGCGCCCGCGCCAACATCATCGTCTCCATCTCCGAGCTGAGCCGGAAGATCTCCGAGCTCAAGGCGCTCGACACCACTCCCGGCTACCTCAACAAGAAGCCCGTCGCCCCCACCGAGCCCGCCGGCGCGGGTCTGCCGCTGCTCCTCGGGCTGGGCGCCGTCGTCGGCCTCGCCCTCGGCCTGCTGCTGTCCTGGGTGCGTCTCGTCTTCGACCCCGCCGTACGCTCACCCCGCGAACTGGTCCGCTCCCTCGGGGCCCCGCTGCTCGGCACGCTGCCCAGGGAACGCGCGGCCGGGGACGGCCTGCTCGCGATCGGGCGCAGCGGTTCGCGGCTCGCCGAGGAGTACCGCGCGGTCGCCTTCCGGCTCGCCTACGACCCGTCGTTCGCCGAGCGGCGCAGGCTCCTGGTCACCGCCCCGCGCGGGGACAACGCGGCCGCGGCGGCCGCGGCGGTCAATCTTTCCGCCGCCTTCGCAGAGATGGGCCGCGACGTCCTGCTCGTCGAAGCCGATCTGCGTACCCCCTCCCTCGCCCATGACCTGGGGCGGGCGGCCCACGAGGTGCGGCCGCCGCGCTGGGCCGCCGACGAGAGCGACCGCGGCTGGCCGGCCGGCGGCCGCTCCAACGTGGACGTGCCCGGCTCCGGCGCGTTCGCCCTGGTCGCCGGGGTCACCGCGGACAACGTGCCGCGCGCCCTGACCTCCGCGTCCGTCGGACGGGTCGTGGCCGAGGCCGACCGCCCGGGCACCGTGGTCATCGTCCTCGCCCCGCCGGTGCTGTCGTACGCCGACGCGGTCGCCCTCGTCGACCGCGTGGAGGGCGTCATGATCGTCTGTGATCCGCGCGAGGTGCACCGCAGCGACCTGGAACGCATCCGCGAGATCATCGGCGCCTCCGGCGGCTCGGTGCTCGGCGCCCTCCTCCACCCCGGCCGGGCCCGGCTGCGCCGCTCGGAACGCCGGCACAAGTCCGCCCGGCGCCGCACCGGCGGACCGGACGGCCCGGCCGCCGACGTGGACACGCCGGAGACCACCGGGAGCCCCGACGAGACCATGGGGCTGCGCTCCTTCACCCTCCCGGGGGCGCGCCGGTGAGAGCCCGCACCGCGATCCTCTGCTCGGTCGCGGACCAGGGCGTGGCGGCGCTCACCAACATCCTGGTGCTCGTGGCCGCCGCCCGGCTCTCCACCGTGGCCGACTTCGCCCGTTTCTCGGCGGTCTACCTCGTCTTCACGGTGCTGCTGGGTGTCTCCGGCGCGTACACGGGGCAGCCCTTGGTCCTCCGGCGCGGCGGGGGTGAGGAGACCCGGGGCGCCTGCCGCTCGGCCGTCGTGTTCACCGTCGGGGCGTCGGCCGCCCTCGGCGCGCCGCTGGCCGCCGTCTGCCTGTTGGTCCCGGGGGACACCGCCCGCGCCCTGCTGGCGCTCGGCCTCGTCCTGCCGGTGGTGCTTGGACAGGATGCGCTCCGCTACGCCTTCTCCACCCTCCAGAAGCCCCATCTCTCCCTGATCGCCGACCTGTTGAGACTGACCTGCGTGCTGGGTGCCCTGGCCGGCCAGGAGTACGGGGCAACCCCCGCCCGGCTGATCGCCGTCTGGGGGCTCTCGGCCCTGCCGGCCCTTCTGCTCTCCGCCGTGCTGCTGCACCGCTCGACCGCAGGGGCCCCGGTGTCGCTGCGCCCGCTGCTGAGGCGCGGCCATCTCGGGCAGCGCTTCACCGTCGAGTTCGGTGTCGGCAACGCGACCAGCCAGCTCTCCGTCCTCGGGCTCGGCGCCGTCGCCAACCCCCTCCTGGTCGGAGCCCTGCGCGGGGCGACCACCCTGTTCGGGCCGCTCAACGTGCTGTTCACCTCCGCCACCTCCTTCGGCCCCCCGATCCTCGGCCGGATCGGCGACGAACGGCGCCGGGTGCGGGCCACCGCGGGCCTCGCCGCCGTGCTCGCCGCCACCGCCGCCCTCTGGGCCGCCGCACTCGCCCTGCTGCCCGAGCGGGCGGGGCGCGAGCTCCTCGGCGACACCTGGCCGACGGCCGCAGCCCTGCTCCCGGCGACCGGCAGCCAGTACGCGGCGATGGCCGTGGGCACCTGCGGACTGCTCGCCCTGCGCATGCTCGACCCGCGTACGACGCTGAGCATCCAGGTGGTCTTCTCACTCACCGCCGTGGCCCTCATGGCCGGGGGCTACGCCCTCGGCGGTGTCCCCGGGGCCGCCTGGGGGCTGTGCCTCGGATCGCTCTGCAAGGCCGCCGCCACCTGGACCCGGGTCGCCCGGCTGCGCCGCCGGGGCACGGCGCGGACCCTCAGCGCCGACGCGCTGCCCGCTGCTCCCTGAACGTGCTGACCAGCACCAGACACAGGGCGGCGATCGCCAGCTTCCCCGCGGCCTGGAGCAGCGGCCCCCGCAGCAGGATGAACGTGTACCCGGCGATCAGCGGCGCCGCGATCGCCAGCACGCTGCCCGGCCCGGGGCCCGCCCGTGTGACGGCCAGGGCGTACCTCCGGTCCGTGCGGGCCGCCGCGTAGCCGATCAACGCCAGCCCGCCGATCATGCCGGACGCGCCGAAGTCGACCCAGAACTCGGTCCACAGCGGAGCCGACAGGTTGGTCATGTTCATCCCCATCCACTCGCCGACCCGGACCCCGGTGTCCTCGGGCTTTCCGCTCCACACGGCCCTGGGTACGAAGAAGAGGGCGGAGCCCGCGAGTTGACGGCCGTAGGTGTGGCCCCGGGTCTCCACCCAGGAGATGGTGTTGGCGAACATCACCGTCTGGTCGTAGTCCTTGGTGGCCAGCGGCTCGAAGACGGAGGCCGACTGCACGGGCCGGTACCCCTCGTCGTCGTAACGGAAGCGGTCGGCGTACGGGAACAGCACCAGTGCCCCCACCACGCCCATGGCGAGCACCGAGCGGTACACCGCCGCACTGCTGGGGAACGCGGTGAACAGCAGGGACACCAGCACCGTCAGGAACCAGTAACGCGCGTTGGATATCGGGTTGTTCACGATCAGGTTGACCGCCGCGAGCGCCACCCACACCAGCGCCGTCGAGGGGGAGCGCCGGGCTCGGCGGGAGGTCACCAGGCGCCGGGTGTAGAAGAGGAACGCCAGCAGCGCGGGGACGGTGCCGAAGCCCTTCAGGAACGCCGAGCCGACGTTGGACTCCGCAGAGGCCACCCCGCTCTGCGCCACCGTGTCGCTGATCTCCTGACGGCTGGAGAAGAAGACGGCCGGCCCGCCGAGCTTCAGTACGTAGTACGCGCTCGCCAGCAGGGCGAGCAGCACCAGCAGCCGCAGCCTGACCGGGTGGGCCACGGCGGGCCCGCCCGTGGCGCGCGAGGGAGCCCGCCTCTTCAGCGGGCGGCGTGAGGCCAGCAGCGCACCCAGATCGAAGGCCGCGCACCCCACCAGGATCATCGCGATCGCCGTCACCAGGTCGGAGCGCGGTCCCACCATCGGCGTCGGGGTCTGCCCGATCACCACCTGGGCGAACGGCGCCACACCCATGGCGATGTACACGAACATCCAGAAGACGCCCTGGAGCAGCCGCCTGCGGGTCGAAAGGATCATCGTGGCGAGCCGGGCCCCCGCATAGCAGGTCAGGACGAGCTGCAGCCAGTAGGCGGTGTCCCGTACCCCCGAACCGGGCTGGGCGGCGATCACCGCAGGCAGGAAGCAGACCAGGCCCAGGATGAGCGGCACGGACAGCGCCCGCGAGAGCATCGCCCACGTCAGGGGCCTCGCCGGAGGCTCGGCCGGCGGGCGCGGAGCGCTCTCCCGGACGGCGACGGCCTTCTCCGACTCGCGCACGGACGTCATGACCCCCCCCGATCACCGGCCCCGAGGGCCCCATGGCCCACGAACACCTTAACGAATGCGCCCACTTGAGGTGATGAGATGGCTAGTCTGTGAACAGTCGGCCGAGGTTGAGGGGAACCCTGGTGAAGGTCCTGCACATCGTCACGCTGCACACTCCGGACCACGCGTTCGGCGGCCCGACCCGGGTCGCGCTCAACCTGTCCAAGGTACAGCGGGCCGACGGCGACGACGCCCGCATCATGGCGCTCGGCGACGGCTTCGCGGGCGCGCTGCCGGACACGGTCGAAGGGGTGCCCGTACACCTCTTCCAGGCGCGGCACCTGCTGCCGATGTTCGAGGTCAGTGGCATCACCTCCGGCGCCCTGCTGAACACCGCACGCCGCATGATGCGCGGCGCCGACCTCGTCCACGTCCACCTGATGCGCGACCTCGTGACCCTGCCCGCAGCGCTCCTCGCCCTCGCCACCCGCACCCCCCTCGTCGTCCAGACGCACGGCATGGTCGACCCGACCGAGAAGCGCGTCGCCCAGCTCACCGACCTGCTGGGCGTGCGCACGGTGCTGCGCCGCGCCGACGCCGTGCTGCACCTCACGGAAGCCGAGCGCCTCGACGTGAACGCGGTCGCCGCACCGGTCGCCCTCACCAACACCGTCAGACTCGTCAACGGCGTCCGGCCGCAGGAGCGTAAGCCCGCCCGGGACGAGGGCCGCCCGCCCACCGTCCTCTTCCTGGCCCGCGTCCAGGAGCGCAAGCGGCCCGAGGACTTCGTCGCGGCGATGCCGGCCGTCCTCGCCCGGCACCCCGACGCCCGCTTCGTCCTCGCGGGACCGGACACCGGTGCGCTTCCCGGCACGCTGGCGCTCGCCCGGAAGCTCGGCGTCATGGACTCGCTGGACCATGTGGGTCCCCTCGGCCACGAGGAGGTGCTCGCGGCCGGGCGGCAGGCCGATGTGTATGTCCTGCCGTCGATCGAGGAGCCCCTGGGCGTGTCCGTCCTGGAGGCCATGTCGGTCGGCACGCCCGCCGTGATCACCCGTACCTGCGGACTCGGCCCCGACGTGGCGGCGGCCGGGGCGGGCCGGGTGATCGACAGCCGGGTCGGCGAGGACGCGGAGAACGCCCGCAAGGTCGCCGACGCGGTCCTGGAACTGCTGGAGCCCGAGGCCAACGACCGTGCGGGGAAGGCCGCGTGGAACCTGGTCAACGAGCAGTTCACCATCGAGGCCGTCACACGGACCCTCCGGGGGACCTACGAGGACGTGGTCCGCCGGAGGGCGTGATGCCTCAACCTGTCGGTTTCTCGCGTGACTTGAGGGCTATCTGCCAGCGGTAGAAACTCATCGCCAGTGCGAAGTCCAGGCCCGCACGGCCGTCGAGGAAGCCCCGACGGTAGACGTACATGTAGGCGAAGGACACCAGCGGCTTGAACGGCGCCTTGTGGAAGAGCTGGCCCTGCCGGGACTTCACCTTCCGTACCTGCTCCTTGACATCGGGGTGGTGCTCCAGCCAGGCCTCCCAGTCGGAGTAGCGGTTGTGCCGCTCGAACCAGTCGGTGACGGGGTCCAGGTCCTGGTGCTCGATGGGGTTGCTCAGCGCCTCGGCCGTCGCCGCGACCGGCTGGTAGTGCCCCTCGACCTCCCCGATACCGGGCGCCGCGAGGTCGCCGACCTCCGGGTAGTGGCACCGGGTCCGGTCGGTCAGGGACCGCTTGCGGATCGTGTAACCGTGCCGCAGCCGCTTCCCCGAGAACCAGTAGCCCAGCGGGATGTCGTACGCGGCGGGCTTCGGGCTGTCCGCGTCGGCGAAGATCCTCCGCAGCTCCGCCAGCAGCCCGGGACTCAGCCGCTCGTCACCGTCGAGCAGCAGGATCCAGTCCAGGTCCGTGCGGACGTTCTCCAGGCACCACTGCTTCTTGCGCGGATGCCCTCCGTCCCAGGTGTACGTGACGACTTCGGCCCCGCACTCCTCGGCGATCTTCGCCGTGTCGTCGGTGCTGTGGGAGTCCACCACGACGACCGCCTCGAAGTGGCCCAGGACCGACTTCACCGCTTCGGCGATGTTCAGACCCTCGTTCTTCGTGGGGATCGCCACGGCGATGGGCAGCTTGCTCATCAGTTGTCTCCTTGAGGCAGCCAGGCGTAGCAGCCTGTGGAGGTGAAGGTGCGGGCGGACCGGGCGACGGTGATCTCCACCTGCCCGCCCGTGCCGGAGGAGCCCGACTCCAGCTCCTTGCCGTCCGCCGCCGCCACCTGCCAGCTGCAGGCCTTGGTGGGGGAGGGGGCCCTGTACCGCCCCGGCCGGAGCCCGGCGCCCTTGTGGGTGCCGTCGGCGTAACCGAGGGCGGCCTCGTCGACGACGTCCTGATGCTGGGGGCAGAGATGGGTCACGGCCGGTTTCGCGTCCGCGACCTCACCGGAGACGATCGCGGCGACGGCGATGTCCCGGTCGGCCTTGACCAGGTAGCGGAGCCTGTCACAGGTCTCCTGCCCGGTCTGGAGCACCGCGGCCGGATCCATCCCCTTGGGTACGCGGTCGGTCAGATACTCCTTCTGCTTCTTGGTGAAGGACCCCGTGGCCGGGGTGATGTCCCCGGCGGGAGCCTTCGGCGTACTGCTGGACCTCCGAGGTGCCGGGGCCGTCGTGCGGGCTGCGGACGGCGTGGGGGAGGCCCCCGTCGCGGCGGACGGCGTACTGTCCGCCGCGGCTGCGGCCTCCTTGCCCCCGTCGTCGGACCCGCCGGACGAGCCGCAGGCGGCCAGCACCGCCGTCGCGAGGGCGACGGCGGTGCTGGCCAGGAACGGGTGTCTCATTCAGCGTTCCTCAGGCCGTAGTGCGCGCTGACCTGGGAAGCGCTCAGCGCGGTCGGGTAGACGGCGGTCTCGTCGATCTGGCCGGCGAAGAAGTTGCTGGTCGGCCGGTTCGGCCAGTTGGCCAGGTTGTCGCCGCCGACCCGCCAGTACCCGGGGTAGTTCTCGTTGCCGGTGTAGAGGAAGTTGGAGGCACGCAACTGCCCGTCGACGTAGAGCGCCATGCCGCCGGTGCCCTGGGTGGCGACGACGTGGTGCCAGTTGCCGTCGTTGAAGGCCCCGGTCGTGGTGACGGTGCGGTATCCGCCGCTGTAGACGCCGAAGACGAGGCGCCCGTTGTTGGCCATGTAGACCTGCTTGTCGTAGCGGGTGCTGTTCTGCATGGTCAGGTTGCCGAACCCGATGACCTTGCCGCCCCGGGTGGTGGTGGTCTTGATCCAGGTCTCCACGGAGAAGCGGGCGGGCTGCGCGTGCAGCTTGTTGCTGTAGGCGTATTCGGAGGCACCGTCGAACCCGATGGCCGTCGAATCACCCGCGATCGCGGCCGGGGTCTGCTGGTAGGACGGTGCGTTGCGCAGGAAGCCGTTGGCGAGCCGGCCCGTGGTGTCCGCCGCGAAGGTGGAGGTCCCCTCGTCGTAGCGCCAGTACAGCGAGGCGCCGTCGGACAGCACCCGTGCCGGATAGGGCTGCGTGGAGGACGCCACCGTCGCCGACTGTGCCGGGGACTTGGCGCTGGTGTTGGTGCCGTCGCTCGCGGTGATGCGGTACGAGTGCGTCTCGCCCACCGCCACATCGGTGTCCGTCCACTTCAGCTGCGGGCGGTCCCAGAAGAGCGAGTATCCCGTGACCGTGTGCACGGGCGTGCTCGCACCGTCCTTGTAGATCCGGTAGGTCAGCTCCCCGTCGTCGGTGTCGAAGCTGGTCTGCCAGTTCACGTCGATCCGCCCCGGGGCGACCGTGGAGAGACTGACGTTGGGCACCCAGGGCGCCCCGGTGTCCGGGCCGTCGGCGAACCGGGTCAGGCCCTGCTGCCCTGCGCCGTTGACGGTGGTGAACTCCCCGCCGACCCACAGGTAGTGGTGGCCGCCCTTGTCGGTCTGGGCCATCACGCGGGGCCCGACCGGCTCACCGATGCCGTCGTTGGTGTCCGGGAACCAGGGCAGCAGCGTCGGGTCGTCGACGGACTGGGCCAGCAGATGCTTGCGCGGCTGGTCGGCGAACCCGCCCATGCTTGCGCAGTCATGGGCGTGACTCCCGCTGTACAGCACGCCCGAGTGGACCAGGACGGCCTGGGTGGCGCCCAGGCAGGTGTCCCGCCAGCGCTGCTGGTAGTCGTCGAGGTCGATGGCGATCCGGCCGTCGAACACACCGCCGCCGGTGCCCTCGTTGGCGGTGTAGAGACCGGTCGCGTCGGTCGTGAGATCCTGCACCGTCGAGGTGTTGGGGATGAAGCCCGGGTAGCTCTTGGTGAGCGCTCCCGTGGTGGCGTCGACGACGGCGAGTGCGTGCGAGGTGGTGCCGTTGACGGTGAAGAAGTCACCGCCGAGCGCCACGTGCTGCCCGTCGGGGGTCACCTGGACCGCCCGGGCCACCTCGTCGGCGTTCGCCGTCCACGGCAGCAGGTCGGCGTCGGTGGTGACGGCGGCGAACTTGTTCCTCGTCTGCCCCCCGACGCTGTTGAAGTCACCGGCCAGATAGACGGTGTCCGTGGTGACGTCCAGGGCCCGTACGGTCGCCGAGACGGAGATCTTGAAGTCCGTTCGGGGCGTGCAGGTCGCCGTGTCGACGGCGGCGATGTTGCTGACACCTTCGCCGTTCACCGCGCCGAACTGCCCTCCGGCGTACAGGGTTTCACCGTCGGGCGACAGGGCGAGCGCCCGTACGGTGGCGGTCCCCGAGGACAGGGTGAACGACAGGCTGCACCCCGTGGGCGCGCCGGTCGCCGCGTCGAACGCGGCGAAGTTGACCGCGGGCTGCTCCGAGGTCCCCGCCGCCGCGTCCGGCGGCCGGACGGTGGAGAAGGTGCCGCCGGCGTAGACGGTCCCCTCCGTCGCGGCCATCGACCAGACGATCCCGTTGGTCTGCCAGGTGGAGAGGTCGTCCGCGGTGATGGATACCGGCGGTGTCAGCGCCGCCGCCGGGGAGGCCCCGGCCGCTGTCGCGGTCAGGGCTCCCGCGAACAGGCAGAGTGCGGCGGACGCGGCCCGCACACGGCCGCTTCCCCAGGGTCTCCGCCCCGTGCTTCCGTTCATCATTCAACTCCGAAGGTGAGGACGAGCTGCGGCCGGTAGGCCGCGGTTGCCTCGCTCGACCAGATGCGGAGACTGTCCGTCCCGCTGCTGGTCAGGGCGAGTGAGGTGACGGAGCCGAGGGCCCCGTCCAGTGCGGACGCGTCCAGTTCCACCGAGTGGTCGGTGGAGACCGATGCCGCGCCGGTGATGGTCCCCAGCACGGACGTGGACAGCGCCGGCCGGGTGTTGTAGGTGACCGCCGATTCGGTCCACGCGCCGGTGACCGGCACGATGCGGTGGCTCTCGGCCGATCCCGCCGTCGGGTCCGACGAGGTGCGGAAGGTGAGCCGCGCGCCCGTGAGCACCTGGCCGGCCGGGGCGGACGGCAGGGTGAAGCGCAGATAGCTCAGGTAGGAAGTGGTGCCCCGTGAGGCGAGCTGGCTGTCGTTGTAATTCGTGTTCGCCGCCACGCCGTTGACATAGGCGTCCTCGTCCGGGGTGAGGGTCGAGGTGCTGCCGCCGGGGTCCGGCGGGGCGCCAGCCAGCTCGTGGTGCGCGGCGACCTGGGCGGCGGTCAGCGCCGACGGGTAGACCGCGGTCTCGTCGACCTGGCCGGCGAAGTAGTCGCTGGTGGGGCGGTTCGGCCAGGCGTTGTTCATGGCGTCCCCGCCCACCCGCCAGTAGCCGTTGTACGAGCGGTTGCCGGTCGCCGGGTTCGTGCCGACCGCCTCCCCGTCGACGTACAGCACCATGCCGGACGGTCCCTGCGTGGCGACGGCGTGGTGCCAGGCGCCGTCGTTGTAGGAGCCGGCCGAGGTGACCGTGGGCCGGGTGCTTCCGCTCTGGACGCCGAATGCCAGCCGGCCGTCGTCCGTCAGATAGACCAGCTTGTCGGAGATGCTGCTGGTGTGGCCGCGCTCCGTACCGATGTTGTTGCCGTAGCCCACGATCCGCCCGCCGCTCGTCGACGTGGTGCGGAACCACGTCTCGACGGAGTAAGGCGCGGGGGAGGTGTGGTGATGCAGCCGGTCGCTGTAGACGTACTCGTTCGTACCGTTGAGGGAGAGCGCGGCGGAACCTGCCACCGCGGACGGCGTGGCCCGGTAGGAGGGCGCGTTCATGTACACCCCGCCGTTACGGCTCGCCGACGCGTCGGCCGCGAAGGCGCCGCCGGCCTCGTCGTAGCGCCAGTACAGATCGGCCCCGTCGGCCAGCACCTTCTCCTGGTAGGGCGACGCCGACGACGCGGCGGTCACCGAGGCGGCGGCGGAGAGCGCGCTGGTGTTCGTGCCGTCGCTCGCCGTGATCCGGTAGCTGTACGACCGGCCCGCCACCACGTTCCGGTCGGTGAAGGTCAGCTGCGGCCTGCTGAAGAACAGCGACGAACCCGTCGTCGTGTACACCGGCGTCGCGCCGCCGTCGCGGTAGACCCGGTACGTCAGGAGGCTGTCGTCCAGGTCCAGGCTGCTGCGCCAGCTGACCGCGACCTCGCCGGCCCGCGGCGCGGACACACTCACCGCCGGTGCGGGCGGCGCCCCGGTGTCCGGCGTGTTCGCGAACCGGGTCAGCGCCTGCTGGCCGGTTCCGTTGACCGTGGTGAACTCGCCGCCGACCCAGAGGAAGTCACGGCCGCCCTTCGAGGACACGGTCAGCGCCCGGGGGCCGACCGGCTCACCGATGCCGTCGTTGGTGTCGGGGAGCCAGCCCAGCAGGTCAGGGCTGTCGACCGACTGCGCGGTCAGATGCTTGCGGACCTGGTTGGGGAAGCCGCCCATGGTCGAGCAGTCGTGCACATGGCTGCCCGCGTACAGCACCCCCTGGTGGACCCGGAGCGCCTGCGTCGCACCCTGGCAGGTGTCCCGCCAGCGCTGTCCGAAGCCGTCGAGCTCCATGGCCAGCCGGCCGTCGAACGAGGTCGGGCCCGAGCCCTCGCCCGCCGCGTACCAGCCGTCGGACGCCTCGTCCGTGACGACGTCCTTGATGACGGCTGACCGGGGGATGAAGGAGGCGCCGTAGGCGTGGGTGACGGCGCCCGAGGAGGCGCTCGTCACCGCGAGCGCGTGCGAGGCGGCGCCGCCGACCGTGAAGAAGTCACCGCCGATGAGGACGCTGTCCCCGTCCGGGGTCACCCTCAGGGTGCGGCCCGGTTCGTCGGCGTCCGGGTTCCAGCCGGTCAGGGCTCCTGCGGCGGTCACCGCGCCGAAGAAGCGCCGTGCCGTCCCGTTGACCGTCTGGAAGTCGCCGCCCGCGTAGACGGTGCCGTCCGCCGCGACGTCGAGGGCGCGGACCGTCGCGCCGAACTGCGGGGCGAAGCCCGCTCGCGGCCGGCAGGTGGCGGTGTCGATCGCCGTGAGGCCGTTGACGGCCGTGCCGTTCACGGCGTTGAAGTAACCGCCCGCGTACAGCGTGGTTCTGTCGGGCGAGACGGCGAGCGCCCGGACCGTCGCCGTGCCGCTGCTGCGGGTGAAGGAGAGGGAGCAGCCGGCGGGCGCCCCGGTCGCCGCGTCGAACGCGGCGAAGTTCACTGCGGGCGTCGTGCTGCTCCCGGCCGGGGAGCCCGCCGGCCGGATGCCCGAGAAGGTGCCTCCCGCGTAGACCACCCCGTCCGCCTGGGCCAGCGACCAGACGATGCCGTTGGTCTGGTACGTGGACAGGGCGTCGGCGGTGAAGCCGACCGGCGGGGTGAGCGCGGCGGCCGGGGGAGCGGAGAGCGCCGTGAGCGTGCCCGCCACGAGGCCCAGCACGGCGGCGAACACACCGCCCCGGATGTGTCCGAGACGACCGGCCCCTCTCATCTGTCCACCCGGACCGCGGACCCCGCGAGCTGGTCGCTCAGCAGCCGGATGTCCGCGTCCACCATGATCCGGGCCAGCTCGCGCGACTTCACCTCCGGCTTCCAGCCGAGGCGTTCCTCCGCCTTCGACGCGTCGCCGATCAGCGCGTCGACCTCGCTGGGGCGCTCGTACTTCGGGTCGTAGCGCACATGCTCGGCCCAGTCGAGGCCCGCGTGCTCGAAGGCGTACTCGAGGAACTGCCGGACGCTGACCCCCTCACCGGTGGCCACCACGAAGTCGTCGGGGGTGTCGCACTGGAGCATCCGCCACATCGCCTCCACGTACTCGGGGGCGTACCCCCAGTCGCGTACGGCGTCGAGGTTGCCCAGGTGCAGCCGGTCCTGCAGGCCCGCCTTGATCCTGGCCACCCCGCGGGTGATCTTGCGGGTCACGAAGGTCTCGCCGCGGCGCGGGGACTCGTGGTTGAACAGGATGCCGTTGGTGGCGAACATGCCGTACGCCTCGCGGTAGTTGACCGTCGCCCAGTACGCGTACACCTTGGCCACGCTGTACGGGCTTCGCGGGTGGAACGGCGTCGCCTCGTTCTGCGGGGGCGGGCTCGCGCCGAACATCTCGGAGGAGGAGGCCTGGTAGACCCGGGTCTCGATGCGGCTGGCCCGTATCGCCTCCAGCAGCCGGACCGCTCCGAGCCCGGTGACGTCCCCCGTGTACAGCGGCGCGTCGAACGACACCCGGACATGGGACTGCGCGCCGAGGTTGTAGACCTCGTCGGGCTGTATGTCCCGCAGCAGGTTCACCAGCGCGACCCCGTCGGCCAGGTCGGCGTGATGGAGCACGAAGGAACGGTTCGCTTCCTCCGGCCCCTGATAGATGTGGTCGATCCGCTCCGTGTTGAAGCTCGACGAGCGGCGTATCAGGCCGTGGACCGTGTACCCCTTCTCGAGCAGCAGTTCCGCCAGGTACGAACCGTCCTGTCCGGTCACGCCGGTGATGAGTGCGGTTTTCGCCATGACTCCCCCCTTCTCTGGTCGCCCGTAGGGCGGTTCGGTGCATCGAAATATCGCGATCTGAGCGGAATGCGACAAAGCGTCACCCGGATGCCGTGCTCCTGGCAGAATCCGGGCCATGACGACTGATCTCCCAGGACCGTCCCAGGAATCCGCCCGCCCCCTGCTGCGCCCCGGCGCCCGCATATTCGTCGCGGGCCACCGCGGCCTCGTCGGCTCGGCGCTGGTGCGCCGCCTCACCGCCGACGGCCACGACGTGATCACCCGAGGCCGGGACCAACTCGATCTGCGCGAGGCCGCGCCGACCGAGGCGTTCCTGCGCGACACCCGCCCGGACGCGGTCGTGCTGGCCGCCGCCAAGGTGGGCGGGATCATGGCCAACAGCACGAGCCCCGTGCAGTTCCTGGAGGACAACCTCCGTATCCAGCTCTCGGTGATCGCGGGCGCGCACGCCGCCGGGATCCAGCGGCTGCTCTTCCTCGGCTCGTCGTGCATCTACCCCAAGCACGCCCCGCAGCCGATCCCCGAGGACGCGCTGCTCACGGGCCCGCTGGAGCCGACCAACGAGGCCTACGCGCTGGCCAAGATCGCCGGGATCGTGCAGGTCCAGTCGTACCGTCGGCAGTACGGCGCCTCCTACATCAGCGCCATGCCCACCAATCTCTACGGTCCGGGGGACAACTTCGACCTGGAGACCTCGCATGTGCTGCCCGCCCTGATCCGCCGCTTCCACGAGGCGAAGCGGGACGGTGCGGACGAGGTCACCCTGTGGGGCTCCGGCAGCCCCCGTCGCGAATTCCTCCACGTCGACGATCTCGCCGCCGCCTGTGCGCGGCTGCTGGAGGTGTACGACGGTGCCGAGCCGGTCAACGTCGGCTGCGGCGAGGACCTCACCATCCGGGAACTCGCCGAAACCGTACGGGATGTGACGGAGTACCAGGGCCGTATCGTCTGGGACACCTCGAAGCCCGACGGCACCCCGCGCAAGCTCCTCGACGTGTCCCGGCTCTCCTCCCTCGGCTTCAAGCCGCAGATCCCCCTGCGGGACGGCATCGCCCGCACCTACGCCTGGTGGCTCGGCCGGAACGCCCCTCAGGGCTGACGCTCCGGCCGTACGGCCGCGGTACGCACTGAACCCGTGCACGCCCGTCCCCTCGTGTCCCCCCACCACGTCTCAGTACGCCCCGCGGCCGTCGGTGACGGCGCGCACCGTTCTGGCGAGGAGCCCCATGTCCGTCGCCACGGACCAGTTGTCCACGTACCAGAGGTCCAGCGAGACCGTCTCCTGCCAGGACAGGTCCGACCGCCCGCTGACCTGCCACAGACCCGTCAGCCCCGGCCGTACCGCCAGCCGCCGCAGCTCCCGCTCGTCGTAGCGCGAGACCTCCTCCGGCAGCGGGGGACGAGGACCGACCAGGGACATGTCACCCCGGAGCACGTTGAGAAGCTGAGGGAGCTCGTCCACGGAGGTGCGCCGCAGGGCATGGCCTATGCGGGTCACCCGGGGATCGCGGCGCATCTTGAACATCGGGCCCTCGCTCTCGTTCGCTGCCGAGAGCTGCTCCCTGAGGGACTCCGCGTCCGCCACCATCGTGCGGAACTTCCACATGGTGAACGGCCTGTTGTGCAGACCGTGACGCGTCTGGCGATGGAAGACCGGGCCGGGCGACGAGAGCCGCACCGCCAGCGCAACCCCGAAGAACAGGGGCGCGAGCGCCAGCAGCCCGAGAGCGGCGCCCGCCCGGTCCACGACGGCCTTGAGCGCGGCCTGCGGACCGCGCCGCAGCGGCGGCGCGACATGCAGCAGCGTCAGCCCGGCGGCGGAGGCCGGCCGCACCCGGGCGGCGGCGACGCCCGACAGCTCCGAGAGGACGCAGAGGGCCAGCCCGCCGTCGTGCAGACCCCACGCCAGCCGGCGCAGCCGGTCGTCGTCGAGCTGCGGGCCGGGCGCGACGAGCACCAGATCCGCGTCATGGGCGAAGGCGCCGCCGAGCACCGTGGACACATCGTCGTCGGCCGGTTCGGGCGCCAGGCGCCCCGGTACCGGAGTCCCGCACTCCGGCACCGCCGGACCGACCGGGATGACGGCCACCGCCGTATACGGGTGATCCGGACGGGAGTTGAGCAGATTCACCGCCCGGTCCAGGCCCGCGGCCTCACCGACGACCAGGACCCGGCGCCCCCCTCGCCGGCCTGCCGAGCGCCGCAACCGGCCGACGGTCCCCACCAGGAGGGCAATGGCCAGACCGGGCACCAGAGCCGCGACGGCGGTCGCCGGGTCGAGGCCCCCGCCTGTCACGGCCAGCAGCACCGCCAGCACTCCGACTAGGGCCAGCCAGTCACCCGAGGAAGCGTGAGCCGCTCCGGCCGCTTCCCCCGGCAGCCGGGGCGCGTACCGGCCGCGTGCCGCACGCACCCCGCTCCACACGAGCGCGGCCGACGCCGCGGCGGCCAGCGGCCCCGGCTGATCACCGGCCCGCAGCACGAGCCAGGCCGGAACCCCCAGGCCCAGCAGATCGGTCAGGACGAGGAAGGGCACACGCGGACCGGGCGACTTCCTCGCCCGCGGTCTCTCCGCGTGATCGCGCTCAACAGCCGTCGGGGCTCTCCACAACTGCCGTGGAGCCACCGTGTGGTTCCGGGACCCGGCGGTACGCGGTCGTGGTGCTCCCGCGAGCCCGACAGGCCCGGATATATCCGATTCAGGTATTTCGACATGCCCCATGAACCCCCCAGTCACAGTTGCATCCCCACAAACGGGGCGCATCCGCCGATCCTGTGGACTGACGGATGCGCCCTCGCTCGGTGCACGATATCCACACACGTGCCATTTCGCTGGAGTTCCCGTGAAGTTCAGACACGGCGGGCGATGTGATCCGTGTCGCCCTGTCCGGAGGGTTGCGGGGGCACACACCTAGAGTGGAGGTATGGAACCGCTTTCCGAGGAACAGACCCAGCAACTCGTCGTGATCGTGACGGACCTGGCCAGGCAGGGGCGGACGGAAGAGCTCCTGGAGTTCTTCGACCACGGGCTGCCGGTCGACGTCCAGGACCAGGAGGGCAACACCGCCCTCATGCTCGCCGCGTACCACGGGCGGACGGAGACGGTGCGGGCGCTGGTCGGGCGGGGGGCCGACGTCGATCTGCGCAACGCCAGGGACCAGTCACCGGTGGCGGGGGCCCTGTTCAAGGGCGAGGACGCGATCGTCGCGGCGCTGGTCGCCGCGGGCGCCGACCTGGACGCGGGGACGCCCAGCGCGCGGGCCACGGCGGAGATGTTCGGGCGGACGGCGCTGCTGAAGTAGCCGCCACCGCGGAGGGGCCCCGGGCGACGCGTCGTCGCCCGGGGCCCCTCACGTGCAGCTGGATCAGGCCTGCTTGGAGGCCTTCAGGGCCTCGATGGCCTTGCGCACACCCTCGCCGTAGGCCGGGTCGGCCTGCGTGCAGTGGTGGATGTGGCGCTCGATCGTGGCCTGCGAGGCACCGTCGATCGCCCGCGCGGTGTTGCCGAAGAGGGCGTCCTGCTGCTCCGGCGTCATCTGCCGGAACAGGTTGCCCGGCTGCTCGAAGTAGTTGTCGTCGTCCTCGCGGTAGTCGAACCGGTCGGCCGCGGCGCCGTCGAGCGCCAGACCCGGCTCGGCGAACTGAGGCTGCTCCGCCCAGCGGCCGTAGCTGTTCGGCGTGTAACCGGGGACGGCGCCCTGGTTTCCGTCCACGCGCAGCTGGCCGTCGCGGTGGTAGGTGTTGACGTTCTTCGCGCCGCGGGGCTGGTTCACCGGGATCTGGTGGTGGTTGACCCCGACGCGGTAGCGGGCGGCGTCACCGTACGAGAACAGCCGGCCCTGCAGCATGCGGTCGGGCGAGGCCCCCACACCGGGGACGAGGTTGGCCGGCGTGAAAGCGGCCTGCTCCACGTCCGCGAAGTAGTTCTCCGGGTTGCGGTTGAGCTCGAACTCGCCGACCTCGATGAGCGGGTAGTCCTTCTTCGACCAGACCTTGGTGAGGTCGAAGGGGTGGTAGCGGTACGTCGCCGCGTCCGCCTCCGGCATGACCTGGATGTAGAAGGTCCACTTCGGGTGGTCGCCGCGCTCGATGGCGTCGAACAGGTCCGCCTGGGAGGACTCGCGGTCGTCGGCGACGATCGCGGCGGCCTCCTCGTCGGTCAGGTTCTTGATGCCCTGCTGCGTGCGGAAGTGGAACTTCACCCAGAAGCGCTCGTTGCTCTCGTTGATGAACGAGTAGGTGTGCGAGCCGAAGCCGTGCATGTGGCGGTAGCCGTCGGGGATGCCGCGGTCCGACATCACGATGGTGATCTGGTGCAGTGCCTCGGGGAGGTTGGTCCAGAAGTCCCAGTTGTTCTCCGGCGAGCGCAGGTTGGTGCGCGGGTCGCGCTTCACGGCGCGGTTGAGGTCCGGGAAGTGGTGGGGGTCCCGGTGGAAGAAGACCGGGGTGTTGTTGCCGACGACGTCCCAGTTGCCCTCCTCCGTGTAGAAGCGGAGGGCGAAACCGCGGATGTCGCGCTCCGCGTCGGCCGCGCCGCGCTCACCGGCGACGGTCGAGAACCGGGCGAAGACCTCCGTCTCCTTGCCGACCTCGGAGAAGAGGGCCGCCCTGGAGTAGCGGGTGATGTCCTGCGTCACCTTGAAGGTGCCGAAGGCGCCGGATCCCTTGGCGTGCATACGACGCTCCGGGATGACCTCACGGCTGAAGTGGGCCAGCTTCTCCAGGAACCAGACGTCCTGGAGCAGCATCGGGCCGCGCGGACCGGCGGTGACGGCGTTCTCGTTGTTCGCGACCGGTGCGCCGGCGGCAGTGGTCAGCGGCTTCGTGTTGTCAGAAATTTTCCTGCTCCTCCGTGTGGAAACTTGCAAGCACCGACTCCGGGTCCCGCCGGCCACGGGCGGTCCGACATCCGGGACACAGGCCCCAGTACGTGACCTCCACGTGGTCGATGGTGAACCCGTGATCCTGGGGCGCCTCGAGGCGCGGTGAGCTCTGGGGGACATCGACGTCGGCGATCGTGCCGCACGAGCGGCAGACCACGTGCTGATGGTTGTCCCGGGGCTGCCCTTCGTACCGTGCCGGAGAATTCGGCAGGTCGATCCGCCGCGCCAGTCCGGCGTCGACGAGCGTCTTGAGTACGTCGTAGACGGCTTGGGTCGAGACCGCTCCGATGCGTGTGCGTACCAGAGTGAGGAGGGTACTGACATCGGCGTGCGGGGCCTCGTGGACCGCCGAGAGCACGGCGACCCTGGGACGGGTCACTCGCAATGACGCTCCGCGCAGGAGAGTCCTGGCCTCGGTTTCGATCACCTGCGCAGTCAACCACCTTTCTGGAATGATTCCAATAAAAGACTGATACCAGTTCTGGGAGCCGGGGTGTGCGGTCAGCGCGGTGTCTGATTCCCGCCAGCTCCAAGGGTGCGCATGACGCATCCTTGAAGCATGACCAGTGACGACAGCAGGTACGAGGCGGTGACCAGCCGCGACGCCCGGTTCGACGGCGAGTTCTTCTTCGCCGTGTCCACGACCGGGATCTACTGCCGTCCGAGCTGTCCCGCCACCACGCCCAAGCGCCGGAACGTCACGTTCTTCCCCACCGCGGCCGCCGCCCAGGGCGGCGGGTTCCGCGCCTGCCGGCGCTGCCGCCCGGACGCGGTGCCCGGCTCGGCGGACTGGAACGCGCGCGCCGACCTCGTCGGCCGGGCGATGCGGCTGATCGGCGACGGAGTCGTCGACCGGGAGGGTGTGGCCGGGCTGGCCGCGCGCCTCGGCTACAGCGCCCGACAGGTGCAGCGCCAGCTGAACGCCGAGGTCGGCGCGGGACCCATCGCGCTCGCCCGCGCCCAGCGGGCCCACACGGCGCGGGTCCTTCTGCAGACCACCACCCTGCAGGCCGCCGAGATCGCGTTCGCCTCCGGGTTCGCCAGCGTGCGGCAGTTCAACGACACGGTCCGGGAGATCTACGCGCTCACCCCGGGTGAGCTGCGCACCGCCCGGCCCGGCAGCTCCTCGCGCTTCGGCTCCGTCTCCACCGCCGACGGGGCCGGGGGAGTGCCGCTGCGGCTCGCCCACCGGGGGCCGTACGCGGCGGCCGAGATCTTCGACCACCTCGCGGCCCGCGCCCTCACCGGCATCGAGGAGATGGCCGGCGAACGGGGGGACCGCACCTACAGGCGCACCCTGCGCCTGCCGCACGGCACCGGCATCGCCGAGGTCCGCGAGCGGACCGGCGACGGCTGGCTGGAGTGCCGGCTGCACCTGGGCGACCTGCGCGACCTGACCACCGCCACCCAGCGGATGCGCCGCCTCTTCGACCTGGACGCCGACCCCGACGCGGTCGCCGAACGCCTGGGCGCCGACCCCGTGATGGCCGCGCTCGTCGCCCGTACGCCCGGGCTGCGGGCCCCCGGCGCCGCCGACGTCCACGAACTGGCCGTCCGGGCGGTCCTCGGCCGGCAGGCCTCCCCGGCCGCCGGACGCCGCCTCGGCAGCGCCCTGGTGACGGCCTACGGCGCGCCCCTCCAGGTACCGAGCGGCGCTCTCACCCGTACGTTCCCCGACCCCGGCGACCTGGCCGGAGCCGGCCTGGAGGAGCTGGGGACCGGCCGTTCCTCGCGCGACACGCTGCGCGCCGTCGCCACCGCCCTGGCCGACGGGCGGATCGGGCTCGACCCGGGCGCCGACCGCGACCAGGTGGAGAAGGAGCTCCTGAGCCTGCCGGGCGTCGGCCCCTGGGCGGCCGGCTACATCCGCATGCGGGCGCTCGGCGACCCCGACGTGCTGCTGGTCGGCGACACGGCCGTCGACGCGGGCATGCGGCACGCGGGCGCCGGTGCGGGGGACGCCGACGCGTGGCGCCCCTGGCGTACGTACGCCATGCACCACTTCTGGAACGCGGCCGCCGACCGGACCCGTCTCGTGGCAGCGTGACGTCCGAATCCCGCCAGCCGTTTCGCCGCGGACCTCGCACAGTTGACGTGTACGACCGATGATTCCGGAAGGACCATGACGATGACGCTCTACACCACGATCGACAGCCCGCTCGGCGAGCTGCTGCTGGTGGGCGAGGAGTCGGCCACCGCGGAGGGCGGCACGGCCCTCGCCTCGCTCTCCGTGCCGGGCCAGAAGGGCGGGGCGACGGTCCAGGACGGCTGGACGGAGAGCCCGGAGGCCTTCACCGTGATCACCGCCGAGCTGCGCGCGTACTTCGAGGGGAGCCGGACCGGCTTCGGCATCGAGTGCACCGTCAGCCGTGGCACCGACTTCCAGCGGCGTGTGTGGGGGGCCCTGGAGGCCATCCCGTACGGCACCACACTCAGCTACGGCGAGATCGCCGCGCGGATCGGGGCCCCGCGCGCGGCCGTCCGCTCGGTGGGCACCGCGATCGGCGCCAACCCGCTGCTGGTCGTGCGCCCCTGCCACCGCGTGATCGGCGCGAGCGGAGCCCTGACCGGCTACTCGGGCGGCCTCGACCGCAAGAGGCAGCTCCTGGACCTGGAGAACCACCAGGCGGCCTGAACGGCCGCGCGCCCCACCGCGTGCGAACGCCCTGGGGTCATGCGAGGAAGGCGTACCGATGACCGACACCCTTCACCTGGCCGCACCCCCGGCCGCTCCCTTGGGCGCTCCCTTGAGCGAGCGCGTCGCGGGCCAGGACTGGGACGCCCTGGCCGAGGACCTCGACGCGTACGGAAGCGCCCTCACCGGCCCCCTCCTCGCCCCCGAGGAGTGCCACGCCCTCACCGCCCTGTACGACGAGCCCGAGCGGTTCCGTACGACCGTCGACATGGCCCGGCACCGCTTCGGCTCCGGCACCTACCGCTACTTCACACACGACCTGCCCGAACCGGTGTCCGCGCTCCGCGAGGCGTTCTATCCGCGGCTGCTGCCCATCGCCCGGGACTGGGCCGCCAGGCTCGGCAGGCTCGCCCCCTGGCCCGACGGCCTGGCCGAGTGGGTGGCGATGTGCCACGACGCCGGGCAGGCCAAGTCCTCCCAGATCCTGCTGAGTTACGGAGCCGGGGACTGGAACGCGCTGCACCGCGACGTGTTCGGGGAGATGCTCTTCCCGCTCCAGGTCGTCGTCGGCCTCGACGTGCCGGGCACCGATTTCACCGGCGGCGAGTTCATCATGACGGAGCAGCGGCCCCGGGCGCAGTCACGGGGATCGTCCACCACCCTGCCGCAGGGCCACGGGCTGATCTTCACCACCCGCGACCGGCCGGTGGCGGGCAGGCGCGGCTGGTCGGCCGGGCCGATGCGGCACGGCGTGAGCACCGTCCGCTCCGGGCGGCGCCACACACTGGGCCTCGTCTTCCACGACGCGGCATGACGGCGGCGGCCGGCACGCGAGGAGCGACACCATGAACCACCTCACCGAACGCCCGTCCCCGTTGATCAGCGACCACGACCTCGCCGCCCACGGCATGCCGCGGGACCCTGTAGCCCACACCCACGAGGAACTCGCTGCGCTGGTAGCCCTGTTGCTGGAACAGCGGAAGCCCCGGATCGAAGCCGTCTCCGTGGGTCACAGCAGGGACACCGCGTCCCGAGCGGCTGCCGCCGCCTTCGCCACCGTGTGGACGGCATGCGGCGGCACGGTCCTCACCACGGTGGACTGGCCGGAGACAGCCGCCTCCTGGCTGCGCCCGGCGACCCGGCTGGCGAGCGGGCCCCCCGACGCCTGGGTGATGGCGGCAGCTCTGCCCGGATTCGCCCAACTAGCCCGGCGGCTGCGCCGTTCCACCGACTGGGACCCGGCCCGTACCTACGCCTTCGCCTCCCTCCAGGACTCCCGTCTCCCGGCGTTCGCGGGCCCAGACACCGTCCACGGCATGCGTGGTGCCACGGCGGACGGCGGCACCTGGGACATTCGTGGCAGGTGGCTCACCGCCTGCCCGCCCGGGCAGGTGCCGTCATGAGCGCCCTGATCCCGCGCCCCGCCATGGAAGTCGCCCCGGGCGCCTGGCACGTGCCCGGCTGGCTCAGCCCCGCCCAGCAGCGGGAACTGGTGACGGAGTGCCGCGCCTGGGCCACCGGCCCCGTCCCCATCCGGCACACGCGGCTGCCGCGCGGCGGCGTCATGTCCGTACAGACCGTGTGCGTCGGATGGCACTGGCAGCCGTACAGGTACTCCCGCACGGCGGACGACGTGAACGGCCGGCAGGTCGCCGCCTTCCCGGACTGGATGGTCCGGCTGGGCCGCCGGGCCCTCCTCGACGCGTACGGCGACGAGGCGGCCGCGCGGGACTACACCCCGGACACCGCGCTCATCAACTTCTACGACGGACAGGCCAGGATGGGCATGCACCAGGACAAGGACGAGCGGTCGTCCGCCCCGGTCGTCTCCCTGTCCATCGGCGACACCTGCGTCTTCCGCGTCGGCAACACCGAGACCCGCACCAAGCCCTACACCGACATCGAACTCTCCTCGGGCGACCTCTTCGTCCTCGGCGGGCCCTCGCGCTTCGCCTACCACGGCGTTCCGAAGGTCCACGAGGGCACGGGCGACCCGGACACCGGGCTGAGCTCGGGGCGGCTGAACATCACGATGCGGGTCACCGGGCTGTCCTAGGTGTATTGACCCGCAGGGTTGTTCACGCGACTTTGCGCAAACGGCCTAGAGCTGCGACGCCCCTCCGTCGACAGGGAACTCCGTTCCCGTCGAGAAGGTCGCACCGAACGCCAAGTACGCCACTGCGGCGGCCACTTCCTCGGACGTCCCCAGCCGCTGCATCGGGTTGGTGCTCCGGTAGGTGTCCTTTATCGTCTCGGCGACGTCGGCGGGGACGGAGCGGTCCAGGATGCCCGTGTCGGTCGGGCCGGGGCTCACGGCATTGACCCGCACCTTGTGCGGCAGCAGCTCGCGGGCCAGGGTGCGCGTCATCGACCGCAGGGCTGCCTTGCTCGCCGAATAGACACTGAGCGTGTCGAGGCCCAGGACGTTCACCACCGACGTGGTGAGGACCACGCCGCTTCCCTTGCGCAACAGCGGCGCCAACGCCTGCACCGTGAAGTAAGGGCCCTTGGTGTTGATGTCGAACAGCGTGTCGTACATCTCCTCCGTCGTCGAGTCGAACGGCGCGGACTCGGTGACGCCGGCGTTGACGAACAGCGCGTCCACCGCACCGAACCGCTCCTGGACCGTGCCGGCCAGCGCCTTGATGTCCGCCAGGGACGCGGCGTCGCTGCGGACGCCGACCGCCTTGTCCCCCAGCTGCTCAAGCGCAGCGTCCAGAGTGGATCGGGTGCGGCCGGTGATCAGTACGTGCGCCCCACCGTCCGCGAACAACCGGGCCGTAGCCAGGCCGATACCGCTGCTTCCGCCCGTGATCACGATCTTCTTGCCGTCATAAGTGGTCATGCCCTCAAGCCAATATCCACCCGCACACCCTGTCCAAGACCTGTTCCGTATGCCGTCATGCCCCAGGCGTATGACGACGCGCGACGTACCCTGAGCGAATGGACATCAGTCTCCGGCTCGTGCGCTATTTCACAGTCGTGGCGGAGTACGGCAACTTCGGCCGGGCCGCGACCAAGCTGCACCTGGCACAGCCGTCGCTGAGCCGCCAGATCCAGCGACTTGAGGCTCAGCTCGGTGTCCGGCTTTTCGACCGCTCGCCGCAGGGCAGCAGCCTCACCGACGCCGGTCAGGCATTCCTTCCCAGGGCCCGGATACTGCTCCAAGAGGCCGAGCAAGCCGCTCGCACGGCCAGAGCCGCCGTCCAGCCCCGTATCGTCACCGTCGGCTGCGCCGAAGGACTGGTCATCACCGCCTGTGTGCAGGAACTGCGCCGCCGGCACCCCGACGGTCAGGTCCGCACCCGGCACCTCGACTGGCGGGACACGCGCGCCCTCGCCGAGGGGCGGGTCGACGCCCTCGTTCTGTACAGGCCCCTGCCCTTCCCCACGGACGGCTTCCGGGTGACCAAGCTCCATCAGGAATCGCGGGTACTCGTCACATCGGCAAGCCATCACCTGGCGAACGAGAAAGCCGTCAGCCTGCGGGCTCTGTCGGACGAGGAACTGGTGGCCTGCGTCAGCACTCCGGTTGTCTGGAGCACGCCCAAGCCGGTCGACGGCCGCCCGGCACCACCCCCACCCGCGATCGACGACAGCTACGAGGACAAGCTGGAACTCATCGCCACCGGCCACTGTGTCGCGATCTTCCCCGCCGCCGATCGACGTGCTGCTGTGCGCGAGGACATCGCCCTGGTGCCCGTCATCGACATCGATCCCTGCGAGCTCGTGCTCGTCACGCGCGCCGGCGACCCAAACCCGTTGCTCGGGTCCCTGGAAGACGTCGCACGTACATTGCTCGGCACAGCCTCCCGACAGGAGAACAGCACGCTGCCGATCAGCTGACCCCTCGCGGCGGTGTCTACAAATGATCTTGTGTGGTGGATCATGGTCGGGTGATACGTCGCCATGAACTGTCCGATGCCGAGTGGGAGTTCGTCCGTCTGCTGTCGCCTCGGTCGGAGCGAGGGCGGAAGCGGTCGGATGACCGGACGGTCCTCAATGGACACCTTCGAGCGGATGCTGCGTGAAGCCCTGGCACGGGCGGATGCGGCCGGTGAGGTCGATTGGCCGGTATCGGTCGACCCCACCATCGTCCGGGCCCACCAGCACGCGGCCGGGGCCCGAAAAGGGGGCTCCGGAACCCCGCACTCGGCCGCTCCAGAGGCGGACTGACCAGCAAGGTTCACCTGGTCTGCGACGCTGTCGGCCGACCGCTCGCCTTCGTTCTCACCGGCGGGAACACCAATGACTGCACCCAGTTCACCGCCGTGATGGAGGCGATACGGGTGCCCCGCACTGCGCAAACGGGTCCTGGCCGACCCCGCGTACAGCCCGATCATGTCCAGGGAGACGAGGGCTACAGCTCGAAGGCGATCCGGGCCTGGCTGCGGCGCCGGGGCATCACGCACACCATCCCGGAACGAGCCGGCCAGATCCGCCAACCGGGCCCGGCGCGGCAGCCTCGGCCGACGTCCGCCAGTGGTCGATCGCGAGATCTACAAGCAGCGCAACGTTGTGGAACGGTGCTTCAACCGCTCGAAGCAAAGGCGCGGCGTCGCGACCCGCTACGACAAGACCGCCGAGTCCTACCAGGCCGCCGTGACCCTCGCCTCGCTGCTGATGTGGGTGTGACACCTTGACGACAACTCCTAGGGGCGTCCGCAAAGTCCCGCCCTGTCCGCGACGCCCTTCGGGCGTGCGGCGGGACTTCGTGGCCCCCTGGGCCTTCTCCGACTCCCGTTGTCAGTGGGCGCCAGTAGGTTCAGTCGTGTTCCGCCGGTCCGGCGGAAACAACCCCTCAGCTGTGCATTGGAGATGGCGCGTTGTCCGATTGGGAGAGGTCGAGCACGGCACGGGTGATACCACCCGCGCGGCCGCGCAAGCTCGCCAAGGTTCCGTTCGTCGAGCTGGCCGACGGGCGCCTGCAGGGTGTGGTGTCCAGCGGCTCGGACATCGGCCGGGTCTACGTCTCGTCCGTCGCCACGGGGAGCTACGCGTTCGCCTGCAGCACCAACAACAACCGGCCGTGCGGCGGTGCGCGCGGATCGTTCTGCAACCACATCGGCGCCCTGATCAACGAGGCGGTCCTGCAGTACGGCGCGGAGCGCGTCGTCCGGTATCTGAAGGCCGAGGTCCCGGAGGGGGAGGTGGACGGGGCCACGCTGGCCTCGGCCATGAGGAGCACCCGTCCCCAGGCGGACGGGACGAAGGCCGCGGCATCCGTCTTCAGCCGCTTCCTGAGGCACCTGGCCTATCTCGAACACCCCCCGGTCACGGCCCCGCTGCCCGAGATGCACTTCTTCCCGCCGACCCGGGCGGTGGCATGATGCACGCCGGACTGCTCACCGAACCCGTCGACGGACTGGACGAAGCCCTGGAGGCGGTCGACGCCTTCGACCGGGCTCTCGTCGGCGGTCTGCTCCGCCCCCAGCCCGCCGGGACCACCGGCCCGACGCGACTGGCCGACGCAGTGGTGGGGACACCCCTGGCCGCCAGGGTCGCCGAGGCGGCAGGGAAGGCTGCGGCCGGCGCGGCCGGGGAGGACCATTTCCTGGCCCTGGCCGCCGCGCGGACCGCGCTGCTCGGCTCCGTCCACGACGCGCTGCTGTCCCGTGCCGAGGAGGCGGCCGGCCGTCCGCCTGGCCCGGGGACCGTGCCGGCCGCCGGTGGGCAGCCGACGGCGAATCTGCTGACGGCCGCCCGCGCCTGGCTCTCCGACCTGGCGCGCTGCGGGTGGCAGGGCCTCGACCACGAGGTGGTGTCCGGGGCGGCGGAGGTCGTGTCCGCGATGCTTCCCGATCCGTCCCTGCGCCGCCTCGCAGCCCTCCTCGACGGCTTCGCCGCCGAACTCGCCGCATCCTGTCCCGGTGCGTCTGCGGAGGGTTTTCCGCTACGCCGCTGGGCCGATCTCTGGTCGCGCGGGATGCTGCTGACGGTGCCAGGAGCGGCCGTCGCCCCCGCCGTCGGGACCGCCGTCGGACGCCTGCTGCCCCTCGGCATCGACGTACAGGAGCACGCGACCGCCGCGCAGGCGCAGGTGCACGCGGTGTTCGAGCCCGCGGACGGATCCGCTCCCCGCCTCGTGCGCGCCAGTGTGTCCGTGCCGAAGCCCGACACGGTCCTCGGAGCCGGGATCTGGCAGCTGCTGCGCCCGCACATGTCGCTCCTCGCCGCCGCGGGCGAGGGCCGCTCGATGGACCTCACCGGTATGCCGGTCACCGCCGAGGGCGACCTCCTCTGGAGCGACGAGCACGCACGCGCCGGTCAGCCGGCCGAGGCGTTCGCCACCGCACGCGTGGCGCTGCCCGCCGCGACCGCCCCGGTGACCGCGCCTCTTGACCGGCATCCGGCGCGCATCGCCGTTCCCGTCTTCCTGGAGGGCTACACCGCCCGTACGGATGACGACGGCCGGGTGACCTTCACGGTCGCCGGGACCGAACTGGTCGTGGACACCGACCGGATCCCGGCCGCCGGGCCGCTCACGCCCGAGGCCGTCGCCACGTCCGGCGCGTGCATCGCGCTCATCCGCTGGGACGCCGGGAGGTTCGGCGTACAGCCGCTCGCCGTCGAGACCACGGTGCGGAAGAAGGTGACGTCGGTCCACGCGGGGGCGTGGGCCGGAGGGACGGCCGACAAGGCCGGGGTCAGAGCGGAGAAGGCGGCCACCGACGCCGCGAAGGTGCTGAGCGAGCGCGCGGGAAGGCTGCTGCGGAAATGACCGGACAGCAGAGTCCCGAGGGGACCGGAGAGCCCTCGCACGACAACCGCCGCCAGGTCATGTACTGGCGCCTCCTCGCCCGGCTCTTCGACCACGAGGAGCAGTCGGCCCTGGAGTCGGCGAGCCTCGCCGTGGTGGAGGACATCGGCCTGCCCGCCAAGCTGCTGGATCCGCAGGCATCGGTCGATTCCGTGGTGCAGCGCCACCCCGAGCTGGCCGCCGAGTTCGACGGTCTGATGGTCCCGGAGGCGGAGGCCGACGGAGATGCCGACGCCCGCGACCGGGCGGCCGAGGTGCGGCGCGCCGCACTGGTGTCGAAGGTCCTGCTGAACGTGTTCCACTCCCCTCCCGGCACCGTCACCGCAGGCCGGCTGGCACGGTGGCAGTCCGACGCGGGCTGGCTGGAGCGCGCGCTCGGCTGCAGGCCCGGGGAACTGCGCGGCGGACGCTCCGGAGGGGCCGGCGCCGCCCCGACGGGTACGGGAGGCGGGGGGAGGACCCCGGACCTCAGCCGTCTCATCCCGGAGATCGGCCCGGAGCTCGGCTCCATCGAGGCCGGCCTGGTCAAGCGGATGCGGCTGCGCGAGGTGCTCGCCGACCCCCAGCTGGCCGGACAGCTGACGCCGAGCATGTCGCTGATCGAACAGCTGCTGCGCGACAAGGACAACCTCTCCGGTGTGGCCCTGGCCAACGCCAAGGCGCTGATCCGCCGCTTCGTCGACGAGGTCGCCGAGGTGCTGCGCACACAGGTGGAGAAGTCCACCGTCGGCGCCCTGGACCGTTCGGTCCCGCCCAAGCGGGTGTTCCGCAACCTGGACCTGGACCGCACGATCTGGAAGAACCTCACCAACTGGAGCCCTGAGGAGGAACGGCTCTACGTCGACCGTCTCTTCTACCGCCACACCGCGCGCAGGACCACGCCCCAGCGACTGATCGTGGTCGTCGACCAGTCGGGCTCCATGGTCGACTCGATGGTCAACTGCACCATCCTCGCCTCGATCTTCGCGGGTCTGCCCAAGGTGGACGTCCACCTCATCGCGTACGACACCCAGGCACTCGACCTCACCCCATGGGTGCACGACCCCTTCGAGACCCTGCTGCGCACCAACCTCGGGGGCGGCACCGACGGCACGGTCGCCATGGCACTGGCCCAGCCGAAGATCGCCGAGCCCCGCAACACGGTCGTGGTGTGGATCTCGGACTTCTACGAATGGCAGACCGAGCCGCTGTTCGAGAGCATGGCCGCCATCCACCGCTCCGGAGCCAAATTCATCCCGGTCGGCTCCGTGACCAGCTCCGGCCGCGCCAGCGTCAACCCGTGGTTCCGGGAGCGCTTCAAGGACCAGGGGACGCCGGTCCTCTCCGGCCACATACGCAAGCTCGTCCACGAGCTCAAGACCTTCCTCACCTGAGGCTTCTCGGCCCGGTGCAGTTGAACCCGAATTCCCAGAAAGGCACACCCATGTCCGACCTGTTGCGCGCCCCCGCCGAGATCAAGTACGCCGAGGAGCTGGACTGGCTGGAGTCGGTCGACGACGGCCCGAAGCCCTTCTCCTGGCGCCTGTCCCCGAAGATGGTCCGCCTCTTCATCCTGGGCTCCGAGCGCTCCGACGGCCTCGACCGGGAGATCTCCCAGAAGTGGTACGGCGACCGCAGCTTCGTCGAGCGTTCCATCGTCACGCTGGCCTCCGACCGCGGTCTGCTGCTCATCGGCGACCCGGGCACGGGCAAGAGCTGGCTGGCCGAGTTGCTCTCCGCAGCCATCTCCCGCAACTCCACCCTCGTGGTGCAGGGCACCGCGGGCACCACCGAGGACCACATCAAGTACTCCTGGAACGTGTCCATGGTGATCTCCAAGGGCCAGTCGCGGGAGTCGATGATCCCCTCACCGATCATGACCGCGATGGAGACCGGGGCGATCGGCCGTTTCGAGGAGCTCACGCGCTCCACCAGCGACGTACAGGACGCGCTGATCTCGATCCTCTCCGAGAAGTACATCTCGGTCCCGGAGATGGACAGCGACAACATCGTCTTCGCCAAGCCGGGCTTCTCCGTCATCGCGACCGCCAACAGCCGTGACCGGGGCGTCAACGACCTGTCCTCGGCGCTCAAGCGCCGCTTCAACTTCGTCCGCATCCCGGTGGTGACGAACAAGAAGAGCGAGGCGGAGATCGTGCGCTTCCGCACCGAGGAGCTGCTGCGCCGCCATCAGATCGAACTGGACGTCCCGCCGACCCTGCTCGACGTGCTGCTGCAGAGCTTCGCCGATCTGCGGGCCTCCGCCGCCGCGGCCGGCAGCGACGACGAGAAGCTGGAGTCCGCGCTGTCGAGCGCCGAGCAGATCGGCGTGCTCGAGGACGCGATCCTGCACAGCAACTTCTTCGGCGAGAGCGCGCTGACCGCCCGGACACTCGCCTCCTCACTCGTCGGGTCGCTGGCGCGGCGCGAGCCCGAGGACCTGGCCATCCTCAACAAGTACCTGCACGGTGTCGTCGAGCCGCGCAGCAAGGAGCAGGGCGGCTCCTGGCCGGAGTTCCTGGAGGGCGGCCGCGACGCGATCGCCACCCTGTCATGAGCGCCCTGACGGAAGGGACCCCCTTCGAGGCGCTACGGGGGCAACTCCAGGACGCGGCGACGGAGTTCGCCGACGGGCCCGACGCGCTGCAGGGCATCCTCCTGGGCATCGTCGACGACGTCGACCGAGCCGTGCGTGAGCCGCTGGAGATCTTCCCCGTCTGTCATCACTCGCCCGCGTCTGCGGTGGCGATGGCACGGCGGCTGCGGGAGAAGCAGCCGAAGGTGGTGTATCTGGAGCTGTGCGAGGACATGGCCCCGCTCCTGCCGGAGCTGCGGAACTGCCGGCTCCCCGTGGCCGTCCAGGCGTTCGCGAGCGAGGTCAAGGGCTTCCCCGCGGAATGGGCACCGCTGTCGGTCGTCGCCCCGGTCACCGAGGCGTCGGCCGAATACCAGGCCATCGCCTACGCACTGGACACCCCGGGCGTCGAGCTGGTCCTCGTCGACCGCTCCTCGGACCATGTGTTCCAGTGGCAGGACGGTGCGACGGAGCCCTCGGACCCCGACGCGCCGCCCGCCGAGGAGGAGGCGGCGCTGCACGGCGATGCCGTCGGGGTCGAGATCGGTGACCTCCGGCCCCGCTTCGCCGAGCTGGAGGAGCACCTCCTGCACCACGGCCGGGTGCGGCACTGGTCGGAGTGGTGGCACCAGTACGTCGAACTGCCGCTCGGCGACAGCGACCACGACACCTACCGCCAGGTGATGCTCCTGATCGGCAGCCTGTTCCGCCGGCTGGCCCCCGGGGACACGGACCGGGTCAGGGTGGACGAGGACCGTGAGCGCTACATGTGGACCCGCATGCGCGAACACCTCGCCGCGACCGGTACGGACCCCGAGGACTGCCTCTACGTCTGCGGCGCGTTCCACGCGTCCAGCCGGGTGGAGGAGTTCGGCGTCAACGGCAGTGACACCTTCGAGATCACCCCGCCGAGCGAGAGCACCTGGCAGCACGGCCTGATCCCGTCCAGCCACGCGGCGATCGAGGCGCAGTTCGGCCTGGCGGCCGGGTCCGTGTCGATCGCCGCCACCCAGTGGGCGAAGAACCTCAGGCGCACCCGGGTGGAGCCGTACCGGCTCGCGGGTCAGGCGGGCGCCAGGAAGGCGGCGAAACCGAGGACGGCCGTCGCACCGGCCGCCCCCGTGGCACCGGAAGAGCCCTCCGACAAGCTCTCCGGCTTTCTGCAGAGCCCGCCCGCCCTCGACCGGCTCGACGAGGCCGAACTACTCGGCTGGTCGGTGGAGATCGTGCGCTCCGCCCGCCGTAACGGCTACCTCGCCTCGACCGCGGACGCCATCGCCGTGTTCGAGACGTCGATCCTGCTGGCCGGCATGCGGGACCGGGCCAGGCCCACGCCGTACGACTTCCAGGACGCGGCGGTCACCTGCATCGAGAAGGAGACCGTGCCGGGCAGGCGCGATGTCCGCCGCCTCGTGGAGATCCTGATGGGCGGCGACCGGATCGGCCAGGTCGGCTACGACGCGCTGCCGCCCCTCGCCCGCGACGTCCACGACCGCCTCGCCCCGCTGGATCTCAAGCTCCAGCAGCGCGGGGTGCAGCGGGCCCTGCTGGACATGACGTCCCGGCCGGAGCTGCGGCAGTGCTCCGATGTGCTGTGGATGCTGCGCCACCTCATGCCCCACGGCGCCGCACGGCCGATCATGGGTGAGCGGGAGCTCGGCAAGCAGTCGGTCCAGGAGTCCTGGGACCTGGCGCTGGGCACCCATCAGCGGGCGCTCATCGAGCTCGGTTACGAGGGCGTCAGCATCGAGCAGGTCCTGGAGCAGCGCCTGCGCCGCGCCGCGTACGCCCCGAACGCCACCACGGCGCAGGTCCTCGCGGCCGTCGAGGACGCCGTGCTGCATCTGCGCAGCGGCCGCCTCGCCGACGAGCTGGGCACCCGCGCCCTTGAGGTGCTGGCCACCGAGCGCAGCGTCGACGGAGCACCCGAGGTGCTGCGCAGGGTGCGCCGGCTCCTGGCGTACTACCGGATCAGCCGGCCGGTGCTGCCGTCGTGGATCGAGTCCTTCGCCAAGACGGGTTACGCGCACTACTGCACGCTCCTGCCGACGGCGTTCACCGACGAGGACGCGACCGTCCGCCAGGTCGCCGCGATGCTGGGGTTCCTCTTCAGCATGGAGAGCCTGGCCCTGTCGCTCGGCTGCGACCGGACCCAGCTGGACCTGGCCTTCGCGCAGTCGCACCCGCAGGAGCCCTCGAGGGTGGCGCTGCTGTGGGCCGCCCAGGTGCAGCTCGGGCAGCTCTCCCGCGCCGAGCTGAGGGAGCGGTGCGACGAACTCCTGGCCAACCCGCTGGTGGTGCCGACCTACCCGCGCTACCTCAGCGGGTTCCTCCACGCCCTGGAGCCGGTGCCGCAGCTGGCCGACTTCGTCGTGGAAGCGGTCTCGAACGCCTTCGCACGGCTGCCGGACCCGGTGCTGCTGCCCTGGCTGCCGTCCCTGATCACCACGCTGCGGGCCGAGGGCGCCGACCTTGCGCCGCTGCTGATCCGCGAGGCCGGACGCGTCTTCCCCGGCCGTCTCGCCGCGCTGGACGCCTGGGTCCCGCCGTGGCGCGGCACCCCGGAGACGGTGTCCGCGCCCGCGGCGGCCGGCGGCGACAGGGCCCGCCGTGCCGCGCTGCTCACCGCCCACCCGGAGACCTGCGACAGCGTGGCGGAACTGCTCGGCTGCGAGGGCACCTGGGAGGCGGAGGCGGCGGCCCCCTCGGGGGCGGTACTGGTCGGCCGCCACCCGGAGACGGCGGCGGCACTGGAGGCGCTGCTGGCGGGAGTCTGACGGGGCGGGGGAGTGGCCGGATCCCGCGTGTGCCGTACTGGCGCCACACGCGGGATCCCGCCACCGGCCTCGGCCGTACGGGGCCCTCGGCTCACTCCTACGGCACTGTCACGCGGCGTCCTGCCGTGCGGGCGGGGAAGGTAGGCCTGTCGGAAAGAAGCCCGACGTCGCGCGGTACGGCGGAGGGGCCGGGCTACAGCGGAGGGCAGCATTCTCATGCACCGACCGAGACGACAGCCACGTGTCCTCCGGCAACAGGGCGAGCGGTCGGCGACGGACCGGATGGTGCGGACGCTTCTGCGGCGGCGCAAGAAGTCCCTGGCCGCCGGGGACGTGATGGTCACCGATCCGCCGAAGGTGCGCCGCGCCGTCACGGCGGCGGCGCTCGGCAACACCATGGAGTGGTTCGACTTCGGTGTCTACGCCTACCTCGCGGGGACCCTGGGCAAGGTCTTCTTCCCGTCCAGCTCGCCGGGCGCGCAGGTCGTGTCGACCTTCGCGACCTTCGCCGCCGCCTTCCTCGTGCGTCCGCTCGGCGGGTTGGTGTTCGGGCCGCTCGGCGACCGCGTGGGCCGGCAGAAGGTGCTTGCCATCACCATGATCATGATGGCGGCGAGCACCTTCGCCGTCGGCTTCCTCCCCACCTACGCGGCGGTCGGCTTCGCCGCTCCGCTCCTGCTCCTGGTGTGCCGTCTGGTGCAGGGCTTCTCGACAGGTGGCGAGTACGCGGGCGCGACGACGTACATCGCGGAGTACGCGCCCGACAAGCGCAGAGGGATCCTCGGCAGCTGGCTGGACTTCGGGACGTTCGTCGGATATTCGCTCGGGTCAGGTCTGGTGACCGTGCTGACCGCGGTGCTCGGTACGGACGGGCTGACGGACTGGGGGTGGCGGATCCCGTTCTTCGTCGCGGGCCCGCTCGGTCTGATCGGTCTGTACATGAGGCTGAAGCTGGAGGAGACCCCAGCCTTCCAGCGGGAGGAGGAGGCGCAGGCCGAGGCCCTGTCCGAGGGTGATCCCGTGGAAGAGGCGCGGCAGTCCGGCAAGGGCCGGCTCAAGGAGATCTTCACGGAGCACTGGGAGGCGGTGCTCATCTGCATGGGCCTGGTGCTGCTCTACAACGTCACGAACTACATGGTGACCTCCTACCTGCCGACGTACATGTCCGAGACGCTCGGCGAGCCGGAGACGACCTCCCAGTTGCTGGTCCTCGGCACGATGCTCCTCGTGGTGCTCAGCATCACGGCGGTCGGCAGATCCTCGGACCGCTGGGGCCGACGTCCGGTGTTCATGGCCGGGAGCGTGGCGCTCATCGTGTTCGCGATCCCGGCCTTCCTGCTCATCCGCCAGGGCGGCATCCTGCTTCCGGCGATCGGCTGCGGGGTGCTCGGGCTGCTGCTGGTGTGCTTCGCGGGGACATCCGCATCCACGCTTCCGGCGCTGTTCCCGACGCGGCTCCGCTACGGCGCCCTGTCGATCGCCTTCAACATCTCCGTGTCGCTGTTCGGCGGGACCACGCCGCTGTTCGCCTCCGCCCTTGTGGAGATGACCGGAAACGACATGATCCCGGCCTACTACCTCATGGTCGCGGGTGCCGTCGGGCTGGTCGCGACCCTCTTCCTCCACGAGACGGCGGGCAAGCCGTTGCGCGGTTCCGGCCCCATGGTGGAGACGCCGGAACAGGCGCGCACCCTCGTCGCACGCAGCAGGACGCGGGCGGGCAGGCAGGCGCGCGACGTGTGGATCCGGATGCGGCATCCAGGGGGCGGAGGCAAGGAGAAGGAGTGAGGGCTGCTCGGCCCGCGCTGGGTGGCTGCAGCACGAGGTTCTGTCTTCCGGAGCTCCCACGGGTCGGTCGTCTCACGGGTCGGACAGGGGAGCGCACCCGGCGCATGGGAGCTTGCCGTGATCTGGGTGTGTAACAGAAGTACGCGGGCGCACGCCGGAGGCTATCCGAAAATGTGTGGTGTATATCAAGCTGTACCCGCATCGAGCGGACATCCCGTGGCTGAATACTTTCGCACAGGGGCAGTTGGCATATACCCCAGGCGGGTGCGCGTCCCGGCGTGCGGTCAGGTACTTTTAAGTAATCGGGCGAATACGCGTCGTTCGTTGCCTCCGGTCCTCTAATGTGATCGGCATGAGCGGGTGACGTCGGGTTAACCCTGGTTCGGCACATGTGAGTTGACGGAATGCGGAGATGTAACGTATCTCCGTTTTGTGCGACCGGTGCCGCGTCATGGGGGTCGGGGGCTCGATGGTGTATCGCGGAATCGACCGACGCGGTACGCCCGTACACAGCTGATGAACGTGTCGTGAAAAGAGTGAGAACAGGTGGGGGGACGGCCGTGACCAATCCTTTCGATGACGAGTCCGGACGGTTCGTGGCGCTGGTGAACGACGAGGGTCAGTACTCGTTGTGGCCCGCACATATCGACGTTCCGGGCGGCTGGCGCGCCGCCGGGCCGGAAGGGTCGCGTCAGGAGTGTCTCGACGTGATCGAAGGCGCCTGGACCGACATGCGGCCCGCCGGCCTGGTGCGGGCGATGGGGGCCGACGCCGGATAGGGAGGCGGCCAGGCCGTCGAGGGCGTGTCTGCCGCCCGGGTCGAGTGGCCTGTCCAGACTCCGGCCTGATCGATTTCGTTCTCATTGCAGCGAAGTCGATCAGGTGTGATCAGGAGTCGATGCGTCTCGCTCAAGCATGCTCATTTCGCCTTCATGTGGCGTTCATGCATTATCGATGGGCCGCCTTGCGGGACGCCCTCGATGTGCCGACGAAAACCTGTCTTCTGCTGGGCGGCAATGCCCCGCGGGGGATCTCGGCCGCACCTGATGCCGTGGGTGCGGCGATTGCCCTCTCCGCTTGCGCCGACCCATGCCCCAGCGATCGGTGCACTGGTGTGGTCGGTTTTACCCCGGCCCTTCTTCACCGTCCCCGAATACTCTCCCCAAAGGTGTGGACCGGCATGCAGGAAAACCGTTCTCTTCCGACCCCCGAGGTTGTTCCCGAAGACTTTCTCGAACTGACCACGGCCCAGCGGGGCGTCTGGTACGGGCAACTCGTCGACCCGGCCAGCCCGAAATACAACATCGGGGAATGCTTCGAGATCCATGGTGACCTCGACGAGGAATTGTTCGGCGCGGCGCTCGACCGGGCCGTCACCCTGTGCGACAGCCTCCATCTCGAGTTCGTCACCCAGGGCGAGACGGTACGGCAGCACGTCGGTCACCGGGCCACGGCGGACAGCGGCCGGCTCCGCCGGGTGGATCTGTCCGGCGCGGACGACGCCGAAGCGGCGGCCGAACGCTACATGGCCGCCGACATGTCCACCGTCGACCGGCTCGACGCCCCGCGCCACCACTTCGCGCTGCTGCGTATCGGCGTCCGGCTGCACTACTGGTACGTCCGCTTCCACCACATCGCCGTCGACGGCCTCGGCGGTGCCGTCTTCGGCCGCATCGTGGCCGACCTCTACGGGCGAGCCGTGCGCGGCGAGGACCTCGCCGAGGCCGAGCTGCCCGCCGCGCCCCTGCGCGACCTCATAGCCGACGAGGCGGCCTACCGCCGCTCCGGTCGCTTCGAGGCCGACCGCGCCTACTGGACCGAAAAGTTCGCGGACCTGGCGGGCGACGGCGCGCGGGTCACCGCGGGAACCGGGGAGGACGCGCACGCCCGGGGCGGCACAACGCTCGTCCGGCGGCGCACCGACGCCCCGACAGCGGCCGTGCCCGCCGGGACGGACGTCCGGATGCACACCGGGGAGACCCTGCCCGTCACCGTCCTCGACGACCTGCGCAGACTCGCCTCCGGCCACCGCACCCGGTGGACGGCCGTCCTCGTGAGCGCGGTCGCCGCCTATGTGGCCCGGGTCACCGGGGCGGAGGACGTCACCGTGGGGCTCGCCTCCAACGGCCGTCACGGCGGGCTGCGTCACATCGTCGGCATGACCGCCAACATCCTGCCGCTGCGCCTGACCGTCACCACCGACATGACGGTCGGTGCCCTCGTACGTGCCGTCGCAGCCGAGATGGGCGGCGCCCTGCGTCACCGCCGCTTCTCCCGCGAACAGCTCGCCCGTGAACTGAACATGGCCGACGGTGCGGCGCACCTCACCGACGTCGTCGTCAACATCATGGGCTACGACTACGACCTCGACTTCGCCGGCAGCCCCGCCGCATCCCGTGTGCTGTCCATCGGCCCTGTCGACGACGTGTCCCTCTTCATCTCCGAACGGGCGGAGGGCAAAGGGCCGTTGATCGGCTTCGACGCCAACCCGGAGCTGTATCACCCCGATGACGTGCGGCTGCTCCAACAGGCCCTCGTCTCCTTCCTGTCGGCTGTGGCCGGTGCGGACGCCGGCACGCCCCTCCGCGACCTGCCGTTCCTGGACGGCACCGCCGCCGAGGCGCTGCTCGCCCACGGGCGTGGCACCGCTCTGCCGGCCGGGACAGCGGCCTCCGGCCTGCCGGAGGCGTTCGGCGCGCGGGCCCGTCTGACTCCTGACGCCCCGGCAGTGGTGGACGGCGCCGTCACACTCTCGTACCGGGAGCTGGCGCGGGCGGCGGAAGACCTCGCCGGAGCCCTGACGGGATGGGGCATCGGCGCCGAGGACGGCGTCGGCGTCCTCATGGGCCGCTCGGCGGCCGTGGTGTCCGCCACGATCGGCACGGTCGCAGCCGGGGCCGCGTACGTGCCCATGGACGCGGCCTGGCCGGCCGAACGCCTCGGCCGCGTGGCCGAAGTGGCCCGCGTCCGCGCCCTGGTGGTCGACGAGACCACCGCCCGGCAGCCCTGGGTCCAGGAGAGGGCCGCCGCTCTGCCGGTGATCGTCCTCGACGGTCTCGGCGGCGTCGTGCGCGGAGAGCCACCACGACCGGGACCGCTGCCCGGAGCGGCCCTCGCCGGCCGGCTCGCGTACGTGATGTTCACCTCCGGCTCCACCGGCCTCCCCAAGGGCGTCGGCGTCACGCATGCCGACGTTCTCGCACTGGCCGCCGACACCACCTGGTCGGACGGTGCGTGTGACGCGGTACTCCTCCACTCGGCCTACGTGTTCGACGCCTCCACGTTCGAGATCTGGGTGCCGCTCCTGAACGGCGGCCGCGTGGTCGTCGCGCCCGGCGGCGTGTTGGAGGCGCCCGCCCTCAAGGACGTGGTGGACCGGCACGGGGTCACCGCACTGTTCCTGACGACGGCCCTCTTCAACGTGGTGGCCGAGGCCGACCCCGCGGCGTTCGCCGGACTGCGCCTGGTCGCCGCAGGCGGTGAGGCCGCCACCCCGGATGTGATGCAGCAGGTGGCCGCGGCCGCGCCCGGCACGCGCGTGCTCCACGTGTACGGGCCCACGGAGACCACGACCTTCGCCACCCGCCACCAGGTGGACGCCGGGACCCCTGGCACGCCGCCCGTCGGCCGGGCCCTCGACGGGATGCGTCTCCTCGTGCTCGACGGCACCCTCGGACTGGTGCCGCCCGGCGTCGTGGGGGAGCTCTACGTGAGCGGCCGGGGCGTCGCCCGCGGCTACCAGGGCCGCCCGGCGCTCACCGCCACCCGGTTCGTCGCCGACCCGTACGACGCGCGTGGCGGACGCATGTACCGCACCGGCGACCTCGTGCGCTGGACCGCGCGCGGCGACATCGAGTACGTCGGGCGTGCGGACGGGCAGGTCAAGCTCCGCGGATTCCGCATCGAGCCCGCCGAGATCGAGAACACCCTGCTCGCCGACCCGGACGTGCGCGCCGCCTGCGTCCTGGTCCGCGAGGACATACCGGGCGACCGGCGTCTCGTCGCCTATGTCGTGCGGACCCCTGGCGCCGGGCCGGACGACGCCGCCCTGGCCCGCCGCGTGGGGCGCGCCCTGCCCGCGTACATGGTGCCTTCCGTGTTCGTCCTCCTCGACGCGCTGCCCCTGAACGCCAACGGCAAGGTCGACCGCCGCGCCCTGCCCGCCCCCCGTGCCGCGGCCATCACGGGCCGCGCCCCGCGCACGCCGTACGAGGAGGTGCTGGCGGGGCTGTTCGCCGACGTCCTGGGCGTGGAAGCGGTCGGCATCGACGACAACTTCTTCTCCCTGGGCGGCCACTCGCTGCTCGCCACCCGGCTCACCGGACGGGTGCGGGCCGCCCTGGGCGCCGAACTCGACATGCGCACGCTCTTCGACCACCCCACGGTCGCCGCTCTCGCCGCCGCCCTCGACACCACCGGGACGGCCCGGCCCGCCCTCGTCCCGCAGCGACGTCCCGACACGGTGCCGTTGTCCTTCGCGCAGCAGCGCCTCTGGTTCCTCAACCGCGTCGAGGGCCCGGGCGACACCTATACCGTCCCGCTGGTCGTGGAACTCGAAGGCCCCTTGGACACGGACGCCCTGCGCGGCGCGCTGGCCGACGTCGTCGTCCGGCACGAGAGCCTGCGCACCGTGTTCGCCGAGGAGGACGGTGTCGCCCGCCAGGAAGTCCTCGACCCGGCCGCCGCCGTGGCGCTCGTCCCCCTTGTCGTCGAACTGTCGCCGGCGGAGGAGAGCGCCGAGGCCTGGGCCGGGACGACGGTGCGCCGCTTGTCCGCGGTGCCCTTCGACCTCACCGGGGACGTCGGCGTCCGCGCCCATCTGCTGCGCCTCGGACCCGCCCGCCACATCCTGGTGCTCGTCCTGCACCACGTCGTCGCCGACGGCTGGTCCCTCGCCCCGCTCAGCCGCGACCTCGGCGCCGCCTATCGCGCCAGGAGCTCGGGCGCGGACACTCCCGACTGGCCCGCGCTGCCCGTGCAGTACGCCGACTACGCCCTCTGGCAGCGTGAGCTGCTCGGCTCGGCCGACGACCCGGACAGCATGGCCGCACGCCAGACCGCCTTCTGGCGGAAGGCGCTGCGGGGCGCGCCCGACCTGCTCGACCTGCCTCTCGACCGGCCCCGCCCGGCTGTGTCCAGCCACCGGGGCGACGCGGTCCCCTTCGAGCTGCCCGCCCCCGCGCACCTCGCGCTCACCCGGCTCGCACGCGCCACCGGCTGCACCCCCTTCATGGTGCTCCAGGCCGGCCTCGCAGTGACGCTGCACGCCCACGGCGCCGGGACCGACATCGCGCTGGGAACCGCGACGGCGGGGCGCACCGACGAGGCGCTCGACGATCTGGTCGGGTTCTTCGTGAACACCGTCGTCCTGCGCACCGACCTGTCCGGCGACCCGACCTTCCGCGAACTGCTGGAGCGGGTCAAGGAGTTCGACATCGCAGCGTTCAGCCACAGCGACATCCCCTTCGAAGGGATCGTGGAGGCGCTCAATCCTGAGCGGTCCGGCGACCACCACCCGCTCTTCCAGACCATGCTGGTCCTTCAGAACCAGGAGCGGGCGGGGCTCGACCTCCCCGGCGTCACGAGCCACGACCGGTCCCGGCACACGGCGGTCAGCAAGTTCGACCTGACGTTCTCGCTCACCGAAGTCACCGAAGTCACCGAAGCCGCCGAAGCCGCCGAAGCCGCCGAAGTCACCGAAGCCGCCGAAGTCGCCGTGCCCGAACTCACCGGACGCGCAGAGCCGGCCTCCGCACACGTCCCCGTCGACACGAGCGGCACCAGCAGGGCCGACGGCATCGGGGGCATCGGGGGCTACCTGGAGTACGCCACCGACCTCTTCGACGCCGCCACCGCCCGCGCCCTGTGCGCCCGTTTCGCCCGCGTCCTCACCCAGGCCGTGAGCGACCCGGACCGTACGGTCGGCGACCTCGACCCCCTCGCGCCGGGCGAGCGCGACCGTCTCCTCGGCCAGGGACGCGGTGCGGAGCTCCCGGCGCCCGCACGCACCGCCCCCGAAGCGGTCCGGGAGTGGGCCGCGCGCACCCCTCGCGCCGTCGCCGTGCGTGACGCTCACACGAGCCTCACCTACGCCGAACTCGACGCCCGCGCCGACGCCCTCGCCCTCGTCCTGCGCGAGCGGGGCACCGGACGTGAGGACCGGGTGGCCCTCGCCGCGCCGCCGTCCGCGGACACCGTCGTCGCCATGCTGGCCGTACTGCGCGCCGGTGCCGCCTACCTGCCCGTGGACCCGCAGTATCCGCCCGCCCGTATCCGGCACATGCTCGACGATGCCCGCCCCGTCCTGCTGCTCACCACCACGGACGTCCACCCGGACCTGCCCGCCTCCGACGTACCGTGGCTCGCCCTCGACGGTCCGGACGTCCGCCCCGCGGGCCCCGCAGCGCCCCTTCCGGACCGTCCGCATCCCGCGGATCCCGCGTACGTCATCCACACCTCCGGCTCCACCGGCCGTCCCAAGGGCGTGGTCGTGACGCACGCCGCCCTGGCCAACCACATGGCCTGGATGGCGCGGTACCTCGAGGTCACACCGGACGACCGGGTCCTCGCCCGCACCTCCACCAGCTTCGACGCCTCCGTGTGGGAGCTCTGGCTCCCTCTGATGAGCGGCGCCGAAGTCTGTGTGCTGCCGCCTGAAGCCAACCGGGAACCCGGCACCCTCGTCTCCTGGATGAGCCGGTTCGGCGTCACCCTCGCCCAGTTCGTCCCCTCGCACCTGACCCTCGTCCTCACGGAGGCGGCGCACGCTGCGCCGCTCCCCGCCCTGCGCGCCGTCCTGTGCGGCGGCGAACCGCTGCCGCGCGCCCTCGCCGACGACGTCACCAGGCTGTGGCGGGCCGAGGCGCACAACCTCTACGGGCCGACCGAGGCGACCATCGACGCGACCGCCCACCGCGTCGGCGGCCCGGAGACGAGCGGCCACGTGGACGCCCGCTCACCGTCCGAGACCGTGCCGATCGGCCTTCCCGTCGACACCATGCGCGCCTACGTCCTCGACAGCCGGCTGCGGCCCGTACCCCCCGGCGTCACCGGGGAGCTGTACCTCTCGGGCCCCAACCTCGCCCGTGGCTACCTGGGCCAACAGGGCCTGACCGCCTCCCGGTTCGTCGCCGACCCGTTCGACGCGACCGGCGCCCGCATGTACCGGACGGGCGACCTCGTACGGTGGAACCGGCACGGTCTGCTCGACCACGTGGCCCGCGCCGACGACCAGGTCAAGCTCCGCGGCTTCCGCATCGAACTGGGCGAGGTCGAGGCCGCACTCCATGCGCGGCCCGGAGTCACGGCCTCCTGCGCCGTGATCCGCGAGGACGTACCCGGCCGCCGCCGGCTCGTCGCCTACGCCGTCACCGGGGACCCGGCCCTGCGCCCCGCCGCTCTGCGCGACGCCCTCGCCGAGACCCTTCCCCACTACATGGTGCCCGGCGTCGTCGTCGTCCTGGACGACCTCCCGCTCCTGCCCAACGGCAAGGTGGACCGGCGTGCCCTGCCCGAGCCGGAGCCGGGCGACGGTGCTCCCGCCGGAGCGGGACAGCGCTCCCTCCAGGAGGACCTGCTCGCCGGGGTCTTCGCCGACGTCCTGCACCAGCCGCTCGTGGGCCCGCACGACAACTTCTTCGACCTCGGCGGGCACTCGCTCCTCGCCATGCGCGTCGTCAGCCGTGTCCGCACCGTCCTGGGCGCCGAGATCGCCGTACGCACCCTCTTCGAGCACCCCACCGTCGCGAGTCTCGCCCGCGTCCTCGACACGCCGGGCCGGGCCCGCCCGCCGGTGGTGCCCGCGGCGCAGCGGCCCGATCCGCTGCCGCTGTCCTCCGCGCAGCAGCGCCTGTGGTTCCTCAACCGGCTCGAGGGCCCCAGCTCCGCCTACAACATCCCGCTCGTCCTCGAGCTGGAGGGCACCCTTGACACCGACGCCATGCGGGCAGCCCTCCGCGATGTCGTGCAGCGGCACGAGGCGTTGCGCACTCTCTTCCCTGAACGGGACGGCACACCGCACCAGTTGATCCTTCCCGTCGACACCGCCACGCCCCGCCTGCCTGTCGTGGCCGTGGCCCCCGGGGAGCTGGAGGAAGCCGTCCTGGCCGCCGTGCGCGAGCCGTTCGACGTCGTCGTGGATCCGCCGTTGCGTGCCCTGCTGCTCCGCACGGCGCCGGGTCACCACGTCCTGGTGCTCGTCCTGCACCACATCGCCGGCGACGGCTGGTCCCTCGCCCCGCTCGCCCGCCATCTCGGCGACGCCTACCGGGCCCGTCTCGTCGGCCGGGAGCCCGGGCTGGCGGCCGGTACGCCGCTCCAGTACGCCGACTACACGCTCTGGCAGCAAGCGGCTCTCGGCGACGGCGTCGCGCCGGAGAGCGCGCTGCGACAGCAGCTCGACCACTGGCACTCCGCCCTGGCCGGTCTGCCCGGGCTGATCGACCTGCCGCTGGACCGGCCACGCCCGGTCACCGCGGACCCACGCGGTGCCGTCCACACCTTCGACGTGCCTTCCCCGGTGTACACGCGACTCCTGCGACTGGCCCGTGAGTCGGGAAGCAGCCTGTTCATGGTGCTCCAAGCCGCGGTGGCCACCCTGCTGCACCGGCACGGCGCGGGCGACGACATCCCGCTCGGTTCGCCCGTCGCCGGCCGCACGGACGAGGCGCTGGAGGATCTGGTCGGGTTCTTCGTCAACACGCTCGTCCTGCGCACGGACCTGTCCGGCAACCCGACCTTCCTTGAACTCCTCGTACGTGTGCGAGAGTTCGACCTCGCCGCCTACGCGCACCAGGACGTGCCCTTCGAGCGCCTCGTCGAGAGTGTCAACCCCGTCCGGGCGCGCAACCACCACCCTCTGTTCCAGACCATGCTGGTCCTGCAGAACCAGGAGACCGACCGCCCCGACCTGCCGGGTCTCACCGTCGAGGACCGGCTCGTCCACAACGGCCTGAGCAAGTTCGACCTCACCTTCGCCTTCACCGAGGAGCAGGGCGCGGGCGGCGGGGAGCAGGGCGCGGGCGGTCTCACCGCCGGGATCGAGTACGCCACCGCCCTCTTCGACCGGGCCACCGTCGAAACCCTCGCGGCGCGCCTGGTCCGCCTCCTGGAGCAGGTGGCCGACGACCCCGGCCGGCCCTTGGCGGGCTACGGCCTGATGACGCCGGACGAGCACACCCGGGTCACACACTGGGGCACCGGCCGCGGCCTGCCGGACAGCGCGGACGCCACCCTGCCCGCACTCTTCGCGGCCCAGGCGCACCGCACACCCGACGCCGTGGCCGTGACCGACGGCCACGACACCCTCACCTACGCCGGGCTCGAAGAGATCTCCGCCGGCCTCGCCCACACCCTGGCGGGCCTCGGGGTGGGCCCCGAGTCCGGGGTCGGCGTGCTGCTCGCCCGGTCGCCGGCCGTGGTGTCGGTGTCCCTGGGGGTGGTCCGCGCGGCCGGCGCCTACGTCCCGCTGGACGCCCGCTGGCCCGGGGAACGGCTCGACCAGGTCGCCGGGGTGGCGGCCGTGCGGGTCCTCGTCGTCGACGAGGAGGCCCGCGCCACCCCCTGGGTCGCCGCGAAGGCCCGCCGGGTGCCCGTCGTGGTCGTGGACCGGGCCGGCCGGGTCCTGCGGGGCGCCCCCGAGCAGCCGGGCCGTCCGGCAGCGGTGCCGGGCCCCGACGCGCTCGCCTACGTGATGTTCACCTCCGGCTCGACCGGCCTGCCCAAGGGCGTCGGGGTCACGCACGGCGACGTGGCCGCGCTCACGGCCGACTCCGCGTGGCGCGGCGGCGCCGCCGACGCAGTCCTGATGCACTCGGCGTACGTCTTCGACGCCTCCACGTTCGAGATCTGGGCCCCGCTCCTGAACGGCGGCCGGGTCGTGGTCGCACCGGCCGGCGTCCTGGAGGCCAGGGTCCTCGGCGACGCCGTCCATGAGCACGGTGTGACCGCGGTCTTCCTGACGACGGCCCTGTTCAACGTGTTCGCCGAGACCGATCCCGGCGCCTTCGCCGGCCTCCGACTCGTCTGCGCCGGCGGGGAACTGGCCTCTCCGGACGCGATGCAGCGGGTCGCCGGCACCGCGCCCGACGCCCGCGTCCTCCACGTGTACGGACCCACCGAGACCACCACCTTCGCCACCCGCCACGACGTGGCGGCCGACCTGCCCCCGGGGCCGCCTCCCGTCGGCCGCCCCCTGGACGGCATGCGCGGTTACGTCCTCGACGGCTCCCTGGGCCCGGTCCCGCCGGGTGTCGTGGGCGAGCTGTATCTGGCCGGACGCGGCGTGGCACGCGGGTACACCGGGCTCCCGGGACTGACCGCCGCGCGCTTCGTGGCCGACCCGTTCGACCCGGCGGGCGGGCGCATGTACCGCACCGGCGACCTCGTCCGGTGGACCCACGACGGCCGGATCGCGTACGTCGACCGCGCCGACGGCCAGGTGAAACTGCGGGGCTACCGCATCGAACTCGGCGAGATCGAGGGCGTGATCGCCTGCTGCGACGGCGTCGCCGACTCCTTCGCCGTCGTCCGCGAGGACACACCCGGCGACCGCCGGCTGGTCTCGTACGTGGTGCCCGCCGGCGGCGCACGCCCCGAACCCGGCGACCTCGCCCGGGCCGTCGGCAGGTCCCTGCCCGCCTACATGGTGCCCTCCGCGTTCGTCCTGCTCGACGCGCTGCCGCTGACCCTCAACGGCAAGGTGGACCGGCGCGCTCTGCCCGCCCCCGAGCATCACGCTCCGGCCCGCGGCCGCACCGCGCGCACCGCCCGCGAGGAGATCCTCTGCGGACTCTTCGCAGACCTGCTCGGCATCGACGGGGCGGGCATCGACGACGACTTCTTCGCCCTGGGCGGCCACTCCCTGCTCGCCACCCGCCTCGCCGCGCGCATCCGCACCGTGCTCGGCGTGGAGGTCCAGGTCAAGGTGGTCTTCGAGCACCCCACACCGGCGGCGCTCGCCGCCGCGCTGGACGGCGCCGAAACGGCCAGAAAACCCCTTGTGCGCGCCCCGCGCCGCCCGGATCCGCTGCCACTTTCCTACGCACAGCAGCGCCTGTGGTTCCTCAACCGGTTCGAGGGGCCCAGCGCCACGTACAACGTGCCACTCGTGCTCCGTCTGCACGGACCGCTCGACCCCGACGCCCTGGAGAGCGCCCTGTCGGACGTCGTCGAACGCCACGAGAGCCTGCGCACCGTCTTTCCCGACACCGACGGTGTGGCGCGTCAGCTCGTCCTCGCCGCCGACGGCGCCGACCTCGACCTGACGCCCCGCGACACCGCGCCCGCCGGCCTCGACGAAACCCTGGGAGCGGAGGTGGCGCACACCTTCGACGTGAGCACGGACATCCCCGTACGGGCCAGGCTGCTGCGGCTGGGAGCCGAGGACCACGTCCTCGTACTGGTCGTCCACCACATCGCGGGCGACGGCTGGTCCCTCGCCCCGCTCGCGCGCGACCTGGGTGAGGCGTACCGGGCACGTACCGAGGGGGTGGAGCCCTCCTGGACGGAACTCGGCGTCCAGTACGCCGACTACACCCTGTGGCAGCGCGCGCTGCTCGGCGACGAGAGCGACCCGGACGGCCAGACCGTCCGCCAGCTGGAGTTCTGGCGGACCGCGCTCGCCGGCGCTCCCGATCTGCTCGACCTTCCCTGCGACCGGCCGCGCCCCGCCGTCACGGAGCACCGCGGCGACGCGTTCGCCTTCCCCGTCGACGCGGACACCCACCGGGCCCTGGCCGAACTCGCCCGTGCCCGCGGGTGCAGCCTCTTCATGGTGCTCCAGGCGGGCCTGTCGGTGCTCCTCTCCCGGCACGGCGCCGGCGAGGACATCCCGCTCGGCACCGCCGTCGCCGGACGCACCGACGAAGCCCTCGACGACCTGGTGGGTTTCTTCGTCAACACCCTCGTCCTGCGCACCGACCTGAGCGGGGACCCCACTTTCCGCGATGTACTCGACCGGGTACGGGACTTCGACCTGGCTGCCTACGCCCACCAGGACGTGCCGTTCGAGCGGCTGGTGGACGCCCTGAGCCCGGTCCGGGCCCAGAACCACCATCCGCTCTTCCAGACCATGCTCGTCCTCCAGAACCAGGGGGACGCCGTGGTCGACCTGCCGGGTCTCACGGTGACGGAACAGCCCGTGCGCACGGGCATCAGCAAGTTCGACCTGACCTTCACCTTCAGCGAGAAGCACGACGGCACAGGCCGCCCTGCGGGCCTGGACGGCATCCTGGAGTTCTCCACCGAACTCTTCGACCACGACACCGCGCACACCCTGGCCCGCCGGCTGACCCGCCTGCTCGCCTCACTCGCCGCCGACCCGGGCCGCCGCGTCCACACCACCGACGTCCTGGACCCGGCCGAGCGGCGGGCCGTCGACCGCGCCGCCCACGGCCCGGTGCGGCAGGTGACGGCGCGCACAGCGCCGGAGGCGTTCCGGGCGCAGTGCGCACGGACCCCCGCGGCGATCGCGGTGCTGGACGGCCGCCACCGCCTCACCTTCGGCGAACTCGACGCCCTCTCCGACGATCTCGCGCACCACCTGAGCACCCGGGGCATCGGGCGCGGCGACCTCGTCGCCCTCGCCCTCGAAGGCACCGCCGACCAGGTGGTGGCCATGCTGGCGGTGGCCAAGGCCGGGGCCGCGTACCTGCCCGTCGACCTGGAGTATCCCGAGGCGCGCATCGCCCACATGCTCGACGACGCCCGTCCGGCCCTGCTCCTCACCCATGGAACCGCACGTGCCGAGCGGTACGGCCCGTCCGTACCCTGCCTCGCCCTGGACGACCGGGCCGCCTGGTCCACCGGCGGGGCCGTGCCTCCGGCCGCCGCGCCGGACCCGCGCGACGCGGCGTACGTCATCTACACCTCGGGCTCCACGGGACGCCCCAAGGGCGTCGTCGTCACCCACGCCTCCCTCACCAACCACATGGCGTGGATGGCGGACCACCTCGGCCTCACCGACGAGGACCGGGTCCTCGCCCGCACCTCGCCGAGCTTCGACGCCTCGGTCTGGGAGACGTGGCTCCCGCTCCTGCACGGCGGCTCCACCTGCCTCGTGCCGCCCGCCCTCAACCACGACCCGGCGGCCCTCCTGGCCCGTATGCGCGAAGTGGGGGCGACCGTCGCCCAGTTCGTGCCCTCGCACCTCTCACTCGTCCTCACCGAGACGTCTCCCGACGAGGCGCCCACGACGCTGCGGGCCGTGCTGTGCGGCGGTGAACCCCTGCCCCGGAACCTGGCGGAGCGCGTCGGGCGGACATGGCAGGCCGAGGTACACAACCTCTACGGGCCCACCGAGGCGACCATCGACGCCACCGCCCACCACCACCGGCACGGGAGCGAGGACGCCCCCGCCGGAGAGGGGAACGTGCCGCTCGGCCGCCCCGTCGACAACACCCGTGCCTACGTCCTGGACGCCGGCCTGCAGCCGGTGCCCCCCGGCGTCACCGGCGAGCTCTACGTCGCGGGCGAGGGCCTCGCACGCGGCTACCTGGGGCGCGCGGGACTGACCGCCGGGCGGTTCGTCGCCGATCCGTACGGCCCCGCCGGCAGCCGCATGTACCGCACGGGCGACCTCGTCCGACGGGACACCGACGGTCTGCTCAGCTATGTCTCGCGCGCCGACGACCAGGTCAAGCTGCACGGCTTCCGCATCGAACTCGGCGAGATCGAGGCCGCTCTCACCGCGCTCGACGGCATCACCGCCGCCTGCGCCCTCGTCCGCGAGGACCGTCCGGGCGAGCGGCGGCTGGTCGCCTACACCGTTTCCGGCGAGCGCGCCGGCGCCGCGGCCCTCACGGACGGCGAACTGCGCGCCCGCCTGATGTCGGCCCTGCCGCCGTACATGGTGCCCGCCGTCCTCGTCCCCCTCGACGCGCTGCCGCTGCTGCCCAACGGCAAGACCGACCGGCGCGCCATGCCCGCCCCGGAGCGCCCCGCCGCCCTCCGGCCGGGCGGAGAGCCGCGCACCGCGCAGGAACGCGTCCTGTGCGAGGTGTTCGCCTCCGTCCTGCGGGCTCCCGCCGTCCGCGCCGACGACGACTTCTTCGCGCTCGGCGGCGACAGCATCCTCTCCATCCAGCTCGTCAGCCGCGTCCGCGACGCGGGCCTCGGCGTCACCCCACGCGATGTCTTCGTCCACCGCACGCCCGAGGCCATAGCGGCCGTCGCCACCGCCCTCGGCCGGGAGCCCGCCGCACCGGCCGGGCAGGGTACCGGCGAGATGCCCGCGACGCCCATCGTCGCCTGGTTCCTGGAGCGTCCCGGCACCACCGACGGATACAACCAGTCCGGGGTGCTGCGCACACCCGCGGGCGCCGACGAGGACTCCCTCGTAGCCGCCCTCCAGCTCCTCATCGATCAGCACGACATGCTCCGGCTGCGGACCACCCGGTCGGCCGACGGCGCACCCGTCCTCGAGGCCCTGCCGCCCGGCGCCGTCCCCGCCCGGCGCCGCTTCACCCGGGTCGACGTCGCGGGTCTCGACGCCGAAGCCGTCCGCGCCGCCGTCACCGAGGCGGGAGAACAGGCCCGCAGACGGCTGCGGCCCGCGCACGGGGAGGTGGTCGAGGCCGTCTGGTGCGACGCCGGGCCCCGCACCCGCGGGCGACTGCTGCTCGTCGTGCACCACCTGGCCGTCGACGCGGTGTCCTGGCGCATCCTCGCCGCCGACGTGGCGCTCGCCTGGCAGGCCGTCACCGGGGTGACGACCGCGGCACCACGCCCGTCCACCACGTCCTACCGGCAGTGGGCGCAGCTCCTGGCCTCCCAGGCGCACGAGCCGAGACGCGAGGAGGAACTCGCCCTGTGGCAGACGGCGTTGCGCACCCCCGACCCGCAGCTGGGATACAGGCCGCTCGACCCCGATCTGGACACCGCCGACCGGACGCGGACCCTCGTCACCCACCTGCCCGCCACCTGGACGAAGTCCCTGCTCACCATCGCCCCTGCCGCCTTCCACGCCGGGGTGGACGACGTCCTGCTCACCGGCCTGGCCCTTGCCGTCTGCTCCTGGCGTGCGGAACGGTCCGCCGCCCTCGGCGGGTCCCAGCTGGGGAGCACCGCCGTCCTGCTCGACCTGGAGGGACACGGCCGCGAGCAGATCGCCGACCACCTCGACCTCTCCCGGACGGTCGGCTGGTTCACCAGCCTCTACCCGGTCCGGCTCGACCCCGGACCCGTCGACGCCCGCACCCCCGGACGCTTCGACGCCGCTCTGGTCGAGCGCGCCCTCAAACGCGTCAAGGAGCAGCTGCGCGCCGTCCCCGACCACGGTGTCGGCTACGGAATGCTGCGCCACCTCAACCCCGCCACCCGCCAGGCGCTGGCCGCCTCGTCCGGTCCTCAGATCGGTTTCAACTACCTCGGCAGGTACGCCGCTTCGCCCGTCGAGGCGGGCGGGGGCGACGGCGCCGACTGGGACGTCCTGCTCGACGGCGGCGGACCACGCAGCCAGGACCCCGACATGCCCGTGCACCACGTCCTCGACATCAACGCGCACACCGAGGACCTGCCGGACGGCCCGCGTCTGGTGACCCGCTGGACCTGGCCCAGCGACCTCCTCAAGGAGGAGGACGTGGAGTCCCTGTCCGACGCCTTCACCCGCGCCCTGCGCGCCGTGTCCGAACACGCCGAACGACCCGACGCGGGCGGCTACACGCCGTCCGACCTTCCCCTGGTCTCGCTCGGCCAGGCCCAGATCGACCGACTGCAGAACAAGTGGGGTGGCCGCAAGTGACCGGGTTCCGACTGGAAGACGTACTGCCGCTGACGCCGTTGCAGGCGGGCATGCTCTTCCACGCGCTGTACGACTCCCGTGCCGTGGACGTCTACACCGCGCAGTTCGTCTTCGACCTCGAAGGCGCCGTGAGCTTCCCCGCCCTGCACGCCGCCGTGGGCGGTCTGCTGCGGCGGCACGCCAACCTGCGGGTGGGATTCCTCCACGAGGACCTGGACGAGCCCGTGCAGGCCGTCGCCGCCGAGGTGCCGGTGCCGCTGGAGGAACTGGACCTGACCGGGGCGGACGGTGCGGGCACGGCACAGGAGCGCCTCACCGCGTTCCTCGCCGCCGACCGGACCCGCCGCTTCGACCTCACCACCCCGCCGCTGATGCGGTTCACCCTCGTGCGTACCGCTCCCGAGAGCCACCGGCTCGTCATGACGAGTCATCACATCCTGCTCGACGGATGGTCGATGCCGCTGCTCGTGCGGGAGCTTTTCGAGCTGTACGCGCGCCGCGGCGACGACAGTGCTCTGCCGCGCGTCGTCCCGTACCGCACCTATCTCGCCTGGCTGGCCCAGCAGGACCGTACCGCCGCCCTGGGCGCCTGGCGCACCGCCCTCGCCGGTGTCGAGTCGCCCACCCTGCTCGCCGGCCGGCGCGGGACGGATGTGCCGGGCTCCGGCGAGCTGCCCGAGACCCTCGTCCTCGGTCTGGACGCGGCCACGACCCACCGGCTGCGCGAGACGGCCCGCGCGCACCGCCTCACCCTCAACACCCTGGTCCAGGGCGCCTGGGGTCTGCTGCTCGCGTACCGCACCGGACGCTCCGACGTCGTGTTCGGCACCACCGTCTCCGGCCGGCCGCCGGAGATCCCCGGCATCGAGTCGATGGTCGGCCTGTTCATCAACACCGTGCCGGTACGGCTCCGTCCGGCACCCGGTGAGACGCTTGCCGCGCTCCTGACCCGGCTTCAGGAGGAGCAGAGCCGCCTCCTCGGCCACCAGTACCTGGGCCTGACCGAGATACGCGGCGTCACCGGGCTGGACGAACTCTTCGACACCCTGGCCGTGTTCGAGAACTACCCGATGGACGCGGAGGCCCTGCGCACCGCGCAGCAGGGGCTGCCCGGGCTCGCCGTCACCGGCTTCAGCGGCACGGACGCGGCCCACTACCCGCTCACCCTCACCATCGCTCCCGGCGCCACCCTGAAAATCACCTTCGGTTACCGGGCCGCCGTCCTCGACCACGACGAGGTGGCCCGCACGGTCGCCCGTATGCGACACCTGCTGACGGCGATGGCGGACGGGCTCGACAGCCGCGCCGACGCAGTCCCCGTCCTTCTGGACGGTGAGCGCGAGACGCTGCTCTCCCGGGGGATCGGCGCCGGACTCGTCCGCGGCACCCTGGACGAGAGCATCCCGGCCGCCGTCGCCCGGCGCGCCGGCCTCCACCCGGAGGCGGTGGCCGTTTCCGGAGCCGGCGAGCGGCTGACCTACCGGCAACTCGACGGGCTGTCAGCCGAGCTGGCCGGCGCGCTGACAGGGGCCGGAACCGGCGCCGAGGACGGCGTCGGCATCCTCATGGGCCGCTCGACGGCCCTGGTCACCGCATCCCTGGCAGCCCTGCGGGCGGGCGCCGCCTACGTACCGCTCGATCCGCGCTGGCCCGCCGAGCGGCTCACCCGCGTCGCGGAGGTGGCCTCCCTCCGCGCCCTGATCGTCGACGGGACCACCCGCACACACCCGTGGGTGCGCGGCCTCGGACCTGACGTGCACGTGGTGACCGTCGACGCGGCGGGCCGGGTCATGGAAGGAAGCCCCTCCGCCCCGGGGACCGGCCCCGGCGTCGCGGGCGGCGACCGGCTCGCGTACGTGATGTTCACCTCCGGTTCCACCGGTCTGCCCAAGGGGGTCGGCGTCACCCATGCCGACATCACCGCCCTGGCGTCCGACCGGACGTGGTGTGACGGCGCTGCCGACGCCGTCCTGCTGCACTCGGCGTACGTCTTCGACGCCTCCACCTTCGAGATCTGGGCCCCCCTCCTCAACGGGGGCCGTGTCGTCGTGGCCCCCGAGGGCGCCCTCCAGCCCGCGGTCCTGCGCGACCTCGTCGCCCGCGACGGCGTGACGGCGGCGTTCCTGACGACGGCCCTGTTCAACGTCATCGCCGAGACCGACCCCGGCGCCCTCGGACTGCTCCGCCTGGCCGCCTCAGGAGGCGAGGCCGCAGCGCCCGGCGTCCTCCAGAGTCTTGCCGCCGCGCACCCCGGCACCGCCTTCTTCAACGTCTACGGACCCACCGAGACCACCACGTTCGCCACGCTCCACCGCGTACGCCCGGGCGACACTCCGGGCGTTGTGCCCCCCATCGGCCGCCCGCTCGACGGCATGCGCGCCTACGTCCTGGACGGGGCGATGCGCCCCGTGCCGTCCGGCGCCGAGGGCGAACTGTACGTCGCGGGCCCGGGTGTCGCGCGCGGCTACCTGGGCCGCCCCGGCCTCACCGCCACCCGCTTCGTCGCCGACCCGTTCGCCGGTACGGGGGCGCGGATGTACCGCACCGGCGACCTCGTGCGCCGGGACCCCGACGGCACCCTGCACCACGTGGCCCGGGCCGACCAGCAGATCAAGCTCCGGGGCCACCGCATCGAGCCCGCCGAGATCGAGGCGGTGCTCCGCACCGACCCGTCCGTGCGCGCCGCCTGCGTCCTGGTCCGCGAGGACCTGCCGGGCGACCGCACCCTGACCGCCTACGTCGTCCCGGCACCCGGACGTACCCCGGACCCGGAGCTGCTCGCCGCCCACGTCGGAAGTCAGCTGCCCTCCTACATGGTGCCGTCGGTCATCCAGCCGCTCGACGCGCTTCCGCTGACCACCAACGGCAAGCTCGACCGGTCGGCCCTGCCCGCCCCCGCCACCCTGCCCGGCGCCGGCGGGCGCCCGCCGCGCACCGCCCACGAGGAGATCCTCGCCGGGCTGTTCGCCGATGTACTGGGGATGGACCGGGTCGGTGTCGACGACGACTTCTTCGCCCTGGGCGGCCACTCCCTGCTCGCCACCCGCCTCGTCGGCCGCGTCCGCACCGCTCTGGACACCGAGACGGAGATCCGCACCCTCTTCGAGAACCCCACCGTCGCCACGCTCGCCACCGCCCTGCGGGACGCGGACCGGCCCGCCCGCCCCGCCCTCGTCCCGCAGGAACGCCCCGCCGCACTCCCGCTGTCCTACGCCCAGCAGCGCCTGTGGTTCCTCCACCGTCTCGAAGGGCCCTCGGCCACCTACAACATCCCCTTCGCCCTGCGCATCGACGGACCGCTCGACACAGAGGCACTGCGCCTGGCCCTCCGGGACGTCGTCACCCGGCACGCCGCCCTGCGCACCGTCTTCCCCGAGTACGACAGCCGGCCGCGCCAGCACATCACCGCACCGGAGGACGTCCTCCTCCCGTTCGCGGTCGAAGCCGTCGACGAGCAAGGACTGCCCGGCCGGATCAGGGCAGCCGCGGCCGCACCGATCGACATCGAGCACCGTCTCCCGCTCCGGGCGACCCTGCTGCGCCTGGCCGACGGCGCCCACGTCCTGGTCCTCGTGATCCATCACATCGCGGCCGACGGCTCGTCCCTGGCATCCCTCGCCCGCGACCTCGGCGCCGCCTACCGCGCGCGCATCCGCGCCGAGGCGCCGGGGTGGACGGAACTCCCCGTCGACTACGCCGACTACACGCTCTGGCAGCGCCGCCTGCTCGGCGACGAGCACGACCCCGAAAGCCTCGCGGCACGACAGCTGGCCCACTGGAGAGACGCGCTGGACGGGCTGCCGGAGATGGTCGCCCTGCCCTGGGACCGGCCGCGCCCTGCCGTCCCCCGGCACACCGGCGCCACCCACGACTTCGCTCTCGGCGCCACCACCGCCCGGCGGGTCGCGAACCTCGCCCGCAGCAGCGGATGCAGCGTCTTCATGGTGCTTCAGGCCGCCCTCTCGACCGTCCTCTCCCGGCACGGCGCCGGCCACGACATCCCGCTCGGCACGGCAGTCGCCGGGCGCACCGACGAGGCGGCGTCGGACCTCGTCGGCTTCTTCGTCAACACACTCGTGCTGCGTACGGACCTGACGGGCGACCCCACGTTCCTCGAACTCCTGGACCGGGTGAAGGAGTTCGACCTCTCCGCGTACGCGCATCAGGACGTCCCGTTCGAGCGACTGGTGGAACTGCTCAACCCCGCCCGCTCGCAGAACCACCACCCGTTGTTCCAGACCATGCTCGTCCTCCAGAACCACACCCCGGCCGCCCCCGTGGACCTGCCGGGCCTCACCACCTGCGGTGTGCCGGCCGCCCCCGGCGTCAGCAAGTTCGACCTGTCGTTCACCTTCACCGAGACGTACGACGACGGCGGCACGCCCAGCGGCATGCGGGCCGCCGTCGACTACGCGACGGAACTCTTCGACGCGGCCACCGTCCGCGACCTCGCCGCACGGCTCGTCCTGCTGCTCGACTCCGTGACCGCCGACCCCGACCGCCCGCTGAGTACGTACGACGTGCTCACGGCCGGCGAACACACCCGCCTCGCCGCCTGGGGGACCGGCCCCGTCGAGAACCTGCCGGAGTCGACCGTCCCCGCGCTCTTCGAGCAGTGGGCCCGGCGCACCCCGGACGCCCCGGCGGTCCGCGACGCCGGTACGACTCTCACCTACGGCGAGCTCGCCGCCCGCGCCGACGCCGTCGCCCGTCACCTCGCGGCGCGGGGCATCGGCCCCGAGGACCGGGTGGCGGTCGCGCTGCCCCGCACCCACGACCTCGTCGTGACCTTGCTCGGAGTCCTCAAGGCCGGGGCGGCATACGTGCCGCTCGACCCCGACTATCCGGCCCCGCGCCTGTCGTACATGCTCGACGACGCCCGGCCGCGCCTCCTCCTCACCACGCCCGCCATCCGTCGCCGTCTCCCGGAGTCCCCGGTGCCCTGCCTGTACACCGGCGACCTGGAGGCCGGCACGCCGGCGTCCGCGCACACCGGTCCCGACCGGGCCCTCCTCCCGGCGCACCCGGCGTACGTCATCTACACGTCCGGCTCCACCGGCCGTCCCAAGGGCGTCGTGGTCACCCACCGGGGCGCCGGCGCCATGGCCAGGACCCAGAGCGAGCGGCTGCGCGTCGCCCCGGGCAGCCGGGTGCTGCACCTGGCCTCCGTCAGCTTCGACGCCGCGTTCTGGGAACTCTGCATGGGGCTGCTCTCCGGGGCCTGCCTGGAGATCGACGAACGGGAAGCCCTGCTGCCCGGCCCCACCCTCGCCGCCCTGGTCCGCGAGCGGGGCGTCACCCACCTCACCCTGCCGCCCGCCGCACTCGCGGTCATGCCGCCGGGTTCGCTGCCCGCCGGGACGACGATGGTCCTCGCCGGAGAGGCATGCGCTCCGGCCCTGGTGCGCGCCTGGGCGGGGGACCGGTTCCTCGTCAACGCCTACGGCCCGACCGAGACCACCGTGTGCGCGACCATGAGCACCTTCCAGCACGCGGACGGGCCGCTCGCCCCCGACCGCACCGTGTCCATCGGCATTCCCGTCAACGGCACCCGTGTCCAGGTCCTGGACGACAGGCTGGCCCCCGTGCCGCCCGGCGTCGTCGGCGAACTGTACGTCTCCGGCGAGGGAGTGGCCCGTGGGTACCACGGCCGGGCAGCCCTGACCGCGTCCCGCTTCGTGGCCGACCCGTCCGACCGCGCGGGGGGCCGCATGTACCGCACCGGTGACCTGGTGCACTGGACGGCCGACGGGGAACTGGTCTACGTCTCCCGCGTCGACGACCAGGTCAAACTACGCGGCTTCCGCATCGAGCTGGGTGAGATCGAGGCAGCCCTCACCGCCCTGCCCGGAGTCGCCGCGGCCTGCGCCGTCGTCCGCGAGGACCGGCTCGGCGACCGGCGCCTGGTCGCCTACACCGTGCCCGCGGACGGTGCGGACGGCCCTGACGACGCCCGGATACGGGCGCACCTCGCCGCCACCCTGCCCGACCACATGGTCCCCTCGGCCCACGTACGGCTCGACGCCCTGCCCGTCACCCCCAACGGCAAGACCGACCGGCGCGCCCTGCCCGCGCCCGACCGTGCCGTACCGGCCGGCGGCCGTGCGCCTGACACCGCTCTCGAACGCGCCCTGTGCGAGGCCTTCGCGGAGACGCTCGGCGCATCCGAGGTCGGCGTCACTGACGACTTCTTCGCCCTCGGCGGCCACTCGCTGCTCGCCGTGACCCTGGCCCAGCGCATCGGGGAACGCTGCGGCCGGCGCCCCTCCCTGCGCGCCCTGTTCGCGGCGCCGACCGTCGAGGGCGTGGCCCGTCTCCTGGAGAACGAGGCGGGGGAGGAGAGCCAGGCGGGCTCCGTCGCACCGGATCTCGCCGCCGAGGTGCGCCTGGCGGCGGACATCACCGGCACGCGGCGGGACGGCACCGTCCCGGGCCGGCGGCTCTCCCGCCCTTCCTCCCGGCCGCTGCTGACCGGTGCCTCCGGTTTCCTCGGCGCCTTCCTCCTGCGCGACCTCATCGAGACCACCGACGGTCCGGTCGACTGCCTCGTACGTGCCGAGGACGAGCAGCGCGCCGCACACCGGCTACGGGCCAACCTGGAGCGCTACGGCCTGTGGCGCCCCCGGTACGCGGGTCTGATCCGCCCGGTCCCCGGAGACCTCGCCGCCCCCGGCCTCGGCCTGTCACCCGAGGGCCGGGCCGCCCTGGTCCGTCGACTCGGACCCGTGGTCCACAACGGCGCGCGCGTCAACTTCGCCGCCGGTTACGGAGATCTGCGCGCCCCCAACGTGGCAGGCACCGAGGAACTGCTGCGTCTGCTCGCCGACTCCGCGTCACCCGGGATGCATTACGTCTCGACCACGAGCGTCTACGCCCCGGTGGCGGGCCCGGATCCCGTCACCGTCACGGAGTCGACCCCGACAGGACCGGCGTCCGGCCTGCCCGACGGATACGCGCAGAGCAAGTGGGTCGCCGAGCAACTCGTCGGCCTGGCCCGCGAACGAGGGCTGCCGGTGACCGTCTACCGGCCCGGCCGCATCAGCGGCGACACCACCACCGGCGCCTGCCAGGACCGCGACCTGCTGTGGCAGCTCATCAAGGGGTGCCTCCAGGCGGGCGCGGTGCCGGACCTGCCGTACGGGTCGACCGACTGGGTGCCCGTGGACCACGTCAGCGCGGCAGTGGTGGCGCTCTCCGCGTCCGGTCGGACGGGTGCCGAGACCTACCACCTCACCAACCCGGACGCACCGGGGCTGGACCGTGTCTTCGAAGCGGCCACCCGCCTTGGCCACGAGCTGCGCACCGTCCCCGCACCGGACTGGCAGGCCCGCGTCGCGGCGCAGCACGACAACGCGGCTCAACTGTTCCTCGGCGACGCGGGGCAGACCGGGCACGAGGCGACGGACCACCGCGACTTCGACTCCAGCCGGACGGCAAAGGCCGCAGCGGCACTGGGCGTCCACATGCCACTCTTGACGGACGACATCCTGACGCGCTACCTGACCTACTTCCAGGAAACGGGCTTCCTGCCCACTCCGCGGGGGGTACGGGCGACGAGGTAGCCTGCCGCGCGCCTGAAGGCCGCGACGGCCGGCGCCGGGATTGTCAGTGGCGGATGCCAGACTCCGCCGGCATGAGTGAACAGGTGCGTCTGAGAGATGTCGGTGTGTCCGATCTGGAGGTGTTCTTCGCGCAGGAGCACGACCCGGAGTCCGTGCGCCGGTCGAACTTCCCGCCCCGGGAACGCGAGGCTTTCATGAGGCACTGGAGGACGAAGGTCCTGGGTGAGCCCTCCAACCTGGTGCAAGCCGTCACCGTGGACGGGGCGCTCGCGGGCAACCTGGTGGCGTGGTGGGAGGAGGACCGGCGCTTCATCGGGTACTGGCTCGGCCGGCAGTACTGGGGCCGGGGCATCGGTACCCGGGCGCTGGCGCTCTTCCTCGACCTGGAGACGGCCCGGCCTCTGTACGCCGACCCCTTTGCGGGGAACACCGGCTCGGTGCGGCTGCTGGAGAAGCACGGCTTCCGGCGTACCGGCACGGTCATGTACGGCGAGCAGGAGCACATCATGCTGATGCTCCGATAGGCAGCCGACGGGCGGGTGATCGGCGGTCGAGCTCCGTTGTCAGTGGCTCCTCATACAGTGAAAACATCACTGGGGGAGCTTCGGAGAAGGAGCAGATACATGTCCGCAAACAAGATCCAGCACAAGGTGAACCACGTCGCGCTGGTAGTGGACAGTTCGGGTTCCATGTATCAGCACCAGGGTCAGCTCATCCGTGTCGTCGACGAGTTCGTGGCCGGTCTGAAGGCCGAGTCGGACAACCTCGGACATGAGACGCGCATCAGCCTCTACTCCTTCGACCACAGGGTGGAGAACCTGGTCTGGGACATGGATGTGAAGCATCTGCCGTCCATGCGCGGTCTGTACAAGGTCAACAACGGTGCTACGGCCCTCATCGAGGCCTCGCTGAAGTCCCTGGAGGACCTGGGGCACATCTGGGAGGAGTACGGCGAGCACAGTTTCCTCCAGATCGTCGTGACGGACGGCGAGGAGAACGCCTCCGGCGGCGACAGACGGCACGACGGGGACATGTCCATACTCGGCCCCTGGCTCGACAGGATCACGGCGAAGATGGGCGGGCTCCCGAGCCACTGGACCTCCGCGATCCTCGTCCCCAACTCCCTGGCGAAGCGGACCGCCCAGAACTACGGCTTCCCGGCCGGGAACATAGCCATCTGGGACGCCGATTCCCAGAAGGGCGTCGAGGATGCGATCGGCACCGTCCGCGCCGCCGCCACCAGCTTTCTGCGGGGCCGTGAGCAGGGCGTGCGCGGCACGAAGAACCTGTTCGCCGTCGGCCAGGACATATCGGTCGACGAGGTGCGGGCGAACCTCGAACCGGTCTCGGCCGACAGGTACCGGCTCCTGAAGGTCGACAAGGAGGTCGAGATCCGCGCCTTCGTCGATTCGCATCCGGGCGTGTCGTACCAACGCGGCTCGTGCTACTACCAGCTGGGCACCCGGGTCCAGGTTCAGCCCGACAAGGAGGTCATCGTGGTCGAGAAGGACACCGACCGCGCGTACACGGGTGACGCGGCGCGCAGCCTCCTGTTCGGCACGGGCATCCATGGGACCGTCTCGGTCAAGGCGGGGAACAACCCCAAGCTGGAGGTGTACGTGCAGAGCCGCTCGGTGAACAGGAAGCTCAAGGCCGACACACGCCTGCTGATCATGCTCTGACGTGTGGTGCCGGCTCCGCCGGTGCGAATACGGGGCGTCTGAGTCAACGGCCCGTCAGGTCATGGCTACGCGGCGTGTGTTGAGGACTGCGAGGCCGCCTCGCGTGTCGACATTCACGCTGTGAAGATTGCATGGATAACGAGATGGTTACTAAGGTCAGGGCTCGAACCTTCGCACGGTTGATCGCCCACCCGGGGTGACGGCGGAGGAACCGCCGAGTCCGTGACGTGCACGGAGCCGGGGATCACGTCCCCCACAGCCCGGTCGGCGGCTCGAGGAAGAAGGAGCCCGCCTTCGTGGCGTCCCACCGTCGTCCCAAGCAGCCGAGCCGCGCCCGCGTGACCGTGCTCACCGCGACCGCCGCCGCGGCCGTGGCTCTGACCTCCCAGGCCGCCCACGCCGACCCCAAGCCGACCAAGAGCGAGGTCAAGGCGAAGGTCGACAAGCTCTACCACGAGGCCGAGGTCGCCACCGAGAAGGCGAACGGCGCCAAGGAGCAGCAGGACAAGCTCAAGAAGCAGGCCGACGCGCTCCAGGACAAGGTCGCCCGCGGCCAGGACGAGCTCAACACCCTGCGAGGGCAGCTCGGTTCGCTGGCGACCGCGCAGTACCGCTCCGGTGGTCTCGACCCGTCGGTCCAGCTGCTGCTCTCCTCGGACCCGGACAGCTTCCTCGACCAAGCCTCCGCGCTCGACCAGCTGACGGCCAAGCAGGCCGAGTCGCTGCAGAAGATCCAGGCGAAGCAGCGCACCCTCGCGCAGCAGCGCAAGGAGGCACAGGGCAAGCTCGCCGACCTCGCCGAGGTCCGCGAGACCCTGAACGAGAACAAGAAGAAGTCCCAGGGCAAGCTGGCCGACGCCCAGAAGCTGCTGAACACCCTCACCGCCGCCGAGCGCGCCAAGATCGCCGAGGACGAGCAGCGCGCCAGCCGAGCCGCCGGCGAGCGGGTCGACCTCGGGAACAAGACCTCCTCCTCAGCCGGCGGGCAGGTCGACCTCGGCGACGAGGTCCCTGCCTCCGCCCTCGGCGCCGCCGCCCTGCAGGCCGCCAGCACACAGGTGGGCAAGCCCTACGCGCGTATGGGCACGGGTCCCGGCTCGTACGACTGCTCGGGTCTGACCCAGTGGGCCTACGCCCAGGCCGGTGCCCAGATCACCCGCACCACCTTCACGCAGATCAACCAGGGCACCCGCATCGCGCGCAGCCAGTTGAAGCCGGGCGACCTGGTCTTCTTCAACAACACCTCGCACGTGGGCCTCTACGCGGGCAACAACACGGTGTTGCACGCCCCGTACCCGGGCACGTACGTCCGCTACGAGTCGATGAACACCATCGGAAGCTTCCAGGCCGGGGTGCGCATCTGACCGAGCCCGAGGCCGCGCCTCCGGGAGAGCGGCGGCGCGGCCTCGGACGGGCCGCCTCCCGCCCTCGCTGCCTGCCGCGCGCGAGGGCGATCGCGCCCTGGATTGTCCGGATGTTCGGTGAACGGGCCCTCCAGTGAGTCGCTGCAGGCCAGGCAGATGCCGCCGGGCGCGTCGTGCGGCGCGTAGTAGAGGTAGTACCGGCCCAGCGCCGAGGAGATCCGGCCCACCGTGCCCCGGACGCACGGGAAGATGATCTCCCCGGTGGGGTTGTAGGCGAGGGCCTCGGGCCTCAGCAGGGTCCTGACGTAGGTGTAGCCGGGAAAGCCGCCGGGCGCCGACGAGGCGGACGACGCCGCACCCGCGCCGATGGCGAGGGCCGTGCCGGTGACGCCGCGCCGCGCAGGAAGACGCGGCGGGAGAGGAAGGCGGAGCCGGGCAGCGGCCGGTGGACGGCTGCGGTCCCCGTGGCGCGCCAGCCCAGCCGGAGCTGGACCGTCGGTCTTCGCCACCTCGACGCGCCTTCACCGGCCGTGCCGGCCGACGCCGGGGCCGGGCGGCCGGGCGGAGTGCCACTCAGTGGCGGACCGAAACCAACCCCGGCCGCCCTCATCGGGGTTCTGCCGCCCGGCGCATGGCCGCGAGGAGCTCCCGGTTGCTCATCCCTTTGAGCACGTACTCGGAAACGCCGGCGCTCGTCATCTGGTCGATTGAGCCCTTGTCGTCGTACGCGGAGAACGCCACGATTCGGCTGGCCGGTGAACACCGCGCGATGTCCCTGGCGACGGCGTGGCCGCCGCCGGGGAAGCGGACGTCCAGGATGACGAGGTCCGGTTGATGACACCCGGCGAGTCGAAGCGCCTGCTCGTCGTCGCACGCGGTGGCCACGACCTCCATGTCGGGCTGGGCCCGAATGACTTCGCTCAGAGTCTCCAGGAGCATCACGTTGTCGTCACACAGGAGCACGCTGAACGGTGAGCTGAGAGAACTGTCCGGTGGCGTCGCGATCACGGTGCACCGTCCGTCGGTTCCGACGCCGTGAGCGGGAGTGGATTCGGCACCCAGAACTCGACCGTGGTCCCCGTTCCGGGACGGCTGTGCATGGACCACCAACCTCCTGCCGTCTCGGCTCTCTCCCGCATTTCGATGACCCCGAAATGCTCGCGGATACCGTCCATGGGCATCGGTTCGCCGGTTCCGTCGTCCATGACCTGCGTCAGGATGCCCCCGTCGGCCGATTTGACGCGCACGTCGACTCTGCTCCCACGTGCGTGCTTGTGCACGTTCAGCAAGGCTTCCTGGACGATACGGAAGATGGTGATGGCCGTCTCCGGCGTGGGCTCGCGGTCCAGCTGGTGATCGAACGAGTACGCCATCCCCCAGGATGAGCGGACGACGTCGTCCAGGTGACTTGCGAGCCCTTCGACCAGGCCATGCCGGTCGATCCCGGGCGGATGCAACCGGAAGGTCAGGCTTCGGAGACGGCCTATGGCTTCGCGCACCGTCGTGTCGAGCCGCTGCAGTTCTGCGGAGTGCACCTCCGGCACCCGCTCAGCCAGCAGTTCCAGTCGCATCCCGACAGCGACCATGGCCTGGATGGAGTCGTCGTGGACGTCCCACGCGATGCGGCGTCGTTCCGTCTCCTGCGCCTGGACGAGGTGATTGAACAGCCGCCGCCGCTCGCTGAGGGCCTGCTGCGCCGCCCGCCGTTCGGACATGTCGCGGGTGACTTTGCCGAATCCCTGCAGTACGCCTTTGTCATCCCACAGGGCGGTGATGACCACGTTCGCCCAGAACCGCGAACCGTCCTGGCGGACGCGCCAGCCCTCGTCCTCCAGTCTGCCTTCGGCCACAGCGGTTTCGAGCTCCCACTGCGGCTTTCCCGACGACTGGTCCTCAGGCGGGTAGAAAACGGAGAAGTGCTGTCCCAGGATGTCTGCTGCTCCGTATCCCTTGATCCGCTCCGCCCCCGCGTTCCAGCTGATGATGTAACCCTGCGGGTCGAGCATGAAGATGCCGTAGTCCAGCACTCCCTGAACCAGCAGTGTGAAGGCCGTTTCCGACAGAGGAGCCGCCTGCTTCCGCGCCCACTTCTGCGGTCGCGGTTCCCGCGTCATCCGAGGAGTCCTTCACGTCGCGCGATCGTCACGGCTTCCAGCTGTGAACGTGCTCCCAGTTTTTCCAGCACCCGCTGGACATGGTTGCGCACCGTGTTCAGCGCGACCCCCAGCTGATCGCTGATCTCCGCGGTGGTGTGCCCTTCCCCCAACAGGGCAAGGGCTTCCCGCTCCCGCGGAGTCAGGTTCGCACCGACCCCCTGCGTCCTGCCGCTCAGCCGTCCCAGTACGTCACCGAGCACGTCCTGGCTGAACACCATTTCGCCCGCTGCCACCCTGCGAACGGCGTCCTCCAGCTCGCTCAGACCGCGGGCCTTCAGGATCAGACCGGCTCCGCCGGCCTCCGCGACCCGGACGGCCACCGACCCGCTGCCTTCGCCCGCCAGGATCAGTACGCGCCCGTCCGGCACGATTGCCCGCAGATCTGCAATGGCGGTGACCCCGTCACCGTCCGGCAGGCGACGGTCCATGAGTACGACATCCGGCTCGCAACGCCTCGCGTCGGTCAGCGCCGACGCCACCGAGGCCGCGCGCGCTACGACCCGCAGGTCGGGTGAGCGCTCCAGGGCGAGACAGATCGCCTCGGCCACCATGTCGTGGTCCTCGACCAGCAGGATCTTGACCGGTCGACTGTGCGGGGAGGGTGAGGGCATCGGTGCTTCCTTGCATGGGGCGGACCGCATGATCATGCCAGGAGGTCCCGAAGCGGTGCCTCCGCGGTGATCGCGGGTTCCGCGTCACGGCGAGCCGCGACCGTCGCCGAAGCGTGATGGGCCGGCTTCGTGCGCGTGGCCGCGTTCCTCTCGGCGAGGATGTGGTCGGCCCCGACGAGGGAGAGCAGCCGCGCCAACTGGGCGCCGATTCCCTCCACGACGAGATCCACGCCTGCCCGAAGAACGAACGTCCGCGCCCTGAGCAAGGCGCCCAGTCCGGCGCAGTCGCAGAAGGAGACGCCGGTCAGATCGAGGCAGATGCTCATCGGTTGCTTCGGCAGACAAGCCGACACCGCCTCCAGGACGTGGGGGGCGGTGTCCAAGTCGAGTTCGCCGGCGAGGGTTACTCGCGCGACGCCCGAGCGAACCACGACGTTCGAGGTGAAGGGGTGAGCGGTCACGGCGTTCCGCACCTCTCCGGGCTCACGTGCAGCGCGGTCCCATGAGCCCTCTCTGTGGAGCGGGCAGTTGTCGTCAGCTGTCGCATCACTACCTCATAGTGCGAGGACACCAGAACTTATAGTGAATCTGCACTAGGCGTGGAAGTCAACATGCGTCGACAGAGGGTGAGGGGAGGGCGGCGGGAGAGGGGCGCAGAAGCGCATTCGAGCCGTCAGAGTTCTACCGCCTGGCCATGCCCGTGCTCTGCCGATGTATGACGGTCGGTGGCCCGGCGGACACCGCGGACAATGCCCTGAACCGCCAGGAGGCATGGCGTCAGACGACGGCACCCGCCCGGACTCTCCGGGCGGGTGCTCGCGCAGCTGTGAGGATCAGTGGGCCCCGACGACGACTGCGCGGACGCTGTCGATGTGCCTGCAATCGGCCTTCAGGTGCTTCTCCCGGTCACGGAGGAAGACCCTGCCGAGTTCGGTGCGACGCTTGTCCGGCACGTTCTCCCGGGCCCCGTTGAGGATCGTGCGCTCCTCCTCGTCGAGGTGGTGGGTGACGGCCGTTGCGAGTTCCTCGAGCTTCTCGTCCCACTCGTCGGAGCCCACCTCCTCCACCTCCATCAGGGCGAGGAGCGCCTCGTTGCCCTCGTGGTGTTCCTCTTCTCCGTGCTCGACTTCTTCGTTGTCCACGTTCCGGAACCGCTTCAGCGCGGGGTAGACCTCGGCCTCCTCCGCCTCCCCGTGAGCGATCAGGAGCGCGGCGAAGTCCCTCAGGGCCGCCCCCCGGTCCTCCTCGACGCTCCGCATTCGCCGCAGCAGCTCCTCCATGGTGCGATGGTCCTCGAGAATTACGGCCACCACGTCGCGCGCTTCGGACACCACATGCTCCTCTCCACAAACGGTGTTCGGCTGGTACCCCGGGAGGGAGCGGACAAGCCGCCACGGTCACGCGGGCGCCCGTCCTGCTCGGTCCGTCAACCACGTGCCATCCCGGGGCTCCAGCAGTCGAACTGGCCGCACGGTACGACGGCGGCCCTTGCGGGGAAGGTGGTCAGGCGCAGGCGCAGGGCCGGGGATGCGACAGCGACCTCCAGAGCGCCGGGGTGCTCTGCGCTGTCGCACGCACTGTTGGAGGCCGCCGTGGGTCGGCGACCGGTCGCCATCGGCGGTTCGGCTCATCCGGTCGAGCAACCGCGTGATGCCCTGTCGGCGTGGCAGCCCTTTTACGCTTGGGCACCTTCAGGTACGGGCCGCAGTCGCCGCCACACTCCTCCGATACTGCATTTCTGCAGGTCGGGCGGAGTGTAGAGACAGCAGGGCAGACGGACGGCCTGTGGCCGTATGAGTTCGCCCGGCACCTCTGGCACGGCCGAAAGCCGCAGGATCACGGACCGGTATGACCACAACGTGACCAGGCTCGGTGGGGTGAGCGTGCATGACGGTCACGGCGCCGCTCTCGATTGTCTGGAGGCGAGATTCGGGGTGCACCGGTCGTCCGACGACCTGCTCGCCCGGGTTTACAGCGGCGCTGTACCACGATGGTTCCCCGGCTTGCCTGCACATCAGGCTTCGTCGGCGCGGGGCGCCCGCCCCAGCGCATGTCCTTCCCGGCCAGGCTTCCGGGGCGCTGTGAAATCCGGGTCGAGTCGTCCTCGCCTTCAGGGCAGCAGGTTCACACGACGTGTCAGGTACAGGGCCCACGTTAGACGCCCGTTACTTCGTCGCGCCCTGGGCGAAGCCGTTGTAGATGTAGCGCTGGAGGAACAGGAACGCGATCAGGGTGGGAAGGATGACGAGTACGGCTCCCGCAGAGATGTTCTCCCAGTGGGCTCCGAAGGGACCCTTGAAGCGGAACAGGGCCGTGGAGATCGTGCCGAGTTCCTGGGAGGGCATGTAGAGGAACGGGATGTAGAAGTCGTTGTAGGTGGTGATGCCCTTGATGATCACCACGGTGGCGATCGCAGGCTTGAGCAGCGGGAAGATGATCTTTCGGTAGATCGTGAAGGAGTTCGCTCCGTCCAGCCGCGCGGCTTCGTCGAGGGAGACCGGGATGCCGCGGATGAACTGCAGGAAGATGTAGATCGAGACGATGTCCGTGCCCATGTAGAGCAGGATCGGGGCCCACCGTGTGTCGAACAGGCCGAAGCTGTTGATCACCTGGAAGGTGGCCACCTGTGTGGTGACCCCGGGGACCAGGGTGGCGATCAGGAAGAGCGCCATGACGAGCTTCTTCGCGCGGAAGTGGAAACGGTCGATGGCATAGGCCGTCATCGACCCGATGATCACGGTGCCCGTGATCGAGAACAGCAGGATGAACGCCGTGTTGCCGAACGCCGTCACCATGTGGCCGTCGGAGAAGGCGGTGGCGTAGTTGCTGAAGTTCAGCCAGTCGCCGGGCAGCGAGAGTGCACCGCCCTCGGTGACCTCGTCGGACGTCTTGAGAGAGGTGAGGAAGACGACCGCGAGAGGGAGGAGCACGACCAGCGAGGCGACGACGAGCGACAGGTAGACGAGCGTCTGTCCGAGTCGGCCGCGCCGGCGAGCGCGTCGCGGGTCGGACCCGGGACGGGGGTGAGAGGCGGTCTGCGGGGCCGTGGTCATACGAGGTCCACCTTTTCGTCGGGCACGAGCCGGCGCTGGATCCAGGTGATCAGCAGAATGATCAGCAACAGCACCACCGCGGCGGCCGAGGCCAGCCCCGTCTTGTTGAACTGGAACGCGAGCTTGACTGTCTGGATGACGAACGTCGAGGTGCCGGTCGCGCCGCCGGTCATGATGTACGGGATCTCGAAGACCGCCAGGGATCCGGAGATCGCCAGAATGATGCTGAGACTCAGGACTGGCCTGATGCTCGGCGCGATGATGTGGCGGAACTGCTGCCATCTGGTCGCACCGTCCAGTTGGGCGGCTTCGTAGAGCTCGCCCGGGATGGACTGGATGGCACCGAGGAACAGGACGAAGTTCAGGCCGGTGAAGCGCCAGACCGAGACACCCGCGAGCGAGGTGTTGGCCGATGCGGGGTCTCCCAGCCACGCGTGGTCGGTGTCCGAACCGAACCAGGACAGGACCGAGTCCAGGGTGCCGCCGTCCTGGAAGAAGTACAGGAAGACGAATCCGATGGCCACGCCGTTGACGAGGTAGGGGAAGAACAGGAGTCCCTTGAACAGGTTGCGGTACCGCAGGTTGAAGCTGAGCACCGAGGCGAAGTAGAGCGCGATGGCGATCTGCGCCGCGGAAGCCGCGAGGTAGTAGAAGCTCACGAAGAACACCCGGAAGAGCTCGGGCCGGGTGAAGATCTGGACGTAGTTGTCCGCGCCGGTGAAGTTCCGGTCCGGGCTGATGCCGTCCCAGTCCGTGAAGCTGTAATAGATCATGTTCCCCACAGGTACGTAGGTGAACGTGACCAGCAGTACCAGCGGTGCCAGCAGGAAGAGCCACGGGGTCGCGCGTCGCAGCATTCGTCCACGCGTCAGGTGTCCTCGCGGACCCCTGCCGCTCCGGGTGGTCCTGCGAGGTGAGGGGGTGGCGTGGTGTGTCTTCACGCTCGCCACCTCGGTCGTCTCGGTCATGTCGGGCCTTTCGTCATCCGCGTCGTCGTCCTGTGTGCGCGGGAGGACCTGGGCCCCGGCCGGTGTCGTGCGGCCGGGGCCCGCCTCACCGGCTCAGGAGCCGGCGGTCTTCGCCGCCTCGTCCCACTTCTTGTTCAGCTCGGTGAAGTAGTCCTCGAGGCTGCCCTTCTCCGCACCACGGGCGATGTCGATCAGCTTCTGGCGGTAGTCGGGCTTGTTGAGCCCGATCTCGGCCGCGTTGTCGATGTCATTGACCTCGCCGGTATTCCGCTCGGAGCGCTCCACGAACGTGACATCGTTGTCAATGAAATCCTTGAGTGTGTCCGGCATCGGAGCCGACTTCAGAGTGGGAACGGCGCCCTCCTTGGCCGAGTAGCCGGACTTCTCGGTGAACCAGTCGACCCAGGCCCGAGCGGCGTCCTTGTGCTCGGAGTGGGCGTTGACCGCCTGCTGGTAGTCCGAGACAAGCGTGGCGCAGTACTTCTTGTTGCCCTTCTGGACCGGGAACGGCATGAAGCCGAGGTCGTCGGGGTTCGTCCCGGCCTTCTCGGCCGCGTCCTTCATCTGCGTGATCGACCAGGAGCCCAGCATCATGGTGCCGATCTCACCCTTGGCGATCCTGGTCTTGGAGGCTTCCCAGTTCGTGGTGCTGGGGTCCTTCTCCGAGAGGCCACCCTTGACGGTGTCGTGCAGCAGGGTGTCGATCACGTTGAGCTCGCTGCCCTCCTTCCAGGGGGAGACCGCGTCGGCGAGGTCGTTGGTGGCGTAGTTCTCGCAGGTCACCGACCCGATGTTGGCGGTCCACTGGACCAGCGGCCAGCCGTCCTTGAAGTTGGTGTAGTAGGGGACGGCGTCGGTCTTGGCCTTGACCCCCTTGAGCCCCGCGATGAACTCTTCCGGTGTCTTCGGCCACTCGGTGATGCCGGCCTTCTTCCAGACGGCCTTGTTGTAGACGAAGCCGTTGGCGGTGCCGAACTGGGCGAGACCGTAGACCTTGCCGTCGACGTCCGTCTTGTCGCTGAAGCGGTACTTCTCCGACATCTCCTTCGAGGTGCCGAGGGGGGCGAAGAACTTCGGGTAGTCGTTCTTGGAGACGGCGGCCGGGATCATGAGGACGTCACCGTAGTCCTCGGTGTTCATCCGGATCTTGACTTCACCCTCGTAGTCGGTGAGTCCCTCGAATTTCACCTTGACCTTGGGGTAGGTCTTGTTGAACTCCGCCGCGTAGGCGTCCATGGCGCCGCTCTGGACGAGGTCCGTGCGCTGTGTGAGGACGGTGATCGTGCCGGTCGTCTTCCCCGGATCCTTGGGCGCCTTCGCCGTCTCGGCCGACGCCGCGCCTCCGCCGCTGCACCCGGTCACGGCCAGTGTCGCAACGGTCAGAAGCGCGCCTGCGAGCGTCTTCGTCTTCCCCATGTGCCCAACTCCTTTAAATGGCGGCTCAGCTCTGCGGTGGGATGTTGGCACTATGGCAGGAGTGTGTGAACCGGTAAAGCTCTGATTTCCATGGCGATGCCGAATCGTTACCGGCAAGCCCGTCGGTGCAGGTTGGAAGACCTCTTCATGGTCGTGACGTTACGAAAGCATGACTAGACCGGTTTATGGACAGTGTTCACTTGGCGGGCTAAGTTGTGCGGCGTCATACATATGCCAGCGCGCCTGAAGGCGATTGGAGCCGCACCATGAAGGACGTCACCCCGCTCACCGACGGCTGGAGCCTGCGTCATGGCCAGGCGCTGCTGCCGGCGCAGGTCCCCGGCTGCGTGCACACCGATCTGCTCGCCGCCGGAGTCATTCCGGACCCCTTCCTCGAACTCAACGAGACCGAGGTCGCTTGGGTCGGCCGACGGGCGTGGACGTATGGCAACGATGTCTCGCACGACAGCCGGCATGAGCGGACCGACCTCGTCTTCGAGGGCCTGGACACCGCGGCCGGGATCACCTTCGCCGGGCGGGAGGTCGGTACGACCAGGAACATGCATCGCACCTACCGGTTCGATGTCACGGGGCTGACGGGTCGCCTGGAGGTGCGCTTCGCCTCGGCCTACGACGAGGCCGAGGCGGTGCGTGCCCTCACCGGGGACCGGCCCAACGTGTATCCCGAGCCATTCCAGTACATCCGCAAGATGGCCTCCAGCTTCGGCTGGGACTGGGGTCCGACCCTCGTGACCGCCGGCATCTGGCGGCCCGTACGCCTGGAGCACTGGTCGACCGCGCGTCTCGCGTCAGTCCGTCCCCTGGTGACCGTCGACGAAGCCACGGGAAACGTCGAGGTCAGGCTTCAGGTGCAGCGCACGGCCCAGGGGGCGGGCAGGAGTCTGCTGGCCCGCGCCGTGGTCGCCGGTGAGACGGCGGAGGCCCGCTTCGAGGGCGACGAGGCCGTGCTGCGTCTGACGGTCGAGCGACCGAGTCTCTGGTGGCCGCGCGGATACGGCGATCAGGCCCTCTACGACCTGGACGTCACGCTCCTCGACGAGGACGGGGAACTGGACACCTGGCACCGGCGCATCGGGTTCCGTACCGTCGAGCTGGACCGCAGCCCCGACGCGCGGGGCACGGGCTTCACCCTCGTCGTCAACGGCGAGCGAGTGTTCGCCCGAGGGGTCAACTGGATCCCCGACGACGTGTTCCCCTCACGCATCACCCCGGAGCGATACCGCACCCGCCTCGCCCAGGCAGCGGACGCCAACATCGACCTCGTCCGGATCTGGGGCGGGGGCGTCTACGAGGACGAAGCGTTCTACGACGCATGCGACGAACTCGGGTTGATGGTCTGGCAGGACTTCCTCTTCGCCTGTGCCGCCTATCCGGAGGAGCAGCCCCTGCGGGGTGAGGTGGAGGCCGAAGCTCGCGACAACGTTGTCCGGCTCATGCCGCACGCCAGTCTTGTGCTCTGGAACGGCAACAACGAGAACCTCTGGGGCTTCCGTGACTGGGAGTGGGAGAGCGGACTCGCCGGGGACTCCTGGGGCGAGGGCTACTACCTCGGTCTGCTGCCCCGCGTGGTCGCCGAGCTGGATCCCACCCGCCACTACACCGCGGGCAGCCCGTGGTCCGGTTCCTGGGACCACCACCCCAACGACCCCGACCACGGCACGTACCACTCGTGGGAGGTGTGGAACCGCCAGGACTACGCCGAGTACCGCGCGAACGTCCCCCGGTTCGTCTCCGAGTTCGGCTGGCAGGCGCCTCCCACCATGGCGACGCTCCGACGCGCCCTTCCCGGGGAGATCCTGGCACCCGACTCCCCGGGCATGCTGCACCACCAGAAGGCTGAGGACGGCAACGGCAAGCTCAACCGCGGCGTCGAACGCCACTTCACCCTGACCGAGAGCGACTTCGACCGGTGGCACTACCTGACCCAGGTCGTCCAGGCCCGTGCCGTCGCCGCGGGTATCGAACACTGGCGCTCGCACTGGCCCACCTGCGCGGGCACCGTCGTCTGGCAGCTCAACGACTGCTGGCCGGTCAGTTCCTGGGCCGCGATCGACGGGGACGGCCGCCCCAAGCCGCTCCACCACGAGCTGCGCCGCGTCTACGCCGACCGGCTGCTGACCCTGCAGCCCGGCGACGAGGGCCTGGTGCTCGCCGTCGTCAACCAGTCCGCCACACAGTGGCGCACGTCGGTGACACTCCGCCGACTCGAAGCCGACGGCACGCAGCTCGGCCGCAGCGTACTGGAGGCGACCGTCGCCCCGCGTACCGTCCTGCGGCTCCCGGTTCCCGGCGAGACGGTGCCGGCCGGGTCCACCGCCAAGGAGTTCCTCGTCGCCGATGCCGACGGACTGCGGGCCACGTACTTCCCGGTGCCCGACAAGGACTTCGCCTATGTGCGGCCGGACTTCGACGTCGAGGTGGAACCGGTTTCGGTCAGCGGCGGTAGGGTCGACGTCGTGGTCAACGCACGCACCCTCGTCAGGGATCTTCTGCTTCAGGCCGACCGGCTGGGCCCCACCGCCGCCGCCGACCGCGGTCTCGTCACACTGCTGCCCGGCGAGCAGGTCCGCATCCGGCTGGATGGCTGCGGTGACGTGGCCGCGGATGACGTCCGGGCTGCCCTGTCCTGCGCGGATACGAAGTGAACAGTCCGGCACGCATCACCATCAAGGACGTCGCAGCCCGGGCGGGTGTCTCCAAGGGGGCCGTCTCGCTGGCGTTCAACCAGAAGCCGGGTGTCTCGGACGCCACACGCCGGCGGATCTTCGAGGCCGCGAAGGAGCTGGGGTGGGCGCCCAACCTCACCGCGCGCAGCCTGTCCAGTCAGCGGGTCGACATCATCGGACTGGCACTGTGCCGTCCCGCCCGGCTGCTCGGACTCGAACCGTTCTACATGGACTTCATCTCCGGCATCGAGAGCGTGCTTGCCGAACGGTCGTACTCGCTGCTCCTGAGGCTCGTGCGAGACCTCGACGAGGAGACCGAGCTCTACAAGTCCTGGTGGCGCAGCCAGACGATCGCCGGCGCCATCCTGGTCGACTTCCACGAGGACGACCCGAGGGTCCCGTCGCTGCAGTCCATCGGGCTTCCGGCGGTCGCAGTCGGGCATCCGTCCCTCACGGGTTCGTTTCCAGCGGTGTGGACCGACGACGCCACGGCCGCCGCCGAGGCCGTCCGGTATCTGGCGGCGCTCGGGCACCGGCGCATCGCACGTGTCGGCGGTCCGGTCGGTCTCGGGCACAGCGCCATCCGGGCCACCGCCTTCGCACACACGATGCGGGAGCTGGGCCTCGAAGAGGGTCGGCAGATCGCGACCGGTTTTGACGGAAGCGAGGGGGCCAGGGCCACTCGCTCCCTTCTGGTGTCGGCCGAGCGTCCGACGGCCATCGTCTACGACAACGACATCATGGCCGTTGCGGGCGCCGGCGTCGCCGCCGAGATGGGCTTCGTGGTTCCCGATGACGTGTCGCTGCTCGCCTGGGACGACTCGCAGCTGTGCCGCATCACACATCCCACCCTGTCCGCCATGAGCCATGACGTGCACAGCTTCGGGGCACAGGTGGCCCGCACCCTGTTCGCGGTCATAGGAGGTCAGCACACCGGTTCCGTGCAGGTTCCGACACCGTCACTCACTCCGCGCGGTTCCACCGCGCAGGCGCCTGTCCGGAGCTGACAGCCGCATACGCGAAGCACCGCGGCCTCCCCGACCGGACCGGCGGGGAGGCCGTTCTGCTGTCCGGTGCGGGGAGGCCGCGGATCGTGGTGGTGCGTACGAAGGTGTCAGGGAAAGCTGACATCCACGGTGGCGCGGAACGCGGTTCCCCGTCCAGCGACCGTCACCGGCTCACCGACGGGCACGTACACGGCACTGCCGACGGGCACCTCGAGCTCGCCTGCCGGGCCGGTGACGGTGACGGTGCCCGCGGTGCAGACAAGGATCTGCGGGGCGAGAGAGCCGAGCGTCACTGCTCCCTGGCGGGCACCGGGCCGGACGACCGAGAGCTGGAAGTCATCCACGGGGGACGCGAACACCTCCTCACCGTCGGCCGTGGCGGTGGGTCGCAGAACCCGTAGCCGGTGCGCCGAGAACCTGATGACACGCAGCAGTTCCTGCGGGTCCACGTGCTTGGACGTCAGACCGCAGCGCAGCACGTTGTCCGAAGCCGCCATAACCTCCACCCCCAGGCCCCGTACGTACGCATGCGGGATTCCGGCTCCCAGATACAGTCCCTCGCCCGGGGCCAGGCGGAAGTGGTTGAGCATCAGAGCGGGCAGCAGACCCGCGTCGCCGGGGTGGGCCGTCGCGATGGAGTCGTAGACGGCGAACACTTCCCGGAGCGGGCCGCCGCTGCGCGCCTCACGTGTCACGGCGCGCGTGACCTCCTCCACGAGGGAAGGCCCTTCGGACAGGAAGGCGGAGAAGACCTGTCCGAGCGCGGATTCCTCCGGTGCCGAACGCAGGACGCCGATGTGCTGTCTGAGGCTGTCCAGCTCCAACGCGCTCAGCACGTCGGCGCAGTCTCGCACCTCGCGAAAGCCGCAGAGGCCGTCGAACGAGCTGAGCGCGACGATCATTTCGGGCTTGTGATTGCCGTCGGGGTAGTTGCGGTGCGGGGCGTCGAGGGGGACCCGGTGCGCGTTCTCCCGCGCATGGCCGGCGGCAGCCTCCGCGAGGCCGGGGTGCACCTGGAGAGAGAGCGGTGCGTCCGCCGCCAGCAATTTGAGCAGGAAGGGGAGACGTGGCCCGAAGCGCCGCAGAACCGGTTCGCCCAACTCTGCTGCGGGCGCGTTTTCGACGACCCGGTTGAGGGGCTGGAGCTTTCCGTCACGCTCGATCAGGGACGGAGCGGTCGGATGGGCGCCCATCCACAGCTCGGCCTGGGGTGTTCCGTCCGGCTCGACTCCCGTCAGCTCGGGAAGAGCCGTGGTGGATCCCCAACTGTGGCGACGGATGGTGCTGATCATGCGGTCCACTCGGTGGTTCCCTTTCGTGGGTCGCCGCCGACCGACCGGACTGCGGCTGAGGTGTGAACCCTTGGACGGTGCGAGGTACAAGATCCGTCTTCCGCTGAGGAATCACGGGCGGGGTGAAGCCGCGAGCGCGGGGGTGCCGGCCTGCGCGGACGCGACGGCGGCTGCCCCGATGAGCCCGGCGTCCAGAGCCAGGAGCGCCGGCACCACGGGCAGTCCGCGGGTGAAGTCGAGGACGGCGTAGTCGGCCAGGTGCCGTCGCAGTGGCGCGAAGAGCGTGTCACCGGCCTGTGCCACGCCACCACCGATGACCACGATGTCGAGTTCGACCAGGGCCGCCGTCGCCGCGATGGCTGCTGCCAGCGCCTGGGCGGCGCGTGAGTATGCCTCCAAGGCACGCCGGTCCCCACTCCGCGCCGCGGCCGCGACCGCCGCAGCCGTCGGTGCCACCCCGGGCGGCGCGGACCACCCGGCAGCCTGCGCCTGTGCGGCTATCGCCGTACCGCTGGCAAACCCCTCGACACAGCCAGGAGCTCCGCACGGGCACAGCGAACCGCCCAGATCGACGGTGATGTGCCCGATGTGACCCGCGTTTCCCGTCCGGCCGGTGCGGAGCCGGCCGTCAAGGATCAGGCCGCCTCCCACGCCGGTGGACACCACCATGCAGAGAGCGTTCTCGGACTCCCGCGCCGCGCCGAGCCAATGTTCCGCTGCGGCCATCGCCACCGCATCCCCGATCAGAACCGGGCGCAGCCCCACAGGAAGCCGTGGGTGTGCGGCCACCTCGGCGACCAGCGGGAAGTGCCGCCAGGCGGGGATGTTGACCGGACTGACCGTGCCTGCGGCGGTGTCGACCGGACCCGCGCTGGCGATGCCGAGACAGGTCATCTCGTCCCACATCGGGTGGGCCGCCAGTTCGTCGATGACCGAGGCCACCGCTGCCATGAGTTCAGCTGCGGACCTCTGTGCCGGAGTCGGCCGCTGCGCACGCAGCACCAGCGTGCCTGCGTCGTCCACGAGCGCGCCGGCGATCTTTGTGCCGCCGATGTCCAGTGCTCCGTACACGGTCAATCACCTTTCGTGAGGGGGAGCGGGGCTCCATGCGCCCCGGAGCTCACTCTGACGGGTGGTGACAACGTTGTCTAGTAAACAGTTTAGTTTAGGTCAAGGTTTAGTAAAGTGAGGAATCGTGGCTCGTGGCCGATCCGGGCCCGAATTCGCTTCTTCGTCTCGTCCGGTGTCGGCCCGGTGCTCAGGTGGGTACGGGGGCGCCGACGTGAAGCCCAGGTACGGCGGCTGCTGCAGGTGGGCGAAGGTGTTGCCCTCATCGCTGCCGAACCCGGTACTGCGTGCGGTGGCCCTCGATGCCGGCCCCGAGCAAATGATTCGGGTCGACCTTCTTGGCGAAGGTGCCCGTCTCGTCGCCCCCAGGCCCGCAGGGTGGGCCTTCTCGAGGGGTCTCTTCCGGGCTCTGGGCCTCGTCCAGGAGTGGGTGCGCATCGCGTCTCTTTCGTCCTGAGGGGCGGAGCCCGGCCTCGGGAAGGTGTGGCAGGAGGACGGGCCGAATTCTGCGGGTCGGCGAGGTGAACTCCGGCCCTGTACCTGACTCTGTACCGGTTTATCGATCAGAAACGTAGGGGTGTGTCGTGTGACTGTCAATCAATCCAGCCGACCTGTTCTTGCTGGTAGGCGACCGCTTTTGGGTACATGTAAGGGTTGGCCTGGGTGTTTAGCGGTTTAGTCGCGCGGAGAGGTTTGTGGTTGGTGGATGGATCGTGAACTCGCTATTGACAGGGACGCAACACCCGGTGCCTCATGGTGTGGCGACGGCCTGTTCGAGCCACATCCGGCCGAAGTCGCGGCTGGTCGACGTCAGTTGTCCGGCGCTACCCCCACTGCCACGACGCCTGCGAAGCCTGCCCTCGGCGCCCCCGTCGAAGCGCATCCGGCGCTTACCAAGCGTGCCCTCATGGGCTGGTGGGCACGTCAGACATCGTTGTCAGGGGGTGTCGCCCTCCTGCGGCCGCGTCCCGCTCCGCACCCGTCCACGCACCCGCATGCGTATCCGAGGAGAGAAAATGCGAAAGCCGAGAAGCACCCTGATCACGACGGCGGGCATGGCGTTCGCCGCCGCCCTGGGCCTGCTGGGCTCCATCGTCGGCCCTTCCGTCGGCGAGGCCGCGGCGGCGCCCACCGGTATCCGCGTCAGTGACGGAGACGTGGTCGAGGCAAACGGGAACAAGTTCGTCATGCGTGGGGTCAACCACGCCTACGCCTGGTACCCCGAGCGGACGACCGCCCTCGCCGACATAGCGGCCAAGGGCGCCAACACCGTCCGTGTCGTCCTCGGAAGCGGCGACCGGTGGACGAGGACAAGCGCCTCCCAGGTCTCCGCCATCATCGGCCAGTGCAAGGCCAGCAAGGTCATCTGTGTGCTGGAGGTGCACGACACCACCGGGTATGGAGAGGACGGCGCCGCCACCACGCTGGACAAGGCTGCCGACTACTGGATCGACGTGAGGAGCGCGCTCGAGGGCCAGGAGGACTACGTCGTCGTCAACATCGGCAACGAACCGTACGGCAACACGAACGCCGCGGCCTGGACCGGCGCCACGAAGAGCGCGATCAGCAAGCTGCGGAACGCCGGCATCGACCACGCCCTGATGGTGGACGCCCCCAACTGGGGTCAGGACTGGTCCGGGACGATGAGGGACAACGCGGCCTCGGTCTTCGCGTCCGACCCTGACCGCAACACCATCTTCTCGATCCACATGTACGGCGTCTACGACACGGCCGCCGAGGTGCAGGACTACCTGCGCCACTTCACCGACAACGAACTACCCATCGTCGTGGGCGAGTTCGGTGACCAGCACAGCGATGGGAACCCGGACGAAAACGCCATCATGGCGACCGCGCGGTCTCTGGGCGTCGGGTACATCGGCTGGTCCTGGAGCGGTAACGGCAGCGGCGTCGAATACCTCGACATGGTCAACGGCTTCGACGCGAACTCCCTCACGACCTGGGGGAATCGCTTCATCAACGGCGCCGACGGCATTGCCGCCACCTCCGAGACCGCCACCGTCTACGGCGGCGGGGGCGAGCCAGGCGGCGGGGGAGACCCGGGCAGCGGCACCGCCCCCAACGGGTACCCGTACTGCGTCAACGGCAGTTCGTCCGACCCGGACGGTGACGGGTGGGGCTGGGAGAGCAGCCGCTCCTGCGTCGTTCGGGGCAGCAGCGCGGACAGCGGCAGCGGGACCGGCGACGGCACCGCCCCCAACGGGTACCCGTACTGCGTCAACGGCAGTTCGTCCGACCCGGACGGTGACGGGTGGGGCTGGGAGAGCAGCCGCTCCTGCGTCGTTCGGGGCGGCAGCGCGGACAGCTGAGAGCACCCGCGCGTGGGGCTGCAGTCCCGTCGTCCCGTCCGCGGGAAGTGGGGAGGCGGCCTCACGCACGGAGCCGGCCGTCCGGTATCGGCTCCCCCGGGCCCGTCCGCAAGCATGAAACTTCTGCGCGGGCCGGGCGCACCGTGGGGCGGACCAGAAATTCCCTCACACCCGACCTCTCCTCGCATTTTGCAGGTCAGGGAGGGTGTGAGGGTGCCTGGCCGGCAGGTTCTCAGATGTCCCGGAAGATCTCGATCTGCGCACCCACCGAGTTCAGCCGCTCCGCCAGCTCCTCGTAACCCCGGTTGATGACATACACGTTGCGGAGCACGGACGTGCCCTCGGCCGCCATCATCGCCAGCAGCACCACCACCGCCGGCCGCAGTGCGGGCGGGCACATCATCTCGGCGGCGCGCCAGCGGGTCGGGCCCTCGACCAGGACGCGGTGCGGGTCCAGGAGCTGGAGCCGGCCGCCGAGGCGGTTGAGGTCGGTGAGGTAGATCGCGCGGTTGTCGTAGACCCAGTCGTGGATCAGGGTCTTGCCGTGCGCGGACGCGGCGATCGCCGCGAAGAACGGCACGTTGTCGATGTTCAGCCCGGGGAAGGGCATCGGGTGGATCTTGTCGATGGGCGCCTCCAGCTTGGAGGGCCGGACCGTCAGGTCCACCAGCCGGGTACGGCCGTTGTCGGCCGCGTACTCCGCCGTGCGGTCGCAGTCGACGCCCATCTCCTCCAGCACCGCGAGCTCGATCTCCAGGAACTCGATCGGGACCCGGCGGATCGTCAGCTCGGACTCCGTCACCACGGCGGCGGCCAGCAGGCTCATCGCCTCGACCGGGTCCTCGGAGGGGGAGTAGTCGACGTCCACGTCGATCTCCGGCACCCCGTGCACCGTGAGGGTCGTCGTCCCGACGCCGTCGACGCGCACGCCGAGCGCCTCCAGGAAGAAGCACAGGTCCTGGACCATGTAGTTGGAGGAGGCGTTACGGATGACCGTCGTGCCGTCGTGCCGGGCGGCGGCCAGCAGCGCGTTCTCGGTCACCGTGTCGCCGCGCTCGGTCAGGACGATGGGGCGGCCCGGCCGGACCTCGTGGTCGACCTGGGCGTGGTAGAGCCCGTCGGTCGCGGCGATCTCCAGGCCGAAGCGGCGCAGCGCGATCATGTGCGGCTCGATCGTGCGCGTGCCGAGGTCGCAGCCGCCGGCGTACGGCAGGGTGAAGCGGTCCTCGCGGTGCAGCAGCGGGCCGAGGAACATGATGATGGAGCGGGTCCGGCGCGCGGCGTCGGCGTCGATGGATTCCAGCTCGAGCCGGTCGGGCGGCAGGATCTCGAGGTCTACACCGTCGTTGATCCACCGGGTGCGTACGCCGATGGAGTTGAGGACCTCCAGCAGCCGGAAGACCTCCTCGATACGGGCCACCCGGCGCAGCACGGTGCGGCCCTTGTTGAGCAGCGAGCCGCAGAGCAGCGCGACACACGCGTTCTTGCTCGTCTTGACGTCGATGGAGCCCGAGAGCCGACGGCCGCCCACGACACGCAGGTGCATGGGGCCGGCGTAACCGAGCGACACGATCTCACTGTCGAGAGCCTCGCCGATGCGGGCGATCATCTCAAGGCTGATGTTCTGGTTGCCGCGTTCGATGCGGTTGACGGCGCTCTGGCTCGTGGCCAGCGCCTCGGCGAGCTGACTCTGTGTCCAGCCACGGTGCTGACGGGCGTCACGGATGAGCTTGCCGATACGTGCGAGGTAGTCGTCTTCCATGGCTGCACGCTATCTCAGATATGAGATGAAGCTCGTGCCGGGGGTGGGGGATTCGGGTGACGGTCGAGTGCCCGGCCGTGTGGGGGCGCCTGTTTGAAGGGTCGGGCGTGCCGGGCGTCCCGGCGTGCGGAGCTCGGCCGAACGGGTGAGGCCGGCCGAGCCCGCGACGGGGTGCGAGGTCAGCCGCGGCGGCGTGTCGTCCTCCGCCAGCCGAACGGGCCCGGCAGGTCCATGGACGTGGTGCGCCGGCCGGTGCTGCTCGTGGTACGCCTCGGGCCGTGCCGTCCGCCGGTCGTGACGGACCACGAGCGGCGGTTGATGTTCAGCCGGACGCCCGGGAGGATCTGGAAGCTCTTTCGGAAGGTGAGCGGCATCTGTGCCTCCTCTGTCAGGAGTACGGGTATCCCGAAGCCGCCGAGTCATGCACGCGGACCCGTGAGCGTGGGCGCGGGGCCCGCGGGCCCATGCGTCGCGGGCGCGGTCAGTGCTGCGCCGGGTCAGGCCCCCGCAGGGCGTTGGCCAGGGGTGCCGATACGGCCCATCCCGTGCTCTCGTACAGGGCCCGCCCCTCCGCCGACGAGGCCAGCAGGCCGACAGCCGCACCCCGCCCGGCGGCCGCGTCGGTGAGCGTGCGCATGATCAGGCGGCCGAGACCGCGGCGCCGGTGGGCGGGCTGGGTCTCGACCTTGTCGATGACGGCGGTGGCGCCGGAGACGGCCGCCTGGCCTCGTGCGGCGAGCGCGCCGTCGGCTGCGCACACCTGGGCGTACGTGACGCCGTCCTGGGTCCAGGTGCGGAGCCGGTAGCCGTCGGGGAGGAGGGCCGGGGTGCGTGCGGGGTTGAGCTGGGTGGACATCAGGTAGCCGGGTTCGTCGGCGACGGACCAGCCGGGCGTGATCCAGGACGCGAGCGACTCCGCCCGCACGAAGGCCTTCAGCCGGACGCCGGGCCTGGTCGTGCCCGCGGTTATCTCCCGCACCGTCGCCGCGTCGGCGGTGGTCAGGACGTGGCTCGTGGCGTGCGCGGGAGGGCCCGTGCTCACGGTGAAGCCCCAGGACGAGGGGTGCGGTTCGGCTGCTCCCCGCGAGAGGGCCCAGCCGTGGACCCATGCGTGTACGGCCTCGGAGGTGTGGGTGAAGTGCACGGTGCCTTCCCTGGCGGGCGGGTGGTCGGCATCGAAATGTACCGGTCCTGCCCCGCGCGCCGCCGCTGCCGATGCGGCACCCGGGACGGCCCTCCGGGCCGTCGCCCCCTGCGCTGCGAGGTGGCCTACCTGATTCCGAGCGCCAGGCAGAAGTCCACCCGGTCGTGGAGGGTGGCCAGGCTGTGGCCCGTGAGCTGTTCGACGCGCTGGAGGCGGTAGCGCAGTGTGTTGACGTGGACGTGGAGCTGCTGTGCGCACCGCTGCCAGGAGCCGGACGCGTCGAGGAACGCGCTGAGGGTGCCCACGAGGTCGCTGTGGTGCTCGGCGTCGTACCGCTCCAGCACGCCGATCAGCCGCTCCCGGTACATGAGACGCACCTCGTCGGGAACGGCGGCGAGCAGCATCAGGTGCGAGGAGAGTGCCTCGGTGCCCGCGACCCGCACGGGGCCTGTGCCGAGCCGGGCGACGCGCTGGGCGTGTCGGGCCTCCTCCAGCGCCCGGCGCAGCCCGTCCTGCCCCGTCGAGGGCCCCGATACGCCGATCGCGGCCCAGCCGTGCGCGAGGAAGGGGCCGAGCCGGCGGGCGGCCTCCGCGAGCAGGCCGGAGAGGGCGTCGTCCCGGCCGCCGCTGCCGGAGGCCGGGACGAACATCAGATGGCCGTCCGCAGCCGCGAACGGAGCCGAGCAACCGGGTATCTGCTCGTGCACGTCGTCCAGGATCACTGCGGCGAGCTCCGAGCCGTACGGGCGGCCGGTCGTCGTGACGTACGCGACGGCCGGCTGCGCCTCCAGGTCGAGCCCGAGGCTGCGCAGGCGTCCTGCGGCGGGTTCGGTGCGGCCCTCGCGCAGGAGGTCCACGGACTCCCGCAGCAGCCGTTCCTCGATGCGACGGCGTTCCTGCCGGGCGACCCCGTCGAGGGCGAGCAGTGCGCACACCTCCGCGGCGGCGTCCGCGATTCCGGGCGCCCAGTCCCGGTGGTCCCCGGCCGCGGCCAGGTAACCCGCGGGCGGGCGGTGGGCGACGGGGGACTGCACGGGCAGGAAGGTGAGGTGCCCGCCGCCGGGCAGTGGCTGTACGGAGGGGAAGGCGCCGGCGGCGAAGGCCGCCCGCAGGGAGCGCCGGAGATGGTGGGGTGACACGTCCGGCACGGCACCCGCGGTGGGCCGCCCGGTGGCCGAAAGCACCGCGCAGTGCACGCCGGTGGACCGGGCCAGCACCTCGACCAGGCCTTCCGCGCCGGCTCCGGACGCCATGCTGGCCACCAGGCCGCGGTGGAGTCCGGCGCCGGGGGAGCGGCCGACGGGGCCGGCGAGCGCGGCGAGCACGGTCTCGGTGACCGCGGCGTACGACACGTCGTCACCGACCGCCAGCAACGGCAGCCCCTGCCGCTCGCAGGCGTCGGTGAGCGCGCCGGGCAGCTCGCCGACGGCCGCCGAGCCGGCCACCAGGGCCGCGGCGCCCGCCGAGGCGAGCGCCGCGACGAACACGTCGGCGTCCCGGGGCTCCCGGTACCAGGTGGTGGAGGTGAGGACCAGCTCCCCGCCGTCCAGATAGCGGCCGGGGTCGGGCAGATCGGTGGTGTAGACGCCGGTCACCCGGCGGTCCCGTCCGGGCGGGAGCAGCGGGGTGAGGCCGAGGCCGGGTATCCCGAGGAGTTCGGACAGCAGCACCTGGTTCCTGCCTGACGGGAGAGGCGCGGCAGGAGCGGCCGGGCCTCCCGTGGGTGTGTTACGGGCGTGCACACCGCTGGGCACGGGGTTTGGAGAATAGTACGGGGTCACCCCCCTTCCCCGGCCCGTCGTCTGGAGGGCCGTACCGGTCCGCCCGCCGTTCGCCGGGGGTTCACTGAGGGACATCGCAGGACCCGGCCGCATCCCTCCGCCGCCCGGACCGCGCGCCCTCGCGGGACACCGGAGTCCGCGCACCGCAGCCGACCACCCGCGCCACCCCGCAGGACCGCACCACCCGCGCCCTCCCCGCAGGACCGCACCGCCCGAACCAGCCCTCCCCGCAGGACCGCACCACCCGCCCCGAGCCGCATGTCCCCGCGGCCTCGACGCCGCGTTCCACCCGTTCGGTCCCGGCGTCCGGTCGCACTCCCGTCGCCCCTGAGGAGATCCCGTGCGCGCCGAACCGCTGCCCACCAGCCCACCCTCCGTCACCCCGCCCTCCGCCGACGGCGGTGCGCCCGCGCGGGACCGGGGGCCGGGGGCGCACCCGGCCGGCATCGAGCGGGCCGGTGTCGAACCCGTGCCGGTGGACCGCCGGCACGGCCGGCCCCGGTCGCTGTTCACGCTGTGGTTCGGCGCGAACGTGCAGTTCGCGACGCTCAGCGTGGGCGCCCTCTCCACCTCCGTGTTCGGTCTCGACCTGCTGCCAGCGGTCTTCGCCATCACCCTGGGGACCGTGCTCAGCGCGGTGATGGTGGGCCTCTTCTCCACCCGCGGCCCGCTCACCGGCGCACTGCAGCTCATCCAGACCCGAGGACCGTTCGGGCGGCTCGGCGCGCTGCCGTCGGCCGCGTTCACCGTCGTCAACGGTGTCGGCTGGTGCGTCGTCGACACCCTGCTCGGGATGTTCATCCTCCGTGACCTGACCGGCCTCGGTTTCACCCCCGCGCTGCTGCTCATGGCGGCGGCGCAACTGACGGTGGCGGTCCTCGGCTACCGGATGATCCACGCCGTCGAGCGCGGTCTCGCGCTCGCGCTGGTGGTCGTCTTCGCCGTGGTGTCGGTCTACGGATTCGGCGAGGCCCACGCGACCGGACCGACCGATCCCTCGGGTGGTCCCGTCGCCGCGTTCCTGCTGGTCACCGCGGTCACCGCGGCGCGGGGCCTGGGCTGGTCGGCATACGCCTCCGACTACAGCCGTTACCTGCCGGCCACCGCGCGCCCCCGCCGGGTGTTCCTCGCGGCGGGCGGCGGCAGCGCGCTGGCCGGGGTGTGGATCGGTTCGCTGGGCGCGGCGATCGGCACCGTGGCCGCCGTCGACAACCCCAGCACCATGGTCAGCGGCCTGCTCCCGCACGTCCTCGGCACGGTCGTCCTGGGTGCCCTGCTCCTCTCCACCCTCGCGTCCACCGTCATCGACCTGTACTCGGGTGCCATGGCCGCGCTCGCGGCCGGATTCGCCCTTCCCCGCTGGGTGTCCGTCCTGGTCGTCGGCGGCCTGGGCACCGTCCTCTCGTGGTACGCCGGACACGGCGACTTCGCGGCGCAGCTGCAGGACTTCCTGCTGATGACCGGCTACTGGCTGGCGCCCTGGGGCGCGGTGCTCGTCACGGCGTACTGGTGGCGGGAACGCGGCCTGCACGACACGGCCCGGCTGTTCGACTCCCGGCACCGCTTCGGCTGGGGGCTGCCGTCGATACTGATCGCCCTGCTCGCCGAGATCCCGTTCATGAACCAGTCCCTCTACACGGGACCGCTGGCCGCCGCCCACCCGGCCGTGGGGCCCTTCGGGCTGCTCGTGGGATTCGCCGTGTCGGCCGCCGTGTACGCCGCGCTGACCGCCTGGCGTCCCACCCCGCCCGGCGGCCTCCCCGCCTCCGGCACACCGGCCGAGGCCCTGCCCACCGCCTGACCCGCATCAGGCATCCGCCTCCCCGCCCCCGATCCGCCCGCCACCCCGCCGATCCCGCACCGCCCCCCACGAGCCCATGCGCCCGAACCGCACCCGCACGAACCGAGGAGATCCCTTGAACCCCGCAGCCCCCGCCGCCCTGGCCCCCGACGAGGAGGCGTTCCTGACCGCCGCCATCGACCTCGCCGCCCGTTCGCGCAAGGACGGCAACCACCCCTTCGGATCCCTGCTGGTCCTGGACGGAACGGCCGTCCTGGAGGCCGGCAACACCGTCACCACCGGCCGGGACGCCACCGGCCACGCGGAGACCAACCTGGTCCGGCTGGCGACCGCCGCGTACACCCGCGCCGAACTCACCCGCGCCACCCTGTACACCAGCACCGAGCCCTGTGCGATGTGCTCGGGCGCCGTCTACTGGAGCGGTATCGGACGCGTCGTCTACGCCCTCGGAGAGGACGAACTCCTCGCCCTGACCGGCGCCGACGAGGAGAACCCCACCATGGCGCTGCCGTGCCGCACCGTCTTCGCCTCGGGTCAGCGGCCCGTGGAGGTCTCCGGACCGCACCTTCACGACCGGGCCGCGGCCGTCCACGCCGGTTTCTGGACGGGGGCCGGCGCATGACCGCCCGTCACCCCCGCACGCTGATCCGCAACGGCATCGTCCTGCCCTGCGAAGGGCGCAGGGCGGTCCTCGACCCCGGGTCGGTCCTGATCGAGAACGGCAGGATCACCGCCGTGGGCGCCGTCGCGGACCTGGACGCGGCAGCAGCCGACGCCGTCGTCGTGGACGCCACCGGGCACGCGGTCATCCCCGGACTGCACAACACCCACCTGCACTCCGGACTGCTGCGCGGCACCGCCGAGTCCAAATCGCTGTGGGACTGGCTGCGCGACTACGTCGACCCCGCGCACAAGGCCCTCACCCCCGAGATCGCCGAGGCCGCGTCCCTCCTCTGCTACACCGAGTCGCTGCGCGCGGGGACCACCTCGGTCATGGACATGTGGCGCCACATGGAGGGCTCCGCCCGGGCCGCCGCACAGGTCGGCATCCGCGCCACCCTCGTCCCCTACGTCGCGGACCTGCCCGGTTACGACTACTTCGAGACGCTCGACACCAACCGCCGGCTGCTGGAGGAGTACCGCACCCACGCCGAGGACCGCGTCCGGTCCTGGGTGGGTCTGGAGCACCTCTTCTACTGTTCGGAGGAGGCGTTCAAGGCGGCAGCGGCCCTGGCCGACGAATTCGACACGGGCCTGCACACCCACTCCTCGGAGACGACCTGGGAGGTGGAGGAGTCCCTGCGGCTGACGGGCCGCCGGCCGATCGAGGAGTTCCACCACCGGGGCATCCTCGGCCCACGCACGGTCGTGGCGCACTGCGTCTGGCTCGACGACCACGAACTCGACCTCCTCGCGAGCACCGGCACGGCGGTCTCGCACTGCCCCTGCTCCAACATGAAGCTCTCCTCCGGGCCCGCCCGCATCATGGACATGCGAAGCCGGGGCATCACGGTGGGGCTCGGCAGCGACGGTGAGAAGGAGAACAACAACCTGGACCTGCTGGAGGAGATGAAGTTCGCGTCCCTCCTGCAGAAGCTGACGACCCTGGACCCCACGACCGGCGACCCGTGGGACATCCTCGCCATGGCCACGCTCGACGGTGCCCGAGCCCTCGGTCTGGACGGGGAGACCGGCTCGCTCGAAGCGGGGAAGAAGGCCGACGTGGTGACCGTCGACCTGCGTGCCCTGCACACCACCCCGCTGCTGCACGGACCCGACTTCAACGCCGCCGCCCACCTGGTCTTCTCGGCCGGTGCGGCCGACGTGGCCGACGTGTGGGTGGACGGCCACCGGCTGGTGGAGGGCGGCCGGGTCCGCAGCGTCGACCCGGTGACGGTCCGCGACCGGGCCCAGAGCGCCGCCGAGGACCTCTTCCACAGGAGGGCGGCGCTCCCCGCGACGGCTCCGGGGGCGTGACGGCCGTGCCCCGGCCGGTGCGATCACCACACGAGCGGGTAGGCGGCCCGGGTGAGGCCCGCCTGCCCGCGTCGGTGCGGCGCAGGACACGGGTGCCCGGGCATGACCGCGCGGCGGCGATGTACTAGAGTTATCTCGACATCGAGATATCTGCCGAGGCGCACCGCAGCCGCCGCTCGGTAAGGGTTACCTAACTAATCCTTACCTTAGCGGATGGTGGGGGCCGCAGGCGGCGCCGGCCGCACATGAGGCGCGGCGCGGTTGAACGCGCACATTGAAGAAGGAGACTGTCGTGTCGGCGAACAGCTTCGACGCCCGCAGCACGCTGCGCGTGGGTGACGAGTCGTACGAGATCTTCAAGCTGGACAAGGTCGAGGGCTCCGCGCGCCTCCCTTACAGCCTGAAGGTGCTGCTGGAGAACCTGCTCCGCACGGAGGACGGCGCGAACATCACCGCCGACCACATCCGTGCGCTCGGCGGCTGGGACTCCCAGGCCCAGCCCAGCCAGGAGATCCAGTTCACGCCGGCCCGCGTGATCATGCAGGACTTCACGGGTGTCCCCTGTGTCGTGGACCTCGCCACCATGCGTGAGGCCGTCAAGGAGCTCGGCGGCGACGCCACGAAGATCAACCCGCTGGCCCCGGCCGAGCTGGTCATCGACCACTCCGTCATCGCCGACAAGTTCGGCACCAACGACGCGTTCGCCCAGAACGTCGAGCTGGAGTACGGCCGCAACAAGGAGCGCTACCAGTTCCTGCGCTGGGGCCAGACCGCCTTCGACGAGTTCAAGGTCGTCCCCCCGGGCACCGGCATCGTCCACCAGGTCAACATCGAGCACCTGGCCCGCACGGTCATGGTCCGTAACGGCCAGGCGTACCCCGACACCCTCGTCGGCACCGACTCGCACACCACGATGGTCAACGGCCTCGGTGTGCTGGGCTGGGGCGTCGGCGGCATCGAGGCCGAGGCCGCGATGCTCGGCCAGCCGGTCTCCATGCTCATCCCGCGCGTCGTCGGCTTCAAGCTGACCGGCGAGCTCCCGGCCGGCACCACCGCCACCGACCTCGTGCTGACCATCACCGAGATGCTCCGCAAGCACGGCGTCGTCGGCAAGTTCGTCGAGTTCTACGGTGAGGGCGTCGCCGCCACCTCCCTCGCGAACCGCGCCACCATCGGCAACATGTCGCCGGAGTTCGGCTCCACCGCCGCGATCTTCCCGATCGACGACGAGACGCTGAAGTACCTCCGCCTGACCGGCCGTGACGCGCAGCAGGTCGCGCTCGTCGAGGCGTACGCCAAGGAGCAGGGCCTCTGGCTCGACCCGGCCGCCGAGCCGGACTTCTCCGAGAAGCTGGAGCTCGACCTCTCCACGGTCGTCCCCTCCATCGCCGGCCCGAAGCGCCCGCAGGACCGCATCGTCCTCGCGAACGCCAAGGCGCAGTTCGCCCAGGACGTACGCAACTACGTCTCCGACGACGAGGAGGCGGGCAAGGAGTCCTTCCCGGCCTCCGACTCCCCGGCCGCCACCAACGGCGTCCCGTCGAACCCGGTCACCGTCACCGCCCCCGACGGCACGACGTACGAGCTGGACCACGGCGCCGTCACCGTCGCCGCGATCACCTCCTGCACCAACACCTCGAACCCGTACGTCATGGTCGCCGCGGCGCTCGTGGCGAAGAAGGCCGTCGAGAAGGGCCTGACCCGCAAGCCGTGGGTCAAGACCACTCTCGCCCCGGGCTCGAAGGTCGTCACCGACTACTTCGACAAGGCGGGCCTGACCCCCTACCTCGACAAGGTCGGCTTCAACCTCGTCGGCTACGGCTGCACCACCTGCATCGGCAACTCCGGCCCGCTGCCGGAAGAGGTCTCCAAGGCGGTCAACGACCACGACCTGGCCGTGACCTCGGTGCTCTCCGGCAACCGTAACTTCGAGGGCCGGATCAACCCCGACGTCAAGATGAACTACCTGGCGTCCCCGCCGCTGGTCGTCGCGTACGCCATCGCGGGTTCGATGAAGGTCGACATCACCAAGGACGCCCTCGGCGTCGACCAGGACGGCAAGCCCGTCTTCCTCCAGGACATCTGGCCCTCCGAGGCCGAGGTCAACGACGTCGTCGCCAACTCCATCGGCGAGGACATGTTCAACAAGTCCTACCAGGACGTCTTCGCGGGCGACGCCCAGTGGCAGGCCCTGTCGATCCCGACCGGCAACACCTTCGAGTGGGACTCCGAGTCCACCTACGTGCGCAAGCCCCCGTACTTCGAGGGCATGACGATGGAGACGACCCCGGTCGAGGACATCACCGGCGCCCGGGTGCTCGCCAAGCTCGGCGACTCGGTCACCACCGACCACATCTCCCCGGCCGGTGCGATCAAGGCCGACACCCCGGCCGGCAAGTACCTCACGGAGCACGGCATCGAGCGCCGTGACTTCAACTCCTACGGCTCGCGCCGTGGCAACCACGAGGTCATGATCCGCGGCACGTTCGCCAACATCCGCCTGCGCAACCAGATCGCGCCGGGCACCGAGGGCGGCTTCACCCGCGACTTCACCCAGGCTGACGGGCCGGTGTCGTTCATCTACGACGCCTCCCAGAACTACCAGGCCGCGGGCACCCCGCTCGTGATCCTGGCGGGCAAGGAGTACGGCTCCGGCTCGTCCCGCGACTGGGCCGCCAAGGGCACCGCGCTCCTGGGCGTCAAGGCCGTCATCGCCGAGTCCTACGAGCGCATCCACCGCTCGAACCTCATCGGCATGGGCGTCCTCCCGCTCCAGTTCCCGGAGGGTCACACCGCCGAGTCCCTCGGCCTCACCGGCGAGGAGACCTTCTCCTTCACCGGCGTGACCGAGCTGAACGACGGCACCACGCCGCGCACCGTCAAGGTCACCACCGACACCGGTGTCGAGTTCGACGGCGTCGTCCGCATCGACACCCCCGGCGAGGCGGACTACTACCGCAACGGCGGCATCCTGCAGTACGTGCTCCGCAGCCTGATCCGCAAGTAAGGGCACCGCGAAGTGAGCGAGGGCCGCACCCCCGGGGTGCGGCCCTCCGTTCGTTAGGCTCCGAGGTCTGATGAAGAACACCCTCACCTCGCCGGCGGCCAAGGCCGGACACGAGTCCGTGCGCCGTCACAACCTCAGCCTGGTCCTGCGGACCGTCCGTGACGAGGGCGAGGTCACCCGGGCCCGGGTGGCGAGCCTTGTGGGGCTGACCAGGGCCGCCGTCTCCTCTCTGGTCGAGGAGCTGCTCGCGCTGGACTGCCTCAGCGAGTCCGGCAAGACCTCCAGCGGATCGGCCGGCCGCCCCGGCACCGTGCTGAAGCTCTCCCGCACCGGTCCGGCCGGGCTCGGCGTGGAGATCAACATCGACTACGTCTCCGTGTGCGCCGTCGACCTCACCGGCACCGACCGGGTCCGGGTCACCGAGCACACCGACCACCGGGACGTCCCGCCCGCCGAGGTCCTGGCCCACGCCGCCCGGCTCACCAACCGGGTCATCGCCTCCACCCGGGAACAGGAACTGCGGGTGGTCGGCGTCGAGCTGGCGCTGCCCGGCCTCGTCTCGGGCGGCGTCGTCCGGCAGGCCCCCAACCTCGGCTGGAGCAGGGTCGCGGCCGAGGGCATCTTCGGTCAGGCGCTCAGCACGCTGCGCCCGGCCGGGCGGGCGCTGGCCGTCGGCTCCGACAACGAGGCCAACCTCGCGGCCCTCGCCGAGCTGTGGTTCGGCGGACTCGGCGGCGTACGCACCTTCCTCTATCTCACCGGTGAGATCGGCGTGGGCGGCGCGCTCGTGGTGAACGGCGAAATGCTCCGCGGCGCCCACGGGTTCGCCGGCGAGATCGGGCACGTCGTCGTCGACCCGCAGGGCCCCCTCTGCCGGTGCGGCGCGCACGGCTGCCTGGAGCAGTACGCCGGCCGGGCGGCGCTGCTGCGAGCCGCCGGGATCGACCCGGACACGGGTGTGCGCGGGATCGACGAGCTGGAGCAGCGTGCGGCGGCCGGCCAGAAGCGGGCCGTCTCGGCGCTGCGGGAGGCGGGGGACCGGATGGGCGTGGTGCTGGCCGGTGCGGTGAACCTCTTCGACCCGGAGGCGGTCGTCCTGGGCGGGATCTACCGCAACCTCATGCCCTGGCTGGAGGAGTCCGCGGACGCCCAGCTCACCGCGCGGGTGGTGTCGGGCCGCTGGCACGCGAACGGCAGCCGGCTGCGGGCCTCGTCCGTCTCCGGTGACGCGGCGCGGGGCGCGGCGGCCCGGGTGATGTACGAGGTGCTGGAGAACCCGGCGGCGTACGCCCTGCGGTGAGGGCGTACGCCGCACGGCCGGACCGAGCCGTCCGGAGGCCGTTCAGCCGAGGTGGCGGTGGTCCTCCTCGGTCCACTTGGTGGTGTCACGCGGTTCCACGTACGGCTCCTCGGCCTCGGGGTGGCCGCCGTCGATGGCCCGCTGGCGGGCCATCTCCGCATCGAATTCGAGGCCGAGCAGGATCGCCAGGTTGGTGATCCAGAGCCACACCAGGAAGATGATCACGCCGGCGAGGGCGCCGTACGTCTTGTTGTACGAGGAGAAGTGCGCCACGTACAGCGCGAAGCCGGCCGAGGCGATCATCCAGAGCAGCAGGGCGAGGAAGCTGCCGGGGGTCACCCACTTGAAGCCCCGGCCCCGGGCGTTGGGCGCGGCCCAGTACAGAAGCGCGATCATCACGATGACGAGCAGGACCAGGACCGGCCACTTCGCGATCGACCAGGCCGTCATGGCGGGGCCGCCGACTCCCAGGGCGGAACCCGCCCGCTGGGCGAGGGGACCGGTGAACACCACGATCAGGGCGCTGATGACCGCCAGCACCATCAGGGTCACCGTCAGCGCCAGGCGCAGGGGCAGCACCTTCCACACCGGTCGCCCCTCGGGCATGTCGTAGACGACGTTGGAGGAGCGGATGAAGGCCGCGATGTAGCCGGAGGCCGACCACACGGCCAGCAGCAGACCGACGACGGCCATCAGCGACCCCGTGCCACCGTTGCCCTGCAGCTGCTGCACCGCTCCGGAAAGGATGTCCCGGACCGGTCCGGGGGCGAGCTTCTGCAGGTTGTCCATCACCTGCTGAGTGGCGGACTCGCCCGCGATACCGAGCAGGGACACCAGGACGAGCAGTGCGGGGAAGAGCGAGAGGACGCTGTAGTAGGTCAGGGCGGCGGCCCGGTCGGCGAGTTCGTCGTCCGTGAACTCGGCCACCGTGCGCTTCAGCACCGCCCACCACGACCTCCTGGGCATGGCGGCCGGCCCGTCGGGTGCGGCGCGCTCCACCTCCGGGTCCGGACCGATGTGATCCGAGGTCGGTGTGGCGTCGTCCGCGCGGTCTCCGTAGCGGTCGGAGCCGTCGTGGCCGCCGAGGGTGTGGTGAGCCTGTGGTTCCGGTGTCCGTGCCATGGGAGTCCGGTAACCGCCCAGGCCGGACGGAAACCGGTTGAGCCGGGATTCGCTCAGGCTCCGTCCCGCGCCACCGGTGCGCGGGAGAGACACGTACGGGCCCGGGACGGCTGTTCGACCGTCCCGGGCCCGCGAGCCGTATCCGTGCGATCAGGCCCTGTGCGCCGCGATCAGCTGCTGATACCAGCGGTAGCTGTCCTTCGGGGTGCGCTCCAGGGTGTCGTAGTCGACGCGGATGATCCCGAACCGCTTCGCATAGCCCAGCGCCCACTCGAAGTTGTCCAGCAGCGACCACACGTAGTACCCGCGTACGTCGACACCGGCGTCCATCGCCGCGCGCAGCGCCGTCAGATGGGTGCGCAGGTACTCCACCCGGTCCGCGTCGTGGATGGAACCGTCGGCCTCGACGCTGTCGAACTCCGCCGAGCCGTTCTCCGTGATGTGCACCGGAGGCAGGGCGTCGCCGTAGGTCTGCTTCAGCACGGTCAGCAGATCGGTGAACGACTCCGGGACGACCGGCCAGCCCATGGCGGTGCGCCGCACGTCCGGGTACTGGCCCTCCGTGTAGCGGTTGTCCGTGGCCACGCGCAGCGCCGGGTCCGCCTCGCGGTGCGGGGCGGCGGCGACCACGATCGGCCGGTAGTAGTTGATGCCGAGGAAGTCCATCGGCTGGGAGATCAGCTCCAGGTCGCCCTCGCGGCGGAAGTCCTGGCCGGTGATCAGCTCGCCCCAGGTCTCCTCCTCGGTGGCCGGGTAGCGGCCACCGAGGAGCGGCTCGGTCCACACCAGGTTGTGCTGGGTGTCCGCGCGGACGACCGCGGCGAGGTCGGCGTCCGACTCGGTGGCCGGGACGTTGCGGTCCAGGTTGAGCGTGATGCCCGCCTCGCGGACGCCTGCCGCGCGCAGCGCGTTCATCGCGTGGCCGTGACCGACCAGCAGGTGGTGCGCGGCGGCCAGCGCCCCGCGGCCCTCCTGGGCGCCCGGCGCGTGCCGGCCGACGGAGTAGCCGAGGAACGCGCTGCACCAGGGCTCGTTGAGGGTGATCCAGCGCGGCACCCGGTCGCCCAGGTGCTCGGCCATGATCGCCGTGTACTCGCCGAAGCGCTCCGCCGTCTCCCGTACGCGCCAGCCGCCCTTGTCCTCCAGGGCCTGCGGCAGGTCCCAGTGGTAGAGGGTGGCGGCCGGCTCGATGCCCGCCTCCAGGAGCGAGTCGACGAGCCGGGAGTAGAAGTCCAGCCCCTTCGGGTTGACCGCCCCGCTGCCCGTGGCCTGGATGCGGGACCAGGCGATGGAGAAGCGGTACGACTCCACGCCCAGTTCGCGCAGCAGTGCCACGTCCTCGGGGTAGCGGTGGTAGTGGTCGCAGGCCACGTCGCCCGTGTCGCCGCCGTCCGTCCGTCCGGGCGTGTGGCTGTAGGTGTCCCAGATGGACGGGCCGCGGCCGTCTTCCTCCACGGCGCCCTCGATCTGGTACGAGGCCGTGGCCGCGCCGAAGACGAAGCCGGGCGGGAAGACCGGGAAGTCACTCATGGAGAACCTTTACTTGACCGAGCCGCCGGTGATCCCGGCGGCGATGTACTTCTGGGACAGGACGAGGAGGACCGCGGCGGGCACGGCCGAGAGCACGGACGCGGCCATGACCGAGCCCCAGTCGCCGACGTGCGCGCCGATGTACTGGTAGATGCCCAGGGTGATCGGCTTGACGTCGTCCGTCGTGTTCAGCGTGAGCGCGAACATGAAGTCGCTCCACGCGTAGAGGAACGAGAACAGCCCGGCGGTGATCAGTGAGTTGCGGCTCATCGGCAGGACGACCTGGACGAACGTACGGATACGGCCCGCGCCGTCCACCTCGGCGGCCTCGATGACCTCGCGCGGGATCGACACCATGAACGACCGCATCAGCACGATCGCGAAGGGGATGCCCAGCGAGGCGTCCGCCAGCATCAGGCCGAAGTAGGAGTTGACCAGGCCGAGGTCCACGTACGCGCTGTACAGGGCGTTGGCGATGACGATGCCCGGCACCATCTGGGTGATGAGCGTGCCGAAGACGATCGTCTTGCCGCCGCGCAGCTTGAACTGCGCCAGGCCGTACGCCGCCGGCGCGGAGATCGCCAGACAGATCGCCACGGCGCCGAGCGCCACGGCCAGCGAGGTCAGCAGGTTGCCGCCCTGCTCCGTGATGGCGGAGGTGAAGCCGGAGAAGTCGACACCGGTCGGGACCGGGCCCACGTCGACCAGGCTCGCGTCCGGCTGCAGCGCGGTGTTGATCATCCAGTACAGCGGGAACAGCATGACCGCGAGGACGACGACGCCGAAGACGGTCGCACCCCAGCGGCGCTTGGGCCGGTGGACGGCGGGTGCCGGGGCGGCGGGGATCTGGGTGGTGGTCGCCATGCCGGTCACTTCCCCTCGTTGCGGTTGACCCGCAGGTAGAACACCGCGAAGACGGCGGAGATCAGGATCAGGATGTTGCCGACCACGGCACCGGCCCCGAAGTCCATCTGGACGAAGGAGTTCTGGTACGTGAGCGTGCCGAGCGTCTGCGTGGAGTCGGCGGGGCCGCCGTCGGTGAGGGCGAGGACCAGGTCGAGGATCTTGACCGTCGACATGAAGCCGAGGACCAGCACCACGGTGATGACGGGCTTGAGCATGGGCAGGGTGACCGAGCGGAACGTACGCCAGGCGGAGGCGCCGTCGAGCGCGGCGGCCTCGCTCAGCTCCTTCGGGACCTCCTGGAGGCCGCCGTAGAGGATCACCATGTTGAACGGGATGCCGATCCAGATGTTCACCAGGATCACCGAGATCAGCGCCATGCTGGTGCTGGTCAGCCAGGGCGTGTCACCGGGGAGGCCGACGGTGCCCAGGAAGGAGTTGAGGACGCCGGTGTCCTGGTCGAAGATGCGTCGCCAGACGATGCCGGAGACGACCATCGGGACCAGCCACGGCAGCAGGATCAGCGAGCGCAGGATCCCGTTGAGCGGGAAGCGGCGGGTGAAGAAGACGGCGAGGGCCAGACCGATGCAGAACTGGCCGACGAGCGATCCGACGGTGAAGAGGATCGTCTGCCAGAGGGCCTTGCCGAACAGCCCGTCGTTGAAGACGTTGCTCCAGTTGTCCGTGCCGTTGAACGGCGCCTCGCCGGTGAAGAAGGTGGACGGCGAGTAGTCCTGGAAGCTCATCACGATGTTGCGGACGAGCGGGTAGCCGAAGAACAGCGCCATGAAGATCACGGCGGGGGCGATGAACCCCCACTGGGCCAGCGACTTGCGCCGCCTGGCGCTCCGCGGGTTCACGGGCTTCTTGACCGCGCCGGCCGCGGGGGCCTTCGGGTCGGCGGGCAGCGCGGCGGCTGAGGCTGTGGTGGAAGACATGGTTCGTTACCTCAGTTCCCGCTCGTGACCTGCTGCTGGGCACGCTTCAGAGCGGCCTCGCTGGACTCGCCGGTGAGCGCCGACTGGAAGGCGCTCTGCAGGGCGAGCGACACCGACGACCACTGCGCGCCGACCTTCGCGGTACGGGAACGGGCCGTGGCGACCTGGTCGGCCAGCGCCGCCAGCTCGGGGGTCTTCTTCCGCCAGATGTCGGCCGCCTTGGTGTTGGCCGGGACCATCCAGCTGTTGATGGCGTAGGAGATCTCCTCCTGCTCGCCCGACATGCAGCCGATGATCTTGGCAGCCGTCTTCTCGCGCTCGGTGTCGCTGGTGTTGGGCACGGTGAGCACCCCGCCGCCCAGCGGGCCGACCGAGTCGTCGCCCGCCTCGGGCACCGGGATCTCGGCGATGCCCCAGTCGAGCCCCTTCTTGGAGTTCAGGGTCTCGACCTGCCACGGGCCGTTGATCATCATGGCCGCGTTGCCGGCCATGAACTGGTCGTTCACATCGGCCTGGGTCCAGTTGACCGTGGACTTGGAGAGCGAGCCGTCCTTCAGGAGCGCCTTCCAGTAGTCGAGCGCCCCGGCGACCTCGGGGGTGTCGAGCTTCGACTCGTCACCGCCGTTGGACCACATGAACGGGGTGAACTGGAAGACGCCGTCCTCCGCGCCGCCCGCGCTCAGCGCCAGGCCGTACCGCTTGCCCTGGGTCAGCTTCTTGGCCGTCGACTGCATCTCGGCCCAGGTGGTGGGTACCTTCAGGCCGGCCTTGTCGAGGGTGTCCTTGTTGTAGAACAGCGCCAGGGTGTTCACCGTGCGCGCGGCCCCGTAGTACTCCCCGTCGAACGAGCCGAAGTCGACGATCCCCTCGGGGATGTCCGTCGTGGTCAGCCCGAGGTCCTTCAGCGGGATGAGCCCGCCGGCCTCGGCGAACGTCGGCATCTCGGAGGCGTCCAGCTGGAGGACGTCCGGCAGCGACTTCGAGGACGCCATGCGCAGCGCCTTCGTCATGAGCTGGGCGGCCGGGACGCTCTGCTGCTCGATGGTGATCCCGAGCTGCTTGCTGCAGCGCTTGAGGGTGTCACCGTCCCAGCGGTGGTACGACTCGTCGGTCGAGGAGTTCATGACGGTGTAGACGTCCTCGTCCCGCTGCTGGCCGCACCCCGACAGAACGGTGCCGGCGACGATCGCGGAGACGACGGTGAGAGGGACGACGAGCCGCCTGCTGCGACGGGTGCGGCGTCCGGTCCGCCCGTCGGGGGAAGGTTCTGTCACGGTGGTGCCCTTGCGGTGAGAGGGGGGCCGGGACCCATGGGAACGCTCCCACGGGATACTCGTCAAGCCCCTGCGCGGATCCGGCGGTGTCACGGCGGGGGAGAGCTGCGGGGTGTCCGGCGGCGGACCGCCGGACACCAGGGGCATCAGCGGACGCCGATGAGGTGTTCCATGGCGAGCTGGTCGAGGGCTTCGAAGGCCATGGAGCGTTCGGCGGCGGCGGTCGCGTCGAAGTCCTCGTAGGCGGACTTGTCGGCGAGGAGGGCCTTGAGGCCGTCGTCGGCGGTGGGGCGGGCGAGTTCGTCGAGGCGGGAGGCGGTCAGGGCCTCCTGGACGGCGGGGTCGGCGCGGAAGGCGGCGGCGCGCTCCTTGAGGATGAGGTAGTTGCGCATGCAGTTCTTCGCGGACTCCCACACCCCGTCGATGCCGTCGGTGCGCACGGGCTTGAAGTCGAAGTGGAGGGAGCCGTCGTAGCCGGCGGTCTCCAGGAGGTCGACGAGCCAGAAGGCCTGGCGCAGGTCGCCGGCGCCGAAGCGGAAGTCCTGGTCGTACTTGATGCCGGACTGGCCGTTGAGGTCGAGGTGGAAGAGCTTGCCGGACCACAGGGCCTGGGCGATGCCGTGGGGGAAGTTCAGGCCGGCCATCTGCTCGTGCCCGGTCTCGGGGTTCACGCCGACCATCTCGGGGCGTTCCAGGCGCTCGATGAAGGCCAGTGCGTGGCCGATCGTGGGCAGGAGGATGTCGCCGCGGGGCTCGTTGGGCTTGGGCTCGATCGCGAAGCGCAGGTCGTAGCCCTGCTCGGTGACGTAGTCGCCCAGCAGGTCGAAGGCCTCCTTCATCCGGTCCAGGGCCACACGCACGTCCTTGGCGCCGCCGGACTCCGCGCCCTCACGCCCGCCCCAGGCCACATACGTGCTCGCGCCGAGCTCGACGGCCAGGTCGATGTTGCGGATGACCTTGCGCAGCGCGAAACGCCGCACGGCACGGTCGTTGGAGGTGAAACCGCCGTCCTTGAACACCGGGTGCGTGAACAGGTTCGTGGTGGCCATCGGGACCTTCATCCCGGTGCGCTCCAGCGCGTCCTTGAACCGGCCGATCAGCCGCTCCCGCTCGGCCTCGGAGGACCCGAACGGAATCAGGTCGTCGTCGTGGAACGTCACTCCGTGGGCACCGAGCTCGGCGAGCCGCTCCACCGACTCGACCGGGTCCAGCGCGGGACGCGTCGCGTCACCGAACGGGTCGTTGCCACGCCAGCCCACGGTCCAGAGACCGAAGGTGAACCTGTCCGCGGGGGTGGGGGTGAAGCGGTCCGACATTGCACAGCCTCTTGCTCGACGTCAGGCCCGGCGACAGCTCCGCCGGCCGGCCAATTTGTTTGCTTGCAGTACTAATACGCCATCCAGCCAGTCGTTTCTAGACCATTTCCGTGACGTGTCGGTTACGTGGCGCCAACATGGCAGATCCGGGACGCTGTGCCATGGTTCGGTTTCTCGGGCAATACGGGAATTCCCACTGCCTACGGCCCTTCTCGGCCATATTTGTTTTGTGTACGATCAAAATCGAGAGGACCCGCAGCCGCGCTCGCCGCCGGCGCCCTGGCGTCCCGCCCAGCACCCCCGGATCGGCCAAGAGGGTCCGGCGATTGGGGGCGGCGTCGCGGGGCCGGGCACGCCCGTCTGCGGCGTTGTCGTCAGTCAACAACGCTCCGCGTTGCCTCCGTCCTCCGCCTGCAGCCGCCCGCACCCGACCCCGCTCCTTCACCCACCCCCCGATCGCCGGACCCTCTAAGGACCACCCCCATGAAGTTCACCGACGGTTTCTGGCAGATGCGCAGTGGTGTGCACGCCTCGTACGCCACGGAAGTCCGCGATGTCCGCCTCGACGACGACCGTCTCGCCGCCTACGCCGCCGTCAAGCGCGTCGAGCGCCGCGGCGACACCCTGAACGCTCCGCTGATCACCGTGGAGGCCCACGCCCCGGCCGAAGGCGTCATCGCGGTGCGCCTCACCCACCACGCCGGCAAGCGCCGCAAGGGCCCCGACTTCGAACTGCCGGGCGCCGCCCCGCAGTCCGCCGCCACCACCCGTACCGAGGGCGCGAGCGCCGAGCTGACCAGCGGCCCGCTCACCCTGCGGCTGCCCACCGAAGGCGCCTTCGGACTGGAGTTCCTCGACGCGGACGGCCGGGTCCTGACCTCCGCCGGCCGCAAGGGCAGCGCGTTCGCCACCGTCGACGACGGCAGCCACCACATGTTCGCCCAGCTCGCCCTCGGGGTCGGCGAGACCGTCCACGGCCTCGGTGAGCGCTTCACGCCGTACGTGAAGAACGGCCAGACCGTCGACATGTGGCAGGCGGACGGCGGCACCAGCAGCGAGCAGGCGTACAAGAACATCCCGTTCTACCTCTCCTCACGCGGCTACGGCGTCTTCGTCAACCACCCCGGCAAGGTCTCCTTCGAGGTCGGCTCCGAGGCCGTCGGCCAGGTGCAGTTCAGCGTCGAGGACCAGACGCTGGAGTACTTCGTCATCGCGGGGCCCACCCCGAAGGACGTCCTCTCCCGCTACGCCGCCCTCACCGGCCTCCCCGCCCTGCCTCCCGCGTGGTCGTTCGGCCTCTGGCTGACCACCTCCTTCACCACGTCGTACGACGAGGCCACCGTCACCTCCTTCGTCGACGGCATGGCCGAGCGCGGAATCCCGCTGAGCGTCTTCCACTTCGACTGCTTCTGGATGCGCGAGTACCAGTGGTGCGACTTCGAGTGGGACCCGGCCGTCTTCCCCGACCCGGAGGGCATGATCGCCCGGCTCAAGGACAAGGGCCTGAAGATCTGCGTCTGGATCAACCCGTACATCGGGCAGAAGAGTGCCCTGTACGAGGAGGGCGCGCGCGAGGGCTACTTCGTCCTCACCCCCGACGGCGACATCTGGCAGTGGGACAAGTGGCAGGCCGGCATGGCGCTGGTCGACTTCACCAACCCCGAGGCCACCGCCTGGTTCCAGAGCAAGCTCAAGGGCCTCCTCGACCAGGGCGTCGACGGCTTCAAGACCGACTTCGGCGAGCGCATCCCCACGGACGTCGTCTGGCACGACGGCTCCGACCAGGAGCGCATGCACAACTACTACACGCACCTCTACAACAAGGCCGTGTTCGAGCTCCTGGAGAAGGAGCGCGGTCAGGGCGAGGCCGTCCTCTTCGCCCGCTCGGCCGCCGCCGGCGGCCAGCAGTACCCGGTGCACTGGGGCGGCGACTGCTGGTCCTCCTTCGAGGCGATGGCGGAGTCCCTGCGTGGGGGTCTCTCCCTGTCGCTGTCCGGCTTCGGCTTCTGGAGCCACGACATCGGCGGCTTCGAGGGCACCCCCGACCCGGCCGTCTTCAAGCGCTGGCTCGCCTTCGGCCTCCTCTCCTCGCACAGCCGGCTGCACGGCTCGTCGTCGTACCGCGTGCCGTGGGAGTTCGGTGACGAAGCGGTGGACGTGGCCCGGCAGTTCACCCGCCTCAAGCACCGCCTCATGCCGTACCTCTACGGCGTGGCCGTCGAGGCCCACCGCACCGGCGTCCCGACGATGCGCCCGCTGCTGCTGGAGTTCCCGGACGACCCGACCGCCCGCACCGCGGACCGCGAGTACCTGCTGGGCCCGGACGTCCTCGTCGCCCCGGTCTTCACCGACGACGGCGAGGTCGAGTACTACGTGCCCGAGGGCACCTGGACCCACCTGCTGACGGGCGACACGGTCACCGGCCCCGCCTGGCGCCGAGAGACCCACGGCTTCGACAGCCTGCCCCTGCTGGTCCGCCAGGGCGCGGTCCTGGCCCTTGGCGCGGATGAGATCCGCCCGGACGGCGAGTGGCTCGACGGCCTCGAACTCCGCGTCTTCGCCCCCGCCGGGACGGGCGACTTCACCCGCACGGTGACCGTCCCCGACCGCACGGGCGCGGTGGCGGCGACCTACGAGGTGGTCCGCGAGGGCGGCGAGGTCCGTGTCACGACGGACACGGACCGGCCGTACACGGTCACGGTGGTGGGCGGGAAGGCCTGACACCCGGCCGCCCGCCGTCGCGTCCTCACGCCGGACCGCCCGCCCCTGCTGTCAGGGGGCGGGCGGTCCGCCGTGAAGCGGTTGGCGCCGCGGCCCCCTCACAGCGCCAGGAGGGCGTCCGCGTGGGAGAGGCCGCTCTCCTCGACGACTTCCCGCACGCTCTGGGCGTCGCGGACCGTGGCGAGGCGGACCTGCCCGGCGGAATCCGTCCGGTACCCGTACACAGCGGGTCTGGGCAGCGAGTTGTACGAGAAGTGGGAGGAGAAGTAGTACGCCCCGGTGTCGTACAGCGCCACCACGTCCCCGGGCTCGATGGCCGGGAGTTCGCGGGCCGTCGCGGTCAGGTCCCCTGCGAAGCAGCACGGTCCCGCGATGTCCACGACCTGGAGCGGCCCCTCCTTGGGACGGCCCGCGGCGTCGAACACGCCGACGCGCAGGGGCCAGGCCTCCGGCATGAACACCGTGCGGGTGGCCACCTGGGCTCCGGCGTGGGTGACCGCGATCCGCCGGCCGCCGGCCGACTTGGTGTACTCGACGACCGAACCGATGGTGCCGTTCTTCGCCAGCAGCGAGCGGCCGAACTCGGTGACGAGGACGTAGCGGCCGTCGAAGAGCCCCGGGGCCGCGTCGCGCAGTTCGGCGACGTGGTCGGCGTAGGTGGGGCGGTCGTCCTCGCTGTCGAAATTGACGGGCAGGCCGCCGCCGATGTCCAGGCCGGTGATCCGGGCGTGGCCCAGCTGCTTGTTGATCCGCTCCGCGAGCTCGTACGCGGCACCGACCCCCCGGGCGATGAGCGGGAGGGGGCAGCCCTGGGAACCGACGTGCGCGTGCAGGCGGTTGAGCCAGGGGCGCCGGGTGAAGGCGTCGATCACCGCGTCCACGGCCCCCGGGTCGCGCAGCGCGACGCCGAACTTGGACGTCGCGGTCGCGGTGCTCATCGCCCCGATGGCACCGGCGCCGACCTGAGGGTTCACCCGCAGTCCGACGGGGCCGGCGGGCTCGCGGCCGGCCAGCAGGCGGTCGACGCGCTCCAGTTCCTGGAAGTTGTCCACGTTGATCGCGATACCGCGCTCCAGCGCGAACTCCAGCTCCTCGACCGTCTTCGCGGGGCTGTCGAAGACCAGCCGGCCGGGGCTGAAGCCGGCCGCCAGCGCCTGTTCCAGCTCGCCGGGCGAGGCCACCTCGCAGCCCATCCCGGCCTCGGCGAGCAGCCGCAGCACCGGCACCAGCCCGCACGCCTTGGCCGCGAACGTGTGATGGACCGTGGCCGGTCCGTCGAACGCCTCGTTCAGCGCGTCCACCGCGGCCAGCACCCCGTCCACGTCGAGCAGGCCGATCAGGGGGGAGCCGGGGCCGAGCAGGCCCTTCTCGACTGCGCGGGCGAGCGCCGCCTCGCGGGCTCGCTCTCGCTGTGCTGCCGAAGCGGATGTCACCTGAAACACACTCCTACGTGGTGGGTCGCCCGTGCACCGCGCTCGTCCGGCCGCGGACCGTTGTGACCAGCTTCGGTGCGCGGAGCCCGGTACGTCTTCGTCCGCCACCACCGGACCTGGTCGATACACCTGTCCGGCGCCACAACTGAACGATCACGAGACCGGCCGTCCCACCGTCACGGCTCACCCGGTACGCCGGCCCAGACGCAGTCCGACGTCCGCCAGCAGCCGCACGGCCGGATCGGCCAGGTCCACGCCGAACAGCTCCCGGGCCCGGCGCAGCCGGTACCGCAGAGTGTTGGGGTGCACATTGAGGCGCCGCGCGGCGGCGGCCGTGTCACCGAAGGCGTCGAGGTGCGCGGCGACCGAGTCGCCGTACCGCGAGCCGTGCGCCCGGTCGTGCTCCATCATCGCGTGCACGGGGCCCGGCACCGCCCCCCACAGGGGCTCCACCCGGTCGAGCAGTCGCAGCACCGCAGCCTCGGCCGCCACCTCCTCGTACGACGCCACCGCCGACCCGGCCCTGGCAGCCGGCAGACGCGTGGCCCGTTCTCTCAGCACGCGCACCACCAGCTCCGCGGCCTCACGGGAGGCGGGCAGCTCCGCCAGGTCCGCCACCACGGGGCCGGCACCCGCGAAGACCACGCCTCGCGGCACCGAGCGCACCGTCGCCAGCAGCGTGCGCGCGGGATCCGTCTCCCCGCCCACGGCCGGCACCACGGCGTACAGCCGCCGCCCCGACCGCGCGGTCACACACCCCGGACGGTAGGCGGCGGCCTGCAACGCGAGTACGTCGAGCACCCGTTGCCCGGCGTCCCCCGGTGCGGTCTCCCGGCCGTCGTACACCTCCGCCACCATCACGGCGTGCGGCCGGTCCCGCGCGATCCCGATGTCGTGCGCCGCCTGCGTGCCGCCCGCCAGAAGCGCGTGCACGGCGCCCTCGCGCGCCCAGGTGGCGGCCCGGCCCCACGTCCGGTGGTGCGACAGATGCAGGACCGCGGCACGCCCCGCCGTCCGGAGCGCCGCCACCGCGTCCTCCGCCAGCGGCCGCCCGTCGGCGGCGGCCCATATCGAGCCGAGCACCTCGGATCCATGCCGCACCGCGACCGCGAGCCGCTCGGCGTACCGCCCGTCGGCGGGCAGCCGCACCACGTCGTCGGTGTTCCACAGGGCCTGGAAGAAGCCGCTCTCCCGCAGCTCGACGACCCGCCAGCGGGGCACCTCCTGGCCGAGGATCGTGAGCCTGCGCATCGGATCGGGCTCGTGGTCCATGCGCGAGTACGCCAGCACCCGCGACTGCGGGTCCTCGATCGTGATCGCGCCGCCGACGAGGTCCGCCACGGTGTTGGCCAGCCCCGCCAGGTCACCCAGCCGCGGCCCGCCCACCCCTGCCGCGCCCGCGGACCGGTCCGGCCCGCTGTGCACCAGCGCCGTCCGCAACCGGCCGAGCACCTCGGTCCAGCCCTGCCCGGGCCGCCGGGTCAGCAACGCCGTACGCCCCCGCTCCGCAGCCTCCAGCAGAGCCGTCCGCGGCCCGCGGGTGCCCCGCCGCATCACCACGGCCGCCGCCCCGGCACGGTCCGCGGCCCGCAGCACGTCGACCGCGTCGGGCGAGGCGACCTCGACGCCGACCGCGAGCAGGACCAGCCCGGTGGCCACCCAGACCTCCTCGTCCCGCTCCTCACCCGGATCGTGCAGGACCACATCGGACACCGGCACGCCGGTGCCGCACGGTGCCACGACGACGTCGAGCGTCCCGGCGGCGATCAGCGCGAGGAGCTGGGCCAGTGTGGGGCCGAAGCCGTCCGTCTCGGAGATGCGCATCGGCTCATCCTCGCCGCTCGCCGTCCCGGACTGCCATGCCCCGGGTCCAAGACACCGGGGCGAGCCGCCCCTCGCCGGGCCTGATGGAATGCGATCGTTGGCGCGCAGGTTGGCACCAGCGGTACATACGCACGAGTACGGCACAGAGAGCGGAAGCATCCATGGGCGAGTTGATCCTGATCAGGCACGGCGAGACCGAGTGGTCCCGGTCCGGCCAGCACACGAGCTGGACCGACCTGCCCCTCACCGAGCTCGGTGAACGCCAGGCCCGCGCCCTCGTCCCGCTCCTCGCCGAGCGCGAGATCGGGCTCACCCTGGTCAGCCCCTACCTCCGCGCCCGCCGCACCGCCGAACTGGCGGGTCTGCCGACACCCCGCGAGACGCCGGACCTGCGGGAGTGGGACTACGGGGCGTACGAGGGCATCACCACGGTCGAGATCCGCCGCACCCGCCCCGACTGGAACCTCTGGACCGACGGTGTCGCACCGGGCCCCGAGGAGCACCCGGGAGAGAGCCCGAAGGAGGTCGGCGACCGGGCGGACCGGATCCTGGCAGAGGTTCGCGCGGCGGCGTCCCGTCTCGGCGAGGCGGACATCGCGCTGGTCGCCCACTCGCACTTCCTGCGCGTACTCACCGCGCGCTACCTGGGGCTGACCCCCGCGAGCGGGGAGCTCTTCCAGCTCGCCACGGGCGCGGTCTCCCGCCTCGGCACGGAACACGGCAAGCCGGTCGTGACGGCACTGAACATGGCGCTGCCGGAGAGGCTGTTCAACGCCATCGACTGACAGGCCTCAGAGCGAGCCGGCCCTGAGGGCCTCCACGAACTGCGCCCAGCGGGCGGCGCCGAACGCCAGCGCGGGGCCGTCGGGGGCCTTGCTGTCGCGGACGGGGACGACACCGGGGAAGCCGTCTGCGATCTCGACGCACTCGCCGCCGTCGCCGTTGCTGTACGACGCCTTGCGCCAGGCAGCTGTACTCAGGTCGGGCGTGGTGGTCATGGCGTCAGGAACTCCTTCGCCGCCGAGGCGATCCGGTCCAGGGACGCCTCCGGCGACAACGCGGCAGCCCTGGCCAGATCGTAGGCGGAGCTGTGCTGTGCCACCAGTACGGGCTCCTCGATGAGTTGGCCGTTGTACGCGGACTCCGTGTACACGACGGCGGGAGCCTCGGTGAACTGCATCAGCGTCATCGACGCATGGAGCAGGGGGCACGCGCCGGCGGAGAACGGGAGCACCTGGGTGATCAGTCCGGGACGAGACGCCGTCTGCTCGGCAAGGTGGTTGAGCTGCTCTCCCATCACCGCGTCCCCACCCACCGGGACGAGCAGGGCGGCTTCGTGCATCACCAGCCAGAGCACGGGCGCGGCAGGGGAGTCGAGGAGCGATGCCCGCTCCATCCTGGTGCGAACGTGCCCCTCGATGACGTCTTGGCCGGCGAACGGGTGGGCGGACCGGGTGAGTGCCCGCGCGTAGGACTCGGTCTGCAGGAGGCCCATGACGAGCATCGACGTGAAGCTGCCGATGAACGAGGCCTGCAGCTGGAGCTCGGCCGCATCCGCGAAGTACCCCGCCACCTTCGACGTACGCGCCAGCCGACACAGCCGCTGGAGGTGCTCGCCGCTCCCCAGCACCTCGTCCAGCGCGCGTGAGATCTCCTCCTGCGGGCGCCGCTCGCCCGCCTCGAAGAGCCCGATGTAGGTGCCCGAGCAGAACACCCGCTCGCCCAGATCGTTCTGCGACAGCCCCGCCCCCTCGCGCAGGCGGCGCAGCTCCGCGCCGTAGAAGGCACGGGGATTGGCGTACGGGTCCAGGTCCTTCGGCAGCGGCATGCTGCGGAAGGTATCGGCTACCCCACCCCGGTATGCCAGATATCTGTGGACGTCACCCGGACGGGTGGCCGGCGCTTCCCCCGCGCGGCAATCCCCGTCACGAGTGCGGCGACGAGCAGCAGCAGACCGAGCAGCATCGTCAGCCCCAGCCTCGCGGGGCCCGCGCGGTCGTCAAGGGCCCGTGCCACAACGGTCGTCGACGGTACGGTGCCCGACCGGTCGTCCAGGAAGTAGCGGGAATCCCTGGCGTTGGCGCGGAAGTCGCCGAGCACGAAGAGGCGTCCCTCGGGGACCACCACGTCGTAACCGGGCGCCATGCCGGACGGATCGCCGTCCTTGACGTACGGCTCCGTGAGTGTGGTGCCGTTCAAGGTCAGGGGAGCGCCCGGCTGTTGTGCGACACGGTCTCCGCCGACGCCGATCACCCGTCCGAGCGTGGCGAGGCCCTGATAGCGCTCCGGGACGCGGTACAGGACCACATCCCCGCGCCGTACCTCATCCGCGTCGATCCGTTGGAGGGCGACGCGCTCGCCGATGGAGTACGTCGGCTCCATGGAACTGCCGGACACCTCCGCGGACGTGTAGCCCGTCGCGAACAGCACCACGGGTCCCGCCAGTAGCAGTGCCCCGATGGCGCCCGAGGTCCAGGCGGCCCGTCGCAGCCCTCGTCCCGCCCGGCTCATGCTTCCCCCTTCGCACGTGAGTGCGTGCGAGAGGCTAGCGCAACGGCGGACGGCCGGTACCTCGCCCCCGAGGTACCGGCCGGTTCCGTGCGGCGTGCCCGGTTTCAGGCCGCCTTCTTCTTCAGAGAGGTGAGGTGGGCGAAGACGACGACGTTGGCGGAGTAGCCGTTCTTCTTGTCGAAGCGTCCGCCGCACGTCAGAAGCCTGAGCTCCGGACGGCCGGTGGCGCCGTACACCTTGTCGTCGGGGAACTCGTCCTTCGTGTAGGTCTTCACCTTGTCCACGGTGAAGACCGCGGTCCGCTTGTCCGCCCGGGTGACCTTCACCGTGTCCCCGCGGCGAAGGGCGTTGAGGTTGAGGAAGATCGCCGGCCCCGTCGCGGTGTCCCGGTGACCGACGAGCAGTGAGGTTCCCGCTTCTCCGGGGGACGGGCCCTTGCTGTACCACCCGACCAGCTTGGGCTTGCTCAGCGGCGGGGCGCCGAGCCTGCCCTTCCTGTCGAGGGCGAGGCCGGTGACCGGGGCCTCGATGAAGATCGCGGGGACGGCGACCTTCACCGGCCGGGAGTGCACCAGCGGGGCATGCGATGCGGGCACCGCCTTCTGCGGCTTGTGCGGTGCCCTCCGGAACGGCGGTGCCCCGCCGCCCGCGGCGTCGCTGCCGCGGGCGGCGGTGACCGACGAGGCGTCCTCGGGCGAGTCGGAACTCGCCCACACGACGCCGGTCACCAGCGAGAAGGTCACGCACAGGGTGATCGTGAGCCGGCATGCACGGCTCGGTCCCCGTCGTCGCCGTCGGCCGCGCGGGTTATGCCTCGTTGCGGGCACGACGGCGCGCGGATCGACGGACCATGATCAGCCCCGCGATACCGGCGGCACCGGCGACCAGCGCTGCCGAGGTGCCGACGTTCGACTCACCCTCGGAGCTGACGCTCTCCATGTCCGGGACGCCGCCGCCACCCGCCGGCACCGCGCCGGACGGCTTCTCGTAGATAGCGTCGGACTTCTTCTCGCTGCTCTTCTCGCTGTCCTTCTCGGCACCCGACTCCGAGTCGCGCTGGCTGCCTTCCTCGCGGCCGCCGCCCTGACCCGGCCTGGGGGCGCAGTCGACCTCGAAGCTCCTCTGCTTCGGGCCCGCCGGGACGGTCCACACCAGCTGGTACGTGCCCTCCGGGAGCAGGTACTGCTGGCTGCGGGCCTGGCCGTTCACGAGGGGGAGGGTGCCCAGCAGCGTGTCGCCCGGGGGGACGGTCGGGGGCTGCTCGGTGATCGTCCAGGGGACGGAGGGGAAGGACTCGAAGTTGCTCGCCTTGAGCACGAACTTGCAGACCTGGACGCCGTCGCGGTCACCACGCGAGTGCCACCCGACCGAGGTGACCTCGACGTCGCCGCTGTCCCCGGGCAGGGCGTAGGCGGCGGGGGCTCCGGCCAGAGTGACGCCGGCGACGGCGGCAGCGGCGGCCAACGTGACGCCCGTGCGGGCGCTGCGGGAGCGGGCGGAAGTGGAAATGCGCATGCTGGGCTCCTTCAAGCCGAGATGATTGTCGTACTGATCACCTGATCGCCTAAGAGATGACATGGATCGTCAAAAGAGTCTGTCGGGACACCGTAAAAACGCCCAAAAGTACCCTGACTAGCCGATAGCAGTCAGTGGATCCCCAGGTGGAAGTCGTCCGAGGACCCGGAAAGGGAAGAGCGGATCAGGCGGACCGACGCCGCCGCCGCAGGCAGGCGACCGTCAGCGCCAGGGCTGCGGCAACACCCGCAGCGACCGAGCCCCAGACGGCGGGGCGCAGGAAGGCCCGGTAGACCGGGGCGGGCGAGGCGTCGAGCGGGATGACCGCGGTGTCGTTGCCGGGGGTGCGGTCGTAGGGGTTGTAGGTCCGGATCGTGCCCCGGGCACCCGCGACCTGACGGTCGATGCGGACGTGGAACACGATGGCCGTCGTGCCGTCGTCCTCCTCCGCCCAGGAGAAGGCCTCACCGCCGAGGTCGCAGACGAAGGCCCCGCCGGGCTTCTCCGGCTGCTCGCACCCCCACTTCAGGTCGCTGTCCTCGAAGGAGTACGGAACGGCGGTGACCGTGGTGCCTTCCGGCGGGACCACCTCGAAGCGGCCCTTCACCTCGTCGCCCAGCAGCTTGCCGGGGCCCAGGTTCCGCGCCCCGAGCCGCACCTCCACCGTGTCGCCGACGCGTCCACGGACGGTCCCGGTGACCGGGCGGTGGTCGGCCTGGACCGTGGTCCCGACCCGGACGGTGCCGTTGACGCCGTCGAACCGGCCGCCCTCCGCGCGGACCAGGGTGAGGGGGGCGCCCGTACCGCGCGCGGTGTGGCCGGCGGGCCTCGTAGGGGCCGACGACCAGGTGTAGGAGAGCGTGCCGGACAGTTCCTTCTCCGCGGCGACGTAGGCGAGCGGGGCGCTGGTGCGGTACGCGGCGCCCGGTGCGGCCTTCGTGGGGAACACGCACCACGCCGAAGTGGGGGAGGCGCCCTCGTAATAGCAGTTGCTGTGACGGTTCTTGAGGGTGAGGCCGCCTGACGTGGTGATGTGCAGGGCGACGCCCCGGTCCGCGGCGAACCGGGTGTGGTTGGCGAACTCCGGTGTCAGCGGGGCGGGTCGGCCCGGCTCGACACCGCTCACCTTCAGCTCCTCGTCGGGCGCGTCCAGCGTGGGCCCGCCGACGACCATGCGCGTGGTGCCGGTGACGGGCGCCGCGTTCTCGGCGCTCGCCGTGTAGGTGACCGTGCCGCTGTCGCCCGGCTTCACGCCGTCCAGCCCGAGGATGTCGAAGGGCGCGTTGCTCTCGCCGTCGTTCTGCAGCGTGCCGTACTCGCAGGTGTAGATCCAGCCGCTGCCGGTGCAGTTCCCGTAACCGCCCTCGCCCACGCGGGCGATGCCCTTGAGTCCCGACGCGTCCACCACGACCTTGATGTCGCGGGCCGGTTCCTTGTTGCCCGGGACGACGGAGACCGGCACCTGGAAGTCCCCGTTCGTGGCCCCGGCTCCCTCGTCCGCGTTGTAGACGACCATGGTGCGCGGCACGTCCTCCAGGCTCAGCGCGACGGCGTCCGACGCGGTCGCGGAGGCCGGCGCGAAGGCCGTCGCGAGAAGCGCGGCCAGAGCCGCGCGTCCGGTGATCCGCGCCCATATCCGTGAAGCCATGCGGAGCACTATGCCACCGGGGGCCGGCCACCCGCTCGTGCGGACGGCCGGCCCCCGGCTCTCGACTCCCCTCAGGCGGTCAGGAGATCAGCTCGATCTCCGCGAGCGTCGCAGCGGCCGTGCTCACCAGCCGGTACTTCGCGTACGCCTTCGGTGCCTGCACCGAGAACACCCGGGTCTGCTTGTCCCAGGCGAACGTCTGGCCGGACCTCTTGTCGATGTCCTTCCAGGACGTGCCGTCCGCCGACCCCTGCAGCACCCAGCCTGTCGGGGCCTTCGCCGCCGTGGCCGAGGTCAGCGTGTACTGCACGGCCTTCGTGCCGTCGGCGGCCGGCAGGTCCACCGACTCGACCGAGGCCGAGGTGGCGGAGGTGTTGTCGTACAGCGCGCCGTCGCCCTTGAGCACGTCACCCTTCGGCGTCGGCACCTTGTCGTCCTTGGTGACGGAGACCGGGGCCGCGTTCTTGCCCGTGCCCCACGCCGAGGGCTTGGAGCCCATGTCGAACTCCAGCACGCCGCCCTTGGCGAGCAGGTCGTGCGGCAGCGAAGTGGAGGTCCACTTCTTGCCGTTGACCTTCAGCCCCTGGACGTAGATGTTCGTCGCGCTGTTCTTCGGAGCCTTGACGACCAGGTCGCGGCCGTTCTCCAGGTGCACGGTCGTCTTCGTGAAGAGCGGCGAGCCGATGGCGTACTCACCGCTGCCCATGACCAGCGGGTAGAAGCCGAGCGAGGAGAAGAGGAACCAGGCCGACTGCTCGCCGTTGTCCTCGTCGCCGTGGTAGCCCTGGCCGATCTCGCTGCCGGTGTACAGACGGCCGAGGACCTCGCGGACCTTCTCCTGCGTCTTCCAGGGCTGCGAGGCCGCGTCGTACATGTACGTGGCGTGGTGCGCGACCTGGTTGCTGTGGCCGTACTGGCCCATCCGCACGTCGCGCGCCTCGGTCATCTCGTGGATGACGCCGCCGTACGAGCCGACGAACTCGGGTCCGGCCGTCTCCGGGGTCGAGAAGTACGTGTCCAGCTTCTTCGCCAGACCGTCACGGCCGCCGTAGAGGTTGGCCAGGCCCCGGCTGTCCTGCGGGGCGGTGAAGGCGTAGCCCCAGCCGTTGGTCTCCGTGTAGTCGTAGCCCCAGACGCGGGGGTCGTACTGGTCGGAGGGGAGGCGCCAGTCGCCGTTCGGCTTCTTGCCCTGGAAGAAGCCGGCCTTGTCGTCGAAGAGCTTGACGTAGTTCTGCGCGCGGTTGAGGAAGTACTCGGACTCCTCCTTGTAGCGCTGCTTCTTCGTCTTCTTGTAGAGGGCCTGGCCCATCTGCGCGATGCCGTAGTCGTTGAGGTAGCCCTCCAGCGACCAGGACAGGCCCTCGTGCGTCTCGGTGTTCGCGTAACCGGTGAAGACCGAGGTGTCCATGCCCTTGCGGCCGACGCCCGAGGACGGCGGGGTGACCGTGGCGTTCTTGACCGCCGCGTCGTACGCCGCCTCGGCGTCGAAGTCGACACCCTTGACGTACGCGTCGGCGAAGGCCACGTCGGAGCTGGTCCCGGTCATCAGGTCGGAGTAGCCGGGGGAGGACCAGCGGGAGATCCAGCCGCCGTCCTTGTACTGCTGGACGAAGCCGTCGACCATCTTGCCGGCCTGCTTCGGCGTGAGGAAGGAGTACGCCGGCCAGGTCGTCCGGTAGGTGTCCCAGAAACCGTTGTTGACGTACACCTCACCCTTGACGATCTTCGCGCCGGTGTGGGTCGGGGTGTCAGTGCCGGTCTGCGGCGAGAAGGGGCTCGCGTAGGTGCTCCTGCCGTCGACCTGCTCGAAGCCCGAGTTCGGGTAGAGGTAGAGCCGGTACAGGCTGGAGTAGAGCGTGGTCAGCTGGTCGGCGTTCGCGCCCTCGACCTCGACCTTGCCGAGGATCTTGTCCCAGGCCTTCTGCGCGTTCTTCCGGACCTTGGAGAAGGAGTCCTTCGCCGGCAGCTCCATGGCGAGGTTCTTCTTCGCCTGGTCGACGCTGATGAGCGAGGTGGCCAGGCGCAGGCCGACCTTGCGGTCCTTGCCCGCGTCGAAGCGGAAGAAGCCGGTGACGTCGTCTCCGCCGCCGCCCTTCAGCTTGCCGCTGTCGGTGACCGGCGCGTCGAAGGAGCCGTATACGAAGAGGCGTGTCGCTCCGGTGGAGCCGCCGCTCTTCACATCGGAGTAGCCGGTGAAGGAACCGGTCTTCGCGTCGAGGGTGAGGCCGCCGTCGTTGGAGACGTTGTCGAAGACGAGGCTCGCGTCGTCACCGGGGTAGGTGAACTGCATGCGGGCCGCGTGGTCGGTGGGCGTCATCTCGGCCTTGAGGCCGTTCTCGAACGTCACCCCGTAGTAGTGCGGGGTCGCCGTCTCGTTCTCGTGGCGGAACGGCAGCGCGCGGGCCTTGCGGGAGGCGTCGGGGGTGCCGGAGGCCGCCGAGGGCATCATCTGGAAGGTCTGGCGGTCGCCCATCCAGGGGCTCGGCTCATGGCTGGCGCTGAACGCCTGCAGCGTGGGCAGGTTGTCCTCGTTGTTGCCCCGCGCGTAGTCGTACAGCCAGCTCGTGGAGCCCGCGTTGGTCACCGGCGTCCAGAAGTTGAAGCCGTGCGGGACCGCGGTCGCGGGGAAGTTGTTGCCGCGCGAGAAGCCGCCGCTGGAGTTGGTGCCGCGCACGGTCGACGCGTAGTCCGAGAGGTGCGCCTTGCGCTTCTCCGGAGCCTTCGGGGCGATCGTGACGTCGTCGATCCAGCCCTGGAACTTCGACGGCCCCTTGGGGGAGTCGTACGCCACCAGGATCCGGTCGACGGTCTTGCCCGCCGCGACCGTGCCGATCCGCGAGGCGACCTTGTTCCACTGGTTCACGTACAGCCGCTTGGCGTCGGCCTGGCCCTGCGGGGTGAGCAGCCCGCCGTGGCTGTCGGTGGCCTTGAGCTCGCTCAGGTAGGTGCCGTCGGTGAAGGCCAGGTCCACCGCGACGTGCGTCGCGGGGTAGTCGAGGTCCGTCTCGGCCATCTGCGGGTAGACCAGGTAGGACAGCTGGGTGTCCTTGGTGACCGCCGTATTGACGTCGAAGACCTTGTTGTACGAGTAGGCGTGTCCGTCGGGCTTGTGCGTGCCCGCGTAGCGCAGCGCCTTCTTTCCTGTGAACCCGGCGCCCTGCTTGGCCGTGGGGGAGCCCGAGGGGCCACGGTCGGCCTGCGTGCGCATGTCGTCGGGGGCGGGGGTGGAGGTGTCCCCGTCCGAGAACTGCACGTCGGCGAGCTGGAGGGCGTCGGACGCGCCGTTGTTCTTCGTGAACTCCAGCCGGAAGTGCTGGTAGGCGGTGTCCGTCGTGAAGTCGTACGACTTGGTCTGGAGGCGCTCGGAGAACGTCTGGCCGGTCCGGGTGTCCAGGTCCGTCCAGGTCTTGCCGTCCGCGGAGCCCTTCAGGGTCCAGTCCTTGGGGTCCCGCTCGTCGTGGTCGTTGGCCGAGGTGAGGGCGTACGTCACGACCTCGGTGGGCTCGACGAGGTCGAACTCGACCCAGCCCGTGGGCTGGAAGGCCAGCCACTTGGTGCCGGGCTCGACATCGACCAGGTTCTCCTTGACCTCACCACCGTCGGTGTTCTCGCCGCTGGCACGGAGATCCGTGACCTGATCGGTGATATTGCCCGGTATTCCGGCGGAGAATCCGCCGTCGACACCCGATGCCCTCTTCTTTCCGTCGACGCCTTCTTCGACGGTATTGCGCCAGTCAGGCTGCTTTTCGTCCGCCTCGAACGAGGAGCTGAACGAGGTGTCGCCGGAAGGCCTCTTGGTGGCGCCGGAGGGCTGTGCGAGCGCCGCGGTGGGGGCCGCCAGGGCGAGGACGAGAGAGGCCGCGAGGACCGCGGCGGAGCGGTTGTGTCTGTGGCGAGGGCCGTGCTGAGGACCACGTAGGGGCTGCATACGGAGCCGTTCCTCCCGGGGGCATGCTTTGGACAACGTTGTCATTCGAGGATGCGGGTTCCAGTAGGGAGCCAAGTGACGGGATGTGTCAAGGGTGTTGCACGGTGTCGACGCCGGTGATTCGACCGTATTGCGGAAAAAGGCGATTCCGCGCGAAGGCGCGCGGTGCCGAGGTGTCCGTGAGGTCTCAACTCGGGAAAGACTGCCGCTCAACCATGCATTCGATCTTGCTCAGTTGGCGGCAAGTGGACTATACCTGTCGGCGTCTGCACAGCCGCTTCACAACGGCACGCGGGCACGGGGGAGGGTGGAACAGCTGTGGGCGCCGCGAGGCGTTCTGCCGTACGTTCCCCCGAAACTCCCCCACTGCACCTGGTAATCCGGCAATCTGCACGACCCAAGCGCAACTGACCGCGGTGGCGGTGCCCTTCGCCTGAGGCGAATTCTCTACGGGTGACCGGTACACCGCCTGAGTCCTGGAGAAGGCGAGGACTTGAGCATGGGATCCACCTCCGGCCGCACGAATGAGGGCCTTGGCCGTCGCGATGTGATCAAGCGTTCTGCCGCACTCGGCCTGATCGCTGTTCCGACGATGAGCTTCCTGTCGGCGTGCGCGAGCAGCGACGGCGGAAGTGACGAGAAGGTCGAGAAGGGCACCAAGAGCGCGAAGAACCCGCTCGGTGTCAATGAGACCGCAGCCCTCGAGGTCGTCATCTTCAACGGTGGCTTCGGCGAGCAGTACGCCATCGACGCCGAGAAGAAGTTCAACGAGGCCTTCCCCAAGGCACCCAAGGTCAAGCACTCCTCGACCGAGAAGATCCAGTCGATCCTGCAGCCGCGCTTCAACGGCGGCACCCCGCCGGACCTGATCGACAACTCGGGTGCCGAGCAGATGGACATGGGTGTCCTGGTCGGCAAGAAGCAGCTGGCCGACCTGACGCCGCTGATGGACGCCCCGTCCTACGACGACCCGGCGAAGAAGGTCCGCGACACGCTGCGCCCCGGTGTCCTGGAGATGGGCCAGTTCGACGGCGACCCGGTCTGGATCATGTACTACGCGTACACGGTCTACGGGGTCTGGTACTCCCAGACCAACCTCGAGAAGCTCGACGCGGCGTACCCGGAGACCTGGGACGACATGCTCGCGCTCTGTGCCAAGGCGAAGAAGAAGGGCATCGCCGGCTGGACGTACCCGGGCAAGTACCCGTACTACCTGCCGTTCTCGCTCTACCCCTTCATCGCCAAGATCGGCGGCCGCGAGGTCCTCGACAAGATCGACAACCTGGAGCCCAACGCCTGGAAGGACCCGGCCGTCAAGGCCGCCTTCGAGGCGTACTACGAGCTCTTCCAGAAGGGCTACATCCTCAAGGGCACGCCCGGTCTGACGCACATCCAGTCGCAGACCGAGTGGACCAAGGGCAAGGCGCTCTTCATCCCGAACGGCTCGTGGGTGGAGAACGAGGCCGCGCCCACCACGCCCGAGGACTTCAAGATGATGGTCGGGGCCCCGTCCAGCCTGGACTCCTCCGACAAGATGCCCTTCGGGACCCTCTGGGCGTCCGGCGGTGAGCCGTTCATCGTGCCGGCGAAGTCGAAGAACCCCGAGGGCGGCATGGAGCAGCTGCGCATCATGCTCAGCGAGGAGTCCTCCAAGAACTTCACCAAGTCGGTCAAGTCCCTCAGCGCCTTCAACGGCGGCACCGACGGGCTGACGCTCTCCACCGCGCTGCAGTCCGGCGTCGACGTCCTGGCCAAGGCCGGCGACAACGTGGTGAACCCGCGCATGCAGGACTGGTACGTGAAGCTGCAGAAGGAGCAGATCGGTATCGCCGGCATCGGCGAGATGATGGCCGGCCGCGCGACCCCGGCGGAGACCATCAAGAAGATCCAGGCCTTCGCGGACGCGGCGGCCAAGGACGAGTCCATCAAGCACTACAAGCACCAGTGAGCAACCGTCACCAGCGGCGGCACCCGCTCGGAAATCGGGGTCGGTAAACGATGCAGCACGGCAAGTACCGGTTCATCGTGGGGTTCCTGGTAGCCCCACTGGCGTTGTACGCCATCTTCGTCATCTGGCCCTTCGCCCAGTCCATCTACTACTCGTTCACGGACTGGACCGGACTGAGCTCCGACTTCAAGATGGTCGGCTTCGACAACTACAGCCGGATGCTCGACGACGACATCTTCTGGAAGTCGCTGCAGCACAGTGTGCTGCTGGCGCTGCTGCTGCCGCTGGTGACGCTGGGCCTCGCGCTCTTCTTCGCCTTCATGCTCAATGTCGGCGGCCGGCGGCGTAAGAACGCCGCGGTCGCCGGCGTGCGGGGCTCCGCTTTCTACAAGGTCGCCTATTTCTTCCCGCAGGTCCTGTCGATCGTGATCGTGGCCCTGCTCTTCCAGTTCGCGTTCAACCCGACCTCGGGAATGCTGAACGCGACGCTCAAGGCCGTCGGCCTCAAGAGCCTCCAGCCGGACTGGCTCGGCGATCCCGATCTGGCGCTGTACTGCGTGATGGTCGTGCTCATCTGGTCGACGGTCGGATTCTTCGTCGTCCTCTTCTCCGCCGGGATGGCGTCCATTCCGAAGGACTTCTACGAGGCCGCGCTGCTGGACGGCGCCGACCGCATCACGACGTTCTTCAAGATCACGCTGCCGCTGCTCTGGGACACCGTGCAGTCCGGATGGGTCTACATGGGCATCCTGGCGCTCGGCGTGGAGGCCTTCACCGCCGTACAGGTCATGACGGTCGGCCCCGGCGGCCCCGACTACTCCACCACCGTCCTGCCGCTGTACGTCTACCAGACGGCCTTCCGGGACGCCCAGGCCGGCTACGCCACCACGATCGGTGTCGGCCTGCTCATCGTCACCATGCTCTTCGCGGGCATCGTGATGCGGCTGGGCCGGCGCGAGCGGCTGGAGTTCTGATGCCGTTCGTTGCGAGGCATGGCGACCGGATGACCGGCGGCGCGCAGAACAGTTCGGTCCCGGCGGCCGGCTCGACAGTTGTACGAGGTGAGCACCCATGAAGGTCACAGAGACTCCTCCCGCCGTTCCGGCCCCGCGCTCGCCGGTGACGAAGACGGACCTCCCGGCGGGCGAGCCGGCGAAGAGCAGCGAGGGCAAGGTCCTCAACGTCTTCTCGCACGGTGTGCTGGTCATCTGGGCGGTACTCGTCGTCATGCCGCTGCTCTGGGCGGTGATGTCGTCCTTCAAGACGGACGACTCGATCCTGTCGACGCCCTGGTCGCTGCCTGACACGCTCCACTTCGAGAACTGGTCACGGGCCTGGACCCAGGCGAGGATGAGCGACTACTTCCTCAACACCATCATGGTGGTGGGAGGTTCACTCATCGGCACCCTGCTGCTGGGCTCGATGGCGGCGTACGTGCTGGCGCGGTTCGACTTCCCGGGGAACCGCTTCGTCTATTTCCTCTTCATCGGGGGGATGAGCTTCCCGATCATCCTGGCGCTGGTCCCGCTGTTCTTCGTCATGAACAACATGGGCCTGCTGAACTCGATCCACGGGATGATCCTGGTCTACATCGCCTACTCCCTGCCCTTCACCGTCTTCTTCCTCACCTCGTTCTTCCGGACCCTGCCGACGTCGATCGCGGAAGCGGCCATGCTCGACGGGGCGTCGCACACCCGGACCTTCTTCCAGGTGATGCTGCCGATGGCGAAGCCCGGTCTGATCAGCGTCGGCATCTTCAACTTCCTCGGACAGTGGAACCAGTACATGCTGCCGACGGTGCTGAACACCGACCCGAAGTACAAGGTGCTCTCCCAGGGTCTGGTCGAACTGGCCACCAGCCAGGGGTACAAGGGGGACTGGTCGGGTCTCTTCGCCGGCCTGGTCATGGCGATGCTGCCGGTCCTCGCCGCGTACATCGTCTTCCAGCGCCAGGTCGTCGCGGGGCTGACGGCGGGGGCGCTCAAGTAGCGGCGCGCGCGTTCAGCTGTCAGGTCTTGTCGTCACTCGGGTAACAGGAGTCACCGGAAACGAACAGGCTCTCCGAGCGGGGAACCACCCTTCGGCCATCGGCCGGGGGGTGGTTTTCGTGCCCTTTCCGATGCTTTCGCGCCCGTCAGGATGTGGAGGCCCCATGCTCATCGGAGGCTGCGACTGCTCAAGGTCTTGACGGGGGGCACCCCAAAACGCTCAGCTTAGGGTTCACATGTTAGAGAAAACGGCAGGAGTGAGAGAGTCGATGGAGACTCCGGGGTCGCAGACATCTCTGCATCGGGCCAACCTTGAGCGGGTCGTACGTGCCGTAAGGATGGCAGGGTCGCTGACCCAGGCCGAGATCGCCAGGAGCACCGGCCTCTCCGCAGCCACCGTCTCCAACATCGTCCGTGAACTCAAGGACGGCGGCACGGTCGAGGTGACCCCCACCTCGGCGGGCGGGCGCCGTGCCAGGAGTGTCTCCCTGAGCGGGGACGCAGGAATCGTCATAGGGGTAGATTTCGGGCATACCCACCTCCGTGTGGCCATCGGCAACCTGGCCCACCAGGTACTGGCCGAGGAGTCCGAGCCGCTCGATGTGGACGCCTCGTCGGCCCAGGGCTTCGGGCGGGCGGAACAGCTGGTCAACCGCCTGGTCGAGACCACCGGGATCAGTCCCGGGAAGGTGATCGGCGTGGGGCTCGGCGTGCCGGGCCCGATCGACGTCGAATCCGGCACGCTGGGCTCCACCTCGATCCTGCCGGGCTGGACGGGCATCAATCCCAGCCAGGAGCTCGCCGGGCGCCTCGGTGTCCCGGTGTACGTGGACAACGATGCCAACCTGGGGGCCCTCGGCGAGCTCGTCTGGGGCAGCGGCAGGGGCGTCAGGGATCTTGCGTACATCAAGGTCGCCAGCGGTGTCGGCGCCGGTCTGGTGATCGACGGGACCATCTACCGGGGCCCCGGAGGCACGGCCGGCGAGATCGGCCACATCACCCTCGACGAGTCGGGCCCTGTGTGCCGCTGCGGCAACCGCGGCTGCCTGGAGACCTTCACCGCCGCCCGGTACGTCCTGCCCCTGCTCAAGCCCAGCCACGGGGCCGATCTCACCATGGAGCGGATGGTCCAGCTGGCCCGCGAGGGCGATCCGGGCTGCCGCCGGGTCATCGGGGACGTCGGCCGTCACATCGGCAGCGGGGTGGCGAACCTGTGCAACCTGCTCAACCCGAGCCGCGTCGTGCTCGGCGGATCCCTCGCGGAGGCGGGGGAGTTGGTGCTGGCGCCCATCCGTGACTCGGTCTCGCGGTATGCCATTCCCAGTGCCGCGCGGCAGCTCTCCGTGCTCCCCGGGGCGCTCGGCGGGCGGGCCGAGGTGCTGGGTGCGCTGGCCCTCGTGCTCAGCGAGATGGGGGATTCAACCCTTTTGGAGAGCACCCTCCCCGCGGCGACTCCTGCCTTCACTTAGATAACGAATGGCACCGTTGTCATCTCGTTAAGTATTTACTCCTTGACGCTGACGTCGCGGCCGAGTTGACTTCCAGCCACCTCGGCCGCAACGTCGCGGCCTCGTCAGGGAGGTTCGAAATGAACACGCGTATGCGTCGTGCCGCCGTTGCCGTTGCCGCCACCACCATGGCCGTCTCTCTCGCCGCTTGCGGGAGCGCCAAGGAGTCCGGCGACAAGACCAGCTCGGACTCGGCGAAGAAGGGCGACGACCTCAAGATCGGTCTGCTCCTTCCCGAGAACGCCACGGCCCGTTACGAGAAGTTCGACAAGCCGATCATCGAGAAGAAGGTCAGCGAGCTGACCGGTGGCAAGGCGGAGGTCGTCTACTCCAACGCCCGCCAGGACGCCACGCTGCAGGCGCAGCAGGTCGACACCATGATCACGAACAAGGTCGACGCGCTGATCATCGACGCCGTCGACTCCAAGGCCATCGAGAACAGCATCAAGAAGGCCAAGGACGAGGGCATCCCCGTCGTCGCCTTCGACCGTCTCGCCGAGGGCCCGATCGACGCCTACACCTCCTTCGACAACGAAGAGGTCGGCCGCGTGCAGGGCACCGCCCTGCTGGAGGCCCTGAAGGGCAAGACCAAGCCCACCGTCGTGATGATGCACGGCGCGATCACCGACCCGAACGCCGCGCTCTTCAAGAAGGGCGCCAAGTCGGTGCTCGACGGCAAGGTGACGTACGGCAAGGAGTACGACACCAAGGAGTGGAAGGCCGAGAACGCCAACGCCAACATGGAGGGTGCGATCACCTCCCTCGGCAAGGACAAGATCGACGGCGTCTACTCCGCCAACGACGGTCTGGCGGGCGGCATCATCCAGGCGCTCAAGTCCGCGGGCGTCACCAAGCTCCCGCCGATCACCGGCCAGGACGCCGAGCTCGCCGGTGTGCAGCACATCGTCGCGGGTGAGCAGTTCATGAGCGTCTACAAGTCGTACCCGCAGGAGGGCGTCGTCGCCGCCGAGATGGCCGTGGCGCTCGCCAAGGGCGAGAAGCTCGACTCGATCGCCACCTCCAAGGTCGACAACGCCAGCACCAAGGGCGTTCCGACGGTCCTCGTCCCGGTCGTCTCGCTGACCAAGGACAACATCAAGGACACCATCATCAAGGATGGCATCTGGACGATCGACGAGATCTGCACGGCCAAGTACAAGGCCGCCTGCGACTCGGTCGGTCTGAAGAACTAACTCCCACCGCGCGACCGGCCCCAGGCCGGAGACGCGCGGACCCGAAGCCTGTCCGGCGCCCCGCCCACCAACTGTCCCGCTACCGGGCGGGGCGCCGGACGGAACGCTTCAGCGGTTTCTTACTCTTCTGCTCGACCACCGCGCCTCCCCCCAGGCGCGGCATCCCCGCCGGGTCAGGCGGCGAAGGAGATGGTTCACGTGTCCGCTACGCCCGTGTTGGCGTTGCGAGGGGTCTCCAAGCGATTCGGTGCCGTCCAGGCGCTCACCGATGTAGAGCTTGAGGTCCACGCCGGTGAAGTGGTCGCCCTGGTGGGCGACAACGGTGCCGGTAAATCAACGCTGGTCAAGACGATCGCCGGGGTGCACCCGATCGATGACGGAGTCATCGAGTGGGACGGCCGGCCGGTCCAGATCAACAAGCCGAACGACGCCCAGAGCCTGGGCATCGCGACCGTCTACCAGGACCTCGCGCTCTGCGACAACATCGACGTCGTCGGCAACCTCTACCTCGGCCGGGAGATCCGTAAGTACGGAATCCTCGACGAGGTCGAGATGGAGCGCCGCTCCCGCGAGCTCCTGTCCACGCTGTCGATCCGTATCCCCAGCGTCCGCATCCCGATCGCCTCGCTCTCCGGCGGACAGCGCCAGACCGTAGCCATCGCCCGCTCCATGCTCGGTGAGCCCAAGCTCGTCATCCTCGACGAGCCCACCGCCGCCCTCGGCGTCGAGCAGACCGCGCAGGTCCTCGACCTGGTCGAGCGGCTGCGTGAGCGCGGTCACGCGGTCATCCTCATCAGCCACAACATGGCCGATGTGAAGGCTGTGGCCGACAAGGTGGCCGTGCTCCGGCTCGGCCGGAACAACGGGGTCTTCGATGTGAAGACCACCTCGCAGGAAGAGATCATCTCCGCCATCACGGGCGCCACGGAGAACGCCGTGACCCGTCGTGCGGCTCGTAACGCGGAGGTCAAGAAGTGACAACCGACAAGACGTCCACGGCCGTGGTCAACCCGGAGGCCGCCAAGGGCGCGGACACCGCGGTCGACCCCCGGCTGCTCGTGCGCGAGCAGGGCTTCGGCGGGTACATCACCGAGTTCAAGCGCAAGATGCGCGGTGGCGACCTCGGCTCGATCCCGGTGGTCATCGGCCTGATCATCATCTGCGTGGTCTTCCAGAGCCTGAACTCCGAGTTCCTCTCCGCGAAGAACATCAGCGACATCGCCGTGGCGATGGTGGCCACCGGCATGATGGCCGTCGGCATCATCTTCGTGCTGCTGCTCGGTGAGATCGACCTGTCGGTCGGTTCGGTCAGTGGTGTCTCCGGCGCCGTCGTGGCCGTGCTCAGCGTGACCAACGGCATGAACGAGTGGCTCGCCCTCGTCGTCGCGATCGTCAGCGGCGCGGTCATCGGTGCCATCCACGGCTTCTTCTTCGCCCGGATAGGCGCCCCCGCCTTCGCCGTCACCCTCGCCGGCCTGCTGTTCTGGCTGGGGCTCATGCTCCAGCTGCTCGGTGACACGGGCACGATCAACCTCGACAGCGACGGTGTCGTCGGCAAGCTGACCACGTACTACTTCACGGACGTCGCCGCCGCCTACGGTCTGGCCGCTCTCGCGGTGATCGCCTTCTTCCTCTCGGCCTTCCTGGACAGCCGCCGCCGTGAGGCCGCGGGCGTCCCCTCCCGGCCGGTCACCGACATCGTGGTGCGCACCGCCGTCCTCGCGGTGTTCGCCTTCGCCGCGGCGTACATGTTCAACCAGTACCGCGGTCTCCCGCTGGCCCTGGTCCTCTTCCTCATCGTCCTCGTCGGCACGGACTTCATGCTGCGCCGTACGACCTACGGCCGGAAGATCTTCGCGCTCGGCGGCAGCGTCGAGGCGTCCCGCCGCGCCGGCATCAACGTCACCGCGATCCGCGTCTCGGTCTTCGCGATCGCCGGCACCTTCGCGGCCATCGGCGGCCTCTTCTGGGCCTCCAAGATCGCCGCCGTGAACCAGGGCTCCGGCACCGGTGACCTCCTGATGAACGTCATCGCCGCGGCCGTCATCGGCGGCACCAGCCTCTTCGGAGGCCGGGGCCGCACCTGGAACGCCCTCCTCGGCGTGATGGTGATCGTCTCGATCCAGTACGGCCTGTCGCTGGAAGGCATCAAGACCCCGGTCCAGTACATGATCACCGGTGGTGTGCTTCTCGCCACGGTCGTCATCGACTCCGTCACCCGCAAGACGCAGAAGACCGCCGGCCGCGCCTGACCGTCGCACCTGCGCACATGTGCCCGGCATCCTCCGTGATGCCGGGCACCCGCGCGTCCGGCGGGACCCGGCGCGGCGCGACGGAATGCGCCGCCCGATGACCGGGGCCGCCGACGGAACATTAGACTCATCGGATCGGCAAGCTCGATCAGCTCAAACGCAAGGAGGCACGGGTGGACCTGCTGACCCGCATCAGGGGACCGCGCGACCTGGACCGGCTCGGCCTCGAGCAGCTCGACCAGCTCGCCGGGGAGATCCGTACCTTCCTCGTCGAGGAGGTGTCCAAGACCGGCGGCCACCTCGGCCCGAACCTGGGCGTGGTCGAGCTGACCATCGCCCTGCACAGGGTCTTCGAGTCCCCGCAGGACAAGGTCCTCTTCGACACCGGTCACCAGAGCTATGTGCACAAGCTGCTCACCGGCCGGCAGGACTTCTCGAAACTCAAGAGCAAGGGCGGCCTCTCCGGATACCCGTCCCGTGCCGAGTCCGAGCACGACGTCATCGAGAACTCGCACGCCTCGACGGTGCTCGGCTGGGCCGACGGCCTCGCCAAGGCCAACGAGGTCCTGGGCAAGGACGACCACGTCGTCGCCGTGATCGGTGACGGCGCGCTCACGGGCGGTATGGCCTGGGAGGCGCTGAACAACATCGCCGCCGCCAAGGACCGCCCCCTCGTCATCGTCGTGAACGACAACGAGCGCTCGTACGCCCCGACCATCGGCGGCCTCGCGAACCACCTCGCCACCCTGCGCACCACCGACGGGTACGAGCGGTTCCTGGCCCGCGGCAAGGACATCCTGGAGCGCACGCCCGTCGTCGGCAGGCCGCTGTACGAGACCCTGCACGGCGCCAAGAAGGGCCTCAAGGACTTCATCGCCCCGCAGGGCATGTTCGAGGACCTCGGCCTGAAGTACGTCGGGCCCATCGACGGCCACGACATCGAGGCCCTGGAGTCCGCGCTCCAGCGGGCCAAGCGCTTCGGCGGCCCGGTCATCGTGCACTGCCTCACCGAGAAGGGCCGCGGCTACACCCCCGCCCTCGAGGACGAGGCGGACCGCTTCCACGCGGTCGGCAAGATCCACCCGGACACCGGCCTGCCGATCTCCACCTCCGGCCTCGACTGGACCTCGGTCTTCGGCGAGGAGATGGTCAAGCTGGGCCACGAGCGCGAGGACGTCGTCGCCATCACGGCGGCCATGCTCCAGCCCGTCGGCCTCGGCAAGTTCGAGGAGGCCTTCCCGGACCGGATCTACGACGTCGGGATCGCCGAGCAGCACGGCGCGGTCTCCGCGGCCGGCCTGGCCACGGGCGGGCTGCACCCCGTCTTCGCGGTCTACGCGACCTTCCTGAACCGCGCCTTCGACCAGGTCCTCATGGACGTCGCCCTGCACAAGTGCGGCGTGACCTTCGTCCTGGACCGGGCCGGCGTCACGGGCACCGACGGCGCCTCGCACAACGGCATGTGGGACATGTCGATCCTCCAGTGCGTGCCGACCCTGCGCATCGCCGCCCCGCGCGACGCCGACCAGGTCCGCGCCCAGCTGCGCGAGGCCGTCGACGTGGACGACGCGCCCACCGTCGTCCGCTTCTCCAAGGGCGCGGTCGGCCCCGCGGTCAACGCCGTGGGCAAGGCCGGAGGCATGGACATCCTCCGGGAGGCCGGTACGGACACGCCGGACGTCCTCCTGGTCTCCGTCGGCGCCCTCGCCCCGATGTGCCTGGAGATCGCCGCTCTGCTCGACGCCCAGGGCATCTCCACGACCGTGGTCGACCCGCGCTGGGTCAAGCCCGTCGACGAGGCGCTCGCCCCCCTCGCGGCGGAGCACCGGGTCGTCGTCACCGTCGAGGACAACAGCAGGGCAGGCGGTGTCGGCTCCGCCATCGCCCAGTCCCTGCGCGACGCGGACGTAGACGTACCGCTGCGCGACTTCGGCATCCCGCCGGTCTTCCTCGACCACGCCTCGCGCGGCGAGGTCATGGCGGAGATCGGGCTGACGGCACCGGACATCGCCCGCCAGGTCACCGGCCTGGTCGCCAAGCTCGACGGCCGTTACGAGAGCCGCGCCGTCGAACCCGTACGCGACTGATCCCCCAGCACCGCTCTGGGCCGGTCGGCCACCCCACTCGGGTGGTCCGACCGGCCCATTCGCGTGAAATCGGGGCGTACTGCGCATTCGGGGGCGGTCCGTTCCGAATCATGGCGTGCACGACGAGTGCGTGGAGGTACGCCGGTGAGCACGCAGCAGGACACACCCCCCAGCGGAAAGGGACTGTTCCGGACCAAGACGGTCGAACAGTCCATCCGCGATACCGAGGAACCGGAGCACGCGCTCAAGAAGTCCCTCTCCGCACTGGACCTCACGGTCTTCGGAGTGGGTGTCATCATCGGCACCGGCATCTTCGTCCTCACGGGCAAGGTCGCCAAGGAGACCGCGGGCCCCGCCACGGCGCTCGCCTTCGTCGCGGCGGGCGTCGTCTGTGCGCTCGCCGCCCTCTGCTACGCCGAATTCGCCTCCACCGTCCCGGTGGCCGGATCGGCGTACACCTTCTCCTACGCCTCGCTGGGCGAGCTGGTCGCCTGGATCATCGGCTGGGACCTGGTGCTGGAATTCGCGCTGGGCACCGCGGTGGTGGCGGTCGGTTGGTCCGGCTACGTCCGCTCGCTCCTGGACAACGTCGGCTGGACGATGCCCGAGGCGCTCTCCGGACCGGACGTGGCGAGCGGCTTCGGCTTCGACATCCTGGCCTTCGCCCTGGTGCTGATCCTGACGGTGATCCTCGTCCTCGGGATGAAGCTCTCCGCCCGGGTGACCACGGTCGTCGTCGCCATCAAGCTCGCGGTCGTGGCCATCGTGATCATCGCCGGCGCGTTCTTCATCAAGTCGGCCAACTACTCGCCCTTCATCCCCGAAGCCGAGAAGCAGACCGGCGGATCGGGTCTGGACGCGCCGCTGGTCCAGCTGATCTTCGGCTACCAGCCGACGAACTTCGGCATCATGGGCATCTTCACCGCGGCGTCCATCGTCTTCTTCGCCTTCATCGGCTTCGACGTCGTGGCCACCGCTGCCGAGGAGACCAAGCTCCCGCAGCGGGACATGCCGCGCGGGATCCTCGCCTCACTCGTCATCTGCACGCTGCTCTACGTCGCCGTGTCGATCGTGGTCACCGGCATGCAGCACTACTCCGAACTCTCCGTCAGCGCCCCGCTCGCCGACGCGTTCAAGGCCGTCGGACACCCCTTCTACGCCGGCGTCATCAGCTTCGGCGCCGCGGTCGGACTCACCACGGTCTGCATGATCCTGCTGCTCGGCCAGACCCGGGTGTTCTTCGCGATGAGCCGTGACGGGCTGCTCCCGAGGTTCTTCTCGGTGACGCATCCCCGCTTCGGGACCCCGTACCGTCCCACCATCCTGCTCGGCGTGATCATCGCGATCGTGGCCGGCTTCACGAGCATCAACGAGCTGGCGACCCTGGTGAACATCGGCACGCTGTTCGCGTTCGTGGTCGTGGCCCTCGGCGTCATCGTCCTGCGCCGCACCCGCCCCGATCTCCACCGCGCCTTCCGGACCCCGTGGGTGCCGCTCCTGCCGATCGTGTCGGTGGCGGCCTCGGTCTGGCTGATGCTGAACCTGCCGGCGGAGACATGGCTGCGGTTCGGGATCTGGATGGTGCTCGGCGTGATCATCTACTTCGTGTACGGGCGCCGCAACAGCCGTATGGTGAAGGCCTCCTGACCCTGTCAGGCCCCTCGTGGGGGCGGCAGCGGCCGTACCGTACGCGGGCCCGTGCACCGGGCCCCGTACGCCTCGACCCGCTGCCGCAGCCCGCGGTCGGCCGTGACCACGACGCAGGGCCGTGCGCCGTGGGCGGCGGCGGCCAGTGCGGCGATCAGATCGTCACCGCTGCCGGACGCCGCCTCCACGCGTACGCCCGGCACGGACTCGACCTGCCGCGCGGCGCCCTCCACGACGAGCACGAGCTCGACGGGACCGGCGTGACCGGGAAGCCCCTCGGCGGCGTACGGGGCCAGTGAGTCCCGCAGCCGCTCGGCGGCGCCGTGCCGGTCGCGCCACCAGCCGTCGGGTACCGACCCGACGACGTTGGCGGCGTCGACGATCACCAGAGTCCTCTCAACGGTCATCCCCGAAGGATGCCAGGTCAGCCGCCGGTGGCCGGAGACTTCTTGGCGGACTCGGGAATCGTGCCGTCCTTCCGGATCGCTTTCCACAGGTCGCCGGCCTGCGGCTCGGCGGCCACGACGCGGTTCGGATCCTGCTTGTCGTAGGCGACCGGCAGCATGATCGTCTCCATGGAGGAGGGATCGACACCGTTCATCGAACGGGCGAACTCGCTGAGCGAGGTCAGGGAGGCGAGTCCCTCGTCGGTGGTCAGCGACTTGGTCGCCGAATTGGCGATCTTGTACGTGGTCGTCGGACTGCCCAGCAGATCCTGCGACTTGATCTCGGTGAGCAGCGCGAGCAGGAACTGCTGCTGCAGCCCGATCCGCCCCAGGTCGCTGCCGTCCCCGACGCCGTGCCGGGTGCGGACGTAGGCGAGGGACTCGGTGCCGTCGAGCTTGTGCGTACCGGCGGTGAGGTCCAGGCCGGAGGACTTGTCCTTGATCGGCTCCTCGACCTTGACGGTGACTCCGCCTATCGCGTCGACCAGATCCTTGAACCCCGCGAAGTTGATCTCCAGGTAGTGGTCGATCCGGACCCCGGACATCTTCTCCACGGTCTTCACCACACAGGCCGGACCGACCTGGGAGTAGACGGAGTTGAACATGACCCGCTCCGCGGACGCCATCGTGGACCCGTCGCCCTTGACGCACTCGGGCCGGGTCACGAGGGTGTCACGCGGGATGGACACGGCGACGGCCTCGGTGCGTCCCTCGGGTATGTGCACCACCAGCGCGGTGTCGGACCGCGCACCGCTGACGGCGCCGCCACCGCCCAGCTCCTTGTTCTCCGCCCCGGCGCGTGAGTCGGAGCCGAGGACGAGCAGGTTCTGACCTGTGGTGGGAAGCTTCTCGGGACGGTCCTCGCCGAGCGCCTTGTTGATGTCGACGCCCTTGATGTTGCCGTCGAGGTCCTGGTACATCCAGTACGCCGTGCCGCCGCCCGCGAGCAGGAGCACCAGCAGGACCCCGAGCGTGATCTTGAGGCCGCGGCGGCGCTTGCGTTCCTTCTTGCGGCCCCGGCCTCCTGCTCGCGATGCCGAGTGACTGGTGCGCGCGTCGGGTGTGCTCTCGTCGTGGCTCATCGTGCTCGAGTCCTCAAATCTCGTTGCCCGTTGTGGGCAGGGGAGTACGTGGGACTCGGGTGGGGGGCTGGACCGGTCCGTGAAAGTTTGACTGACCGAGCACTATAGAACAGACAAGCGCTTGAACATGTGAACCAAGTGAACATGGGGCGGATGATGCGTAGGCCCTGTGTCGAACTACTATTCGCCCATGACTTGGTTGATTACGGGCGGGGCGGGGTTCATCGGCTCTCATGTCGTCCGCGCGATGCTGGCGGCCGACGAGCAGGTTGCCGTCTACGACGACCTCTCGACGGGAGACCCGTCCCGGGTTCCCGAGGGCGTCCCCTTCGTGAAGGGATCGACGCTCGACGGCGCCGGCCTGCGGCGCACCCTGGGGGAGCTCTCGGTGCGGGGTGTGGTGCACCTCGCGGCGAAGAAGCAGGTGGCGGAGTCCGTGGCCGACCCTCTGCACTACTACCGCGAGAATGTGCACGGCCTCCAGACGCTGTTGGAAGCAGCCACGGAGAGGGGGGTCCGCGCTTTCCTCTTCTCCTCGTCCGCGGCTGTGTACGGAATGCCTGACGTCGACCTGGTGACGGAGGACACGCCCTGCGCGCCGATCAATCCGTACGGCGAGACGAAGCTCGCCGGTGAGTGGATGGTCCGTGCGGCGGGGAAGGCGCACGGAATGGCGACCGCCTCGATGCGCTACTTCAACGTCGCGGGGGCGGCGACGCCGGAGCTCGCCGACACCGGCGTCTTCAACCTCGTTCCCATGGTCTTCGAGAAGCTCACCCGGGGAGAGGCGCCGGTGATCTTCGGTGAGGACTACGGGACCCCGGACGGCACCTGTGTGCGGGACTTCATCCATGTCGACGACATCGCTTCGGCACATCTCGCCGCAGCGCGGGCCCTCCTCGGCAGGGAGGCCGGTACGGACCTCACCATCAATATCGGACGTGGTGAGGGCGTTTCCGTGCGGGCCATGATCGATCTCATCGGTGACGTGACCGGATACGGAGCCGGCTCCGCGCCTGTCGCCGCCGCACGAAGGCCGGGAGACCCGGCGCGGGTGGTCGCGTCCGCGGACCGGATCCGGGAGGAACTCGGATGGTCGGCCCGGCATGACGTCCGCGAGATGGTGGCCTCGGCCTGGGAAGGCTGGTGCCTCCGGCACCCGGACGCCCGCCGCTGAGCCTTGCGGCCGTTCACCGAACCGACGTTGTCCGCCCGCTGTCCACGAAGTCCCGGTTCCCGCGCCCTCGTCCGACGAGGGCCACATGCCCTGGGAGGGTGAGAACACACCATGCGAGGTGTCTCCCTCGACGAAGCCAAGCGCACAGGTCCGGCTCCCGCCACCGTCCCGGAGGCCGGAGCGGTGACCGGGGGCCCTTGGCTGCTCGCGGGCCATGACGGCCGGCTGACTGTCTACGTGCATGCCGGCGGAACCGTCCTGCGCTGGACGGAAGAGGCCGCGGGGTCGCGGCACTGGGCGGGCCCCGACGTCATCCCGGCCAAGGGCATCACCCACCTCACCGTGATCCAGGGGCAGAACCGTTATGCCCACTTCCTCGGCCGTCGGTCGCGTCCGCGCGCCGATGACTGGTCCACGGTGGACATCGTGCGTGCCACTCAGTACCAGACCGGCCGTCCGATGACGGAGTGGCGTTCGCTGGGCAATCCCTTCAAGGAGATCGCCCGGGCGGTCGAGGTCGGCGGTCCCACCGGGGCCGTCGCCCAGGACGGGGCCCTCCATGTCTGCGTCCCCACCGGGCTGGGTTCGCTCGCCCTGCGCCGTGAGGACAAGCAGGGCCAGTGGGAGGCCTGGGGCAAGCTGCCGGCTGCCGGCGTCACGGACCAGCCCGCTCTGGCGGCCACGTCCGCCGGCCTGGTCGAGGCTTTGATCCCCGCGCGTACGGGGGCGCTGCACCTCTGCCAGCAGAAGCCCGGCGGTCCTCTGGTGCCCGGGTACGAGGTCGGTGCGATTCCGCTGCCCGGTTCCGTGAGCTCGCTGGAGACCTCGCCCGGGAGCGTGACCTACTACCTGACCGATGTGCGCAGTGCCGGCGTCGCCGCCTTCCGCGCGGGGCGCTGGCCGGTGCCTCTGGGGGGCGAGCCGGGAGACGGACGGATCGACGCGGTGCGCACGATGCTGGACGGGCTCGACTGCACGGTGCTGGCCTTCAGGAGCCTCGCCGGGACGGTCCGGCTCGGAGCCTTCGCGACCGAGGGTGAGCAGAACGGTGTCTGGTGGACCGACACCGGACGGCAGTGCGCCGGCGATCCCTCCCTCGCCGTCGACGGCCGGGGACGGATGGCTGTGGCCGTCGTCGGTACGGACGGTCGGCCGGCCGTGGCCCGGCAGGAGGACAGCCAGGGGCTGACCTTGAGTGACTGGCACCGGATATGAACCCCGTGGTGCGACGCGACACCGGGAAGGACGGACGACGTGGCCCGCAGAGCGAGTGACGGCCGGGCGCAGAGGTCTCAGGCCCCTCGCCCGGCCGGCGATGACGTCAGGAAGGTGACGGTCGTCGCCGGCGGCCCGGGCGACGCGGCACTCCTTGTCGCGACCGAGGACCACGGGACCGAGATCCGGGTGCTGTGCGTCGGCGAGGGGAGCAAGGACGAGCGTGCCGCGCTGGAGCGGGCTCTCGCCGAGGCTTCCCGGCGCGGGTGTCCGGTCCCCGGTGGCCCGACGTTCGCCGGCCGGGACCCCGACGGCCACGGGGCGCTGCTCCGGGCACTGCGCGAACTGCGCCCGGGGTGGGTCCGCCTGGCGGATCCCGATCCGGAGCGCGTGGGCTACGACGAGGGCGCGGGCGTACCCGTACACGAGGATCCTGAACGGGCGGCCGCCGCTCTGGAGGCACTCGCCGCGGTGCGTGCCTACCAGCTGGAGTCGGGAACCCCCGTCTTCGTGGACTGCCGCCGTGCGGCGGCGGACGAGAAGCTGGACGCGGGGTCCGCGTCGCGTTATCCGCGTACGAAGCACTGGCTGACAGAGGGGTTCGACGGCCGCCTGACGGCGTTCCTGCCGTCCGCCGCGGGCGTGGTGCGGTGGGTCCAGTCGGAGCCGGAAGGCGCCGACTGGCTCGGGCCGGAACTGCTCCCCGGACCCCGTCTGATGCCGGGGCTGTCCGTGGTGCAGGACCCCCACGGGTTCGTGCACCTGCTGGCGCTGCGCCGGACCGTACGCGGGGGCGGGGGCGACGACGTGGAGATCGTGCACGCGGTGCAGTACCGCACCGGACAGCCGCTCACTCCCTGGCACTCGCTGGGCTCCCCCAATCCCGGGGACCGGTACAAGAGCAGGGAGGGCGGCTTCCCGGCGATGGCCTTCGACGGAGCGGGGGGCCTCCTCGTCTTCGCCCGGAACTTCGGGCACAGCGTGAGCTACCGCCATCAGTCGTCCGACGGAGCGTGGACGCCATGGCAGCACCTCAGCGGTCTCCGCGTCGCGGACGAGCTGGTGACCGTCACCACCGGGCGCGGGGAGGTGGAACTCCTGGCCCGCGCACGGGACTCCGACGCGGTGGTGCGCTGGGCCCGCTCAGGGCCCGGCGGTGCCTGGGCCGAGGACCGGAGCGTCCCTTTCACGCCCGTGCGGGGAACGATGTCCGCGGGGCCGGAGCCCGGCACCGTCCTGTTCCGGGACCTGTTGACGAACGAGCCCGGCATCTGGTGGCCGGGAGCTGCCGCTCCTCTGCCGCTCGGGGGCGCCGAGGGCAGCGGGCCGCTGACCGGTGTCCGGGGAGTGGACGTGGACGGCTGGGCCTACGCGCTCCTTGTCCGTTCGGGCCTCGGAGGGGAGAGCACCGTCGGGGCCTACGCGGAGGGACGCCCGGACGCGGGCGTGTGGTGGAGCGCGGCGGGCAAGGACACACCGCTCCCGCCCGCGGCCGTCAGGTCTCGGAACGGAATGGTCACATTGGCGGTGCTCACCGCGGGGGCGCGACTGGCCGTTGCTCACCGGAAGTCACGAAAAAGCGGTCTTGAGTTCGATTCCTGGTACACAGTGTGACAATTTCCGACCGATTGCGACCTTAAGGGCTCGGAATGGTAACGACCCTGGGCGCATGTTGTTGAGTTCTTGATAAAGTCTGTGAATCTTTCATGTGAACGACCGGGGGGGACCTGGTGAACATGAGGGCGCCTCGTACCTGCCCATGCATGAGCGAGGAACTGTTTACTGGTTCTCGTGACTGAGGGGTTATGGCCAAGCTGTCCCTGCGCGCTGTTCAGAAGCTGACATGCAAGAAGCGTGACGCTTGGTGGACGGTGCTTCTGGTCGACCCTGTGGCGACCCGCATGCTGATCGTCATGGCACGGTTCGGCTTCATCACGCCCAACCGCGTCACCTGGGCGGCGCTGTTCGTGGGGCTCGGCTCGGCCGGATTCTTCCTCAAGGGCGACCCCGTCTCCCTCGCCATCGGCGCCGCGCTGTACCACCTGAGCTTCATCTTCGACTGCATCGACGGGAAGCTGGCGCGGCTCAAGGGCAACGGCACGGTCTTCGGCGGTTGGCTCGACTACGTCTTCGACCGCATCCGGGTGCTCTTCTGCGCCCTGGCCCTCATGGGCGGTCAGTACCTGGACAACGGCGACGAGCGGTATCTGCTCGCCGCCCTCATGGTGGTCTTCCTCGACATGCTGCGCTACGTCGACGCCCTTCAGATCTACAAGATGCGCATGTCGATGCGGACGAAGATCGAGAAGGTGACGAAGGAGAAGCGCGACGCCGAGCGCGCTGTTGCGGCCGAGGCGGCGGGCCGGGTCACGGCGGAGCCGGAGGAGCAGCAGATCCAGTTCATGGAGGATCTGCTCCGGGAGAATCCCGAGGCCGAGGCGGAGACCCTCAAGGAGCAGGCCACAGCCGCCCACGTGGTGGACCTGCACGCACAGTTCCGTCACCGATTCCCTTGGTACCAGCGCGTGCGTCACGCCATGCTGCGCAGCCGCATCAGGCCGCACCTCATCAGCGGCATCGAGTTCCAGATGTTCATCTTCATCGTCGCCCCGCTGATCGGGCAGATCCTGATGACCACACTGGTGTCGGCAGCGCTGCTCGGAGCCTTCGAGCTGATCATCATGTACAAGTTCTGGCTTTCCACCCGCGACTTCACCAAGGTGATGGCCGAGCTCAGCTCGGCGCCGTCCACGGCGGGCACCATCTCCCCCCAGCTGCACAGGGGCCGCCACCGCCGCGGGGTCGAGGAGGGGCTGCGTGACGCGGAGCGCCTGCTGGACCAGCAGCCGGACGAGGACCCCGGCTTCCAGCCCTACCCCCAGCCGTACACGGGTTACGTCCCGAACGAGCAGTACGCGTACCAAGAGGCGTGGCCGCCTGCGGAAACGTATCAGCAGGCCGGCCACACCTATGGCCATCCGGTTCAGGGTGAGCGGCTGTACGCCGCCCCCCACGCGCCCCAGCCGGAGCAGAACGGATATCTGGGCGACCGAGAAGGCAATCGATGAGGCACGAACAGGACACCCCCGATGTGTGGGTGACCGTCGTCATTCCGGCCTACAACGCGGCGACGACGATCGGCAAGGCACTCCAGTCGGCCGTGAACCAGACGTACGAACTGGTCGAGATCGTCATCGTCGACGACGCCTCGACGGACAACACGCTCGACATCGTCAAGAGCTTCGCCGGCACCAACGGCCGCGTCCGTGTGCTGCGCCGGCCCACCAACAGCGGGGGCGTCGGAGCGCCGCGGAACATGGGCATAGCCCAGGCCGCCGGCCAGTACGTCATGTTCCTCGACGCCGACGACGAGCTGCCGCCCCGCGCCTGTGAGCTGCTGGTGGCCAGCGCGCTGGAGACCGGGAGCGACATCACCGCGGGCAAGGCGGTGCGGGTCAACCGGGCCACCAGCGAGACCGAGGGCTGGGCGCCCGAGGTGTACGCGATGCGGCGTACCGTGCCGGGTCTCGTCGAGTTCCCCCTGATGCTGTCCGACCCCATCGCCGCCGCGAAGCTGTACCGCGTGGAGTTCCTCCGGAACGGCGGGATCTGGTTCCCGGAAGGCGTGTTCTACGAGGACACCTACTTCTCCACGGTGGCCGGCTGCCTCGCCGACGGGATCACCGTCATCACCGACCCCGTGTACCGCTGGATGTGGGAGCCCGACGGCGGTTCGATCACCGGCCGCACCGGTGAGCTGCGCAGCATCACGGACCGGGTCGCCGTGCACCGTGCCACCGACGCGTTCCTCCTCGACCGGGGCCTGTGGCCACTCAAGGTCCGCAAGGACTCCAAGTTCCTCGCACACGACCTGCGTCTCTACATGCGGGCTCTGGCGGAGGGCGATCCGGAATTCCAGCAGGGCTTCGCCGAGATCGCGAGCAACTACCTCTTCTCGATCAGTGACGAGGCCTTCGAGCTGTGCGACCCGGTCGACCGCGTACGGGCCTACCTCCTCATGTACCAGGAGACTGAAGCGGCGCTGACCACGCTGGACTACGCCCAGCGCAGGAGCACGCTCTCCTCCTTCCTCGTCGAGGAGGAAGGGCACGTCTACTGGTCCGGGGACCATCTGCACCTGCCGGACGCGCGCCGCATGCTCGACGTCACGGAGCTCGGCCTGTCGACGGCGAACCTTTCCCAGGTGCCGCTGTTCGCCCAGCTCGACCACTGGGCCGTCAAGGGAGTGGAGCTGCGGTTCGAGGGCCGGCTGGTCAACCGGTTCGGGCGGATCAACCCCGGTGACGATCTCAAACTCGCCCTGGCTGTGCGCAACCGGCACTCCAAGCGGGACGTCACGGTGCCGATAGCGGGCCCCGGGGTGGACGAGCGGTTCATCACGTTCGACGGCGTGGTGGACCTCGCCGCCGTACTCGGGAAGGAATTCTCCGACAGCACCGTCTGGAACGTCTCGGTCGTCGTCGAGTGGAACCGGAACCGCTCGCGGTCCCCACTGAACGTGCGTGACGTGGAGCTCTCCGGACTGACGTTCCACGCACGGGACGAGGAGCTGGAGGGGTACCGCACGGTCTCCGGAAACCTCGCCCTGCGGTGCGCTGTGGCCGGACGCCGGACCTTCGAGACCGAGCAGAACGACCCCGACGCGCCCTGGATGTGGTGGCGCAGCCTGATCCACCCGCCGATCGCCACCCTCGACTACGCCTTCGAGATGGCCGTCGTCGTTCCCTGCTACAACGTGGCGAAGTACCTGGACGACTGCCTCGGCTCCATCGCGGCACAGGAGGGCTTCGCCGCGACCCAGGTCATCCTGGTGGACGACGGCGCCACCGACGAGACACCCCAGATCCTCGACCGCTTCGCCCGGCACTACGCCAATGTCACCGTGGTCCACCAGCAGAACGGTGGTCTCGGGAACGCGCGCAACAACGGCCTCGACCAGGTCACCGCGCCCTACGTCACCTTCCTCGACTCCGACGACATCCTGGGCGAGGACGCCCTGTCGAAGATGCTGCAGGCGGCGTGGCGGGACGGCTCGGAAGTGGTGGTGGGGGACCTGGTGAACTTCCCCGACCGACCGTACGGCCCCTGGAAGCAGTACTTCGGCAAGGGCGACCGCCGCATCGACGACTTCGCCTCGGTGCCGGACCTGATCTTCAGCGGTTCCGCCTGCAACAAGCTGTTCAGCACCGGTCTCCTCCGCCGCCTGGGCGTGCGCTTCGGCGAGGGGGTGCACTTCGAGGACGCCTGGGTGACGCTGCCGAGCATGTTGCGCGCCGACGGGATCAGCCTCGTGGACGAGCCGGTGTACTACTACCGGGGCCGCCCGGACGGCACGTCCATCATGGACTCGCTGTGGAGCAAGCCCGCCAACTACTGGGACCACCTCAGGCTGAACCACTACCTCCTCGCGGTTTCCGAGAGGGAGCGTCCTGAGATCCGGCGCATGTTCCACCGCTACGTGACGCGCACCTACAAGGGATTCCTGTGCAACGCGCGTAACGTCATGGGCCGCTCCCAGCTGGCGGAGATCTTCCCCGGCCTCCGGGATCACTACGCGACGGTCCCGGACGAGGTGATCGCCGAGTTGGTGACAAATCCCGCGCAGCAACTCGACCACTACGCCGCCAAGACCGGGAACTTCGAGCTCTTCGCCGATCCCGACCGGGTACTGGAAGGGGCCACTCCGGCCGTTCAGGTCGACGACGAAGGCTTCTACCGTACGTTCGGGGGCGGTGCGGCGGAGTCCAGGGCCGCGCGGGTCAACGACCCCAACGTGGTGGTGGAGTCGGTCCGGGCCCGTGGCGATGTGCTGGTGATCGAGGGGTGCATGTCCTTCCCCGGCATGAGCATCGACGGTCAGATGGTCAACCGCCTCGAATTCGTCCACCAGACGCGGCAGGGGAAGGTGGTCGTCCCGCTGCGGCAGGTCTACCGCAGAGACCTCATGAACGCTCGGAACGGGCGGGACCTGTACGCCGGGTGGTACGCCGAGATACCGGCAGCGGACCTCGTGGGCGGCGGGTTCAAGTCCGGGGACTTCCGGCTCCGTGTGCGTGCGGCCGACGGATCGCGCCACCGGAATGTGGTGATGAAGGCCCGGCTTCCGCTGCACCGGCTGAAGGGCGCGGGCCAGGTCGGCGACTACCGCTACATGCTGACCATCGGAGGCGGTGAGTCGCTGCACTTCAGGCTGGTCGACCGGACGCTCAAGGCCCGGACCAAGCAGAAGTTCTGGCGTGCGGCGCGTGAGATCCGCATCATGAAGCACCGAAATCCCGGCTGGCGGATGAGGCTGGCCTACTGGATCTCCTATCCGTTCCTGCGGTCCCGGGAGATCTGGATCATAGGCGAGCGGTCCGACACGGCGCAGGACAACTCCTACCACTTCTTCAAGTGGATCAGGGAGAACCGGAAGCGCCGGAAGGCCTACTACGTCATCGACGAGAAGTCCCCGGACTACAAGAAGGTGCAACCGTACGGGAACGTCCTGAAGCTCGGTTCGCTGAAGCACCGGATGTACCTGCTGCACGCCACCAAGCTCATCGGCGCCTACGATTCGGAGTCCTACCTGGTGCCCGAGGGGTACCGCAAGGCGCTCTATCTGCACCGGTTCGGCGAACTGATCCGGTATCAGCGCGTCTTCCTCCAGCACGGCATCACGTACAACGACGTGACCAGCGGTGCGGCACAGCTGATCACCAGCTACGACATGATCCTGGCCGGCGGACGGCAGGAGCGGGAGTTCTTCGCCGAGGAAGCCGGCTACGGCTCCCGGGCGGTCCTGGCGGGTTTCCCCCGTTTCGACGCGCTGCGCAAGGAGCCGCGTGACCGGCCCAGGGTGCTGCTGATGCCCACGTGGCGTCAGTGGATCGTCACGGCTTCGTACAAGAAGTCCGCCGGTCCGGCCAAGTCCTCCTTCATGCAGTCCGAGTACTTCCGCTTCTACAAGGAACTGCTCTCCAACCCGAGACTCGTCCGGGCACTGGAGAATGCGGGCGTGGACCTGGAGTTCTTCCCGCACTACGAGATCCGCCCGTATCTCCACCATTTCCAGCTGGAGTCGGATTCCATCGTCGTCGCGGACCCGAAGTCCAGGAATGTGCAGCAGGCGATGAAGGAATGCTCGCTGATGGTGACGGACTACTCTTCGGTGTTCTTCGATGTCGCTTACATGGACACTCCGATCGTCTATGTGCCGTTCGACGAGGAGGACTTCTACGGGCGGCACTACAAGCGGGGTTACTTCAACCTCACCGAGGACGGTTTCGGGCCGGTCTGCCGCACCGTGGACGAAGCCGTGGACGAGATCATCGCGTCGATCGGCCGGGGATTCACCGTGGAGAGCCCCTACCGCGAAAGGGCGGAACACTTCTTCGCCTACCGCGACCACGGGAACTGCGCCAGGGTCTACGAGGCGATCGACGGCCTCGGCGACTCGGGCGCCGAGGCGCTCGGACCCGCTGCCTCCGCCGGCCGGGAGACCGCAGCGGAGCGACAGTCGGGATGGGTCGATGCGGCCTGAGTACGGTGTCCGGCAGGGCCCTGTCCGCATGTTCCTCGCCGGCGACTCCAGTGTCTGCACCCGAGAGGTCAGCCGCGCGCCGATGACCGGCTGGGGGCAGGTGCTCCCCCTCTTCCTCACCGGTGAGGTCGAGGTGGTCAACTGCGCACGGGCCGGAGCGAGCTCCAAGACGTTCAGTGAGCGGGGCCGGCTCGACTGGATCCTGGAGCACCTGCGGCCCGGTGACTACCTGGTCGTCTCGTTCGGCCTGATCGACCACAAGCCGGAACCGGAACTGCGCACCGAGCCCTTCGGCGACTTCCAGCGCCATCTGCGACGGTTCGTCGACGGTGCCAGGGACCGCCAGGCCCATCCGGTCCTGGTGAGCCCGCACGAGCGCTGGACCTTCGACGCGCACGGCAATCTTCCCCGGGTGTTCGGCGAGTACCCCATGGCGATGCGGGAGCTGGCGGAGCAGACGTCGACGCCCTACATCGACCTCTACGAGCAGAGCCTCGAATGGTGGACGCAGCTCGGCCCCGAGCAGACGCGTGCGCTCTTCATGTATCTGGAGCCGGGACAGTACGCCACCTACCCGGAGGGCATAGAGGACAGCACCCACCTCCTGCCCGCCGGCGCAATCGCGTGCGCCCGGTTCGTCGCGCACGCGATGGCGACCCGGCGCATCGTCCCGGAGCACTGGGCCCAGGATCTGGATCGCGAGAGTTTTCCGCCCGAGGCCATGGGCTGGCTGGACGATGCCACGCACCAGGCCATCACACGTACACGTACCAAGGGCACGGGGAGCACGTTGTGAACGACGTCGACAGCGCGCCGCGCCATCTGGTGTCCCGGGTCAGCGCGGTCCAGCAGGACGATCCGTCCATCCGGCTGACCGTGGAGCTGACCGCCGACGCAAACCCCGATGTTCCGCTCAGGCCCGGACAGTCGGTCGTCTTCGATCTGACCCTGTTCCCCGAGGGCGGTGGGCATCGCTACTACGGCTATGTGATGGCACCGCCGTTCGCGAAGGTGGCGTCCGTCGGGCAACTGGCCGGAATGAGCATGCTGGCGTCGGGGGACAGGTACGCGACTTCTGTGGAGGCGGGCACCACACGGGTCGCCCGGTTCACCGCCCGGATGCGTGACGACACCGGGGCAGGAGCCTTCCTCGTGCCCGAGGTACGGTCCGGAATCATTGCCCGTGGAGGGTCGAGCCTGACCAGCGGTACCCATGCGGTGAAGCAGCGCGGCTTCCGCATCGCGCCGCTGCCGGTGCCAGGGCGCACGCTGCGGGTGGCGCCCGGGTACCGGGGCCTGCTGACCGGCCTGACCGAAGGACTGGGCGAGCACGTCCAGCTGGTCGGTGTCGGCCCGGCCGTATTCGGTGCGACCTACATCGCGCCGGACGGGGCGGTGACGTACACGCCGTTCGACGGCCATACCGGGTACGACCGTTTCGACTACGTCCTCGACGACGGCGCCGGCCGTCTCGTACGAGGACGGGTGACCGTGTGCGTCGGTGACACGGGCGCGGCACCCGGTGTTCTCGCGGGCTGACGGCCGTGCGCGACCGCTCCGGCGTGTGGGCGCGCTGGCGCTTTCCGTCGGGGCGGTCGTGGCGGCGTGCTCCGTCCCGGCCCAGTCCCCGCCCGTCGAACGGCCCGGCCGCACCGGTCAGGCTCCGCACCCCCGGCTGCCCGCAGGCGTGGCCTTCGAGCAGCTCACGCACACCCTCGAGGACGGCAGCCCGGTCCGCCTGAGTGTGCTCTCGGTGTCCCCCTCCGCGCGGGTGACGGTCTCGGCTGTCCACGGAGACCGGCTGGACTCCTCGCGGACTGTCACGGAGATGTCGGACCGGGCAGGCGCGGTGGCGGCGGTCAACGCCTCCTTCTTCGACATCCGTACAGGACCCGACTTCGGCGGCCACGAGGGCGATCCGCTCGGTGTCTACGCCTCCGACGGCGACCTCCTCAGCGAGGCGGCCGACGGGAGTACCGCACTGATCCTCGGGCCCCCCGGCAGCCGGCCCCGGACCGCCGACATCAGTACCTCCTCCGCGCTCCTCGCCTCGGACGGGGCCGCCCGGGAACTGGACGGCATCAACCGTGTCCCGGGCCGGATCCTCGGCTGTGGCGGGGTGGGCGGGGACACGCTCGCCAGGACCGGCCGGCCGGAGTCGAGGCCACTCCGCAATCAACTGTGCGTGGATCGCGACGAGATCGTCTCCTTCCGCCCGGCCTGGGGGAGCGATTCCCCGCCCGGACCGGAGGGCAGTGAGGAAGCCGTGCTTGACGCGAGGGGCCGCGTGACCGCGCTGCGGAGCCCCGCGGGCGGACCGATCCCGGCCGGTGGCAGCACACTCAGCGGCATCGGGCAGGGTGCGGACTGGCTGGAGGCACATGCCTCGCAGGGCAGCTCGGTCCAGGTCACCTCCGGGGTGCAGGACCGGTCCGGGAGGCGGGTGGCGGGGGCCGGGGTGTCGGTGATCGGCGCGGGCCCCGCGCTCGTACGCGACGGGGAGGTCTGGATCAACGGTGCGGCCAACGGCTTCGCGGCCGCCACACTCGCACGGCGGGAGCCCCGCACCGTCGCGGGAATCACTGCGGACGGCACGCTGCTGCTGGTGACCTTCGACGGCAGGGATCCCGGGCGCAGCGTCGGCGTGTCTATGACCGAGGCGTCGCGGAGCCTTCTGCGGCTGGGGGCCACCGAGGCCGTGAACCTCGACGGCGGCGGGTCGGCGACGATGGTTGTCGACGGGGCGGTGCGCAACCGTCCGGCCGACGGTGGCGCGGAGGAACGCGAGGTCGCCACCGCGATCGTCGTGACCGGCTGAAGCCCGGTCGGGACGACGAAGGGCCCGGCAAGCCAACCGACTTGCCGGGCCCCTCGGTCATGTACGACGGATGCGTACTTACGCCGGGACGCTCGCCACGCCCTGCGCCAGGAACGGCTTGCCGTTCACCCGCTCCGAGACGCCCTCGCGGTCCAGGTACGGCGTGATGCCGCCCAGGTGGAAGGGCCAGCCCGCGCCGGTGATCAGGCAGAGGTCGATGTCCTGCGGCTCGGCGACGACGCCCTCGGCCAGCATGAGGCCGATCTCCTGGGCCACCGCGTCCAGGACGCGGTCACGGACCTGGTCCTCCGTCAGGACGGTGTCGCCCTGCTTGAGGAGCGCCGCGACCTCAGGGTCGAGCTCCGGCTTGCCGGAGTCGTAGACGTAGAAGCCGCGCTTGCCCGCCCTGACGACCGCCGCGAGGTTCTCGGAGACCGTGAAGCGGTCCGGGAACGCGCGGTTCAGGGTCTCGGAGACGTGCAGGCCGATGGCCGGGCCCACCAGCTCCAGCAGCACCAGCGGGGACATCGGCAGGCCGAGGGGCTCGATGGCCTTCTCCGCCGTCTCGACCGGGGTGCCCTCGTCGATGATGTTCTGGATCTCGCCCATGAAGCGGGTGAGGATGCGGTTGACGACGAACGCCGGGGCGTCCTTCACCAGCACCGCGGTCTTCTTCAGCTTGCGGGCGACGCCGAAGGCCGTGGCCAGCGAGGCGTCGTCGGTCTGCTCGCCGCGGACGATCTCCAGGAGCGGGAGGATCGCGACCGGGTTGAAGAAGTGGAAGCCGACGACCCGCTCGGGGTTCTTCAGCTTCGACGCCATCTCGGTGACCGAGAGGGACGAGGTGTTGGTGGCGAGGATCGCGTGCGCCGGGGCGACCGCCTCGACCTCCGCGAACACCTGCTGCTTGACGCCGATCTCCTCGAAGACGGCCTCGATGATGAAGTCGGCGTCGGAGAAGCCCTCCGCCTTGTCCAGCACACCGGAGACCAGGGCCTTGAGGCGGTTGGCCTTGTCCTGGTTGATGCGGCCCTTGCCGAGCAGCTTGTCGATCTCGGCCTGGACGTAGCCCACGCCCTTGTCGACGCGCTCCTGGTCGATGTCCGTGAGGACGACCGGGACCTCCAGGCGGCGGAGGAAGAGCAGGGCGAGCTGGCTGGCCATCAGGCCCGCGCCCACCACGCCGACCTTGGTGACCGGGCGGGCCAGGGACTTGTCCGGGGCGCCGGCCGGGCGCTTGGCGCGCTTCTGGACCAGGTTGAAGGAGTAGATCCCGGAGCGCAGCTCACCGCCCATGATCAGGTCCGCGAGGGCCTGGTCCTCGGCGTCGAAGCCGGCGCCCAGGTCGCCGCTCTTCGCCGCGGCGATGATCTCCAGCGCGCGGTACGCGGCGGGGGCCGCCCCGTGCACCTTGGAGTCGGCGATCGCCTTGCCGCGGGCGACGGCCTGGTCCCAGGCGTCACCGCGGTCGACCTCGGGACGCTCCACCGCGATCTCGCCCTTGAGGACGGAGGCGGTCCAGATCAGCGACTGCTCCAGGAAGTCCGCGCCCTCGAAGATCGCGTCGGCGATCCCGAGCTCGAAGACCTGCTTGCCCTTGAGCTGACGGTTCTGGTTGAGCGAGTTCTCGATGATGACCGAGACGGCGCGGTCGGCGCCGATCAGGTTGGGGAGCAGCGCGCAGCCGCCCCAGCCGGGGACCAGACCGAGGAAGACCTCGGGCAGCGAGAACGCCGGCAGCGCGCTGGAGACGGTGCGGTACGAGCAGTGCAGCCCGATCTCGACACCGCCGCCCATGGCCGCGCCGTTGTAGTACGCGAACGTCGGGACCGCGAGGCCGGAGAGGCGGCGGAAGACGTCGTGGCCGCCCTTGCCGATGGCCAGCGCGTCCTTGTGGTCCTTGAGGAGCTCGACGCCCTTGAGGTCCGCGCCCACCGCGAAGATGAACGGCTTGCCGGTGACGCCGACGCCGACGATCGCGCCGTCGGCGGCCTCCTTCTCGACCTGGTCGACGGCGGCGTTCAGGTTCGCCAGCGACTGCGGGCCGATGGTGGTCGGCTTGGTGTGGTCGAAGCCGTTGTCCAGCGTGATGAGGGCGAAACGGCCCGCACCGCCGGGAAGGTCGAGGTGGCGCACGTGCGCCTGCGTGACGACCTCGCCGGGGAACAGCTCGGCCGCACCCTTCAGAAGCTCAGTGGTGGAGCTCACTTGTTGCCTCCGTTGAAGTTCGGGTTCTCCCAGACGACGGTCGCGCCCATGCCGAAGCCGACGCACATGGTCGTCAGGCCGTAGCGGACCTCCGGCTGCTCCTCGAACTGGCGGGCCAGCTGAGTCATCAGGCGGACGCCGGAGGAGGCGAGCGGGTGGCCGTAGGCGATCGCGCCGCCGTACTGGTTGACGCGCTGGTCGTCGTCGGCGATGCCGTAGTGCTCCAGGAAGGCGAGCACCTGCACGGCGAAGGCCTCGTTGATCTCGAAGAGACCGATGTCGTCGATGGAGAGGCCGGCCTTGGCGAGGGCCTTCTCCGTCGCCGGGATCGGGCCGTAGCCCATGACCTCCGGCTCGACACCCGCGAAGGCGTACGACACGAGGCGCATCTTGACCGGGAGACCCAGCTCGCGGGCGGTCTCCTCGGAGGCGAGCAGTGAGGCGGTGGCGCCGTCGTTGAGACCCGCGGCGTTACCGGCCGTCACGCGGCCGTGGGCGCGGAACGGGGTCTTCAGACCGGCCAGCGACTCCAGGGTGGTGCCCGGGCGCATCGGCTCGTCGGCGGTGACCAGGCCCCAGCCCGTCTCCCCGGCCTCGGCGTTGGTGCGGCGCACGGAGACCGGCACCAGGTCCTGCTGGATCGTGCCGTTGGCGTACGCCTTGGCGGCCTTCTCCTGCGAACGGACCGCGTACTCGTCGGCACGCTGCTTGGTGATCGAGGGGTACCTGTCGTGCAGGTTCTCCGCGGTCATGCCCATGAAGAGGGCGGACTCGTCGACCAGCTTCTCCGACACGAGACGCGGGTTCGGGTCCACGCTCTCGCCCATCGGGTGGCGGCCCATGTGCTCGACACCGCCGGCGATGACGACGTCGTACGCGCCGAAGGCGATGGAACCGGCCGTCGAGGTGACGGCGGTCAGGGCGCCCGCACACATGCGGTCGATGGAGTAACCGGGTACCGACTGCGGCAGACCGGCCAGGATTCCGGCGGTGCGGCCGAGCGTCAGGCCCTGGTCGCCGATCTGCGTGGTCGCGGCGATGGCGACCTCGTCGATCTTCGCGGGGTCCAGGTCCGGGTTGCGGCGCAGCAGCTCCCGGATGGCCTTCACGACGAGATCGTCGGCGCGGGTCTCGTGGTAGATGCCCTTCGGGCCCGCTTTGCCGAACGGGGTGCGGACGCCGTCGACGAAGACGACGTCCCGGATGGTACGAGGCACGGTGGCTCTCCTCCAGGGTGCGGGATGGCACTGCTGCGGGCGCACGCATCGGCGCGCCACGCCCCTCATGCTACTTGCGGGTAACCGGACTGCCCACCCCCCACCACCGGAGCGGTGAACGTCACATGCGGAGGGGGTCCGGGAAGACCGGGTAACTGGCGTGAATTCGATCCTCCTCGACAGACCGGCCAGGGGTGCGGCCCCGACACGCGTACGCCCCCTGCCGGATCCGGCAGGGGGCGTACGCGTGTCGCGCGGTGTCAGGCGCTGGTGTCCAGGGCGCGCAGCAGCAGCGGACCGACCTGTCCGATCTGCCAGCGGCGCGCGCCGTGCCCGGCCAGCGCGGTCTCGACCGCGTCCGGGGTCAGGACCTTGGGCGGCTCCCAGCAGATCCGGCGCACGGTGTCCGGGGTGATCAGATTCTCCTGCGGCATGTGCAGCCGCTCGGCGAGCTCCGACACGGCGGTACGGGCCGCCGAAAGCCGGGCCGCGGCGGCCGGGTCCTTGTCCGCCCACGAGCGGGGCGGCGGCGGTCCGGCGGGCTGCTGGCCGGGCTGGGGCAGCTCCGACTCGGGCAGCTCCTTGGCCCGGTCGACGGCCGCCTGCCACTGCTCCAGCTGGCGGCGCCCCATGCGGTGCCCGAAGCCGGGCAGCGCGGTGAGAGCCTGCACATTCGCCGGGAGCGCCAGGGCCGCCTCGATGATCGCGGCGTCCCCGAGCACCTTGCCGGGCGAGATGTCACGGCGCTGCGCCACCTGGTCACGGGCGGTCCACAGCTCCCGTACGACCGCGATCTGACGGCGGCGCCGCACCTTGTGCATGCCGGAGGTCCGGCGCCACGGGTCCTTGCGCGGGGGAGCGGGCGGTGCCGAGGCGATCGCGGCGAACTCCTCCAGCGCCCACTCCAGCTTGCCCTGCCGGTCCAGCTCCTCCTCCAGGGCGTCGCGCAGGTCCACCAGCAGCTCGACATCGAGCGCGGCGTAGCGCAGCCAGGGGTCGGGCAGGGGGCGGGTGGACCAGTCGACCGCGGAGTGGCCCTTCTCCAGGGCGTAGCCGAGGACGTTCTCCACTATGGCGCCCAGGCCGACGCGCGGGAATCCCGCCAGGCGTCCGGCGAGCTCCGTGTCGAAGAGCGAGGTCGGGGTCATGCCTATGTCGCGCAGGCAGGGCAGGTCCTGGGTGGCGGCGTGCAGGATCCACTCTGAGCCGGTGAGGGCCTGGCCGAGCGTGGACAGGTCGGGGCAGCCGACCGGGTCGATCAGCGCGCTTCCCGCACCCTCGCGGCGCAGCTGCACGAGGTAGGCGCGCTGGCCGTAGCGGTAGCCCGAGGCGCGTTCGGCGTCGACGGCGACGGGGCCGGTGCCCGCGGCGAAGTCCGCGACCACCTGGGCGAGCGCGTCGTCGGTCGCCACCACCGGGGGGATGCCCTCGCGCGGTTCGAGCAAGGGGATCGGCGCCGGGGCGACGTCGTCCGGGGGAGCGCCCCCGGTGGTTCGCAGTGAAGTGTCTGCTGCGGTCTCTTGGGCGTCGGTCACATGCCAAGGGTATCTGTGTATGTGCGTCGCCCGTCGACGGAACGTTCCGTCGACGGGCGGCCATGCACGTAAACCGGCCGGTTACGCATCCGCGCAGGTGCCGGCAGGGTGCGGGGGTCAGTGGATGATGCCCGTGCGCAGGGCCACGGCGACCATTCCGGCGCGGTCTCCGGTGCCGAGCTTGCGGGCGATGCGGGCGAGGTGGCTCTTGACCGTGAGGGCGGAGAGGCCCATCGAGACGCCGATGGCCTTGTTGGACTGGCCTTCGGCGACCAGGCGGAGCACCTCCACCTCACGGCCGGAGAGTTCGCGGTAGCCGCCCGGGTGGCTCGGGGAACCGGGAGGCCTGCGGTGCATACGGGCGGCATTGGCGCCGATCGGGGCGACGCCGGGACGGGTGGGGTGGCCGATGTTGGTACGGGTGCCGGTGACGACATAGCCCTTCACGCCGCCCGCGAGGGCGTTGCGAACCGCGCCGATGTCATCGGCGGCGGAGAGGGCGAGGCCGTTCGGCCAGCCGGCGGCTCGGGTCTCGGACAGCAGGGTCAGCCCGGAACCGTCGGGCAGGTGGACGTCGGCAACGCAGATGTCGCGCGGGCTGCCGACGCGGGGGCGGGCCTCCGCGATGGACGACGCCTCGATGACGTCACGAACTCCGAGGGCCCACAGATGGCGGGTGACGGTGGAACGGACGCGCGGGTCGGCCACGACGACCATGGCCGTCGGCTTGTTCGGGCGGTAGGCGACCAGGCTTGCGGGCTGCTCGAGGAGAACGGACACCAGGCCTCCTGGGGAGTGGAGTGGGGGGACGGGCCGGCTCGGGGATGAAGCCGGGGCGAACCGTGCTTGAAGGGTCATTGACCTCTTCGGCAGCAGGTGCGTCCTCCTTTAGGGGAAGATCACGATTTAGTGAGTAACAATTCGGGCAAATAGGACACGCGATCGATTGTACGAAAAGAGAGCCGGTCCACGTGCGACCGGCTCCCCACGAAAATGACGCAGCGTTATGAGACCTGCGGCCCGCGCCTCTGGGGCAGCGTCACCACCGCCGCGTCGGAGGTGGCCGACGGCGGCAGGCCGGCGAGCTGGCAGAGCAGATCACCCCAGGCGACCAGGTGCGCCGCCGTGTCCGGCACCCCGCCGCGCCCCTCGCGCGGCGTCCACGAGGCCCGGATCTCGATCTGCGTCGCCGGGCGGCGCGCGGACAGCGCGCCGAAGTAGTGCGAACCGGCGCGCGTCACCGTCCCGCCGGCCTCCCCGTACGAGAGGCCCCGGGCGTCCAGCGCCCCCGTGAGCCAGGACCAGCAGACCTCGGGCAGCAGCGGGTCGGCTGCCATCTCCGGTTCGAGTTCGGCGCGTACGAGCGTCACCAAGCGGAACGTGCCCTGCCAGGTGTCGTGTCCGGACGGGTCGTGCAGGAGGACCAGGCGGCCGTCGGCGAGATCGTCCTCGCCCTCCACGACTGCGGCCTCCAGGGCATACGCGTGCGGGGCGAGCCGCTGCGGCGGCCGTGTCGGCTCGACCTCCAGTTCGGGGCGCAGGCAGGCGGAACGCAGCGCGTCGACCGCCGACCGGAACGCGGGCGGGACGCCGTCGCCGTCCGCGCCCTCCTCGCTGTCAGTGCCATCGGAATGATCGGAAAATTGTCCCTGAGCCGGAGCCATGCGGGGAAGAGTAGGCGGAACCGGAGCGCCGTGCAGGGAGGGACACCCATGCGGCGTCCGGCTCGTTGTCACTCCGTGCGAAGATTCTGTGCGTGAGTGCCAACGACCTTCCCCAAGAGCTCAGCTCCGTCCGATCAGGGGAGGGCCCGTCCTCGGGCCTGCGGACGACCCCCGCCACCCACGACTCGGCGTTCCTCAAGGCGTGCCGCCGGGAGCCGGTGCCGCACACCCCGGTCTGGTTCATGCGACAGGCGGGACGCTCGCTGCCCGAGTACCTGAAGGTCCGTGAGGGCATCGCGATGCTCGACTCGTGCATGATGCCGGAGCTGGTCACGGAGATCACGCTGCAGCCCGTGCGCCGTCACAAGGTCGACGCCGCGATCTACTTCAGCGACATCGTCGTACCGCTCAGGGCCATCGGCATCGACCTCGACATCAAGCCCGGCATCGGCCCGGTGATCGCCGAGCCGATCCGCACCCGCGCCGACCTGGCCCGGCTGCGCGACCTCACGCCCGAGGACGTCCCGTACGTCACCGAGGCCTTCGGGATGCTCACCGCCGAGCTCGGCGCCACGCCGCTCATCGGGTTCGCGGGTGCGCCGTTCACCCTCGCGAGCTACCTGGTGGAGGGCGGCCCGTCCCGCAACCACGAGCGCACCAAGGCCATGATGTACGGCGAGCCCGAGCTCTGGGCCGACCTGCTCGACCGGCTCGCGGAGATCACCGGCGCGTTCCTCAAGGTCCAGATCGAGGCCGGCGCCTCCGCCGTGCAGCTCTTCGACTCCTGGGTCGGCGCCCTGGCCCCGGCCGACTACCGCCGATCCGTGATGCCGGCCTCCGCGAAGGTCTTCGACGCCGTCGCGCCGTACGGCGTCCCGCGCATCCACTTCGGCGTCGGCACCGGCGAGCTGCTCGGCCTGATGGGCGAGGCCGGCGCGGACGTCGTCGGCGTCGACTGGCGCGTCCCGATGGACGAGGGCGCCCGCCGGGTCGGCCCCGGCAAGGCGCTCCAGGGCAACCTCGACCCGGCGGTGCTGTTCGCGCCGACCGAGGTGGTGGAGGCGAAGACCCGCGAGGTGCTCGACGCCGCCGCCGGTCTCGAGGGCCACATCTTCAACCTCGGGCACGGCGTCATGCCGGCCACCGACCCGGACGCCCTGACGCGCCTGGTGGAGTACGTCCACCAGCAGACGGCGCACTGACCGCCGCCTCTCCTACCCACCGGCCGCCCGCACCGCCGACACGGCCTTGCGGGCGGCGACCAGGACCGGGTCCCAGACCGGCGAGAACGGCGGCGCGTAGCCGAGGTCGAGGGCGGTCATGGCCTCCACCGTCATGCCGGCGGTGAGCGCCACGGCCGCGACGTCCACGCGCTTCGCCGCCCCCTCACGTCCGACGATCTGCACGCCCAGCAGCCTGCCGGTCCGGTACTCGGCGAGCATCTTCACCGTCATGGGCTTCGCCCCCGGGTAGTAGCCGGCGCGGCCCGTCGACTCGATGGTCGCCGTGACGAAGCGCAGGCCGACCGCGCGTGCGTCCTTCTCACGCAGCCCGGTCCTGGCGATCTCCAGGTCGCAGACCTTGCTCACCGCCGTGCCCACCACGCCCGGGAACGTGCCGTAGCCCCCGCCGACGTTGGACCCGATGATCTGGCCGTGCTTGTTGGCGTGGGTGCCGAGCGCGATGTGCCGGGTGCGGCCGGCGACGAGGTCCAGGACCTCGACGCAGTCCCCGCCCGCCCAGATGTCGTCCTGCCCCACGACCCGCATCGACAGGTCCGTCAGCAGGCCGCCGTGCGGCCCCAGCGGCAGACCGGCCTCACGGGCCAGGGCGGTCTCCGGCTCGACGCCGATTCCGAGCACGACGACGTCCGCGGGGTAGGTCCCCCCGTCCGTGACGACCTCCGTGACCCGGCCGTCCGGGCCGGTGCCGATACGGGTGACCCCGGCACCGTTGACCGTGGTGATGCCCAGCCCGTCCATCGCGTCGTGGACCAGCTTCCCCATGTCCGGGTCGAGCGTCGCCATCGGCTGGGCACCGCGGTTGAGCACCGTCACCTCGAAGCCGCGCTTGAGCATCGCCTCGGCCATCTCGACGCCGATGTAGCCCGCGCCGACGACGACCGCCCGGCGCCCCGGAGCCCGTTCCAGCGATTCCAGGAGTTCCTGGCCGTCGCCCAGGGTCTGCACGCCGTGGACACCGGGGGCGTCGATCCCGGGCAGCTCGGGGCGCACCGGCCGGGCGCCGGTGGCGATCACCAGCTTGTCGTAGCCCGTCCAGTAGGTCTCGCCGCTGTCGCGGTCCAGCGCCCGTACCCGGTGCCCCGCGACGTCGATCTCCGTCACCTCGGTGCGGGTGCGCAGATCGATCGAACGGGCCCGGTGCTCCTCGGGCGTACGGGCGATGAGGTCGTCCGGCCCCTCGACGTCCCCGCTCACCCAGTACGGGATTCCGCAGGCGGAGTACGACGTGAAGTCGCCGCGCTCGAAGGCGACGATGCTCATCGCGTCCGGCCCCTTGAGCCTGCGGGCCTGCGACGCGGCGGACATGCCCGCCGCGTCGCCCCCCACGACCACCAGTCGCTCCGCCGTCATGTGCCGGGTCCCTTCGCCGCCGTATGCAGGGTCAGGGGCCCACGCTACGACGCCTATGGGGCAGGCGTGGCCTGCCGCGTCTCCGACGCCGGCTCCCGGGACGTCGTACGGCGTCGTGGCAGACGGCCGCGGAGCAGCCGCCACAGGAGCACCAGGACTGCCGCCGCGGCCAGGAACGGCGCCGTGGCACCGATCGCCACCGCGATCCACCGCAGCATCGTCACGAACGCGTCCCAGCCGCCTTCCAGCGCGTCCAGGAAACCGGTGTCCTCGTCCTCGGGGTCCTTCCCGTCCTCGTACGGCTCGCTGAGTTCGAGCGTGACGGTCGCGAGCGAGGTGCGGTCCTTCAGTGACGCCTGCTGCGCGAGCAGGGACTCCAAGTCGGACTGCCGACTGCTCAGTTCGCCTTCCAGAGTCACCACGTCCGTGAGCTTCTCGGCCTTGTCCATCAGGTCACGGACCCGTGCGACGCTCGCCCTCTGCGTGGCGATCCGGCTCTCGACGTCGACGACCTGCCCGGTGACGTCCTTCGCGTTCGACGTGCGCGACAGCAGCTTCCCCGACCCGGCGAGGCCGCTCAGCACCTCCTCGTACCGGGCCTGCGGCACCCGCAGGACGAGATGGGACATGTCGTGGGTGTCGTCGACCCGTTCCGTGGTCTCGTCCGCCACGATTCCACCGGCGTCCTCCGCGGCGCTCCGGGCCGCGGCGACCGCCTTCGGCACGCTCTTCACCTCGATCGAGAGCGTGGCCGTGCGGATGACGTGGACCGCGACCGTGGAGCCCGGATCCGGTGCCGAGGAGGCGCCGTCGGCGGGCTTCACGGCCGACTTCCCGCCGGCACCGGCCTCCGCGGGCGCCGCCGCCTTGTTGTCGCCCGCGGACTGCAGTTCCCGCGTGCCGCTGTCGCCGGAGGCGCCGCACGCGCCGGTGGCCATGAGCACCACGAGCAGCCCGGCGGCCGCCGTCACGCGTGATCCGCGGCTGCCGGGGCGAGTGGGTGGATGACTGTCCGTGTGTCGGTCGAAAGGCATAACGCGTCCCCCCAGGGCCGTTGTTGATGGTGCCGGTTCGACGTAAGGGGTCCGTGTGCGGGTTTCGTGTCCGCGGTTTCGAAGCGGTCACGTTCGGGACTCGGCCCGGGTTTGAGAGAGTGGACCCATGCAGCGTTCTTCTCAGCGCGACACCACACGCACGGGCCACGTCGTCGTCATCGGCGGCGGCATCGCCGGACTCGCCGCCGCCCACCGGCTGCTGGACTCCGGCCTCAGGGTCACCGTCCTGGAGGCGACTGAGCGGCTCGGCGGCAAGCTGATGACCGGCGAGATCGCGGGCACCCGGGTCGACCTCGGTGCCGAGTCGATGCTCGCGCGCCGGCCCGAGGCGGTCGGGCTGGCCACGGCGGCCGGACTCGGCGACCGGCTCCAGCCGCCCGCCACCGCCACCGCCTCGGTCTGGACCCGCGACGCCCTGCGCCCCATGCCCAAGGGCCATGTGATGGGCGTGCCGGGCGACCCGTCGGCGCTCAGCGGCGTGCTCTCGCCCGAGGGCCTGGCCCGGATCGCCGAGGAGCGCGATCTCACCCCGACCGCTGTCGGCGACGACGTCGCGGTCGGCTCGTACGTCGCCGACCGGCTCGGCCGTGAGGTCGTCGACCGGCTCGTCGAGCCGCTGCTCGGCGGGGTGTACGCGGGTGACGCCTACCGGATCTCGATGCGCGCGGCCGTGCCCCAGCTCTTCGAGGCCGTGAAGGAGGGCGGCCCACTCCTCGACGGCGTGCTCCGCATCCAGGAGAGGGCGGCCGCCCGGCAGCAGACCGGACCGGTCTTCCAGGGCATCGAGGGGGGCATCGGCACCCTGCCGGGGGCCGTGGCCGACGCCGTACGGGCCAAGGGCGCCGAGATCCTCATGGAGACCCCGGTGCTCGGCCTGACCCGGACCGGCGAGGGCTGGGACGTGCGCACCGACAGCCGGGTGATCGCCGCCGACGCCCTCGTCCTGGCCACCCCCGCCTGGTCCGCGTCCACCCTGCTCGCCGCCGAGTGCCCGGCCGCCTCGGTCGAGCTCGCCGCCGTCGAGTACGCCTCGATGGCCCTGGTCACCATGGCCTTCCGGCGCACCGACATCGAGAACACCGAGGCGCTCCGGGGGCGCTCCGGATTCCTCGTACCGCCCGTCGACGGGCGCACGATCAAGGCCGCCACCTTCTCCAGCAACAAGTGGCAGTGGGTGGCCGACGCGGCCCCCGACCTCTTCGTGCTGCGCACCTCCGTCGGCCGCTACGGCGAGGAGGAGCACCTGCACCGTGAGGACTCCGAGCTCGTCGCCGCGTCCCTGGGCGATCTCGCCTCCGCTGCCGGGCTGACGGCCCGGCCCGTGGACACCGAGGTCACCCGGTGGATCGGGGGGCTGCCCCAGTACCCCGTGGGCCACCTCTCCCGCGTCGCCAGGATCCGCGAGGAGGTCGCCAAGCTGCCCGGTCTGCGGGTGTGCGGAGCGGTGTACGACGGCGTCGGGATCCCGGCCTGCGTCGCGAGCGCGCACCGCGCCGCGGACGAGATCGTCCAGGACCTCACGGGTCCGGGCACGGGGGAGATCGACAACATGCCGCCCCGGGTTCGGGGCACCGGGAGCGAGGCGGGACAATAGCCGTATGAGTGCGCCAGAAAAGCTTCCGAACGCAGGCAAGAAGGCCAAGGACCTCAACGAGGTCATCCGCTACACCCTGTGGTCCGTCTTCAGGCTGAAGGACGTCCTTCCCGTGGACCGCGCCGGTTACGCCGACGAGGTCCAGGAGCTGTTCGACCAGCTCGGGGCCAAGGACATCACGGTCCGCGGCACGTACGACGTGTCCGGCCTCCGGGCCGACGCCGATCTGATGATCTGGTGGCACGCCGAGACCTCCGACGAGCTCCAGGAGGCGTACAACCTCTTCCGGCGCACGAAGCTGGGCCGCGCACTCGAGCCTGTCTGGTCGAACATGGCGCTGCACCGCCCCGCCGAGTTCAACAAGTCGCACGTGCCGGCCTTCCTGGCCGACGAGACCCCGCGCGACTACATCAGCGTGTACCCCTTCGTGCGCAGCTACGACTGGTACCTGCTGCCCGACGAGGACCGCCGCCGCATGCTCTCGGACCACGGCAAGATGGCCCGCGGCTACCCCGACGTGCGCGCCAACACGGTCGCCTCCTTCTCGCTGGGCGACTACGAGTGGGTCCTCGCCTTCGAGGCCGACGAGCTGTACCGCATCGTCGACCTCATGCGTCACCTGCGGGCCTCCGAGGCGCGGCTGCACGTCCGCGAAGAGGTCCCGTTCTACACCGGACGCAGGAAGTCCGTCGCAGACTTGGTGGCCGGACTCGCATAGCCAGCGTTTCCGGTCATCCCGACCCGGAAGATCAGTTGGCGGGCAACGGCGCGTGTGACGCCGCCCGTCGTTCCAGCGACACCGGGTCCGGTACCGGGTGCACATCGGCCGACGGCCGGCGAACTGTCGTGACCCGCGGGGGAGTCAGCCATTCCTCCCCGTGGGGCGCCGCTCCTCGCCGGTCCGGCCGATGTGCCCCGGGCCGCACAACTGAACAGGACAGCACCAGGGCCGCCCCCGACGCCGGGGGCGGCCCTGGTGCTGCACGGCGCCCGACCAGGGTTCAGCCGCCGTTCCGCGCCCCGCTCAGCATCGCCGCCCGCAGGCCCGGGTCCTCCAGAGCTCGCACGCCCCTCACCGCCACTGCCGCCAGGAGATCGCGGTCCGCACCGCGCACCGGGGCCGGCAGTGAGTCCAGCCAGCGCTGCCCGGACGGGGAGGCCCACGGGCTGTACGGATGGTTCTCCACCCGCGCGATGGCCAGGCAGCCCAGCGTCAGTACGAGCGGCAGCCCGAACCACGCGGCCACCGGCCCGGCGTCACCCGTGTCCTGACCGGGCATCAGCATGGCGGTGACCGCCAGGGCCACCACCAGCACCGCCGCGCCCCGTACGGCCCGCACCGCGGACTCCAGACCCGTGCGGGCCCCGTGCGGCACGGCGAGGCCCGCCGCGACGAGGCGGTCGGCGAGGGAGAGTACGGCATCGGCCGCCGCCGCGGCGGCCCGGATGGGGCCTATCCGGGACTGCCCTTCCGGGCCGATCGCGCGGATCACGGTGCGCTCGACCTCGTCCCGGCCCTCCGGGTCGACCACCGTGGCCCAGCCCGTGTGAGCGAGCAGCAGCCGGCGCCGCAGATGCATGGAGACCAGCGCGAGGTCGGCCACCCGCTGCGGTCCGCCGGCCAGGAACGCCGTCTCGTACAGAGTGAGTTCGGGGGAGACGGGTGCCCGTGCGGCACGGGGCTGCGGATGGGCCGCGCCCGCGGTGAGGAGGCACAGCCGGATGCAGGAGACGGCGGCCGCGCCCCACGCGACCAGAAGAAGCAGGACCCAGAGCATGGCCGAGTTCTATGCGAAAACGGCAGGGAAGCGCCATGGGCTGTTCACGATATGGACCAAACTCGGTCACGGGCGGTCATGAGTGGCTGAATCCATACGCCTGCCGACCCCGCTCCCTCACGAGCCTCCGCCGCAGCTGGACCCTCCGCCGCAACTCGACCCGCTGCTGCAGCTGGACCCGCCGCCGCAGCTCGACCCACTGCTGCCGCAGCTCGATCCCGAACTGCACGCGGAACCCGTCCCCGAGTCACCGCCCCCACCACTGGACCCGCCGCAGCTCCCGCCCCCGGGGCCCGCCCCGGCGCACCACACCACCGGCACGAACGCGACGGCGGCGGACGAGGACGAGGAGACCGACGAGGAGCGCCCGGCGGGCCGCTGCCTGGCCGCAGCCACCAGCTGCCCCTGGAGCTCGGGGTCGGGGAGTGCGGTCAGTCCCCGGGTGGCCACCAGGTGGGCCGGGTCGGTCACATGGGCGTTGGCCGCCCGGCAGCTGTCGGCGGCCCTGCGTCCCGCCCTGGTGAGCCGCGCCCCGGCCGAGGCCGCGGTGGCCAGACCGACCACGGCTCCGGCCGCGAGCGCGGGCAGTACCTTCAGGACGAAGGGGAACGGCAGGTCCGCGTACGAGTCGTGCAGGGCGTACTGCGCGACGGTCAGTGCGATGGCGACCGGGAACCCCACTATGCATCCGATGCCCAGGGTGAGCGCCCAGGTACGGCGCGCCCGGCTCTCGCCGGGCGCGACCAGCAGCCCCCGGGCGGCCAGTCCGTCGCCGATCTCCTGCACCGCCGGATGCCGCATCACGGCCTCCCGCAGGATGTGGAGGGCGCCGCTCGGGGCCGCAGCCAGCTCCTGGAGCACGGCGCGCTCCACGGCGTCCCGGGCCTCGGGCCGCTGGACCACGATGATGCCGGGACCACCGATGCGCAGGCGCCCGTCCGTGTGCATGCGGGTGAGAGCGGTGTCCACGACCCTGGCCGGGCCACCGCTGAGAAAGGCCTCCTCGGAGAGGTCGTGCACATACACGGTGCCGCTGTCCCCCAGGCCGGCGCGGCGCGTCGCGACGACCAGGAGCGTGCAGGAGACGGCCACGGCCATGGTCAGCAGAAGGGCAAGAGCGTTCATCCGAAGTCACCTTCCGAGCAGGGCGGTACGGGCGGCGTGGACCAGGCGGGCCCCTCGGCGCGGCGGGTGGGGGGCGGCGCGCTCCTGCCACCAGCGGGTCAGCCTCCGGCGGGCCGCGTCGTCGGCCGGGCGGCCGGTGGCGAGCAGCTGCTCGGCGAAGCCGAGCGCGTCACGGCGGTAACCACCGGACATCGGCCGGTTCCTGGCGTACGCCAGGAACGCCTTCCGGTAGTCGTCGCCGAGGATCTCGGGCAGTTCCGGTGCGACCTTGGCGACGACGTCGGCCCGCTTCGCGGCCAGGGCGCGGCTCTGCACCCCGAGGCGCCGGTGGTCGAAACCGTCCGGGGCGGGCGTGCCGGCCACGAGCGAGGAGAGCAGCGCGGTCTGCGCCACGGAGGTCCGGTCGCGGGCCCCGGCCGCGCGGACGGCCGGCTCCGGCGGCCGGGAGGGCCGCTTCCGGCCGGCCCCCGGCGCGGGGGCCGCGGCGGCCAGGGTGGAGCGGATCGCGGTCAGTTCACCGGCCAGCTCGCCGGCCGGCGGGAAGTCGTCGTCGCGCTCCAGCAGGACCCCGGGCGGGTCCACGCGGGAGCGGAGCGCGCCCAGCACGTCCAGGACGGGGCGGGTCACGGGGTGGGCGTGCGTGTCGTGCCAGACGCCGTCCTTCTCGACGCCGCCCGCCACATGGACGTACGCGATGGCCTCCACCGGCAGTTCGTCGAGCGCCGTCGCGGGGTCCTCGCCGCGGTTCACGTGGTTGGTGTGCAGATTGGCGACGTCGATCAGCAGCCGTACGCCGGTGCGCTCGACCAGCTCCGCGAGGAACTGGCCCTCGGTCAGCTCCTCGTCGGGCCAGGAGATCAGGGCGGCGATGTTCTCCAGAGCCAGCGGGACGGGCAGCGAGTCCTGCGCGATCCGCACGTTCTCGCAGAGCGCCTCCAGGGCGTCCCAGGTCCTCGGCACCGGCAGCAGATGCCCCGCCTCCAGGACCGGCGACGCGGTGAGCGGTCCGCCGGCGCGCACGAACGCGATGTGCTCGGTCACCAGGGGGGTGCCCAGCAGCTCGGCGCGTGCGGCGAGGCCGGCGAGACGGCCGGGATCCGGGCGGTCGGCGCCGCCCAGGCCCAGCGAGACCCCGTGCGGGACGACCGTGACCCCGCGCTCCCGGAGGCGTACGAGGGACTCGGGGAGGTGGTCCGCGCAGAGGTTCTCCGCGACCGCCTCGACCCAGTCGATCCCCGGCAGCGCCTCGACGGCATCCGCGATCTCCGGCCGCCATCCGATGCCGATCCCCAGCTTCATGGTGTCCCCTCCCCGTCCTGTGCAGGGGTCATGGCCCCGTCGTGCGGCGGTGAACCCGGAAGGGGGGACGTTCAGAGCTCAATTTGAGGTTCCCGGACAGGACCGAAGTGCGCCGTTATCTGATCGTGATGCTCCTTGAGGGCTCATCGGTACCCCTCCGACCTGCGGAAACGCGGAGTAACACAGATATGCCGACGAGCCGGACACTCCGGATTAATTCCACGGTCTGTTGACGGAGATCAACAGCCCTTCGCATGCTGATCGACATGCCATCCAAGGACGGCCGCACCCTCCCGGCGGGGTGTCCGGGCCCGCACCGCACGACCGCCGCGCCGCGCATCCCGTAGCTCCCGACGCGGGCGTGGACCGCCGCCCGGCTCCGCTCCACCGGCGCGTACGTCCGCCGGAGAAGCCGAACCCCACCCGACCGAAACCGGCCCAGGACCGGGCCGGACGATCCGCCGTGCCCGCCGACGGTCCTCGCGGACCGGCACGGTGTCCCGGACGAACGAAGGAGAACGTAACCGATATGACCAGCACCGAGAACAGGCCGCACCTCGGCCGGCGGTCCCTGCTGGCCCGTGCCGCCGGAGTGGGTGCGGCGGCCGCGCTGCCCGTGGCCGCCGCACCGGCGGCGCAGGCCTCGGCCGCCCCGGCTCAGGGCTCCGCCGCTCCGGCCGCGGGGAAGGGGCGGTACCCGGCGAACTGGCCCGATCCCGAGCCCTACGGCCTCGCGGACACCCGGCAGGACCTGTGGCCCCGTGAGGACAACTCGTTCGTCCTGCCGCTGGAGCTGCGCCCCCGCGACAAGGAGCGCGGCGTGGTGTGGATGCGGGACACCTACGTCAACTGCTTCGTCGTCGACGGCCGTCCGCTCTACGTCGCCACGGGCACCACCCGCGTGCCCGGCCTCGAAGCGGCAGGCCCGTGGAACGACGGCATCTTCGTCTGGACGGCCCGCTCCCTCAAGGGACCCTGGAAGCTGGCCGACACGACCGGGATCCGGCCCGGCGCGGAGAAGGGCAAGGTCTGGTCGCCGGAGTTCACCGACGAGAACCGGCCCGGGCGCACGGTCGTCGCCCCGTGGCAGGAGTACTGGTACGACGAGGAGTTCGGCAAGCGCGGCCAGGCGTGGGCCCCGGAGCTGCACCTTTTCCGGGGGAAGTGGTACATCGTCGCGTGCATGGGGGACCACTCCGAGAAGGTGGGCTCGTTCATGCTCGTGAGCGAGGGCGGGGTCGAGGGCCCGTACCGGCTCGTCGAGGGCAACCTGGAGAAGCCCTTCGGTGAGTCGTTCATCGGAGGGCCGAGCTTCATCAAGCCCGGCGCCTACCACCACATCGACGGCAGCCTCTACAGCGAGGGCGACGACGCCTGGCTCGTGCTGCACAACAACCTGTACGCGAAGTTCCGCGACGACATGGAGGACATCGTCCCGACGACGGGCCTCCCCGCGTTCCGGCAGACCCCCTACACGCCCGAGCCGTATCTCGAAGGCGCGTACGTGTTCAAGTACGGGGGGAAGTACTTCCTCCTCCACGCCGCCTGGGACCGGACGTCGGTCGAGGCCGACGGCACCGCGCGCCAGGCCTACGACCCGGGCGGCGCGGGCCGTGTGCAGTACCAGTACGACGCGGTCGCCGCCGTCTCGGACACCTTCGAGGGCCCGTACTCCCAGCGCTGGACGGTCGGCGTCGGCGCCGGGCACAACAACTTCTTCGAGGACTCCCGCGGCGACCTGTGGGCGACGTTCTTCCGCAACCCGAACTTCGGCCACTGGTCCAATCCTTCGCGGCTCGCCGACGCGGCCGTGCCCGGTGTCGTGCGGGTGGAATGGACGGGGCCGAAGGGCAACCGCCTGTACGTCCAGCGCCGCGACCGTGACTGACGGGTCCTACGGCTGAGGCAGCGGAGCCATCGTCGGTGGCACCGGGCGGGAGGTGAACGACTGGTCGCCGCTCGGAGTCACCGGCACCGGGACCTGCGGGACACCCGCACCCGAGCCCACGGGAGGCCCCGAGGGGCTGGCCGTCGAAGCGCCGGCCGCTTCGCGCGCCAGGCCGTCGAAGTCGACGAAGCCGGTGCGCTCCAGCATCGTGATGTGGTCGAGCACGGTCTGGTTGGCGTCGGAGGCCAGCTGCCGGATCAGTGAGTTGCGCGTGGTGTGCCGGACCTGCGCGATCAGCGCGAACACCTTGCCGTGCGCGGCGCGCAGGAGATTGGCGAACTTCTGCTCGTACTCCTGGCCACTCGCGGCGGTGAGCTCCCTGAGCCAGCCCTGCTGCTGCTCGGTCGGCTGGTTGGGGAGCTCCACCCCGAGCTTGGCCGCCACGTCGCGGGCCCGCCGGTCCAGGTCGGTGTGACCGACCACCAGGTGATCACCGGCGAGCTTCACCCCCTCGCTCGGTGCGCGCTCGATGGCCTGCTGCCCCGCGGGCAGTTCCCACAGCCCGGCGAGACGCACCTTGACCAGGAAGTCCCGGTCGGTCGCGGAGAGCGGGCCCCACTGGGTCGCGACGCTGGAGGCGTTCAGATTGGCCTCGCCGGTGCCGGAGCGGTCGGCGTACGACCACACGGGAAAGGCGAGCGCGCCGAGCGTGGCGACCAGCGCGGCGATGATGAGGGCCGTTCCGTTGATGCGTCGCAGCAAGATGTCTCCCGGGCCGGTGTGTGACAGCTCGAATCAACCGCCAACTGACACGGTGTTCAACCTACTTGGCGGTAATGCCGGTGCGGCAGTACGGGGAGATACGTATATCGGCGCAGGGATGTTCAGCCGGGCGTGAAGTCGTGGGTGCGCCACCCGCACGGTCCGGTGGGCCGGCGGCGCGGGACCGCGTCAGACGGCCGGGCTCCCGGCTGCGTGAAGAGTCCGGCGGACGGCGTCGCGGAGCCAGCGGTGGCCTCCGTCGGCTGCGTGGCGGGGGTGCCATGCCATGCCGATGGTCAGTGGCGGCAGGGGCAGGGGGATGTCGAGGAGGCGCAGACCCAGCGTGGTGGCGACGTCGGTGAGGGGGGAGGGGGCGGCGCCGGCGGGCGCGGTCGGAATGAGACAGACGGTGTCGCTGCGGGCGGCGAGGGCCATCGCGGCCATGTGGCCGGGGAGGACGACGGCGACCCGGCGGTGGAGGTTCCGTTCCGCCAGGGCGGTGTCCAAAGGGCCGGTGAACCGGCCGCGGCGGCTCACCACGACGTGTTCGGCGTCAGCCAGCCGGGCCGGCGTCAGGACCCCTTCGGTGAGGGGGTGGCCGGGCCGGACGGCCGCCGCCATCCGGAGGGTGACCAGCTCCTCGACCCGGGTCTCGGGGTCGACGTGGTCGATGGATCCGACCTCCAGGTCGATCCGCCCGTCGCGGAGCGCCGGTCCCGCTTCCAGGTCCTCGGTCCGGAACCGCAACGAAACCCCTGGCGCCTCCTGCCGGGCCAGCCGCAGCAGCCCGGGGGTCAGCGCCGCGCCGACCAGGTCGGCCGCCTGGAGGGTGAAGGTGCTCCGCAGTGCGGCGAGGTCGACACCGGTGCCGGGAGCGAGCAGCGCTCCGAGGCGGTGCACCACCGCGGCGGCCTCGTCGCGCAGGGCCTGCGCGCGGGGCGTGGGGACCATGCTCTGGCCGGCCCGGACCAGGAGGGGGTCCTGAAGGATGCGGCGGAGGCGGGCGAGGGTGCGGCTCATGGCGGCGGGGGAGGTGTGCAGGCGTGCGGCGGCACGGGTGACGCTCTGCTCGGCCAGCAGCGCGTCCAACGCGACGGCGAGATTGGCGTCGATGACAGGCTCTGAACTGCTGCTCATGGGCGTAATTCCATTTCAGGCAAGTATTCCGTGCTGAAGTTCCCATTGTGGCAACACTGTGGTCCTCCGCAGGATGAGGGACGTACCGATCCGGCACGACCCCATGAGGTTTCCATGATCGTCATCACTGCTCCCACCGGGAACATCGGCCGCCATCTGCTCCCGCTGCTCGTGGAGGCCGCACCCGCCCACGGCGAGGAACTGCGCGTGATCGTGCGCGACCCCGCACGGCTCCCCGACGCGGTGCGCGAACGCGTCGAGGTGGTCGCCGGCTCGCACGGCGACGCCGATGTCGTCGACCGGGCCTTCGAGGGTGCGGACGCCGTGTTCTGGCTCGTTCCCCCGGACTCCTCCCTGTCGCCGGAGGACGCCTACCGCGGCTTCACCGGCCCCGCCGCCAAGGCGCTCGTCGCCCACGGCGTCGGCCACGTCGTGGGCGTCTCCACACTCGGCCGCGGAACCCCGGCCGCGGACCGCGCCGGACTCGTCACCGCCTCCCACGCCATGGACGACCTCATCGCCGGCAGCGGCGTCGCCTACCGGGCCCTGGCCAATCCGTCCTTCTTCGAGAACCTCCTGGAGGAGGCCGGCTCGATCCGCGAGAAGGGTGTCTTCACCGATGCGGTCCGCGCGGACCGCAAGGCCCCCCTCGTCGCCGTCGCCGACATCGCGTCCGTCGCGTCCGGCCTGCTGCTGGAGCGCTCGTGGGCCGGGAGCGACAGCGTCCCGGTCCTCGGGCCGCAGGACCTGTCCCCCGAGGACCTGGCCCGCATCATGACCGAGCAGCTCGGCCGCCCGGTCCGCTACGAACGCCGGTCGTTCGACGAGCTGTACGCCGAGCTCATCGGCTACGGACTCGACGCGGCGTTCGCCCAGGGCGTCGTCGACATGAAGCGGGCCAAGGACGAAGGGCTCGACGCAGGTGTCGCCCGCACGCCGGACACCGCTTCGCCCACCACCTTCGAAGAGTGGTGTGCCCGGACCCTCGGGCCCGCCGTCCTCTCCTGAAGAGGCGCCGCCCGAAGATGCGCCGCCCCGTCACCTGCCCACGAGTAGCCCACCGCACCACCATCACTGCCGCCCCGGAGGCTCCCGTCATGTCCACAGAGGAAACCGCACCGCCGGTCACCGCTTTCATGCTCATCAAGACCATGCCCGAGTGGCTCGCCATGACCCCCCAGGAACGGGTGAACGCGTTCGCCACCGAGGTCATCCCCGCGATCAAGGCCAGGACCACCGGCGTCCGGTCACGCTTCTACGACACGGAGTTCTACTCCACCCGCGTCACCGACGTCTGGGTCTGGGAGGCCGACGACCACAACGCCTACCAGCTCCTCATCGACGCACTGCGCGAAACCCCTTTCTGGGACCGCTACTTCGAGATCGTCGACCTTCTCGTCGGCACCGAGAACGGCTACGCCCGTACCTACGGGCTCGACCCCGTCGCGACGGTCACCACCTGACGGGAGGCCCGGCCCGGCGGGTCAGCGGCGCAGGGCCGGATGGTCGGCGACGACCGTGCAGGAGCCCGGCGCGATCTCGGTGAATCCGGCGTCCCGCACCACCGGGAGCCCGGCGGCGGTGAGTTCACGCCAGCGGGCGGCGTCCGGGGTGGCGACGGAGAGCGGGAACCCCGCCTCGCGCCACGCCTTGCGCTCCGTGTCCGACAGCTCCCACCAGGCGAGCTGGGCGCCGTGGCCCGCCTGAGCCATGGCCTTGCCCGCCGACATGTCGACGTCCGGGCTCATCCACAGCACCGGACCGGCCGGATCGGGCGCGGCCGGAGGCTCCGGGTCGTCCAGGTCGGTGCCCGACACCTGGAGCTTGGCCAGCTCCTTGGGCCAGCCGTCCAGGGGCACCGGCGGGAACACCCGGACCTCGGCGTGCTCGCCCGTGACCGTGATCCCGGGCAGCGCGGAGGCCTTGCGCCACTCCGCGCCGCGCGCCCGCCGCACCACCTTGCGGATCCGGGCGTCCTGCCAGTCGCGCATGACCTGCGCCCACTCGCCCTCCGCCCCGCCCTCGTCCTCACCGAGCGAGCGGGGGTCCGAGAGGATCGTGAGCACCGCGCGCGCCGCGGTCACCAGGGCGTCGTTGCGCGCCGGGGGGTCGGTCTTCTCGAGGTGCACCACCAGCGGCAGGACGAACTGCGGGGCTTCGTCACGGGCCGTCGGATCCGTACGGAACGGGCTGTCGGCGGAGGCCTCCGGCGCGGCGGGAAGGGGCTCAGGAATGCTGTCGCTGCTCACGCGTCCAGTCTGCCAGGCCCCTCCGGCAACGCGTTCTTGGCGGAACAGAGGGCTCCGGGTGAGGATGCGCGCTATGAAGAGCGACCTCTTTTCCAGCGAGCACATGGCGCAGCAGGCCACCGCCCCCGGCATGACCCTGCAGAACGCCAAGTCCATCAAGTACGCCGTCAACGGTGAGATGCACGCGCGTCAGGGATCCATGATCGCCTTCCGTGGCGATCTCCGGTTCGAGCGCAAGGGCCAGGGCATCGGCGGCATGCTCAAGCGGGCCGTGACCGGCGAGGGGCTGGCCCTGATGGCGGTCACCGGCCAGGGAGAGGCCTGGTTCGCCCACGAGGCGGCCAACTGTTTCATCGTGGAGATGGAGCAGGGCGACGTCCTGACCATCAACGGCCGCAACGTCCTCTGTTTCGACGCCAGTCTGTCCTACGAGATAAAGACGGTGAAGGGCGCCGGAATGACCGGCGGCGGCCTCTTCAACAGCGTCTTCAGCGGCTACGGCAAGCTCGGCCTGATCTGCGACGGCAACCCCATCGTGATCCCCGTCACCGCGCAGCAGCCGGTGTACGTCGACACGGACGCGGTCGTCGGCTGGAGCGCCCAGCTCTCCACCTCGCTGCACCGCTCGCAGAGCGTCGGCTCCATGGTGCGCGGCGGATCCGGCGAGGCGGTCCAGCTGATGCTCCAGGGTGAGGGGTTCGTGATCGTGCGACCGAGTGAGCTCAAGCCGGAGAAGTCGTCCTCTTGATCCTTCGAGGAGTGGGCCGCCGGTACGGCCTGCGCGGTCCCTGGGTGCTGCGCGGGCTCGATCTGGAGCTGCCCGCGCGCGCCCTGGTCCGGATCGAGGGCCCCAACGGTATCGGCAAGTCGACTCTGCTGAGGCTGCTCGCCGGCATCGACGCGCCGACCGAGGGGAGCCTCACGGACCGGCCGCGCACGGCGTACGTCCCCGAACGCTTCCCCGCGGCGCTGCCGTTCACCGCGGCCGGCTACCTCGTCCACATGGGCCGCGTCCACGGGCTCCCGACCGCCGAGGCCGCCGTGCGGGCCCAGGAGTGGCTGGCGCGCTTCGGTGCCTCCGGCCACGCCCGTACGCCTCTCGCGGAACTCTCCAAGGGGACCAGTCAGAAGGTCGCCGTCGCCCAGTCGCTCCTCGCCGAACCGGACCTCCTCGTCCTGGACGAGGCCTGGACCGGGCTCGACACCGCGGCCCGCGACGAGCTGGACCGCGCGGTCGCCGAGCGGGTCGCGGACGGCGCCACGGTGGTGTTCGTCGACCACGACCCGAAGCGGCTCGCCGGGGCGGCCGACCTCGCGTACCGGCTGGAGGACCGCACGCTCACCCCGGCGGCGGATACGCCCGGCGATACCGGCCCGCACGTCCGGATCGAGGCGACGGGCCGCCCGTCCGCCGCCCTCCCGCCAGGCCTGCCGGGCGCACCCGTGGTGGAACGGGACGCCGGGAACCCGGCCGCGGTCCGGCTCACGACGACCGCGGCGCACTCGGACACCGTGCTCCACGCCCTCCTCACGGCCCGACCGCCGTGGCACGTCACCGGACTCTCACAGCTCCCCGTACCGGTCCCGGCCCCCGTGCCCGCCGCCGCGGACGGGGCGGCCGCAGGCCCGATGCCCCGTCCGGCTCCCGGCGCGGTGCCCGCGGACACGGCCGCTCCCGTGCCGGAGCGCCCGGGGCCCGCGGGCGCGGTCGCTCCCGTGCGGGAGACGGGCTCCCGCACGGCCCGTGCGGTCCGCCCGCCGGTGGGTGTCACGACCGCCCTGATCCGCTACCAGGCCGCGACCCTGGCACGCTCCCAGCGGTGGCTGGCGCCCCTCCTCCTGTACGCGGCGGTCCTCGGCGTCGGCGTACGGGCGGGGCAGCCGCTGCTGGACTCGCTCGGCTACGCCGCCGCGGCGCTGCTCCCCGCGGCCGCCTGGCTCGTGCGGCTCTGCGTCACCCAGGAGCCCCTCGCCGCCCGGACCGTCACCGCCGCCGCTGTCGGGCCGTCGCGCGCCCATTGCGCCTCGCTGCTCACCGGCCTGGGGTGCGCGCTCGCCCTGGGCGCCGCGGGTGCGGGGATCGTCCTGCTGATCAGCGAACCGGTCAGCACCGACCACACCGTCGCCGTCCCGCTCCTGCCCGCCGCGCTCGCCGGACTGCTCGCGGCCGGGTGCTCCGCGCTGCTGGGAACGGCGGTCGGGGCGCTCTGCGCCCGGCCGGTCCTGCACCGGCACGGCTGGTCGCTCGCCGCCACCGTCCTCGGCGCGCTGCTCGCCCTCGTGACCGACGGCTCTCCCGCGAAGGCCGCGGTGACGGGCCTGGTCTCGGGTTCGCTCACCGGCACGGTGCGGGTGCCGCTCCTGCCCCTGGCGGGTGCCCTCGCCGTCGGCGTCGCGGTGGCCGCACTCACCTCCCGGATCGCCGCTCTGCGCGAGTGAGTACGCTCGGGCGTATGGACGATGCGTACTGCGAGACGCCGGCGCCGGACCCCGCACCCGTGGACGCGGGTCCGCCGTACGCCGAGTGCGTGCTGTGCCGGAAGCCGACCGAACACCCGGAGTCGACGAAGGGCGCCACCCTCTGCCCGGTCTGCGCTTGGCAGGAGGCGGGGCGCACCGCCTGTTCCGGCTGACGCGCGGGCGGGGGTGCTCAGCCGCGCATCAGCTCGGAGACCTTGACGAAGCGGTAGCCGCGTGCGCGCAGCTCCGGGACGATCCGGCGTACGGCGTCCTCGGTGACGGGCGCCGCGCTGCGGGTGCAGTGCATGACCACCAGAGACCCCGGCTCCACCCCCTCCAGCACCTGCTCGGCCACCGCGTCCGCGTCCGTGGCGAAGGCGTCACCGCTGACCACGTCCCACTGGACCGCGGTCACACCGGCCGGACCCAGGGCCTTCAGCGACGCGTCGTCGTAGCAGCCGCCGGGGAAGCGGAAGTACGGCACGACGTTGCGCGCCCCGGTCTTCCGGATCGCGGTGAAGGCCCGCTCCACATCGCCCCGCATGTCCGCCTTCGCGACGGTCGGCAGGCCGTAGCAGGGGGAGGAGAAGGCGTAGTGGCTGAACGAGTGGTTGGCGATCTCGAACAGGGGATCGGTGCCGATCGAGCGGGCCTGGGCGGGATACTCCTGCGCCCACCGGCCGGTCATGAAGACCGTCGAGGGGACCTTCAGCCGACGCAGCGACGTGATCAGTCCGGGGTTGTCGAAGCGCTCGCCGTCAGCGGCACGCGGCCCCTGATCCGCCGTCATGTCCGCGTCGAAGGTGAGGGCCACGACCTTGTCGGCCCCGCCCGCCCCGCTGCGGGCGCCGGAGCCCTTGCCGTTCCCGCCCGCCCGTCGTTCGAAGACCGGCGTGAGACCACCGGGGCCGGGGGCCAGGACGGGCGGCTCGCTCTCCGGAACCCGCGACGGGGATGTGGGCCCCGTCGCGGGTTCCGTCGCCGGTGAAGGAGAGGCCGTCGGGAGCGCGGCGGTCGTCGCGCGGGTCGCCTCGGAGCTTCCGCAGCCGGTGAGCACTCCACCCACCACAGCCAGCACGATCATCGTACGAACGGATTTGATCATCGAAGGACGCTAGCCGTGGTGCGGCGGATCGTGCTCGCGGCGCTCCGGCCGCCGGGCAGCCGGATCACCCGACTGCCCGTACCCCTGTCAGCGCCAGGGACCCGTCACCGCGAACGTCGTCCCCGGCGTGTAGCAGTTCACGAACATCGTCCCGCCGTCCGGTGAGAACGTGACGCCCGCGAACTCGCCCCACTCCGGCTCCTCGGGCGTCCCGATGTTCTGCCGGCCGCGCGCCATCGGGTAGACCTCGCCGCGCCGCGTCACCCCGAGCACGTGCTGTGCGCCGCCCCCGTCCTCACAGACCATCAGCCCGCCCCCTGCGGCGAGGCAGATGTTGTCCGGGGACTCGCCGGGCAGCTGGACGTCGGTGTCCGGGCCGAAGACGATCACCAGGGTGAGCCTCCGCCGCTTCGGCTCGTACCGCCACACCTGGCCGAAGTGGTCGGCGGCCGACCCCTCCGCGCTGTGCGCGAAGCTGGAGACGAAGTACACCGAGGAGCCGCCCCAGTAACAGCCCTCCAGCTTCTGGGCGTGTGTGATGCCCTTCGGCCCGAAGTCCTGCAGCCGGATCGGCGTCCGCGCCGCCTGTGGGTCGGGTACGGGGACCCACTCGATCCGGTCGAAGCTCGCTCCCGTCTCCTGGATCACGGAGAGGTCGGGCACGCCGGGCACCCGCATGGCCTCGAGCGTGCCGCCGGCCCGCAGGGAGCCCGTGCCGCCGAGCGGCTTCTCGGGCAGGAAGCGGTAGAAGAGCCCGAACGGTTTCTCGAAGGCGTCCTCCGTCTCGTACACGATGCCGTTCTGCGGGTCGACCGCGACGGCCTCGTGCTGGAAGCGCCCCATCGCGGTCAGCGGTACGGCCCCGGTGCGGCGCGGATCGGCGCCGTCCACCTCGAAGATGAAGCCGTGGTCCTTCGTGTAACCGTTGGTGCCGGCCCTGTCCTCGGTCTCCTCGCACGTCAGCCAGGTGTTCCAGGGGGTGGGCCCACCCGCGCAGTTGACGGCCGTGCCCGCGATGGCGACGCGCTCGCCGCGTACGTTGCCGCGGCCGTCGAGTTCGAGGGACGTACAGCCGCCCTTGCCCATCGGGTCGTAGGTGAGGCCCTCGACCGTGGGCACGCCGATCCTTCCGGTGTTGCGGTTCTCGTGATTGCGCACGAGGTGGACGCGGCCGTTGCGGCCCGCGAAGGCGGCCATGCCGTCGTGGTTGCTGGGAACCTGGCCCTCGCCGGAGCGGAGCTGGTCGCCCTCCCGGGAGAGCACCCGGTAGCGGAAACCTTTCGGCAGATCGAGCAGGCCGTCGGGGTCCCGCACGAGGGGGCCGTAGCCGCTGTGCCCCCTGGCGTCGGCGGTGCCGGAGAAGAGTTCGGTGAAGGCCCCGGTGAAGGCGACCGAGGCTGCGGTCGCGGCGCTGCCGGCCAGGACCTGTCGTCGTGTTGCGAGGTGTCGGGATGTGGATGACATGAGGCAACTCCCTGTTGGCGGACAGGTGAAGTGACGTGCTCGGTCAGGCCTGCCCCGTGGGACGCCCTCGTGAACACTGTCATGCTCATGTATAACGCTGGGTTCGCCGGGGCGTGCCGGTCGCGCCGTGGAGATGCCCGTCGGACGACTGCCGAGACCCTCCCTCCCGCCCGTCGGCGGGTGAGAGGCCCTCGGCTGCTGTGTCCTCAGTGGTCACCGGCCGAGCGGTGGCCGTGCCCCGTCACCCGCAGGCGCCGGTGATCCACTGGTGCGAGCGCAGTGCGCGGCCCTGCGTGAAGTTGCCGCCCCGGCCCTGCGGGGTGCAGCCGACACGGTTCGTGTTTTCGGCGCCCGCGTAGTAGGCGACGCCGGACGCGCTGCTGGTGCCGGCGTTCCACACGGACCTGGCCAGGGTGCCGTTCTTGGCCCAGGAGCACTGGATGTCCCCCCTGTACCAGTCGGGATCGGCGTTGAGCCAGGTGCACTTCGTGCCCCCGTAGTTCGCCTGGGGCCAGAAGCAGACATGCCCGCTGGCGCAGGATGCGGCCGCCGCGGCGGACTGCGCCGCGGTGGGCTGGGCGACGGTGTCCGACGCCGCGCCGGCCTGGCCGGGGAGGGCGACGACCGCCGCACAGGCGGCGGCGAGTCCGAGTGCGGCTTTGACGCGCTGGATCCGATTCATGGCAGTGCTCCTTCACGAGACCGATGCGTTCCGGTGAGCGCGGAAGTCAGGGCCCCGGGGCCGCGCCCTTGCGTCAGTGAGTATTCCTGCCGAAGGAGACCCGACCGCGGTGTCGGAGAAGGCAATTGCTGCCACCCGGGTGCAGGATGCTGCCAGCCGGAATGGAGCAGGGATCCGGGCGGCACGGCGATGGCCGCACCGCCCGGACGCGCACGGTCCCCCGGGAGGCGGGCCTCCCGGGGGACCGTGCGCGGTGGTTCTCAGGCCAGCGACGCGGTGAGCGTGATGGTGGTGCCCGAGAGCGCCTGGCTGACCGGGCAGTTCGCCTTGGCGTCCTCGGCGGCCTTCACGAAGCCCGCCTCGTCCAGGCCCGGGACCTCGCCCTCCACCGTGAGGTGGATGCCGGTGATGCCGGTGCCGGGCTGGAAGGTGACCTCGGCCTGGGTGTTCAGCCGGGTGGGCGGGGTGCCCGCCGTGGCCAGGCCGTTGGACAGGGCCATCGAGAAGCAGCTGGAGTGCGCGGCGGCGATGAGCTCCTCGGGGCTGGTCTTGCCGTTCGCCTTCTCCGCGCGGGACGGCCAGGAGACCGGGTACTCCCCGATTCCTGAGGAGTCGAGGGTGACAACGCCCTTGCCCTCGAGCAGGTTGCCTTCCCAGACCGTGTGCGCCTGACGCGTGGTAGCCATGCTGGATCCCTTCAAACGGTGTGCGGTTGGTACGGGCGCACGCGGCACCCGGAGGCACTCGTACGCCCTGCAACCCCCGAACCTACTGCGCCACCAGTCCCTTTGCGTCACGCGCCAGCGCCGTCAGCCGCGAGATGGCCCGGAAGTACTTCTTCCGGTACCCGCCGTTCAGCATCTCGTCGCTGAACAGCCGGTCGAAAGGAAGACCGGAGGCGAGCACCGGGACCTCGCGGTCGTACAGCCGGTCCGCGAGGACGACCAGGCGCAGCGCCGTCGACTGGTCGGGCACCGGCTGCACATCGGTGAGGCAGACCGCGGTGATCCCGTCCGTCAGCGCGCCGTACCGGCTCGGATGCACCCGGGCGAGGTGGTCGAGCAGGGCGGGGAAGTCGTCGAGCGAGGACCCCGGCGTCGCGTACGCGGCCCTGGTGACCTGGTCGTCGGAGTACGGCGGCGGCGCCTCGGGGAGCCCTCGGTGGCGGTAGTCCTCGCCGTCGATCCGCAGCGGCCGGAAGTGGGCGGACAGCCCCTGGATCTCGCGGAGGAAGTCGGCCGCCGCGAAACGGCCCTCGCCGAGCTTGCCGGGCAGGGTGTTCGAGGTCGCGGCCAGCGCGACACCCGCCTCGACGAGCCTGCCGAGCAGGGAGGACACCAGGACCGTGTCACCCGGGTCGTCCAGTTCGAATTCGTCGATGCAGAGCAGCCGGTGCCCGCTCAGGGTCTGGACGGTCTGCTGGAAACCCAGCGCGCCGACCAGGTTCGTCAGCTCGACGAAGGTGCCGAACGCCTTGAGTGAGCGGTCGGCCGGGGTGGCGTGCCAGAGAGAGGCCAGCAGGTGGGTCTTGCCGACGCCGTAGCCGCCGTCGAGGTAGACACCGCGCGGCCCGGTGGGCGCAGCCTGTTTCTTCCCGAAGCGCCCACCCGTCGCCCGCCACCACCCCGCAGAGGATGCGCTTCGCGCTCTTCCCGTCTTCCCCGAGCCTGAGGCATGTGCTCCGCCGAGCCCCGCCGCGAACGAGCTGAGGACCTCGACCGCCTCGGTCTGGCTCGGCTGGTTCGGGTCGGGTACGTACGTATCGAAACGCACCGAGTCGAAGCGCGGCGGCGGCACCATCTCCGCGACCAGACGGTCGGCGGGGACGCGCGGCTCGAGGGCGCACAGGGACTGCGGGGCCGTTTCGGCTATGGGGCTCTGCCCCGGCACGGCTGTGGAGGACGACACAACCATCCACTCTAAGGGCCGTGCCAGACTGCTGGGCATGCGACGCCTGCTCCCTGTGACGGACCTGACAACCCCGCCCGCCGCCCCTGCGGCCGCCGACCGCGAGTGGACGCTCGACGAGCTGGCGGACGCCTACGCGTATCCCGACGGTGAGCGCCCCTGGCTCCGCGCCAACATGGTCACCACCCTGGACGGCGCCGCCCAGCACGACGGCCGCTCCCAGGGCATCTCCTGCCCCACCGACATGCGGATCTTCGGCACCCTGCGGGGCCTCGCCGACGTGGTCGTCGTCGGCGCCGAGACGGTGCGTCTGGAGGGCTACCGGCCGGCGCGGGCCCGCGAGGCCTTCGCCGCCCGGCGCGAGGCGGCGGGCCAGGGCCCCGCCCCTGCCGTCGCGGTCGTCAGCGCGAGCCTGGACCTGGACTTCTCGCTCCCGCTCTTCGTCTCGCCGCTGGTACCGACCTTGGTGGTCACCGGGGCGACGGCACCCTCGGACCGGGTCCGGGCGGCCCGGGAGGCGGGGGCCGAGGTGCTGTTCGCCGGGGACGGCGCCGCCGTCGACCCGGCGCGTGCGGTCGCCGCACTGGGCCGGCGTGGCTTCAGCCGGCTGCTCACCGAAGGCGGACCGCGCCTGCTCGGCCAGTTCGTGGCGGCAGGGGTGCTGGACGAGCTCTGCCTGACCCTGTCCCCGCTGCTCACCGCCGGAGACGCGCAGCGCATCGCGGGCGGTCCCGCCGTCACCGTGCCGGAACGTTTCTCCCTCCTCTCGCTCCTGGAAGAGGCAGGATTCCTCTTCACTCGGTACGGGAAGATCTGACACTTAGCGGAATTACCCGTTCCGGTTAGCTCCGGGTGGGCACACTTAGTCCTGCTACCCCCTGCAATTGCGGGGAAGGATGGTTTCAGCAACAGCGGCCGTCCCTGCGGCCGACGAGATGAAGCGGAAGGGCGCCTGTCGTGTTCACAAGCGTTTTGATGATCGAGAAGCCGCTCACCCCCGAGGACGTCGAATTCGTCACGACCCTCCACGGCGAGGAGCGGATCTCGTTCGTCGTGCTGATGCAGCCCCGCGGTGACCAGGCCGACGTACTGCTGCGCGCGATCGACGACGTGGCGATCGGCGAGCTGCGGGACGCCGTCCGTGAAGGGGAGCAGCCGGAGGGGAAGGAGGCCAGGGAGCCCGCCGAGATGGCGCTGGAGTTCTCGCTCCGGGAGCTGCGCGAGGCGGGGTCGGACGCCGTCGGACAGGTGGTCGAGGACCACCCCCTGGACAAGCTGAAGACCGTCGTCGACGACTCCGGGGCCGACGAGGTGATCGTCCTGACGGCGCCGCACTACGTCGAGGAGTTCTTCCACCGCGACTGGGCGTCCCGGGCCCGCCACAAGGTCGGCGTACCGGTGCTCAAGCTCTTCGCGCACAGCGAATAGGCTGGGGGCCGACCCAGACCCACCCCACAGCTCGGGAGAGACACGTATGGCACCCGGTATTCCTGCCGCCCTGGAACGGCCGCACTTCATCGGCATCGGCGGCGCCGGAATGTCGGGCATCGCGAAGATCCTCGCCCAGCGCGGCGCGAAGGTGGCGGGCAGCGACGCCAGGGAGTCCGCCACCGCCGAGGCACTGCGCGCGCTCGGAGCGACCGTCCACATCGGGCACGCCGCCGGACACCTGGCCGACGACGCGACCTCGGTGGTCGTCTCCAGCGCCATCCGCGCCGACAACCCCGAGCTGGTCCGTGCCGCCGAGCTGGACATCCCCGTCGTCCACCGCTCCGACGCGCTCGCCTCCCTGATGGAGGGCCTGCGCGCCATCGCGGTCGCCGGCACGCACGGCAAGACGACCACCACGTCGATGCTCGCCGTCGCCCTCTCCGAGCTGGCCCTCGATCCCTCGTACGCCATCGGCGGCGACCTGGAGGGCCCCGGCACCAACGCCACGCACGGCAGCGGCGACATCTTCGTCGCCGAGGCCGACGAGAGCGACCGGAGCTTCCAGAAGTACGCCCCCGAGGTCGCGATCGTCCTCAACGTCGAGCTGGACCACCACGCGAACTACGCCTCGATGGACGAGATCTACGAGTCCTTCGAGACCTTCGTCGGCAAGGTCGTCCCGGGCGGGACCCTGGTCGTCGCCGCCGACCAGCCCGGCGCCGTCGAGCTGACCCGTCGGGTCCGCGAGCTCTCCTCCCTCAACGTCGTCACCTACGGCGAGTCCGAGGGCGCGGACGTACGCGTGCACAAGGTCACCCCGCGCGGCCTGACCAGCGAGGTCACGGTCGTCCTCAACGGCAAGTACCTCACCTTCACGGTCTCCGTCCCGGGCCGCCACTACGCGCACAACGCGGTCGCCGCGCTCGCCGCCGGTGTCGCCCTCGGCATCCCCGCGCACAACCTGGCCTCCGCCATCGGCAAGTACACCGGGGTCAAGCGGCGCCTGCAGCTCAAGGGCGAGGCGGCCGGCGTCCAGGTCATCGACTCGTACGCCCACCACCCCACGGAGATGACCGCCGACCTGGAGGCCATGCGCGGCGCGGCGACGGATGCCCGCCTCCTGGTGGTCTTCCAGCCCCACCTCTTCTCCCGCACCCAGGAGCTCGGCACGGAGATGGGCCAGGCCCTCGCGCTCGCGGACGCCTCGCTGGTCCTGGACATCTACCCGGCCAGGGAGGACCCGCTCCCGGGCGTCACGAGCGCACTGATCATCGACGCCGCGAAGGCCGCCGGCGCCGATGTCACGGCCGTACACGACAAGGCCGCCGTCCCCGCGGCCGTCGCGGGAATGGCGAAGCCAGGCGATCTGGTTCTCACCATGGGAGCGGGCGATGTCACCGACCTCGGCCCGCAGATCCTGGACCACCTGTCGAGCTGAGGGAGCCACCGTGTCGTACGACGTCGAGAAGCCGGACGAGCAATGGCGGGCGGAACTGACGCCCGCCGAGTACGCGGTGCTGCGCAAGGCCGGCACCGAGCCCGCCTTCGTGGGTGAGTACACCGACACCAAGACGGCGGGCGTCTACTCCTGCCGTGCCTGCGGTGCGGAGCTGTTCCGCTCCGACACCAAGTTCGAGTCGCACTGCGGCTGGCCGTCCTTCTACGACCCGAAGGACACCGACGCGGTCGAGCTGCTCCAGGACAACACCCTCGGCATGGCCCGCACCGAGGTGCGCTGCGCCCGCTGCGGCTCGCACCTGGGGCACGTCTTCGAGGGCGAGGGCTACCCGACGCCCACGGACCAGCGCTACTGCATCAACTCGATCTCGCTGACGCTGGCGCCGGACGAGAGCTGAGCGGCCGCACCCCCGGTGCCCCCGGCCCTCGGGCCGGGGGCACCGGTGCGCTCACGTCTTCACGAGCTCGACCGGCTCCCGCTGCACCGGGATCTCCCGCTGCAGCCGCTCGCCCTCGATGTCGAGGTCGGGCAGCACCCGGTCGACGGGGCGGGGCAGCCACCACGCGGCGCGTCCCAGAAGGTGCATGACCGCCGGTACGAGGGCCATCCGCACCACGAAGGCGTCGACGAGCACGCCGATCGCCAGGGCGAACCCGATGGACTTGATGATCGGGTCGGGCATGAACACGAATCCGCCGAACACGGCCGTCATGATCACTGCTGCGGCCGTCACCACGCGTGCGTTGTGGCCGACACCGCTGATGACCGACTCGCGGGCGTCGGCGCCGTGGACGAAGTCCTCCCGCATACGCGAGACCAGGAAGACCTCGTAGTCCATGGCCAGCCCGAAGAGGATGCCGATCAGAAGGATGGGCAGGAAGCTGACCAGCGGCCCGGGTGTGTCGAGGCCGACCAGCTTGGCCAGGTGGCCCTCCTGGAAGATGGCGACGGTGATCCCGAAGGTGGCGCCGATGGTCAGCAGGAAGCCCAGCGCCGCCTTGAGGGGCACCAGGATCGACCGGAAGACGAGCATCAGCAGCAGGACGGACAGTCCGACCACGAGCAGGAGATAGACCGGCAGCGCGGCGGCGAGCTTCTCGGAGACGTCGATGCCGACCGCGGTGGCGCCGGTCAGCGAGACGGTGGCGCCCCCGACGTCCGCCACCCGGTCACGGATCTCGTTGACGGTGTCCTCGGTCGCGGCGGCGGTCGGACCGGTCTCGGGGATCACGGCCAGGAGGGCGGTGGTGCCCTTCTCGTTCATCTGCGGGGCGGCGACGGCCAGCACCCCGTCGGTGTCCATGATGAGCGCGGCGGTCTCCTTGGCCGCCGTACCGGTCGCCTGCGCGGTGTCGCCCGACACGACGGCGACCAGCCGGCCGTTGAAGCCCTCGCCGAACCCTTCGGTCGTCAGGTCGTACGCCTCGCGGTTGGGTGACCCGACCGCCTCGGTGCTCGCGTCGGGCAGCGCCAGACGCATGTCCTGCACGGGCAGGGCGAGAGCGCCGAGCCCCACCACCCCGAGGACGAGGACGGGCACACGCAGCCGTGCCACGATCCGGCCCCAGCGGAAGCCGAAGCCGGCCTCGGCGGGAGCAGGAGCGGGTGTCCGGTCCCGGGTCCGCTGCTTGCGGGGCAGTACGCGGGCGCCCGCGAAGCCGAGTACGGCCGGCAGCAGTGTGAGGGACACCAGCACCGCGAGAGCGACCGTGGCCGCGGCTGCCAGGCCCATGACCGTCAGGAAGGGCACACCCGCCACGGCGAGTCCCGCCAGCGCGATGACGACGGTGGCACCCGCGAACACGACGGCCGAACCGGCGGTCCCGGCCGCCCGGCCCGCCGCCTCCTCCCCGTCCATGCCCTCCAGGAGGTAGTGGCGGTAACGGGAGGTGATGAACAGGGCGTAGTCGATGCCGACCGCCAGGCCCAGCATGAGCGCCAGGATGGGCGCGGTGCTGGTCAGCTCCACCGTGCTGCTGAGTGCGAACAGCCCCGCCATGCCGGCCGCCACGCCGACCAGTGCGTTCAGCAGGGTCATGCCCGCGGCCACCAGGGAGCCGAAGGTGAGGACCAGGACGAGGGCGGCGACGGCTACACCGATGATCTCGGTCGAACCGATCTCCGGCACTCCCCGCATGATCTCGCCGCCGTGCTCGACCCGCAGACCGGAGACGGACGCACCCGCCTCGGTGAACGCCTCCCGCTGTGCGTCGGTGATGCCGTCGGCGCCCGACTCGAACTGCACCTGGATCAGGGCGTAACGGCCGTCCTGCGAGACGGCCTTGGACACGAAGGGGTCGACAGCCGCGAGGACGCCGGGCACCTCCGAGGCCTCCTCGGTCACGGGAGCCACAGCCGCGGGCGTGAGCTTCCCGCCCTCGGGTGCGGCGACGACTATGGTCCCCGTCGCGCCGCCCGCCTGCGGGAACTCCCGGGCGAGCGAGTCCAGGGCCTTCTGGGACTCGGTGCCGGGGATCGAGAACTTGCTGGTGGTGGGCCCGCTGAAGGCCGCGGCGCCCCCACCGAGCAGCGCGAGCAGCAGGAGCCAGAGGGCGAGGACACGCCCTCGGCGCCGGAAGGACAGCCGGCCGAGCCGGTACAGCAGTATTGCCATGCGAAGGAGGCGTCTTTCTCTTCGGTCTGGACGGCTTCTGTCAGCTTCGGCCGGTCGGATGCCCGAGGGTTCTCAGTGCTCCCTGGACCAGTTCGGCACGCATCGTGCCGGGTTCGACATCCACGCCGGCGGCGACCGTGACTGCCACGCCGCCGATCACCATCTGCGCCGTCACGCGCGCACGGGGCTCGTCCGAACGGCCGGCCAGCGCGGCCGCGAGCTGGTCGACGGCCCGGGGGATGACGGCCAGCACGGGATGGCCGAGCATGTCGGGCAGCTCGGCGAAGATGATCTTTACTTCGAGGTGGAAGCGCATGGCGAGGCCGACGTAGCCCGTGACGGCGGATTCGACGGCCTGACCGCCGGTCAGCGCGGCCAGCTCCTCGCCCATGGCGGAGAGCCCCTCGGCCGGAGGGGTCAGCAGCTCGGTGAGGATCGCGTCCTTGCCGGCGAAGTGGTACAGCAGGGATGCCTTGGAGCAGTGCGCCTCGACTGCGATGTCGTGCAGCGAGGTTCCCTTGAAGCCGTGCTCGGCGAAGAGACGCAGTGCGGAGTCGAGAATCTGACGACGCATCGCGGAAGGCGGACGTGGCATGGGGTCACCGTAGCTGACCGATCGGTCAGAGCTGACCGATCGGTCAGGCTTTTCGGGTGACGCCCGCCACATCCGGGTCCGTGGGGGAGGGGTGCTACTTCTCCGGCCGGCTCCGGCCGACGAGCTCTCCGTCGCGCGCCACGACGGCTCCGCCGTGCACGACCATGTCCCGTCGGGGCATGTCCACGACGACCTGGGGCAGGCACTCGCCCCGCACCAGGACGAAGTCGGCCGGGGCCCCGGGCCGGAGGTCCGCGTGCGCGAGGCCCATGACGTCCGCGCCCCCGTGGGTCGCGACGCGGTAACAGTCGGCCAGCTCCTCGTCCAGGCGCACGTCCGTCACCCATCCGAGCAGATGGGCGCGGTGCAGCATGTCGGCGTTGCCGAAGGGGCTCCAGGAGTCGCGTACGCCGTCGGAACCGAGCCCGACCCGTACCCCGTGCTCCCGCAGCCGCGCGATCGGCAGCACCAGGGAATCGGACGGCGCCACCGTCGTGAGCGCGATGTCCAGATCACCCAGTTCGGCGGCGAGGGAGCCGAGTTCACCGTCCGCCAGGCCGGGCAGGCAGAAGACGTGGCTCACGGTGACCTTGCCGGTGAGGGACAGCGCGCGCGTCCGGTCGATGATGCCGCGCAGCGCCTCGATCCCCTTGGCTCCCCGGTCGTGCAGGTGGATGTCCACGCCGATGCCGTGACGGTCGGCGATACCGAAGACGAGGTCGAGCTGCTCGTCCAGGGCCTGGTCGAAACCGCCGGGGTCGATACCGCCGATCATGTCGACGGTGCCGGTGCGCGCCGCTTCCTCCAGCAGTTCCGCCGTGCCCGGGGTGCGGATGACACCGTGCTGCGGGAAGGCCACGATCTGGACGTCCAGGGCGTGACCGAGCCGCTCACGGGCGTCCGACAGACCCTCGACCCCGGCCAGGTCGTAGGCCGGGGCCACGTCGGCGTGGGCGCGCATCGCCCGCGTGCCGCGCGTGACGGCGTGGGCCATCAGGCCGTACGCGCGTTCCGCGACGGTCCGGCGCTGGCTGTGGAACAGGTCCACGTCCTGGGCGACGTAGTCCGCGATACCGCTCGCGGGCCGGCGTGACACCCAGGACCCGCCCCAGGTCGTCTTGTCGGGGTGGATGTGCGCGTCCACGAGCGACGGCAGTGCGATCCGGCCGCCACCGTCGACGACCTTCGCACCGCGAGGTGCCGGGCCCCGCGAGACGCGGCCGCCGACGACCACGAGGTCCGTGGTCGTCGGAGCCCCGTGCAGGCGTACGTCGCGGAAGACGACGGTCCTGCTGTCGGCCGGTGCGGCACCGGAGGCGGCCGGTTCGACCGGGGCGGCGTCGGCCCGGGCGGCCGGGGCCACCACGGCCGCGGTCGCCGTGGCCGTGGTGCCGGCGAGTGCGGCGGCACCGGCCAGCACCGTGCGACGGGAGAAGGTGCCGGGGGCGGGCGATGACGGCTGCATGGGGACTCCTACTGCGGATCGACGCGGCGGGGGACGGGGGAGGGGCGGGGGCCGGGGCGGGTCAGAGCGCGACGCCCGCCCGGACCACCCGTACCGGCTGCGTGAGTACGGAGACGTCGGCCAGCGGATCGCCGTCCACGAGGACCGCGTCGCCCGCGAAACCGCGCGCGAGGCGGCCCACCGTGCGTTCCAGCCCCAGAAGGCGGGCCGCGCCCGTCGTGGCGGTGCGGATCGCGTCGAGTGCGGGCAGCCCGGCCGCGCGCATCAGCTCCACCTCGCGGCCGATGGGCCGCACCGTGCCGCCGGACGAATCCGTTCCGGCGGCGAGCGGCACGCCGAGTTCGTGTGCGGCGAGCACCGCCCGCTCCAGGACGGGGAGGTAGGTGCGCCCCCGCTCCGCGAGGACCGGGTCCGGGGACTGCGCCAGGCCGGCGATGGCGGTGAGGGTCGGCGTGAAGTACGTACCCCTGCGGAGCATTTCGTCGAGAGTGCGCTCCGCGACGAACGCGCCGTGTTCCAGGGAGCGGATGCCGGCGGTGACGGCGTCGTGGCAGCCCTGCTCGCTGTAGCTGTGGCAGAGGACGCCCTTCCCCCGTCGCCGCGCCGCGGCGACGATCTCCGAGAGCTGCTCGTGCGAGTACACCTGGGTGAGCGGGTCCTGTTCGGGCAGCCCGGCGCGCTCGTTGACACGCGTCTTGATCACGTCCGCGCCCCGCGCGATGTTCACCTCCACCACGCGGCGCAGCGCCTCGGCCGAGCGGACGCCGTCCTTGAGCCGGGCGAGCGGCGTGAGGTCGGGGTCGGCGAGTACGGTCTCGCCGAGGTCCGGGGTGACGAAGACGCCCGCCGCGGTCAGCCGGGGCGCGAGGTCGGGGCTGTGTCGCGCCAGTTCGCGAACGGCGATGTCCTGGTAGAACGACGTCGACCCGCTGCGGGCGCTGGTCGCGCCCTGGCGGACGGCGTCACGGGCCTCGGCGGCCGTGCTCAGGTGGATGTGCGCGTCGACCAGGCCCGGCAGGACCCAGCGGCCGTGCGCGTCCAGGACCTCGGCGCCGCTCGGTATACCGACGCTGCCGCGTGCTCCGGCCGCGCGCACCGTCCCGTCGCGGATGACGACGACGGCGTTCTCGGTGACCTCGCCGGTCGCCGGGTCGAGGAGAGTGCCGCCCCGGATGACGAGGCTGCCGCCCCGCGCCGCGCCGCCGGAGGCGCTCCGGGCGGCGGGTGAGGCCGCGCCCCGGTGCGCGGGGGCGGCCACCGCGGGAGCCGCCGCGGCCACGGTTCCGGCGAGGGCGGCGGCACCGGCGAGAACTCCGCGGCGGGTCAGCCTGCCTGAGGGTGGGGGGAGGGCTTCGACGCACATGAGAGCTCCTTGGGGGAGAGGGGCCGATGGCTACGGAATTTGTATACCAAGCATCGGGCGACGGGCAAGGATCATGTCGCCGAACAGCCGGAATGCGGGATTTGAGGCCATCGCCCCCGACGTGGCGCACGTGTGAGCTCGGCTTGGTATACAAGCCGCGGGCCGACAGGCCCTTGCCAGGTGTCAGGCGTCGCCGAACAGCGAGCGCAGGGCGACCGCTCGGCTGTCGCGCACATGCAGGAGGGTGCAGGCCGCGGCGGCCTCCACGTCGCCGGCGGAGATGTGCCGGAACATCTCCGCGTGCTGGGCCCGCATGTGGGCGGGCTCCTCGCGCATGCCGAACAGCAGCCGGAGCTGCCAGCTCAGCTGCTCCATGGTGCGTGCCAGCAGGGGATTGCCCGACATCGCCACGACGCCCTCGTGGAAGGCGGTGTGGGCGGCCACCTCGCGCGTCCCCTCGTCCGACGCGGCGGCCGACTCGGCCTGGCGGAGGGTGGCTTCGAGAACGGCCAGCCCTCCGGTCCGGCCCGCCGTCACGGCACGGGCCGCGAGCCGCGACGCCTGGACCGCCAGGGGCTCCCAGACCTCGTACAGGTGCTCGACATCGGTGTATTCGAGGCGGCGCACGCGGACGCCGCTGTGGGGGAGCAGCTCCAGCAGACCTTCGGCGACCAGCGCGCGCAGTGCCTCGCGTACAGGCACGCGGGACATGCTGAGCTCCTCGGCGACCTCCCGCTCGACGAGGCGTGCGCCCTGCGCGTAACGCCGGTCGACGATGCGCTGCAGGACGGCTTCACGCGCCCTCGCGCTGAGCGAGGCCGGCGCCGTCGCCCCCGGCGCACGTGAACCGCTGTCGCTTCCGTCCGCCACCTGATCCGCCTTCGTCCGCAGCCTTGTCCGGTGCGATCCGGACGGCAGGACCCTAGTCCTCGTCGGACCCGGACCCGGACTCCGCGGCCGCCTCGGCCCGCAGCAAGGGATGCACCACCCCGGGGAACACCCTGGCCCGTACGACCTCCTCGGCCGCACCGCCCTGCACCACGGTCTCGGCCACGCCCCACGGACGCCCCGCCAGATGGACGGTGAGCGTGTACGACGACGAGCAGCCCATGCACTCGTAGCGGTCCGCCCAGACCTCGACGTCCGTGACACTGCCCGGGTAACGCTTCACGTGCCGGTGCCGGGCATGGCAGTGATCGCACGTCTCGCCCGGCTCACACGTCCCGCCGCACGGGCACGGCACGTCCAGCGACTCCGCGGGCTGCCACCGCTGGACGAGCCGGGCCTCGCGGGTGGCGCCCATGTCCTTCATCGCCTTGAGGTTCCGCGCGGCGACGTTGTACGACTCGCCGGTCGCGGCCATCCGGTCCCGGATGACGTCCTTGCGTCCGCGGTTCGTCGTCATGCCGTCTCCTCCTGGGGTGTCACGCAGCCCGCCAGGAGGCACACGAGATCAGAACATCCCACGGTACCCGCCGTCAGGAGCGTCCGGCGACCTCGTCACGCCCTCCGGACCCGCCCCGCGATGCGTCTGCCGAGGCGTCCCAGGGAGCGGGGCGGCCGGTTCCAGGTGCGGAACGCTTCGAGGGTGCGGCTGCTGCCCTCGCGTTCCACGGCCTCCTCCACGGCCGCGAGCCCCTCGGGGGACAGGGCGCGTACCGCGGGGCGCAGCACCTCGTCGAGCAGCGCGGTCCGGGTCCGCGTCCAGCCGGCGCCCGCGTGCGGGTGGGCGTTCCATACGGTGAAGCAGTCCGCCACGTACGCGGGATCCGCCCGCAGCAGCGCCAGGACCGCTTCGCGGCGGGCCGCCCTGCCGTACGCCGCGATCAGGTCCTCGTCCCCGCTGTGCACGAACGCGTACAGCTCGTCCCCGGGCCGGTCCGGAGCGAGCAGCCGCTCGGCCAGGGCGCCCAGGGCGTGCCCCAGGGCCGGGGGTTCCGCCGGTCCGGCCTGGCCGCGCAGCGTCCGTACCCGGTCCGTCCAGCCGGGTTCCGCCGTTCCCGAGCGCACTTCGCGCGCGAAGTCGAGCAGCATCAGGCAGCCGCGTACCCGGGCGCCGATCTCCTGCGGGAAGCCGCGCAGCAGGTCGTGGGCGAGCTCGGGGGCGTCCTCGTCGCCGACGGGCGCGGCGAGCGCCGCGTCGACCAGGTGCGCCCAGGTGCCGGCCGTCCGGTGGGCGTCGGACGTGGTCTCGCCCAGCAGCGACCGGGCCTCGCCCGCCGTCGGGGTGTCCTCGCCCCACACCAGGCCGACGGCTGTCCGCAGCACCAGCGGCTCGGCGAACGGGGACATGCCCGCCGCGCGCAGCACCGTGTGCAGGACCCCCACCCGGTCGGCGCCCCGTGCCTTCGCCCCGGGTGCCTCGGCGCACATCCGCAGATGCGGCAGCGTCTGGGTCCCGGTGAACGGCAGGGCCACGCGGATCAGCAGCCGTTCCGTGTCCGCCGGGCGGTCCGGGGCGAGCCGGTCCAGCTCACCCAGGAGCGCCGTACGGACGTCGAACTGCTCGTCCAGCAGGTCCGGCAGCGCGCGGCACGCGCCCGCCTCGGGGTCGTCGAGCAGTGCGCTCGCCAGTCGGCCCACCACGCCGGGGAGCAGCTCCGCGCGGTCGAGGCCGAGCAGCCGGGCGATCCGCATCAGCTGCACGGTCCTGGCGACGCCCACGGGCGACGCGGCGGAGAGCTCGGCCAGCAGCTCGTCGCCGAGCTCCTCGACCAGGGCGGCGAGTGCCCGCTCCCCCGCGGGCTCCTCGAACGCCGAGCGCGCGGGCGGCTCCAGGTCCACATCGCCGCCCCGCACCGCCTCCGTCACCAGCAGCGCGGCCAGCGGCGCGGTGACGGCGGCGGGGCAGCGGCCGTCGAGCGCCGTCAGCAGCCGGAGCGCCGCCGCGCACTCCGCGGCCGTACGGTCGTCGGCCGGGGCGGTCAGGGCGTCGGTCAGCTGGCGGGTCCGCTTCTCGTCCAGCGCGTAGGGCCGCTCGGCCGCCCAGTCGGCCGCCGCCGCCCGCTCGTCGGACCCGAGCGCGATGCCGGCACCCAGCGCGGTGACGGCGAGCGGCCCGGCGGCGAACGGCTCGCCCGGCAGCTCCGCCGCCTCCCGGAAGAGCTGCGGCGACCGGCTCCGCCAGATCCGGGCGGCCGTCCCCGCCCACGCGTCGTCCACCGTCCCGGAAGGGCGCGGACCTGAGGCGGCGTGTACGCGGAAGCGGGGGTCGCTGATGTCGGGCGCGTCCTCGGGGAGGACCCCGATGACCTGGTGCGTGGTGAGTCCGGGGTGCCGGGTGTACGTGGTGAAGGTCAGCCGCTCGGCATGCTCCGGAGACAGCACGGCGGTCGCCAGCGCGACCCACCGGGCCACGTCCGCGCTCTGCCGCTCCACGAGCACGACCGGCGGCGCGGACGGGTCCTCGCTCACCCGGCGCAGATCGCTGAGCACGGCGGCGAGCCACGGGCTCCGGGCCACGGCGAAGTCGCCGAGGCCCTCCCGGGTGAGCCCACGCGAAGGGCCGTGAGCGGTGAGCATGGCGGTCAGGGGATCGGGCGGCATGCGGTCCGGCGTCGCGGAGAGCCACCCCGCGGCCCCCCACGCGGCGACCGGCAGCACCCGGCCGGGTATCGGCGTGCCGGGCGGGAGATGTACGGCGTGGGCGTGGAACCCGCCCGCGCCCGTGGCCACCGTACGGCTGAGCAGATGGCTGCCGTCGGAGAGCAGGGCGAAGCCGAACGCCACCGGCAGCGCGCGGAGTCCGGCACCGGGGAGCCGCTCGGGGGTGCCCGCCGGAGCGTCGTACGCCAGGATCGGCGCGGCCTCCGCGCGCACCGGCCCGGGTATCGCGGGGTCCACGGCGGTGAACCGGGGGGAGGGCACCCCGTCCCCGGACACGACGGAGGTGTAGTGCAACTGCGGGAGGCTCATGCGTAGGCCCTCATCGTCCCTGCCACGTGCGTCCCCGTCACACGCACCGGCCGCCGCTCGCCGCCCTGTCGGTGCGGCCCGGCCCGGCGGAGCGACGACCCCGGCGGGGAGCTTTCCGTAGTCGTGCGGGCGACGCTATCAAGCCCTGACGCCCCGTTGGGCCCCACGGAGGCGGAGGACGCCCTAGGTTGACCGTATGACCGACGTGACGCTTTCCGCGGGAGTGGTGGAGTACGAGGACACCGGTGGTGACGGGCCCGTGGTGGTCCTGCTGCACGGGGTGGCGATGAACGGCTCGCTCTGGCGCCACGTCGTCGACGGGCTGCGTTCCGACTACAGGTGCGTCGTGCCCACGCTGCCGCTGGGAGCCCACCGCAGGCCGATGCGCCCGGACGCCGATCTGACGGTGCTCGGGGTCGCCCACCTGGTGGCGGAGTTCCTGGAGAAGCTGGACCTGAGGGACGTCACCCTGGTGATGAACGACTGGGGCGGGGCGCAGGCCCTCGTCGCGGACGGCCGGGACCAGCGGATCGGCAGGCTGGTGATCACGTCCTGCGAGGCGTTCGACAACTTTCCTCCCGGACTGCCCGGCCGCAATCTCCTCGCCGCGGCCAAGGCGCCCGGTGGGCTGCGGTTCGCCTTCGCCCTGCTGAAGTCGAAGCGGATGCGCCGGCTCCCGCTGACCTGGGGATGGATGAGCAAAAGGCCGGTACCGCACGACGTGATGGACGAGTGGTTCCGGCCGCTGTGGACCTCCGCCGCTATCCGGCGGGACCTGAGGGCGTACGTGCTCGGGGTGCCGCCCGCGGAGGTGCTCCTGGCCTGGGCGGAGGCGCTGCGCACGTTCGACCGCCCCGCGCTCGTCGTCTGGGCGACGGAGGACAAGGTCATGCCGCTCGCCCACGGCCGGAGGCTGGCGGAGATGCTGCCCAAGGGCGAACTCGTGGAGATCGCCGACAGCTTCACGCTCATCCCCGAGGACCAGCCCCAGCGGCTGAGCGAGGCCGTCAAGGCGTTCGTACCGCTGTCCTGAACGCGGCCCGGCCGGGTGCGGGAAGCGCGTGTCTGCGCCTCCCGCACCCGGCCGGGGCGGGCGGGAGGGGCCTCAGCTCTCCACGGCCCCGGTGCGACTGCGCATCCCGAACCCCGCAAGCAGCGCGCCGGCGGCACACAGGACCGCGGTGACGACCACCGCGGCGTGCATGCCGTTCATGAAGGCGTTGCCGCTGCCCTCGATCACGGCTGCCCTCAGCTGTGCCGGCATGTCGGCGGAGACCGGCGAAACACCCATGGACACGGCGTCCTTGGCCTCTTCGAAGCCGGTCGCCGCCTCGGGCGGGACACCGGCGGAGGTCAGCTCGCCGGTCAGCGTCGAACCCACCTTGCCGCTGATGAGGGAGACCAGCACGGACGTGCCGAGCGCACCGCCGATCTGCAGCGAGGTGGCCTGGAGCCCGCCCGCGACGCCGCCGTCCTTCCGCGGGGCGTTGCCCACGATGGCGTCGGAGGACGCGGACATCACCATGCCGACGCCCAGACCGATGGCGAGGAACGGCGGCCACATCGCCATGAACGCCGAATCCGCGTCCCAGGTCAGCATCCACAGGGAGGCCGCCGCCTGGAGAACCATGCCGGCCGGCATGGTCACCCGCGGGCCGAAGCGCTGCGTCAGCGCGGCGCCGAGTGGTGCCGCCACCACGGTGGCCAGGCTGAACGGCAGCGTGCGGACGCCGGCCTCGACCGGCGTGAAGCCACGCACGTTCTGCAGGTACAGCATCACGAAGAAGATGACACCGAGCATCACGAAGAAGTTGATGGCGGTGACGATCGTGCCGATGGTCAGTGAACGGTTGCGGAAGAGGCGCATCGGCAGCAGCGGGTGCTCCTGGCGCGTCTCGTACCAGCAGAAGACGGCCAGCACGGCCAGGCCCGCGACGATCGACCCCAGCGTTCCACCGGAGGTCCAGCCCCAGGTCTCCCCCTTGACGACGCCGAAGATCAGGGCGACCAGGCCGACGGCGAGCAGGAGCACACCGGGTACGTCGAAGCGGTGGTTCCCCGTGGAGTCCTTGCTCCTGGGGAGGACGAACAGGCTGAACGCCAGCGCGAAGACGCCGATGGGGGCGTTGATGTAGAAGACCGACTCCCAGTTGACGTGCTCGATGAGCAGTCCGCCGACGATCGGGCCGAGGGCGGTGGAGCAGGACGCCACCATGGCCCACAGGCCCACGGCCATGCCGAACTTCTGGGGCGGGAAGACCGCGCGCAGGAGGCCGAGGGTGTTGGGGATCAGCAGGGCGGCGAAAAGACCCTGGACCGCCCGGAAGGTGATGACGCCCTCGACCGAACCGGAGAGGGCGATCGCGACCGAGGCCAGTGTGAAGCCGACGGTGCCCGTCATGTAGACCGTGTGCCGCCCGAAACGGTCACCGAGCTTGCCGCCCAGGATCAGCAGGGCGGCCATGGCGATCAGATAGGCGTTGGTGACCCACTGCAGGTCGGCCGTGGACGCGCCGAGGTCCCGGCCGATCTCGGGGTTGGCGATCGCGACGACGGAGGAGTCGAGGTTGACCATGAACAGACCGATGGCCACGGCGATCAGAGTCAGCCAGGGGTTGGTACGCCTGCTGCGGGGCACGTCGGGCGGACTGCTCTCGGGCAGGGCGGAGGTGTCCACGGTGGTGGAGGACATGCGGAAGCCTTGTCTGTGGAACTCGGTACGGAGAAAAGGGACTTCGGGGCAGCGGAAGGCGCGCCCCGGCTACGACGGGCGCGCCGCGGGCGCGCCGGGGGGCCCGGTCACGGCCGGGCCCGGTGGCGGAGTCAGCCGAGGGGGGAGTGGAGGCCCCGGTTCAATGAGGTCAGTGCGCCCAGGGCGGCACCGAGAGCGTCGAGCTCCCCCTCGGTGAGGGTGCGCAGCGCCCCGGCCAGATGGGCTTCCTTGAGCCCCCGCGCCTCGGCGAGGCGCTGCCGGGCCGTGGCCGTCGGGTGCAGATGGGCGACCCGCTTGTCGGCCGCGTCCTGCCGGCGTTCCAGCAGTCCCTGGTCGGTGAGCTGGGAGACGAGGGCGCTGACGTTGTTCGGCTTCATCAGCAGGGCGTCGGCCGCATCCCTGACGGTGATCCCTTCGCGCTCCTCGACGAGGAACAGCAGCGCCAACTGGCCGTCGGGGAGCCGTGGATGCGGGAAATCGCGTGCGACCTGCCGCTCCAGACCCCGGTGCAGCGCAGGCAGGGACGCCACGAGCGCGGAGGCTACGTGGTCGATGTCCTGGTCGGGCGCGGTGGGGTCGGGCACGACCACAGCATAGGTACCGGAAGATAGCTATGTCAACATACCTAAATATGGTGCGGTCCGCCGGGTGGTATATGTGCCCTGAAGAGAGCCCCGAGCGCCGCGCACGCGGTCGAGAGAAGGACCGTGGACAAGCCGACGCACTTGATCGAATTCGAGGCGATGCTGCTCGGGCGGCACCTCCAGCCGGGCGCGTCCCGGTCGAGGCGCGGCGGCGGACACCTCGACCGCAGCGCGTACACCCTGCTGAGCCGGATCCGTATGGAGGGCCCGATGTCCATCGGGCAGCTCAGCGACGCCTTCGGCCTCGACGCCTCCACCCTGAACCGGCAGACCGCCGCCATGCTGCGGGCCGGTCTGGTCGAACGCATCCCGGACCCCGACGGGGGCATCGCCCGCAAGTTCCGCATCACCGGTGCGGGTGAAGACGGTCTCGACGCGGAGCGCGCGGCGAACATCAGGGGCCTGGAGCGGGTCATGGCCGACTGGTCGCCCGACGAGGTCGCGGCCTTCGCCGCGTACCTCAAGCGCTTCAACGGCGACATCGAGAACCTCGACGGTCGGCCCTGGCCCCGGCCCTGAGCGAGAGGCGCCCGTTCCGTCACGCGCGTGTCCCGCTTGTCGCACGGGCGCAACAGTCCGCCGGATCCTCGTGCGGGGCGGTCCGCGGCTCCTATGATCGAGCGGCGTCGTGGATATGGGGGCACGAACTCGTGAGACACCTAAGGTCGTTGCACAGGTACGCCATACCGGTTCTGGCTCCGCTGATGTTCCTGGCGGCGTGTTCGAGCGGGGACGGCGGCACTCCGTCCGCCGGGAAGGCGAACCCTTCGGCGAAGGCAGGGCCGGGCCCGGACACCGCGTCACCGACCCCGGTCGTCGACGCCGATCCCGCCCGCCTCCCCAGGGACCGCGAGGCCGCGCTCGACCTCATCGGCAGGGTCATCGCGGACCCCGACAGCTTCGGCCCGGGTGTGGTGAGACGCAGTCCGTACGAGAGTGGTCCGGCCACCTGGCCGGTGCTCGGCGCCGACTGCGTCTGGCACCAGGAGAAGCCCGCGAGAAACGTCCTCGCCACGCTGTCCCGTTCCTTCGAGGTCCCCGCCGCACAGGGGAAGGGGCCCGTGCGGCTCTCGGCGGTCGTCACCGTCCACCGCACCCGTGAGGACGCGCAGTGGGAGATGGCCGAGTCCCTGGAGGAGACGATGCGCTGTCCCACCCAGCAACTCCAGGAGGGCGAGAAGATCGGCTCGATGGTCTCGGGCGTGCTGACGGGAGGGGAGGGCGGACAGTCCACGGCGGAGGACATGCTGACCGAGACCGGCGAGTTCACCAGCACCGAACTGGGCGGCCCGCACGTCTACGACTGGCAGCAGGCGCAGAGCCTCCAGTTCACCGTCGCCGCGACGGGCAAGGGAGCCGAGGGCCGCACCGGCCAGGAGATCTCCGACCTGGTGGCCCATGGGCTGGCCACCATGCTGGTGCGCATCGGGTCCGCCGTCGAGAAGCAGAGCTGAGGACACCCCATGGACGAGCTTCGGCCCACGGACCCGGCGCGCATCGGCGCGCACCGGCTGCTCGGACGCCTCGGCGCGGGCGGCATGGGGGTGGTCTACCTCGGCCGCACGGACGAGGGAGCTGCCGCCGCCATCAAGGTGATCCTCCCGGAGTACGCCGGGGACGACGAGTTCCGGGCCCGGTTCCGCCGCGAGGTCGAGGCCGCCCGTAAGGTGCGCAGCCCCTGGGCCGTCGCGGTCACCGGCGCCGGGACCGAAGAAGAACGCCCCTGGCTGGCCACCGCGTTCGTCCCCGGCCCCTCGCTCTCCGAGGCGGTCACACGCTGCGGCCCGCTGCCCGCCCGCAGCGTGCGTGTGCTCGGACGGCTGCTCTCCCGCGCCCTCACGGCCGTACACACGGCGGGACTCGTGCACCGTGACGTCAAACCCGGCAACGTCCTGCTCGCCGTCGACGGGCCGCGGCTCATCGACTTCGGCATCGCCCGGTCCGGCGACGCCACCGCGCTCACCGCGACCGGCCTCGTCGTCGGCACTCCCGGCTTCCTGTCACCGGAGCAGGCTTCCGGGGGCGGTACGCCCGCCGGGCCCGCGAGCGACGTCTTCTCCCTCGGCTGTCTCCTTGCTTACGCCGCGACAGGCCGGCCGCCCTTCGGCAGCGGAGCCGTGGACGCCCTGCTGTACCGCACGGTGCACGACGAACCCGACCTGGCGGGGATCGGCGACACCGGACTGCGCGCCCTGGTCGCCGACTGCCTGGCCAAGGACCCCGCCGGCCGGCCGACAGCGCGGGAGCTCGACGAGCGCATCGCCGAGGACGCCCCGCACGGCTCGATCGCGTGGCTGCCCGAGGACGTCGTGCAGCTGATCGCGGACCGGTCCGCCGAGATGCTCGCCCTGCCCGACATCGAACCCACGATCGCCGAGGAGCCCGTGCCCGCGGCCCCGGGCAGACGCCGGTTCCTCTCGCTGGCTGCCGCCGGCGCGGTCGTCGTGGCGGGCGGCGGCGCCTTCGCCGCCTGGGAGGCGCTGAGCGACGACGAGGACGGCGCCGCGGCGAAGTCCGGCGAACGGGCCTGGACCATCGGCGTACAGGCCGATCTGTCCGGGGCCCGGAAGGCGGCGGGGAAGGCCCAGGAACGCGGGGTGCGTGTCGCGGTCGAGCGCTTCAACTCCCGCAAGGACAAGCCCTTCACGCTTCAGGTCAAGGCGCTCGACGACCGGGGCGACACCGGGCGGGCCGTGAAGGCGGCCCAGGAGTTCGCCCGCGACCGCGACGTGCTCGCCGTCATCGGTCCGACCGGCGACGCGGAGACCGGCGCCGTCCTGGGCGTCTACGACGAGGCGATGCTGCCGCTGATCACGGTGTCGTCCCTGGCGATCGGCTACGCACCCCGGTCCAGGAAGTCCTTCTTCCAGGCCGCCCCGTCCTATGCCGTCCTGACCGAGCCGATCGTCAACAGGCTGGTGCTCCGGCCCGGCGTCGAACGCCTCGGTGTGCTGCTCGACCGCGCCGGGGGACAGGCCTCCTACACCGGCGGCTACGCGACCGACCTGCTGACTCCTGTCCTCACCACCGGGACCGCCTACCCGAGGGTGATCCCGGCCGGCACGCGGGATCTGGGCCCGGTCGTCGCCGACATGCTGGCGAACAGGAGCGACGCGTTCTTCTACGCCGGTGACGAGGCCGGAGCCGCCCGCACCGCACGCGCGCTCGCGGCGACCCCGTTCGAGGGGCCCCGGATGGCCATGCACACGGCCATGGGACCGGGGTTCATCGAGGACGCGGGCGACGCCGCCACGGGATGGGAGTTCACCGCCCCGTACACCGACGCGACCGCGCCCGCCGCGAAGGAGTTCGCCGCCGCGCACCGCAGGAGCTTCGGCTCGGCGCCCGGCCACTGGGCGGCCGAGGCCTACGATGCGGCAGGCCTCGTCATCGACGCCCTCACAGCCTTCAGGGAACGGCCCGCGCGTGCGGCACTCGTGGCGCGCATCGCCAGGTCGGCGTACAAGGGAGTCTCCCGGACGTACACCTTCGACGAGGACCGGCTCATCGAGAGCAAGGACGCGTATCTGTACCGGGTCGAGAACGGCCGCTACCGCTTCGTCGGCCCGGCGCCGAAGACCGCGAGCTGACGTGCGGCCGCTCACGTCCGAGGACCCCCGGACCGTCGGCGGGCACCGCACGCTGGCCCGGCTCGGGGCGGGCGGCATGGGCGTGGTGTACCTGGCGCGCTCGCCCGGCGGCGGCCTGGCCGCCGTGAAGGTGATCCGCGCCGAACACGCCGCCGACGCGGGATTCCGCGCCCGCTTCCGGCGCGAGGCCGAGGCGGCACGGCGGGTCTCCGGACCGTGGGTGGTCCCCGTGACCGGCGCGGACACCGAGGCCCGCGAGCCCTGGCTGGCCACCGCCTTCGTACCGGGCCCCTCGCTCGCCGAAGCGGTCGGCGCGCAGGGGCCGTTGCCGGCCGGCACCGTGCGGGCGCTCGGTGCCCGGCTGGCGGTGGCCCTCGCGGCGGTGCACGACGCCGGCCTGGTCCACCGCGACGTCAAGCCGGGCAATGTGCTCCTGGCGCTCGACGGACCACGGCTCATCGACTTCGGCATCGCCCGCCACGACGGTGCCACCGCCCTCACCGCGACCGGTGCGGTGATCGGCACGCCCGGCTATCTGGCCCCCGAGCAGGCGTCCGCGGGGGAGTCGGGACCCGCCGGGGACGTCTTCGCGCTCGGCTGCGTCCTCACGTACGCGTCGGCCGGGCACGGCCCCTTCGGCCAGGGGCCGGCAGCGGGCGTACTCTTCCGCACCGTTCACGAGGACCCGGACCTGGACGGCCTGCCGGCCGAGCTGCTGGACACGGTCAGCGCCTTCCTGGCCAAGGATCCGGCGGACCGCCCCACCGCCGCGCAGGCAGCGGAGCTGCTCACTCCCGGGGGAGGGGCGGCGGACCGGTGGTCGGTGCCCGGACTCTCCGCACTGATCGCCGAACGCTCCTCCGCGGCACTCGCCCTGCCCGACCCCGAACCCCTCCCCACCGGGCCGGACCCGGCGCCTCCCGGGAACCCCTCCAGGCGCCGCGTGCTCATGGCCGGAGCCGCCGGGGCGGTCCTGCTGACCGGCGGTGGCACCGCCGCGTGGCTGACGGGCCGGCGCGGAGACCCGTCCGGCGGCCCGCCGAGCGACCGTCCGACGTACACCATCGGCCTGCACGCCGACATGAGCGGACCCGGCAGAGCCGTCGGCCTGGCCCACCAGCGGGGCGCCCAGCTCGCCGTGGCGGCGCACAACGCGCGCGCCGAGGCGGCGTTCAGGCTGGCCCTGCGCACCGAGGACGACACGGGAACCGCCGAAGGCGCCCTACGGGTCGCCGACCGGCTGTCCGAGCGCCCGGAGGTGCTGGCCGTCGTCGGCCCGAGCACCGACAGCACGCCCGAGGCCGTCGTCACCCGGTACGGCAGGAGCGGCCTCGCCGCGGTCGTCGTCGCGGCCCGGTCCTCGGCCGGGGCGGGCACCCAGGGCACCCTGTGCGTGATCCGGCCGCCCGACGGCGTGCTTCCCGCCGGCCTGATCCATTACGTGGTGAACGTCAGACCGGCCGAGCGGATCCATCTCGTCGAGGACGGCGCCGATCCGGCGAGCAGCTGGCTGATCACGAACTCGTTCCGCGACGCCGCTCCCACCGGAGCCACGCTCACCGTGCACCCCGTGAAGTCGGACGGCGGCTTCGGCCCCGCCGCGCGGGCGGCCGTCTCCGCCCGGGCGGACGCGGTCGTCTACGCGGGCGGGTCACCCACCCGGGGCGCCCTCTGCGCCAGGGCCCTGGCCGACGCCGGATTCACCGGGACCCGGCTGTCCACGGGGCCCGTCCTGGCTCCGGCCTTCCTCCGGGACGCCGGGGACGCCGGAGAGGGGTGGGTCTTCTCCGAGGCCTGGACCGACCCCTTGGCGGCCCCAGCCGCCAAGGCGTTCACCGCGGCCCACCGTGCCCGGTTCGACGCCCCGCCCGGCCGCTGGTCCGCCGAGGCGTACGACGCGGTCGGCCTGATCGCCCGCGCCGCCGGGGCGACCAGTGCGACGGACGCGAAGCGGAGCGGAGTGGTCCAGCGGCTGTTCCTGCTGGACCACCAGGGCATCAGCCGGCGCGTGACCTTCCACGGCAGCCGTCAGGTGCGGAGCGAGGCGGGGATCTTCCTGTACCGGATCGAGGGCGGGAAGGCCCGCTGGCTGGGGCTGTACTCGAAGGTGTGAGGCGAGAGGCGTGAAGCGAAGCTGCGGCGGCGCTTAAGAAATCCTCGATGGACCTGCGGTCCGGCGTGCGGCAAGGTCTCTGTGACGGCAGCGAGCGGCGGATGACGCGCTCACCTGCTCCGTCACCCCCAGCCACTCCGGGCCCGCAGGCCGCCTTCGGCATGCCCCTGCCCGGAGTGTTCACCAGGTACTAGGTACAGGGAGCCGCAGCTGTGAAGGCACTCGTGAAGCACAAGGCCGAGCCCGGACTGTGGCTGATGGACGTGCCGGAGCCGGAGACCGGCCCCGGGGACGTGCTCATCAAGGTGCTGCGCACCGGGATCTGCGGCACCGACCTGCACATCCGCGACTACGACGGCTGGGCGCAGCAGGCCGTGCGCACCCCTCTCGTCCTGGGCCACGAGTTCGTCGGCGAGGTCGCCGGGATCGGCTCGGACGTCGTCGACATCAAGATCGGCGACCTGGTCAGCGGCGAGGGCCACCTGGTCTGCGGGAAGTGCCGCAACTGTCTCGCCGGGCGCCGGCACCTGTGCCGCTCCACCCTCGGGCTCGGGGTCGGCCGCGACGGGGCGTTCGCCGAATACCTGGCGCTGCCCGCGTCGAACGTCTGGGTGCACCGGGACAAGGTCGACCTCGATGTCGCCGCGATCTTCGACCCGTTCGGCAACGCCGTGCACACGGCCCTGTCCTTCCCCCTGGTCGGCGAGGACGTGCTGATCACCGGCGCCGGCCCGATCGGCATCATGGCCGCCGCCGTCGCCCGCCACGCGGGCGCCCGCAACGTCGTCATCACCGACGTGAGCGAGGCGCGGCTCGACCTGGCCAGGAAGGTCGGGGTGGACCTCGCCCTGAACGTCGGCGGCGCCACCATCGCCGACGGCCAGCGCACCCTCGGACTGCGTGAGGGCTTCGACATCGGCCTGGAGATGTCCGGACGCCCCGAGGCCATGCGGGACATGATCGCGAACATGACGCACGGCGGCCGGATCGCGATGCTCGGACTGCCGTCCGCCGAGTTCCCCGTCGACTGGTCCCGCGTCGTCACCTCGATGCTCACCATCAAGGGCATCTACGGCCGCGAGATGTACGAGACCTGGTACGCCATGTCCGTACTCCTGGAGGGCGGGCTCGACCTCGCCCCCGTCATCACCGGCCGGTACGGCTACCGCGACTTCGAAGCCGCCTTCGACGACGCCGCGAGCGGTCTCGGCGGCAAGGTCCTGCTCGACTGGGCCGCCTGACACTCCTCGTACGCACCCGTATCCACCTGGGAGACACGCCTGATGTTCGACTCCGTACGCGATGACCTGCGCACCACCCTCGACGAGATCCGCGACGCCGGACTGCAGAAGCCCGAGCGCGTCATCGGCACCCCGCAGTCCGCCACCGTCGCCGTCACCTCCGGAGGCCGCGCCGGTGAGGTCCTCAACTTCTGCGCCAACAACTACCTGGGCCTCGCCGACCACCCCGAGGTCGTCGCCGCAGCCCACGAGGCGCTCGACCGCTGGGGCTACGGGCTCGCGTCCGTCCGCTTCATCTGCGGCACCCAGGAGGTGCACAAGGAGCTGGAGCAGCGGCTCTCGGCCTTCCTCGGCCAGGAGGACACGATCCTCTACTCCTCCTGCTTCGACGCCAACGGCGGAGTCTTCGAGACCCTCCTCGGCCCCGAGGACGCGGTGATCTCCGACGCCCTCAACCACGCCTCGATCATCGACGGCATCCGACTCTCCAAGGCGAAGCGCTACCGCTACGCCAACCGCGACATGGCCGACCTGGAGCAGCAGCTCAAGGAGGCCTCCGGGGCCCGCCGTCGGCTCGTCGTCACCGACGGCGTCTTCTCCATGGACGGGTACGTCGCCCCGCTGGCCGAGATCTGCGACCTCGCCGACCGCTACGACGCCATGGTCATGGTCGACGACTCGCACGCCGTGGGCTTCGTCGGCCCCGGCGGCCGGGGCACCCCCGAGCTGCACGGGGTCATGGACCGCGTCGACATCATCACCGGCACGCTCGGCAAGGCGCTCGGCGGCGCGTCCGGCGGTTACGTCGCGGCGCGCGCCGAGATCGTCGCGCTGCTGCGCCAGCGCTCGCGCCCCTACCTCTTCTCCAACTCGCTCGCCCCGGTCATCGCCGCCGCCTCTCTCAAGGTCATCGACCTGCTGGAGTCCGCGGGCGACCTGCGCGAGCGGCTGAACGCCAACACCGCGCTCTTCCGCTCCCGGATGACCGAGGAGGGCTTCGACATCCTGCCCGGCGACCACGCCATCGCCCCCGTCATGATCGGGGACGCGGCGAAGGCAGGCCGGATGGCGGAGCTGCTCCTCGAGCGCGGTGTGTACGTGATCGGGTTCTCGTACCCGGTCGTCCCGCAGGGGGCCGCGCGCATCCGCGTCCAGCTCTCCGCCGCCCACTCCACCGAGGACGTCAACCGCGCCGTGGACGCGTTCGTCGATGCCCGGGCCGCCCTGGAGGCGTAGAACCGTCTCACGATCTGGGATCATGGGCGCATGATCGATGCACGGCGGCTGCGCATCCTCCGTGCGGTGGCGGACCACCGCACGGTGACGGCCGCGGCCGCCGCGCTGTATCTGACCCCCTCCGCGGTCTCCCAGCAGCTCGCCGCCCTGGAGCAGGAGACCGGCCACCGGCTGGTCGAGCGCGGGGCGCGGGGGGCCCGGCTGACCGTGGCGGGGGAGATCCTGCTGACCCACGCCAACGCGGTCCTCGCCCAGCTGGAGCGGGCGGAGGCGGAGCTCGCCGACTACAGCGCGGGCGTCGCGGGCACGGTCACCGTCGCCGCGTTCGCCACGGGGATCGGGCTCGTCCTCGCCCCCGCGATCGCCGAGCTCACCCGCACGGCCCCGGGCATCCGGGTCCGGGTGCAGGACGCCGAGGGCGACGCCAGCGTGCCGATGGTGCTGGACCGGCAGGTCGATGTGGCGGTCGCCGTCGAGTACCGGGGCGCGCCCGGTGACGACGACCGGCGGCTGACCCGGGTGCCGCTGTACTCCGAGCCCTTCGACGCGGTGCTGCCGGTCGGCCACCGTCTCGCGGGCCAGGACCACATCGCCGTCGCCGATCTCGCCAAGGACGCGTGGATCGGCCCGTACCCCGGCAACCCCTGCCACGACGTGGTGGTCCTGGCCTGTGAGTACGCCGGCTTCGAGCCCCAGTTGGAGCACTCGTCGGACGACTTCCACGCCGTTGTGGCCCTCGCCGGTGCGGGTGCCGGGGTGGCGCTCGTGCCCCGCTCGGCGCTGCGCGGCACGGAGCTCGGCCGGGTCGTCGTACGGCCCGTGGAGGGCGCCGCCCCGACCCGTCGGGTCTTCGCCGCCGTACGGCAGGGGGCCGAGGGGCACCCCCTGATCAAGCCGGTCCTTGAAGCACTGCGCGCGGCGGCCGGGCCGGCCTAGCCGTGCTGTCCCCGGCAGAAGCCGACGAAAGGGCGGGGTCCGGCCGGCGCACCGCCGGCACGGTCTGCGGGGGGTCAGCCGACGCGACCGACCCGGGCGAAGACGCTGCTGTCCAGATGCGCGAGGAGATCGGCCGGGTTCCGGTACACCTCACCGGCCCCGGCCTCCACCAGTTCCTCCCGGGCGATACCGCCCGACAGGAGTGCCACAGCGGTCACGGACGCGCCGGTCGCGGCTTTCATGTCCCAGACCGAGTCACCCACGTACACCGTCTCCCCGCTCGTCCCACCGGCAAGCTCCATCGCATGCCGGACCGGTGCGGGGGACGGCTTCCCCTCGTCCACATCGTCTGCACTCGCTGTATCGGTGATGACGTCGTCGGCGTCCAGCACGCGCCGCAGAGCCTTGAGCTCCGGACCGGACGCAGAGGTGGCAAGAACCACCTTCCACCCCCGGGCCGCCAGGGCCCGCAGCAGGTCGGCCGCTCCGTCCACCGCGACCAGCCGCTCGAAGTACGTCGCGTACAGCGCTGAGTGCGTGCTGCTGATCCACTCGTCCCGTCCGCCGTCCCGGTCAGCCCCGAGGAGATGCTTGATCAGATCAGCGGAGCCCAGGCCGATCGCTCGGTGCACCGCGGTCATGGGTACCGTGTGCCCGGCTTGCCGAAAGGCCTCCCACCAGGCCGTGACGTGGAGGTAGTTGGTGTCCACGAGCGTTCCATCCACATCGAACAGGGCAGCGCGAACCATGACACTCCTTCTTGTGAACCGGGGCCCCGGCTCCGCGAGGTTTCGGCGAAACCGCCGGGGCTTCCTCCGGACTCTTCCCGCGATCAACGGGTGCAGTCCGTGTTGTGTCGCGGTGGCCGGCGCCCAGATGGTCAACAGGGTCCGCCCCACGTTCCACATCCTCGGCGCGGCCCTCGGCGGATGTGCGCTCATCGCCGATCTTCTGAATCGTGAGGCCCGGCAGAGGAACGTGCAACACCATTAGCGGTCGAGGCGGTCGAGCCCAACCGGCGTGAACCGACGGCGGAGACCCGCAGGAAGTCTCCGGCACGGTCCGGTCAGTGCGAGCGAGGCTCGGAGGGACCGGTGTCCCCCATGCCTCTGCGATCCTGGTCCGTCCACTTGCTGGTGTCCCGGGGCGTGACATAGGGCTCCTCCAGTTGTGGATGGCCACCGATCACGGCCCGCTCACGCGCCGACTCCGCATCGAACTCGAGACCGAGCAGAACCGCCAGGTTCGTGATCCACAGCCAGACGAGAAAGATGATCACGCCGGCCAAGGCACCGTAAGTCTTGTTGTACGAACCGAAATTCGCGATGTAGAAGGCGAAGGCCGCCGACGCCACCATCCAGATCAACAGCGCCAGCAGGCTGCCCAGCGACACGAACTTGAAGCCTCGCCCTTTGGCGTTCGGCGCTGCCCAGTAGAGCATCGCCAGCAGCATGGTCACCAGCACCACCAGGACGGGCCATTTCGCGATCGACCAAACGGTCATGGCCGTGTCACCGATACCCAGTGCGGTACCGAGCCGTCGCGCGAGGTCGCCCGAAAGAACGACGATCAGCGCACTCGCGCAGGCCAACACCATCAGCGCCAAGGTCAACCCGACCCGGACCGGGAGCACCTTCCAGGCCGGCCGCCCCTCGGGCACGTCGTACACGGCGTTGGAGGTCCGGATGAACGCCGCCACGTAGCCGGACGCGGACCACAGCGCGGCCAACAGCCCCACGATCGCCATGACCAACCCGGTCCCGCTGCTGGACTGCAACTGGGTCACCGCGTTCCTGAGGACGTCGCGCGCCGCCCCGGGAGCAAGCTTCTGAATGTTGTCCAGCACGGTCCGGGTGTTCGACTCACCCGCGATGCCGAGCAGGGAGACAAGAACCAGCAGAGCCGGGAACAGCGCCAGGATTCCGTAATACGTCAGTGCCGCCGCCCGATCGGTGAGCTCATCCCGCTTGAACTCCTTGAGCGTGCGTAGCAGCACCGCTCCCCACGACGCCTTACCGACCTTCGTGGGCGTGTCCGGCGCATCACGCTCCACTTCCGGGACCGGGCCGGCACCCCCACCCCCGCGCGGCCCTGTGCTGTCCCCGCTGTTCTCTTCGTTCGGCATGTGGATCAGACAATCCCAGGCGCGCCCGCCGCGCGACCGCACAGCGGGCCCACGCCTCCAGGCGGACCAGCTGCCCCGCCCGGATGCCGGAAGGGCGCTAGTCCGGTTGCCGAATGTGCTCCCGCGTGCAGCTGGCTCCGCGCTCGGCCTTCCCTGACTGCGGATGGAGGGAGCTGGTCTGGGGGAGGTCGCGGGCAGCCGGTGGCCACGTCCCGGGCCGGGAACCGGACCTCGGCGTTGGCCCCGTGGTCTACACCGCGCCCGTCGTGCTGTGCGTGCCCTCCACCCACCGGCTGGCCACCCGTACCTCCGTCTCCTGCGAGGATCTCGCCGACGAAGTCGTCCTGACCGGCGCCTCCCCGGACTACTGGCGCGAGGTGCTGGTCCCCACCCGCACCCCCAGCGGACGGCCGATCGCCAAGGGGCCTGCCGCGGCCGACGGCATGCAGCTGCTCGCCATGGTCGCCAGCGGGGAAGCGGTCTGCCCTGGGCACGCGCTGCGTTACTACGCCTGGCCGGACATCGCCTGCATACCCGTCAACGAAGCCCCATTCGGCCGCTGGGCACTGTGCCGGCGCACCAGCAGTGAGACCGACTCGATCCGCGATCTGGCCGAAGTCGCCGAGAAAAGCGGCCCGTTGTCCCTTTGAGCGCCCCGCGGGGCTGCCCGCTTCCACGGCGACACTTCCGAGGACGAGCGGGCAGCGGCACCGGCAGCCTTGCTGCGGTCGCCCGCAGGACACCGGCCGCCGCCTCACGCCGGCTGCAGCAGGTCCCACCGGTTGCCGTAGAGGTCCTCGAACACCGCGACGGAGCCGTACGTCTCGTGCCTCGGCTCCTCCAGGAAGCGGACCCCGGCGGCTCGCATCCGCTCGTGATCACGTGCGAAGTCCTCCGTGTGCAGGAAGAAACCGACCCGGCCGCCCGTCTGCGCCCCGACGCTCGCGAGCTGGGCCTCGTCCTTGGCGCGCGCGAGCAGCAGCCCCGTGCCCGTGGTGCCACGCGGCCGCACGACGACCCAGCGGGAGCCGTCGCCCCGGTCCGTGTCCTCCACCGGCTCGAATCCGAGGGCGCCGGTGTAGAAGGCGAGGGCCTCGTCGTAGTCGCGGACGACCAGCGTGACCAGGGCGATGTAAGACATGGGGACCTCGTCCTCGACGTACGGCTGTATGAGTTATACGTAACACTAACGCGCCCCCGTCCCGTGCGGGGACAATGCCCGCCATGGACACGATCGACCTCGCCGCACTGGCGGACCGCGCCCGGGGCCTCGCCTCCGGGGGCCACCGCCGCATCCTCGGCATCGCGGGTGCGCCCGGAGCCGGGAAGTCCACGCTGGCCGCCCGGATCGTCGAACGGCTCGAAGGCCGTGCGGTCCTCGTTCCGATGGACGGCTTCCACCTGGCGGGGGCGGAGCTGGAACGTCTCGGCCGGGCCGACCGCAAGGGCGCCCCCGACACCTTCGACGCCGCCGGATACGCCGCCCTGCTCCGGCGGCTGCGCGGCCCCGAGGGCCGGGACCCGGTGTACGCGCCCGCCTTCGACCGGGCGCTGGAGGAGCCGGTCGCCGGGTCCGTGCGCGTCCCGGTGGACATCCCGCTCGTCGTGACCGAGGGCAACTACCTGCTGCTGGACGAAGGGCCCTGGGCGCCGGTGCGCGGGCTGCTGGACGAGGTGTGGTTCCTCGACGCCGATCCGGAGCTGCGGGTGCGCAGGCTCGTGGACCGGCACGTGCGCTTCGGGAAGCCGCGCGCCCACGCCGAGCGCTGGGTCGCCGGCTCCGACGAGCGCAACGCCCGGCTGGTCGAGCGCCACCGCGACCGGGCCGACCTCGTCGTGCGGGTTCGCTGAGCGGGGCGCGGCACGGTGGTGGTGCCGCCCCGGCCCCGCGCGGCCATGGTTCGCTGCACGCTATCCGGCGTCGCGCGGCGGCAGCCGCCGGGTGATCCGGTCGAACAGCTCCGTCAGCGGCTCGCCGACATCCCGGCCGAACTCGGTCAGACCGTAGGTGACCTGGGGCGGCGTCGTCGGCTCGACCTCCCGCCAGACCAGGCCGTCCTGGACCAGTGCGCGCAGGGTCTGGGCGAGCATCTTCTCGCTGACGCCCTGGATGCTCTCGCGCAGCTCGTAGAACCGGAGGCTGTTGCTCCGCAGAGAGATCAGCACCCAGACGCCCCACCTGCTGGTCACATGGTCGACGACGTCGCGCGCCGCGCAGTCCGTGTGAAACACGTCATACCGCTCGGTCGTCCCGGCCTGTCTGCGCTGCACACCTTCCACCATGTCATGAACTTACCTTGAGGTACGTCCTTACCAAAAGTTAGTCCGCGCTCCTAGCGTCAAGCCCACAGAAGGCATCTGACAAGGAGCTGACCATGATCGTAGTGACCGGGGCCACCGGAAACATCGGCCGTCCGTTGACGCAGGCACTGGCCGAGGCGGGCCGGCAGGTGACGGCGGTGTCGCGGCACACGGCAGCGGTGCCGCACGGCGTCCGCCACGTGGTGGCCGACCTGGCCGAGCCGGCCGGCCTCAAGCCCACCCTGGCCGGGGCGGAAGAACTGTTCCTGCTGCTGTCCGGAGACCTGCACGCCACCGGAGCCAACCCTGCCGACATCATCGGCGAAGCCGCGGCCGCCGGGGTCCGCCGGGTCGTCCTGCTGTCCACCCTGGGTGTGGTGACCAGGCCCTCGGGCCGAACGCGGATCGCGATGCGCGCACTGGAGGACATGCTGCGGGAATCCGGCCTGGAGTGGGTCATCCTGCGGCCGGGCGGCTTCGCCTCCAACGCCCTGTGGTGGGCCGACTCCGTCCGCACGCAACAGGTCGTCGCCGCACCCTTCGGTGACGTCGGGGTGCCGATCATCGACCCGGCGGACATCGCCGCGGTCGCGGCGGCCTGCCTGCTGGACGACCGGCACACCGGCGGCGTGTACGAGCTGACCGGCCCGGAGGTGATCACTCCGCGCCGGCAGACGGAGGCGATCGCCACCGCGCTGGGCTCACACGTGCGGTTTCACGAGCTCACCCGCGACGAGGCCAGGACCGCCATGACCCGGAGCATGCCGGCGGAGCTCGCCGACGACACTCTGGACATCCTCGGCTCCCCGAACCCGGCCGAGCTGCGCGTCAGTCCGGACGTCCAGCGGATCCTCGGCCGCGCTCCGCGTCCCTTCGCCGACTGGGCCGCCCGTAACGTCGCCGCGTTCCGCTGAGGCATGCGCATCCGCACGGACCGTCCGAGCTGCGCCTGAACCGCCGGAGTACGGCTTCGTGGAGGCGGGCGCGGCACACCCGGAATCCTGCTCGCGTCCGCACCGGCGGCCGGGCAGGATGCTGTGTGCCGCGTCGCCCCGCCAGGAGGTCCTCATGTCCAGCACCGAGCAGCCCGTGCCCTTCACCGCCGACGACTACCGGGCCCGGATGACCCGCGCCGCCGAGACGGCCGACGCGGCGGGCCTGGCCGGCGTGCTCGTCGCGCCCGGCCCCGACATGGTCCACCTCACCGGCTACCGGCCGACCGCGGACACCGAGCGCCTCACCCTGCTCGTCCTGCGGGCGGGCCACGAACCCGTCCTCGTCGTACCGGCCCTGGAGGCGGCCGACGCGGAACGTGCGCCGGGTTCCCCCGCCCTCGCCCTGAGGGAGTGGACCGACGCGGCGAACCCCTACACCCTGACCGCCGGACTGCTGCACGCCAAGGGCCGGTTCGGGATCAGCGACAACGCCTGGGCGCTCCATCTGCTGGCCCTGCGCAAGCTCCTCCCCGACTCCTCCTACGCCTCGCTCACCGAGGCCCTGCCGATGCTGCGGGCGGTCAAGGACGCGGCAGAGCTGGAACGGCTCGCCGCCGCGGGGGCCGCCGCCGACGCGACGTACGAGCAGATCCTGAAGGTCCGCTTCTCCGGCCGGCGGGAGAGCGACGTGGCCGCCGATCTGGCCGCCCTTCTCATGGAACACGGCCACTCCCAGGTCGACTTCACCGTGGTCGGCTCCGGCCCGAACGGCGCCAACCCGCACCACGAGGCGGGCGACCGCACCATCGAGGGGGGCGACATGGTCGTCCTGGACTTCGGCGGACTGATGCACGGCTACGGCTCCGACACCTCCCGCACGGTCCATGTCGGCGAACCCACCGCCGAGGAACAGCGGGTCCACGACGTCGTACGGGAGGCGCAGGAGGCCGGCTGCCGTGCGGTCCGGCCCGGGGTCGCCTGCCAGGAGATCGACCGGGCGGCCCGTGCCGTCATCACGGAGTTCGGCTACGGCGAACGCTTCATCCACCGCACCGGCCACGGCATCGGCGTCACCACCCATGAACCGCCCTACATGATCGAGGGCGAGGAACAGCCGCTGGTCCCCGGGATGTGCTTCTCCGTCGAGCCGGGCATCTACCTCCCGGGCCGCTTCGGCGTCCGCATCGAGGACATCGTCACGGTCACGGAGAGCGGGGGCAGGCGGCTGAACACCACCGCGCGCGAGCTGGCGGTCGTTGAGTAGCGGTCCCTGTTGCCGGGGCCGGGCCCGCGGCCCCGGCCCGGTCCGGGCGGAACGCCCTCGCTCACGCGGGCCGAGCGGGGCGCGTGACCTCCCAGGCCGCCTCGATCATCCGGAAGATCTCGTCCACCGCTCCATCCGGATCGGCCGCCTCACGGGCCAGCGCATGGGCGTCGACCACGAACCGCGCGATCGCCCGGCTCTCCGTCGTGCTCCGCGACAACCCGGGATCGGCGGCGATGGCCGTCGCCAGCGTCTCCGCGTGGCGCAGCCTCATCGACTCCTCGTACTTCCGCAGGGCGGGCGATCCGTCGATCATGCGCCAGATCGGCGCGCTGTTGCGCGCCGTGCAGTGCCGCACCATGGCCTGGATCTCGCGCCGCAGCGCGGGGATGAGCGGCTCGTGCGGAGCCCGGCCGGTGACCGCCCGCGTGAGGCGTTGCTCGAAGTCCTCGTCCTGCTCGAAGACCAGGGCCTCTTTCGAGGCGAAGTGGGAGAAGAGCGTGGTGACGGCCACGTCGGCCTCGGCGGCCACGTCACGGATGCCCACCGCGTCGTAACCGCGTTCCAGGAAGAGCCGCAGGGCGGCGTCGGCGATCTTCTGGCGGGTCGCGGCTTTCTTGCGCTCACGGCGTCCGGGCGGGGCGGTCATGCCCGCACGCTATCAGCTAGGAAACCGTAACCGTTTCAAAACACTAACCGTTAGTGCTACGGTCCACCGCATGAAGAAAGTGAGCTTCGCCGAGTTCGGCGGCCCGGACGTCCTGCGCCTCATCGATGCCGAGGAGCCCCATGCGGGACCCGGCCGGATACGCGTCGCCGTGCGGGCGGCGGGTGTCAATCCCGTCGACTGGCGGGTCCGTGAGGGCCAGATGCTGAAGGCCCATCCGATCGAACTGCCCACCGGGGTCGGGCTGGACGCCGCCGGGGTGGTGGACGAGGTCGGTGAAGGCGTCGAAGGGGTCGAGACCGGCGACCACGTGTTCGGCGAAGGCTCCAGCACCTACGCCGAGTTCGCCGTCCTGACGGCCTGGGCCCGTATGCCCGAGGGGCTGACGTTCGAGGAAGCCGCCGGGTACCCCTCCGTGGTCGAGACCGCGCTGCGCATCATCCGCGAGGTCGGCGTGCGGCCCGGAGAGACGCTGCTGGTCAGTGGTGCGTCCGGGGGAGTCGGGTCGGCGGTGCTGCAGATCGCCCGCGACCGCGGTATCGCGGTGATCGGCACCGCCGGGGCCGCCAACCAGGACTATCTGCGGAGCCTGGGCGCCCTCGCCACGACATACGGTGACGGCTGGGCCGAGCGGGTGCGGCGGCTCGGCCGTGTCGACGCGGCACTCGATCTGGCCGGCTCGGGCGTGATCCGCGAGCTCGTCGGGCTGACCGGGGACCCGCGGAAGGTGATCTCCATCGCCGACCTCGAGGCGCCGGGACTCGGTGTCCGGTTCTCCGGCGTGGCCGGGAGCGTGCCGGACGCGCTCGCCGAGGCCGCCCGCCTCATCTCGCTGGGGAAGCTCCACATCCCGGTCGAGAGGTCCTACACGCTCGCCGAGGCCGCGGCGGCGCACATCGACAGCCAGGCCGGTCACTCGCGCGGGCGCCGGGTCGTGGTCGTCTGAGCCGTCCTGCCCGGTCGCACGGCGTCGTGAGAGTGAAGCCCCTTGCACGACATGCGAGTTGCCCGTCACCGGAGGCGCAAGCACCCTTACGGTCGTAGGATCCGTACGGTCCTCGAACCGGCGAGGACCGTACGAGGGGGGCGCCGGATGACCGGCATGCTGACGATGAGTCACCCGAGGCGACCGCAGGGCGTCGCTCCCGAGCCGGTCGCCCGCAGGATCGACCTCTTCGTCAAGCCGGGGCCGTCCTGGACCGTGGGCCACGTGGAACGGGAGCTGCCGCCGGGCGGCGTGCCCGCCTATCTCGCGGCCCGGGGCAGCGGCGCGCGCTCGTTCGTCCTGTGGACGGACGAGTACCGCGGGGCACGGGCCGCCACCGTGGTGACGGTCTCCTGCCAGAAGGGGGTCTCGGTCCATCAGGTACTCGGCGCGCAGGGCGAACTCCTGTGCACCGTCGTACGTGAGAAGGCGTTCAGGAGGGGGCTGCGCACCCGGTGGACGGTGAGCCGGCCCGGTGCCCCCGACGCGGTGGGACACAAGGGCCGGATCGTCTGGTGGTGCGTGTGGTGGCTGTTCTCGCCCCTGCTGCCGTTCCTCCTCCTGGCGGCCGTGTTCGGCGGAGGCGGCGACCTTCCCCGCGGACCGGGCCGCATCATCTGGCGCGAGGGCGGCCGGGTGCCCCTGGAATTCAAGGCGCACGGAAACCAGCTGCATCTGCAGGAGGCGTTCCTGGACCCGCGGTCGGGCGCCGCGCTGCTCGCCCTGGTCCGTTCCTTCGACGGCATGCTGCACGCGTGGGACCGGGGAAACATCTGACGGCCGCCCCCGGAGGGGTGCGGCCTCAGCCGTCGGCCAGCACCACGCACGACTCCGGCGGCAGGTGCAGCACTCCGTCGCCGCCCGGGGCCTCGGCCGGCTCCCAGGCGGCCAGCACCCTGCCCCCGGGCGCACGGTGGCGGCCGGCCCCCAGCGGGATGGCGGCGGGCTTCCCGGACAGGTTGACCGCGATCCGCAGATCGCCCCGCCGGTAGGCGATCCAGCGGGCCTCCTCGTCGTACGCCGTCCGCAGCGACGCCAGATCCGGATCGGAGAGGTCCGGCAGGGCGCGGCGCAGCGCGATCAGCTCGCGGTACCAGGCGAGCAGCCGGGCGTGGGGCTCGCGCTCCGGTTCGCTCCAGTCGAGGCAGGAGCGGGCCCGGGTGTCCGGGTCCTGCGGATCGGGGATGTCCTCCTCGGCCCAGCCGTGGGCCGCGAACTCCCGCCGCCTGCCGTCGCGTACGGCGCGGGCCAGCTCCGGGTCGGTGTGGTCGGTGAAGAACTGCCACGGGGTGCGGGCACCCCACTCCTCGCCCATGAAGAGCATCGGGGTGAACGGCCCGGTGAGCACGAGCGCCGCGGCGCACGCCTGGAGCCCGGGGGAGAGCCCGGCGGCGAGCCGGTCACCGAGGGCACGGTTGCCGATCTGGTCATGGGTCTGGGCGTAGCCCACGAAGCGGTGGGCAGGCGTCCGCGTGATGTCGACCGGGCGGCCGTGCGTGCGGCCCCGGAAACTGGAGTACGTACCGTTGTGGAAGAACGCCCTGGTCACGGTCTTGGCGAGGGCCGCCAGCGGGGTGACCGCGAAGTCGGCGTAGTAGCCCTGGGACTCGCCGGTGAGCGCGGTGTGCAGGGCGTGGTGGAAGTCGTCGTTCCACTGGGCGTGCAGCCCGATGCCGCCCTCCGTGCGCGGAGCGGTCGTCCGCGGGTCGCAGAGATCGGACTCCGCGATCAGCCCGAGCGGTCTGCCGAGCTCCGAGGCGAGGGCGTCGACGGCCGTGGAGAGCTCCTCCAGGAAGGTGAGCGCCCTCCCGTCGGCCAGCGCGTGGACGGCGTCCAGGCGCAGGCCGTCCAGGCGGTAGTCCCGCAGCCAGGCGAGCGCACTGCCCAGCAGATAGGCGCGCACCTCGTCCGAGCCGGGGGCGTCGAGATTGACGGCCGAACCCCAGGGGGTGTGGTGCGTGTCCGTGAAGTACGGACCGAAGGCCGGCAGGTAGTTGCCCGAGGGGCCCAGGTGGTTGTGGACCACGTCCAGGACGACCGCGAGGCCCAGACCGTGCGCCGTGTCGACGAAGCGCTTCAGCCCTGCCGGGCCGCCGTAGGGTTCGTGCACCGCCCAGAGGGACACCCCTTCGTACCCCCACCCGTGCGTGCCGGGGAACGGACAGACGGGCATCAGCTCCACATGGGTGATGCCGAGGTCCACGAGGCTCCCGAGCCGCTCCGCCGCGGCGTCGAAGGTGCCCGCCTCGGTGAACGTGCCGATGTGCAGCTCGTAGAGGACGGCGCCCGGCATCCCGCGCCCCGCCCAGACGGTGCGCCAGGCGTGGGCGCCGTGGTCGACGACCGCGCTCTCGCCGTCGGGCCCGTCCGGCTGGCGGCGGGAGCGCGGATCGGGCAGCACGGGGCCGTCGTCGAGCGAGAACCCGTAACGGTCCCCGTCCGCCGCCTCGGCCTCCGCGGTCCACCAGCCCGCACGCAGCGGATCCCGCTCCATCGGCCGGCGGCCGCCCGCCACGCACAGCGCGGCGGAACCGGCCTCGGGGGCCCACACCTCGAACTGCATTCAGCACTCCTCGTCCATGAACCTGATGCCTCGTCGGAGGCCCCACGATCGACGGAATTCGCACGCACGGCCCCAGGACACTGGAACGAGCCCGTAACTGGCGATTAGGGTCTGGTCCTGATCATTGCCCTACCGGGTTCTGCTCATTCGCGGCTGGCCCGGGCAGTAGTACCAGGATCTCTCGTTCGGATCAGGCTGGATCAGGGTGTGGTGCCGGGCACGCGAGCCCGGCATGATCCGAACGAAAGGCTCCGGGTCCCTCTTACGGCTGCTGGAGGCCGAGATGACCGTGCCGACCTTCCCACCCGGCTTCCTCTGGGGTGCCTCCGCCTCAGCCTTCCAGACGGAAGGGGCCTTCGACGCCGACGGCAAGGGGCCCTCCGGCTGGGACGCCTTCGCCGCCCAGCCCGGCCGGATCAAGGACGGCACCGACACCACCCGGGGCACCGGCTTCCACGAGCACTACCGCGAGGACGTCGCCCTGCTCGCCGGACTCGGGGCGGACGTCTTCCGCTTCTCCATCAGCTGGCCCCGTGTCGTACCCGGCGGCAGCGGCGCGCTCAACCCGGCCGGGCTGGACTTCTACGACCGGCTCGTCGACGAACTCTGCGCCCACGGCATCACCCCGGCCCCGACGCTCTACCACTGGGACACGCCGCTCCCGCTGGAGGAGGCGGGCGGCTGGCTCAACCGGGACACCGCCTACCGCTTCGCCGAGTACGCGGGCATCGTCGCCGAACGTCTGGCCGACCGGGTCCCCATGTGGATCACCATCAACGAACCGGCCGAGGTCACCATGCTCGGCTACGCGCTCGGCGAGCACGCCCCCGGCCGCACGCTCCTCTTCGACGCCCTGCCGGCCGCCCACCACCAACTGCTCGCGCACGGACTGGCCGTACGGGCGCTGCGCGCCGCCGGCGCCGGCAACATCGGCATCGCGCTCTCCCACTCACCCGTCTGGACGGCGGGGGATTCGGACGAGGACCGCATGGGCGCGGAGCTCTACGACACCCTGACCAACTGGCTGTTCGCCGACCCGGTCCTCACCGGCCGCTACCCCGACGAGGGTTTCGCCGCGCTGATGCCGGGGCCGGTCGAGGACGACCTCAAGGTCATCTCGGCGCCCCTCGACTGGTACGGCGTCAACTACTACAACCCGACGCTCGTCGGCGCCCCACGCCCCGGAGCGCTCGGCTCGTTCTCCGGCTACACCATGCCCGAGGGACTCCCCTTCGGCATCAGGGAGATCGAGGGCTACGACACCACCGACTTCGGCTGGCCGGTCGTCCCCGAAGGGCTCTCCGAGACCCTCGGTCAGCTGAGGGACCGCTTCGGCGACCGGCTGCCGCCCGTCTACATCACGGAGAACGGCTGCGCCGTCGACGAGCCCGTCGCCGACGGCCGCCGCATCGCCTTCCTGGAAGGTCACCTGGAGGCGCTGCGTACGGCCATCGACGCGGGCGTCGACGTGCGCGGCTACTTCACCTGGTCGCTCACCGACAACGTCGAATGGACCGAGGGCGCCAGCAAGCGGTTCGGCCTGGTCCACATCGACTACGAGACGCTGCGCCGCACGCCCAAGGAGTCGTACGCCTGGTACCGCGACGTGATCAGCGCCCAGCGCACCGGGGGCTCGCAGGGGACGGCGCTCACACCAGGTGGACACGCTCCTGCGTGATGCGGTGACCGGCCCGCGCGAATGCCGGCAGCCTCGGCCGCCGCGATCCGCGCCGACGCCGCCGCCCGGACCGCGGGCACGTCCCGCCAGCGGGGCGGCACGATCAGCTCGTACTCGACGGACCACGGGGCACGGCGCAGCAGTTCGGTGCCCGCGGCGTCCTCGCCCTCGGCGAAGTCGAAGTAGTTGAGCAGCACGGGCTCGGTGTCCTCGGGCCCGCCCCACCAGGCCGCCCTGGCGACGACGACACCGTCGCGCAGGGCCACCCAGGTCCACTCGGGCAGGTACTCGCCGCCCTCGTCCACGGTGGCGTAGCGGTGGCCGAACGCGGCACGGCCGACGAGGGAGGGGCCCTGCAGGGCATGGAAGAGATGTGCGTCGCTCGGGGTGAGCGAACGGATGACCGGAACGGTCATGGTGATGTCCTCCGGGACTCGGCGCCCCCGGTCAGACCGAGTCCGACACCGCCCTGCGGACGGGACGGGAGCGCGTGAACGTGGTGCTACGGGTGGTGCCTGTGTCACGCACGTGTCTCGCCTCCTTCCTCGTCCGGGGCAGGCGCCCCAGCGGGTGCCGGGCGCCGACGTTACGGCCTCCGGCACCCCACGTCCACCGGTTTACGGCTGGTCCCACACCATGTCGAAGGCCCGCTCGAAGTTGACGTACCCCAGGCGCTCGAAGGACCTCGCCATCGGGACGTTGCCGAGGTCGGTCGCCGCCCTGATCCGTTCCACGTCCTCCTGCGCGGCGAGCACCCGGGTCCCCTCGGCCAGGATGTCGTCGATGTAGCCGTGGCCCCGGTGTGCCGGCAGCACCCCGATGTAGCTGATCATCGGGTGGTAGTTGTTGCGCGCCGGAATGACGAAGCCCACCGGCTCGCCGTCCGGCAACTCCGCGATGCGCCACCACTCCTGAGGCGTCCTGAGACCGGCGAACTCCTCGTCGTACTGCTTCTCCGCCGCCTCGCGGGCACTCAGGCCGGAGGCCAGGTCCGCCTGGCCGTGGGCGTCCAGGGTGCCTTCCATCACCGGGGTCATCAGCGCGACGAGGTCCTCGCGTCCGGTGACCTCGCGGAACACCAGCCGGCCGGTGTCCTCGGGCACCGGTGTGCCCGCCCGCCACTCCAGACGCAGCCGCTCGACCAGCATCCGGGCGCCGCTCGCCTCCATGACCCGTATCCGCGCCTCGACGACATCGCGGGCGGCGGGGTCCTCGCGCCAGTCCGGCGGGACGTAGCGACCGTACTCGGGCCGGGCGGACCCGGCGGGAACGACCGCCGCGGTCGCCTTCTCGACCAGTTCGAGCCCGACCGTCCCGCGCTCCGGCTCCGGCAGGGTGTCGTCCAGGTCGAAGAAGTCCAGGAGCTGAGGGCTGCCGCCGTCCTGGCCCGTCCACCAGGCGATCCGCCCCACAACTTGGCCGCCGCGCAGGGCCACCCACATCCACTCGGGGCGGCGACGGCCCGAGGCGAGGTCGTCGGCGAGCTCATGGTCGAGCACGTAGGGAAGCCGGAGGAAGAGACCGAGTTCGTCCGCTCCGGTGAGCGGACGGATGGTCAGTTCCGATGGTGCAGGGGTCACAGAGTCTCCTCGACGCGAGTGCCGCCCACGACGGCGGCAGCGCGCGAGAATAACAAGCCCCGGGCCCCCGGCGAGCGGCATTTACCCACTGCGGCGCAGGTCGGAGTGGCCGGAAACGGGCATCGTCTGGACACCTCGGGCCTGTCGGCCCGACAATCGGTGCTGTGACGTCCTCCTTCGAGCACTACACGTATCCCGCGCGGCTCTCGGACGCCGAGCGCGACCGTGTACTCGGTGTGCTCAGAGACGGCGCCGCACAGGGCAAGCTCTCCCACGACACGTTCCTGCGACGCATGGAACTCGCCCTGACCGCCCGGCGCTCCGAGGAGCTGAAAGCGCTCACCTCGGACCTGGAGGCGGGCGGGCGCTGGTCCCGCGGCCTGTTCCGCGCGGTGGGCGAGGTCTCCGCCTTTCCGGCCCGGGTGCGCAGGGCGTGGCAGTCCGAGCGGCTGCCCAGACTCCTGCTGCCCGTGCCCGGACCGCACCCGCTGCGCATCGGCCGCGACCCGGGCAACGGACTGCGGCTCAGCCACGAGACGGTGTCGCGGCTGCACGCCGAACTGACCGCGCACGGCAGCCGGTGGATCCTGCGCGACCTGGGCTCGACGAACGGCACCTGCGTCAACGGCCAGCGGGTCGTCGGCTCGGTCGTGGTGCGCGACGGCGACCAGGTGAGCTTCGGCCGGATGACCTTCCGGCTCTGCGCGTCGCTGCCCGTGCCCCCTCCCTGAGCGAGCCCCCCGCTCAGCGCCCCGCCCTCACCAGCAGTGCCACCGGCCGGTCCGCGAAGAGTTCCGCGACCGGGACCACCGGTCCCGTGAACTCCCGCCCGGCGGACAGGAGATCGCTCCAGGGTCCCTCGTCGGGCAGCGCCAGTTCGGTGTCGCGCCAGCCACCCTCCTCGTCGAGCCGGAGCGACAGCCGGGTCACCGCCGTGACCACCTCGCCGGACCGGCAGAACGCCAGACAGTGCGCTGCCGCCGTGCCCCGCGCCGTCAGCGGCGCGTAGGTGCCCGACTCGCCGAAGAGCTCCGGGCGCTCCCGGCGCAGCCGCAGCGCGGCCGTGGTCAGCGCCGCCTTCTCGTCCTCGCCCCCGGAGGGCCTGCTGAACGGCCTACGGTTGTCCGGGTCGACCAGCGCGATGTACTCCCGCTCCGTGCCCTGATACAGATCGGGCACCCCGGGCATCGTCAGATGCACCAGCGCGGCACCCAGCACATTGGCCCGCACGAAGGGGGCGAGCGGGTCCGCGAAGCCGGTCATCATCGACCGGGCCTCGCCCGCGTCGCTGCCCGGGCCGGCCGCCACGAAGTCGGTCACCGCGCGCTCGTACGCGGGATCCGGCTCCGTCCAGCTGGTGAACAGCCCCGCCTCGCGCACGGACTTCAGCAGCGCGGGCTCCAGCCTGCCCGCCATCTCCCCGGCGGGAAGGCCCGCGCAGCCGTACGCCGACTGCCAGGCCTGCCAGGCCAGCTGAGGGTCCGGGGCCGGCACGGAGGCCGCCCCGGCCAGCCGCGCGACCAGCGCGGACCACCGCTCGGGGCACTCGGAGAGGACCGCGATCCGTGCCCGCACGTCCCCGCTGCGTTTGGTGTCGTGGGTGGTCAGCACCGTGCCGGTGGCCGGCCAGTCCCGCGCGATCCGCGCACAGAAGGCGTGGAACTCCTCCGGGCTCACCGCCGGCCGGCCCGGGTCGCCGCCCACCTCGGTCGCCGAGATCAGCGGGACGTAGCGGTAGAACGCCGTGTCCTCCACCGACTTGGCGTGCAGCGCCGACGCGGTCTGTGCGAACCGGGCACAGAACGCCACGTGCTCCGGCCCGTCGCCGAGCCGGCCCAGCGCCAGATCCCGCACCACGTCGACGGCGTCCGCCTCCTGGGCGACCGAGAACACCGCCCTGGCGTCCCGCACCGCCTCGGCCGGGAGCGTCGACTCGGCGATCTCCGTGAGCGGGCCCCCCGCGGTCACGTACGGCCGGTAGACGGGCACCCGCACCAGCAGCTCGCGCACCGCCGTGTGGAGCGCCCACGGCGCGTGGTCGCGCAGTGCGGCGTCCCCGGCGCACGCCTCGACGGCGAGGCGGGTCAGCCACTCCGTCTCGGCGGCCAGCTCATGGGTGACCACGCGGTAGGCCGCGCGGCGGACGGTAGCGGTCCAGTAGCCGCCGCGGTCCCCGGTAGGGCCCGCGAAGTCCCGGTAGCGGCCCAGCAGGTCGGCCGCGCCCATCGGATCGGTGAACACGCCGTCGATCCGGTGCAGCGCGTCGTAGCCGGTCGTCCCCGCGACGGCCCAGCCGGCCGGCAGGGCCTCCGGACCGGTGAGGATCTTCTCCACCACCGTCCACCGCCCGCCGGTGGCGTCGCCGAGCCGCCCGAGATAGGCGGCGGGGTCGGCCAGCCCGTCGGGGTGGTCGATGCGCAGCCCGTCCACGACCCCGTCGCGGACCAGTTCGAGGATCTTGGCGTGGGTGGCGGCGAAGACCTCGGGGTGCTCCACCCGGACACCGATCAGATCGGAGATCGTGAAGAAGCGCCGGTAGTTCAGCTCCGTCCTGGCCAGCCGCCACCAGGCGAGCCGGTAGTGCTGGGCGGCCAACAGCTCGTCCGGCGGGAGGTCCGCCGTACCCTCACGCAGGGGGAACTCCAGGTCGCCGTAGCGGAGCACCGGCGTGCCGTCGGCGCGGGTGCCCGGCTCGATGCTGCCGCGCTCCTCGCCGAACCGCCCCGCCAGCACGGGCAGCAGCACCTTCCCGCCGCCCGCCGCCCAGTCGATGTCGAACCAGCGGGCGTACGGGGACTCCGGGCCCTCGCGCAGCACCTCCCAGAGCGGCAGGTTGTGCCGGGGTGCGGCGGCCATGTGGTTCGGCACGATGTCGAGGATCAGCCCGAGGCCGTGGGCGCGTGCCGTGACCGCCAGCTCCCGGAGCCCCTCCTCGCCCCCGAACTCGGCCCGCACCGTGTGGTGGTCGACGACGTCGTAACCGTGCCCCGAGCCGGGCACGGCCTCCAGGACGGGGGACAGATGCAGATGAGAGACGCCGAGCTCGGCGATATACGGCACGGCGTCCGCGGCGGCGGCGAACGGGAAGTCCGGTTGGAGCTGCAGCCGGTACGTGGCGGTGGGCGTCATGGACTCGTACGTACCCAGCCGGAGGCCTCTCTCCCACCTTCTGCGCCACCCGGACCGACCGGGCGGCCCCGCCCGGTCGGTCCGGTCACCCCAACGGCCTATGCCGGGCGCTTGAGCACCGTCAGGCTCCGCCCGACGAGCGTCACCCGCTCGCCCGCCGAGACCTTGGGTCCCGCGCCCGGTGGTACGCCGTCCGGGATTGCCGTGTCCACGACGACCTGCCACTGCTTGCCGTGGTTCATCGGAACGGCGAACTCCAGCGTCTCGGCACCCGCGTTGAACATGAGCAGGAACGAGTCGTCGGAGATCCGCTCACCGCGCGGCCCCGGCTCGGAGATCGCGTGGCCGTTCAGGAAGACGGTCATGGCCTTGGCGTGCGCGGCCTGCCAGTCCCGCTGGGTCATCTCCTCACCCCTGGGGGTGAACCACGCGATGTCGGACAGCTCGTCGTGCGTGCCCTCCACCGGACGGCCGTGGAAGAAGCGTCTGCGCCGGAAGACCGGATGGTCGCGGCGGAGCCAGACCATGGACCGGGTGAACTCCAGCAGGCTCGTGTCCGTGGAGCCACCCTCCTCGTCGCCGTCCTCCGCGTGCGAGGCGGCGGCCGGATCGGGCCAGTGGACCCAGGAGAGCTCGTTGTCCTGGCAGTAGCCGTTGTTGTTGCCCCGCTGCGTCCGCGCGAACTCGTCGCCGTGACTCAGCATGGGCACGCCCTGGGAGAGCATCAGCGTGGCGATGAAGTTGCGCATCTGACGGCTGCGCAGCTCCAGGACCTCCTTGTCCTCGGTCTCCCCCTCCGCCCCGCAGTTCCACGAGCGGTTGTGGCTCTCGCCGTCCCGGTTGCCCTCGCCGTTGGCGTCGTTGCGCTTCTCGTTGTACGAGACCAGGTCGTGCAGCGTGAAACCGTCGTGGCAGGTGGTGAAGTTGATCGAGGCCAGCGGGCGTCTTCCGTCGTCCTGGTAGAGGTCCGAGGAGCCCGTCAGACGCCCGGCGAACTCCGCGAGGGTCCGGGGCTCACCCCGCCAGAGATCCCGCACCGTGTCCCGGTACTTGCCGTTCCACTCGGTCCACAGCGGCGGGAAGTTCCCCACCTGGTAGCCGCCCTCGCCCACGTCCCAGGGCTCGGCGATCAGCTTGACCTGGCTCACCACGGGATCCTGCTGCACCAGGTCGAAGAAGGAGGACAGCCGGTCCACCTCGTGGAACTGGCGTGCGAGTGTCGCGGCCAGGTCGAAGCGGAAGCCGTCCACGTGCATCTCGGTCACCCAGTACCGCAGGGAGTCCATGATCAGCTGGAGGACGTGCGGGGACCGCATCAGCAGGGAGTTCCCGGTGCCGGTGGTGTCCATGTAGTACTTCTGGTCGTCCGCCAGGCGGTAGTACGAGGCGTTGTCGAGACCCCGGAAGGAGAGCGTCGGGCCGAGATGGTTGCCCTCGGCGGTGTGGTTGTAGACCACGTCGAGGATCACCTCGATGCCCGCCTGGTGCAGGGCCTTCACCGCCTGCTTGAACTCCAGCACCTGTTCACCGCGGTCGCCCCAGGAGGCGTACGCGTTGTGCGGAGCGAAGAAGCCGATGGTGTTGTAACCCCAGTAGTTGGCCAGGCCGGCGTCGGCGAGACGGTGGTCCTGGACGAACTGGTGCACCGGCATCAGCTCGATCGCGGTGACGCCCAGCTCCGTCAGATGGGCGATGATCTCGGGGTGTGCGAGCCCCGCGTAGGTGCCGCGGAGCTCCTCGGGCAGGCCCGGGTGGAGCATCGTCAGGCCCTTCACATGGGCCTCGTAGATCACCGTGCGGTGGTAGTCGGTGCGCGGGCGGCGGTCGTCACCCCAGTCGAAGTAGGGATTGACCACGACCGAGCTCATCATGTGCGGCGCCGAGTCGAGGTCGTTGCGCTCGTCCGGCTTGCCGAACGGGTAGCCGTACACCGCCTCGCCCCACTGGATCTGCCCCGAGATCGCACGCGCGTACGGATCGAGGAGCAGTTTCGCCGAGTTGCAGCGCTGCCCGTGCTGCGGCTCGTACGGTCCGTGCACCCGGAAGCCGTAGCGCTGCCCCGGCATCACCCCGGGCAGATAGGCGTGACGGACGAAGGCGTCGGTCTCGCGGAGTTCCACCGCCGTTTCTGAACCGTCGTCGTGCAGAAGGCACAACTCGATCCGGTCGGCGGCCTCCGAGAAGACCGCGAAGTTGGTTCCGGCGCCGTCGTACGTGGCGCCGAGCGGATACGCGTGTCCCGGCCAGACCTGCATAGATAGGACTCTTCCACTTCTGATCCGGGTGCTGGGGGGTTTTCGCCCCGATACTCCCCGAAAGACGGTCCTGTACCTAGTACGTCGACCGGTGCGGCCGGTTTCCGTCGTCGGATCCCACCGGGCCGGTCAACCCGGTACACCTCGGTGTCGCCCGGACAGGGGCCCGGCCGCCGGGCAGCTCCTCCGTCCGGTATGCGGCGTGCGAGGGGGTGCGCAATCGCTATGAACCATCTCACTCCACCCGATCTCACCGCAAGGAACGAGCCTGCCGCATAGGGGAGTTGAGTAAGGAGCCTGTGCATCCTGCTGCACCGGCTCCCGGTACCGGAGTACCCTTCCTTGATCGTTGGTGGGGGAGCGGAAGGCGGTACACGGGTGAGCTCGGGAGGGTTCGAGCTGCCCCCAGGTGACGCGGGTCACGAGGGGGAATCGACCGATGCCCCGCCAGGGGCTGTCTCCCTCGCACAGCCCATGGAGATCGGTGCCGATCTGAACTGGGGAGCGGATGCCTGGAACGAGGTGCGCACACGCGCCCAGCGCGCCGGGCGGGCGTACATCTGGCTGAATCTGGTGGAACAGCGGCTGCGCGCCGTGGTCTCCGCCGTGATCCGGCCGATCTACGAACCGGTGCACGGCGAGGACTGGGTGGTGGCCGCCGCGGGGCCCGCGGGGCAGGAGTGGGTGCAGCGCGCCGTCGCGGTCCGGGAGGTCTCGCGCCGCAAGGGCTATCTGCTCGACCCGGCCGACGACAACGTCCTGAGCTTTCTCACGCTGCCGCAGTTGCGTGAGCTGATGGTCCAGCACTGGCCCTGCTTCGAGCCGTACTTCGACGACCGCCGCGAGGTGGAGCTCGCGCTGGACGAGCTGGAGGTGGCGCGCAACGTCGTCTCCCGCAACCGCGCGCTCAACGAGGCGGTCCTGGCGCAGGCCGAACGCGCCTCCGCGCGGCTCCTGGAGATCCTCGGCAGCGGCGCGGCCGTCCCCTCCGCCGACCGGCTGCCGGTGGACGCCGTGGAGGAACTGGTCGGCGACCGCTACGCCGACGTGGTCTCCGTCCATCCGGACCGGGTGCGGCTGCAGCGTCAGCTGCCCGCCGAGGACCTGTTCGGGAGCGCGCGCCGGCTGGACGCGATCGGCATCGGGCTCAACCTCCTCACGCAGAACTTCTCGGGGCGCCGGCTGGTGCGCCTCGCCGAGTCGGGCTGCCGGGTCCGGCTGCTGTTCATCAATCCGGCGAGCAGCGCGGTCAAGCGCCGGGAGCGCGAACTGGGCCTCAAGAAGGGCGAACTGAGCCGCTCCGTCGAGATGAACATCCTCCACATGCGCCGGGTCCGCTCAAAGCTCCGCGACCCGGGCGCCTTCCAGATCCACGTCTTCGACGAGACGCCGCGCTTCACGGCGTACCTCGTGGACGGCGACGGACCCGACGCGGTCGGGGTCGTCCAGCCGTATCTGCGGCGCGCACGCGGCATGGAGGCGCCCGTGCTGGTGCTGCGTGGCGGGGGGCGTGCGGTGGTCAGGGCGGGGCAGGACAGCGAGCACGGCCTCTTCGAGACGTACCGCGAGGAGTTCGAGTCGGTCTGGACGGACTCCAGGCCCGTCTCCTGACGCCCCTTCCAGCGTTGTCAGTGGTGCGTGCGAAGGTGGTCATCACTTGGGGGAACGCACCACAGAAGGAGGTACGGGATGAGCTGGATCAGCGGGCCGCTGCTGGCTTTCGACCTGGAGACCACGGGGACGGACGTCGAGACCGACCGCATCGTGACGGCGGCGGTCGTCCGGCTGGAGGCGGACGGATCCGTCTCGGAGGAGCGGACCTGGCTGCTGGATCCCGGTGTCGCCATACCGGAGCAGGCATCGGCGATCCACGGCATCTCGACCGAAAGCGCCCGCGAGCACGGGATGCCGGCCGCCTCCGCGATCGAGGAGATCACCCGGGCCGTCGCCGACGGGCTGCGCTCGGGGACGCCGCTGGTGGTGATGAACGCGCGCTACGACCTCTCCCTGCTCGACCGTGAGTGCCGGAGGTACGGCGTGGAGTCGGTCAGCGAGCGGCTGGGGGACGCGCCCTCGCCCGTCATCGACCCGTTGGTGATCGACAAGCATGTCGACAAGTACCGCAAGGGGAGGCGCGCCCTCCACGCGCTGTGCGCCCACTACGGGGTGTCGCTGGAGGACGCGCACGACGCGAGGGCGGACGCCGTGGCCGCGGCCCGGGTGGTGCGGCGGATGGGGGAGAGGCACCAGCCTGTCGGAGTGATGCCGCTGGAGGACCTGCACGGCCTCCAGGTGCACGCGGCGGCCGAGCAGTCGCTCTCCCTGCAGGCCTATCTGCGGCGCACGGCGGATCCTGCGGCCGTCGTGGAAGCCGCCTGGCCGCTCATCCCCCGGAGGCGCGAGCCGCAGCCGGGCGGGAGTGATGCGGGGGCGTCAGTTCGGAGCCGGTGAAGCCGTTTCGTCGGCCTTGATGTCGAAGTCGATCCGGTCGCCGTCGACCGAGGTCACGGTGACGGACACGCCCAGGGTGCTGCCGTCGTCCGCCGTGAGGGTGCACCGCGTGGTGGTGCCGGTCTTCCCGGCGAGGTCCTCGGGGCAGGTGACGTCCGGCTTCGGCTGGTTCATGGTGCTCGCCAGCTTCTCGGCCACCGTGTCGGCCAGCTTGTCCGCGGACATCTTCGGCTCGGAGCTCCCGACGTCGACCGAGGCCGAGCAGCCGACGAGCAGCAGGCCGGCCGCCAGGGCCGAGAGGCTCCATGTCGCCGCGGTCGAGCGGGGATGGCCATGGGGGGAGCTCCAGTTCCGAATGTCCGAGGCAGTGGCCGGAAGCATACGTGGCGCGGGTGCGGCCGATGCGGGGCGTCCGGATCCGGCCGGCTCACAGCTTCCCGAAGAGCACTCCGCGCCAGGTCCAGCCGGACGTGAGGGTGGTGTTCCGCAACGGTCCGGTCAGCTCCGCGCTGTCGAAGCTGAACGTCTCCGTCGCCTGGAGGCGGCCGTTCTCCCCGCGCTGGAGCGACCAGCGGCGGGACACGGTCCTGCCCGAGCCGCGCCCGTACTCCGCCGACGTCCGGAGCCGAGGGGGATTGCCGACGCGGGTGACCTCCCACTGCTCCTCGACGGCCCGCACCTCATGGCTCTCCTCGGCCAGGCGCATCCGGATCCGGATGGCGTGCGTCAGCTGGGACCCGATGAAGAAGGTCTGCCAGGCGGGCTCGGCGATCCGCCACTCCGCCACCAGGTCCGCGCCGTCCGACGCGCCGTCACGGATGACGTAGGGGACGTCGGGCCGGTTGAGAGCGAGCAGGGCACCCCGCAGCTCCTCCGCCGGACGTGGCTCCGCCCCGTCCTCGGGGTGCCTGGTTCCGGTGAGCTTGTCGAGGATTCCCATGCGGTCAACCTATGCCACGTGCATCCGGGCTATGCCACGTGCATCCGGGGCCGTGCGCGACGGGGATGCGGTTCGGACGGGGTGCGGTTCAGAACGGATACCAGCGCACCTCGGGGTCGTCCTCGCGCAGAGACGCCACCCTGCGCCGGAACTCCGCCAGCGCCTTCGGGTTGGCCGGGGCGTGCTGGGACACCCAGGCGCAGCTCGCCGTCTCGCGGGCGCCGCGCAGCACCGCGCACCCTTCCCAGGCGCGTACGTCCCAGCCGTACGCCTCCGTGAACGCGTCGTAGGCCTGCGCGGGCAGGCCGTACCGGTCGCGGGAGAGCGCGAGGACCACCAGGTCGTGCTCGCGCAGGTCGGCGGAGAAGGTCTCCAGGTCGACCAGCACCGGCCCGTCCGGGCCGACGTGGACATTGCGGGGGAGCGCGTCGCCGTGGATGGGTCCCGGCGCCAGGTGCGGGGCGAGCGCCGCCGCGGCCTTGGCGAACCCGTCGCGCCGGCCGCGGAGATAGTCGGCGTCGGCCGGATCGATCGCGTCGCCCGCCAGACGCAGCCAGCGCTCGACACCGCCGAGCAGCTCACGCCGCGGCAGCGTGAAGCCCTCCGGGGCGGGGAGCGCGTGCACCTGGGTGAGCAGCGGGGCAAGATCGCGCGGTTCGGAGGGGCGCACGGCGTCGGGCAGCCGGTGCCACAGGGTCACGGGGTGGCCCTCGACCAGGCGGGCCAGAGGTTCGGCGGCCCGTACGGCGGGTACGCCCGATTCGGCGAGCCACAGGGCGACGGCCACCTCGCGCTCGGCCCGTTCCCGGAGCTCCGGGTGGTGTGTCGAGTCCCGGCCGACCTTGACCACCAGGTCGCCGAGGCCGAACACCGCGTTCTCGCCGAGCGCGAGGAGCTCCGCGCCGGCGGGCAGTCCGGCGGCCGTCAGTACCTCGCGCGCACGCATGTCGTCCATGGCTCGATTTTCTCATCCGCGCAGGCCACCTTGACGAACGGGCGGCCCGTCAGCACGATGACGGGGGCCGCCCGGGCGGCGATACGGGGATGAAACCGATCCAAGGAAGTAAAAGGGGTCGAATTCATGACATTGACGGCCGCAACGGAGCGGTCCGGGCGTAAGAGCCCACAGGGCGGACGGGATGAGGGCCGCCGACGGGACGGCGCCACCTGGTTCCTGGTGCTGCCCGCACTGATCCCGATCCTGATCCTGAGCGTCGGTCCCCTGGTCTACGGCATCCTGCTGGCCTTCACCGACGCCCAGTCGGGCCGGACCCGCTCCACCCAGTGGATCGGGGTCCTCAACTTCCAGGACCTGCTCCACGACACCCTGTTCTGGGACTCGTTCCGGATCGGCCTGCTGTGGGCGGTCGGGGTCACGGTCCCGCAGTTCGTGCTGGCCCTCGGTCTCGCCCTGCTGCTCAACGCGAACCTGCGGATGCGCTGGCTCGCCAGGGCCCTGGCGATCATTCCCTGGGCCATGCCCGAGGTCGTCGTCGGCATCATGTGGCGGCTGGTCTACAACCCCGACGCGGGCATCCTCAACGAGACCATCCGCGATCTCGGGCTGGGGGACGGCAGGGACTGGCTGACCGGTCTCGCCACCGCTCTGCCCGCAGTGATAGTCGTCGGGATCTGGGCCGGCATGCCGCAGACCACCGTGGCGCTGCTGGCAGGGCTGCAGAACACCCCGCACGAACTCCACGAGGCGGCCGCCCTCGACGGAGCGGGAGCCTGGCGCCGCTTCCGCACGGTCACCTGGCCCGCCATCCGCCCGGTGGCGCTGGCCATCAGCGCGCTCAACTTCATCTGGAACTTCAACTCCTTCGCCCTGGTCTACGTCCTGACCAGCGGAGGACCGGGAGGCCGCACCCGGCTTCCCATGCTCTTCGCCTACGAAGAGGCCTTCCGCTACGGACAGTTCGGCTACGCCGCCGCGATGGGATGCGTGATGGTCGCCGTCATCTCGGTGCTCCTCGCCGTCTACCTCGTCGGCCGGCTCGGGGGAGGCGAGGACGCATGAGCCTCCGTACGGGCAGAACCGCGCGCGCCGGGCAGTACGCCGCGCTCCTGTGCTACCTCGTCTTCCTGGCGTTCCCCTTCCTCTGGCTGATCTCCACCGCCTTCAAGCCGGCCCGTGAGCTCGGCTCGCTGCACCCCACGTGGATCCCCGAGGACCCGACGCTGGACAACTTCCGGCAGGCCTTCGACGAGCAGCCGCTGCTCCGGGCCGCGGCCAACTCGCTCACCGCGGCGCTCTGCGCCGCCCTGATCGCGGTCGTCATCGCCACACCCATGGCCTATGTGATGGCCCGTCATCGCGGGCGGCTGTCCACGGCAGCCACCGGGTGGGTCGTGGTCAGCCAGGCGTTCCCCTTCGTCCTGGTGATCATTCCGCTGTTCCTGGTCCTCAAGTACCTGCACCTGATCAACTCGCTGTGGGGGCTGATCCTGGTGTACGTCGTCTGGTCGCTCCCCTTCGCGCTCTGGATGCTGGCCGGATACGTACGGGCCGTGCCGCCCGAGCTGGAGGAGGCCGCCGCCGTCGACGGGGCCGGTAAGGCGCGGATCCTGATCTCGGTCACCGCGCCGCTGCTGGCTCCCGGGATCGTCGCCACCGCGCTCTTCGCGTTCATCACCGCATGGAACGAGTTCTTCTTCGCGCTCGTCCTGCTCAAGACACCGGAGAAGCAGACCTTGCCGGTCGTACTCACCCACTTCCTCGGCGCGGAGGGTGTCGCCGACCTCGGGCCGCTCGCCGCCGCCGCCTTCCTCGCCACCCTTCCCTCGCTCGTGCTCTTCGCGGTCATCCAGAAGCGCATCACGGGCGGTCTCACGGCCGGGGCGGTGAAGCACTGATGCGCCGCCGGCTGCCCGCCCTCGCCGCGGTGACCTCCGCCCTCGTCCTCCTGCTGGCCGGCTGCTCGGGGGAGGGCGGCGGTACGGACACGGACGGCACGATCCGGCTCAGCTTCCAGTCGCTCGCCTGGCAGAAGGAATCCGTCGACGCCAACAAGCAGCTCGTACGCGAGTGGAACGCCGCCCACCCCGACGTGCAGGTGGACTACGTCCAGGGCAGCTGGGACAACGTCCACGACCAGCTGCTGACCTCCTTCGAGGGCGGCGAGGCGCCCGACATCATCCACGACGCCTCCGACGACCTCGCGGACTTCGCGTACGGCGGATACCTCGCCGATCTGCGGACCTTGCTGCCGGACCGGCTGACCGAGGACATCCCGCAGCAGTCCTGGGCCACCACCACCTTCGGCGACGGCGTCTACGGAGTGCCGTTCCTCCAGGAGCCCAAGGTCCTGATCGCCAACAAGAAGATCCTCGCGTCCTCGGGCGTCCGGATACCCACCCCCGACAAGCCCTGGAGCTGGGAGGAATTCCGGCAGGTCACCGAGAAGCTGACGAAGAAGGGGACGTACGGGGTCGCCTGGCCGCTCAAGGAGCCGGTCTCCGTCACCCTCAATCTGGGCCTCTCCGCCGGCGGGCAGCTCTTCCACCGGAGCGCGGACGGCAAGGTGGCCATCCGGTCCGACGAGGGCGACCAGATCATGCCCGGTACGGTCCGGGACCAGGGCAACTCCGACCGGAGCGCGGCGCGTTCGGCGCTCGGCATGGGGGGCTCGGATACGCTCCCCGGATTCTTCGGCGGCAAGTACGCCATGGTCCCGCTGGGCTTCTCCTACCGCCAGCAGGTCGTGGAGCAGGCCCCCGAGGGCTTCGAATGGACGGTGCTGCCCCCCCCGGCAGGCAGCGGAGGGCTCGCCCAGGGGGTCAGTCCGCAGACCCTCTCGGTAGCCGAGGACAGCCCGCACAAGAAGGAGGCCGCGCGGTTCATCGACTTCCTCCTGCGCCCACCGAACATGGTGCGGCTGGCCAGGGGCGACTGGATGCTGCCGACCGGCACCGAGGCGCTCGCGGATCCCGCACTGCACACCGAGGAGAACGGCTGGGCGACGGGCACCGCTCTCGCCCGGTCGCTGCGCCCGGCACCCGCGCAGTCGGTGCGCGGCTATCCCGAGTGGAAGGACAAGGTCGCCACGCCCGCGCTCCAGGAGTACTACAGCGGGGCCATCGACACCGAGGAGCTGAGGAAACGCCTGGTCGACGACGGGAACAGGGTGCTGGCCCGCTATCAGCGCTGAGCCGTGCCAGGCACGGACCGGTAAATAGGCTGGACGAGACGTTGCGTCTCGTTTACGGTGAGGGCATGACATCGACCTCGCGTGCCCACATCGCCATGTTCTCCATCGCCGCCCACGGGCACGTGAACCCGAGCCTCGAAGTGATCCGGGAGCTCGTCGCCCGTGGACACCGCGTCAGTTACGCCATCCCGGCCTCCTTCGCCGAGAAGGTCGCCGCTACCGGAGCCGAACCGGTGCTCTACACCTCGGTGCTGCCCACCGAGGACAACCCGGAGGACTGGGGGACCGAGCTGATCGACAACCTCGAACCGTTCCTCGCGGACGCGGTCCAGGCCCTCCCGCAGCTCGCCGACGCCTTCGAGGGCGACGAACCGGACCTCGTCCTGCACGACATCACCTCCTACCCGGCCCGGGTCCTCGCCCACCGCTGGGGAGTGCCCGCCGTCCAGCTCTGGCCCAACCTGGTTCCCTGGGAGGGGTACGAGAAAGAGGTCGGGGACCCCGCGACCGCCGAGCTGAAGCAGACCGAGCGGGGCCGGGCGTACTACGCGCGCTTCGCGGCCTGGCTCGCGGAGAACGGCCTGGGCGACCTCTCGTCCGACGACTTCGTGGCCAGGCCGCGCCGCGGCCTGGTGCTCATCCCCGAGGCACTCCAGCCGAACGCCGACCGGGTGGACCACGCGAGGTTCACCTTCGTCGGCGCCTGCCAGGGTGAGCGCGCCGACCAGGGGGAGTGGGAGCGGCCTGCCGGGGCCGCGAAGGTCCTGCTGGTCTCCCTCGGCTCGTCGTTCACCAACGAGCCCGCGTTCTACCGCGAGTGCGTCAAGGCCTTCGGCGACCTGCCGGACTGGCACGTGGTGCTGCAGATCGGCCTCCACGTCGACCCTGCGGAGCTCGGGGACGTACCGGACAGCGTCGAGGTGCACTCCTGGGTCCCGCAGCTGTCCGTGCTGAAGCAGGCGGACGCCTTCATCACCCACGCGGGCGCGGGCGGCAGCCAGGAAGGGCTCGCCACCGGCACCCCCATGGTGGCGGTCCCGCAGGCCGTCGACCAGTTCGGCAACGCGGACATGCTCCAGGCCATCGGCGTCGCCCGGCACCTGCCGAAGGAGGAGGCCGACGCCGCGTCCCTGCGTGACGCGGTGCTCGCCCTGGTGGACGACCCGGACGTGGCCGCGCGGCTGGCGCGGATCCGGGAGCAGATGGCGGGGGAGGGCGGGGCGAAGCGGGCAGCCGACATCATCGAGGCCGAACTCCCCGCCCGCCAGGGCTGACCGGCAGCGACGGGGCCGCAGGAGCCGCTACCCGCGCCGTGCCCCGTCTGCCCCCGCGCCCGCCGACGGACGCACCGTCAGGGAGGTGAAGCGCGGCCAGCCCCCGTCGGGGTCACCGTTACGCACGCTCACGGCGATCCCCCCGGTCGCGTCGCCGCCGGTCGCGCGCGCGGCCTGTCTGATCTGCGTCCTCCCGTCGACGGCGACCAGGGTCCGGCCGTCCTCCACGGTGATCCTGACCCGGTGCGCCGAGGCGTCGGTCAGGGTGCGGCGGCCGATCTCGTGCCACCGGCCGCCCCTGTGCTCGCGCAGCCTGACGTAACTGAAGCTGAGCGACACCTCGAGCGGGTCGAGGCTGCCGTGGCGCACGATCACGCCGGCGCTGTTCTCCGACTCCCGCAGCCCGCTCACCCGGAAGTCGACTCCGTAGCCGGTCCAGTCGGCCGTCCCCGTCGGCAGGTAGGAGGCAGCGGCGTAGCCCGTGGGGCCGGGGTAGGGGCCCGCGCCGGTGAACACGCCGAGACCGGGGGCGCGCCAACGGCCGTCACGCCGCCACGACCGCACCTGGGTGAGCGGGGCCGGGCAGTCGGCCGGGGACACCGACGTCCAGCGCCGGACCCCGGCCAGCAGCTCGCGGACGCCTGTGCCGGCGGTGACCTCCACCCGCTGCACCTCACCGGCGGCTGCCGCCCGGCGCCCGGCCGGCAGCGGACGGCCGGAGCTGTTGGTCAGGGCGGCCACGAACCGCTCGGCGAGTGCCGCACGCAGCATGCGGTTGGTGGCCAGGGCCGACACGTGCCCGTTCGTCTCGGAGAAGGGGTAGGCGAAGAGCCGGGGCCTGGGCAGTCCCCGGCGGGTGATGTCGCCGATCGACCGGTCCAGGTCGGCCTCGATGCGCAGCCGGTACTCCTCCGCCGTCTCGCGCCGCTCCTCGCCGGGCAGCCACAGCCGGGAGGCGAGCGCGGAGGACGTGCGGCCCGCCGCGTCCACCGCCTCGCGCCGGTGCAGGTCGTGCGTGTGGTTCTCGAAGTCCCAGCGCCCCGACCGGGCCATACGGCCGATCTCCTTCCAGGAGAGGTAGTACGGGCGATGGCTCCCCACCGCACGGGTGATGAGGAAGGCGGCCGCCCGCATGCGGTACCTGGCGAGGATGCGGTCGGCGTGCACCCACAGCCCGTGGGCGCCGTCGTCGAAGGTCAGGAAGACCGAGCGGGGCCCCGGCGCAGGCCCTCCGCGCAGATACGCGGTGAACTCCTCGCTGCTCAGCGTGCGGTAGCCCGCCGCCGCGAGGGCGGCGAGGTGGGCGTCGAACGCCTCGGGGGTCACCGTGTAGCGGCTGCGGCTGTCACGGCCGATGTCGTGGTACGCCAGCACGACGGGTGCGGTGCCTTCCGTCCGCCGCCCGGAGGCCGGCCCTCCCGCGCCCGCGGCGGCCGCGCGACCGGGCCCGGGAGGGGCCTCCTGCGCCGCCACGGCCCGCTGGAACTCGTCGTAGCGCCATGCGCCGTAGAAGGGCACGCAGACCATCGCCACGGCGAGCAGCCCGAGCAGCGCCCGTCTGGGTGCGGAGTGGGTCACGGCAGGGCCCCCCGGGAGAGCACGAGAAGGTAGACGGTGATGACGGCGGCCGCGCTGAGCAGAGCGGCCAGCGCCCTGGCGGCCAGACGGGCCAGGTCTCTCACGCCGCCCCCCTGGACCAGACGCCGCGCCGGACGGTGAGCAGGGAGTACGGCAGCAGCCAGGCGAGCAGCACCGACGAGAACAGGCTCATGAGGGGCCGGTAGCGCCAGTGGGTGTCCCCGGGGTGGTCGATCCTGTACGCGAGCCCCCAGACACAGCCCTTGAGGATCACTCCGCAGAAGTAGAGCAGGGTCAGGAAGAGGGCTCCGTGCACCGGCGCCCAGAACAGATGGCGGAACGCCATCACCGGTGCGGCGAGCACCCACAGCACGTGCCCGTAGTAGAGGGCCGCGGGCCCGGGCCCGCGGCGCCACATGAAGGAGCCGGTGAAGAAGAGGTTGCGGATGAAGCTCTTCTTCCAGCGGACCTGCTGCCGCAGGAGCGGGCCCAGCCGGGCGGGCACATCGGTCCACACCCGCGCGGAGCGTACGTACCCGACGCGCCAGCGGCGTTCGGCGAAGTCCTCCTCGACGAACGGGGATCCGGCGTAGCGGCGCTTGAGCGCCGCGCCCCTCCATGCCTGTCCGAGTACGTAGCCCGTCAGCTGGCGGTCCGTGGCGAAACGGAACGGCGCGCCCATGAACCGGTCGTCGGCCCACGCGGGCAGGTAGTTGTAGACGGCGTCCCGGCGGAAGACGGCCAGCGGTCCCGAGACGCAGGACACCGAGCCGAAGGACGCCTCGGCCGCCTTGGCCACCCTGAACTGGCCCTCGTACCAGACGTCCTGGGCCCGCGCCAGGAATCCGGCGTCCGTGTTGAGGGCCCGGCAGTGGCCGCTCACGGCGCCCAGCTCGGGGTGGGTGACCAGGGCGCGCACACAGCGGCGCAGGGCGTCGGCGGCGAGGACGCAGTCGGAGTCGGTGAAGGCGATGATCTCTGTGTCGGCGAGCTCGCAGGCGCGGACCAGCGCGTGCTTCTTGCCGACGTTGGAGTCCAGATGGATGACGGTGATGCCGAGCTCGTCCCGGAGCCGGCGCAGCACGTCGCCCGTCCCGTCCTGGGAGTGGTCGTCCACCACGATGATCCGTACCCCGGGGCAGTCGGAGGCGGCCATGGAGCGTACGCACGCCTCGATGCCGTCCACCTCGTCCTTGACGGCCAGCAGGAACGAGACCCGGGGGTCGGCGGGCAGCGGCGGGAAGGTCTCGTCGGGGCCCGGCCGCACCCGCAGTTCGCCCTCGGCCGGGTCCTCGTACCGGCTGTAGGCGACGTAGAGCAGGGCGATCGTGCCTGCCAGCACGACGAGCCCGTAGCAGACCGGCAGGTTCAGACGGGGCAGACGTACGGCGTGATGGGCCAGGACGACCAGGAGCGGCATCAGACAGAGCAGGACGAGCAGCCGGCGCACCCCGTGCCGGAGCGCGGGGTCGGCGGGGGTGACCCGTTGCTTGAGCGCCCGCATCCCGCGGGGGCCCGGCACCGTGTCGTGCGCGGTGTGCGGCGCAGGCGCGCGGGTACCGGTCTGCGGCCGGTGGAGGGCGTTCACCGGTACGTCCCTTCCGCCGGGCGATGCGGGGGTCGGCGGCCGGTGTGGTCCCGCGCCGTGAAGCCGAAGAAGGCCATCTCGGTGTTGTCGCCGCGCAGCCCGACACCGCCCGCCTCCGTCAGCCGGCCCGGTTCCCGGTCCTCCGCGTCGAGGACGGTCCGTCCGTCCAGGGACAGCGTGATCCGGACCCGGTCGTCGCCCCGGGTGGTCACCGTGGCCGAGATCTGGTGCCACCGGCTGTAGTCGAGGGCGTGATCCGCCGTCGCGAGCGTGGTGTAGACGCCCTCCTCGTCCACGGGCCGGCCCGGCGCCGGGTATTTGCGCTTGAGAACGGCCATGCCGTCGCGGCGGCGGAAGCTCAGGGCGTACAGCTCCTGCGGGCTGTGGTGGCGGAGCCAGAGATGACCGCCGTCCCAGTCGCGTGCGGGGGTGCGCCCGGTGGCACCCGGGGGCTTCAGGAACACCCAGGACCGCACGGTGGTGTCGCCGAAGTCCTGACGGCGGCTCACGAGCCGGAAGACGGCCGACCCCGTGTGCAGGCCCGAGTCGGGGCCGGGCGCCTCGCTGTCGGGTACGCCGGTCCAGCCGAAGGCCCAGTGCGCGAACAGGGAACCGCTGGTGACGATCCAGTCGTGCGAGAGGCGGGCGTCCTCGGAGTCCGGATGGCTGTAGGCGTACTCGTTGGTGACCAGCCCCTCCACCGGGAAGTCCGGGCGGAAAGGGGTCCCGGGGCCACCGGCGGGCGCTGCCGGATCCGCGTCCCCCGGGTCCGGTCCCCCGGACGCCGGACCGCCCGCGGCCTTGCCGTCCCAGGACCTGCCGGCGGTGTCCGGATCCGGGCCGTCCGAGGTGAGGACACCGGCGAGCCCGGCGGCCGGGGCCGCGACGGCGGCGGCGAGCAGCGTGCGCCGGCTCGGGGCAGGGGAGGCGTTCATACGGTGGCGCCGGTGGCGGCGGCCGTGGGCAGGTGATGCGTGACGTCCAGGACGGCGGGGCCGCCGTCCAGCCAGCCCAGGTCGGTCCCGGGATGCACGGTGTGGACGACGACCAGGTCCCAGTCCAGCGCTCCGGGGGCGTCGACACTGCGCCGTACGACGCCGTGCCGGTCCAGGCTCGGCACCAGCGGGTCCGTGTACTCGACGGTGGCGCCCCAGGCCGTGAGCCGGTCCATGATCTCCAGGGCGGGGCTCTCGCGCAGATCCGCCACGCCGGGCTTGTAGGCCACGCCCAGGATCAGCACCCGGGAGCCGGCGGTCTCCAGCCCGCCGGCCGCGAGGGCGTCCCGCGCCTTCCCGGCGACCCGGGCGGGCCGCTCGGCGATCGCCGTCATCGCGGTGTCCACCAGGGGGGACGTCCTCTTCCTCGCCCGCAACTGCCACAGCAGGTAGTGCGGGTCGCAGGGGATGCAGTGCCCGCCGACGCCCGCGCCCGGGTAGAAGGGCATGAAGCCGTACGGCTTGGTGGCCGCGGCCTCGATGACCTGTCGCGGATCCAGTGCGAACTCCAGGCAGCTCTCCGTCAGTTCGTTCGCCAGTGCGATGTTCACCGCCCGGAAGGTGTTCTCCCACAGCTTGCTCATCTCCGCTGCCTCTGGGCTGTCCACCCGGTGTACGGAGGGTGCGGTTCCGGCCAGCAGGGAGGCGGCGAGTTCGGTGGACCGGGGAGTGACGCCGCCGATGACGCGCGGGGTCCGGTCGGGGGAGTGGGCGGGGTTCCCGGGGTCGATCCGCTCGGGCGCGAACGCCACGAAGACATCGCTGCCGGGCCGCAGTCCCCGTGCCGCGAGCGGCTCGACGAGGAGGTCACGCGTGGTGCCGACATAGGTCGTCGAGGTGAGGACCAGCAACTGCCCCGGCACGGCGTGGGCCACCACCGACGCGCAGGCGGCGGTCAGCGCGCGCAGATCGGGCACGAGCTCCCCGTCGACCGGGGTCGGCACGCAGATGATCACCGCGTCCGTGCCCGCGACCGCGGCGGGGTCGGCCGTCATCCGGAAGTCCGCGTCCTGGAGCGCCGTGGCCAGCCTGCCGTGCTGCGAGGGCAGCAGGTCGACCAGCCCGGACCGGATGTCCCGCAGCCGGGGCGCGCTGGTGTCCACGCCGACCACCGTGTGGCCGGCCGCGTGGAGGGAGAGCGCGGTGGGCAGTCCGACGTAACCGAGGCCGACGACCGCGACCGTCGGGCGGCGGCCGTGCTGGACCTGGGACGGCAGGCTCGCGGCGGTCACCGGCTCCGGAATCACGACGGCGGCGCGTACCGCGCTTACTGACGCCTCGTCACCCTCACTTGTCGTACAAGCGGCGTGCCGCGTGTTCTCGCATGAGGAATGGGATGGGTTGCTGGGGGTGTGCACAACCGAAACATGACATTCCGTTCCCGCGCTCATTAGCAATGAAGTGCGGTTATGCGTGCTCGATCGTGCGAAGTTCACCCGACCGGAACCCGTGTACGTCCTCATGTTCGGTCGGAGGCCTGGCGGTTTGCCCGACATGGCGGGGAGTGCGCAGGTTTTCTGTGACGAAAGGTTGCCGAGTACGTGACGGCTACATGAAGGTCTTGATCTGGGCGCGTCAATCGAGCAGTGTTTCGAGGCAGCCCCCGGAGATCTTCCGGCCGAGGGCCAATCCCCCCACAAAAGAATGACGAGGAGACCCCTCTTCATGGCAATTCACAAGCGTGTGCGTTCGGTCAAGCTCACCGCCGCGATAACCGCAGTGGCAGCGGCTGCCGGTGTCACCCTGCTCACCACCCCGTTCGCCGGAGCCGCCACGGCGCCCGCGACGGGCACCGTCTACGGCGCGGACGCGGCGACAGCCGTCTCCGGCAGCTACATCGTGATGCTGGACCAGAAGGCCGACAAGGCCGACCTGGCCGAGGAGTACGGCGGCACCCTCCGGCGGAACTACAAGTCGGCCATCAACGGCTTCTCGGCCAGCGGGCTTTCGGAGACCGAGGCCAAGCGGCTCGCCGCCGACCCGGCCGTCTCCAAGGTCGTCCAGAACAAGAAGTTCCACATCGACGCCACCCAGGACAACCCGCCGTCCTGGGGTCTGGACCGGATCGACCAGGCCGAGACCGCCGGTGACGGCGCGTACACCTACCCGGACGCCGCCGGCGGGGACGTCACCGCGTACGTCATCGACACCGGTGTCCGCGTCACCCACAAGGACTTCGAGGGCCGCGCCACTTCGGGCTTCGACGCCATTGACAACGACGACGACGCCGACGACGGCAACGGACACGGCACCCACGTGGCCGGAACCATCGCGGGCGCGTCCCACGGGGTGGCCAAGAAGGCGAAGATCGTGGCCGTCCGCGTCCTGGACGACGCGGGTTCGGGCACCACCGAGCAGGTCGTCGCGGGCATCGACTGGGTCACCGCGAACCACGAAGGCCCGTCCGTCGCCAACATGAGCCTCGGTGGATCCGCGGACCCGGCCCTCGACGCCGCCGTACAGAAGGCCATCGCCTCCGGCGTCACCTTCGCGGTCGCCGCGGGCAACGAGTCGAGCGACGCGGGCGAGGGCTCGCCCTCCCGCGTCCCCGAGGCCATCACCGTCGCCTCGTCCACGGTGGACGACGAGCAGTCGTCGTTCTCCAACTTCGGGTCGGTCGTGGACATCTACGCCCCCGGTTCCGACATCACGTCGGACTGGAACGACAGCGACGACGGCACGAACACCATCTCGGGCACGTCCATGGCGACGCCGCACGTCGTCGGCGCCGCCGCCGTCTACCTCGGCGGACACCCGGACGCCACGCCCGAGGAGGTCGCCACGGCGCTGACCGACGGAGCCACCCCGGACGCCATCTCCAACGCGACCGAGGGCACGGCGAACAAGCTCCTGAAGATCGTGGAATAGGCCGGGCAGGCCTGGTAGGACTGCAGGAGGCCGCCGCGCCCTCCCCCACGGGGCGCGGCGGCCGTTGCCGGTGGAAGATCTAGGGTGGGGGCATGAGCACGATGTACGCGGCGCTGCTGCGCGGGGTCAACGTCAGCGGTCACCGGCGGGTTCCCATGGCGGAACTCCGCACGCTGCTCGGGGAGCTGGGGCACGAGGACGTCGCCACCCATCTGCAGAGCGGCAACGCCGTGTTCCGCAGTGCGTCGGGCGACGAGAGCGCCCTGGCCGCCGAGCTGGAGCGGGGGATCGAGGAACGGTTCGGCTTTCCGGTCGACTGTCTCGTCCGCTCGGGCGCCTATCTCGCGGGCGTGGCCGACGCCTGTCCCTTTCCGGCAGCCGAGCTCGAGGCGAAGCAGCTGCACGTCACCTACTTCGACCAGGCCGTGGACGCCGCGCGGTTCGCCTCGCTCGACGCCGACGCCTTCCGCCCCGAAGAGTTCCGGCTGGGGAACCGCGCCCTCTATCTGTACGCGCCCGACGGGCTCGGGCGCTCCAAGCTCGCCGTGGCGCTCGGACGGCCCGCCTTCACCCGTGGCCTCGTCGCCACGAGCCGTAACTGGAACACCGTGGTCAAGCTTGTGGAGATGACGCGTGACTGAGTACTCGCCCGCCGTGGCCACAGCCATCGAGGGCGAGCTCCGCCTCCTCGACCCCGTGGTGCGGGCCTCCGCCGATGTGCTGGCCACGCTGCTGCACCCGGACTTCCGGGAGATCGGCACCAGCGGCCGCCTCTGGCAGCGGGACACGATCATCGCCATGCTCACGCAGACGGACGCGGGCCCGGGTGCTCCGCCTCCCGTCCCGCTCACCGCAACACGGATGCGGGGGGACCAGCTCGCACCGGACCTGGTGCACCTCACCTTCGACACGGAGTCCCAGGGCCTGCGGTCCCACCGCAGTTCACTGTGGCGGCTGACGGGGGACGGCTGGCTGCTCTACTTCCACCAGGCGACGCCCTTCATCGACGATCCGTTCGCCGAGGTCTGAGCCGGCGCTTCCCGCCGGTTCCCACACACCCCCCGCAGCACACGCCCGGGCGGCCCCGCAAGAGTGCCGCGCCGGTCTGATCTGTGCCCGGCGCCCGGCCGGTTTTCGCCGGAGGGGCTGATTCCGGCCACCTGGAGCCGCCGGGCAAAACGCCGGTAAGCCACCCGAACGGGCCGCGCCCCGACGGGCCCGGTCCGGGCTGCGGAGAACCGCGCCGCCGCGCTTTCCGGGCGGGGGTGGTGTGTGTGAACGCGATGCGCGTAGACAGCGGCCGACGTCCGCTCCCCGTTGCGGGCTTTGCTGCAATTCGCTGCCCTCCTCCGTTCGGTGAGCGGACGCCGTTGTTCGGAGGTCATCCGCACGCATATCGGAGTTCAGGGTCCGTTCTCCGTCCCGGTCCGGAAGAAGTCCTTGTCACCGGTTCAAGCGGAGTCAAGGATTCGAGGCGTGCGGTTGGCAGGTCCACGACTAGAACCCACTGGTCGCGGACAGCCGCATACTCCGGCCCGCCCACCCAGCGGACCGGACACCCCCCAATGACGGAGGATCCTGTGACCTTCAAGCGCTTCGCCCCCCTCTCCTCGATCTCCAGACGCGCCCGTCTCATCGCCGCGACCTCAGGTCTGGTCACCGCCGTGGCGCTCGCGGCGCCCACCGCGGTCGCCCAGGCGGCACCGGACACCACCGTGACGAAGGCCGAGCTGGCCGACGCCAGTTCCGCCGTACGCGGTGCCGACATCGCGGGCACCGCCTGGTACACCGAGGCGAGCACCGGCAAGGTCGTCGTGACCGTCGACAGCACGGTCACCGCCGCCGAGATCGCCACGATCAAGAAGTCGGTCACCGACTCGGGCGCGAAGGCCGACATCAACCGCACGGAGGGCACGTTCAACAAGCTCATCGCGGGCGGCCAGGCGATCTACGCCGGCGGCGGACGCTGCTCACTCGGCTTCAACGTCCGCAGCGGCAGCACCTACTACGCGCTGACCGCCGGTCACTGCACCGAGATAGGCAGCACCTGGTACACCAACTCCGGCCAGACCACCACCCTCGGCACGAGGGCGGGCTCCAGCTTCCCGGGCAACGACTACGGTCTGATCCGCCACTCCAGCTCCGCCGCGGCGGACGGCCGGGTCTACCTCTACAACGGCAGCTACCAGGACATCACCTCCGCCGCCACCCCCAGCGTCGGCCAGTCCGTCAAGCGCAGCGGTTCCACCACCGGCGTCCACAGCGGCACCGTCACCGGCCTCAACGCGACGGTGAACTACGGCGGCGGTGACATCGTCTACGGCCTGATCCAGACCAACGTCTGCGCCGAGCCCGGCGACAGCGGCGGCTCGCTCTTCTCGGGCACCACGGCCCTGGGCCTCACCTCCGGCGGCAGCGGCAACTGCTCCTCCGGCGGCACCACGTTCTTCCAGCCGGTCACCGAGGCGCTGAGCGCCTACGGCGTCAGCGTCTTCTAGACCTCACGCACCGCACCACCTGCCGACGGGCCGCGCTCACCGAGCGCGGCCCGTTGTCGTGGCCGCTTCCCGTGCGGGCGGGCGCTGTGCCAGGCTCGCAGGCATGCGTTACATCATCGTGGGAACCGGCGCCGTCGGCGGCGCCATAGGCGGACGGCTGGCGGAAGCGGGCCACGAGGTGGTGCTCGTCGCGCGCGGAGCGCAGTACGAGGCCCTGCGTGAGGACGGGCTGCGCCTCACCACGCCCGAGGGCACCCGCACCCACCGCCTCCCCGTCGTCGACGGCCCGGAGGCACTGGACCTCGCCCCGGACGACGTCCTCGTCCTCGCCGTCAAGACCCAGGACAGCGTCGCCGCCCTCGACGCCTGGAGCGTACGGCCCGTGGCGGGCGGCGGAACCGCGGGGGAGCGGCTCCCCCTGATCTGCGCGCAGAACGGCGTCGAGAGCGAGCGCCTGGCCCTGCGCCGGTTCCACCGCGTCTACGGCTGCTGCGTCTACCTCCCCGCGAGCTTCGTGGAACCGGGCAGGGTCCTCGCCGCCGGAGCCCCGCTCACCGGCATCCTCCACCTCGGCCGGTATCCGTCCGGCGACGACGGCACGGCGCGCGCCGTCTCCGCGGACTGGGAGAAGGCGAAGCTGGAGGCCCCCGTCGTCCCCGACGTGATGCGCTGGAAGTACGCGAAGCTGCTCTCCAACCTCGCCAACGCGATCGAGGCGGTCACCGGTGTACTCGACGGTCCCGACGGATTCGCCCTCTTCGACCGGGCCCGGGCGGAAGGGCGGGCGGTGCTCACGGCGGCCGGCATCGAGGCGACGGGAAGCGCGGAGCAGGAGGAGGCCCGCGGCGGCAGGATCCGCTTCGACCCGTTCGACGGGGCCGAGCGCGGCGGCGGCTCGTCCTGGCAGAGTCTCAGCCGGGGCACGGGCACCATCGAGGCCGACTACCTCAACGGCGAGATCGTCCTGCTCGGCCGGATGCACGGTATCCCGACACCGGTCAACGAGGTGCTGCGTCGCACCGCGAACTCCTTCGCCCGGGAGCGGCGCGCCGCCGGCTCGATGACGGTCGCCGAACTCACCGCCCTGGTGGACGCGGCCTCCTGAGCCCCGAGGGCGCTGTCGCATTTCTTCAAGACCCGGCCGCCGGGCGGAACGCACGATGGGCGCATGCAGAACGCGTACACACACATGGCCGAATGCGCCACGGAGTCCGCCCGGGTCGCCCGGGGCATCGAGGCCACGCTGCCGCTCTCCTCCACGACCCCCTGCCACGGCTGGGACCTGCGGGAACTGATCAACCACTGGGTGCTCTACAGCGCGTACGGCCTGGAGCACCGGGCCCTGCGCACCCCCATCCCCGACGAGCTGACGGCCCGTGACTTCACGGCCGACCCCGGCTGGCCCGAGCGGTACGCGGCCCAGCTGGAACGCGCGGTCGCCGCCTGGTCCGACCCGGCGGCCCGGGAGGGCACCGTCGACACCGGGCACGGCTCCACCCCCGCCGAGGAGATGGCCGCGATGCTCCTCATGGAGATGGTGCTGCACGGCTGGGACGTGGCCCGGGCCACCGGACAGGAGTTCCGGCTCTCCGGACCGGCGGCGGCCTGCCTCCTCGGAACGGTCGAGGGGACGGCCGCGCTCTACCGGCAGTACGAGGGATTCGCCGCTGAGGTCACCCCGCCCGGCGCCGCCTCCGACTTCGAGCGCGCTCTCGGACTCAGCGGCCGCGATCCGCGCGGGGCCGCCGTGGTCTGATGCGTCACGTGGCACCGGTGGCCCAGCGGAATGCCGTCCGAATGGCCCAGAACCGTGGGCCGCGGTCTCCCTAGGCTCCTCGCATGAGCACTCACGTGAACGAGACAGCGGGCAGGACGGCGGTCGACTTCTACTTCGACCCCGCCTGCCCGTTCGCCTGGATCGCCTCCCGATGGATGCTGGAGGTGGAGCGCGAGCGCGACATCGAGCTCCGATTCCACGTCATGAGCCTCCATCTGCACAACACCGGTAACGAACTCCCTGCTTGGTACCGGGAGCTGGTCGACCGGTCGATCGGCCCCGTCCGGGTCGCCGCCGCGACGGCGGCGGACCACGGGCCCGGCGTCCTCAGGGAGCTCTACACCGCCCTGGGCACCCGCATCCACCAGGGGAAGAACGAGGACTTCGACGCCGTCGTCGCCGAATCCCTCGCCGAACTGGGCCTGCCCCCCGCCCTGGCGGAGGCCGCGCACACCGACACGTACGACGAGGCCGTTCGGCGTAGCCACGACCGGGGGAAGGACCCCGCTGCCGGTTCCTACGTCGGCACTCCCACGATCCACGTCGACGGCACCGTCTGGTTCGGCCCGGTGCTCAACTCCGTCCCACGCGGCGAGGTGGCGGCACGGCTGTTCGACAGCTTTCGCGTCCTCGCCGGTCACCCCGACTTCTTCGAGCTGAAGCGCGAGCGGACGGGCAGTCTCGATCTCGGGTGAGTCCTGGCCGTACTCCTTGGACCAGCCCTGCGGGAAGCGACAGGGCCGTCGGCCTCGCCGGGGCACCCGGCCCTCATGACGGAGGTTCCACCGACACGGTGGGCTCCAGCCGGACCACGATGCCCTTGGCGGTCGGCTGGTTGCTGGTCACGGCCACGCTGTCCAGCGGCAACAGGACATTGGTCTCCGGGTAGTAGGCGGCGGCGCATCCGGCCGACGTCGGGTAGGGCACCACCTTGAAGTCCTCCGCCCGGCGCAGGACATCATCGGCCCACACGCTCACCAGGTCGACACGCTGACCTTCCGTCAGGCCGAGCCGGTCCATGTCGTGCGGGTTCACCATGACCACCCGGCGGCTTCCGTGGATGCCCCGGTAGCGGTCGTTCTCCGTGTAGGGGATGGTGTTCCACTGGTCGTGGGAGCGCAGGCTCTGCAGCAGCAGATGGCCCTCGGGGGCGTGCGACATCTCCCAGGCGTTGCAACTGAACAGGGCCTTGCCGACGGGGGTGGGGTAGATCCCTTCGTTGACGGGATTGGGCAGCCTGATGCCACCGGGGCGGATCACGCGGCGGTTGAAGTGGTGCAGCCCTGGCACGACGTGGGAGATGCGGTCACGGATGGTCCCGTAGTCGGCCTCGAACTGCTCCCACGGAATTCCGCCCTTGCCGTCGAGGGTCCGGACGGCGAGCCGGGCCAGGATGGCGACCTCGCTGAGCAAAAGCTTGGAGGCCGGCTTCAGGCGCCCGTGGGAGGTGTGCACCTCGCTCATGGAGTTCTCCACGGTGACGAACTGCTCACCCGTCGCCTGGGTGTCCAATTCGGTACGGCCGAGGGTGGGCAGAATGAGAGCGGTCCGGCCGCAGACGGTGTGGGACCTGTTGAGCTTCGTGGAGATGTGGGCGGTGAAGCCGCATCGCCGCATGGCGTTCTCGGTGTAGGTGCTGTCCGGAGCGGCTCGGACGAAGTTGCCGGCGACGCCGAGGAAGACCTTGATACGGCCTTCCTGCATGGCCCTGATCGAGTTCACCGAGTCGAGTCCGTGGGCGCGGGGCGGTTCGAAGCCGAACTCCTGCTCCAGCGCGTCCAGGAACGAGTCGGGCATCTGCTCCCAGATTCCCATCGTCCGGTCGCCCTGCACGTTGCTGTGCCCCCGGACCGGGCAGGTGCCGGCTCCGGCCTTGCCCAGGTTGCCGCGCAGAAGCAGGAAGTTCACGATCTCCCTGACGGTGGGGACACCGTGCTTCTGCTGCGTGACCCCCATGGCCCAGCAGACGATGACACGTTCGCTGCGCAGGACCTCGTCGCGGACAGCCTCGATCTCCTCGCGAGTGAGATCCGTGGCGGTGAGGATGTCCTCCCAGGCGACGGTCCGGGCGTGCCGGGCGAACTCCTCGAATCCGCTGGTGTTCGAGCTGATGAATTCATGGTCGAGCACGGTGCCCGGCCGTTCGTCCTCCGCTTCGAGCAGAAGCCGGTTCAGGCCCTGGAACATCGCGAGGTCGCCGCCGCTGCGGATGTGAAGGAAACGATCGGCGATCTGGACGCCGTCGCCGATGACGCCACGGGCCTTCTGAGGGTTCTTGAACCGCAGCAGTCCGGCTTCCGGCAGGGTGTTCACCGCGATGACGCGGGCGCCGTTTCCCTTGGCCTCCTCCAGCGCGGAGAGCTGCCGCGGATGGTTGGTGCCGGGATTCTGTCCCACCAGGAAGATCAGATCGGCATGGTGGATGTCCTCGAGGCTCACCGAGCCTTTGCCCGTGCCCAGGGTCTCGTGCAGAGCGAAGCCACTGGACTCATGGCACATGTTGCTGCAGTCGGGCAGATTGTTGGTGCCGAAGGCCCTGGCGAAGAGCTGCAGGAGGAACGCGGCCTCGTTGCTCACCCGGCCCGACGTGTAGAAGACCGCCTCATCCGGCGAGTCCAGTGCCTTCAGTTCCTCGGCGAGCAGCCCCAGGGCGTCGTGCCAGCTGATCGGCTCGTAGTGGTCCGAACCGTCCCGCTTGACCATCGGCTCGGTGAGCCGGCCCTGCTGGTTGAGCCACAGATCGGACCGCTTCCCCAGTTCGGAGACCGAGTGCCTGCGGAAGAAGTCGGCGGTGATGCGGCGAGTCGTGGCCTCGTCGTTGATGTGCTTGGCGCCGTTCTCGCAGTACTCGTTGAGGTGCCGATGCCCCGGGGAGGGGTCCGCCCAGGCGCAACCGGGGCAGTCGATGCCACCCACCTGGTTCATGGTCAGCAGCGTCGTGCCTGTCCGCCGGACCGATGTCTCCTCCAGGGAGTACTCCAGGGCGTGCGTCACCGCGGGCACTCCGGCCGCCCACCTCTTGGGCGGAGTCACGCTGAGTTCGTCATCCGGTTCACGGCTCGGGGGCTTCTTCATCGGGCGTCTCTCGCTCTCTTGCGCTGAAGGGAGGCGGGTCAGCCGACAGGCCAGTGGGCAACCCGGCTTCTGGGCGGTTCCGGCTCCATCGGCTGGACGTGGCCGTTGCGGATGGAGCCTCGCCAGGCACCGCCCTCCTGGCCCAGCCCCTCGATGAATTCCTTGAAATGCGCGAGTTCGGACCGGACCACGCGATGCGTGAACCTGCCGAAGAGGTCTGCGACTTTGTGCTGCTTCACTCTTATGCGTACGGAGATCTCGGTACGGTCCGGCCCCGTCGTACGGAATGACACCTCACCCTGATGGCCGGAGCGCCCCCCGAGGCTTCGCCACACCACATGCGAGTCGGGAACCTGCTCCACGATCTCCGCCGCGAACTCGCGTCGCACCGGGCCGAAGCCGATCACCCAGTTGGTGAGATTCGGCCGGATCTGCTCGACCTTCTTCACCGTGGACATGAATCGCGGGAAGCTTTTGAACTGCGTCCACTGGTTGTAGGCGGTGCGAACCGGCACCGCGACTTCAATTGTTTCTTCAACGATATTCATGTCCCACCTGTCTTGCCGCGCGGCCGCTCCGGGTGTCACCGATTCCGTCCACGGCGAAGCCGCTTCCGCGCACGCCTCGTCAATTCCGTTCCGAGCCCCTGTCGTCGTTCGAGGCGCTCCGATCCGCGGTCCGGTGCACCTGACGTCGATCCTCCTCCACGCGCTCTTCGAGCTCCTCCTTGTCCGGGCGCCTGGGCATGCCGCGGCCGTGCCCGGAGTCGGGGTCGCCTTCAACTGCTCCGTTTGACTTGTGGTGATGTGTCATCGGGTTCTCCTCGTGGCGTCGCGAGCACCTTGCATGGGCATGAGGCCGGGCAAGGAAATATTCACCGACCACCGGCGGAGTCGCTGACTCCCCGGGTTCCGCCCCCCGCAGGCACAACGCGGGACAGGGATACAGACAGTCAAACCTGCCGCATATCGCGCCGCAAGTGGCGGAGCCGGTGTCAGGGCCCGGCCGGGTACTTCCTTGCCGGAAAGCACTCATTTCTTGCGAATGTATTTATCGGCGGGCGGCACCGGATCATTCATCCTTCCGCCCTCACGACGGGAGCAGGAATGGTCGGCGGCCCCGAACCCATCAGCGCCGGCGCCCGTGAGGCGTTCGAGCGAGAACTGGCCGGTCTGCGCGTCGAACGCGAAAGAGCCGCCACCACTCTGCGAGGCGGTGAGGAGGTGGGTGACCGGGGCGACGAGGCCGACGAGCTGGAACGCGCCACGGAGCTCCAGCACCTGGACACCCGCATCGCCGAGATCGACGGGCGGCTCCAGGAGGCCGCCGTGGCGGGGCCTCCCCGGACCGGGACGGCCGGCGTGGGCAGTACCGTCACGGTGCGGTTCGCGGACGATGCCGCAGAGGCGACCGTCCAGATCCGCGAGGTCGCCGAGAATCTGGACCGGACCATGGTCACCGCGGACAGCCCGCTCGGGCACGCGCTCCTCGGCCACCGGGCGGGCGACTCCGTCACCTACGACGCCCCCGAGGGGCCAACGAGCGCGCTCGTGCCCTCCGCCGGCGTCGAGGGCGACGAGCCATAGCCGCACGCCGTACGCAGCGCGGCCCCGTCGGCGGTCCTGACCGGCCCACGGGACCGCGCTGCGTGTCAGCCCGTGACGATCCCGGTCACGAGGTTGATGGTGGTGGCCAGGATGCTGGCGCCGAAGACATAGGACAGCAGGCAGTGCCGGAGGGCGACCGCGCGAATCGTGGACGTGGAGACATTGGTGTCGGAGACCTGATAGGTCATGCCGAGGTTGTAACTGAAGTAGAGGAAGTCGCTGTACCGCGGCGGTTCGTCGGTGTTGAAGTCGATCCCGCCTTCGGGAGACCGGTAATAGATGTACGCGTAGCGGGTGGCGTACATCAGATGCAGCGCCGCCCAGGCTGTGAACACACCGCAGAGCGCCGTCGCGGCAGCGGCGTGGCTCAGGTCCGTATCGCTGACGAGGAGCAGCACCACGATGCCGACCAGGCCGCACGAGGCGGACCCGACGACGGCGAGTTCCTCGGTGACGGGACGGAACTCCTCGCGTCGGGCGTTGTGGTGTGTGGTGGCGGCGTTCATGGGCCACAGAACGATCCATCCCGCGACGACGAAGATCGTCTCCGCTGCGGCGATGCCGACGAGGATGCCCAGCGGCGTATTGGTCAGACCGCTGACGATCGCCCCGGCAACCGCTCCGAGGATCGACGCGCCGGTGAGCCGGGGAACGGCGGAAAGTAGCAACTTGCGGATCATGGGGACCTCGAAGTGGTGCCTCGGCTGCACAGAAAGGGGCCCTGGCCTCCCCGTCTTTTCAGCGTATCCGCGCTCGGGCCGGGCGGCAGTCCGGTGGGTCGTGAAGTCACCGCCGTCGGACGAGGCGCTCCAGGAGCAGGTAGGCACGCTGTTCGGCCGTGGCGAGCTCGGTGGGATCGATCTCCGCCGGCCAGAGCTCTCCCGCCGCGGCGTCGTCCGCCTCGCGCAGCTCCACCACCGCTGCCGCCAGACGCGCCTGGACGACCGGGAACGATGGTTCGGAACGGGAGTCCAGCGCACGCTCCGCGCACCCGGACGCCGCCGTGCACGCGGCCAGCGCACGCTCCGCCCGTACCGCGGCCCGGTCATGGACCACCAGGAGCGCACAGCCCAGCGCGATGACGATCCCGAGAGCGCTGCTCAGTGCCCGGTCCTGGACGAGGGCCGCCGCTGACGAGGGATCCTCCAGATCGGACAGCAGCAGCGCCAGAGGGGTGAGGAAGACGACGCCGAGACCGTAGTTGCGGGCCACGACGTACTCCAGGAGGAACTCCAGAAGAACGATCACGAGAACGAGCACCACCGGATTGGGGCGCGCGGCCAGCACTCCGAGAGCGAGGGCGAGCCCGGCCGCGGTGCCCAAGGTGCGCTGTACGGCGCGCTGTGCCGCCGTACGCACGTTGACCGAGTGCAGCACCGCTGCGGCGGAGATCGCCGCCCAGTAGCCGTGGCCGAGGCCCAGCAGAAGGGCCGTGCCTCCGGCCAGCCCGGTGCCGAGGGTCATCCGGAGTGCGGGAACGAGCAGGACCGAAGCGTGATCCGGGCGTCCGTGGAGCCGACCCGTCACCAGCTCCGTCGCGCGCAGCCCGGCGCCGCGCCAGGTCGTGCGGTCGGCCCGGGGCTGCTCGGGCCCGAGGGCGGGGACCGTGCCGGCCCGGACGGCCGCGGAGGGCGGCGACAGCTCGGGCAGCGGTCGTGGAGGCCCGGGACGGTGGTTCACGAGCAGGCGGCCCTGGCGGCGGAGGTGCCGTGCCAGCTCGGTGGGGTCCTTCGGCGGCCGGCGGGTGGAACCCGTCAGCAAGGACCAGCAGAGGTCGGTCAGGCGCACGCAGACGTCGTCCCGGCCGTCCCGTCCGGAAGCCGTCGGAGGCATGACACCCAGCGTGCGGTACGCCTGGAGAACGGCGGCGGTCGCCCGGTGCCGGACGAGGCCGCCTCCGTCCCCCGACCCGATCGCCTCCAGCAGGCCGGCGAGCTCGCGCAGAGCCGCGGCCACCGCGAGACGCTCCGGGCGGTCCGGGTGCACGAACCAGCCCGATACGGCCAGCACCCAGGCCACAGCCGCACCCGACGCGGCCAGGGCGGTCTGCGGCAGGACGTCGGACGGAGCCGGTGAACCGTTGGCCGCCACGGCGAAGGAGAGGAGCTGCAGCACCGCACCCAGCCCGCTCAGACGTGCCGCGTCGCAGGCGAGCTTTGCGATCCCCGCCACCGCGGCCGTGGCCACGACCACCGAGGCGGCGGCCGCCCCGTCCCGTGGCCACGCCCACGCGGCGAGAGCCGACCCGCAGCCCACAGCCGCCGTCATGGCCACCGCGACCACGGCCAGCACGCGGGCACGGCGCTTGTACGGCAGGTTGCGGCCGAACGTGGTCGTGAAGGAACCCAGCATCGCGTAGACGGCCAGATCGGCCCGCCCGGCCAGTGCGATCGGCAGCGCGGGCAGCGCCATGGCGAGTGCGGCACGCAGGGCGAAGGAGACGGCACCGTCCACGCTCTGCAGGGCGAGCGCGCCACGCGGGGAGAGAGCCCTCCGCAGGTGGCCTGCCGGGCGCCGCCGGCCACTCCTGGTGACAACAGGAATCGGAAGACGAAAACGGCGCATACGCGGTATATATCGCATATTGACTGGTTCCGTCTTCGGCCGGGTCATCGGACGGCCCACGCCGAGAGGCCCTAGGCGCTCAACGCCCCGCCCACCGGAACGAGTGCCTCGTCGTACCGGTTCAGCAGCAGCCGGGCCAGCGCGGGGGACGGCCCGAGGACGTCGGCCAGCACATCCGCCCCGGCCTCCTCCGCCCCCGCCGCGATGCGGTCGGGGAGACGGCCGGGGGCGATGACGTACGGCGCGACCGCGACCCGCCTTACGCCGTCGGCCCGCAGGGCGCGTACGACGTCGGCGGTGCGGGAGGAGCCCCCGGCAACTGCAGCGGAGGCGAACGCAGGCCGCACGGCGCACCAACCGGTGTGCCGCAGCTCCCGCGCGATTTCAGCGATCACTGCGATCGCCTCCGGGTCTGTGGAGCCCGCCGAGGCCAGGACCAGCCCGGTCGAGCTCTTCTCGCCGGGGGAGACCCCGGCCTCGTACAGCCTCTGTTCCAGTGCCGCGTTCAGCAGCGGGGACGGGCCGAGGACCTCGGCCTGGCCGATCCGCAGCCGCGGCAGTCGTGCGCGGGCCTCGCGCAGCACCGAGGGGATGTCCGACTTGGCGTGGAAGGCCCGGGTCAGCAGCAGGGGGAGCGCGACGACCTCGCCCGCCCCCTCCGCGGCCAGGCGCTCCAGCACCCTGGGCACGGACGGGGCGTTGAACTCCAGGAAGCCCGTCTCCACACGCAGCCCGGGCCGCAGCGACCGCACCCGCGCGGTGAGCGCGTGGACGGTCGCCGCGTGCCGCGGGTCGCGGCTGCCGTGGGCGATGACGAGCAGGACGGGGGAGGACATGAGAACTCAGCTCTTCACGAGGAGACCGCGGCTGCGCAGCACCCGCCGCTCCAGCGGGCTGAAGATCAGCAGGTCGATGGCGATGCCGACGAACAAGATCAGGAGGATCGCCAGGAAGATCCCCGGCATGTCGAAGTTGTTCCGGCCGTTCTCCAGCAACTGGCCGAGCCCCAGGCCCAGGTCGGGCGAGGACGCGATGATCTCGGCGGCCATGAGCGAGCGCCAGGAGAACGCCCAGCCCTGCTTGAGCCCCGCCAGATAGCCGGGCAGCGCGGCCGGCAGGACGATGTGGATCGTCCCGCGCAGTCCGGTGGCACCGATCGTGCGGCCCGCGCGCAGGAACAGCGGCGGCACCTGGTCGACACCGGAGACCAGACCGTTGGCGACGGACGGCACCGCGCCGAGCAGGATCACCGCGTACATCGTCTTGTCGTCGAGGCCGAGCCAGATGATGGCCGGCGCCACCCATGCCACGGACGGCAGGGACTGCAGCCCGGAGAGGATCGGGCCGATCGCCGCCCGGACCACCTTCACCCGTGCGACCAGCAGACCCAGCGGGGTGCCGATCGCGACAGCCATCACGAAGCCGAGCAGACCGCGCGACACACTGGTCCAGATGACCTCCAGCAGGGTGCCCTGCATCCACATGTCGGTCAGGCTGTCCCAGACGGCCGCGGGCGGCGGGAGCTTGTAGTCGTCGGTGACCTTCGCCCAGACCAGCAGCTGCCAGACGAGGACCACCAGGACGACCGCGACGACCGGCGGCAGGACCTTGTTGAGCAGGATCTCGCGGGTCGGCGTCCTGCGTACCTGTACGGCGTCGAGGGCGTCCAGGCCCGCCTCGAGACCCGCCAGGTCGTCGGCCTTCGTTTCAGTGCTGGCCATGTCGGCGGATCTCCCCACGCAGTTGTTCGGTGATCTCGACGGACAGCTCCGCCACGGCGGTGTCCTCGATACGGCGAGGCTGCTCGATGTCGACCGTCCACTCCCGGGCGATCCGGCCGGGGCGCGACGACAGCAGGATGACGCGCTGGGCGAGCCGCACCGCCTCCCGCACGTTGTGGGTGACGAAGAGGACGGAGGCGTTCGTCTCGCGCCAGATCCGGGTCAGTTCGTCGTGCAGCACATCGCGGGTGATGGCGTCGAGCGCGGCGAACGGCTCGTCCATCAGCAGCAGCTGGCTGTCCTGGGCGAGCGCCCGGGCCATCGCCACGCGCTGGCGCATCCCGCCCGAGAGCTCGTGCACCCGCTTCCCGTACGCCCCACCGAGGCGTACGAGTTCGAGCAGCCGCTCCGCCTCCGGCCGGCGGTCCGACTTCGGTACCCCGCGCAGCCGCAGGGCGAGTTCGATGTTCTTGCCCGCGGTCAGCCACGGGAAGAGGGCGTGCTCCTGGAACATCAGGGCCGGCCGCCCGCCGGGGGTCTCGATGGACCCCGCGGTCGGGCGGTCGAGTCCGGCCACCAGGTTGAGCAGGGTCGATTTGCCGCACCCGGATGCTCCCAGGAGGGTGACGAACTCGCCGGGAGCGACATCGAGCGTGATGTCGTCCAGGACGAGCTGCTGCCCCGTGGGCCCGGCGAAGGACTTGGACACGTTCGTGATGCGAGCGGCGTGCTCGACCGCTGCACGGTCCTCGGCCTTGGTGAGGGTGGTGGTCGCCATGGTCGTCACCTCCTGGGAGTCGTGATCCTGATGCGGTCGGGCTTACTTGACGCCGAGACCGGCGTCGGCGACCTCGGGCTGCCCCGCGGCCTTGAGGATCTTGTTCAGCGGCTTCAGGTCGTAGATGCCGTTGAGGTCGGGCTTCTCCAGCAGGCCGGCCTTGACCGCGTGGTCCGCCTGCGCCTCGAGCGTGGCGGCCAGCGGGTCGTCGGTGATCTGGATGGACTTCCAGGCCGGGTCGAGGACCTCGGCGGGCAGGGCCTTGCCGCTCAGCTCCTTGAGCGCCGCGTTGGCCGAGGCCTTCGCCTTGTCCGGGTTGGCGTTGATCCACTTGTTGGTGCTCACCGTGCCGCGCAACACCGCGTCGACGACGTCCGGGTGCTCGGAGAGGAACTTCTGCGACACGATGATGTTCGTGATGACGAACTTGTCGTCCGGCCACAGGGACGACTCGTCGAGCAGGACCTTGCCGCCCTCGGCCACCAGTTTCGAGGCGGTCGGTTCCGGAACCCAGGCGCCGTCCAGGGACCCGGCCTTGAAGGCGTCCGGAGTCACCTTGTTGTCCGAACGGACCACGGAGACGTCGCCCTTGCCGCTCTGGGCGTCGACCTTCCAGCCCTTCTCGGAGATCCAGTTGAGGAACGCCACGTCCTGCGTGTTGCCGAGCTGCGGGGTCGCGATCTTCTTGCCCTTGAGGTCGTCCAGGGTCTTGATCTTCTTCGGGTTCACGACGAGCTTCACGCCGCCGGAGGCCGAGCCGCCGACGATCCGCAGGCTCTGGCCCTTGGACTTGCTGTAGCCGTTGATCGAGGGCGAGGGGCCGATGAAGCCGATGTCGATCGAACCCGCGTTGAGCGCCTCGATCTCGGAGGGCCCGGCGTTGAACGTCGAGGGCTTGACCGTGGTGCCGCCCAGCTCCTTGGCGATGAGGCCTTCCTGGATACCGACCAGGGCGGTGGCGTGCGTGAGGTTCGGGAAGTAACCGATCTTCACGGTGTCGGCCGAGAGCTTCTTCCCGCCGGCTGAGACGTTCGACTTCGCGGAGTCGTCGTCCTTCGCCTCGGAACCGTAGCCGCAGGCGGTGACCGCCACGGCGAGCAGCGGCAGAGCGGCGGCAGCGGCGAGGCTGCGGCGGAGAGTGGTACGGGTGGCAGGCACGGGAGGCTTTCCTCTCGTTGGCCCGGTGCTCACGTCCCCCTGGGACCAGGTGGCGCGGCCGGGCGATCGGCAGGTCTTCGTCTGAACTGGCGGTGCGGTCGGTGCGAGCGGGCGCGCAGGCAGTGCGCGTACGTCATCACGCACATCGCCCGACCCCGCCCTGGCCGCTGCCGAGGGCGCCGCTGCCGACCCGGCCGCCCTCCTTCGCGAAGGTCGAGAAGAAGTCGGTGATCATCAGAAGTCCCACTCCGCGTCCTCGGCGGAGGTGTCCTCGTCCGCGTCCCCCTCGGTCACGGCGGCGAACGAGGCGCCCGCCATGCCGGCCGTCAGCGTCGTGCCGTCGGCCGGGTCGATCAGCAGGAACGAGCCGGTGCGCCGCGAGTCGGCGTAGGCGTCGAGCGCGAGCGGCTCGGCGGTACGTACGACGACCCGGCCGATGTCGTTGGCCACCAGCTGCCCGGGGGCCGGGTGCTGGGAGAGGTCGTCCAGCGTGAGCCGCGACGGGATCTCCTTGACGATCGCCTTCACCGTGCGGGTGGTGTGCTTGAGCAGTACCCGCTGGCCCACCGTGAGCGGCTGGTCGGCCACGTGGCAGACGGTCGCCTCGACGTCCTGCGTGGTGGCGGGCACGTCCGCGCTGGGCGCGATGAGATCGCCGCGGGAGATGTCCAGGTCGTCGCTGAGCCGCAGTGTCACGGACTGCGGCGCCCAGGCGATGTCGACGCTCTCACCGAGCGCGTCGATCCCCTCGATCGTGGTGGTGCGTCCGGACGGCAGCACGGAGACCGACTCGCCGACCCGGAACACCCCGGCGGCGATCTGACCGGCGTACCCCCGGTAGTCGGGGTGCTCGGCGGTCTGCGGGCGGATCACGTACTGGACCGGGAAGCGGGCGTGGCACTCGGTCAGGTCGTGGCTGACCGGCACCGTCTCCAGGTGCTCCAGGACGGTCGGGCCGCCGTACCAGTCCATGTGCGCGGACGGCTCCACGACGTTGTCGCCGGCCAGTGCGGAGATCGGGATCGCGGTGATCTCCGGGACGCCGAGCGAGGCGGCGTACGCGGTGAACTCCTCCGCTATCGCCGCGAACACGGGCTCCGCGTACTCCACGAGGTCCATCTTGTTGACGGCGAGGACGACGTGGGGGACGCGCAGCAGGGCGGCGACGGCGGCGTGGCGGCGGGTCTGTTCGACCACGCCGTTGCGGGCGTCGACCAGGACGACGGCGAGTTCGGCGGTGGAGGCGCCGGTGACCATGTTGCGGGTGTACTGCACATGGCCGGGGGTGTCGGCCAGGATGAACCGGCGGCGGGGCGTGGCGAAGTAGCGGTAGGCCACGTCGATGGTGATGCCCTGCTCGCGTTCGGCGCGCAGCCCGTCGGTCAGCAGCGCCAGGTCGGGTGCGTCCTGGCCGCGGTTGGTGGAGGCGAGCGCGACGGCTTCGAGCTGGTCGGTGAGGACCGACTTGGAGTCGTGCAGGAGGCGTCCGACGAGGGTGGACTTGCCGTCGTCGACGGACCCCGCGGTGGCGAACCGCAGCAGGGTGGTGGCCGAGAGCTGCTCGGTCGTGGTGCTGGTCATGGTTAGAAGTACCCCTCGCGCTTGCGGTCTTCCATCGCGGCCTCGGACATCTTGTCGTCGGCGCGGGTGGCGCCCCGCTCGGTGAGCCGGGAGGCGGCGATCTCGGTGATCACGGCGTCCAGGGTGGTGGCGTCGGAGTCGACGGCGCCGGTGCAGGACATGTCGCCGACGGTGCGGTAGCGCACCTGGCGGGTCTCGACCTTCTCGTGCTCCTTGGGGCCGCCCCAGTCGCCCGCGGTGAGCCACATGCCGGAGCGGCTGAAGACCTCGCGCTCGTGGGCGAAGTAGATCTCCGGGAGCTCGATGCCCTCACGCTCGATGTACTGCCAGACGTCGAGCTCGGTCCAGTTGGAGATGGGGAAGACGCGGACGTGCTCGCCGGGGGCGTGGCGGCCGTTGTAGAGCTGCCAGAGCTCGGGGCGCTGCCGACGGGGGTCCCACTGGGAGAACTCGTCGCGCAGGGAGAAGACGCGTTCCTTGGCGCGGGCCTTCTCCTCGTCGCGGCGTCCGCCGCCGAAGACGGCGTCGAAGCGGTGCTGCTGGATGGCCTCGGTCAGCGGGACCGTCTGGAGCGGGTTGCGGGTGCCGTCGGGGCGCTCGCGGAGCTTGCCCGCGTCGATGTACTCCTGGACGGAGGCGACATGCAGGCGCAGCCCGTGCTTCTCGACGGTGCGGTCGCGGTATTCGAGGACCTCGGGGAAGTTGTGCCCGGTGTCCACGTGCAGCAGCGTGAAGGGGATCGGGGCGGGGGCGAACGCCTTCAGCGCGAGGTGCAGCATCAGGATCGAGTCCTTGCCGCCGGAGAAGAGGATCACCGGCCGCTCGAACTCACCGGCCACCTCACGGAAGATGTGCACCGCCTCCGACTCCAGGGAGTCCAGGTGGCTCAGCGCGTACGGGTTGACGGTGCCTTCCGGCACGGTGGCGACAGTGCTCACGCCAGGCCCCTCTCGGTGAGCAGCGCACGAAGCGCCGCTGCGGACTCCTGCACGGTCTGCTGGTGCGACTCGATCCGCAGATCCGGCGACTCGGGTGCCTCGTAGGGGTCGTCCACCCCGGTGAGACCACTGATCTCGCCCGCTGCCTGCTTGGCGTACAGCCCCTTCACATCGCGCTCGGAGCACACCTCGACCGGGGTCGCGACGTGCACCTCCAGATACGCGGTGCCCTCCTGCTGATGACGCTTGCGCACCGCGTCACGGCTGTCGGCGTACGGCGCGATGACCGGGACGAGCGCCTTCACACCGTTGGCGGCCAGCAGTTCGGCGACGAAGCCGATCCGCTGGACGTTGGTGTGCCGGTCCTCGCGGGAGAAGCCGAGGCCCGCGGAGAGGAACTCCCGGATCTCGTCACCGTCGAGCACCTCGACCCGGTGCCCGTCGGCACGCAGCCGGCCGGCCAGCTCGTAGGCGATGGTGGTCTTGCCCGCGCTCGGCAGACCGGTGAGCCAGACGGTGGCTCCCGTCTCCGTCACGCTCATCGATATCTCCTGATCAGTCGTCATCAGCCGTGCAGCCCGCACTCGGTCTTGCCCCGCCCGGCCCAGCGGCCGGCCCGTGCGTCCTCGCCCTCCAGCACCCGGCGGGTGCAGGGCGCGCAGCCGACGGAGGCGTAACCGTCCATCAGCAGCGGGTTGGTCAGTACGCCGTGTTCGGCGACGTACGCGTCCACGTCGTCCTGGGTCCAGCGGGCGATCGGCGAGACCTTGACCTTGCGGCGCTTCTCGTCCCAGCCCACGACGGGGGTGTTCGCCCGGGTGGGGGACTCGTCGCGGCGCAGGCCGGTCGCCCAGGCCGCGTACGCCGTCAGCCCCTCCTCCAGCGGCTTGACCTTGCGCAGCGCGCAGCACAGGTCGGGGTCGCGGTCGTGCAGCTTCGGTCCGTACTCGGCGTCCTGCTCGGCCACCGACTGACGCGGGGTCAGGGTGATGAGGTTGACGTCCATCACGGCGTCCACCGCGTCCCGGGTGCCGATGGTCTCCTCGAAGTGGTAGCCCGTGTCCAGGAAGACCACGTCCACGCCGGGGAAGACCCGGGAGGCGAGGTGCGCGACGACCGCGTCCTCCATGGAGGAGGTGACGCAGAAGCGGTTGCCGAAGGTGTCGGCCGCCCACTTCAGGATGTCGCTCGCGGAGGCGTCCTCCAGGTCGCGCCCGGCCCGCTCGGCCAGGTCCCTCAGTGCCTCGTCGGTGAGCTCGGCGGCGTGCAGCGTGTCCGTCATGTCCCGTCCCCTTCCACGTCGTTGCGCTGGAGCCCCTGGGCCAGCAGGCCCAGGAACTTCAGCTGGAACGCGCGATTGCAGGAAGCACATTCCCAGGCGCCGTGCCCCGCCTCGTGCGGGCGCAGGTCCTCGTCGCCGCAGTACGGGCAGTAGAACGGCGCGGCTCGCTCGCTCATGACAGCGACTCCGCACTGGCCCGGGCGGCCCAGGTCGCGAAGCGCTCGCCGTCCTCGCGCTCCTCCTGGAACGTGCCGAGCACCCGCTCGACGTAGTCCGGGAGTTCGGCCGAGGTGACCTTAAGGCCGCGGACCTTGCGGCCGAAGCCGGCCTCCAGGCCGAGCGCACCGCCGAGGTGCACCTGGTAGCCCTCGACCTGGTTGCCGTCGCCGTCCAGCATGAGCTGGCCCTTGAGGCCGATGTCCGCGGTCTGGATGCGGGCACAGGCGTTGGGGCAGCCGTTGATGTTGATGGAGAGCGGCTCCTCGAAGTCCGGCATGCGGCGCTCCAGTTCGTCGATGAGCGCGGCGCCGCGCGCCTTCGTCTCGACGATCGCCAGCTTGCAGAACTCGATGCCGGTGCAGGCCATCGTGCCGCGCCGGAAGGGTGAGGCGTGCACCTGGAAGTCCAGTGCCTCCAGCCCTTCGGTCAGCGACTCGATCCGGTCCTGCTCCACGTCCAGGATGAGCATCTTCTGCTCGACCGTGGTGCGCACCCGGCCGGAGCCGTGTGCTTCGGCCAGGTCGGCGATCTTGGCCAGGGTGGAGCCGTCCACGCGGCCGACGCGCGGGGCGAAGCCGACGTAGAAGCGGCCGTCCTGCTGGGCGTGCACGCCGATGTGGTCGCGCCAGCGGGAAGACGGCTGCGCGGGCGGCGGTCCGTCCAGCATCGGACGCTTGAGGTACTCGTCCTCGAGGATCTGGCGGAACTTCTCCGGACCCCAGTCGGCCATCAGGAACTTCAGGCGGGCACGCGTGCGCAGCCGGCGGTAGCCGTAGTCGCGGAAGATCCCGACGACACCCGCCCAGACGTCGGGAACCTCGTCCAGCGGCACCCAGGCGCCAAGGCGCTCGGCGAACCGCGGGTTGGTCGAGAGCCCGCCGCCGACCCAAAGGTCGAAGCCGGGGCCGTGCTCGGGGTGGTCCACCCCGACGAAGGCGATGTCGTTGATCTCGTGCACCACGTCCTGGACCGGCGAGCCCGAGATCGCGGTCTTGAACTTGCGGGGCAGGTTGGAGAATTCCTTGCTGCCGATGTAGCGCTCATGGATCTCGTCGACCGCGGGCGTGCCGTCGATGATCTCGTCGGCGGCGATCCCGGCCACCGGAGAACCGATGATCACACGGGGGCAGTCGCCGCAGGCCTCGGTCGTCGAGAGCCCGACGGCCTCGAGCTTCTCCCAGATCGCCGGGACGTCCTCGATGCGGATCCAGTGCAGCTGGACGTTCTGCCGGTCGGTGACGTCGGCGGTGCCGCGTGCGTACTCCTGGGAGATCTCGCCGATGACACGAAGCTGCTCGGTGGTCAGCTTCCCGCCGTCGATGCGGACGCGCAGCATGAAGTAGCGGTCGTCCAGCTCCTCCGGCTCCAGGACGGCGGTCTTGCCGCCGTCGATGCCGGGCCGGCGCTGGGTGTACAGCCCCCACCAGCGCATACGTCCGCGCAGGTCGTTCGGGTCGATGGAGTCGAACCCGCGCTTCGAGTAGATCGTCTCAATGCGCGTCCGCACGTTGAGACTGTCGTCGTCCTTCTTGAACTGCTCGTTCCCGTTGAGCGGGGTGTAGTGACCCATGGCCCACTGACCTTCACCACGGTGACGTCCGGCCTTGCGGCGGGGCGTGGCGGTAGCAGGCTTCTCGGGGATGGCGGCCATGGCTATACGTCCTTCGGGACTGCAGGAGGGCGGCTCTGAACTGCACACTCGCGTGAGGCGCGGCGGTGCGCAGGGGTGGAGCGGACTTCAGGAAATCGCGGTGCTGGAGACTCTCAGCGGACCGGACAGATGGCGCTGGACATGCGGCCGAGGTCGACGTGCCGCCGACTCACCAAGGCAATTCCAGTTCCAGACATGACGGAAGCGTGTCACGCGAATCTCTGACCAGTCCACCACGATCCATTATGTGGACGAGATGGTCCCGAGGCGTGAGACGCTGTGGTGTCGGTCACGCCCTCGCTGTCGACAAAGCGATATGAGGGCGTGCGATCAGGCGTGCGCGCCGGGCCACGGACCGGGGTGGGCGACCTGGAGCTCCTGCTCGATCTTCGTGTCGAACAGCCGGAACCCCCGCCGCAGATAGTTGTCCATCGCGTGCGGGCCGTCGTCGGAGCACGTGTGCAGCCACACCCTCTTGGTGGGGGTCCGCTCCGGGTGGCGCTCCGCGAGGTCCCAGGCGCGCGCCACGCCGTACGACAGCAGGTGCCCGCCGATCCGGCGGCCCCGGAAGGCCGGGATCAGACCGAAGTAGGTGATCTCGACGGCCCCGTCCTCCTGGGGGTCGAGCTCGATGAACCCCGCCGGGGTCCCGTTCTCGTACGCCACCCAGGTCTCGACCCCCGGTCGCTCCAGGAACGCCCGCCACTGCGCGTGGGTGTGGTCCAGCCGGTCGGTCCACCGGACGTCCGCGCCCACCGCCGTGTAGAGGAACCGGCTGAACTCCGGCAGCGGTATCTCCGAGCGTGCGACCGTCACTCCGTCCGCGGGGAGAGCGGCGGGGCTCAGGTCGGCGGGCGACGTCTGTTCCAGATACCAGACGGTCACGTCGGAGACGGCGGGGGCGGAGTGCGTGGAGTCGCTCATGGCGGTCAGAAAACCACGGCCGCGACCTCCGGCCAAACCCGGCCGGGTCAGAGCGTCCCCGCGGGCGTACGTGCCCTGAGCACCACCGGAGCCGTCGAACGGGGCAGCAGATCGGCCGGCACGTCCGGATGGACCACCTCCACCTCGACGCTCTCGCGGAAGCGGTACGGCCGATGGGTCAGCACCTCCGCGAGATGGCGGCGCATCCGGGATATCTCGGCCCGCACCGTCACCGTCCTGGAGGCGTCACCGAAGACGTCCTCGGCCAGCTCGGCCGCGGTGCGCCCCTCCCTGTGCAGAGCCAGGGCGTACAGCAGCTCCGCGTGACGGGGCGAGAGCGGGTGCGTCCAGCTGCCCACGGGGCCCGTCACATGGATCGTGAGGCCCCCCTCCCGGCTCAGGTCCAGGACCGCCCGGCGCGGCGGGCGGTCGTGCGCACCCTCAGCGACCTGGACCAGCCAGCCGCCGGGCAGCGGCTCCACCCGGCACATCCCGAGCGCGGCCAGCCACACCGTGCCCGGCTGCAGCGATTTCGGCAGTGGAAGCCGGTCCACGGGCGGCATCCCGCTGACGGCGGCCAGCCAGCCGTGGGTGTCCACCACCAGCGCCCGGCCGCCCAGCCGGCACAGGAGCGGCGCGGCCACCGAGCGCAGCCGCTCGATCGCCACCAGATGACGGCCGCGCAGCTCGCTCTCCGCCAGCGCCGCCACCGAACCCACCAGCGCCAGCGTCGCCGGATGGAAGGTGGAGGCGGGCCCGCTGACGTCGACGATGCCCATCAGACGGCCGTCCCGGGGGTCTCGCACCGGGGCCGCCGCGCAGGTCCAGGTGTGCAGGGCGCGGATGAAGTGCTCGGCGGAGTGGACCTGGATGGGCGTGCGTGCGGCGAGTGCCGTACCGATGGCGTTCGTGCCGGTCGCCGACTCCGCCCAGGCGGCACCCTCCTCCAGGCAGATGTCCTTGGCCCGGCGCATCACGGCCGAGTGTCCCTGACGCCACAGGACCCGGCCCTCGGCGTCGGTGACGACCATGATCTGCTGCGTCGCGTCCGCGATCGTGGCCAGGCCCTCCCGCAGCACGGGCATGACCTCGCCGAGCGCCGTGTCCCTGCGACGGTGCTCGATCTCGTCGGTCTCCAGCAGCCTGCTCTCCGGCGACTGTTCGGGATCTATCCCGCTGCGCAGTACACGGTCCCAGGACGCGCCGATCTCCGCGCGCGGAGCGGCCGCCGTTCGCTCGCCCGCCAGCCGGGCCTCCCGTGCACGGTGGACCAGGCGCTCGGTCAGCGCCGGGTGCGAGGCGTTCTCCGGCCGCGGTCCCGCGACAGGGTCTGCTTCCATGACGGTCCCCCCAACACGACATGGGCCCGGTCCGGAAGAGAAACCCGGCCCAAAGGACACATCCTGCCGTGCAGGGTGCCCGTTGACTCGTACTCCGCGCAATGGTTGCAACCCTTTGCAACTCTGGTGAACAGGCCGCAGACCGTACGAGAGTGGCGGAACGCCGTGCGGGGGTCCTCGACCCGCCGTGCGGTGGTGCACAAGCGTGGAGGGTGGTGCCGTGTCGGCGCAGCACCACCCTCCGTCGTTTGTCACCGTTTCTCCGGAATCACTACCCCTCCTGCGCCCGCGCCCGCTCCACGACCGCGGCCAGATCCAGACTGTGCGGCAGCGTCCCGAAGGCCGAGCCCCAGTCCCTGCCCAGCCGTGAGGCGCAGAACGCGTCCGCGACCTCCGGCGGCGCCCAGCGCAGCAGCAGCGAGCCCTGCAGCACCAGGGCCATCCGCTCCACCAGCCGCCGGGCACGTGCCTCGACCGCGTCCAGGTCGGCCAGTTCCGTCAACAGGTCCTTGATCGCCGCGTCGAGCCGGTGGTCAGCGCCCCGCGCCTTCCCGACCTCCTTGAGGAAGGCGTTGAGCGCCTGCGGCTCACGCTGCAGCGCCCGCAGCACATCGAGGGCCTGCACGTTGCCCGAGCCCTCCCAGATCGAGTTGAGCGGCGCCTCCCGCAGCAGCCGGGGCATTCCGGACTCCTCGACGTAACCGTTGCCGCCGAGGCATTCGAGGGCCTCCCCGACCACCGCGGTGCACCGCTTCGTGACCCAGTACTTGGCCGCGGGCACCGCGATCCGCAGGAAGGCCCGCTCCTCCTCCGTGTCCGCGTCGTAGGCGGCGGCCAGCCGCAGCGCGAGCGTCGTCGCCGCCTCCGACTCCAGGGCCAGGTCGGCCAGCACGTTGCGCATCAGCGGCTTCTCGATCAGCAGCCCGCCGAAAGTGCTGCGGTAGGCGCTGTGGTGGATCGCCTGCGCCACCGCCTGGCGCATCAGAGCCGCCGAACCGACCACGCAGTCCAGCCGGGTCGCCGCCACCATCTCGATGATGGTGCGCACTCCCCGCCCCTCCTCGCCGACCCGGCGGGCCCACGTCCCGTCGAACTCGACCTCGCTCGATGCGTTGGACCTGTTGCCCAGCTTGTCCTTGAGGCGCTGGATCGCGAAGACGTTGCGCGCACCGTCCGGCAGGACCCGCGGCACGAGGAAGCAGCTCAGCCCGCCCGGCGCCTGCGCCAGCACCAGGAAACCGTCCGACATGGGCGCCGAACAGAACCACTTGTGGCCGGTGAGCAGATACTCCCCGTCGCCGGCCAGCGGCTCGGCCCGGGTGGTGTTGGACCGTACGTCGGTGCCGCCCTGCTTCTCCGTCATGCCCATCCCGAAGAGCACACCGGCCTTCTGCGACGCGGGACGCAGCCCCTCCTCGTACACGTGCGACGTCAGCAGCGGCTCCCACTCCGCGGCCAGCGCGGGGTCGGTCCGCAGCGCCGGGACCGCCGCGTGCGTCATCGACAGCGGGCATCCGTGGCCCGCCTCGGCCTGCGTCCAGACCAGGAACCCGGCAGCGCGCCTGACATGGCCGCCCTGCCTGCCCCAGGCGTCCGTGAGCCCGGCCGTGACCGCGTGCCCCAGCAGCCGGTGCCAGGCCGGGTGGAAGTCCACCTCGTCGATGCGGTGGCCGTAGCGGTCGTGCGTACGCAGCTCCGGCGGGTTCTCGTTGGCCTGCGCACCCCATTCCTGGGCCTGCACGGAGCCGGCGGACCGGCCCAGCCCGTTGAGCTCCTCCCGGGCCTCGTCGAGGATTCCGGGCGCGAGGTGCCGCTCGACGGCCTCCGTCAGCGCCCGGTCGGCCGCGAAGACGTCATAGCCGACCAGCGGCGGAACCTGGTTGGTCACTGTGTGGGTGCTAGGTGCCATGCCGATACGGTAAGGAGGTGCAGGCAGCAAATGAAACACCCGAGCGGCCACCGGGTCGGCTCCACCGGGCTCGAGTTCTCTACCGCAACGTCTCGAAGCGGCAGATGGCGTGGCAGTTGCTCAAGGACACGGTCAATTCGTGCATCGAGTACCGCATCCTCGGCCTCGCGGCCGAGGCGGCGTTCTTCACCCTGCTGTCCCTGCCGCCGCTGCTGCTCGGCCTGATCGGGCTGCTCGGCTACGTCGACGACTGGACGTCCACCACGACGGTCGCCTCCATCGAGCGCAACATCCTGGGCGCGGTGCAGACGGTGCTCTCCGAGCGGGGCGTCAAGGAGATCGCCGAGCCCCTCATAGCCGACGTGACCACGGGCGCGCGCCCCGACGTCATCTCCATCGGGTTCGCGATCGCGCTCTGGTCGGGCTCGCGCGCGGTGAACGTCTTCATCGACACCATCACCGTGATGTACGGGCTCGACGGCCACCGCGGCATCGTCAAGACCCGTCTGCTCGCGTTTCTGCTGTACGTGGTCGCGCTGTTGCTGGGCGCGGTGGTGCTGCCGCTGCTGGTGGTCGGCCCCGACCGGGTGGTGGAGTTCGTCCCCTGGGGCACCGAGGTGCTCGCGGTCATGTACTGGCCGCTCGTGATACTGCTGTCGATCGCCTTCCTGACGACGCTCTACCACGTGTCCGTCCCCGTCCGTTCGCCGTGGATAGAGGACGTGCCCGGGGCGCTCGTGGCGCTCGGGATGTGGGTGCTGGGGAGCTTCCTGCTGCGGATCTATCTGACGAACACGGTGGAAGGCCCCACCATCTACGGTTCGTTGGCGGCGCCCATCGCGGTCCTGCTCTGGATAGGAATCTCCGCCTTCGCCGTGCTCGTGGGTGCCGCGGTGAACGCGGCGATCGACCGTGTCTGGCCCTCGCTCGCCACGGCCGCCGCCCGCGCCGCCAGTGACCGGATCAAGGCCGCCCAGGCCGCGGAGCTCGTGGCACGGGCGGCGAACTGGGACGCGTACGCCGACGATGACGACGAGGAGGACGTGTCCATGCCGTCCGAATTCCCCGAGCGCTGGTCACGCTTCCTGCCCCCGGACGACGTGAAGTCCCGCCTGCACGGGAACCGGGACAAGGATTCCCCCTGATGACCCGGGGGCTCTCCCGATAGCCTGGTGACATGGGCGCACGGTACGAGGAGCGGGCATCGCGCTTCGACGGCGCGGTCCTGTGGACCTGGTCCGGGCCGCGCGAACCCTCACGGCCCGTCCTGCCCGACGGCTGCATGGACCTGCTGTGGGCCGGCGGGCGGCTGCTGGTGGCAGGCCCCGACACCCACGCCTTCACCCCCGCCGCGGCGCTCTCCGGCAGCTGCGCGGGCATCCGCTTCGCCCCCGGCACGGCACCCGCGCTCCTGGGCGTCCCCGCGCACGAGCTGCGGGACCGGCGGGTCGCGCTCGACGCCCTCTGGCCGGGCCCCGAGGTCCGCGGGCTCACCGAGCGGACCGGCGAGGCCGACGACCCGGCCGCCGCGCTGGAGGACATCGCCCTGCGCCGGGCAGCCGGCACCGAGCCCCCTGACCCGCTCACGGCGGCCGTCGCCGCACAGCTGCGGCAGGGGCGTTCCGTCGCCGCCACCGCGCGGGAGGTCGGGCTCGGCGCCCGCCAGCTGCACCGGCGCTCGCTGGCCGCGTTCGGCTACGGCCCCAAGACGCTGGCCAGGGTCCTCAGGCTGCAGCGCGCCCTGGACCTCGTACGGGCGGGAACGCCGTACGCCGAGGCCGCGTACACGGCGGGCTGCACGGACCAGGCGCACCTGGCCCGGGAGATGCGGGACCTGGCCGGGACGACCCTCGGCGGCTATCTGGCCGCGACAGGTCAGGAGCTGTTGGCGGCGAACAACGAGACCCCGCAGCCGTCCGGGTCGAGGACGACCGCGTAACGCTGGCCCCAGACGGCGTCCCAGGGCTCCAGGCCGCCCTTGTAACCGGCGGCGGTCAGTTCGGCGTACACCGCGTCGACCTCCGCCGGGCTGTCGCAGAGGAAGGCGAGGCCGAGGCGCTCACCGCCCTTCGGAGCCGTCCAGCCGGGGTCGAACGAGCGGATGACGTCCTCGGTGTCCCACAGCAGGCGCTGCCCGCCCGGAAGGGTTACTTCGACATGGGGTGCCGATTCGGCCCCGGCGGGGATGTCGAGCCCGAGCCTTCGGTAGAAGGCGAGCGATGCGGCCATGTCGGCGGTGACGACGGAGATCGCGTCGAGTCGTGGAGTCATGGGACGACCGTACGGCGGGGGCCGTGACCGGGTCTTGTACGAAACGGTCACGGCCCCCGCCGTACGGCTCAGGCGCAGTCGGCCGGCGAGGTGCCCGGGTCCGTCAACGGCAGCCCCAGCTGAGCGCGCTCGGTGAGCCAGCGGGTCGGCCGGTGACGCTGGTCGCCGGTCGTGGCGTGCAGGGACCGCTGCAGCTCCAGCATCCGCGCGGCGCCGACCCGGTCGCCCCAGGCGAGCGGGCCCGCGGGGTACCCGAGGCCCGTCGTGACGGCGAGGTCGATGTCCGCCGGGGTGGCCAGCGAGCGTTCCGCGATGGAAGCGGCGACCGACACCACCGACGCGAGCAGCCGTTGCGCCACCGAGCCCGCGGTGTCCCGCACCACCGACACGGCCCAGGGGTCCTCGCCGTCCGCCGCGCGGGCCAGGACGGCGCGGGCGTCCCGCGCGGCGGCCGGGTCGGCCGCGGGCGTCACCGCGAGCACCCGCCGGCGGCCCGCCGGGGCCAGCGGGTCGACGCCGAAGGTGCGTGCGACGGGGAGTCCCGTCGAGGCGACCGCGGCAGCCACCGTCGTGCCCCAGACCGGGACGAGGACCAGAGCGCGGTCGGAGGGCTCGGCACCGCTCTCCACCGCCGCACCGGCTTCGGACAGCGCGGTCCGCAGCCCCTCGGCGCCCTCGCCGCCCGCGACGAACACCGGCCGGTCCGCGTCACCCGTCACCGGCGCTTCCGGGGCGGGGGCGGGCGCCTCGGGGCCGTACGCGAACCAGCCCTGCCCGGTCTTGCGGCCGTGCAGGCCCGCGGTCACCCGGTTCGGCGTCAGGTACGAGGGGCGGAGCCGGTCCTCGTGGCGGAAGCCCTGCCAGATCGAGTCGATCACGGCAGCCGTGACGTCGAGGCCGGTGAGATCCATCAGTTCGAAGGGGCCCATGCGCAGCCCCAGCACGTCCCGGGCGATCCGGTCGATCCCGGCCGGGTCGGCGACGGACTCCTCCAGCAGCGCCAGGGCTTCGGTCACCAGCCCCCGGCCCGCGTGGTTGACCAGGAAGCCGGGGGTGTCGGCGACGGTGACCGCGCGATGGCCGCAGCTCTCGACCAGCTCCGTGAGAACCGCCGGGATCCCGGGACGGGTGGCGGCGCCCGGCACGACCTCGACGATCCTCATCAGCGGCACGGGGTTGAAGAAGTGGAGCCCCGCGAGCCGCCCCGGATCCTGGAGCGACGCGGCGATCCGGGTCACCGACAGGGACGAGGTGTTGGTCGCGAAGACCGCCGACTCCGGCAGGACCTGCTCCAGCTTCCCGAAGACCTCGGCCTTGGTGTCCAGGTCCTCCCGTACGGCCTCGATGACCAGTCCGACCTCCGGGCCGGGTGCCCATGGGTCGTCCAGCGGGACCAGCCGCTCCAGGGCCGCGTCCCGGTCTCCGGCGGACATCCGCCCCTTGTCCACCGCGCGCTCCAGCATGGAGCGTACGAAGCCGACCGCCGCCGTCACCGCCTCGGTCCGGACGTCGCAGAGCTCTACGGTGTGTCCGCCGGCCGCCGCCCACTGGGCGATACCGCGTCCCATGGCTCCGGCGCCGACGATCCTGATACGCATGGCAGTTACGGTCCTCTCGGGGTGGGGATCGGGGAAGTGCTCCCCGGGATCGGGGTGCCCTCAGCGAAGATAGACGCGGCCGGGGTCGACGTCCTCCCGGAGGAGCCGCAGCTCCGCGGCGGTCGGGGGCGGCACGGTGCCGACCTCGTCGGACACCTTCAGGTCCCAGCCGGTCGCCTCCCGGACCTGCTCGACCGTGACACCCGGGTGGACCGCGATCAGCTTCAGCTCCTCGCCGACGCCCTCGCGTGCCAGGATGCCCAGCTCGGTGATGACACGGGTGACTCCCGCGCCCAGCGGCCTGATGCCCTCGGCGAGCGCGCGGTCCGGTCCCGGGGTGGTGCAGAAGTCCAGGGTCCCGGTGAAGGAGCGCGGGTTGTGACGGCGCATCACCACGAACACCTCATGGGAGTTGGCCATCACCTCGATCGCGCCGCCGGAACCGGGGAGCCGCACCGTGGGACTGTCCCAGTCGCCGATGACGGAGGTGTTGAGGTTGCCCCACCGGTCGATCTGCGCGGCGCCGAGGAAGCCCACGTCGATGTGGCCGCCCTGGAGCACGCAGCCGAACAGCGCCGGCATCGACAGCACGGCCTCCGCGCCCGAGATGAGTACCGCGTCGGCGATCGTCTCCGGCAGGTGCGAGGGGTGCGCCCCGCAGACCCCGGACTCGTACACGACCTCGATCTGCGGCGCGACGGTCAGATGGGCGAGCTCGGTGGCGAGCGTCGGCAGTCCGATGCCGGCGAACACCGTGCGGCGGGAGGCAAGTTCGCGGGAGGCGACGACGGAGAGCAGCTCGGACGAGGTGACGTTCTCCGGTGCGGTGGTGGTCATGGTCCGTTCCTTCCTCTGCGGCGCGCTCACAGCCGCCGCCCGTAGTTCACCGGTTCGCTGAGCGCCTCGCCCACCGCGAGCCCCGCCCAGAAGTCCTCGCCCAGCTTGTCGACGTACTCGGCGTGGTCCGCCGTTCCGTACACCCACTCGTCCAGCCACGCCCGCAGGCGCTCCGGGTCCTTGCTGATGTGCGACCAGGCCCGGTAGAAGGCGTTGTCACGGTCGTAGTACCCCTGCGCGAAGGACGGGTGCGCGCCGCGCGGACAGACGACCACGGCGTCCACGGCGTGGGACGGGACGAGCGTGCGGTTGGGGTCCGAGCGGACCACCTCGTCCCCGACGACCTCCTCGACGACGACGATCGCCTTGTCCGCGGCGTACACCGCCTCGGCCTGGATACCGGTCAGTCCCCAGATCTGGGTGTTGCCCCGGCGGTCGGCCCGCTGGGCGTGGATGATCGTCACGTCCGGGTTCACGGGCGGCACCACGTAGATCTGCTCCGGCTCCCCGTCGGGCCCGGGGTAGGGCGAGGTCACCTTGCGCAGGTCGCTGTTGACGGACGGCAGATCGCTGCCGCCGTAGCTGCGCAGCGGATAGAACGGGAGGCGCTGGGAGCCCGCGAGATAGCGGCAGACCATCCCGTAGTGGCTGTACTCCTCGAAGGCCAGCGGAGCCGGGTCGGCGCGCTCGATCCTGCGCCGCAGCTCGCCGAGCGAACCGGCTGAGGAGTTGCCCACGAAGGAGGAGACCAGCCGCGAGACGCAGCCCGCCGCGATCATCTGGTCCACCACGATGTCCGCCGTCATCCGTACGACGGTGAGGTCCTTGCGGCCCTGCCGGATGATCTCGTGCCCTGCGGCGGTGGGGACGAGATGGGTGAACCCTTCGAGGCTGACGGTGGCCCCGTCGTGCACGAAGGAGGCGACGGCCTCCTTCATCGACATGACTTTGCCGGCCCCGTCGGCCGTATCCGTCCACTCCACGGTGCTCCTCGGGCGAGTGCGTGCTGGTCGCCCTTACCGTGTCAGCGGCCATTGATTGCTGTCCAATACCAAATTAAGGTCGGATCAAGACTGATCGTTAATGAATGGAAGTCCCGATGGAACTGCGTCATCTGACCGCGTTCACCGCCGTCGCCGAGGAGCTGCACTTCGGCCGCGCCGCCAAGCGGCTCCAGATGGCGCAGCCCCCGCTCAGCCAGCAGATCCGGCAGCTGGAGAAGGAGCTCGGCGTCCAGCTCTTCGAGCGCAACACCCGCTCGGTGAGGCTCACCAGTGCGGGGGAGTCCTTCCTCGAACCCGTACGGACCGTGCTGGACGACCTCGACATCGCGGTACGCGCCGCGAAGGCCGCAGGGCGCGGGGAGTACGGCCGGGTCACCATCGGCTTCGCGGGAGCCTCGAGCCACGAGACGCTGCCCCTGCTGACCCGGGCCGTGCGGGCCGCCCATCCCGGGATCGAGCTGGCCATGAAGGGCCAGACCTATGCCAACGTCGCCCTGTCCCGGGTCGCCGACGGCTCCCTCGACCTGGGATTCGTCCGGCTGCCGGTCACCCAGCCCGGGGTGGCCTACCGGGTGATCGACGAGGAGGAGCTGCTCTGCGCGCTGCCCTCCGACCACCCGCTCGCCCGACTGGAGAGCATCCCGATCGGGATCCTCGCCGAGGAACCCTTCGTCTCCTTCCCCGCGAACGCCGGCTCCACGGTGCGCGACGCGATGGTGCAGGTCTGCGAGGCCACCGGCTTCAACCCGCGCGTGGTGCAGGAGGCCCCCGACTCGTACACGATCCTGGCCCTCGTCGCCGCGGGCGTAGGCGTCACGCTCACGGTCTCCTCCGTCCGCCACATCCAGCAGAACGGGCTGGTCTACCGGCCCCTCGCCGGCCCGCCCGTCCGGCGTCAGGCAGCGCTGGCCTGGCGCACGGACAACCCCTCGGCCGCGCTCCGGGCGGTGCTCGCGGTCGCCGAGGAGGCCCTGCCCACGCCGTAGGGCTTCCCGTCCGGATCAGGCCGGGCCCCCGTGACAGGCCTCCTCAGACCGCGGACCTCGCCGCGAGTTCCTGTCGTGCCCGTGCGGCGGCGCCGACGGGCACGGCGTCGGCGCCCAGGGCGGCTTTGACCAGCCGGACGGGGTGGCCGCTGACCGGCGGGTCGGCGGCCAGCGACGCGAGAACGATGGGGTTCAGCAGGTTCCAGGCGTGGCTGACCCCGCCGCCGACCACCACGGTCGTGATGTCCACGAGACCCGCCGTCATCACGATCGCCCGGGCGATGCCGGCACCGGCGGCCCGGTATACAGCGAGGGCGTCCCGGTCACCGTCGTCCGCCGCCCGCGCGACCTCGCGGGCGGTCAGCCGTCGGCCGGTGCGGTCCGCGTAGCGTGCGCCGATCGAGCGGCCGGAGGCCAGGGTCTCCAGATGGCCCCGTCCGCCGCACGTGCAGAGCAGGTCACCGAAGCCGGGAATGTGCCCGATCTCGCCGGCCGCGCCGTGCGGCCCGGTGTACAGGGCGCCGGAGGACCACAGGGCGCCACCGACCCCGGTGCCCAGGGTGATGCCGAGTACGTCCGACTCGCCCCGTGCGGCGCCGCCCGACACCTCCCCGCGGAGAAAGGCGTTGACGTCGTTGTCCAGGAAGGCCGGGACGCCCAGGGCGTCCTCGACGGCGTCCGTCACTGCGAAGCCGGCCCAGCCGCTGAAGGAGTCGCTGGCCGGGGAGGGACTGCCGGTGCAGGTGCTGGTCAGATGCCGGCCCGGAGATTTCGTCCACGACGCGGAGGAGATCGCGCTCATGGCCGCCGAGGTGCGGTCCGTCATCGCCTCCGGCGCCTCCGGCGTGGTGATCGGCGCTCTGACCGCCGACGGTGCCCTGGACACCGCGGCGGTCGCCCGTCTCGCCGAGGCGGCCCGCGCCCCGGGCCGCCCCGTGGACATCACCCTGCACCGTGCCGTCGACCAGTCCGCCGACCCGGTCGCCACCGTGGCGCTGCTGCCGGCGCTCGGCCTGACGCGGGTCCTCACCTCGGGTGGCGCTCCCGCCGCGGCCGACGGGCTGGCCGCGATCGCCGCGATGGCCGCGGCAGCACCCGGGGTGCAGGTGATGGCCGGCGGCGGCGTGCGCCCCGCCGACATCCCGGCCCTGACGCGGGCCGGTGCCGCCGCCGTCCACCTCTCCGCCAAGACCAGGGCGCCGCGCCGGCGCGGCGGGAGCTGGGTACCGCTCGGCGCCGGGGGAACGTCGGCCGAGCAGGACACCCACTTCGTCACCGACCCCCAAGTGGTGGCCGAGGCCCGACGGGCGGTGGAGGCTGTGGGCTGACCTCGGACCCGGGCGCGACGGTGTGGCAGCGCGAGGCTCAGCATTAAGACGCGTGGCGTCTTGAATGTGCGGTAACTCGATATTGGACCGACTCAGTGGTCCAGTGCGAAAGTCACCCCACACACCCGAGCCGCCGAAAGGTGTTCCGCCGTGCCCGACCAGACCGATGTCGTCATCTGCGAACCGCTGCGCACCCCCATCGGGCGGTTCGGCGGAGCCTTCGCCCAGCAGACGCCCGCCGCGCTCGCCGCACGCGTCATCGCCGAGGTCGTCGCCCGTACGGGAATCGACCCGGACCGGGTGGACGACGTGATCCTCGGACACGCCTACCCCTCGTCCGAGGCCCCCGCCATCGGCCGCGTCGCCGCCCTGGACGCCGGACTCCCCGACACCGTCACCGGCTCCCAGATCGACCGTCGCTGCGGCTCCGGGCTCCAGGCCGTCCTCGACGCGGCCATGCAGATCCGGGCAGGCTTCAGCGACGTGGTCGTCGCGGGCGGTGTCGACGTGATGAGCGCCGCTCCCTACTACACGCACGACGGACGCTGGGGCATCAAGGGCCCCGGCCTCCAGCTCCACGACTCCCTGGCCCGGGGCCGCGTCACCGCCGGTGGCGTCCACCACCCCGTCCCCGGCGGGATGATCGAGACCGCCGAGAACCTGCGCCGCGAGTACGGGATCAGCCGGGCCGACCAGGACGCCCTCGCCCTGCGCTCGCAGGCCCGCGCCGCCCGCGCCGTGCGGGAGGGGCGCTACGACGCGGAGACCGTCCCCGTGACCGTACGCACCAGCCCCCATTCTCGGCTTCGCTCGAGCGGGGGGACCCCCACGGGCGAGACGGTCGTCACGGCCGACGAGCACCCCCGCCCCGACACCACCGCCGAGCAGCTCGCCGCGCTGCGCCCGATCATGGCCAAGACCGACCCGGAGGCAACCGTCACCGCGGGCAACGCGAGCGGACAGAACGACGCGGCCGCCGCCTGCCTGGTCACCAGCGCCGCCACCGCCGAACGGCTCGGGCTCACCCCGCTCGTCCGTCTGGTCTCCTTCGCCCGCGCGGGTGTCCCCGCCGCGACGATGGGCATCGGCCCCGTCCCGGCCACCCACGCGGCCCTCGGCCGTGCCGGTCTCACCCTCGCCGACCTCGACCTGATCGAGATCAACGAGGCGTTCGCCGCCCAGGTCCTGGCCTGCACCCGGGAGCTGGGACTCGGCGAGAAGGACCACGAGCAGCGGATCAACGTCAACGGATCCGGCGTCTCGCTCGGCCACCCCGTCGGCGCCACCGGCGCCCGCATCCTCGCCACGCTCAGCCGGGAGATGCACCGCAGCGAGGCACGCTACGGCCTGGAGACCATGTGCATCGGCGGCGGCCAGGGCCTCGCCGCGGTCTTCGAACGCATCGCCGCCTGACCCCTCCCCGTCCCCTTTCTCCGTCCCCTCTCCACCACGCGACCCAAGGCGTCTCGGGCGACGCCGGGTCAGCCGTGTCCATCCGCTCGATCAACCATGTTCACGGGAGCCACCATGAGTGCGAACACCGCAACCGCACGCGAGCGAACGAAAGCCGCCAACCGCGCAGGGTTCGGAGCCTTCATCGGCTCCACCATCGAGTGGTTCGACTTCTACATCTACGGAACCGCGGCAGCGCTCGTCTTCGACAAGGTGTTCTTCCCCGAACTCGAAGGCCCCATAGGCACCCTGGTGGCCTTCGCCACCTTCTGGGTCGGCTTCCTCGCCCGCCCCCTCGGCGGCATCATCTTCGGCCACTACGGCGACAAGCTCGGCCGTAAGAAGACCCTCGTCATCACCCTGCTGATGATGGGCATCTCGACCACCGCGATCGGTCTGCTGCCCGGCTACGCCTCCATCGGCATCGCCGCCCCGATCCTGCTGGTCTGCATCCGCATGATCCAGGGCATCGGCCTCGGCGGGGAGTGGGGCGGCTCCGTCCTGATCGCCTCCGAGCACGCGCCCAAGGGCAAGTCCGTGCTGTACGGGGCGTTCGCCCAGCAGGGCTCGCCCGTCGGCAACACCCTCTCCACCGTGAGCTTCCTCGCCATCAGCCAGCTGCCCGACGACGCCTTCGTCTCCTGGGGCTGGCGGGTGCCGTTCCTCGCCTCCGCCGCACTCGTCATGGTGGGCCTGCTGGTCCGCCTGAAGGTCACCGAGTCCCCGGCGATGGCCAAGCTCATCGAGAAGAAGGAAGTCGTCAAGCTCCCGCTGACCGAGGTCCTGCGCAGCCACCCCATGCTGATCGTCCTCGGCATCGGCGCCTGCACCATCGGCCTCTCGGCCACGTACTTCAAGTCGACGTTCGCCCTGTCCTGGGCCACCACGTCCCTGGACTTCGACCGCAGCTCGTTCTTGACGATCATCCTCGTCGCCAACGTCACCCAGATCATCGTCCAGCCCTTCGGCGCCCTCATCGCCACCCGGATGAAGAGCTGGTCCCGCGCGGTGACCGTGATGCTGCTTCCCGAACTGATCCTGATGCCGGTGATGTTCCTCCTCATCAGCACCGAGAACTACGGCCTCGCGATGCTCGGCGTCGCCGTCGCCACGATCCCGCACTGCCTCTACTACGCGGCCCTCGCCGGCATGCTCGCCAGCCGCTTCCCGGCCCACCTGCGCTACACCGGCATCTCGCTCTGCTACCAGCTCTGCGGCACGCTGCTCGGCGGTACGACCCCGATCATCGGCCAGTTCCTGCTCAACCGCACCGGCTCGATCACCGCCGTCATCGCGTACGCCGTCTTCCAGGTGGCGCTGACCCTGGGCTGCATGCTCCTCCTGCTCAAGCGCCCCAACCACGACGAGCAGTCCGCGGAGCCCGTCGCCGCGCCCCGCACCGAGCCCGTCACCGCCTGACCACGCCCCCGTACGAGCAGAACGGAGCACCACCGATGGCCCTGACCGTCAACGGCATCCCGGAGATCCTCGCCCTCGGCGGGCGCGACCTCGGGCACTCGGAGTGGAAGGAGGTCACCCAGGAGCTGATCGACGCCTACGCGTACGTCTCGGGGGACCACCAGTGGATCCACACCGACGTCGAGCGCGCGGCCGCCGGTCCGTACGGGCGCACCATCGCCCACGGCTACATGGTGCTGAGCTGGGGCATCCCGATGTTCGGCGAGCTGCTCCAGGTCCACGGCGTGGGACGCGCGCTCAACTACGGGGTCAACCGGGTCAGGTACCCGGCGCCCGTCCCCGTCGGCAGCCGCGTACGCCTGCACGCGTCCGTCGCGGAGGTGACGGAGGTCGCGCGGGGCGGCGTGCAGATGACCCGGGCCTTCACCTTCGAGCTCGAAGGGTCGCAGAAGCCGGCCTGCGTCGCGGAGTCGCTGACGCACTTCTACCCCTGACGGCCGTTGCTCCCGTCAGGGGCGCCCTGGGGGAGTTCGCGCGCGAGGAGCTCCGCCAGGTGCAGGCCGGTCCGGCCGGTCAGATCGGCGATCTGGGTCCGGCAGGAGTAACCGTCGGCGAGGACGGCCGTGCCCTCCCGCGCACCGCGCAGGGCCGGCAGGAGCTGCTGCTCGGCCACCGCGACGGACACCTCGTAATGGCCCTTCTCGGCACCGAAGTTGCCGGCCAGCCCGCAGCATCCGCCCAGGCGCCGGACCGTGGCACCCGCGGACGCCAGGAGCTCCGCGTCGGTGTCCCATCCCATCACCGCGTGGTGGTGGCAGTGGGGCTGGGCGACGACCTCGCGTCCGCTCAGATCCGGGGGTGCCCAGGCCGGGGTCGCCGCCAGCAGTTCGGCGAGGGTGCGGGTCGCTTCGGCGACCGGCCGGGCCCTGTCCCCGCCCAGGAGCTCCAGGGAGTCCGAGCGGATCGAGGCGGTGCACGACGGCTCCATGCCGACGACGGGCGTGCCAGGGGCCGCCGCGGTCCCCAGGACGTCGACCGTCCTGCCGAGGAGTCTGCGTGCGGTGTCGAGCTGCCCCGTGGAGATCCAGGTGAGACCGCAGCAGAGCTGTTCCCGGGTGATCTGCGGGCGGTACCCGGCGTCCTCCAGGACACGGACGGTGGCGATGCCCACGCCGGGGGAGAAGTGGTCGGTGAAGGAGTCAACGAAGAGCAGCACCGGTCTGCCGCCCGCTTCGCGCCCGGGCCGGGTCCGCTCGAACCACTTCCGGAAGGTCTCGCGCGGGAAGGACGGCAGGTTCCGCCGGCCGTCCACGCCGGCCGCCGCCAGCGCGAGCGGTGCGACGCCGGGAAGCCGTGCCACCCGGTTGACCAGGCCGGGTGCGTGACCGGCGAGGCGCGCCCAACGGGGGAGCCGTCCCAGGGAGTAGTGGATGGCGGGGCGGATCCGGTGCCGGTAGCTCTGGTGGAGCACCTCGGACTTGTACGCGGCCATGTCCACGCCCGTGGGGCAGTCCGAGAGGCAGCCCTTGCACGACAGACACAGGTCGAGGGCCTCGTGGACCTCCGGCGACCGCCAACCCGACCCGACCAGCGTCCCGTTGACCATCTCCTGGAGGACCCGGGCCCGGCCGCGGGTGGAGTCCTTCTCCTCCTTCGTCGCCAGGTACGACGGGCACATCACGCCCCCGGCGGAGGTGTTGTCCGCCCGGCACTTGCCGACGCCCGTGCAGCGGTGCACCGCCTGGGTGAAGTCGCCGCCGTCCTCTTCGTACAGCAGGGCGAGCCGGCGGCTCACCCGTTGCGCGGCGGGGACGCGGAGGTCGGCGTCGACGGGCCGCGGATCGACGAGGACACCGGGGTTCAGGATGTTGTCGGGGTCGAACACGGCCTTGACGCCGGCGAACAGCTCCAGGGCCTCGGGGGAGTACATGGCGGAAAGGAGTTCGCTCCTGGCCCGTCCGTCACCGTGCTCACCGGAGAGCGATCCGCCGTACCCGGCGACGAGTTCGGCGGCCTCGCCGAGGAACGCGCGAAGGACGGAGCTGCCCCCGGGTCTGTCGAGAGGCAGGTCCAGCCGGATGTGGAGACAGCCGTCGCCGAAGTGGCCGTAAGGCAGCCCGGTCACGCCGAACCGGTCCATCAGCCGCTCGAAGTCGCGCAGATAGCCGCCGAGTGCCGCAGGGGGGACTGCCGAGTCCTCCCACCCGGCATGCGCGGGAAGGCCCGCCGGACTGCGTCCCGACAGGCCCGCGCCGTCCTCACGGATGCGCCAGAGCGCCGCTGTCCGGGCGGGGTCGGGGACGACCAGGCTGTCCTGCGCGCCGCATTCGCGGCCCACCGTGCGGGCCCTGTCGGTGAGTTCGCCGAGGGAGTCGCCCGACACCTCGACGAACAGCCACGCCCCGCCCGCCGGCAGCGGGGGCACGGCACCGGCTCCGTGGCGCGCCCGGACCACGTCGACGATGCGTGAGTCGATCGCCTCGCACGCCGTCGGCCGGTGTGCCGCCGCCCCGGGAGCGTGGTCCGCCGCCGTGGCGATGTCCGGGTAGCCGAGGACCACCAGAACGCGGTGGCGCGGGTCGGTGACCAGGCGGACGGTGGCCTGTGTGGACACGGCCAGCGTTCCTTCGCTGCCGACGAGGAACCGGGCGACGTCGAAGCGGTTCTCCGGCAGGAGGTGTTCCAGCGCGTACCCGGACACCTGGCGGCCGAACGTGCCGAACTCGGTCCGGATGGTGGCCAGGCCCGCGCCGACGACGCTCCGCAGCGCGGCCAGCTGCGTGCTCCCGGGCACCCGGCCGGGCGGCGAGGTGAGGGCGAGTGCGCTGCCGGTGCCCGTCAGCACGGTGAGCCCGAGGACGTTGTCGGACGTCCTGCCGTACGCCAGCGTCCGGGAGCCGCACGCGTTGTTCCCGATCATCCCGCCGATCGTGCAGCGGGTGTGGGTGGACGGGTCGGGGCCGAAGCGCAGACCGTGGCCGGCGGCAGCCCTCTGCAGGGTGGCGTGCACCGTGCCGGGTTCGACGGTGGCGGACCTGGTGACCGGGTCGATCTCCAGCACGCGGTTCATGTGGCGGCTGAAGTCCATGACGACGCCAGGCCCGATGGAGTTTCCCGCCACCGAGGTCCCAGCGCCCCGTGAGGTGAGGGCGACACCCCGCCGCCGGCAGACCTCCAGCGTCGCGGCGGCCTCCTCGGCCGAACGCGGCCGGACGACGACGAGCGGCGGCACACGGTAGAGGGAGGCATCGGTGGAGTGGGCGGCCCGCGACATCGTGTCGGTGAGGACGTCGAGGACGCCCGCCCGGCGCAGGTCGGTGCGGACCGCTGCGCCGAGACGGGGGTGGCGGGGCTCAGTCGTCGACAAGGGCCACTTCCGACGGTTCCGGGCTTGCTCGTGGTGAACGCGATGGCCAGAGCATAGGGGAAGGAGAAACCGGTGGCCCGGAACCGCGTGGGGAAGTGCTCAGATCACCTCCCGGCCCACCGGCTCCTTCCGTTCGGTCCCTGCCGTCCCGGGGGGCGCGGCCAGATGGTCCCTCGGGGCGTCGGGGTCCGTCAGCCGGTTCAGCCGGGCGGGTATGTCGAAGCCGACCAGCAGCACCACGATCACCGTCCCCGCGAAGGTCAGCACCGCCAGGGCCTGTCCCAGGTCCATCCCGGACGCCAGGTGCGCCCCGAGGACCGGCGCGACGGCCCCGCCGAGCGCCCCCACGTTGTACGTGAAGCCCAGCGCGGCACCCCGGTTCGCGGTCGGGAAGTGGCCTCCGATGTAACGCGGCAGCAGCCCTGAGATGCCGAAGCTGGTGGCCTGCAGCAGGAACAGCAGACAGCCGAGCACCAGCAGGTTGTCCCGCACCGCGAAGACCGGGTAGACGAAGGCCAGCGAGGCCAGCAGCGTCAGCGCGTACGCCTTCTTCGCCCCGATCCGGTCTCCCAGGAAGCCCGCACCCCAGCAGCCGGCCATGGTGCCGAAACCGGCGAAGTAGAGGACGTCGGTGACCTGGTCGGTGCTGTAGCCCAGTTCGGACTTCAGATACGTGGGCAGCAGGGCCTGGATGGGCCAGGAGTAGAGGAACGCGAAGAACAGCGTCACGATCATCGAGACGTACAGGAGCCAGCCGCGCTTCCCGCCCAGTTGCACCGCGAACGCCACGAGGGCGAGTCCGGCGACCACCGACAGGACCGGGACCATCCCCTCGCCGCTCGGGGTGAAGACCATGAAGAGCGCGAGGGTGGCGACGACGATCAGGACCGTGTTGACCAGGGCCAGTCGCGGGGTGCGGAACAGCGGCTGGAAGGGGTTGGGCCTGGCGCCCCGGTCCGCGACGTCCGCGGTCCACTCCTCCGCCTCCGGCAGGGCCCGCCGCATCCACAGCGCGACCGCGATCGGGATCAGGCCCAGGTAGAACATCCACCGCCAGCCCAGCGAGGGCACCACCCAGTTGTAGACCTGCGCCGCGAGGACCGAGCCGACGGAGAAGCCGGAGATCAGGAAGCCGCTGGCGCGGCTGCGCAGGCGGGCCGGCCAGCTCTCCATGACGTACGTGGCGCTGGCGCTGTACTCCCCGGCCATGCCCATGCCGATGGCGAGCCGGGCGGCGAAGAGGCTGTGGTAGTTCCAGGCGAAGCCGCAGGCGAAGGTGCCCAGCGAGTAGAGAAGGATGCTCAGCACCATGGAGAGCTTGCGGCCGTACCGGTCGCCGATGGCGCCCAGGACCGCGCCGCCCAGCCAGCGGGTGATGAAGGCACCGGAGATCAGGCCGGCCGCCTGGACGGTGCTCAGTCCGAACTCGTCACTGATCTCGGTGAGGACGAGCGTGATGAGGACGAAGTCGAAGCCGTCGAGGACGTACCCGATCCAGGCGGCGAAGAAGGACTTCCACTGGGTACCGCTCACCTCGCGGTACCAGGGGAGCGTGGGAGAGGATTTCTGCACGGTGCGCTCCATGGTGCGGGACGGCGAGGCGCCGCCGTCCCGCGTGGTGAGGGCTGCTCAGGGCCGGGCGAGACCGGCGACGAAGCGGGACGTCAGGGCGGTGGGTGCGGTGATGGCCGTGCCGACCACGACGCTGTGGGCGCCGCGGGCGAGGGCCTCGGCAGCCTCCTCGGGGGTATTGATACGGCCTTCGGCGACGACCGGTACAGAGACCGCGGCCGAGAGAGATGTCACAAGGTCCAGGTCAGGGCCGGTCTGCTCCGGGGGCCCGGGCACGTAGCCGGACAGGGTCGTGGAGACGAAGTCCGCTCCCTGCGCGGCGGCGGTGACCCCCTCGGCGAGCGTGGAGACATCGGCCATGACCAGGGCGCCCGCCGCGTGCACGGCGGTGACCAGCTCGGCGAAGGACGAGCCGTCGGGGCGCGGCCGGTCGGTGGCGTCGGCGGCGACGACGGCCGCGCCCGCCTCGGCGATCGCCAGGGCGTGTCTGACGGTCGGGGTGATGTAGACGCCGGTGTCGCCGTCCTTCCACAGGCCGATGACCGGCAGGTCCACGGCCCCGGCGATCGCGGCGACGACCTCCGGCTCGTTGGCGCGGATGGCGGAGCCGCCGCCGGCCACGGCCGAGAGGGCGAGGCGTACGAGGGTGGCGGTCTCCCGCATCGGGTCGCCGGGAGGCGCCTGGCAGGAGACGATCAGCCGGCCCCGGAGGGTGTCGGCCAGGTCCTGTGCGGTCATCGGAGAGCTCCCGGGTGGTGGAGGGGAAGGGTGGTGGTCAGAGCCGCGGCGCCCAGGACGGCGGCGTCGTGGCCGAAGCGCGGGGGCTCGGGGACGAGCCCGCGCAGCGGAGGCATCAGTTCGGCGGCGAAGGCGGCGGCCAGCGCGTCGCCGTACAGTGCACCGATCCGTGGGACCCCGCCCCCGACGACGACCCGGTCCGGGCCGAGCGCGTTGGCGAGGCCGCCGAGGACCCGTCCGGCGGCGGTCGCGCCGGTGGTGACGGCGCGTACGGCGTCGTCGTCGCCACCGGCCGCCCTGAGGGCCACCGTTTCGAGCCGGTCCACCGGGGCGCCGGTGAGCCGCTCGTAATGGGCGGTGATACCCGGGCCGGAGGCGATGACCTCCAGGTGCCCGGTGGCCCCGCAGGTGCAGGGCAGTCCGGCCGCCTCCGGGCTGGGGAGGTGGCCGAGGTGGCCCGCGATGCCGGACGCGCCGTGCAGCATCCGCCCGTCGACGGCGAGCGCGCCGCCCACGCCCGTACCGACGGCCGCGAACAGCAGCGAGCCGCGCCCGGCCGGCAGCTGGGCGAGCTCCGGTCCCGCGGTGGCGCGTACGTCGTTGTCGCAGGCCACCGGCAGACCCGTACGGTCCGCGAGACCCGCGCCGAGCGCGGTTCCCGCCCAGCCGCTGATCGAGTCGGTGGCGCTGGTGACCATGCCGCTGCGGGGGTCGACGACCCCCGCAGCGGCGATGCCGAGCACCGTGGCCAGGCGGCCCGGGTCCACCGAGGCCGCCGCCGCGGCGAGCGCGTCGAGCACCGCCACGGCGCCGTCCCGGGCGGGGGTGGGCCGGGTGTGCCGGGCCAGCACCGTGCCGTCGGCGGCGAAGAGCGCGGCCGCGATCTTCGTACCGCCGAGGTCGAGGCCGATCACCACGGCCCCGGTCGCCCGCTCGCTCATCGGACCGGCGGCAGACCGGCGGCGCGCAGCCGCTCGGCGATCAGCGCGACGGAGCCGTCGGAGAGCTGGATCTGCGGGAAGGCGGTGGCACCGTTGGCGATGACACCGAGCAGCCGCAGCGCCTGCTTGAAGGAGCCGAGCGCCGAGGAGCTGCGGCCCATGTCCTGCTCCGGGCCGACGTCGACCATGGCGAACAGCTCGACGAGACGCTCCTGCTCCCGGGCGGCGAGCTCCCAGTCACCGGCGCGCGCGGCGTCGTACAGCCGGACGTAGCCGGCCGGGTCCACGTTGCCGATGCCGGGCACCACACCGTCCGCGCCGGCCAGCAGCGCCGCGTCCACGGTGAGTTCGGAACCGGTCAGCACGCTGAAGTGCGGTACCGGGCCACGCGCCCGGCCCTCGCGTCCGCCGAGCTCCACGACGAGCCGGCGGAGCCCGCCCTCGTCACCGCTGCTGTCCTTGAGGCCGTCCAGGGTGCCGTCCTCGGCGAGCTCGCGCACCAGGGCGGCGGAGAGCTTGGAGTGCACGGCCACCGGGATGTCGTAGGCGAACAGCGGCAGGTCGACGGCTCCGCGCAGCCGGCGGAAGTGCCCGGCGATCTCCTTGGGGTGCGTACGGGTGTAGAAGGGCGCGGTCGCCACGAGGGCGTCCGCGCCGAGCTTCGCCGCGGTCCTGGCGTGCTCGACGACGCGGGCGGTCGTCGTGTCGATGACCCCGGCGAGGACCGGGACCCGGCCGGCGGCCGCGGTGACCACGGTCTCCAGCGCGGTGGCGCGCTGGTCGTCGGTCAGATAGGCGACCTCGCTGGTCGAGCCGAGGGCGAACAGACCGTGTACACCGCCGTCGACGAGGTGGCCGACGAGCCGGGTGAGGGAGGCCGTGTCGACCTCCCCACGGTCGTCGAGCGGGGTGCAGACCGGCGGTACCACGCCGTGCAGCGGTGCGGTCAAGGACATGGTGAGGGGCTCCAGCTCGTTCGGAACATTGGCCCGTCGCCCGGGAAGGGAGGCGGGACCGAGACATGGGACGTAAGATGTCCTATGTCTGGACTCACCTTAAACAGATGCCCCGGCGACCGGTCAAGAGGTCCCGTCGGCCGGCGACACCGCAGGAGGACCGTTGTGGCCCGCCCCACCATGGCTCAGGACATTGAGCGAAAGATCAAGGAACTGATCCTCGAACGCAGGCTGGGACCGGGCGACCCGCTGCCCACCGAGACCGAGTTGATGGAGCTGTACACGGCCGGACGCGTCTCGGTGCGCGAGGCGCTCAAGGCGCTCCAGGCCATGAACGTCGTGGAGATCCGCCGCGGCTTCGGGACCTTCGTCGGCTCCCTCTCCCTGTCGCCCTTCGCCGAGGGGCTCGCCTTCCGGGCCGCCGTCCGGCACAGGCAGGGCGAACCGGGCCTGCTGGAGCTGATGAAGGTGCGCGAGGCACTGGAGACCGGGCTGGTCGGCGCCGTCACCGCCGGCGTCCCCGCGGAGGATCTGGCCGTGCTGCGGGCCCTCGTCGTGACCATGGAGAGCGAGGCCGCCCGGGACGGCCGGGTCGCCCGCGCCACCGACCGCGCCTTCCACCTCGCGCTCTACGCCTCCCTCGACAACCACCTGCTCAGCGAGGTGCTGGACGCGTTCTGGGCGGCGATGGACCGGGTGCGCGAGGACATGGACGACGGCCACCAGGACCCGGCCGTCACCTGCGCCCAGCACCACGAGATCGTCGAGGCGGTCGCGGCCGCCGACGGAGCGCGTGCGGTGCGCGCGATGAGCACCCACTTCGACGGGATCCGCAACCGCCTGGAACCTCAGTCCGCGTCCGCGCCCGTGTCCGCGTAGAGATAGCTGCTCGTGCCCGCCAGGGTGGCGCGGCACCACGCGTCCACCGCACCCTGGTCCATCGCGGTCCAGTCCGGGGCCAGCTCCACCTGGGCGCGGCCCAGTCTGCGGCCCAGCTCCACCAGCCGGGCCCCCTCCGGGGTGCGCTCACGGGCGTAGTGCCGCAGCGCCCCGGCGGCCGACGCCGACGTCCGCAGCGCCTCCTCCAGGCAGAGGGCGTCCTGCAGCGCCTTGACCGCTCCGCTCGCCGTGTGCGGGCGGGTGACCCCCGCCGCGTCGCCCGCGAGGAGGAACGGGTGCTCCGCGGCGAGGGGCGCGTGCAGATCGGCGACGGGGTGGCAGGTCGTCGCGGTGTGCTCCCCGCGGGCCACGATCTCGGCCCACTCCCGGGGGAAGTGCTCCTCGGCCAGCTGCCGTACGTACCCGGCCTCGCCCGGTGCCCGGCCGGGCGGGATCGCGTAGATCGCGTAGGCGAGCAGGCGGTCGTCCGGGCCGGCACCCCCGCCCCGGGGGATCAGGTAGAAGATGCCGTGCCCGCCGGGGAAACCGATCGTCACCCAGGCGCCGCGCAGCAGCTCCAGGGGGCGGCGGTGCTCCGCGAGGGCGGACAGGGGGAGCGTGCCGCGCCACACGGCGTACCCGGCGGGGGTGGGCCGCAGGTCCGGGGCCAGGACGCGGCGGGTGAGCGACTCGTGCCCGTCGGCGCCCACGACCATGTCGTAGGTGGCCTCGCCCACTGCCGTACGGACGACGCCGCCGCCGGAGGGGGCACGCTCGACGGAGATGACGGGGCGTCCGCGGTGATGGCTCGCGCCGGCGGACGCGGTGCGCAACGCCTGCCACAGCAGACCCCAGTTGCACGGGGTCACGGGGCTGGGCTGCCGGGCGAACTCGCGTGCCGAGCGGTCGCCGGGGGCCCGGGTCAGCCAGACGCGGGTCGTCACGGGAGCGGTGGGCATGTCGGCGTCGAGATAGCCCGTGGCGACCAGCCGCTCGTGCAGGGCGGGCGGGATGACGATGCCGAGCCCCCGGTCCTGCAGTGCGCCCGCGCTGCGCTCGTACACGGTGACGTCGGCCCCCGCCCGGAGACCCGCGACCGCCATCGCGCACCCGGCGATGCTGCCGCCGACTACGCCCATCCGTAAGCCTGTTGCCGCCATGCCGCTACCGCCTGTCCGTCGTCCCGGGTCCAGGGAGATGTCGTCCCCCATCGTCGCAGCCGTGCGGGCGCGGACGGGGGAACAACACCACCCTCGGGACGGGGCGTCACGGGGTGACGGTCACCGTCCGGCTCCCCGACGCCTGTTTGCCGTCGGCCCTGTAGGTCACGGTGAGCCTGGCGTCCCCGGAGGCGCCGGCCGGGATCGTGACCGGGACCTTGATGTTCGCGCCCTCGCCCGGCCGCGTCGCCGGGAAGGCCACCTGCTTCGTCGTCCAGCCGCCGGGCACCGTCAGGTCGAGCGTTCCCGCGCTCCGGGTCACGTCCATCCGGTTGACGACCCGGACGGTGACCTCCGTGGTGGTCCCCGCCCTCAGTGTGGCCGGCGGGGTGATGGTGATGTCCGCGCAGGTGCCGCCGAGCCACTGCAGGTCGAAGGAGGAGTGGGTGATGTTCTTGTAGTTGTCGCGCTCGTAGAGCAGGCCGACCCGGCCGTTCGACAGCTTCGTCATCGTGGAGTACGCGGCGCTGCCCGCGTCGACGACCTTCCGGATCGGCCAGGACTTCCCGTTGTCGCAGGACATCTTCACGGTGAGGTTGCTCCGGGAGGAGGTGCTCTCGGTGTTGCTGAACAGCAGCCACGAGGACTGCGGGTCGGACGCCGCGGCGTCCGGGGCGTAACGGATGACGGAACCGTTGTTCGCCGGGTCGGGCAGGTTGGTGTCCTGGGTGAACGGCGTGTAGTTGACGCCACCGTCGGTGGAGTAGGCGATCGTCCGGTACGGCGCGGAACGGTTGTTCAGCATGATCCGGCCGTCGTTGAGCTCGACGGTCTTGTTCTCGTCCCCGCCGGGGCCGACCGGGTTGCCCGTCCTCCAGGTCGCGCCGTGGTCGTCGCTGTACGCGCTGACCGCGTAGTTGGCCCCGTTGTCGCGGATGGCGTACTGCTGGATCAGCCGCCCCTTGTACGCGCCGTTGCGCACCTGGATGCCCTCGCCCGAGGCGGCGAACATCCCGGCCCAGGCCGGGTTCTTGATCTGGCCGGTGATCCGGCGGTGGGTCCAGGTCAGCCCGTCGTCGTCGGAGTAGCTGTAGTCGGCCTGGAGGATGTCCGGGTCCGTCTCGTCGTTGCCGGTGCCTGATCCGAAGAAACCCTGGTTCACGGAGCCCGCGTAGAAGACGAAGATCCGGCCCGTGGTGCGGTCCACCAGCAGGCTCGGGTCGCCGAAGCCCTTGGGTGCGGCCTCCTTGCGGACGACCTGCTGGGTTCCCCAGGTGGTGCCGCCGTCGGTGCTGCGGCGCAGCACGATCCCGAGGTTGCCGGGCAGGTCGCCGAGGGTGGGACGGGCGTCGTAGGCGGCCAGCAGCGTGCCCTTGGTGGAGGTGGTCAGCGCGGGGATGCGGTAGTAGGGGGATCCGGCGCCCGCGGTCGCGATGTCCTGGGAGGTCAGTTCGCCGGCGGCGGGGGCGCCGTGCGCGGTGCCGGCCGCGGCGGCCACCAGGACGGCGGCGGACAGCATGGCGAGGGTGACTCTGCGCTGCATGTACGGTCTCTCTTCTCGTGAGGGGGGAGAGCTGCGGAGATGGAGCGGGGCGCGTGGCCTCAGGTCAGGAGCGGTCGGCCCGCCCGGTCGGACGGCCGGAGAACAGGGAGCGCACCCAGGCCAGTTGCTCGGCCCGATGGTGCTCGGCGCCGCCCTCGTGCCCGTTGAACTCGTAGACGCGCACGTCCTTGGGGCCCGCATAACGGTTGTAGGCCGTGAAGCACGTGGAGGGCGGGCAGATCTCGTCCGTCATCGCGATGGAGAACAGTGCGGGCGCCGTCGCGCGGGTGGCGTGGTGCGCGGCGTCGAAGTACGACAGCGTGCGGAAGGCCGACGCGGTGCGGTCGCGGTGGAGGCGGAGGTAATCGGTGATCTCGGTGTACGGCGCCACCCCTGCGATCCGGGCGGCCCGAAGGATGTTGCACAGGAACGGCACGTCCGGCATCACTCCGGCCGGCCCCGGCCCCGGCCCCGGCAGGAGCCCGGCCACGGCCAGCGCGATGCCGCCGCCCTGGCTGAACCCGGTCACCACGATGCGGGCGGGATCGACCTCCGGGTGTTCGAGCATCGCCTCCACGCAACGGACCGCGTCGGTGAACACCCGCCGGTAGTAGTAGGTTTCGGGGCTCTCGATGCCCCGGGTCACGAAGCCCGGCACGGTCCCGGCGGCCCCGGCGTCGGTGTCCGCGGTGACGCCGCCGGCCGCCGACCATCCCTGGCCCCGGGTGTCCATGATCAGGTGCGCGTATCCGGCGCAGGCCCACATCAGCTGCTCGTGCGCGAGCCCCCGGCCGCGTCCGTACCCCAGGAACTCGACGACACAGCCGAGCGGTTCTGTGGCACCGGCGGGCATGTGCAGCCAGCCGCGCACCGGCCGGCCGCCGTACCCCGGGATGCTCACGTCGTACGTGCGCACCTGGGTCAGCCCGCAGTCGACCGGCCTGTAGCGCGGCTTGTCCGGGACGCCGTCGTGAGGGGCCTCGCTCAGAGTGCTGGACCAGAAGGCGTCGAAGCCGTCGGGCAGCGGCAGTCCGGGCCGGTAGGTGAGGCATTCCTCGAGCGGGAGATCGGCCGACGGCATGGCTGTGCCCTCCTGGGGGACGGGAAGCGACAAGACAGAAGACGTCAGATGTCCTGGCGGCATCCGGACCCTAGGGAGCCTTGCGGCCGGCCGTCAAGGGTGGGGCGGCGCCGGGAACCCCCGCCCCCGGGGTGGGGCGGGAGGTGGGGGGCCCTCGGTCAGAGCGGGTTCGCTCCGCGCGACCTGGCCTCGGCGATACGTCGCCTGACAGGTGCGTAGTGCTCACCGAGAGCCTTCAGGAACGCGGTCGTGTCGCCCGCGCGGGCCGCGTCCACGATGTTCTGGTGGGCGGTGATCGTCGCCGTCTCGTCGGCGTGCGTGAATCCGTCGAGGTGCGGAGCGACGATCGTGTACACGTCCCAGAAGGCCATCGAGAGCTGGCCGATCAGGTCGTTGCCCAGCGGGGCGACGAGCAGGGCGTGGAACGCCCGGTCCGCCGCGACGAAGCCGTGGCCGTCGCCCGCACCGGTGGCGCGCATGGTCGCCACCAGGCCTTCCAGGGAGTCGAGCTGCTCGGCGGAGAGCGACGAGATGATCCGGTCGGCCATGCCCCGCTCGAAGAGCTCGCGCACGTCGACGAGGTCGGCCATCACCTGGAAGTCGTCGTCGGGGGAGAGGAGGCCGCGGAAGGTGAGGCTTTCCACCAGCGCGGACAGGCTCAGCCGGCCGACGTACGTCCCGTGGCCGTGGCGCACCTCGACGATGTCGAGGGCGGCGAGGATCTTGACGGCCTCCCGGACGCTGGACCGGCTGGCGCCGAGCGCCTCGCACAGGGCCGGCTCCGTCGGGAGCGGGTCCCCGGGGCGCAGCCGCTCGTCGAGGATGTAGCGCTTGATGCCCTCGACGACTTCCTGCCGCAGCAAGGTGCGACCGGGGCGTGTGCCGGACATATGTGAACTCCCCACCTCTTGACCCTTCTCGATTGTCAAGCTACGTTCCCACGCTATCAAGGCATCAGACATCTGACGTCTGATGCTTGGCGCCCCATAGGGCTGCCGAGAACCGCCAAAACACCCTTCTTCACCTCTTTCCTCATCCTCAACGTCCCTTGGAGGACCCGTGCCCGAGCTGAGGCCAGCCGGCGTCGAGCGCCGCACCTTCCTGCGTTACACGAGCGCCATCGGGGCGGCCGCCGCCATCACGGCAGGACTTTCGGCGTGCGGCGGGCCCTCCTCGACCGCCGACGGAACGGCGGGCAGGAGCGACGGCAACGGCACCATCGAGGCCGGTCTGTCGTACCCCTTGTCGACCGGATTCGACCCGATGATCACATCGGGTGCCACGCCGTACGCGGCCAACATGCACATCTTCGAGGGCCTGGTCGATCTCGATCCGGCCACGCTCGTGGCCGCTCCCGCACTCGCCACCGAGATGCCGAAGAAGATCAACGCCACCACCTACCGCGCCACCCTCCGTGACGGCGCGACCTTCCACGACGGCTCGGCGGTCACCGCCGAGGACGTCGTCTTCAGCTTCGAACGCATCCTGGACCCGAAGAACTCCTCGCTGATGGCGCAGTTCGTGCCCTTCATCGACACCGTCACCGCGGTCGACACCAGGACGGTCGAGTTCAAGCTCAAGTACGCATTCGCGCTGTTCCCCTCCCGCATCGCCGTCGCCCGGATCGTGCCGAAGAAGATCGTCGAGGCGGACGTCAAGGGGTTCGACGCCAAGCCCGTCGGCTCGGGCCCGTACAAGTTCGTCGAGGCCACCCGCGAGGACAAGATCGTCTTCGAGAAGTACGACAAGTACAACGGCTCGCACCCCGCCAAGGCCGAGAAGATGGTCTGGCGCCTGATGTCGGACCAGTCGGCCCGCGTCAGCGCCATGGAGTCCGGACGCGTCCAGGCCATCGAGGACGTCCCGTACATTGACGTCAAAAGGCTCTCCGCGACCACGAAGACCGAGTCCGTGCAGTCCTTCGGCCTCCTCTTCCTGATGTTCAACACCGCCGACGAGCGGTTCGCCGACAAGCGGGTCCGCCAGGCCCTGCACTATGCGCTGGACACCGAGAAGATCATCTCCACCGCGATGGTGGGCAACGCGGCGGCCGCGACCGGGTACGTCCCCTCGACCCACCCCGACCACCACAAGGCCGCCACCGTCTACACGCACGACGTGGCCAAGGCGAAGAGGCTGCTCGCCGAGGCGGGCGTGGGCAAGCTCGAGTTCACCGTCCTGACCACCGACACCGGCTGGGTCAAGGACATCGCCCCGCTGCTCAAGGAGAGCTGGGCCGCCGCGGGCATCGAGGCCACCCTCGACATCGCGCAGTCCCCGGCCCAGTACGCCAAGGTCGACGGCGGCGACTTCGAGGTCATGGTCGCCCCCGGCGACCCCTCCGTCTTCGGCAACGACGTGGACCTCCTGATGCGCTGGTTCTACTACGGCTTCTGGCCGGAGAAGCGCTACGGCTGGGCGAAGTCCACCGAGTACAAGAAGGTCAAGCAGCTTCTCGACAAGGCCGCCCAGGCCGCCGACGAGACAGCGCGCAAGCAGCTCTGGGGCCAGATCACCGACGTCGTCGCCGACGAGGCCGCGCTCTACCCGATCCTCCACCGCAAGCTGCCCACCGCCTGGAGCGAGAAGGCCCTGCCCGGCTTCAAGCCGCTGCCCACCACGGGCCTGTCCTTCGTGGACGTCGGCCGCGCCTGACGTCCACCGGTCCGGGCCGCCCTCCCCGGCGGCCCGGACCCGCTGTCCGCCCAATCACAAGGAACCCGACGATGGTTGCTTTTCTCCGGCTCGCGCTGCGCCGCGTCGCGATGATGCCGGTGATGATCCTCGGCATCGCGCTGCTGGTCTTCGTGGTGCTGCAGTTCTCGCCGGCCGACCCGGCCTTCAACGCGCTCGGGGAGAGCGCCACCCCGGAGGCACGCGAGGCCTTCGCCGAGGCGAACGGGCTCAACGACCCGCTGCCCGTACGCTACTTCGACTTCCTCGGCCAACTCCTCCACTTCGACCTCGGGGTGACCGTCCCACCGAGCCAGCCAGTGATCGACCGGATCACCGCGGCCTTCCCACTCACCCTCCAGCTCACCTTCCTCGGGCTGCTCCTCGCGATCGTCCTCGCCGTCGTCGGCGGCGTCCTGGGCGCCATGTACCGCGACCGCTGGCCCGACCAGCTCTTCCGGATCCTCTCCATGGCCGGCGTCGCCGTCCCGTCGTTCTGGCTCGGCGTCCTGCTCATCCAGCAGTTCGCGCTGAACACCCGGATCTTCCCGACCGGCGGATACACCAACCCCGCCGACTCGTTCAGCGGCTGGCTCACCACGATGGCGCTGCCCGCGATCTCGCTCGCCGTGCCCGTCGCCGCTTCACTCGCGCGCCTCGTCCGCACGTCGATGGTCGCCGAACTCGACCGCGACTACGTCCGTACGGCCCGGGGCAACGGGCTGCCGGTCCTCCTCGTGATCCGCTCGGTGCTGCGCAACGCGCTCGTCACCCCGCTCACCGTGCTCGGCGTCAAGGTCGGCTACCTGCTCAGCGGGGCCGTCGTCATCGAGGCGATCTTCGACCTGCCCGGCATGGGCAAACTCATCCTCGAAGGTGTCACCGGCGGCGACGTCGCCCTGGTCCAGGGCACCGTACTGACCATCGCCATCGCCTTCCTGGTGGTCAACGTCATCGTCGACCTGCTCTATCTGCTGGTCAACCCGCGCATCAGGACGGTGTGACATGTTCGCCACGGGCCGTCTGGCCGACAAGCTCTCCCGACCGGGCATCGCCTTCCGCGCCCTCCCGGTCACCTCCCGCATCGCCCTCGGCGTGCTGATCGTCGTCGTCCTCGGCGCCGTACTCGCCCCTCTCCTCACCCAGGACCCGCTCACCACGGGCACCCCCGTCCAGGCCCCGAACGGCGACCACTGGTTCGGCACCGACCGTGCGGGACGCGACGTCCTCGCCCGTGTGGTGCACGGTTCGCGCTACTCGCTGGTCATCGGCCTCGGCGCGACCGCCGTCGCCCTGGTCGCCGGAGCCCTGCTCGGCTCGCTCGCCGCCACCTCGCGCAAGCTGGGCGACGAGTCCGTCATGCGCACCCTCGACGTCGTGATGTCGTTCCCGCCGATCGCACTCGCGGCCGTCCTCGTCGCCGTCTTCGGCACCAGCGTCCCGGTCATCATCTTCACCATCGCCTTCGTCTACACCCCCTCCCTCGCCCGCGTCGTACGCGCCAACGTCCTCGCCCAGTACGGAGAGGACTACGTCGCCGCCGAGAAGGTCATCGGGGCCCGCCGCGGCTACATCGTGCTCCGTCACGTCGCCGTCAACTGCATGGCCCCGGTCATGGTGTTCGCGACCGTCATGGTGGCCGAGGCCATCATCTTCGAGGCCAGCCTCTCCTTCATCGGAGCGGGTGTGCAGGACCCCGACCCGAGCTGGGGCAGTGTCCTCGCCTACGGCCGGCAGATCCTCCTCGCCGGCGGATGGTGGGCCACCTTCTTCCCCGGCCTGGCCCTCCTCGTCACCGTCCTCGCGCTCAACATCCTCTCCGAAGGCCTCACCGACGCCTCCGCGGCGCCCAGGAGCGCCCGCCCCGCCGCCGAGCCGGCCGCCACCACGGCACCGGACCCGGTCGAGGCCGCCTCCACCGTCGACATCGACGCCGCCCTCGCCGAGCTCGCCCGGCACATCGACGCCACCGAACCCACCATCACCCCCGTATGCGAGGACGCCGACGACCTACTCGTCGTACGCGACCTGGCGATCCGCTTCCCCGACCGCTACGGCGACATCCCGGTCGTCGACAAGCTGAACTTCACCGTCCACGAGGGCGAGACGCTCGGCCTGGTCGGCGAGTCCGGCTGCGGCAAGTCCATCACCAGCCTCGCCGTGATGGGCCTCCTCGCCCGCAACGCCGAGGTCAGCGGCGAGATCCTCTACCGGGGCCGGGACCTGCTGAAGCTCCCGCCCAAGGAACGCCACGCCCTGATGGGCCCCGAGATCGCGATGGTCTACCAGGACGCGCTCTCCTCCCTCAACCCCTCCGTGCTCGTCGGCACCCAGCTGCGGCAGCTGACCTCACGCGGCGGCACGAAGACCCCCGCCGAACTCCTCGAACTCGTCGGCCTCTCCCCTGAACGCACCCTGCGCAGCTACCCGCACGAGCTCTCCGGCGGGCAGCGCCAGCGCGTCCTCATCGCCATGGCCCTGTCCCGCAGCCCCCGCCTCCTGATCGCGGACGAGCCGACCACCGCCCTCGACGTCACCGTCCAGGCCCAGGTCGTCGAACTCCTCGTCCGGCTCCGCGACGAGCTCGGTTTCGCCATGGTGCTGGTCTCCCACGACCTGGCCCTGGTCGGTGACCTCTCGCACCGGGTCGCCGTGATGTACGCGGGCCGGCTCGCCGAGGTCGGCGACACCAGGTCCGTCCTCACCGACCCCGCCCACCACTACAGCCGCGGCCTCCTCGGATCCGTCGTATCCCTGGAAGCCGGAGCGAACCGCCTCCACCAGATCCGCGGCGTCGTCCCCGCTCCCCAGGGCTTCGGCGGGGGATGCCGCTTCGCCGGGCGCTGCGGTGCCGCGACCGACCTCTGCCGTACCTCGCCACCCGCACTCACCGGGCGCGGCACCAAGAAGGACCACGGCTTCGCCTGCCACCACCCGTCCGGGGCGGACGCCGCGAAGAAGCTGGAAGGGAGCGCCCTGTGATCAGGCTCGACGGAGTTCACGTACGCCACAAGGCACGCGGCGGAGGCCTCTTCAGCCGCGACGCGGTCCACGCCCTCACCGACGCCACGCTGGAGGTCAGGCGCGGCGAGATCGTCGGGCTGGTCGGTGAGTCCGGCTGCGGGAAGTCCACCCTGGCCCGGGTGCTGACCGGACTGCAGAAGCCCACCGAGGGAGAGGTCCGCTTCCACGGGCGCGACCTGTGGGAGATGACGGGCGCCGAGCGGCGTGACGGCTTCGGCTCGGCCGTCGGCGTCGTCTTCCAGGACCCCTCCACCGCGCTGAACCCGCGCCTCACGGTCCGGCAGATCCTGCGCGACCCGCTGGACGTGCACAAGCGCGGCACCCGCGAGGAGCGCGAGGCCCGCGTCGAGGAACTGCTCGACCTGGTCGGACTGCCCGGCCACACCCTCGCCGCGCTGCCCGGGCAGCTCTCCGGAGGCCAGCGCCAGCGCGTCGCCATCGCCCGCGCCCTCGCCCTCGAACCGCAGCTGATCGTCGCCGACGAACCGACCTCCGCGCTCGACGTCTCCGTACGCGCCCAGGTGCTCAACCTCCTCGTCGACCTGCGCGAACGCCTCGGCCTCGGCATGGTGTTCATCTCTCACGACATCCAGACCGTGCGCTACCTCGCCGACCGCATCGCCGTCCTCTACCTCGGCCGGATCGTCGAGGAGGGCCGCGCCGCCGACGTGGCGGGCGCCCCCAGGCACCCGTACACCGAGGCGCTGCTCTCCGCGACCCCCAGCCTGCTGGTGGCCACGGAACGCATCGTGCTCACGGGCCCGGTGCCCTCCGCGACCAACCCGCCGCCCGGCTGCCCGTTCAGCACCCGTTGCCGGCATGCGGACGCGGAGTGCTCCACGGCCTTCCCGGCCGGGACCTTCGGGCCCGGCGAACACCTCTGGCACTGCGTCCACCCCCGGACCCCCGTCTCCCTCACCGGGGACCTGACCCCCGTACCGCCCGCAAGGAGCACCGCATGACCGCCTCCACCACCCCGTACTCCGGTGTGATCCCGCCCGTCGTCACGCCGCTCACCGCGGACGGCGAACTGGACAGGGCATCCCTGGAGCGGGTCGTCGGCCACCTCCTCGAAGGGGGAGCAGGCGGACTCTTCGCCCTCGGCAGCTCCGGCGAGACCGCCTATCTGACGCCCGCGGAGCAGGACGAGGTCATCAAGGTGATCACGTCGGCCGCCGCAGGACAGGTGCCCGTCCTCGTCGGCGCCATCGAGACCACCACCAACCGGGCGATCGAGCGGGCCCGCGTCGCGGCCGGTCTCGGCGCCGACGCGGTCGTGGCCACCGCGCCCTTCTACACGCGCACCCACGCCACGGAGATCGACCGCCACTTCCGCGACATCGCGGCAGCCGTGGACCTGCCGCTCCTGGCGTACGACGTACCGGTCTGCGTGCACAGCAAACTGGACCCGGAGCTGCTGCTGCCGCTCGCCGCGGACGGGGTGCTCGCGGGCGTGAAGGACTCCAGCGGGGACGACGGGTCCTTCCGCCGACTGGCCATCGGAACACGTGAGCTCCCGGGCTTCTCGGTCCTGACGGGGCATGAGCTCGTGGTCGACGCGATGATGCTGTGCGGCGCGGACGGGTCGGTGCCCGGCCTGGGCAATGTGGACCCGCACGGCTACGTCCGTCTGCACGAAGCCGCCGTGAAGGAGGACTGGGCTGCCGCCAGGGCCGAACAGGACCGGCTGGTCGCGCTGTTCGACATCGTCGGGGCCGCCGCACCCGGCACAGCCTCGGCGACGGCCGCCGGGCTGGGGGCCTTCAAGACCGCCCTGATGCTGCGCGGCGTCATCGCGACCAATGTGATGAGCCCGCCGATGCGCCGGCTGGACGCCGGCGAGACGAAGGCGGTCGCCGCGTTCCTGGACCGGGCAGGCCTGTCCCGCGTCTGACACCGCGTCCCCGGACAAGCGGAGGGGCCGCCCGGCAGCATCTGTGCTGCGGGGCGGCCCCTCCTCCTGTGCCGGACTAGTTACGCGAACCGCGGGTGCGGCGCAGGAGCACCGCGCCGCCCAGCAGCAGTGCGGCGCTGGCGCCGGCGGCCATGCCGATGTCGCCCGCACCGGTCTGGGCCAGCTGGGTGTCAGGCGTGTTCGGGCCGGGGTTGCCGGCCGGCGGCTCCACGGCCGGGGGCTCCTCGGCCGGGGGCTCGACCGGCGGCTTCGAGGTGGGGGGCTCGACGGTCGGGGGCTCGACGGTCGGCGGCTCCACCACCGGCGGCTCGACCGGCGGGTGCTCGTAACCACTGTCGTTGACGCAGGTGTTGCCACCCGCCGGGTTCAGCAGGCCGACCACATTGACGCTGTTGCCGCAGGCGTTCACCGGGACATGGACCGGGGCCTGGACCACGTTGCCGGACAGGACGCCGGGCGAGCCGACGGCCTGGGCGTCCGCGCTCGCGCCGGAGCCCTGGTGGCCGTGTCCGCCGCCGTAGGCGTCGCCGTGCTCGTCCCCGTAGGCGCCGCCGTGCTCCTCCTTGTGCTCGTCGCCCGCGCTGACATTCGCGCAGGTGTTGCCGAAGGCCGGGTTGAGCAGGGCGATCACGTTCACGGTGTTGCCGCAGAGGTTGACCGGAACGTGCACCGGGACCTGCACCGCGTTGCCCGAACCGACACCGGGGGAGTTCGCGGCGACACCGTCGGCCGAGGCGTCGGCGTGTGCGTAACCGCCTGCGGCGGTCAGGATGCCCGACGCCGCCGCCATGACGATCATGCTTTTATTCAGAACCTGTCGCATTACATGCCCTTCTCCGGAAATTCGCGTGGGCGGTGACCCTGATGGCGGTCATGCCATCGACGCGGACGCATCCATAACGACGCGAACGATGCGGGGGAAACTTGGAGATCGGTGGAAATTGTGTAATCACCCGAAAGGGTCACGTACGTGTGTTCGTCCCGCGGCGGAGTTCTGGCATTCGGGTGAATGGGGGCGAACGAGGGGAACCAAACGCCCGGAGGCGAGTTGATCAGGGCGCTCCGCTGCGGGGCACTCGGTACAAGAAGGGTTCATCGTGATCAAGAAGGTTCTGGCCACGGGCGCCGTCGCCGCCTCCATCCTCGGTCTCTCGGCGACCAGCGCCATGGCGATCGGTGACGACACGGGCACGACGTCGATCAACGGCAACGGCGCCGAGGCGGAGTACGGCAACAGCGAGACCAAGGGTGACCAGAGCCCGCAGCTCAGCCTCGTGCAGGGCTCGCTGAACAAGCCCTGTGTCGCCCTGCCGGTCAAGGCCAACGTCGGTGCGCTCGTCGGTCTTCTGGCCGCGGTCGCGGTCCAGGACGTCAACGTCCTGTCCAACCCGCAGAACCAGCAGTGCGCGGACAACTCCACCCAGGCCAAGGGCGACGAGCCGCTGTCGCACATCCTGTCGGACATTCCGGTTCTCTCCGGCAACGGTGCGGGCAACAGCTGACCGGGCCTCAACGACCGGCCCGGGCCGCCGACACTCCTCCATCGTGCGGCCCGGGCCTGCAGCATTCGGGCGGTTTTCCGAGAAACGGCTCCCATAGCGTTTCGATGTCGCCCGACAATCGTTACGGATTACAGCTCCGGAGTCACGAGCGCATTCACGTAGTCGCTCGTGCGGCACGAAAGACGTGCCGCCCAGGACTCCGCTGCAGAAAGGGATGAAAGTGAAGTACACCAAGGTTGCCGCCGTCGCCGCCGGAACCCTCATGGCGCTCGGCGCCGCTGCCCCGGCCATGGCTGACGCCGGCGCCGGTGCCGCTGCCGTCGGTTCCCCGGGCGTCCTGTCCGGCAACGTCGTGCAGGTTCCGGTCCACGTTCCCGTGAACGTCTGCGGCAACACCATCAACGTGATCGGTCTGCTCAACCCGGCCTTCGGCAACACCTGCATCAACGCCTGACCTCTGTCGGTCGAGCTGATGGCTCGTCTGAGAAGGCCCCGGAGCGCATATGGCGCTACGGGGCCTTCCCGCTTTTCGGCTCGCAGCCCGGAGGCGGAAATGCCGGCGCGCGTAGTTTCCCCGCGTGGGGCCTGATCGTTGTCCTGTCAGAGGCGGCGGACGCCGCCCGCAGAAGGGATTTGAGAAAGTGAAGTACGCGAAGACCGTCGCCGTTGTCGCAGGTTCCGTGGCCGCTCTCGGAGCGGCTGCTCCCGCCTTCGCCGCCACCACCCCCACGGCCCCCAGGCTCAGCCTCACCACCGGCGTGAACGAGCTGACGTCCACCGCGCCGCAGATCCCCGACCAGGTGGTTAACCCCGTGGTGGACGCGGTCGGACAGACCGCCGGAGCGGTTCACGAGGACGGCACGATCAGCAGGTCGGCCGACGCGGTGAACGGTGTTGCCGATGCGGCGGGACCGCTCCTGGGCGGGCTGCCGCTGGGCGGCTGAACGACCGCGTGACGCCTGGCCCGCCCCTTCGCTCCGAACTTTTCCTGTGACCGGATACCGCGCATTGCGCTGCGCCGCGGTCGGGGAAATCGTTCGAGTGAAATGGCGCAACCATTGCCACCGGGCGGAGTTGAACAGAATGCTCCGGACAGGCGGGCAACAGAAATACCAGAAGGGCACGTTTCATGATGAAGAAGATTCTGGCGTCGGCGGCAGTCGCCGCCTCCGTCGCCGGCGTTTCCGCCGCCGCGGCCCCCTCGGCCATGGCGATCGGCAACGACCGCGGCACGACGTCGGTCAACGGCAACGGTGCCGACCAGTACTACGGCAACAGCAGCACCCACGGCGACATGAGCCCGCAGATCGGCCTGATCCAGGGTTCGTTCAACAAGCCCTGCATCGCGCTGCCCGCGAAGGCCAACGTCGGCGCGCTCCTCGGGCTCATCCCGGTCGCGGTCCAGGACGTCAACGTCCTGTCCTCCCCGCAGAACCAGCAGTGCACCGAGAACTCCACCCAGGCCAAGGGCGACGAGGCGCTGTCGCACATCCTCAACGACATCCCCCTGCTCTCGGGCAACGGCGCGGGCAACAACTGACACCGCGCGACTCCGGATCCCCCTGCGCCATTCCGGCCAGGGTGCACCGTTTCCCGCCTCGTCGTAGTTCGTGAAGACGTGTGGGGCTGTCCCACCCGTGCAGCTGCCGACCTCGGTCGGCCGCGGGGGCGGAGCGGCCCCACGCGTCTGTCCCCGCACCGCCGGTCGTCCGCCGGTCCGCACGTCGGGTAGCCCGATAGTGCGGGGATTGGGCCGGTTGCCTTACCCGCGGCCCACGCCGCACGCACGACCGGGTAGATGCGCCTCATGGACCCGTACGACAGTCATCACGCGCCCGGCCGCGACCGGTTGCCCGAGAGCTCCACGCCGATCTACGACCGGCTGTTCGCCGAGTGGCAGGAAGCGGCGCGGCGCGACGCCCGGCCGGGCCCGGTGGACGCGTCGCCCGGCCCGCCGGTGACCCGCGGCTCCGCGCGACGGCGGAAGGGCGCGTTCGTCCCCGCCGCACGTGAAGAGGGGCGCGGGTGACGGCCCCGTCGACCGTGAACGTGATCCAACTCGTTCGAGTGGTGTAGCGGAACCAAACCTTCCGTTCTTGGTTAACCAGTACGTTCCACAACGGGACGCTCCGAAAGGTGAAGCGTAATGAAGAAGATGACCGCCGCCGCCGCTGTGGCTGTGTCCCTTATCGGTCTCTCCGCCGCCGCGGCCCCCTCGGCCATGGCGATCGGCAACGACCACGGCACCACCACGGTCAACGGCAACGGTGCCGAGGCGGAGTACGGCAACAGCGAGACCAAGGGTGACCAGAGCCCGCAGCTCAGCCTCGTCCAGGGCTCGCTGAACAAGCCTTGCATCGCTCTGCCGGTCAAGGCCAACGTCGGCTCGGTGCTCGGCATCATCCCGATCGCGGTCCAGGACATCAACGTCCTGTCCAACCCGCAGAACCAGCAGTGCGCGGACAACTCCACCCAGGCCAAGGGTGACGAGCCGCTGTCGCACATCCTCAACGACATCCCGGTGCTCTCGGGCAACGGCGTCGGCAACAACTGACACCATCGAATGCGGGCGGCTCCCGGGCGTATCGCCTGAGGGCCGCCCGCATTCGGCTGTGTGGCGCACACGGCGGTGCCCACCACTCCACGGGGGGTGGTGGGCACCGTCCGTACGCGACGGGGAGCGGGTCAGCCCAGGCTGCGTACCGGCATGAGGCAGTGGGCGGAGGTGCTGATGGTCTCGGGGTCGCCCACGAAGGACCGCAGCAGCTCCTCGCCGACCGGCTGCCCGGGGACGGCCACGGGCCACGGGCGTGTGGCGAACATCCCGTGCACCTTGCCCTCCGACCGTGCCACGGCCAGCCACTCCGGCGGCACGGTGTACTGCGCCGTGAAGTGAGGCAGCGTCAGGACGGCCTGCCCGGCCTGGACGAGCAGCTTCACCGGAAGGTTCGGCAGATCCGAGGCGTCCAGGGTCTCGCCCCCCACCCGCAGGCCGCTGCGCTCCAGGGCGGTGCGCATGGCCCGCTCGCCGGCCTCCGGTCCGCCCGGAGCGTCGCCGAGGGCGTAGGTGAGCAGGAAGGCGGTCTCACGCCCTGTTCCGGGATCCGAACCGCTCCAGCCGATCAGAACCTGCGTGCCCAACTGGGCTGGGGAGAAAGGGACGGTGGCGGATTTGGGTGAGGTCATGTCCGGCACCCTAACGGCCCGAGACCGGTACTTGTGCACCCGTATCACCTGATCGGGGAATAGCGATGCCAACTCGGCCCAATCCGCCGATGTGCGGCCCCCGGCCCGCGAAAACCCGTTGACGGCCCATGGAGCCCCCGGGCTAGGCTGTGCCCAGTTCGAGGAACCAGGAGGTGAGGACATTGATGACTGTCGTTGCGGTGGGCACTGCCCACGACCCGAAGTGCATCGTTCCCACCCCTGTGGCCGCCGGCTGACCTTGACCTTTTCCCTCCGCGCCTGAACGCGCGGTGCCGGGGCCGCCCTTGTGAAGGGTTTCCCTTGTCTTTCTCGATTTCCCAGGCTTCCACCCCGTCGCACCCGCTGGCCCCGTACGGCTGGGACGACGCATGGGCCGACACCTTCGCCCCGTACGCCGAGCAGGGACTCCTGCCGGGACGTGTGGTGCGGGTCGACCGCGGTCAGTGCGACGTGGTCACTCCGGACGGCCTCCTCAGGGCGGACACCGCCTTCGTGGTGCCCCGCGACCCGATGCGGATCGTCTGCACCGGGGACTGGGTGGCCGTCGACCCCGACGGTGACCCGCAGTTCGTCCGTACGCTCCTGCCCCGCCGCACCGCCTTCGTACGCTCGACGTCGTCGCAGCGCTCCGAGGGCCAGGTCCTCGCGACCAACATCGATCACATCGTCATCTGTGTCTCGCTCGCCGTCGAGCTGGACCTCGGACGGCTGGAACGGTTCCTGGCGCTCGCCATGTCCAGCACCGCCGGCGCCGCTCTGCTCGGCGACGCGAGCCGCCCCGCCGGTCACGAGGGGTACGAGGCTCACCCGCTCGTGCTGCTCACCAAGGCCGACCTCGTCCCCGACGCCACGACGCTGTCCCATCTCGTCGAGGACATCGAGCGCATCGCCCCCGGGGTTCAGGTGCTCCCCGTCAGCTCCGCCACGGGGGAGGGCGTGGACGTCTTCGGGGCGATCGTCGGCGGCGGTACGAGCGTGCTGCTCGGGACCTCCGGCGCCGGCAAGTCGACCCTCGCCAACACGCTGCTCGGCGAGGACGTGATGGATGTGCGGGCGGCGCGGGACGTGGACGGCAAGGGCCGCCACACCACCACCACGCGCAACCTCCTCGTGCTGCCGGGGGGTGGCGTCCTGATCGACACCCCCGGGCTGCGGGGGGTCGGTCTCTGGGACGCGGAGGCCGGCGTCGGCCAGGTCTTCTCGGAGATCGAGGACCTGGCCCGGCAGTGCCGTTTCCATGACTGCGCCCACGAGGCCGAGCCCGGCTGTGCCGTGCTCGGCGCCATCGAGGACGGGTCGCTGCCCGAACGGCGTCTCGACAGCTACCGCAAGCTGCTCCGGGAGAACCACCGCATCGCGGCGAAGACGGACGCCCGGCTGCGCACCGAGACCCTGCGTGAGTGGAAGCGCAGGGGAGCGGAGGGCCGGGCGGCGATGGCGATGAAGCGCGGCGGGACGCGCTAGTGGGAAGGGCGGGAGGAGGCCGGGGCACCGTCGCCGTTGCGGCCTCCTCCCGCCCTCAGCCCCAGATGACGGCACCCAGCCATGCCCCCACCGCCAGAAGACAGCAGAAGAGCTCCAGGAGCACCGAGTACCCCGTCGCCCGCATCACGGACCGGAGCGAGGTCCAGCCCGCCGCCCGGCTGCCGAGCCGCAGGCGTTCGGCGCCGTAGATCGCGCCCACGTATCCCAGGATCCCGCCCACCACCGGGACGACGAAGAAGCCGGCGATCGCCGCGAGGCCGCCGGCCGTCAGCGTTTTGCGCGGCGCCCCCGACTCGCGGGGGCGCCGCGAGGGCAGCAGCGCCTTCAGCACCTGGTTCAGCAGCAGGAGGCAGGTCGCGCCGATCAGCACGCCCCAGGCGACCGGGGTCGGGTCCGTCAGCGCCCACCAGAGCACCGCGGCCCAGACGATCGCCTGCCCGGGCACGCCCGGCACCAGGACGCCGACCAGGCCGAGCAGCATCACCGCCCCGACGGCAACGAGCTGCCACACACTCATTCGACCAGCGTGCCGGAGTACGCCGGGTCCCGCCTGTCAGCGCTGTCCCCACGGGCTGCCGAAGCCGCGGTCAGCGCGGGGCGCGGGCCACCCAGCCACGTTCGTACGCGTGCCAGCCGAGCTGCAGCCGGGTGGTGACCCCGGTCAGCTCCATGAGCCCCTTCACCCGCCGCTGCACCGTCCGCAGCCCCAGGTCCAGCTGCTTCGCCACGCTCGCGTCCGTCAGACCGGCCAGAAGCAGCGAGAGGATCTCCAGATCGGTCGGATCGGCACCCGGCCCGTTCTCCTCGCGGATCCCGCTCCCGCCGAGCCGCAACGGCATCGCGTCCCGCCACACCGCCTCGAAGAGGCCCATCAGGGACTCCAGCAGTCCGCTGGCGTGGATCACCAGGGCGGCGGGTTCCGCCCCCCGGCCGGTCAGCGGCACCATGGCCAGCGCGGCGTCGGCGACCACCAGTTTCGTCGGTACCCGGTCGACCACCCGGCACTGCTCGTCGCGGCCCAGCGCCGCCGAAAGCTCCACGATCCCGGAGGGCAGCGAGAGCACGTCGCGCTCGACGACCACGCGATAGGACACACCGCGCATCGCCGCCCGTTCCTCGGACTCGTTCTCCATCCCGGTGACCGCGATCGGCTTCCCCGTGACCAGCGCGCAGACCTCGGACGTGGCGCCCAGCTGCAGTTGGTGGAACCGGTGGGCCACCGCGCTCGCACCCGTCACCACCTCCACCAGGTCGTGCACCGCGGGTTCGGCGGCCTCCGCACGGTACTCCTCGGCGAGCAGCGCGGACGCCAGCTCCGCCTGTTCGAGCTCATGGCGCTGCTGGGTCAGCAGCGCGCCCAGGGCGACCCCGGGTGGCGCTGCGACCCAGCGGTCCGCCCGTGACGACGACTGGGCCACGAGCCCCTGCTGCTCCAGCCGGCGCAGCGCACGCTCGGTGTCCGCCTCCGGCAGGGCGAGCCGGCGCGCGAGGTCGGAGAGCTCCGCGGCGCCGGCCGCGACCAGTGCCCGGTAGGCCGCTTCCTGTCTCTCGTCGAGACCTATCGCTGACAGCATCCTCGGCCCTCCCCGGCTCCGTGCTCGCGCGTTCCCGCGCCCGTCGGGCGGGGTGTGCGGTGGCGGGAAACAGCCACGGCGTAAACCCGCCGGGCCCATCATGCCCCGTCGTACCCGTCTCTCTGACAATCTGGCGCCACCGCAGCAACGTCCGCGCCATGGGCGGCGGGCTGAGCACACAGACCGGCCCGCCGGGCGACCTTCCCGTGGGGGGTGGGGACGCCTGGCGGGTCACCTTCCGGAGCCACTTCCGGGCCACTTTTCCGGATGACCCGGTTTCGTACGCCCCGAGCGGTCGACAATATGGGCATGAGCCAGCAGGGGGAGAAGCCCGCCGCCCATGAGGACGACTGGTGGCGGGCGCTGTACGACGAGACCGCGCCGGACACCGGGCCGAGCGGCGCCGCCGACAGCCTCGACGACCGCTTCGACTCCGCGTCGGACGCCGTGGGCGGACCGGAGACCGACCGGGCGGAGCAGGTGGATCACCCGGTCACGGTGGTGCCACTGCCCGACCCGCGCCTGCCGGAGGCGGACCTCGCGCCGGAACCCCGGACACCGCCTCCCGCGCCGGAGCCGCCCCCGCCTCCCGCGCCGGAGTCCCCGCCCGCGCGCACCGTCGCGGTCGGGCGCGCCCCCTGGGAGGCCCCCACCGGACCTCCTGAGCCGCGGACCTTCGCGGTACGGGCACCCGCCGCCGACCCGCCCGCCGTGCCGGAGCCGCCCGGGGCCCCGCCCGTACGCCCCGACGTCGGCCACATCGGGGACCGTCCCCCCACCTACGAAGCCGAGCCCGCCGCACTGCCCGCCTCAGGCCCCGACGACCTCGACTGCCTCGTCCCCGACACGGTCCTCGACGGCGCCAGGTACGGGACGTACACCCTGCGGGCCGCGTCCGTACGCGGCGACTCGGCGCGCTTCCGGGGCGAGCCGCGCCGCGACGCCCTGCTCACCGCGCGCTTCGGTACCGGGGACAGCGCCCTTGTCCTCGTCGCGGTGGCCGGCGGCGCCCGGGGCACGGAACGGACCCGCCTCGCCGCCGCCGACGCCTGTCGCTGGATCGGCGGATCCGTCGCCCGCAGTCACGCCCGGCTCTCCGACGACATAAGGGCAGGACGCAGGGGCGACCTCAAGTCGGGGCTGCAACGCCTCACCGACCGCACCTACGGCAAGCTGCGCGGCCGGGCCGCCGAGCTCGGCATCGAACCGTCCGCGTACAGCGCCGACCTGCGCTGTCTGCTGCTGTCCGCCGACCCGGAGTGCCGTACCCGGGTGTTCTTCGGCATCGGACGGGGCGGCCTCTTCCGCCTGCGCGACGGGGTCTGGCAGGACCTCGACCCCGCGCTCCCCGCGACCGGCCGGGAGGCCGGCGAGGAGAGTCCCGGCGGGGACCGGCTGACGATGGATCTGCAGATCACCACGGCCCGGCCCCCGCACGCCGGAAGCCCGCTGCCACCGCCTGCGGAACCCTTCCGCTTCCGTGCCTCCGTGGCCCGGCCGGGGGACACGCTGCTGCTCTGCGGAAACGGCCTGGCCGAACCCATGCGCGGGGAGCCGGCGCTCGCCGAGGAGCTCGCGCGGCGCTGGACCGCCGACGGGCCGCCCGGACTGCCCGCCTACCTGGCCGACACCCAGCTGAGGGTCAAGGGGTACGCCGACGACCGTACGAGCGCGGCGGTCTGGGAGGCGTAATCCGGCACGCCATGGGTTGATGGAGGCACGGACAGCCGGAGGCAGAGAGGGTGCGCACCCATGGCCAAGCAGAACGTGTCGGAACAGTTCGTCGACATCCTCGTGCGAGCGGGGGTCAAGCGGCTGTACGGCGTCGTGGGCGACAGCCTCAACCCCGTGGTCGACGCCGTCCGGCGTAACCCCGCCGTCGAATGGGTCCAGGTCAGGCACGAGGAGACCGCCGCGTTCGCGGCCGGAGCCGAGGCCCAGATCACCGGCACCCTCGCGGCCTGCGCCGGTTCGTGCGGGCCGGGCAACCTCCACCTCATCAACGGCCTCTACGACGCCCACCGCTCCATGGCCCCGGTGCTCGCCCTCGCCTCGCACATCCCGTCGAGCGAGATCGGCCTCGGCTACTTCCAGGCGACGCACCCGGAGCTGCTCTTCCAGGAGTGCAGCCACTACAACGAGATGATCTCCAACCCGCAGCAGATGCCGCGGCTCCTCCAGACGGCGATCCAGCACGCGATCGGCCGAGGCGGCGTGAGCGTCGTGTCGATGCCGGGTGACATCGCCTCGCAGCCGGCCCCGGAGAAGTCGATCGAGCACGCCCTGGTCACCTCGCGGCCCTCCGTGAAGCCCGGTGACGAGGAGATCGAGAAGCTCTGCAGAATGATCGACGAGGCCAAACGGGTGACGCTGTTCTGCGGAAGCGGAACGGCGGGCGCGCACGCCGAGGTCATGGAGTTCGCCGAGCGGGTGAAGTCCCCCGTGGGCCACGCGCTGCGCGGCAAGGAGTGGATCCAGTACGACAATCCGTACGACGTGGGCATGAGCGGACTGCTCGGCTACGGCGCCGCCTACGAGGCCACCCACGAGTGCGATCTGCTGATCCTGCTGGGCACCGACTTCCCGTACAACGCGTTCCTCCCGAACGATGTGAAGATCGTCCAGGTCGACGTGCGCCCGGAGCACCTGGGCCGGCGGTCCAAGCTCGATCTGGCCGTCTGGGGCGATGTGCGGGAGACGCTGCGCGCCCTGACCCCGCGCGTGAAGGTCAAGACCGACCGCAAGTTCCTCGACCGGATGCTGAAGAAGCACGCCGACGCGCTCGAGGGCGTGGTCAAGGCATACACCCGCAAGGTCGAGAAGCACGTCCCGATCCATCCCGAGTACGTCGCCTCGGTCCTCGACGAACTCGCGGACGACGACGCCGTGTTCACCGTCGACACCGGAATGTGCAATGTGTGGGCCGCCCGCTATCTGACGCCCAACGGCAAGCGAAGGGTGATCGGTTCGTTCAGCCACGGCTCGATGGCCAACGCCCTGCCCCAGGCGATCGGAGCCCAGTTCACCGACCGGAACCGGCAGGTCGTGTCGATGTCCGGCGACGGCGGATTCACCATGCTGATGGGCGACTTCCTCACGCTCGTCCAGTACAACCTGCCGGTGAAGGTCGTCCTGTTCAACAACTCCTCGCTCGGCATGGTCGAGCTGGAGATGCTGGTCGCGGGGCTGCCCTCGTTCGGCACGACCAACAAGAACCCCGACTTCGCGGAGATCGCGCGGGCCGCCGGGGCCTACGGGGTGCGGGTCGAGAAGCCCAAGCAGCTGGAGAGTGCGCTCAAGGCGGCCTTCAGGCACAAGGGCCCGGCTCTCGTCGACGTGGTCACCGACCCGAACGCCCTCTCCATCCCGCCGAAGATCAGTGCCGACATGGTGACCGGCTTCGCGCTCTCCGCCAGCAAGATCGTCCTGGACGGCGGGGTCGGCAGGATGCTCCAGATGGCCCGATCCAACCTCCGTAACGTCCCGCGGCCCTGAGCGTGACCGGGGTGCGGAAGCGCCGGGCGGCCTCGGTAATCCGAGGGCATGCGACTGACCCCTTCCGCCGGTGACGGTCCGGTGACGGCCACCGGCGGACCGGGGGCAACGCCGTGGGTGGGGCGGGGCGGGGACGCCACGGGCTCACATCAGCCGTAGGGTCCCGGGCCCGGTCCGCTCCCTGATGATGTCGACCAGCTGGTCGAAGAGCGTCGGGCCCCGGCCCGCCCGGGCCTCGGCCAGTTCCCGCTCGACGCGAGCCCTGTTGGTGGGGTGGACCCGGGGGAGCAGACCGGCCAGCCGGCGGGCGGTCTCCTCGTGGCCCAGGGCGCGGGCGGAGCGGGCGTGGTCGTGCCACTCGATCACGAAGGAACCGTCGTCCGGCGTGCCGAAACCGCCGCCGAGGCAGTCCGCGAATGCGTCGAGACCACGGCCGAAGTAACCGCCGGGGCCGTTCACCGCCTCGCCGACCGCATCCCAGAAGCCGTCGAGGCCGCTGATCCGGGAGCCGTCGATCACATAGGTCACGGTCATGCGCCGAGCGTACAAGCGAGGACTCTCCCGACGCCGGTCCGATGGTCCGCGCCGCAGGTGGGGGACTGCGGCGCGGACCGGTCCGTGGGTGTACGGCTCAGCAGTCGTGGTCGACCAGGTCGAAGGACTCGTAGTGGTCCGCGGTGTAGTAGTCCTCCTCGACCTCTTCGCCCGTCACGATCCGGCGGGCGCCGCGGTCCGAGGAGCCGGGCGTGATGACCGTGTACTCGTGGTAGTAACCCGTGCTCTGACCGGGCAGCAGGGCTTCCCTGTTCTGGAAGACGGTGCCGTCCTGCTCGTACGGGAACGGGCCGCCCGCGTCGATGAGGTCGAGTGTGTCGTGGGCCTGGGACGGCATCGCGGAGTAGCAGACGCTGCCGACCGCGGCGGTCGAGGGAGCCGTCGCGGCGGATGCGGTGACGGGCCCGCCGGCGAAGAGGACGGACAGGAGGGCGGCGACGCCGCCGAGCGTGGTGATCCGTGGGGGGATTCGCATGTCCACCATGATGACGCGCGTAGATCCCCATCCGTCAACGCCAACACGAGTGAATTTTTGGGAAGTTAACGGTGAGTACGAAAACGTAACGAGTCGGCCGTCCGCCGGGGGTTGCGTGACCGCCCGTTCATATGTTGACGCCTCAGGACGAGTGACGGCGGCCCTGTGGGGCATGCATCCCGTGACGCCGTTCGAGACATGACGTCATGAGACGGAATCCAGGGAGGCCGATTCAGGGTGCGTACGGGGGAAGCGACGAAGCGACGGGAGAGCCCGCCGGTGCGGCTGTACCGCAGACTCGGGCACGCCGACCTCTCGGCCGTGGGAGAGACGCGTGCCGCGCTCAGGGAATTCCTGCGCTGTCGCAGGCGGCCGGAGGAGACGGAGGTGGCGGAGCTGCTGCTCAGCGAGCTGGTGACGAACGCCCTCATCCACACGAGGAACGGCGCCGTTGTCACGGTCACCTCGGCGCCCGCGCGACTGCGGGTCGAGGTACGCGACTTCTTGACGGGGCAGGAGCCCGCGCCGTACGTGCCGAACGCCGACGACGGTACGCACGGAAGGGGGCTGCTCCTCGTCCAGAGCCTGGCGGACTCCTGGGGCGTCGTGACACAGGCGCTGGGCAAGGTGGTCTGGTTCGAGCTGCACGCCGGGACGTCCTGACGCTCAGCCGAACTGCTGCTCCAGGTCCTTCAGTTTCTGCTCCAGCGAATCGAGCCGGGGCAGGGCCTGGGTGTCGTCCTCGGCCGTGAGGTCGACGGCCGGGGGGTCACCGCCGGTTGTCTGTGCCGAAGCGCCCCTGGGGGCAGCGCCGTTCACGGCTTGGAGGGACGGCCGGGGGCGAAGAGGCAGCTGGCCCGGTTCCGTCATGGGGGGTTCCACGGCCGCGGGGCCGCCCGGTGCGGGAATGAGGGCCTGGACGTCCACCTGGCGGCCCGCCCGGCTGCCACGCCCCCAGACCCGGTTCTGCCGGTTCAGTGCCTTGATGTGGGCCCGGTCCAGCTTGGCCTGGTCCCTCCTGCGGTGCCGGTTCTGCTCCTTCTCCTGACGGTCCTCGCGGACGTCGTCCACCGCCTCGTCCAGGGTGCGTACGCCCTCGAGGAGCATCAGCGACCAGGCGCCGAAGGTCTCCCTGGGGGCGCGCAGCCACCGTACGATCCGGATCTGCGGCAGCGGGCGGGGCACCAGGCCCTGTTCGCGCAGTGCCGCCCGCCGGGTCTGCTTCAGCGCCCGGTCGAACAGCACTGCGGCCGAGAGGGACATCCCCGCGAAGAAGTGCGGGGCACCGGCGTGCTCCATGCCACGTGGCGCGTGCACCCAGTTGAACCACGCGGCAGCACAGGCGAACGTCCACACCAGCAGCCTGGAGCCCAACGCGGCATCACCGTGGCTGGCTTCGCGTACCGCGAGCACGGAACAGAACATCGCGGCCCCGTCGAGGCCGAACGGAACGAGGTACTCCCACCCTCCGGAGAGGCTGAGGTTCTGCCGGCCGAAGCCGACGAGCCCGTGGAAGGAGAGTGCGGCGGCGACAGCGGCGCAGCAGAACAGCAGGACGTACGAGGCGGTCGCGTAGAGCGCTTCCTTGCGCCTGCGGCGTTCCTCGCTGCGTTCCCAGCTGTCGTCGGCCGTGGCTTTCTCGGCGGCGCGCTTGCCGCGCGCGACCACCGTCACCGCCGCCAGAACTCCCACGAGCAGTACGGCGCCCGGAAGCAACCAGTCAAGCGAGATGTCGGTCAATCTCATGCGCGGTCCCTTGTGTCACGTAGGACGTTTCGAGCGCCATTCTGGCGGAAATGACGTCTCTCCCAGCCGCTTTCGGGACTAGCGGACGTCATTGGGTTCGCGCGCCCTCCCTATGGGGGGAATTCAGCCGAACACCCGCGCGGTAAAGCCGAGTTGAGTTCGAATTCAAGTCCCTCGTCCGGGTACGGCGAGGCTTCCGCGTGGTTCAGACGGCGGCGGTGAGCTTCCGGACGCGGTCGGCGTCGCAGGTGCGCGGGCAGGTCACGCAGGTGTCCTCGGGCCGCAGTGTGTAGAAGAGGCAGCAGCTGGCGCGGTCGCGCGTCGGGAGTGATTCGCCGTCGGGGCCCGTCAGTTCACGGAAGCCGGCCGTGCCCACGTACGGCTTGGTGGTGCCCGGCAGCAGCAGCTCCAGCTCCCTCATCGCCCGGCTCTCCTCGCCGAGCAGATGGGCGATGTACCAGAGGCCCTCGACGATCTCGTCGGTCGCCATGCCCCACAGGGCCCGCTTCCCGCGCCGCATGCGTGGCCGGAAGCCGTCCAGCACCGGACCGAGGTGCTGGGCCACGGAGTCGAGGACCTCGGCCCGGAGCGCCGACTCGTCCGCGACGACCCGGGCACCGGGCAGTCCTGCCGCCGGGTCGTCGGGCAGACAGGCGAACTCGCTCACCCGCAGGGTCAGATGGCCCAGGCCCCGGTGGAAGGAGACGTCCGCGACGGGGATCCGCGGCACCCGCCGGTGTGTGAACCACGGCAGGGTCACCAGGAGGCAGGCCGGCCAGGCGTAGCGGTGGAGTCCGAAGCTCGCGATCACGTCGGGGCGCGCTCGGGTGCCGTAGTCCCGCAGCACCTGCGCCTCGTCCCAGGCCAGGAAGGCGTCCAGTGCGGCGCCGCCCGCCGCCAGCTCGGAGGCGCCGACCCAGCCGTTGTCCGCGGGGGCCAGGTCGTCGTCGGTGAGCACCTCGGCGCGCAGTCCGGGGAAGACCTCGGCCAGACGTTCGTACGCCGCCGTCAGCGGGGACGGGGCGGTGGCGGCGAGCAGAGCGGGCACGGTCATTCAGGGACCACCGAATCACGATCTTTTGCAGGTAAGCCTTACCTTACCCGAACTGATCGGTGTTTGAACTGAGGCCCGCTCCGCCTATCGTGCACAAGGGGCCGGACGCGCGCGAGTCGGCCCGGCAGTGGGTGGAGGAGGGTCCGGTGGAGCAGGGCAGAGCGCGTGAGAACGTGCGGCCGTACGCGTCCGCGGGCACCCCGCAGGGCGGGCGCGTGCCCGAGCAGGCGCGCGGCGAGCACACCCACAGCGAGCCGCCCGCGCCCCGCGTGGTCCAGCGGCACTCCGTGCGCGGCCAGATCCTGGACGCCCTGCGCGCAGCGCTGGTCGGCGGGGAGCTGGCCCCCGGGGAGGTCTACTCCGCCCCGGCGCTCGGCGCCCGCTTCGGCGTGTCCGCCACCCCGGTGCGCGAGGCGATGCAGCAGCTGGCCGTCGAGGGTGCCGTCGAGGTCGTGCCGAACCGCGGTTTCCGGGTCAGCGAGCGGGGGCCCCGCGAGCTGGCGGAGCTCGCCGAGGTGCGCGCCCTGATCGAAGTGCCCGTCATGCTGCGGCTCGCCCGCGCCGTCCCCGCGTCCGGCTGGTGCGCGCTGCGGCCGCTGGCCGACGCCACGGTCGCGGCGGCCGCCGTCGGTGACCGGGCGGCGTACGCCGAGAGCGACCGTGCCTTCCACGGCGCCGTGCTCGCGCTGTCGGGCAACCAGCAGCTCGTCGCGGTCGCCGACGACCTGCACCGCCGGTCCCAGTGGCCCCTGGTCGACAGCCCCGCGGGCCGCCGGGCCGACCTCCTCGCCGATGCCTCTGAGCACACGGCGCTGCTGGACGCGCTCATCGCCCGGGACCTCACGGTGGTGCAGTCCCTCGTGCGTGAACACTTCAACGGCGCGGACGTCTGAAACGGCGCGGACGTCCGCGCAGGCGCTCAGTTCGCCTCGACGGCCTCCGGGGACGGCGGTTCCAGCCGGGGCGCGAGCCAGGTCGGTACGCCGCCGAGCAGCCGGAACAGCCGGCCCGCCTCGGCGCGCAGCCGGGCCGCCGCCTCGGGTTCGGGCTCGGCGTCGGCGAGGGAGATGAGCGCCGGAGCCGTGCCCACGAGATAGCCCAGCTCCTCCCTTATCCGCAGCGACTCCGCGAAGCCGTGCCGCGCCTCCGCCAGCTCCCCCTCGCCCAGGGCGAGCGAGGCGAGGTGCCGCCAGGTGAAGGAGAGCAGGAGTTCGTCGCCCCGGGCCGTGGCACCGGCGTGCGCCCTGCGGTAGGCGGCGCGGGCGGACTGGGGGGAATCGGCGATGTTCTGGGCGATCAGGCCCCGGCGGAAGTCCAGCAGGGGGCGCCCGGCGGCCGAGGGGGAGAGCAGGGCGGCGGCTCTGCTGAGCGCCACGCTGGCCTCGTCGGCCCGGTCGCGTGCCCCCAGCAGGGTCGAGGCGTAGGCGAGATAGCCGCGCTCGCAGGCGGCCGCCCCGCGCTCGGAGTCGTCCTGGGCGAGCGCCTCCGCGGTGCGCAGCGCGTCCTCGGCGTCCGTCCATCCGATGCCGGTGTAGAGGCACCGCTCCGTCAGCAGCGAGGTCCGCTGGAGGGCTGCCGCGGGGTCGGTGGCCGCCCGGGGTTCGAGCAGCGCGGCCGCGTCCGTCCAGCAGGCTCGTGAGCGCAGCCGCCATACCGCGGTCTGGAGCGGCGGATCGTCATCTGCGGTCGTTCCGGAACCAGACATGGCGGTATGCGCCACGTTGCCCTCCCCGAGCGCGCCATCGAGCTGTGGAGGCCGGCCGGCGAGCGCCGGGGTCGGCCAGGGTCTGCGCGCATCTCAGCACGGAATGGCACGCCGGGCCAAGGGGTGGGATCAATGTCAGGTGAAAGATTTCACAATCACCTGGAGCCCGGCAGGGCGGTGATACGCCCGCGAAGTCAGCTCATACGCAGGGCGAGGAAGAAGTCGAGCTTGTCCTCCAGGCGCGAAAGGTCACGTCCCGTCAACTGCTCGATACGTCCGACGCGATAGCGCAGTGTGTTGACGTGCAGATGCAGCCGGGCCGCGCAGCGGGTCCAGGACCCGTCGCAGTCCAGGAAGGCCTCCAGCGTCTCGATCAGCTCCGCGCGGTGCCGCCGGTCGTAGTCGCGCAGCGGGTCGAGGAGCCGGGCGGTGAAGGCGCGGCGCACGTCGTCCGGGACGAACGGCAGCAGCAGGACGTGCGAGGCGAGCTCGTGGTGGCCCGCCGCGCAGACCGGGCCCGGCCGGGCCGCGGCGACCCGGCGGGCGTGACGGGCCTCCTCCAGCGCTCCGCGCAGCCCCTCGGCGGAATGCACGGCGGCGCTGACACCCAGTGTCAGGCGCCCGTCGTCCGCGAGGCCGGCCGAGAGCGGCGCGCGGACCGTGTCGAGCAGGGCGTCGGCGTGGAGCGCGGTGTCGTGCCGCTCCGGATCCTCGGAGTCCCCGGACGCGTCGGACCCGTCGGCCCCCGCCGGAGGGAGCGCCGTCAGCGGGACGAGGGCGATCGCCTCCTCACCGGTGTGTGCCACGGCGATCCGGTCCGCCGAGTCGGGGCCCGTCACCGCCGGGTCGACCAGGATCTCCTCCAGCAGGGCCTGCGCGGCCTGGCCGCCCGTCGGCTCCGTGTCCCCGGCCGACCACTCGACCCGGGCCACCACGACCTGCCAGTGCGGCGCCGTGCCGAGGCCCGGCAGAAGTACCGGGGCGGCCACCCGCAGCCTCGCCGCGATCTCGGCCGGGGCGGCGCCCGTCTGGACCAGCTCCAGGACCTCCTGGGCGAGCCTGCGGCGTACGGCGCGGGCGGCGTCGCGGCGGTCCCGCTCGACGGCGATCAGCTGGGTGACGCCCTGGAGCAGGTCCAGGCGGGCCGCAGGCCAGTCGCCGGAGTCCGCCGCCACGGCCAGCAGCCAGTCCGAGAGCACGGACTCGCGCACATCGCGGGACGGGGCGGGCAGGGCTCCCCGGCCGGTGTTCCGGATCGGGAACAGCGAGTAGGCGGTGCCGTCCACCTCGGCGCGGTGCGGCCCCGGGCGTCCGGTGCGGGTCGCCGCCAGATGCCGGCCCGCCAGCTCCGCGCCGACGCGCGGTGGCAGGGGCTCACCGGCCCCGGCGATCTGCCGGCCCGTCGGGGACAGTACCCAGGCGCGCAGGTCCAGGTCGGAGGTGAGCAGGTCGAGGACCACCTCGGGACCGCCGCCCGCGGGGCCCGAGGTCATGAGCCTTCGGTGGCGGTCGACGACCGCGGCGAGGTCACCGGCACGCTCCCCGGAGACCTGGCGCACCACGTGCTCGGTGATCGTCGCGAACGCAACCGTCTCGTCGACCGCGAAGAGCGGGAGCCGGTGCCGCAGACACGCCTCGACCAGATCGTCGGGGACGGCCCCGAGCTCCGCCTCACCCGCGGCCAGGCCTGCCACGCCCGCGTTCGCCAGGATCCGTACGAACGGTTCCGTGTCCGACGCGTCCCGGCGCCACGCCAGACCCGTGAGGACCAGCTCACCGCCCGAGAGATAGCGGCTGGGGTCGCGCAGGTCGGTCGTCATGACGCCCCGGACCGAACGGTCCAGCTCGTCCTCGCCGCCGAGCAGCCGCAGGCCCAGTACCTCGGTGTCCAGCAGTGCGCGCAGCCGCATCGTCGATTGCCGCCGATCTCTTCGTTGGTGCGGGGGAGGGCGGAGGTCACCTGTGAATTGCGGTGAGGTTACCGATACCCGCCATTCGTTCGAATCTACAAGACCGGGACGGGGACCAGCCAATTCCTTCATGGTTTCGGTGACTGCACCGAGTGGAGCAAGGCTTGTGTACTGGGCCACACAACGCGTGAACAACACATGAACGACCCGTCCAGGGCCGGCCGTCCCCAGCCCAGCCGAACGACCCGATTGAGAAGAAGAGAGCCACTCATGGACTTCCTTCGCCCCGCCAGCTGGGAGGAGGCGCTCGCCGCCAAGGCCGAGCACCCGACGGCTGTGCCCATCGCGGGTGGAACCGACGTGATGGTCGAGATCAACTTCGACCACCGGCGGCCCGAGTACCTCATGGACCTCAACCGCATCGGTGAGCTGTCCGAGTGGCAGGTGGGCCCTGACGCCGTACGCCTCGGCGCCTCCGTGCCGTACAGCGCCGTCATGGACCACCTGCGGGCCGAGCTGCCCGGTCTCGCCCTCGCCTCGCACACCGTCGCCTCGCCCCAGATCCGCAACCGGGGCGGCGTCGGCGGCAACCTGGGGACCGCCTCGCCCGCCGGCGACGCCCACCCGGCGCTGCTCGCCGCGGGAGCCGAGGTCGAAGCCGCGTCCGTACGGGGGACGCGGATGATCCCGATCGACGACTTCTACACCGGCGTCAAGCGCAACGCCCTCGCCCCGGACGAGCTGATCCGGGCCGTCCACATCAAGAAGGCCGACGGCCCGCAGCAGTACTCCAAGGTCGGCACCCGAAACGCGATGGTCATCGCTGTCTGCGCCTTCGGCCTCGCGCTCCACCCGGAGACCCGGACCGTGCGCACCGGCATCGGCTCCGCCGCCCCGACCCCGGTCCGGGCGAAGGAGGCGGAGGCGTTCCTGAACGCCGCGCTGGAGGAAGGCGGGTTCTGGGAGAGCGGAAAGATCATCACCCCGTCCGTGGCCAAGCAGTTCGCCCAGCTCGCCGCCGGGGCCTGCAACCCCATCGACGACGTACGGGGCACCGCCGCCTACCGCAGGCACGCCGTCGGCATCATGGCCCGCCGCACGCTGGGCTGGACCTGGGAGCAGTACCGCGGAGCGGGACGCACCCTCGAAGGAGCTGCTTAACCATGCGAGTGAATTTCACGGTCAACGGCCGGAAGCAGGAAGCCGACGACGTCTGGGAGGGCGAGTCGCTCCTGTACGTCCTGCGCGAGCGCATGGGCCTCCCCGGTTCCAAGAACGCCTGCGAGCAGGGTGAGTGCGGCTCCTGCACGGTGCGCCTCGACGGCGTGCCGGTCTGTTCCTGTCTCGTCGCCGCCGGTCAGGCGGAGGGCCGCGAGATCGTCACCGTCGAGGGCCTGGCGGACTACGCGAGGCACCGCGACGACGCCCACCCCGGCACCGGCTGCGCCGCCGGCAGCTGCGGCACCTCGCTGGACGCAGCCCAGCGGTGGCAGGCCAGGCCCACCGACGGGCAGAGCGCCGAGGCGGAGGAACTCTCCCCTGTCCAGCAGGCGTTCATCGACGCGGGCGCCGTGCAGTGCGGCTTCTGCACCCCCGGTCTGCTGGTGGCCGCCGACGAGCTGCTCGAGAAGCAGCCCTCCCCGTCCGACCAGGACATCCGCGAGGCGCTCTCCGGAAACCTCTGCCGGTGCACCGGTTACGAGAAGATCCTCGACGCGGTCCGCCTCGCGGCCGCCCGTCAGGAAGAGGCGGTCCGATAGCCATGACGCTGCACCCACGAGCCGCGTCCGTACCGGCCGGCACCCCCACCAGGATCACCCAGGGCTCCGAGACCCGGGGCGGCATCGGCGAGTCCACCCTGCGCCCCGACGGCACGCTCAAGGTCACCGGTGAGTTCGCGTACTCCTCCGACATGTGGCACGAGGACATGCTGTGGGGCCACACGCTCCGCTCCACCGTCGCGCACGCCGAGATCCGATCCATCGACATCGGCGAGGCCGTCGCCACCCCCGGTGTGTACGCCGTCCTGACCTACGACGACCTGCCCGCGGCGATGAAGAACTACGGGCTGGAGATCCAGGACACCCCCGTGCTCGCCCACGGAAAGGTCCGCCACCACGGCGAACCCGTGGCCCTCGTCGCCGCCGACCACCCCGAGACCGCGCGCCGCGCCGCCGCCAAGATCAAGATCGACTACGCCGAACTTCCCGTGATCACGGACGAGGCGTCCGCGACGGCCCCCGACGCGATCCTGGTCCACGAGGGCCGCGACGACCACCACATCGGGCACGTCCCGCACCCCAACATCGTCCACCGCCAGCCCATCGTCCGCGGTGACGCGGACGCCGCCGCCGCGCGGGCCGACGTGATCGTCACCGGCGACTACGTCTTCGGCATGCAGGACCAGGCCTTCCTCGGCCCGGAGTCCGGCCTCGCCGTGCCGTCCGAGGACGGCGGCGTCGAGCTGTACGTCGCCACCCAGTGGCTGCACTCCGACCTCAAGCAGATCGCCCCCGTCCTCGGCCTCCCCGAGGAGAAGGTCCGGATGACGCTCTCCGGCGTCGGCGGCGCCTTCGGCGGACGCGAGGACCTGTCGATGCAGATCCACGCCTGCTTGCTGGCGCTGCGCACCGGCAAGCCCGTCAAGATGGTCTACAACCGCTTCGAGTCCTTCTTCGGCCACGTCCACCGCCACCCCGCGAAGCTCCACTACGAGCACGGGGCCACCAAGGACGGCAAGCTCACCCACATGAAGTGCCGGATCGTGCTGGACGGCGGCGCCTACGCCTCCGCGTCCCCGGCCGTCGTCGGCAACGCCTCCTCGCTCGCGGTCGGACCGTACGTCATCGAGGACGTCGACATCGAGGCGATCGCCCTCTACTCCAACAACCCGCCCTGCGGCGCCATGCGCGGCTTCGGCGCGGTCCAGGCGTGCTTCGCCTACGAGGCGCAGATGGACAAGCTCGCCGCCGCCCTGGACATGGACCCGGTCGAACTCCGGCAGCTGAACGCCATGGAGCAGGGCACCCTGCTCCCCACCGGCCAGCGCGTCGACTCACCGGCTCCGGTCGCCGAACTGCTCCGCCGTGTCAAGGCGAGGCCCCTGCCGCCCGAGCAGCAGTGGCTCTCGGCCGACGCCGAGGGCAGCTCCGTCGACGTACGCGCCCTTCCCGGCGGGCTGTCCAACACGACCCACGGCGAGGGGGTGGTGCGCGGCGTCGGTTACGCCGTCGGGCTGAAGAACGTCGGCTTCTCCGAGGGCTTCGACGACTACTCCACCGCCCGGGTGCGGATGGAGGTCATCAACGGCGAACCGGTCGCCACCGTGCACACCGCGATGGCCGAGGTCGGGCAGGGCGGGGTCACCGTCCACGCCCAGATCGCCCGCACCGAACTGGGCGTCAACCAGGTGACCATCCACCCGGCGGACACCCAGGTCGGCTCGGCCGGATCCACCTCCGCCTCACGGCAGACGTACGTCACCGGTGGCGCGGTGAAGAACTCCTGCGAGGCCGTCCGGGAACAGGTCCTGGAGATCGGCCGCCGCAAGTTCGGCACGTACCACCCCGCCTGGGCCACCGCCGAACTCCTCCTCGAAGGCGGCAAGGTCGTCACCGACGGCGGCGAGGTGCTCGCCGCGCTGGCCGACGTGCTGGAGGACGAGGCGGTCGACGTCGAGCTGGAGTGGCGCCACCGGCCCACCGAACCCTTCGACCTGCGCACCGGACAGGGCAACGGCCATGTCCAGTACTCCTTCGCCGCGCACCGCGCGGTCGTGGAGGTCGACACCGAACTCGGCCTGGTCAAGGTCATCGAGCTCGCGTGCGCCCAGGACGTCGGCAAGGCGCTCAACCCGCTGTCGGTCGTCGGCCAGATCCAGGGCGGCACCACCCAGGGGCTGGGTGTCGCCGTCATGGAGGAGATCATCGTCGACCCGAAGACGGCGAAGGTGCGCAACCCCTCCTTCACCGACTATCTGATCCCCACCATCCTCGACACCCCGACCATCCCGGTCGACGTGCTCGAACTCGCCGACGACCACGCCCCGTACGGGCTGCGCGGCATCGGCGAGGCCCCGACCCTCTCGTCCACCCCGGCCGTCCTCGCGGCGATCCGGAACGCGACGGGACTGGAGCTGAACAGGACGCCGGTGCGCCCCGAGCACATCACCGGCAGCTGACGGCTCGTCAAGACCCTCCGGGCGGTGCGTGCCTGCCGTGAACGTCACACTTCCCCGCGCCGCGCACCGTCCGGAGCCATCGCACAACCGCTCCATCTGCACGAAGAGTTCGTCTCGGGCCGTCCCCCGGGTCGTGCGCCTCGCAGTCATCCCAAATCCCGCAGTCTCCAGAGCTCCACGCGGGTGCCCCTGTGAACCTTGGGAGTCAGGCAACATGACCCAGCAGTCCGTGGAACCCAGGACGAGCGCGGAGGACGCGGGCCCCGGCTCGCGTGTCCCCGCCGGACGGTCCTGGCTCGACAGGTACTTCCACATATCCGAACGGGGATCGACCGTCGCGCGCGAGGTGCGCGGCGGCGTCACGACCTTCATGGCCATGGCGTACATCCTCCTGCTCAACCCGCTCATCCTCGGCGGCAAGGACGTCGACGGTCAGCTTCTCGGCCAGTCCGGGCTGATCACCGCCACCGCGCTCGCCGCGGCGGCCACCACCCTGCTGATGGGCTTCATCGGCAAGGTGCCTCTCGCGCTCGCCGCCGGCCTCAGCGTCTCCGGGGTGCTCGCCTCACAGGTCGCGCCGGCCATGACCTGGCAGCAGGCCATGGGGATGTGCGTGATCTACGGTGTGATCATCTGCCTCCTGGTGGTCACCGGGCTCCGCGAGATGATCATGAATGCGATCCCGCTCGCGCTGAAGCACGGCATCACCATCGGGATCGGGCTCTTCATCGCCCTCATCGGCCTCGTCAAGGCCGGATTCGTCCACCAAGGCGTGGCGACCCCGCTGTCGCTCGGCCCCACCGGTGCGCTGACCGGGTGGCCGGTGCTCATCTTCGCCGCGACCCTGCTGCTCATCTTCATGTTGCAGGCGCGGAACGTCCCCGGAGCGATCCTCATCGGCATCGTCGTCGGAACCGTCATCGCGATCGTCGTCAACGCCGTCGGTGACATCGACCCCAAGGCCTGGAGCAGCGGCCCGCCGGAGCTGAGCGGAAGCGCCGTCTCCTCGCCGGACTTCTCGCTCCTCGGGGACGTCGAGTTCGGCGGCTGGGGCGACGTCGGGGTGCTGACGGTCGGCATGATCGTCTTCACCCTCGTCCTGGCGGGCTTCTTCGACGCCATGGCCACCATCATCGGTGTCGGCACCGAGGCGAACCTCGCCGACGACAAGGGCCGCATGCCGGGCCTGTCGAAGGCGCTGTTCATCGACGGCGCGGGCGGTGCCATCGGCGGTGTCGCCGGTGGCTCGGGCCAGACCGTCTTCGTCGAGTCCGCCACCGGGGTCGGGGAGGGTGCCCGCACGGGGCTCGCCTCCGTCGTCACCGGGCTCTTCTTCGCGGCCTGCCTCTTCTTCACCCCGCTCACGGCGATCGTGCCGGCCGAGGTGGCCGCCGCCGCGCTGGTGGTCATCGGCGCCATGATGATGCAGAACGCCCGGCACGTGGACTGGGCGGACCGGTCGGTGGCCGTACCGGTCTTCCTCACCGTGGTCCTGATGCCGTTCACATACACCATCACCACCGGTGTCGCCGCGGGTGTCATCTCGTACTCCGCCATCAAGCTCGCCCAGGGCAGGGCCCGCGAGGTAGGCGTCTTCATGTGGGTCCTGACGCTGGTCTTCATCGTGTACTTCGCCCTGCACCCCATCGAGAGCTGGCTGGGCGTCAGCTGACCCCCGCCGCGCCCCCCACCTCAGTCAGAAGGAGACACGCCATGCTGGACATCGCCGAGGAGCTCCACCGGTGGGTCGGGCAGGGACGCGCGTTCGCCGTGGCCACCGTGGTGGCCGTCGGCGGCAGCGCGCCGCGGCAGCCGGGCGCCGCCCTCGCCGTGGACAGCGACGGCACCGCCATCGGTTCGGTCTCCGGCGGGTGTGTGGAGGGCGCGGTGTACGAGCTGTGCCGGCAGGCGATCGAGGACGGCGCCACCGTGCGCGAGCGCTTCGGCTACAGCGACGACGACGCCTTCGCGGTCGGCCTGACCTGCGGCGGCGTCATCGACATCCTGGTGACACCGGTGCGCGCGGACGACCCCGCGCGCCCGGTGTTCGCCGCCGCGCTCGCCGCCGCGGCGGAGGGCCGGGCCGCCGCGGTCGCCCGCGTCACCGAAGGGCCGGACGACCTCATCGGCCGGCCCCTGCTCGTCCACCCCGACGGTACCCGCGAGGGCGGGCTCGGCGGGGATCCCGAGCTGGACCGTACGGCCGCTGCCGAGGCCGGCGCGATGCTCGACGCGGGCCGTACGGGAGAGATCGTCATCGGCGCCGAGGGGTCCCGCTGCGGCAGCCCGGTCACCCTGCTCGTCGAATCGAGCGTTCCGCCGCCCCGGATGATCGTCTTCGGTGCCATCGACTTCGCCGCCGCCCTTGTGCGGGCCGGGCGTTTCCTCGGGTACCGCGTCACCGTCTGCGACGCCCGCCCCGTCTTCGCCACGGCCGCCCGCTTCCCCGACGCCGACGAGATCGTCGTCGACTGGCCGCACCGCTATCTCGCCACCACCGAGGTGGACGCGCGCACGGTGCTCTGTGTCCTCACGCACGACGCCAAGTTCGACATCCCGCTGCTGGAACTGGCGTTGCGGCTGCCGGTCGCCTACGTCGGCGCGATGGGCTCGCGCCGCACCCACCTGGAGCGCAACGAGCGGCTGCGGGAGGCCGGCGTCAGCGAGCGCCGACTGGCCGCGCTCCACTCGCCGATCGGGCTGGACCTCGGAGCCCGCACCCCGGAGGAGACGGCCCTGTCCATCGCCGCCGAGATCGTCGCGGAGCGGCGCGGCGGCAGTGGCCTGCCGCTGAAGGGCGCCCACACCCCGATCCACCACGAGAGCGGCACGCCGCTGGTGTCGGTGGCCTGATCCGGACGTTCGTCAGCCGCTCACGGCGGGCGGGTTGCCGCCACGGCGGTTTCACGCCAGGGGAGAAGCCGTCCGCAGCCCCGGATTTACCGGTAGATCAGCTGCATGACATTTTCCCTCTCCTCCGTTTCCGGCCGGGCGAGACCCGCTCGCGCGGGACGCAGGGCTCTGCTCATAGCGACCTCGGTCGCCCTGGTGAGCGGCGCCATGCTTCCCGCAGCGGGTTCCGCCACCGCCGCCCCGAAGCCGTCGACCGCCGAGGACCGTCAAGGATCCGAGGCCCGCGACTACGACATCACGCTGGTCACCGGTGACGTCGTCCACTACGCGGACGGCGTGGGCGGCCAGGACACCGTCACCGTCGACCGCCCCGACGGTGCGCAGGGCGGCGTGCACGTGCAGCAGGCCGGGGAGGACATCTTCGTCATCCCCGACGAGGCGAGCGCCCTCATCGCCGCCGACAAGCTGGACCGGCGGCTGTTCAACATCTCGACGCTCGTCGACATGGGCTACGACGACGCGCGTTCCGGTGGTATCCCGCTGATCGCCACCTACCCCGCGAGCACGGCGCGTTCGCTGCCCGCCGCCCCGCGCGGCAGCGAGACGGTCCGCCGGCTCGAGTCGGTGAACGGTGCTGCGCTGAAGACCGACAAGGACGACGCGCGCGCCTTCTGGAGCGACATCTCCCGTACGCAGAAGAGCCGTTCGCTGGACAACGGCATCGCCAAGCTGTGGCTCGACGGCAAGGCCGAGGCGGCGCTCAAGGACTCCGTGCCGCAGGTCAACGCCCCGCAGGCCTGGGCCGCCGGGTACGACGGCAAGGGCACCACGGTCGCCGTCCTCGACACCGGTATCGACGCGACGCACCCGGACGTCAAGGACCGCGTCACGCAGTCCAGGAGCTTCATCCCCGGTGAGGAGGTCGTCGACAGGAACGGCCACGGCACGCACGTCGCCTCCACCATCGCGGGTTCGGGCGCGGCGTCGGACGGCGTCAACAAGGGTGTGGCCCCGGGCGCCGACCTGATCGTCGGCAAGGTCCTGAGCGACGAGGGATCCGGCGCGGACTCCGGCATCATCGAGGCCATGGAGTGGGCGAAGGCCGAAGGCGCCGACGTCGTCTCCATGAGCCTCGGATCCAGCATCCCGGACGACGGCACCGACCCGATGGCACAGGCCGTGAACGCGCTGTCCGCCGACGGCGGCCCGCTGTTCGTGATCGCCGCGGGCAACGCGTACGGCGCGGGCACCATCGGATCGCCCGGTTCCGCCGCGAGCGCGCTCACCATCGCTGCCGTCGACAAGAGCGACAACCGCGCCGACTTCTCCTCCATGGGCCCGCTCGTCCGCTCCTACGGCCTGAAGCCGGACCTCTCCGCGCCCGGCGTCGACATCAACGCCGCCGCCTCCCAGTCGGTGCCCGGCATCGAGGGCATGTACCAGTCGATGTCGGGTACGTCGATGGCCACCCCGCACGTCGCGGGCGCCGCGGCCATCCTCAAGCAGCGTCACCCCGACTGGTCCGGCCGGCGTATCAAGGACGCGCTGATGACCTCCTCCAAGGAGCTGCCCGGCCACACGCCGTACGAGCAGGGCACCGGCCGCCTCGACGTGAAGGCCGCGATCGACACGACCATCGAGGCCACCGGCTCCGTCGAGGTCGCGTCGTACGACTGGCCCCACGCCGCGTCCGACCCGGTCGCCGAGCGCACGATCACCTACCGCAACACGGGTGACAACGACGTCACGCTGAACCTGGCGACCGGCACGGACTCCCAGGCGTACACGCTCTCCGCGTCCACCCTGACCGTCCCGGCGGGCTCCACCGCCGACGTGGTGCTGTCGCTGGATCCCTCCGCGGTCCCGAACGACACGCAGTTCTCCGGCCAGGTCATCGCCCGGGACGCGGCCGGCACGACCGTCGCGCACACCGGCTTCGCCATGAACAAGGAGCAGGAGCTCTACGACCTGAAGCTGCAGCTCCGCGACCGGTCCGGTGAGCCGATGGACGGCAACGTCGTCATCGCTCAGCTCGGCGACCCCGACCTGGGCGTCGTGGCGGTCCAGGGCGACACCACCCTGCGGCTGCCCCCGGGCAACTACACCGCCTGGACCTCCGCGGACATCGACGGTGACCGCGCGGACTCCAAGGCCGTCGCCTTCCTCGCGGCCCCCGAGACCATCCTGGACAAGCCCACCACGGTCACCCTGGACGCGTCGAAGGCCCGCAAGGTCGCCGTGCGCACGCCCAAGGAGACCGAGACCCGGCAGCTGCGGTACGACATGGCCCGCACCTCGCCCGACGGCGTCGTCCAGCGAGACGCGTTCCAGATCCCGCTGACCTACGACCAGCTGTGGGTCAGCCCGACGAAGAAGGTCACCCAGGGCAGCTTCAGCTTCCTCACCCGCTGGCGCCAGGGCGAGGAGCTCCTCGACCTGACGGCCGACGGTCACGACGTGCCCGTCACGGTGCAGAACGGCTCGCTCGTCGCCGAGGACAGCGAGCAGAAGCTCACCGGCGTCTTCGCCGGCAACGGAGCCGCGGCCGACTACAAGGGCCGCAGCGTCAAGGGCAAGGCCGTCGTCGTCACCCGCAGTGACACCGTCCCGCCCGCCGAGCGGCTGGCCAACGCGCTCGCGGCTGGCGCGAAGGCGCTCTTCGTCGTCAACGACGGCCGTGGAGTCGCGCTGGAGAGCTACGTGCCGTACGGCGAGGAGACCACCATCCCGGTGGCCTCGGTCCAGAGGATCGCGGGCGAGACGCTGATCAAGGCGGCCCAGCGCGGCAGGACGCTCTCCGTCGACCAGAGGAAGTTCGCCTCCTACATCTACGACCTGGCGGACCGTCACGACGGCACCATCCCGGACCGCTCACTGACCTTCGCCCCGTCGACCGGCAGGCTCGCGAAGGTGGAGAACACCTTCTACGGTCACAAGGCGATGCTCGGCGGCGGCTACCGCTACGACATCCCGGACTACGGTCCGGGCCTCGGCTTCGAGGAGTACGAGAAGTTCCCGGGTACCCGCACCGAGTGGGTCAACCCGCTTCCCGGTGACTCCTTCTGGTACGAGAACCACTCGGTCCTGAATGCCGACGCCTCCGACCGTGCGCACGAGATGCGCAGCGGCGATCTCGACTACACGGCGGGCCGGACCTACCGCGCCGACTGGTTCGCCCCGGTGACCGGCCCCCGTCTCGGTACCGCCTACTGGGGTCCGTTCCGGACCGCGTACAACGACATGCAGTTCAACATCACGCCGTGGACCGACTCGGGCGAGGGCCACTCCGGTTCGATGGCGGACGAGTACGACACCACGTCCTACGCCTTCTACCAGGGAGACACCCTGATCAAGAAGGGTGCGGGCCGGGCCGGCTATGCGGGGGACCTGTCGGCTGAGAAGGTGCCGTACCGCCTGGTCATCGACTCGGTGCGCGACGAGGCCACGTGGAAGACCTCGACGCGGACGCACACCGAGTGGGGCTTCGTCTCAGGCGCTCTGCCCGAGGGCACGCAGCAGGCCGACATCCCCCTGCTCCAGCTCGGCTACGACGTGGACACCGACCTGGCGGGCGACGTCAAGGCCGGCAAGCAGGTCGAGGTCGGCCTCGAGGCAGGCACGCAGGCCTGGCTGGACGGCGCCGTGAAGGCGACCAGGGCCTCGCTGTCGGTCAGCTACGACGAGGGCAAGACCTGGAGCAAGGCTGAGCTGCGCAAGGACTCGTCGGGCGAGTGGACGGCGAAGCTCAGGACGCCGAAGCACGCGGGCTCCGTCTCGCTCAAGGCGCACGCCGAGGGCCCCGGCGGCCTGGCTGTCGACCAGGAGATCATCAAGGCCTTCGGCCTGAAGTGACCTCCTGAACTCACCTGCTGAGACACCTGGACGAGGTGGTCCCGCGCTCCTGCGAGGAGCGCGGGACCACCTCGTTCTCAGTGTCGGCCCCCCGCACCCCTCGGGGGATGGGGGGCACCTCATGGAACCCGCCGGCCCGGTCGCGTACGACCACCGGGGCGGCCGCTTGTCCTGGCCGAGCGTCGTCGAGATCGCCGAGGGTGATGAACTCACCGGCCGAAGCGTGCCAGCAGGTGCCACACCCGCTTGAGGTCCTGCGCATCGTGCGCACCGGTACGGGCGGCCTCGCCGAGGACCAGGGGGTCGAGGAATCCGCCGACGGCGAGAGCGCGGCCCAACTCGACATACGCGGGGCCCCGGTACTCCGGATGGCGAGCCAACTCGTCCACGGAGAGCCGGAATCCGCTGTGCCACTCCACGGGGAAGGGCAGCGCCTTCGCAGCGGTCTCCGTCTCCGTACCCTCGTGACACGGGTCCAGGACGACCGCCTCGACATCCCGGTCGAGGCGGACCGGCCGGTGTACCTGAGCCTCGACGTAGTCGTCCAGGGCGTCGCGGTCGTCGGCCGCGGCGAGCGCGACGACACCGCCGCCGGTCGTGACCACGCCGAAGTCGCCCGGCTCCATGAAACTGTCCGGGTAGCAGAACGTGGACCGCCCCAACGCCTCTGCTCCCAGCCGGATATGGGCGGAGCCGAAGCGGGGCGCCGCGCCGTACGGGGAGCGGCGGAAATTCAGCGCGCCGTAGACGGGCCGCTCCTGGGCGCTCGCGCCGTCGTAGGCGCCGCCGAAGATCCGGCTCTCCCAGCGCCACCGGTCACCGCCCGGGTGCGCGGTGAGACCGCCGTTGCTGGTGCCCGTGACGAACTGGGAGACGTACACACCATCCTCGGCAAGTCGTTCCAGGACGGTGCGTCCACCGCTGACGCGGTCGGGGTGGAAATTCAGCGTCACGCGCAGGGAGGGATCCAGGGGCGGCCCTGCGGACAGTGACGCCACATGCCGCAGGGCGCGCGCCCAGGGCTGCGGGATGTCGGCGCTCATCGGCCCATGATGCACGGACGCCGGCTGGGGGTGCAGCGGATTCGCCGGCGGTAGGCCGCCTCAGGCCGCGTCTCCCACGCCGGCGGCGTCCGTTTCCCACTGTTCCTCGATGCGCCGCTTCGCCTCGTCCCATGTGATCGGCAGCTGTCCTACCGGCGCCTCCCAGAAGGTGAACGTGGAGGAGCGCATCGTGGGCTTGAGGGCGGTCATGATGCCGCGGTGCGGCTCCGTCCTCGCGAAGGCGTAGAGCGCGTCGCGGCTCTCCCACGCCGAGAGCGTGAAGAACACCCGCTTCGCCGGCTGGGCGACGAGCGAGGCGCCGAAGGCGCCCGGCGCGGACCGGACCTGCTTCCACGCGACCATCGACTTCAGGAAGAAACGCGGCACGTCGAGCAGGGAACGGACCTCGAAGCGCGAGGCCATGACCACGGTCGTGCCTTCGGACGGAGGCGGCTGGGGGGTGACCCACGGCAGAGTCGGCATCGCACTACTCACCTTCGATATAGATAGTGGTGCTGTCTGCTTCCTATATTAGAGAGTGGCACTCTCCAACGCCACCGGAATGCGCGTACGAGATGTCGGGGCCGGACCGCCGGTCGCCCGCCGCGCCGGAAGTCCGGCGCGGCGGGCGACCGGTACGGCGGGCGACCGGTTCGAGGGATCAGCGTCCGGACTGCAGTGCCTTCCAGGTGTCCGGGCCGACGCTGCCGTCCACCGACAGCTTCCGCGCGCTCTGGTAGTCGCGGACGGCCTTGTCCGTGTTCGCACCGAAGGCTCCGTCGACGGCCACGGTTCTGCCCAGCGCGGCGGTCAGCGCCCGCTGGAGCCGCTTCACCGCCTCGCCCGAGGCGCCCGTGACGAGCGTCGGCGTCGTGCCGGCCGAGAGCAGCGCGGTCCAGGTCTTCGGGCCGACCGCCCCGTCGGAGTCGAGACCACGGGCGGTCTGGAACAACCGCACGGCGCTCTCCGTCTTCGCCCCGAAGATGCCGTCCTCGGTGCCCGCGTCGTAACCCTGCTTGTTGAGCAGTGTCTGGACGGCCTTGACCTGGGTGCCCGTCGAGCCCGTCCTCTGGGTCGTGTACGACGGGAAGCTCAGCCCGTCGGCCCCGCTGCCGGAGCCGCCGACGAGCTGCATGTAGTAGGTCCAGTTCCAGTTGGCGCCCGGGTCGGTGTGGTCGTTGCCGGGGGCCTCGCTGTGCCCGATGATGTGCGACCGGTCCTTGGGGATGCCGTACCGGTCGCACAGGTACGTCGTCAGCGCGGCCGAGGAGCGGTACATCGTGTCGGTGAACCACGACGAGTCGTCGACGAACCCCTCGTGCTCGATGCCGAGCGAGGAGGCGTTGGCGCTCTTGGCGTGGTACGCGGTGTCCGAGTCGCGCACCATCTGGGTGATCTGGCCGTCCGAGGAGCGGACCACGTAGTGGGAGCTGACCTTCGACGTCGCGTTCTGGAACCAGCTGATGGTCCCTGCGTACGAGCCCTGCGTGACATGGATGACGACCTTGTCCACCGTCGCCGTGCGGCCCGCCGCGAAGTTGGCGGAGTTGGCGGCGACCCAGAGCGCCGCGGGGTAGTCCGGGCTCTTGGCGGTGACGTCGGCCTTCGCGAGGGGGCCCTTCTCGGGGGAGACGGGGCGGGAGGTGACCGTGACCAGTTCGCCCCCGGCGACGGCGGCCCGCAGACCCTGGGCCAGGAAGGTGTAGACCGTGTCGGCGTAGAGCGCGGCGACGGCGCCGTCGGTGCCGCTGTAGCGGGCCACGGCCGGGTACCAGGCGTCGATGTCCGCCCGTTCGGCCGTGTCCAGGCCGAGCGCGTCGGCGTGGCTCCGCAGCACGGCCGCGCCGCCCAGGATGTTGGTCTCGGTGTCCTTGCGCAGCTCGGCCGCGGACTCACCCGTCAGCGCGGCGGCCTGCTCGAGGGAGTGGTTGACGGGGTTGCTCACGAGGTGCATGACGCCGTAGCCGTTGTCCTGGCTGGGGCGGCCGGAGTGCCCGTTCAGGTGCGTCTCGCCGTAGCCGACGGCGGCGAGCAGGTCGCGCGGTACGTCGTACTCCTCGGCGGCCTGCTCGAAGGCCCGGTTCATCGAGTCCGTGTCCGCGGGAGCGGCGCCCGCCGGGTGGCCCGTGGCGACGAGTGCGGTGACGGTGAGAGAGGCCAGAACGGCTGCGCGGCCACGGGTGTGGCCGGCGGGACGTCGGGGCATACCTGCTCCAGGTCTGTGGGGGAGAGGGGGCCGCCGGTCCCGTGGGGGTGGGCCGAGGGCCGCTGAGTCCGCACAGGCTATCCATCTGCCAAGGGCATGACAATGACACCTCCGCGTGTCCAAATGCCTTTCACTCCAATGGAGTTGAGGCGCTCACGGAGGGGCGTCCGGTGGGCCGTCACCCCCCTGCGGAGGGTGACGGCGCGCGGGTGTCGTTACCAGCGGTTCCGGTGGACGACGTCCGCCACCGGGCGGCGGCGGACCGGCCCGAAGTTGCCCTGGGGCCACCCCACCGGAATGGCGGCGAAGGTGTGCGTGTCCGACGGGATCCCGAGGGCCTTCTTCCACTCCTGCTCCAGCATCAGATGCCAGATGGTGAGGTTGGCCGCGAGCCCCAGCGCCCGCGCCGCGAGCAGGATGTTCTGGACACCCGGATAGACGCAGGAGCCCTCCGCGAGCGCCTGGAACCGGGTCTGCGTGTTCCCCATGTGCTCGAGACCCGCCGGGCCGAGCGACTCGGCGTAGACCCCCAGACCCTCCTCGTCGAACTCCGGCTCCGGGAACTTGTAGCAGGGGATGATCAGCGCGGGGGTGTCCGCGAAGTGGTCGCGCTGGTGCTCGATCGCCGCCACCATCCGTCCGTACGCCGCGTCGTCCATGCCCTTCGGCGCGTGCTTGCCGGTCGTCGCGAGGTAGGCGTCCACGCACCGCTTCCAGAGCGGGGCCAGCTCGGCCATCACCGCGCGGTCGGTGACGACCACGTACTCGTAACACTGCATGTTGCCGCCGCTCGGCCCCCAGACGGCGGCCTGTATGAGCTGGTCGAGCGTCTCGTCCGGGACGGCGTCCGGCTTGAGGCGGCGCATGGCGCGCATGGTGGACATGGTCGGGAAGAGGGCGGGCCCGTCGGGGGCGGGTGCGTCCGCGTACACCGTTTCGAAGGTCATGATCGCGGAGTGTACGGCTCAAGCCCCGGAAGGGGCAGTCCCGTTGGGCGCCCTCCCTCCCTCGCCCCGCGCAGGTCAGCGCCGTCGGAGCCGGACCACCGGAATGTCGCGGGAGGTCTTCGCCCGGTATTCGGCGTACCGGGGGAAGACCTCCACCAGATGGGGCCACACCCGCTCCTTCTCCTCGGGGGAGAGCGTCTCGGCGAGGGCCGGGAAGCGTTCCGTGCCCACCCGTACGTCCACCGCGGGGTCGGCCAGCAGATTCAGGTACCAGAGGGGGTGGCGGTCCGAGCCGCCGTTCGAACCGACGATCAGCCAGTCGTCGCCGTCCCGCCCGTACATCAGCACCGTCCGTCGGACGGCGCCGCTGCGCCGGCCGACGTAGTCCAGCAGCAGGCAGTCCACGCCGAGCTGCGTGGTGCCCTTCGTGCCGCCCGACGACTCGTACAACTCGGCCTGCGCCGCGACCCACTTGGCCGGGCTGGGCATGACCGCACCGTCGTTCCGCTCCGTCTCCACCGCTGCCTCGTCCTCCGTCATGTCCTCGTGTCCGTACGTCCGTGCCCATGGTGTCACCCGCCGCCGCGGCGCGCCGGAATCGCACACCTGGCCGTCCCCCCTCCTCACGGGGGAACGGGGTCGGGGACCGCGGCCGTGAAGGCGTATAAAGGGTCCCTCCGAGCAGCCGGCGTCCCCGATGGCCATCTCACCCCCCACGCGGCCGGCGTCACCGCGTAGCGAGAGCGGAGGAGCGTCCCATGAGCACCTCGGAAGAGATCAGCGCCTTGCTCGTCACCAGGTTCGGAACCGATCCGGATGCCATCCGGCCCGAGGTGCCGCTCAGGCAGCTGAGGCTGGACTCGCTCGCCCTGGAGGAGCTCCGGCTCCTCATCGAGGACCGGATGGACATCGACCTGGAGGACGTCGTCCTGTCGTCGCGCGACACCGTGGGAAGTCTGGTCGCGGCCGTGCGCACCAAGGCGGGCGCGTGACAGGCCGCGGGCCGTTCGCACGCAGGTCCGCCCGGCCGGGCATCGAGCCGTTCAGCGCCGCCGTCACCGGCGTCGGCCTGGTCACCGCTGCCGGGGTGGGGGTCGAGGAGGCCTGGCGCGGCGTGTGCGACACCGCGGTCGCCCCCTCCGTACCGCACCTGCCGGAACTCGACGGGCTGCCCTGCGACTTCATGTACACCGTCGACGCCCTGGACACGAGGGCCGCACTGGGCGTGGCCGCGCAGCGGCTGATGGACCGCTTCTCGCAGCTCGCCGTCGTCGCCGCCCGTGAGGCCGTCGCGGACGCGGGGCTCGACCCCTCGGTCTGGGACAGCGGACGGGTCGCCGTCGTCATCGGCTCCGCCCACGGCGGCCTGCCGTTCTACGACGAGCAGCACACCACCCTCACCGAGCGCGGCGCGCGCCGTGTCTCACCGAAGCTCGCCCCGCTGAGCGTCGTCAACGGCGCCGCCAGCAGCGTCGCCATGGACCTGGGTGTGCACGGCCCGAGCCAGGCCGTCTCCACGGCATGCTCCTCCGGCACCGTGGCCATCGGCACGGCCCACCAGATGCTCCGCACCGGGGCCTGCGACATCGTCGTCGCGGGCGGCGCCGAATCGGTCCGCTCCCGGCTCCTGATCGCCAGCGCCTGCCAGATGCGGGCCGTCTCCACACGCCGGGACGACCCCCAGGCCGCCTGCCGCCCCTTCGACACGCACCGCGACGGCTTCGTCGTCGGCGAGGGCGCCGGCCTCCTCGTGATGGAGCACCCGGAGCACGCACGGGCCCGGGGCGCCACCGTCCGCGCCCGGGTCGCCGGTTACGGGGCCTCCAGCGACGCCCACTCCGCCGTCGCCCCGGACCCCGACGGCCTCGGCATCGAGCGGGCCCTGCGCACCGCGCTCGCCGACGCAGGCATCGACGCCTTCGACGTCGGCCATGTCAACGCCCACGGGACGTCGACCGTCGCCAACGACCTCATCGAGGCGACCATGCTGCGCCGCGTACTCGGCGAGCATCCCCTCGTCACCTCGACGAAGGCCATGACCGGGCACACCCTGGGCGCCGCGGGCGGCATCGAGACCGCGCTGACCGTGCTGGCGCTCCAGCACCAGCTCGTCCCCCCGACCGGCAACCTCGACGCCCCCGACCCGGCGATCCCCGTCGAGGTGGTGAGCAAGGAGGCCCGGCGCGCCGTGTTCGACTGTGCCGTCAAGACCTCGCTCGGCTTCGGCGGCCACAACGCGGCGCTCGTGCTCACCAGGGCCTGACGGGAAGCGAGGAGCACCATGCCCGAGGAGATCATCCGGTCCCTCACCGTGGACGGACTGCGTTACGGCTATCGCCTCCTGCCCCGTGATCCGGCCGCGGGCGGAGCCCACGTCACCGAACCGGTCCTCGTGATCGGCGGGGCGCTGCAGGGCATGTTCGGCTGGCCGCAGATGGACGACCATCTGGGGCCGGTGGCCGACGTGGTGACGGCCGACCTGCCGGGCATGGGCTCCGCCGACCCCCTGCCGCCCGGCCCCAGCGCCCCGGTCCTGCGCGCGGCGGTCACCGGGATCATCGACGACCTGGGCGCCTCCCGGATCAACCTCTTCGGCTTCTCCTACGGCGCCGCCATCGCCTTCGGCTGCGCGCGGCACGCTCCGGGGCGCATCGCCCGGCTGGTCCTCGGCGGCGTACCCACCCACATCGGTGAGGACCGGCGGATCCACTGGCGACGGGCGACGCAGGCCCTGGCCGAAGGGGACGCGGAGGGCTTCGCGACGCTGGCCGCCGACGGGCTGATGTGCCTGGACCCGGAGCGCCCCGTGCACCGCAGGGAGCTCGCCCGGCGTTATGTGCGGCGCTCCTTCCTGCACGCGCTCGCCCACTCGGAGCACGCCGCGGACTCGTTGCGGCGGGCGCTGGGGGACCGGCCGGACTTCTCCGGCGGTCTGTCGGGAGTGCCGGCCCTGGTCTTCGCCGGGGAGCACGACACGGTGACCTCGCCGGAGCTCCAGCGGGAGTTCGCGGGGACGATCGAGGGGAGCCGCTTCCTCACCCTCCCGGAATCCGACCACTGGGTCGTGCTGGAGCGGTCCGACGAGGTCGCCGCCCTCGTGACCCGCTTCTTCACGGACCGGCCGCTCGAACCGCTGACGGCCCGGCTCCCGCACCAGGCACGCGCCGGCGAGGCCGTACCGCCGGAATCCGCACCCGTACCTCCTCAGGAGCCCGGTTCGTACGCACCGCGGTGAGCCCCGTGGTGGCGGCCCGCACGGGGCCGCCACCGGGGTGGGTCAGTGCCGGTGGCCCTGGCCCTTCACGTCGATCCGCACGATCTGCGGGTCGTGGTCGCTCGCCTGGTCGGCGAACTCCGCGTTGATGTGCACCACGTCGTAGTCGAAGCGGCGGATCGCGGGGCTGGTCAGGATGTGGTCCAGCGTCTGCGAGTTGCCGTCGTAGACGTAGCTGTACTGCTCGCCCGCAGGCAGCGTCGTGATGAGCGGCTTGAGCACCTTGCCACCGGTCAGCGCCTTCATCGTGGGGGAGAAGGCGAAGTCGTTCAGGTCGCCGAGCGTGACGACCCTCGCCGACCTGTCCGCCTTCAGCAGCGAGGTGACGAAGGTGTTGACCTCGGCCGCCTGCCGCACGCGCTGCGTCTCCGAGCTGCGCGCCGGCTCCTGGTAGCGGCCGTGCAGGGACTGGTCGCCGCCCTTCGACGCGAAGTGGTTGGCGATGACGAAGACCGGCTCGCCCCGGAAGCGGAACTCGCCCACCAGCGGCTTGCGGCTGCTGTCCCAGGCCGTGCTCGTCGGGTTGATCCGGCCGGGCGAGACCGAGAGGGTGGCGCCCTTCTTGGTCTTCACCGCCTTCACGGCGGTGGTCGCGTCGCCGCCCGGACGGTCCACGAAATCGACCCGGTCGGGGTTGAAGAGGAAGACGTTACGGATGTTGCCACCGGGCTCGCCGCCGTCCTGGCCGTCGGCGGGCGCTACGTAGCGCCACGTGTAGCGGGGGCCGCCCGCCGTGACGATCGCGTCCGTGAAGCGCTTCAGCGTCGCCTCGGAGCCCACGGTGCCGTCGTTCACCGCACCGTTGTCGTCCTGGATCTCCTCCAGCGACACGATGTCCGGGGACGAGAGGCTGACCGCCACGCCCTGGGCGAGCGTGTCGAACTTGGCCTGCTCGTCGGCCGCGTCGAGGTTCTCCACGTTGTACGTGGCGACGGCGAGCTCCTTGCGCTTCTGCTTGCGCGTCACCTCGCGCTTCAGGCCGTTGTCCTTCAGCGTGCCCAGCTCGGTGGCCTGCACGTTGTAGCCGCCGTACGACGCGTAGTCGACGACGCCCGTGGTGGAGCCGGACAGCACGTCGCCCACGTCCGCGACCGGGACGGGCCGCGCGGCTTCCAGCGACATCACCTTGAGGCGGCCGGTGTTCTGGTCCTCGTACGAGGCGTACAGCGTGCCGCCGCGCCGGGTGGGGTTCTCCCGCGGCTTCACCGTCACCCAGACCTCGTCGTACGCGGTCGTCGCGCCGGTCACCCGGGTGTCCGCCATCGTGACGCGGGAGCCCTCGAGCGACTCGTACAGGTCCAGGGCGTAGGCCGCCGGGTCGAGGGCGAGGGCCTCGATCGAACCGCCGCCCGCCGTCGGCACATAGGCGCCCGGCACCGAGGAGGCGTCGAGGACGACCGCCTCCGGCAGGGGGTGGCCCGAGGACAGGACCGTGGTCAGCGGGGCGGTGATCTGGGTGAGCGACTGGGCGCCGGTGGCCGGGTAGTACTCCGCGACCTTGCCGCTGACCAGCACCGAGTCGCCGACGGCGACGGCGGGGGCCGAGGATCCGGTGTAGACGAACAGGCCCTCGCTCGTACGGGAGTCGTCGTCCGGTGCCGTGTCCTGGATCCAGAAGCCGCGGGAACCCGTGGTCCGTACGCCGGTGACGACGCCCGGGACGCCGGAGACCGGCTGCCCGGCGAGCGGGGAGAGACGGGTCGTGCCCTGGATGTCGTGCACCCGCACCGTGCCGGGCTCGGTCGGCCCGCCGGGCTCGCCCGGCCCGGAGCCGCCGGAGGTCTCGCCGGCCGCGTTGACCGGTGTCGGGGCGCCGGCGGTCAGGTCGGCCGCGTTGTCGTCGGTGTCCGCCAGGGACGTGCCGCGCGCCACGGAAGCGGTCGCGGAGGCACCCGCCGCCGGGCCGCCGCCCTCGCGCACGACCGCGGAGCCGTAGCCGACGAGGTCGACGATCCGGGTGTCGGCGGCGCAGTCCGCCGCGGTCCTGCAGGTCAGTGGGGTGGTGCCGGAGACGAGTGCGACGGTGCCGCTGGCCGCGGACATGGGAGTCGTGCCGGTCGCGTCGGGGGCGGGCAGGGCCACCGTGCCGCCGGTGCCCGCGGCCTGCGCGACGAGGTAGCGGCCGCCGGGTGCGACGGCGCCGGACAAGGCGGAGACCTGCCACAGCGATCCGGCGGAGGGCGCCCCCGGGAGGTACTGGACGCTGAAGCCGGACAGCGCGAAGGAGGTCCCGCCGGCGTTGGCCAGCTCGATGTAGTCACGGGTGAGCGTCGCGCCGGAGTTGCCCCCGCCGCCGTACACCTCGGAGATGACGGCCGACGACGACGGTGCCGCGAAGGCGGCGGGCAGCGCGGTCACCGACAGGGTCACGGCGACGGCGGCGGCCAGCAGGGCGGAGCCGGGTCTGGCTATGTGCACGGGAACTGCCCCCAGTTGTGTAGTGAGGGGCCAAAAACTATGCGCGTAGAACGGCCGTGGCAAGAGACCGGAGGTTAATTCCGGGCGTCATCACCGCCATTCGTACCGCCCGGTGCCGTAGTACCGGTTCAGCGCCAGGGGATGTTCCGCCACGGGCTGCCCTCGCTCTCCGTCAGCAGACGGTGCGCCGTGACATTGCTCGTGTAGTACTCGCCGTAGTCCTCACCGTCGAACCGCAGGACACGGCCCAGCGCGTATCCCGCGGAGAAGTCCTCCCAGGACCGGTAGGCCGACTTGCTCAGCGCACCGGCGTACACGACGGCCTGCTCCGCCTCCTGAGGGAAGCAGAAACGGGCGGACAGCCCCCACCTGGCCAGGTTCACGGCGCGACCGTAGTCGTAGGCGACCGTCGTGCTGACCCGGCCGTCCGGCGGCAGCAGCCCGTCGGCGCGGAACCTGGCCTCGTACCTGAGGATGCGCCGTACCAGCGCCTCGATGTCGCTGACCGTGTCGTGGCCGACCCCGATGTCCTGGGCGTGCCCGGCGGCCGTCTCCCGCCACAGCTCCGCGGAGGGCTGCTCGCCGAGCCCGGCCGCGAGCTGTTCACGCACCCGCAGTACGAAGTCCGGTTCGGGCGGACTGTTGTGCGCGTCCAGCAGGATGTCCAACTGCTTGCGCCAGCCCGTCGGTTCGGTGATGCCCCAGGACTCGCGGAGCAGTTCCCGTTCGCACGTGTACTCGTGGTAGACGGTGCCGACCTCGTTCCAGGGCACGCCGTTGCCGACCGCCAGATGTGCCCCGCAGGCCAGCCCGTAGGCCAGTGGGCCGTGAAGCGCCCCGTGGCGCAGCGCGATCAGCCGGTCGGACCGGGAGCGGTCGTTCTCCGCGTGGTAGCGCAGCCACATCGCGCGGTGCGGGGGTGTGGCCGGGAAGAGCGCCCCCGCCGGTGTGCCCGGATTGACGGCCAACAACTGCTTCGGGTCCCGCCAGCCGAACTCCGCGATCCACTTGAGGGAGACGGCGTGGAACACCCATTCCGGATGCCACGGCGGCAGCATCCCCCGGGTGAGCACCGGCCGGCAGTTCCGTCCGGCCTCGTCCCGGTGCGAGCGCCACGTGATCATGTCGGGAGCCGCGTCCACCTCTGCCTTCGGCGCGGCGATGAAGAGCTCCTCGCCCGCCAGCACGCGGAGTTGGGCCTCCGCGTCACCGCGTGCTCCCGCCTCGTGCAGGAGGTGCTCCGTCACGGACGGCGGCGCCCAGGGGGCGCCCTGGCCGGGGTAGGGGGGCAGTTGATTCATGACCAGGGGATGTTCCGGTAGGGGCTGTCGGGGTCCTGGGTGAGGACGCGGTGCTGGGCGAGTGACTGCTCGTACTTCACCCCGGACGGATCGTCCTCGTCGAAGTGCATCACGCGGGTCAGCGAGTAGCCGAGGGAGAACTGCGCCCAGGAGCCGTAGGCCTGCCTGGCCAGTGCGCCGATCCGCAGCACGGCCTGTTCGGCCTCGTGCGGATCGCAGAGGCGGGCACCCAGCGCGAGCCGTACGACGTTGACCGCCCGCCCGTAGTCGAAGGCGGCCAGGGTGTCGACCCGTTCGCCGGGGCCGAGGGCGCCGTCCGCGCGGAACCGGTCCTCGTACGTGACGGCCAGCCGCAGTGCCTCATGGGCCTCGGCCGACTCCGACGGGCCGGACCGGCGGCGCGCCAGGGCGTCGGTGAGCGCGGCGGACCACTCCGGAGCGGTGGGGGTGCGCCCCAGCCGCCCGGCGAGGGTGCGACGGATCCCGAGCACCGACTCGTAGGTACGGCCCACGAGCTGGGTGGACAACAGCGCTTCGAGTGTCCCGTGGTAGCCGGCGCGGTCCAGCACCCTCCAGGGATTACGGAGCCGGGCGCGATCCGTCCCGTATCCCTCGTAGGCGGCGCCCAGGTCGTTCCAGACGAGACCGTTGTGCACGGCGAGATGGGCGCCGAGGGCCAAACCGTGCGCGACCGGCCCGTGCAGCGGGCCGGCCCGGTGGGTCAGCAGCCGGCCCGCCTGGGGCCCGCCGGACCGCGCGTGGGCCTTCAGCCACGCCCGGCGACGCCCCGGCCCGGCCTCCAGGGTGACGGCGCACGGGGTGCCCGGATTGACCACCAGCCACTTCACGCCGTTCGGCCAGCGGCGCGCGAGGTCGTCGAGAGCGGTCGCCTCGAACACCCAGTCGGGGTGCCAGGGAGGCAGCATGCCGGACGTCAGCACCGCGACACACATGCGGCCCTGCGTCGAGGGGTCGGGCTGCGTGGGGAGCGGGGGAGTGAAGCCGGGGGTGTCCGCGTGCAGCCTGGCGACGCGTACGAACAGCCTGCTCCGGGAGAGCGCGGCCGGCAGCGCGCCCCGGTCACCGGCCGTCGTGGCCTCGTGCAGCAGTCGTTCCGTCTCCGTCGGCGGCGCCCAGCCCGCCCCGGGCACTGTGGCTCCCGGCGCCGGCGCCCCCGTGGTCCCTGTCCCCGTCGTCACGGTCGGATTCTACGGAACGCGTCCGACGGCCGGCTCGGCGACCTGCGATGCTCCGTGGAACCGCGTACGGAGGAAGGCAGTCGGCCGGGCGGTGCGGGAGTCCACCATGCGGTCAGGTGTTTGACCGCCTCACGGCGTTCCGGATACGTTGCGTGACATGCAGCGATCCGCACACCTGACGACGCGAGGTCATGTCGACCTGAAGCGCGTGTGCTCCGCGGCGTGTCACCGGGGCTGAACATCCCGTAGTCCACGCGCCCCTGGAGGATCCGCCTCCTCCCCGGCCACGCGCGGGACGCCCCGTCACGGCTCAGCGGGACGCCGGCCGGCACGATGCCGCCGGGTTCCGTCAGGAGGCCCCCGTTCCGGGGCACTCACCTCCACGCCCGCTGCCATCGAGGACCTGGAAGACCTGTGACACGTCTGCCTGCGCCCACCCGCCGACCCCGGCCCCCGCGCCGCTCCGAGATCCCCTCGTCCGGACCCGTCCGCCGCGCCTCCGGCACGGGGCCCGTGCTGGGCGCGATCCTCGACCACGGCCCGGTGGCCCGCTCCACCGTCGCCCGGCTCACCGGCCTCTCACCCGCCTCGGTGACGGGCCACGTGGCGCAGCTCCTCTCCCGGGGTCTGGTCCGTGAGAGCGCCGAGACGACCGGACCGCGCGGGCTGGGGCGCCCTCATGTGCCCCTGGAGATCGACACCTCCCGCTTCCTGGTGGCCGGGGCCCATGTCGCGGTCGCCCACTCGACGGTCTCCCTGATGGACCTGCGTGGCCGGGTCGTGGCCGAGGACCGCCGACCGCACCTCGCCACCGACCCGGGCCGTATTCTCGGCGACCTGGCTGCCAGGCTGCCGCTGCTGACGGCGGCTCACGCCGCCGGCCGGGAGGTGCTCGCGCTGGGCTTCGCCACCGGGCACCGGGTGGACCCCGCAGCCGGAGTCGTCGTGGAGCATCCACACCTCGGCTGGCGCGCCGTTCCCGTACGCGAGATCCTGTCCGCCGCCACCGGCCTCCCGGTCCATGTGGACAGCCACTCACGGGCGTTGGCGCGTGCGGAGCAGATGTTCGGCGAGGTCTCGACCCGGCGGAGCACGGTGCTGCTCTTCATCGGCGCGGTCGTCGACGGCGCCTTCGCCACCGCCGGTGAACTGCACCGGGGACCCCGCTCCGGCGCCGGCAGCGTGGCCCATCTCCCCCTGGGATCGGGCGGATCGGGCGACGCGGAGCCCTGTAGCTGCGGACGTACCGGATGCCTGCAGTCCGAGGTGTCCGAACGGGCCATGATCCGCCGTGCCGCCGCACAGAGCCTCTACGTCAGCACCTTCCAGGAGCTGCTGGACCATGCCATGGCCCGGGAGCCGCGCGCCGTGGCACTGTTCCGCCGCCGCGCCCGGCTGGTGGGCAGGGCCGCCGCGCTGCTCCTCGACATGTTCGACCCGGAGTGCCTGGTGGTGGTCGAGCCCGGAGCGGGCCGGCTGCCCGAGTGCCTCGCCGACCTCCGCGAGGAGGTGGGCAGGCGCTCCTGGGTCTGCGACGACCCCGAACGGGCCGTGGTGCCCAGCAGCTTCACCGGATCGGTGCTCGCCACGGCGGGCGGCGCGGTGGCGCTGGGCGCGCTCTACACCGACCCGCTGGGTCCCTGGCCCGCGCTGCCCGCGGTGTCCTGAACTCCGCCGATAGTCGCTTTAATTCAGAACGTTGCATTGTTGACCCGGCCCCACCCCGACGGGAAGATGGATTCATGACCAGCCGACAGCGGAATTCGGAGAACGCGCCGACAACGGCACACTCCTGCCGCTCGGCCGCGCCGTCGAGCGAATACGCCCGGCGCTCCTGTTGTCGCCCCTGACCGGGAAACCGACAATTCCCAGCTGAATTTCCGGGCGGTCCGCATCCGTGCGTGATTCCCCTTCCGCCCGAATGCCCTCACGCCCGTACGCCTCCGCGTGCTCCCGCAGGCCTCGTGCGATTCCGCATGCCCGAATTCCACCCTCCGACCGGGGAGAGACATTGACCGTCACCGTGTCCTCGTACGCCGCCGTCCGCCCCTCCGAACCCGCCACGACCCCAGCCGCCCCCGGTATCGCGCCGGAGCGCTTCAAGCAGGCCTTCCGCAGGTATCCGGCGGGCGTCGTCGTCGTCACCGCCGACGCCGGGGGCGGGCCGGTGGGATTCACCGCCACCTCGCTCAGCTCGCTGTCCCTGGACCCGCCGCTGGTCTCCTTCGGGATCGGCACACACACCTCGTCCTGGCCACACATCGAGCGGGCCTCGACGGCGGTGGTGAACTTCCTCGGAGCCGAGCAGCAGCAGCTGGCCACCACGTTCGCCACCAGCGGCATCGACCGGTTCGCCGCCCCGACCCGCTGGCGCCGGCTGCCCGGCGGGGAACCCGTGCTCGACGGGGTGACCGGCTGGTTGCGGCTCACCTTCCGGAGCATCGTCCCGGCCGGCGACCACCGCATCGTCGTCGCCAGGGTCGAGGAGTCCTGGCTGGACGAGGGGCGCAGCCCGCTGCTCTTCCACGACGGCTCCTACCACTCCATCCGCCCCGCGCCCGACCAGTGATCAGGAATTCACGATGACACGCCACGACAACAGGCGGGCCCTGGCCCGGAGGTCGTTCCTCGCTCTCGCGGGAGGCACCGTACTGAGCCTCGCCGCCTGCTCGCCGCAGGTGAAATCCGTCGCCGACGCGGAACCCGTCGGCGCTCTTCCGTCCGGAGATCCGGCGTCCGGGACGAAACTGAAGATCGCCGCCCGTACGACACAGCTCCAGCTGGGGCCGGCGGGGCTGGCCCGGGAACTGCCCTTCACCGTCGCCGAGTGGCCGAACCTCTCCGCCGGTCCCGATGTCATTCAGGGATTCCGCGCGAAATCGATCGATCTGGCCACCAACGCGGGAATTCCGCCGATCCAGGCGCACGCCATCGGTGTCCAGGCGAAAATCGTCGCCGTGCAGGTCCGCCGGCACCCGCTCTACACCTTTGCGACGGCCCCCGGCTCGTCCATCACCAGGGCCGAGGACTTCCGGGGGAAGAAGATCGGGTTCTCCCAGGGCCAGGCGCAGGGCGTCGTCGTCCTGCGAGCGCTCGAGGAGGCGGGGCTGAAGAACTCCGACGTCGAACTGGTCGACCTGCCCAGCACCCAGTTCCTCACCGCGCTGCAGTCCGCGCAGGTCGATGTGGCCCCGCTGGGCGAGCCGACCCTGACGAAGTATCTCGACCAGTACGGCAAGGACGGCGCCCGCGGGGTGAAGACGAAGGTCGTCGACCTGCTGACCGTGCTCTGGGCACCGAACGAGGTCCTCAACGACCCGGAGAAGGCGAAGGCCGTGCGCAGCTTCGTACCGCTGTGGGCGCGCGGCCAGGTATGGGCCTGGGAGAACCAGGACGAGTGGATCGACACGTACTACGTGAAGGACCAGGGCGTGTCGAAGGCGGACGGCCGGCGCATCGTCGACTCCTATCGGAAGCCGCAGTTCCCGGTCAGCTGGGACGAGGCCGTCGACTGGGAGCAGAAGACCGCCGATCTGCTGGCCGAGGGGGGCTTCGTACCGGAGCAGAAGGCCTCCGAGCTCTTCGACCGCCGATTCGAAAGGCTGGCGGCCGACGCCGTGGCCGCCGAGTACCGGGAGGGGTCATGACCGACCTGCTGGCGAAAGCGCGGACGACCGGCACGGAGACGGCGGAGCCGCAGCCGGCCGGACCACCGGGCGGCGGGGGGACGGCACAAGTCTCCCGGGGCACCCGCCGGCGTCTCGGCCCCGGCCGGGCGCTGCCCTTCGGACGGTTGATCGGCCCGGCGCTGCTCGTGCTCGCGTGGTGGGCGGCCTCGGCGTCCGGCTACCTCGACCCGCGGATCCTTTCCTCACCCGGCACGGTGTTCGCCACCGCGGTCGACCTGGTCACCACGGGCCGGCTCCAGGACAACGTCCTCATCTCGCTCCAGCGCGCCGGTCTCGGCCTGTTCTTCGGGGTGTCGGCCGGTGTGATCCTGGCCGTGGCGGCGGGGCTGAGCCGCAGCGGTGAGTACCTGCTGGACGGCCCGCTCCAGATCAAGCGGGCGATCCCGTCCCTGGCCATGCTCCCGCTGCTGATCCTCTGGCTCGGCATCGGCGAGCAGATGAAGGTCACCGTGATCGCTCTCGGCGTCGCGGTGAACATGTACATCAACACGTACGCCTCGCTGACCGGCATCGACAGCAGGTACGTCGAACTCGCCGAGGGACTCGACCTGAGCCGTGCGACGTTCATCCGCAAGGTCGTCGTGCCCGGCTCGCTGCCCGGCCTCTTCGTCGGCCTGCGGCTCGGCGTCACCTCGTCCTGGCTCGGTCTCATCGTGGTCGAGCAGATCAACGCCACCAGCGGCATCGGTTACATGATGTTCCAGGCCCAGCAGTACGCCCAGTCCGACGTGATCATCGTGGGCCTCGTGGCCTACGGGATCTTCGGCTTCGCCTCGGACGCGGCGGTACGCGCAGTCGAAAGGAAGGTCCTGTCATGGCGACGCACACTGGCGGGCTGACGGAGACCCGGCCCGCGATCCGCACCTCCGGGCTGGTGCGGCGTTTCGGTGACCGGGACATCCTCAAGAAACTTGATCTGACCGTAGCCCAAGGGGAGTTCACCGCCCTCCTCGGCCGTAGCGGCTCCGGCAAGTCCACCCTGCTGCGGGCCGTCGCCCGCCTCGACCACACCGTCGAGGGGTCCGGGGAACTCTCCGTACCCGACAGGGTCTCACTCTCCTTCCAGGACTCCCGGCTGCTGCCCTGGCTGCGGGTGCTCGACAACGTCGTCCTCGGACTGCGCGGCCCCGGGACCCGCGAGCGAGGTCTGACGGCGCTCGCCGAGGTGGGACTGGAGGGCCGTGACGGTTCCTGGCCCCATGAGCTGTCCGGCGGCGAACAGCAGCGCGCCGCCCTGGCCCGTGCCCTCGTGCGCGAACCCGAACTCCTCCTCGCGGACGAGCCGTTCGGCGCCCTGGACGCGCTGACCCGGATCAAGATGCACGACCTGCTGCGCGAGCTGTACGAACGCCACCGCCCCGCGGTGCTGCTGGTCACCCACGACGTCGACGAGGCCGTGGAGCTGGCCGACCGTGTCCTCGTCCTGGAGGACGGCCTCATCTCCGTCGATCTCAGGATCGACCTGCCGTCCCCGCGCTCCCGCCGCGAACCGCGCTTCCAGGAGTACCGCGACACCCTGCTCGCCGCCCTCGGCGTGGCACAGCCCCAGATCACGCACTGATCTTCCGAGGAGAAGACACCCATGCCGCGCAAGCAGCTCCATCTGAACGCCTTCCTGATGTCCACCGGCCACCACGAGGCGTCCTGGCGGCTCCCCGAGAGCCACGCCGAGGCCAACTCGGACCTGGAGCACTACAAGACCCTGGCCCGCATCGCCGAACGCGGGCTCCTGGACTCCCTGTTCCTCGCCGACGGACCCGTCCTCATGGGTGACCCCGGCCGGCGGCCCGCCGCCAAGCTGGAACCCACCGTGCTGCTCACCGCGCTCGCCGGGGTCACCGAGCGCATCGGCCTGATCGCCACCGCCTCCACCAGCTACAACGAGCCGTACAACCTGGCCCGCCGGTTCGCCTCGCTCGACCACGTCTCCGGTGGCCGGGCCGGCTGGAACATCGTCACCACCGCCGGTGCCGACGCGGCCCGCAACTTCGGCCTCGACGACACGCCCCTGCACCACGACCGCTACCGGCGCGCCGCCGAGTTCGTCGAGGTGTCCACGAAGCTCTGGGACAGCTGGGCGGACGACGCGGTCGTGGCCGACAAGGAGGCCGGTGTCCATGCGCTGGCCGACCGGGTCCGCACCATCGCTCACACCGGTGAGTTCTTCCGGGTCGACGGCCCCCTCAACGTCCAACGGCCGCCCCAGGGATACCCGTTGCTCGTGCAGGCGGGGTCCAGCGAGGACGGCAAGGACTTCGCGGCCCGTTACGCCGAGGCGGTGTTCACCGCGCAGCAGACCCTGGAGGAGGGCATCGCCTTCTACAAGGACGTCAAGCAGCGGGCCGAGGCGCTGGGGCGCAACCCGGACGGCATCAAGATCCTCCCCGGCATCGTCCCCGTCATCGGCGACACCGAGGCCGAGGCACTGGAACTGGACGCCGAACTCGACCGGCTCATCGTCCCCGAGTACGCCAAGCGCCAGCTCGCCAAGACACTGAAGCTCGACCCGTCCGAGCTGCACCTCGACCGGGAGCTTCCGGAGAACCTTCCCGACGAGGACGAGATCGAGGGCGCCAAGAGCCGCTACACCCTGGTCGTGGAACTGGCCAGGCGCGAGAGGCTGACGGTGCGACAGCTCATCGGGCGGCTCGGCGGCGGGCGCGGACACCGCACCTTCGCCGGAACGGCCGAGCAGGTCGCCGACACCATCGAGCACTGGTACGACAGCGGGGCGGCCGACGGCTTCAACATCATGCCCGCCGTGCTCCCCTCCGGGCTGGAGGTCTTCGTGGACCGGGTCGTCCCGATCCTCCAGGAGCGGGGCCTCTTCCGCACCGAGTACACCGGAACCACCCTGCGTGAGCACTACGGCCTGCCGAGGCCGGCCAACCGGCTGTTCGACACCGTCGACAGCGATGCGGGCCACACCGGCATCGGCCTCGCCGGACTCGTGGGGGTGAACGCGGGATGACGGAATACCGCACCCTCGGGCGTACCGGCGTGAAGGTCAGCCCGCTGGCCCTCGGCACCATGATGTTCGGCCCCCGCGGCAACCCCGACCACGACGACAGCATCCGGATCATCCACCACGCGCTGGACTCGGGGATCAACTTCCTCGACACCGCCGACGTCTACTCCGCGGGCGAGTCGGAGACCATCGTCGGCAAGGCCCTCGCCGGCGGCCGGCGCGACGGCGTGGTGCTGGCGACCAAATTCCACGGCAGCCTCGGTGACGACCCGAACGAGCGGGGCAACAGCCGCCGGTGGATCATCCGTGAGGTCGAGAACAGCCTCCGCAGGCTCGGTACCGACTGGATCGACCTCTACCAGGTGCACCGCCCCGAGCCGGACACCGACTTCGACGAAACCCTCGGCGCGCTCTCCGACCTGGTCCACCAGGGCAAGATCCGCTACATCGGAACCTCGACCTTCGAGCCGTCCGCGATCGTCGAGGGCCAGTGGCTCGCCGAGCGCAGGGGCCGCGAACGCGTGGTCGCGGAACAGCCGCCGTACTCCCTGCTGGCACGGGGCATCGAACGCGAGGTCCTGCCGGTCGTCCAGCGCTACGGGCTGGGGGTGCTGTCCTGGAGCCCGCTGGCCGGCGGCTGGCTCTCCGGCCGGTACCGCACGGGCGCCGAGCAGCCCGCGTCCAGCCGCGCCGACCGCCAGGCGGCACGCTTCGACGTCTCCGCACCGGAGAACGCCGCCAAGCTGGCCGCCGCCGAAGCCCTGGCCCGGCTCGCCGAGGAGGCCGGACTCACCCTCGTGCAGCTCGCCCTGGCCTTCGTGCTCGAACACCCGGCCGTCACGTCGGCGATCATCGGCCCGCGCACCTTCGAACAGCTGGACAGCCAGCTGGGCGCGGACAAGGTGAGGCTGAGCGGGGACGTCCTCGACCGGATCGACGAGATCGTCCCGCCCGGCACCAACCTCTCGGCACGCGACACCGGTTACACCCCGCCGTCACTCACCGACTCCGCGCTGCGTCGCCGCACGGCCCAGCGGGTGACGGCCTAGCGGTTCTCCGGCTGCCGCGCCGGATACACGGCCAGGGAGAACGAGTGCCCGGCCGGATCGTTGTAGAGCCGGACGTCACGGGGGCCGCTGTTGCTGTTCCCCGTGTCCACGGGCCGGGCGCCGAGGCCTATCGCCTCGCGCTCGGCCTCGTCCATGTCACCCGGGTCGACCAGGATGCGCAGATGAGCCTGCAGCGAGTCGTCCGGGCGGGGCCAGCTCGGCGGCGCGTAGCCGTGGTCACGGCGGACGGCCAGGTGCACACCGGTGTTGCCGACGATTTCGACGAAGTCGGGATCGCTCCCGATCCGCGTCTCGGCGCCGAGGAGGTTCGCATAGAAATCCGCGAGCTCAAGAGGCTCGGCACAGTCCAGGACCAGAACGCTCGTTTTCCCGACAGTCATGCCCCACGGCTACCCCCGATGGGGCCGGGCAAGCCGCACCGGCACCCCCGGGGCTGACGGGGGCTCACCGCACCGCCGCACGGCGCGCCCGGGACGGTGACCGGGCGGACGCGAACTAGGGTGCGGGACATGGCAGAGAGCACGGAGCACCGGACGGGCATGCCTGGCCCCGGCCCCTCCGACCCCCGTCGCTGGCGTGCCCTCGCCGTCTGTCTGGTGGCGGGCTTCATGACGCTGCTCGACGTGTCCATCGTCAATGTGGCGCTGCCGTCCATCAAGGAGGGCCTCGACACCCCGGAGTCCGACCTCCAGTGGGTGCTGTCCGGCTACGCGCTCGCCTTCGGCCTCGTCCTCATCCCGGGCGGACGCCTCGGCGACGCACGGGGGCGGCGCGCGGTCTTCATGGCGGGGCTGACCCTCTTCACCCTGGCCTCCGCAGCCTGCGGAGCCGCCCAGTCCAGTCTCTGGCTGGTCATCGCCCGGCTCCTCCAGGGCGCGGCGGGCGGGCTGCTCTCGCCCCAGATCTCCGCGCTGATCCAGCAGATGTTCTCCGGCCGCGAGCGGGGCCGGGCCTTCGGCATGTTCGGCACCGTGGTCGGCATCTCCACCGCCGTCGGACCGCTCCTGGGCGGCCTCCTGATCCAGGGGGCCGGAGCACAGGAGGGCTGGCGCTGGGTGTTCTACGTCAACCTGCCGATCGGCTTCGTGTGCCTCCTGCTGGCCCGGCGGCTGCTCCCCGACACCCCGTCGGCGGGCCGCGTACGCCCGCGCGACCTGGACCCCGTCGGAGTCCTGCTGCTCGGGGCGGGGGTGCTCGCCCTGCTGCTGCCGTTCGTCCAGGCGCAGCAGTGGCCGGGCAACGGCAAGTGGCTGCTCGTGGCGGTGGCCGCTGTCCTCCTCGCCGCGTTCGTCGCCTGGGAGTCCCGCTGCGCGCGACGGAACGTCCAGCCGGTGCTGAACCTGTCCCTCTTCCGGCTCCGGTCCTTCTGGCTGGGCTGCCTGATGATCCTGCTGTACTTCGCGGGCTTCACCTCGATCTTCTTCATCAGCACGCTCTACCTGCAGTCCGGGCTGCACTACAGCGCCCTGGAGGCGGGTCTCGCGATCACCCCGTTCGCCCTGGGCGCGGGCGCGTCGGCGAGCATCGGCGGCCGGCTGGTCGGCCGCTTCGGGCGGCCCCTCATCGTCGTGGGCCTCACCATGGTGGCCGTCGGGCTCGGGCTCACCGCACTGGCCGCGCACCTGGTGCCGGGGCGAGGTGCCGGGCTCGCGATGGCGGCCCCGCTGCTCCTGGCCGGCCTGGGCAGCGGACTCGTCATCGCGCCCAACCAGACCCTCACCCTTTCCGAGGTGCCGGTGGAGAACGGGGGCAGCGCCGGCGGCACCCTCCAGACCAGCCAGCGTGTCGGCTCGTCCATCGGGATCGCCGCGGTGGGCTCGCTCTTCTTCGCCCAACTGGGCGACGGCGACTGGGCAGCGGCCTACGACCACGGGCTCCTCGTCTCGGTCGCGTTCGTCCTCGCGGGGCTGATCGTGGCTCTGGCCGATGTCGCGGCGGGCAGACGGGGAAGGAGACGTGACCAGACGTCCGACGCGACCGATGCCACGAGGAGAACACCATGAGCGGCACCGAGGACCGGGAGCAGGGCGGGAACACCTCGTACGGCCACAAGCCCTTCAAGCGCTCCCGCAGCCACTTCGCCGACCGCATCACCGCCGACGGCCGGGACGGCTGGCCCGTCGAGGCCGGTCGCTACCGCCTGGTCGTCAGCCGGGCCTGTCCCTGGGCGAGCCGGGCCCTGGTCTCACGGCGGCTGCTCGGTCTGGAGAGCGCCCTCTCCCTGGCCGTCGCCGATCCCATCCAGGACGACCGCAGCTGGCGCTTCACCCTCGACAAGGGTGCCAAGGACCCGGTGCTCGGCATCGGCTACCTGAGCGAGGCCTACGACGCACGGGAGCGCGGCTACCCGGGCGGGGTCAGCGTGCCCGCGATCGTCGACGTACCGACCCGGGCCCTGGTCACCAACGACTACCAGCAGATCACCCTGGACCTGGCCACCGAATGGACCGGCCTGCACCGACCCGGCGCCCCCGACCTCTACCCGGAGCGGCTCCGCGGGGAGATCGACGAGGTGATGGACGGCATCTACCGGGACGTCAACAACGGCGTCTACCGCGCCGGGTTCGCCGCCGGGCAGGGGGAGTACGAGGCGGCGTACGTCGATGTGTTCCGCCGCCTGGACATGGTCTCCGAACGCCTCGCCGAACAGCGCTACCTGGTCGGCGACACGATCACCGAGGCCGACATCCGGCTGTTCACCACCCTCGTGCGCTTCGACGCCGTCTACCACGGCCACTTCAAGTGCAACCGTTCGAAGCTCGCCGAGGATCCCGTCCTGTGGGCGTACGTCCGTGACCTCTACCAGACCCCGGGCTTCGGGGACACCGTCGACTTCGACCACATCAAGCGGCACTACTACCAGGTGCACACCGGTATCAATCCGACCGGGATCGTGCCGCTCGGCCCCGACCTGTCGGGCTGGACGGCCCCGCACCACCGGGAGCAGCTGGGCGGCCGGCCGTTCGGCGACGGCACCCCGCCCGGCCCGGTGCCGCCGGGCGAGGAGGTCCCGGCGCGAGGGCGGCCCTGACCGCCCCGGTCAGCTCACGCGCGGTGGCGGCGCCGGTTTCGCGGTCGCCAGCGGGGAGCGTGCGAGGACGACACAGCCGAGGGTGATCAGCGCCACCCCGATCAGCTGGGGCAGCAGCCACCACCCGGTCCGCAGCTCCTCCCCGAACAGGGTCACCCCGTAGCAGATGCTGATCAGCGCGTCCCCGAGCGTCAGCATCGGCTGCACCGCCACGAGGGAGCCGGCCTGGAGCGCGTTCTGGAGGAGGAACAGCGCGCCCACGCCGGCCACCGCGGTGGCGTACAGCTGCCACGCGGTCAGCAGGCCGGTCACGCCGTCGGCGTCCAGCCGCGACATGGCGTCCTTCATCAGCGCGGCGGTGAGCGCGTACCCGCACGCCGCGGCCAGCCCCAGCAGCGCGGCCCGGGCGTTGCCGGAGGTACCGAGCGCCGCGGCGATGAGCGCCGCCTCGAAGATCCCGGTGGCCACCAGGGCCGGGATCCAGGCCGCCCCCTGTACGTATTCGCTGCCGCCGACCGGCGCGGCGGCCGCCATGCCGAGGGCCAGGCCCACGGTCACGGCGGCCACCCCCAGCCAGACCTGGCGCGGCACCCCGACCCGCATGACGAACCCGGCGACCACCAGCGTCGCGGGCAGTTCGATCACGAAGATCGGCTGGACCACGGCGATGGGGCCCGTGGCCAGAGCCACCGCCTGGCAGACGGCGGCGACGATCACGAGACCGATCCCGGCCAGCCACACCTTCTGCCGCAGCAGATGCCCGATCAGGGACAGGCGCATCGCCTCGCTGTCGGGCACCTCGAGGGCGGCGCGGCGCTGCAGTACCGACGCGGTGCCGTTGCTGAGCGCGGTCAGAACGGCGAACAGGACGCTGATCACCGCCCCATCATGAGGGCCGATGCCCTCCCGGCAGCGGTGCTCCGCACCCGTGCGAGTGTCGCCCGTTCCGGGCCGGTGTCACAGGGCACGCGTAGTCTGCGGGCCATGGCCGCCAGATACGCTCCCGTGCTCTCGCCCCGCGCGCTCAACAGGGCGACGATGGACCGCCAGTTGCTGCTCCGCCGCACCGCCGTGCCGGTGAAGGACGCGGTCAGCCGCCTGGTAGGCCTGCAGGCGCAGAACACCAGGCCGCCGTACTTCCAGCTCTACTCCCGGCTGGAGGGCTTCGCCCCTGCCGCGCTCTCGGAGCTGATGGAGTCCCGCGAGGTCGTCAGGATCGTCAGCCTGCGCTCCACCATCCACACCCACACCGCCGAGGACGCCCTCACGCTGCGCCCCCTGGTCCAACCGGCGCGCGACCGGGAGCTGAACATGTTCCGCAGCGGGCTCACGGGCGTGGATCCGGACCGGCTCTCCGCGCTCGCCAGGGAGCTCGTCGAGGAACGGCCCCGCACCATGAAGGAACTGCGGGAGGAACTCCTCCTCCACTGGCCGGACGCCGACCCCCGGGCACTCGCGGTCGCCGCGCGCTGCCGGCTGCCGCTGGTCCAGGTGACCCCGCGCGGGCTGTGGGGGCGCAGCGGGCAGGTCGCCCTGACGACCGCCGAGCACTGGCTCGGCACTCCGTCACTCCCGGCGGCCTCGCCCGACGGGACCGTCCTGCGCTACCTCGGCGCCTTCGGCCCGGCCTCGGTGAAGGACATGCAGATGTGGGCCGGACTCACCCGGATGCGCGAGGTCTTCGAACGCCTGCGGCCCCGGCTCGTCACCTTCCGCGACGAGAACGGCGTCGAACTCTTCGATCTGCCCGACGCCCCGCGCCCCGGCCCCGACACCCCCGCCCCGCCCCGCTTCCTCCCCGAGTTCGACAACATCCTGCTCGGCCACGCCGACCGGACCCGGGTGATCCCGCCCGCGTACAAGGGCCGCAACGGTGTGGGAAACCAGTCCTACGGGACCGTCCTGGCCGACGGCTTCCTCGCCGCGCTCTGGCGGCTCGACGAGACCCGGGACACCGCGACCGTCACGGTGCAGGCCCTGGGCACGCTCGACCGGGCGACCCGCGAGGAGATCACCCAGGAGGCCGTGGAGATGCTGACGGTGATGTCCCCGGCGCCCGCCCACGACGTCCGGTTCGCCACGTTCGTCGACTTCGGGGACTGAGCCCTCCCGGCCCGCACGGCCCGGCTCACGGCAGCAGCCCCGCGCGCCGGGCCGCCACCACCGCCTCCAGCCGGGTGTGCGCACCCAGTTTCCGCATCGCGGACCGCAGATAGCTCTTCACGGTCTCCGGCCGCAGCCCCAGGCGCTCGGCCGCCACGGCGTTCGTCGCACCCGACGCGACGCAGGCGATCACATCGACCTCCCGCGGTGCCAGCCGCACCCGCCCGGACACCGGCAGCCGGTCCGCCCCCGCGGCCGACGCGAGCCGTCCGCACACGGCGAGCAGCTCGCCGCGCAGCGCCGGGTCCACGATCTTCGGGGCGAGGGCGCGCAGCTCACGATGAGCCTCGCGGACGTCCTCCCAGGTGCCGGGGCCCACGCCCGGATCGGCGATCTGCTCCCGGGTGGCCGCCAGCAGCCGCTGCACCTCGTCCCGTACGGCCAGGGCCTGCTCAACGTCGCGGGCCGCCGAAGCCGCCGCGTCGAACGTACGGTCCCCGAGCGTGAGCGGCTCGCGCAGCGCCCCGTACAGCACACCGCGCACCGTCCGGCGTACGACGACGGGCACCGCGACGACGGAGCGCAGGCCCTCCGCCGCGACGGCCGCGTCGTACTCGTGGCTGATGTGGCGCGACGACGGGTAGTCCGTGACCGCGCACGGCCGTGACAGGGCGATCGCCTTTCCGCCGAGCCCGCTGCCCGCCGAGATGACGAGCCCGCGCAGCGCGGGGGTCTGCGCCCCGCTCAGCTCGGCGATCCGGGCGTGGCGGGCGTCGGACAGCAGCCCACCGAAGACCACGGGCAGCCCGCTCGTCCTGCGCAGCCTGAGCATGGCCGCCCGCAGCTCGGTCGCCTCGCCCGGTTCCGGTACGCCCATGACTCTCCGTCCCGTCGGAGCCCTGTCGGACCTACCCCCGTCCGGGGGTGGTGAGATCTGGGTCACTGTTTACATGATGTTACGGCCGAAGGACGGGTTCGCGACGAGGAGAGCACATGCCGGCAACGAATGCGACGGAGACGTTCCGGGCGGCCCGGGACTTCCTGATCGAGCACCGTGAGGACTACACCACGGCGTACGAGGGCTTCCGCTGGCCCCGCCCCGACGAATTCAACTGGGCGCTCGACTGGTTCGACGTCATCGCCGAGAACAACGACCGCACCGCCCTGCACATCGTCGAGGAGGACGGCGGCCGCACCGAGGTGTCCTTCGCCCGGATGGCCTCCCGCTCCAACCGGGCGGCCAACTGGCTGCGGGACCAGGGCGTGGCCGCGGGCGACCGGATCCTGGTCATGCTCGGCAACCAGACCGAACTGTGGGAGACGGCCCTGGCCGCGATGAAGCTGCGCGCCGTCGTCATCCCCGCCACCCCCCTGCTGGGGCCGGCCGACCTGCGCGACCGTGTCGAGCGCGGCAAGGTCCGCCATGTACTCGTACGGTCGGCGGACACCGACAAGTTCGAGGAGGTACCCGGCGACTACACCCGGATCTCGGTCGGCGCCGACGTCCGGGGCTGGATCTCCTACGGCGGGGCCGACGAGGCGCCGGAGACCTTCACCGCGGACCGCGGTACGGACGCCGATGAACCCCTCATGCTCTACTTCACCTCGGGCACCACGGCCAGTCCCAAGCTCGTGGAGCACACCCACGTCTCGTACCCCGTGGGCCACTTGTCGACGATGTACTGGATCGGGCTCAAGCCCGGCGACGTCCACCTGAACATCTCCTCGCCCGGCTGGGCGAAACACGCCTGGTCGAACCTCTTCGCGCCGTGGAGTGCCGAGGCCACCGTCTTCATCTTCAACTACACCCGGTTCGACGCCGCCCGGCTGATGGCGGAGATGGACCGCTCGGCCGTCACCAGCTTCTGCGCCCCGCCGACGGTCTGGCGGATGCTCATCCAGGCCGACCTCGCGCAGCTGAGGACACCGCCGCGTGAGGTCGTCGCCGCCGGCGAGCCGCTCAACCCGGAGGTCATCGAGAGCGTCAGGCGCGCCTGGGGCGTCACCATCCGGGACGGCTTCGGGCAGACGGAGACCGCCGTGCAGGTGGCCAACACCCCGGGGCAGCGGCTCAAGACCGGCTCCATGGGCCGTCCCAGTCCCGGATTCAAGGTGGAGCTGCTGGACCCGGTCACCGGTGAACCGGGCGTGGCGGAGGGCGAGATCTCCCTCGACCTGTCCACGGCCCCCGTCGGCCTGATGACGGGTTACCACGGAGACCCGGAGCGCACGGCCGAAGCCATGGCGGGCGGCTACTACCGCACGGGTGACATCGGCGCACGGGACGAGGACGGCTACATCACCTATGTGGGCCGGTCCGACGACGTGTTCAAGGCATCCGACTACAAGATCTCGCCGTTCGAGCTGGAGAGCGCCCTGCTGGAGCACGAGGCGGTGGCCGAGGCGGCGGTCGTCCCCGCCCCCGACCCGGTGCGGCTCTCCGTCCCGAAGGCGTACGTCGTGCTCGCCGCGGGCTGGGAGCCCGGCGCCGCCACCGCCAAGGTGCTCTTCGAGCACTCCCGGGCGGTCCTCGCCCCGTACAAGCGCATCCGCCGGCTGGAGTTCGCCGAGCTGCCCAAGACCGTCTCCGGGAAGATCCGCAGGATCGAGCTGCGCGAGCGGACCGCGCAGGGGGCCGGCACCGAGTTCGACGAGGGGGACCTGCGATGAGCGGCCTTTCCTACGCGCACGGCACCAGCGGCACGGAGCTGCTCGGCGACACCATCGGACGCAACCTGGACCGGGCGGTCGAGGCGTACGGGGACCGGGAGGCCCTCGTCGACGTGGTGTCCGGACGCCGGTGGACGTACGCCGAGTTCGGGGCCGCCGTCGAGGAGCTGGCCCGCGGACTGATGGGTTCCGGGGTGGCCAAGGGCGACCGGGTCGGGATCTGGGCGGTCAACTGCCCGGAATGGGTCCTCGTCCAGTACGCCACGGCCCGCATCGGCGCGGTCATGGTCAACATCAATCCGTCCTACCGTGCGCACGAGCTGGAGTACGTGCTGAAGCAGGCCGGGATCTCCGTCCTGGTCGCCTCGCTCGCCCACCGCACCAGCGACTACCGCGCGCTCGTCGGCCAGGTCCGCGCGAACTGCCCCGCACTGCGGTCCGTCCACCACATCGGCGACCCGTCCTGGGACGAGCTGACCGCCGCGTCGGGATCGGTGACCGCCGGGCAACTTGCGGACCGCGAGGCGGAACTGTCGTGCGACGACCCGATCAACATCCAGTACACCTCCGGCACCACCGGATTCCCCAAGGGCGCCACGCTCTCCCACCACAACATCCTCAACAACGGCTACTTCGTGGGGGAGATGGTCGCCTACACCGAACAGGACCGGGTCTGTCTGCCCGTGCCGTTCTACCACTGCTTCGGCATGGTCATGGGGAACCTCGGCATCACCTCGCACGGCGCCTGCATCGTGATCCCCGCGCCGTCCTTCGAGCCCGCCGCCGTGCTGGCCGCCGTCGAGCAGGAGCGCTGCACCTCGCTCTACGGCGTACCCACCATGTTCATCGCGGAGCTCGGCCTGCCCGACTTCGCCTCGTACGACCTCTCCTCGCTGCGGACGGGGATCATGGCCGGATCGCCCTGCCCGGTCGAGGTGATGAAACGGGTCGTCGCCCAGATGCACATGGAGGAGGTCTCCATCTGCTACGGGATGACGGAGACCTCGCCGGTCTCCACCCAGACCCGGCGGGAGGACGACCTGGAGCGTCGCACCGGCACGGTCGGCCGGGTGATGCCGCACATCGAGGTGAAGGTCGTCGACCCGGTGACGGGCGTGACCCTCCCACGCGGTGAGGCCGGTGAGCTGTGCACCCGGGGGTACAGCGTGATGCTCGGCTACTGGGACCAGCCGGAGCGGACCGCCGAAGTCATCGACGCGGGGCGCTGGATGCACACGGGGGACCTCGCGACGATGCGGGAGGACGGCTACGTCCAGATCGTCGGCCGGATCAAGGACATGATCATCCGCGGGGGAGAGAACGTGTATCCGCGCGAGATCGAGGAGTTCCTCTACGGCCATCCGAAGATCGCCGACGTCCAGGTGGTCGGAGTGCCCGACGAGCGGTACGGCGAGGAGATCCTGGCCTGCGTCATTCCGCGCGATCCGGCCGACCCGCCCACGCTCGACGAGGTGACGGCGTACTGCCGGGATCAGCTGGCGCACTACAAGATCCCGCGCGGGCTGCGCATTCTGGACGCGTTCCCCATGACCGTCAGCGGTAAGGTCCGGAAGGTCGAACTGCGGGAGGGATACGGCGCGTAGCCCGCGCCGGAGGCCGCGGGGTCAGGCGGCCTCTATGACGCCGGAGCCTATGCCCTGGGTCGCGGCCGCCCACTCGATGAGCAGGATCTCGTACTCCGCGGCTTCCACCGGTGTCCAGTCCTGGCCGGCCCGCGAGTCGACGAGCGCGCGGATGGCGTCGTTGGCCTCGACGACGGACGGGTGGACGGGCTGGGTCAGAAAAACGGGGGCGGAGTGGGTGGGAAGCCGAGGAGTTAAGACCATGCCTTCACTCTACGTCCTCATTCTGACAACAGCTCGAACATATGCGGCTGGCAGGGCACAGGTGACCGAAATCATTCGGCGGGGGCCGGGCCGACGCTGATCAGTTCGTCGGCGGGGCCGTTCACCGGCTGCGGTGTGCCGGTGAGATCCAGGACGAACAGGGGGACGGCGAGGCCGTCGGCGCGTGAACGCGCCTCGTCCGTGTAACCGGCCAGGGAGAACAGTACGCCGGACACCGAGGTGTTCAGGGCGTTCAGCCAGAGGCACTCGACGTCACGCAGGGCGGTCGGGCGCGTGGTCGCGTCGACCTGGGCGATGAGACCGGCCGCCCTGAGGTCGATCCGGGAGCTGGGCCGCACCTCGGTCTGGACGACGTCGTGGAAGCCCAGCCATCTCAGATAGAGCGCCGCGGTGTTCACCGCGTCGCGCGCCGTCCGTATCACCAGGGGCCTGAACGACGGACGCGGATGTGCGGCTGTGCGCGGCAGCGGTATGTGGGCCGGGCCGGGTGAACCGCCAGTCGTGGCCGGCGGCGTGGTGCCGCGCGTGGCCACCGGGCGCACGGGGATCCGCAGTACCGCGCCGCAGGGGCAGCAGAGTTCGGGGTGCGGCCACTGGTCGCGCCGTCCGCAGGAGTGGCACCGCACGCTCACCCAGTCGTCGTTCCAGGTGCGGTGCGTGATGAGCACGGCCGGCGCGCCGCGCATCAGCGGCGGGGCGGTCGGGGAGCCGCAGGGGCAGGGGTACACCGGCGTGACGTACGCGTGGTCCCGACGGCAGGCCGGGCAGCGCACCGGTACGGACTCCACGTGCTGCCCCCTTCTGCCGCCTCCGTGGCGGCGACTGCGTTCCGTACCTCCATCGTCCACCAGGAGCGACGCTCCGGGGGGTGATTCGCGTACTTCGGGCCGATGGTCTCCGCCGCTTTCCCCGTCCTCCCTTGACGGCCGCCCCGGACCGCCCTAAATTGTTTTCACATAGCAGAAAGAAGTTTCCGTAATGTGGAATTAGTGCTCTCAGGTGGCGCGACAGAGCCCGACTCCACCAGGTCCGAGCAGGAGCACTCATGCCTCGTATGACCGCTGCCCGAGCGGCAGTTGAGATCCTCAAGCGCGAAGGCGTCAGCAGCGCGTTCGGTGTGCCGGGTGCGGCGATCAACCCGTTCTACGCGGCTCTCAAGGCCTCCGGCGGGGTGCAGCACACCCTCGCCCGCCACGTCGAGGGCGCCTCCCACATGGCGGAGGGCTACACCCGTGCCAAGGCCGGGAACATCGGCGTCTGCATCGGTACGTCGGGGCCCGCCGGCACCGACATGATCACCGGCCTCTACTCGGCCATCGCCGACTCCGTCCCGATCCTCTGCATCACCGGCCAGGCGCCCACCGCCGTCCTCCACAAGGAGGACTTCCAGGCCGTCGACATCGCGTCGATCGCCGCGCCGGTGACCAAGGCCGCGACCACCGTCCTGGAGGCCGCGCAGGTCCCGGGTGTCTTCCAGCAGGCCTTCCACCTGATGCGTACGGGCCGGCCTGGTCCTGTCCTCATCGACCTGCCGATCGATGTGCAGCTCACCGAGATCGAGTTCGACCCCGAGCTGTACGAGCCGCTGCCCGTCCACAAGCCCGCCGCGAGCCGTAAGCAGATCGAGCGGGCCGTCGAGATGCTCAACGCGTCGGAGCGGCCGCTGCTCGTCGCGGGCGGCGGCATCATCAACGCCGACGCGTCGGAACTCCTGGTGGAGTTCGCCGAGCTGACCGGCGTCCCCGTCGTCCCGACCCTGATGGGCTGGGGCATCCTCCCCGACGACCACGAGCTGAACGCGGGCATGGTCGGCCTGCAGACCTCGCACCGCTACGGCAACGCGAACTTCCTGGAGTCCGACTTCGTCCTCGGCATCGGCAACCGCTGGGCCAACCGCCACACCGGCAAGCTGGACGTCTACACCGAGGGCCGCACCTTCGTCCACGTCGACATCGAGCCCACCCAGCTCGGCAAGATCTTCGCCCCGGACCTCGGGATCGCCTCCGACGCGAAGGCGGCACTGGAGCTCTTCGTCCAGGTGGCGCGCGAGCTGAAGGACGCGGGCAAGCTGAAGAACCGCTCGCAGTGGGCCGCGTCCACGCAGGAGCGCCGTGCGACCCTGCAGCGCCGCACGCACTTCGACAACGTGCCGCTGAAGCCGCAGCGGGTGTACGAGGAGATGAACCGGGCGTTCGGCCCCGAGACCCGGTACGTGACGACGATCGGCCTCTCCCAGATCGCGGGAGCGCAGATGCTGCACGTCTACCGGCCCCGTCACTGGATCAACTGCGGCCAGGCCGGACCGCTGGGCTGGACGATCCCCGCCGCGCTGGGTGTCGCCACGGCCGACCCGGAAGGCTCCGTGGTCGCCCTCTCCGGCGACTACGACTTCCAGTTCATGCTGGAGGAGCTCGCCGTCGGCGCGCAGCACCGCATCCCGTACGTCCATGTGCTGGTGAACAACTCCTACCTGGGGCTCATCCGGCAGGCGCAGCGCAACTTCGACATCGACTTCCAGGTCAACCTGGAGTTCGAGAACCTCAACTCACCGGAGCTGGGCGTCTACGGCGTGGACCACGTCAAGGTCGTCGAGGGCCTGGGCTGCAAGGCGATCCGCGTCACCGAGCCGGACCAGCTGCTGCCGGCCTTCGAGGAGGCCAAGAAGCTCGCTGCCGAGCACCGGGTCCCCGTCGTCGTCGAGGCGATCCTGGAGCGGGTCACGAACATCTCGATGAGCGGGACCGACATCGCGTCGGTCAACGAGTTCGAGGACGTGGCCTCCGAGCCGGGCCACGCACCGACGGCGGTCGTCCCGCTGACGGTGTCCTGACCCGCCCCGACGCCGGCCTCCACGACCCGTGCGGTCGTGGAGGCCGGCGTCATGTCCGGGCGCGGTGCCGTTGCGGCGGCGCCCGGTCCAGCCATCGCGTGTTCTCGCCGCAGGCGCGCACGACGGCCCGTGTCGTACGGTCTTCGTCGTGACGGGGTGGCGGTGACCATCCGCTCCCGTGCTGAAGTGCGCCGGATGGTGCGGGGTCCCGGGGGCGCCTTCTCGCGGAAGCGGTCCGTGGGACGCCGGCCGGTCACGCGGTGTGGGCCGCCTGTGTCCAGGTGCGCCTCATGTGGTGTCGACGAGCTCATGGAGGCGGTCCCGCACCGCTCGCCACGGCCGGATCGCACCCTACCCGCACCGACGACGTGCCCCGGATCCTTGGCCCATGGGGGACACCGAGAGCACCTCACCCTGCCCGGACCGATCCGACGGCGACTTCTTCCAGGTACTCCTCGAAGGCGCCACCGCGCCACGGCCGCCGGCGCCTCCCGAGTGCCCTTTCTGTGAACTCCTCCAGGACCGGTACGCCACCTCGTACACCGGGCACTGGGTCCTGCTGGAACCCCGCATCCTCGTACCGGCCCACACCGTCCCCCCGCGGCGCCGGTGGATCATCACCTCGACCGGGACCGCCATGAACCTGTGGGACGCCGAGCCGCTCCCCGGCGCCAAGTGCCGCATCCCGCACCGCATCGTCTGCCCCTGGCTCGAACCCGAGGACCACTGGCCGTGGGTCACAACTCTTCGGCAGTACAACAGCCGGCGCTCACAGCGCCTGTTCGACCTGCCGGACACGGGGTGAGCCGAGGACAACGACCGGTCGGGTACCGCGACCAGTGGCTGGAGAGCGAGAGCTCAGCGACCGCATCTTGACGGCACGTCATGGAAAGACCGGGGTGCGGTGCACGCCCCACGCGTGCACCGCACCCCGGTGATCTGTCACAGCGACCGCGACGGCGGGCTGCGGGCGGCGGCCGGCCCGGTTCCTTCAGGTCTGGACACGGGCCGGCCGGCCCATCGCCACCGCACTGGCGTCGTCCGCCGCCGCGGTCCCGTCCTGCCGGTGCCGCGTACTACCCCTCATCCGGGTGCGCGGCACGGGCAGGGCCCTCGGAGAGGCTCAGTCCTCGCGCAGGGCGCGGACGGCCTCCTCCACGCGCTTGCCGTAGTCGGCGTCGGCGGCGTGGAAGTGGGCGAGGTTCTTCTCGATCACGTCGTCGCGGGTGACCTGTGAGAGTCCGCCGGCGATGTTGGCGATCAGGCGGTCCTTCTCGTCCGCCGACATCAGCCGGTAGAGCTCGCCCGCCTGGAAGAAGTCGTCGTCCTTCGCGTGCAGGGGCGCCTCGTGCGTACCCGTCCAGCCGTGCACCGCGAGCGGGGAGCCAAGGGCGGCTCCGGTCTGCGCGGGGCCGGCGTACGAGTTGGGCTCGTAGTTCTTGTCCTGGCGCGAGCCGTACCGGGTGGCGTGCAGCCCGTCGCGGCCGTAGTTGTCGACGTCGGCGGCCTTCGGAGCGTTGACCGGGAGCTGGGTGTGGTTGATGCCCAGCCGGTAGCGCTGCGCGTCGGCGTACGCGAACAGCCGGCCCTGGAGCATCTTGTCCGGCGAAGGACCGATGCCGGGGACGAAGTTGTTCGGCGAGAACGCCGCCTGCTCCACCTCGGCGAAGACGTTGTCCGGGTTGCGGTCCAGCACCAGCCGGCCGACCCGCTGGAGCGGGTAGTCGGCGTGCGGCCACACCTTCGTCACGTCGAACGGGTTGAAGCGGTAGTCCGCCGCCTCGGCGGCCGGCATCACCTGCACGTGCAGCGTCCAGGACGGGTTGACTCCACGCTCGATGGCCTGGAGCAGGTCCGTCTGGTGCGAGTTGGCGTCCTTGCCGACCTGCTCGGCGGCCTGCTCGGCGGAGAGGGAGCGCACGCCCTGGTTGGTCTTGAAGTGGTACTTGACGAAGAAGGCCTCGCCCTTCGCGTTCGTCCACTGGTACGTGTGCGAGCCGAAGCCGTTCATGTGGCGGTACGAGGCGGGAATCCCGCGGTCGCCCATCAGCCAGGTGATCTGGTGCGTCGCCTCGGGGGAGTTCGCCCAGAAGTCCCAGACGTTGTCCGGCTCCTGGCGGCCCGTGAACGGGTCCCGCTTCTGGGAGTGGATGAAGTCGGGGAACTTGATCGGGTCCTTGATGAAGAACACCGGGGTGTTGTTGCCGACGAGGTCGTAATTGCCCTCGTTCGTGTAGAACTTGAGGGCGAAGCCGCGCGGGTCGCGGACGGCGTCCGCGCCGCCCAGCGAGTCGGCGACGGTCGAGAAGCGGATGAACGTCTCGGTGCGGCGGCCCACCTCGGAGAGGAAGTCGGCACGGGTGAAGCCGGTGACGTCGTCCGTCACCTCGAAGTAGCCGTACGCGCCTGAGCCGCGGGCGTGGACGACGCGCTCCGGGATGCGCTCACGGTTGAAGCGGGCGAGCTTCTCGAGCAGGTGCTGGTCCTGGACGAGGATCGGCCCGCCGGCGCCGGCCGTGGCGGAGTTCTGGTTGTCGGCGACCGGGGCGCCTGACTCGGTCGTGAGCACACGCTGGGACATGGAGGCCTTCCGTACGGGGCTGCTGACGGCCTCAGGAGCGTAGATTCGCCGATGTCGAAGCGTCAACAGTTTGTTGAAATTGGAGGAGGAGGTTCCGGGCCGCGGCAGCGCCTGGGCGCGACAGGACAGGTGTCAGCGCCACCGCGACCCGGAGTTCATGGGGCCCCTGTGGAGGGCCGGGAGTGTCAGACCTGGGAGCCGGAGAGCCGCTCGACCGAGCGCAGCAGCGCGGAGTGGTCCAGGCCGCCGTCACCCTGGGCGCGCAGGGACGCCACGAGCTGGGCCACGACCCCGCCGACGGGCAGTGCCGCGCCGACGTTGCGGGCGGCGTCCGTGACGATGCCCATGTCCTTGTGGTGCAGGTCGATCCGGAAGCCCGGAGCGAAGTCCCGCTTCAGGAAGTTGTCCTTCTTGCGGGTCAGGACGGTCGAGCCGGCGAGACCGCCGTTCAGTACGTCGAGCGCGGCGGACAGGTCGACCCCGGACTTCTCCAGGAAGACGACGGCCTCGGCGCAGGCCTGGATGTTGACCGCGACGATCAGCTGGTTGGCCGCCTTCACCGTCTGGCCGGAGCCGTGCGGGCCGCACAGGACGATCGTCTTGCCGAGCGCGTCGAGCAGCGGCTTCGCGGCGTCGAAGTCGGTCTGCTCGCCGCCGACCATGATGGACAGGACGGCCTCGATGGCGCCGGCCTCGCCGCCGGAGACCGGGGCGTCCAGCACGCGGATGCCCTTGTCCTTCGCGCTCGATGCCAGGTCCACGGACGTCTGCGGCGTGATGGAGGACATGTCGATCAGCAGGGCGCCCTGCCTGGCGTTCTCCAGGATGCCGTCGGGGCCGTAGGCGATGGCCTCCACCTGCGGGGACGCCGGGACCATGGTGATGACGACATCCGCGTCGCGCACCGCGTCCGCGATCGAGGCGGCACCCTTGCCGCCCGCCGCGACGAGCCGGTCGATCTTGTCCTGCTCCAGGGTGTAACCGGTCACCTGGTAACCGGCCTTGACCAGGTTCTCGGACATGGGGGAGCCCATGATGCCGAGCCCGATCCAGGCGACCTTGGGGAGATTGCTGCTCATGAGGGTGCCTTCCGGTAAGCGTGTGTGCGAGAGGGGGCGGGCCTCAGCGGGCGGGCCGGTGCTCGGCGGGGAGCCAGTCGAAGGACTCCGCGCTCGGCCGGTCGCCCGGCTTGTACTCCAGACCGACCCAGCCGTCGTAGCCGGCCTCGGTCAGCTCGTCGAGGAGACGCTCCAGCGGGAGCGAGCCGGTGCCGGGCGCGCCGCGCCCCGGGTTGTCGGCGATCTGGACGTGGCCGGTCTTCGCGGCGTACGCCTTGATCACCTGGCTGAGGTCCTCGCCGTTCATCGACAGGTGGTAGAGGTCCAGCAGGAACGTGGCGTTGCCCAGGCCCGTCGCCTCGTTGACACGGTCGACGACCTCGACGCCCGCCGGTGCGCTGACCAGGGGGTAGAGCGGCGACTCCGTGTCGTTGAGGGTCTCGATCAGGAGGGTCGCCCCGATCCGGTGGGCCGCACGGGCGGCCAGGACCAGGTTCTCCAGGGCGAGTTCGTCCTGGACGGCCGGGTCCACACCCTCGACGCGGTTGCCGTAGAGCGCGTTGAGCGCCTTGCAGCCGACCGAGGCCGCGAAGTCCGCCGCCACGTCGATGTTGGCGCGGAAGCGGTCCGACTCCTCGCCGGGCAGCGAGAGTGCCCCGCGGTCGGGGCCCGGGAGGCGGCCCGCGTAGAAGTTCAGCCCCACCAGCTGCGTGCCCGCGTCGTCGAGCGCCTTCTTCAGGGCGTCGAGCTCGGCCTGCGCGGGGGTGGGGGTCTCGATCCAGGGCCACCAGAGCTCGACCGCCGTGAAGCCCGCGGCGGCGGCCGCCGCGGGGCGCTCCAGGAGCGGGAGTTCGGTGAAGAGGATCGAGAGGTTCACATCGAAGCGCTGGTCCGAGTAACCCATCATGCGCTCCTTCCGTATCGCGGAAGTTAGTTTCTGCTTAACGGAAGATTGCCTGGCGTGTGGTGAGGCTGTCAAGAGGGAAACCGAATTCCGGACACGCGGGAGCGGGGTGGAGGGTTCCTCGCCCTCCACCCCGCTCCCCCTCACATCTGCCTGGTCAGGCGGCAGGCACCGTGTCCTGGAACGTGGTGCCCGCCGCGCGGTACCCGCTCACCAGCGCCGAGACCTGGGCGGGGGAGAGGACCTGGTCCTTCACGTGCAGGACGTAGTCCACCTGCTGGTCGTACGAGCGCGGAGTCGTACTGCTCTGGCCGGCCAGATCGATCAGCCACTGGTTGAAGTTGATCGACATCGGCCGCTCCGGGAGATAGGCCGCCCCGTGCGTGCCGAAGAGCTGACCGTCGACGTAGTACGTGATGGCCCTGTCGTCGATGGTCACCACCAGGTCGTGCCAGCCCGCGTAGCTCTGCCGCGCCTCGCTGTGCTGGTTGACCGCCTCCCACGGGTCGGGCCGGTAGGTCTCCCAGGACGTGGTGTAGAGGATGTTCGACGGCTCGCCCCAGCCGCCGTTGGGCAGGTACTCGAAGTCGTACTCCGCGTAGTCGTCCGCCATCGGCGCCTTGAGGTCGTTGATGGTGAAGAAGGTCTGGACGAGGTGGTCGCCGTCGGGCCCGGACCTCGGGGCGTCGCTGAACTTCACGCGGGCAGCGTAGGTGCCGTTACGGAACTTCATGGACTGCGTGAGGATCTCCGTCTGCACCGTCGAGGCTCCCGTGCCCGCTGTCGACGTCTCCAGGTTCATCACCGAATTGCCGCTCTGGCTGGTGAAGGTGACGTTCTCAGCGGCCCACACGGCACCCGGCACCCCGGGGCCGCCGGAGTTCGAGCGGACGCTCCAGCCGTTCGCGGCGATCCTCGGGTCCGTGTGACCGCTGTAGTCGAAGTCGTCGAACAGCCGGGGCCCGTCGGCCGGCGGGTCGGTGGGGGGATCGGTCGGGTCGGTCGGGCCGTTGCCCTCGGGCGCCTCGCCCCAGGCCGTGACGGCGCCCACCTGCGCGGTGATCCTCGGCCAGTCCCCGTACGTGCTCCGTCCTGCGCCGAAGGAGTAGTCGTCGCTCTGCCCGAGCGGCTGCCAGTCCGTGCGGTGGAAGCGCAGCTGCATGTCCCCGGTGTCCGCACCGGGGGCCAGGGAGCCGGCGCCCGCCGTGAAGGCGATCTCCAGGTAGCGGTCGGCGGTGGCCGTCGGGTCGGGGAGCGGCTTGAAGGTCCCGGTGATGTTCGAGCAGCCCTTCACCGCCCACGAACAGGCGAAACGGTAGGCCGCAGACGCGGAGTCGCCCTTGAAGTAGTACCGCACCTTGACGTCGGAGAGAGGCACGCTCGCACTCCCCGTGTTGCGTACCTTCAGCCACGGTTCGCTCTGGTCGGCCGTCGCTCCCGACGCGCTCGTGCGGTACTGGACGACGAGCCCGCCGGCCGCCGCGGCACCGGCGGTCGTGGGCAGGGCGGCGAGGGCCGTGCAGCCCAGGGCCAGGGTGACGGCGGCGGCCGCCGCCGCGCGGATACGGCTCCTGCGGAATGTCCTCATGACGGTGTTCCTCTCCGGAACGGTGGGGGATGAGTTACCGAGGGGGTCGCGCTGTACCTGCGGACGCGGTCGCCAGGGACCGCGTGGTGAGGGGCCGGTAGCGGACGCCGAGGGCGTCCAGCCGGGCGGTGTGATCGCGCAGCCGCTCGACGAATCCGGCCCAGTCGCCGCGCCCGCCGGACCAGGCACGGTCCGCCAGGGCGCACAGCCGGGGGTAGGTGAGGTATTCGATACGGTCCGGCGTCGTCACGTACTCGGTCCACAGCTGCGCCTGGGTGCCCAGGACGCGGGAGGCCTCGTCCGGCCCCCAGCCCGGAGGCACCGGATCGTTCGTGTGGACCGCGAACAGGGGGACGGGGGCGCCCCGCTGGGCGGTGGGTTCGTCCGGATCCGTGGACTGGGCGTAGTCCAGATACGTCGCGCGGTGGTGCGCCGTCACCACCTGGTGGCCGCGCCGCGCGGCGGTGAGGGCGTGCGCGGGGTCGCGCCAGGTCATCACCGTGAATTCGGGCGGCAGTTCGCTGCCGGTCTCGGCCCAGCCGGTGGGCCGCCGGCCGTGCTCCAGGAGGAACGAGCCGATCCGGCCCATGAACCAGCCGTGCAGCCCCCGGGGCCAGTGCAGCCCCTCGGCCGTCGCACGGGCCAGTGCCGCCGGGCTGTTCTCCCACTCGGTGACCGGGCACTCGTCGCCGCCGATGTGGACGTACGGGGACGGGAAGACGTCCATGACCTCTTCCAGCACCGTCCGGCAGAAGTCGAACACCTCCTCGTGGACGCCGAACACGGTGTCGCAGACGCCCCACCGGGTCCACACGTCAAGGCGGCGCTCGGGGTGGTTGCCCAGGTGGGGGTAGGCCGCGAGTGCCGCGCGCACATGGCCGGGCATCTCGATCTCCGGCACCACGGTCACCCCCCGCTCCCGCGCGTGACGGACCAGTCCCCGCAGCTCCGCCCTGGTGTACGCCCCTGTGTGCGGCACGCCGTCGGACAGGGACTGGGCCCGGTGTCCGCCCACCGACGTCAGCCGGGGGAACGCGTCGACCGGCATGCGCCAGCCCTGGTCGTCCGTGAGGTGCAGATGGAGGACGTTGAGCTTGTGCAGCGCCATGAGGTCCACGTAGCGGCGCAGATACGAGACGGGCTGGAAGTGCCGGGCGACGTCGAGCATCGCACCGCGCCACGGATACCGCGGTACGTCGCTGATCTCGACGCACGGCAGCTCCCAGGAGATGCCCCGCGCACCGCCCGACAGGGCTTCGGGCGGCAGCAGTTGCCGGATCGTCTGGACGCCCCGGAGCAACCCGTCCGGACGGGCCGCGCGCAGCAGGAGAGCCTGCGGTCCGACGGTCAGGCCGTACCCCTCGTCGCCCAGTCCGCCGAGCTGCGGATCGAGCGCCAGGACGACACGGCCGTCCGTTGAGGGCGGCAGGGGCAGGCCGGTCGTCGGCCCGAGAAGCGTGCGTAACAGGTCCGCCGCCCCTTCCGCACCCGGCAGGGCGCGTACGGCGGTGTCCTGGCCGAGGACGAAGCGGCCCGGGCGCGGCGAGACCTTGCCGGGCCGGGGGAGAAGGGAGAGCTCGGGGCGTGATGCGGGCACGGAGGGCCTCCGGAGCAGGGGGTTCGGACGGTTCGCGAGTACGCCGACGGGGCTCAGCCCTTGACGGCGCCGGCCGCGAAGCCGGAGGTCACATGGCGCTGGAGCAGCAGGAAGATCACGAGCGCGGGCAGCGCGAAGAGCGTCGAGGCGGCCATGGTGGCGCCCCAGTCGGTGCCGAAGGTGTTCTGGAAGGAGGAGAGCCAGACCGGCAGGGTGCGGTTGTCCTGCTGCTTGATGATCAGGAAGTTGGCGTAGGCGAACTCGTTCCAGGCGGTGATGAATCCGAAGAGGGAGGTCGCCATCAGGCCGGGGGCGAGCAGTGGCAGCGCGACCTTGACGAAGGCGCCGGTCCGGGTGCAGCCGTCGACCTGGGCGGCCTCCTCCAGTTCGGGCGGGATCGTCGCGAGGAAGCCCCTCAGCACCACGATCGTGAACGGCAGCGTGATCATGAAGTAGACGAGGGTCAGGGTGGGCAGCCGGTCCAGCATGCCCGTGTCGCGCGAGATGATGTAGATCGGGATGATCAGTGATTCCCAGGGCGCCATCTGGGCGACGAAGACCAGGAGCATGAACTGCCGCCGGCCCTTCCAGCGCAGGCGCGCCACGGCGAACGACGCCCCGAGCGCCACGACGAGGGAGAGCAGCACGGCCCCCAGTGTGACCAGGACGCTGTTGCGCCAGAACAGTTCGAAGCCGTCCGCCTGCACGGCCCGGCGGAAGTGGTCCAGGGTCCAGGTGTAGGGCACGAGCCGGGGCTCGGCGGACCGGATGTCCCGGGACGGCTTGAACGCGGTGGAGATCATCCAGTACACGGGGAACAGGCAGACCACGACGGTCACGACGGCGGCGGCGTTCAGCGGGATCCGCCGGACCCGGGGGCGCAGCAGGGTCATCTGAGGTCGTCCTCCTGACGGAACATCTGACGGAAGTAGAGGACCAGCACCCCGGACATCAGGACCACGGTGATCATCGACGCGGCGGAGCCCAGGTCGTAGCGCTGGCTGGAGAGCGCCGTCTGGACCGCGTACACGGGCAGGATGGTGGTGGCGTCGCCCGGGCCGCCGCGGGTCATCACCCAGATCTGGACGAACGCCTTGAAGGTCCAGATCACCTCCAGGGAGAGGACCAGCATGAAGATCGGCCGCAGGATCGGGAAGGTGAGCGAGCGGAAGACGCGGGAGGCGGACGCGCCGTCCAGGCGCGCCGACTCGTACAGCTCGGCGGGGACGGTCGTCAGCGCGGAGTAGAGGGTGACCGCCGCGAAAGGCACGGACTGCCAGACGATCAGCAGGACCAGGATCGTGAAGGACGCCGTACCGTTCGCGAACCACGGGTAGCGGTCGAAGGACCCGAAGCCGAGCGTGGTCAGCAGCTGGTTGACGATGCCGAACTCGGAGTGGAACAGCCACTGGAAGACCGTCGTGGCCGCGACCACCGGCATGGCCCAGGCGAGCACCAGCGAGCAGAGCACGACCGTACGGCCCGTCCGGCGCAGCCGTTCCGTCATCAGCGCGACCAGGGTCGAGATGACCATGATCAGTACGACGTTGACGGCCATGAAGACGAAGGTGCGGCCGGTCACCTCCCAGAAGCGCGGGTCGGACAGCAGCGTCCGGTAGTTGCGCAGCCCCACGAACTCGGCGTCGCCGCTGATCAGCTGGCGGAGCCGGAAGTCCTGGAGGGAGATCACCACCGCCCGTACCAGCGGGTACACCAGCAGATAGATCATGCCGCCGATCGCGGGGGCGATCAGGGCGTACGGCCACGGGTCGCGCGGGGGCCGCCCCGGCCGCCGCCCCGGTGGCGGCTTCGGGGGACGGTGGACGTGGGGAGCGGGCCGTTCACGCACATCCGGCACGGCGGGCCTCCTCTCGGTGGTGGGAAACGGACGGGCCGGATCAGGAGCCGGCGTTCATGGCCCGGGTGATGTCCGCGGAGGCCTTGGCCGCCTCACCGGCGGCGTCACCGCCGGTGAGGACGGCGGTCATGTAGTCCTTCAACGGGTTCTCCGCCTCCACCGCCGCCCAGCCCGGGGTGTTCGGCGTCGCGTGCCCGTTCGCCGCGCCGACGGCCATCGCCGAGGCACCCGGGTCGCCCGCCACGGCCGAGGCGAGGGTGGTCCGGTTGGGCACGTAGCTCATTGCCACCGCGAGCTTCTTCTGCCAGGCGTCGCCCGTGAGCTCCTTGATGAAGGTCACGGCCGCCTCGGGGTGACCGGACGCGGCGGGAACGACCAGGTCGGAACCACCGGTGAACACCGCACCCGGAGTGCCGGCCGTCTTCCCCGGGATCGGGAAGAAGCCCAGCTTCCCCTCGAGCTCCGGATTGTTCTCCACGACCACGCCGGCCCCGCCGGGGGTGGAGATGACCTGCGCCACCTGCCCCTGCGCCATCACCTCGGCCTGCGGCGGATCGTCCTCGTCGGAGTCCTTGGGGCCCTTGCCGAGCGCCTGGAGCTGCGCGTAGAAGGCCATGCCCCGCTGCGCCTCGGGCGTGTCGAGCGCGCCCTTCCACGTGCCGCCGGACTCGGTGGCGAAGTCGCCGCCCTCGTCCCAGATGAAGCCGCCCAGCGCGTACCAGAGCTGGCCCGGCAGGTAGATGCCCTGCGTGCCGCCCTTGTTCAGCTTCGTGGTGGCGTCGATCCACGCGTCGCGTGTGGTGATCTCCGTGGCGTCGACGCCGGCCTTCTGGAAGAGGTCCTTGCGGTAGATCACGACCCGGTTGGCGGCGTAGTACGGGATGCCGTACTGCTTCCCCTCGTACGCGCCGGGCTCGGCCAGCCCCTTCAGCCAGTCCGCGCCGTGCAGCTCGTCCTTCCTGTCGCTGAGGTCCAGCAGTCCGCCGCTCTCCGCGAACTGGGCGACCTGGGTGTTGCCCGCCTCGATCACGTCCGGGGCGTCGTTGCTCGCCAGGGCGGCGGTGATCTTCTGGCCGATGCCGTCCCACTCCTGGATCTGGATCCTGACGTCGATGTCGGGGTGCGCGGCCTCGAACCCCTCGGTGAACTCCTTCTGGAACGCGGCCGAGACGCTGTCGCGCATCAGCCAGACGTCGACCGTCGTCACGCCCCCGGCCTCGTCCGCACCGTCCCCACCGGAACTGCAGGCACTGAGAGCGGCGGCCGTCACGAGCGCGGACACACCGGCAAGCAAGCGGTACTTCACGGTTCACCTCAACGGGAGCAGAGACCTGACCACCTGACCAGTGAAGCCCACTGGACAGCTCACCTCTTGATGGTGGATGAAGGTGGCATAGACCAATGGGGTCGTCAACCCCTCCTGTATAAAGGGATTTTGGGGAATCTGATCGAGATCTGCCTCTGTTCATGTTGGCGAGGATGGCTAGACTCTCCCTGACCAGTGGCCACCGGTCGCTCAACTGGTAAAGGGAGCGGGACGCACGAAGGGGAACGCATGAAAGCCGACGTACCGGGGACGGTGCTCAAACGGGAACGGGTGCGCGACGCGGTCCTCGAGCTGATCGAGAGCCGCAGCCCCGGCGACGCCATCCCGTCCGAGCGGGCCCTGTGCGCCCTGCTCGGCGTCTCCCGGCCCACCCTGCGGGCAGCCGTCGACGAGCTGGTGGCCGCCGGTCTGCTCGTCCGCGAACACGGACGCGGGATGTTCGTCGCCCCGGAGAAGATCACCCAGGAGCTGGTCTCCGCCGACCTGGCCCTGAGCGTGCCGCAGGCGGCCGGAGCGTGGTCGAGCAGGCTGCTGGAGTTCACGACCCTCCAGGCCGGCGCCCGGGTCGGCCGCAAGCTGCGGATGTCGCCCGCCGACGAGATCGTCTACGTCGCACGGCTGCGCCTGGTCGACGGCGCGCCCATGGCCATCGAGCACCTGCACATCAGGGCGGCGCTCGTCCCCGGCCTGTCGGCCCAGGAGCTGGAGGACGGCGACCTCTACGAGCACCTGCGCCACACCCACGGGGTGCACGTCCGTGAGGCGGTCCAGGCCATCGAGCCCACGGTCGTCACGAGGGCGGAGGCCCAGCTCCTGGAGGTCCCCGAGCTCTCCCCTGCCCTGCTCTTCGAGCGTCTGACCTCGGACACCGCCGGGCTGCCCGTGGAGTACGTCCACTCGCTCTACCGGGGTGACCGCTACCGGATCGTCTCCCGGCTCGCGCTCGGCCCGGCCGCCGCCACCGCCCCACTGGTCAGGGACGGCCACCACCCGGGGATCCCGCCCGGGGACTTTGCGCACGGCGACCCGATCGCCTCCTCCACCCGGGGGGACATCCAGGCCGGGCCCTGAGGCCCGGTGCGCCCTGGAGGCCCCGTTCGGGCCCTCCTGGCTCGGGCCCCCGTGCCTTAGGGTCGGGGCGAGCCGTGCGAGCCGACCGACACGGCGGGACATGAGGGAGGCACCGTGCGCTTGAGGGTGGAATTCACCACCGAGCCCTTCGATCTCGACGAGGCACCCGCCCACGCGGTGGTGGCCCGCGAGGTCATCCAGACCGCCGGCCTGGACGCGGTGGACGTGGGCCCCTTCGGGAACACGGCCGAAGGGGGTGCGGACGAGGTGCTCACCGCCGTGGACTCCCTGCTGCGGAAGGCCCTGGCCTCGGGCGCCACCCGGGTCTCCCTCCAGCTCAACGTGATCGGGGAGGACACCCCGTGACCGAACCGGCCGACCACCCGCTGGTCACCGCGGTGAAGCCGCTCGTCGACGCCATGGGAGCGGAGCTTCTCGCCCCGGAGCAGGCCACCACCGAGGACGTGCTCCTCGCGTGGGAGGGGGCCGACGTCATAGCCGTACGGCTCCCGCAGCTCTCCGAATCGCTCGACCACATCCTGTCCGCGATGGAGCGGCGGCACGGGATGCCACTGGCCGAGCTGGACCGGAAGGCCAAGCAGGGCGTCGTACGCACCCTTGAGGCACGCGGTGCCTTCTCCGTGCGGCACGGTGTGGAGACCGTGGCGGGCGCGCTCGGCGTCAGCCGCTTCACGGTCTACAACTATCTGAACCGGGACAATGCCGCCAAGGGTGAGTAGCGACGCGTAATGCGGTGCAATGCCGTCGTCCGGGAACTCGGGCGGCGGCATCACTTGTTCGCGGAATTTCAACAAACTGTTGACGTGGTGTTGCGGAGGGCGTTAGCTATCCGCAGCCCGACAACGCACAGCGAAAAAAGCCACGGAGGCTCCCGTGACTACGAGCTCCACACCGGGCCTCGCCCGGTTCAACACCCTGGCGGCCGCAGAGGCCGCAGCCGCGCTGCACGAGGTGTGTGCCAGTGCGGCGTGGGGAAGCTCCGTCCTCGCCCACCGGCCCTACGACGGCACGGAAGCCCTGTTCTCCGCGAGCGACGCCGCCATGGCCGAACTCTCACCGGAGGACCTGGCCGAGGCCATGGCCGGCCACCCGCCGATCGGCCGCCCCAAGCCGGGGGACCCGGCCTCCGCCCGTGAGCAGCGGGGGATGGCCGGTGCGTCCGAGGAGCTCAAGGCGGAGATGCTCGAACTCAACCTGGCCTACCAGGAGCGGTTCGGACATGTCTTCCTGATCTGCGCCACCGGAGCCACCGGTGAACAGATGCGCGATGCGGTGAAGGCCCGGATCGGCAACTCGCCCGAGCAGGAACGCGAGATCGTCCGCGCCGAGCTGGGCAAGATCAACCGCATCCGTCTGACCCGCCTCGTGCAGGACTCCTGAGGGGTCAGGCACCCCGTACAGCACTCTTGAGAACAAGGAGCGTGACGGTCTTGAGCACCGACACCACCGCATCGGTGTCCACCCACATCCTGGACACCAGCGTCGGCCGTCCCGCCGAAGCCGTCACCGTCTCCCTGGCCGCCCGCAGCGGCGGCGACGCGCAGTATGTGACGCTCGGCGGATCCGCGACCGACGCGGACGGGCGCTGCAAAGACCTGCCGGCCCTGCCGGAAGGAACCACCCACGTACGGCTCGTCTTCGACACCGAGTCGTACTTCACCGCGAAGAAGCAAGCCGAGGCGCAGCAGGACGCCCCCCGCGTAAGGGACAGCGGCGCGTTCTTCCCGGAGGTGGCGATCGCATTCGCCGTCACCCCGGGCGAGCACTATCACGTACCGCTGCTGCTCAACCCGTTCGGCTACTCCGTTTACCGAGGGAGCTAGCAGACAATGCCCACGATTCTCGGCCAGAACCAGTACGGCAAAGCAGAGAACCGCGTCGTCAAGATCACGCGGGACGGCGACACCCACCACATCAAGGACCTCAACGTCTCGGTCGCCCTCTCCGGCGACATGGACGACGTCCACTACTCCGGCTCCAACGCCAACGTCCTGCCGACCGACACCACCAAGAACACGGTGTTCGCCTTCGCCAAGGAACACGGCATCGAGTCCGCCGAGCAGTTCGGCATCCACCTCGCCCGGCACTTCGTGTCCTCGCAGGAGCCGATCAAGGTGGCCCGGATCCGGATCGAGGAGTACGCCTGGGAGCGCATCGCGACCTCCGACGGCAACTCGAAGTTCATCGGCGCCGACGAGGTCAAGCACTCCTTCGTCCGCAAGGGCCAGGAGACGCGCACCACCCAGATCACCTTCGACGGCGAGAAGTGGGAGGTCGTCTCCGGCCTCAAGGACCTCTCCGTCATGAACTCCACCAACTCGGAGTTCTGGGGCTACGTCAAGGACAAGTACACGACGCTGAAGGAGGCGTACGACCGCATTCTCGCGACCGACGTCTCCGCGAAGTGGCGGTACAACTGGACCAGCGACGAGGAGCGCATGCCGAACTGGGAGAAGTCCTACGAGCAGACGCGCAAGCACATGCTCCAGGCCTTCGCGGAGACGTACTCCCTCTCGCTCCAGCAGACCCTCTACCAGATGGGTTCGCGCATCATCAACAACCGCAGCGAGATCGACGAGATCCGCTTCTCGCTGCCGAACAACCACCACTTCCTCGTCGATCTGGAGCCGTTCGGGCTCAAGAACGACAACGAGGTGTACTTCGCAGCCGACCGTCCGTACGGCCTCATCGAGGCGACGGTGCTCCGGGACGGCGTGGAGCCGAAGATCCCGGTCGACATGACCAACCTCTGACGCGGTGCTGAACCGGCCTCCGCCCCGCTGCGGGCGGGGGCCGGTCATCCCGGAGGGAAATTCCATGGCACAGCCTGCAACGGGGCCGGCGAAAGGCCCATGTAAAGCACCACCGACCGCTGCCGGCACGGCAGTTCACCCGGTGGACGAGAAGCTTCCGACCTCGCGGCTCGTCCCCGCCGCGCTCCAGCACATCGCCGCCATGTACGCGGGCGTCGTCACCCCTCCGCTCATCATCGGTCAGGCCGTCGGACTCGACGCGGCCGGCATGACCCGGCTGATCGCGGCGAGTCTCCTGATCGCCGGCCTGGCCACCCTCCTCCAGACCCTCGGCGCCGGACGCTTCGCCGGGAACCGGTTGCCCTTCGTCAACGCGGCGTCCTCCGCCGGGATCGCGCCGATGCTCGCCATCGCGGAGACCAGCGCCCCCGGCCACCAACTCCCCGCGATCTACGGGGCGGTACTCGTCGCAGGTGTCTTCTGCCTGGCCGTCGGCCCGTTCTTCGGACGGCTGCTGCGCTTCTTCCCGCCGCTCGTCACCGGGGTCGTCATCACCCTCATCGGCGTCACGCTGATGCCGGTGCCCGTCGGCTGGGCCCAGGGAGGCGACGCCACCGCCGACGACTTCGGCGCCATGAAGTATCTGGCACTGGCCACCTTCACCCTCGTCGTCATCCTGCTGATCCAGCGCTTCGGACGCGGCTTCGTCAAGCAGGTCGCCCTGCTCGCAGGCATGTTCATCGGCACGCTGGCCGCCATCCCGTTCGGACTCGCCGACTTCTCCGCGCTCGGCTCCGCACCCGTCGCCGCCCTGCCCACCCCCTTCGCCTTCGGACCGCCCGAGTTCCAGCCCGCCGCGATCCTCTCCCTGTGCATCGTGATGCTGGTGCTGATGACGGAGTCGTCCGCCGGAATGCTGGCGCTCGGCGAGATCTGCGACCGGCGCACCGACGGCCCCACCATCACCCGCGGTCTGCGCACCGATGGCATCGCGACCCTCCTCGGCCCGGTCTTCGGGGGCTTCCCGACCAGTGCCTTCGCCCAGAACGTGGGCGTCGTGTCGCTGACGCGGGTACGCAGCCGGTACGTGGTCGCCGCCGCGGGCGGTGCCCTGATCGTCCTGGGCGCCTTCCCCGTCCTCGGGGCGGTCGTCTCCCTCGTCCCGATGCCCGTGCTCGGCGGCGCCGGCATCGTCCTGTTCGGCTCGATCGCGGTGAGCGGCATCCGGACCCTGTCCGAGGCGGGGCTCGACGACAGCTCCAACATCATCCTCGTGGCCGTGGCACTCGGCGCGGGCATCATCCCGCTCGCGGCACCCGGCTTCTACGCGGGGTTCCCGTCCTGGGCGCAGACCGTGCTCGGCTCCGGGATCAGTGCGGGAGCGCTCGTGGCGGTCCTGCTCAACCTGTTCTTCCATCATCTCGGCACCCACAGCCGTAACGCTGTGGCACTCAAATCCTCCTAGGGTCCTGCCGTGCCCACACATCCCCGGAAAGAAGAAGGAAGCGCCATGGCAGCATCGGCAGACCCGCAGCGCATCGTCATCGAGAACTGTTCCATCGCCACGGTCGACGCCCACGACACCGAATACGCGTCCGGGCACGTCGTCGTGGCGGGCAACCGCATCGAGTCCGTCGGCGCGGGCAAGGCCCCGGAGGGCCTCGGAGGCGTCGTACGGCGCGTCGACGGCACCGGCCACCTGGTCACGCCGGGCCTGGTCAACACCCACCACCACTTCTACCAGTGGATCACCCGGGGCCTGGCGACCGACCACAACCTCTTCGACTGGCTGGTCGCGCTGTACCCGACGTGGGCGCGCATCGACGAGCCGATGGCCCGCGCGGCCGCCCAGGGTTCGCTCGCGATGATGGCCCGCGGTGGGGTGACCACCGCGATGGACCACCACTACGTCTACCCCCGTGGTTCCGGTGACCTCTCCGGCGCGATCATCGGCGCCGCCCGTGACATGGGCGTACGTTTCACCCTCGCCCGCGGCTCCATGGACCGCAGCGAGAAGGACGGCGGGCTGCCGCCGGACTTCGCCGTGGAGACCCTCGACGGAGCGCTCGCCGCCACCGAGGCCACCATCGACGAACACCACGACACCTCGTTCGGCGCGATGACACAGATCGCTGTCGCCCCCTGCTCGCCCTTCTCCGTCTCCACCGAACTGATGCGCCAGGGCGCCGAGCTGGCCCGCCGTCGCGGGGTGCGCCTGCACACACACGGTTCGGAGACCGTCGAGGAGGAGCAGTTCTGCAAGGAGCTGTTCGGGATGGGGCCGACGGACTACTTCGAGTCGACCGGCTGGCTCGGTGACGACGTGTGGATGGCGCACTGCGTCCACATGAACGACTCCGACATCGCCGCCTTCGCCCGTACCGGCACCGGCGTCGCGCACTGCCCGTCCTCCAACGCCCGCCTCGCCGCCGGCATCGCACGCGTCCCCGACATGCTCGCCGCCGGTGTCCCGGTCGGGCTCGGCGTCGACGGCACCGCGTCCAACGAGTCCGGCGAACTCCACACCGAACTGCGCAACGCCCTCCTCATCAACCGCCTCGGCGCCCACCGCGAGAAGGCCCTCGACGCGCGCCAGGCTCTGCGCCTCGGCACGTACGGCGGCGCGCAGGTCCTCGGCCGGGCCCAGGAGATCGGCTCGCTGGAACCGGGGAAGCTCGCCGACCTCGTGCTCTGGAAGCTGGACACCCTGGCCCACGCCTCCATCGCCGACCCCGTGACCGCCCTGGTCTTCGGCGCCGCGGCCCCCGTCACCCTCTCCCTCGTCAACGGCAGGACCGTCGTCGAGGACAACCGCCTCACCACCGTGGATGAGGACGCCATCGCCCACGCGACCCGTGACGAAGCCAGGCGCCTCGCACAGATCGCCGCCGGCGCCTGACGCTCCGCACCCCCTGACAGGCCGGCCGAGGGGGACGGCCCTCGGCCGGCCGCCGTGGACCCATCAGGTTCACGGCAGCCTGTGCGGGTGCGCGTACGTCCCGTACGCGCACCCGCACAGGTGAGCTCCAAGCTGCCCGCACCAGCTGCACGACCTGCACCAACGCACCACTCAGCAACACCTCCCTGATACCCACGTCGCCCGACGTGTACCCGACCGGAGGAAGCCGTGGCAGCTACGCCCAGGTTTCGCAAGAACGCAGTCGACGGAAGCACATCCGAAGGAAGCACAGCAGAAGGGAATGCGGCGGAAGGCCCGGTGAGCAAGCACCCGGTCGACGAGACGCTCCCGCCACTCAGGATGTTCACCAGCGGCCTTCAGCACGTGGCCGCGATGTACGCGGGTGTGGTGGCCCCGCCCATGATCGTGGGGCCCGCCGTGGGTCTCAGCGCCAAGGAGACCGCCTTCCTCATGGGGGCGAGCCTCTTCACCGCGGGGATAGCCACCCTGCTCCAGACCCTCGGCTTCTGGCGAATAGGCGCCAAACTGCCGTTCGTCAACGGCGTCTCCTTCGCCGGGGTCACCCCGATGATCGCGATAGGCAAGGACCGCGGGCACGACGGCATCGCCGTCATCTTCGGAGCGATCATCGTCGCCGGCCTCCTCGGCTTCGTCCTCGCCCCGTACTTCTGCAAACTGGTGCGGTTCTTCCCGCCCGTCGTCACCGGCACCGTCATCACGCTGATCGGCGTCTCACTGCTCCCGGTCGCCTTCAACTGGTCGCAGGGCGGCAACGCGACCGCGGACGACTACGGCTCGATGACGAACATCACGATGGCCGCCGTCACCCTCGTGATCGTGCTGGCCCTGCGAAAGCTGCTGCGGGGCTTCCTCCAGCAGATCGCCATCCTGCTCGGCCTGGTCATCGGCACCCTGATCGCGATCCCCGCCGGCATCACCGACTTCGGGGCACTGGGCGACGCCGACGTGGTCGGTTTCCCGACGCCGTTCCACTTCGGCGCACCGCAGTTCGAGATCGCCGCCATCATCTCGATGTGCATCGTGATGCTGGTCTGTATGACCGAGTCGACCGCCGACATGCTGGCCCTCGGCAAGATCGTCGGCCGTCCCGCGGACGAGCGGACCATCGAGGGCGGACTGCGCGCCGACACCCTGGGCAGCGCCGTCAGCCCGCTCTTCAACGGCTTCATGTGCAGTGCGTTCGCCCAGAACATCGGGCTGGTCGCCATGACCAAGGTCCGCAGCCGGTTCGTCGTCGCCGCGGGCGGAGTCATCCTGGTCCTGCTCGGGCTGGTCCCCGTGGCCGCGTCCGTCATCGCCCTCGTACCGCTTCCCGTCCTCGGGGGCGCGGGCATCGTGCTCTTCGGATCGGTCGCCGCGAGCGGTATCCAGACACTGGCGACCGCCGCGCTGGAGAAGGGCGAGAACGCCCTGATCGTCGCGGCGGCCGTCGGCGTCGGCCTCATCCCGATCGCCGCGCCGGACTTCTACCACGCCTTCCCCGAGGACCTGCTCGTCGTCCTGGACTCGGGCATCTCCACCGGCTGCGTGGTGGCGATCGTGCTGAACCTGGCCTTCAACCACTGGGGCCGGCGGCCGGAGGAGGAGCCGGAGACGGGGGTACCGGACAGCGAACAGCCGAAGGACCCGATGGCTCTGCCCGTCGCCCACTGACCCGCGCGGTGCGCGTACGGACACCCTGACGGTCCCGTACGCGCACCTCGGGCGCGGGTGGCGTCAGCCGATGTGGAAGCTCTCGCCGTAGACCCGCCAGTCCAGCGGCGGATCGAGATTCAGATTGCCGTTCCGCAGGAACACCCGCTGGGCCGTGTCCACCCGGCTGGTGTCCGAGTGGGCCTCCTCCTGCTTCATCGCCCAGACCCGGGCGTCCAGGAACGCGTCGAGGTAGGCCACCTCGTCGCCGCCCTGTGACGGCGGGCTCGCCTGGGCCAGTGCCCTCTCCCGGATCGAGCCGAAGCTCGTGCTGTCGCTGCCGCCGCCGTGCATCACGATGGCGTCGTAGTACGCGAACTGGCCGAGCGTGCCGAGCCCGTCGGCCTTGCCCCGGCGCACCGCCGGGTCGAAGTAGACCCGGTCGCGCTCGTCGTTCTGCGCCTGCTGGAAGGCGGGGTCCGACGCTGCCTCAGCCCAGTGGCCGGTGAAACCGGGGTCCAGCCCCTCGTGCGAATCCGTGCCGTCCACCGCCCGCAGGGCGGGCAGGTACGCGGCCAGGACGTTGCCCGGCTTCCGCTCCTCGTACAGCTCCACCAGGTCGAGCATGTCCCCGGTGCCGGAGCAGAATCCGATGATGCCGGCGGTGTAGCCGCGGCCGTCGCCGATGTCCTCGATGTAGCCGTACTGGGCCTTCCAGTCCAGCGTGGAGTTCTCCGCGCTGGACACGAGCTGCATCGCGATGTCCTTCTTCGTGGGGTCGTCGAGTCCGGTCGCGGCTGCCTCCAGGTGTGCGGCCGGCGGCGTGGGGGCGCCGGCGTGTGCGGTCGCCGGAACCGCGGTGAAGGTCAGCCCGAGGGCCAGCACGGCGAGTCCGGCGGTGCGGATGAATCGGGTGGTGCGACGTGAGGTGCTGTTGTGGGGGTGATGCACCGGTCCTCCCAGGGGAGTTCGTCGTCCGATGTTCTGTTAGGAAGCTTTCCTATCAGCGTTCGGAGCCGGCGGTAACCCCTTGGCACCCGGTTGGTCGGAGGGTGTTCAGCCGCCGTCGATACGGAAGCTCTCCCCGTAGACCTTCCACGCCAGCGGGGTCTCCAGCTGGAGCTTCCCCTCGCGTACGAAGACACGCTGGGCGGTCTCCACCCGGCTGGTGTCGCTGTGCGAGGGCTCCTTGCGGATCGCGGCCACCCGGGCGTCCAGGAAGGCGTTGAGATACGCCTCCTCGTCGCCGCCCTCGGAGGGCGGATCGTTCTCGGCGAGGGCCTGGGCGCGTATCGTCCGGAAGCCGACCGTGCCGCCGGTGTCGGCGTACCCGTGCATCACGTAGGCGTCGTAGTAGACGAACTGTCCCAGGGCGCTGAGCCCGTCGGCCTCGGCGCGCTTCACCGCCGGGTCGAAGTACGAGCTGTCCCGCTCGGCGTCCTGTGCCGCCCGGAAGGCCGGGTCCGCCGCGGCCTTCGCCCACGCCTCGGTGAAGGTGCTGCCCAGCCCCTCGTGCGAGTCGCTGCCGTTGACCGCGCGCAGCGCCGGCAGGAAGTCCTGGAGCGCGTTTCCCGGACGCTTCGCCGCGTAGCGCTCGACGACCTTCAGCAGATCGCCCGTGCCGGAGCAGAATCCGATGATGCCGGCGGTGTAGCCGCGGCCGTCGCCGATGTCCTCGACGTAGGAGTACTGGGCCTTCCAGTCCAGCGTGGAGTTCTCCGCGCTGGACACGAGCCGCATCGCGATGTCCTTCTTCGCCGGGTCGTCGAGCCCTTTCTCGGAGGAGCCGGAGCCGGACCCGGAGCAGCCGGTCAGGACGAGGGCCGCGGCGGCGGCGAGGGCGAGACGTCTGTGTTTCACGCACCAAGCGTGCCAGGCCGGGGGGCGGCGTCGGCGGGTGCGGGGCGCCTGTAGCGTTCGGGATATGGAAGATCAGTCTGTTGTGGACGTCGGCGAAGTACGGCTGGCGTATCGGACCTGGGGTGACCCCTTCGGGTCGCCCGTCGTCCTCTTGCACGGTCTCGGCGGCTCGTCCCTGAGCTGGGAGGCCGTCGGCACCCTGCTCGGCGAGGAGTGGCGGGTGTACGCCATCGATCTGCGCGGCCACGGCGAGAGCGACTGGCCCGACGAGTACGGCTTCGAGCAGATGCGGGACGACGTCCTGGAGTTCCTCGACGCCTGCGAGCTCGACCGGGTCGGTCTCGTGGGCCACTCGATGGGCGGGGTGGTCGCCTATCTGCTCGCCGAGGAGCACGCGGACCGGGTGGAGCGCCTGGTGCTGGTCGAGACACCGCCGCCGTTCCCGGGACAGCTGGTGGCCGACAGCCGCCCCGCGGGTCCGGTGGACTACGACGAGAACGTCGTGCCGGCCGTCCGGGCCCAGGTGGCCGATCCGGACCCCCGGTGGGAGCAGGAGCTGGGGCAGATCGTCGCCCCGACGCTGATGATCGCCGGGGGCCCGGAGAGCAGCATGCCGCAGGGGAGGCTGGCCGACATGGCCTCGCTCATCCCCGACTGCCGGCTGCTCACCCTGGGCGGCGGCCACCATGTGCACAAGAAGCACGCGGACCAGGTGGCCCAGCAGATCACCGAGTTCTTCACCAGCTGAGCGGGCCCGGCCGTCCGACCGCCGCCCCGCGCACGACGCCACCGCCGGGCCCGCGCTCGACGCCACCGCCGGGCCCCGCGCTCGACGCCGTCAGCCGCCGGGCTGCCAGTCGGGCCGGCGCCCGCTCAGCGCGATCACCCGGTCGGCCAGCGGCGCGTCGGCCGGGACGGGGACCGGCGGGCCGAAGATCGCGTCAGGGCCGGACCTGTCGTCGTCCCCGGGTGCCAGCATCGCCTCCGACGAGCGCAGGCTCGCCTCGTCCGCCCGGAACTCCTGCCCGGTCGCCCTGGCCAGGTCCCAGCCGTGCACGACCAGCTCGTTACGCGCCACCATCCCGGCGACCTCCCCGGGAAGATCGACCCCGCCCGCCCGGGTCATGCCCTCCAGCGCGGCCGGGGAGCGCCAGGCCGCGACCAGCTCGTCCAGCAGGGGCGGCAGCGCCGTACGCCAGTCGGAGGGCAGCACCGGCGGGGCCGACGTCGGCGGGGTGCCGGTCGTCGGGCCGGACCTCTTGTGTGCCGCGTCGCGGAAGGCGACGGTCAGGCCCAGCAGATGTCCGAGCAGCTCCCGTACCGCGTAGTCGGGGCAGGGGGTCGGACCTTCCAGCTGCCGGTCGTCGACCGAGCGGATCAGCTCCTGGACCTGCCGCGCCGCCGGTCCGAGATCGATGCCGGGCGCGGTCGCATTGTTCGTTTCCATACTCTTCAGACCGTTTCCGCGCCCGGAACTCATCGGGGACATCGCGGAACGTTCCGGTCCGCCCTCTTGTCGGCGGCCCCGTCCGCATGGCATATAGGTCTGGACCATTGCTGTCGGATGGAAGGCATCACCGTGCAACGCCCCCACGCACGCACCGCGTTGGCCTGTTCCGCCACGCTGCTCCTCGCCGGTCTCACCGCCTGCGGCGGACCCGCGGAAGCGGACACCAAGAACCCGACAGCCCCCAGGGGGGTGACCGCGCAGGCCGGCAGCGCCTCCTCCGCGCACGTCATGTGGGAGCGGGCCTCCGACAACGAGGGGATCACCGGCTACGACGTCTACCGGGAGGGGAGAAAGGCCGCCTCGGTGGACGCGACGAAGCTGATGACCGACATCGACGGTCTGACCGCGTCCACGGCCTATGCCTTCACCGTCCGGGCCCGCGACGCCGCCGGGAACCTCTCCGCCCCGAGCGCCGCGGCCACCGTCACCACGCCCGCCGCCGCGCCCGCCGACGAGGAAGCGCCGACCGGACCGACGAAGCTGCGGGGCAAGGCGGACAGCGGCCGGACGGTCACCCTGTCCTGGGGCGGCTCCACGGACGACGTGGGCGTCACCTCGTACGACATCTACCAGGAGGACTCCAGGATCCACAGCGTCCCGGGCACGCGGACCACGGCCCGGCTCAGGGGCCTGCGCCCCGGCACCGTCTACACCTTCACCGTCCGCGCCCGCGACGCCGCCGACCGCTCCTCGCCGGACAGCGACGCGCTCGACCTGACCACCCCGTCCGCCCCGGGCGCCCCCGCGAGCACGGCGCCCACCGGACTGCGGACGACGACGACGGCGCGGGGCGAGGAGTACCTCGTCGACCTCTCCTGGGACCAGCCGGACACCGGAGGCACGATTCCCGCGTACCAGCTCTTCCTGAACGGAAAGCTGACCACCACGATCGTCTGGGGCGGCACGCCGCCCAAGGGCCGGGCGACCTACCGGCTCACCCTGACCGATCCGCCCGGCACCCGGTACTCGCTCAAGCTCCGGCCCAAGCTCCCCGACGGGACATGGGGCGACTTCTCGGCCCAGCGCACGGTGGTGCTGCGCGGCTGACCGGAGACCGGTCGCTCACGGTCCGCGCCACAGGTTGGCGAAGGCCGCGTTCTCGATGGTCCGCCTCTGTCGTACGGCCTCCAGCTCCATCACCGCGTCATGGACGGCGGCCACCACGGTCGTCACCGCCTCGTCGTCGAGGCCGGGCTCGTCGTCGGACCGGCCCCCGTCGATGCCCACGGCCGAGGCGAGGGCGGCCAGCACGGGTTCCCCCGCGTCCCGGCGCCCGGCCGCCCGACGGCGGCCGGGCGTATCGGCCGGTTCGACACGTTCCGGCCCGAAGGGCGACCGGCCGCTCCGCCTCCGAGTCAGCTCGCCGTCCTTCTCCAGACCGGCCTGGTACGCGGCCGAGAGGTCCTGGCCCCGGCGCCACAGCCAGTCGTCGATCCGCTCGTAGGGCGGTTGGCGGGTGAGCCCGGCCGCGGCGTCGCCGAGGAGCGCGTCGTCCGGCGTCCGCGGCTCACCCGGCACGATGCGGTCACCGTCCACGGTGACGGCCCCCGCACCGATGAGATCGATCAGCTCGGCTCCCGCGAGCGCGAGCGACAGGTCACCCTGCCCCACGGCATGCTCGGGCCGCGGGTCCATGGTGATGATGAACAGGTTCTTCGCCGTGGTCATGAACGGCTCCCCTCGGAGGCATCGACAGAAGTGCGTCCCCACCGGCCCCGTCCGGAGCTGGCGCGCGGCGAGGCGACCGTCACGATCAGTATCGCCCCCGAGCGGCCCGGCACGCTAAGGTACCGGCCCCCGGCGGCGGTGCCGGAGTCCGCGGAGGAGGCGGTCGGCATGCGAGGTGCTCGGCCTTCCCGGCGTGTGGTCACCCGGGGCCATGTCGTGCAGGGGGCCTGCGGGTTCTTCCTGCGGCACGGCACGGTGGACATGGACGCGCTCGCCCAGGACCTCGCGGTCAGCCGTGCCACCCTCTACCGCGTGGTCGGCAGCCGGGACGCGCTCCTGGCCGATGTGCTGTGGGAGCTGGCCGAACATCTCCTGGACCGGGCGCGGCGCCGGCGTACCCGGGCGGGTGTGGACGGTGTCCTGGAGATCACCCGCTACTTCGTCACGGTTCTGCGCGGCTCCGTCCCCTTCGAGGGCTTCCTGCGTGCCGAACCCGAGACGGCGCGGCGCCTGCTGACCGGCGGCTGTGTACACCGGCGGGCCGTCCTGGCCCAGCGGGGCATCCTCCTGGAAGCGGGGGAGAGGGACCGGCTCTGGCCGCGTTCCGGCATCGACGACCTGGCCTACCTCTATGTCAGGGTCGTCGAATCCACCCTGTACGCCGAGTTGCTGAGCAGCCGCCGGCCGGACCTCGCCCTGGCCGAACGCACTGCCCGCGCCGTACTCCAGCAAACCCGCCGAGCGTCACCGGGCGCGATCTGAGACCGCTGTCTCACCCTCGGCCCGGCCACTGGTGGGCCCGTCGTCACCGGCCGTAGTTTCCGACTCCGACGACGGCAACCCGGAGGACACGATGACCCGCTCCCAGCCGGCCCGGACGGGCCGGGCCACTTTACTCACGGTGCTTCTCGCACTCGTCGGAACACTCGCCGCCCTGACGGCCCCGACGCAGGCCGCGACCGCCCCGCGCGCCACGGTCGATCCCGTGATCTTCGTACACGGCCAGGAGGGTTCGGCGCAGCAGTGGCAGTCCCAGGCCAAGCGGTTCTCCAGCAACGGCTACCGCGACGACCAGCTGTACGTCCATGAGTACGACACCTCCGTGGCGACCGACGACCACGCTGTCGCGGGGCTGGAGGACCTGGTCGACTCGGTCCGGGCCCGCACCGGCGCGCAGCAGGTCGACATCCTGGCCCACTCGCGCGGCACGCGTGTGATGCACGCCTACCTCTCCGTGCCGGAGCGGGCGGCGGAGGTCGCCAAGTACGTGAACCTGGACGGCCGTACGGCCGCCGCCCAGCCGGGCGGGGTGCCCACCCTCGCCATCTGGAGCAGCCTCCAGCCGAACGGGTCGATCGGCGGGGCGCTCAACGTCCACGAGCCGGAGGCGAGCCACACGGAGAGCGCCACCTCCGCCGAGAGCTTCGCCCACATCTACGCCTTCCTCCGCGGCAGGCCGCCGCTCACCACCCGGGTGCTGCCCGAGCCGCACACCTCCGTGGAGATCGCCGGGCGCGCCGTGCACTTCCCGCAGAACAAGGGGCTCGCGGGCCGCCTCGAGGTGTGGCGGCTCGACCCCGCCACCGGCGCCAGGGCCGGCCTCCTCCCTCAGCACGTCGTGAGGATCGGCGCGGACGGAGCCTTCGGCCCGCTGGGAGTGAGCGGACGCGGACACTACGAGCTGGCGTTCATCCGCTCCGGTGAACGCACCGGCCACTTCTACTTCGAACCCTTCGAGCGCGGCGACCGCTTCGTGCGCCTGCTCGTCTCCCCGCCGGGCGGCGTCGCGGACTCCATCGACACCTGCCCCGCGCACACGGCGCTCACCATCGTCCGCGCACGTGAGTGGCGGGCCGGCACGGCCGAGGACGACCGGCTCCGCATCGCCGGGACCGATGTCCTCAACGCGGCGGTCTCCCCGCAACTGCGGCAGATTCTCGGCCTGTTCGCGTTCGACAAGGGGTGCGACGGAGTCAGTCACCTCGACACGGCGCTGCCGCCCTTCGACCGCGTCCCCTTCCTGACGGCCACCGACCTCTCCCTTCCGGCCGACGCGCAGGCCCGTGGAACGATCCCCGTCACGGAGACGATGCGCGGGACCGGGGTGGACGAGACCATCGCCGTGCCCGACTGGCCCTCCGACAGCCACACCGTGTCGCTGCTCTTCAAGGACTACGTGGACATTCCGTCGGGCGGGTGAGCCGACAGGCCGTACGACGGTGCGCCGCTCCCGGACCACCCGGCCCGGGAGCGGCGCACCGTCGCTCCTCAGGCGGCGAGCGCCGCGGGCTCGCCGAGCCGTGCGGCAGCCGTCCGCCAGGCGGCCGTCACCGCGGTACGGGCCTGCTCGGTCCGGGCGGCACCCTCCGCCGTCAAGTCGAGTGGCGCGCCCACGTGTACGTGCAGTTCCGGGCGGCGCAGTGGGGCCGTGAACAGGCCCGCGAGCTGCTTGGCCGTGCTCCCCGAGGTGACCCGGCGCGCACCGGCCTGGCCCACGGGCACCACCGGGGCCCCGCTGCGCCGGACCAGCCGGGACAGGCCGCTGCGGAAGGCTTCGGGTGCCGCTTCCGCGGCGTCCGTCCGGTGCGGGAGGCCGCCCTCGGCGTAGATCAGGACCAGGCGCCCGCGCCCGAGCGCCTCGACGGCCCCGTCCAGGGCGTCCGCCGCGCGCCGGTCGCCCCGGTGGACCGGGATGTGCCCTTCGAGGGCGAGCGCACGGCCGAGCAACGGGACGCGCCACAGTCCGGCGGTCGCCATGACGACCGGACGGACCCCGAGGCGGTGCAGTGCGGCGAGCACGACGGCGGGGTCGGCGAGCGACGTGTGGTTGGCGACGACGATGCTGCCGGGGGCGAGTTCGGCGCCCGCGTCGGTGGTGATCGTGAGGCGGCCGACGGTGGGCACCAGGACGTCGGCGAGGCGGCTGAGCATGTCCGGTCTCCTGAGCTCGACGATGTTGATGCCCATCGTCGGCCGCGGGGGCGCCACGAGCCTGAGTAGCCGCACTCATCTTCCGCGGCCCGGTGCTCAGGAGCGGACCGCTGGAGTCGACCGGGCTCAGCCCGTGACGCGCACCGTCTCGACCCACGGGGGAGCGGCCGGGGCGGACGGGCCGATGAGGGCGGCGACGAGCCGGCACGCCGGCGTCTCGTCCGGCCACGGAGTGTGACCGTCCGTCAGTACGACGATCACGTCCGGACGTTCACGCCCCCTGAGCGCCGCCGCGATCCCGACCCGCATGTCGGTGCCACCGCCGCCGCCCAGCGTGACCTGTTCGGCGGACGTCACCCGGGAGACGGCCTGCACATCGGCGTCGCAGGCCAGGACCGTCACCCGGTTGCCCCGGATTCCCACCTCGCGCAGCACACCGGTGACCTCGGCGAGCGCGGAAGCGATCTCCGCCTCGCCCATCGACCCCGAGGTGTCGATCACGACCGCGACCTGTGGCAGCGGCCGCCGCAGGCTGGGCAGCACGACACCGCGCAGCGCCGCGCTCCGGCGTGACGGCCGGCGGTAGGTGTAGTCGACCGCCCCGGCGGCCCAGGCCGCCGCTTCCCGTACGGCGCCCGCGAGCACCTGCCGCCAGTCGACCGTGGGCTCGAGGATCCCGTCCGCCCAGCGCTGCCAGCCACCGGGCAGGGCGCCCCGGGCACGCACATGGGCGCGCATGGCCTCCGCCGTCGCGCGCCTCAGCGCCTCCGCCTCGACCGTGCCGACCACCGTCGCCTCCGTACGCCCGCCCGACTCCCAGGGGGAGGGCTGCCCATGGGCTCCCGACCCGCAGTCGTGGGTGACTGGGGAGGGCGGCAGGGCCGGCAGATACGCCTCGAAGAGCTGCCCCTCCGGAAGGCCGAAGAGGCGCGGCTCCAGCCGCCCCGCGGGCAGGGGCAGTCCGTCGGCGATCAGGTCGTCGTTGATCTCGCAGTCCTGTGCGACGTTCACCCGGTGCCGGTCACGCTGCTCCGCCGCGGGCAGCATCTCCGCCCGCCCGTGGTGGTCGCGCAGCAGGTGCGCCACCTCGTGCACCCATACCGCCGCGAGCTCGGCCACCGGGGTCCGCTCGACGAAGCGGGACGAGACGTAGCAGCGCCAGTGCCGGTCCACGCCCATGGTCGGCACCTCGTCGCTCTCGACCACGGTCAGTGCGTACAGCGCCGACGCGAGGTAGGGGCGGTCCGCCGCTGCCCGGTAACGCGCCGCGAGCAGCTTCGTGGTGTCCAGGTCAACCACCGTGCGGCAGTGCGCCGGACTGCCGAAGCAGGTCCAGGAAGCCGTCGATGCCGGGCGGTACCGGCCAGTCGAGGTTGCGCATCCCCGCCAGGTCGACCGCGGCCCGGGCGGCCACGTCGGGCACACCCGCGTCCACGGCCTTCGCCAGCACGGCCCACCCCGCCTCCCAGCGCTCACGGGTGAGATCACCCTGGACCGCGGCGACGACCGCGATCAGGAAGGCGAGCTGCCGGTCCCCGCGCGCGGGCAGCGTGAACGCGTCAGGGTCGGCGAGCACGCGGTCGGGGTCGGGCAGGTCCAGGTGCTCCAGGTAGGACAGCAGCTCGATGCCGGCACCGTCTCCCACCGCGCCGGTGAGCACGGCCGCGACAGCCTCCCGCCCCGCACCCGCCGCGTAGCCCGTGGCCAGCAGCCGCAGGGCCATGTCCCAGGTCCTCGGGGACGGCCAGGCCCGGCCCCGGTTCTCCGCGTCGGCCGGGATGTGGTGGACCAGGCCGGGCCGCGCCGTCAGGAACCCGGAGACCGCACCCCGGGCCCGTGCCGCCGCGCCGGTCACCCTGGCCGGATCGACGACAGGCACACTCAGGGCGGGCCAGGTCCCCGCCATGCCGCGGGCGACGGTGCGCGGGTCGTGCGTCCACCGCAGATGGACGAAGCGGTTGGCGAGCGGCGGGCTGAGATGCCAGCCGTCCGCCGCGCTCGACGGAGGGTTGGCCGCCGCCACGACACGTACGGCGTCCGGCAACCGCAGGCTGCCCACCCGCCGTTCGAGCACGACCCGCAGGAGTGCCGCCTGCACCGCGGGCGGCGCCGACGACAACTCGTCGAAGAACAGCAGGCCCTGGCCGGCACGGGCGAGCCGGACCGCCCAGTCGGGCGGCGCCATCGGTACACCCGTCACCGCCGGATCGTCCCCCACAACCGGCAGTCCGGCGAAGTCCGACGGCTCGTGGACGCTCGCGATGACCGTCTCCAGCTCCAGGCCGAGACCCGCGGCGAGCTGTTCCATGCCGGCGGACTTGCCGATCCCGGGCTCGCCCCACAGCAGCACCGGCTGATTGGCCGTCACCGCCAGTGCGAGCGCCTCCAGTTGCGGACTTTCGGAGGGTTCGGTGCGGGTGGTGCGCAGCCGCCGGTTCAGCTCGTCGGCCGCGTCCAGCGGTCCGGGTGCGACCGGGGCGGGCCGGATGGTGGCGGTCACTGTTCCTCGTCCTTCTCGGCTTTCTCGATCCACCTGTCGTACCACGCCGACCCGATCCCCGGGTGCTCCGCGACCACCCGCTCGCGGAGGAAGCCGAGCTCCCCGCGTTTGTACCTGCGGATCATCTGGGCCAGCGAGAGCTCGGTCGCGTCGGTCACGTCGATCCGGGCACCGGCGTCGAGCAGCGCCCGCACCAGAGCGGTGGAGCCACACTCGCTCACCGCGACGGCCAACGGGGTGCGCTCCATGTGGTCACGGGCCTCCAGGTCGAGTCCTGCCGCCAGCAGCCGGGGCAACAGCGCCTCGTGATCGAGCAGGGGCAGGACATGCAGCAGGCTCCGCCGTCTGCCGTCCTTCACATGGAGGTCGACGCCCGCGGCCAGCATCTCGAGAACTCCTGGGGTGTCCCCGTGCTGGGCCCGCTGGAACAGCTCCTGGCGCTGTTCCCGCAGCGCCTTCGGGAGCCGCCCCGTTCCCGACGTGAGGGAGTGCTCCGCCGCGAAGCAGCCGGCGACGGCACCGCCGAACGCCCGCATGGCACTCTCGCGTTGCCGCTCCTCCTCGGTGTGCGGGGACCGGAGCGCGCCGTCCCGGAAGGCGACTTCGTGCCACTCACCGCGGCACCTCACCCGCACGGGACGCGGCGCGGACGGGCCCGGCGGGCCGAACGGCCCTTCGAGGGAGGGGAACAGAGCACGCGCGACCAGCGGATGCAGCCACCCCGGTGGCATGGCGCCGATCCGCAGCAGGTCGAGGTCGGGGAGACGGCGCCAGGCCGCCTCCGGAAGGGAGGGGGGCTCCGCGGCCGGCCTCCTCGACTCGACGACGCGGGCCCGGAGCCGTCCGCCGCTGCTGTGATCCGTGAGGTCCAGCAGGACGTGCCCCCGATAGAAGTTCGCGATCAGGAAGCGCTCCCTGCCGCTCGCGGCTGTCGCGCGCCGCACGGCGGACTCCAGCCGGGGGATGTCGATCGCCGTCCGGCGGACGATCTCCTCGCCGTCCACGTCCCGCCACGATCGCTCGGACGGCGGCAGTGAAGGATCCCAGTCGACACCCGCGGCAGCGAACGCCTCGGAGACCTTGCCCTCCTGATGAAGCAGAGTCACCCGTTCCGCCCGGGCCGCCGCGTCGTCGCCGGGGGCGGCGAGTTCCTCGGGGGTGAGGGGCGTGCCGTCGTCGTGAAAGAAGGGGATCCGGCCGCCACCGCCACCGACCGCCGCCCGAAGACCGTCCGTGTGCCGCGCGTCCCACAGGTGGCGGACCGACCGCCAGTCCTCGATACGCCCGGCGAACAGACCTGGAGAGGCCTCGCCGGGCACGGCACCGAAGCGCAGTGCGAGCCGCTGCGGGCCGTCGGCCATCGGAGGCGTGCGCAGATGGAGATACGGCGCCATGGACAGCCCGGCCCCGTAACCCGCCAGGACGACCGTGCGGTCGGTGTCGATTGTCGAGCGGCCCCCGAGGACCCGGGGCAGGTGCCAGCGCACCAGGTCGGGCACGAGGTGGCGCAGGTCCGACACGAGGGACGCGGCCACGACGCTCCCGTGCGCGGCGGCCACCTCGGCCGGATCGAAGTCCACATCGACCCCTGCCACCGCGAGAGCACCCCGCCAGTCACCGGCAAGCCGCCGTTCCGTGGCCCGCTCGATCAGCCGGCGGGGCACCGCGTACCGACGGACCCGCCGCAGGCCGGCCACCTCCTCCGTGGAGATGAACCGCTTCTCGGGACCAAGCCTCACCGGTAGACGCTCCGTATCGCACGGAGATCCGCGTGGGCGCCGGCATCCGGACGCAGCCGCGCGGTGAAGGACCGCTTCACCTTGCGGGGGAGCCCGGGGCCGAGGCCCACGTACTCCAGCCGGGAGTCCGCGCCGACAGCGCCCAGCAGTGTCTTCGCACCGCGGCCGGTCAGTCCCGTGTGGGCCAGTTCGAGGCGTCGCAGCGGGCTGCCGGGCAGGGCGGCGGCCAGCGCGTGGGCCCCCGCGTCGCCGGTCGTGTTGCCGGTCGCCCCGAGGCTGCGCTGCGACAGCGGGCGCCCCAGGTCGAGCGCCTCGATCCCGCCGAGCGCGTCGGCCAGAGCGGTCGCCCCGGCAGGCCCGATCCCGTTGCCGCCGAGGCCGAGCCGCACCGGACGCGCCGGGTCGGCCGCGGCGGCGAGCTCGGCGGCCCCCGCGTCACCGAGGTGGTTGGCCGGCAGGTACAGCTCCCGCACCCCCGCCTCACGGATCATCGCGGCGAGGAGCGGCGCGGACTCCGCACCGAGCCCGTTGCCGCCGAGGAACAGCCTCTCCAGGGGCTGTTCCCGGGTCCGGAGCACGTCGAGCAGGACCTCCAGCGCGGCAGCCGTGATCCCGCTGTTGACCAGGTCCAGGGTGCGCAGGACGGTGTTGCGGGCCAGCATCGGCGCGAGCGCCCGTACCCCCGCGTCACCCAGCGGATTGCGCTTCAGCCAGAGAGCCCGGACGGTGCTGTCCGGGCCGATCGCCCCGGCGAGTGCGGCGGCGCCCTCGGCCCCGATGCGATTGCAGCCGAGATAGACCGTCCGTAGGCCGTGCCCGTCCAGCCGCAGTGCGTCCGCGACCGAGCTCGCGCCCTCGTCCCCGAGGGAGTTGGTGCCGAGGAGGACATGCGTGGCGTGCGGCGACCGCGCGAGCGCGGGCATCAACCTGGCCGCACCGGAGGCCCCGAGCCCCTGCTTGCAGAGGTCGACACGTCCGTCGCCGCGCAGGGTCCCCAGCGGGAACACCTCGTCCGCCCCGACCGGTGGCTCCGCGGCGAGCCGCGTCACCAGCGGATCCAGCAGCGCCGTGTCGGCGAGCGGGATGTCAGGGTGTTCGATCGCCGGGCAGCGCACGGGCATCGGCTGCGACATCACAACTCTCCAGTCCCTTGCCGGCTCACCCGGCCGGAGCGGACACCGCGTCCCCCGCCGCCCGGCATGCCGACGCCTTCGCTCCAAGAACAGGTGGCAAGACCGGCCGGATTCGAACCGGCGTCCTCCAGCTCGGTGCGTGGGCGCGACGACCTCTGCGCTACAGCCTTGCCGTGCGTGATCATAACGGCGCACCGTTCGGTATCGCACGCCAGTACGTGGTCCCTCGAACTCGCCACACGGTTACGCCGGAGGCCGCACCCACGGAGCGAAGCGCTGACCAGGGGCCGCGTCGTCCCGCCAGTATCTGAGGACGGTCCCGGGCACGATCTCGAACCGTTCCGCGGCAATGACGCAGGGGACGGGCTCCCGGCCGCCGGCGTCCGCGTCGAAAGCGACGAGAACCGGCGGGTCCTCACCCAACTGACGTGAGATCCGCGCCCGTTCCTCCTCCGTCGGCACCCGGAAGTCCGGATCGTGGAACATCGCCGGGCAGCTGACGAATACGGGATCGCCGAACACCAGCTCCAGGCCGTGGTGGTAGGTGAGGTCGTACCCGGCGGCCAGACGGAACTCGCCGGCGTCCCAGGTGATGACCTCCCAGTCCCACCAGGACCCCTCCGGCAGCCGGACGTCGACGTGCCGCTGTCCCTCGCCCACCTAAGCCCCTCGCACCGTTCGAACGGGTAGTCAAACTTGAGCCCCTGGCTGTTCACGCCGGCCCGTGCCCCCTCCGGGGCCACCCGCGTGGCCGACCCCGCTTCATCACGCGAGGGCGCCGACGGGCTCCCCGGATGCCGGAAGCGCCGCACCCGGTGCGGTGACTCGCGGGGTGCGGCGCTTCGCGGTGTGCGGTCAGCCCAGCTGCTCGTACGCCGGCAGCGTCAGGAAGTCCGCGTAGTCCTGGTCCAGCGAGACCTGGAGCAGCAGGTCGTGGGCCTGCTGCCACTTGCCGGACTCGAAGGTCTCGTCGCCGATCTCCGCGCGGATCGCGTCGAGTTCCTCGGCGGCGACCTTGCGGGCCAGGTCCGCGGTGGCGTGTTCGCCGTTCTCGAAGACCACGTCCGCGTTGATCCACTGCCAGATCTGCGAGCGCGAGATCTCGGCGGTGGCCGCGTCCTCCATCAGGTTGAAGATGGCGACCGCGCCCATGCCCCGCAGCCACGCCTCGATGTAGCGGATGCCGACCGCGACCGCGTTGCGCAGGCCGTCGTACGAGGGCTTCGCGTCCAGTGTGTCGATGGCGATCAGGTCGCCCGCCGCCACCGAGACGTCCTCGCGCAGCCGGTCCTTCTGGTTCGGCTTGGCGCCCAGGACCGCGTCGAAGGACTCCATCGCGATGGGGACCAGGTCCGGGTGCGCCACCCAGGAGCCGTCGAAGCCGTCGTTCGCCTCGCGGTCCTTGTCCGCCTTGACCTTCTCGAAGGCCACCTTGTTGACCTCGGCGTCGCGCCTCGACGGGATGAAGGCCGCCATGCCGCCGATGGCGTGCGCGCCGCGCTTGTGGCAGGTGCGGACCAGGAGTTCGGTGTACGCCCGCATGAACGGAGCGGTCATCGTGACCAGGTTGCGGTCCGGCAGGACGAACTTCGAGCCGCCGTCGCGGAAGTTCTTGACGATGGAGAAGAGGTAGTCCCAGCGGCCCGCGTTCAGCCCGGAGGCGTGGTCGCGGAGCTCGTAGAGGATCTCCTCCATCTCGTACGCGGCGGTGATCGTCTCGATCAGGACGGTCGCGCGGACCGTTCCCTGCGGGATGCCGACGTAGTCCTGGGCGAAGACGAAGATGTCGTTCCAGAGGCGTGCCTCCAGGTGCGACTCCGTCTTCGGCAGGTAGAAGTACGGGCCCTTGCCGAGGTCGATCAGGCGCTGCGCGTTGTGGAAGAAGTAGAGGCCGAAGTCGACCAGCGCGCCGGGCACCGGGGTGCCGTCGAGCTGGAGGTGGCGCTCGTTCAGGTGCCAGCCGCGGGGGCGCGTGACGACGGTCGCGAGCTCCTCGGCGGGCTTGAGGGCGTACGACTTGCCCGACTTCGGGTCCGTGAAGTCGATGTTCCGCGTGTAGGCGTCGATCAGGTTGAGCTGGCCGGTGATCACGTTCTCCCACGTGGGGGCGGACGCGTCCTCGAAGTCGGCGAGCCAGACCTTGGCGCCCGAGTTCAGGGCGTTGATGGTCATCTTGCGGTCGGTCGGACCGGTGATCTCCACCCGGCGGTCGTCCAGCGCGGCCGGGGCCGGGGCGACCTTCCAGGTGTCGTCCACACGGATGGCTTCCGTCTCAGGCAGGAAGTCCAGTGTGGAGGTGCGGGCGATCTCGGCGCGGCGCTCGCCACGGCGGGCGAGCAGCTCGTCACGCCGGGGCGTGAACCGCCGGTGGAGCTCGGCCACGAACGCGAGGGCCGCATCGGTCAGGACCTCGTCCTGCCTCGGCAGGGGCTCGGCGTCGACGATGGCCAGCGGGGACGGCGCTGGTGCGGACATGAGCTGTCACTCCTTCAGCGGGTGGTGCGGCGGCACCCCACGGCCGCCGGGTCGCCCGGGACGGCACGGGGTGCCAGGGCTCCGAGATACGGCCATGGGTACCGCCGAGGAACCGAAGCGGAACCATGGGCTTCTGATCAGTGGATATTAGTTTCCTCATGGTGGAAGTTCAATGGTTTGTTGATGTCGAGATTCTCCGGGTCGACAGATGTGCCGCTCCGGTGGCGCGGCGTGCCAGGTCCTGTACGGTCCGTTCACTCCAGGCGCGTCAGATCCTCCGCCGTGTCGATGTCGTACGCCTGAGCCACATCGGAACACTCGACGAGCGTGATCGCATCGCGATGCGCCCGCAGGTACGCCCGCGCGCCCTGGTCGCCGACCGCGCCCGCCGAGATGTCCGCCCATCGGTCGGCGCCGAACAGCACGGGGTGGCCGCGCTCCCCGTCGTACGAGGCGGCCGCCAGCGACGCCCGGGAGCGGTACGCCGAGCGGACGCGCGCCACCGCCTCCGCCCCGATGCCCGGCTGGTCGACCAGGAGCACGAGGGCCGCGTCCACGTCCGAACCGGCGAGGGCGCCCAGGCCCGCCCGGAGCGATGAGCCCATCCCCTCCTCCCATGACGGGTTCACCGTCACCTCGCACGCCGAGAGGTCCGTCAGGGCCTGCACCTCCTCGGCCGCGGCACCCAGGACGACACGGACGGGTCCGCAGCCGCCGTTGCGCAGGGACCGCACCGCGTGCTCGACCAGGGGGCGGCCGCGGTGTTCCAGCAGGGCCTTCGGCCGGCCGCCGAGGCGGCGGCCGCCACCGGCGGCGAGCAGCACTCCGGCGATTACGGGGATCGGTCGTGTGTGAGCCATGTGCCCTGGATATCACTGCGCCATGCGTACGGGCGGAGTGGCTGTCACACCCCGGAGGTACCCTGATTCCTTGTCCGCACAGTGGCGCCCGCCACCTTCGGTGGCGTTAACTTGCGGGCGGACCCGGGTACTTGACCGCCGCCCGGGGCCAGGTCGACACACCGGCACAAAGACGTGCGAGGGGGAGTGCTTTGTTGCGAAGCGTGGGGCAGGAGCGGTTGACCGGGAGCGGCGAGGACCCGAGGGTGACGGAGCTGCGTACGGCCGTCTCCCGGCTCCGCCGCGAACTCGCCGGACATCCCGCCGAGTTCCCGGACCGGGGTATCGCCGAGGACGAGCTGGCCGCGCTGGACGCCATGGCGGTCAGCGGGAGGCCCGAGATACCCAGGCTGCGCCGTTCGCTGCTGCTGGTCGCGGGGGCGATCGGTTCGGTCAGCGCCCTGGCCCCGGGCCTCCGGGACGTACGGGTCGCCGTGGAGCTCTTCGGGGAGCCGCCGCGCCGCCACCCGTGACGTCGGCGGGGGTCTGTGACGTCAGCGGCGGATCAGCCTCGGACGGAGGCCTCCCGGCGCCCGCCCCGGCCTGAGGGGCCGCCCGGAGAGGCTCAGCCCGTCGAGCCGCCGCTGCTGGCCAGGGCGTCCGAGAGCTCCTTCGCGATCTGCTGCAGGATCGGCACGATCCGCTCGGTCGCCGTCTCCGTCACCCGGCCCGCGGGCCCGGAGATGGAGATGGCCGCCGAGGTGGGGGAGTCCGGCACCGAGACCGCGAGGCAGCGGACCCCGATCTCCTGCTCGTTGTCGTCCACCGCGTAGCCCGCCCTCCGCACCTGTTCGAGCGCGTCGAGGAAGCCGTCCGGGGTGGTGATCGTCTTCTCGGTGGCCGCCGGCATGCCCGTACGGGCCAGCAGGGCCCGCACCTCGTCCGCCGGGGTGTGCGCGAGGAGGGCCTTGCCCACGCCGGTGGAGTGGGGGAGCACCCGCCGGCCGACCTCGGTGAACATCCGCATCGAGTGCTTCGAGGGCACCTGGGCGACGTACACGATCTCGTCCCCGTCGAGCAGCGCCATGTTCGCCGTCTCGCCGGTCTCCTCGACCAGCCGCTGGAGGTAGGGCCGCGCCCATGTGCCCAGCAGGCGGGCCGAGGACTCGCCGAGGCGGATCAGGCGGGGACCCAGCGCGTAGCGCCGGTTGGACTGCTGGCGTACGTAGCCGCAGACGACCAGGGTGCGCATCAGCCGGTGGATGGTCGGGAGCGGGAGTCCGCTGCTCGCGGAGAGCTCACTGAGCCCGACCTCGCCCCCGGCGTCCGCCATGCGCTCCAGCAGATCGAAGGCGCGCTCGAGGGACTGCACGCCGCCGCTGGGACCGGCGGGCTTGGAGTCGGATGTGCTGGCGTGGGACGGCGGCACGTCAACGGTCCTTTCGAAGCGGAGGCAAGGCAGCAGCCTACCGGGCTGTTCCCGATCGGCCCACTGCTCCCGGTGCGGCGTCCTTGCCGGTCAGGACCTGTTTTGTCCTGGTGTCGGCGGTCCGGGACGCGTTCGGCCCGAAGCGCGGTGGTGCCGCTCCTGGTCTATTCTACGTTCCGCCTGTCGAAAATGAACTTTTACTTCGTGGAAATGTCCAATCGGCGCCATGGGCGTTCCATGGGCCCGTCCACGGGGAAGCCCGAGGGGCAGGAGGGGTCTTGACGGGCCGCTTTCCCGAGTGAAGACTCCTTCAACAAATCGTTGAAGTCTTGCGTGAGGAGCACAGGTGTCCGGAGTGGACAAGAAGCAGGTACTCCGCTCGACGCGCGTGGTCACCCCCGAGGGAACCCGTGCGGCGGCGGTCCTCGTCGCCGGCGGGGAGATCGAAGCGGTCCTGCCGTACGACACCGAGGTGCCCGACGGAGCCCACGTCGAGGACTTCGGGGACGACGTCCTGCTGCCCGGCCTCGTCGACACCCACGTCCATGTGAACGACCCCGGCCGCACCGAGTGGGAGGGCTTCTGGACCGCCACCCGCGCCGCGGCGGCGGGCGGCATCACGACCCTCCTCGACATGCCGCTCAACTCCCTCCCGCCGACCACCACCGTCGAACACCTGCGCGTCAAGCAGGGTGTGGCCGCCCCCAAGGCGCATATCGACACCGGCTTCTGGGGCGGCGCGATCCCCTCCAACACGAAGGACCTGCGCCCGCTGTACGAGGCCGGGGTCTTCGGCTTCAAGTGCTTCCTCTCGCCCTCGGGCGTCGAGGAGTTCCCCGAGCTGGACCAGGAGCAGCTGGCCCGCTCGATGGCCGAGATCGCGGGCTTCGGCGGGCTCCTGATCGTGCACGCGGAGGACCCCCACCACCTGGCCGAGGCTCCGCAGAAGAGCGGGGAGAAGTACACCGACTTCCTCGCCTCCCGCCCCCGCGACGCCGAGAACGCCGCCATCGAGGGCCTCATCGCCCACGCGAAGCGGCTGAACGCCCGCGTGCACGTCCTGCACCTCTCCTCCAGCGACGCCCTGCCGCTCATCGCCGCCGCCAAGCGCGAGGGCGTACGCGTCACCGTCGAGTCGTGCCCGCACTTCCTCACCCTGACCGCCGAGGAAGTCCCCGACGGCGCCACCGAGTTCAAGTGCTGCCCGCCCATCCGGGAGGCCGAGAACCAGGACGCGCTCTGGGCCGGGCTCGCCGACGGCACGATCGACTGCATCGTCTCCGACCACTCGCCCTGCACCACGGACCTCAAGACCCCCGACTTCGCCTCCGCCTGGGGAGGGATCTCCTCGCTGCAGCTGGGCCTGCCCGCCATCTGGACCGAGGCACGCCGGCGCGGCCACACCCTCGACGACGTGGCCCGCTGGATGTCCGCAGCCCCCGCCGGCCTCGCCGGGCTCACCCGCAAGGGCGCCATCGAGGCCGGGCGGGACGCGGACTTCGCGGTTCTCGCCCCCGACGAGACCTTCACCGTCGATCCGGCCGGACTCTTCCACCGCAACCAGGTCACCGCCTACGCGGGGAAGACCCTGCACGGCGTCGTCAGGTCCACCTGGCTGCGCGGCACGCGGATCGCGGCCGACGGCGTACTCGCCGAACCCACCGGCCGCCTCCTCGAAAGGAACCGCTGACCCATGACGACGGCACCGCACTTCACCGGCGACGCGAGCCCCTACGGGGGAGGCGACCCGTACGCCGACTACCGCACCGCCGACTTCCCCTTCACCCACCTCGTGGACCTCGCCGACCGGCGTCTCGGCGCAGGGGTCATCGCCGCCAACGACGAGTTCTTCGCCGAGCGGGAGAACCTGCTGAAGCCGGAGCCCGCGGAGTTCGATCCCGAGCGCTTCGGGCACAAGGGCAAGATCATGGACGGCTGGGAGACCCGCCGCCGCCGTGGCACCGGCGCCGCCGAGCCGCACCCCACCGACGAGGACCACGACTGGGCCCTCGTACGCCTCGGTGCTCCCGGTGTGGTGCGCGGGCTGGTCGTCGACACCGCGCACTTCCGCGGCAACTACCCGCAGTCGGTCTCCGTCGAGGCGACCTCGCTGCCCGGCTCCCCGTCACCCGAGGACCTCCTCGCGCCGGGCGTGAAGTGGACGACCCTCGTACCCCGTACGGCCGTCGGCGGACACGCGGCCAACGGCTTCGCCGTCGACGCGGAGCAGCGGTTCACCCACCTCCGGGTCAACCAGCACCCCGACGGAGGCATAGCCCGCCTGCGGGTCCACGGCGAGGTGGCCCCGGACCCGGCATGGCTCACCGCGCTCGGTACGTTCGACCTGGCGGCCCTGGAGAACGGCGGCCAGGTCGAGGACGCCTCCGACCGCTTCTACTCCCCGGCCACCAACACCGTCGCGCCGGGCCGCTCGCACAAGATGGACGACGGCTGGGAGACCCGCCGCCGGCGCGACAAGGGCAACGACTGGATCCGCTACCGGCTGGCGGAGCAGTCGGAGATCCGGGCGGTCGAGATCGACACGGCCTACCTCAAGGGCAACGCGGCGGGCTGGGCGGAGATCTCGGTCAGTGACGGCGAGGACGGCGAGTGGTCGGAGATCCTGCCCCGCACCCGGCTCCAGCCCGACACGAACCACCGCTTCGTCCTGCCTGAGCCCGTGCGCTCCACGCACGTCCGGATCGACATCTTCCCGGACGGCGGGATCTCCCGGCTGCGGCTCTTCGGCTCGCTCACCGAGGAGGGGGCGGCGCGGCTGACCGCACGTCACGAGGCGCTCGGCGGCTGACCGCCCCGGGGCGGGTGTGCCGGTTCAGGCCCGGCCTGCACGGATATGGGACCCTGGTCGGGACGCCGCCGCCCCCGACCAGGAGTCGCCATGATCTTCATCGCCGTCAAGTTCACCGTGCGTACCGCCGAGCGGGACAACTGGCTCCCGGCCGTCGAGGACTTCACCCTCGCCACCCGCCAGGAGCCGGGCAACCTCTTCTTCGACTGGTCCTACAGCGTCGAGAACCCGGACCAGTTCGTCCTGCTGGAGGCGTTCGCCTCGGAGGAGGCCGGTGTGGCGCATGTGAACTCCGAACACTTCAAGAAGGCGATCGACACCATGTCGGAGCTCGTCAGCGAGGTACCGGAGATCATCAACGTCGAGGTGCCCGGAGACGACTGGTCCCGGATGTCGGAGGTCACCCCGCGTAACCGGTGACCGTGGCGGCCCCGCGCAAACCGGTGACTGTGGCAGCCTCGCGCAACCGGTGGCCGTGCACGCCCCGCGCAGCCGGTGACGGCCGGTCAGCCCCCGGCCCCGGCCGCCACCGTGACACCCGAGACCGCGGTCAGAACTCCTCGTGCGTATCGGGGTCCCCGCCGAAGCGGTGAGGCGGCCGGGCCCCGATCAGGTCCAGTTCCCGCTGCGTCAGCTCGAAGCCGAACAGATCGAGATTCTCCCGCTGCCGCCCGGGATCCGCGGACTTCGGGATCGGCACCGCCCCCAGCTGCGTGTGCCACCGCAGCACGACCTGGCCGGGCGTCACACCGTGGGCCTCGGCGGTGGCGACCACCTCGGGCGCCTCGAGCACCTGGCGCCCCCGGGCCAGCGGGCTCCAGCTCTCCGTGACGATGCCCTTCGCGTCGTGTACCGCCCGCAGCTCCTCCTGCGGGAGCAGCGGATGCATCTCGATCTGGTTCACGACGGGCAGCACGCCGGTCTCCCGCTCCAGCCGGGCCAGGTGCTCCGCGGTGAAGTTGGAGACGCCGATGGAGCGTACGAGGCCGTCCTCACGGAGCTTGATCATCGCCTTCCAGGTGTCGACGTACTTGTCCACCCGGGGCAGCGGCCAGTGGATGAGATACAGATCGACGTACTCCAGCCCCAGCTTGCCGCGTGACTCCTCGAAGGAGGCCAGCGTCTCCTCGTAGCCGTGATGGCGGCCGGGCACCTTGGTCGTGACGAAGACGTCCTGCCGCGGCACTCCGGAGCTCGCGATGCCGCGGCCGGTGCCGGTCTCGTTCCCGTAGTTCAGCGCGGTGTCCACGAGCCGGTAACCGGCCCGCAGCGCCCCGGCGACGGCCCGCTCGGCCGCTTCGTCGTCGAGTGGCCAGGTGCCGAGGCCCACCGCGGGGATGGTGCTGCCGTCGTGGAGATTGCGGACCGGGGGCGGTGTCTGGCTCATGGTCTCCCATTTCGTTCGCGTACCGTCCCCGCCAGCGTAGGACGGGCCGTCGGGCGCGGCGCGCGGCGGCGCGGTCCCCGTCAGCAGAGGTCGTTGTGCCACTCACCGTCCTCCCGCACCCAGGAGGACCGCTCGTCGTACTTCGGCTCGCCCACGCCGTAGGTCACCTCCGCGTCGTTCTCGTGGACGCTGTCCACGGACAGCCGCTTCAGGGTGTAGGTCTTCCCGAGCTGCTCGGCCGTCTGCGTCGCCCGGTCGACGAGCGCCTCGAACTGCGCCTCGGACATGTCCTTCCGGCAGCGCGTGGAGACGAGCGCGTAGGCGGCGTCGGTGTCCGGCTCGTAGTAGGCCGTCACGTACGCGCGTACGGACGATTCCAGTGCCGCCGTGTCCACCGGGGCGGTGGGGGACGACGTGGACGGACCGGTGGAGCGGGACGAGGACGGCGCGGCTCCGGGCGTCTCTTCCGGTTCCTCGGTGCAGGCGGCCAGTGCGGTCAGAGCGACGAGCACGGAGAGTCCGGCACGAGTGATGTGTGTGGTGCGCATGCACCCTATGTATCGAAGGTACGTGCGAGGCGTCGGTGATGTAGTCGATCTGTGACCGTGGAATCGCGGCGGACCTCATCGGGCGTACGGATGACTTTCGCCCGAAAGTGGTGTCAGAACAGGTGGAAGCGGACGGACTGCCGGGACCCATGACCCCCGGCACGACGCGAAGGAGCGGGACCATGGCGAAGCTGACTCTCACCACGTTCGTGTCCCTCGACGGCGTCATGCAGGCGCCCGGAGGCACCGACGAGGACACCAGTGGCGGATTCGAGTACGGCGGCTGGCTGGTGCCCTTCGCGGACGACGGCATGGCGGCCTTCACCAACGAGGTCTTCGACCGGTCGGGCGCCTTTCTCCTGGGACGGCGTACGTACGACATCTTCGCGGCCTACTGGCCCAGGGTCACCGACCCGCAGGACCCGATCGCCACACGTCTCAACACCCTGCCCAAGCACGTCGTCTCCACCACCCTGACCGACCCGGAGTGGGAGAACACGACAGTCGTCCCCGGCGACGTGCCGGCCGAGGTCGCCCGGCTCAAGGAGCGGACGGCGGAGGGTGAGCTGCAGATCCACGGCAGCGGCACACTGGCGCGGTCCCTCCTCGCGCACGGCCTGATCGACGAGGTCAACCTGCTCGTATACCCGGTCTACCTGGGGAGCGGTAAACGGCTCTTCGCGGAAGGCGGGAAGCCGACAGCCTTCGAGCTGACCGGTGCCCGGACCACCGGAAGCGGCATCGCGATCCACACCTACCGGCCGGAGGGACCTGCCCGGTTCGGAGACTTCGACCCGCCCGCTGTGTGACACGGGCCTCCGCGCAGCCCGCTCTCCCCACGGCGGGGCCAACGGATGAACGGACATGCGGCTACTTCGGTTCGGGGGCCGCCGGCAGCGCGGAGGGGTCGGTGGCGACCGTGTGCAGGCGCCCCAGGATGGCCCGCGCCGCCTTGGTGTAGCCGGGGCTGTTGTTGTGCAGCACGGACTCGGCGTTGGCCAGTTCCATGAACGCGATGAGTTCGAAGGCCAGCTGCGAGACGTCCGTGTCCGCGACGAGTTCCCCCCGCACCCTGGCCTCCTCGAGTGTCTCCTCAACGAAGGTGACCCAGCCCGTCTGCGTGGAGGCCAGCGCGTCGTGCACCTTGCCCTCCCGGGAGTCGAACTCGGCGATGGTCGCGTAGAAGAAGCAACCGCCACTGAACACCCGGCGCTGCGAGTAGGAGAGCCAGCTCTCGCACATCCGCCAGACACGGCCCAGCCCGGGCGGAACCGCCCTGGTCGGAGTCAGCACGTGCTCGACGAAGACGGTCACCGCGGCGCGCACCGTGGCGAGCTGCAGCTCCTCCTTGGAACCGAAGAGGGCGAACACCCCGCTCTTGCTCAGCTTCAGCTCCGTGGCGAGCCGTCCGAGCGACAGGCCCTCCAGTCCCTCGGTCGAGGCGACGTGGACCGCGCGCCCCAGCACCAGTTGCCTGGTCTGGTTCCCCCGCTCGACCCGTCCGTCCAGCCGCGCTCCACCCATGTGCCAACTCCGTGTGTCCGAGCGTCCCAAGACCGACATTCTAGGAGGAGCCGTCACCGCCGGGGGACCGCTTCCGGTGGGGACGACTCCTGCGAACAGGTGGCCGAGTCACCCTGCGGACAGAGGTTCCCGGGCGTGGCGGCGTTCGGTACGGTGATCGCTCCCCGTGTGAGCCGGCGAGGTCTCCACATCGTTCCCGCTGTGGAGAACCAGGAGAACCAGGTGTCCGCTGCCGTCCTGCCCGCTCTCGCCCCGCCCCGCCGCGCGTGGGTCACCGATCTGCCGCTCCTGCTCGTCGCCGCCGTCTGGGGGGCCAGCTACCTCGCGGCCAAGGGCATCACCACGACGCACACCGTGATCGCCGTCCTCGTGCTCCGCTTCGCGATCGTGCTGCCCGCCCTGGCCGTCGCCGGCTGGCGCGGGCTGCGGGTGCTGAGCGGCGCGCAGTGGCGGGGTGCCGGCCTGCTGGGGCTGGTGCTCAGCGGGATCTTCCTGCTGGAGACGTACGGGGTCGTGCACACGTCGGCCACCAACGCGGGGCTCATCATCAGCCTCACCATGGTCTTCACCCCGCTGGCCGAGGCCGCCGTCACCCGGGTCAGGCCGCCGGCCGCCTTCCTGGCGGCGGCGGGTCTCTCCGTCACGGGCGTGGTGCTGCTGACCCAGGGCGCCGGCTTCACCAGCCCCTCGGCAGGGGACCTCCTGATGCTGCTCGCGGCCGTCGCCCGTACGGTGCACGTCCTCGCGATGGCGCGCATCAAGGCGGTCCAGGACGCCGACTCGCTCTCCCTGACCACGGTGCAACTCGGAAGTGCCGTCGCCGTCTTCGCCGTACTGGCCGCCGTGCCCGGGGCCGGGCCCGCGCCCTGGACGGTGGCGGCGGACTTCGGAGCCGCCGAGTGGGCGGGACTGCTCTTCCTGTCCGTGTTCTGCACGCTGTTCGCGTTCTTCGTGCAGATGTGGTCGGTACGCCGCACCTCTCCGTCCCGGGTCAGCCTGCTCCTCGGTACGGAGCCGCTCTGGGCCGCCGCCGCCGGCATCGCGATCGGCGGAGAGCGTCTCGGCGCGCTGGGGGCGCTCGGCGCGGCGCTCGTGCTGACGGGCACCGCGTGGGGACGCCGCCGCGCGGACGTCACGTCGTGACGCCGCGTCCTGCCGTCGCGTCCCGCGTCACGTCCCGCGTCACGTCCTGCGTCACGTCCTGATCGAGTCCGCGGCGACCATCACGGCTCCGCCGGTCACGAGCAGCACGACGTTGACGAAGAGGCCGTAGTCGTCGAGGAAGTCGAGCTTCGCCACCAGGGCCCACAGCCGGAACCAGCCCGTCCACTCGTACAGCAGTCCTGCGGCGCCCTGCGCGAACACGATGAACCCCACCGACTCCACGAATTTCTTCATGGCCCGAGCCTCGCGTGGGCCGCCCCGGGCCCGCGTCGGCCACCGGTATGCGACCCACCGACGGAAGTCTCGGATCGTGCGACTTCGGTATCTCCCTGGCACGGACAGACGTCTCCGGGCCCTCCACGTGCGTAGTTTTGTCGACATGACACGTACGGAGTACCGCTGGCTGCTGCCCTCCGCCCTGGCCGACGACGAGCTGTCCGGCGACCGGGGCGGCTCGCGGCGGACCGTACGGGACTGGGCCGTCGACATCACGGCCTTCGTCTGCGCCGCGGGCTTCGGGATGATCGCCCTCGCGGCGATCGAGGCCGACCCGACGACACCGGACGGTGTCGTTCTCGCCGACTCGCTCATCGGGGCGGCGTCGTGCTGCGTGCTCTGGTTCCGGCGCAGGTGGCCCGTGGGAGTCGCCGTGGGCCTCACCGCGGTCAGCCTGGTGGAGCCCGTCGCGGCCGGGGCCATGCTGATCGGGCTGTTCAGCCTGGCCGTGCACCGTCCGTACAAGCAGGTCGCCCTCGTCGGCGCGGGCGCCCTCGTCGTCGCGCCCGTGCAGCCGATGCTGCGCCCGGATCCCGAGGCGTCGTTCTTCGCCTCCACCGCCATCGGGGTGCTGCTCGTCCTCCTCGTGCTCAGCTGGGGCATGGTCGTACGGTCACGGCGGCAGCTGGTCGTCACCCTGCGCGAACGCGCGCGACGGGCGGAGGCCGAGGCCGCGCTCCGGGCCGAGCAGGCGCAGCGGCTGGCGCGGCAGGCCATCGCCCGCGAGATGCACGACGTCCTCGCCCACCGGCTGACGCTGCTCAGCGTGCACGCCGGCGCCCTCGAATTCCGGCCCGACGCGCCCACGGCCGAGGTCGCGAGAGCCGCCGGAGTCATCCGGGACAGTGCCCACGAGGCGCTCCAGGACCTCCGCGAGATCATCGGTGTGCTGCGCGGACCGGGCGACACCGACGACGGCAACAGGCCCCAGCCCACGCTCGTCACCCTGGACGCCCTGATCGACGAGTCCCGCTCGGCGGGCATGGACGTCACCCTGGCCAACAGTGTCGCCGACCCGGCCCGGGCGCCCGCGGCAACCGGACGCACGGTCTACCGCATCGCCCAGGAAGCGCTGACCAACGCCCGTAAGCACGCGCCCGGAGCCCCCGTCGACGTCACCGTGGCAGGCGGGCCGGGCGACGGGCTGACCATCGAGGTCCGCAACCCCGCACCCACCGAGCCCTTCGAACCGGTCCCCGGATCCGGCCAGGGCCTCATCGGGCTCACCGAGCGGGCCGGCCTGGCCGGCGGCAGTCTGGACCACGGACCGCGTCCCGACGGCGGATTCGCGGTCGAGGCCCGGCTACCGTGGCCGGCATGAGCACTCCTGCGTCTCCGGAAGCGCCACCGGTCCGGCTGGCCGTCATCGACGACGACCCGCTCGTGCGTGCCGGACTCGCCCTGATGCTCGGCGGCGCCAAGGGCATCGACCTCGTGGGTGAGGGCGCCGACGGTACCGAGGTCGCCGCCCTCGTCGCCCGGACCCACCCCGACGTCCTGCTCATGGACATCCGCATGCCGGGCATGGACGGCCTGGCCGCGACCGAGGAGCTCCGCCGCCGGCCCGGCGCGCCCGAGGTCATCGTCCTGACCACGTTCCACGCCGATGAGCAGGTGCTGCGCGCCATCCGCGCGGGAGCGGCGGGCTTCGTCCTGAAGGACACCCCGCCGGCGCAGATCGTCGAGGCGGTCCTCCGCGTCGCGGCCGGTGAGCCCGTCCTCTCGCCCGCCGTCACCCGCCGGCTCATGGCCCGTGCGGCGGGAGACCCGGCGGACGACCGACAGGACCGCAGGACACGTGCCAGGCAGCGGTTCGCCGAGCTCGGGGAGCGCGAGCAGGACGTGGCCTCGGCCGTCGGCCGGGGCAGCTCCAACGCCGAGATCGCCGCCGGTCTCCATCTGAGCGTCGCGACGGTCAAGGCGCACGTCTCCCGGATCCTGGCCAGGCTCGAACTCAACAACCGTGTCCAGATCGCGCTGTTGGTGCACGACGCGGGTCTCCTCCATGCGGACGAGGACGGGGCGCCGGACAGCCGCCTAGGCTGAACCGGTCAGACCGGAAGAGGGGGCGGGACGATGACAGTGGTCGATCTGCGCGGGGCGGCGGACTTCAGCGCGAATCCGTATCCGTACTACGCGAAGATGCGCGCCGACGGGCCGGTGCACCAGGTCCGTACCGACGACTTCGAGAGCATCTGGATGATCGTCGGTTACGAGGAGGCCCGTGCGGCCCTCGCCGACCAGCGGTTCAGCAAGGACTGGCGCACGACGGAGCGCTTCTCCGCGTCGAGCAACCCGATCAACGCCAACATGCTGGAGATGGACGCCCCGCACCACACCAGGCTGCGCAAACTCGTCGCACGCGAGTTCACCGCCCGGAGGATCGAGGCCCTGCGTCCGCGCGTCGAGCAGATCACCGGGGACCTCCTCGACGCGATGGTGCCCGCCGGGAGCGCCGACCTCATCGACGCGTTCGCCTTCCCGCTGCCGATGACCGTGATCTGCGAGCTCCTCGGCGTACCCGACATCGACCGGGACGCCTTCCGCCTGCTGTCCAACGCCATCGTCACGCCCGTCTCGCCGGAGAAGGAGAGCGAGGCGGTCTCCGCCATGGGCGCCTACCTGGAGGAGCTGGTCGAGGACAAGCGGTGTGCTCCGGGCGACGACCTGATGAGCGCCCTGATCCAGGCACGTGACGACGAAGGCGACCGCCTGTCGTCGGACGAGCTCATCGGCATGGCCTTCCTGCTCCTGGTCGCCGGACACGAGACGACCGTGAACCTGATCGCCAACGGCGTACGCGCACTGCTCGACCACCCGGACCAGCTGGCCCTGCTCCGCGCCCGGCCGGAGCTGATCGACGGCGCCGTCGAGGAGATGCTCCGCTACGACGGGCCCGTGGAGACGGCCACCTTCCGCTTCACCCGTGAACCCGTCGCCATCGGCCCGGTCGTCGTACCGCAGGGCGAGGCCGTGCTGGTCGCCCTCAGCTCCGGGGACCGTGACCCCGGCCGCTATCCGGACCCGGACACCTTCGACATCCGGCGCGAGGCGCAGGGGCACCTGGCCTTCGGGCACGGCATCCACTTCTGCCTGGGCGCTCCACTGGCCCGGATGGAGGGCCGCATCGCGATCCGCGCCCTGCTGGAGCGCTGCCCCGGACTCGTCCGGGACCCGGACGGAGGGGAGCCCGACTGGCTGCCCGGGCTGCTGCTCCGGGGCGTCCGCCGCCTTCCGGTCCGCTGGTGAGGTGAGATGGCGTCCATGACCGAACTCACCCTGGACACGGCGCAGCAGGTCCTCGACAGCCAGCCGTTCAGCGGACTCGTCGGCGCGCGGATCACGGCGTTCGGGGGCGGCGGGGCCGTCCTCGAGGTCGACGTGCGCAAGGAGCTCACCCAGCAGAACGGGTTCCTGCACGGCGGGGTGCTCTCCTACGCGGCCGACAACGCGCTGACCTTCGCCGCCGGGACGACGCTCGGAGCGGCCGTCCTGACCGGCGGATTCTCGATCCAGTACGTCCGGCCGGCGAGCGGCCGCACCCTGAGCGCCCGTGCCGAGGTGGTCCACACCGGCCGCAGACAGGCCGTCGTGCGCTGCGACCTGTACACCGTGGACGACGAGGGGGCGGAGACCCTGTGCGCGGTCGCCCAGGGGACCGTTCTCTCCGCCCGACCGGTCTGAAGGGAAACGCGTTGACCACCCAGGCCCTGCTCGACCTCGGCGCCCTCGGCGAGGACTTCATCCGCGACCCGTATCCCGTCTACGCGCGCTTACGCGCCCTCGGTCCGGTGCACCGGGTCCGCATCCCGGAGGGCGCCGAGGCCTGGCTGGTCGTCGGGTACGACGCGGGGAGAGCCCTCCTCGCCGACCAGCGGCTCTCCAAGGACTGGCGCGCCGCCTCGCCCTCGCTGGGCGTCGGCAAGGTGTCCGTGGGTACGTCCATGCTGGGCAGTGACGCCCCGGTCCACACCCGGCTGCGCAGGCTCGTGGCCCGGGAGTTCACCCCGCGCCGTATGGAACGGCTCGCCCCGCGCGTCCAGGAGATGACGGACGGATTCCTCGACTCCATGACCGCCGGCCCCGGCCGGTCCGCCGACCTGGTCAAGTCGCTGTCGGTCCCCCTGCCGATGGCCGTCATCTGCGAGCTTCTGGGTGTGCCGTCCCTGGACCGGCAGGCCTTCCGCGAATGGTCCGACACAGCCGTCTCGTCCCTCGACGCCGAGGCGCGCGGCCGGGCCAAAGCAGCCATGACCGCGTACCTCGACGGACTGGTCGAGGAGAAGCGCGCGGCCCCTGGGGACGATCTGATGAGCGCGCTCGTCCACACGTCGGACGACGACGGCGACCAGCTCTCCGCCGACGAACTCATGGGCATGGCCTGGCTGCTGCTCGTCGCCGGACACGAGACCACGGTCAACCTCATCTCCAACGGCGTCCTGAGTCTGCTGACGCATCCCGGCCAACTCGACGCGCTGCGGGCGGATTTCGGGCTGATCGACAACGCGGTCGAGGAGACGCTCCGCTACGAGGGGCCCGTCGAGACCCCCACCTACCGCTTCACCACCGACCCGCTCGACATCTCGGGCACGGTGATTCCCGGCGGTGGCGAGCTCGTCCTGGTCGCGATGGCCGACTGCGGCCGCGACCCCGCCCGTTACCCGGACGCCGACCGCTTCGACATCACGCGGGACGCCCGCGGGCACGTCGCCTTCGGGCACGGCATCCACTACTGCCTGGGTGCGCCACTGGCCCGCATCGAGGCCCGCATCGCCATCCGGTCGCTCCTCGAACGCTGCCCGGAGCTGCGGCTCGACGCGGACCCGGCCGGCCTGCCCTGGCGTACGGGCATGCTGATCCGGGGCCCGCTGAGCCTGCCGGTGACCTGGTAGCCGGCTGCAGGGCCCGGTACGCGGCAGAGAGCGGACCGGACCCTCAGGCCTCGGCGATCTCCGCCATCCGTACGGGACGGCGCTCCCGGCGCGACAGCTCGCACGCCTCGGCGACGCGCAGCGCGTGCAGCGCCTCCCGGCCGTCGCACGGGTTCGGAAGCTCTCCGCGTACGACGGCGAGGAACGCGTCCAGCTCCGCCTCGTACGCCGGGGCGAAGCGCTCCAGGAAGCCCGGCCACGGCTTGGCGGGAGCGGGCGGCCCCTGCGGCTCGGCGGACGTGAGCGGCGTACGGTCGTCGAGGCCGACCGCGATCTGGTCCCGCTCACCCGCCAGTTCCATGCGCACGTCGTAACCGGCCCCGTTGCACCGGGTGGCCGTCGCCGTGGCGAGCGTGCCGTCGTCCAGGGTCAGCAGGGCCGCCGCCGTGTCCACGTCGCCCGCCTCCCGGAACATCGCGGGGCCCGCGTCGGACCCGGTCGCGTACACCTCGGTCACCTCGCGGCCCGTCACCCAGCGCAGGATGTCGAAGTCGTGCACCAGGCAGTCCCTGAACAGCCCGCCGGAGAGCGGGAGGTAGGCGGCGGGCGGGGGAGCGGGGTCGGAGGTCGCCGCCCTCACGGTGTGCAGCCGGCCCAGGGACCCGCCGCGCACGGCGGCGCGCGCCGCGGCGTAGCCCGCGTCGAACCGGCGCATGAAGCCGAGCTGGAGCTCACTGCCCGCCCGCTCGACCTCGCGCAGCGCGCCGAGCGTGCCCGCCAGGTCCAGCGCGATGGGCTTCTCGCAGAAGGCGGGCACACCGGCCCGGGCCGCCCGGCCGATGAGGTCCGCGTGCGCCGAGGTGGCCGAGGTGATCACGACGGCGTCCACTCCCGCACCGAGGACTTCCTCCGCGGACGCGAGGGCTGTGGCACCCGTCCGTGCCGCGACCACCGAGGCGCGGGCGGTGTCGGGATCCGTCACCACCAGGGAGGCGACCGCGGGATGGCGTGCCAGGACGCCCGCGTGGAAGGAACCGATGCGGCCCGTGCCGATGAGTCCGATGCGCATGGACCCAACGTGCCGCCCCCCAGACGCACTGTCAACTATATGTCCTGACAAATCGAAGGGTGTGGTGCGGCCGTACGGGGTACGCTCCGTGCCGTGCCCAAACCCGCTGCCGACTCCGCCGCCCTCGGGCTGGGTGTGGACCGCACCAGCCCCGTCCCGCTCTACTACCAGCTGGCCCAGCAGCTGGAGGCGGCCATCGAGCAGGGGCGGCTCGCACCGGGCAGCCTTCTCGGCAACGAACTGGAGCTCGCCGCACGGCTCGGGCTCTCCCGGCCCACCGTCCGCCAGGCCATCCAGTCCCTCGTCGACAAGGGGCTGATGGTGCGACGGCGCGGTGTCGGCACCCAGGTCGTGCACAGCCGCATCAAGCGTCCGCTCGAACTGAGCAGCCTCTACGACGACCTGGACACGGCCGGCCGGAAACCGGCGACCCGCGTCCTGCGCAACACGGTCGAGGCGGCGGCACCCGAGGTCGCCGCCGCGCTCGGTGTCGAGGAGGGCAGTGACGTCCATCTCGTCGAGCGGGTGCGCTACGCGCACGACGAGCCCGTGGCGCTCCTGCGCAACCACCTGCCGCCGCAGCTGCTCGACCTCTCCACCGAGCGGCTGGAGGCGACCGGTCTGTACCGGATGATGCGTGCCACAGGAATCACCCTGCACAGCGCCCGGCAGACGGTGGGGGCCCGCGCCGCCACCGCCGAGGAGGGCGAGCTGCTCGCGGAGCCCGCGGGCGCACCGCTGCTGACCATGGAACGCACCACGTTCGACGACGGCGGGCGGGCGGTCGAATTCGGCTCGCACGTCTACCGGGCCTCGCGGTACGCCTTCGAGTTCCAGCTGCTCGTCCGCCCCTGATTCCCCGGTCGGCGGCCTCCGGTAAGAATGTTCGGACAAAAACGTTGACGCGGTCATGCTAGGTCGCTAGAACGACGGGAGGGCGCGGCCCGCGCCCCTGCCGGTCCACACCGGTCCGGGCTCGGGGATACTTGGCCCGCCGGGCGGCGAGTCCGCCCTCCCCGGCTTCACCAGGCAGCACAGCGAGCAGCACAAGAAGGGCACGGCGTCGTGGCAAGGGTTCGGACAGGGGTACGTGCGATGGGCGCCGTGCTGGCAGCGGTACTGGCAGCCTCCCTCGCGGGATGCAGCAGCACCGGCGGCAAGCGGGCGGAGGAGCGCGCCGCTCAGGCCGCCGAAGGCCGGTCCGCGGTGAACACGCCCCGCTGGACGTTCGCCATGGTCACCCACTCGGGTGATGGCGACACCTTCTGGGACATCGTCCAGAAGGGCGCCAAGCAGGCGGCCGACAAGGACAACATCAACTTCCTCTACTCGCACAGCGACGAGGGCCAGCAGCAGGCGGAGCTCGTCCAGACCGCGATCGACAAGAAGGTCGACGGCCTGATCGTCTCGCTTGCCAAGCCCGACTCGATGAAGACCGTCGTGGCCAAGGCGGTCAAGGCGGGCATCCCCGTCATCACCGTGAACTCGGGATCCGCCGAGTCCAAGGCCTTCGGCGCCCTGACCCACATCGGCCAGGACGAGTCCATCGCGGGTGAGGCCGTCGGTGACGAGCTGAACACGCGGAAGCGCAAGAAGGTGCTCTGCGTCCTGCACGAGCAGGGCAACGTCGGCCACGAGCAGCGCTGCGCCGGGGCGAAGAAGACCTTCGGCGGAACGATGCAGAACCTCTACGTCGACGGCACCAACATGCCCGACGTCCAGGCGTCCATCGAGGCGAAGCTCGACTCCGACAAGAGCATCGACGCGGTCGTCACCCTCGGCGCCCCCTTCGCCGCCGCAGCCGTCAAGGCGAAGAAGACCGCGGGGAGCGAGGCCGAGATCGACACCTTCGACCTCAACGCGAGCGTCGCCACCGGGCTGAAGGACAAGACCCTCGGCTTCGCCGTCGACCAGCAGCCCTACCTCCAGGGGTACGAGGCCGTCGACCTGCTCTGGCTCTACCGCTACAACCAGAACGTCCTCGGCGGCGGCCTGCCCGTCCTGACCGGCCCCCAGGTCATCACCCGCGACGACGCCGACGCGCTGGCGGAGTACACGAACCGGGGGACCCGATGACCGCGACCGGGCAACCGGCGGCGCCCCACACCGACGAACGCCTGCTGCGCACCTCCCCGCTGCGCAAGCTCCTCGGCCGTCCCGAGCTCGGCTCGGTGGTCGGGGCCGCGGCCGTCTTCCTCTTCTTCGCGATCGTCGCCGACAGCTTCCTCCAGGCCTCCAGCCTCGGCACGGTGCTGTACGCGGCCTCCACCATCGGGATCATGGCGGCGCCCGTCGCGCTCCTGATGATCGGCGGCGAGTTCGACCTCTCCGCGGGTGTGATGGTGACCAGCTCGGCGCTGATCTCCTCGATGTTCAGCTACCAGATGACCGCCAACGTCTGGGTCGGCGTCTTCGTGTCGCTGCTGGTCACCCTGGGCTTCGGCGCGTTCAACGGCTTCATGCTCACCCGCACCAAGCTTCCGAGCTTCATCATCACGCTCGGCACGTTCCTCATGCTGACCGGCCTGAACCTCGGCTTCACCAAGCTGATCAGCGGCACCGTCTCGACCAAGGCCATCGGGAACATGGAGGGCTTCGACTCCGCCCGCAAGGTCTTCGCGTCCTACCTCACCATCGGCGACGTCGAGCTGAAGGTCACCATCCTGTGGTGGGCGGCGCTCGTCGCGATCGCCACCTGGATCCTGATCCGCACCCGCTTCGGCAACTGGATCTTCGCCGTCGGCGGTGAGGCCGACGCCGCACGCGCGGTCGGCGTCCCCGTGATCCGTACGCGGATCGGGCTCTACCTCGGTGTGGCCTTCGCCGCATGGGTCTCCGGGCAGCACCTGCTGTTCTCCTACGACGTGGTGCAGTCCGGCGAGGGCGTCGGCAACGAGCTGATCTACATCATCGCGGCCGTCATCGGCGGCTGTCTGATCACCGGCGGCTACGGCTCCGCGATCGGCTCCGCCATCGGCGCGATCATCTTCGGCATGACCAGCAAGGGCATCGTCTACGCGGAGTGGAACCCCGACTGGTTCAAGTTCTTCCTGGGAGCGATGCTGCTCCTGGCCACCCTGCTCAACCATTGGGTACGCAAGCGTGCGGAGGCGACCAAATGACGGCCACCCAGGCTCCGGCCACCCGGGGCGCGGCCGGCCCGGCGCTCGTCGAGCTCGACGGCGTCAGCAAGTACTACGGCAACATCAAGGCCCTGGAGAACGTCTCGCTGGAGGTGCACGCGGGGGAGATCTCCTGTGTCCTCGGCGACAACGGCGCCGGCAAGTCCACGCTCATCAAGATCATCGCGGGGCTGCACCGGCACGACGCCGGGACCTTCCTGATCGAGGGCGAGGAGACCACGCTCGCCAACCCGCGCGACGCCCTGGACCGGGGCATCGCCACCGTCTACCAGGACCTGGCCGTCGTTCCGCTGATGCCGGTCTGGCGCAACTTCTTCCTCGGCTCCGAGCCGACGAAGGGCTCCGGCCCCTTCAAGCGCCTCGACGTACGGCGGATGCGCGAGACGACCCGCGCGGAGCTGCTGCGCATGGGCATCGACCTGCGTGACGTCGATCAACCCATCGGCACCCTGTCAGGCGGTGAACGCCAGTGCGTGGCCATCGCCCGTGCCGTGTACTTCGGCGCCAAGGTCCTCGTCCTCGACGAGCCGACCGCGGCGCTGGGCGTCAAGCAGTCGGGGGTCGTGCTCAAGTACGTCGCGGCCGCCAGGGACGCCGGGCTCGGCGTGGTCCTCATCACGCACAACCCGCACCACGCGTACCTCGTGGGCGACCGGTTCGTGCTGCTCAAGCGTGGCGCGATGTCCGGAAGCCACACGAAGGACGACGTCACACTCGACGAACTGACCCGTCAGATGGCCGGTGGGAGCGAGCTCGACGAGCTCAGCCACGAGCTCGAACGAGCCTCCTCGCCGGACCACCTCGGCGGCCGGCCCGTCGGTGACGACACCCCGTAAACCCCGTTCCGCACCCCCCGCCCCGGGGCCGGAGACCGGTTCCGGGGGCGGGGGAATGGCAGAATCGTGTGCGGCGGGCGCCGTCCGCCGCCGGACGGATCACCGACCGGCCCCCCGACCTGCGCAGGGACGATGAGCACGTACCGCGACTTCACACACCGCGGCTCCGCCCGCGCCACCGTCCTGCGGACCGTCGGCACCAAGGAGCGGCGCTCGCACCTCACGGCACCCAGGGTTCCCACGGTCGGCATCGACATCGGCGGGACGAAGGTGATGGCCGGAGTCGTCGACGCCGACGGCAACATCCTGGAGACCCTGCGCACCGAGACGCCGGACAAGTCCAAGAGCCCCAAGGTCGTCGAGGACACCATCGTCGAGCTGGTCCTGGACCTCTCCGACCGGCACGATGTGCACGCCGTCGGGATCGGTGCGGCGGGCTGGGTCGACGCGGACCGCTCCAAGGTGCTGTTCGCCCCGCACCTGGCGTGGCGCGACGAACCGCTCCGCGACGCCATCGCCTCCCGGCTGGTGGTCCCCGTGATGGTCGACAACGACGCCAACACGGCGGCCTGGGCGGAGTGGCGCTTCGGCGCCGGCCGCGGCGAGGACCATCTGGTCATGATCACGCTGGGCACCGGCATCGGCGGGGCGATCCTCGAGGACGGGCACGTCAAGCGGGGCAAGTACGGCGTCGCGGGTGAGTTCGGCCATATGCAGGTGGTGCCAGGCGGGCACCGCTGCCCGTGCGGAAACCGCGGCTGCTGGGAGCAGTACAGCTCGGGCAACGCCCTCGTGCGCGAGGCCAGGGAGCTGGCCGCGGCGGACTCCCCGGTGGCGCACGGCATCATCGAGCGGGTCAAGGGCAACATCCCCGACATCACCGGGCCGCTCATCACCGAACTGGCCCGCGAGGGCGACGCCATGTGCGTCGAGCTCCTCCAGGACATCGGCCAGTGGCTCGGCGTGGGAATCGCCAATCTCGCCGCTGCCCTCGACCCGTCCTGCTTCGTCATCGGCGGGGGCGTCAGCGCCGCCGACGACCTGCTGATCGGCCCGGCCAGGGACGCCTTCAAACGCCACCTCACCGGCCGCGGCTACCGCCCGGAGGCCCGCATCGCCAAGGCCCAGCTCGGCCCCGAGGCGGGTATGGTCGGCGCCGCGGACCTCGCCCGTCTGGTGGCCCGCAGGTTCCGGCGGACCAACCGCCGCCGGGTCGAGCGCTACGAGCGGTACGCGCAGTTCTACGACCAGGCCGCGAGCACCATCCGGAACACGCGCAGCACCCGCCCCGGCGAGTGACCGGGGGCCGCGCGCCGCGGCTTCCGGCCATCCGCACCCCGCTCCGTACCGCAGCTTCGAGGGATCACCGATCATGACCGCAGCCGAGCACCACATCGTGCCGCGCCAGCCTCCTACGTCCGGCCCTTCGGGGTCGTCCGGGTCGTCCGGCGCCTCGGGGTCCTCCGGTTCGTCCGGGTCCTCGGGGGGCGGCGACGGCACGCCCCCGGAGGACCGGCGCAGGGTGATCAGACGGCGTCTGATCACCCTGACCATCATCGTGCTGCTCATCGGCATCCCGGCCGGCTACCTGGTGATCTCCGCGGGCCAGAGCCGCCGCTCCGGCAAGGACAAGGAGGCCGAGGCCGCCGCCCAGGGACTGCGCGAGGACTGGCCGTCCGGCATGCAGCGCCGGATCTTCGAGCTGCCCATTCCGGGCAATGCGCAGGGGGTCCAGTACTACGAGACGAACAACTGGAAGGCCAGCCGGATGTACGTGAAGTTCCGTACGACATCCGCAGGGCTCGACCGCTTCCTGAGCGGTGTCGGCACCGGCCGTGCCGCGCTGGAGACCGGGAAGGTCACCATCGGCGAACGGGACATCAAGATCACCGGGTGGTACTTCGGACCGGGCGTCGACTGGGCCGGCACGGTCCACAAGAACAAGGACCCGCGCCCCACGCAGAACATCACCGTCAACATGACCGATCCGGCGGCCCCGGTCGTCTACGCGGTCTCCGCGTCCACCCCCTGACGGGAAGCGGACGGGCCGCTCATTACCCTGGAGCGAGTGAGTGAAGTGAGCGAGACGACCCCGCAGCCCGCCCGGCCCCCGCGGACGGCCAACCCCGAGCCTCTGCAGGGCGAAGTGATCCGGCAGTTGCCCCAGGCCCCCCAGCCCGTGCCCGGCCAGGTGTACGCGCAGGCCCCAGGGCCGACGGCTGCGCAGCCGCCGCAGGCGGCCGCCCCGCCTCCGCAGCAGGTGCCCGCCCCGGCACCGCAGCCGGCTTCCGGGCCGCAGTACGCCCAGCCGTACGCAGGTCGGTCCGCCCCGGCGCAGCCGTACGACCAGCCGCAGGTGCAGGTCCCGCAGCCGGCGCCGGCTGCGCCGCACTCGCAGCAGCTCCCCGGGCCGCAGCACCCCCAGCCGCAGGCCCCGCAGCAGCCCGCCGCCGGGCCGCAGCACGCCCAGCCGCAGGTTTCGCAGCCCGCCGCCGGGCCGCAGCACGCCCGGCCGCAGGCCCCGCAGCCCCAGGGACCCGGCGGTGCGCAGCCGGCCGGCCCTGCGGCGCAGGCCCCGCAGCCCGCCCCCGGCCCGCAGGCGGCCCAGGGCCCCGGGCGGCTGCTCCAGTACCGCTTCGACGGTCCGGAGGACGCCCCCGTCCTGGTCATCGGGCCCTCGCTCGGCACCACCTGGCACATGTGGGACCGCCAGATACCGGAGCTCTCCCAGCACTGGAGGATCTTCCGCTACGACCTCCCCGGACACGGCGGAGCCCCCGCGTACCCGGCCGCCGCGGTCACCGACCTCGCCGACCGACTCCTCGCCACACTGGACAGCGTCGGCGTCCAGCGCTTCGGATACGCCGGCTGTTCCATCGGCGGCGCCGTCGGCGCCGACCTGGCGCTGCGCCACCCGCACCGGGTCGCCGCCCTCGCGCTCGTCGCCGCGTCGCCCCGCTTCGGCACCGCCGACGAATTCCGGCAGCGCGGGGTGATCGTCCGCAGCAACGGCCTGGAGCCGATCGCCCGGACCTCCCCGGAGCGCTGGTTCACCCCCGGCTTCGCCGCCGCCCAGCCGGCCATCGTCGAGTGGGCCGTCCAGATGGTCCGCACCACCGACCCCGGCTGCTACATCGCCTCCTGCGAGGCCCTGGCCGCCTTCGACATCCGTACGGAACTGCCCCGCATCGGAGTGCCGACCCTCGTCCTGGTGGGGGCGGAGGACAAGGTCACCGGCCCCGCCGAGGCCCGGACCCTGGTCGCGGGCATCCCGGACGCCCGGCTCGCCCTCGTCCCCGGGGCCTCCCATCTGGCCCCGGTCGAGCAGCCCGCCGCCGTCACCGACCTGCTGCTGATGCACTTCTCGACCGCCTGGCAGGACACCCTGGCGTCGATCCCCGTGCCGCCGTCCCCGGGCTTCTCCGCCCCGTTCGCCCCCGTCGTCCCCGTCGCGGAGATCGCGGCCGCGGCCGACCTGCCCGACGCCTCCCCCACGGGACGCAGCGACCGGTACGACCGTGGGATGAAGGTCCGGCGCGAGGTGCTGGGCGACGCGCACGTGGACGCCGCGACGGCCGCGTCCGACACCTTCACCGACGACTTCCAGGACCTCCTCACCCGCTACGCCTGGGGCGAGATCTGGAGCAGGGAGGGACTCGACCGCAGGGCCCGCAGCTGTGTCTCCCTCACCGCCGTCGTCGCGTCCGGGCATCTGGGCGGGCTCGCGCAGCACGTCAGGGCGGCCCTGCGCAACGGCCTCACACCGGTCGAGATCAAGGAGGTGCTGCTCCAGACCGCCGTCTACTGCGGCATCCCGGCGGCAGGCGCGGCGTTCGAGATCGCGCAGTCCGTGATCCAGGAGGAAACCACCCCGCCCGCGTAGCAGGATGGGTGCATGAACGCTTCGTCCCTCACCCTCACCAAGAAGATCCACTCCTGCGTCCGCCTGGAGCGGGACGGGCAGACGCTCGTCATCGACCCCGGTGGGTTCGCCGAGGACGACGCCGCGGTCGGTGCCGACGCGATCCTGGTGACGCACGAACACCCGGATCACTTCAACGAGACGCGGCTGCGCGCCGCGTTGGAGTCCAACCCCGCGGCGCGCGTGTGGACCCTGCGCAGCGTGGCCGAGCAGGTGGCCGCCGCGTTCCCGGGGCGTGTGCACACGGTCGGTCACGGTGACACGTTCACCGCGGCGGGGCTCGACGTACAGGTGCACGGGGAACTTCACGCGGTGATCCACCCGGACATCCCGAGGATCACCAACATCGGTTTCCTCGTGGACGGTTCGGTCTTCCACCCCGGCGACGCCTTCACGGTGCCCGACCACCCGGTGGACACGCTGATGCTGCCGGTCATGGCCCCCTGGAGCAAGATCTCGGAGGTCATCGACTACGTACGCGAGGTGAAGCCGCGCCGTGCGATCGACATCCACGACGCCCTCCTCACCGACCTCGCCCGCCCGATCTACGACATGCAGATCGGCGCACTGGGCGGCGCGGACCACGGCCGGCTGGCACCGGGCGACGCGACCCGTCTCTGACCCGGCTGTCAGTGGGAGCGGTTAGGTTTACTGCATGCGCATCGCCACGTGGAACGTCAACTCGATCACCGCCCGGCTCCCCAGGCTGCTGGCCTGGCTGGAGAGCAGCGGCACGGACGTGCTCTGCCTCCAGGAGACCAAATGCACGCTGGAGCAGTTCCCCGCCGAAGCGCTCCGGGAGGCGGGTTACGAGTCCGCGGTCAACGCCACGGGCCGGTGGAACGGCGTGGCGCTGCTCTCCCGCGTCGGTCTCGCGGACGTCGTGACGGGCCTGCCCGACGGCCCGGACTACGAGGGGGTGCAGGAGCCGAGGGCGGTCTCGGCGACGTGCGGCCCCGCCCGCGTCTGGTCGGTCTACGTGCCCAACGGCCGTGAGGTCTCCCACGACCACTACGCCTACAAGCTGCGCTGGCTGGAGGCCCTGCAGAAGGCCGTCGCCGCGGACGCGGCGGGGACGCTGCCGTTCGCGGTCCTCGGCGACTTCAACATCGCGCCGACGGACGACGACGTCTGGGACCCGTCGCTGTTCGTCGGCGCCACCCACGTCACCCCCGCCGAGCGGGCGGCGCTCGCGGCGCTGCGCGAGGAAGGGCTCTCCGACGTGGTGCCGCGCCCCCTCAAGTACGACCACCCGTACACCTACTGGGACTACCGCCAGCTCAGCTTCCCGAAGAACAAGGGCATGCGCATCGACCTGGTCTACGGCAACGCCCCCTTCGCGGCGGCGGTCAAGGACAGCTACGTCGACCGCGAGGAGCGGAAGGGCAAGGGAGCCTCCGACCACGCCCCGGTGGTCGTGGACCTCGACGTCTGACGACCGGCTTCGGAGTGTCAACTTCGGGTTGACGCGTCATGAGTGTCAACCTAGGGTTGCCTCATGACGAAGCCGCTGCGCCCCAATCCGCCCATCCGCCTCGACGACCTGATCGACGCGATCAAGAAGGCCCATGGCGACACCCTGGAACAGCTCTCCGGAGCGGTGGTCGCCGCGGATCACCTGGGTGAGATCGCCGACCATCTCATCGGTCACTTCGTGGACCAGGCGCGCCGCTCCGGTGCGTCGTGGACGGACATCGGCCGGAGCATGGGCGTCACCCGGCAGGCCGCCCAGAAGAGGTTCGTACCCAAGAAGCCCGGCGAGACCTCGGATCTGGATCCGAGCCAGGGCTTCGGCCAGTTCGACCAGCAGGCCAGGAACGTCGTCGTGGGCGCCAACAACGAGGCCCACGCCGCCCGCAACGACGAGGTGGGGGTGGGGCACCTGATCCTGGGCCTCCTGGCCGAGCCGGACTCCCTCGGTGCCCAGGTGATCGTCGGGCAGGGGGTCGCGCTGGAGGCGGTCCGGGAGGCGGCGTCACTCGCCCTGCCGGCCGCGGCCGGCGAGGTGCCCGAGCTGATCCCCTACGACGCGGGGGCCCGCAAGGTTCTCGAACTCACCTTCCGGGAGGCCCTGCGCCTCGGCCACAACTTCATCGGCACCGGGCACATCGCGCTGGCCGTGCTGGAGTTCGAGGGAGGCGCCGGCGTGCTCACGGGGCTGGGCGTCGACAAGGACGTCGCGTCGTCCGACGTCGCCGCGGCGGTCGCCGCCGAAGCCGGGGAGCCGGCCCCCGACGCCCGGAGCTGAGAACGCGAACGTGCTGCGGATGCCGCCCCTTGCCGGGGCGGCATCCCGCGTCGACGGATCGCCTCAGTGCACGGAGAACCCGCCGTCGACGAACAGCGACTGCCCGGTGACGTACGACGAGGCGGCGCTCGCGAGGAACACCGCGGCGCCCGCGAAGTCCTGGGCCAGCCCGTTGCGTCCCACCATCGTGCGGGCGGCCAGCGCCGCCACCCGCTCCGGGTCGGACGACAGCCGCTCGTTGAGCGGCGTCATCACGAATCCGGGCACCAGTGTGTTGCAGGTGACCCCGTACGGCGACCATGCCTCAGCCTGCGAGCGGGCCAGTGACTCCAGCGCGCCCTTGGAGACCCCGTACGCCCCGCTCTGCACGAACGCCCGGTGTGCCTGCTGGGAGGTGATGTGGATGATCCGGCCGAAGCCACGCTCCGCCATGCCCGGTCCGAACCGGCGGCCCAGCAGGTAGGGGGCCTTGAGGTTCACCGTCATCGTGGTGTCCCAGACGTCCTCGTCGAGCTCGCTCATCGGCGGCCGCAGGTTGATGCCCGCGCAGTTGACGAGGATGTCGGGCTCTCCGAACGCGGCGGCCGCCCCCTCGCCGGCCGTACGCACGCCTTCGGTGGTCCCGAGGTCGGCGCTCACCCAGGCCGCCCGGCAGCCGTCGGCCTCGAGTTCACCGACGGTCCGCACCAGTTCCGCCTCCCTGCGTGCCACGACCACGACGCTCGCGCCGGCGTGCGCGAGGGCGCCTGTGATGGCCCGGCCGATGCCGGAGCTGCCGCCGGTCACCACGGCGACCCGGCCTTCCAGCGAGAAGAGTTCGGAAAGATAGTTCTGCGACGTCATCCTCGTACCCTAAAGAGGTGGCCGGCGGGTGTACGGGGCGGGTCCCGGGGCCGGAACAGTCGCGCGCCCTGCGGTGCGGAAGCCGTCCGGGGTGGGATCCTGGTGGTATGAACATTCCCTTCCTGGACAACTGGCGGAAGCGACAAGGCGGTACACGGGCGATGGCTCTCGCGGCCGCCGTCGAGACCGATCCGGACGGCGTGGCCGAGCTGTTCGCGGAATGCGAGTTGCTGCGCGCCCGGGCAGGACAGTGCGGCCTCGAACTCGACGACAGCCCCGCCTCGTTGTCCGCGCTCGACCAGCTGACGCCGATCTGGCGGGACGACCCGGAGGAGCTGCCCTGGGTGGGCAACGACGCGGGCCTCTACCTCGGCACCGTCCTGGTGCGTACCGTCCCCGGGGCCGCCTGGGACATCCTGGCCGGCGGAAAGCCCGTGGTGCGCCTGGGTTCCGGGCGGGAGATCGATGTGGTCGCCGCCGGTCTGGACTGGGCGATGTCGGGAAGCCCCGAGCTCTCCGAGATGTACGCGGAGTCGGCGGAGAGCGGCCCGGAGGCCAAAACGCGATAAACAGCCTTATGCGCCGCCGGTGCGTGTCGGCCCCGAAGCGCGTGTTCACCCCGGATAGTTTGCGCTGACCTCGACACAAGCGATAAGTGGGTAGGGCAGCGTATGGCCGTCGATCCGTTGATCGAGCTGCGGGACGTCAACAAGTACTTCGGGAAGTTGCACGTACTGCAGAACATCAATCTCACCGTCGGCCGCGGGGAGGTGGTGGTGGTCATCGGCCCCTCCGGATCGGGAAAATCAACGCTCTGCCGGACGATCAACCGGCTCGAGACGATCGAGTCCGGTCATATCGCCATCGACGGCAAGCCGCTCCCCGAGGAGGGGAAGGGCCTCGCGGAGCTCCGGGCCGAAGTGGGCATGGTCTTCCAGTCGTTCAACCTGTTCGCCCACAAGACCGTGCTGGCGAACGTCTCGCTCGCCCAGCTCAAGGTCCGCAAGCGCAGGAAGGACGAGGCCGACCAGCGCTCCCGGGAACTTCTGGAGCGGGTCGGGCTGGCCTCGCAGGCGGACAAGCTTCCCGCACAGCTCTCCGGCGGCCAGCAGCAGCGCGTCGCCATCGCCCGCGCCCTCGCCATGGACCCCAAGGCGCTCCTCTTCGATGAGCCCACCTCCGCCCTGGACCCGGAGATGATCAACGAGGTCCTCGAGGTCATGCAGCAGCTCGCCCGCGAGGGCATGACCATGGTGGTCGTCACGCACGAGATGGGCTTCGCCCGGTCCGCGGCCAACCGCGTCGTCTTCATGTCCGAGGGATGCATCATCGAGGACCGCACGCCGGAGGACTTCTTCACCTCCCCGGAGAGCGACCGCGCCAAGGACTTCCTGTCCAAGATCCTCAAGCACTGACAGGGGGCACCGTGTTGCGTACGAGGAACATCGCGGCCGTGCTGGTCTGCCTCCTGATCGCCGCGCTCTCCGCCGGCTGCGGCAGGGAAGGCAGCCCGCCGGTCAAGGGGCCGAAGGCCGGGGCGCTGCCCCAGTACAAGGTAGACACCAGCTTCTCACTGCCGGAATCCAAGACCTGGAAGAAGGCCAAGAGGCGTGGCTATCTCGTCGTCGGTGCCAAGGAGGACCAGCCCTACCTCGGCGAGAAGGACCCGGCCACCGGGATCTACTCCGGCTTCGACATCGAGATCGCCCGCATGATGGCGGCCTCCCTCGGCTTCGATCCGGACACGATCCGCTTCCGGACGATCGCCTCCGCCAACCGGGAGACGGCGCTCCAGAACGGGCAGATCGACTACTACGTCGGCACCTACACGATCAACGACATGCGCAAGAAGCTCGTCGGCTTCGCGGGGCCCTACTACATGGCCGGCCAGGGGCTGCTGGTGCGCACCGACGAGAACGACATCCACGGCCCGCAGGACCTGGCGGGCAAGACCGTCTGCTCGGCAGCCGGGTCCACGCCGTACCAGCGCATCGCCGCGGACTACCCCGAGGCGAAACTCGTCGCCTATGACACGTACTCGATCTGCGTCGACAACCTGCTGACCTTCCAGGTCGACGCCGTCACCACCGATGACGCCATCCTGCTGGGCTTCGCCGCCAAGGCACCGGACGAGATGAAGGTGGTCGGCAAGCCCTTCTCCGAGGAGCCGTACGGCATCGGCGTCCCGCGTGGTGACAACGCGCTGCGCGCCGCTCTCAACGACGCCCTGGAGGCCAACGAGAAGAACGGCAACTGGAAGAAGGCGTTCGAGGCGACTCTGGGCCTGTCCGGGGTACCCGCCCCGAAACCGCCGCCCATCGACCGCTACCCGTCGAACTGAGGGGCCGGCCACCACCATGGATGTACTCACAGAGAACTGGTCGCTCTACGGCAAGGGCTTCCTCGGCACCGTCGAACTCACCGTCTACGCCTCGATCCTGGCGCTGGTGCTCGGCTTCGTCATGGCATCGTTCCGGGTCGCGCCCGTCGGCTCGCTGCGGGTGATCGGCACCGTCTGGGTCGCGGTGCTCCGCAACACCCCGCTGACACTGCTGTTCTTCGCCGTGCTGCTCGGGCTGCCGCGCTTCGGCCTGGTCCTGCCCTTCCAGGTCTTCGCGGTCCTCGCCCTCGGCTGCTACACCTCGGCCTTCATCTGCGAGGCCCTGCGCTCCGGCATCAACACCGTGCCCACGGGGCAGGGCGAGGCGGCCCGGAGCCTCGGGATGTCCTTCGGGCAGACCCTGGGCAACGTGGTGCTGCCCCAGGCCTTCCGGTCCGTGATCCCGCCGGTGGGCTCGACGCTCATCGCCCTCGCCAAGAACTCCGCGATCGCCGGGGCGTTCAGCGTCACCGAGCTGCTGGGCACCTACAAGACCCTCAACGAACTCGGCTACAGCATCATCTGGTCCTTCGTCTGGATCGCCGTCGGATATCTGATCATCACCCTCGCCATCAGTGCGATCTTCAACGTGTTGGAGAAGCGCTGGGGAGTCGCCCGATGACCCACTCCACCGCCTCCGCCTCCGCGCTGTACGACATCCCCGGGCCCGCCACCCGCAAGCGGCACTTCCTCTACGGCATCCTCTCGACGGCCGTGATCCTCGCGCTGTTCGGCTTGCTCCTCTATCTCCTCTTCGACACGGACCAGTTCACGAGCGAGAAATGGACACCCTTCACCTACAAGGGCATCCAGGAGCTGCTGCTGCGCGGACTCGGCAACACCCTGAAGGCCTTCGCCTACGCGGCGGTCCTCTCCCTCGCACTCGGGGCGGTGCTCGCCGTCGGGCGGCTCTCCGACCACAGACCGGTGCGCTGGATCTCGACGCTGCTGGTCGAGTTCTTCCGAGCCATGCCCGTACTGGTGATGATCTTCTTCATCTTCGTCGCCCTCAAGGTGCAGCCGCTGCCGGCGCTGGTGGCCGGACTGACTCTCTACAACGGGTCCGTGCTCGCCGAGGTCTTCCGGACCGGGATCAACTCCGTGGAGCGGGGACAGCGGGAGGCGGCGTACGCGCTGGGCATGCGCAAGACGCAGGTCACCACCCATGTCCTGTCCCCGCAGGCCGTCCGCGCGATGCTGCCCACCATCATCAGCCAGCTGGTGGTGGCGCTCAAGGACACCTCGCTGGGCTATCTGATCACCTACGAGGAGTTCCTCCACGCCGGCAAGCTGATCGCGTCCAACCTCGACTACGATCTGCCGTTCATCCCCGTGGTCATGGTGATCTCGCCCATCTACATCGGGATGTGCATGCTGCTCTCCTGGTTCGCCACCTGGGTGGCCAGACGGCAGCGGCGCAACCCGAAGACGGAGGGGACGGGCGTCGCCGCCGCCGAACCCGGAACGGTGCTGCCGGGCCGCCGGCAGTAGCCCTGGACCCGCCCGGCAGCAGCCGGTGATCACTTCGCCCCGGGCACCGGTACGCGATCCGTACCGGTGCCCGGTGGGGGAGAAGGTCAGCTGCGCGCCGGCCGGGTCGCGGCCGCTGCGGCGAGGACCGGCGAAGGTCACGAGGCGACGTGTGACCGGCCTGGACGCCGTGGGCGTGGAGCGCGGCTCCACGCCCACGGGGAAACGGCCGCCCCGATCCCGGACCGCGGAGATCCGCGGAGAGGCGAGGAGGCGTCGCACCGCGGTCGCACCCCGGTCGCACCCTGGGAGAGAGCTCCAAGGGCATCGATGCCACCCTCGAGGGCAGGGCCGCGGCGGAGCGCCGGCAGGGCTGAGGGCGGCCGGGATCGGCCGACCGGACCTCGTCAGGTCTGACAGTGCGGGCACCAGACCGTGCGGCGGCCGGCCATCCGCATCGATTCCAGGGGCCGCCCGCAACGAGGACAGGACGGTTCCGACGCGTCTCTCCGGCCGGTGAGCCATGACGGCTCGGGGGGTACACACTCGGCCCTCACGGACGTACGCAGGACGCGTCCCATCGTCCCGTGGACGCGTCGGTGGACTGCGGTATCCAGTTCGCGCGCCGGTGTCCGCGGGTCGACACGCGCCTGCCAGAGGATTTCGTCGCAGAGCAGATTTCCGAGGCCGGCCACGACCGACTGGTTCATGAGCGCGTTCTTGACCGGGGCCCGTCGCCGGGACAGTGCGTCCTCGAGCTCCGCCGGCGTCACGGTCAGGGCGTCCGGACCGAGCTTGTCCAGAAGCCGGTCGAGGGCGGGGCCCCGCATCCACGAGATCCCCTTCAGCTTGCGCTGGTCGCGGTAGCGCAACTGCGGCCCGTCGTCGAACGTCACGATCAGGCGGTCGTGCCGGTGGATCGGTTCCCGGGGGGAGCAGCACCGCAGTGAGCCCGTCATGCCGAAGTGCCAGGCGAGGGTCGGGCCGTTGTCCGCCGGAACCAGCAGCCACTTGCCGTGGCGCCGGGGCACGCCGAGCCGCGCCCCCGTCAGTTCCCTGCGGAGCCGCTGCTCGGAGACTCCCTGGAGCACTCCGGCGTCGAGCACGTCCACACCCGTGACACGCCGCTGCCCGCCGCAGACGGCGAGCTGTCGGCGGAACCCTTCGACGTCAGGCAGTTCGGGCATGGGCCCAGGCCGTTCCGGTGTCCCTCTTCAGGCACCCCTTGTCGTCCATGACCCCTCCTTCGCCGCATCGAGCAGGACCTGGCCGGTGTAGCGGAACTCCTCCGTGAGCCGGGACGCCTCGGCGACGAGGACGCCGTACGGCACGTTGGGGTCGGAGAGGGACAAGGACAGACGGTCGGTCACCTCGATCACCTCGTCGCGGCGTGCTTCGGCCTTGTCGGCGAGGCGGCCCAGCCGTTTCGCCTGCTGATCGGCGAGCACCGGACAGATGCCGGTGAGGAGGTCGTGGAGGGTCCGAGCGAGGTTGCGGATGCTGTACTCGGCGCTCCGGTAGCGCAGGGGAGGGGCTACGAGGATGTTGACCGAGGTGCCGATCGTCACAGCCGATGAGCACGAGCACCACGATCTCCCCCAGCCGGAAGAACCGTTGCGCGTCGCCTGACGACGAGGTGTAGGTCGAGAAGGCGAAGAAGGCGGCGGTGGCGACCTGTGGCCCCTGGCCCCCCAGAACGGTCCAGCGGCCGATCGCGAGGGCGATGAGGGCCACCAGCACGAAGGTCACCAGATCTGGGCCCGCGAGGTAGCCGAGCGCGGCTTGGACCAGTACTCCCGCGACGACCGCGCCGACGTACCGGAGCGACTGTACGACAGAGCGGTAGACCGTCACCTGCATGATCAGTACGGCGGAGAAGGGTGCGAATGCAGGCGAGGCGGCGTCGAGGACGTCGTAGGCGATCACCCAGGCGAGGGTGGCGGCGAGGGTGCTCTTCCCGACGACCAGCAGGGTGGCGCGCTCGTCGCCCGCGTACGAGAAGGCCCGCCGCCACCACCGGGCCGCGGCGGTGAGCCGCCCCGTTCCCGTTCGCTCGGTTGCAGAGCTGTCAGCCATGAACGTCCACGTCCTCCTTCGGGCAGAGTCCGCTTGGCCGGCCCGCGGGCCGGGGGCGGAGGACATATCCGTTCCCGAAACGGAGCGACCGAATCCACGATCCGGACGGAAGAGACATGCAGGACGCGCCGATCTCCGACGCGGCAACACGTCGTGCGGCAGGGGCGCGATCCTGCCGGGCAGTTGCTCGCCAAAAAATGGCAGGCGTGGCGCCGTGGGCGTCGGGATACTCCCTCGGCGGCTCGGACCGCACTGCTTCGGCCTCGCGCCCCGGAGCCCGGAGATCGCATGGTCATAGCGGCGCTGCCCGGGCCGCTCGATGTCAGATACGAAGCCGACCCCGAGCAGGCCGTGGTCGCGCTCGGGCGGATGGGATTCCGCGTGCGCCTCGCGCCGCTGATCGAAGCGCACGGCCGCTCACGGTGACCGGACCGGTCGCCTGAGCAAGGCGGACAGGACGCTGCTCACCGGGGCCTGCCGATCGTCGCCGACCACACGCTCAGCACGGGATCGCCCGCGCCGACGGTTCCCGTCATTTTGTCCGCCCGAGCCTGACTCCTGCCGGATCGCTCCCGATTCGGGCAGCAGGCGGGCGCGCGGGGTCCCGATACGGAGCTGTGGCGGGCGCCCACGGACGGGGCCGGTGTGGCATCCTGTTGGCTCGGTTTGATCAATGTCGGCGTGCGCTCATATCGTTCGGCACTCAAGGATTCGTACGGACCCAAGAGTTCAGGTGGAGATGCGGCCCGGAGAACGGCAAGAGGGCGGGCAGGGCGCTCAGTCATTCGTGCCTGATGCCTCCGCTCCGTCCGCTGACCGTCAGTCACTCGCAGCCGGTGCCGACGAGGTTGCCGACCTGCCCGAGATACCCGAGGCCGTGCGGGACGCCGCCCGCCAGGCGCCGGGGCACTGGATCGGGGTGGCGGATCCGGAGTGGGCCGAGGACCGGACGCCGCCGGAGTGGGCGGTACTGGGGGAGTGGCGGTCGGACGACGAGGGGAGCGTGGGGGAGTACCGCTCCAATCCCGTGTACCGCCCCTCGGCGCGGATGCTCGGCTGGCCTGAGCCCACCGACCCGGTGGACGCGGCGGCGCAGCGAGCCGCCACCGGCTACGGCACGGTGGAAGCGGCGCTCGCGGCGCTCGCGGACGCGGACATCACCGTGGTGCGCCGACCGGACGGTGGGCCGCTCATGGCCGCCGGGCGGGACGGGGTCCCTGTGGTGCTGTTGTTCACCTCGCCGGCACACGAGTTCATGTCCACGGCACTTCACCATGACACGCTGCCGGCAGAAGAGCTGGTGCGCTCGCTGAGCGATCCCGGCACGCTGTTGATGGTCAACGCCGGAGCCGCGGCGCCCCTGCTCGTGCCGGCAGGCAGTCTGCCCGTCCCCGTCCGCGCGGCGGGTGGCGAGAAGGCGCCCGCCGACGAGATGACCGAAACACCTTCCGGCGCGGCGGATCGTGCCGGTGCTCCGGCCGCGGGCCCCTCCGCGGACCGGGCCGACAGCCCTTCTGAACCCTGGCCCCACACCACAGGGAGAACCCCGTGACGCGTTCGGCTCAGCAACCCCCTGCCTCCCCGCGGGTTCGCGCGGAGTCCGGTTCCGAGAGCGAGGAGACGGCTTCGGCCGCCCTTGCCGAGCCCAGGTCCGAGACCGAGCCCAAGTCCGAGCCCGGGCCGAGGTCCGAGACCGAGCCCAACTCCGAGCCCGAGCCGGCAGAGGCGAAGACCGGGGCGGAGGCCCGCGCGGAAGCAGGTAAGGCGGAGGAGACGCCGAAGGCCGGTGCGGAAGCCGGCGAGGCCGAGAAGAAGACCAGCGAGGGCGCGACCACCGAGCCCGAGTCCGAGCCTCGGACCGGGACCTCCTCCGGGACCCGGTCCGAGGCCGACCCCGATCCCGACCCCGGTGCGGCTGCCGCCGCCCAGAGCCGGCTGCCCGGACTCGTGCGTACCATGACCGCCACCGCGATCGGCCGACCGCAGCAGACCGGGCCGGTGGGGCGACCGGGCAAGGCCGTGCTGGCAGGGGCCGCGATCGCGGGCGCGCTGCTCGTGTCGGTGCCGTTCCTGGTGCTCGCCGCGGACGACGACAAGGACCCCGAGCAGCCGGCCGTGGCGGCCGGGACCGTGCTCACCGGCAGCGGACAGGAGACGCCGGGCGAGTTCGCGGTGACCCCGACCGAGGCCGGTTCCCCGAGCACCGGCAAGAGCGGCACCGACAAGACCGGGAAGCCGGCGAAGACGGTGCCGCAAGCCCCCGCGTCCGCCACGGCGGCTGGCACGCCCAAGGAAACGCAGAAGAAGGACGACGCCGAAAAGCCGGCCGCGCCGAAGAAGCAGAGCACCGAGCAGAAGTCCGGCAGCACCAAGAACAAGCCGGCGGCCGCTCCTCCGGCCGTCACCTTCAGTGCCCCCGTCTCCTTCCGCAGTCATCTCTCGGGCCGTTGCATCGACGTACCGGGCCACGACTTCAGCGACGGCAAGGCGCTGCACATGTGGGACTGCAACAACGCCGCCGCCCAGAAATGGCAGTTCGCGTCCGACGGCACCATCCGCATCCAGGGCCTGTGCCTGGACGTGGCCAACGCCAACTTCAGCGACGGCACCGTCATCCAGATCGCCCGGTGCAACGGCAACAACGCGCAGAAGTTCGCCCTGAACGGCGCGCACGACCTGGTCAACACCGTCGTCGGCATGTGCGTCGACATCGCGGGCGCCAACCGGGAGAACCGGGCAGCCCTGCAACTGCTGAAATGCTCGGGAAACCCCGCCCAGAAGTGGAGCACCTGACCGCGACCCTCGACGCCCGGAGCTGCGCTCCAGAACCCGCACGTCCCGGGGGCGAGGCATGATGGCACCGTCGGCTCCCCGACACGCGTCCCCGGCGAAGAGGGGGACGCTCGCTGAAGACGTTGCCTTAGCAAGGAGGTTGGTGCGTGTCGCGCCAGGTACTGTCGGTCGGCCCCGATAGCAGGGACCGCTACCGGACGATCGGTGAGGCACTCGCCGCTGCCCGTACCGGTGCGCTCATCAGCGTCCGGCCCGGGACGTACGCGGAGAACCTCGTCATCCACACCAGGGTCACCCTCACCGCCGCCGACGGGCGGGGCACCGTGGAGATCCGGCCGCGTTCGGGCAGCGCGGTCGCGCTGCGCGCCGACGCCGTGATGCTCTCCGAGCTGACCCTGCGCGGCGGCGACGCCGAGCTGCCGACCGTGGACGTGCGGCGAGGTCAGGCCGCGTTCGACGGCTGCGAGATCGTCGGCGCCGCCTGGACCGCGATGCTGGCCGGGGGCACGGGTTCCCTCGCGCTGCGCGACTGCCGGGTGAGCAACCCCCAGGGCGCGGGCATCGTGGTGACCTCGAACGCGCCCACCACCGTGGAGTCCTGCACCTTCGAGCACCTGGGCACCAGTGGCATGGTCCTCGCGGAGCAGGGGGAGGCACGCATCCGTGACTGCACGGTGCGCGGCGCCCGGGGAAACGGCCTGCTCGCCAACGGTGAGGCCCGTGGCAGCGTCGAGGACTGCGACATCTCCTCCACCGACAAGCCCTCCATCGCCCTGGAGGAGAGCTGCGCCGTCTCGGTGATCCGCACCGTGGTGCACGACACCAGCACCGGTGTGCACCTGAGCAGCGCGGGCCGTACGACGCTCGAGGACGTCCGCGTCACCGGTGCCTCGGGGAACGGGATCACGCTGGCCAGGGGCACCGATCCTGTGTTGCGCCGCTGCCGCGTCTCGCGCACGCGCGGCCACGGCGTGCTGGTCACCGACCGGGCGCGCGGCACCTTCGAGGACTGCTGGGTGGACGGCGCGCAGGGCGCGGCTGTGAGGGTCGCCGGGGCGGCCTCCCCGGCGCTGACCGGTCTGACGGTCCGCGACTGCGACGGGGCGGGGCTGCTCCTGGAGGAGGACTCGGCGCCGGAACTGGACCGCCTGGAGGTGATCGGCGGTTCGCCCGCGGTCGCGGTGCTCGGCGGCGCCAACCCGCTGCTGCGCCGGGCCCGGCTGGTGGAGCCCACCGGCGACGGCATCGCTGCCACCAAGGACGCCAGGGGCCGCGTCGAGGACTGTGAGATCGTCCGGCCCAGGGGCGCGGGTGTGCGCGTGGCCTCGGGCAGCACCCTCTACCTGGCCGGTGGAGGGGTCTCCGACACCGCCACGAGCGGCCTGGTCGTGGAGGACGGGGGCAACGTCACCGTCCGCGACTTCCGCGTGGAGATATCCGGCGAGGACGGTGTGGTGGTCGCCGCGGGCGGCGAGCTGACCGCCAACCGCACCGCCGCGCACGCCCCCAAGGGACACGGCTTCCTGCTCCGTGAGGGCGCGCTCGCCTCGCTCAGCGGTTGCGAGGCCACCGGTGGCGCTCAGGACGGCTTCCGGGTGGAGTCCACCGCGCCGGTCTCGCTCGTCAACTGCCTCGCCCGCGAGAACGAGGGCGGCGGCCTGGTGCAGACCGCGCCCGGCGAACGACTCGCGGTGGAAGGCCTGAACAGTGTGGGCAACGGCAAGCGGGACGCCTGGGGCACCGGCAGCGCCGAGAACACCGACCCGGCCGGCTCCGGCGCTGCGGACGCGCCCGCGCCGGACCGCGCGGACGGCCCGCTCGGCGCCCTCAACGCGCTGATCGGCCTGGAGAACGTCAAGCAGCAGGTGGGCACCCTGGTCAATTTGACCCAGCTCGCCCAGCGCCGCGAACAACTCGGCATGTCCGCACCGCCGATGAGCAGACACCTGATCTTCGCGGGCCCGCCCGGCACCGGCAAGACCACCGTCGCCCGTCTGTACGGCGCGATCCTGGCCGAGCTGGGTTCGCTGCGCAGCGGGCACCTGGTGGAGGTCTCACGCGCCGACCTGGTCGCACAGATCGTCGGCGGCACCGCGATCAAGACCACCGAGACCTTCCAGAAGGCGCTCGGCGGTGTGCTGTTCATCGACGAGGCGTACACCCTCACCTCGGACAGCGGTAACGGCGGCGCCGACTTCGGCCGCGAGGCGGTGGACACCCTGCTGAAGCTGATGGAGGACCACCGCGACGACGTGGTGGTGGTCGCGGCCGGCTACTCCCGTGAGATGAATTCCTTCCTCGGCTCCAACCCGGGCCTGGCCTCCCGTTTCTCGCGGACCGTCGAGTTCGAGAACTACTCGGTGCCCGACCTGGTCGCGATCATGGAGAGCATGTGCGCCCAGCACCAGTACGAGCTGGGCGAGGGAACAGCGGCGGCGCTGGCCGCGCACTTCGGGGCGATGCCGAGGGACGCCGGCTTCGGTAACGGCCGTGCCGCACGGGGGGTGTTCGAGGAGATGGTGGACAGGCAGGCGGTCCGGCTCTCCGCGCAGCCGCAGGTCAGTGAACGCGATCTCCGGCTGCTGCTGCCGGACGACGTCTCCGCCACCGCCGCCGCGGCGGCCACCGGCACCGCAGCGCCGGACGACGACCCGCTGACCCGTCTCGGCGACATGATCGGCCTGGCCGAGGTGAAACGGGAGGTGGCGGACCTGGTCAACCTCATCACCACAGCCCGCCACAGGGCCGCGGCCGGGCTGCCGGTCCCCTCGCTCAGCAACCACCTGGTCTTCACCGGCCCGCCCGGCACCGGCAAGACCACGGTCGCCCGTCTCTACGGGGAGGTCCTGACCCAGCTGGGCATCCTCGACAGGGGTCAGCTGATCGAGGCCGCCCGCGCCGACCTGGTCGGCCGCTACATCGGCCACACCGCCCAGCTCACCCGCGAGGTCTTCGAGCGAGCACGCGGCGGCGTGCTGTTCATCGACGAGGCGTACACCCTCACCCCGCGCGGCGCGGGCGCGGACTTCGGCCAGGAGGCGGTGGACACCCTGCTGAAGCTGATGGAGGACCACCGCGACGAGGTGGTCGTCATCGTCGCCGGCTACACCGACGAGATGGAACGCTTCCTCGGTTCCAATCCGGGCCTGGCCTCCCGCTTTCCGCGCCGGATCGCTTTCGCCGACTACTCCTCCGAAGAACTGGTCACCATCGTGCGCGCGCAGGCCGCGAACATGGGCTACGAGTGCGGGCCCGGTACCGGCCCGTTGCTCAAGGAGTACTTCGACGGGCTGCCGAGGGACCGCTCCTTCGGCAACGCCCGCCTGGCCCGTCAGGTGGTCGAGTCGATGGTCACCCGCCAGGCGGGACGGCTCAGCTCGCTGGCCGCGCCCACCCTGGACGACCTGCGCATCCTCCGCCCCGAGGACGTCACGGCCGCGGCACCGAAGGTGACTCCCCGGTGACGCCGCCCGCCCGCCGGGCCGCCCGCCTGCTGTCCGGCGCCGGTATCGCCGCCGCCCTGCTGCTGCCCGCGGCCCTCCCGGCCCAGGCGACGCCCCCCTCGCGCATACCGGCGGCCGACGGAACGAAGGGCCAGGAACTGCCCGGTATGCCCTCCGCACTCGATCCGGAGGCCGAGGAGGTGGCCTGCACCCCCGCTTCCCAGGAGCAGGCGAAGAAGCAGGACTGGTCACGTCAGCGCCTCGACCTGGACCGGCTGCACGGGCACAGCACCGGCGAGGGCATGACCGTCGCACTGATCGACACCGGAGTCGCCACCGGGGCCGCCGGCCTCGACGGCCGGGTCTCGGCCCAGGGCGCGGCCGGTGACGACTGCGTCGGGCACGGCACCTTCCTGGCCGGGCTGATCGCCGGGACCGGCGGGGACAACGCGCAACTGGCCGGGGTCGCCCCGAACGCGAAGATCCTGGCCCTGCGCGGCACAGACCCGCGTGGGCAGGCCAGTCCCGCTCTGGTGACGGAGGCGCTGCGCGAGGCGACCGCGGCCCGGGCCGATGTGATCGCGGTCGCGGTGGCCCTGCCGCGCCGGGACGCGGCGCTGACCCGTGCGGTGGCCGAGGCCCGCCGCGCGGGCGTGGTGGTGGTCGCCGCGGCCACCCCGGACCCGCCCCGGAACGGTACCGACGAGATCCCGTCCCGTACCTACTGGCCGGCCGGGGAACCAGGCGTCCTCTCGGTCGCCGACATGCTTCGCACCGGCGTCCGCCCGGACGGCTCCCTGCGCACCGACGGCATCGACCTGGTCGCCCCCGGCGCCGGGGTGGTCTCCGGCGGCCCGCGCGGCGACGGCCACTACCTCGGCGCGGGCGCCTCGGTGGCCACCGCCTACGCGGCCGGGGCTGTCGCGGTGGTTCGTGCCGCCTATCCGGGGGAGGCGCCCGACGACGTCATCCGCCGTCTGACGGCCACCGCCTACCCCGCCGACATCCCTCAGCTCGACCCCTATGCCGCCGTCACCACGGTCCTCGGCGCCCCCGCTCCATCCGTCGGCGGCGAGCGCGCCGCCGATCCCGTGACCGTACGCGACACCGCTGCCGCCGACCGCGCCACCAGCCGTGCCACGCTCCTCGTCCTCCTCGGCGGCGCCGCCGTCCTCGCCGTCCTCTGGGCAGGTTTCGCCGTCTCCCGGGCCCGCGCCCGGGGCTGGCGTCCGGCGGGAGCGGGCGGTACGGAATGAGCAGAAGCGCGGAGCACGACGGCTGAAGCCGCGAGCACGACACCCTCCCGAGGCGGTCCGCGGGAGGGTGTCGTCGTGTGCGAACCCGGGCTACTGCCCCTGGTTCTCCTCGACCAGCGCCGTCTGCATCAGCCGCGGCTTGCGGCGGGCGATGTGAAGGGCTCGGCCGGGAGGCAGGTTGAGGGGCTTCGCGTTGCCGAAGAGACGGCCTTCCGTGGGCGGGCACGAGAGCAGGACGGCGGGGTTGTTGGCCTCGTCGAGGCGGCGGATGAGGGCATCGCTGAGGCCGCGGCCGGCGCCCATCGCGCTGCGGGCGACGACCAGGTGCAGACCCATCTCGAAGCCGAGGGTGAGGTTTTCGAAGAGCGGCTCGAAGGGGCTCTGGAAGGAGTTGCCCGAGACCATGTCGTAGTCGTCGACCAGGACGAAGAGACGCGGTCCGGTCCACCAGTCGCACTGGCGCATACGGCCGGGTGCGATGTCCGCGCCGGGGACACGGGTCTTCATGGCGCGGGCCGCACCCTCGATGGTTTCCTTGAGGTTGTCCAGGGAGATCACGTGCCCGATGCGGTACTCCTCCGGGATGGCGTCCACCAGGGTGCGGCGGTAGTCCACCGCGATGATCTTCGCCTCGCTCGGGGAGTAGCGGGCGGTGATGCCCTTGGTGACGAGGCGCAGCAGGTTGGTCTTGCCGCTCTCGGTGTCGCCGACCGCGATCAGGTGCGGCGTACGGCTGAAGTCGTGCCAGACCGGCTCCAGGGAGTCCTGGTCGATGCCGAGCGGAAGACGCATGCCGCCGCCCTCGGTGGCCTCGGGTGCGGGTAGTTCGGCGAGCGGGAGCCGGTGAGGCAGCATCCGGACCTGTGGGGCGGGTGCGCCGGACCAGTGCCGGGCGACTTCGGCGACCAGGTGGGCGACACCTTCGCCGAGGTCGTCGAGGGAGCCGCTGCCGTCCAGACGGGGCAGGCCGGCGAGGAAGTGCATCTTGCTGTCGGCGGTGATGCCCCGGCCGCCGCTGCGTGGCACCGAGCGGGCCTTGCGGGTGTCGATCTCGGAGTCCATCGGGTCGCCCATCCGCAGTTCGAGGCGGGTGGCGGCCTGGTCACGGACCTGGGCGGACAGCTCCACCCAGCGGGTTGTGGTGATGATCAGGTGGATGCCGTAGTTGAGTCCGCGGGCGGCGAGTTCGTTGAACTTCGGGATCAGGTCGTCGTAGTCCTGACGGACCGTGGACCAGCCGTCGACCACCATGAACACGTCTCCGAAGGGCTCGTCGGGGAACTCCCCGGCGGCCCGGCGGCGGCGGTAGGACTGCATGGAATCGAGGGTGTGGTCCACGAAGAACTGCTCGCGGCGGGCGAGCAGCGTCATCACCTCGGCGACGGCCCGGTGCACCCGCTCGGGGTTGAGCCGTGCCGCGACACCGCCGACGTGCGGGAGAGCGGCGAGCTGTGAGAGGCCGCCACCGCCGAAGTCCAGGCAGTAGAACTGGATCTCGGCGGGGGTGTGGGTGAGGGCGAGAGCGGTGATCAGCGTGCGGGTGAGGGTGGACTTGCCGCTCTGTGAGCCGCCCGCGACGGCGACGTGGCCGCCCGCTCCGGAGAGGTCCACGACCAGCGGGTCGCGGCGCTGCTCGAAGGGCTTGTCCACGAGGCCGACCGGGACCCGCAGCCCCCCGGCGCCGGGCCAGCCGCCGGCGGTGAGGCCCCGGTCAGGATCGGGGGCGATGCCGGGCAGCAGGGCGTCCAGCGGGGACGGCTCCCTCAGCGGCGGCAACCACACCTGGTGGGCGGCGAGACCCGAGTCGCGCAACCGGTCGAGAGCCACGTCGAGCAGGGCCTCCTCGTCGCCGGTCTCCTCGGTCTCCGGCTCGGCCGCCGGCTCCAGGGTGCGCGGCACCACCCAGCCGCTGGTCCACGGCACCACCTGGCTGGCCACCCGGGCCTGCACCACCGCGCCGGTGCGGCGCCGGTACGTCCCGGAGGAATAGGCGGCGCGGAACCGGGTCAGGGCCTCCACGCCGGACTTCAGGTAGCCGCTGCCGGGCTGGGCCGGCAGCTCGTAGGCGTCCGGCACACCGAGCACGCCGCGGCTCTCCATGGCGGAGAAGGTGCGCAGACCGATGCGGTACGACAGATGACTCTCGAGCTGGTGCATGCGGCCCTCGTCCAGGCGCTGCGAGGCGAGCAGCAGGTGTACCCCGAGGGAGCGGCCGAGGCGGCCGATCATCACGAACAGATCCATGAACTCACGGTGGGCGGAGAGCAGCTCGCTGAACTCGTCGACCACGACGAACAGGCTGGGCAGCGGGGCGAGGTCCGCCCCGGCGGCGCGGGCCCGCTCGTACTCCAGGGCGGAGGTGTAGTTGCCGGCGGAGCGCAAGAGTTCCTGCCGGCGGATGAGTTCGCCGTGCAGGGCGTCCTGCATGCGTTCCACCAGCGCGACTTCGTTGGCGAGGTTGGTGATGACGGCGGAGGTGTGCGGGAGTTCCTCCAGGCCGAGGAAGGTGGCGCCGCCCTTGAAGTCGACCAGGATGAAGTTGAGCGTCTCCGACGAGTTGGTCAGGGCGAGGCCGAGGACGAGGGTGCGCAGGAGTTCGCTCTTGCCGGAACCGGTGGCACCGATGAGCATGCCGTGCGGACCCATGCCGCCCTGCGCGGACTCCTTGATGTCGAGCTCCACCGGGCGGCCGTCCACACCGACCGCGATCGGCACCCGCAGCCGGGCGGAGCCGGTGTGCCGGTCGAAGAGGGTCCGCGGTTCGTGCCGGTGCAGGTCGGGGATGCCGAGCAGAGTGGTCAGCTCGACATCGGTGTCCAGCGGCTGCGCGATGTCGGTGCCCAGGCTCATCCGGCGGGAGGTGACCAGCCTGGCCAGGGACTCCGCGCCGAGCGGGCCGAGCCGGTCCGGCCGCCCGAGCGGCACGGAGCGCTCCTTGCGGCTGCGGTCGGTGCGTACCAGGTTCACCTCGTCGGGACCGACGGTCAGCCGCAGCGTGTTGCGGCCGGGGCGCCAGCGGAGCGCCCCGGAGATGTCGAGGGCGAGGGCGTTGCGATAGCCGTGCCCCTCCCAGCGGTGCCCCTCGGGGACCGTGACGCCGTCCAGGACGACGACCGTGTAGGGCTCGTCGCGGCCGGGGCGTGCGTCGGGGTCGAAGTCGGGGCGTTCGGCGAACTCGGCGCCGAGCAGATCGTCCAGCTCGTTGAGATCGGAGGTGATCCGGCGGACCTGGCCCGCACCGTCCTCCTCGTGCGGGTCCAGGGTGTGCGGCAGCCACTTGACCCACTCCCAGTCGGGCCGCCGCTCGTCGCTGACGCAGAAGGCGAGCCACAGCTCCTCGGGAGCGTGGAACACCGCGAGCTGTCCGAGCACGGCGCGCACCAGGGCGCGTACCGCATCGGCGCCGGGGTCGACGGCCCGGCCGCCCTCCGCCCCGCCGCTCTCCCCGGGCGACGCGGCGCCCGGAACGGCGGGCTCCTGGTCCGGTGCCCCCTCGGGGCGCAGCATGATCCGGGCCGACGAGCGCAGATAGAGGCCGAGGGGCTGGTCGGGGATGGTGGAGTAGGCGCGGATGAAACGGCGCAGCGCATGCGCGCAGAGGGGTTCGAGGTCCTCCACCGGGCGGGTGGAGACCGGGTCCAGGGTGAGTGCGAGCTGCTGTTCACCCACGGCGAGACGGACCTCACCGAAGTCCTCGTCGGCCGGGCGGCGTTCCCACAGCCGGGAAGTGCGGGTCAGCGAGCGGAGTGAGCCGGGCTCCGGGTGGCGCCAGGCGAGAGCCCGCTGCTGCTCCGCGATGGTGGTCCGGACCCGCTTGCGGGTCTGCGCCAGGTAGCGGAGGTAGTCGCGTCGTTCGCCCCTCAGGCGCTGCTTGCGCTCGCTGGAGCGGCGCATCAACTGACCCAGCAGCATGGCACCGGCGGAGAGCGCCATGACGCCCATCGCCAGATACATGAAGACGCCGTTCCCGCCGCCGGGCCGCAGGAACATGAGCATCATCGACACCGACATCAGTGCCATCGGCAAATAGGTCCATATTGCCGAAGTGTCCGGCACGCTCTCGGCGAGGACCGGCGGCTCCTGGAGGGTCAATTGCCCCTCGGGCATCTCCGGTCCGCGCCGACGGGCCGGCCGACGAAACAGCACCACACTCAAGGGAACAGAACCTCCGGTTTTACGGCTTTCCGGCCCGTACCGAATACCGGTGCACCCGGTAGTGGGAAAGACCGCACCGCGCTGATTCTCCGGGTCCCGCGTGGCGCGGTGAACGCCGGGTGAATGTTTCGGGCGGACAGATGGGGGAGGAGCAACTCCCTTGATGGCAATTGCATACCGGATAGTGAGTCCGGTCCGCAATACGACCCGGTGGTCGTAGGCAGTAGTCTGCATTCACGGAACGCGAACTGTCCACGCGGGACCGGTCGTCGCCGGGCGCGCCGACGTAATTTCCTTGCCAGGCAGCCGTTCCCGGGCGTGCGGACCTTCCGTACTGTTCGCACATCCCCTCGCCCCGGGGCGAGACCTTCTGCCAAAGCCTCCACGGAAGCCGAGAGTTCAGCTGATGACCGACAGTGCGGTGGCCGAATCGTGCCGCCTGACCGTACGGGCGCCGAGCGTCACCGTTGATCTGGCCGTGCCCGCCGATGTACCGGTCGCCGACCTGCTGCCCACCCTGCTGCGTTACGTCGGCGAGGAGGCGGAGGAGGCCGGACTCGACCACGCGGGCTGGGTGCTCCAGCGGCTCGGCGACGCCCCGCTCGACGAGGAGACCACCCTGGCCCGCGCCGGGCTCTCCGACGGTGAGGTGCTCTACCTCCGCCCGCACACCGAGGCGTTGCCCGAGGCGCGACTCGACGACCTGGTGGACGGGATAGCCGACACCGCGGGCCGGCGGCTGCACACCTGGCACCCCGGGGCGTCCCGCGGCCTGTTGGCGGGCACAGCGGTGGCCACCGTGGCGGCCGCTCTTCTGATGGTTTTCTGGCCGGGGGTCTCCGGCTCCGCCTCCTCCCGGGCGGCCTGCGCGGCCGTGGCCGGAGTGCTGCTGCTCGCGGGCGCGGGCTCCGCCAGCCGCGCGGTCGGCGACCGCCTCTCCGCGACCGCGCTCGGGCTTCTGGTCGCCCCGTGCCTGGCACTGGCCGGCTGGGTGCTGCCCGGCGGCGACGTGACCGGCCCGGACGCCACGCAGGTCGTGGGCGCACGGCTGCTCGCGGCCGGCGCCGCGGGCGCGGGCGGGGCGGTCATCGCGCTCGCCGTCACCGCGGTCGGCGCCCCGGCCCTGCTGGCTACCGCGGTGGTCTCCGTGGCCACCGCCGTCGCCGGGGCCCTGATGGGGTACACGGGCCTGGGCGCACCGGCCGCGGTGGCGCTGGTGGCGGTGGTCGTCGCGCTCGCCGCCGGGACGGTGGCACCGTTCGCCTTCAAGCTCGCCGGGATGCGGATGCCCGCCCTGCCGTCCTCCGCCGGCCAGCTCCAGGAAGGCATCGACCCCTACGCGGGCGACGAGGTCGCCGAACGCACCGAACTGGCCGGGCGCTGGGTCGCAGCGCTCTTCGCCGCGACCGGCATCATCGCCGCGGCCGCCCTGGTCGTCCTCGCCGAACACCCCGACCTGCCCGAGGTACTGACCGCACTCGCGCTGAGCCTGCTGCTGCTCCTGCACTCCCGCGGTCTGGTGCACACCGGGCAGCGGCTGACCCTGGCGGTGCCCGGAATCTGGGGGCTGCTGCTGCTCGCCCGAGCCTGGGCGGTGGACAGCGAAGGCGAGGGGCGCCTGGTGGTCTTCGCGGTGCTGCTCGCCGCGGCGGCCGGACTCGTGACCGCCTCCTGGACAGTGCCCGGTCGCCGGGTGCTGCCGTACTGGGGCCGTACGGCCGAACTGGCCCACACGCTCTTCGCCGTCGCGCTGCTGCCGCTCAGCCTGTGGGTGGCGGGCCTCTTCGGCTGGCTGCGCGGACTGTTCGGCTGAGTGCACCCGCACGCAGGGACATGGGTAACGAGTTGTTGAGGAGAGGCAGTGCAGTCCAAGCGCGACCAGGTACAGGCCCACAGTTTCATGATGGGCAGACTCAGCTCGGGTCTGCTGACGGCCGATCCGGACGCCGCGGAGAGCCCCCTCGGGCGCACCACCCGAGGGGTGGTCTTCGGCGTACTGGTGACCGTCCTGATCGGCGCGGGCGCCACCGTCTTCGGGCTGCTGCGCCCGGGCGGGAACGACGGCTGGCGTGACGGTGAGCACCTGGTGGTCAACCGCGACACCGGTGCCCGGTACCTGTGGACCGGCACCGACGGCGTACTGCACCCGGTGCGGAACTACGCCTCGGCGCGGCTGATCGGAGGCTCCGACCTGGCGACCGCGGACGTCGCCACCGCCTCGCTCCAGGACGTCCCCGTGGGGGCCCCGGCCGGCATACCCGGCGCGCCGGACGCCGTGCCCGGCCCCGGCCAGCTCGACGGCGGCGCCTGGCACATGTGCGTCACCGGTCCTGACGGGGCGCTGCCCAGCACGTCGGGCGCCGTGTCCGGTACCGGTGTGGACAAGCCGGGGGTCACCACCGTGGTCGCCGGGGCGCCGCTGGACTCCCAAGGCATCGGCGGGGACCGCGGGGTGCTCGTACGCGGCCCGGGTGACGACGAGTACCTGGTGTGGCGGGGCAGCAGGCTGCCTCTGGACCGCGCCTCCGACGCCCGCAACGCCCTCGGCTACGGCTCCGAGACGCCGATGCCCGTCTCGGCGGCCTTCCTCGACGCGCTGGCGCCCGGCCCCGCCCTGAAACCGCCCGCGGTTCCGGGGCGCGGTGAGGAAGGCCCGGCCCTCGGCGGCGAAGTCAGCCGGATCGGCCAGGTCTTCAACGTCAGCGTGCCCGGCGGCGGCAGCACCTACCACCTGCTGCAGAAGGACGGGCTGGCGCCGCTGACCCGGCTCGGCGCGGCCCTGGTGCTGGGCGACCCGGCCACCCAGAAGGACGCCTACCAGGGGCAGTCGCCCGAGGCGCGCGCCGTCGGCGCGGACGCGCTGCGCACGCACCGGGCGAAGGACTCGGTCGCCGCCGGGTCCGCGGAACTGCCGGACAAGCCGCCGGTCCCGCAGTCCGCGCCGCGCGGCACCGCGCTCTGCGCGCAGGTGGACGGCGACGACGGCGGCACCCGCATCAAGTCGGTCCTGGCCCCGCTGACCCGGCTCGCCCCGGTCGTGGTCTCGGAGGGCACCGCTCAGCCGCTGAGCCCTGCCTGTGTCAGGACGGACGCCACAGTGGTACGGCCAGGGCACGGCGCCCTGGTCCGCGCCCTGAACGCGAGCGGCGCGGCGCACGCCGGCACCACCTATCTGGTGGCGGACAACGGCGTGAAGTACCGCGTACCGGCCAAGGAATCGCTGGCCGCCCTCGGGTACGCGGAGGGAGACATCGGCTCGGTCCCGGCACCGCTGCTCGCCGCCCTTCCGACCGGCGCGGACCTCGACCCGGCCGCGGCCTCCGGCGCCTCGAAGCCCAGGGTCACGGCTCCGCAGTGCGGTGCCGAGGTGCCGGAGGGTGACCAGGAGGCGGACAAGGCAGACACCGGGGGCGCTCCCGGCGTAGCCGACTCCGCATCCTGATCCGGTCAAAAGGTGTATACGGCATCGAAGAAATGGAAAAGGTGGCAGACGGATAACTCCGTGCCGTAGGGCCGATTTTTCGCGGCCCAACGCGAGTGGGAACCTCAGATAAAGCTCAGATATTCGCCCCGGCCGTTGCCCGTGGAATCCCGTGGATGCGCGCACATGCCCGTAAACGGGCGGCCCGGATGACCGTTCGCCTGTTTTGGCTGCCCGTTTTCCGGGGCAGTCGCGTTGCCCTGCTGCGAGTTGGCCGCCCTCGGTCCGAGGTCCGGGCGCGGGTTCATCCCGCGGAAACATTGGAACAACTTCGTTGCCATGTAGGGATTCTGCTGAGCTGACCTATGCTCAAATCTTTCCCACACGCGTTGCGCGGAACGCCGGGTTCTCTTTAGCCTCGGCGGGGCAACGGTGCGACAAGACTGGCCTGTAGGAAGGGAGCGCGACATGGCGGACACTGGCGCAAGGAAAGCGGACTATGCCAAGGGCTTGGGAGGTGTCTCCTCCCTGGAGTCGGCCCGGAGCGCAGTCGAGAAGATCCAGAACAACGTCGCCGAGATCGCCGCGCGTTCGGGCGTCGGCGGCGACGAGGGTCAGGCCCTGCTGAAGCTCTTCCGGAGCTGGAACGGCGAGGCGCAGAAGGTCGTCGTCCAGATCAGCAAGATGGTCGAGGCGCTCCAGGAGAACGTGACCTCGGCCGACCGTCTGGCGAAGGAGAACCAGGACCTGACCGAGGTACTCAACAGCAAGACCAGCCAGGGCGTCTTCGAAGCGCTGCGCTGACCCACCCCCGCGGCACCGGCCCCCGCAGGGAGGCCGGAACCGGTGAGCGGCCCGGGCCCCGGCGCCCGGCCATCCGAGAGGAGATGTCATGGCTGACGGCATCATCGATGTGCAGTACTCCACGGTCCGGAACGCGATCGAGGAGCTGAAGGGCCAGACCCAGCAGATCATCACGACCCTCAACAACCTGGAGGACGAGCTGAGGCCGCTCGTGACCTCCTGGGAGGGTGACGACCAGCAGATGTACCGCGGGGTCCAGGCCGAGTGGGACCAGGCCACCAAGAACATGGCGCTGCTCCTCGGCGACAGCGGCGAGCTGGTGCAGAGCATCCACGACAACCACTCCCGTGACGAGCGCAGGAGCGCCGACAACTGGGGCAGTGTGCGGGCCCGTTAGACCGCGGCCGGGGCTCGCCCTCCGCATCGACGGAGGGCGAGCCCCGGCCGTCCGTGCGCCCGCCGGGCCGTCGGCCCCGCAGGGGCCCGCCCGGCGCTCCGTACCCCCGTCCGGCACCGAACCGCAGGAGGACGTCCCATGGCTGGTGAGAAGGCCGACGTCAAGCATTTCGACCTCAAGCAGATGGAGAACTTCCGGGACAACGAGGTGCACCCGGCGTACACCGCCGCGAAGAAGTACCGCGAGGACGGCAACGGTTCCGACATCCGGCCGCTCGGTGCTCTCGTCGACGGGCACACCACCGAGGGCAACCTCGACCAGGACAAGCAGCTCCTGCGCATCGGCAAGATGGCCACGGAGAAACTGGTCTCGGGGCCGGCGCTGCTGGAGGACATCCGTACGGCCGCCACGGCCATCGACAAGCTGCTGGGCGACCAGATGGAGCTCTTCAAGGAGCTGAAGGCGGCGCTCACCGACACCATCGACGAGGCGAACAAGACGAAGGACAAGAACCTCGACGCGATCGACGCGCAGACGCTGCTCCAGACCTTCGAAGAGGTCGACACGCTCACCGGCGGATCATCGACGACGACGGGCGAGGAGAGCACCTGAGCCCGTGGCGCCCGTGCCGGCCGGCACCTCGGGCGCCCGGTGCGCCGTGTGCGGAACACTCCGCCGCGCACCCCACGAAGGCGCCGTGCGCCGACATGACCGACAATCGACCAGAAAGGGCGCCCGGTGGCGGAGGACGATCCGTTCAAAGACTCCAAGGACAGTATCGGAGAACTCAAGGACAAGTCGGACCTTACGACCGACACCTGGGCCACCCTGGTCACCCACATCACCGGCTATCCCGTGCCGGACCGCAGCACGATCTTCGACACACTCCGGTCCGACCACGGCGGCAAGCTCTTCCGCATGGACATCCAGGAACTCGACCTCAGCCTGGTCGCCAAGGACTCCGGCTTCCTCGTGAACAAGGGCGAGGACTACGACATCTATTTCTTCGACCGCGACAAGACGATGAGCATGATGCAGGCCCGCATCGTCTTCGAGGGGCGTGTAAAGGCCGGCGATGAAGTCATCTTCGCCCATCCCGGATCCGACAACGTCCACGACGCGGACGTCCGCGGAGGCAACGAGTTCACGGACTACAACAAGGACAAGATGAGCAGCATCCCGCTCGCCCGGTACATGAACGGGCCGCGGGCGGCGCTTCTCAAGCTGCTGGAAGGCAACACGACGGACGCCAGGTTCAGCGACCTGGGTGTGCCGGCGGCCAACATCGTGGACCTGACGTCCTTCAATTCCACCGGGGCCTCCTTCGACCACGCGGCCAAGTTCTTCAGGGAGCACGCCGAGCTGCTGAAGGACTGGGAGGACCGTTTCAGCCGGGACGACGCGAGCTGGAAGGGTGAGGCGGCCGACATCTTCCGCGGGCTGCTGAAGAAGGTCCGTGAGAACTACGACAGTTATGTCGAGACCTTCAACGCCACAGCCGGCACCGAGGGCGAGACCGGCACCGGCAAGACCGTCTACTCGCGCGCTCTGTCACTGGGCCGCACCTACCTGGAGAACGCGGCCAGGGAACTGCTGCAGGCGTGGCTCGACTGGGCCAAGTCCGACTACTACGACCCGCACAGGGTGCTGCGCTACGTCCTGGACGAACTCGCGTCCTGGGTGAACCAGAACAACGTGGGCATGACGGAGGTCATGGCAAGCAGCGGTGCAGGCTACTACTACGTCTACCACCGCCCGAAGGAAGGCTTCAGCCAGGGGCCCACGGAGCCGCAGATGAACTACGGCGACCTCACGGACAAAGCGAACTGGGCGAAAGTCGGCGACAGGGCGGTCAAGCTCTGGACCCAGGGCGTCGAACAGCACCTGGGCGCGGCAGCCGCGAAGGTGCAGTCGGCCCTGAACAACCATTTCCTCGATCTGGCCAACGACTTCTCCGACAACATCCCCGAACCCAAGTCGACCGGTACGGCCTCCGAGGACTACGCGGACAAGAAGCTGGACGACGCGAAGGACGAGGCGGACCGGAAAGCTGCGGAGGACAAGGCCTACGCGGACAAGTTGCGCGACGAGGCGAACGCGCAGCGGGCGGAGGACAAGGCGGAGGCGGACAAGCTGCGCGCCGAGGCGAACGCGCAGCGGGCGGAGGACAAGGCGTACGCGGAGAAGCTGCGGGCCGAGGCGGAGGCGCAGCGGGCGGAGGACAAGGCGGAGGCGGACAAGCTGCGCGCCGAACAGAAGGCAGCGGCCGATGAGGCCAAGCGCCAGGCCGACGAGCAGGCAACGGCCCTGGGGGAGAGCCTCGACGGCCTCAACGGCCCCGGCAACGGTTCCGGCGGCGCCAACGACCTGAACCTCAGCGGTCTCGACGACTTGCTGAACGGGAACAAGCCGGTCACGGAGAGCCTCGGTGACCTGGGTGGCCTGAACAACCCCGGCAGCGGGGGCCTCGGCGGCCTGGGTGACGTGAACAACCCTGGTGGCACGGGCAACAGCGGCCCCGGTGACGCGAACAAGGCGGTCACCGAGACCCTGAACAACCTGGGCGGCGAGATCGGGAACCAGCAAGGGGCCACGGCCCCGCCCCCGATAACCCAGCCCCTGGGCGGTCCCGGCACGTTCAGCAACAACCCGGGCGGGACCAACCGGGCCTCCGACGACGCCAACCGGGCCATCACCCAGAACCTCGGCAGCCTGGGCGATCTGAACAACGTCACCGGCGGTTCCATCGACACCCCCACCGGCGGCAGCACCCAACTCGACGGCGGCAAGCTCACGTCGGACTTCCCGGACGGCAGCAGCAGCACCTTCGACCCGGACAGCGGGCTGGTCACCACCACCCACCCGGACGGAAGCGTCACCACGCGAGACCTGGGCAACGGCACCGGAGTGACCAACCCGGACGGGTCGGTCACCTCGCTCGGCGACGACGGAAAGCTGACCACCACCTTCCCCGACGGCACCAGCCAGGTCGTCGACCCCACGACCGGCCAGGCCACCACCACCGATGCCGACGGCACCACCACCACCCAGAACCTCGGCAGCCTCGGCGACCTGAACGGGCGGAGCAGCCTCGGGGGCCCGACGGACCTGGGGGACCTCGGCGACATCAACGCGGACCTGCCCACCCAGTCGATCAGCGACCTGGACCTCGGGCGTCTGAACCCCGGCGGATCGGGCCTGGAGACTCCGACCGGCGGGCACACCGCGCTCGTCAACGACGACTTCGCCACCACGTTCCCGGACGGCAGCAAGGGCGTCTTCGACGCGGACACCGGGGCGTTCACCATGACCGGCCCGGACGGCTCCAGCGTGACCACCGACCTCACCCATGGTGCGACGGTGACCAACCCGGACGGTTCCACCACCGCCCTGGACAACGGCCAGCTGGCGAACACCTTCCCGGACGGCAGCAAGCAGATCATCGACCCGGACACCGGCATCGCCACCGTCACCGACGCGCAGGGCAGGACCGAGACGGTGAACCTGCACGACCTGAACCCGGCCGGTGGGACCGACAGTTCACGTATCCTCGACGGGCTCGGGGACCCAGGCGGCCTGAACGGGTCGAGCGGCCTGGGTGACCTGGGCGGGTCCAGCGGCCTGGGTGACCTCGGAGGCCTGAACGGGTCGAGCGGCTCCGGAGGCATCGATACCTCCGGCGGCTCCACCACCAGGGAGGTTCCGCTCTCCGACCTGGGTATCGGCGGGAGCCAGGCGGGCACCAGCGGCCTCGGCGGTGGTCTCTCCGGGACCGGCTCCCCCTCCACGGACGGCTTCGGCGCGGTCGACCCCCTCTCGGACGGCTCCGCAAGCAGCGCCGGCACCCCGGTCGCCGGCGCAGCCCAGCCCGGTACGCCAGGAGCACCGGGCACACCCGGCAGCCCCGGCATGCCGATGGGCGGCGGCATGGGCGGCATGGGTGGGGGCGGTGAGAAGGGCAACGGTGAGCGGGTGCGTGCCGTCCTGGTCGACGCGGCGGAGGAGAGCGAGCGCCGCAAGCGTCGCCGGCGCAGCCCGTGGAACCGGCAGGAGGAAGGCGACACCTTCCTGGCTCCGGCCTCCCGGGTGGCGACCACCGGCGGCGCCTCCTCCGAGGAAGAAGCCGAGCCGCGACGCGGCTCCACCAGTTCCGCCGGCTACCTGGAAGAGGACGAGGACGTGTGGGGCACCGAGGAGGGCGGCGCCCCGGCCGTGATCGGGCGGTGACGGCTGCTCAGGACGCCCGCTCTCACGGCGCGGAGACGAATCCCACCTGGTCCCGGGTTTCGTACTGGCGCCTTCACCAGGCAAGATCGACGGAGCGGTCGATGGGCCGGGGGCCAGGGCGGACGCCAGGACCAGGACGCCCGGACGCGCGAAGAGACCGACGGAACAGAGGGGAGCGGACGTGACGGAACCGCTGGAGAAGCGCCTGGAGAAGGCCATGGCCGAACTTCAGGCGGCCCAGGAGGCGGTCGCGCGCACCGAGCGCGAGCTGCGGACGGCTTCCTTCGCGGCGCTCTCCTCCGACCGTGCGGTGCGTGCCACGTCGGGCCCGCAGGGTGAGCTGACAGGGATCGAGTTCCTGGAGAACAAGTACCGCGACATGTCTCCGCAGGAGCTGGCCGCCAGCGTCCTGGAGGCGGCGGACGCGGCGCGCCTGAAGATGAACCGTCATGTGATGCAGGCGATGGCGCCCTTCGCCGAGCCCAGCAGCAACGTGCCGGAGCTGAAGGGCTTCGAACTGGACTGGGAGCGCATCTTCGGTCCTGAAGTGCTGCGCGAGGACGAGGAGGACCCGGCACGCGGTGGCCGGGCCGTTCCCGCCTGGCGGGACGCGCTCGGCGAAGAAGGAGAGGACTGACGATGGGACAGCGGTACTACGCAGACCCGGAGCGCATCGAGGCCCTGGCCGGTCAGCTGGAGGAGATCGGCGCCCTGACCAGGAGCATGACCGAGGAGTTCCTCGACGAGCTGGCACCCACGGTGAGCTGGCCCGGCACGGAGGGCGACTTCGCGGAGAAGGCCAAGCCGCAGGAACAGAAGGAGCGGCAGACCACCAAGGACACCATGATGTCCATCCGCGACGCACTGGTGGGCATCACCGACGCCACGGTCAGCCAGGTCCGGATGATGAAGGACACCCGCGACCACAACATCGAGCAAGTCGAGAAGGGCACCAGCCGCATCGACACCGACGGACTCGGCAGCTCGGGCGGGCATGGCCGCCGCTGACCTCCGCACCGCCGGCCGCTCCCGCACAACGCCGGGAGCGGCCGCTCCGTCCTGCCCGAGCGGTCTTCAGGGCGGCCCCCGGTGAGCATTCAGGTATCGCCCGAAGTCAACGCGATGATCTTCATACTCACCGGCGAGAGGCTCATCGACGCCGACGAGGACCTGGCCTTCGACAGCCGTATGCCCTACTCCGGCCTGGGCCGGAAGCTGGAGAGGCTGTCCTCGCTCATCGACAAGTCGATCCACGACATCGGCGAGTCCATGCCGGACGACCTCGCCAAGTCGTACGGCCAGGCGATGGGCATGCTCATCGACGACGGCGGCAAGAACTACCTGAAGGACTTCGCCGGGCAGCTCGACCAGATAGCCGAGGGCCGGCGCAAGACCTCCATGGACATCATGGAGTCGAAGTGGCAGGTGATCGCCGAGATCATCCGGCTGCTCATCGAGATCGCCATCTACCTCGCGTTGTCCTTCTTCACCGGTGGCGCCTCGGCCAGCCAGATCATGCTGGCCAAGCTGCGCAGCCGGTTCTTCATCCTCACCACACTCAGCCATCTGCTCCAACGGCTGCACCTGGCACCCTCGTTGACCGAGGCGCTCGCCGAGGCGTTCACCACCTTCGCGGTGCGGTTGGCGATGATGAACTTCGCCCCGGACGGCCGCCGTCCCGACGGCTTCGACTGGAACGACATCCTCAAGTCCGCGGCGTTCGGTGCCGCGGCCGGCGGCCTCACCAGCATCTTCGACGGCTTCGCGAAGAACATCGTCAACGGCTACGGCAACAACTTCCTCAAGAACGGGCCGGACGTCGGCTTCAAGGACAACCCGAACTTGGGGAACATCCCCGGCCCGGACCCCAAGAACAACGTCGGCCCGAACCCCACGCCGGCCCCCACCCCGACGCCGACCCCCACCCCGACGCCGACCCCCACCCCGACGCCGACCCCGACCCCCACCCCGACTCCGACTCCGACCCCGACTCCGACCCCCAGCCCCAGGCCGACCCCGAGCCCCACCCCGTACGGGAACGGTCCCAACCTCTCGAACACCCCGCCGGTCACCTTCCGGAACGATCCGCTCTCCTTCCAGAACAACCTCAACCTGTGGCGGAACAACCGGATCCTGCTCGACAACGCCGACCGGCCGGGCGCGCTGGCCGGGTACTACGGGCTCAAGGGGGCGACCGACTTCCTCGCAGCCGGTGCCGGTGAGGCACTCGCCGAGATCCTGATCAAGGGCGCATTCGACAACGACTGGTCCACCAGCTGGTCCACCTTCGTCGGCGCGGGCATCAGCAGCCAGGTCGAGTCCACGCTCACCGACACCGCCGTGAACAGCGCCGCTGAACTGCGGCACATCATCGACAAGTTGGGCACCCAGCCGCCCACGGTCTCGAGCGGCGTCGGTGACTCCGACAGTTCTCCGCGCTCCGGCGACGGCTCCGGTCGCACCGACGGTTCCCCGCGCAGCGACACCACGGGCGGCGACGGGCCCGCGCTCACCTCGCCTCCGCCGGCCGTCCGGACCACCGGACCGGGCGACGTCACCGGCACCCAGTCGCCCCCGCCCTACGTCGGGGAGAGCTCGCCGTACACCACCCAGGCTCCGCCGCCGTACGCCACGGAGCTCCCGCCGGCCTACTCCCCGGGCTCGCCGCCCGTGACCCCCGCCGAGAACGAGCTGTGGCAGCAGGTCCACAGCGGCTCCGCCGAGGCCCGTGAGCAGGCTCTGAACGACCTCGCGGCGCTGCGCGGCACCCAGCAGCCGCCCGGCGGTACCGAGATCGGCGTCCGCGACGGCCTGCACGGCAACCTGTCGCAACTGCCCGAGGTGCGGGTGGTGCCCGCGGGGAGCGGCCCCGCCGCCCAGATCGACATCGACGAGGTGCGCCACGCCCTCGGCGGCTTCGACACCCCGGTCACGGTGGACCCCCCGATCGCGGTCGCCCCGGACACCCACGACCAGAGCCCCCTCACGACCACGACCACGCCCACGACCACGGCCGACTCCGCCGGAGGTGCCGCGGGAAGCGACCGGCAGGGTGCCGCCCCCGATGCTCCGCCGCAGGCGAACGCGGGCGTGGACGTGCCGGACAACTCGTCCGTGACGGCTCCGGAGAGCCGGGGAGTCACTGCTCCGGAGAACCCGGGAGCCACGACGCCCGAGAACTCGGCCGTGGCCTCGCCGGAGGACACGACGCCGGGGGACGCGACCACGACCGTGTCGCCCCCGGAGAACTCGCCCGTGACGTCCGACGGGAACCCGGAGGCCGACGTCACGAGCTCTCCGGGCGGGTCGGCCGAACAGAACGACCGTACGGCCACGCCCGCAGGCCAAGGGGCGGGTGCTCCCGTCGCCGCGGGCAATCCCACCGCCTCCACGACAGCCGGTACGGGCGGCGGTGCCCGGCCGGGTGGCGCCCCCAGCAGTTCCCCGGCCCCCTCCGAGTCCCCGAGCACCCGTACCCCGGACGTCACGGCCCCGGGGGACGGCTCACAGACAGTGCCGGACGACTCCTCGCGGACGGCACCCGCTCCGGAGGCGACGGCCGCTCCGGATGCCGTCGACCCGACAGGGGAAGAGGGCGTATCCGAATCCACTGAGAACGTCGTCACTCCCACACCCGGTACCACCACCGACCCGGCCGCCGACCTCGCCGCCGCCCCGCCGGAGGTGGGCACCGTCGGATCGTCCTTCGGTGCCGGCGACGCAGGCGACACCACCGCCACGACCGATGTGCAGACAGGTCCCGCCCGAGCCGGGGGGCACGAGTCCCAAGCGGCGCCGCTGACGATCGTGGTGTCGGAGGTGGCGCCGCCGGGGGAGGGATCGCCCGAGGCGGTCGCGCTCCTGGACGGTGCCGGGACCGACCGGGCCGTCGTGCTCGGTCCGCCGGTCGCGCCGGACGGTGCGGGAGGCCCGGTACGCACAGCGGCGGAGCTGACCCGTGAAGGGCCGGGTGCGCCTGTCCGAGTGCGCCCGCTCACCGGCCCGCCGCCCACCGCGATGCCGGACGGCACCGCGGACACCGTGTTCCCCGGCGCCGACGTGCTGCTGCCGCTCGCCGACGCGCTCGGCCCGCCCCCCGCCACCGCGGCGCCGCGCCCCGCCGTGCAGAGCACCGCGCCCTCCGGAGCCGCCACGGCAACGCCGCCGTCCGGCCAGGAGACTGCCGGGAAGCCGGTCCGTACCGAGTCCGCACCGCGCGACACGGACCCGGTGCCCGCGACGGTGCTTCCGTCCGGGCCGACTCCCCCGAGCGTCACCGAAGCCGGCCCGGACGGCGAGCCGACGGTCACCACGACCGCTACTGCCACCGACACCTCCGGCACGGCTGAACCGGTCACCCCGTCCCGTCCCTTGACGGAGACGGCCACCGATCTGCATCTCGAGTCGGGGCGTGACGACGGTCACCGGCCGGAGCGGACGCGGCAGCGCGGGACGCTGCGCGACTTCCTGCCGGAGAGCGAGTGGTGGAAGTTCTACATCGACCCCAAGAACCACGACGACGCGCTGGCCGCCTTCCCGGACGATCCCGGCTCCTACTACGACCACGACAGGTCCCCAGGCTTCCAGGAGGGCATGGTCGCGGCCTACACCCGGTTCCTGGACGACCCCGACACGGTCGCGGCCCCCATGGACTCCTCCGCTTACCAGGTCATGCACGGCCTGGCGACCGGCTACCTCAACCGGGCGATCGGCTGGTCCGGCGGCCCTCCCACCCATTTCCCGTTGCGTGGTGAGGCCCTCGCTCCCGACATCTTCGACGAGCACATCGCGGACCGCGCCCTGGTCTACGACATGACCACCCACGACTGGTCCAAGCGGCTGGCCTCGCCCGGGCCGGTCACCATCTTCACCCGCTTCATGAGCAGTAACCCCTCGCTGTCGACCAACTACCAGTTGGCCGACACTCCCCAGCTCGTCGACACACTGTTCCAGCAGCATTACGAGCGGACCGGCCGGCCCGACGCCGACGCCGACGCCAAGCTCGCCTCCATCGCCCGGACCATCCGCGCGCTGCATGTCGTCCACCCCTTCCAGGACGGCAACCTGCGCTCCAACGTCCAGATCCTGCTGCCCAAACTTCTTCTGGAACAGGGCTTCCGCCCCGTCGTGCCCGACAACATGTACAGCCTGTTCCAGGGCGGCCGCGCGGTACCGGAGATGGTCGACTCACTGGTACGCAACGGTGTCCTGGACACCGGCCGGTCCGGCCCGTCCCAGGACCGGGCAGCGACGGACCCGCTCGTGGAGTCGGGACGCGGCGACGTGGACACCTCGGCCGGGCAGGGCCCCGGCCGCGGCGACGCCGGCACCACGGGTGGAAGCGGCCCCGCACCCCGCTCGGGCGATCCGGTCGTCACCCCCCTGGACGGTCGCACAGTGCCCGTCGCGCAACTGCGGCGCCTGGTGCCGGAATCGGCTGCGGGGCCCCGGCCGGGGGCACCCGTGCAGACGTTGACCATCTCGCAGAGCCCGGCCGAGGACGGTACGGAACGGAGTGCGGGGCGCAGGGCGCTGCTCGGCCAGGAGACCTTCCGTGGCGTGCGTACCACCTCCGGGGCTCCGGCACCCGGGACCACCACGGCCCCGCCTGCGCCCCGGACGGTGTTCACCGGGCCGCCGACGGCACTCCCCGGTTCGGGCACCGGGCGCGGCGCCGACTACTTCGCGGGGCACGGCACCCCCCGTACCGTCACACTCGCTACCGAGGACGCGGCACGGCCCACCGTGAAGGTCAGCGGTGTGCAACTGGGCGAGGTGCTCAAGTCCTGGGCGCAGGACGGCCGTCAGGACCGGCCGCTGGTGCTGTTCTCCTGCGAGACCGGGCGGCAGCCGGAGGTGGCCGGGCTGCCGGTGGCCCAGCATGTGGCGAACCGGACCGGACGCCAGGTGTACGCGCCGACCACGGAGGCGGGCACGGCCCGGGACCAGGACGGCCATGTACGCGCGGTGCTCACCGAGGGTCCGGAGGGGCCGGGACGGTGGCGGCTCTTCACTCCGGAGCCCAGCGGTGCCGACCTGGAGGGCCTGGCGCGCGACGCGGGCCTTCACACGGGCCCGGAACCGGCGGACGCCTTCGCTCTGGCCCGCACCCTCCAGCAGGTGCGCACCTTGCGCGAAGCACTCGGCCCGGACGCCGAACAGAACCCGGACAACCGGGAACTCCTCGCAGGAATAGCCTTCGTGGACGGCCTGCGCTGGCGCAGCCCGGACACCGCGGCCCGCTACGGCGACGGCCGCATGACCCCGGACCTGCTGCGCCGGATGGTCGCCGACCGTCACGGTGCCACCGGCTCCACCACCGCCGATCCTTCGGCCGGACCGACCCCCGAGCAGTACGGCGACTTCCTGCGCGCGGCGGCCGAGCTGCGTTCCACCGCCGGGCCCGACACCACGCTCGAGGCCCTGCTGCCCCCGCCACCGCCCGCTCTCCCGCCGACCACCCTGATCTCGCCGGAGGACGTACGCGGTCTGGCCTACGCGCCCACCGCGCGGGTCACCTGGTCGCTATCCGACAGCCCGCTGCCGCTGTCCGAGCTCGCACTGACCCCCGAGGACGCCGCTGAACTCGCCCGTCGCAGGCCCGACCTGGCGCCCCCGCAGAGCCGCCCGGAGAGCCCTGTCGAGGACATGGCCCTCCTCAGCAGGGCTGCGCCCGGTACCGCGGACACCGTGCACGCGGACGGAGCGGCCTTCAGGCGGCTGGACACCCCCGGCGGTGGGAACTGCCTCTTCCGGTCGCTGCTCGACAGTGCGCGCAGCCAGGACATACCTCCGGCCTGGGCCGCGGGGAACGTCGCCGGTCTGCGCGGCATGCTGCGCGACCGGATCACCGGGTCCGAGCTGGGCGACGCCGTGGCCGTGGCGATCCCGGACCCGGTGTTCGCCGTGGTGGACGACCTGCGGATGCGCGCCGTCACGGGGGTCCAGGACCCGGCCGAGCTGGACCGGATCACCCGGCACTGGAACCGGACGGCTCGGGACATCGTCACCGACGGCGATTCCGCCGCATGGCAGCGGATACTCCGGGACAGCGACTACCCCCACCTCGCCGATGTGGCGCCCACCCCGGCCGACGCGTGGCGGCTCGGCACCAAGGAACTCGTCGCCTCTGCGGCCGAGCTCCCCGCGCTGTGGGCCTCGCCCTTCGCCGACCTGCTGCCCGAGTCGCTGGCGCACACCCTCGACCTCGACCTGCGGCTCGTCCAGCCCGACCCGCAGGCACCGGGGAGCACCTTCGTCAACACCCTCAACCCGGGTGGCCAGGGCGGTGCCCTGCATCTGGCCTACAACGGAAGGGACCACTTCGACGCACTGGTCCCGGCCTCGGCCCCGCTCACGCCCGAGCCGGCTCCGACCGCCACCCAGGACCCTGCCACCCAGGACCCTGCCACCCAGGACCCTGCCACCCAGGGCCCTGCCGCCCAGGACCCGCCCGGCTCCGGCCCCCTCGGGGAATGGCTCCGCAGCATGGGCGGGATCACCGACCTCGACAGCCCCGGCACCGAGACTCCCGACCGTGGCGAGCGGGTACCTCTGGAGACCCAGCTCGAACGGCACCGCCCGGCACGGCTGATGACCGGCCCGGACGCCCGGCCGCCGGGTCCGGCGCCGGCCACCGTCACCTTCGAGGACGGCAGCCGACTGCCCACGGTCCTGATCAGCCCGGACGCCGACCCTGCGGAGGGCACACCGGGCGGCCGGACGGACGGGGCCACGCGGAGTGTCCGGACCGGACTCTTCACCGGCCTGGGCAAGACCACCCTGCGCTCGCCCGAGCAGGTTGCGGAGGAGATCCTGGGCAAGCTGCCGGCGAATCTGCGCGCCCAGTTCGACGAGGCGGACCTGCTGCGGCTGCTGACCGACCAGCCCGGCGCCTTCACCGCCCCGCGTGGGGCGCGCTTCGTGGGGCGGGAGAAGTCCGGGGTCGGCCACGAGATGACGGTCGAGGCCATCCCGTACCACCGCTGGGAACGCTTCTCCAACGTGGACGGTGCAACCGTCCGTCTGGACACCATGCGACGCGGCCAGGCAGGTACGGGCGGCGGGCGCAGCGTCGGCTTCGGACGGCGGATCGCGGGCGGGCTGAGCATGGGCCCGCCGCTCAACTGGCTGCTCAAGCTCGGCTTCTCGCTGGGCTGGACCCGCAGGACCGACTTCGCGCAGGGCACACAGGCGTACAACCAGTCCGAGTGGCGCAACTGGGAGGGCTCACACCTGCACCTGGACGACGTCCACTACCGGGTGCGGGTGGACCGCGTCACCGAGGCACCGCCGTCCGTCGGGCCGGACAGCCGGCCCAGCGACCCGTCCGTGTCGTCGGGCTCCGCCTCGACGCATCCGGGCTGGCGACGCACCCAGGTGCACACGGCGGAGTTCGCGGTGCGCGACGGGCTCAGCTGGCGGCTCCCCGACGACCTCACCGTGCCCTACAAGGGGCCCCGGCTGGCCCCGAGGACGCTCACCTTCCCGGACGGGACCGAGCCGCGGATCACCGACACCACGGGGCTGCACCTGACGGACCCGCCGGAGGACGTGGCCCTCGCCATATCCGGCGCGCGGCCCGGGAGTTCGGCGCACCGCACTCTGGTCTCCTATGTCAGGCCAGGCCGGCTCCTCGCACTGTTCGGCCGGCTCTCGGGGCCGGTCACCGGTCCCGAGCTGACCCGGGGCAGCGGACAGCACCCGCTGGGGCACCTGATCGTGGAGCGGTCCGTACCGCACCGGGCCACACTGGTCACCGAGTCCGTCAAGACGGAGCTGCGCGACCTCACCCAGACCACGTACCAGAACGAGCGCGGCCACGTCCGTGACACCCGTCTGGGCTTCCAGGTCACCGCCGGACCCAACTACACGCTCACCGGCGCGGAGACCGACGTACGGCTGCAGGGCGGCCCGTTGGCCCGCGTGGACCTCTCCACCGGCCGCAGTCACCATCTCGGCGCCGACGCCGCGCGGAAGACGACCGGCCGCGTGCGCAACCACCCGGTCGCGCTCTACCGGGTCGAGCGCACCCTGATGGTGCGCAAGCCCGGCGAGCTCCCGTCGGCGGCCCGCCCGGTCCGCGTCGTCACCCTGGACTGGATCTCCACCCAGGACGCTCGCCGCCTCGCGGGCTGGGACAGCCGCACCCCCGGCCGTACCGGCCCCCACCCGGACGCCGAGCCGCCGGTGCCCTGGTACCTCACCCGGGAGGACCCGGTCCACCTGAGCGGCCAGGTGCGGGCCGAGGGCTTCCGCCCCAGCCGGCCGCGGACGCGGGTCCAGCCGCAGCCCCTGGCGGAGACCCCTGTCCAGCCGCAGCCGCAGCCGCAGCCGCAGCCGCAGGTCCAGGTCCGGCAGTCGCAGACCCTGCCGCCCGTCCCGACAGCCCAGCCCGCACCCCAGGACCCCATGCGGGCCTTCGCCGACACCGTCCTGGACACGCTGCACCACTCGTACCCGTCGCTGTTCGCCCCGCCGCTCATGCTGCGGCACCCGCGGCTGGCCAAATTCTGGTACGGCGACGGGCGGATGCGGACCGCGCTGCACAACGACCGCCAGGTGCGCGAGGCCCTGAACCGGCCCAGCCTGGCGCAGAGCCTGGACGACCTGACCACCACCGGAGTGCCGGTCACCCTCACCGAGGACGGCAAGGTGCGCCGCGGCCACCACACGCTCGTCCTCAGGGCGCGCCTCACCGACCGGCGGTTCGAGACCACCATGAGTGAGCGCTCGCTGCGCAACGCGGTGATCGGCACCGAGGTCTCCGGCCAGGGGCAGCAGGCAGCCGTCACCCTCTCCAGCGGTGTGGAACTGGGTATCTCGCCGCGCGACCACGACAAGGTGCCCGAGGCGGGACTGCCCCGCCAGACCGGGAGTGTGTCGGTCGGGGCCCGTCACGCCCGGACCGACACGAAGACCACCAGGAGCACGGTCGCGGTCACCCACGATCACCTGATGTTCCAGACCGGTGCCGATCTCTACAGCTACCAGGTGAAGTTGGGTGCCTCCTTCGAGGGCCACCGGAGGCCGCGCGGCTGGGCACGGCTCGCATCGGTCGGTCTGCTGGGCGCGGGTGTCTTCGTCAGCAAGGTCGAGGAACGGCCTCTGCTCACCGAGGGCGACGAGACGGTGGGCAGGGTCGAGCTCGCCGTGCCGGCCGCGCACGGCTCCGAGCGCCACGCCCCCGCCGACCCGCCGGCCGCCGGGCCGGCACCGGACGCACCGCAGCAGCTCTCCTTCGCGGAGGCGGACCAACTCCTCGACGGCATCCGCCCGCTGCCGAGGGCGGACTCGTCCGACCGGCAGCTCACCGAGAAGCTCCTGAGCGCCCCGCACGTGGTCCTCAGCACCGAGGGCGGCCCGCAGCGCCAGCGGTTGGTACAGGACACCGCCGACCGCGCCTCGAACACCTCCTGGCACGTCAGTGCGCCCGGCGCCCCGGTGCGAACCGCACTGCGCCGGGCGATGGCCAACCTCAGCGTGGCCGGGCAACTCGGCCAGTATCTCGGCCCGTTCGGTTCCCGTGTCACCGGCCTCAACGGTGCCGGACCCTTCCGGACGCACTACCTCAAGGCGGCGATCCGCGGCGAACTGAGCAACTTCCGGGTCAGGAGCGACCCCAAGCCGGCCAGCCTCGAGGCCACCGTCGGCAACGAGCACCGCGTCAACGGCAGTGCGAGCACCGTCTCGCGCACCACCCTCGGCCTCCAGGGCGCCGACATGCCGCTGCAGCAGGCCCCCGGCCGGCCGGCGGTCGTCGGCTCCTACTCGACCGCCATGCAGTACGCCTGGGGCAAGGGCCGCAGCGTCTCGCAGACCCTCACCCGGGGACGCAACACCACCCTCAGCTACGCCGGGCGGATGTACCTGGTGGTCGCCGACACCACCGAGACCATCGCGGTCCGGGACCGCTGGACGGCCGCCATGGGGGCGGTGGGCACCCGCGCCGGGGCCCTTGTCAGCTCCCTGGCCGGAAGGCTCTCCGAGGGCCTCGGCAACAGCCTCGCCCCGCGCCGCGCCGCCGGCGCGCTCCAGCGCATCCGCGACGCGGTGATGTTCCACCTCCCGATGCAGGACGTCATCGAGGCCGGGCTCGCCCCGGACGGCCTTGCCACCACCACCCCGCGCAACCTCGGCGGCGGATACCGGGTACCGCCCTACCTGCGCGGCCGCCGGTTCCCCACCCACCCCAGCGGTCAGCTCGACGCCGGCCCCGTGGCGCGGCAGCTGATGGGGCAGCTGGAGAAGGCCGGAGTGCCCTCGCACGACCGGGAGCAGGTCCTCCAGCGGCTCTCGCCGGACTTCCTCGCCGCGCATCTGCACGAGCTGACGACCGACGGCATGACCCTGCCGGTCCGCTACCGGGCCTGGACCAGCCCGTTCCACCTGCCGGTCGGCGGCAGCCCCGGACAGGTCACATTCAGACTGACCCCGGTCACCACCACCGTGGACAGGCTGCGCACCGGCTACGAACTGGAGGACTACCGCACCACCGCCCGCGACGACGCCGGCGGCACCTCCCAGGACCGCGGCGCCGACGTGACGCTCAGCGCGGGCGAGCGCGCGGCGGACAGCGGCCTTCTCGTCGCCAATCCCTCGCTCCAGGGCACCGCGGCCAAGCAGCGGTCGAGCGCCCGGACCCGGGCCTCCGGAACCACCGCGATGCCGAACATCGCCACCACCCAGGCCCACGCCGAGATCGTCACGAGTTACACCCTGACCGTCGCCATGACGGACGCGACCGGTGAACCGCTCGCCCCCGGTGCCGCCGCCGTACCCGTCGGCAGCCTGCACGAGACCCTCCCGGCGAGCCTGCTCACCCCGGACGGCGACGGCGCCGACGGTGCGCTCACCGAACAGGACGTGCCGGCACCCGAGCGCGCGGTACGGATGCTGACGGCCGACCAGGCACGCGCCGAGGGCATCGCCGCCTGGCGCACATCCGCCGGGGACACCGGCGGCAGCGCCGATCCTGACGTCCTGCCGTTCGACGACGAGATCGGTTCCGGCATCCTCGCCGTGGACATCCGGGGCGCCGCCAACGTGCAGGACGCCCTGACCCTGGCCACCGCCCGTGCAGACGGCCTCGGCGACACCGACCTCGGGAAACGGCACACCGGCGCGGTCCTCGACGGACGCGTCCGCACCGCCCGCCTCACCCCGCTCACCGGCCTCGGAACGGCCCCCGCCCAGGCCCAGCAGGAGGCCACCAGCCAGGGAGGCCTGACCTCCGGCTTCCGTGAGGCCCTCGGCGCGAACGGCGCACCGCTGCCCACGCAGGCCTCCGCCCACCTCTTCGGCCAGTCCCACACCGCCGATTCCCGTCTCTACGCGAGGATGCACCGCCGCGGGGCCCGCCTGCTCGCCGTGGAGAACAAGCCGCGCATGGAGGCCATGCAGCGGGCGAAGACCTCCGACGCGCTGGACGCCGGCATCACCGACAACGTCGAGGGCGCGGCGGGCACCGCGCCGCTGGCGGGCAACAGCAACGCGGGCGTCACCAACCCCGGTGCCACGGTCCCGATCGGCGGCACGAACGACGGCACCGCGCTCAAGGGCACTGCGGACACCACGCTCGGCACCCACACCAAGGTCGTCACCGACCGGAGCATGCTCTTCGCACTTCCGGTGAGCTGGCTGTCGGTGGCCGAGGTGGACCACCGGATCACCGGCAGTCGTCCGCTCCACGCGCTGGGCAAGGCCAAGCGCGGGCCGCGCGCCGCCGAGGCCGAGACCACCGCGCTCGTCTGGCTGCGCGAGGACATCGCCCGCGACTACGGCCTCCTGGACGACTCCACCTTCACCGACGAGGTCCTCGCCGCCTGGGACGGCCAGGCCAAGGCGGCAGGCGACCTCGCCACGGCCGAGAAGGGCTACTACGACGCCCGCGCGCGGGCCCGGGAGACCTGGCTCGGCCTGAGCGCGGACGAACGGACCGCTCTGGATCCGGACAACTCCGGGCAGGCGGTGCCCCCTTCCCCGGCCGTCTCCGCCTGGCAGGCCGCCCGCGACGAAGTACACCGCTGGGAGCAGCGCACCGACACCGCCGCAGCGGACCACCACCGGCTGCACCTCGCCGCCTCCCGCCTCACCGCCCACCACCAGGGCTCGGCCTCGGTCCCGGTGAAGGACCTCCCGCAGGAGTACGCCGAGCCGGAGTGGCGCTCCGAGGCGCCCGCGCCGTACGTGATCACCGACGGCGCCGGCCCCGCCCCGCGCACCCTCACCTCGCCGGACGGCGCCACGGTGCGCGAGGTGCACGACATGCCGCACGACGGCGCCTCGTTCTTCCACGCGCTGCTCGCCGCCGCCCAGGACCGAGGCCGCCTGCCCCACCTGCTCGGGACCGACCTCGCCGACCGGTTCGCGGGCGACCCCGGCGACCCTGCGGTCACGGCCGAGGCCGTCGGTGCCGCTCGCGACCGCCTGGCCTGGGCGTTGGGCCAGGACGGCAACGAGGACCTGCTCGACGCGCTCGCCCTGGACGTCGCGGACACCTTCACCCAGGCCGAGATCAATGCGGCCGGGATACAGCTGACGGCTGCTCAGCAGGCCGAGTTCGATGCCTTCGGACGTCTCCCGGTGACTGTCTGGCCGACCCCCGCACAGCGGGTGGCACTGGCCGGTGCGGCGCTCTCCCGCCCGTTCGCGAGCGAACCGCGCCAGGACGCCGCGGACGGCGAACCCGCCCCGCCCGAGCGCCGAGCCGGCGATCACGGCGGCGCCGACCTGCTGCCCGCACTCGCTGCCCGGGTCCTCGGCACCCCGCTCACGGTGGTCACCGGCGAGGGCCGCGATCAGCTCTTCCTCCCGCACGGCACCGACCCGGCCGCCGTGGACCCGGCCGCCGACCCCGTCCTCTTCGCCGCCGGCGGCTTCTTCCACGCCGCCCTTCCGCCGGGCTCCCCGGCTCCGGTCGTCACGCCGCTGCCGGCCCCGGCGACCGAGGAAGACGCGGGTACGGACTCCGCACGTCCCGCATCCGAGCAGCCGCCCGCGCGCCGCAGTCACGTCACCCCGCCCTGGATGCCGCCCACGGACAGCACCGCCCCGCGCTTCCGCCTCGACCGGGACGGGTCCCTCACCGCCCCCGACGGTTCCACCTACACGCAGGGCACCCCCGCCGGGCGTGGCAACGGCTTCTTCGGCGCGCTCTCCACGGCCCTGCACCTGGCGGCGGCGCAGCCCGGGACGGACCGCCACGAGGCGGCACGGCTGCGTCTCCGCGCCGGTGCGCCGCCCGCCCAGCTGATGCGTCTGAACGGACTGCCCGGCGACCCCGGCGAGCGTGGTTCCCTCTTCACCCCGCCACCGATGAACACCCGCCCGGGCGCGCCGACTCCCAGCGCGGAAGCCGAGGAGGGCCACCTGCGCCGCCATCTCGCCACCGCCCCCTGGGGTCCGGAGGCCGACCGGGCCGTCGCCGAGTGGGCCGCCGCGGCCACCGGCACCACCATCACCCTGGTCGAGGAGAACGGCACCGCCCACACCTACCCCGGCCCCACCGCCGACGGCCCCTCTCTCCGACTCCGCCGCCGCGGCGGCGACTTCGTCCCCCTGCTTCCCCGCACCCCGGCACCGGAACCGAAGACGCAGGCCGCCACTCCCGCCGGTACCGCCCCGGCAGTACCACCGCAGGACCCGACCGCAGTTCCGCTGCCTCCCTCGCCCGGGTCCCCGGCCGGCAGCGACCTCCCCGGGCTCACGGGCGACGAGGAGGCGTACGAGCTGAGTACGCTGTCGGGCCGGGACGCCGGCAGCGACGGGGACGTCGCGGGCACGCTCGGCGTGTACGGGAGCGGCTCCGGCCACGTCGGGGGAGTCGACGCACGCCGGGCCGAGCCCCTGACCACGACGGACTACGACGTCGTGGACAACAGCGGCACAGGCGTGATCTTCCGCAGGCCCGGCGGGATCCGGGAGAGCCGGCAGACCCCGCGGGCCCTGGCGGGCACGGACGACGCACCCGGACTCGCCCTGCCCGTGCAGGATTACCACGAGACGCTCGTCACCGAGCGGCCCGTCCTGCGGATCTCCTCGGACCGCACGCTCGCGGTCGAGAGCGGGACGTACGGGCAGCAGGTCTTCGCGACGCAGGAGGCCGTCGACCGCGCGGCGGTCAAGCTGTCGCGTGCGGGCGCCGCGGTGCGTCTCCGCACCGACCAGGACCTGAGCGTCATCCTGCCCACCCCCGGCGGCGGCAGCAGGCGGCTGTTCCAGGTGACCCCCGTCTTCCTGACGGGCTCCGGCCGGTCCACCGAGGAGGTCTGCCGGGACTTCGCCGACATGCTCGCCGACACCTCCCGCACCTCGCACATGGTCTTCCGCACCCCCGGGGCCGCCCCGGTGGTCACCGCGCCGGTCAACGCCTCCGACGGGGTGGAGGTCACCGGTACCCACCACCTCGCCGACGCGCTGGGCCACCTCGCGGACGGGGACATGCGTCCGCACACGGCGGATCCGGAGTGGGCGGCCGCGCTCGTCCGCCAGGACGACCGTCCCGCCGGCGGTGACGGCGGTCCCCTGCCCGGTCGCCCGTACGGCAGCGCGTTGAGCCTCGCCCAGGAGGACGACCCGCGGCGCGACGCCCTGTCGGACGCCGCCGGCCGGATCGGGGTCAACGAGCACGCGTGGGCCGACATCGGCGAGGGCTACGTCGTGCAGTCCGTCGCGTCCCCCGGCGAGCAGGGCCAGCCGAGCCTGGAGCACAACTTCGCCAGACCGCAGGAGGGTCCCGGCGGCGCGCACTACGGCTACCACTTCCTCACCGTGGTCCTGGCCAGCGAGGACGGCAGCCATCAGGTCTCGCTGGAGAACCGCGCACGTGTCTCCGGACGCAACCACCGGCACCGCGGGGCGGTCCAGGCGAACCTGCGCAACCATGACCTGGCGGATCTGCGGGAGATCGCGTCGCGACTGCGCCAGGAGATCGAGAAGCGGCCGGACGCGGGTGCCGACAAGCACCTCGCGGAGCTGCGCGGCTACCACGACCTGACCCTCGCCCTGATCAGGGCGAAGCAGGCCGGGACGGACGCCCTGGCGGCGCCCGCCGGCTCACCGGAACGTGCCGAGGCGGAGAAGACGCTGGAGGGCGCCACCCGCGCCGCCGCGCTCCGTATCGGACAGCTCGAAGGGGTCATTCCGGGCAAGCACCAGTGGGACATGCGGATGTACTCGCAGCGCCCGGGCGAGTCGGCCCATGACGCCAACGCGGACCTCCTGGGTGACGGGCCTTCCACCAAGGCCAATCCGCTGACCGCCGTCGTGCTCCGCGGCCAGCAGGCACTGCCGGTGGCCATCTCCTTCGACAAGGGGGCCCAGCAGACGCCCGAGGGCGCGAAGCACTCCATCCGGTACCTGGCCAAGGTGGTGGCCAGGACGGCCCTGTGGAACGAGACCAACGGCCTGCCGCTGCCGGACGTCCAGGTCACTGGCCGGCGCGGGGCCCGCCTCCTGGGCCGGGACATCGCGAAGGTGCGTGCCGAGGCGGTCGCGGCCTCCTTCCGCCAGGAGCTCCGCACAGCGCTCGCGGAACTCCAGGACGGCACGCCCCAGCCGCACGTCACCGTCGGCCGCTTCACCGTCGAGCCGGTCTCGGTGCGCGACGGCTGGACATCCACCGGCGGCTCCGCGGCTTCCACCGTGAACATCACGGTCGACGACCACCGCGGAGGGCCGCGGCACGTCGCCACCCGAGGGCTGCGCGGCGGCTCCCTGCCGGGAGGCCTGCCGGGCGGCTCGCGCGAGGACGGTCTCGACCCGGTCGCGGAGCAGTGGCCCATCGGCCGCCCCGTCACCGTCATGCGGCCCCGTTTCGGCGGCGTCGACCCGGGTTCGGTCGTGTCCGCCGCCGACGTACCCGCCGCCGATGTGACCGCGACAGGCGTGTCCTCGGACACCGCGAGCGCGGACACCGGGAAGGGCAAGGCCCCGGCCGTCGCGACCGCGGACGACGCGCCGGCCGCCGTGGGACCGCGGCCGAACCGGTGGTTCACCTACACGCGTCCCGCCGAGTCCCGCTCGGAGCCCTTCCGTTACGAGGTCGCCGACACCGGGCACATCAGGCTCCCCGGAGGGGAGGAGATCCCGCCGGACGGGTGGACGCGCTTCGGCCACGACTTCGTCCACGGGGCGACGGGCACGATCCTGCGGGGCGACAGCGGCTGGATCGGCCACGTGGCCAACATGGACACGCTCTCGCTCGTGATGGAGGACTTCGATCAGGATTCCGCGCCCCACCGGGTGGTGGCGGACTCCTCGGCCCTCTACCTGGTGCCGGAGGGCGACGGGGACACGGCCGTCCGCATTCCGCTGCGTGAGGCCGACTCCGGTGACACGCCCGTCACCGGACAGGAGCGCCGCGAGACCACCGTTCCGGAGACCGCGCCGCCGGCCGGCGCGCCCCGCGCCCGCGTCGACGACCGGCCGCGCATCGTCGTGCGGTCCGCCTTCGACGTACGGCGGTTCACCCACGGCGGCGAGACCGTCACCGACCTGACCGTGCGGCTCGCCCTCCGTGACGCGCACGGGCAGGCCGACACGGACGCCGTCCTGACGCGGGTGCTCCAGGGCGTGGAGGAGTTCTACAACGGGCCGGGGCACAGGCTCCCGAACGGCGACCGGCTGCACGTCACCGTCGACCCCGTCCAGCCCGACCGGAACCCCCACCTGACCGTCGAACTCGTGGGCCGGGACCAGCAGATGAACCAGCGGGCGTGGTGGGCCGACGCCGACCCGGTGGACTTCGCGCACGAGCTGGCGCACCAGCTGTTCCTGCGGGACGAGTCGCGCGACGCGAGCAACCCCGACCGGCTCGACGCGCCCGGCAGCCTGCTGGGCCCGTTCCGCGAGCAGGCCCACGACGGCCTGGCACAGAGCGGACTGCGCCCCCGCCACCTCCAGCTGTGGGCCGCCGTGGCCGGCGAGATCACGCCGCACACCCCGCCGGACGGGACGAGCTGGGACGACGCGAGGACGGGCGCGACGGCGGAGCTCCGGGAGCCGGTATGGGTCGACCCGGTGTCGCTCCCCGCCGCCTCCCCGCAGACCGGTCCGGACGGCGCCGTGCCGCCTCCGCTTCCCCCCGGAGACGTCCTGCCCACACTGGCGGAGGCATCCGACGAGTCGGAGTCCGACACGGACTCCGACGACGAGGCGGAACCTCCGGCCTGGGCCGGCCAGGGCTGGCTGAACACCCTGTTCGGCCCCCTGCTGGGCAGCGTTCCGCGCGACCGGCTCGCGGAGACCTCCGAAGCGCTGTACGACCTCGTCCTGGCGGAGGCGGGCCCGAACCCGTCGCCGCAGGCGCTGCGCAACGGCCTGATCCGCGTCACCAGGCACGTCCTGCACATGGGGAACGGAGCCCGGCCGGGCTCCGCGGATCTCCAGTTGCTGGGTTCGCTGGCGCTCGACGCCTCCTCGGACGACCTCGCGAGCACCGACGACCTCGCCCTGTACTTCGTCGACCGGCAGATCGAGACCGGGCGGGGCGCCCTGGACGAGGGCACGCTCCTGCGCGACGACGACGGGAACGCTCTCGGACGCGACTTCACCGGACCGGGGCGGCCCGCTCCCGAGACAGCGTCCTACGCCGTGCGTGGCCGGGGCCGGGTCGTACCGCGGCCCGCGCCGTGGCAGAACCCGTACCTGGTCGTGGCAGAGGGAGCCGGCCACGGCGTCCAAGTCGTCATACCGGGACGGACCTTTCGGGTCGAGAGCCCCGAAGAGCTGGCCAGGCTCATCTCGTACGACTCCCGGCGGCCGCGCGGCGCGGACATCGTCCTGGCGCTCCCTCCGGGGTACGCCGCGACCGTCGCGTCCCTCGTCGCCGGGACCACCGGCCGCCGCGTCTGGCACCCCGAGGCGCCGGTCGGTGTGGCCACACATCCGACCGCCGGGACCCGCCACCTCATGCTGGAACTGAACGACGGCAACACCGGCGCGAGCTGGGCCTCGACCGACCCGCCGGAGGACGGTGGCCTGCCCGGAGCGCGTGACCTCGGCAGCGGGAGCGACACCGACAGCGTGTCCGACCCGGACAGCGACGACGACCGGTCCAGCAGCGACGGGGACGCGGAGTTCGACCGCCTGGCCGACCAGGCGGTCCGCGAGAGGCAGATCGAGGCGCGCCGCCCCCGGCCGCTGACGACGCGCGACTACGGCGTCATCGACCGGCACGGCACCGGGGTCCTGTTCACCCTGCCGCTCCCGCGGTCCGTCGGAGAGGTCAGCACCGGGGACGGCACGGGGCCCGACGCACTGGTCCTGCCGCGCCAGGACCACGGCGACGTCCTCATGGCCGACCGGCCGCCGCTGCACATCTCCGGGGACCGGACACTGGCCATGTACGCGGCGGGCGACGGCGATCCCGCCCGTAGCCAGCAGGTGTACGCCACCCGCACGGCGATCGAGCGCTCGTCGGCGCGGCTGGCAGCGGCCGGGGCAGGGGTGCGGCTCAAGGCGGACGAGTCGGTCGGCGTACTGCTGCCCAAGGAGGACGGTTCGTACGGCGAACCGCTCCTCCGGGTGGAGCCGGAGTTCCTGACGGCCTCCGGCGGTTCGGAGCACGCCTTCACACGGGACTTCGCCCAGATGGTCGCCGGCGTGACACCCGCGCCCCTGTCCCACATCGCCTTCCGGGGCCCCACCGGCGGCATCGTCGCCACGGCCCCGGTGAACGGGATGCACGGCCGGGAGGTCACCGGCACCCACCATCTCGCCGAGGCACTGGCGGACGTCGCCGAGGGCACGAGCCCCGCCACCGACGTGACCCCCCGCTGGGCCGCACGCCGCGCGGGCCTGGACAGCCGCTTCACCGGTGGTGTGGTGGGTGCCCCCACACCGGGGGAGCGCTACGGCAGCGCCCTGAGCTACGAGCCCCAGGACAACCCGGCCCGCACCCGGCTGGCCACCGCCGCGCGACGTATCGGCGTCAACGAGTACGCCTGGGCGGGGGTCGGCGAGGGTTACCTGATCCAGTCGGTCAGCACCACGAACCAAGGCGGCGGTCAGCTGTTCACGCACAACCACGCCAAGCCCGGGGACCGGGTGGGCCCGCACGCCCCGTACCACTTCGCCCAGGTGGTCCTGGCGGCGGAGGACGGTACGCACCAGATCACGCTGGAGAACGAGACCCACTCCAGGAGCGAGATCCCGGCAGAACTCCTCGACGACGTCATCGACGAGAACCTCGACCGCTACGGCGAGGACGAACTCACCACGCTGGCCGCCGGAACCGAGCGGCGCCTCGCCGAACTGCGGCGCAGCGGTGCGGACGAGGCGGAGATCTCCCGCACGGAGGGCTTCGCGTCGGTGGCCAGGGCCCTCGCCGACGTCCACCGGGCGGAGCAACTTCCCTGGTACTTCGACGAGGGCCGCCCCGAACACGCGCTGGCGCTGCGCGAGGTGGACGGGGCACGATCACGCGCCAAGGAGCTGATCCGGGCCGCCGCGCCGGTGATCGAGAACAAGGACCAGTGGTTCTTCCGGGCGTACAGCAAGCGCCCGGGCGAGTCGGCGCACGAGATCAACGCGAGCCTGCTGTCCGAGGATGCGCCCGCCGTGGCCAACCCGCTGACGACGGTGGTGCTGCACGGCCACACGCCGCGCCTGCACCAGCGCACGATCCACTTCGAGGAGAAGCGGCACGACGCCCCCGCCGACGCGGACGACACGCTCGAGGGCCTCGCCCTCGCGCTGGCACGTGCGGGGCTGTGGAACCGCGCGCACGGCCTGCCGATGCCGTCGGTCACCGTCACCGGGCACGGCAACCGCTCACAGGCCAGCGGCCGGGCGCGGGCCGACGCCGTCACCACGGCACTCGCGGCCAGGCTGGCCCGGATCCTCGGCACCTTCCAGGCGGGAGCGGACGGACCCCGCGTCGGCGTGAGGGACTTCGGCCTCACCAAATCCGCGAAGCGGATGCGCAGCGCCACCGACCCCGCCCGGGGACGCGTGGTGACGATCGACATCGACGACCACCGCACGGTCACGCCGACGCCGTCCGGCCGCACCACGCCGACCGGGGCACCGGCCCAGTCCGGCGAACCGGCCCAGTCCGGCGAACCCGTGGCCACGCCGCCGACGACCACCGAGCCCGCGACGACCGCCGAACCGGCAGTCACCCGGCCCGCGACCCCGGAGTCCGTGACCACCGCCGAGCGTGCGAGGTCCCGGCCGCCGGGCCGTTCCGCACAGCCGAGCCCGGAGCGCAGGAACAGCGAGGCGCCCCCGTGGGTCCTGGCGCGTATCCGCTATGCCGAGGAGTCCGTCGCCTTCGACAGGCGGCTCGGTGAGTATCTGGCCGAGCACGAGGCGGTGACGAAGGAGTTCCGGAAGATGGCGAGCGCCGCGTGGGCGACGGCGCGCCGCCAGTATCCACGCGAGCTGGCGACGTTCGGCGACATCAACAAGGCGAAGGCGGGTGTCGTCGGCAAGACCCGCGATGCGCTCCAGCGTGTCGTGAGGAGCGGGAACCTGCGCGAACTCGTGGCGTTCCTGTACGAGGGGATCTCCAGCGATCTCGTGCCGGAGATGCTCGGCGGCGCCGAGGAGATGCACCCCGAGATCACCGCGGAGCGGCCGGACCGGCGGCAGCGGGAGGTCTACGCCGAGTTCATGCGGCAGGCCATGGAGATCCAGGCGTCGGACATGCCTCTCGCGGAGAAGGAGGCCGCGATCGCGGAGTTGCAGCTGTCGGTGGTGACCCCGGCGGACCCGGACACCGCGCGTCCGCCGTTGAGCGCGGCGGAACGCCGGTTCGCGGTCAACGGGGCCGGGCTGACCTGGATGCCGGCGAGGTCGGTGTACGACCTCCCGATGAACACCGGCTTCCAGGGTGGTTCCGAGGACTCGGGCGGCCTCGTGGCGACCGGCACCGCCGGATCCACGTACCGCTTCATGCTGCAGGCGGCCCGGATGCGGGAGCAGTGGGGCCTCGACCTGGATCTCGGTCTGATCCGGGCCGGAATGCTGGCCATCTCGCTGACGGTGGGCCACCACACCGTCCACGAGGTGATGCGCGGAGCCCAGCTGGCGCTGAACGACGTACCGGGCCACGATCCGGCCCTGGACTACACGGACAACTGGGGCCGGTACTGGAACATCCATCCCCTCACAGAGCAGGAGCTGCGCGAGAACGTCGCTCGGGACGGGCTCTTCCCCGACGAGCACGCCCAGGCCCTGCTCGACGAGAGGGACGCCGGGCCCGCGACGGACACGGGGACGCGTCAAGGCGGAGCGGGCACCCACACCGTCCTCCCGCACCGTCCGGGACCGGTCCGGCCGATCCCCACCCGGCCCGTCGCCGAGCCGGACCGCCCGGTGCCGCAGGCACCGAACCCGCCCGGAGCCCCCGCCACCGGCCGGGCCGCCGCTTCCACGGCGGAGGCCGTGGACGAAGCCGCCGACGCGGACGAAAGGACCCCGGTCGTTCCGAGGGACGCAGGCCTGCGCCGCTGGATCGCGGGACAGCTGACCGAGGGCGACCTGCCGCTCGCCCCGCCGGGGCCCGCCGAGGGCGAAACGGTGGGCCGGGACGAGCTGGGTGCCGTCGGCATCACGCTCTCCCAGGGCCAGCGGACCGAGATGGCGCTGCGCGGCGACGGCCGGTTGCCCGCGGGCGAGCTGTCGCCGCTGGACCTGTTCCGGGTGCGTATGACACGCCCCGGTACCTGGTCGGACACCATGGACACGGCCGCCGCCCGGGCGTCACGGCGGCTGTGGGCGCAGGCCTACGCCGACTTCGAGGACGCGGCACCCGACGGAACGGACCCGGCCGACACCACCCGTGCCTGGGCCGGCGCCGTCTCCCTGGTGCTGCCGGCGGAGCCGCACCCGGTGCTCGCCGACTCGCGGTACGCCGGCGACGGCTTCCGCGACGCGGTACGCCGTGTCGCCGGCCACCTGCTGGGCGGGGCGACAGGCACCGGGGCCGCAGGGGAGCTGGCCGACACCCTCCGCTCCGGGCTGGGCCTGCCGCAGCGCCGGACCCTGCCCGCCACGGCGCCGGACACCACGGGAGCCGCCGGTGCGGGAGCGGAGCCGGCCCCGGCGACACAGTCGGGGACGGGCGCGGACATGCCCGGCCTCGACCTGTCGCTGCTGGACCACATGGACCTGGACACCCTCGACGCCGGAGACTTCAGCTTCGACTTCGACTTCGACGTCGACATGTCGGGACCGGACTTCCCCGACCTGGACATGACCGACCTGGACATGACCGCTCTGACCACGGGCAGCGGGCAGCCGGTGTTCGTCGCGCCGGCGGCCGCCTCGTCGGCCGGCCCGCTCGCCGCCCTGCCCCGGCTCAGCCTCGTGACGTTCGGCCAGGAGGCGACGAGCCCCTCGGCCGGGGCGCGCGAGGACATCGAACGGCTGGCTTTCCGGGTGGCGGAGGCCGGTCTGCGCAACCGGCGCACGCGGGTGCCGCTGCCGAAGACCGACATCGCCGGGTACGGTGCCGACGCACGCGGGATCGGAACCGCGCAGGAGCGGGAACAGGCCGCCCGGGGGAGGGGCGACCAGCGCGCACACGCCGCGCACGAAGTGTTCGTCCAGCTTCTGGACGAGTCACTGCGCACCCTTCAGCAGCACCAGCCCGCGGGACAGCCACGGCTGACCGCGAAGGACTTCACGATCACCTCACGCGGCCGTGCGCGCGTACCCGCCCAGGGCGTCACCCTGGGCTCCTCCGAGACGGTGAGCCGCGCGGACCTCGGGAGGCAGGCCACGATCACCGTCACCTCACCGGGGCACGCGGCGGCGGTCGAGGCCCTTGACGCACTGCGCCGCAAGGACCCTGCCCTGCGCGCCGGGCCGTTCGACGCGGACGCGTCCGTCCGGCGGATCCTCCACCTGGCCCCGCACGTGCTGGTCGACCCGGAGACGCGCAGGGACTTCTACACGATGGCCGGGCGCGCCGTCGCGGCCGGCCGGGCGTCCAGCGCCGCCGCACTGACGGCGTTCCATCTCGACGAGGAGGGCGTACTCGCCGAGGACCGTGCCCAGTACGTCTCCGTGGGCGGAAACCGGATGCCGGGCCTGAACTGGACCGGGACCGACACCGTCGAACTGGACAGCCTCTTCATCGACGACCTCGCACCCGACCCCGCGGGCGGCTACCTGCCCACGGGGGCCTCCGGCTTCTCCCCGTGGCCGGGGGACGTGACCCCCTACGCCGTCCTGGCCGACGGACGCCACGACACGGTGACGGCACGGCTGCCCGACGGGACGACGCGGGACCTCGACGCCGACGACTTCGCCGAACTGGTCGCGGCCGACCTGGAACGGCAGGGCGTGCCGGTCACGACCCCGATCGTGCTGGCCGTCCCCTTCGCCGGGGACCGGTACCTGGAACTGCCGAGGAAGCTGGCGGAGCGCACCGGCCACACCGTCTGGGCGCACAGCGGCCTGGCGCGGCGTCACCCCGATCCGGCCGGACCGAGCGCCATCGCCGTGATCCAGCGGGACGGACTGCCGCACGGCTCCTGGGTCCCGGTCCGCCCCGGCCTCGCCCCCGACGCCGAGGACGGCGCCCCGGACTGGCACCGCGACGTACTGACCCAGCCCATTGTCAGCGCGCTCACCGGGCAGCAGACCGGCCGCAGCCTGCACGAGCCCCGCGAACTCGCCGGGGCGCGCGAGGAGAACTTCGGCCGGCTCGACCAGATGACGATGTACGTCCACTACAACCCGGCCACGGGCACGTACTCCGCCAAGCTCCCGCTGGAGGACCCGGGTCCGAAGGACAAGGCGTACCACCTGGCGGGCCACGGACTGCCGGGCCGCCTGACGCTGCCGATGGCGGACGGCACGTCGAGGACCGCCGGCCGTCGCCAGGCGGGGGAGTGGCTGCGGCGGCGCAAGAGCCTGTCGAGCCTGCCCCAGGACCACTGGATCGACATGGTGGTCTGCAGCGCTTCGTCCCTGCGGGACAGGGCCACGCAGGACCTCTCGCAGACCGGCGCCTCCTTCTTCGTCCCCTTCGCCGCCGACCCCCTCGCGGACGACGCGATCTCCATGGGGCAGCACCTGGCGAACGTGACGGGGCGCACGGTGCGCCTGTCCTACTCTCTGCAGGCGGCGTATACGCACCAGGGCGACCCCGTGCGTGTGCTGTTCACCGACGCGAGCGGACACCGGTCGTGGTGGGACACCAGCCGTCCCGAGCCCCGCGAGGCCGAACTGGAGCGGCTGGCCCGCTCGGCCGGGTTCGAGGGCGAGCCGTCACCGGGGAACCGGGCCAGGACGCTGCGCCTCGTGCGGGCCCTGCGGATGGTTTTCGGACACGACGTCGAGGACGCCGCCGACTACGCGGCACTGATTCGCGGGGCCGGTGCGCTCGACAGCATGTGGCACGCCGATCCGGACCTCGGCCCGACCGGCCCGTTCTCGACGGAGCTGCTGCGCCGCGTGGTCGCCGCGCGTCCCGAGGCCGCCTCCGGGGTGGACCAGCAGGTCACCCGCCGGGTGCTGGCGGCGGCGGCGCAGGCAGGGCAGCCTGGATCCGCCCTGCCCGTGAGCTGGTTCGTGGACCTGCCCGTGCTCCACACGGCCGCCCGGTGGCTCCAGGACACGACGGCGGTGGACGAGGCGGCCGTCTATGTTCTGGATCTGTCCGGCCCCGACGAGGTGGGCGGGACAGAGCGGGCGCGGATGTTCTGGGCGCGGGTCAAGGCCGAGGAGACGCTGTCCGCGGCCGGCGCGGACGCGGACACGCTCGCCGCGAGGGTGCAGCACCTCGATCCCGCCGTCGAGGTGAACGACGCGATGCGCGATGACGCGCTGGACCTGTTCACCCGAGGGTTCGCGGTGGGCCGGGCCATGGCCGACCCTGACGTGGCCGCGGCGTACGACCTGGAGGAAAGCGGCGCCTTCAGGAAGCCGGTGCCGCTTCCGGGCACGGGGCCCGCCACGAGCGGTGGCCGCGACTGGAAGGACGAGCCGGCCTCCTCCCCGCCCGAGCTGGGGCGCTTCCGGGCGCCGAGCGGGCTCGTCGACGCGCCCTGGGCCGGGCAGGACGTGTCAACCGGCAAGGACAAGCCCGTTCCCTACCTGGTGCGGGCGTCCGTGGACTTCCAGGACGACGACCACCTGGACGTGAGCTTCGACGGCGCGTCGTACCGGATCCCCGCCGCGGAGTTCGCCGAACTGCTCGCCGCCGACGAGAAGTTGCGGGGCCTGCCCCTGACGACCCCGGTCCTCCTGGCGCTCGACGGGCTCGGCGGGCCGGCGCCGGGAGTGGCGGACCTGATCGCCCGGCGGCTCGGCCGGAGCGTCTGGTGGAGCCCCTTCCCGGTGGAGCTGTCCGGCACGGACGACGCCGGGAACCCGGTGCCCACGTTGACCGACTCGCTGGCCACGATGACCAACCCGACGGCTGCCGACTGGCACGAGGCCAGGCCCGTCGACCCGACCGGTACCCATGAGGTCCCGCGCCCTGTCGCGCCGGCACCGCCCCCGGGCCCGCAGTCCGGCACGGCGGGCCCGGCCGCCGACGGCCTCGAAGCCACGAACGGCGTGCCACCTGGAGACGGCACGGCTTTCGTTGCGCAGACGGGACAGCCGGGACAGACCCCGGCCTGGTCGGTGGACGGCCGCTTCGACGGCCGCTTCGCGCAGACGCTGGAGGAGTTCCCGGTGGCCGTCTCCACCGACCGGCACACCGTGTGGGGCTACGGCCAGGACGATCCGGACTTCCACGTGTTCGTTGCGGAGATTCCGTCGCTCGGACTGCGAGGCGAGTACAACCCCGGCGGTCCCTCCGCCGGAGGCGTCACCGACATGACCGGGCGGGTGTACTCCGAGGGGCCGGCCTGGGACTGGTACCTGCCCGGCCGCGGACTCGTCGCCTCCTCCCGCCTGTCGACCGTGCCGACGGCCCCGGACGCGCCGGACCCCTCGCCGGTGCCGACGGCCTGGCCCGCCACCGGGCCCGTGAGCCCGACCCCACCCGTCGATCCGGCCACCGTCGCCGCGGACCCGGCCTCGCTGGCGGACGGCGCGCTCCCCGAGGCGCTGTGGCGCGACCACGACGGCCCGCTGTACCGCTTCACCCCCGACGGGCCCGAGCAGGTCTTCCACCAGGGGCTCGAACCGTACGGCTCCGACATGGTGCACATCATCGACCACGTCTACGGCGGCAGCGCCCAGGTCCCGCACACCGTCTTCGCGAGCGCGACCGCGAACCGCGACTACGTGCGCGACAGCGCCCGCGCGAACCCGATGGGCGCTCCCGCCCTGCACCGCCGATACCGCTGGCGCTACGACCTCCAAGTCCCCGGCGGCATCGACGTGAACGCCACCCTGGGCCTGGCCTCGCCCTTCCCCGACCAGGAGGAGGTGCTCTTCCCCGGCGGTGTCGACCGCCGGTACATCCGTGGCGCGCAGCCGATGGAGTACGGCATCCCGGTCGGACCGTACGTCGCGAACCCGCACTTCGCGCCGGGCGCGCAGACCGAAGGAAGCGGCGAGGCATCCGGCCCAGGTACCCCCAGCAAACGAGGAACAGATGAGTGAGTCCGGCGCCGAGACCCCCGTCGCCCCCATGGACCCCGCGCCGCCCGAGGAGTTCGTCCAGGCGGCCAGGCTGGCACCCGACCACTGGCTCTACCTGACCGATCCCGCGTGGCAGGGGGAGGACCCACCGCCGTCGTGGGCCGTGGTCGGTCAGTGGCGCTCCGATACCCGGGGCGAGATCGTCGAGTGGGAGGACAACGAGGACTACAGGCCGTCACCCGAGGCGATGGGGTGGCCCGAGCCCGTCGATGACGTGGACCGCGCCATCCAGCTCGCCACCACCGGGTACGGCCCGGCGGAGGACGTCACCGCCGCCCTGGCCGGAGCCGAGGTCGCGGTGCTGGTCACGGCGGACGGCGAGCCGGTGAGCGCGTCCGCGCCCGACGGCACGGCGGTGGTCCCGGTCTACACCTCGCCCCACTACCTCCAGGCCGCCGGGCGGCTGGGCTTCGAACGGCTGCCGGTCGTGGATCTGCTCGCCCGGGTGCCTCCGGGCCACAGCCTGTGCCTCAACAGCTCGGCCCCGGTCAGCATGGTGCTGGGCACGGAGGGGCTCGCGGAGATGCTGCACGAGCCGTCGTAGAGGCAGGCCGACGCCGAGCGGACGAGAACCTCCGAGAAGACGTCTCCGGACTGGTGCAGCGAGGTGGCCGCCGTCGTCCGGCTGCTTGGCCGACTCGATCAGAGCGCCGAGCTCGTCCACGAAGGCCGCGCCCGCCCCCGGGCCGCTGCTCCGGCCGAAGAGTAACTCCTCCGAGTGGCGGCCAGGCCGTACGAGACTGCGCTCGCGCCGTTCGGGAAGAGCGGCAGCGGGGCACCGGCCAGGCTCTTCTCCACGCGTTCCCCGGGTCGGCCGCACTGGGGACGCAGGGGTGCGCGAGCGGGAGTCGCAACGTTTCAGGGGGCATGTCGACGAACCGAGATCAGCGAGCGTTCGGCTTGACGTAGGGACCTGCGCGGTGCCGCGTCGAGAGTCGTGCACGGCCCGGTGATGTGCGGGCCCGGGCCCGGGACTCAGCCACGCTGCGGGTGGTGGCCGCCCCGTCCTGACCCGGCGTGGGCGAGGACCCCGGAGCGGACCGCGGCGGCTGACTTCCGTACGGTGTACGGGTAGATATGAGCGGGGTCCCACCCGGCGTCCGTGGTGAAGCCGGACATGGCCCATTCCGGGGCCGCGGAGCCCGCGGCTTCCGCTTCGGCGATCGCCGTCGCCGAGGCCGTCCGGTACTTCGCCCGGGCCACCGCGATCAGGTCCACGGGCCGCCCGTTGAACCAGGAACCGTGATCGGTGATCTGATTGCCCTTGAGGTTGGCCACGGTGATGTCCGGGCTCGCGCCCGGGCCGGTGTATTCGAAGGCGTTCGCCTCCGAGACGATCCTGGACTCCAGGCCCATGCCCAGGAAGTACGAGGAGCCGCCCGCCGACTGGCTCACCAGAGGGTAGTCCGGATCGCCGACGGAACCCCGGAAGTAATTGCCGTACAGGTGGACCTGACCGAAGCGGACCCGGGGGCTGCGCTGCTGGGTGCTGTCGAAGAGGTTGCCGTGGAAGGTGACACGCAGGTGGCCGCGGTCGCGGTCGCCCTTGCCGTCGCCGGAGCCGATCATGATGGTCTTGTCGTGGCCCTGGAAGCGGCTGTGGGAGACGGTGACGTAGTCGGTTCCGTCCTCCAGATCGAGGAGGCCGTCGTGGCGGCCGACCGGTTTGCCGTGGAAGCCGGTCGGGGCTTCGCTGTCCGGGAAGTCGCCGTCGTCGAAGGTGCAGTGGTCGATCCAGAGATGGGTTCCGGTGACCACGGTGAACGCGTCGAAGCGGGCGTTCCACGAGCCCTGTGCGCCGTCGTCCGGGGACCAGCTGGGGAAGTGGTCCACCGGTGCCTTGAAGCGCAGATTGCGTACGACGATGTTGCTGCCGGTGTTCACCGTCAGATAGACGCTTTCCAGGACGGCGTCCGTGCCTTCGCCCACCAGGGTGGTGTTGGAGGGCACAGTGAGCTGGATCTGTTTCTTCTCCGCGTTGGAGCCCTGCACCCGGAGCCCGCGTTGTGCCTTGCACCATTCGTGCGCCGTATCGCTCCAGTCCCGTCCGTCCACGAAGCAGGCCATGTACGCGCTGAGGTCCCAGCCCGGGGCGTAGTCCTGCTCGCCGAGGAGGGTGCCGTCACCGGCCTCGTGCCCGTTGACCGTCCCTTCGATCCGGATGACCTTCCGGCCCGCCGGATCGCCGCCGTTGTCCAGGGCGGCGAGCAGCTCCGCACGGTCGCGGACCACGTACTCCGTGCCGCCCGCGCCGCCGGTGGTTCCGCCCGCGACGGAGGCCCAGCCCTGGGGCCGGTCCTTCTGCTGTGGGGTGGCCGCGGCCGGAGCCGCGACCAGCAGGGCGGCGCCCAGCGCCAGGGGCAGAGTCAGGGCTACAGCTCTCAACGTGACGCTCCCGCAGTGGATTTGAATCGTTACAGGCGCCCTGACGTTACCTCGCTGGATCGCCGCGGCGGAAGGCTCGTGTCACGGGATCGGCCATGCCGCTGCGCTCGGCGTGCCAGGGTGCGCGTCCGCTCCGCGGGGCGTCCACGCACCTCGTGGGGGGCCCGGGCCGCAGCAGCAGGTGCGGGTGCTGCCGAATCCGTGCGGTGCCGCCGTGCGCGACCCGATCGGGGTCGATCCTCGTTCGGGTGCGAGGTGAGGCGGGCGCGCAGCCCGGGTGGTGGTGACCGGGTCGAACATCGTCGGGTTGCAGGCGTTCCCGGCCGTGCCGTGGCCGCTCGCGCCGGACCGCCGTCAGGCCCGTGCCGGGTCTCAGCCGGCGGCGCGGTGGGAGGTGCGGGGCGTGGCGGGCAGGGGGGCCTGTGCCGTGCGCGTCACGTCGCCGACCAGCTCGACCACATCGGGGCCGTACGCCTGGGAGTTGACCACTTTCAGGAGCAGCACGAAGGATCCGCCGCGGTGCTTGCGCTGCAGCTTCTCGTAGTTACGCATCAGGTAACGGGAGGCGGCCTGGTTGGTGATGGCGCGCTGGCCGCAGAGGAGAAAGACGGGCCGGGCGTCCTGGCCGCCGGTGAGCCGGGCGAGCAGGACGTGTTCGGAGGTTCCGGGTTCCAGCCGGTAGCGTTCCGAGCCCACCTGGAAGGCCGCGCGGTCGGGGCCCGGTTCCGGCCCGGTGTTGATCTTGACTCCCGGCAGCAGGGACTGCAGGTGCGCGGCCATGCGCCGGTTGGACCCAGGGCCGCCGACGCAGAACTCCGTACGCTCGCCGAAGCCTTGCTGGGCGGTGTCGTGGGACACGATCTGGGCGTGTGCGGCGCAGTCCTTGATGAGAGCCGAGAGTTCGAGCAGAGCGAAGACGTCGTGGCGGTGGACCGCGCCGTCGCCACCGGCGTCGCGGTTGACGACGAGCAGGCACTCGGAGTTTCCCGGCAGGCCGAAGAAGGCCTGCTTGCGGCGGAGTCGGCGCCGCCACAGGTACGTCCGGGCGAGCCAGCCGAGGGCGGCGCTGATCCCGGCGGCTATGAGGCCGAGCACGATGTTGCGCACGTCGTCATTCATGAGCGGGCATATTAGCGGTCCGTTCGGACGTGCGACCGAGGCGGTCGAGGGCCTGGAGCGGCCCCCCTAGGGGGTCATAGGGGATGCGGCTCTCGGAGGCGCGTTCGTACGCTGCCCACCGGTCACCTTCATCCGACGCCGGAAAGCAGGCGGTACACCATGACGTCGGTCCTCATCACCGGTTGCAGCAGCGGGATCGGCCTGGAGACCGCGCTGGCGTTCGCCCGCAGGGGAGACCGCGTCCACGCCTGCGTACGTGATCCCGCCGGCGCCGGTCAACTGCTCGCCCGTGCCCGGGCGGAGAACCTCACCCTGGACGTGCCCAGGCTCGACGTCACCGACGACGCCTCGGTCGCCGCCGCGGTCGACGGGGTGCAGGAACGGCACGGCGCCATCGACGTACTGGTCAACAACGCCGGCATCGACCGCACCGGGCCCGTGGAGACCATGCCGCAGGACGAGGCGCGGGCGGTGCTGGAGACCAACTTCTGGGGGCCGGTACGCACCGTGCGCGCGGTGCTTCCCGCCATGCGCGCCCGCGGCAGCGGCGTCATCGTCAATGTCTCCTCCCTCGCCGGCCGTACGTTCGCCGTACCGCACGGTGGTTTCTACGCCGCCGGCAAGGCCGCCCTGGGCACGCTCAGCGAGGCGCTGTCCGCCGAGGTGCGGCCCTTCGGGATCCGCGTGGTGTGCCTGGAGCCCGGCAGTTTCGCCTCCCGCATCAACCGCGAGAGCACCTCGGGCGCCGCCCCGGCGGAGCGTTCCGCGGCAGGCGCCTACGCCGCCGACCGCGCGTGGACCGCGCACTTCCTCGCCCGGGTCCAGGAGGGCGCCGGGGACTGCGGCGAGGTGGCCGAGGCGGTCATGGCCGCCGTCGACGACCCCGGGACGCCGCTGCACATGCCCGTCGGCAAGGACGCGGAAACGGCACTGCGGTACCTGGGCACCGCTTCCTACGAGCAGTGGCTGCCGCTCTTCCTCCAGCAGGCCGAGTCCCTCGTAGGCCCCCGGCCGGAGGCGGGCCGGGGGTGAAGGATCCCCGCGCGGCCGGTGGCCCCGGGGGCGGTCCGGCCGAGGGTCAGAAGAGCTCGCCGGGGGTGTACGTGCCCCAGATCTCGCGCAGCGCGTCGCAGACCTCTCCCACGGTCGCGCCGACGGACAGGGCCTCCTTCATCGGGTACAGCACGCTGTCGTCCCCGGCCGCCGCCTTCTGCACCTCGGCGAGGTGACGGTCCACCCGCTCCTGGTCCCGCCAGGCTCGGAGCTTGGCGAGGCGTTCGGCCTGCTGAGTCTCGATGGAGGGGTCGACGCGGAGGGGGTCGTAGGGTTCTTCCTCGTCGAGCTGGAAGCGGTTGACCCCGACGACGACCCGCTCGCCGGAGTCGGTCTCCTGGGCGATGCGGTAGGCGTTGTCCTCGATCTCCCTTTTCTGGAAGCCGCGTTCGATGGCGGCGACGGCCCCACCGAGGTCCTCGATCTTCCGCATCAGTTCGACCGCCGCCGCTTCGACGTCGTCGGTCATCTTCTCGACGACGTACGACCCGGCGAAGGGGTCCACCGTCGCCGTCACGTCCGTCTCGTACGCCAGGACCTGCTGGGTGCGCAGCGCGAGGCGGGCCGACTTGTCCGTCGGCAGGGCGATGGCCTCGTCGAAGGAGTTGGTGTGCAGCGACTGCGTGCCGCCCAGGACCGCGCCCAGGCCCTGCACGGCGACCCGGACCAGGTTGACCTCGGGCTGCTGGGCGGTGAGCTGGACCCCGGCGGTCTGGGTGTGGAAGCGCAGCATCAGGGACTTGGGGTTCTTCGCGCCGAACTCCTCCCGCATCACCTTCGCCCAGATCCGGCGGGCGGCACGGAATTTGGCGACCTCCTCGAGGATCGTCGTACGGGCGACGAAGAAGAAGGAGAGCCGGGGCGCGAAGTCGTCCACGTCCATGCCGGCCGAGACGGCGGTGCGGACGTACTCGATGCCGTCCGCGAGGGTGAAGGCGATCTCCTGCGCGGGCGAGGCGCCGGCCTCCGCCATGTGGTAGCCGGAGATGGAGATGGTGTTCCACTTCGGGATCTCGGCCCGGCAGTACTTGAAGATGTCGGCGATCAGCCGCAGTGAGGGCTTCGGCGGGAAGATGTACGTGCCCCGGGCGATGTACTCCTTGAGCACGTCGTTCTGGATGGTGCCCGTCAGCCGGTCCGCGGGGACGCCCTGCTCCTCCGCGACCAGTTGGTAGAGCAGGAGGAGGAGCGCGGCCGGGGCGTTGATGGTCATCGAGGTGGAGACCTCGTCCAGCGGGATCCCGCCGAACAGGACGCGCATGTCGTCGAGCGAGTCGATCGCCACGCCGACCTTGCCGACCTCACCGGAGGCGATGGGGGCGTCCGAGTCGTGCCCCATCTGGGTGGGCAGGTCGAACGCGACGGAGAGTCCGGTCGTGCCGTTGGCGATCAGCTGCTTGTAGCGGGCGTTGGACTCGGTGGCGGTGCCGAATCCTGCGTACTGCCGCATCGTCCACGGCCGGCCCGTGTACATCGACGGGTACACACCACGCGTGAACGGGTATTTCCCCGGCTCACCCAGCTTCTCGGCCGGGTCCCAGCCCGCCTGGGTGTCGGGCCCGTGGACCGGCTCGATGGGCAGCCCGGATTCGGAGGAGCGAGGTCGGTTCGTCACACGGGTTCACGTCCTCGGTTGTCGTCATCGTGCGGGGCGGACGGCGCGCCCCGCAGTACGCAGGCCGGGCGCCCGCGCCGCGGTGCCGGGTGGGACCGCGGCGCGAGGGGCGGAACGGATCAGCCGGTGACGTGGATGGACCGCGACGGGCACAGGTCCGCAGCACGGTGGACATCGTCGAGCAGCTCCGCGGCCGGCCTCTCCTGGAGGACGACGACGAGACCGTCGTCGTCCTGGTCGAAGACCTCAGGGCTGAGCATCGCGCACTGGCCGGAGCCCACACACCGGTCGTGGTCCGTGGTGACATGCATGACAGGGATTCCGATCGGGTCGGCCGTCACCAGGTGACGGGCAGTTCGTAGACGCCGTAGACCATGGCGTCGTCCTTGAAGCGCAGTTCCTCCGAGGGCACGGCCAGCCGGAGGCCCGGAACGCGGCGTAGCAGGGTGCCGTAGACGATCTCCAGCTCCGCGCGGGCGAGGTTCGCGCCCATGCACTGGTGGATCCCGTACCCGAAGGCGAGGTGGCTGCGCGCCTCCTTGCGGTGGAAGTCGAGGGTGCCGGGGTCGGCGAAGACCGCCTCGTCGTGGTCGGCCGCGTTGTTCAGCGCGAGGATGCCCTCACCGGCGCGGATGGTGACACCGCCCACCTCTATGTCCTCGACCGCGACGCGGGCGGTGCCCGAGTCCGAGATGGAGAAGACCCGGAGCAGCTCCTCGATGGCGTTCGGCAGCAACGTGTGGTCCGACCGGAGCTCGGCCATGTGGTCCGGGTGCTCCAGCAGGGCCAGCACACCGAGCGCGATCATGTTGGCCGTCGTCTCGTGGCCGCCCACCAGCATCATCCGGGCCATGGTCACCACGTCGACGTGGTCGGCGGCCTGCTCGGTTCGGTTCTTCTCCAGGAACCGGCTGATCAGGTCGTCACCCGGCTCGGTCTCCTTGAGGGTGACCAGCTTGTCGAGGTACATGTCCAGGGCCTGCACCGCCGCCCCGTACTCCTCGGGGCTGAGGTCGTGGTTCATGAGCGCCCCTGACCACTCCTCGAACTGGGCGTGGTCCTCGTAGGGGACCCCGAGCAGCTCGCAGATGGTCAGGGACGGCACCGGCAGGGCGAGGGCCTGGACCAGGTCCACCGGGCCGCCCGCGGCGAGCATGGCGTCGATGCGCTCGTCGACGATCTCCTGGATACGCGGGCGCATCTCCTTCGTCCGCCGGGCCGTGAACTCCGGTATCAGCATGCGGCGTTGCGCGGTGTGGTCCGGCGGGTCCATGGACAGCATCATGAGCCGGACGTGGGCCAGCATCTCCTCGGAGATGTGGAACTGGTGCGGGTAGCCGGGACGCTTGAGGTTGGAACTCACCCGCGGGTCGCCGAGCACCTGCTTGACGTGCTCGTGCCGGGTCACCAGCCAGGCCGGCTTGCCGTTCACCTTGAGCGAGGCGCGCGACACGGGCTCGTCCGCGCGCAGCCCGGCGTACTCCCGCGGCTCGCTGAACGGGCAGGTGCGTCGCATCGGGAACTGCGGATACGGCGACGCCGTCTCGCCGGCCGGGTCTGCGGACTGGGTCATGGCTGCCTCTCGAACGGAACGGTGGGGGAAGGAATGCTCATCGGGGTGTGCCCGGTGTCACCAGGTGACGGGCAGCTCGTACAGGCCCCAGACGATGGCGTCGTCCTTGAAGCGCAGCTCGTCGGCCGGTGTGGCAAGGCGCAGTGTCGGCACCCGGCGCAGCAGCGTGGAGTAGACGACGTCGAGTTCCATCCGGGCCAGGTTCTGGCCGACGCACTGATGGACGCCGTACCCGAAGGCCACGTGGCTGCGGGCCTCGCGGCGCACGTCCAGCCGGTCCGCGTCGGGGAAGACCTCCTCGTCGTGGTTGGCGGCGTTGTTCAGCGGCAGGATGCCGTCACCGGCGCGGATGGTGACACCCCCGAGCTCGATGTCCTCCATGGCCACGCGCGCCGTGCCGGCGTCCGAGATGGAGAACAGACGCAGCAGTTCCTCCACCGCTCGTGGCATCAGCTCGGGCTCCTCGCGCACGGCCGCGAGCTGGTCCGGGTGCTCCAGCAGCGCCAGCACACCCAGCGCGATCATGTTCGCCGTGGTCTCGTGACCGGTGACCAGCATCAGCTTGGACATGCTGACGATGTCCGAGTGCTCCACCGCCGGAGTCTCCCGGTTGAACTTGATCAGCCGGCTGATCATGTCGTCGCCGGGCTCGCTCTCCTTCGCGGTGACCAGTCCGTCGACGTAGCGGTCCAGCTCGTAGTGGGCCATGCCCCGGTCCTCGTCGCTGACCTCGTGGTTCATGATGGCCCACGCCCACTGCTCGAACCGGGCGTGGTCCTCGTAGGGGACGCCGAGCAGTTCGCAGATCACCAGGGACGGCACCGGCAGCGCCAGGGCCGTGACGAGGTCCACCGGACCGTCGCAGCCCTTGGCGAGCATGTCGTCGATCTGCTCGTCCACGAGCTGCTGCACCCGGGCGCGCAGCTCGCGCATACGGCGCACGCTGAACTCCGGTGCCAGCATGCGGCGTTGCACGGTGTGGTCGGGTGGGTCCATGGACAGGAAGGTGAGGGGGACCGACTGGAGCGTCTCCTCCGGCACCGGCACCTGGAGCGGGTAACCCGGCAGCTTCAGGTTGGCGCTCACCCGCGCGTCGCCGAGCAGCTTCTTGTACAGGTCGTGGCGGGTGACCAGCCAGGTCGGCTTGCCGTTGACCTTCAGCTGCGCCCGCGAGACCGGTTCGTTCTCGCGCAGCCCGGTGTAGGCGGCCGGCGGACTGAAGGGGCAGGCCCTACGCATCGGGAACTCCGGGAGAGCGCCCTCGGCGGCCGCTTCGGCAGGTGCAGTCATGGTGTCCTCTTCGCGCGGGAGGGAGCGGGCCGCGCCGATCACCCCGGGGGAGGGCTCCCGGCCCGGCGCCGGCGCGGTTGCCGCCGGCCGTTTCCCGCACGCTAAGGAGCGGCGCCCGGGATGGCCCACCCCTATGTGCCCCTAGCGGCGCGACCCGCTCAGGGGTGCTGCCGTGGCCCCCGTCACTCCCCGTACCACTAGGGGCGGTTAGGGGTCCGTCGAACGTCTGGGCGACGGTTAGCGTCGGCTGCGGACCACGGCGGAAGCACGGTTCGCCCAGCACCACACGCTCCGCGGTCCCGGCCGGATCTCCCGACCCGACGGCCGCCGCACTCCACAGCCGACCAGAGGTGATCAGCGTGTCCCCGAAACCCAGCGCGCAGGGTCTGGTACCCGGCGTCAAGGGCACCGTCCCCTTCGGGGAGTACCGGACCTGGTACCGCGTGACCGGGGAACTCGGGGCGGGGCGCCCCGCGGTGGTCGTCGTCCACGGCGGCCCCGGCAGTACGCACGACTACCTGCTGCCGCTCGCCCGCCTCGCGGAGGACGGCTGGCCGGTCGTCCACTACGACCAGCTGGGCAACGGAGGCTCCACCCATCTTCCCGACAGTGCACCGGACTTCTGGACGGTCGACCTCTTCCTCGACGAACTCGGCAATCTCGTACGGGAACTGGGCATCGCCGACGACTACGTCCTGTTCGGCCAGTCCTGGGGCGGTCCGCTGAGCGCACGGCACGCCATGGGCCGTCCCCCCGGCCTCCGCGGTCTCGTCGTCGCCAACGCGCCCGCTTCGTACCCCATCTGGCTCCAGGAGATGGCCCGGCTGCGGGCCGCACTGCCGCCGGACGTACAGGACGCCCTCGTGCGGCACGAGAGGGCCGGCACCTACGAATCCGAGGAGTACCTGGCCGCGATGCGGGTCTTCTACGACCGCCACGTGTGCCGCCTCACGCCGTGGCCCCGCGACTTCCTCTCCTCCTTCATGGAGATCTACAACGACCCGACGGTCTACTACGCGATGAACGGCCCCACCGAGTTCCACGTGATCGGCTCCCTGAAGGACTGGTCGATCGTCGACGAACTGGACACCATCCGCACGCCCACGCTGCTCCTGAGCGGACGTCACGACGAGGCCACCCCGGCCGTCGTCCAGCCCTACATGGACCGTGTCCCGGGGGCCCGCTGGGAGATCTTCGAGGAGTCCAGCCACCTGCCGCACCTGGAGGAACCGGACCGGTTCTTCGAGGTGCTGACCGACTTCCTCGCCGGCCTGTGACACGCCGCGCCACGACGCCGGCCCGGGCGTCGCAGACCACCGTGAGAGGGGGCGGGGACACCGCCATGGCGTACGACACCGCTCTCGTCTTCCCCGGCATGGGGCCCGTCCCGTTCGCCGAGGTGGGCCGCTTCATGGTGGCCAACCCCGTGGCCCGGGACCTGGTCGCCGTCGCCGACGACGCCCTCGGCTACTCGCTGGTGGACACCTTCCGCCGTTCCGAGGGCGACTACTCGGAGGCCGCCCAGGTCGCCTTCTTCGTGAACTGCCTGGCCAGCGCGTACTGGGCGACCGAGCACCTGGACGTCGTCCCCGACATCGTGGCCGGCCCCAGCTTCGGGGAGAAGGCCGCCCTCGCCTACACCGGCGCCCTCGAACTGCCCGACGCGGTCCGGCTCACAGCCGAGATCGCGCGGTGCCTCGAGTCGTACTTCGCCGAACACCACAAGGACATCGTCACCCTGTCCTTCGTCCGTGCGCCGAGCGAGGAACTGGACCCGATCCTCGCCGAACTCGACGAAGCCGGCGAGTGGCACGAGATCTCCTGCCACGTCGACGACGGCTTCTGGATGGTCTCCCTCGCCGAACACCGTGTGGAGTGGATGCGGGAGCGGCTGCGCGGCATCGGCAGCCTTCCGCTGTACACCATGCGTCCCCCCATGCACGCGTCCGCGTTCGCGCCGCTGCGCGCCAAGGCGGAACGCGAGGTCATCTCGCGCTACACCTTCGCCGATCCCTCCCTGCCGGTCGTCGCAGACCAGGACGGCAGGCTGCTGCACACCGGCGCGGAACTGCGCACCATGCTGCTCGACGGCTTCGACCACGCCATGAACTGGCCGAGCGTCACCACGGCCCTGCGGGACGCCGGAGTCCGGCGGATGTGCGTCGCCGGCCCCGACAGTCTCTTCGGCCGGGTTCCCTGTACCACCCGCACCTTCGAGGTCGTCGCCGCGCACCCCCGCCTGGCGATGACCCCCCGGCGCCGTGCACGCGCCGCCTGAACCGTCCGATCCGCCCTATCCGCAGGAGGCACACCCATGTGGGACGACCAGTTCGAAGAGATACTCCGCACCTTCCTGCCGTTCCTGCCCCCGCAGGAGCCGCTGACCACCGACGACGAGCTGAAGGACCTCGGCCTGGACTCGCTGGGCATGGTCCAGCTGCTCGGCACGCTGGAGGACGCCTACCAGGTGCGCTTCCGTGACAGTGCGCTGACCATGGGCACCTTCCGCAGCGCGGGCACGCTGTGGGAGACCGTCGAGGGCATGCTCCAGCGCACCACGAGCTGACGGGACGGACCCCTTGGACGCCACCATGGACGGAGCCCTGTCCGGACGGTTCCTGCGCGGGCTGGCCCTGGCGCCCGACCGGCCCGCGCTGCGGGCCGACGGCGCCGCCCTCACCTACCGCGAGCTGCACGAGCGGGCCCTCCTGCTCGCCGGCTCCCTGCTGTCCGGTCTCCCCGGCCAGCCGCCCGCCGTGGGCGTGCTGGCAGGCAAGGGAGCGTCGGCGTACCCGAGCCTGCTGGCGGGCCTCTACAGCGGGGTCACCGTCGTCCCCCTGCAGCCGGCCTTCCCCGCCGCCCGCACCCGGCAGATGATCGAGGCCGCCGGAGTGGGCGCCCTGCTCGCCGACGACGACGCCCTGCCCGCGCTGACCGCACTGCACGAGGAGGGCGTCACCCTGCCCACCCTGTTCGCCCCCGGCGGGCAGCCGATGCCGGCGCTCGCCGTCGACCCCGACAGCGTGCTGAAGGCACCGATGCCCGCCCGCCCGGACGACACCGCCTACGTGTTGTTCACCTCCGGCTCCACCGGACGGCCCAAGGGCGTGCCGGTCACCCACGCCAACACCGCGCACTACTTCTCCCTGCTCGACGAGCGGTACGACTTCGGCCCCGAGGACGTCTTCTCGCAGACCTTCGACCTCAACTTCGACTGCGCGATGTTCGACCTGTTCTGCGCCTGGGGGGCCGGAGCCACCGTCGTACCGGTCCCCGCGCGGGAGTACGCGCGCCTGCCCGAGTTCGTGGCCGAGCAGGGGGTGACCGTGTGGTTCTCCACGCCCAGCGCGATCTCCCTGGTGCGGCGCACCGGCGGCCTCGCACCCGGTGCGCTGTCCTCACTGCGCAGGAGCTTCTTCGCGGGGGAGGCGCTCAGCTGCCGGGACGCCGAGGACTGGGCGGCCGCGGCCTCCGGCACGGTGCTGGAGAACATCTACGGGCCGACCGAGCTGACCATCACCGTCACCGCGCACCGCTGGCAGCCGGGCCACCGACACCTGCACGGAATGGTGCCGATCGGCACCGTGCACCCGGGCCACACGGTCCTGCTGCTGGACGCCACCGGCTCGCCGAGCACGACCGGCGAGGGCGAACTGTGCATCGCCGGGCCCCAGCTGACTCCCGGCTACCTCGACCCGGCCGACGACACCGGACGCTTCCTGGAACGGGACGGCCTGCGCTACTACCGCACCGGCGACCGGGTCCGCAGCACCGAGAACGACGGACTGCTGTACCTGGGCCGCCAGGACGCCCAGGTCCAGGTGCACGGCATCCGGACGGAACTGGCCGAGGTCGACGCCGCGGTACGTACCTGCCCGGGTGTCGAGGACGCGGTGACCGTCGCCGTGCCCGTGGACGGCACGGTCGAACTCGCCGTCTTCCACACCGGCGACCCGGTGCCGGCCGCCCGGCTCGCCCGTCACCTGCGGGAGCTGCTGCCGGCCGCGGTCGTCCCCCGGGCCTACCACCACCTGGACACACTTCCGCTCAACCCCAACCGCAAGACCGATCGCAGGAAGCTCACCTCCCGCGCCGCGGCCCTGCGACAGCAGCCCGCCGGAGCCGGGACCAGGACCGAAGGACGGCAGGAGTCGCAGTGAACGGTCAACCGACAGCGCAGGCCCGCACCGACGCCCGGATACATGACCTGCTCGACGAGGCCACCGCCGAGCACCCCGACGCGGCGGCCGTCACCGACGGCACCGGACGATGGACCTACCGGGAACTCACCGCCTGGAGCCACGCCGTCGACGCGTGGCTCCAGGCCCAGGGCATCGGCCACGGCGACCGCGTCCTGGTGCAACTGGCCAGCACCCGCGAGCTCGTCGCCCTGCTGTACGGCACAGCCCGCCGCGGCGCCGTCCTCGTCCCCGTCAACACCGGCATGAAGGACTACCACCTCACGGCCGTCGTCGAGAACTCCGAGCCGTCACTGGTGATCGTCGACGGATCCGCAGTGTCCCGCGTCTCCACGCTCGCCGAGCCGGTCTCCGTCCTCGGCCTGGACGAGGTCTGGCAGGGGGTCACCGACCTGCGCGACAAGGACGCCCGGGGTGACGGCGCTCCCGTCCACAGCGACGACCTCGCCGTCCTCGTCTACACGTCCGGCTCCACGGCGGCCCCCAAGGCCGTCGTCTGCCCGCACGGCCGGATGGTCTTCGCTACCGAGGCCATCAACCTCGAACTCGGCTACCGACCCGACGACGTGGTCTTCTGCCGTTTCCCCATCTCCTGGGACTACGGCCTCTACAAGGTGCTGCTCACCGCGGCCGGCCGCAGCGAGATCGTGCTCGCCGACGGGGAGTCCGACCTGGTGCTGCTGCGCCGCATGCGGGAGACCGGGGCCACCGTCGTCCCCATCGTGCCGTCCCTGGCCACCATGATCTGCGCGCTCGCCGAACGCGAACCGCGGCAGGACTCCACCGTCCGCATGTTCACCAACACCGGGGCCGCGCTGCCGAAGCCCACCGCAGACGGGCTCCGCACGGCCTTCCCCGGATCCGAGGTGGTCATCCAGTTCGGCCAGACCGAGTGCAAGCGCGTCTCCGTCCTGCCGCCCGACCAGCAGGACGCCAGGCCCGAGTCCGTCGGCCGGCCGCTGCCCGGCACCCGGGCCTTCACCGTCGACGACGACGGCAACGCGCTGCCGCCCTGGCAGACCGGGGAGATCGTCGTCGAAGGGCCCCACGTCATGCCCGGCTACTGGCGCGCGCCCGAGCAGACCGCACGCGCCTTCCGTCCCACGCCCGACGGCGGACTGCGCCTGCACACAGGCGACTTCGGACACGTCGACGAGGACGGGTACCTGTACTACGAGGGCCGCCGGGACGACATGTTCAAGCACAAGGGCGTCCGTATGAGCACCACCGAGATCGAGGCCGCGGCCACGGACGTACCCGGTGTCCGGGCCGCCGCGGTCCTGCCGCCCGCCCCCGGCCGCGATCTCGCGGTCTTCGCCGAGGGCGGCATCGACCCGCACGTGCTGCTCCGGGAGCTGTCCCTCCGGCTGGAGCCCGCCAAGGTGCCCGGCGTCAGCCGTGTCGTCGACGAACTGCCGCTGACCGCACACGGCAAGCACGACCGCAAGCAGCTCCTCAGCCTTCTGGAAGGAACCACGCCGTGACCGGCACCACCGACCTCGCCCGGCGCTTCGGCACCCCCTCCTACGTCTACGACCTGGACCGGGTCGCGGCGGCGCGGGACGAGCTGTTCGCCGCGCTGCCCGACGAGGTGGCCGTGTACTACGCGGCCAAGGCCAACCCGCACCCCGAGATCCTTCGTGAGATGAGGGCCGGCGGCCCCCGGGTCTGCCTCGCGGAGATCAGCTCCGTCGGGGAACTCGACGCCGTCCTGCGGGCCGGCTTCGAGGGGACCGAGATTCTGTACACCGGCCCCGGCAAGACCACCGAGGAGCTGGCCGAGGCCATGACCCGGGGCGTGCGGACGTTCTCCGTGGAGTCGCCCGGCGACCTGAGGCACGTCGGCGACACGGCCGTGCGGCTCGGCATCACAGCCGACTGCCTGATCCGGGTCAACAACCCCACCGGGGCCGCCGCCACCAGCATCCGCATGACCGGGGTGCCCTCACAGTTCGGGTTCGACGGAGAGACCCTGGCCGGTCTCGCCGCGGAACTGCGCGACGTACCCGGCACCACCCTGGCCGGCCTGCACTTCTTCCCGCTGAGCAACGCCAAGGACGAGGCGAGCCTCATCGCCGAGTTCCAGCACACCATCGCCACCGCCGCCGCACTCCAGCGCGAGCTGGGCGTCGACTTCCGCATCGTCGACCTCGGCGGGGGCTTCGCCGCACCGTACGCGGTCCAGGGACGGCGGCCGGTCTACGGCGAACTGCGCGAAGCCCTGGCCACGTCGCTCGACGAGCACTTCCCCGGCTGGCGCGACGGTGGCCCGCGCATCGCCTGCGAGTCGGGACGGTATCTGGTCGCCGACAGCGGCACCCTTCTCACGAGCGTCGTCAACGTCAAGGACAGTCGGGGCACCCGCTACGTCGTCCTCGACGCCGGCATCAACACCTTCGGCGGCATGTCCGGCCTCGGCCGCATCCTGCCGGTCTCCATCGAGCCGCACGAGTCCGTCGGCACCGGCGGAGTCCCGGTCCAGCTCGCCGGACCGCTGTGCACGCCCGGCGATCTGCTCGGACGCCAGGTCCCGCTGTCCGACCCGGCCCCCGGCGACCTGCTCACCGTTCCCAACGCCGGTTCCTACGGGCCCACCGCCAGCCTCCTGATGTTCCTCGGCAGGCCCGCCCCCACGGAGATCGTCGTCCGCGGCGACGACCTCGTCTCCGTGTCCCGCATCGAGCACACCCGAACCTACGAACACGGACAGGCCCTGTGATGAGCAATCCCCTCACCCCCGCCCCGGGCGACCAGCCCGTCCTCGTGGCGGGCGGTATCTCCGACTCGCACACCTGGAACCTGGTCTACCTCCAGCTCCTCGTCGAGGAGCACGGCCACCGCGTGGTCAACCTCGGCCCATGCGTCCCCGAGGACCTGCTGATCGGCGAGGCCCTCGCGCACGACCCCGCACTGATCGTGATCAGCAGCGTCAACGGACACGGCTACCACGACGGCATGCGCACCGTCACCCGGCTGCGTGAGCACCCCGGCCTCGGCGACGTGTCCGTCGTCATCGGCGGCAAGCTCGGCATCGCCGGGCCCTGCGGCGACGAGGAGGCGGCCGCACTGCTCGCGGCCGGCTACGACGAGGTGTTCGAGGAGTCGGCCGACGGCATAGCGGCCTTCCGCCGGATGCTCGACGCCCTGCCCCAGCGGGCCCTGGTGTGACCGGTGCCGGATTCGGCGCGTTCGTGCGCCGGGCCCACGACGCCGGCCGGCTGGTGGTGCAGCCCCGGATGGGAATGAGCAGCCCGCAGCGCATGCGCGCCGGGCTGCTCGCCACCCGGGACGCCGACGCGACGACCGTCGGCACTCTCACCCTGGACAGCTACACGCGGGTCGGCGACCTGGAGTCGGCGCAACTCGCCGTCCTCGAAGGGGTCGACCTCAACGGCTATCCGCTGGTGAGCCATGAAACGGCCACCACGCGCCGGGTCCTGGACGGCATCCACGGGCCGGAGTTCCCGGTGCAGGTGCGGCACGGCTCGGCGGCGCCCCAGTACATTTTCCGGGCACTGACGGCCGTGGGGCTCGACGCCTCGGAGGGCGGGCCCGTCTCCTACTGCCTCCCGTACGGCAGAGTTCCGTTGCGCGAGTCCGTCGCCCACTGGACGGAAGCCTGCGAACACTTCGCCACGCTCCGCCGGACCGGTGCCGAACCACACCTGGAGACCTTCGGGGGATGCGTGCTCGGCCAGCTCTGCCCGCCCGGCCTGCTCGTCGCGGTGAGCGTGCTCGAGGCGCTGTTCTTCCGCCGGCACGGAATCCGGAGTATTTCGGTGAGTTACGCCCAACAGACGAATCGACGTCAGGACTCCGAAGCCGTCGCGGCGTTACGCAGCCTGTGCGCGCGGTTCCTTTCGGACACCGAATGGCACGTGGTCGTCTACGCCTATATGGGATTGTTCCCGGAAACCGAGCACGGTGCCCGCCGACTGCTCGCGCAGGCCGCCGAACTGGCCGTCGGGAGTGGCTCCGAGCGTCTCATCGTGAAAACCGTCGCAGAATCCCGGCGCATTCCGTCGGTGGCGGAGAACGTGTCCGCGCTGGAATACGCGGCCGCGGTCGCCGCGCACACCGCCCAGGATCCCTTGGAGGGCACCGGGACGGAGACGTACGCCGAGGCGTACGCGCTGGTCGACGCGGTGCTGAACCTGGACGACGACCTCGGCACCGCACTGCTGAAGGCGTTCGCCGAGGGCCGGCTGGACGTGCCCTACTGCCTGCATCCCGACAATGCCGGACTGAGCCGGAGCTATATCGCGGAGGACGGCCGGCTGTGCTGGTCCGACGTGGGAAAGATGCCGCTCTCCGGTGCCGTCGACACGCGCCCGGCCCACACCGTCACCTCCGCGGAGCTGCTCGCCTCCCTGTCCTACGTCCGGCGTTCGTTCGACGACCACAACGCCTTTCCGTAAGCCGCGGATCAGCCCGGACCGGCCCCTAGGGGTGCCTAAGGGTGTGGGCCTTCAGGGGTCGTCATTACCGTGAGAAAAAAGGTGGAAAACGGTGTCGGTCGAAAGTGGAGATGCGTGGATGAACGGGCCCGGATCCGAATCAGCCCTGGCACGACTGCTCGCCGAGGCCGCACCGACGCAGCACCGCAGACTCGTGACGGATCTGGTGCGCACCGCCGTTACCGAGGCGGTCGAGGCGGCCAGGCCGGGCACCTCGCAGACCCTGGACCCGTCCGTACCGCTGGCGGAACAGGGGCTCGACTCGCTCGCGGCGGTGGACCTGCACCGGAGGCTGACCGAGCGGACCGGCCTCGACCTGCCGGTCGGTCTCGCCTACGACTGCCCCACCGTGCGCGATCTGGCCGACCGGCTGCTGGCCGGGGACGGTGCCGCCGACGAGGCCCCGCCGGAGCCGGCCGGTGACGGCCACACCGACGAACCCGTGGCGATCGTCGGCATCGGCTGCCGCTTCCCCGGGGGCATCGAGACCCCGGCCGACCTCTGGCGCCTGCTGACCGACGGTGGCGAAGTGCTCTCGGACTTCCCCCAGGACCGGGGCTGGGACCTGAAGCAGCTGTTCGACGAGGACCCGGACGTCCCCGGCAGCTCCTACGCCCGCACCGGCGGATTCCTCGACACGGCAACCGAGTTCGACGCAGAGTTCTTCGGCATCAGCCCGCGCGAGTCGATGGCCATGGACCCGCAGCAGCGACTGGTCCTGGAGACCTCCTGGCTGGCCCTGGAGGACGCCGGCATCGACCCCACCGCACTGCGCCGCACCGCGGCCGGCATGTTCTTCGGGGCCGAGGTGCAGGAGTACGGTCCGCGCCTGCACGACGCGCCGGACGGACTCGACGCCCATCTGCTGGCCGGCAACGCCTCCAGCGTCATCTCCGGCCGCGTCGCCTACGTGCTGGGCACCGAGGGACCGGCCGTCACCGTCGACACCGCCTGCTCCGCCTCCCTGGTCGCCGTCCACCTGGCCTGCCGCTCGCTCCTGCAGGGCGAGTCGTCCCTGGCGCTGGCCGGCGGGGTCGCGGTGATGGGCGGGCCGGGAGTCTTCACCGCGTTCAGCAGGCAGCGCGGTCTGTCCGCGGACGGCCGCTGCAAGGCCTTCGCCGCCGCCGCGGACGGCACGGGCTTCGCCGAGGGCGTCGGCGTCCTCGTCCTGGAACGGCTCTCCGACGCCCGCCGCAACGGCCACCAGGTGCTCGCCGTCGTACGGTCCTCCGCCGTCAACCAGGACGGTGCCTCCAACGGGCTCACCGCCCCCAACGGCACCGCGCAGCAACGGCTGATCCGCCGGGCGCTGGCCGTCGCCGGACTCGGACCCGCCGACGTCGACGTGGTGGAGGCACACGGTACGGGCACCCGCCTCGGCGACCCCATCGAGGCGACCGCTCTCCTTGCCACCTACGGGCAGGGCCGCCCGGCCGGAGCCCCTCTGCTGCTCGGCTCGGTCAAGTCGAACCTGGGCCACACCCAGGCCGCCGCGGGCGTGGCCGGCGTGATCAAGACCGTCCTCGCCATGCGGCACGGTCAGGTCCCGGCGACCCTGCACGTCGACGCCCCCACTCCGCACGCCGCCTGGGCGTCCGGCAGCGTGGAACTGGTCACCGAGCCGAGGCCCTGGCCCCGGACCGGCCGCCCGCGCCGGGCGGGTGTCTCCTCCTTCGGCGTCAGCGGCACCAACGCCCACGTCATCCTGGAGCAGCCGGACTCCGAGGACCACGCAGAGGACCCGGCCGGTGTCCGGGCCCCGGACCCGGAGGCGGCGCACCTCACCCACGGGAGCGATGCCGGGAACGCCCCCGACGGTGTCCAGGTCCCGCTCGTCTTCCCGCTGTCCGCCCGTGGCGGGGCCGCCCTGCGGGCCCGTGCCGCCGACCTGCTGCCACTGGCCGGCACCACGGAACCGGCCGACCTCGCCCACGCCCTGGCCACCACCCGCGCCGCCCTGCCCGACCGGGCCGTCCTCGTCGCGGCCGACCGCGCCGAACTGCGGGCGGCGCTCACCGCCGTGGCCTCGGGCAGCACCCCGGCAACCGGGCGGGCGGGCGGCGAAGTCGGCTTCCTGTTCACCGGGCAGGGCAGTCAGCGCCCCGGCATGGGCCGCGAACTCGCCGCCGCGTACCCCGCGTTCGCCGATGCCCTCGACGACGTCTGCGCCCACTTCGACCTCCAGCTCCCCAAGCCCCTCAAGAGCGTCCTGTTCGCCGGGCCGGACACACCCGACGCGGAGCTGCTGCACCGCACCGAGTACGCGCAGCCGGCCCTGTTCGCCGTCGAAGTCGCCCTCCACCGCCTGCTGGAGAGCTGGGGGATGCGCCCCGACCACCTGGCCGGGCACTCCGTCGGCGAGATCGCCGCCGCGCACGTGGCCGGGGTCCTCACCCTGCAGGACGCCACCATCCTGGTGGCCGCGAGAGGCCGGCTCATGCAGGCGCTGCCCGAAGGCGGCGCCATGGTCGCGGTCCGCGCCGGCGAGAGCGACGTCGCGCCGCTGCTCACCGAGCGCACGGGCATCGCGGCCGTGAACGGCCCCGCCTCCGTCGTGATCTCCGGCGACCTGGACGATGTCGAGCGCATCGCCGGTGAACTCGCCGCCCGCGGGCACGACACCAAACGTCTGCGCGTCAGCCACGCCTTCCACTCGCCGCTGATGGAACCGATGCTGGACGAGTTCCGCCGGGTGGCGCAGGTACTCGACTACGCCGAACCCACCGCGCCGGTCGTGTCGACCGTGACCGGCGCCCCCGTCGGCCGCGAACTGTGCGATCCCGAGTACTGGGTGGAACACGTCCGCGCCCGGGTCCGCTTCCACGACGCCGTGCGGTGGCTCTCCGACGCCGGAGTCCGGACCTTCCTGGAGATCGGCCCGGACGCGGTGCTGAGCGCCATGGGACCGGACTGCACGGACGCCCCCGGCACAGCCTTCCTGCCGGTGCTCCGGCGCGATCGGCCCGAGGCCCGCGAGGCCGTCACCGCGCTCGCCGCGGCCCACGCCCGCGGCGTTCCCGTCGACTGGGCCCGGCACCACGCCGGCCGGGACGCCCGCCGCGTCGAGCTGCCCGGCTACCCCTTCCAGCGGCGCCGCTTCTGGCTGGAGCCGGGCACCCCCGCCGACGCGGCCGGGCTGGGGCAGATCGCGGCCGGACACCCGCTGCTGGCGGCCGTGGTCGCGGTCGGCGCGGAGGGCGTCGTCCTGACCGGACGCCTCTCGACCCGCACCCACCCCTGGCTCGCGGACCACGTGATCGCCGGCCGCGTACTGATGCCCGGCACCGCCTTCGTCGAACTCGCCCTGCGGGCTGGCGACCACGTCGGCGCCACCGAGCTGGAGGAACTCACCCTCGGCGCCCCGCTGGTGCTCGCCGCGGACGAGCACGTCGCCGTCCAGGTGGCCGTCGGGGAACCCGACGACTCCGGACGCCGCACCGTCACCGTCCACTCGCGCGCCGACGAGGACGCGCCCTGGACCCGGCACGCGGCCGGCCTGCTCACCGACGCCGGCACCGCCGCGCCGGCCGCCCGCACCGAGCCGGGTGCCTGGCCGCCGCCGGACGCCGTACCCCTGGACATCACGGAGGTCTACGCGGACCTCGCCGACCAGGGTTACGCCTACGGCCCCGTCTTCCAGGGCCTGCGTGCCGCCTGGCGGCACGGCCAGGACGTCATCGCCGAGGCCGCCCTGTCCGGTGACGCCGCCGCCGACGCCGCGCGCTTCGGACTCCACCCCGCGCTGCTGGACGCCGCGCTGCACGCCGCCGACCTCGACGCCCCGCCGCGCGGCGAGGTGCTGCTGCCGTTCGCCTGGACCGGTGTACGCCTGCACGCCACCGGCGCCTCGGCCCTGCGCGTACGGATCACCCGTGGCGACGGCGACACCATAGGCCTGCACCTGTTCGACACCACCGGTGCCCCCGTGGCCGGCATCGAGGCCATGACCTCGCTGCCCGTGCCCGACGACGACGTCCTGTACGCCGTGCAGTGGTCGCCGCACCCCCGGCCTGCGGCCACCGCGCCCCTGCGCACCGCCGTCCTCGACGGCGCCCACGCGGCCGGCCCGTCCGACGACGGTCCGGCCGAGGACGCGCTCGCCCGTGCCGTGGACGCGCTGCTCGACGCCCCCGCCGCGGACGCCGTGGTGTACCGCCCGGCCGGCCCCGCGGGAGCCGACGCCACCGAGGCCCGCGCCCACGTGCTTCGCACCCTGCGCCTGCTGCAGACCTGGCAGTCGGACGAACGGGCGGCCGGAACCCGCCTCGTCCTCGTCACCCCGCCCGGCAGCCCCGCCCACGCCGCGGTACGCGGTCTGGTCCGCTCGGCCCAGGCCGAGAACCCGGGCCGTTACGTCCTCGTCGAGCACGACGGCCTGCCCTCCGAGGCGGAGCTGGGCCAGGCGCTCGCCACCGGGGAGCCCGAACTCTCGCTCTCCGGAGGCCGGTTCGCCGTGCCCCGGCTGGCCGCCGAGCCGGCCGTCGCACCCCGGCCGGCGGCCGACTGGGGGACCGTCCTGATCACCGGCGGCACCGGCGGTCTCGGCGCCCTGCTCGCCCACCACCTGGTGCGTGCCCACGGCGTCACCCGCCTGGTCCTGGCTGGCCGCCAGGGACACGCCCCCGAGCTGCACGCCGAACTGACCGCGCTGGGCGCCGAGGTGACCGTGGCCGCCTGCGACGTCGGCGACCGGGAGGCGCTGCGCGACCTGCTGGCCCGGCACCCGGTCGACTCCGTCGTCCACGCCGCGGGCACCGTGCGCGACGGCATCGTCGAGAGCCTCACCGACGACATGGTCGACGAGGTCTTCCACGCCAAGGCCGCCGGCGCCTGGCACCTGCACGAACTCACCCTCGACCGGGACCTGTCCCACTTCGTGCTGTTCTCCTCGCTCGCCGCCGTCCTCGACGGACCGGGCCAGGGCAACTACGCCGCCGCCAACGCCTACCTGGACGCCCTCGCCACCCACCGGGCGGCGCACGGACTGCCCGCCACCGCCCTCGCCTGGAGCCTCTGGGCCACCGGCACCGGCATGGGCGCCGCGCTGGACGCCGCAGCCCTGGAGCGCGTGGCCGCGTACGGGGTCCCCGGGCTGTCCGCCGGACACTCCCTGCGGCTCTTCGACGCCGCGATCCGTTCCGGCAGCCCCCACCTCGTCCCCGTGGAGATCGACGCCGCAGCCGTACGCCGACGGCCCGACGGCCCGCCGCCGCTGCTGAGCGGCCTCGTCCGCCCCGTCACCCGCCGGGCCGCCGCCCACACGGCACCCCACCAGGAGCGGGTGATGGCGGACCTGCCCGCCGCCGACCGGGAGCGCGCCCTGCTGGACCTGGTCCGCACCGAGGTGGCCGCGGTACTGCGGCACGACTCCCCGTCGGCCATCGACCCCGGCCGGGCCTTCACCGAGCTGGGATTCGACTCCCTGGCCGCCGTCGAACTGCGCAACCGGCTCAACACCGTCACCGGACTGCGGCTGCCGGCCACCCTCGTCTTCGACCACCCCACCTCGCGTGCCCTCGCCGACCACGTCCGGGACGCCCTCTTCGGCACCTCTCGGCCGGCCGGCGAACCCGCCCCCGGACCGCGCCCCGCCGACAGCGACGACCCCGTCGTCATCGTCGGCATGGGCTGCCGCTACCCCGGCGGCGTCCGCTCCCCGGAGGACCTGTGGCGCCTCGTCGCCGACGGCGTCGACACGGTCGGTGACTTCCCCGCCGACCGGGGCTGGGACACGGACACCCTGTACGACCCGGAGCCCGGCACTCCCGGCCGCACGTACACCCGGGAGGGCGCCTTCCTCTACGACGCGGCCGACTTCGACCCCGGCTTCTTCGGCATCGGTCCGCGCGAGGCCACCGCCATGGACCCGCAGCAGCGTCTGCTCCTTGAGGTCTCCTGGGAGGCACTGGAGCGATCCGCGATCGACCCGGCGGCCCTGCGCGGCTCACGCACCGGTGTGTTCGCGGGCGTCATGTACCACGACTACGGCACCTGGCTGACCGACGTCCCCGACGACCTCGCCGCCTACCTCGGCAACGGCAGCCTCGGCAGCGTCGTCTCGGGCCGGGTCGCCTACGCCCTCGGACTGGAGGGCCCGGCCGTCACCGTCGACACCGCCTGCTCCTCCTCGCTGGTCACCCTGCACCTGGCCGCGCAGGCCCTGCGGCAGGGCGAGTGCGACCTCGCCCTGGTCGGCGGCGTCACCGTCATGTCGACCCCGGACACCTTCGTCGACTTCGCCCGCCAGCGCGGCCTGGCCGCCGACGGCCGCTGCAAGTCGTTCGCCGCGGCGGCGGACGGCACCGGCTGGGGCGAGGGCGTCGGCATGCTCGTCGTCGAACGCCTCTCCGACGCCCGCCGCAACGGTCACCGGGTGCTGGCCACGGTGCGCGGCTCCGCCGTCAACTCCGACGGCGCCTCCAACGGCCTGACCGCTCCCAACGGCCCCTCCCAGCAGCGTGTCATCCGCGCCGCGCTCAGCGCCGCCGGGCTCACCACCGCCGACGTCGACGTGGTCGAGGCGCACGGCACCGGTACGACCCTCGGCGACCCGATCGAGGCGCAGGCACTGCTGGCCACCTACGGACAGGAGCGGCCGGACGACGAGCCGCTGTGGCTGGGCTCCGTCAAGTCCAACATGGGGCACACCCAGGCCGCCGCCGGAGTCGCCGGCATCATCAAGATGGTCATGGCGATGCGGCACGGCACCCTGCCGCGCACCCTCCACGTCGACGCGCCCTCGCCCCAGGTGGACTGGACGGCGGGCGCGGTGCGGCTGCTCACCGACGAGCGGCCCTGGCGCACGCCGGACCGGCCGCGTCGCGCCGGTGTCTCCTCCTTCGGGATCAGCGGCACCAACGCCCACGTCATCCTGGAGGAGTTCACCGCCGACGAGCCGGAGACCTCGGAGCCCGACCCGGCCACCGTGCCGCCCGTGGTCGCCCTCGCGGTCTCCGCACGCTCGCCCGAGGCACTGCGCGGCCAGGCCGCCCGGCTGCGGGACCTGACCGGCATCGCACCCGCGGATCTCGGCCTGGCCCTTGCCACCACCCGCACCACCCATCCGCACCGCGCCGTCGTCCTCGCCACCGACGAGCCGCGGACCGCGGAAGCGCTGGACGCCCTGGCCCGGGGACACGAGGCGCCCGGCCTGCTCGTCACCGGTGCCGCCACCGACGGAACCCTCGCCCACCTGTTCTCCGGGCAGGGCGCCCAGCGGCCCGGCATGGGCCGCGACTGGTACGACAGCTACCCGGTCTACGCCGAACACTTCGACCGCGTCGCCGAACTCTTCGCCAAACACCTGGAACGGCCGCTCGCCGAGGTCGTCCTCGGTGACCACCCCGACATCCTGGAGCAGACCGCCTACACCCAGGCCGCCCTGTTCACCACCCAGGTCGCCCTCCACCGCCTGCTGGAGTCGTTCGGGGTGCGGCCCGCGTGGCTGGCCGGTCACTCCGTCGGCGAGTTCGCCGCCGCGCACGTCGCAGGGGTCTGGTCACTGCAGGACGCCGTGACCGCCGTCGCGGCACGCGGCCGGCTGATGCAGGCGCTGCCCGGGGGCGGCGCGATGATCGCCGTACAGGCCACGGAGGAGGAGGTGGCGCCTCTGCTGGACGAACGGTGCGGCATCGCCGCGGTCAACGGCCCGCGCGCCGTGGTCGTCTCCGGGGAGGAGGACGCCGTCACCGCCGTCGCCGCACACTTCGCCATCACCCGGCGGCTGCGTGTCTCGCACGCCTTCCACTCCCCTCGCATGGAGCCCATGCTGGAGGAGTTCCGCCAGGTCATGGCGGCCCTCCCGGCCGCGGAACCGGTCCTGCCGATCGTGTCCACCCTCACCGGCGCCCAGGCCACGGCCGCCGAACTCGGCTCCGCCGACTACTGGGTGCGGCACGTACGGCAGACCGTGCGGTTCGCCGACGCCGTCGGGACGCTGGCCGCGCGGGGTGTCGACACCTTCCTCGAACTGGGCGCCGCACCCGTCCTGACGGCCATGGGCCCGGACTGCCTCCCCGACGCCGAGGGGACCGCGTTCGTCCCCACGGCCCGCAAGGACACAGCCCAGGTCCCCGGCCTGCTCGCCGCGCTGGCCACCGTGCACACCCGGGGCACGGACGTCGACTGGCCGGTCCTGTACGACGGCTACGCGGGCCGCCGCACCGAACTGCCCACCTACGCCTTCGAGCACCGCCCCTACTGGCTGCCGACGACCGCGGCCAGGGGCGACGCCGCCGGACACGGGCTCGCCACCGCCGACCACCCGTTCGTCAGCGCCCGGCTCGACCTTCCCGGTGACGGCGGAACGCTGCTCACCGGACGGATCTCCACCGCCACCCACCCGGTGCTCACCCAGCACGCCGTGCTCGGATCGGTGCTGGTACCGGGCGCCGCCCTGGTCGACCTCGCCCTGCACGCCGGCCGGCTGACCGGCCGGCCCGTCCTGGAGGAACTCACCCTCCAGGCCCCGCTGGCGCTCCCCGGGGACGGCGCCGTACATCTCCAGGTCGCCGCGCGGCCCGACGGCTCCGTGGAGATCCACTCCAGGCCCGGGAACGCACCCGAGGACGAGGACTGGACGCGGCACGCGACCGGGACCCTCACCGCCACCGGCACCCTCACCGGCACGGAAACGGCACCGGACGGTGTCTGGCCGCCACCGGACGCCGTCCCCCTCGACACCGCCGGCCTCTACCCCCGCCTGCACGGCGAGGGCTACGACTACGGGCCCGTTTTCCGTGGCGTACGGGCCGCCTGGCGGCTCGGCGACACCGTCCTGGCCGAGCTGGAACTGCCCGCCGACGCACGGCAGGACGCCACCCGGCACACCCTGCACCCCGCGCTGCTGGACTCCGCCCTGCACACCACGTCCCTCACCGGGGAGGACCCCGGCGACGACACGCCCGCCGGCACGATCGCCCTCCCCTTCGCCTGGACAGGCGTCACCGCGCACGGCCGGGGGGCGCTCACCGCGCGCGTCCGGGTCACCCCGCGCGAGGAAGGCACCCGGCTCGAACTGACGGACACCGAAGGAAGGCCGCTGGCCACCGTCGAGTCCTACGTCACCCGCCCCGTCACCGCCGACCGGCTCACCGGACGTGTGCGTTCCCTCTACGTCACCGAGGGCGAACCGCTGCCGGACGCCGCAGGGCGCCCCGAGCGCCGCACCTGGGCCGTGCTCGGCCCCGACGACGCCGGTCTCGGCGCCCCCGCCCACCCCGGACTGGCCGCGATCGGCGGTCCCGCACCCGATGTCGTCGTCCTCCCGGTACGGGCCCCGCACCACGACGCGGAGCAGGTGCCGGGGGCGGTGCGCAGCACGCTGGACGCGACCCTCGCGACCGTCCAGGAGTGGCTGGGCGACGAGCGATGGGCCGGCTCGGTGCTGCTGGTCCTCACTGCCGGCACCCTCGCCGACGCCGCCGTGCACGGACTCGTACGGGCCGCCCAGGCCGAGGACCCGGACCGGATCGTCCTCGTCGGCCGGACCGGGCCCGACAGCTCCGTGCCCGACCGCGCCGCGCTGGCCGCCGTCCTGGACTCCGGTGAGCCGGAGGTGCTGTGGCGGGACGGCCGGGCCCACGCACCGCGCCTGACACGCGTCGCGGAACCGGACGCCCCGCACACCGGCCGCCCCTGGGGCACCGTCCTCGTCACCGGCGGCACCGGAGGGCTCGGCGCCCTGGTGGCCCGCCACCTCGTCACCCGGCACGGCGTCACCCGCCTCGTCCTCGCCGGCCGCCGGGGGCCCGACGCCCCCGGCGCCACCGAACTGGCCCAGGAACTGTCCGCCCTGGGCGCCCGCACCGACCTCGTCGCCTGCGACGTCGCCGACCGGGCCGCACTCGCCGCCCTGCTCGCCGCCCACCCCGTCGACAGCGTCGTGCACACCGCCGGTGTACTCGACGACGGGCTGGTCCCCTCCCTCACCCCCGAGCGCCTGGACACCGTGCTCCGGCCCAAGGCGGACGCCGCCTGGCACCTGCACCAGCTCACCCTCGACCGGGACCTGTCCCACTTCGTGCTGTTCTCCTCGGCCGCCGGCACCATCGATGCCACGGGTCAGGGCAACTACGCCGCCGCCAACGTCTTCCTCGACGCGCTGGCGGCCCACCGCGCCGGCCGGAACCTGCCGGCGACCTCGCTCGCCTGGGGCCTCTGGGCCGGCAGCGGCATGGGAGCCGGCCTCGACCGGGACGACGTACAGCGCATCGAGCGGTCCGGTATCGGCGCGCTCGACCCGGCCGAAGGGCTGGAACTGTTCGACGCGGCCCTGGAGTCAGGGCTCCCGGCCCTGGTGCCGGTCCGGCTGGACACCGCCGCGCTGCGCCGACGCGGTGACGACGTACCCGCCGTGCTGCGCACCTTGGCCGGTGTCACCGCCCGCGCGGCGCAGGACGACCGGACCCGCACACTCGGCGAGCGCCTGGCCGGGCTGCCGGAGGCCGACCACGGGCACGCGGTGCTCGAAGCGGTCCGCACCGAGGTCGCCGCGGTGCTCGGCCACGACGGACCCGGGGCCGTCGACCCCCGGCGCGCCTTCACCGAACTGGGCTTCGACTCACTCGCCGCGGTCGAGCTGCGCAACCGGCTCAACGCCGCCAGCGGACTGCGTCTGCCCTCCACCCTCATCTTCGACTACGCCACCCCGACGGCCCTGGCGGACCACCTGCTCGACCGGTTCGCCCCGGCCGCCGCCCCGGAGCCCGCCGACCCGCGGGCGGACGAAGAGGTGCGGAACCTCATCGCCCGCATCCCGGTCGCGAGGATCCGTGAGGCGGGACTGCTCGACGGACTGCTGAGACTGTCCGGGTCCGCACCGGCAGAGGCCGCCGCCGAGCAGCCCATGGACATCAAGTCCATGGGCGTGGCGGACCTGGTGCGGGCCGCCCTGAGCCGCAGCACCCCCGAGTGATCCGCCCCGGTGCCGGACGCCGCGCCGCGTCCGGCACCGGCGATCCGCCTCCGGCGCACCACCACCGCATCTCCACCTTCACCGCATCATCAGCGCCGCCGAGTCAGCAGGGAGCGACACCGACCGTGGACACATCTGTCGAGCAGATCGTCGAGGCGCTGCGCGAGGCCATGCTCGAGAACGAGCGGCTGCGCCGGCACAACGACCGGATCTCCGAAGCCGCGCACGAGCCCGTCGCCGTCGTCGCCATGAGCTGCCGCTATCCCGGCGGCGTCAGCACGCCCGAACAGCTGTGGCAGCTGGTCGACGCCGGAGTGGACGCCGTGGGCGACTTCCCCGCGGACCGGGACTGGGACGTCGACGCGATCTACGACCCCGACCCCGACGCGCCGGGCCGCACCCATGTGCGCGAGGGCGGATTCCTCCACGACGCACCGCAGTTCGACCCGGGGTTCTTCGGCATCAGCCCGCGCGAGGCCGTCGCCATGGACCCGCAGCAGCGGCTGCTGCTGGAGACCGCCTGGGAGGCGTTCGAACGCGCCGGCATCGACCCGCACACCCTGCGCGGCAGCCGTACCGGCATCTACGCGGGCGTCATGTACCACGACTACGGCAGCTGGCTCACGGATGTTCCCGAAGGCGTCGAGGGTTACCTCGGCAACGGCAACCTCGGCAGCGTCGCCTCCGGCCGCGTGTCCTACACCCTCGGGCTGGAGGGCCCGGCCGTCACCATCGACACCGCCTGCTCCTCCTCGCTGGTCGCCCTCCACCTGGCCGTGCAGGCCCTGCGCACCGGTGAGTGCGGCCTCGCCCTGGCCGGCGGGGTGACCGTCATGTCCACCCCCGACACCTTCATCGACTTCTCCCGCCAGCGCGGCCTCGCCCTGGACGGCCGCTGCAAGTCGTTCGCGGAGGGCGCGGACGGCACCGGCTGGGGTGAGGGCGTGGGGATGCTGCTCCTGGAGCGGCTGAGCGACGCCCGTCGCAACGGCCACCGTGTGCTCGCCGTCGTGCGGGGCACCGCCGTCAACCAGGACGGTGCCTCCAACGGCCTGACCGCCCCCAACGGCCCCTCCCAGCAACGCGTCATCCGCGCCGCCCTCGCCGACGCCCGCCTGGAACCCCGCCAGGTCCACGCCGTGGAGGCACACGGCACCGGCACCCCGCTCGGTGACCCGATCGAGGCCCAGGCTCTCCTGGCCACCTACGGCCAGGACCGCGAGGAGCCGTTGTGGCTGGGCTCGGTGAAGTCCAACATCGGGCACACCCAGGCCGCCGCCGGAGTCGCCGGAGTCATCAAGATGGTGATGGCCATGCGCCACGGCCGGCTGCCCCGGACCCTGCACGCCGGACGGCCCACCACCCAGGTCGACTGGGAGGCCGGCGCCGTCGAACTGCTCTCCGAGCCACGCGAGTGGCCCGCCCCCGGGGAGCTCCGCCGCGCCGCCGTGTCCTCCTTCGGGATCAGCGGCACCAACGCCCACGTCATCGTCGAGGCGGCCCCCGACCCCGAGCCGCGCGACGAGGAGCCGGTCTGGGACCGCCCCCTGCCCCTGGTGCTGTCCGCCCGTGACGAGCCGGGACTGGCCGCCCAGGCCCGCCGCCTCCTGGACCACCTGGAGGCCGGCACCGATCCGGTGCCCGACGTCGCCCACACCCTGGCCACCACCCGCGCCGCCCTGGACCGGCGGGCCGTCGTCGTCGGCGCGGACCTGGCCGCCGTGACCGCCGACCTCACCGCGCTGGCCGAGAGCGACCCGGCGTCCGGCGTGGTGCGCGGCGCACCGGCGGGGGAGTCCCGCATCGCGTTCGTCTTCCCCGGACAGGGCTCCCAGTGGGCAGGCATGGCCGCCGACCTCCTGGACGCCTCCCCGGTGTTCGCCGCCACCATGGCCGACTGCGCCGAGGCCCTCGCCCCCTTCACCGACTGGGATCTCCTCGGGACCGTGCGCGAACGCCGTCCACTGGAACGGGTGGACGTCGTACAGCCCGCCCTGTGGGCGATCATGGTGTCGCTGGCCGAGGTGTGGCGCGCGCACGGGGTGCGACCCGCCGCCGTCATCGGACACTCCCAGGGAGAGATCGCCGCCGCCTGCGTGGCCGGTGCGCTCAGTCTGTCCGACGGAGCCCGCGTCGTGGCCCTGCGCAGCCGGGCCATCGCCGAGTCGCTCTCCGGCCGCGGCGGCATGATGTCGGTGGCCCTGCCCGAGTCCCGGGCACGCGAACTCGTCGCCGCCCACGACGGGCGGGTCTCCGTGGCCGCGGTCAACGGCGCCTCCTCCGTGGTGCTCTCCGGGGACGCCGACGCCCTCGACGCCCTGCGCGAGACGATCGTCGCCGACGGCGGACGCGCCAAACGGCTGCCGGTGGACTACGCCTCGCACTGCGCCCACGTCGAGTCGATCCGCGAACGGCTCCTCACCGACCTCGCGGACGTGCGGCCGCGTCCCGCCGCCGTGCCCTTCTACTCCACCGTCACCGACGGCGTGCTGGACACCACCACGCTGGACGCCGGGTACTGGTACACCAACCTGCGCCAGGGCGTCCTGTTCGAGCCGACCACCCGGACCCTGCTGGCCGCAGGCTACGGGGTGTTCGTCGAGTGCAGTCCGCATCCGGTCCTGCTCAACAGCATCGAGGAGACCGCCGACGCGGCCGACGCGGCCGTCACCGGCCTCGGCTCGCTGCGCCGCGACGACGGAGGTGCCGGACGTCTGCTCACCTCGCTGGGCGAGGCGTTCGTGGCCGGCGTCCCGGTCGACTGGTCCCCGGTGTTCGCCGGGATGCCGGTGCGGACCGCGGACCTGCCCACCTACGCCTTCCAGCGTGAGCGCTACTGGCTGGGCCGGTCCGCGGCCGCCGGCGACGTCACCGCCGCAGGCCTCCGGGGCGCCGGCCACCCGCTGCTGGGCGCGGCCGTCCCGGTCGCCGGCGGCGGCACGCTGTTCACCGGCCGGCTCTCGCTGTCCACCACGCCCTGGCTGGCCGACCACGCGGTCTCCGGCACCACCCTGCTGCCCGGCACCGCACTGGTCGAATTGGCGCTGAGCGCCGGCCACGACCTCGGCTGCGGACACGTCACCGAACTCACCCTGCAGGCCCCCCTGCTGCTGCCCGAGCGGGGCGCCGTCCAGCTCCAGCTCCACGTGGCCGCCGCCGACGGCCAGGGGCACCGCGCGGTGACCGTCCACTCCCGCCCCGAGAGCGCCGACGAGGCCGCCTGGACCCAGAACGCCTCGGGCCTCCTCGCACCGCAGTCCGCGCCGCCCGCCTTCGACCTCGCGGCCTGGCCGCCCCCCGGCGCCGCACCGGTCCCGGTGGACGACGCCTACACCGCACTGGCGGCCCTCGGTTACGACTACGGTCCGGCCTTCCAGGGCCTGCGCGCGGCCTGGCGGCGCGGCGACGAGACGTACGCCGAGGTCGAACTGCCCACCGAGGCGGGCGGCTTCGGTCTGCACCCGGCCCTCTTCGACGCCGCCCTGCACGCCGACGGCCTCGGCGCGCACGGCCAGGAGGCGGCCCGGCTGCCCTTCGCCTGGACCGGCGTGTCGCTGTACGCGTCCGGGGCCACCGCCCTGCGGGTCCGCCTTCGCGGCGGTGACACGCTCTCCCTGGAACTGGCCGACCCCACCGGTGCCCCGGTCGCCGCCGTCGAGGCACTGGTCTCCCGCCCGGTCGACGGCGGAGCGCTGGCCTCCCCGGTCCGCGCCGACGACCTGTACCGGCTGGACTGGCCCGTGGTGCCCGTACCGGATGCCGCGACCCCCGCCCATGCCGTCCTGGCGGAGGACGGCACGGCCGCGCTCGCACCGCTGCCCGACTGGGTGGTACTGCCGGTGGCCGGCGGCGACGACCCGGCGGCATCGGTGCGCGAGGCGACCGGACGGGTCCTGACCGCCCTGAAGGACTGGCTGGCGGACGAACGGACCGCCGAGGCCCGCCTGCTGGTCCTCACCGGCGGCGCGGTCACCACCGGCGAGGAGAGCCCCGTCGACCTGGCGGGCGCCGCCGTCTGGGGCCTCGTCCGCGCCGCCCAGGGCGAACACCCCGACCGCATCGTCCTCGTGGACACCGCCCCCGGGACGGCGGACGACGACCGGATCGCCGCCGCCGTGCGCGCCGCCGCCGCGAGCGGCGAGCCGCAACTGGCCCTGCGGGGCGACACCGTCCGGGTGCCCCGGCTGGCCCGCGCCGTCGTACGCGGGAGCGCCGCCACGCTCGATCCCGACGGCACCGTACTGATCACCGGCGGAACCGGCGTGCTCGGCGCCGTGGTTGCCCGGCACCTCGCCACCGGACACGGCGTGCGCCGTCTGGTCCTGGCCGGGCGCAGCGGCACATCGGCGGACGACTTCGCCGACCTCGCCGAGTCCGGTGTCGAGGTCGTCGTCGCCCGCTGCGACGCCGCCGAGCGCGACGACCTGGCCGCGCTCCTGGCCGAAGTGCCCGCCGCACATCCCCTGACCGCCGTGGTGCACCTCGCCGGCGTTCTCGACGACGGGCTGGTCACCGACCAGACCCCCGAACGCCTGGACGCCGTGCTGCGGCCCAAGGCGGACGCAGCCTGGAACCTGCACGAACTCACCCGGGACATGGACCTCGCGGCGTTCGTACTGTTCTCCTCGGCCGCCGGCACCGTCGACGGAGCCGGGCAGTCCGGATACGCCGCCGCCAACGCGTTCCTCGACGCCCTCGCCGCGCACCGTGGCTCCCTGGGGCTGCCGGCGCTCTCGCTGGCCTGGGGCTTCTGGGAGCAGCGCACCGGCATGACCGCCCACCTCACCGACGCCGACGTCGAGCGCATGACGCGTGCGGGAGTCCGGCCTCTGCCCACCGAGGAGGGACTGCGGCTGCTCGACGCCGCGTTCGCCGCCGACGAGCGGCTGCTGCTGCCCATCGGCCTGGACCTGCGTGCCCTGCGCGGCGCCGACGGCGTACCCGCCCTGCTGCGCGGCCTCGTGCCCGCTCCCGCCCGCCGGGCCGCCGCCGCCCGGACCGCGGGGCCCTCGCTCGCCGACCGGCTGGCCGCCCTGGGCCGCACCGAACAGGACGCAGAGCTGGCGGAGTTGATCCGTACACAGGTGGCCGCCGTCCTCGGTCACGGTTCCGACATGGTGCTCGACCCGCGCCGCTCCTTCCGTGAGGCCGGGTTCGACTCGCTGACCGCGGTCGAACTGCGCAACCGTCTGGGCGGCGCCGTCGGCCTGCGGCTGCCCGCCACCCTCGTCTTCGACCACCCCGACGCCGACGCCCTGGTGAGGTATCTGAGGACGGAACTCCTCGGCGCCGACGCCGGGGACGCCCCCGGGGCCGTGATGCCGGAGACGGCAGACGCCGCGGACGAGCCCGTGGCGATCGTCGGCATGGCCTGCCGCTACCCCGGCGGTGTCACCACGCCCGAGGAGTTCTGGCGGCTGCTGGCCGACGGCGCGGACGGCATCGGCGACTTCCCGGACGACCGGGGCTGGGACCTGGACACCCTGTACGATCCGGAGCCCGGCAAGCCCGGCCACTGCAGCACCCGCTCGGGCGGATTCCTCTACGACGCAGCCGAGTTCGACCACGACTTCTTCGGCATCGGCCCCCGTGAGGCCCTCGCCATGGACCCGCAGCAGCGGCTGCTGCTGGAGACCTCCTGGGAGGCCCTGGAACGCGCCGGCATCGATCCGCACAGCGTGCGCGGCACCCGCACCGGGGTGTTCGCGGGCGTCATGTACCACGACTACGGCAGCCGGCTGCGCGACGTCCCCGAGGCCGTCCGCGACTACCTCGGCAACGGAAGCCTCGCCAGTGTCGTCTCGGGCCGGGTCGCCTACGCCCTCGGCCTGGAGGGCCCGGCCCTCACCGTCGACACCGCGTGCTCCTCGTCCCTGGTCGCGCTGCACCTGGCCGCGCAGGCGCTGCGGCGGGGCGAGTGCACCCTGGCGATGGCCGGCGGCGTCTCCGTGATGTCGACCGTCGACACGTTCGTCGACTTCAGCAGGCAGCGCAACCTCGCCGCGGACGGCCGGGTCAAGTCCTTCGCCGACGCGGCGGACGGCACGGCCCTGTCCGAGGGCGCCGGTGTGCTGGTGTTGGAGCGGTTGTCGGATGCGCGGCGGTTGGGGCATCGGGTGTTGGCGGTGGTGCGGGGGAGTGCGGTGAATCAGGATGGTGCGTCGAATGGTCTGACGGCGCCGAATGGTCCGTCGCAGCAGAGGGTGTTGCGTCAGGCGTTGGTGTCGGCGGGTGTGTCGGCGGGTGATGTGGATGTGGTGGAGGCGCATGGTACGGGGACGGAGTTGGGTGATCCGATCGAGGCGCAGGCGTTGTTGGCGGTGTACGGGGTTGAGCGTGAGGTGCCGTTGTGGTTGGGGTCGGTGAAGTCGAACGTCGGGCATACGCAGGCGGCTGCGGGTGTGGCGGGTGTGATGAAGATGGTGTTGTCGTTGGGGGAGGGGGTGTTGCCGCGGACGCTGCATGTGGGTGAGCCGTCGCGGAAGGTGGAGTGGGGTGCGGGGCGGGTGCGGTTGCTGGATGAGGAACGTCCGTGGGCGCGGGGTGAGCGGGTGCGTCGTGCGGGGGTGTCGTCGTTCGGGATCAGCGGGACGAACGCGCATGTGATTTTGGAGGAGGCACCCGACGACGACACCTCCCCCCTGCCGGACGCGGAGATCCAGGCCCCCCTCCTTCCCGTCGTCGTCTCGGGGGCCACCCCCGAGGCACTGGCCGCCCAGGCCGGCCGGCTGCGCGCCGTCGCCGACGAGCGGATCACCGACATCGTCCACTCGTTGGCCACGGGCCGCGCCGACCTCACCCACCGGGGCGCGATCGTCGCCCGTGACCGGGACGAACTGCTGGCCGGCCTGAACGCGCTGGCCGACGGCGCCACCACCGACCACGTCGTGCGCGGACGGCCCGTCGCCGGCCGCACCGCCTTCCTGTTCACCGGGCAGGGCGCCCAGCGCCCCGGCATGGGCCGCGGCCTGTACGACACCCACCCGGCCTTCCGGCAGGCCCTCGACGAGGTGTGCGAGGCGCTGGACGCCCACCTGGACCGGCCGTTGCGCGAGGTCATGTGGGCCGAACCCGGAACCGACGCGGCCGAGTCGCTCGATCACACGCTCTACACCCAGAGCGCCCTGTTCGCGGTGGAGACGGCCCTGTACCGCACGCTGGAGTCCTACGGCATCCGCCCGGACCGCCTGGCCGGCCACTCCATCGGCGAACTGACCGCCGCTCACGTCGCCGGCGTATGGGACCTCGCGGACGCGGCCCGGCTGGTCACCGCCCGTGGCCGCCTCATGCAGGCCCTGCCCGCCGGCGGCGCCATGCTCGCCGTGGACGCGTCCGAGGCCGAGGTGCTGCCGCATCTCGGGCCCGACGTGTCCCTGGCAGCCGTCAACGGCCCGCGCGCGGTCGTGGTCTCCGGGACGCGGGCGGCGGTGAACGCGGTCGCCACCGCCTTCGCCGACCGCCGTACCAAGCGGCTGCGGGTCAGCCACGCCTTCCACTCGCCCCTCATGGACCCGATGCTGGCCGAGTTCGAGAAGGCCGCCCGTGAACTGCGCTACGCCGCGCCCGCGATTCCCGTCGTCACCGGTACGCACGCCACCGAGGACGACCTGCGCTCGCCCGAGTACTGGGTGCGCCACGTCCGGGACGCGGTCCGCTTCGGGGACGCGGTCCGCGCCCTGGAGGACGACGGCGTCCGCACCTTCCTCGAACTCGGCCCCGACGCCGTCCTGTCGGCCATGGGCCCGCACGCCCTCGCCGACCCGGAGCGATCGGCGTTCGTACCGGCCCTGCGCCGCGAGCGCGACGAGGAGGTAACGCTCGCCGCGCTCGTCGCCACCGCCCACGTCCGCGGCCTGACCCTCGACTGGCAGCGGGTGCGGGCGGGCGCCGACGCCCGGCGCGTCGAGCTGCCGACGTACGCCTTCCAGCGGCAGCGGCTGTGGCTGGACGACGGGCCCGGGGGGGCCACCGACGCCGGCGGGCTCGGCCAGTCGCCCGCCGGGCACCCGATGCTCGGCGCCGCCCTCACCCTGGCCGCCGCCGACACCGTCGCGCTGACCGGCCGCCTCTCCCTGGCCACCCACCCCTGGCTGGCCGACCACGCCGTCGCGGGAGTCGTCCTGGTGCCCGGCAGCGCCTTCGTGGAACTTGCCCTCCAGGCCGGTGACCGCGCCGGCTGCCCGCACGTGGAGGAGATCACCCTGGAGCGGCCGCTGGTTCTCCCCCCGAAGGGTTCGGTGCACCTCCAGGTGACCGCCGCGGCTCCCGACGCCGACGGGCGCAGACAACTGGCCGTGCACGCCCGGCCCGAGGGCACCGGCGGAGACTGGACCCGCCACGCCACCGGCAGCCTCACCCCGCGGACCGCGCCCGAACCGGCCCCCGTCGACGTCTGGCCGCCGGAGGGTGCCGTCCCCGTCGAGGTGAGCGGACTGTACGACCACCTCGCCGAGCAGGGGTACGGCTACGGCCCGCTGTTCCGCTGCCTGCGCGCGGCCTGGCGGCTCGGCGACGAGGTCTGCGCCGAACTCGCCCTTCCCGACGCCGACGCGGCCGACGGATTCGCACTGCACCCGGCGCTCCTCGACTCGGCGCTTCACGCCATCGACCTGCTGGACGGGCAGGACCCGGCCGTCATGACCCTGCCCTTCGCCTGGGAGGGGGTCACCCTGCACGCCACCGGTGCCACGGCCCTGAGGCTGCGGCTCACCCCGCACGGCACGGACCACATGACCCTGGGGCTGTACGACACCTCGGGCGCACCGGTCGCCGAGGCGGCGTCGCTGCGCATCCGCCAGGTGACGGCCGAGCAGCTGACGGCCGCCGCGCCCGCCTCCGGCGACCTGTTCGCCCTGCGCTGGACCCCGGCGGACGTGATCGCCGACGGGGCGGCGGCCGAGCCCCGCACCCTGACCGTGACCCTGGACGACGCCGCGGCCGGCGACCTGCCGGCGCGGGCCCGCGGGACCGCCGTGCGCACCCTCGCCGCGCTCCAGGAACACCTGGCCGAACCGGCGGACGGTACCCCCCTGGTCGTCGTCACCCGGTCCGCGGTCGCCGTCGGCGCCGACGGGGCGCCGGACCCGGCCCAGGCCGTCATCTGGGGCATGGTCCGGTCCGCCGCCGTCGAGCACCCCGGCCGGTTCGTGCTGGCCGACACCGACGGCGACGACGCCTCGTCCGCGGTCCTGCCGGCCGCCGTCGCGACCGGCGCGCCCGAACTCGCCCTGCGCGGGGGCACGGTGTACACACCGGAGCTGACCCGGGCCGACGAGACCCGGACCGTGCCGGCCATCCCGCTGAACCCCGAGGGCACCGTCCTCATCACCGGCGGCACCGGCAGTCTCGGCCGCCTGGTGGCCCGGCACCTGGCCGAGCACCACGGCGTCCGGCACCTGCTGCTGGTCGGCCGAGGCGGCCGGACACCGGACGCGCGAGGGTACGAGGAGCCCGTCGCCCCCGGCGCGCGGATCACGGTCGCCGCCTGCGACACCACCGACCGCGCCGCGCTGGCCGAGCTGCTGGCCTCCGTTCCCGAAGCCCATCCGCTGACCGCCGTCGTGCACGCCGCCGGCGTCCTGGACGACGGTCTGCTCACCGATCTCACCGCGACGCGCACGGAGACGGTGATGCGGCCCAAGACCGATGCCGCCTGGCACCTGCACGAACTCACCCGCGACCTGGACCTGGCCGCCTTCGTCCTCTTCTCCTCCGCCGCCGGCACGCTGGGAGCGGCGGGGCAGGCCAACTACGCGGCGGGCAACGCCTTCCTCGACGCCCTCGCCGCCCGGCGGCGGGCGGAGGGGCTGCCCGCCCTGTCACTGGGCTGGGGGCTGTGGGACACCGGCGACGGCATGGCGGCCGGCCTCGGCGAGGCCGAGATGCGCAGGCTGGCCCGCGACGGCATCCTGCCGCTGCCCGCCGGCCGGGCGCTGTCGCTGTTCGACCGGGCCCTGACTACCGACGCGCCGTCCCTGCTGCCGATCCGCGTCCAGGTCACCGACGACGCCCCGGCCCTGGTCCGCGCCCTGGAACCGGCGTCGGCGCCGGTCCGCCGGACCGTCCGGGCGGTGGAGGCCGCCCCGGAGGAGGCGGAGCCGTTGGTGCGGCGGCTGGCCGAGCTCGGGGTCGCGGACGGCAGGCGGCTGCTGGTCGACACGGTGTGCGGGCACGTGGCCGATGTCCTCGGACACGGTTCCGGAGGCGCCGTCGACGCCGAACGCCCGCTGGGCGACCTCGGCGTGGACTCGCTCGCCGCGCTGGAGCTGCGCAACCGCCTGAGCGCCGACACGGGCCTGCGGCTCTCCACCACCCTCACCTTCGACTACCCGACCTCCGAGGCACTCGCCCAGCACCTGTTCGAGGAACTGGGCGGGGCCGGGACCGACGAGGAACTCGTCGACGTGGAGGGGGAGGTGGTACGCCTGGAGACGCTGCTGGACACCGTGCTCGGCTCCGACGGGCTCGACGACGAGCGCCGTGCCCGGGTGGCCGCGCGGCTCAGGTCCCTCACCGCCCGGTGGGACGGCGCGGCGCAGTGGCCGGAACCCGGGAAGGCCGGCGACACCGGGGAGAAGGGGCTGGAAGCGGCCACGGCCGACGAGCTCTTCGGCATCCTCGACGGCGAACTCGGCAGCTTCGGCTGAACCGACGGACGCACGGACGGGTGAGCCCGGGGCGCGCGTGTACCGGCCCCGGGCTCACCCGCGCCCGTCCCCGCACGACGCGTCTGTTCGGTGCCGGTGCAGGGCGCCTGTCCCGGCGCCCGTCCTTGTCCTTGTCCGGGCGGGCCCGGTCGGCAGAACGGCCCCCTCCGGAGCCCGTGGGGACTCGTGGAGGGGGCCGTGCGGTGCGGAGAGCTACGGAGGTCAGCCCGCCGAGGAGTGGCTGGTCGCCCAGCGGTCGGACAGTTTCGGGATGCGGTGCTCCAGCATCTTCGGCGGCAGTTCGGACCGGCTGGCCACGTGCAACTTGCGGTAGACCCTGGTGAGATGCTGTTCCACCGTGCTGATCGTGACGTGCAGCCGGCCACTGATCTCGCGGTTGGTGTACCCCAGCGCGGCGAGGCCCGCGACCCGGCACTCCGCGTCGCTCAGGATGGCCGAGCCCTCCGCCTCGGACCCCTCGGACTGGCCGGGATCCTCCAGCAGATGCGCGTCGACCGGTGAGTCGACGCTGCACGCCTCCGCCTCAAGGGCCGCCTGGCGGGCGACCAGCCGGGCACGGGCGTACTCGCCCAGTTCGTAGTGCGCCGCGGACAGATCGGCGTAGGCCTGGGAGAGGGTGTGCTGGTCGCCGCAGAGCTTGAGCAGGTCGATCGCCTCCCGCAGCAGCGAGGCCCGGCGGTGCGGCTTGCTCGTGGCGGCCAGCATCCGTAACGCCATCGCCCGCGCGCGGGAACTGTGACCGCCGGGCAACCGCAGCTGCTCCTCGGCGCACTCCCGGGCGGTACGGGCCTTGCCGATCCGGAGATTGGCCAGGGCCAGGTCGGACCGCCAGGGAATGCCCTTCTGCAGGCTGGAGTTCCCCTGCCGCATCAGGCTGCTGCACGTCTCGAAGTCGTTGAGCGCGGCGAACGGCCGGTCGGTGACGAGGTAGTGGTGCCCCCGGGCCCGCAGGTACTGGATGCCGAAGACGGTGCGGAACATCGGCTCGGGGACGTCCCGTCTGAGCACCCGCTCGGCCTCGTCGTAGGCGCCCATGGCGGTGTGGGCGAAGACCGCCGTCGACAGCGGGAGCCCGGCCAGGACTCCCCAGCTTCCGTCGTGCAGGCTGCTCAGCGCCCTGTCGGCGCCCTCGGCCGCGGTCGTCATGTCTCCGCGGAGCAGCGCGATCTCCGCCCGTACGCTGCCGAGCAGCGCCTGCCACGTGGTCGCACGGCGCTCGACCGCGGACTCCAGCAGCGCGTCGCAGGCTTCGGCGGCGACCGCGGGCCGGTCGGCGTGGGCGATCGCGAGGAGCGCCATCGCCACCAGTTCCAGGTTGAGGTGGTCGAGTTTGCGGCCCTGCAGCGCCTGGGCCACGGCCGCGGCGGAGTCGTCCGTCGCGACACCGCCGACCAGGACCGCCACCTGCGCGGCAAGCCCGCCGTACCGGTCGGCGGGAGTCCGCCGGCGCGGGTCGCCACCGGTGCCCCGCGGGCTCCTTGCGGGCAGCGCGACGCCGTAGAACCACTGGCGTACGAACTCGACCTCGAGGAGGATCTGCGCGTCACGGGGGGAGTGCGCGGGCACCAGTGTGGCCACGGTCTCGGCGGCCAGTTCGGTGTCGCCCTGCCACAGCATGTGCCGCAGGACGGTGGTGGTGTCGCGCATGTTCAGCTCGCCGTCCAGCGCGGGCCGGCGCAGCGGCTCCAGGTGGGCGCCCGCGGCTGCGGGGTTCACCCGCCACTCCGCTCGGGCGAGGGCGGCCGACAGGGCGTTGCGCTCCTGTGGGTCGGTGCAGTCGCGCAGCATCAGATTCAGGTAACCGCAGCACAGTTCCACGTCGTCCGCGGCCAGGGCCTGTTCCGCGGCGGCGCGCAGCACGCCAGGACCCCACGGCTGCGGGACCCGGTCGGCGGCGCGCAGGTGCCGGGCCACGTCGCCCACCGGCGCGCCGCTGCGGTACAGCAGGTCGGCGATGCGTGCGTGCAGTGTGGTGCGCGCGGTGGCGTCCATGTCCTCCAGCACCGCGGTCGCCGCGGCCGGCAGCCGGAAGACGTGACCGTCGAGCAGCCCCGCGGAGTCGAGGGCCTCGACGGCCTCCTCGACACCGGCGGGCGTGGTGTCGGCCAACTCCCCCAGGACGTAGGCGGAAGCCGGTGCGCCGAGGGCGGCGAGCGCCCGGATCACCCGTATGTGGCGTGGTTCGCCGCGGTGCACGAGCGACAGCACCGCCTGGCGGTAGGCGGTGCTGGCGATGGGCCGGTCCATGTCGCGGCCGAGCCGGGTGCTGTCGTCCAGCAGGGCGTGCACCAGCAGGGGGTTGCCCGCCGTGGCCCGGTGGAAGGTGCGGCCCACCCCGGCGGCCCGGGCGACTGCCGACTGGGCGGTGATCAGTTCGCCGACGCCCTGCTCCGACAGGGGGCCGAGCCGGGCCCGGCGGTGCGGTCGGCGGATCAGTCCGGCGTGGGAGGCGGAGTGTCCGGTGCCCGGGTGGCCGGATGTGGTGCACACCACGAGGACGGGCCGGAAGCGGCTCCTGTCGAGCAGGTGGACGACGGCGCCCAGCGAGGCCTCGTCCATGAGATGGGCGTCGTCGACGGCCACCACCAGGGGGCGTTCACCGTCCGCGAGCCGCAGCAGTGCCTCCGTCGTCGCGTTGTCCGGATCGCCGAATTCCATGTCGGCCCGGCGCTCGGAACTCCGGGGGAGAGGCTCCGTGTGTCTGCCCCCCGGACGAGCGGGGTCCGGCGGAACGGGCAGTACTTCACCGTTGCGCAGCAATTGCCGCAACAGGCTCATCGGCCGGGCACGCTCGGCCGGGTGTGCCGTGCCCTGGAGTATGTGTGCACCCGAGCGGCCCGCAGCCACCAGGAATTCGTGCAGAAGCTGGGTCTTCCCGGAACCCGGACCACCCGTGACTATCACGAACCGGCCGGATCTTCGAGTGCTTTCGGTTAACGCTTCGTTAAGTATGTGTAATTCTTTGGAGCGGTCGTAAAGGCGCAAGGTGTTCCCCCTGTGTCCAGTTAACGCCCGTGGATTTCGCGCCCGTCTGGGGTGAAGTGCTGTTGCGCGGGATCGGTCCGAATCCCCGTTTAACCTGCATTTTTTCTGTTCGAGGGCTGTTACCGCAGCGCTGAGGAGGCAGCCCTTGGTATGAGCACAGTAAGAATGAAGGACAGTCATTTGTGGCGCGATTTGATCGGCTCGGCAAGTTTTTCCGGAGGGAGGAAAAAGGCTAATCGATCAAACAAACAGCGAGGTTATAGGCCCTTGTCAACGTTGTCAACCAGGCCTTTCCGGAAGTTACTTCTCACTCACGATGCCAGTCCGAGGCGACTTTCCGCGGTCAGTTGATTTACCGGGAAGTAAAGAAAGGAAGCGGGCCGCCGCACACGCGACTCGGGCACGTATCCGCGCCGCGCTGCCCGTTCGGGCACATCGTACGACCGCCCGCGTACCGGCCCACGGCCCCTGGGGGCCGTAGGGGTATCAAGCGCACCCGCCCCCTACCTAGCCTCCGTCAACGGAGGGGGAAGCGGACCGGGATCCCGTCCGGAGACAGTCCGCAGGACCGAGGCCCACTTTCGATCCCGATCGGATGGCGCGCTGGTGAACAACGAAGAGCAGCTGCTCGACTACCTCAGGCGGACGACCGCGGATCTGCGGGAGGCGCGACGCCGGCTGCGCGAGAACGAACAACGCGCACACGGCCCGGTGGCCATCGTCGGCATCGGCTGCCGCTACCCGGGCGGTGTCACCTCGCCCGACGACCTGTGGAACCTTGTGGCGACGGGGGCCGACGCCGTGTCGGAGTTCCCCGTCGACCGCGGCTGGGACGTGGACGCCCTGTACGACCCCGACCCGGACCGGGCCGGCACGACCTACGCGCGCACCGGTGGCTTCCTGCACGACGCCGCCGACTTCGACTACGACTTCTTCGGCATCAGCCCCCGTGAGGCCCTTGCCATGGACCCGCAGCAACGCCTGCTGCTGGAGACCTCCTTCGAGGCGTTCGAGCGGGCCGGCATCGTCCCGGCCTCCCTGCGCGGGAGCCGCACCGGCGTGTTCGCCGGCGTGATGTACAACGACTACGCCACCCGGCTCGACACCGTCCCCGACGACCTCGACGGCTACCTCGCCAACGGCAGTGCCGCGAGCATCGCCTCCGGGCGCATCGCCTACACGTTCGGCCTGGAGGGCCCGGTCGTCACCGTCGACACCGCCTGCTCCTCCTCATTGGTCGCCCTGCACTGGGCGGTGCGCGCCCTGCAGGCCGGCGAGTGCTCCCTCGCGCTGGCGGGCGGGGTCACCGTGATGTCCACCCCGGAGACGTTCGTCGACTTCAGCAGGCAGCGCGGGCTCGCCCCCGACGGCCGCTGCAAGGCCTTCTCCACCGCCGCCGACGGCACGGGCTGGGGCGAGGGCGCCGGCATGCTGCTCGTGGAACGCCTGGCCGACGCGCGGCGCAACGGCCACCCCGTGCTCGCCGTGGTGCGTGGCAGCGCCGTCAACTCCGACGGCGCCAGCAGTCGGCTGACCGCACCCAACGGCCCCTCCCAGCAACGGGTCATCCGTCAGGCGCTGGCCGGCGCGGGTCTCACCGCCGCCGACGTCGACGTGGTGGAGGCACACGGCACAGGGACCTCGCTCGGCGACCCGATCGAAGCACAGGCGCTGCTGGCGACGTACGGCCGCGAACACCCCGCCGACCGGCCGCTGCTGCTGGGCTCCGTCAAATCCAACCTCGGCCACACCCAGGCCGCCGCGGGCGTCGCCGGGGTCGTCAAGATGGTCCTGGCCATGCGCCACGGCGAGGTGCCGCCCACCCTCCACGTCGACGCCCCCACGGACCAGGTCGACTGGGACGCGGGAGCCGTCGAACTCGCCCTGGAGCGAAGCCCCTGGCCCGACACCGGCGGCCCGCGCCGCGCGGCCGTCTCCTCCTTCGGCATCAGCGGCACCAACGCCCACGTGGTGCTGGAGCAGGCCCCCCTCGGAGAGGAAGCGGCCGCCCCCGACGCGGAGGCGACACCGGCCGCCACATCGGCGGAACCCCGTGCCGCCACACCCGTGCCCTGGATCGTCACCGGCCGCAGCCCCGAGGCCCTCGCCGGTCAGATCGCCCGCCTGCGCGAGCACCTCACCGGACGCGAGGACGCCGCTCCGGCGGACGTGGCGCTCTCACTGGCCACCACCCGCACCCACTTCGAGTACCGCGCCGTCGCCGTCGGCAGCGAGTCCGGCGCATTGCTGGACGCCCTGGCCGCCGCGCCCCCGCTCACCCCGGCCGGCGGCAGAACGGCCTACCTGTTCACCGGGCAGGGTGCCCAGCGCCCCGGTATGGGCCGCGAACTGCGCCGCGCCTACCCGGTCTACGCCGAGACGTTCGACGCGGTGTGCGCCCTCGCCGACCCCCGTCTGGAGCGTCCGCTCGCCGAGGTGATCGACGGCGACCCCGCGCTGCTGACCCGCACCGACTACGCGCAGATCGCGATCTTCGCCACCGAGGTGGCCATGTACCGGCTGCTGGAGTCGTGGGGCGCGGTGCCGGACTACCTGGCAGGCCACTCCGTCGGCGAACTGGCCGCCGCCCACGTCGCCGGAGTGCTCTCCCTGCCGGACGCGGTCTCCCTCGTCCTCGCCCGTGGCGGCCTGATGGCGGCGCTCCCGGCCGGCGGTGCCATGGCCGCGTTGCGGACGTCCGAGGAGGAGGTCGCCCCGTACCTCGACGAGCGGGTCGGCCTCGCCGCCGTCAACGGCCCCCGTTCCGTGGTGGTCTCGGGAACCGAGGAGGCCGTCGACGCACTCGCCGCCCGCTTCGGAGGCGGCAAGCGGCTCAAGGTCTCCCACGCCTTCCACTCGCCGATGATGGACCCGATGCTGGAAGCCTTCGCCGAGGCCGCCTCCCGGTGCGCCTACGAGGAGCCCCGGATCCCGGTGGTCTCCGCCCTCACCGGCGCCCTCGCCGCCCCCGGCGAGCTCACCACCCCCGGCCACTGGGTGGACCATGTCCGCCGTCCCGTCCGGTTCGCTCCCGCCCTCGCCGCCCTGCACGGCCTGGGCGTACGGGCGTTCCTCGAAGTCGGCCCGGACGCGGCGCTCACCGCCCTGGCCGCCGAGTGCCTCCCCCCGGACAGCGTCTGCCTGCCCGTCATGCGCCGTGACGGCGACGAGCCGCACGACTTCGTCACCTCCGTTGCCCGGCTGCACGCCGCCGGCGGAACCGTCGACTGGGAGGCGTTCCACGCACCGCACCACGCACGGCGCACGGACCTGCCCACCTACGCCTTCCGGCGGACCCGCCTGTGGCTGGAAGCCGCCGCGGGGGGCACCGGCGACGCCGACGGACTCGGACAGCAGACCACCGGCCATCCGCTGCTGACCGCCGCGACCGAACTGCCCGACACCCAGGGCGCGGTCCTCACGGGACGGCTGTCGCTGTCCTCCCACCCCTGGCTCGGCGACCACGCCGTCCACGGCACCGTCCTGCTGCCCGGCACCGCCTTCGTCGAGATGGCCCTGCGGGCCGCGGCGGAGACCGGCTGCGACACCGTCGGGGAACTCACCCTGCACGCCCCCCTCACGCTGCCCGGACAAGGCTCCGTGGCCGTGCAGGTCGCCGTCGACGCGGAACGGGACGGACGTCGTGAACTGATCGTCTGGTCGCGCCGCACCGACACCCCCGGCACCCCGTGGACCCGCAACGCCGGTGGCGTCCTCACCACCGTGCCCTCCGACGGTGAACCACCCGCCGACCCCGCGGCCTGGCCGCCCCCCGGTGCGGAACCCGTGGACCTGGAAGGGCTCTACGACCGGCTGGCCCGCACCGGATACGGCTACGGCGAGGTCTTCCAGGGCCTGCGCGCCATGTGGCGCCGGGGCGAGGAACTGTACGCCGAAGCCGCCCTGCCGGAGGGGGCACGCACCACCGCCGGCGCCTTCGGCCTCCACCCGGCCCTGCTGGACGCCGCCCTGCACGTCAACCTGCTGGACCTGCCCGGCGGACAGGCCGTGCTGCCGTTCGCCTGGAGCGGCGTCACGCTGCACCGGGCCGGCACCGACCGCCTGCGTCTGCGCCTGTCCCCGGAGAGCAACGACGCCGTACGCCTCGACCTGGCCGACGGCGACGGCGCACCCGTCGCCACTGTCCGGGGCCTCGTGGCCCGCCCCGTCACGGCCGAGCAGCTCACCGCGGACGCGGACGACCCCCTGTACCGGGTCGACCTCGTCCCGGCCCCCGGCGCGGCGCGACCGGCCCCGTCCGACCTGGCCGTGTGCGGTGCCGACGCCGGCCTCGACGCACCCCGGTACCGTGACCTCGCCGCGCTGGCGGACGGGGGCGACGTGCCCGGCACGGTCGTCCTGGCCGTACCCGCCGACCCCGACGCCGGCGCCGGCCTGCCGGATCGGGCACGTGACCTGGTGGGCGCCACCCTGGACACCCTGCGGCTCTGGCTCGACGACGAACGCTTCACCGGCCGCCGGCTCGCCGTACTGCTGCGTGGCGACCACCTCACGCACACCCCGCTGTTCGGCCTGGTGCGCGCCGCGGCGGCCGAGAACCCCGGCCGCTTCCTGCTGATCGGCACCGACGGCAGCGCCGCCCCGAGCGCGGCACTCGCCACGGCGCTGGCCTCCGACGAGCCGGAGACCGCGGTCCGCGACGGCGAGGTACGCGTGCCGCGCCTGGCCCGAGCCAAGCCCGGCAGCCCCCACGTCTGGGACCCGGACGGCACGGTCCTCGTCACCGGCGGCACCGGCGGCCTGGGCGCCCTGATCGCCCGTCATCTGGTCACCGAGCACGGCGTACGGCGTCTGCTGCTGGCCGGCAGGCGCGGCGCGGACGCCCCGGGCGCGGCCGGCCTCCGGGCCGAACTCGCCGCGCTCGGCGCCGAGGTCACCCTCGCCCGCTGCGACGTCGCCGACCGCGCCGACCTCGCCGCACTGCTCGGCCGGCACCCGGTCCGCGCCGTGGTGCACGCCGCCGGCGTCGTCGACAACGGCGTCCTGGCCACCCTCGACGCGGATCGGGTCGAGCGGGTCCTGCGGCCCAAGGTGGACGCTGCCTGGCACCTGCACGACCTGACCCGGGAGTCGGACCTGTCCGCGTTCGTCCTGCTGTCCTCCACCGCGGGTCTGCTCGTCGGCGGCGGCCAGGCGAACTACGCAGCCGCCAACACCTTCCTCGACGGCCTCGCCGCCCACCGCCGCTCCCTCGGGCTGCCCGCCGTCTCCCTGGCCTACGGCCTGTGGGCATCGGGCGGAGGCATGAGCGCCGGCATCGAAGCGGCCGACCTGGAGCGGCTGCGCCGTCTCGGCCTGCCGCCCCTGGCCCCCGCCCAGGGACTGCGCATGTTCGACGCCGCCCTCGGCGCCGAGGACGCCCTCGTGGTCCCCGTCCGGGTGGACGGCGCCGCCGTACGGGCCCGGCCCGACGGCGTCCCCGCCCTCCTGCGCGGACTCGTCCGCCCCGCGGCCCGCAAGGCAGGCGCCGGGACCGCCGAGGGCACGTCGTCCGCCTCCTGGCGCGAGCGGCTCGCCGGCCTGCCCGACGGTGAACGCGACCGCGCCCTGCTCGATCTGGTCCGCACCCATGTCGCGGGCGTGCTCGGGCACCCCTCACCGCAGTCGGTGGACCCCGGACGCGCCTTCCAGGAGATGGGCTTCGACTCGCTCGCCGCCGTCGAACTGCGCAACCTCCTCGCGGGCGCGACCGGCCTCACCCTCCCGGCGACGCTGGTCTTCGACCAGCCCTCGCCCCGCACGCTCGCCGCCCACCTCAAGACCGAACTGGTCCCGGGACCGGCCGACCTCGCCCGGACCGCCCTGGCCGACGTGGACCGGCTCGAGGCCGTGCTGCTCGGCCTGCCCGACGAGGAGGGCAGCCACACCCGCGTCACCGCACGCCTCGAAGCCCTCCTCCGCGGCTGGCAGGACGCCCGTGGCGGCGCCGCCGCGCCCGCGCCGGCGCAGGACTTCGGCGAGGCCAGCGACGCGGAACTCTTCGCGACGATCGACAACGAACTGGGAGCCCTGTGATGGAAGACCCGGCAACGGCCGACAAGCTCCGCGACTACCTGAAGCGGGCCACGACCGAGCTGGAGCGCAGCCGGCGCCGCGTGAGGGAACTGGAGGAGCAGGACCACGAGCCAGTCGCCATCATCGGTATGGGCTGCCGCTACCCCGGAGGTATACGCACCCCCGAGGACCTGTGGCGCATCGTCGACGAAGGCATCGACGTCGTCTCCGACTTCCCCACCGACCGCGGCTGGGACGTCGACGCCCTCTACGACCCCGAGCCCGGGGCCCCCGGCAAGACCTACGTGCGCCACGGCGGATTCCTCTACGACGCCGCCGAGTGCGACCCCGCCTTCTTCGGCATCAGCCCCAAGGACGCGCCCGGCACGGACCCCCAGCAGCGCATGCTGCTGGAGGTCACCTGGGAGGCCTTCGAGCGGGCCGGCATCGACCCCACGGCCGTGAAGGGCACCCAGACCGGTGTCTTCGTCGGGCTGATGCACCACGACTACCTCGGCGGCACCATCTCCGGCAGCATCGTCTCCGGCCGGATCGCCTACACCCTCGGACTCGAGGGCCCGGCGGTCACCATGGACACCGCCTGCTCCTCCTCCCTGGTCGCCCTCCACTCGGCGATCCAGTCACTGCGCAGGGGGGAGTGCTCCCTCGCGCTGGCGGGCGGCGCCGCCGTAATGGCCAGCCCCGAGATGTTCGTCGAGTTCAGCGAGCGCCGCGCCCTGTCGCCGGACGGCCGTTGCCACTCCTTCTCCGACGACGCCGCCGGCGCCGCCTGGGCCGAGGGCGCGGGCATGCTCCTCGTCGAGCGGCTGTCGGACGCCCGCCGCAACGGCCACAAGGTGCTCGCGGTCGTCCGCGGCAGCGCCGTCAACCAGGACGGTGCCTCCAACGGGCTGACCGCGCCCAGCGGACCGGCCCAGGTCCGCGTCATCCAGCAGGCGCTCGCCGACGCCCAACTGGCGCCGCACCACATCGACGCGGTGGAGGCCCACGGCACCGGCACCACGCTCGGCGACCCCATCGAGGCCCAGGCCGTCATCGCCGCCTACGGGCAGGACCGCCCCGAGGGTCTGCCCCTGTGGCTGGGCTCCATCAAGTCCAACATGGGCCATGCCCAGGCCGCCGCCGGAGTCGGCGCCGTCATCAAGATGGTCATGGCGATGCGCCACGGCATCCTTCCCAGGACCCTCCACGTCGGCACCCCCAGCACCGCCGTCGACTGGAGCGCGGGCGACGTCGAACTGCTCACCGAGCCCCGCCCCTGGGGCGGCGACGGCAGGCCGCGCCGGGCCGGCATCTCGTCCTTCGGTATCTCCGGCACCAACGCGCACACCGTCCTGGAGGAGGCCCCGCCCACCGGGACCGACGGGAGCATCCCCCACCGCACCGAGCTGCCCGTCGTGCCGTGGCTGCTCTCCGGCAAGGGCGCCGACGCCGTACAGCGCCAGGCGGAACGGCTGCTGGCGGCCGCCGGCGACCTCGACCCGTACGACGTCGGCTACTCGCTGGCCACCACCCGCTCCCTGTTCACCCACCGCGCCGCCGTCACGGGACGCGACCGGGACGAGCTGCTGACCGCCCTGCGTGAGGTCGCCGACGGCACCCGCACGCCCGTCGTGGCCCCCGAACCCGGCCGCCTCGCCGTCCTCTTCTCCGGACAGGGTTCGCAGCGCCCCGGCATGGGTCGCACCCTGCACGCCGCCTTCCCGGTGTTCGCCGCGGCCTTCGACGACATCTGCGCCGCCTTCGACGAGCATCTCGACCGGCCGCTGCGCGACGTCATGTTCGACGAGGACGCCGACGGCGCCGACGCGCCGCTGCACCGCACCGTGTACACCCAGGCGGCGCTGTTCACCTTCGAGACCGCTCTCTACCGGCTGCTGGAGCACTGGGACGTCCGCCCCGACCTGCTCGCCGGACACTCCATCGGCGAGATCGTCGCCGCCCACGTCGCCGGCGTACTGGACCTGAAGGACGCGGTCACCCTGGTCGCCGCACGGGGCCGCCTCATGCAGGACCTGCCGGCCGGCGGCGCGATGGTGTCCCTGCGCGCCACCGAGGCCGAGGTCGTCGCGCTCCTCACCGACGGTGTCGACATCGCCGCCGTCAACGGCGCGCGCTCCGTCGTGGTCTCGGGCGACGAGGAGGCCGTCCTCGCCGTCGCGGCCCAGGCCGAGAAGAGCACCCGGCTGAAGGTGTCGCACGCCTTCCACTCGCACCGCATGGACCCCATGCTCGAGCCCTTCCGCGAGGTACTGGCCGGCCTCACCTTCCACGAGCCCGCGCTCCCGGTCGTCTCCAACGTCACCGGACGGATCGCCGACGACCTGGCCGACGCCGACTACTGGGTACGGCACGTCCGCGAGGCCGTCCGCTTCCACGACGGGGCCACCACGCTCGCCGCCGAGGGCGCCACCCGCTTCCTGGAGATCGGCCCCGACTCGGTGCTCAGCACCATGGCGCAGGACGTGGTCCCCGACACCATCGGCACCCAGCGGCGCGACCGTGCCGAGGACACGGCCCTCGTCGACGCCCTCTGCCGTCTCCACCTCACCGGCACCGGCCCCGACTGGCCGACGGTGTTCACCGGCGGCCGCACCGTCGACCTGCCCACCTACCCGTTCCGCCGGGACCGGCACTGGGAGGACGCCCCCATCCTGCAGGCCGAGAGGCAGGCCGGCTCCGGCGGCGACGCCGGCGACCCGTTCTGGGACCTGGTACGCGAACAGGACGTGAGTGCCGTCGCCGCCACCCTCGGTCTCGACGACGAGAGCTCCGTCGCCGCCGTGGTGCCCGCACTCGCCACCTGGCACGGCCGGCGACAGGCGCACGCCGCGGCGGACGGGCTTCGCTACCGCGTCACCTGGGAACCGCTGGCACCTCCCGCCACCCCGGCCCTCGGTGGGGCCTGGCTGGCCGTCGTCCCCGCCTCCACCGCCGAGGACCCGTGGACCCGCGCGGTGACAGAAGGCCTGGCCGGCCACGGGCTGGACGTCGAGATCCTCACCGTGCCGGACAGCGCCGACCGCGCCGCACTGGCCGACGCGCTCACCGGCCGGAACCCGGCCGACGGCATCCTGTACCTGCCCGCCCCGGCGACGCCGCCGGACGCCCTCGCCGCACTCGTCCAGGCACTCGGGGACACCGGCGCCGACGCCCCGCTGTGGTGCGCCACCCGGGACGCCGTCGCACACGGAGCCGGCGCCGCCGTCACCGGCTTCGCCCAGGCCGCACTGTGGGGCCTCGGGCGGGTCGCCGCCCTGGAGCACCCCGACCGGTGGGGCGGCCTCGTCGACCTGCCCGCCGAGGCCGGTCCGCAGGCGGTGGCGCGCCTGGCCGCGCTGCTCGGTGACGCCGGCGGCGAGGACCAGGTCGTGATCCGCGAATCCGGCGCCCACGGACGCCGGCTGGAGCACGCCCCGGCCCGCGCGGGCGCCCCCTGGAAGCCGTCCGGCACCGTGCTGGTGACCGGCGCCACCGGCGCGGTCGGCGCGGTCGTGGCCCGCCGGCTCGCGGCCGAGGGAGCCGAGCACCTGCTGCTCACCTCTCGCCGGGGTCCCGACGCACCCGGCGCCGCCGACCTGGTCCGCGAACTCACCGCCACCGGTACCGGCGTCACCCTGACCGCCTGCGACACCGGCGACCGCTCCGCACTGGCCGGCCTGCTGGACTCCGTACCGGCGCAGCACCCCCTGACGGCCGTCGTGCACCTGGCCGGTGCCCTCGACGACGGCGTCCTGGACGCCCTGGACGCCGACCGGTTCGCCCGCGTCCTCGGTCCCAAGGCGGACGCCGCCCGTCACCTGCACGAACTGACCCGTGATCACGACCTGTCGGCGTTCGTGCTGTTCTCCTCCCTGACCGCCACCGTCGGCGGCGCCGGCCAGGCCAACTACGCCGCCGCCAACGCCTACCTGGACGCCCTCGCCGAGCACCGTCACGCGGCGGGACTGCCCGCCACCTCCGTGGCCTGGGGCCCCTGGGGCGGCGACGGCATGGCGGCGCACGGCACGGTGCGCGCCTCGGCCAGGGCGATGGGCATGTCCCTGCTCGACCCGGACACCGCCCTCACCGCGCTGCGCCGCGCCCTGGACGGCGGCGACACCACCGTCACCGTCGCCGACGTCGACTGGTCGGTGTTCGCCCCCGCGTTCACCTCGACCCGCCCCAGCCCGCTGCTGTCCGCCCTGCCCGAGGCACGGAGCACCACGAGCGGTCCGGACGGCGTGAACGCGGCCGACGGCTTCGCCGAGAAGCTCGCGGGACTCACAGGAGGGGAACGCGAGCGTGCCCTGCACGACCTGGTCTGCGGCCAGGCGGCCACCGTCCTCGGATACGGCGACGCCGGCGCCGTCGAACCGACCACCGCGTTCCGCGACCTCGGTTTCGACTCGCTCACCTCGGTCGACCTGCGCAACCGGATCAGTGGCGCCGCCGGAGTGCCGCTGCCGGCCACGCTCATCTTCGACTACGCCACACCCGCCGCCCTCGCCAAGTACCTGGGCACCGAACTCGCCGGCGCGGACACCTCCGTGGACGCCGTGGTCGCCGAGCTCGAACGGGTCGCCGCCCGGCTCGGCGACCTCACCGCCGAGGATCTGGAGCAGAGCAGGGTCACCACCCGGCTGCAGACCCTGCTCAACGACCTGGACAAGACCCTCGGCCAGGATGCGGCAGCCGTCACCGGCCGGCTGGAAGAGGCCTCCGCCGACGACGTCTTCGCGTTCATCGACAAAGAACTCGGCTCGGCGTGACCCGGCACTCCCACGGCATCCCGGCCCACCCGCAGCCCACCTCTTCGCACAGGAGTGGCGACACCCGATGACCAACGACGAAAAGCTGCTCTCCTACCTCAAGCGGGTCTCCGCCGATCTGCACCAGACCCGTCAGCGGCTGCGTGAGGTGGAGACCCAGGACCGGGAACCCATCGCCATCGTCGGAATGAGCTGCCGCTTCCCCGGAGGGGTCACCACCCCCGAGGAGTTCTGGCAGCTGGTCCACGAGGGCACCGACGCCATCGGGGACTTCCCCGGTGACCGCGGCTGGGACGTCGACGCGCTGTACGACCCGGACCCGGACGCCACGGGGAAGACGTACTCCACGCGTGGCGGCTTCCTGCGCGACGCCGCGGGGTTCGAGCCGGACTTCTTCGGCATCAGCCCGCGGGAAGCCGTCACGATGGACCCCCAGCAGCGCCTGCTGCTGGAGGTGTCGTGGGAGGCGCTGGAACGCGCCCGTATCGCTCCCGACTCGGTGCACGGCGCCCGGGTCGGGGTGTTCGCCGGGACCAACGGCCAGGACTACCGGGACCTGCTGGCGCGGATGCCGCAGGACTCCGAGGCGGCGCTCGGCACCGGTGCCCTGGCCGCCGTGATCTCCGGCCGGATCTCCTACACCCTCGGGCTGGAGGGCCCGGCCGTCACCATCGACACCGCCTGCTCGTCGGCGCTCGTGGCGGTGCACCTTGCCGTACAGGCCCTGCGGGGCAAGGAGTGCACCCTCGCCCTGGCGGGCGGCGCCACCGTCATGTCCACCCCCAACTCGTTCGTCGCCTTCAGCCGCCAGCGGGGCCTCGCCCCGGACGGCCGGTGCAAGTCCTTCGCGGACTCGGCCGACGGCACCGGCTGGGGCGAGGGCGCCGGCATGCTGCTGCTGGAACGGCTGAGCGACGCCCGCCGCAACGGCCACGAGGTCCTCGCCGTCATCCGGGGCTCGGCCGTCAACCAGGACGGTGCCTCCAACGGCCTGACCGCCCCCAACGGCCCCTCCCAGCAGCGGGTGGTGCGCGCCGCGCTGGCCGGCGCGCAGCTCACCCCGGCCGACGTCGACCTGGTGGAGGCGCACGGCACCGGTACCACGCTCGGCGACCCCATCGAGGCACAGGCCCTGCTCGCCACCTACGGGCAGGACCGGCCGAAGGACGCACCGCTGTGGCTGGGCTCGGTGAAGTCCAACATCGGCCACACCCAGGCCGCCGCAGGCGTCGCAGGAATCATCAAGGTCGTCATGGCGATGCGGCACGGCGTGCTGCCGCGGAGCCTGCACGCCGAGGAGCCGTCCGACAAGGTCGACTGGAGCCAGGGCAACGTCCGTCTGCTCACCGCCAACCGCCCCTGGACCGACCCGGGGCGCCCGCGACGGGCAGCGGTCTCCTCCTTCGGTGCCAGCGGGACCAACGCCCACACCATTCTGGAAGAGGCCCCCTCCGAAGAACACACCGGGGAACCCGCCGAAGAGCCCTCCGGGGAACCCGCGCCGCGCACCGCGCCGCCGCTGGTGCCGTGGGTGCTCTCCGGCCGCAGCGAGCGAGCCCTGCGCGAGCAGGCCGCCCTCCTGGCCGCGGCCGTCACCGAGGCCCACCCCGTGGACGTGGCGCACTCGCTGGCCGTCACCCGCACCGCCCACCCGTACCGGGCCGTGGTCCTCGGCGCCGACCGGGACACGCTGCTCGACGCCGTGACCCGCCTCGCGGAGGGCGGCCGTGCCACCGCGCTCGGCCGCGTCCGCAAGGGCCAGACCGCCTTCCTGTTCACCGGCCAGGGCTCCCAGCGACCTGGCATGGGCCGCGAACTGCACGCCCACTTCCCGGTCTTCTCCCGCGTGTTCGACGAGATCTGCGAGCTGTCCGGCGACGGTGACCTGCGCGAGCTGGTCCTCGGTGACGATCCCGGGCCGCTGAACCGCACGGCCCGCACCCAGACCGCGCTGTTCGCCTTCGAGGTCGCGCTGTATCGGCTGGTGGAGTCGTGGGGCCTTGCCCCCGATTACCTCGCGGGCCACTCGATCGGCGAGATCGCCGCCGCCCACGTCGCGGGCGTACTGGACCTCGCGGACGCCGTCACGCTGGTGGTCGCGCGCGGCCGGCTCATGCAGGCTCTCCCCGAGGGCGGCGCCATGATCGCCCTGCGCGCCACCGAGGAGGCCGTACGCCCCCTGCTCACCGGCCGGGTCGGCGTGGCCGCCGTCAACGGGCCGGACTCCGTCGTCGTCTCCGGTGACGCCGCCGAGGCCGAGGCGGTCGCCGCGCACTTCGAGAAGAGCCGCCGGCTGAAGGTGTCGCACGCCTTCCACTCCCCGCTGATGGAACCGATGCTGGCCGAGTTCCGGTCCGTGGTGTCCTCCCTGACCTTCCACCGGGCGACCGTCCCCGTGGTGTCCAACCTCACCGGCCGGCTCGCAACCCAGGACATCGGCACCCCCGACTACTGGGTACGGCACGTGCGCGAGGCCGTCCGCTTCCACGACGGGATACGCACCCTCGCCGCGGAGGGCGTCACCCGGTTCCTGGAGATCGGCCCCGACGCGGTGCTGACCGCCATGGCCCGCGAGTGCCTGGCCGCCGCCGACGACGACGCCGCGGGCGACGCCGTCCTGGCCGCCGCCACCCGCCGTGGCCGGGACGAGACCGAGACCCTGCTCACCGCCCTCGCCCAGCTGCACGCCGGTGGCGCCGGCCCGCGCTGGGAGGAGCTGTTCACCGGGGCCCGCACCGTCGACCTGCCCACCACCGCCTTCCAGCGCGAGCGGTTCTGGCCCGAGACGGCCGCCCCGGCCGGCGATGTCGGCTCCGTGGGGCTGGACTCCGCCGACCACCCGCTGCTCGGTGCCGCCACCGTGCTCGCCGACTCCGACGGGGCCGTCCTGACCGGCCGGCTGTCGGTGCGGACCCACCCCTGGCTCGCCGACCACGTCGTCGGCGGTTCCGTCGTGGTCCCCGGCACCGCGATGGTGGAACTCGCGGTCCGCGCCGGCGACCAGGTCGGCTGCGGCCGGCTGGAAGAACTGGCCCTGGAGATACCTCTGGTGCTGCCGCCCGCCGACGGTGTCCGGGTCCAGGTCGCCGTCGGCACCCCGGACCCGTCCGGGGCCCGCACGGTCCAGATCTACGCCCGCGCCGAGAACCCGCCCGCCGACGAGCCCTGGACCCTGCACGCCTCCGGTCTGCTCGCCGACGGGACCGCGCCCCCCGGCGCCCGGCTGGACGTCTGGCCGCCGCAGGACGCCGAGGAGCTCGACCTCACCGGCCTGTACGAGCGGCACGCGGCCGCCGGCCTGGACTACGGGCCCGCCTTCCGCGCCCTGACCGCCGCCTGGCGCGACGGCGACACGGTCTACGCCGAGGTGCGTCTTCCGGAGCGGCCCGCGACGGACGCCCCCCGCTTCGGCCTCCACCCCGCCGCCTTCGACGCCGCCCTGCACTCCCTGGCCCTGCTCGGCGACGGCTCCGGTGACGACACCGCCCGGCTGCCCTTCATGTTCGCGGGCGTCACCCTGCACGCCGTGGGCGCGTCGGTCCTGCGGGCCCGCATGACACCCGCCGGCGACCACACCTTCGCCGTCGACCTGGCCGACGCCACCGGCGCTCCCGTCGCGACCGTCGACTCCCTGGCCTCCCGTCCGCTGACGCGGCTGCGCGGCGAGCAGGACACCGTCGGCGAGGCCCTGTTCGTACTCGACTGGCAGCCGCTGGCGCTCGACCCCGACGCCCCCGCCGCCGACCACCGCCTGCTGGAGATCCCGTCCGGCGCGGACGCCGGCACGGTACGCGCCGCGCTGCACACCGCGCTCGCAGCCCTCCAGGACGACGACGCCCGGCCGCTGGCCCTCGTCACACGGGGCGCCGTCTCCACCGCCGGTGAGGACGTGCCCGACCTGGCCGGCGCGGCGGTATGGGGCCTCGCGCGCTCCGCGCAGTCGGAGAGCCCCGGCCGGTGCGTCCTGCTCGACCTCGAACCCGGCGCCGACCCCGGCACCCTGCTGCCCGCGGTCCTCGCCTCCGGCGAACCGCAGGTGGCCGTCCGCTCCGGCACCGCCCGCGCGGCCCGGCTGGTACGCGCCGAGCCTCTCGAAGGCGAGGCGGCCCCGGCCCTCGACCCCGAGGGCACCGTGCTGCTGACCGGTGCCACCGGCGGACTCGGGCCCGTGCTCGCCCGGCATCTGGTCACCGCCCACGGCGTGCGCCACCTCGTACTGGTCAGCCGCGGCGGCCGGGCCGACGGCCTGGTCGCCGAACTCGCCGCGCTCGGCGCGAGCGCCTCCGTGCACGCCTGCGACGTCGCCGACCGCGAGGCCGTCTCCGCGCTGCTCGCCGGCCTCGGACGGGACCGTCCGCTCACCGCGGTCGTCCACGCCGCGGGTGTCCTCGACGACGGCGTGGTGGCCTCCCTGACGCCCGAGCGACTCGACGCCGTCCTCGGCCCCAAGGCGCTCGGCGCCCTCCACCTGCACGAACTGACCCGTGATCACGACCTGTCGGCGTTCGTGCTGTTCTCCTCCGTCGCCGGCACCGTCGGCGCCCCCGGCCAGGGCAACTACGCCGCCGCCAACGCCTGCCTAGACGCGCTCGCCGCCCACCGCGCTGCGAACGGTTCGCCCGCCCTCGCCCTGGCCTGGGGGCCCTGGGCCCCGACCGGCGGCATGACCGGCGCCCTGGACGAGACCGACCTCGCCCGCATGGCCCGCGGCGGCATGATCCCGCTGTCCGCCGAGGAGGGCACCGCCCTGTTCGACCGGGCACTGGGCACCGGCCGCCCCGCGGTGGCCCCCGTACGCCTGAACCTGTCCGCTCTGCGCGCCCAGGGCGGCGAACTCGCCCCCGTCCTCCGTGCGCTGGCGGGGCGCCCGGTCCGCCGGGAGGCCGCCACCGGGGACACCGGGTCCGGATTCGCCGAACGCGTGGCCTCCCTCGGTGAGGCGGAGCGGGCCGAGGCCCTGCTGCACACCGTCCGCGCCCATGTGGCCGCCGTCCTCGGACACGCCGGACCGGACACCGTGGAGACCGACCGGGCCTTCAAGGACCTCGGCTTCGACTCGCTCGCCGCGATCGAACTGCGCAACTCCCTGTCCGCCGAGACGGGCCAGCGACTGCCCGCCACCCTCGTCTTCGACCATCCCTCGCCCGAGGCGCTCGCCACGCACCTCGGCACCCTGGTCGCCGGGGCCGCCGGCTCCGTCCGCCGCACCCGGCGCACCGGACGGGTCCGCGCCGACGAGCCGCTGGCGATCGTCGGCATGGCCTGCCGCTACCCGGGCGACGTCCGTACGCCGCAGGACCTGTGGCGGCTGGTCGCCGAGGGCACCGACGCCATCGCCCCGTTCCCCGCCAACCGCGGCTGGGACGTCGACCGCGTCGTCGACCCCACCCGGCAGCGCCCCGACACCTCCTACGTCGGCGAGGGCGGGTTCCTCCACGACGCGGGCGCGTTCGACGCCGCGTTCTTCGGCATCAGCCCCAAGGAGGCACTCGTCACCGACCCGCAGCAGCGGCTGCTGCTGGAGGCCTCCTGGGAGGCGCTGGAGCACGCCGGCATCGACCCGCACTCCCTCAAGGGCAGCCCGACCGGTGTGTTCGCGGGCGTGCAGTACCACGACTACTTCGGCAGCTTCGGCTCCGGCAGCATCATCTCCGGCCGGGTCGCCTACACCCTCGGCCTCGAGGGCCCCTCACTCTCCGTCGACACCGCCTGCTCCTCCTCGCTGGTGGCGCTGCACCTGGCAGGGCAGTCGCTGCGGCAGGGCGAGTCCTCCCTCGCCCTGGTCGGCGGCGTCGCCGTCATGGCCACCCCGGAGACCTTCATCGAGTTCAGCCGGCAGGGCGCCCTCGCTCCCGACGCCCGTACCCGCGCGTTCGCCGACGCGGCCGCCGGAACGGTGTGGGGCGAGGGCGTCGGCGTCCTGGTGGTGGAACGTCTCTCGGACGCCCGCCGCAACGGCCACCCGGTCCTCGCCGTCGTCCGCGGGACCGCCGTCAACCAGGACGGCGCCTCCAACGGGCTGACCGCACCCAACGGCCCCTCCCAGGAACGCGTCATCCTCCAGGCCCTGGAGAACGCCCGCCTCACCACCGCCGACGTCGACGTGGTCGAGGCGCACGGCACCGGTACGACCCTCGGCGACCCGATCGAGGCGCAGGCCCTGCTGGCCACCTACGGCCAGGACCGGTCCGAGGACCGGCCGCTGTGGCTGGGGTCGGTCAAGTCCAACATCGGGCACACCCAGGCCGCGGCCGGCGTCGCCGGTGTGATCAAGATGGTCATGGCGATGCGGCACGGCAGCCTGCCCAGGACCCTGCACGTCGACGAACCGTCGGGCAAGGTCGACTGGGAGGCGGGGCAGGTGCGCCTGCTGACCGAGGAGCGGGCCTGGCCCGAGGCCGGGCGGCCGCGCAGGGCCGGGGTGTCCTCCTTCGGGATCAGCGGCACCAACGCCCACGTCATCCTCGAACAGGCCCCGGCGGCCTCGGAGCCCGACGTGGCGCCGGGTTCCGACGCCCCGGGACACGCCGTCCCGTGGCTGCTCACGGCGAAGTCGCCCGCCGCGCTCGCCGGACAGGCCGCCGCGCTGCTCGGCCACCTCGACGCGCACCCCGAGCTCGACCCCCGCGACGTCGGCTGGTCGCTGGCGACCGGCCGCGCCCACTTCGCGCACCGTGCTGCCGTCACCGGCACCGACCCCGCCGGACTGCGCGGGGCGCTTGCCGCGCTGGCCGACGGCGGCACCGCCCGCAACCTCGCCGTTGGCACCGCCACCGGGCGGGCCCGCCCCGTCTTCGTCTTCCCCGGCCAGGGCTCGCAGTGGTCCGGCATGGCGACGGAACTCCTCGACGGATCACCGGTGTTCGCGGCCCGCATGGCCGAGTGCGCCGCCGCCCTGGAGCCCTGGACCGACTGGGACTTCGCCACCGAACTGCGCGGCGGGCTCGACCGGGTCGACGTCGTCCAGCCTCTGCTGTGGGCCGTGATGGTGTCCCTGGCGCACACCTGGAGCGGCTACGGCGTCACCCCGGCCGCGGTCATCGGCCACTCCCAGGGCGAGATCGCCGCCGCCTGCGCCGTCGGCGCGCTCTCCCTGGTGGACGGCGCGCGCGTGGTCGCCCTGCGCTCCCAGGCCATCGCCGAGCTGCTGTCCGGCTCCGGCGGCATGATGTCCGTGGGCGAGGGCGCCGACGCGGTTCGCGACCGCCTCACGGCCTGGGACGGCCGGCTCTCGGTCGCCGCTGTCAACGGCACCGCCTCCACCGTCGTCTCCGGGGACTCCGACGCCCTCGACGAACTCCGCCTGAGGCTGCGCGCCGACAAGGTCCGCGCCAAGCGACTGCCCGTCGACTACGCCTCCCACAGCGCACACGTGGAGTCCCTGCGTGAACGCCTCGCCGAGGACCTCGCGGGCATCGAGCCGCGCAGCACCGACGTGCCCTTCTACTCCACCGTCACCGGCGCCCCGATCGACACCGCCGAGCTCGGCGCCGAGTACTGGTACACCAACCTCCGCAGCACCGTGCTGTTCGAGCAGGCCGTACGCGGCGCGGTCGCCGGCGGCCACACCCTGTTCGTGGAGTCCAGCCCCCACCCGGTGCTGACCGTCGGAATCCAGGAGACGGACGACGCGGTCGCCGCCGTCGGCTCGCTGCGCCGCGACGAGGGCGGCCGGGACCGGCTGCTCGCCGGTCTGGGCGAGGCCTTCACCCACGGCGCGGGCGTCGACTGGGCCGCGGTCGCGGAGGGCCGTCGCACCCGCCTCGTCCCCCTGCCGGCGTACGCCTTCCAGCGTGAGTGGTACTGGCTCGACAGCACCGCCACCGGGGCCGACGTCACCTCCGCCGGCCTCGCGGCCACCGACCACTCCCTGCTCGGCGCCGCCATCGCACGGGCCGGCAGCGAGGAGGCCGTCCTCACCGGCCGGCTCTCGGCGGGCACGCACCCCTGGCTGAACGACCACCGCGTCGGGGACCGGCTGCTGTTCCCCGGCACCGGACACCTCGAACTCGCCCTGCGCGCGGGCGACCAGGTCGGCTGCGGCGACCTGGCCGAACTCACGCTCCACGCCCCGCTGGTCCTGCCCGACCACGGAGCCGTCCAGCTCCAGGCCGTCGTCGGCCCGCCCGACGGGGGGACCCGCCCGCTGACCCTGTGGTCCCGTCCAGAGAGCACCGACGAGGACCTCCCCTGGACGCGGCACGCCGACGGCCTGCTCGCTCCGACCGGCACCCTCCCGGCCGTCGTCGAACCACTCACCGCCTGGCCGCCGCGTGACGCCGAACCGGTGCCCCTCGACGGCCTGTACGACGAACTCGCCGCCCTCGGACTCGGCTACGGCCCGCTGTTCCAGGGGTTGCGCGCCGCCTGGCGCACCGAGGACGCCGTGTACGCCGAGGTCGCCACCGAGGCACCCGTCGACGGCTTCGGACTGCACCCGGCCCTCTCCGACGCCGTCCTGCACACCGTCGGGCTCACCGACGCCGCCGGCGACCAGGCTCTGCTGCCGTTCGTCTGGTCCGGGGTACAGCTGCACGCCACGGGAGCCACCGCGCTGCGTGTGAAGGTCCGCGCCACGGGCGAGGGCACCGTCGCCCTCACGCTGGCCGATCCTGCCGGAGCCCCCGTCGCCACGGTCGACTCCCTCACCCTGCGCCCGCTGCGCACCGACGTGGTGGACGCGGCCGCCCGGTCCGCCCGGTCCGGCGCGCTCCACCGCGTCGACTGGGTCCCCGCACCGGCCCCGGCGGGGACCGAGGGCACACCGTGGGACGGGGAGGTGCTGCGCGCCGGGGCGGGCATCGGCGCCGGGGAGACGCGCGCGACCGTCACCACCGTCCTGGACGGGCTGCGCGACCGTCTCGCCGACGAACAGGACGGCGACAGCACCCTCGTCGTCCTCACCGGCACCGACCCGGCCGGCGCCGCGGCCGGCGGGCTGGTCCGCTCGGCCCAGTCCGAGAACCCCGGCCGCATCGTCCTGGTCGAGAGCGCGACGGACCCCGGTCCCGACCGTCTCTCCGAGGCTCTCGCGAGCGGCGAACCGCACCTCGCGCTGCGCGACGGCACCTGGTACGTGCCGCGCCTGGCCCGCGTCCCGGATACGGACGCCGGAGCCGCCCCCACGGACGCCGGCTCCTCCACCGCCGCCGACTCCGGCCTCGGCTCCGGCACCGTCCTGCTGACCGGGGCGACCGGCGCCCTCGGCGGGATCATCGCCCGCCATCTGGCCGGCCCCCTCGGCGTACGCAACCTGCTGCTGCTCAGCAGGAGCGGCGCCGACGACGGCCTGGTCACCGAGCTGACCGAGCTGGGCGCCGAGGTCACCGGCGTCGCCTGCGACGCCGCCGACCGCGACGCCCTCGCCGGGGTGCTGGACGGGATCCCCGCCGACCGTCCGCTGACCGCCGTGATCCACGCGGCCGGTGTCCTGGCCGACGGTGTGCTCGCCTCCCTCACCCCCGAACGCGTCGACGCGGTCTTCCGGCCCAAGGTCGACGCCGCCTGGAACCTGCACGAACTCACCGCGGACCTCGGCCTGTCGGCGTTCGTACTGTTCTCCTCGTCGGCCGCCACCCTCGGCTCCCCGGGCCAGGGCAACTACGCCGCCGCCAACGCCTACCTCGACGCCCTCGCCGCCCACCGGCACTCCCTCGGCCTGCCCGCGCACTCCCTGGCCTGGGGCCTCTGGGCCCAGGCGAGCGGCATGACCGGCACCCTCGACGAATCCGACCGGGCGCGCATCGCCCGCGGCGGTGTCGCCCCGCTGGCGACCGAGGAGGGACTCGCCCTGTTCGACGCCGCCCTGCGCGGCGCCGACCCCGTCGTCCTCCCGGTCAGGCTGGACACCGCGGCGCTGCGCGGCCAGGCGGACGCCCTGGCCCCGCTCTTCCGCGGCCTGGTCCCCGTACGCCGCGCGACCGCCGGCCACGCGGCCGCCGGCGGGGCCGACTCGCTGCGCGACCGGCTCGCCGGGCTGCTGGAGCCGGAGCGCGAGCCGTTCCTCACCGAACTCGTGCAGAGCCGGGTCGCCACCATCCTCGGCTACCGCTCCGCCCACGAGGTCAGCCGTACGCTGCCCTTCCGCGAGCTGGGCTTCGACTCCCTTGCCGCGGTCGAACTGCGCAACGGACTCGCCGCGACGACCGGACTGCGGCTGCCCGCCACCCTGGTCTTCGACCACCCCACTCCGGCCGAACTCGCCCGCTACCTGCTGGGTGAACTGACCGGTGCCCTCGACCGGGCCGCGCCCGCCACCGCCGTACGCGCCGCCGCCGACGAGCCCATCGCCATCGTCGGCATGGGATGCCGCTTCCCCGGCGACGTCTCCTCCCCAGAGGAGCTGTGGCGCCTCGTGGCCGAAGGCCGCGACGCCGTGGGGGAGTTCCCCGCGGACCGCGGCTGGGACGTCGAGACCCTCCACGACCCCACCCTGGACAGGCCGGGCACCAGCTACACCCGGCACGGCGCCTTCCTGTACGACGCGGCCGAATTCGACCCGGCCTTCTTCGGCATGGACGAGGAGGAGGCTCTCGTCACCGACCCCCAGCAGCGGCTGTTGCTGGAGACCTCCTGGGAGGCCCTGGAGCGCGCCTCCATCGACCCGGCCACCCTGCGCGGCTCCGACACCGGCGTCTTCGCGGGCGTCATGTACCACGACTACTTCGGCAGCTTCGGCTCCGGCAGCGTCGTCTCCGGCCGCGTCGCCTACACCCTGGGCCTCGAGGGACCGACGCTCTCCGTCGACACCGCCTGCTCCTCCTCGCTGGTGGCCCTGCACCTGGCCGCGCAGGCGCTGCGCCAGGGCGACTGCTCCCTCGCCCTGGCCGGAGGAGTGACCGTCATGGCCACCCCCGGCACCTTCGTGGAGTTCAGCCGGCACCGCGGCCTCTCCAGCGACGGCCGCTGCCGACCCTTCGCCGACGCCGCCGACGGAACCGGCTTCGGCGAGGGAGCCGGCGTGCTGCTGCTGGAACGGCTCAGCGACGCCCGCCGCAACGGCAGGACGATCCTCGCCGTGCTCCGCGGCACCGCCGTCAACCAGGACGGCGCCTCCAACGGCATCACCGCCCCCAACGGCCCCGCGCAACAGCGCGTCATCCGCCGCGCCCTGGAAGCGGCGGGCGTCGGGGCGGCCGACGTCGACGTGGTCGAGGCCCACGGCACCGGCACCACCCTGGGCGACCCCATCGAGGCCCAGGCCCTGATCGCCACCTACGGCGCGGCGCACACCGAGGAACGCCCGCTGTGGCTCGGCTCGGTCAAGTCCAACCTGGGCCACACCCAGGCCGCCGCCGGTGTCGCCGGTGTCATCAAGATGGTCCAGGCGATCCACCACGAGACCCTGCCGGCCAGCCTCGGCATCGACACGCCCTCCCGGCACGTGGAGTGGGAGGGCGGCAACGTCCGCCCGCTGACCGAGTCCCTGCCGTGGCCGGACCCCGGCCGTCCGCGCCGCGCGGGCATCTCCTCCTTCGGTATCTCGGGCACCAACGCCCATGTGATCGTGGAGGCGCCACCCGCCGCCCCGCCGGCCCGCATCACGCCGCCCGCAGGTCCCGCGGTGGGCGCCGTGCCGTGGCTGCTGTCCGGCCGCACGTCCCAGGCCCTGCGGGCCCAGGCCGGCCGGCTGCTGGACCACCTGAACGGCCACCCGAACGCCGACCCGCGCCGGATCGCCGGCGCCCTCGCCCACGCCCGTACCGCACTCGGCCACCGCGCCGCCGTCGTCGGGCACACCCGCGAGGACCTGACCGCCGGGCTGCGCGCGCTGACCGAGGGACGCACACCCCCGGTCGGCACGGCCGGCCCGGCGACCGACGGCAAGCTGGCCCTGCTCTTCTCCGGCCAGGGCTCCCAACTGCCCGGCATGGGCGCCCGGCTCGGCATCGCGTTCCCCGCCTTCGCCGCCGCCTTCGACGAGGTCCGCGCCCACCTGGACCCGCTGCTGGACCGGCCGCTCGGCGACGTCCTCGACTCCGCCGGACTGCTGGAGCGCACCGAGTACACCCAGCCCGCCCTGTTCGCCTTCGAGGTGGCGCTGTTCCGGTTGCTGGAGTCGTTCGGCGTCAGGCCGGACCTGCTCGCCGGGCACTCCGTCGGCGAGATCGCCGCCGCCCACGTGGCGGGCGTCCTCGGCCTCCAGGACGCGTGCCGGCTCGTCGCCGCCCGGGGAAGGCTGATGCAGGCGCTCCCCGACGGCGGCGTCATGATCGCCGTAGGCGCGGCGGAGGACGAGGTCACGCCGCTGCTCGGGAACGGGGTCGGCCTCGCCGCCGTCAACGGACCCACGTCCGTGGTGGTCTCCGGCCCCGCCGGCCCGGCCCGCGCGCTCGCCGCCCGCTTCGACCGGAGCAAGGAACTGGCCGTCAGCCACGCATTCCACTCGGCCCTGATGGAACCGATGCTCGAGGAGTTCCGCGAGGTCGCCGAGTCGCTGTCGTACGGGTCGCTGCGCCTCCCGCTGGTGTCCACCCTCACCGGAGCTCCCGCGGCCGCCGACGAACTGTCCACCCCCGACTACTGGGTACGGCACGCCCGTGAGGCGGTCCGCTTCGCCGACGCCGTGTCCGCCCTGCACGACGCGGGCGCCCGGCACTTCGCCGAGGTCGGACCCGGCAGCGCGCTCACCGCGGCCGCCGGTGACTGCCTGCCCGAGGACACGGCCGCCGTGGTCGCCCTCCAGCGCAAGGACCGCGAGGAGACCGAGGCACTGGTCACCGGGCTCGCCGCGCTGCACGTGCACGGCGTCACCGTCGACTGGACGGACCTGCTGCCCCACCGCGACGGTTCGGACCTGCCGACCTACGCCTTCCAGCGGGACCGCTACTGGATGACCGGCGACCCGGGGCAGCCCGGGCCCGCCGTCGGCCACCCGCTGCTGGGCGCCGCCGTCGAGCGCGCCGACGCCGACGCGGCCCTGCACACCGGCCGGCTCTCGCTCTCCGCCCAGTCGTGGCTGGCCGACCACCGCGTCGGCGGCGTACCGCTGCTGCCGGGCACGGCGTTCGTCGAGATGGCCCTCGCCGCGGGGGCCCGGCTGGACTGCCCCGTGGTGGAGGAACTGACCGTCTCCGAACCGCTGGTGCTCCCCGAGCACGGCAGCGTCCGCCTCCAGGCCACCGCCGGTGAGCCGGACGCCACCGGCGCCCGGGACTTCACCGTGTACGCGGCGGCCGACGACGACCCGTGGACCACCCACGCCACCGGCGTCCTGCGGCCGGCGGACCCGCTGCCCGCCCACGACCTGACGTCCTGGCCGCCGGCCGGCGCCGAAGCCGTCGACCTGGACGACGTCTACGACCGGCTCGCCGCACTGGGAGCCGAGTACGGGCCCCGCTTCCGGGGACTGCGCGCCGCCTGGCGCCTCGGTGACGAGGTGTACGCCGAGGTCGCCGTCGACACGGACGGTGCCCCCTTCGGACTGCACCCGGCGCTGCTCGACTCCGCGCTGCACGCCGTCGGCCTGCGCGCCGGAGCCTTGGAGCGGATGGCGTTGCCGTTCGCCTGGAGCGGCGTCGAACTGCACTCCGCGGGCGCGACCGCCCTGCGTGTGCGGATCGCACCCCTGGACTCCGGCGCCGTACGCATCGACGCCGCCGACGCCGACGGCCGGCCCGTCGCCCGGGTCGCGTCGCTGGCGCTGCGGGAGGTCGACCCCGCCAGGATCGCGGCGGCGGCCGCCGGCGGGCACGAAGACCTGTTCGCCCTCGACTGGGTGCCCGTCGCGGTGCCCACCGCCCCGCAGGCAGGCCGGTGGGCCGTCCTCGGCTCCGGCCACGAGGACCTGGCCGCCGCGCTCGGCGGGGAGATCGCCGAGGTCACGACTGTCACCGGACTGCCCGAGGCCGTCGCGCTGGCCCCCGACACCCTGGTCGTCCCGCACCCCGGCGGACGGAACCCCGAAGAGATCCGGGCCGGGGCCCGGCGGATGCTCGCCGTGGTCCAGGACTGGCTGGCCGACGAGCGGTTCTCCGGCACCGGCCTGGTTGTCACCACCCGGGGGGCCACCGGCCCCGATCCCGCGGCGATCAGCGACCCCGGTGCCGCCGCCGTGTGGGGTCTGATCCGCTCGGCCCAGTCGGAACACCCCGACCGGATCGTCCTGGCCGACCTCGACGACACCGACGCCTCCCGCCGCCGGCTGCCCTCCGCCGTCGCCTCCGGCGAACCCCAACTGGTGCTCCGCGACGGCGCGGTGAGCGCACCGCGCCTCGTCCGCGCGCCGCGCCGGGACGGGCACGTACCAGCCGACTGGACGGGCACCGTACTGATCACCGGCGGCACCGGCGCTCTCGGCCGGGAGGTGGCCCGCCACCTGGTCACCGAGCACGGAGCCACCAGGCTCGTCCTGCTCGGCCGCCGCGGCGACAAGGCCCCCGGCGCCGGGGAACTGCGGGAGGAACTGACCACCCTCGGTGCCCGGGTCACCCTCGTCGCGTGCGACGCGTCCGACCGCTCCGCCCTCGCCCGCGTACTGGAGGACCACCCCGTCACCGCGGTGGTGCACACCGCCGGTGTCCTTGCCGACGCCGTCCTCACCTCCCTCACGCCCGAGCAGCTGGACACGGTGCTGCGGCCCAAGCTGGACGCCGCCTGGCATCTGCACGAACTCACCGCGGACCGTCCGCTGACCGCGTTCGTGCTGTTCTCGTCCGCGGCCGGCCTGTTCGGCAGTCCGGGCCAGGCCGCCTACGCCGCTGGCAACGCCTTCCTCGACGCCCTCGCCGCGCACCGGGGCTCCCTGGGGCTACGGGCCGTCTCGCTCGCCTGGGGGGCCTGGGCGGGCAGCGGAGGCATGGCCGACCGCCTGGGCGACGCCGATGCGCGCCGCATGGCCTCCGGGGGCGTGCTCGCCCTCGACACGGCGGCGGGCCTGGGCCTGTTCGACACAGCGGTGGGACGCGAGGAGCCGGTCCTGCTGCCCGCCCGCCTGGACCTCAGCACCCCGCGGGACGCCGGCCACGTCGCCCCGCTGCTGCGTGGCCTGGTGCGCGCGCCCCGCCGCGGCGGTGCCAACGCGTCCGTGGCGTCGGCGGCGCTCCGCCGCGACCTGGCCGCCCGCACGCCCGAGGAACGGACCGCGCGCCTGCTCGAACTGGTGCGGGACGAGGCCCGCCAGGTGCTCGGGACCGAGGAGTTCGAGGCCGAGGTGGCCTTCAAGGACCTCGGCTTCGACTCACTGACCGCCGTCGAGTTCCGTAACCGGCTCAACGAGGCGACCGGGCTGCGCCTGTCCGCCACGCTCGTCTTCGACCACCCGAGCCCGGCCGCCCTCACCGACCACCTTGCCGCCGAACTGGCGCCGTCCGTCGCGGACGGCCCGCGCGAGGAGGACACCGTCCGCGCCGCGCTGGCCGCCCTTCCGGTGGCCAGGCTCCGCGAAGCCGGACTGCTGGACAGCCTGCTCGAACTCGCCGGACTGAGGCCCGCGGGGGAGCGGTCCGCGAACGGCGAGTCCGGCCGCCCCGCGATCGACGCCATGGATGCCGAGAGTCTGATCACCCTGGCGCTCGACGACCTCGTCGGCGACGACGACGCCCTGTGAGAAGGAAGAGAACCATGGCCGAGTCCGAGAAGCCCGACACCAGGATGATCGAGGCGCTGCGCGCCTCGCTCAAGGAGATCGAGCGGCTGCGGGAGCGCAACCGGGCGCAGACCGCCGCGGCCCGGGAACCGATCGCGATCGTGGGTATGGCGTGCCGTTACCCGGGCGGAGTCCGTTCGCCCGAGGACCTCTGGCGCCTCGTCGCCGAAGGCCGCGACGGCATCGGCGCGTTCCCCGACGACCGCGGCTGGGACCCGGACCTGCACGACCCGGTACCGGGCACCCCGGGCCGCTCCTCCACCGGCGAGGGCGGATTCCTCTACGACGCGGGGGACTTCGACGCTGCGTTCTTCGGCATCTCCCCGCACGAGGCCCTGGTGATGGACCCGCAGCAGCGGCTCCTGCTGGAAGGGTCCTGGGAGGCACTGGAGCACGCGGGCATCGATCCGTCGTCGCTGCGCGGCAGCCCCACCGGCGTGTACGCGGGCGTCATGTACCACGACTACTTCGGCAGCTTCGGCTCCGGCAGTGTCGTCTCGGGCCGGGTCGCCTACGCCCTCGGCCTGGAGGGCCCGGCCCTCACCGTCGACACCGCGTGCTCCTCGTCCCTGGTCACCCTCCACCTGGCCGCGCAGGCGCTGCGCCAGGGCGAGTGCACCCTCGCCCTGGCCGGCGGAGTGACGGTCATGGCCTCACCGGGTACCTACGTCGAGTTCAGCCGCCAGGGCGCCCTCTCCCCGGACGGCCGGTGCCGGTCCTTCTCCGACGACGCGAACGGCACCGGGTTCTCCGAAGGCCTCGGTGTGCTGGTGTTGGAGCGGTTGTCGGATGCGCGGCGGTTGGGGCATCGGGTGTTGGCGGTGGTGCGGGGGAGTGCGGTGAATCAGGATGGTGCGTCGAATGGTCTGACGGCGCCGAATGGTCCGTCGCAGCAGAGGGTGTTGCGTCAGGCGTTGGTGTCGGCGGGTGTGTCGGCGGGTGATGTGGATGTGGTGGAGGCGCATGGTACGGGGACGGAGTTGGGTGATCCGATCGAGGCGCAGGCTTTGCTGGCGGTGTACGGGGTTGAGCGTGAGGTGCCGTTGTGGTTGGGGTCGGTGAAGTCGAACGTCGGGCATACGCAGGCGGCTGCGGGTGTGGCGGGTGTGATGAAGATGGTGTTGTCGTTGGGGGAGGGGGTGTTGCCGCGGACGCTGCATGTGGGTGAGCCGTCGCGGAAGGTGGAGTGGGGTGCGGGGCGGGTGCGGTTGCTGGATGAGGAACGTCCGTGGGCGCGGGGTGAGCGGGTGCGTCGTGCGGGGGTGTCGTCGTTCGGGATCAGCGGGACGAACGCGCATGTGATTTTGGAGGAGGCACCCGACGACGACACCTCCCCCCGGTCTGAGCCCGAACCCCCCGCACCGGCCGTCATGCTGCCCCTGTCCGCCCGTTCCGCACGTGCCCTCCCCGCACAGGCCGAGCGGCTGCGCGACTTCCTCGACGCCCGCCCCGGACTGCCGGTGTCCGCCGTCGCCAGGGCCCTGGGCACCCGGCGCGCGGCCTTCGCCCACCGGGCGGTGGTCGTCGGTGGCGACCGGGAGCAGATCAGGGCAGGGCTGGACGCTCTCGCCACCGGAGGCCCCTCGGCCACCGCCGTCACCGGCCGGGCCCGAACCGGTGGCCGCACCGCGTTCCTGTTCACCGGCCAGGGCGCCCAACGGCCCGGCATGGGACTCGAACTACGCGCGCACTACCCGGTGTTCGCCGAGACGTTCGACGCGATCGACGCCCACCTCGGCCTGGACCTGGCGGGCGTACTGAGCGGCGAGGACACCGAGGCGGTACACCGCACGCAGTACGCGCAGACCGCCCTGTTCGCCTACGAGGTGGCCCTCTTCAGGCTGCTGGAGTCCTGGGGTGTGAGGCCCGACGTGCTGTCGGGGCACTCCGTCGGCGAGATCGCCGCCGCCCATGTGGCCGGAGTGCTGGACCTGGCCGACGCCTGCACCCTGGTCGCCGCACGCGGCCGGCTCATGCAGGCCCTGCCCGAGGGCGGCGCGATGGTCGCCGTGCGGGCCGGCGAGGACGAGGTCCTCCCGCTGCTGGACGAGCGGGTGGGCCTGGCGGCGGTCAACGGACCGTCGGCAGTCGTCCTGTCCGGGGAGCGTGAGGCGGTCCTCTCCGCCGCCGCGGGATTCGAGAAGACCAAGCGGCTCAGCGTCTCGCACGCTTTCCACTCCCCGTTGATGGACGCCATGCTCGACGACTTCCACGCGGTCGTCGCGCAGCTCACCTTCCACGAACCCCGCGTCGACGTGGTCTCGGCGCTCACCGGACTACCCGCCACCGGGGAGCAACTGCGCGACCCGCGGTACTGGGTACGGCACGTGCGCGGCACCGTTCGTTTCTCCGACGCCGTCGCCGCCCTCGGCGGGTCGGGCGTCACCCGCTATGTCGAGGTCGGTCCCGACGCCGTCCTGACCGGGCTCGTCCGGGAGTGCGTCGGCGAGGACGACGCCGCCGTCGTGGCCCTGGGCCGACGCCACGGCGCCGAACCGGCGGCCCTGTTGTCCGGGCTCGCCCGGCTGCACGCCGACGGCCTGCCCATGAACTGGGCGGCGCTCTTCCCCGGTACGGCCCGCGCCGAGCTGCCCACGTACGCGTTCCGGCACGAGCGTTACTGGCTGGACGCCGACGTCCCTCTCACCATGGACCGGCCCACCACGCAGCCGGCCGCCGGACCGGCCGGTTCCGTCGCCCCCGCCGCGGTCCCGGAGGCGCAGGGTCTGCGGGAGCGGCTGGCGGCGGCCCCGGAGGCCGAGCAGGAGGCCCTGCTCGCCGACCTGGTACGGGCGCAGACCGCCGCGATCCTCGGACACGCGGGACCGCAGGCCGTCGAACCCGACGACGCTTTCCTGGAGATCGGCATGGACTCGGTCTCCGCCGCCGAACTGAGCGGAGCCCTCGCCAACGCCCTCGGCGTCACCGTCGCGGCCGGGGTCGCCTTCGACCACCGCACGCCCGCCGCGCTCGCCGCCCACCTGCGCGGACACCTCGCCGTGGACGGCGCCGAGCCGGCGGACGACGACATCGAATCGGTCAGCGGGCTGGTGCGGCGCGCGGCGGCCGACGGCAACTGGGAACGAGCCATGAAGCTGCTGCACTGCGCGGCGGACATCCTGCCGGGCTTCTCCTCGGCGGCGGAGTTCGGCGACGTACGCGACCCCGTGCGCCTGGCGACGGGAGACGAGGGACCCCGCCTGCTCTGCCTGCCCTCCCCGATGGCGCTGGGCGGCGCCCACCAGTACGCCCGCTTCGCCCGGCACTTCCACGGCCGACGCGACGTGCTGGTCCCGGACGTTCCCGGCTTCGTGCCCGGGGAGCCGCTGCCGCGCTCCGTCGACGCGGTCGTGGAGGTCGTCGTCGACGGCATCCGGCGTGCCTGCGCCGACGGACGGCCCTATGTACTCCTCGGCTACTCCTCCGGCGGGCAGTTCGCCCACGCGGCGGCCGAGGCGATGGAGAAGGCCGGCCGGCCGGCTTCCGGTGTGGTCCTGCTGGACACCTACCTGCTCGCCGACGACGGCACCGAACAGCTCCGGCGCGAGATGTTCAACGGCATGCTGGACCGTGAATCGTCCGTGGGCGGCTTCGGCACCGCGCGCCTCGCGGCGATGAGCCGTTACAGCGACCTGATCGGGGGCTGCCTGCCGGGCCCGCTGACCGCTCCGGTGCTGTTCGTCCGGCCCGAGGAGCCGTTCGCCCCCGGACTCGACGGCTGGCAGGCGGTCTGGGAGGGCGCGCACGAGCTCGCCGAGGTACCCGGCACGCACTTCACGGTCATGGAGGACCGGGCCGAATCCACCGCCGGAGCGGTGGAGAAGTGGCTGTCCGGCATCGCTGCGGCCTGACGCCGGGAGCGGCGGCAGGGTACCGGCGGCCGTGCGTCCCGCACCGGCCGCCGGACCTGCGGCGGGACGCGGCGGCCGGCAGGCCGCCGCTCCACGGCTTCGTCACTGACTCGCCTCACGGAAATGCGACATCCATGCCTGGATATCACATCGAATACTGTCCGGATGTACCCCCAGTCGCACAGCGACATCTTCCGCGGCGAGTTCCGTCTGCCAATCACTGCGCTGCAGTGCGAGCCACATCGTCGTACCACGAGGACCGCACCTGTGGCGTTTCCCGGTGAGTGGAACGAACAGGTCCAGGTACCCGTCGGGCCGCACGCTGGCGATGAGCCCGTGGTCACGCCCCATGCCGCACCGGCCTCGCGTATGCGGTGCCGTCATGCCTCTCGGCCGTGGGGAGGCCGGCTGTCCTGGACACATTGAACCCAATCTCTTGACGCTTTTTCGGATACTGCGACGTTACCCGCTCATTCACATTGTGGCACTGGCAATGGCCGCACTTTTACGGTGGGGTAAACGATTCGGACAGGTGGATGGCGGCTTCACTGTCCTGCGGGTATTTCTGCCCCCTTGACAAGGACTCGGTATTTCTTTCGGAGAAATGGTGTTCGGTCCCGGCCCTGAGGAGAGGGACGCGCACCGGATCGAAGGGCCCGGCGTATCCTGCGGAAACCGCCGCGGGTGCCACCAGGGTCACCGAAATCCCGAAGCCTGTCGTCCCTCTTCACGACGCCTCGACGTGAACTCGCAAAAAGCTCCACGGTATGGAACTGCTGCACGACTCCACATACATGCCTGCGGAGGTAGAGAAACCTCTACCTCGAATCGGCGGTATAAGGCCAATGTGCGACGGCCTCGCCGCTCCTAATCTGATCCACAGACACCGCGTGGGAAGCGCGTCATTTCATTGGGGAGCACGATGCACACATCACACGACCTCCGTCGGACGGAGGCGGTACGACTGGACACCGTGTCGAAGATCTATGGACGAGCGGACAGCCAGGTGGCCGCACTCCGGGAACTCTCCATGAGCTTCGCCGACGCCACCTTCACCGCGGTGATGGGACCGTCCGGTTCCGGCAAGAGCACCTTCCTGCACTGCGCCGCGGGCCTGGTCAGGCCCACGTCCGGATCCGTGACCGTCGGTGGCACCGACCTCGCCGGCCTGGACGACACCCAGCTGACCATGCTCCGCCGCGACCGGATCGGCTTCATCTTCCAGTCGTTCAACCTGCTGCCCGCCCTGACGGTGATACAGAACATCACTCTGCCGCTGCAACTCGCCGGAAAGCGCCCCGACAAGAACCTGATCCACAGCGTCGTCCAGCGAGTGGGCCTGGCCGACCGCCTCGGCCACCTGCCGTCCGAGCTCTCCGGCGGGCAGCAGCAGCGCGTCGCCATCGCGCGTGCCCTGGTCACCCAGCCCGCCGTGGTCTTCGCCGACGAGCCCACCGGAGCGCTGGACACCCGTACCGCTTCGGCCGTGCTATCCCTGCTGCGCGAGTCCGTCGACACGGCCCGCCAGACCCTGGTCATGGTCACCCACGACCCGGTGGCCGCCTCGTACGCAGACCGGGTGGTCTTCCTCGCCGACGGGGCCATCGCCGGTGAACTGCACCGGCCGACGGCCGACGCGGTCGCGGCGCGGATGACACGGCTCGGTGCCTGGGAGGACCAGAACCGCCAGCAGGCCGCACCGATGACGTCCGGAGGGCTGTACTGATGTGGCGGCTCGCCCTGCGCACCCTGAAGTTCCGGCGGACCAGTTTCGTCGCGACCTTCCTCGCCATGTTCCTCGGCGCCGCGATCGTCATCGGCTGCGGCGGCCTGATGGAGACCGGCGTCCGGATGGCCGCCGACCCGCTGCGCCTGAACGGCGCCCCGGTCGTGGTCACCGGCGAACAGTCCTACGACGGTGCTGCCCTGACCGAACGGCACCGTATCGACCCGGAGCTGGCCCGTGAGGTGGCGCGTGCGGACGGCGTCCGCGACGCCGTCGGCGACGTGTCCTTCCCCGCCACCGTCCTCAAGGACGGCAAGGCGCTGACCGGCGAGGACGCCTCGTACGGCCACGGCTGGGCCGGTGCCCGGCTCACCCCCTATACCCTCGCCGCCGGCGCCTCCCCCGTCGCCGGCGGCGAGGTCGTACTCGACTCCGGGCTCGCCGAGCGCGCCGGTGCGGGACCGGGCTCCGTCGTCGAGATCGTCGTGGGCGGCGACACCCGGCGGTTCACTGTCAGCGGTGTCGCCGGCCAGCGCGGCGACGGCAACCCCGACGCCGCGCTGTTCTTCAGCGACGAGCAGGCCCGCACCCTGGCCGGCGGCCGGATCGACTCGATCGGCGTGCTGCCGGAGAAGGGCGCGGACACGGCGGCGGTCGCCGGCGCGGTGCGGTCCGTCGTCGGCGACCGGGCCGAGGTGCTCACCGGCGAGCGGCGCGGCCTGGCGGAACTGCCCGGCACCCTCTCCAGCCAGCGCACCGTCGTGATCCTCGCGGCCATCTTCGGCTCCTCCGTGGTGCTGATCGTGATGTTCGGCGTCGCCTCCACGCTCGGACTGTCCCTCCAGCAGCGCACCCGGGAGATGGCCCTGCTGCGGGCCGTGGGCTCCACCCCGCAGCAACTGCGCCGGATGATCCTCATCGAGACCGCGGTGCTCTCGGTCGCCTCGGTACTGCTCGCCCTGTACCCGGGATATCTGCTGGGCCGGCTGCTCTTCGGCGTGCTCACCTCCAGCGGCGTCGTCTCGTCGGCGATCGTCTACCACGCCGGCTGGGTGCCGATGGCCGTCGGCGCCGTCGTCACGGTGCTCGCCGCGGCCGGTGCCACCCGCTTCGCGGGCCGTCGTGCCGCCCGCACCGAACCGGTCGCCGCCCTGGCCGAGTCCGCCGCGGGCACCCGCTGGTTCAGCGTGCCGCGCCTGCTGATCGCGCTGTTCTTCCTCGCCAACGGCATCGGCCTCGCCGTCGCCACCGCCACGGTGATGGAGGACGGCCCCACCCTGGCCAGCACCGCCGGGCCCGCCTCCGTGCTGTTCTGCATCGGCCTGGCGCTGCTCGCCCCCGGCATCACCAAGGCGATGGTCGCCCTGCTGTACCTGCCGGTGCGCGCCTTCTCCGGCATCTCCGGCAAGCTCGCCCTGCGCAACGCCACCACGGCCAACGTCCGTATGGCGGGCGCCGTCGCGCCCATCGTCCTGCTCATCGGCATCGCCACCGGCACCCTCTACATGCAGGCCACCGAGGACCACGTCTCCCAGAGCTCCTACGACCGGAACGTCCTGGCCGACTACGTCCTCGACTCCACCACGGGCGGATTCGCCCCCGCCGTCGTCGACCAGGTCCGGGCCACCCCCGGCGTGGCGGCCGCCTCGGAGTTCGTCACCAGCCGCGGCTTCGTCGACGCCCCCGATGGGCGTGCCGACACCGAACTGCGGGGCGTGTCCGCCGAAGGCGTGCGGCAGAGCCTCGATCTGCGGCCCGTCGCCGGATCCCTGTCCGGCCTGCGCGGCGACACGGTCGCCCTCTCCGACAAGAAGGCCGAGGAATACGGCGTGGGGGTCGGGGACCGGCTTCCGCTGCGCCTCGGCGACGGCACCTCCGTACGCCCCACCGTCGTCGCGCTCTACGCCGACAACCCCAAGCAGCAGTACGTGACCCTGCCCGCGGTGACCCTGGCCCCGCACACGAGTGACGGGCTTCCGCACCAGATCCTGGTCCGCTCCGAACAGGGCGGCCCCGCCGGACTCCGTGAGGCACTGGCCGGGCTGGCCGCGAGCGTGCCCGGCACCGAACTGGACGACGGGGACTCACTGGCCGGCCGGAACAACCAGATCCAGCAGATCCTGGTCGCCGCGAACTATACGATCGTCGCCATGATCGTCGGATACGCCGCCATCACCGTCGTCAACACCCTGGTGGCGGTGACCCGCAAGCGCCGTGCCGAGTTCGGCCTCCAGCAGTTGACGGGCGCGACGCGCCGCCAGGTGCTCGGCATGCTGACCGTCGAGGGCGTCCTCATCGGAATCATCTCCACCGTCCTCGGCACGATCGCCGCGGCGACCACCATCGTGCCGTACAGCATGGTCAAGTCCGACTCCTATCTGCCCTCCGGATCCCCCGGGATCTACCTCGCCATCGTCGGAGGGTCCCTGGTGCTGGTCTTCGGCGCCACGCTCCTTCCCTCATGGCGCGGCATGCGCACGCCCGCCGTCGACACGGTGAAGGCCGCGTGAGCCGTCTGCGAACCGGACCGTCCCCGGCACCCCCGTCCGGGGACGGTCCTTCCCTCGCCCGTCCCCGCGAGTGGGAGGATGGGCGCATGCGACTGAGCCGGGCTGCCCAGGACACACTGGTCGGCGCACTGATCGCCGCCGGAGCCCTGGCCTCGGTCGTGCTCTTCGTCACGACCACGTACTTCGTCATCCTGTGCCTCATCGGGATCGGTTTCCTCGCGCTGCCCCACCTGACCACCGCGGTGCGCTGGGTCTGCGACCTGAACCGGCGTGCCGCCGCCCGCTCCGGAGTCCCGGTGGAACGGCCCTACCGGCCCGAACCGGAGGAGATCGAACGGGACATCGTCGGCTGGGTACGCCGCTGCAAATGGATCCTGGCCGACCCGGCGAGCTGGCGGGACCTGCTGTGGCTGCTCCTCAACAGCGTTGTCGGCCTGCTGCTCGGCAGCGCCCCGGCCGCGCTGCTGTACTACGCGGGGGAGGGGCTGGTACTGGCCTGCGGCCTGTGGCGGCCCGTCGCCTCCGACGGAGTGGGCCGCTGGTACGCGTTCATCACCGTCGACAGCTGGCCCGCCGCCCTCGCCGCGGCCCTGGCGGCCCTCGCCGTGTTCGCCGGCTGGCTCCACCTCAGCCCCTGGATCCTGAAGGGCCACGCCTACTTCGTCCGGTTCCTGCTGGGCCCGACCCAGGGCGCCCGCCTGGCCTCCCGGGTCCAGCACCTGGCGGAGACGCGCTCCGGTGCTCTGGACATCCAGGCCGCCGAGGTACGCCGCATCGAACGCGATCTGCACGACGGCGCCCAGGCCAGGCTGGTCAGTCTCGGCCTCACCCTCGGCGCCGTCGACCGGCAGCTGGACCGGAACACCGACGAGGCACGCCGGCTGCTGAACGACGCGCGCAGTGCCTCAGTGCAGGCTCTGCGTGAGCTGCGCGGCCTGGTCCGGGGCATCCACCCCCCGGTGCTCGCCGAGCGCGGACTCGCCGACGCCGTAAGGGCTTTGTGCCTGGCCAGTCCGCTGCCCGTCACGGTCGTCGCGGCGCTTCCCGGGAAACTGCCCGACCCGGTGGAGTCCGCCATCTACTTCTCGGTGTCGGAACTGCTCACCAACGCCCTCAAGCACGCCGAAGCCGGACGGGTCGAGGTGGCTCTGCACTACGCGGACGGCGCCCTGCTCGGGCAGGTCACCGACGACGGCCGAGGGGGAGCCGAGATGTCGGCCGGGAGCGGCCTGGAGGGGATCCGGCGGCGGCTGGCATCCTTTGACGGCGTCCTGGAGATCGACAGTCCCCCGGGCGGGCCGACCGTCATGAAAATGGAGTTGCCGTGCGCGTTGTCCTCGCCGAAGACCTCTTCCTCCTGAGGCAGGGAATCATCCAACTGCTCGAGGCCTACGACTGCGAGGTGGTCGCCGCCGTCGACAACGGGACGGACCTGAGACGGGCCATCGCCGAACACCGTCCGGACGTGGCCGTGGTGGACGTCCGTTTACCGCCGACGTTCACCACCGAGGGCCTGCAGGCCGCCCTTCTGGCCCGCCGCGAGCGGCCCGGTCTGCCGATCCTCGTCCTGTCCCAGCACGTCGAGCAGATGTACGCCCGCGAACTGCTGGCCGACGGCACCGGCGGCATCGGCTATCTGCTCAAGGACAGTGTCCTGGACGACAGGCAGTTCATCGACGCCGTCCGCCGGGTCGCAGCCGGCGGCATGGCCATGGACCCCACCGTCGTGGCCCAGCTGATGACGTCGCACTCCCGTGACGAGCCGCTGTCCGCGCTCACCGCGCGGGAGCGCACCGTGCTGGAACTCATGGCGGAAGGGTGCTCCAACACGGCCATCGCCCAACGGCTGACCGTCACCGAGGGCGCGGCGGCCAAGCACATCTCGAACATCTTCTCCAAACTGATGCTCCCCCCGTCGAGTGACAACAACCGCCGCGTCCTGGCGGTGCTGGCCTACCTCAACGCGTGAGTCCCGCCTGCCGCCCCGGACCTGGGGGCGGTAGGGGTGTGGGCCGCCGGGCCCGGGCGGCGAGACTTCTCGGGCCCGCCCGGTGCGGCCCGTCCGCGCCGCCGCCACGAAGGGAACCCGCACCCCATGACCACGTCGGCCGAACACAACCGCCTGTGGATACGCCGCTACCACCCCCGCCCGGACGCGGCGGTCAGGGTGGTGTGTCTGCCGCACGCGGGCGGCTCGGCGAGTTTCTACCGGCCGGTGTCGGCGGGCCTGCCCGCCGGCACCGACGTGCTCGCCGTGCAGTACCCGGGGCGCCAGGACCGGCGGGCCGAGCCCTGCGTCGCCACGATCGCCGAACTGGCCGACCAGGTGACCTCCGTGCTCCTGGAGTGGACGGACCTCCCGCTGGTCCTGTTCGGGCACAGCATGGGCGCGACCCTCGGCTTCGAGGTCGCCCGCCGGCTCGAGCGCGACCACGGCGTCGTGCCGCACGCCCTGTTCGCCTCCGCGCGGCGCGCGCCGTCCGCACCCCGCACGGAGGCCGTCCACCTGCGGGACGACGACGGCATCGTCGAGGAGATGAGGCTGCTGAGCGGTACGGACGCGGCCGTCCTCGACGATCCGGAACTGATCCGCATGGCCCTGCCGGCGATCCGAGCCGACTACCGCGCTGCCGAGACCTACGTCTACGAGCCGGGTCCCGCGCTGCGCTGCCCCGTGTGGAGCCTCGTGGGCGACGACGACCCCAAGGTGAGCGTCGAGGAGGCACAGGCCTGGTCGAGGCACACGGACACGGCCTTCCACTTCCGCGTCTTCAAGGGCGGTCACTTCTACCTGGCCGCGCACCGGCGGGAGATCCTCCGGCTGATCGCCGACCGGGCGGCCGTACCGGCGGGCACGGCCTGACGGGCCCGTCCGTACATGTGGCCGAGGCGGTCCTGACGGTACGGGCCTCACGGCGTTACCCTGCGCGGACGATTCTTCACAGGAGGTACGGATGCGTCATTCCGTAGGCCGGAATGTGTCGTTCCCACTCGTGATCGCCGTCATCGGCTCGCTCGGTGCCGCGGCTCCCGCGGCCTCGGCGCCACCCGTGCCGCCTCCCAAGTCCCCGGTTGCGGTGGGGTACGGGGGAGCGGTGTCGAGTGTCGACGCGGACGCCTCGGCGGCCGGTATCGAGGTGCTCCGCAAGGGAGGCAACGCCGTCGACGCGGCGGTCGCCACCGCCGCCGCGCTGGGCGTCACCGAGCCCTACTCGGCGGGCATCGGAGGCGGTGGGTACTTCGTCCACTACGACGCGAGGACGGGCAGGGTACAGACCATCGACGGCCGCGAGACCGCGCCCCGCAGCGCGGACTCCTCGCTCTTCCTGGAGAACGGGAAGCCGATCCCCTTCGCCGACGCCGTCACCAGCGGACTCGGGGTCGGCACGCCCGGCACGCCCGCCACCTGGGAGAAGGCCCTCGACGCCTGGGGCACCAAGCCCCTCGGGCGGCTGCTCGAACCGGCCGAGCGGCTGGCGCGCGACGGCTTCGTGGTGGACGAGACCTTCCGCTCCCAGACCGCCTCCAACGAGGCCAGGTTCGCCGACTTCCCCGCGACCGCCGAACTCTTCCTGCCCGGTGGTGAGTTGCCGGTGACCGGATCGGTGTTCAAGAACCCCGACCTCGCCCGTACGTACCGGACGCTGGGCCGCGAGGGCGTCGACGAGCTGTACCGGGGCGACCTGGCCCGGGACATCGTGTCGACGGTGCGCAAGCCGCCCGTGGACCCGGCGGCGGCGCGTGTGGTGCGTCCGGGAGATCTGACGACCGGGGACCTGAAGTCCTACCGCGCACTGCACCAGGCCCCGACGAAGACCGCCTACCGGGGCCTCGACGTGTACGGCATCGCGCCGTCCTCGTCGGGGGGTACGAGCGTGGGTGAGGCCCTCAACATCCTGGAGTCGACGGACCTTTCGAAGGCGAGCGAGACGCAGTACCTCCACCGCCTGATCGAGGCGAGCAGGATCGCCTTCGCCGACCGGGGACGCTGGGTGGGCGACCCCGCCTTCGAGGACGTCCCGACGCGCGAGCTGATCAGCCAGCGCTTCGCCGACTCGCGGGAGTGCCTCATCAAGGACGACGCGGTCCTCACCAGCCCGCTCGCCCCGGGCGACCCGCGCCACCCGGCCCGCTGCGCCACGGGGGGCGAGGCCGCCCCCACGACGTACGAGGGTGAGAACACGACGCACCTGACGACAGCCGACAAGTGGGGCAACGTCGTCGCGTACACCCTGACGATCGAGTCGACGGGAGGAAGCGGTATCACCGTGCCGGGGCGGGGCTTCCTGCTCAACAACGAGCTGACCGACTTCTCGTTCGCGCCCGCCGACCCCGCGGTCCACGACCCGAACCTGCCGGGCCCGTCCAAGCGCCCGCGCTCGTCGATCTCGCCGACCGTGGTGCTGGAGCACGGGAAGCCCGTGCTGGCCCTGGGGTCGCCGGGCGGTGCCACGATCATCACCACCGTCCTCCAGTCGCTGACCGGCCACCTGGACCGGGGGCTGCCGCTGGTCGACGCGATCGCCGCGCCCCGTGCCAGCCAGCGCAACTCCCCGACGACCGAGATCGAGCCGGGGCTGTGGGACAGCCCGGTGCGCGGAAAGCTGGAGGCCCTCGGGCACGTGTTCAAGGCGAATCCGGAGATCGGGGCGGCAACCGGCGTCCAACGGCTCCCGGACGGGCGCTGGCTCGCGGCGGCCGAAAAGGTGCGGCGCGGCGGTGGCTCGGCCATGGTGGTGCATCCGGGCGGTCGTTCGTGACCGGCCGGCGGTAGCAGTGGCCTCGGGGCCGGTATGTCGCGCGCAGCTGCGTCGTACCGGCCCCGAGGTCTGTACACGGCCGGCCGCGTCCAGGGCGCGCCGCCGTCGGCAAGGAGGCGCCCGCCGGGGTTCCTCGCGTCCAGTGAAAGGTGCAACCACGACCGTGCGTACGCGAATGCTGGTCCTCTCCGCGCTCTCCGGCGCCGCTCTGCTCGCCTCGGCACTCCCCGCCGCCGCGGCGGGGGACGGGGGGAGCCCGGTCGGTGCGGCCGAACTGCTGGCCAAGGTGAAGAAGTGCACCCGGATCTCCCAGGGGAAGTACCGCACCGACCAGGGCGCCGCCGCCACGGTCCCGGTCTGCGGGACCGATGAGGCCGTGTTCTGGGAGGCCGACATGGACATCGACTGCGACGGCCGGATCACGACCGCCTGCAACACCAGGACCGACCCCGCTTTCCAGCCCCGGACGGCGTTCCAGGGGTCGGACGGCAAGCCCCTGGACTCCGCCCGGGTGCCGTACGTCGTCGTCCCCGGCCCCGGGCCGCTGTGGAACTACACCAAGTCGGGGATCAAGGGCGGTGGTGTGGTCGCCGTCATCCACGACGGCAAGGTCCGCTACGCCGTCGTGGGGGACACGGGGCCCACCGGGATCATCGGCGAGGGTTCGTACGCCCTGGCCGAGGCGCTCGGCATCGATCCGGACCCCCGGACCGGGGGCACGGCGTCCGGCGTCACCTACATCCTCTTCAAGAACTCCGAGGTGTCGCCGATCGAGAGCCCCGCCGCCGCGGTGAGTGCCGGTGAGGCGCTCGCCCGGAAGTTCGCCGGGGGAGCCTGAGCGGCGTGGGCCGCCCGGCTGCCGTCACTCGTACGGCGGGGCCGGCCGTTCCGGTCCGGGTGGAACACGGCGTCGTAGCGATCAGCATCGCGCCAATTACAATACCGGCCCTAGCGGTATTAGAATGACGGCATGGTACGGAACCCCCTGACACCCGAAGAGCGCCGTCGCGGCGAGCGGCTCGGCGAAGTGCTGCGTGAGGCACGCGGTGGACGCAGCATGGTCGCGGTCGCGGCGAGCGCGGGAATCTCGGCCGAGACGCTCCGCAAGATCGAGACGGGCCGGGCCCCCACCCCTGCCTTCTTCACGGTCGCGGCGCTGGCGGGAGCCCTCGGGCTGTCGATGGACGAGCTGCTCGCGTTGTGTGTGCCGGTGCCCGTCCCGGGGCCGCTGCCGGAACCGGGGGAGCTGCCGCTCACGGCGTAGGCCGAGTAGGGTCGCGCCCGTGACTCTCCAGGACTTCGCCAGCAGTGAGTACGTCAGCCTGACCACGTACCGGAAGGACGGCACGCCCGTCGCCACGCCCGTCTGGGCCGCGGCGGACGGTGGTGTGCTGTACGTCTGGACGCGGTCCGACTCCTGGAAGGTCAAGCGGCTGCGGAACGACAGCCGGGTCCTCGTCACCGTCTGCGACGTCCGCGGCCGCGTCGCCGAGGGCGCGCCGAGCGCCGAGGGGACGGCCAGGCTGCTCGACGGCGACGGGACGGCGGCGGTCCGCAAGGTCCTGGCCCGCAAGTACACCTGGAAGTTCTGGCTCGTGGACTGGCCCGCCATGGTCGCGCGACTCGGCAAGCGGCCCCACACCGGGATCGCCGTCACCCTCTGACGGGGGCGCGCCGGCTCCGGCCGCTCCGGACGCACCCTGCCGGAAAAGCGTGCGTAGTCCTCCCGTAACACGCCTGCGGTCGAATGCCCGCGGACTGGAACGCTCCAGCCCCTGGCGACCGGTGAGGGCGACGGTGACAGTGGATCAGCATGCTGTGGAAGTAAGGGCGTTCGCGGAGTACCTACGGGACCTGGCTGACCTGCTCGATCCCGGGCAGGGCTGGTACGGGGTCTTCTGCGCGCGCGACCCCGACGGCATGCGCGCCTGCTTCGACGGCTCGGAGGTCCCGCCCTGGGACGTCGTCGAGTCGCTGCTCCAGGACCTCGCCGCCGTGCGCGGATCCGCGTACGCCGCGCGGGAATCCGTACGCGCCGCCGCGCTGTGTGCCGCGTCGGCGGCCGCCCACGACAGGCGGCCGGGCGGGCGGCAGGCCCTCGTGGACCGGCTCGGCGTGATGCTGCGGGAGCAGTCGTACGCGGCCCGGCGGATGAGGGCAGCCGGGACGGACGGGGCGCGTGAGGCGTACGGGGAGACGGAGGCGATGGCCTGGGCGCGGGACGATCACGCCCGTGCCACGGCCCGGTGCGCCGAGCTCCGCAACCGGCTGGCGGCCGTGGAGATGACGGTCCCGGACGACTGGTTCCGGGGGCAGGGGGACGCGGAGGCGACGGCCCCCGACGGCACGCCCGCGGTTCCCGGCCCCCGCCTCCCGGAGGAGCCCGGAGCCCACGGCCTGCGGCGCGGTCCGGAAGCGGGGCCGCAGGCCGGGCCCGCCCCCACGAAGAAGCGCGGGAAGCCGCGCGGCGCGCGCTTCGCGGGCCTGGACCTCGACGACGACACGGAAGCCGGACCCGTTCCGTCGGGCGTGCCCGTGCTGCCGGCCCCCTCGCAGGCCGCCTCCGCCCCGCGCGGGGCCCGCTTCGGCGGCGCCACGGCCGACGACGGTGACGGCCGGACCGCACCGCGGGCGGCGGAACCCGACCCCGCCGCCCGCCGGGCCGCCGAGGACGCCGTCGCACTGCTCGTACGGCTGCGCGCGCAAGGCCGCACCGGAGAGGCGCACGTCGTGCTCTGCGAGGCCGCCGCGTGGCCCCCCGGGCATCTGCCGGTGCTCGCCGTCGCGCTGCACGGGGCCGGTCTGGACGCCGACTGGGCGACCCTGCTGTGGGAGGTGTCCTCGCTGCCGCCCGCCGAACTCGCCGCCGCCGCAGGCGCGCTGGCCGCCGCGGGCCGTGCCGCCGACTGCGGGCAGCTGCTCCGGCAGGGTGTCGCCCGGCCCGCCGGTGAGATCGCCGACGCCGTGGTCGCGCTCGACCGGGCGGGCCTGGAGCCGGAGGCGCGTGCGCTGCTGGGCGCGTTCGTCCGCGTACGGACCCCGCAGGACGCGGCACGCGTCGCCGAGGGCGGACCGCGCCACCTCGTCCCCCAGTTGCTCGCCGCGGCACGGGAGGTCTCGGCGGCGCGGGAGTGGGATGTGGTCCACGCGCTGCGGGTCGCGGGCATCGCGGCTCCGTAGGGCCCTCGAACCCCCTGTGGCCCATGCACGTCACCAGTGCGCGCGGGCTCGGCGAGATAAATCCGAAATCACCCTTTATGGTCGGTCGAGGCAGCGCCGCACGAGTGGCACATGTCCCCCCCCAATGATGTGGAGGCCCCCATGCTTACCCAGGAGATCACTCTCACCGCGACACCGGCCCAGACCACCACCCTGAGCGCCCTGATGGCGGAGCCCGAGGCGGCCGTCAGCGACGCACCGCTCTACACCCCCGAGGCCGCGGGCTTCCTGCTCGCGCTCCTCCTCCTGTCTCCCAAGGAGCCGAAGGAGCCCCGGGGCAAGTGAGTTCCCACTCCGCATTCGCCGAGGCGGCCGACGCCCTGGCAGACAGCGTCCTCGGCGCCCTCAGCGGCACCGGGGGCGCTGTGCAGCTGGCGCCGTACGTCGACGACGCCCCTGACACCCTCGCGGCGCTGGCGGCCGTCCGGGTCCTGGGGGCCAACGTCTTCAGCCCTCATCTCCTGGCCGGCCACCCGCTCACGGCGCAGGACGCCGCTGTCGTGGTCAAGGCCTTCGACGCCTTCCCGCCGTCCGACGCCCCCGAAGAGGCAGCGGTCGCCCGGCGCGACCACGCCACCGCGGTCCTGCTCGCCCGGCTCTCCGGGGACGACAGCCTGAGCGCTGTCGTGCCCGCACCCGCGGACGACGCCGGGCCCGGTCCTGCCGCGGACTGGAGCGGATGGTCCGTGCGGATGGCACAACTCGCCCCGCTCGCCACGCTCGGCCTCGACGGCCCGGTCCACGAGGCGGCCCGCCGCGGCGCCCTGTCGCTGAGCCGCGGAGTCAGCCGCTCGATCCTCCGCCGCGACTTTCCCACCGCCGTGCGCCTCGTCCGCTGGCTGGCCTGGCTGCGGCACGAGGGCGTGGAACTCCCCCTGGACCCGGACATCGCGGCCGAGCACGTTCGACTGGTGGGCGGGCCCGGTCCGCGCGCCGCCCTGGACCTGGCGATCGCCCGTCACTTCCTCGAACAGCGGCCCGGCACGGCCCCCAAGGAGGCGGCACACACATGACGACGATCTCCGAGCCGGTCACCCGGGCGGCCCGCACCATGACGGACAGGGCACTGTCGTGGCTGCACGCCAACCGGAACCTCGGCGGCCTGCCGCCCGGCACCACCGAGACCATGGCCGACCCCGACAGCGTGTACAAGCCCCTGGGGGAGACCACCCTCGCCGCCTCCCTGATCCTGCGCGACGGTGTCGCGGGCCCCGGCCGGCTGGCCGCCGCCCAGAGCCTGATGGACTTCACCTGGGAGCAGTTCAGGCGCGGCGACATGATCTACGAACGCCAGCTCCGCCACACGCTGATGACGGACCCGCTGGAGATGTACGCCCCCTTCGTCCGCTGCGGCTACCGCCACGAGGCGCTGGACCGCCTCCTCGTCCACCGCGCTCGCATGCGCTCCGTGAGCAGCGTGGAGGTCCTGCCGAACCGGCGGCTCGCCGTCGCCAACGCCGCCCGGGTCGTGGGCCTGGAGCACACCGAGGACCTGGACGCGCTGGCCGGAGCCACCTGGCTCGGTGCGCGGCCCGAGCCGTGGGCCATCAACTGGATCACCGCCTACGCGATGACACACACCGTCTTCCACCTCACCGACTGGGGCGGCAACCCGGGTGGACTCCCGCCCGAACTCGCCGACTACGTACGCACCTGGCTCCCTGTCTGGATCGACATCTGGCGCGAGGTGGGCCAGTGGGACCTGGTCACGGAGCTGCTCGTCGTGGGCGCCTCGATCGAGGACCCCTACTGCCGCGCGGAGGACTGGGAAGCCGTCGCAGCGCTCCAACACGAGGACGGACTCGTGCCCCGGGACAGCGATCCGGTGGACGACGACCCGCAGCGGCGCTTCACGGACCATCAGCACACCGTCGTCGTCGCGGCCGTCGCCGGATCCATCGCGCTCGCCCGGGCGGCGGGGCGGCGGTGACGACGTGACACCACCGCCGCTGACCACCGGTCTCCAGCCTCTCCTGGCCGCGGCCCAGGGGCCGGCGGCGGTGGTCGCGGCGGTGCGGGGCGCCGAGCGTACGGTGCTCTGCCGGGGCCCGGTGGGGGAGAACAGCCGGTTCGAGACGGGCTCCCTGACGAAGACGTTCACCGCCCTGCTGCTCGCCGAGCTCGCCGCCCGGGGAGAGGTCCGGTACGGCGACCGTGCCGACCACTACCTGCCCTTCCGGCTCCCCGGGCCCCCGCTCACCCTCCTCCACCTCGCCACCCACACATCCGGTCTGCCGCGGCTGCCCCCGGGACTGCTCGGCCGGGCGGTACGCAGCGGGTGGCTCAGCAACCCGTACGCCGGCTTCTCCGAGGACGACCTGCTCGCCTCGCTGCGCCGTACCCGGCCACGGCACCGGCCCGGAAGCCGGGTCCTGTACTCCAACTTCGGCGGCGGCCTGCTGGGCCACGTACTCGCGAGGGCGGCCGGCGGGCCCGGGAGCGACTATCCGGCCCTGCTGGCCGAGCGCGTCACCGGCCCGCTCGGCCTCACCGACACGGACTGCGATCCCAACCGGCCCCAGATCACCGGGCATTGGCACGGCCGCCCGCGTCCTGCCCTGCTCATGCCGGGACTGACGGCCGCCGGAGCCGTACGGTCCAGCGCCCGCGACCTGCTGCGCGTCCTGGCCGCACTCCTGGACCCGGACACCGCCCCGGACCCCGCGCTGCGCACCGCGCTGGCCGAGGTGCAGCGGCCCCGGCTGAGCATCCCCAGAACCGGTTCCCGGCTGTGTCTCATCTGGAACCTCCGTCCGCGCCCTTCCGGCGCGCTGCTCCACCACTCCGGGGGCACCCGCGGCTTCACCGCCTTCGCGGGCTTCCTCCCCGGCTCGGCCACGGGCCTCGTGGCCCTCACGAACACGGCTCCGACCCCGCTCGCACCGTTCGTCCAGTCCGCCTACGGAGCCCTGCGGGGACTGGACGCCGCCCCTCCGGAACGGTGTGGACCGCTCGGGTATGAAACATGATCGACTCCGCCGGTTCACGGCGATGGTCTTGCCCCGTTGTGTGACGGGGCTTACGTTCTCCTCCTATGCACCGTGTCTACGGGCGTAGAGAACGTAGAGGCTCTCTGACGCCGCGTCGAAGGAGCAGCTCATGTCCCACGTCGTACGCGCCGCACTCGTCCAGGCGACCTGGACCGGCGACACCGAATCCATGATCGCCAAGCATGAGGAACACGCGCGCGAGGCCGCCCGGCAGGGTGCGAAGATCATCGGGTTCCAGGAGGTGTTCAACGCCCCCTACTTCTGCCAGGTGCAGGAACCCGAGCACTACCGCTGGGCGGAACCCGTCCCGGACGGGCCGACGGTCGTGCGCATGCGCGACCTCGCCCGGGAGACGGGCATGGTGATCGTCGTGCCGGTGTTCGAGGTCGAGCAGTCAGGCTTCTACTACAACACCGCGGCGGTGATCGACGCCGACGGCACGTACCTCGGCAAGTACCGCAAGCACCACATCCCGCAGGTCAAGGGATTCTGGGAGAAGTACTACTTCAAGCCCGGCAACGTCGGCTGGCCGGTCTTCGACACCGCCGTCGGCAAGGTCGGCGTCTACATCTGCTACGACCGGCACTTTCCCGAGGGATGGCGCCAACTCGGTCTCAACGGAGCGCAGTTGGTCTACAACCCGTCCGCCACCTCGCGTGGCCTCTCCGGCTACCTCTGGCAGCTCGAACAGCCCGCGTCCGCCGTCGCCAACGAGTACTTCGTCGCAGCGATCAACCGGGTCGGCCAGGAGGAGTACGGCGACAACGACTTCTACGGCACGAGCTACTTCGTCGACCCGCGCGGGCAGTTCGTCGGTGAGGTGGCCAGCGACAAGGAGGAGGAACTCGTCGTACGCGACCTGGACTTCGGTCTGATCGAGCAGGTGCGGCAGCAATGGGCGTTCTACCGGGACCGCAGGCCGGACGCGTACGACGGGCTGGTGGAGCCGTGACCGGACTGCACGAGCGGCACCTGGCCGTCAGCCCCGACTGGCTGGCCCTCTACTACCGGCACCCCCTGGAGCTCACCCACGGGGAGGGCCGCCACGTCTGGGACGCGGACGGCAACCGTTACCTCGACTTCTTCGGCGGCATCCTCACCACGATGACCGCGCACGCCCTGCCCGAGGTGACCAAGGCCGTCTCCGAGCAGGCCGGCCGGATCATCCACTCCTCGACCCTCTACCTCAACCGCCCGATGGTCGAGCTCGCCGAGCGGATCGCCACCCTCTCCGGCATCCCCGACGCCCGGGTCTTCTTCACCACTTCGGGCACCGAGGCCAACGACACCGCCCTGCTGCTCGCCACGGCCCACCGCGGGTCGAACCAGATCCTGGCGATGCGCAACAGCTACCACGGCAGGTCGTTCTCGGCCGTCTCCATCACGGGCAACAGGTCCTGGTCGACGACGAGTCTGTCCCCGCTGCAGACGCTGTACGTCCATGGCGGGGTCCGCACCAGGGGACCGTACGCGGAGCTGAGCGACGAACGGTTCATCAAGGCCTGCGTGGCCGACCTGGAGGACCTCCTCGGGCACACCCGGGGCGTCGCGGCACTGATCGCCGAACCCGTGCAGGGGGTCGGCGGGTTCACCGCGCCGCCCGACGGGCTGTACGCCGCCTTCCGCGAGGTCCTCGACCGGCACGGCATCCTGTGGATCTCCGACGAGGTGCAGACCGGCTGGGGGCGCACGGGCGACCACTTCTGGGGCTGGCAGGCGCACGCTTCGAGCGGGCCGCCGGACATCCTCACCTTCGCCAAGGGCATCGGCAACGGCATGTCCATCGGCGGAGTCGTCGCCCGCGCCGACGTCATGAACTGTCTGGACGCCAACTCCATTTCGACGTTCGGGGGCTCCCCGGTCACCATGGCCGCCGGGCTCGCCAACCTCTCGTACCTGCTGGAGCACGACCTCCAGGGCAACGCCCGGCGGGTCGGCGGCCTGCTCATCGAGCGGCTCCGGGCGGTCGGCGCGGGTTCGCCGGCCGTACGCGAGGTGCGCGGCAGAGGGCTCATGATCGGCATCGAGCTCGTGAGGCCCGGCACCGACGAGGCCGACCCGGATGCCGCGGCCGCCGTACTCGAAGCGGCCCGCGCGGGCGGGCTGCTCATCGGGAAGGGCGGCGGCCACAACACCAGCGTCCTGCGGATCGCGCCGCCCCTGTCGCTCACCGTCGCCGAGGCCGAGGAGGGCGCGGAGATCCTGGGCCAGGCACTGCACGCGGCCACCTGAGCGCGGGAGCCCCGCGGCACCTCCCCGGCCGCGGGGCGGCCCGTTTCCCGTACGTCGTCATCAGGCACCAGGCCTGCGTGTGCAGGCCGGTTCCGCCACCGCGAGGAGAGGTACATGAGCCGCACCGTCATCCACGGCGGCCTCGTCGTCACCGCGTCGGACGAGATCCACGCCGACGTGCTCATCGACGGCGGGCGCGTCGCCGCCCTCGCCGCCCACGGCACCGACGTCGCGGCCGGCTGGAACGCCGACCGGAGGATCGACGCCACCGGGAAGTACGTCATCCCGGGCGGCGTCGACGCGCACACCCACATGGAGATGCCGTTCGGCGGGACCCGTGCCGCCGACACCTTCGAGACCGGCACCCGGGCGGCGGCCTGGGGCGGCACCACCACGATCGTCGACTTCGCCATCCAGACCATCGGCCGCTCGCTGCAGGAGGGGCTCGACGCCTGGCACACGAAGGCCGACGGCAAGTGCGCCGTCGACTACGCCTTCCACATGATCCTCTCGGATGTGAACAAGTCCTCGCTCAAGGAGATGGACCGCCTGGTGGCGGAGGGCGTCACCTCGTTCAAACTGTTCATGGCCTACCCGGGGGTGTTCTACAGCGACGACGGCCGGATCCTCCGCGCCATGCAACGGGCCTCCGGCAACGGCGGCCTGATCATGATGCACGCCGAGAACGGCATCGCCATCGACGTACTGGTCGAGCAGGCGCTCGCGGAGGGGCGCACCGATCCGCGCCACCACGGCGACGTGCGCAAGGTGGCCCTGGAGGCCGAGGCCACCCACCGCGCGATCCAGCTCGCGAGGGTCGCCGGGTCGCCGCTGTACGTCGTCCACGTCTCCGCCGACGAGGCCGTCGCCGAGATCGCTGCCGCCCGCCACAAAGGGCTCCCGGTCTTCGGCGAGACCTGCCCGCAGTACCTCTTCCTCTCGACGGACAACCTCGCCGAGCCCGACTTCGAGGGCGCGAAGTACGTCTGTTCGACCCCGCTGCGCCCCCGGGAACACCAGGAGGCGCTCTGGCGGGGTCTGCGGAACAACGAGCTCCAGGTCGTCTCCACCGACCACTGCCCCTTCTGCTTCACCGGGCAGAAGGAGCTGGGCCGCGGCGACTTCTCCAAGATCCCGAACGGCCTTCCGGGGGTGGAGAACCGCATGGACCTCCTCCACCAGGCCGTCGTCGACGGCCACATCTCCCGCCGGCGCTGGATCGAGATCGCCTGTGCCACCCCGGCGCGGATGTTCGGCCTCTACCCGAGGAAGGGGACGATCGCGCCGGGCTCGGACGCGGACATCGTCGTCTACGACCCGGAGGCCGAGCAGACGATCTCCGCCGAGACGCACCACATGGACGTCGACTACTCCGCGTACGAGGGGAAGACGGTCACCGGGCGGGTCGAGACGGTGCTCTCGCGCGGTGTCCCGGTGATCGAGGGGGGTGCTTATGTGGGTCACGCCGGTCACGGGGCCTACGTGCCGAGGGGGTTGAGCCACTACCTGTGAGCGGACGGGTGCCACGCCATGACAGGTGGCGTCACTTCTCGGTCCCCGTGCCCGGGGCGGCGTCGCGGTGGCGGTGTCCGGGGAGCATCTCCTGCACCTTGGCCTTGAGCCCCTGCTTGATCATGCCGCCGCGGTCACTGTCCCCCTTGACGATGGAGGACACCACCGCCTCGGCCTGCTCCCGGGTGGCGTGCGGGGGAATGGGCGGTACCGCAGGGTCGGTACGGAAGTCGATCACGAAGGGGCGGTCGGCGCCGAGGGCCTGCCTCCATGCCGCCTCCACCTGGTCGGGCTTCTCCACGCGGACGCCATCGAGACCGATGGACCGGGCGAAGTCGGCGTAGGGCACGTCGGGGAGCGCCTGGGAGGGCAGGAACTGCGGGGCGCCGGACATGGCGCGCATCTCCCAGGTCACCTGGTTGAGGTCCCGGTTGTTCAGTACGGCGACGATCAGCCGCGGATCCTGCCACTCCTGCCAGTACTTGGCGGCGGTGATGAGTTCGGCCATGCCGTTCATCTGCATGGCGCCGTCGCCGACGATCGCGATCGCCGGGCGCCCGGGGTGGGCGAACTTCGCGCCGATGACGTACGGCACGCCAGGTCCCATCGTGGCGAGCGTGCCGGACAGGGAACCGCGCATCGTCCCGCGGATGCGCAGATGGCGCGCGTACCAGTTGGCGGCCGAGCCCGAGTCGGCCGCCAGGATCACGTCGTCGGGCAGCAGCGCGTCGAGGGTGTGTACGACGTACTCGGGATTGATGGGGTCCGCCTCGACGGCGGCCCGTCGCTCCATGACGTCCCACCAGCGGGCGGTGTCCTTCTCGATCTTCTTGCGCCAGGCGCCGTGCTTCTTGCGCTCCAGTCGCGGCAGCAGCGCCTTGAGGGTTTCCCCGGCATCCCCGACGAGGTTGACCTCGAACGGATAGCGCATTCCGATGTTGTGGGGGTCGATGTCGATCTGGACGGCGCGCGCCTGGTCGAACTCCGGCAGGAACTGGCTGTAGGGGAAGCTGGAACCCACCACAAGGAGTGTGTCGCAGTCCTGCATCAGCTCGTAGGAGGGCCGCGTGCCGAGCAGGCCGATCGATCCGGTGACGTAGGGCAGGTCGTCAGGCAGGGCGTCCTTACCGAGGAGCGCCTTGGCGACGCCGGCCCCGAGAACGTCGGCGAGTTCCTGCACCTCGGCCCGGGCGCCTCGCGCGCCCTGGCCGATGAGGACGGCGACCTTCTCCCCGGCGTTCAGGACTTCCGCTGCGCGGGTGAGCTCCGTGTCGGCCGGGACAGGCGCGTACGCGGGCATGCCGAGACTGGACGGCACCATCTTGAACGCGTGGGTGGGCGGGGAGTAGTCGAGGTCCTGGACATCGGCCGGGATGATCACGGCCGTCACCGTCCGCCTGCTGTAGGCGGTGCGCATCGCACGGTCGAGAACGTTGGGCAGCTGCTCGGGGACGGTCACCATCTCGCAGAACTCGGAGGCGACGTCCTTGTACAGGCTCAGCAGATCGACTTCCTGCTGGTAGGAGCTGCCCATGGCGCTGCGGGCGGTCTGCCCGACGATCGCCACCACGGGGACGTGGTCCAGTTTCGCGTCATACAGGCCGTTGAGCAGATGGATCGCGCCGGGCCCCGACGTCGCGGCACACACACCGACCTTGCCGGAGAACTTGGCGTAGCCGACGGCTTCGAACGCGGCCATCTCCTCGTGCCGGGCCTGAACGAACTCCGGCTTGTTCTCGGCACGGCCCCACGCCGACAGGAGCCCGTTGATGCCATCGCCCGCATAGGCGAACACATGGTCGACCTCCCACTCGCGCAGGCGCTGCAGGACGTAGTCGGACACCTTCATCTGACGTTCCTCTCATGTGCTGGCGTTGCAGGCGGTCACGAGCAGGGGGCGCGGCGCCGCGGGGCGATCCGTACCACCGCCCGCCTGCACGTAACGCATACCTGGTGCCCACTCAGGCGATTGCCAGACACCCGACCCGGCGCCGAACAGGGCTGGCGAAACGCCCCCGGAGGGGGAGGCGGGCCGACGGTGTCTGTCAGTCGCCCTCGTCCTCGGCGGGCCGTTGGGCCCAGGCGGAGGCGATCGTCTCCGGGGTGGTGGAGCGGGGCAGACCTGTCAGCGCCTGCAGCTGGGTGGGCTGGTACGGGGTCGGGCCGTGCCACTCCAGGAGCATCACGGTGGCGTCGTCGTCGAGGCGGCCGAGGTGGTACGCCAGGTGGTGCCCGATCAGCCGGCGCAGGGTCTCGGGGACGGGGAGGCCGTCGGCGTGGTGGCGGATGAGGAAGTCGGTCAGGCCGTCCAGGCCGAATTCCTGCCCCTCCCGGTTGCGCGCCTCCGTGATGCCGTCGGTGTAGAGCACCAGACGGTCCCCGGGTTCCAGCTGGTCGCTGCGCAGGGTGCCGGGCAGATCCAGGCCGGTTCCCAGGGGAGGAGCGGGCGGGCAGGCCAGATGCACGACGGTGCGGTTGCCGCGGATGACGACCGGGGGGTGGTGGCCGTAGTTCGTCCAGGTCAGCACGCCGGTGGTCAGGTGGAGGTCGGCCAGGATGCTCGTGGCGTAGCGGCTGCCGGCGAACTGCTCGGTGAGGGTCTCACCGACGCCTTCGGCTGTTTCGAGAAGACCGGCGCCCTGGCGGCGATGGTTACGGGCTGCCGCGAGGGCGAGGTTCGCGGTCAAGCCGGCGGCGGTGTCGTGCCCCATGGCGTCGACGACCGACAGATGCACGGTCTCCCCGGTCAGGGCGTAGTCGAAGGCATCTCCGCTCACCTGGTAGGCAGGTTCCATGACCGCACTGATCAGGACACGGTCGGTGGCGAAGGTCCGCGGCGGCATCAGCTGCCATTCCATCTCCGCGGCGACCCTCATCCTCCGGCGGCGGACCAACCGGGAGTACGAATCGCTCGTCTCCCGCTTGCTCTCCAGGAGGAGGGCCACGAGCCCGGCGAGCCTGTTCAGATCCTCGTCGGCCTCGACCTGTGCGCCTGGCAGGCCGACCCGCAGCACGCCCAGACGCTCCGCGCCGTCCAGCAGCGGGACCCACCACTGTCCGTCGGCGGAAGCCGAGGCCGGAAACACCTTTCCCAGCTGGAAGGCTCGTCCCGCCACCGTTCCGTCAACGGACAACTCAGCCGGAACACCGGTGTCACCGGGACCGACGTCGACGTTGCCGGCGAGAAGGTACAGCCGTTCCTGTTGCAGGTCGGCCAGATAGATCCGCACCTGAGGCCAGCCCGCCCCGGCGGCGTGCGACGCCACGGTGCCGGGCAGCTGCTCCAGAGTCATCAGATGACTCGCGGCGATCAGGTCCCCCAGCATGTGTGCACGCGTCGCTTCCATGCCGTTCATCAACGAAACCTTAGGTGCGCGAAGGCAGGACAGGTCCCCACGACACCGGATGCGGGTGAATTGCCGCAGGGCCCGTCAGAGCCGTGGTGGCCTCGGCGCCGGGTCAGGAGGTCCGCCGGCCGTCGCTGTCCTGGCGGAGCCGGTCGGTGCGGCGGGTGACGGTGTCGACGCGGGCGGCCAGGTCGGGGTGGTCGGCCGTCAGGTGCTGACGGGTGTCGGTGAGCGGAGCGATGAGGCTGACCGCTTCGTTGTCGGCGAGAGCGGCGGCGAGCCGGGCGGTCGAGGTGCCGGGGAGGTCGGTCAGGGCGGTGATCTGGCCGGCGAGCTGCCGCAGGTCGGCGGCGTTCTCCCGAGCCCACGTGGTGACGGTGCGGTCGGCGGCGCGGTGGTTGCGGGTGGCTTGCACACGTTGTTCCCCGGTGGTGCCGGGAGCTCCGGGACGCACGCGCAAGTAGCGGCGTTCGGCCGCCTGGCGGCTGGCGACTCCGAGGGGGTGGGCGAGGTCGGCCCAGCTGGCGCCCGCAGCGCGGGCCGCTTCGATCAGCCCCGGCTCCCATCCGGCGAGCTGGTCGCGCAGTTCGCGCAGGAGAAGCAGGGCGGCCACAGCCTGCTCGGAGTTCGCCTGTCCGCCCTCCGCCGGGTGCGGTCCTGGTCTCCGAGCGGCCCGGACGGCCTCGTCGATGGCGTTCAGCGCCGCTGCGGCCGCGGCGAAGGACGCCGGCTCACCGCCCGAGGGGGATGGGTTCATGAAAGCTCCTTACGGCTGTCATCCGAACAATGACATCAAGGTTGTCATCCTTTGGATGACATGCTACAACGGTGGCAGACGAAGCGCATTGGCAGTTTCTGCCTGACCAGTGGAGGTGTTTTCGCAGTGTTGATGCGCACTGACCCGTTCCGCGAACTCGACCGTCTCGCCCAGCAGCTCACGGGCGTTTCCGGCACCTGGTCCAAGCCGTCGGCGATGCCGATGGACGCCTATCGGGAGGGTGAGGAGTACGTGATCGCCCTCGACCTGCCCGGTGTCGCGAAGGACGCGATCGATATCGACGTCGAACGGAACATGCTCACCGTCAAGGCCGAGCGCCGTCCCGTCGTAACCGGCGAGGACGTGCAGGTGGAGCTCTCCGAGCGGCCGCTGGGTGTCTTCTCCCGCCAGCTGGTGCTGGCTGACACGCTGGACACGGAGCGCATCAGGGCGGACTACGACGCAGGGGTGCTGACCCTGCGGATCCCGATCGCCGAGCGGGCCAAGCCCCGCAAGATCGCCATCGGCGGGAAGTCCGACCACAGGCAGCTCGGCACCTGAACGCACCCGTGCTCACCCGCCCGCAGGAAAGCCGGCGCGGGAGGCGCTTCTCCGTAGGCCCTCCTCGGTGCCCGGCACCTTGTGCGGCGGGTGAGCCTCAGGTCAAGCCTGTCGTCGGCCACCCGACGTTTTCGAGCAGCTATTCAACCGCAGCGCGGCTGCCGGCCCCCGCCCGGTCGCAGCGGCAGCCGCCGTCGAGAAAGGCATTCCACCGATGCGCTCCCTGCATGAACCGACTCGTGCCACAGCGGGCGTGACGTTCGACCAGATGCTGGAACGGATCAGGTACGAGGGTGCGTATCCCACGCGCGAACGGGCCGAGACCGTCACCCACGCCGTGCTGTCCGGACTCGGGCGACAGCTGACCGGGGCCGAACGCGCCGACCTCGCCGCCCGCCTGCCTGCCGAGGCGGCCCTCGCCCTCACCGCGCAGATCCCCGACCCCGAGCCGCTCACCGGCTGGGGATTCGTCAAGGACCTCGCCGCCCGCACGGGCGGCAGCCCCGCCACCGCGCGGTGGGACACCGGAGCAGTACTCGCCACGGTCGGCCATCTCGCCGGCTCCGATCTCCTCGACCGCGTCCTCGCCCGGCTCCCCTCCGGATACGCGCTGCTGTTCGGGCGTGCGGAGCTCATCCAGGCCGCATGAACGGCTTCAGCAAGAGGCGGCCAAGGGCAGGGAGGCTCTTGTGCCGGGCGACCGTCCGTTGGCCGCGACGGGGCGAAGGCCGCCAGGTCGCGACAAGGGCACCTGCCAACAGCAGTTCTGCGATGTCGCCCCCGTAATACATGAGTTCCGCCCCACCCTGCACCTGGCCGACGGGTGCGCGCACGTCGATCAGGAACCCCCCGTACATCAGCTGGGAGATCGTCGCGTGCGCCGCGACGGCGACGCCGAGCGCCACCAGGCGGGCCGGCACGCCCGGTCGGCCAGGGGCAGGGTCCGGGCCGGCGATGGCATGGGCGAACAGGCACCCGGACAGCAGGAAATGGGCGAGCACCAGCCGGTGCGCTCCCGGCGCGTCCATGGTCGCGTTGTACACGGGCGTGGAATAGAGGACCACGAGAGTGCCGGTGCTCAGCACCAGTGTGGAGACCGGGTGAGTCGCCACGCGCACCGGCCGGTTGTGCAGGAGGCCGGTCAGCCGTCGGGCCCGCGCGGCGGACAGAGTCCGCAGCAGGAGGGTCACCGGCGCTCCGAGGACCAGGACGAGCGGCGCGTACATGCCGATGAGCAGGTGCTGCGCCATGTGCCCGCGGAAGTCCTGGTGGGCGAACGTGGACACGGGCGGGAGCAGAGCCGCACCGAGCAGAGCGCATCCGGTCAGAAAGCCGGCCGTCCGCCACCGGCTCCACCTCCGTACGGGATTGCGTCCGTGCGCCCGGTGAACGAGGAGGAGGTAGCCGCTGGCCGACAGAAGCACAGCGGTGAGGGGCAGAAGAACTTCCCACACCTCACTGCTGCCACCGCGGCCGTGGCCATGCGTGTGGTGCGCGTCGCCGCCCATCAGACGCGTTGCCCCGAACTCCCGGGCGGCTCGGGTGCGTCCGGGGTGAAGGGCCTGCCGCCGCGCCGCACGAGACGGCCGGCGACGAGGAGGATGACGCCCAGGAGCAGAAAGCCCATGTCCCACCAGACCCGGTGGGGGCCGCCGTGGACGTGATGGATGCCGAGGATCTGGTGGTCCAGGAGGCCCTCGACGAGGTTGAACAGCCCCCACCCCGTGAGGACCCAGCCCCACAGCACGCGTGAGGTCCACACCCGGCGCCGGTCGTGGGTCACGCGGTTGTAGAGGATGCCCAGGCCGAGCAGGACCGCCACCCAGCAGATCGCGTGGAAGACGCCGTCCCACACGGTGTTCATCTCCAGCCCTGACACCGTGTTCGGTGAGTAGTACTTCACCCCGATCCGGTCGTCGTTCGTGCCGGTCAGCATGTGGTGCCACTGGAGCAGTTGATGCAGGAGAATGCCGTCGACGAACCCGCCCAGCCCCACGCCCAGCACGATCCCCGGCAAACGGATGCTCCTGGGCGCGATGCCCGATGGCATCTCACGTGTACGGGTGGCCATGATCGGTCTCCTCCGTGTCAGGGAGTCCGTCCTCAGGCCTTGGACCTACCGGCCCTGCCGGCCGGCCGCTTCGCGGCCGCCTTGCGGGCAGGGGACGCGGCCTTGGCGGCCTGCCGCTCGGTCGCGGAACCGGCCGTGGAGAGAGAGCCGCCGGTGCTCTCCAGGTGGGCCCGGACGAACCACTGGAACTTCTCCAGGGCACGGAGATGCTCGATGAGCAGGTCCTCGGTGACCGGATCGATCGAAGCGGCCTTGGATGCTGCCGCCCGGTGATCCTTGATGACTCCGGTGTAGACGAGGTCCAGGGCGCCGAGGTGCGCGAGCGCGTCGGCGCGGCCGATGCTGTAGTCCTCCCAGGTACGCCCCGCCACCAGGGCGCCGGGGGTGCCCTGCGGTTCACCGCCGAGCGCGGAGATGCGCTCCGCCGTGTCGTCGGCCATGGCCCTCGCGGCGGCTGTCTGGGGGTCGAGCATTTCGTGGACGGCGATGAAGTGAGGACCCACCACGTTCCAGTGGATGTGCTTGAGGGTGAGCGCCAGATCGTTGAGGGCGTGCAGGCGCGTGCTCAGGAGCGAGATGAGCTGCTTGCCCTCCTTGAGACTGAGGCCGGGGACGGTGTAGCCAGGGGTGGAAACTGCCATGACTTCTCCCTCTATGGTGATTTACGCATTTCCCTCTCCCCTCTCCTGCGTGATCCCTAACCGAGGGGCAGTGGTCCCCGCCGCAATGCACCTGCGGGGGTGACGCCCGTCTGCCCACTTGCCTGGTCACCGCTCCGGGTTCGGGAGACGCTGTCGCCATGTCGACGGGGCGTGTTACCCGACTGCACCGACCACGAGCCTTAATGTGAAGGGGATTTCCCCTTTCCTTGCGTCGGAGGCAAGTGTGTTCAACGGGACAGTGCAGGCATTCAGTAGTGAAAAAGGCTATGGCTACATTCTTCCCAGTGCGGGTGGACCGGAGATCATCGTCCACTTCTCCGCCATCATGGAAGGCACGTGCACGGAGCTCGCGGCGGGTCAATCCGTCTGCTTCGACGTCGTCCAGGGGCAGCGCGGACCTCAGGCCGAGCGAGTGCAGATCCGGTAGCCGTGCAGACCGCGAGGTTCAGATGCCGCTCATCAGCCGGACTTCCACGCGAGCGCCGACAACCCGCGTCTCGAAGGCCGGCTGGGGTGCGGTTGCGGGCCCGCCCACGTTCCAGCCGTCGGCCAGTCGGAAGAGACTGCCGTGCCAAGGGCACCGCACGCAGCCGTCGCTGACGGTGCCTTCGGACAACGGGCCTCCCATGTGACTGCACGAATCGGCGAGGGCGTGCACCTCGTCGCCGCTCTCGCGGACGACCACGACGGGCACATCGCCGACATGGCGCCGGACCGGCCGGCCGACCTCGAAGTCGGACACGGCGCCGACTTCGTGCCACCCGGCGCCCACCGTGTTCGAGACCGATTCGGCGTGGTTGGCCCCCGACGCCTGCCGGTAGGCCAAGTGGCCGCCGAGCGCGCTGCCGACACCGACCACCGACAGTCCCGCGAGCCCGAGGGCTTTCCCCAAGCCGGAGCGCCCTCGCAGGCGAGCGACCAGCGACCCGCCGTACAAGGCCACGGCCGTGCCGTTCACAGCCGCGTGGACGAGCCCTACGCGCTTCTGCCGAGGCCCCTGCTCCGCCCAGTCGACCCAGCCGGTCAGGGCCGCCGGCGCGGCGGCCGCGATCCCCACGCCGATCAGGACACCCGCCGCGCGTCGCTGCCCGGGGAGGCAGTCGAGCACAGCTGCGGAGAACCAGGTGCCGATCGGCACCTCCACCAGAACCGGGTGGACGGGGTGACCCAGCCAGCGACCGTGCAGCACGTCCCGCCAGGAGCCCAGGGGAAGTGCCCGGACGCGGTTGCTCACCAGCTCGACCGCCGAGTCGAGAGCGGAGGCTCGCTCCAGCCGGTCCATGCCCCGGAGAACGCGGCCGGGGCCGAGCGGCGAAGGCAGCATGCGGCGCACCGCCCTGAGCGCAGCGTCTCCGGTACGACCGCGGTCATCGATGCGAGAAGTCTCGTCCATACAAGGCGGGTAACCGTTCACCGACGCCGAAAACAGTCCTGCCGCTTTGTCCCTCCGAAGGGGGGAGGCTGTGTGGAGGCCACACGTTTCGCGTCAGCGTTCGGCGGCCTCGACGGCGTCCCTGATGCCGTGCAGGGCTTCCTGGAGGCCGTCGTCGATCTGTTGGCCCTCGGCGCTCTCGGTGTGGAGCTCGACCGTGAGCTTCGATGTGTCCGCACCGTCGCCCGGCACGACGTGGAGGCGGCCGCGATAGTCATGAGGGCCGGGCGCGCCCCACTCGAGACTCCTGCCGTCCTCGATCACGTGGATCCAGGCCTCGCTGGTGACGTCCTGCTCCGGGGCACCGGGCGGGTCGATGTGGGCGGTCACGGTGACCTGGTCACCGCCGTGCGGGCGGACAGAAGTCAAGCGCGGCATATAGGCGGGCAGGTTCTGCACGTCGGCGAGGTAGGAGAAGAGCCGCTCCGGCGGCACCGACACTGTGATCGTCTTGTCGTAGTTGCCCATGCCTCTCGCTCTGCCCGCCCCGGTCTCCCGCCGAAACGCAGCCCCACCCCTGTCGCCCGCGTGGCGCAGCGACCTGCGCCGCTCCCGGGTGGCCGGGCGGTGCCCGCCCTCGTGTGCGGCAGCATGAGCAGGATGAACTCTCGTGCGCAGCCGGAGCGGACGCCCGACGGCCGGTACATCGTGGTGAACGGCCGCCGTTGGCGGGCGACGGACCCGGAGATTCCCGAGAAGGTCGCCGACGGGCTGCGCCGTCACCTCATGGCGGCCCGGCGTGCGGTGGCCGCCGCGCGCCGGAACGAGGACACGGCGGCCGAGGCGGTGGCGCGAAGCCGGGTGCACGCGGCGAAGGTGGCGCTCGGCGAACGCGGCACGCCGTGGTGGGAGCAGCCCGTCACCGAGCGGCGCCTGCGCTGGGAAGCCGGGGCTGCCGAACTCGATGCCGGCGGGGCGGAAGAAGCACCTTGAGGTGTCGGGCCGGGCGGAGTACGAAGGGCGCGGCGGGGCGACCGTCAAGGGCGCACGCCGTGCGAGCTCGACTCGTCCCAGGGGATCTCCGTCGAGGCGAGGTAGGTGAGCCCGCGCTGCTGCCGGAGGCGCGCGTGGCGGGCGACCCGGACGCGGTGGTCGTCCCAGCGGGGTGCCCTTCCCGTCCACGCGGCCGCCGCGACGGACGGCAGGCGCGGCAGCAGCAGGACGGTGACGTCGTCGAGCCCTTCGACCGCCTTCCAGCGGCGGCCAGCGTCAACGGGTCGCCATCGCCCGCGCGCCGGCGCTGGGTCCCCGGCTCGTGATCTGCGACGAACAGGTCTCCGCTCTGGACCTGACCACCCGGCGCACAGTTCTCGAACTGCTGCTGGAGATCCAGGAGGAGGCGGGCGTCGCCTGTCTCTGCAGCGGCGCCGCAGAGAGTCCGCGGCAGCCCTCGGCGCGGGAGCCGCCGCACCGGCCGGCGACGGCGGCTGACGCCGACGGGGCGGGGCGGGGCCGGCCCGTCGGGAGGATGCCCGACGAGCCGGCCCGGCACCGCCCCGTCGGTACGGCGCACGGGCTCCGGGGGGAGCCCGTTCACCGGGTCTCGGTGACCTCCAGGAAGCCCAGAGCGTCGACCAGCGCGCCCAGATCGAGCTCCGGACCGCGCCGCAAGGAGTCGAGCGCGGGTGCCGCCTTAGGCCGCGCGGGGCGCGGACCCGGCGTCGGCTGCGCCCCGCCGTCGTCCTGCTCCGTGGCCCTGTACCCGGCGCCGTCGAGGGGGCGGCGGGGCCCGGTGCCGTCCTCGGGGAGTACGGAAACGGGTGCCGGGGCCACTGACCTCAGCGCGGCCTTGCGTACGGCCCAGAGGAGGTCGGCGGGATCGGCGGTCTTCGCCGACGTGGCCAGGCGGTCGGCGGCCTCCAGGAGGACGCTGCGGGCCAGTTCCCCGTCGTTCTCCAGTGCGTCGAGCGAGACGGCGGCCGTGAGCCAGCGGTCGTCGCCGACGGCCTGGCTCACCAGTTCGGTGAGCAGTTCGTGGCGGGTGACCGGAGGGCGGGCGACGGTGGGGTGCATGGACAGGTCCTCCCGGGTGCGCGGCGGATGGAAGGTGCGGGCAGGTCGGAGGTGCGGGCAGGTCGCACGGTGCGCGGCGCCGCACCCGAGGAGCCGGATCAGCCCGCTGCCGGCCACGCGGGGGCCGCCCAGGGCGCGGGCGTCGCCTCCGGGAGCGGCGGGAAGGCGAAACCGGTGGGAGCCAGGGGGCCGGGGCGCTCCGGGATGCCCGCCGAGAGCAGGTACACGGCGAACTCCTCGTCAGGGTCGACACCGAGGAACCGTTCCACCTCGCTGTCGGCGAAGGCGACCGTCTGAAAGGGGCCGAGGCCCAGCGCGGTGGCGGTCAGGGCGAAGGTCCGGCCGTAGTGGTCGGCGTCGTGCATCCACCGCCGATAGGCGTGGGGGTGGCGGTACTTCCAGGCCAGCCGGTCCGCGACAGCCGTGGTGAAGACCGTGAACGCACCTTCGTAGGACGGCTCCTGATGATACGTCAGCTCGGCCACACGTTCGCGGGAGGCGTCCGTGCCGAGCAGCTCCAGGGCATGGCGGGCGGCCGAGTAGTGGTAGAGGCCCGGCTGGACCCCCTCGACGTCGTAGGCCACGACGTACGCCTCGACCTCGTGGCGGCCGCCGGCCGGGGAGCCGGCTCTGTCCCGCTGCGTGCCGGAAGGGCCGCCGTGGAGGGAGCGGTGCGGGGCGAAGCTGTGGAAGAGCAGGGTGCCGAGCTGGTCGAGCGAGACCGGGGCGCCGCTGAATCTGCGGTGGCTGCGCCGGGTGGTGAAGGCCGACCCGACCGGTGCCGCCAGGCGCAGCGGCCGGCGCGGCAGCATCACGACCGGTCTGCCGGGGTACTCCTTGAAGACGCCGGGGGAGCCGTCCTCGCCCACGAGGTCCTCCGCGAGCTCCATGCGGGCGGGGGAGTGCGCCAGGTGCCCGGTGCCCCGGGCCTCGGCGGGGAACCGCACGGCGACGGTGTCCCGGCGATCCCGCAGCGGAGGAGCGTCCTCGTACGGCACCAGCACACCCAGCTCCGTGAGGGTTCCCACGGCGCTGCGGACCCGGTCGTGCTCCTCGGCGGGGAAGCGCCTCGCCAGCTCGTCCGTGTCGGTCCCCTCGCCGGCTTTCGAAAGGAGGTCGAGCAGATCGGGGGTGATCTCGATCCAGCGACGTTCCCCGGGAATTCCCATGCGCAACCCGTCCGGATGCCAGCTGCAGACCAGGTGATCCCGGCGGCGGACCTTCATGATGGAATCTCCTTGTCTGTTTCCTGGACGCACCGTGGGGCGTTGCGGCGAAAGGTGCTCGTTGATCCGGAGGGGCGCATCCGGCTGCGGGACAGGGTCCGTCTCGCAGCCGGAACGCTTACCGCCCAGGCCCCTCGTCAGTCGTGCGGGGGTTTTTCCCTGACTCCCCTCGAATTACCGGACCGGCGAGGTGAGTTCTCCGCGTTGATTCAATGACACCACTCCGCGGACGCCGGGTACATACTTTTCCGGAGGTGCTCTGCGCGCTATCAGAATTCCTGAACCCGTATCAGGAATTCGAAATGCTAACTTTCCTTCTTCTTGGTGGAAATGAACGCGAAGGCGAGCACGGCGGCCAGCGCGGACACCCCGGCCACCACCCACAGGCCGGTGTGGATGCCCACGTTGAACGAGGCGCTGACGGCCTCCGTGACCTCGGGCGTGGAACGGCCGGCGCTGTTGCCGCCCTCTCGCGCCACGGCCACGACCTGCGTGGCGACCTCCGGGGGCACATGCGCGGTGTCGAGCCGGTCCGGCAGCGCGCCGATGAACCGTACGGCGAGCACCGAGCCCAGGACGGCGGTGGCGAGCACCGAGCCGACCTGGCGGAAGGCGGTCACCGCGTTGGAGGCCGCGCCCATCTGGGCCGGCTCCGCCACGGCGAAGGCAGCAGCCGTCGACGGGGCGACCACGAGGCCGCTGCCCAGGCCGAGCAGCGCCAGGCCGACAGCCGTGATCCCGTACGCGCTGTCGGGCTGCTGCCGGACCAGGACGATCGCGGCCGCGGCCGTGACCAGTGAGCCCACGGCGAGCAGCCGGGCGGGCCCGACCTTGCCCGCGATCCGCTGCGCCACCAGGGTGGACAGGACGAACGCGACCATCGCGGGCAGCAGCTTGAGACCGGTGGCCATGGGCTCGGTGCCCTGGACCCTCTGCAGGAACAGCACTTCGAGGAAGACCACGCCGACGAAGGTGAAGAGCGCGCTCGCCGCCACCACCAGCGTGGCGGACAGCGGGACCGAAGCCATCATGCGTACGTCCAGCATGGGCACCGGCGCCCGCCGTTCGACCAGGACCAGTGCGGTCAGGGCGACCACCGCGACCACCAGGGTGGCCACCACCACCGGGTCGCCGTAGCCCTCGCGGCCGCCGACCGCGATCCCGTACACCAGCGTGCCGAGGCCGACGACGGACAGGAACTGGCCCGGCAGGTCGAGAGCGCGGTCGGGGACCTTCGTCTCCTTGACCGCGTAAAGGGTGACGGCCACGGTCACCACCGCGAGCGGGGCGTTCACCAGATACACCGCGGGCCAGTCGAACCGGTCCAGGAGCGCACCGCCGAGCAGTGGACCCACCGCGAGGCCGACGCCGGACATGGACACCCAGATGGTGATGTAGCGCAGCATGCGCGGCAGATCGACGAAGAACGTCGTGGTGATGATGGCGAGTGACGTCGGCAGCACCAGCGCACCGCCGACCCCGCTGATCGCCCGGCCGACGAGCACCTGCGGGAAGCCGCTCGCGGTCGCCACGACGAGGGAACCGGCGGCGAGCGCGACCACCCCGATGACGAACACACGGCGTCGGCCGAAGCGTTCGCCCAGTGCGCCGCCGGAGAGCACACACGCGGCCACGACCAGGGTGTAGGTGCTCGACACCCAGCTCAGGTCGGCGGGGGCGACGTGCATGTCCACCTGCAGGGCGCGCAGGGTCGAGATCGCCGCCGTCACCTCGATGAACGACATGAACAGCCCGAGGCAGGCGGCGGTCAGCACCAGCCCGCCGCGCGGGATCACCGGCTTCGGGGGCGTGTCGGCGGGGGCCTGTCCCGTGACGGCGCTCATCGGCCCGCCTCCTTGTCGGACAGCCGCTTCACCGCGTCGTCCCAGCCGGCGGGCAGGCTCTCGCGGTCCGCCGGGTAGAAGACGAACACCGAACGGGCCATCACCTTGCGGAGCCGGCCGACGATGCCCTTGTGCGGGTCCGAGCGCGAGAACGTGTCCAGGGCCTCCTGGTCGCTCCACGCCGACAGGGTCCAGAAGGTCTTCTTCAGCGGCTCGGCCCGCAGCGAGGCGCCGATGACGCCGGGCGCCGACCGTACCTGCTTCCAGACCACGAGTGACAGCAGGAAGAAGCGGGGGACGTGGAGCAGCGAGCTGACCTGAAGCTTGGACGCCATGACCACGGCTTGGCCGGAGTCGGCGGTCGCTTCGTCGGCGGCTGCCCCTGGCATCCAGGGAATGGTGGGCATGGAAGCCTCTCCTCTACTACTGCGACATGACACAGGGCTCTGGGGGCAGGGTTACCTGCCTCCTACAAGAGCCCACCCTGGCCTCGATCCGGACAGTCACGAAGGATGAACTTCGGATGGTGCGCGGAGTTGGCCGAATAGCGGCTACGAGCGCAGAGACGTTCGAATCCGGACACCGTTCTTTCAGCCCATCGGATCTTCCGATGGGCGTTCGGGCATCACCGATCCGGTGATTGACCCCCGTGCGGCGGCCGACCTACGTTTCTGGCCATGCCGGCCCCGTCGCCGGACACAGTTCACACCGCCGTCGTCACACCCCGCCGTCGCAGCGACGCAGCCGTCACACCGGCCGTCAACGCCGCAACGGGGCACAGGCGAACTCTCCGCCCCAGAGGTCTCACTCCTCTGCGCCCCAGCCGTCGTCGCGCCGCCGCGACCGGTTCCACGAGTACCGCTCACGCCGAAGGGCTGCCTGCCATGACCACCCGTGTCGCTGTCGTCGGTGCCGGCATATCCGGACTGTCCGCCGCCCACCACCTGCCGGACGACGTCGAAGTCACCGTGTACGAGAAGGACGACCGGCCCGGAGGTCACGCGCTGACCGTCGAGGTCGAGGAGGAGGACGGCCGGACGATCGGCATCGACACCGCCTTCGTGGTCTTCAACTCCCGTACCTACCCGCAGATCACCGCGTTCTTCGAGGAGATCGGCGCCACCGCCCTGGACCACACCGGCGGATTCGACTTCTTCGACCTCGACCGTGGCCTCGACTACGGAACGACCGAGTTCGAACTGACCGAGGAGGAGATAGCCCGGCGCTATCCGGCCGACTTCCTCACCCTGTGGCGGGACGCCGAGCGCTTCCACCGCGAGGCGCCGCGCGACTTCCTGCGCAAGCGCACCGACATGGCGCTCGGTGAGTACCTGAGCAGGGGCGGCTACTCCGACGCCTTCAAGTACGGCTACGTCGTACTGCTCGCCACCGCCGTCTGGTCGATCCCCGCCGAGCTCATCTGGGAGATGCCCGCCACGACCGTCATCGCGTTCTTCATGTCCCACGACCCCGGTGGCCTCGGCGGGCGCACGGTCGCCTGGAAGACCGTGGCCGGCGGCAGCATCGAGTACGTACGCAGGGTCGTCGCCGGGATCCACGGCAAGGTCCGCACCTCCAGCCCGGTCACCCGGGTCCGCGAGGAGGCCGACGGCGTGGTCATCGGCACGGCCGACGGCGAGGAGCGCTACGACTACGCGGTCCTGGCCTCGCACGCGGATCAGACGCTCGCGATGCTCGAACAGCCCAGCGCACTCCAGGCCGACATCCTCGGCAAGGTCCGCTACAGCTCCACCAGCGCCGTCCTGCACACGGACCCGGCCGCCATGCCGCCCAACCGCGAGCGCTGGCAGAGCTGGAACTACGGCCTCAAGACCGTGGACGGGCGCACCCGCACCTGGGTCGCGTACTACATGAACTCGCTCCAGGGCTTCACCGCGAGCAAGGACTACTTCGTCACGCTCGACTCGCCCATCGTCCCCCGGGACGAACTCGTCATCCGCGAGCTGCCGTTCACCCACCCGATCATCGACCTGGACGTGCGCAGCATGCAGCGCACCATCTACTCGGTCAACGAGACCGGACGCGTCAAGCTCGCCGGTTCGTACTTCCACTCCCCGAAGATCGGCCACGACCTCATCGGGTCCCACGAGGCCGGCTTCGTCTCAGGGCTGAAGGCCGCCGAGTCCATCACCCGTGATCTCCGCCCCCACGCCGTCAAGAAGTGAATCGAGGTACTCCCATGCAGACTGTCACCGCTAAGGAAGCACAGGCCTGGCTGGTCGAGAAGCTGGCCGTCCGCCTGGAGGTCGAGCCCTCCGAGATCGACGTCGAACGCTACTTCGACGAGTTCGACCTCGACTCGACCGAGGCCCTCATCCTCGCCGGCGAGCTGGAGAAGTGGCTCGGCTTCGAACTGGAGGCGACCGCCCTCTGGTACCACCCGACCGTAGCCGCGCTCTCCGAGCACATAGCCGAGGAGAGCGCGAACCATGTCGCCGCGGCCTGACCCGTCCGCACCCCGCCCCGTACTGCGCACCCTGCGGGACGCGGGCGGGGACGCGGCACACCGGATCTGCGCCGTCCACCCGGGCGCGCTCGCGGCCGGTGAGTGGGAGGCGCTCGCCGGGCAGCTGCCCGAGGACACCGCCCTGTACCTGCTGGACCTGGGCAACGTCCCCGAGTTCCTCGCCGCGGCCCTCGACCCCCGCGCACCCGTCGTGTCCGTCGGGGCGCTGGCCACCCGCTGCCTCGACGAACTCGCCGCTGCGGGCGCCGACTCCGCGCCGTTCTCGCTCGTCGGATGGTCCTTCGGCGGCGTCGTCGCCTACGAGATCGCCACCCGGCTCGAAGCGGCCGGGCGCGGCGCCGTCCTGCGGGACCTCGTCCTGCTCGACAGCATCGCCCCCGTCCCCGCCTTCAAGCGCACCGACGAACTGCTCGACGCCTCGATGCTCCTCGACTGGTTCGCGATGTACCTCGGGGCGAAGCGCCGCAGCCCCTTCACCGTGAGCGTCCCGTCCCTCGCCGCACCCGAGGACGGACTGCCCCAGGTGCTCGACGCCGCCGTCGACCAGGGGCTCCTGCCGCGGGGCACCGAACTCGCCGGACTGCGCAAGCTGTACGCCGCCTACCAGGGCGGCCTGTCCCGTAACAACCGCTGCACCGCCCCGTACGAGCCGGGCCCCATCGAGCGCCCCCTCACCCTCGTCAAGCCGGAGCGCTCACTGCTGCCCGACAGCGGGGACCTCGGCTGGAGCGGCCTCAGCGCACATCCCGTACGACAGGTGGCCGTCCCGGGCGACCACTACACCATGCTCCGGGACCCCGAGGCCGTGAGCGCGATCGCCGGACTGCTGGCCGGCTCCGCCGTCGTCTGAACACATCCCGCGGACCCGCGCCCTGCCCACCCGCCGAACTTGAACGAGAGGACCGTCGTGCACCACTCACGTCTGGCCGAGACACCCATCGCCATCGTCGGGTTGGCCGGCCTGTTCCCCCAGTCGCGCAACGTGCGCGAGTTCTGGCACAACATCGTCGACGGCAACGACTGCATCGAGGACGTACCGGACACCCACTGGAACCTCGACGACTACTACGATCCCGACCCGACGGCCGAGGACAAGACCTACGCCCGGCGCGGCGGGTTCCTGCCCGAAATCGCCTTCAACCCCATGGAGTTCGGCCTGCCGCCGAACACCCTGGAGGTCACCGACATCCTCCAGCTCCTGTCGCTGACCGTCGCCCGCGACGTCCTGCGCGACGCGGGCACCGAGGGCTCCGGGTGGTACGACCCGACCCGCACCGGGGTCATCCTCGGCGTCACCGGCGCCAACTCCCTGACGCAGCCGCTCTCCGCACGGCTCCAGACGCCCGTCCTCAAGGAAGTGGTCCGCAGCGTCGGACTGAGCGAGGCCCAGGCCGAAGAGGTCGCCGAGCGCTTCAAGAAGGCCTACATCCCGTGGGAGGAGAACTCCTTCCCCGGCATGCTCGGCAACGTCGTCGCCGGCCGCATCGCCAACCGCTTCGACCTCGGCGGCACCAACTGCACGGTGGACGCGGCCTGCGCCAGCGCCCTCGCCGCGGTCAAGCTCGCCGTCAGCGAGCTCGTCGAAGGCCGCTCCGACCTGATGATCACCGGCGGCTGCGACGCCGAGAACACGATCCTCATGTACATGTGCTTCAGCAAGACCCCGGCGTTCTCCAAGAGCCAGATCATCCGGCCCTTCGACGAGTCCGCCGACGGCACGCTGATCGGCGAGGGCATCGGCATGCTCGCCCTCAAGCGGCTCGCCGACGCCGAGCGCGACGGCGACCGGATCTACTCCGTACTGCGTGGCATAGGCACCTCGAGCGACGGCCGTTTCAAGAGCATCTACGCCCCGCGCGCCCAGGGCCAGCAGCTCGCCCTGCGCCGCGCCTACGAGGACGCGGACGTCCCCGCCGGCTCCATCGAGCTCTTCGAGGCGCACGGCACGGGCACCGCCGTCGGCGACCACACCGAGCTGTCCGCCCTCGGCTCCTTCGTGGCCGAGGGACAGGACGCCCGCGGCTACGCCGCCATCGGAAGCGTCAAGTCCCAGATCGGGCACACCAAGGCGGCGGCGGGCGCGGCCGGGCTGATCAAGCTCTCGCTCGCCCTGCACCAGAAGGTCCTGCCGCCGACCATCAACGTCGAGCAGCCCAGCGCCGCCGTCGACCCCGCCGAGACCCCGTTCTACGTCAACTCCCAGGCCCGTCCCTGGATCGCCGACCCGGGCCGCGACAAGCGCCGGGCCGCCGTCTCCTCCTTCGGCTTCGGCGGCACCAACTTCCACATGGTCCTGGAGGAGCACGACACCACCGGCGGCAAGGTGCTCGGCCCCGTCGCCCGCACCGGCCTCTGGCACGCCGCCGACCCCGAGGCCCTCGTCCGGCGCCTGGAGCAGGGCGCGGCGCCCGACCCGCTGGGGTGGGTGCCCGCGGGTGACGCGCGCATCGGCATCGTGGCCGGCTCGGACGAGGAGTTCGAGGCGCTGCGCACCACCGCCGTCGAGCTGCTGCGGGCCAAGTCCGGAGCGGACGCCTGGCAGCACCCCAAGGGGATCACCTACCGGCGCTCCGGCATCCCGGCCGGCACGAAGGCCGCCGCGGTCTTCGCGGGACAGGGCAGCCAGTACGTCGGCATGGGCCGCGAGGCCGCCCTCGCCGTCCCGCCGGTGCTCGCCGCGTACGACAGGGCCAACCGTCTGCCCGCGGGGGCCGAGACGCTCGGCCGTGTCGTGTTCCCGCCGCCCGCCTTCGACGACGCCACGCGCAAGGCCCAGGAGGAGTCGCTGCGGCGCACCGAGTTCGCCCAGCCCGCGATCGGGGCGCTGTCCGCCGGACAGTTCGCCTGGTTCAAGGAGCTCGGGTTCGCCCCCGACGGTGTCATCGGACACTCCTTCGGCGAACTGACCGCCCTGTGGGCCGCCGGTGTCCTCGACGACGACGGATTCACCGAGCTGGCCCGCGCCCGCGGCCTCGCGATGGCCCCGCCCGCCGATGCCTCCCCCTCCCACGACCCCGGCGCCATGGCCGCCGTGCGCGGCGAGCTGAGCGCTGTCGAGGCGCTCGTCGCCGGCTACCAGGACGTGTCGGTCTGCAACATCAACGCCCCCGGGCAGATCGTGGTCGGCGGCCCGAGCGCGGAGATCGACCGCCTCGTGGCGGACGCCGCGAGCGGCACGATTCCCGCGAAGCGGCTCCCCGTCTCGGCGGCCTTCCACACCCGGTTCGTCGCCCACGCCGCCGACGCCTTCCGCGAGGCGGTCTCGGGCGTCGCCCTGAACGCCCCGCGCATTCCCGTCTACGCGAACACCCCGGGCGCCTCCTACGGCGCCGACCAGGCCGAGAGCCGCCGCACGCTGGTCGACCAGCTGCTGCGGCCGGTCGCCTTCGCCGACCGCATCGAGGAGATGTACGCCGACGGCTTCCGGGTCTTCGTGGAGTTCGGCCCCAAGCGGGTCCTCTCCGACCTCGTGGACCGCGTTCTCGAGGGCCGCGACGGCGTGCGGACCGTCGCGGTCGACGGCGGCCCCGCCAAGGACGGCGAGCTCGCCCTCAAGCGCGCCGTCATCGAACTGGCGGTCCTGGGCCTCCCGGTCTCCGGCATCGACAACCACAGCGCCGAGGTGCCCGAGGTGCCTGCGGGCAAGGGCATGGCGATCCCGCTGCGAGGCATCAACTACGTGACAGAAGCCCGCCGTTCGGCATACCGCGACGCGATCGCCGAGCCCTCCCGCGAGGCGGCGCCGACGGCGCAGCCGGCGGTCCAGCCCGTGTCCGAGCCGGTGACACAGCCGGCAGAGGGCGCTGTGGAGGCGCTGAGTGCGGTGGCCCGAGAGGGGCTCGACCTCCAGGCCGAGATCCTCGACGCGCACGTCGAGACGATCCGCGAGGCGGTGAAGACCCTCGAACTGTCGGTCCGCTCCGGCACCCACCCCGACGCCGACGCGGCGCTGCGGCTCATCGAGCAGCACGGTGCGTCGATCACGTCGGCGCACGAGCGCGCGACGCGGCTCCTGATCGACGCGCTGAAGAGCGAGGAGGCACCTGCGGTCGCGCCGCTTGAGCCTGCCGCCGCCGCCGCTGTTCCGGTGGTGGCAGAGCCTGCGCCCGCGCCCGTACAGGCCGAGACGTCTCCGGTGCCTGCTGCTCCCGCTGCTCCCGCTGCTCCCGCTGCTCCGGTGGCGGAGGTGGAGGTGGACGCCGCTGTGCTGGGGGCGTTGCTTGAGGTGGTGGCGGAGAAGACGGGTTATCCGGTGGAGATGTTGGAGCCGGGTATGGATGTGGAGGCCGACCTGGGGATCGACTCGATCAAGCGGGTTCAGATCATGGGGGCGCTTCAGGAGCGGTTCCCGGTGTCGGGTGAGGTGGATCCGGAGCGGATGGGTGAGCTGCGGACGCTGGAGGACATCGCCGGCTTCCTGGCATCCGCCTCCGGTGCGACTGCCTCGGTTGAGCCTGTTGCCGCTGCTCCCGCTCCCGTCGCTCCTGCCGCTCCCGTGGTGGTGGAGTCTGCCGTCTCTGCGCCGTCCGCCGAGGTGGACGCCGCTGTGCTGGGTGCGCTGCTCGAAGTCGTGGCGGAGAAGACGGGTTACCCGGTGGAGATGCTGGAGCCGGGTATGGACGTGGAGGCCGACCTGGGGATCGACTCGATCAAGCGGGTCCAGATCATGGGGGCGCTTCAGGAGCGCTTCCCGGTCTCGGGTGAGGTGGATCCGGAGCGGATGGGTGAGCTGCGGACGCTGGATGACATCGCCGGCTTCCTGGCATCCGCCTCCGGTGCGACCGCCCCGGTTGCGCCTGTCACCGCTCCGGCCCCTGCTGAGCCGGCTCCGGCCGTCGCTGCTTCCGTTCCCGTGACCGAAGTGCCTGCTGCTTCTGCCGAGGTGGATGCTGCGGTTCTGGGGGCGCTGCTGGAGGTGGTGGCGGAGAAGACGGGTTATCCGGTGGAGATGTTGGAGCCGGGTATGGACGTGGAGGCCGACCTGGGCATTGACTCGATCAAGCGGGTTCAGATCATGGGGGCGCTTCAGGAGCGGTTCCCGGTGTCGGGTGAGGTGGATCCGGAGCGGATGGGTGAGCTGCGGACGCTGGAGGACATCGCCGGTTTCCTGGCTTCGGCCTCCGGTGCGGCTGCCCCGGCCGAGCCGGCCGCCGCTCCCATCCCCGCTGCTCCCGCTCCTCTTGCTCCTGCCGTCTCTGTGCCGTCCGGCGAGGTGGACGCCGCTGTGTTGGGGGCGCTTCTCGAAGTCGTGGCGGAGAAGACGGGTTATCCGGTGGAGATGCTGGAGCCGGGTATGGATGTGGAGGCCGACCTGGGGATCGATTCGATCAAGCGGGTTCAGATCATGGGGGCGCTTCAGGAGCGGTTCCCGGTGTCGGGTGAGGTGGATCCGGAGCGGATGGGTGAGCTGCGGACGCTGGAGGACATCGCCGGTTTCCTGGCTTCGGCCTCCGGCGCGACCGCCCCGGCCGAGCCTGCTTCTACTCCCGCTCCTGCCGCTCCCGTGGTGGTGGAGTCTGCCGTCTCTGCGCCGTCCGACGAGGTGGACGCCGCTGTGCTGGGTGCGCTTCTCGAAGTCGTGGCGGAGAAGACGGGTTACCCGGTGGAGATGCTGGAGCCGGGTATGGACGTGGAAGCTGACCTGGGGATCGATTCGATCAAGCGGGTTCAGATCATGGGGGCGCTTCAGGAGCGGTTCCCGGTGTCGGGTGAGGTGGATCCGGAGCGGATGGGTGAGCTCCGGACGCTGGACGACATCGCCGGCTTCCTGGCCTCCGCCTCCGGTGCGACCCCCAGTGGTTCGGCCGCAGAGGGTTCCGGCCCCGCCGTCGAGTCCCCCCTCGTCATCACCTACCCCCAGGCGGACGGCGTGGGAAGGACCTTCGCGGCCGTACGCGAACTCCCCGCGGTCTGCCGCGTCGTACGGGCCTACGCGGAGCACCCCGTCGCCCTCGTCCTCGACGACGGGTCGACGCTGACCCGGCCGCTGGTGGCCGGTCTCCGCGCCGACGGCTGGAGGGTGGAGGTCGTCGTACTGCCGGGCGCCACCACATCCGCGGGTGAGGCCGACTCCGTCCGCCCGCTCCGTACGTGGGACGAGAAGGAGCTCGCCGCGGCTGTCACGGCCGAACGTCTCGACCTGGTCGTGCAGATGGCCGCCGAGGCGGGGCAGGAGTGGACCGAGGCGGCACGCCGTCTGGCGCACACCGTCCTCGTCGCCAAGCTGACCCAGGCCCCGCTGAAGGCAGCCGCCGGCGACCGGGCCGCGTTCGTCGCGGTGACCCGGCTGGACGGAGCGAACGGCTACCGCGGCAGCGGCACCGGATCCGCCCTCCTCGGCGGTGTGAGCGGACTGGTCAAGACGCTGGCGATCGAGGTCCCCTCGCTCTTCACACGCACCGTGGACTTCGCTCCCGGTCTGGACGACCGCACCGTCGCGGCACGCTTCCTGGACGAGATCCACGACGTGTCGGCCGACCTCGCGGATGTGGGTGTCGACCCGGAGGGACGCCGCACGATCGTGCCGTCCGCCGAGCCGCCGGCCGCGCACGTGACGGCCGTACAGGAGATCGGCGCCCGGGATCTGCTCGTCGTCACCGGAGGCGCCCGCGGCATCACCGCGGACTGCCTCCAGGCGCTCGCCGAGGCCCGTCCCGTGGGTCTGCTGCTGCTCGGCCGTAGCCAGGTGACCCCCGAGCCCGAGTGGTCGGCGGGTGTCGACGGCGCGGCGCTCAAGGGCCTCATCGCCAAGCGGATCACCGCTTCGGGGGAGAAGGCCACCCCGCGCGGTGTCGAGGCCGTCTACCGCGAGCTGACCGGCAGCCGCGAGATCCAGGCCAACCTCGACCGGCTCCGGGGGACCGGCGCCACCGTCGAGTACCTCGTGGTCGACATCACCGACGCCGCCGCGGTCCGGACCACCCTCGCCCCGTACGCCTCCCGAGTCACGGGCGTCGTGCACGGCGCCGGTGTCCTGGCCGACAGGCTGATCGCGGACAAGACGCCGGAGGAGATCGCCCGGGTCCTCGGTACGAAGATCGTCGGCCTCGGTCACGTGCTGGACGCACTCCGCGGCTCGGCCGACCTGCGCCACCTGGTGTTCTTCTCCTCGGTCGCCGGATTCTTCGGCAACCGGGGCCAGTCGGACTACGCCGTGGCCAACGAGGCGCTCAACCGTCTCGCGGTGCGCCTCAGGCAGGAGCTGCCCTCGGCGCGCGTGACCTCCGTCAACTGGGGCGCGTGGGACGGCGGGATGGTCACCGACGACCTGCGCCGGATGTTCGCCTCGCGGGGCGTGGCGCTGGTTCCGGTGGCGACGGGTGCGGGCATGTTCGCCGAGCAGTTCACTGCCGCCCGCGGCCAGGACACGGTCGTCGTCGCCGGCCCGCTCACTCCGCTCTCCGCTCCGCCGGCCGAAGACTCCCCGGCCTCGCCGACCCTCCTCGTCGACCGTACGCTCGCGGACATCTCCACCGACCCGCTGCTCGCGGACCACACGATCGGCGGCAAGCGGGTGCTGCCCGCCACCGCCGCGCTGGGCGCCCTCGTCAACACCACCGAGAGGGTGACCGGCAAGCAGGTCACCGAGGTGTCCGCGTTCAAGGTCTTCAAGGGCCTGGTGATGGACGCGGCGGAGGGCGAGGGAGCCGACGCCTCACGGCTGCGGCTGTTCATCGAGCCCGGACCGGCCACCCGCCCGCACGCGATCGAGGTGCTGGCCTCCGCGGTGGACGACGCCGGACGGAGCAGGCCGTCGTACGGGGCGAGCCTCTCCACGGACGTGCCGCCGGTGCCCGCGGCACGTACGGACCTCGCCCGTGCCGCGCGTGCGGCGACCCGTACGGACGCCGCTCCGCTGTACCGGGACGGCACGCTGTTCCACGGCCCCGCGCTCCGCGGGATCCGTTCGGTGCTGGTCGCGGAGGAAGGACTGCTGCTGCTCGCCGCACGGCTCGGTGACGGGCTGCCGGCACGCGGTGCCTACCACGGCCGGTTCCACAGCCCGGTCATCGCTGACCTGCTCCTCCAGTCCGCGCTGGTGTGGGTGCGACGGTTCCGTAACCGCGCCTCCCTGCCGATGGAGATCGGCAGCGCCCGCTTCCACGCGGAGCTCCCCGCCGACCAGGAGTTCCTGATCGCGGTGGAGAACGTCACCTCCGGGCCGAGCGGCATCAGCTGCTCGATCACCGCGCTGGACCGGGAGGGCCGTGTGCTCCAGGTCCTCGACGGTGTGGTGGTCGTGGAGGACCCGCAGCTGGAGGGCAAGTTCGGAACGGCCGAAAGGACCGGGACCGCCGCCGTCTCCGTCTGACGGCGACCGGGCGGGTCCGGCCCCGGCCCCCTCCGGGGCCGGACCCTCCCGGTACTTCCCGGGCCGCACGGGCCCCGTGCCCGACGGGACGCCGTTCCCCTCGTGACCCGGCCCGTACCGCCCCCTCTCCCGACCCTGACTCCCGAACCGAACCATGCGGACACCCGGAGGCTGACCCAACCATGGGCAAGTACGCGATCGTCGGCCTGGCCTGCCTCTTCCCGGGGGCAGGGACACCCGACGACTACTGGCGCAACCTGATCGAAGGCGTGGACTCACGCACCGACGGGGACGACCGCGTCTTCGGGCACGCCCCGGAGACGCGGGAGACCGACCCCGAGGACAGGCACCGCATCTACTGCACCAGGGGCGGTTTCCTGGACGAGTACGACGAGCGTGCCGCAGGACTCGACCCGAAGAACTACCGCCTTCCCGCCGACTACCTGGCCGGCCTGGACCGCTCGTTCCACTGGGCGCTCCGGGTGGCCGGGGACGCGCTGGCCGACGCGGGCCACCCCCCGGCCGCGGACGGCCGGCAAGGACGGAGGACCGGGGTGGTGTTCGGGAACTACCCGTTCCCCACCCCGGCCTCCGGCCGCTTCGCCGGTGAGCTCTGGGACTCGGCCGTGGCCGACGGTCTCGCCGAGGCCGGTCTCCCGGTGCCCGACGGCCTGATCACGCCCGGCGCCCCGGACCCGTCCGGTGCGGTCACCGCGCACAACCTCTGGGCGGGCGGCATGCCGGCCCGCGTCGTCGCGGCCGCCCTGGGCCTGGAGGGCCCGAGGTTCACCCTCGACGCGGCGTGCTCCTCCGCGCTGTACGCGCTGAAGCTCGCCTGCGCCCATCTGGAGACGGGCCGGGCCGATCTCATGCTGGCGGGGGGTGTCTGCGCACCCGACCCGACCGTCATCCACCTGTCCTTCTCCGACCTGCGAGCCTATCCGCAGGACGGCTTCAGCCAGCCCTTCGACGCCCGTTCCCGGGGCATCGTCACCGGGCAGGGAGCCGCGATGATCGCGGTGAAGCGGCTCGCCGACGCACAGCGCGACGGCGACCGCATCCACGCGGTGATCGACGCCCTCGCCCTGACCAACGACGGCCCCGGCAAGCACCTGCTCGCACCGAACGAGGCCGGTCAGCTCGCCGCGTACGAACTCGCCTACCGGGAAGCCGGGGTCGACCCGTCCGCGATCCAGTACCTGGAGTGCCACGCCACCGGTACGCCGCTGGGCGACAGCACGGAACTCGGCGGCGCCGAGGCCTTCTTCGGCCGCGGCCCGCTGCTGGGGTCCGTCAAGGCGAACATCGGTCACCTGCTGACCGTGGCCGGCATGTCCAGCCTCCTCAAGGTCGTCCTCTCGCTTTCGCACGGTGTCATTCCCCCGACGATCGGCGTGGAGCAGCCGCTGCCCGGCACGATCGCGGACCGGGTCGTACGCGAGGCTGTGCCCTGGCCGGACCCCGCCCCCGGCGCGCCCCGCCGCGCGGGAGTCTCCGCCTTCGGCTTCGGCGGTACGAACGCCCACGTCGTTCTCTCCGCACCGGAGACGCCGGAGACACCGGCAGCACCGGCCGCCACGGCCGCACCCGAAGCGCCCGCCGCCCCCACCGAGCCGCCCCCGCTCGCCGTGATCGGCATGGGCGCGCACTTCGGCTCCTTCGCCACCCTGGACGAGTTCGAACGCGCCGGCTACGACGGTCTCGTCGGCGTACGCCCCCTCCCCGAGCAGCGCTGGCGCGGCTTCGAGACCGTGGAGGGCGGCCCCCTGGACCGGGCAGGTCTCGGCGGGGACGCGGCCCCCCAGGCGGCCTACATCGAGGACTTCGAGGTCGACACCACCTCGTACCGCATCCCGCCCAAGGACCTCGCCCACTTCAACCAGCAGCAGCTGCTGCTCATGCGCGTGGCCGAGGAGGCGCTGCAGGACGCGGGATTCGAGCGCAAACGCCCCGGCGGCAAGGCCGGTTCCGCCGCACGACGGGTCGGCGTCGTCATCGGCATGGAGATGGAACCCAGCGCCCACGGCCACGGCTCCCGCTACGAGCTGGGGCGCAAACTGACCGAGTGGTGCGCGGCAGCCGGCGTCGACCCGTCGCCGCAGCAGCTCGCGGAACTGACCCGGGCCGCGCGGGACGGCGTCCACGACTCCATCGAGCCCAACGAGGTCCTCAGCTACATCGGCAACATCATGGCGAGCCGGGTCTCCTCGCTGTGGAACCTCACCGGCCCCTCCTTCACCCTCTCCTCGGACAGCGCCGTCGGCGTCGAGGCGCTGGACGTGGCCCGGCTGCTGCTCCTCGACCCGACCGTGGAAGCCGTCCTGGTCGGCGCGGTCGACCTCGCCGCCGGACCGGAGAACACCCTCGCCCGCGAACTGCTCGAACCGGGCACCGTGCGGGACGGGCTGCGCATCCTGGGCGAGGGCGCGGGCGCCGTCGTCGTCACCCGGCCCGACGCCGTCCCCCAGGGGAGCAGGGTGTACGCCACCGTCGAGTCGATCGCCGTGCACCACGCGCCGGACGTCACCCCCGCCGCGAGCGCCGAACTCGTCGAACGCGCCGCGGAGGACGCGCTCGCCGCCGCCGGAATCGGTCCGTCGGACGTCGAGCTGGTGGAAGCCGGCGGAGCGCACCCCGCGGAGCTCGACGGCCTCGCCCGCGTCTGGAGCACCGAGCGGGCGGGCGGCGAGCTGCGTACCGCCCTCTCCTCGGCCCGCCGGGCCGTGGGGGACACCGGGTGCGCCTCCGGACTCGCCGCACTCATCCGGGCCGCGCTCTGCCTGCACCACGCCTACTTCCCCGTGGCCCCCGAGGGGATCGCGGCGGACCGGACCGAGGGCTCCGCCTTCTTCCTGGCGGCGGACTCCCGGCCCTGGCTGCGTTCCCACCGCGAGGGCAGGCGGGCCGCATCCGTCAGCGTCGTCGGCGCGGCGGGCAGCCACGCCCACCTCGTGCTCACCGGCGGTCAGGTGCGCGGTGAGATCACCGAGGCAGACTGGACCCGTTCCGGCGGGGGAGTCGTCGTACCGGTCGGCGCGGACGACTTCGACGGGCTGCTGCGACGGCTCGGCGAACTCCGTACGGCCATCGGTGCGGCCGAGGCCGGAAGCGACTGGCAGGCGGACTTCGCGGACCGGCCGGCGAAGGTCAAGGCCGTGCTCGTCGCGGACGACCGGGCCGGCCTCGTCCGGCAGATCGACCAGGCGCTCAAGGACCTGCCCGGCGTGTGGCGTTCCGGCGGCGAGTGGTCCTCGCCGTCCGGGAGCTGCTTCACCGCCAAGCCGATCGGCCCCGACGCGAAGGTCACACTGGTCTTCCCCGGGGCGTTCAACTCCTATCTCGGACTGGGGCGTTCGATGTTCCGGGCCTTCCCCGGACTGCTTCCCCGCTTCGAGGCCCAGGCCGAACTCCCCGCCGACCTCCTGCGCAGCGCCGCGCTCTACCCCCGCTCCCGGGAGCCCCTGGGGCGGCGTGAGCTGATGCGCATGGAGGGCGAACTCGTCGAGGACATCCCGCTGATGCTGGCGGCCGGCACGAGTTACGCCCTGCTCTCCACGGACCTGGTGCGGGAGGTGCTCGGCGTCCCCGTGCACGGAGCCTTCGGGTACAGCCTGGGCGAGAGCAGCATGCTCTTCGCCACCGGAGGCTGGGTCAAGAGCGCACGCGGGGACGAGAAGATCAGCGCCTCGCCGCTCTTCGACGACATGCTGCGCGGGCCCAAGCGCACCGTGCGCGCCCTGTGGAACCTGGCCGACGAGGTCCCGGACCCGCAGGTGTGGGCCACCCATGTGCTGCTCGCACCCGCCGACGACGTACGGGCGGCACTGCGCCGCTACGACCGGGTGTTCCTCACCCACGTCAACACGCCGCAGGAGACGGTCGTCGCGGGCGACCCGCAGCAGTGCCGCGACCTGATCGCCGAACTGGACTGCCGCAGCGCCCGCTCGCCCGCCAACCACGTGATGCACTGCCCGGTGGTGGACGGCGTCCTGCCCGAGCTCGCCGACCTCAACCGCTACCCGACCGGCGACGTCGGGGACCTGGTGCTCTACAGCAGCCGGCACTACGCCCCGGTGACGGACTTCGACGCGGACGCGGTGGCCGGGAACATCGCGGTCACACTGCGCGAGACGGTCGACTTCCCCCGGCTGGTCCGGCGTGCGTACGACGACGGTTACCGCTGCTTCATCGAGGTCGGCCCCAGCAGCACGTGCTCGCGGTGGATCCACGAGACCCTGGGCGACGAGCCGCATCTGTCGGTCTCGGTGGACCGGCGGGGTGCCCGCGGGGCGACCGACATCGCCCGGCTGGCGGCCCGCCTCGCCGCCCATGGCATCCCGGTCGACCTCAGCGCCTTCGCCCCCCTCCCGGACAGCCGCCCGGACCGCTCGCCCGGACTGCGGGCCTTCCTGGCGGGCGGCGCCCCGGTCCCGCCCCTGGTGGCGTCGGCCGCGGCCCCGACCGTGGCCGCGCTGCCGCGCATCCCGGTCGTGGCGGTGGCCTCCGTGCCGCGCACCCCGGTCCCGCAGGCCCCGGTGGCCGTTCCGCCCGCGCCCGCAGCTCCGCCCGTGGCGCCTGCCGCGCCGAGCGCCAGGCCCGCCGTGGCTCCCGCCACCACCCCCACCACCCCCACCGCCCCGCCCGCCCGTCCTGCCGCGCCGGTCGCGGCGGTCGCGGCGCTCCCCGACAGCCCGACGGAGGCCACGACGGCCGTCGTGGCCCAGGGCTCTCTCCTCGCCGATCCGGCGCCCGGCACTGGCGCCGAAAACTCCACGGAATGGGACACCGCGATGCCGACCCACCCCTCCGCGCAGCCGCCGACGCCATCCCTGGCGTTGGAAAGGGAGCCGATCACGATGATTCCGGCCGGTGCCCAGGTGCCGCCCGCGAACACCCCCGCGCCCCCGCCGGCGGGCGCCGTGTCCGGTACGCCGCTGCCGGCGCAGCCGGCTCCCTCGAGGAGCCAGGCGCTCACGGACGACGAGACCGCGGCCGTGCTGGTGCGCGGGCTCCGCAGCGAGATGCTGGAGGCCCACCGCGAGGTGCTCGCGGCCCAGCGGGAGCTGCGCGACCAGCTCGTCTCGCTCCTGACCGGGGGAGGCACCCCGCCGCCCCGCCCGCCCAAGCCCGAGGGCGTGATCTGGGATGAGCACGACCTCCTCGAGTTCGCCACCGGCAAGGTCGGCAACGTCTTCGGCCCCCGTTTCGCGGAGATCGACGAGCACCGCCGCCGTGTCCGGCTGCCCGCCCCGCCCTACCACTTCGCGACCCGGGTCACCGCCCTGGAGGCCGAGCCGGGAGAGTTCAAGCCCTCCTTCATCCGCACCGAGTACGACGTACCGGTGGACGCCTGGTACGCCGTCGACGGACAGGTCCCCCCGGCCGTCACCATCGAGGCCGGCCAGTGCGACCTGCTGCTGATCAGCTACCTCGGCGCCGACTTCACCAACCGCGGTGACCGCGTCTACCGTCTGCTCGACAGCAGTCTCAGCTTCGTCGGAGACCTGCCGCGCGTCGGGCAGACCCTGCGTTACGACATCTGGATCGACCAGTTCGTGCGGCAGGGGGACACCCTCCTCTTCTTCTTCCACTACGACTGCTACGCGGACGGGGAGCTGATCCTCAAGCTCAACAACGCCTGCGCCGGCTTCTTCACCGACGAGGAACTGGAGAGCTCCCTCGGCATCCTCCAGGCCAAGGTCCGCCCGCCCGTCGGCGACGGTACGTTCACCGGGTCCAGCTCCTTCAAGCCGCTCGCCCGCACCGAGCGCACCGCGCTGAGCCCCGCCGACCTGGCGCGCCTCGGCGAAGGCCGGATCGCCGACGTGTTCGGGCCGGGACACGCACAGCCCGCCGGCTGCAACACCTCGCTGAGGCTCCCCACCGAGCGGCTCCGCATGGCCGACGAGATCACCGTCCTGGACCGCAAGGGCGGCCCCGCCGGACTCGGGCGCATCGAAGCCGTCAAGCATCTGGTGCCGGACGGCTGGTACTTCACCAGCCACTTCCCGGACGACCCGGTACTCGCCGGTTCACTGGTCGCGGAGGGTGCCGTCCAGCTCCTGGAGGTGTACGCGCTCTCCCTCGGACTGCACCTGTCCTTCCCCGACGCCCGCTTCCAGCCCGTCCCGGACCTGCGGACCGAGGTCAAGGTCCGGGGGCAGATCACGCCGGAGCACGAGAAGATCGAGTACCAGGTCGACATCACCTCCCTCACCCTGGTGCCCCGCCCCGCCATCACCGCCGACGTGGTCGTGCTCCGCGACGGCAAGCCGTCCATCGGCGTCACAGGGCTCGGCATCCGGCTGGTGGAGAAGCCGGGCGCGCCCTACCGCCCCGAAGCCGGGGGGACGGTCCCGCACTTCCTGGGCCGGCTGAGCCCCGCCAGCGGAAAGCCCGCGCTGCTCAGCGAGTTCCACATGGCCCACGCCGCCAAGGGCGACCTGGCCACGGCCATGGGTCCCGAGTTCGAGGTCTATGCCGACAGCCGTGCCCCGTACATCCCCAACGGCGACTTCCTCTTCGTCGACCGCGTCATGGAACTGGAGGGCACCCGGGGCGTCCTCAAGCGCGGGGCCGTCATGGTCACCGAGTACGACTCCCCGGACGACGCCTGGTACTACGACCACAACGGCCACCCGCACATGCCCAACTGCGTCCACATGGAGTCCAGCCTCCAGGCGGCCATCCTCCTCGGCTACTACCTGGGCGCCACCCTGCCCTTCCCCGAGGAGCAGTTCAGCATCCGCAACCTCGACGGCCGCGCCACCCTGGTCAGGGACGTCGATCTGCGCGGCAAGACCATCCAGCACCGGTCGACGCTGCTGTCCAGCGACCAGATGCCGGGCTCCATCCTGCAGAACTACAGCTACGAACTGTCCGCGGACGGCGAGGTCTTCTACCGGGGCGAGTCGCTCTTCGGGTACTTCAGCGCCAAGGCCCTGGAGAACCAGGTCGGCCTGGACAAGGGCAAGCACGTGGCGCCCTGGATCGACCGCCAGTCCCCGCGCCCCCCTGAGGTCCGCCGCGTCGACCTCGAGGCCTACCGGGCCGCCGAGGCGTCCCGTCCCGGGCCCCGTATCGGCCGGGACCACCTCGACCTCGTCGAGTGGGTCGACATCGTGGCCGGCGGCGGTGACCACGGCCGCGGCTACCTGCGCGGACACCGCACGATCCGCCCGGACGACTGGTACTTCTCCTGCCACTTCCACCGCGACCCGGTGATGCCCGGTTCGCTCGGCGTCGAGTCCCTGCTCCAGGGCCTCCAGGTCTACGCCGTGGAGACCGGCCTCACCGACGGCCTCGTCAACCCTCGCTTCGCCCTGCTCTCCGAAGCCGAGACGACCTGGTCCTACCGGGGCCAGATCCTGCGCGACGACCCCGAGATGGAGTTCGACGTGCACATCAAGGAGGTGCGCCGCGCACCGGGCCGGATCCAGCTGGTCGGCGACGCGAGCGTCTGGAAGTCCACCCTGCGGATCTACCAGCTCGGTGGCATCGGCATCGAGATCCACCACGACCAGGCCTGATCCCGCGTACGACCGACAGGAGACGCAGCATGACCACCGATCAGCACCGGCCGCGGTGGGCCGGGCCGGGAGACCCGGCCGTCGGCGACACCGGGGTCTACGACACCCTGATGCGCCTGGACGAACCCGTCTACATCGTGCGCGGGCCGTACGGGCTGGGCGCGGCCGCCGGCGGGACGCTCACCGGCGACGGCCCCCACGAGGTGGTCGCCGCGGCGCCCCCGCTCGGCCCGGAACGGCTCGGCAGCGCCGCGTTCCTCGCCGCGCACGGCCTCCAGCAGGCGTACATGAGCGGTGCCATGGCCAACGGCATCGCCTCCGCCGACCTCGTCGTCGCGATGGCCCGCGCGGGATTCCTCGGCTCGTACGGGGCGGCAGGGCTGCTCCCCGAGGCGGTGGAGAAGGCACTGATCCGGTTCCGCGACGAGATCCCCGGCCTCGGCTACGCCTGCAATCTCATCCACAGCCCGAGCGAGGACCGTCTCGAGCGGACCTCGGTCGACCTCTTCCTCAAGTACGGCGTGCCCTGCGTCGAGGCGTCCGCCTTCCTCAAGCTGACGCCCCACCTGGTCCGTTACCGGCTCGCGGGTCTGCGGGCCGGGGGGCCGGACGGGGTCATCGCCTCGAACCGGGTCATCGCCAAGATCTCCCGCACCGAGACCGCCGAACTCTTCATGCGGCCCGCCCCCGAGGCCATGGTGCGCGGGCTGCTCGCGGACGGTCTCATCACCGAGGAGCAGGCCCGTCTCGCTCCCCGGGTGCCGCTCGCCGACGACATCACCGTCGAGGCGGACTCCGGGGGCCACACCGACCGCCGGCCGCTGCCCGCCCTGCTGCCCGTCATCATGCGCCAGCGTGACGCGATCATGCAGGAGGCCGGCTACGCCGAGCGCATCCGGATCGGGGCCGCCGGCGGCATCGGGACCCCGGACGCGGCGGCCGCCGCGTTCGCGATGGGCGCCGACTACATCGTGACCGGCTCCGTGAACCAGTCCTGCGTGGAGGCGGGCACCTCCCCGCGCGTCAAGGAGATGCTCGCGCAGGCCGGCATCGCCGACTTCGACATGGCCCCCGCCGCCGACATGTTCGAGATGGGCGTCGAGCTCCAGGTCCTCAAGCGCGGCACGTTCTTCCCCATGCGCGCCAAGCAGCTGTACGACCTCTACCGCACGTACGACGGCATCGAGGCGCTTCCCCAGGACGTACGGACCCGGGTCGAGCAGCAGATCTTCCGGCGGCCGCTGGACAGCGTCTGGGAGGAGACCGCCGAGTACTTCGCCCGTCGCGACCCGGGCCAGCTCGAACGGGCCGAGGGGCACCCCAGGAGGCGGGCGGCGCTCGTCTTCCGCTGGTACCTGGGCATGGCGTCCCGCTGGGCGAAGACCGGCGAGGCCGACCGGGCGGTCGACTACCAGATCTGGTGCGGGCCCGCCATGGGCAGCTTCAACTCATGGGTGCGCGGGACCTACCTGGCGGCGCCCGAGCACCGCGGAGTCGCCGACGTGGGGCGGCAGATCATGAAGGGCGCCGCCTTCCACCAGCGGCTCGCCATGCTGAGAGCGGCAGGCGTCGCCTTCCCCGCGGGCATCGCCACCCGGCCGTCGCCGGAGGACTCCGCGCCCCGCGACTCCTCCGTCGGGGTGGGGCAGTGACCCTCATCGACGCGCCGGCCCCGGCCGCCGTGCCCGCCCACGCGGCGCCCCCGTCCGGGGCCTTCGCCCGGGCGGAGCGTCTCGACCGGCTGCTCGGCGACCCCTGGTCGCCGGAGAACCCGTACGGCTTCGCGGCAGGCGTGGCCCGGGACGCCGCCGAGGAGTACCCGCACGAGGCCGAGGCCCGGCTCCGCACGGAGGACTTCCACCTGTGCCACCTCCCCGGCACGCTCGGCGGGACCCTCCGTTCCTTCGAGGACACCCAGATCCTCGTCCGTGTCGCCGCCCGGCGCGACGTCAACGTCATGCCCGCCACCATGTTCAGCATCTCGGCGGTCATGACCGTGCTCGCCGCCGGGACGGAAGCCCAGCACCGGACCGTCGCCGACTGGCTGCGCGAGGGCCGCACGATCGCCTTCGGGTTCTCCGAGGAGCAGGCCGGCAGCGATGTGCTCGCGAACAGCTGCGCGCTGACCCCCGAAGGACTGCTGAACGGTACGAAGTGGCTCGTCGGCCGGGGGAGTTCGGCCGACGCGGCGGTGATCGTGGCGCGTACCGCGGAGCGCGGTGCGGGCGCGTTCACCGCCGTACTGCTGGGACCGGAGGAGCTGTCCGCCCACCAGGTGAGGCGGCACGCAGCGCAGCCCACCACCGGGATGCGCGGCATCGACTTCGCCGACCTGGAGTTCGACGGGCTGCCCGTGCCGCCGGAGGCCGTCGTCGGTGACGTCGGCAGCGGTCTGGCGGGCGCGCTGCGCGCCCAGCAGATCGTCCGGATGATGAGCACGGCCGGCTGTCTCGCCACCGCCGACACCGCGCTGCGCACGGCACTGCGGTTCGCGGCCGGGCACCGCACCGGCGGAGAACGCGTCGCGGACACCCCCTACGGTTCACGTGAACTAGCCCTGGCCGCCGCCGGACTGATCGCCACCGACCTCACGGTGCTGACCGCCGCACGCCAGGCGCACGTCGCGCCCGGCACGTTCGGCCTGGCGTCCGCCGTCGTCAAGGACGTCGCCGTCCGGCTCACCGCCGACTGCGTCACCCGGTCCCACGCCCTGATCGGAGCCAGGGCGGTCCTGCGGGGCGGCCCCGGCGCCGTACTCGACAAAGCGGCGCGCGACAACGCCATGGTCGCGGTCATCGACACCAGTGTCCTCGGCAACCTCCGCGCCCTGGCGATGCACCTCCCCGGGTACGCGCCGGCCTTCCCGGAGGACCGGGAGGCATCCACCGTGCTGGAGGAGCCCGCGCGGGAGCGGCTGCGGGCGGTCTTCGCCCTGGGCGACCCCACGTCGCTGCCCGGACTGGACCCCGCCGCACTGGACCTGGGGGTGCGGCCCAAGGACGACGTCCTGCTCGGGTTCGCCGCGTACGCCCCGGCGATCGGCGAGGCGCTGAGCGGCCGGGGCGAGGACCGGGCGGCCGCACTGGTCGCCGGGGTGCGGTCGGCGATCGCCGCGGTGGTCCGCGAGGCGGCCGGTGCCCAGCGTGACCGTGCCCGGTCGGCGAAGGTCTCCCCGGAGACCCTGGACCTCGCCGGCCGGTCGTCCCTGCTCCGCGCTGCGGCCACCGCCGCCCTGGCCTGGTGGTACCACCGCGACGGGGACGGCCTCTACGGCGCCGCCCCCGGCGACACCTCCTGGCTGGTCCCCGTACTCACGCTGCTGACCACCCTCGCCGACGGCCGCGACCCGCGCACCGCGCCGTACCGGGATCTCGCCCCGGCCGGACGCCTGGTCACCGCACTCGACGCGTCACAGCGCCTGTTCACCGCGCTGCCGGTGCGGCTGAGCGACACACCAACGAAGAGCGACAGGAACGAGGAGGTCGAGGAGCGATGACCGATCTGCCGGCCCTCATGGCCGACCTGGAACGCCACATGGGCGATCCCTTCGACGAGGACGGGCCCCTCTCCTTCGGCCGCGTCCTCGAACTGGACGAGCAGGAGACGTACCCCGACGAGTTCGTCGACCTGCTCGCCTCCTGGGGGCTGTACGACTGGAGCATCCCGGCCGAGAGCGGCGGCCGCGCCGTCGACATCCAGGACGGCTTCAACCTCTACAGGCTGGTCGCCCGCCGCGATCCGACCACCGCGACCGCCATGGTCATCAGCACCATCAGCTACATGCCGCTGTGGGTCGCCGGCACCCCGGAGCAGCGCCGGTACTTCGCCGACCTGATCAAGAGCGGGTCGAAGCTGGCGTGGGGCCTCTCGGAACGGGAGCACGGCAGCGACATCCTCGCCAACGGGACCACTGCCCGCAGGACCGAGGGCGGCTGGGTGCTCGACGGCGAGAAGTGGACGATCGGCAACGCCACCGTCGCCGACGTCGTGATGGTCTTCGCCCGTACGTCGGAGAAGGGCGGCCCCGGCGGGTACTCCGTCTTCGCCGTCGAGAAGGGGCGGCTCGAGGAAGGACAGTGCGAGCCCCTGCCGCACGAGCCGCTGCACGGCTTGCGCGGCCTGGACATGAGCGGGGTCCGGCTGCGCGACTGCTTCGTGCCCGACTCCGCGGTGGTGGGGCGGCCCGGCCAGGGCCTGGAAGTCGCCCTGAAGAGCAGCCATCTGGTCCGCATCGCCATCACCAGCATCGCCATGAGCTGCGCGGACACCGCGCTGCGCGCAACCCTCGACTTCGCGTCCCGGCGGATGATCTTCGGCGGGCCGGTCTCCGAGGTGCCGTACTCCCAGCGCCAGCTCGTGGAGAGCTACGCGGACCTCCTCGTCGCCGACGCGCTGACCACCGGTGCGATACGCAGCCTCCAGCTGACACCGGAGCAGTCGAGCATCTGGTCCTCGGTGGTGAAGTACTTCGTCCCCACCCTGCTCCAGGAGACGCTGGCCAGGCTCGCCATCGTGCTCGGCGCCCGCCACTACCTCCGGACCCACCCCCGGTACGGGATCTTCCAGAAGGCCGTGCGGGACTGCGCGGTCGCCGACTTCGCCGACGGCAACACCGTCGTGAACCTCAAGAACATCGCCCTTCAGCTCGGGAACCTCCTGGACACGGCGGTCACCCAGGACCCGGAGAAGGTGGCGGGCGCGGTGGAGAGGACCCGCACGCTCTTCGACCCGGCCCACCCCATGAAGCCCTACCGTCCCGCCGAACAGCAGCTGTTCAGCCGCGGCGTCGACGACCCGGTGCTCGCGCTCCGGTCGGCCGTCGGCGACCTGCACCGGGCCGCGGCCGCCGCCGCCGGGACCGACGCCGCACGCCTGGCCGCCGCGGCCGCCGCCGCCGGGACCGACGCCGCACGCCTGGCCGCCGCGGCCGACGCCGCGGGGGCCGTCGCCGACGAGCTGGACCGCATCGCCGTGGAGCACCGCAAGCTCTTCTCCGACCTCGGCAAGGCCGCCGGCCAGTCCGCCGAACTGTACGACCTGGCCAAGCAGTACACGTTCGTCTCGGCGGCCGCAGCCGTCGTCCACCTCCACCTGCACGGCCACGACAGCGTCCACCCGGCACTGCGCTCCCCGGCGGTCCTGCTCGTCTGCCTGGAGCGGCTGCTCAAGCGCTTCCACCCCACGGTGAGCGTGGCCGGGCCCCAGGAGATCAGCGAGGTCTCGGACGCACTGTCCGCCGCGCACCGTGAGGGCCGCCTCTTCTCGTTCCGGCCCTTTTCCGTCAACTGGTGATTCAAGGAAGGAGACCGAGCCCATGGACAGCACGGCACCGTTCGCCGACCCGCTCGCCGACACGGCCGAGGTCTGGCTGCTGGCGGAGGAGGACGTGGACCGGTTCGCCGAGGCGACGGGCGGCGCCGCGTTGCTGACGGACGAGGAACGGGCCCGGCACGACCGGCTCCTGTTCCCGGCGGCCCGCCGCCGCTTCCTCGGCGCACGTCTCCTCTCCCGCCAGGTCCTGTCCCGATACGCCGACGTGGCCCCCGACTCCTGGCGGTTCAGGACCGGCACCTACGGACGCCCCGAGGTCGAGGGGTGCGCCTGGGGGCTCGACTTCAACATCACCCACACCAACGGACTGATCGCGGCCATCGTCGTCCGCGGCCGGACCGCCGGCGTCGACGCCGAGGTCACCCCTGCCAGGCCCGAGGCGATGCAGTTCGCGCCGAAGGTCTTCACCCCGCTGGAGAACGAGGTCCTCCGCCGTAACCGGGAGGGCCAGCGTGGCCACGCCTTCGCCGACTCCTGGGTGGCCAAGGAGGCGTACACGAAGGCCACCGGCATGGGCATGTGCCGGGGCTTCGACGCCTTCTCCGTCCACCGGCTCAGGGACGGGAGCCTGGCGGTCCTCGACGAGGACATCCCCGAGAAGGACCGGGACCTGTGGCAGGTGCAGGTCCTCCAGATCTGGGACCGGTACGCGCTGGGCGTCGCCATCCGGGCCGACCGGAGCGACGCGGGCCCGCTTCCGGTCAGGCTGCGCTCGGCGATCCCCGACCTGCTGCCGGAGCAGGCGATCCGATGACCGGTCCGGCCCGGAACGACCGCTGTCCACCTGTGGCCGGTCCCCTACCTGACGTCGTATCCGCTTGCCCCGCACACCCCCCAGCGGATTGCATTGTCGTACTCCCGTTGACGGCGTTCGAAAACCTTGCCCCCACCCCTCATGAAGGGAATTCCCATGCCCCGTAAAGCGAACGCGGAACTGCTGGCGGGGTGCGCACGTGGAGAACAGGCGTCCTGGGACGCCATGGTGGAACGATTCGGCAGACTTGTCTGGTCCGTTGTCCGGAGCCATCGGATGAGCGATGCCGACGCCGAAGACGTACGACAGCTCACCTGGCTCCGGCTCGTGCAGAACGTCGAGCGGATCCGGGACCCGGAACGCGTCGGTGACTGGCTCGCCACCGTCGCGCGCAGGGAATCCCTCAAAATCCTCTCGCGCCGGAACCGACTCGTCATGGTGGGTGACAGCGAGACCCTCGACGGACTCTCCGGTCACAGCGAGAGCCCCGAACAGATCACGCTGCGCGCCCAGCGCAGGGAGGACGCCCAGCGGGCCATCGACACCCTCTCCGAGCAGTGCCGCGGCGTGCTGATGCTGGCCCTCGCGGACCCGCCGGCCTCGTACGACGAGATCTCGACCGCGCTGGCCATGTCGGTCGGCTCCGTCGGCCCCATCCGCACCCGCTGCCTGCGCAGACTCCGCCGTGCGCTGGTCGCCGCGGACGCCGGCGAACGCCTCCCCGCGGCGGGGCACTCCCGCTGCCCCCTCGTATCGCTACATGCGGACCTGTCCGGTCCGCGGCACCGGAAGGCTCTGGTGGGGGGAAGCCCCGAAGCGGGGGCCGCACAGGCCGGGCAGGCCGGACAGGAGTGACGCGCATGTCCCACTACGACGTGAACGAACTGGTGCGGTCGATCGTCATCGACACGCTGGGAATTCCCACGGACCTGTACAGCACGGATCTGGTCTTCTCCGCCGATCTGGGCCTCGAATCCCTGGATCTGCTCGACATATTCTTCCGCATCGAATGCACCGCACCGGTCATTCTCTCCGTCGAGAAATGTGGGGAGTATCTCCAGGGAGCGGTCCCCGACACGGAGTTCTGCGACGCCCGCGGAATCATCAGCGGGCGCGGGATGACGCAGCTGAGCACCGTCATGCCGCAGCTCGACACCGTGCGCTGGGAAGGGAAACTCACCCTCGACCGCATGCTCGCGGAAATGTCCGTCGGCAACCTCATCTCCATGGTCGAGAACCTCCTCGCCGAAGGGCAGGCCGCCCATGCCTGAAACGGCGAACCCGGCGGCCGGGCGCGGCGGCCACCCTCCCGTCCGGGCCGACAGCGTCCTCCGGGTGGGTAGCTACGGCGTCGACAGGAACGCCGTCGAGCGGCTGGTCGCCTGGCACGGACCGGGGGCCCTCCAGCTCTCGTCCGGCGGCGGCTCCGTCGTCGGCTGGGCGTTGCGCCAGGCCGCCCTGCGCGCCCTCGCGGCGCCGCCGCGGATCGCCTCCCGATGGAACGACATCCTTCTCCGCGGCACCGAGGAAGGCCCCTGGACCCTGGTCTTCCGGGGCGAACTCGCCCGGTTCGCCGAACTCGTCCTGCACGGGGACATCTCCTTGTCGGTGACCTCCGGCCCCGGCCGGATCACCGCCCACGCCGTCCTCACCCGTGCCGGCACCCCCCGACCCTCCTCCCGAGAATCCGAGGTACCCAGGTGAGCACCGTCACCGAAGCCGGCCTGCTGACGAGCCGCGAGATCATCACCGGCGACGAGCTGGGCAGCGTCCCGCTCGCCACCTCCGGCGCCGTCCTCTCGGCGGCCCGCCGGGCGGCCGCGGCCGCGCCGCGTTGGGCCGCGACGCCGGCCGCCGAACGGGCCGCGATCCTGAACCGCGCCGCCGATCTGCTGCTCGAACGCGCCCAGGAGGCCCAGGACCTGCTGGTCAGGGAAGGCGGATCCATCACGGGCAAGGCCTTCTACGAGGTGCACGCCGGCGCGGCGGAGCTGCGCCACGCCGCCGAGCTCGCCACCGCGCCCCAGGCGCCGCACGGCCCCGGCTCCGACCCGGGCCGGGAGACCGAGGTGCGGCGCGTACCGCTGGGCGTCGTCGGGGTGATCGTGCCCTGGAACTTCCCGGTGCTGCTGGGCATGCGCTCGGTCGCCCCCGCCCTCGCGCTGGGCAACGCCGTCCTCCTCAAGCCCGACCCGCACACCCCGCTGAGCGGCGGCCGGCTCTTCGCGGAGGTGCTGGCGGCGGCCGGGCTGCCCGAGGGTGTCCTGGAGGTGGTGTACGGCGACGCGGACGCGGGCGCCGCACTCGTCCGGTCGCCGGACGTCGCGATGGTCTCCTTCACCGGATCCACCGAGGTGGGCCGCGAGATCGGCGCCACCGCGGGACGGCTGCTCAAGCGCGTGGTCCTCGAACTGGGCGGGCAGAACGCCTACGTCGTCCTGCCCGACGCCGACATCGAGGCCGCCGCCTCCGCCGGCTCCTGGGGCTCCTTCCTGCACCAGGGACAGATCTGCATGGCCGCCCGCCGACACCTGGTCCACCAGGACGTGGTGGAGAGCTACACCGAGGCGCTGGCCCGCCGCGCCGCGGCGCTGCGCATCGGCGACCCGTACCGTACGGACGCCCAGATCGGCCCGGTCATCGACCGGGGCCAGCTCACCCGGATCGCCACCGCGGTCGAGGACGCCGTCGCGCAGGGGGCACGCCTGGTCACCGGCGGCCGCGTGCAGGGGCAGTTCTTCCCGCCGACCGTGCTGGCGGACGTGACGCCGAAGATGTCCGTCTTCCACGCCGAGGTGTTCGGCCCCGTGGCCACGGTGACCTCCTTCGCCGACGAGGAGGAGGCCGTGGAACTCGCCAACACCTCCGACTACGGTCTCACCGCCGCCGTCTACACATCGGACGCCGACAAGGGCCGGGCCCTGGCCTCCAGGCTTCGCTGCGGTGTCGTCCACGTCGGCGACCAGACGGTCAACCACGACCCCCACCTGCCGTTCGGCGGGGTCGGCGCCTCGGGCAACGCGTCCGGGTTCGGCGGGCAGGCGGCGATCGACGCCTTCACCCGCTGGCACACCCTCACCGTCAGCAGCCCGGCGCGCTCCTACCCCTTCTGAGAGGAAATCATGGATCTCAAGGTCGTCACCGAACCGCGCATCGCCTCGGCACCCGAGGGCACGGTGGTGCTGTTGATCGGCACCCGGATCAACAAGTTCTGGATGGTGCACCGCTGGGTGCCCGTCATCGCCTCGATGATCCCGATGCTGATCGAGCTGAAGAAGAACAAGGACCACGGGTTCCTCTACTCGCGTGCCTGGTTCAACCGGACCGTGATCATGCTCCAGTACTGGCGCAGCATGGACGATCTGATGCGCTACTCGCACAACACCTCGGGAAAGCACCGCTCGATGTGGGCCTGGTTCAACCGCGCGGTGCGCAACGACGGCGCCGTCGGCATCTTCCACGAGGCCTACATCGTCGACCCGGCGCGCATGCACACCGTGTACCGGAACATACCCGTGTTCGGGATCGCCGCCGCCACGGAGTCCGTCCCGCAGCGGGTGCGTCCCCCCGTGCCCGGCGCCGCCGGCGCCGAGAAGGCCTGACACCGCCGTGCGCCAGGGGCAGGAGCCGGTACGCGCCGGCCAGGACGTGAGCGTCTCCGGCCCCGGGGCGCGTGCCACCGTCCCCGGACAAGACCCCCTCCCGGCCGACGAGCCGCTCACCGACGAGGACATCAGCGTCTACCGACAGCTCCTTGAGGTCTCACCGGAAGCGGACGAGGCCGCGGCACAACTCGGGCTGACGCCCGACCGGTTCGCCGGGTCCGTCCGCAGGCTGACGGCCCGGCAACTGCTGCGCCCCGACGGACCGCACCGCCTCGAGGCTCTCTCCCCGGGGCTCGCGGCGGTCGCACTGACCACCTCCTCCCAGACACGGGTGCGTGAACTCCTGCGGCGGATCGACACCACACACCGTGAACTCGGCCCGCTGGGCCCCCTGTACGAGCGGCAGGTGCGCCGTGGCCTCGAAGGCGGCGCGACCGAACTCCTCACCGACGGGGAGGCCGTACGCCACCGGCTCGCCGAACTCTCCGCGCAGGTACGGCACAGTGTGCTCACGGCACACCCCACCATGGGCAGCCCTGAGACGCTGCGCGCCGCCAGGGAGCTCGACCAGGACCTCCTGGACCGGGGTGTGCGGTACCGCACCGTCGTACCGCACACCGCCCGCCGGCAGCGCGAGGCGCTGCACCACATGACGCTCCTCAACAGCCTCGGCGCCGAGGTGCGTTCCGCCGCGGTGATCCCCGGGCGGCTCATCATCCTCGACGAAGACACCGCGGTCGTGCCCACGGTGACGGGCGGCGCGGCCGTGCTCCGCGACCCCACCGTGGTCACCTTTCTCACCGTGATCTTCGACCACATCTGGGAGCACGCCCGGCCGGTCGGCACGGGCGGTGCGGACAACGAGGTCTTCGAGGACGTCGAACTGGCTGTCCTGCGCCACCTGGAGCGCGGCAGATCCGACGACTTCATCGCCCGCAAACTGGGGATCTCGACCCGCACCATGCGCCGCTACCTCGCCGGGCTCTGCGAGAAGCTCCAGGTCGAGACCCGCTTCCAACTCGGCCTCGCGGCCGCGCGGCTGGGCCTTCTCAGCGACGCCCGACCCCAGGACGACGGCGGATAGGAATTCCTGATCGGCCGCATCGGGAAACCCCGTCGAGGCGGCTGGACCGGGCCGCGGAGCGGGGCGGATAGTTTCCACGACCGCTCGCTCACATACCCCCGGGGGGACAGCATGAACGGCACGGCCTTCGCCGGGCGTCGCCTACGCGTCGTCGTCTCCGGCCTGTCCTCCGACGCCCACCTGTGGAACCTCGTGCACCTCCAGCTGTTCCTGGAGGACCGGGGACACGAGGTGGCGAACCTGGGCAACACGACGCCAGACGCGACGATCGTCGAGGCCTGCCGCACCGGCCGCCCCGACCTTCTCGTCATCAGCACGGTCAACGGTCACGGACGGACGGACGGGCTCCGCCTCATCCGTACCCTCCGCGCAGTGCCGTCACTCGCGGCCCTGCCCGCCGTCATCGGCGGCAAGCTGGGCATCGACGGCCGCGACCACGCCGACGCCGACGCGCGGCTGCGGGCCGCCGGATACGACGGGGTCTTCGACGACGCTGCCGAGGGCGGACCCGAATCCGGCCTGGTCCGCTTCGAGGCCTTCCTCGGCCGTCTGGCGGCCGGCCACTCCCGTGGACGGCCCGACGCAGGGGCCGGAGCCGCCTGATGACGGCCACCGACCGGTTCACCGGCTTCGTCAACCGCGCGCACGCCGCGGGTCGTCTCGTCGTCCAGCCGCGCATGGGCTTCGGCGAACTCCACCGCATGCGCGCCGGCCTGGCCGCCGTACGGAGGGCGGACGCCACCACCGTGGGCACCGTCACCCTGGACAGCTACACCCGGTGTCTCGACGACGGGACCGCGCGGCGCGCGCTGCGGGACGACCCCGCCGGCCTCAACGGCTTCCCGCTCCTCGCCCACGGCGTCCCCGCCGTGCGGGCTCTCCTCCAGGACTGCTCGTCGGCCGCCTTCCCCGTGCAGATCCGCCACGGCACGCCCCGGCCCCTGCGGCTCTTCCGCGCGATGGCCGAGGCAGGGGCGGACGCCACGGAGGGCGGCCCGGTCTCGTACTGCCTGCCCTACGGCCGGGTGCCGCTGACGCGGGCGGTCGCCGAGTGGAGCGCGGGCTGCGAGCTGCTCGCCGCACAGCCCGTGCCCCCGCACATCGAGACCTTCGGCGGCTGCATGCTGGGTCAGCTGTGCCCGCCGTCGCTCCTGGTCGCGCTCGCGGTGCTGGAGGCCATGTTCTTCCAGGAACACGGCCTGCGGGGCATCTCCCTCAGCTACGCGCAGCAGATCCACCAGGGGCAGGACCTGGAGGCACTGGCGGCGTTGCGGAGGCTCGCCGGCGAGCGGCTGTCCACCACCCACCACATCGTGCTCTACACCTTCATGGGCGTCTTCCCGCGCACCGAGGCCGGCAGCCGCCGTCTCCTCGCCGAGAGCGCCCGCCTCGCCGTCCACGGCGGCGCCGAACGCCTGGTCGTCAAGACCCCGGCCGAGGCGCACCGCATACCCACCGTCGAGGAGAACGTGGCGGCACTCGAGTACGCGGCCTCCGTGGCCGCCACCACCTCGGACGGCGCCGACGGCCCCCGTGCCACCTCCTCGGGCCTCTACGAGGAGGCCCGCACCCTGGTCGACGCCGCCCTGGAGACCGGCCGCACGATCGGCGACTGCCTGGTCAGGGCCTTCGCCCGGGGTGTCCTCGACGTGCCCTACTGCCTCCACCCCGACAACGCCAACCGCGCACGCGCCACGATCGACGCACGGTCCATGCTCGGCTGGAGCCGGGCCGGCGGCATGCCCGTGGAGGCCGGGGGAGCGGCGCCGGTCACCGCGCACCACCTGACCGAGCTGCTCACCTTCAACCGTCGGCGCTTCGACAGCGACGCCCGACGCCACCCGCTGAGGAGCGCATCATGACCCGCCCCGTCCCGGCTCCGAGGCTGCGCGCCACCGGCCGTTCCCTCTCCCGCCCGCCGGCCCCGCATTCACCGTCCCGCACGGCGGCCACCCCCGGGCCGCACGACGGCGGGCCCTCCGGGTCCCGCCGGACCGCGACGGCGACGCTGCGTGCCGCCCGCGCGCGGGGAGCCCTGCGGGCAGCCGTCTCGCAGGGCATCCACGGACTCTCGCGGTGCACCCCGGAGGGGCGCTGGACGGGGCTCGACACCGACATCGCACGCGCCGTCGCGGCGGCGGCCCTCGGCGACCCCGAGGCCGTCGACTGGCGCCCCGTCACGGCCGGTGACCGGCTGACGGCGCTCGAAGCCGGGCACGCCGACCTGACGACGTGCAACCTGACCTGGACCATGGGCCGGGAGGCCACCCGCCGGGTGCTCTTCGCCGGAGTCACCTGCTACGACGGCGAGGGGTTCCTCGTCCCGACGGACTCGGACGTCACAGGACCCGAGGACCTCGCCGGACGGCGCCTGGCCGTCCACAAGGGCTGCACCACCACGTTCAACCTGGAGGCCTGGTACGGCCCGCGGGGCCTGGAGGTCGAGCCCGTCCCCTTCGACGACCCGGCCGACGCCCTCGCCGCGTACGCCGACGGCGACTGCGCGGCCTACGTCCTGGACCGTACGGCGCTCGCCGGTGCCAGATCCCGGCTGCCCCGGCCGCGGGACCACCACATCCTGCCGGTCTCCATCTCCCGTGAGCCGATGGCCGCCGCGGTCCACGAGGCCGACCCGCAGTGGTTCCGCCTTGTCCGCTGGGTGCTCCAACTCCTGCTGGCGGCCGAGTACGAGAGCCCCGGGGCCGCGGCCCGGCACGCGGGACCTCACGGCCCGGCCGTCGGCCTCGACGAAGGATGGGCCGACCGGGTCCTGTCGGCGGTCGGCACCTACGCCGACGTCTACGAGCGCAACCTCGGCGCCGCCTCCGGCCTCGACGTGCCCCGTGGACTCAACCACCTGTGGACGTCGGGCGGGCTGCACTATCCCGTGCCCCTCCACTGACCCGCCCCTCGCCCAGAACGGAGAAGTCTCATGACTCTCGTCACCGACCCCGCCGCCCCTCGTATCGCCGTCATCGGTGCCACCGGAGCCGTGGGCAGCACCCTCGTCGAGCTTCTCGAGGAACGGGATCTGCACTACCGCGAGTTGTACCTGGTCGCCTCGGTCCGCAGCGTCGGCCGCCAGATCCCGGTCGGCGGACGGCCGCACGAGGTGCTCTCCCTGGAGGACTTCGACTTCGGTCTCGTCGACATCGCCTTCTTCTCCGCCGGAACGTCCGTCAGCAGAGCCTGGGTGCCGGCCGCCGTCGCCAAGGGCGCCCTGGTCATCGACAACACCCGTGCCTACCGGATGGACCCCGACACCCCGCTCGTCGTGCCACAGGTCAACCACGCCGTCCTGGACCGGCCTCCGGGAAGCGGCGTCATCGCCAACCCCAACTGCTCGACCATCCCCCTGGTCCGGGTACTGCAGCCGGTGGAGCGGCGCTGGGGGATCCGGCAGGTCGTCGTCAGCACCTACCAGGCAGCGTCGGGGCAGGGGCACCAGGGCGTCGAGGAACTGCTGGAAGGTGCCGAGGTGGCCCTGCGCGATCCGGACGCCGACCTGCCGTCCGAGCGGTTCAGTCCGCCGCTGGCCTTCAACGTGGTCCCCTTCATCGACGAGCTCCAGGACAGCGGATTCACGCTGGAGGAGCAGAAGATGGTCCAGGAGTCCCGGAAGATCCTGGGCCTGCCCGGTCTCGAGGTCACCGCGACCTGTGTCCGCGTCCCGGTCGTCAACTCCCACTCCGAAGCGGTCTGGGTGGAGACCGACGAGCCGGTGGACCGCCGCGAGCTGGTCGGGCTGCTCGGCCGCCAGACCGAGGTCACCGTGCACGACGCCGAGAACCGCTCGGCCTTCCCCACCCCGCTCAACGCCGGCCACCCCGATCATGTGCACGTCGGCCGGGTGCGGGTGTCGCCGCAGAACCCGCGCGGCTTCTGGCTGTGGCTCGTCTCCGACAACCTGCGCGTGGGAGCGGCCCTCAACGCGGTCCAGATCGCCGAGTACGCACTCGGCCGCGGCTTCCTGGCGGGAGGAGAGCGGTGAACACGCCGGTGGTACTGAAGTTCGGCGGCTCCACCTTCCGTACTTCCGACGCCTATCACGAGCTCGCCGCCGGCCTCGACGAGCGCATCCGCCGCGAGGGCCGGCCCATGGCCGTCGTGGTGAGTGCGATGCAGGGGGAGACCGAAGGACTGCGCGACCGGCTGCAGGAGGTCAACGACGTACCCGGGCCGGAGACCGCCGCCGGCCTGCTGACCACTGCCGACCTGGTCAGCGCCCATCTCCTGGCCACCGCCCTGCACCGCAGGGGACGCAGCGCCACGGTCCTCGCGGGACACCAGCTGGGACTGACCACCAACGCCTCGTTCCTCTGGGCCCGGGTGACCGGGATCGATCCCGGCCCGCTGCGCCGGGCCCTCTCGGAGTACGAGGTCGTGGTGGTACCCGGGGGTCAGGCGGTGGACGCCGAGGGACGCCCGACCTGGCTGGGCAAGAACAGCTCGGACCTGTCGGCTCTGGCGGTCGCCCGCGCCGTCGGAAGCCGCTCGTGCGAGATCCACTCCGACGTCGACGGGATCTACACCTCCGATCCCCATCTGATCACCGGGGCCAGGATGCTCCGGGAGGTGTCGTACAACATGGCGGCCCTGATGTCGCTGTACGGGGCGAAGGTGCTGCACCGCCGCGCCGTACAGCTGGCGCTGCGGCACCGGATCGAGATCGTCCTGCGTTTCAACCGCGCCCCCTACACGGCCGGTACGACGATCAGCGGGGCGGGCACCCAGGCGGCGGCCGTGGTCTTCAACCAGCGGTCCGTGGTACTGGACTACCCCGACGAGGCGCGCGCCGACGCCGCCCACCACGCCTTCCACCTCGAAGGGCTCGACGCCGTACGGCTCAACCGCCGTCCGTCGGTGGCGGTCGTCGGCGGATACGCCGACACGGAGGGGATCCAGCACCGGCACGGAGTGGCGCCCGGGCGGGTGGCGGGAGTGCCCGTGGCGGAGATGCGGGGGAGCAAGGTCACCACGCACGTGGCCGACGGCAGCGCCGAAGCGCTGCACCTGGCCCAGCAGTTGCACGACGGGCTGGACTTCCCGGCCCCGCGGGCCGGTATACGAGTGGGGGTATGACGACATGAGTGAGTCCACCAAGACCTTTACGGACCTGGTGCTGCCCGACGCCGTACGGGAGGCGATCGGCTCGCAGCTGGCGGACCTGCCCGATCCCGGACACGACATCGACGCGACGACGGCGCGCTGCCATCAGATCTTCGCGGGACTGCCCCTCGGACTCCTGCGCACCGTGCTGGACTTCGGCAGGCACATCGACACCCCGGGTGTCGCACTGGTGCGCAACCTCCCCGTCGACGCGGAGACCGGGCCCACTCCGCTCGACGGCGGCCCGGGCCGGGGCAAGAGCGGATTCGTCAGCGAGGGCGTGCTGCTGGGCCTGACCGGCCTGCTCGGTGAGGCGCTCGGCGTGCTCACGGAGAAGGGCGGCCGCCTGGTCCACGACGTCGTTCCGGTCGCCGGCGGCGCCCGGACACAGACCAACCAGAGTTCAGCGGTGTTCCTGAACTTCCACAGCGACATCACCTACGACGCCACGGGCCGTTACGACGTCGCCAACCCGGACTTCCTCGTGCTCAACTGCCTGCGGGGCGACCCCTCGGGAGCGGCGGTCACCTATTACGCGGATGCCCGCGATCTCTGCCGCCGACTGGACGGCGACGCGCTGGAGCTGCTGCGCCGTCCGCTCTTCCGGCTCAACGCGCCGGGCAGTTACACACGCAGCGCCGCGGGCGGCGCGGAGGTCCTGTCCGACCCGGTGCCCGTGATCAGCGGCACCGGGCCGTACCCGGAGATCGCCGTGTCGGCGAACGGTGTGCGCGCTCTCGACCGGGAGGCCGAGGCTGCCTTCGAGCACCTCCAGGAGGTCGCCCGGGAGGTGGCGCACGCCGTGCGGCTGGAGCCGGGCCAGGCCCTGCTCATCAACAACCGCAAGGGCGTCCACGCCCGTTCGCCCTTCGAGGCCCGCCACGACGGATCGGACCGGTGGCTGCAGCGGACCTATGTGCGGCGGAGCCTCTGGGACATCCGGTACCGGGTGACCCCCGAGGACCGCCGCGTGCACTTCTGACTCTCACCTGCCGTACTCGTCCCGCACCCCCCCGGGTGCCGCGGGCGCTACGGGGTCCGGCGCGGCCAGTGGAGCGTTCCGGAATCAGCCCGGAGTGTTTCGAGAACGGTCGCGGAAAGTTTCCTCTGGAACACGGTTGCTCCTTGGTATTTCAGCGCGGATTCAGGAAAGGGAAGAGAGGGTGTCGGTGGATCTGGAACCGGCCGGCGGCGCGGGAGGGACGACGTCCCACTTGTCGTCGGCGACGATTATCCGGCCGGACGTTTCGTCCGTTCCGGTGCTTGTGGACGTCATCTCGACGGAGTGAAAGATTCCGATTGCCAGTGCGGTTGCGGCGATGCCATGAGTCAGGAAAGTGCGAGCCTTCATGTCGAGTCCCCCCAGTGAGTCTCATTCGTTTGCGGCGCCGTCCGGGCCGCAGTGGAAATCTGTCAGTTCCGGAGATCCAGATCGAGTGCCGCGGGGTGTCCTATGATGGAGCGGCAGCAAGTGGATAGCGACATATCGGGCATTCGATGGGGGTTGGTGGCCGATGGACGAGCATCACGAGTTGGACGAAGTGGCCGTCGCGACTTATGAGTTCGCGTTGCGGACGGGTTCCTTCGGGGACGAGGACGTCGCCGGCCATCTCGGCGTCGACGTCCGCCTGGTCACCCAGGCGCGCAAGACCCTGCAGGACATGAGGCTGCTGGCCTCGGAGGGGAGCGGCCGCGCGGTCGTGGCGCTCGACCCCGAGATCGCCGAGGCGGAGCTGGTCACGCCTCTGGAGCTGTCGATCGCCCAGCGCCGCCGGGAGATCTCCAGCATCCATCAGCAGTTGCGCGTCCTGTCCTCGATGTACCGCGCGCGGGCCCAGCCCGTGGCCGAGGACGTGCCGATCCGCGTGCTCGACGACTTCGAGGACGTCCGGCGCGAGATCGACCTGGCACGAAGACGTTGCACGGACGAGCGCATCACCCTTCAGCCCGGTGGGGGCCGCAGCGCGGAGCTGCTCGACCAGGATCTCCTGCAGACCCTGGAGATGCGGGAGCGCGGCATCCGCATCAGGACCCTCTACCAGCACACCGCACACGCCAGCCTCGCCACCCGCGCCTATGTGCGCCAGATATGCGAGGCGGGCGCCGAGGTCCGCACCGCCGAGGAACTGTCCGAGCGGCTGATCATCTACGACCGCAAGGTCGCCTTCATCCCCAAGGAACGTACGGGCAAGGAGCCGCCCGGCGCGGCGCTCGTCACCGACCCCACGATCGTCGCCTATCTGTACCGCTCCTTCGAGTCCGTCTGGCAGGGGAGCCAGACCTTCGACATCGGCGGGACCTCCGAGTATCACCATGCCGAGGACCTGCGGATATCGGTCGTCCGTCTGATGGCCATGGGCCTCAAGGACGAAGTGATCGCCCGCCGACTGGGAATGTCCACCCGCACATGCCGCCGTCATATCTCCGGAATCATGGGGGAGGTGGGAGCGACGAGTCGCTTCCAGGCGGGCATCCTGCTCGCGAAGCAAGGGCTCGATCAGGGCGACGAAAGCGTGACCGTTTCCTGACGGCGTCTGTCCTCGATGAGACAGCTGGTTGTTCTGGTCCACCCCTCCCATGGGCTGATTTTCTTGTGTTCGCCACGTTCGGCGAAAACCGGACCTCGGAGGGGACATGGATATTCGGCAGTTGGCGACGTTTCACAAGGTGGGGACGCTGCTCAGTTTCACTCGTGCGGCGGCTGAACTGAAGTATGCGCAATCCAGCCTGACCGCCCACATCAAGAGCCTCGAGGAATCCCTCGAGGTGAGTCTTTTCGACCGGCTCGGTGGCCGGATCGAGCTCACCGACGCCGGGCGGCGGCTCCTGCCCTACGCCGAGCAGATGCTCACGCTCGCCGGCGAGGCGCGGGGCGCCGCCCTCGGCTCCGACGAGCCCACGGGCGCGCTCACCGTCGGCTCGATGGAGAGCATCACCTCCTACCGCATGCCGATGCTGCTGGAGTTCTTCCACCACCGTCACCCCGCCCTCCAGATCGTCCTCCGCCCCAGCCTCTGCGCCGAGACCTGCCATGCCCTGCGCCAGGGCCTGTTCGACCTGGGCTTCCTCATGGAGGCCGAGACCCGGCACCCGGGCGTCCAGACGGAGGTCCTCGGTTCCGAGCCCCTCACTCTCGTCGCCTCCCCGGGGCACCCCCTGGCGCAGGCGGAGAAGGTGACGACCGAGGCCCTCCGCGGCGTCCAGGTCCTCTCCGCCGAAGCGGGCTGCGCCTACCGGGAACTCTTCGAGGCGGAACTCAACGACGGCACCGGTGAGTCGCTGCCCTTCCTGGAGTTCGGCACGATCGAGTCCATCAAGCGAGGGGTGTCCGCCGGACTCGGCGTCAGCCTTCTCCCCACGGCCACGGTCGCCGACGCCCTGGTGGCCGGGAGCCTGGTCTCCCTGCCCTGGGCGATCCCCTTCACGGTGTACACACAGATCGCGTGGCGCCGGGGCAAGACCCTCACGCGCGAGATGCGGGTCTTCATCGACCAGACGATGCGGTTCCTCACCGAGGAGTACGCCCAGTAGGCGGCCCTTTCCTCCGCGACTCGCCCGAGCGGCGGTCGTCGTACGAGGTTCGGCACGGCCCGATGTGGAAAGCTCTACCGGAGCACGTCGCTCACGGACGCGCCCGCGGAGCCGCTCCGGCGTGCCCCGGGACACCTGAGGACCGTGGCTCGGAGCCTTCCCGAGCGCAGCCGGTCCCGGCCTTCACATCCCCGCGCTCGCTGCCGGCACCGGACCAGGAGTATCTGCCATGGATTTCGGACTCGTCCTCCAGACCGATCCGCCCGCCTCGGCCGTCGTCGGACTCATGCGCCGCGCGGAGCGGAACGGGTTCCGCTACGGCTGGACCTTCGACTCGGCGGTGCTCTGGCAGGAGCCCTTCGTCATCTACAGCCGGATCCTGGAGCACACCGAGCGGATGGTCGTCGGCCCGATGGTGACGAATCCGGGGACCCGCACCTGGGAGGTCACCGCCTCCACCTTCGCCACGCTCAACGAGATGTACGGCAACCGGACCGTCTGCGGCATCGGGCGCGGCGACTCCGCGATGAGGGTGGCCGGCCGCAAGCCCGGCACGCTGGCCCGGCTCGGTGAGGCGATCGAGGTGATCCGCGATCTCGCCGAGGGGCGCGAGGCGACCGTCGACGGACAGCCGGTCCAGATCCCGTGGGTCAAGGACGGCAGGCTGCCCGTCTGGATGGGGGCGTACGGGCCCAAGGCGCTCGCGCTGGCAGGGGAGAAGGCTGACGGTTTCATCCTCCAGCTGGCCGATCCCTACCTCACCGAATGGATGATCAAGGCGGTACGCGACGCGGCCGCCTCGGCCGGCCGCGACCCGGACTCCGTCACCATCTGCGTCGCCGCGCCCGCCTACGTGAGCGAGGACCTGGACCACGCGCGCGAGCAGTGCCGCTGGTTCGGCGGCATGGTCGGCAACCACGTGGCCGACCTCGTCTCCCGGTACGGGGAGCACTCCGGCCTTGTGCCCGAGGCCCTGACGGCGTACATCGCCGGACGCTCCGGATACGACTACAGCCATCACGGCCGCACCGGGAACCCGGACACGGCCTTCGTTCCCGACGAGATCGTGGACCGGTTCTGCCTCCTGGGACCCGCCGAGGCCCACATCGAGAAGCTCCAGGTCCTGCGTGACCTCGGCGTCGACCAGTTCGCCGTCTACAACATGCACGACGCGCGTGAGGCGACCATCGACGCCTACGGCTCGACGGTGATCCCCGCACTGTCCGCCTGACGCGAGGGTCACGGGACCGGCGGACGGGCCGGCCGGACGGTCGTCGCGACGAGACCGGCGCATGCCCCCGCATCTGCGGGGCAAGCGGAAGGGACACCCGAAGCAAGGAGTCCTTCATGATGATTGTCGGCATTGTCGCTGTATGTATCGTTCTGGCAGTCCTTGCCTTCTTCGTGCCACGCCTCTCGCGGCACCCCGAGCGCGGCACCCAGCGCACCCTGGGAGCCGGATCACGCGTCGGCGGCAAGGCCCCCGGCGTCCTGGGCCGGATCTTCAGCAAGCCCTTCCGCAGCAGCTCCAAGGCTGTGGGCCGCAGCGGTTCCGCCGGCCGTAATGCCCGGGGCCGCATGCCTTTCTGAGACCGCGTGCCGGAGCCGGACCCCGGTGGGGGAGGCTTCCCGCCAAGCCGTTCGTCGGAGCCGCCGAGGCCGACTGCCAGTGATCGAGGTGCGACATGACACCCGCGGCCGAACCGTTCGTCCACCCGGCGCTCTTCTACCGGGACGTCCAGGAGTACCTGGCCGGGACGGTGCCGTTCATCCGGGACGGTCTCGCCGACGGAGATCCGGTGGCGGTGGCCGTTCCGGGCCCCAATCTCGAGCTGCTGCGCGCGGAACTGGGGGCGGACGCGGAAGCGGTGCGGCTCATCGACATGAACGAGGCCGGGCGCAATCCGGGCCGGATCATCCCCAACGTGCTGCGGGCCTTCGCCGACGCCCACCCCACCGGGCGGGTGCGCATCATCGGTGAGCCGATCTGGCCGGGCCGCACCACCGCCGAATACCCCGCCTGTGTTCAGCACGAGGCGCTGATCAACGCTGCCTTCCGCGGCCGGGATGTCACCATCGTCTGCCCCTACGACGCCGTCCGGCTCGACGCAGCGGTGCTCGCCGACGCGTACGCCACGCATCCGGTGGTGGTCGACGAGGGGCGTGAGAGCCGCAGCAGCGGCTACGACCCCGACCGGATCGTCGCCGCCTACAACCAGCCACTGGCCCGCCCGTCGCGCGCCCCGGCCTTCATGTTCGACGGCGAGCGACTGCCCGCCGCGCGCGAATTCGCGGTCGCACGGGCCGGGCGTCTGGGGCTCGTGGGCGAGCGCCTGGAGGACTTCACCCTGGCCGTCGCCGAGCTGACCACCAACAGCGTGGTCCACGGTGGCGGATCGGGCACCGTCCGGGTCTGGTCGCAGGGCGGTCAGGTGCTGTGCGAGGTGACGGACTCGGGGCAGCTCAGCGACCCTCTGGCCGGCCGGCGCCCGGCCACGCGGGACCAGCCCGGCGGCCGGGGTCTGCTCATGGTCCACCACCTCGCCGACCTGGTCCGCGTCCACACCGGCACCGAGGGAACCGCGATCCGCTTCCATCTCACCGGCTCACCGACGACGACAGTTAGCCATGGCAAACAATTGACATGAGGCAACGAACGCGCATCTACTGATCATCCGCGACGGCCACCGATGGGTGGCCTTCCTCCCCGCATCCGTACGGGGTGGGTCCTCCGGAGCGCGTGCCCGCCTCGTGATCTAGGGTGGGCGGGCCTTCGAGCTCCCGCTCCCCCCACCGACGCTCGCGGCCTCGCTCGTCTCACGCGAGCGGTGGACGCGCGTGAACCCACCCGATTGTGATCTGCCCTTGATAAGACACAACGGCCTCCGGTCAGGCCGATGAAGATTTTCCGGCCGACGTTCCGCACGCCGCCCTCCCCCAGACACCCGGAATACGGGCACACCGACGGCGCCACCCAGGGATATGAGCCCGTGGCACCACCCGGTCCGGAGGGCCCTGCCGGCATGGCAGCCACTCCGGAGATCCTGACCTCCGACGAGATCAAACTGGTCCGCGCCAGTGTCGAGGTCGTCGGGCCGGTGGCAGGCGAGGTGACGGTGTACTTCTACGCCATCCTGTTCGCCCGCTATCCGCAGGTCAGAGAGCTGTTCCCGGCCAACATGGATGTGCAGCGGGACCGGTTGCTGCGCGGCCTGCTGCGCATCGTGGATCTGGTCGACGATCCGGACAACCTGGTGAGTTTCTGTACCCGGCTCGGCCGTGACCACCGCAAATTCGGGGCGCTGCGCGACCACTACCCCGCGGTCGGCGCCTGCCTGCTCGACGCCTTGGCCCGCTACGCCGGCCCCGCCTGGAGCCCGGAGACGGCTGACGCCTGGACCCGCGCCTATACCGCCGCCGCCGACGTGATGGCTCAGGCCGCCGAGAGCGACGCACAGCTGCGACCGGCGGTCTGGCCCGCCGAGATCATCCGCCATGTGCCACTGGGTCACGGCATCGCCGAGATCACCGTTCGCCCGCAGGACCCGTACGCCTACACGGCCGGGCAGTACGTGAGCATGGAGACGCCCTGGCACCCCCGGGCGTGGCGCTACTACTCGCCCAGCCACGCCCCCCGCCCCGATTCCACCCTCAGCTTCCACGTCCGGGCGGTGGACGGCGGACAGGTCAGTACCGCTCTGGTCCACCGGGCCGGAATCGGCGACTTCGTACGCCTGGGGCCCCCGCAGGGCGACATGGTCCTGGACCCCCGGGGGACCCGCGACCTGGTGTGCGTGGCCGGCGGAACCGGCCTCGCGCCCATCCGCGCCCTGGTGGAACAGGCCGCCCGCAACGGATTCCAGCGCAACGTGAACGTGTTCATCGGAGCCCGTACGGGCGAGGAACTCTACGGCCTCGACGACATGCTCAGGAGCGCCCAGCGCCACCACTGGCTCACGGTGCGGGCGGCCGTGTCCCACCAGCGCATCCCCGGACGCGAGGGCATGCTCCCCGACGTGCTGCGCGAGTTCGGCCCCTGGTACCAGCACGAAGCCTTCCTGTCCGGCCCGGTCCCCATGGTGACGGCCGCCACTCGGATCCTGCTGGACCACGGAGTGCCCCGGGCCCGCATCCACCACGACCCGCTTGAGGGTGTTCCGGCACTGGAACCCTCCTCGACACCCGTACGACCCGACGAGAGGCGCCAGGAACTGTGAACACCCCGCACCACGACGGCACACCCTCACTCGGGGAACGGCTGCTGCAGCAGCAAATGGGCACCACCGAACGCGCCGACGACTTCTACGCCCGCCAGGTACACGGGGAGCTCACACCGAGCATGCGCGAGTTCATCGCGCGCCAGCCCATGGTGTTCCTGTCCACAGCCGATGCCCGCGGCAACTGCGACACCAGCTTCCGTGCCGGCCCGCCGGGTTTCGTGCAGGTGCTGGACGAACACACCCTGACCTACCCCGAGTACCGCGGGAACGGTGTCCTGGCCAGCGCCGGGAACATCACCGAGAACCCCCACATCGGCCTGCTGTTCATGGACTTCAGCGAGCACCACATCGGACTCCACGTCAACGGCGCCGCCCATCTGCGCGCCGCCACGGAGCAGCAGGCCCACGACCGGATACCCACCCCCACCGGCGCCGGACGTACACCGCAGATGTGGATCCACATCACCGTCCACGAGGCGTACATCCACTGTTCCAAGCACATTCCTCACCTGCAGGCGGCCCCCCGCGAACGCGACGCCGCCCGCAACCGTCCCAAGGACGCGGTCTACTTCACCGCCCCGCAACCCGAGGCCCCGGCGAGCGCGGCACCGTACCAGGGGACCCACAGGGCGCCGTCCCGCTGGTAGTGCGCGCGGACGGCGAGGGTCTCAGGGGTGAGCGCCCCAGTCGAGGCGGAGCACGGCGAGGTCGTCGGAGTGACGGCCGGCGTTCAGCTGGTTGGCCTCCCTTATGAGGAGGTCGAGGTGGCGGGCCGGGTCCGCCGGCGGCAGATCCTCGATCAGCGTGAGCAGTCCCTCCACCCCGAGCCGTTCGCTCGTCGCCCCGTTGTGCCCTTCGGTGAGGCCGTCGGTGTAGAGGGTGAGTGCTCCGTCGGCCGGGAGCGGAACGACCGTGGAGGGCCAGCTGCGCAGCCCGGGGACGATGCCGAGCGCGATGCCGTGTGCGGCGGTCAGTTCCCGGGTCCCCCCGGCCGTGGTGAGGAGGGGCTCGTGGTGGCCGGCCAGGTGGAAGGTGGCGGTGGCGGCGTCCTGGTCGATGGTGAGGAGGGTGCAGGTGGCGAACAGCTGCTGGCTTCCGCGCTCGGCGATCAGTATGCGTTCCATCAGGTGCAGCAGGTCCCCGCCGCGGTGTCCGCCGAGCACGAGTGAGCGCCAGGCGATGCGCAGACAGACACCGAGGGCGGCGGCGTCGGGGCCGTGCCCGCTGACATCGCCGACGACCGCGTGCAGGAGCCCGTCGTCTCCCTCCACCACGTCGAGGAAGTCCCCGCCCAGCAGGGCCATCGCGGCGCCCGGCAGATAGCGGGAGGTCACTCTCACCATGGAGGTGTCGAGGATCGGCTGGGGCAGCAGGCCGCGCTCCAGGCGGGCGTTCTCCTCCGCCCGCACCCGGGCGACCTGGGCCAGGGCGCTCGTGCGTTCGGTCCGGCTGCGGTAGACGGCGTAGCGCACCGTCCGGTGCAGCAGGTCCGCTTCGACCTTGCCCTTGACCAGGTAGTCCTGAGCTCCTGCGGCCATGGCGTCCGTGCCCGCCCGGGCTTCGGACAGTCCGGTGAGGACGATGACCGCGGTGTTCGGGGCCAGGGTCCGGACGGCGGCGACCGCCTCTATGCCCGACACGTCGGGCAGGTGCAGGTCGAGGAGGATGCAGTCGATCGGGGCGAGGGCGAGTTCCGTGCGGGCCTCGGCCAGGGTGGTCCTGGTGGTCAGCTCGAACCGCAGGCCGGTGTCGTGCAGGAGCTCCTCGACCAGCAGGGCGTCACCCTCGTCGTCCTCGATCAGCAGGATGCGGTACAGCGGCCCGTCGGCCGCCGCCTCCGCGGCGGCCATGGCTGTGGTCATCTCATCCGCTCTGCTCCGCGCCGGACCGGATGGCCTCCGGCAGGGAGGACGGGCCGGGGTTCTCAGGCGGTTCCGGCGCCAGGGTGAAGGTGATGCGGGTGCCCTCCTGGTACGCCGTGTCGACGGAGATGGTGCCGCCGTGGAATTCGACGACCTTCTTGCACATCGCGAGGCCGATGCCGCTGCCGGAGTAGACATCCTTGGTGTGCAGCCGCTGGAAGATCACGAAGACCTTGTCGGCGTACTCCGGTGCGATGCCGATGCCGTTGTCGGTGACGGTGAACCGCCACAGTTCGTCCTCCCGGGCGGCCGAGACATGGATCTTCGGTGTCTCGCCCGGGCGACGGAACTTGATGGCGTTGCCGATCAGGTTCTGCCAGAGCATGCCCATCTGGGTGGCGTCGGCGACCAGCGTCGGCAGCGGGTCGTGGGTGATCGTCGCGCCGGTTTCCTCGATGCCGACGCTCAGCCCGGACAGGGTCCGCTCCAGCACCTTGCCCAGGTCGAGGCTCTGGTGAGCGTTGTTCACCCGTCCGACCCGCGAGAATTCGAGCAGGTCGTTGATGAGGATCTGCATGCGGTTCGCTCCGTCGACCGCGAAGTCGATGTACTGATCAGCCCGGTCGTCCAGCTGCCCGCCGTAGCGCCGCTGAAGGAGCTGGGTGAAGCTGGAGACCTTGCGCAGCGGCTCCTGGAGGTCGTGGGAGGCCACGTAGGCGAACTGCTCCAGCTCGGCGTTGGAGCGCTGAAGGTTCGCGGCCTGCGCGTCGAGGCGCTGGAGCGACTCCTCGCTGAAGGCCAGCTCCCTCACGAGACGGCGGCGCATGAAGTCGATCTCGCTGCTCAGGCGCCTCAGGTCGGCGGGCCCGGTCGGGGTGATGGGGTGGTCGAAGTCGCCGCCGGCGATGATCCGGGCGTCCGTGCCGAGCTGTTCCAGCGGCCGGTTGATGCCGCGGCGCAGTCCTTCGAAGACGATGGCCGTCAGCACGACCATCAGTATCGCGATGGCGCTGAAGATCCAGTTGCGCAAGGCCATCGTGGCCTTGAGGTCGCCCTTCACCCGGACGCTCTCCGCACGCAGCCGTTCCTGCTGCCTGCTCAGGGCCGCGCGTACCTCGTCGAAGGTCTTCTTGCCCTCCGCCGCCCGTTGGGCGGCCAGCGGTGAGGGCGAGCCGCCGGGTGCCGCGGCGATCGGCCGTGCGATTCTCTCCTGCCACACAGCCGTGGCATCCTGCACGGCCTTGAGGTCGTCGAGGCCGGCCCGGTCGCCGTGCAGGAGCTCGGTGAGCTGCGCGACGACGGCTTCCTGCTTGGCGAGGCCCTCCTCGTAGGGAGTCATGAACTCCGCCGTGCCGGTGAGCCCGTAGCCACGGATGCCCGTCTCCTGGTTGAGCAGAGCCGATTCCAGACGGATCGCCTGTGCCAGGGCGGGCGACCGCACGTCCGCGAGCTCGCTGCTGATCGAGGTGCTCCGCGCCAGAACCCATGCCCCGGTCGTTCCGAGAAGGGCCAGAACCACCAAGGAAACGGCCACTCCCACGCGAAGCCACCGCCGGGTCGTCCACGTGGAAAACCACCGCGTACGCGGTGGTTTCGTATTCCCGGTCATTCGGTGGACTCCTCGCTGCGTCAGCCGCCCGGAGGAGCGGCCAGCACACTCTAAGGGGTGACAACGATTGTTGTCACCGAGAGCATCGAGGCCCTAGAGTGCCGGACATGCCAGGCAAGAACTTCGAACTGCGGACCACTCCGGAGGAGACGGCCCTCATCGCCGACGCAGAGGTCGACAGTCTTGCGCAGAGTCTCGCTCGCCGTTTGCTGGACTCCTCGCCGCGTCCGGCGCCGGACGACCCGGCCCCGGCTCTGGCTCTGGCTCTGCTACACGTGCTGGAGAACCTTCAGCAGGCAGCCGAGCGGCTCCAGCGGGAAGCAGCCGTGGCTGCGGCCCGTGCGGGTGCCGGCTATCCACAGCTCGGTGCCGCCTGCGGTATGAGCCGGCAAGGCGCCCGGCGCCGCTGGCCAGGTCTTTTCCACCACTCCGACGAGAAACCCACGGAGCACCCGATGATCAGCACCAACCCCTCCCGCGCGTTCGACGTCCTGCTCGTCGAGGACGACATGGCCGACGCCATGCTCATCGAGGAGGCTCTCGCCGAGCGCGGAGCCCGCAATCTGGTTCAGGTGACCGACGGTGTCGCCGCTCTGGAACACTTGCGCGCCCCGGGCAACTCGCGGCCCGACCTGATCGTTCTCGACCTGAACATGCCGCGGATGAACGGCCGTGAGCTGCTGAAGGTCCTGAAGAACGACGAGGACCTGCAGTCCATTCCGGTGGTCGTCCTCACCACGTCCACCGCCCCGGACGATGTGACCGGCGCCTACAGCAGTCACGCCAACGCGTACGTGACCAAGCCCGTGAACCTGCAGGAGTTCGAGCAGGCCGTCCAGAGCATCGACGCCTTCTACCTCGACACCGCGACCCGGCCGCGCCCCTGAACGGCCACCTCGGCGAGCCGAAGCGTCAGGACTGCGCCGGAGCCCGGCCGAGCACGGCGCTGACGTCCACCGTCTCGTCAGCGGGCGGGGTGGCTGTGGGCACCGGCTCGTCGAAGCCGGAGAAGTCCACGGCCGCGTCCGCCCCGTCACCCAGCACGGTGATCCGCACCGGGTAGTGCTCGCCACCGGTGTCGACGTACGCCGTCAGCTTCTGTCCGTGCAGCGTCCTGGTGACCGGCACGGTCCGTACGCCGTCGACCGTCGTCACCTTCCCCTTGGTGAACGAACCGACGTCGGTGCCGGCGTTGTCGGAGACCAGTTCGCGGAAGGTGTCCAGATCGCACGCCTCCACGACGGGCCGCAGTCTGGAGTCCGAGGCGGAGCCCTTCATGTACCGTCCGGCGAGCACGGCCTCGAAGGCCGAGCCGCCCACGGGGACCTGGTTCTCCCAGAAGTCCGCGTCCGGCTTCAGCCAGACCGAGTCGCCCCGTTTGACGATCTCGACGGAACCCTTGTCCTCGCCGAGGTCCACGCCGCCCGCGCAGTTGCCGTTCCGGTCCAGGCTGAGGTTCACCGTCATCGGCGGACGGCCCTCCCCGAGGTCGCCCCGCGCACGCAGATGCACGGAGCTGACGTCCAGCAGCGCGTCGCGGGAGAGGTCGGCGATCTGCCCGGCGGGAAGCGATTCGATGTCGTCGTCCGCCTGGGCCGTCGTGGTGCCGGTGACGGCGAGCACGACCACGGCCGCACATGCGGCGGCACGAGTGGCGATGCGCTGTCCTGTCACGGCGCCTCCTCGGAAACGTCCCTGTTCAGGGCCTCCACGAGCGGGATTCACCCCACCTGGCGAGCGTACGCCCGCGCACGGTTGCGTGCACGACGGCCGGGCGTACGCAGGGTTACGCCCAGCGGCGCTTCCGGCTACGGAACGTGAGGGCCCGGCTGTGTGTTCCGCTCCGGGCGCCGCAGGATTCCGAGCGCGTCGACGGTCACGGGCAGCCCGGTGACCAGCGACTGATTGGCGGCGATACCGACCGCGACCGCGCGGAGCCCGTCGCGGTGGTCCGCCGCGCGGCCCAGCGGGTCGTCCTCCAGTCGCAGATCGCGACGGAAGACGTCCATGAGCAGGATGGCGTCGCCACCACCGTGGCCGCCGATACCGCCGGGGATCGGGATCTCCTCGGCCCGCTGCCAGTGCCGCTGGACGGTGAGCCGCTCGCCCTCCGGCCGCAGCGGGTCCTGCGTGACCGCGCCCGGGGTGGCCGAGGGATCGAGCACGGCGTTGCCCTCGGAGTCGAGCTCGATGAAGCCGCGCTCCACGACCTGCAGCTCGGCGCGGCCCTCCGTGCCGTTCACGGTGACCCGGTAGCCCTCCCACGGCCCGTGCGCGTTGAGGGAGTAGGTGAGGGTGGCGCCGCGCCGGTAGTCGACGAGGACGGCCATGTTGTCCTCGATGGTGACGCCGGGCGCGAACGGATCCTGGTCCCGGCGGTATCCGTCATGCTCCTCGGCCCGCAGATACAGGGCGTCCAGCCGCGGATCGGCGCGCAGGTCCAGCGAGAACGGGTCACCGTGCGCGCCCGTGCCGCGCTCGGGGCGCGGGCCCAGGCCTCGGGCGGCCGCGTTCCTGTCGCCGTAGAAGCGCAGCGCCCCGCTGGCGAAGACCCGGGCCGGCACGTCGTCGATCCACCAGTTCACCAGGTCGAAGTGGTGACTGGCCTTGTGGACGAGGAGGCCGCCGGAGTGGTCCTTCCGCCGGTGCCAGCGCCTGAAGTAGTCCGCCCCGTGCACCGTGTCCAGCACCCACTCGAAGTGCACACCGGTCACCTCGCCGACCGCCCCGGAGGCGATCACCTGCCGCAGCGTCGAGTTCCTGGGCGCATAGCGGTAGTTGAACGTCATGACCACCTGGCGCCCGGTGTCCTCGATGGCACGGCTGATGAGACGGCAGCCCTCCGCGTCGACCGTGAGCGGCTTCTCCACGACGACGTCCGCGCCCGCGCGCAACGCCCGGTCGACCAGCGAGGCATGGGTGTGATCGGGGCTCGTGACGATCACGGTGTCGACCCGCTGGGCGTCGATCATCGCCTCCAGGCCGTCCGGGGCCCAGCGAGGCAGGCGCGCGGGGCCGTCGAGGCCGCGGGCGCGTCCCACTTCCGTGTCGTACCAGTCGATGCGCGCGGGGTTCGGGTCCAGCCAGGCGACCAGCTCGCCCACATCGGCGTGGTCCCCGGACAGCGCGGCGACGTACATGCCGGCCCGATGGCCCGTGCCTGCCACCGCGTACCGTCGTCTGCGACGCGCCGGTGACGGGTCGGCGAACAGCGGCACCACGCCCCTGCCCGCGCTGCCGCGTGTGCTGGAGGCCGGTGCCGGGGCGGTGGGATTCTGGTCGACGGGGCTTCTCGAATTCACTGCACTCCTCCGGTGACGCGTCGCGCTCGAATCCTCGAAGCAGGTCCCCAGAGAGCCAACAGGGCCTGAAACGCTTCAAGTACTCCGCCGAAGCTAGGTAGGACTACAGGACGTGTCAAGGGCATCTGCTTTGAACCGTTTCACCTGACGCGATGCGGCTGCCGAGTTGTCGGCGACGGCGGGCACGGCCGGTTGCGCAGGCGCCCGCCATGGGTGGTGATGCGCCGCCCTGTGGCGGCGCCACGCCGGAAAATCCGCTGGTCAGGGCCTGAATGGGAGAGGTTCACCCCTTCCGGTGAGCGCACGCCCGCGCACGGTTGGGCGCACGGCTGACCGGGCGTACGGAGGGTGAGGTTCGGCGCTGTTTTCGGCTACGGAACGTGGGGGAGCACTGCCCCGAAGATCACCGGAACCCGACCGGAATCAAGGGGAGACATGAAGAAGCTGTTCAAGGGGAACGTCGTCCGCACGCTGGCGCGGGGAGCCGCCGTCACCGGTCTGACCGTCGCGCTCGCCGTGCCGGCCACCGTCGCGGTGGCTGTCGCACCCGCTGCCGCCATCCCGCCGGGTCTGTCGTGCGACACCGGCAAGCACGCGATCGACGACTACACCGGCTACGCGCTCTGCCGGAACAACGGTTCGGCCACGCAGACCTTCTGGGTGCACCTGGTCTGCGGCTGGTCGCCCGACGTGGACGGTGAGCACGTCACGCTGAGGCCGGGCGAGTCCGGGCAGTCGACCGCCCACTGCGCCGGCCTCGGTTCGGGGATCGGCGAGATCCACGTGCGCCCGTAGTACCCGCTGCCGCCCGCCCGTCTCCCGCATGTGCTCCCGGAGCGTCACCACCCGGGGGAGGGAGACGGGTGCCGGTCCGTGTGCGGCGTGCTTGAGCGGACCCCCCTGCCTCGTTACTCTCCGGTAGACCGCTCGGGCGGACTCCGGGCGGACCCCGGGGCCGGTGCTCCGGCGGACCCGAGGAGGCGGTGGCGATGTCCTCAGCAGACCCCACGGAGCGGACCGGGCCGATCAGGCCGGTGGAGCCGCCCGTACAGCCCGGACTCACGGACTGCGCCCGGGAGCTGGCCGAGGGCCGGACGACCTCGTCCGCGCTCGTCGCCGCGGCGCTCTCGCGCATCGAGGCGAGCCGCCACACCTTCAACGCCTTCCGCCAGCTCCGTACGGAAGCCGCACTCGCCGAGGCCGCCGAGGCCGACCTGCGGCTGGAGGCGGGGGAGCGGCTTCCGCTGCTCGGGGTGCCGGTCGCCGTCAAGGACGACACCGACGTCGCCGGGATGCCCACCTACTTCGGCTGTGACGGCGCACTGCCGCCCGCCACAGCCGACAGCGAGGCGGTCCGAAGGCTCCGGGCCGCCGGGGCCGTCGTCGTCGGCAAGACCAACTCCTGCGAGCTGGGCCAGTGGGCCTTCACGGAAGGGGCCGCCTTCGGCGTCACCCGTAACCCCTGGAGCACCGCGCACACGCCCGGGGGTTCGTCCGGCGGCTCCGCGGCGGCCGTAGCCGCGGGACTCGTCCCTGCCGCACTGGGTTCGGACGGCGCGGGCTCCATCCGTATCCCCGCCGCCTGGACCCACCTCGTCGGCATCAAGCCGCAGCGCGGCCGGGTCTCCGTCCACCCCAACAGCGACGCCTTCCAGGGCCTCACGGTCAACGGTCCCCTCGCCCGCACCGTCGCGGACGCCGCCCTCCTCCTGGACGCCGCGGCGGGACCGCACCCACGGGACCCGCACCGCCCGCCCGCCGTCGACGCGTCCGCCGCCGCCCGCCGCGACCCGGGCAGGCTGCGCATCGGCCTCTCCCTGCGGCCTCCGCCCACCCTCACCCGCAACGCGCCCCACCCGGAGGTCCTGCGCGCCGTCACCGCCCTCGCCGAAGTCCTCGCCCGGCTCGGCCACCACGTCGAGGAGGCCCACCCCCGCTACGGGCTCATCGGCCTCTCCTTCGTCCCCCGGGCCACCGCCGGCATCGCCGAACTCGCCGCGCTGCACCCCGAGCCCGCGCTCCTCGACCCGCGCACCCGCAGTGCCCTGCGCACCGGGACCCGTCTCGGCGGCCGGATCGTGCGGGCCGCCCGCGCCCGTGAGGTACGCCAGCACGCCAGGATCGGCGCCTTCTTCGACACGGCCCCGGGCGGCCACGGTTACGACGTGCTCCTCACCCCGACCACGGCCGCCCCGCCGCCACGGGTCGGGGCGTTCGACCGGCTCAGCGCCTGGCGCACCGACCTCGCGATGACGTCGGCCTGCCCCTACGCCTGGCCCTGGAACGTCCTCGGCTGGCCCGGCGTCAACGTCCCGGCGGGCTTCACCCGCGACGGCCTGCCCCTCGGCGCCCAGCTCCTGGGCCCCTCCCGCAGCGAGGCCCGGCTCATCTCGCTCGCCGCGCAGCTGGAGGCCGACCGGCGCTGGTACGAGCACCGGCCGCCGGCCCCGGGCGCGATCGGCGCGGCCGACGGGCGCTGACCACCCATACGCCCGCCCGCAGCAGGACGCCCTCCGGGGCCTCGTAGGGCCGGAACACGTCCGCCATCGCGGCACGCGTCCGGTCCGTGACCGGTGGCCCCTGCGCACGGGAGACGAAGAAATCCACCGCGTCCGCCGCGTCCCCGCCCCAGCGGGTCGCGGCGGTCACCGGCACCGAGGTGATCTCCTCGAAACCCGCGTCCCCCAGCACCGACGTGATCCGCTGCGGATCCGACAAGGACGCCATGGCCGCCGCCACGGAGGTGTCCACGGCGTGGTCCCCGCCCACCAGAGAGGCGAGAAGGCCCAGCGCCCGGCGCTCCTCCCCGTCGGTCGGGGCGGGCCGGGGAGAGACGAAGACCAGGCGGCCGCCGGCGCGCAGAGCCTCCCCGATGTGGGCGAAGGCCGAGACGTGGTCGGCGAAGAACATCACCCCGCCCCGGCTGATCGCCACGTCGTAGCCGCCCGGTTCGAACGGATGGACTTGGGCGTCGCCCAGCTCGAAGGTCACGTCGCCGTCCCGCGCGGGGTCGGTCAGGGCACGGGCCCGCGCGACGAGGGGCGCCGAGATGTCGACGCCTGTGACCCGCCCCCGCGGTGTCAGCCGGGCGGCCGCCCGGCTCGTTCCCCCGCTGCCGCACCCGATGTCCAGCACCCGGTCGGTCACGCCGATGGCCGCGGCGTCGAAGAGAGCCGAGTCGAAGGGCGCCAGCATCGCGTCGTACCGGTCAGGGTGATCGGCCCAGTGGCGGCCCAGAGGGCCGTTCCATGCCTCCGCGGCGTTCACGTGCGCCCCTCGGCAGTCGTCCGCATGGCGGCCTCGACGCGCTCGACGGCGCAGATCGCGCCGAAGGCGATCAGATGGACCAGGCAGTGGTCCGTGAACGGCGGCAGGCGCCAGGCCGCCACGTCCTCGTCGGTGATCCGGTAGGGGGCCCGTGCGGCGAGCAGTGCGAGCCTGGCTCCGGGCTTCTCCGCCCGGCTCGGCAGCGGTGCGTTCAGCGGCAGCGGTGCGACACCGTCCCAGCCCGCCACCGACTGCCGCACGAACGCGGCGTCCTCGTCGCTCAGCAGGCCCGCTCCCTGGCGCGCGGCGGACAGCAGCGCGCCGTAAGCCGTACCGACCGGGCTGTCCGCCGCCCACGGCGGGGCCTCACCGGCCGTTCCGAGCAGGGTCAGGGACGTGCCGGGGCGCAGGTCGCGGCGCACGGTCGCCGCCAGCGAGCGACCCGCCGTCCTCCGCACCAGCCGGTACTTCTCCAGGCCGCCCGGCAGCATCTGTTCGGAAAGCAGCGAGGACACGACCCGGTTGATGAAGTGGAAGGCGAGCGCAGTCCCCACGTACTCGGCGGTCTCGTGCTCAGGGAACGGCCGCGGCCTGCTCATGTCCTTGCCCCAGGCGAGCAGGCTGCGGTCGCCGGGGTCCTCCGGCTCACCGCCCCGTAGCACGGTCTCGGCGAGCCGGTGGTCACCGGTGGCGTGCAGCAGCACGGCGTGCGCGGTGGCGCAGAACGGACACCGGTTGGCCAGGGACACCCCGGCCGCCACCAGCTCCTTCCCGGTGCGCGAGGCGCGCCCCGCGAGCAGCGACTCCCGCATCAGGGCCCAGGTGGCTGTGAGCAGGGGAGGAGAGGCGGACAGGACGACGAACGTCGTGGCGTCCTTGATCCCGAAGTCGGTGGCCAGTTGCGCGTAGACGTCCGCCATCTCTCCGGTGGCGGACTTCGGCGGTGCGGGCGAGGTGTATCGGAAAGGTCCGGTCATGGCGACGATGCTCACCCGCGCCGCCCGCCCCGGTCGTCGTACGGGGGATGACGGTTGCGGCTGCCCCTGGGCGACGGGAAAACGTCCGTACTACTTCCCCGGGAGCAGTGGCGACACCGTCCTCCAGGACGACGCGCCCGTCGGCGTACGGGAGTTAGTGTGCCGCTCATGCGGGGGGACATCGACCGGCGGACACTGCTGGACGCGGCGGCCGCGGCGGTCATCGGAGCGGCCGTCGTCACGGCGGCGTGCCTGGCCTCCTCGCCCGGCGGCCTCGACGTGCTGCTCGTCCTGGCCGGCTCCCTGGCGCTCGCCGCGCACCGCCGGGCGCCCCGCGCCGTGCTCGTGGTGACCACGCTCTGCATGTTCGGGTACGCCGTCCACGCGCATCCGGGGAGCTGGGTCGCGCTCCCCGTGGTCGTCGCCGTCCACGCGGCGGCGCGCAACGGGTACCGGGCGCAGGCGGCCGGAGTCGGGGCGGTGTTCCTCGTCGGCTACTCCGCGGTGCTGTTCGTCTCCGTGCCGGGAGTCCAGGACACCGTCGAGCGCACACTGCTCCTGCTCGGCTGGTTCCTGTGCGCGGGAGTCACCGGCCTCATCGACAAGAACTGGCAGGCCTATCTGCGGCAGACCGAGAAGCGTGCGCTGGACGCCGAGCGCACACGGGAGGAGACGGCCCTGCGCCGGGCGGGCGAGGAAAGGCTGCGCATCGCCCGTGAACTGCACGACTCGCTGACCCACTCCATCTCGATCGTGAAGCTCCAGGCCGGGGTCGCCGTCCACCTGGCCCGCAAGCGGGGCGCGGAAGTGGAACCGGCGCTGCTCGCCATCCAGGAGGCGAGCGGCGAGGCGATGCGGGAGCTCCGCTCGACACTGGAGGTGCTCCGCACGGATGTGGTGGACCCAGGCTCCGGCCTCGACCGGATGGACGAGCTCGCCGGGCGGGCCCGGGCCGCGGGCATCGTGCTGACCGTCGCCGTCGAGGGTGACGTACGGGCCGTGCCGGCCGATGTCGACGGCGCGGCGTACCGCATCGTGCAGGAGGCGCTGACCAACGTCGCCCGGCACGCGGACCGGGCGGGGACGTCGGTGCGGCTCACCTACGCGGACACGGCGCTCGTCGTCTCCGTCGACGACGAGGGCCCCTGTCTGCCCGGCGACCACGTCACGCCCGGCACCGGACTGACCGGCATGCGCGAGCGGGTCACCGCTCTCGGCGGCACCCTCGAAACCGTGCCCCGCGCCCGAGGGGGCTTCTCGGTCCGCGCCGAACTGCCGCTGGCACCCCGGAGGGGCACCGGATGATCCGCGTCGTGATCGTCGACGACCAGGCCCTCATGCGCGCCGGATTCCGTGCGCTGCTGGACGCCGAGGAGGGCATCGAGGTCGTCGGAGAGGCCGCCGACGGACGGGCGGGCGTGGAGCTGGTCCGCGCGCACACCCCGGACGTGGTGCTCATGGACGTACAGATGCCCGTCATGACCGGGATCGACGCCACGCGCGAGATCGCGGCCGACCCGGCGCTCGACGGCGTGCATGTGGTCATCCTCACCAACTACGGTCTCGACGAGTACGTCTTCGACACCCTGCGCGCCGGGGCTGCCGGATTCCTGCTCAAGGACACCGAACCGGCCGAACTCCTGAGGGCCATCGAGGTCGCGGCGGGCGGCGAGGCCCTGCTCTCGCCGTCCATCACGCGCCGGCTGATCGGCGAATTCGTCTCCAGGCCCCCCGACCGTGCCACCGCCCCGGGCCTGGAGACGCTCACCCGCCGTGAGCGCGAGGTGACCGCTCTGGCGGCGCGGGGGCTGTCCAACGAGGAGATCGCCGTCCACATGGTGGTCAGCCCCTACACGGCCAAGACCCACATCAGCCGTGCCATGACGAAGCTGGGTGCCCGTGACCGGGCCCAGCTGGTCGTCTTCGCGTACGAGTCCGGGCTGGTCGAAGCGCGAAGGGCCCCCGGCACTCCGCGCCCCGCCGGACAGGAGTGACCGGTTCCGCCGGAATGGGCGCGGGCCACTGTGGAGAGGGGGCCGGTCACGAGATATCTTGATGTCAAGCAATGTTGCAGACGTGGAGCGGAGCACCCGGTGACTGACTCGACCATCATCTATACGCACACCGACGAGGCCCCTGCCCTGGCGACGTACTCGTTCCTGCCTGTCATCGAGGCGTACGCCTCGACCGCGGGTGTCACGGTGGAGCGCCGCGACATCTCCCTGGCGGGGCGGATCATCGCCGGCTTCCCGGAGCGTCTCAAGGCCGATCAGCGTATCGATGACGCGCTCGCCGAGCTCGGTGAGCTGGCCAGGACTCCCGGCGCGAACATCATCAAGCTGCCCAACATCTCGGCCTCGATCCCTCAGCTGAAGGCCGCGATCGCAGAGCTCCAGGAGCAGGGCTACGCGCTTCCCGACTACCCGGACGACCCGCAGACCGACGAGGACAAGGACGTCCGCGCGCGGTACGACAAGGTCAAGGGCAGTGCGGTGAACCCCGTCCTGCGTGAGGGCAACTCCGACCGCCGCGCCCCCGCGTCGGTCAAGAACTACGCCAAGGCGCACCCGCACCGCATGGGCGCCTGGTCCGCCGACTCGAAGACGAACGTCGCCACCATGGGCGTCGACGACTTCCGCTCGACCGAGAAGTCCGTCGTCATCTCCGAGGCCGGTTCGCTGCGCATCGAGCTCGCGGGCGACGACGGCACCACCACGGTGCTGCGCGAGTCCGTCCCGGTCCTCGAGGGCGAGGTCGTGGACGCCGCCGTGATGCGCGTCGCCGCGCTGCGTGAGTTCTTCACCGCACAGGTCGCGCGCGCCAAGGCCGAGGGTGTGCTGTTCTCCGTGCACCTGAAGGCCACGATGATGAAGGTCTCCGACCCGATCATCTTCGGCCACGTGGTCCGCGCCTTCTTCCCGAACACCTTCGCCAAGTACGGCGACGCGCTCGCGGCGGCCGGCCTGACCCCGAACGACGGCCTCGGCGGCATCCTCAAGGGTCTCGACTCCCTGCCGGACGTCGGCGCCGAGATCAAGGCGTCCTTCGAGGCCGAGCTCGCCGAGGGCCCCGCCCTGGCGATGGTCGACTCCGACAAGGGCATCACCAACCTCCACGTGCCGAGCGACGTCATCGTCGACGCGTCCATGCCCGCCATGATCCGTACGTCCGGCCACATGTGGGGCCCGGACGGCAACGAGGCCGACACCATCGCGGTCCTGCCCGACAGCAGCTACGCGGGCGTCTACCAGGTCGTCATCGACGACTGCCGCGCCAACGGCGCCTTCGACCCGTCGACCATGGGCTCCGTACCCAACGTCGGTCTGATGGCGCAGAAGGCCGAGGAGTACGGCAGCCACGACAAGACCTTCGAGGTCCCCGCCACCGGCACGGTGCGGGTCGTCGACGGCAAGGGCGACGTCGTGCTGGAGCAGGCCGTCGGAGCCGGTGACATCTTCCGGATGTGCCAGACCAAGGACCTCCCGATCCAGGACTGGGTCAAGCTCGCCGTCACCCGCGCCCGCGCGACCGGCAACCCGGCCGTGTTCTGGCTCGACGAGGGCCGCGCGCACGACGCCAACCTCATCGCCAAGGTCAACACCTACCTGGCCGACCACGACACCGACGGCCTGGACATCTCCATCCGGACGCCGGAGGAGGCCACGGCCTTCTCCCTGGAGCGCATCCGCCGCGGTGAGGACACCATCTCGGTCACCGGCAACGTGCTGCGTGACTACCTCACCGACCTGTTCCCCATCCTCGAGCTGGGCACCAGCGCGAAGATGCTCTCCGTCGTCCCGCTCATGAACGGCGGCGGACTGTTCGAGACGGGTGCCGGCGGTTCCGCGCCCAAGCATGTCCAGCAGCTGGTCAAGGAGGACTACCTGCGCTGGGACAGCCTGGGTGAGTTCCTCGCCCTCGCGGTCAGCTTCGAGCACCTCGCCACCACCACGGACAACGCGCGCGCCAAGGTGCTCGCCGACACCCTGGACCGGGCGACGGGCACCTTCCTCAACGAGGACAAGTCCCCGAGCCGCAAGATCGGTGGCATCGACAACCGCGGCAGCCACTTCTACCTGGCGCTCTACTGGGCTCAGGAGCTGGCGCGGCAGACCGACGACGCCGCGCTCGCCGAGGCGTTCGGACCGCTCGCCAAGACGCTGTCCGAGCAGGAGCAGACCATCATCGACGAGCTGGCCGCCGTCCAGGGCAAGCCGGCCGACATCGGTGGCTACTACCAGCCCGACCCCGCGAAGGCGGAGGCGGTCATGCGTCCGTCGGCCACCTTCAACAAGGCCATCGCGACCCTGGGCTGATCCCCCCGCATCGCGTTGAACCACGGCCGCCCCGGCAGGTGCTCACCTGCCGGGGCGGCCGCGCGCGTTCCGGGCTCCGCCCCGCCCGGCGGCCGAGCGTGCCTACGGCACCCGTGCCGTCCACTCCGTGCTGCTGAACTTCGTGGCGGCCAGCTCCTCCGCCCGCGCCAGCTCCTCGCCGGTGACACCGCCGGCGGCGAGTCCGTAGCGGTCGCGGAAGGACCGCACCATGCGGTCGATGACCGCCTCCCGGGGCAGGCCCGTCTGCCGGCGCAGCGGGTCGACCCTCTTCCTGGCCGACCTGGTGCCCTTGTCGGACATCTTCTCCTTGCCGATGCGGAGGACATCGAGCATCTTGTCGGCGTCGATGTCGTAGGACATGGTGACGTGGTGGAGGATCGCGCCCGGGCCGCCGTCGGGGCCGACCATGCGTTTCTGGGCGGCTCCGGCGATTTTGCCGACGTCCGTCGCGATGTCGTTGAGGGGCTGGTACCAGGCCTTGATCCCCATGTCTCCGAGCGCGTCGAGAACCCATTCGTCGAGATAGGCGTAGGAGTCGGCGAACGAAAGTCCTGAGACCAGGGAGGAGGGGACCGAGAGGGAGTACGTGATGGTGTTCCCGGCCTCCACGAACATGGCTCCGCCGCCCGAGATGCGGCGCACGACCGTCACGCCGTGGCGGGCCGCCCCCTCGGGGTCGACCTCGTTGCGGAGGGACTGGAAGCTGCCGATGATGACGGCCGGGGCGCCCCACTCCCAGACGCGCAGCGTCGGGGGCCGGCGCCCGGCGGCGACCTCGGCGGTGAGCACCTCGTCGAGGGCCATGTGCAGGGCGGGGGACTGCGGTCCCTCGTGGATGAGCTGCCAGTCGTAGTCGGTCCAGTCGGTGGCCCGGGCGAGTGCGCGCCGGACCGCCACGGCGACGCCCTCGGCGGTGATCCCGTACATGACGGTGCCCTCGGGCAGCATCGCTTCGATGCGGGTGGCCAGACCTGCGGCGTCGGTGTCGGCGGGGGCGCCTTCCAGCGCCTCGTCGATCGCGGTGATCGCCTCGTCGGGTTCCAGGAAGAAGTCGCCCGCGACCCGTACGTCGCGCAGCACGCCGTCCTGATTCGTCAGGTCGACCACCACGAGTTTGCCGCCAGGAACCTTGTATTCGCCGTGCATCGCCGGGCCTCCGATGAGTTGAACCGCTTGTGACGTCAGCGCTCGCGAGGCTCGTTGTCTTCCCCGCGAGTGACCATCGGTGATGAGGCTGCAGGACAGAGGATCAGGAAACCGCCGCAACGCGCGGTGACTCCGGTCCGTAGTCATGACGACGCCTGTCGGCGCCGCCGCCCAGGCCGACGTCGGGTGCGGAGCGGAAGGTTCCGGGCATCCGTATACGAACCGGAGGCCGCATCCAGGCCGTCGCGGCCTTGGACCCGCAGGTGAGCGGTCGTGCCGGGGCGACCGCAGGTGCTCCGTTATCCGATCGTCAGGTAAAACCCGTCCGCTATGTGAGCCGAGGCCTTGCCTTGCGGACTGTATGCGAAATACGGTCGGCGATATTCCTTGATCACCCCTGGCGGGAGGTAGGCCCCCGTGCGCCGAAAAGCGGTTGCCCTGGTGGCGGTTGCGTTGGTGTCCCTCACCTCGGGCTGCGCGTCGTTGCAGTCCTCGGCGACCGAAGTCGGTGGTGTGCGCATGACCGATGACCGGTCCGTACGCGACGGCGGGACACTCACCGTCGCTCTCAACTCCGACCCCGACAAACTGGACCCCACCCTCGCGCAGACCCTCGTAGGCCGCACGGTCTTCGCGAGCATGTGCGAGAAGCTCTACGACATCGACGAGGACGGCACCGTCGTGCCGCAGTTGGCCTCGTCGCTCCCCACCACCTCGGCCGACGGCCGTACGGTCACCTTCAAGGTGCGTCCGGGGGTGAAATTCAGCGACGGCACCCGGCTCGACGCCGACGCGGTCGTCACCTCGCTGCTGCGCCACCGCGATCTCCCGGGATCCGCGCGCTCCACCGAACTCGCACCGGTCAGCAAGGCCGAGGCCACCGGGCCGCTCACGGTCCGGCTGACGCTGGACCACTCCTACGTCCCGCTCACCGGCGTGCTCGCCGACCGGGCCGGGATGGTGATGTCACCCACCGCACTCGAGAAGTACGGGAAGAACTTCACCAACCACCCCTCCTGCGTCGGCCCCTTCCGCTTCGTCGAGCGCGTCGGCGGCGACCGGATCGTGCTCAAGAAGGACACGAACTACTACGACGCCGACCAGGTGCACCTCGACGGTGTGGTCTACAAGCCGATCCCCGACGGCAACGTCAGGCTCGCCAACCTGCGCTCCGGCGACCTCCAGGTCGGCGACCAGATGGCTCCCGTCGACGTACAGAGCGCCCTGACCGAGCCGAAGCTCCAGCTGTTCAACTCGCCCTCGCTCGGCTACCAGGGCATCGGACTCAACGTCGGCAACGTGAAGGGCCTCGGGCAGAAGCCCGGGAAGATCGACACCCCGATCGCCCGTGACGTCCGGGTCCGCGAGGCCTTCGAGCTGGCCATCGACCGCGAGCTGCTCAACAAGGTCGTCTTCCAGGGCATGTACGAACCGGCCTGCGGACCCATCTCCCCGCAGTCCGCCATCGCCCCGGGCGTCGAGCCGGAGGACTGCCCCCGGCGTGACGTCGACCGCGCGAAGGAGCTGCTGAAGGAGGCCGGGGTGAAGACCCCGGTGAAGATCGAGCTGAAGACGTCCACCACCCCTGAGCAGGGTCGCGTCGGGCAGGTGCTCCAGGCCATGGTCAAGGAGGCGGGCTTCGAACTGTCGCTCCGTCCCACCGAGTACGCCACCATGCTCGCGGAGACCGACGCCGGCGACTACGACGTCTTCACCAGCGGCTGGTCCGGCAGGCTCGACCCGGACGGCAACGTCTCCAACTTCCTCAAGACCGCGGGCGCCATGAACGCCTACGGTCTCGGCGACCCGGAGATCGACAAGCTGATCGCCGAGGGCCGCAGTGTCGCGGACCCCGAACGGCGCACCGAGATCTACACCGAGCTCACCCGGCGCGTGCAGGACGCCCACGCCCTGATCTACCTCTACCGGCAGAAGAACTACGTCGTCGCCGGCAAGGACATCGCGGGCATCCACGTCTACGGCGACGGACTGGTCCGGGTCAAGAATGCGGGGTACACCCGATGACGAAGTACCTGCTGACGCGCCTGCGTCAGTCCCTCATCACGCTCTTCCTCGTCAGCATCGTCGTCTTCGCCGGCATCCGGGCCCTGCCCGGCGACCCGGCGCTCGCGCTGGCCGGTGAGGAACGCAGCCCCGAGGCACTCGCCGCCGTCCGGGAGAGCTACGGTCTGAACGACAACGTCGTCATCCAGTACGGACGGTTCATCGGCCACGCCCTGACCGGCGACCTCGGCACCTCCTCCCGTACCGGCCTCCCCGTCGCCGACGCGATCGGGCAGGCCCTGCCCGTCACGCTGGAACTGGCCGCGCTCTCCCTGCTGCTGGCGATCGTGGTCGGCATCGGCGCCGGAGTGGTCGCCGCCGTCCGGCGCGGCAAGCCGGAGGAGTGGATCGCCAACGCCATCGCGCTGATCGGTCTCTCCATCCCGACCTTCTGGCTCGGCATCGTGCTCGTCCTCGGATTCGCCATCGCCGTCCCGGTGTTCGCCGCCTCCGGTTACGTACCCTTCGGCACCGATCCCGTCGACAACCTGCGCCGCATGGTGCTCCCCGCGATCGTGCTCGGCTCCGGCCTCGCCGCCGTCGTGATGCGCCAGACGCGGGCCGCGATGCTCGATTCGCTCTCCGCCGACTACGTCAGGACCGCCCGCGCCAAGGGTCTGTCCGGGGGCTCCGTCGTCGGCGGGCACGCGCTGCGCAACTCGCTCGTCACCGTCGTGACCGTGCTCGGCCTCCAGCTCGGCCACCTGATCTCCGGCGCCGTGGTCACCGAGCAGATCTTCGTCCTCCCCGGCTTCGGCAAACTCACCATCGACGCCGTCTTCACCCGCGACTACGCGACACTCCAGGCCGTGGTGCTCTGCACCTCCGCCGCGTACATCCTCATCAACCTGCTGGTCGACGTGGTCTATTCGGTCATCGACCCGCGCATCCGGCTCGGAGGTGCCCGGTGACCACCGCGACCACAGTGCTCCCCACCCCGCCCGAGGCGGGCAAGCGGAAGTCCGGCGGCGGCAAGCTGCGCGCCCTGCGCAGGAACCGGCTCGCGCTCACCGGCGCGGTCATCGCCGCCGTCTTCATCCTGGCCGCCCTGTTCGCCCCGCTCATCGCCCCGTACGACCCGTCGCAGCCCGACTTCGGGAACGTCCTGGCGGAGCCCAGCGCCTCGCACTGGCTCGGTACGGACGACCTCGGCCGCGACCAGCTCTCCCGCATCGTGCACGGCGCCCGCGCGTCCATGCAGGTCGGCCTCGTCGCCGTCGTGCTGGCCTTCCTCGTCGGCGTACCGCTGGGGCTGCTCGCCGGCTACTACGGCCGGTTCGCGGACACCGCGGTGTCCCGCCTCACCGACACCATGCTGGCTTTCCCCTTCCTGGTGCTCGCCGTCGGACTCGCCGCGATCCTCGGCCCGTCGCTCACCAACGCGACCATCGCCATCGGCATCTCGCAGATCCCCGCCGTCATCCGCATCACCCGGGCGGAGACCCTGCGGCTCAAGCACGTCGACTACGTCGCCGCGGCCGTCGCCAACGGGGGCGGCGACGGCACCGTCCTCTTCCGGCACATCCTCCCCAACGCCACCTCCGCCCTGATCGTCCAGGCGACCGTGGGCATCCCCGCCGCGATCATCGGCGAGGCGCTGCTGAGCTTCCTCGGCCTCGGCGTCCAGCCGCCGAACCCCTCGCTGGGTGTGATGCTCTCGGGCGCCCAGTCCTTCCTGGCGCCCGCCCCCTGGCTGGCCGTCTTCCCCGGCCTCGCGATCGTCGCGGCGACGCTGGCCTTCAACCTGCTCGGCGACGGGCTGCGTGACGTCCTGGACCCACGAGGAGCGACCCGATGACCGAGACCGTTCTCGAACCCGCGCGGAAGACGGCGGCCGAACCCGCCCTGAGCGTGCGCGACCTGTCGGTCTCCTTCCACTCCGACACCCGCACCGTGCACGCCGTCGACGGGGTCTCCTACGACCTGGCGCCCGGCGAGGTCCTCGCCGTGGTGGGGGAGTCGGGCTGCGGGAAGTCCGTCACCTCCATGGCTGCCATGGGCCTGCTCCCGCCGACCGCCCGCATCGGCGGCTCGATCAGGCTCGGCGGGCGAGAGCTGGTCGGCGCTCCCGAGAAGGAGCTCCGGCACGTCCGCGGCAAAGACATCGCGATGATCTTCCAGGAGCCGATGACCTCGCTGAACCCGGTCCTCACCATCGGCCGGCAGATCGGCGAAGTGCTCCGCCGGCACCAGGGGCTGAGCCGCAAGGAGGCCAGGGCCCGCGCCGTCGAACTCCTCGAACTCGTCGGGATCCCGGCGCCGGCACGCCGGATCGACGAGTACCCGCACCAGCTCTCCGGCGGCATGCGGCAGCGCGTCATGATCGCGATCGCGGTGGCCTGCGACCCGGCCGTCCTCATCGCCGACGAACCGACGACCGCCCTGGACGTCACCGTGCAGGCCGGCATCCTCGAGGTCCTCCAGTCCCTGCGCGAGCGCCTCGGCACCGCCATCGTCCTGGTCACCCACGACCTCGGGGTCGTCGCCGACGCCGCCGACCGGGTGCTCGTCATGTACGCCGGGCGAGCCGTCGAACAGGCCCCGGTCCACGACCTGTTCGCCTCAAGCCGGCACCCGTACACCCGTGGTCTGCTCGGCGCCGTGCTGCGGCCCGGCGGCGAGGGCAAGCGGCGGCTGCCCGAGATCCCCGGCCTGGTCCCGAGCCTCGACAGCCAGCCCGACGCCTGCACCTTCGCGCCCCGCTGCTCCCGCGCCGACGACACCTGCACCGGCAGCCGCCCCGGCTTCCGTGCCGTCGACCCCGAGGCCGGAGCGGACGCGCCGCACCGGGCCGCCTGCTGGCACCCGTACCCGGAGAGCGACGCCGAGGCCACCACCGAAACGCCCACGCGCCCCGAGGACCTCGGATCGCGACCCGACCAGGAGGCCGGAAAGTGACCACCGCACAGACCGTCCCCGCCCCGCGCGACGCCGACGGCGAGGACGCCGCCCCGCACCCCCCGGTGCTGGAGATCAACGGCATGGAACGGCACTTCGGTGCCTCCGGCGGCGGCACCGTCCGGGCCGTCGACGGCGTCTCGATCACCATCGGCCGCGGCGAGGTCGTCGGCCTCGTGGGCGAGTCCGGCAGCGGCAAGTCGACCGTCGGCCGCTGCGCCGTACGCCTCGACGAACCCACCGCCGGCACCGTCCACATCAACGGCACCGACATCAGCCACCTCTCCCGCCGCGCCCTGCGCCCCCTGCGCAAGGACTTCCACCTGGTCTTCCAGGACCCCTCGTCCTCCCTGGACCCCCGGATGACCGTCGGCCAGATCATCGCGGAGCCCATCCGGCTGCACCGCCGCGCCCGCGGAGCGGCCGTACGGGAACGGGTCGAGCAGCTGCTCGGCCAGGTCGGGCTGCGCCCCGAGCACGCCGACCGGCACCCCCACGAGCTGTCCGGCGGGCAGCGCCAGCGCATCTCGATCGCCCGGGCCCTGTCCTGCGACCCCGACCTGGTCGTCGCCGACGAACCCACCTCGGCGCTCGACGTCTCGGTCCAGGCGTCCGTGCTCAACCTCCTCGCCGATCTCCAGCGCGACCGGGGCTTCGGCTGCCTGTTCATCACCCACGACCTGGCCGCCGTCGAATTCCTCGCCGACCGGATCGCCGTGATGTACCTCGGGCAGATCGTCGAACAGGCTCCGACCGCCGAGTTGTTCGCCGCCCCCAAGCACCCCTACACCCAGGCACTGCTCTCCGCGGCGCCGGTCCCCGACCCCGTCGTCCAGCGCTCCCGCGAGCGCATCGTGCTGCACGGCGAGCTGCCCAGCCCGCTCGACCCTCCGCCCGGCTGCCGCTTCCACACCCGCTGCCCGCTCGCCGTCGACCGGTGCCGCACCGAGGTGCCCGCCCTGCGCGAGATCCCCGGCGGGCGGCAGGTCTCCTGCCATCTCGTGGCCGACGACGGCACCGCCCCGGACGCGGCGACCTGACGGGCCCCGCCCGCCCTCCGTACGATCCACAACGCACCACAGAACTCCGCACGCCCGCAGCAAGGAGCCGCACCCGTGTTCACCACCCGCCCCACCCTCCAGGGCACCTTCGGCATGGTGTCCTCCACCCACTGGCTCGCCTCGCAGTCCGCGATGGCCGTCCTGGAGGACGGCGGCAACGCCTACGACGCCGCCGTCGCCGCCGGATTCGTCCTGCACGTCGTCGAGCCGCACCTCAACGGACCGGCCGGCGAAGTCCCGATGATCCTCGCGCCGAAGGACGGCGACGTGCGGGTGCTGTGCGGCCAGGGCCCCGCCCCCGCCGGCGCGTCGGCCGCGCACTACCGCTCGCTCGGCCTCGACCTCGTCCCCGGCACCGGCCCGCTCGCCGCCGCCGTACCCGGCGCCTTCGACGCCTGGATGCTGCTGCTGCGCGACCACGGGACGAAGACCCTCGCCGAGGTCCTGCGCTACGCCATCGGATACGCCGAGGACGGCCACGCCCCCGTCGAGCGCGTCGGCCAGACGGTGGAGACCGTCCGCGAGCTCTTCGAGACCGAGTGGCCGACCTCCGCCGAGGTCTACCTCCCCGGCGGGAAGGCGCCCGAGCCCGGCAAGCTGTTCCGCAACCCCGCCCTCGCCGCCACCTGGCGCCGCCTGATAGCCGAGGCCGAGGAGAAGGGCGGTACGGACCGCGTCGCGCAGATCGACGCCGCCCGCGCCGTCTGGCGCACCGGCTTCATCGCCGAGGCGCTGCTCCGCCAGGCCGCCGTCCCCACCATGGACACCAGCGGCACCCGCCACACCGGCACGCTCGCCGCCGCCGACCTGGCGGACTGGTCCGCGACGTACGAGGCGCCCGCCACCTACGACTGGAACGGCTGGACGCTGGCCAAGGCGGCGGGCTGGAGCCAGGGCCCCGCCTTCCTCCAGCAGCTCGCCCTCCTCCCGGCCGAACTCCCCGCCTACGGTTCCGCCGACTACGTCCATCTGCTCATCGAGGGCTGCAAGCTGGCCATGGCCGACCGCGAGGCCTGGTACGGCGACGCCACCGGCGTACCGCTCGACGCGCTGCTCTCCGAGGCGTACAACGACGAGCGCCGGGCCCTGGTCGAGGACACCGCCTCCCTTGAGCTGCGCCCCGGCAGCCCCGAGGGCCGCGCCCCGGTCCTCAGCGCGCACGCCCACGCCGTGGCCTCCGGCGAGGCCGGCTTCGACGCCATGGGCATCCCGGTGGCCGGAGCGGGCGAGCCCACCGTCGCGAAGGAGGGCGCGGGCGAGCCGACGGCCACCGCGGACCGTGCCGGCGAGCCGACGGTGACCAGGGACGGCGCGACCCGCGGCGACACCTGCCACCTCGACATCGTCGACCGCTGGGGGAACATGGTCGCCGCCACCCCCAGCGGTGGCTGGCTCCAGTCCAACCCGGTCGTGCCCGAGCTCGGCTTCCCGCTCGGCACCCGCCTGCAGATGGCCTGGCTCGACGAGGATCTGCCGAACACGCTGACCCCCGGCCGCCGCCCGCGCACCACCCTGACCCCGTCCCTCGCCCTGCGCGACGGAGTCCCCGTCATGGCGTTCGGCACCCCCGGCGGTGACCAGCAGGACCAGTGGCAGCTGCACTTCTTCCTCGCCGTGGCGCTGCGGGACCGGGTCCGTGGCGGCCTCGACCTCCAGGGCGCCATCGACGCTCCCAACTGGCACAACGACAGCTTCCCCGGCTCCTTCTTCCCGCGCGGGATGCGCCCGGGCAGCGTCACCGTCGAGGAGGGCATGGACCCGGAGATCGTCGCCGAGCTGCGCCGCCGCGGTCACGACGTCACGGTGGGCGACGCGTGGTCCGAGGGCCGGATGTGTGCCGTCGCCAGGGACCCGGAGACCGGCGTCCTGTCCGCCGCCGCCAACCCCCGCGGGATGCAGGGCTACGCGGTCGGCCGCTGACCACCTGCCCGGGGTGCCCCCGGCGGACCGTGCTTAGCTGGAGTCATGATCGATGACTTTCTGTACGGGAACGCCGGGCACGCCGGGCCGGCGGCCGAGGTGGAGGCGGCGGTCCGGGCGGCGGCCGCCGCCGAGATCATGCCGCGCTACCGGCAGCTGGCCGCACACGAGATCGTCGAGAAGAGCGGCCCCCACGACCTCGTCACCGCCGCCGACCGGCTCGCCGAGGAGCACCTCGCCGCGTCCCTGACCCGGCTGCTGCCCGGCTCGGTCGTCGTCGGCGAGGAGGCCGTCCACGCCGACCCCACCGTCCTGGACGCCCTGGGCGGCGACGCACCCGTGTGGATCGTCGACCCGGTCGACGGCACCCGCCAGTTCGTCCACGGCGAACCCGGCTTCTGCACCCTGGTGGCGCTCGCCCGGCACGGAGAGGTGTACGCCTCATGGACGTACGCCCCCGTCCTCGACGAGATGGCCGTCGCCGTCCGCGGCCGGGGAGCCACGCTCAACGGCACGGCTCTGCACAGTGGTTCTCCCGCCCCCGGCGCGGTGCTCAAGGTGGCCATGTCCCACCCGGACTACACCTCCGACGCCCAGAAGCGCGCCCTGCTCGGCCTGCGGACCGACGGAATCGACGCCCGCGCGTGCGGATCGGCCGGCTTGGAGTACCTCGCGGTCGCCTGCGGCGCGCAGGACGCGGTCGCGTTCAACTGGGAGTTCGCGTGGGACCACGCGGCGGGGCTGCTCCTGGTCACCGAGGCCGGCGGCGTCCAGTCGACGCTCTCCGGGGCCCCCTACCGAATCACGGGCGGAAACGACCTGCCGTTCACCGCGGCCAGGGACAGGGCGACGGCGGACAGGATCCTTCAGGCTCTCCGGGCCGGCAAACAGGCCTAGGGGCGCTCGTCCGGATCATGCCGGGCTCGCGGGTCCAGCACCGGCGCCTCTCGTGCGGGCCGGACCCGTACAGCTGTGGCCGGTGCGGGAGTCCCGCACCGGCCACGGCCGGAAGGCCCGTACCGCTAGTTGCCCGCAGCCGCACGCCGCCGGACGGCGTAGAAGATTCCGCCGCCCGCGATCAGCGCCGCCGCTGCCGCGCCCACCATGGGCACGGTGGAGTCGGAGCCGGTCGCCGCCAGATTGCCGCTCGTCATCGTCTTCGGGTCGGAGCCACCGGCCGTGGAGCCACCGGCCGTGGAGCCACCGGAGGCGGAACCGCCGGAGGTGTCCGTACCGCCGGTGGTCGAGGAGCCTTCGGTCGAGGAACCGCCGGTCGTGGAACCACCCGTCGAGGAACCGCCGGTCGTGGTGCCGGTACCGGCGTCGATCACGATCTCCGCGGTGTCGTTGGCCGCGTTCTTGTCGAAGGGCCTGTCCGCCCCGGTGAAGGAGACCTTCCCGGTCGCACCCTCGACAGCCTTGTCGATCCGGAGGACGAACGGGTACGTCTCGCCACCCGCCTCGTCCACCCACGACTGCGAGGTGCCGCAGGTGTAATGGGTCTTGGTGACCGGGCTGCAGTAGTCGTGCGCCTTCACGACCGAGGTTCCCGAGGGGATCCGGACGTCGACGGTCGCGGCACCCTGGCCCAGCTCGCGGTAGACCCAGGCCGGTCCCTTGTTGAGGAACTTCACCGACGCGGTGACCTCGTCGCCGACCTTGCCGTCGAGCTGGGCGCCGGTCAGTGCGAAGTCGGCCGTGTTGACCGCGGTGACGTCGGCCGTGGAGGAACCCTCGCTGTGGCTCGCCCGGTCGGCGTCGGTCGCCGGAGCCTTCTCGACCAGCTTCAGCGGTGCGCCCGTGCCCGGCACGGGGTCCGTCCCGCCGCCGTCGCCCGTTCCGGGATCCGTGGCCTCGACGGTCATGCGGACCTTGTCGTACAGCGCGTTGTCCAGCGCCTTGAGCCCGATCGGCTTCTCCGGCACGTAGACGACGCCCGGCTTCAGCGGCTGCTCGACGGCGCACACCGCGAGGGTCTTCTCAGGCTCCTCGTCGGCCGACGACTGCGTCGAGTAGGTGCAGTTGCCGTAGGAGTCGGCCGTGCCGAGGCCCGACGTGACGGAGTACGTCACCCAGGTCTTCCCGACTTCCTCGGTGCCCTTGTTCAGTACCGAGAACGGCACGTCGACGCCGCTGCCCGGCTGCGCATCCGTGATCGGCGCCAGCGGCCCGATCCCGAGGTCGGGCTCCGCGGCTACGGCGACGGCGGGCAGGGAGGCGAGCCCGGTCAGCGCGGCGGCGGCGAGTACACCGACCAGGGTGCGCGACGGACGGCGGCCGGGAAGGGGGTGAGTCATAGAGGTTCCCTCGTCATGGCGTGCGGTGGAGAAATGCCGTCTCCGGCACAATCACTTACCGCGACGGAAGACGCTTACGGCCGTCGAACGGTTGCATGCACGCGCCACCGATAGTTCACCCGTCCGAAAGCCCCTGGACACCGTCGACGGCCGGGGAGTTGCCGTCCAGGACAGCCCGAACATCCTGTACGACACCGGCCGCCACCTCCACCGCCGGGGCGTCCAGGCCGCGCAGAGCGGCGGACACCCGGTCCGCGAAGTCCGCCGGGGTGTCCGGCAGGGCGGCGGCGGAGGCGAGCGCACCCTTCTCGTTCAGACACCAGGCGCGGTGGTGGGCGTGCAGGGCCTGGGTAAGGATCCCGAACGCCTTCGACAGGCAGAGGGCGACATGGAGCGTGTCCCCGGACGGGGCCGACTTGCGGGCGGAGGCCACGGAGAACTCCGCCTCCCACGCCGCGTCGGTCAGCGCGCGTCGCAGCGGCTCGGGGTAGGAGCGCGTCGCCTCCTGAAGGGACGTCAGCTCGCCGCCCGGGTCCACCAGCACCCGGCCGAGGGCGACCTCACCCACGTAACACGGTGACCAGAAGCCCAGCGGATGGCCGGGCTGGACCCCCACCTCGAAGCGACCCGCCCGGCAGTCCGACCACACCGACTCCACCCGGGCCAGATCGCGCAGGATCCAGTCGACGGCGACCCCGTCCACCGTCAGCCACGCCCCGCCGTTCACCCAGGGACCCCACTCGCCGGGTCCCGCCACGTCGGCCGGCGCCCCCTGGACGTCGGACGCCAGGGCCGTGAGGGCACCCAGATCCGGGGCGCCCCGGTAGTAGACGCCCAGATCCCAGTCCGAGTCGGGACGATGGGTGCCACGGGCGCGGCTTCCGCCCAGGGCGACGGCCTCGATACCGGACACCTGGGCGAGCCGGGACGCCATCGCGGCGACGGCGGGAGAGGGCGGGCATGCGGTACTCATCGGACGGGAGGCTACCCGGAACCCTGTTGTCGGCGTACATGAATATCCTGGGTGCCCTGGCCACCGGCTGACAAAGGAGTCCGAAGGTGCCGTCGATGCTGGATGCCGTCGTCGTGGGGGCGGGCCCGAACGGGCTGACAGCCGCTGTCGAGCTGGCCCGCCGCGGTTTCGCCGTGGAGGTGTTCGAGGCCGGGGAGACCGTCGGGGGTGGTGCCCGCACCGAGGAGCTGACCCTTCCCGGCTTCCGCCACGACCCCTGTTCCGCCGTGCACCCGCTGGGCATCGGTTCCCCCGCCTTCCGGGCGATGCCGCTCGCCCGGCACGGCCTCGAATGGCTTCAGGCGCCGCTCTCGCTCGCCCATCCGTTCCCGGACGGTTCCGCCGCGGTGCTCACCGGGTCCGTCGGGGAGACGGCCATGTCGCTCGGCCCGGAGGACGCGGGCGCCTACCGCAGGCTGGTCGCGCCCTTCACCGGCCACTGGGACACCCTCGCCGCGGACTTCCTGCGCACCCCGTGGGACGGCCTGCCCCAGGATCCGTACCGCTGGGCCCGCTTCGGGCTGGACGCCGTCCAGCCGGCCACGCTGCTCTCCCGGCGTTTCAAGGGGGAGAAGGCGCGCGGTCTGCTCGCGGGTCTCGCGGGGCACGCCATCGCGCCCGCAGGCGGCCTCGCGACCGGCGGGATCGCACTGCTCTTCGCGCTCGCGGCGCACGAGAACGGCTGGCCTGTGCCGCGCGGCGGCTCGCAAGCCATCTCGGACGCCCTCGCCGCCTTCCTGCGCGAACAGGGCGGCACCATCCGCACGGGCATCGAGGTCAAACGCCTCGACGAGCTCCCGCCCGCCCGTGCCTACGTCTTCGACACCTCACCGACCGCGCTCGCCCGGATCGCCGGACTCGGCGGCGCCTACGACCACTACCGCTACGGGCCCTCCTGCTTCAAGATCGACTACGCGCTGTCGGGACCGGTGCCGTGGACGGCCGAGGAGGCCCGGCGCGCGGGCACGGTCCATGTCGGCCCCTCCGCAGCCGAGATCGACGCCGCCCTGCGCGCCGCCGTGGCCGGCCGCGACCCGGACGTCCCCTTCCTGATCACCGCGCAGCCCAGCATCGTCGACCCGACCCGCGCCCCCGAGGGCCGCCATGTCTTCTGGGTGTACGGGCATGTCCCGTCCGGCTGGGAGGGCGACGCCACCGAGGTCATCGAGCGTCAGCTGGAGCGCTTCGCCCCCGGGTTCCGCGACCTGGTCCTCGCCCGCGCCGTAGCCGGACCGCCCCGTCTCGCCGTACGCAACGCCAACTACGTCGGCGGCGACATCGCCACCGGGGCGTTCGCCGGGCTGCAGACGGTGCTCCGCCCCAAGCTCGCCCGCGTGCCGTACGCCACCGCGCACCCCGCGGTCTTCCTCTGCTCGTCGGCCACCCCGCCCGGCCCCGGTGTGCACGGCATGTCGGGGCACCACGCGGCGAAGGCGGTGTGGCGGCGGCTGCGGGCGAGGTGACGGGGGCCGGCGGTGGCTCAGCCCGTGGGTGCCAGCACCGCCGTACGCCCGCCGAGCAGACGGGAGAAGGTGTCGGTGACCTGGGCGAGAGCCTCCGCCGAGCCCGGCGCGACGCTCAGGGTGCCGTTCTCGCCGGCGGTGAGGTCCTTGTCGAGGGTGAACCAGCCCGGGACGATGTGCGCCGCGCCCATGGAGCTGAGCACCGGGCGCAGCGCGTAGTCGATCGCCAGCACATGGGCCGTGCTGCCCCCGGTGGCCAGCGGCAGCACGGTCTTGCCGGCCAGCGCGTACTGCGGCAGCAGGTCCAGCAGCGTCTTCAGCAGGCCCGAGTAGGCGGCCTTGTAGACGGGGGTGCCTATGACCACCCCGTCCGCCTTCTCGAAGAGCGCCGTGGCCTCGACGACGGCCGGGTGCCGGAAGTCGGCGCCCAGCAGTGCCTCGGCCGGCAGTGTGCGCACGTCCAGCGGCGTCACGTCGTGGCCCTGGTCCCGGAGCCGGTCGTCCAGGTGGCGCAGGAGCCGTGCCGTGCGGGAGGTGGCGGAGGGACTGCCGGAGACGGACAGGATGGTTGCCATGGGGAGCCTTTCTCTACGGGTCAGGAACGCCGGTGGCGTTGGACATGGCCGAGGGCGGCGGCGCTCACCACGCGCTCGAATCGACGGTGACGACCGGCACCAGTTCGTTGCGCAGGGTCTCCAGGAAGGTGACGATCTCCGCGGCCACCGAGCGGTGCTGCATGTCGTTGAGGACGTCGTGGTGGGCGTCCCGCACCACCGACAGGCGGGCCCGCGGAAGGGACTTCGCCGTACGCACGAGTGCCTCACGGTCCGCGAGCGGGTCGGCGTCGCCGGTCAGGAGCAGTGCGGGAACACCGATGTCACCGGCGTACGCCGCCGCGAGCAGGGCCTCCGGCACCGCTTCGTCGAGCGCCCCGCGCCGGAGCCCGGTGTCCTCGGTGAGCGTGCCCCTGTGTGCGGGGCAGGCGGTACGCACGTCGAGCTCGTCCTCCCACCCGCCGACGGAGGCGGCCCCGCCGGAGGGGAGCCCCGCCAGGACGACGGCGTCCGGCCGGGCGGCGGACGGTACGTCCTCCCGGCCGATCAGCGCCGCGACGGCGACGGCTCCGCTGTCCGCTCCCACCAGCACGAGGGGGCGTACGACGCCGTCCTCGCCCGAGCCCTCGGCCGCGGCGGCGATTCGGGCGCCGAAGCGGGTCAGCGAACCGGCCGGGTCGCCCTCGTCGAGCTCGGGTGCGTCGACCACACGGACGCGGTAGGCGTCGGCGGCCAGCCGCCTGCCGAGCCGGGTGTAGGTCGCCCGGGTCTCGCCCCGGCCGGGCACCACGAGGAGGGTGCCGCGCGTGCGAAGTCCCTCGGGGGCGTGGTGGTCGGTGTACTCGGTCATCTGGATCCTCCGTGTGCGTGCCTGTTCAGGGGGTGCGCGGACCGCGTCAGTCGTTCGCGAGCTCGCGCTCGGCGGTGTGGCGGTTCGCGGGGACGGGCAGCCCGAGGTTGCCGCGCAGGGTGTCCGCCTCGTACTCGGTCCGGAACAGGCCGCGCTTCTGCAGGAGCGGCACGACTCCGTCGACGAAGCGGTGGAGGTCGTCGTTGTTCCGGAACGCCAGGTTGATGCCGTCCAGCGTGCCGGCGTCCGACCACTTCTCGATGGTGTCGGCGACGGTCTCCGGAGCCCCGACGAACGGCGAGCGGCGGAACGCGTTCACGGACTCGGCCACCTGACGCAAAGTCAGGTTCTCCGCCCTGGCGCGCTCGATGATCTTCCCGGCGCCCGTACGGCCACCCTTCTCCGCGAGGTGGGCGACGTCGGGGAACGGCGCGTCCAGGTCGTGCACGCCGAAGTCGTACGCGCCGAAGGACCGGCCCAGGAGCGCGAGGTTGCTCGCGAAGTCGTTGTCCTCCTCGAAGATCTCCCGTTCCCGGCGCCGGGCCTCCTCGTCGGTCGCGCCGACGATCGGGCCGCCGTGGATGAAGACCTTGATGTGGTCGGGGTCGCGTCCGTAGGCCGCGGTGCGCTTCTTGATGTCGGCGTAGTACTCCTGCGCGGACTCCAGCGTGCCGCCCGGTGCGTAGATGCCCTCGGCGACGCGCGCGGCGAGGTCGCGGCCCTCGGCGGAGACCCCGGCCTGGAAGATGACCGGCTGCCCCTGCGCCGAGCGGGAGATGTTGAGCGGACCTGCGACCTTGAAGTGCTCCCCGACATGGTCCAGCGCGTGCAGCCTGGACGGGTCGAGGAAGACGTCGCGCTCCACGTCGGCGGGGAAGGCGTCGTCCTCGTAGGAGTCCCAGAGCCCGCGGGCGACCTGGACGAACTCCAGGGCGCGGCCGTACCGGGTGGCGTAGTCGAGGTGTTCGTCGAGCCCGTAGTTCTTCGACGTGCCGGTGTCGAAGCTGGTCACCACGTTCCAGCCGGCGCGTCCGCCGCTGATGTGGTCCAGGGAGGCGAACCGGCGGGCCAGGTTGAACGGGGAGTTGTACGTCGAGCTCGCCGTGCCGACCAGGCCGAGGTGCTTGGTGTGGGTGGCGACGGCGGAGAGCAGGGTGAGCGGTTCCAGCCGGTTCAGGTAGTGCGACGGGTAGGTGGAGTTGATGAACTGGCTGTCGACGACGAACAGCGCGTCGAAGAGAGCGTGTTCGGCCGCCTGGGCCTGCTGGATGTAGTAGTTGATGTCGATGCTGGCGTTCTTCGCGACGAGCGGGTCCTTCCACAGACCGTGCTGGCCGGGACCCCCGACGCCGTACGGGTGTAGTGCGAGATGGATCCTGCGGGACATGGGTGTTCCTCTCGGTGGTGCGGGGATGTGCGGAGGCGCGCTGCGGTCAGCCGCTCAGCTGTGCGCGCAGGGCCTCTCGCCCGGAGCGGTCGGCGGTCCGCGAGTGCAGCGTCGGTGCGGAGCCGACGAGCAGCCGCGTGTACACGTGCCGCGGGTGGTTGATGACGTCACGGGCGGAGCCCACCTCGACGAGCTCCCCCCTGTAGAGAACGGCGATGCGGTCTGCGGTCCCGGCGATGGAACCGAGGTCGTGGGAGATGAAGACGAGGGAAGTCCCGGCGGCGCGGAGCTCCTTGAGGATCTCCAGGACCTGTACGCGGTTGGCGGAGTCCAGGGCACTGACGGGCTCGTCGAGGATGACCAGGGCGGGCTCCGTGACCAGGGCGCGGGCCACGGCGACACGCTGGCGCTGGCCGCCGGAGAGCTCGCCGGGCAGCCGCCCGAGCAGCTCCGCGGAGAGGTGGACCCGGTCGAGGAACGCGCGGGCCCGTTCCACCGCCTCCCTACGCGACACCCCCTGGATGAGCAGCGGTTCGGTCAGGGAGTCCTCGACGGTGAGGTCCGGGTCGAGGCTGCGCAGCGGGTCCTGGAAGACGTACTGGACGATGCCCCGGCGGCGCAGGGCGCGCCAGCGGCGGTTGCCGTAACCGGTCACCTCCTCGCCGCCGACCCGGATCGAGCCGGCCGAGGCGCGCACGAGGCCGAGCACGGCGCGGGCCAGCGTGGACTTCCCGGAGCCCGTCTCGCCGATGACGCCGACGGTCTCCCCGGGTGCGACGCTCAGCGAGACCCCTCGCAGGGCGTTCCGGCCGCGGCGTCCCCGGCCGTAGCGCACGTCGAGACCCTCGACGGCGAGGACGGGGGAGGGTGCCTCCTCCTCCCGGCCCGCGGTCCTGGCTTCCGGCGACGTGGTGGTCATGACGCCTCCTCGGGGTCTTCGGGGTCCTTCGGGGTGCCCGCGGCCTCCGGGTTCCGGGGGTTCTCCGGGCTCTCCGGGCTCCCGGGGTCCTCCGGGTTCTCCAGGTCCTTCGGGTCCTTCGGGTCCTTCGGGGTCAGGAACTTGTCCAGGCCGTACTGCTCGTGCTCGGCCATCAGCAGCCGGGTGTACGCGTGTCGCGGATCGTGCAGCACCGACCGCGTCGGGCCCTGCTCCACCACCTCGCCCTGCCGCATGACCAGGACCTCGTCGCACAACTGGGCGACGACGGCCAGGTCGTGGGAGACGACGACGAGCGCCAGGCCGGTGCGCTCGCGCAGTTCGGCCAGCAGGTCGAGGATCTCGGCCTGGACCGTGACGTCGAGGGCCGTCGTGGCCTCGTCGGCGATGAGGGCCCGCGGCTCGACGGCCACGGCCGCCGCGATCAGGACGCGCTGGAGCATGCCCCCCGACAGCTCGTAGGTGTACTGGCCGTAGACCAGCTCCGGGTCCCGCAGGCGTACGGCCCTGAGGAGACCGAGGGCCTGCCGGCGCGCCTCGCGCCGCTTCACGCCCTTCTTGACGCGGATGACCTCGGCGATCTGGGCCCCCACGCGGATCGAAGGGTTGAGATACGACGCCGGGTCCTGGAAGACGGCACCGATCGTGGTGCCGCGCAGGGCGGTCCACTGCCGGGGCGTCAGGGTCGCGATGTCGGTGCCGTCGATCTCGACCGAACCGCCGGAGACCTCGAAGTGCGGGGGCAGGATCCCGAGGACGGCCCGGCAGGTCAGGGTCTTGCCGCTGCCGGATTCGCCGACGATGCCGACCGCCTTGCCGGGGGTGAGCCCGAAGCCGACGCCGTGGACGATCTCCCGGCCGGTGACCCGGTCGGTGATGTGCACGTCGCGGACGGCGATCACCGGGGGAGCGGCGGGGGCGGCCGGATTCGCGGCCCCGGCGGGCGCCGACTCCTCGGTGCGGTCGGGGACGGTGTTCTGGGACAGGGTCCTCATCGGGAGCCTCCCACGGGGACGGGGGCGGATGTGCCGGTGCGGGCCCGGGCCTTGCGCCGGTTGACCAGGGCGCGGCCCGCCTCACCGGAGACGTCGCGGATGGCGTCGGCGAGCAGGTTGCACGCCCAGACGGTGACCATGATCAGCAGGGCGGGCGCCACCGGCGCCCAGGGCTGGTGGCTGAGGTAGCCCAGGTCGGAGGCGAGCAGACCGCCCCAGGTGGGAGCGGGGGGCTGCACTCCGATGCCGAGGAAGGTCAGGCTGGAGACGATGACGAAGCCCACGCCGATGGTCTGGGCGAGCGCCACCGCGATCGGCGGGAGCACCTTGACCCATACGTGGCGGCGTACGATCCAGCCGACCGAGGCGCCGGAGACGATCGCGGCCTCCACGTACGGCGAGCGGGCCACGGCCAGCGTCGCCGCGCGCGACACCCGGTAGAAGAGCGGTGAGACCAGTGCGCCCGTGACGAGCATGGCCTGCGTGATTCCGTTGCCGAGCAGCGCGATCACGGCGATGGCGAACAGCATGAACGGCAGGGCGACCAGGGTGTCGGCCAGACGGAGGGTCAGCCATTCGAAGACCCGGCCCGAGTAGACCGACAGGATGCCGGGGACCGCACCGACGACGAGGGCCGTCAGCGCGACCTCCAGGGACCCGAGCACGCTGATCCGTGACCCGTCCAGGAGGCGGCTGAACACGTCACGGCCCAGGTAGTCCGTCCCCAGCCAATGGGCGCCCGAGGCCGATGCGAGCGTGTTGTCGCTGGTGGCCAGGGGATCCTGCGGGGCGAGCCAGGGGCCGCAGACGGCGAGCAGGGCGACCAGCACCAGGATCACCACGGCGATCCGGCCGGATGTGAGTGAGAGGACGCGGCGCACCATCGTCATACCCCCCGCTGGGATGCCGGCATCACACGCGCCAGCACCAGGTTGATGATCAGGTTGAAGGAGACGACCAGCACGATCGACACCACGAGCACGCCCTGCACCGCCGGCACGTCACCGGCCTGGGCCGAGTCGTTGGCGAACCGGCCGAAGCCCTGGAGACCGAAGATCCACTCCGTGACCACGGAGGCACCCACCAGCGCCGGGAACTTCTGTCCGACCGTCGCGAGGGCGGGCCCCAGGCCGTTTCGCAGGACGTGGGCGAAGAAGATCCGCCGTGGGCTCAGGCCCCGGACCACCGCGCCCGTCACGTAGTTCTCGCCGTAGGCCGCGATGAGGCTGGACCGCAACTGGCGGGCGACGTCGGCGATGACGTCGAAGCTCAGCGCGAGTGCGGGGAGAGTGATGTGGGCGAGCCAGGGACCGGCACCCTGTTCGGCCGGGATGTAACCGGCCGAGGGGAACAGATCGAGTCCCACCGCGAGGACCGCCACCAGCACGATGCCCACCACGAAGGCCGGCATCACCGAGATCACGGTGACGAATCCGGTGATCGCCCGGTCCACGACGGTGGTGCGCCGGAGCGCCGCCACCGTGCCGAGCAGGAAGCCCACGACCACACCGATGACCAGCGCGAAGGTCGCGACCGAGAGGCTCACCCCCAGGCCGAGCCCGATCAGTGTCGAGATGTCGGCCCCGTTGACCCAGCTGGTGCCGAGCTGTCCGTGCAGGACCCCGCTGAACCAGTCCCAGTACTGGGTCAAAAAGGGCTTGTCGAGCCCCCACTCGGCCTCGACGCGCTGGATCGCCTCGGGGGTCGCCTCCTCGCCCAGCTGGATGCGCGCCGGGCTGAGCCCGCTCATGGACCGCAGCGCGAACGTCACGAAGGTCGCCACCAGGAACACCGGCACGAAGATCGCGACCGACCGGCCGAGGACCGCAGCCACCCGACCCGCCGCATGCCGCGTCCTGGTCGTGGCGACCCGGCCGCGCTCAGGAGTGCCGCGCTCGGGCGCGAGCTCCGGTGTGGTCGTCGTCATGGGGCTTCCTCCCCCTTTCTGCAGTGGTGGACGGGACGGTCAGGAGTCGCCGGCGATCTTCACGCCGGTCCAGTCGATGTGGGCGGGGTTCTTCGGCAGACCGGAGAGCGCCTTGCTCTTGGCGAAGAGGTTGGGCGACGAGAAGGTGAAGATCAGGGCCTTGCTCTCCAGGCCCGCACGCGTCGCCGCCTGGAGCACCCGCCGGTAGTCGGGGGCGTCCAGAGGCGTCTGACGGACCTTGGCGACGGCCTCCTTGAAGCCCTCCGGTTCGTACGGAGTGCTCAGGTTCAGCGGGCCGTTGGGGCCGAAGTGGGCGGTGAGGGTCTGCACCGCGGAGTCGCGGCCCGTCGTCGAGTACAGGGAGAAGGCCAGGTCCTTGGCGAAGAAGGGGGTGGCCCAGTTCTTGTCGATCTTGATGGTGACCTTGATGCCCACGGCCGCCAGCTGCGACTGGACGATCTCGGCCTGCGGATCCTCCGCCGGGATGACCAGGTTCAGCTTGATGTCGCCGGGGCCGTGGCCCGCCTCGGCCAGGAGCTTCTTCGACTTCGCCGGGTCGTACGGGTAGGCGTTCTCCGACTCGGTGTCGTAGGCCTCGTACCCCTTGGGGAAGGGCTGGTCGGTGGCCTCGCCATGACCGAACGTCAGCTTGTCGACGAACTCCTTGCGGTTGACCGCGTAGCGGAGCGCGTCGACGACCCTGTCGTCGTCGAACGGCGCCTTGTTGACGTTCAGGCTGATGTTGGAGGCGTTGAAGCCGGGCTGGGAGAACACGTCCAGGCCCGCCTTCTCGGCGGCGGAGGCCTGGCTCGGGTCGAGGTCGGCGAAGTTGTAGACACCGGTCTGGAGACCCGGGACCACGGTGGAGGCATCGGGTGCGGAGACCAGCTCGACGTTGTCGATGTGGATGTTCTTCGCGTCCCAGTAGTCGGGGTTCTTCCGCAGGACCGCCTTGGTGCCCGGGATCAGCTGGTCGATGACGAACGGCCCGGCACCGACAGGTGCCTGGTCCAGCTTCGCGGGGTTCGCGGCCGCCTTCGGGCTGGCTATCTGCAGGACGCGCTCCCCGAGCAACTGCGGTATCTGGTAGTCGACCTGGGTGAGGTCGAGCGTGGCGTCGAGCCCGTCGGCCTTCACCGACCCGATGGACGTCAGGTCGCCGAAGAGCGCGGAGTTCTTCTGCTTCTGCGCCCGCTCGATCGCGGCCTTCACGGCCGCGCCGTCGACCGGCTGACCGTCGCTGAACTTCAGCCCGGGGCGCACGTGGAAGGTGATCCGGTCACCCTTCTCGTTGTACTCCCAGCTCTCGGCGAGGTCCGGGACCGCCTTTCCCTCCTCGTCGGTGCGCGTCAACGAGGCGTATACGAGCGCGAGTTCGCGGAACTGCGCGCCGCTTCCCCCCACCACCGGATCCCAGTGGCTCGGGAAATAGGAGGAGGCCCATTTCAGGGTGGCGCCGCCGGCCGACGACGAGGCGCTGCCGCCGCAGGCGCTCAGAGCCGGCACGAGCAGGGCGATGAAGGCGGTTCCGAGGGCAGCGACCCTCAGGCCGCCCGCCTGTCGGACCGACCGGGCGTCCGGTCGGCGTCGGATCGTGAGTCGTGCGGGCATCTCGTTCTCTCTGATGAGTCCCGGCCCGGAGCAGGGCAGGAGGAGGCGGGGGAGCGCGGAGGGAGGCGCGGCACTCGCACGGAACCGTCGTCGCGTGTGCGGGCGTGCGTCGTCGAGGCGTCGGCGCACGGCTGGGCAGGAGCGGGCCCGGGCGGGGGCGTCGAGGAACTCACGGCCCCGGACGGGGATGCGACGGAAGGGCGCGACGGAAGGCGGGAAGCCGGCGCGAGAGCACAGGCGCGGATCAGCGGACCGGCGGACAGCCGGTGCTGCCGACAGAGGTCAGGCAGCGCCTGTGGGGCGTGGGTGGTGGGCGGTCAGCGACAGAGTGCGCTGGAGGTGCGCCGCAGGTCCACGTAGCGGCACACCACACCGGGGTGCGTCGTGAGCATGGGCTCATCCTGGCGGCAGCCGTCCTCGCCTGTCAATGGACACCCTTTGGTGTCTCATTCAGCGGGACGGGGCTCAACCGCAGCTCAGGGCGGTGCCGCAGCGAACTCAGCCGAGACCAGGGTGCGCTGACGCCTCGTCGGGATGCAGCCAGAGGAGGCCGTTCGCCGTCTCCATGGGGACCGCTCCCGGCGGAGGCCACGCGCCCTCCGCCAGCAGGCCTCGGTCCGGTCCGGTGAGGCTCCGGTACCGCTCCAGTGCCTCGGCGGGGGAGAGCGGCGCGGAGAGGCCGAGGAGCCCCGGGCAGAGCTCGTCGACGGCCGCAGCGTACGTCCCGTACGACCGCCAACCGGGTACCGCGCGGTAGCCCGCCGGGGCGCGCAGCAGGAGCGTCGGCAGCGCGTAGCGGTACCCGCCCTCAGGGGTCTCCTTGGCCGTGCCGGGGTGCGGCGATCCGCTCTGCACGGACAGGACTTCGGGGACCGGGCTCCGCGCCTCCGCCCGGTCCGCGCGCACCCGCTCCAGGACGCCGGGCGAGGCCGCGTCGGCCCTCAGCCGGTCCGGGTCCAGGCCCGGGACGCCCCGCGCGGCGGCCACCGCGGCCTCCAGGGTGTCCGCCGGCTCGCCCAGGACGAAGACGGTCTCCCGAAGCCGCCGCAGGACCCGTTCGGCCACGTCGGCGCCCTGGAGCTCGGCGGCCCCGGCCACGAGCGACGACGGCCAGGAGCTCGCCGCGACGCGGCTCAGCCGGGCCGCCCGCGGGGCTCGGGTGTGCGCGCTGATCCTCTCGACGTAACCCGCGTAGTACGCGGTTTCGGCTGCCGGATCGGGTGCCGGGTCGTCCTCGTCGTCGAAGAGGATCGCGTACGCCCGCCGCCAGCGGACCCGGCCGGCCAGCGCGGTCCGCAGCCTGCGGAAGGCGGGCTCCGACCCCCAGGCCCAGGGGCACATCGGGTCGGTGTACTCCACCACCTCCAGTGGCGGCGCGTCCGGCCCGCCGGTCACGCGGCACCGATCGCGGACGGCTGTTCGCGCGCCTCGGCGGGCAGTAGCGAGGCCAGGGTCAGCCCTCCGAGGACCGCCGCGGCGTCCGACTCGACCCGCCTCCACACCCCGGGCAGACCCACAGCGGGGCCCGGGTAGTCGAGCCCTCTGAGCGACTCGCCCCGGAGGGTGATCAGCTCACCGTCGACGGCGCGCACGACATCCAGCAGGGCGATCTCCCCGGCAGGTCTGCCGAGCCAGTAACCGCCCTCGCAGCCGCGCTGGCTGCGCACCAGACCGGCCCTGCGCAGCTCGCCCACCACGGACTTCAAGAACCTGAACGGAATCTCCTGCGAGGAGGCGATGGCTTCGCAGGAGAGCGGACGGCCGGGATCACTCGCGAGCTCCAGAAGGGCGCGCGTGGCGTAGTCCGCCTTCGCGGAGATATGCATGCGCACATCATGCCCCGGCGGTGCGCCGCGGGCGAGGCACTTCCGGCCGTTACCCCGACTGCGTCGCGCCGTACATTGCGGGAACATTGCCGCAGGTGAAGGGCAAAGGACACCTCTTGACATCCTTTTCGCCGCCGCCCTAACGTCCCTGCCATGAGCGAGCCGTTGACGACCCCCGGAGAAGGGTTCCACCCTCACCTCCACGAAACCCCGGGCCGCGCGGCGGCACCCCTGCGCACCCGTCTGCACCACATCCGCGCGGACGCGCTGGACGGCGACACGGCCCAGACCGGCGGCATGCGGAGATTCGGTGCCGTCAGCGGCAGGACCGTGGGTTCCGAGAAACTCTGGATGGGCCAGACCCACGTCGCCCCCGCGACCGCGTCCTCCGACCACCATCACGGCGAGTCCGAGACCGCCATCCATGTGGTCAGCGGACACCCGGAGTTCGTCTTCCTGGACGACTCGGGGGACGAGCCGGAGGAGGTGCGGCTGCGCACCTCACCCGGCGACTACATCTTCGTCCCGCCGTTCGTGCCGCACCGCGAGGAGAACCCGGACCCCACCGAGGAGGCCGTGGTCGTCATCGCCCGCAGCACCCAGGAGGCGATCGTGGTCAACCTGCCGCGTCTGTACGCCCTGGACCTCGACGCGAACGCCTGACGGGCCCGGTCACCCACGGCCGAGCAAGCGGCACGGCCATGCCCGCTCGCTCGCACGGCCGTCCCCGTCGCGTTCCACGCGGTACAGGCCCGAGTCCGGGGCCCGGGTGACGGATTCCTGGACGCGTCCGTCCGTGAGGAGAACGCCCACGCCGTCGTCCAGCGCCCACCCGGCCGGCAGCATGCCGGTGGCGACGGCGTCCTGGTAGGAGGGGCGGCGGCCCGGTTCGCTGCCGTAGTGGGGACACACCGACCCGGGCAGCAGGCCGAGCCCGTCCCGCAGGAACGTCAGCGGGCCGAAGGAGTCGGTGTGCGAGCCCTCGGCCCAGCAGTTGGCGCCGGCACTGATCCCGCACAGCAGCGTGCCCCGCTCGGCCGCCTCCCGCAGCAGCTGGTCCACGCCGTGCACGCGCCAGACCGCGAGCAGGTTCGCGGTGTTGCCGCCGCCGACGTACACCACGTCCTGCGAGAGCAGAAAGGTCCGCAGATCGGCGTCGTTCAACTCCCTCCGGAACAGTGGCAGTACGGAGGGCTCGCAGTGGCGCGAGCGGAAGGCTCTCTCGAACTGCTCGACATAGGCCGGCGCGTCCCCGCTCGCCGTGGGGACGAAGCACACCTTCGGGCGGGCAACGCCCGCACGGGAGAGCAGCCAGTCGTCCAGCAGCCCGTCCTCATCCATGGAGAAGCCGCCTCCGAGGAGTGCCACACGGTGAGGGGGAACGACGGCCACGGGAGGTCCTCTCGGCAGGCAGGCAGGCAGGCGTCGGCGACAGGAGAAGGCGCTCCGCACTCTGCCCGGGTCACGGGCCCCCTGACAGACGAACAGCCAGGTGGAGGAAGCCCCGGCGCTCGATATCGCCCCGAGATTACCTCAGCGGTAATCGACCCTCTGCGACGAGTGCGACAGGCTGCGGAGCACAAGGAAGGGCGGCACACCGACGGTGAGCCGCCGTCCGGCCAGGCTGCCCGCCGGTGAGGCGGGAAGCACGGCCGTTTGCCGCAGGCGCGCCGTCCGGTGCACCCGCAGAGACGAGAGGACACCGCTGTGACCATGCACGAGGACGCCGTCGAGCGCTACTTCACCGCCTGGAACGCTGCCACCCCCGAGGATCTGGCCAAGGCAGTCGCTGCCGCGTTCACCGAGGAGGGCACCTACACCGACCCGTTGGGTGAGGCGAAGGGGCACGAGGGGATCGCTGCGGCGATCACGGGCGCCCACCAGCAGTTCCCCGGCTTCGCGTTCGAGCTCACGGGTACGCCCGACGCGCACCACAACCTGGTGCGCTTCACATGGGACCTGGTCTCCACCGCCGACGGGTCCGCTCCCGCCGCCGGCTTCGACGTGATCACGCTCGCCGGCGACGGCCGCATCAGCAGCGTCGCCGGCTTCCTGGACCGCCTGCCGGGGGCGTGACCTCTCCCTCAGCCGGTCTCCTGAAGGGCGGCGGCGGTCTCCGTGTCCGCGGGCAGGAACGTCTCGACCGCCAACTCGGCAACGGTCACATCCATCGGTGTGTTGAAGGTCGTCGCCGTCGAGATGAAGGACAGCACCCGGCCGCCCGCCGCGATCCGGAGCGGCAGCGCGTACGGGTGGGCCGCCGAGCCCCGCCCGTCCGTACGCCCGTCCGGGCCGGCAGACGTGTCGCCGGCCGGGACCGGATAGGCGGCCACCTCCTCGTAGAGGCCGCGCAGCGCTTCGGAGGAACGCAGCGCGGCCTGCCGCTCCATCCGTTCCAGGAGGTGGCCACGCCATTCGCCCAGGTTGCGGATCCGCGGGGCCAGGCCCTGAGGGTGCAGCGTCAGACGCATGGCGTTCATGGGCGGCCGCAGCAGGTGGCCGGCCACCCCGTCGAGCAGCAGCCGCACGCCCTTGTTCGCGGCCACCACGTCGTACATCCCGTCCATCACCAGGGCGGGAAAGGGTTCGTAGGCGGTCAGCAGCTGGTCCAGTCCGGCCCGCAACGTCGTCATGGCCGGTGCGGTCAGCGCTGTTTCCGGATACGAGGGGGCGTAACCCGCGGCCACGAGCAGCGCGTTGCGGTCCCGTACGGGAACGTCGAGGTGCTCGGCCAGATGCAACACCATGGACCGGCTCGGCGTGGACCGGCCGGTCTCGATGAAACTGATATGGCGTGCGGAACTGTCGGCCTTGAGGGCCAGTTCGAGCTGGGTGACACCCCGCAGCTTGCGCCAGCCCCGCAGCAGGCTCCCGGCGTTCACGTCATCGACCGTCCTGGTCATGGCAGTCGTCATGGCCAGGACGGTACTAGAGGGCCTCAGGACCCCGCTCGCCCGTGCGGACCCGCACAGCGGTCTCCACGGGCATCGCCCACACCTTGCCGTCGCCGATCTTGCCGGTGCGGGCGGCGCGGACCACCGCTTCGATCACCGGCTCCGCGTCCGCGTCCTCGACGAGGACCTCTATACGGATCTTGGGCACCAGGTCCACCCGGTACTCGGCGCCCCGGTAGACCTCGGTGTGACCGTGCTGGCGCCCGTACCCGCTGGCCTCGGTGACCGTCAGCCCGTTCACACCGAGGTCCTGCAGAGCGGTCTTCACCTCGTCGAGGCGGTGCGGCTTCACGACGGCGGTGATGAGCTTCATGGGGCGGTGCTCCTGTCCTGGGAGAGAAGTGCGGAGTGGCCCGGGGTCTGCGCGGCTGCGTGACCCAGGCCGCCGTGATCGTAGGCGCTCTCCGCGTGCACTGTCTGGTCCAGGCCCGTGAGCTCCTCCTCCTCGGACGCCCGCACACCCATCAGCCGGTCGATCGCCTTGCCGATCCCGTACGTCGCCAGGAAGGTGTACGCGGCCACGGCGAGCACCGCGACCGCCTGCCGGGCGAGCTGGCCCGCTCCGCCGCCGTAGAGGAGACCCTCCGCGCCCCCGGTCATCGTGGCCGTCGCGAACAGGCCTATGAGCAGCGTGCCGACGACGCCTCCCACGAAGTGCACACCGACGACGTCCAGGGAGTCGTCGTAGTCGAACCGGAACTTCCACGCGACGGCGTACGAGCAGACGACTCCGGCCGCGAGTCCCACGACGGCCGCGCCGAGCACCCCGACGGTCCCGCAGGCGGGTGTGATCGCGACCAGGCCGGCGACCACCCCGGAGGCCGCACCGAAGGTGGTCGGGTGGCCGTCGCGCCGCTGTTCGACGAAGAGCCAGCCGAGCAGCCCGGTGCATCCGGCGACCAGGGTGTTGAGGACGGAGGCGGCGGCGAGGCCGTTGGCGCCGAGCGCCGAGCCGCCGTTGAACCCGAGCCAGCCGAACCAGAGCAGGCCCGCGCCGAGCATCACCATCGGCAGGTTGTGCGGACGCATCGCGTCCTTCTTGAAGCCGATGCGGGGCCCGATCACCAGGGCGAGGGCCAGGCCCGACGCTCCGCAGGTGATCTCCACGACGAGACCGCCGGCGAAGTCCAGGGCCCCGAGAGAGTCCTTGATCCAACCGCCGGGCCCCCATACCCAGTGGGCGACGGGAACGTATACGAGCAGGGTCCACACCGGCACGAAGACCAGCCACGCCGCGAACTTCATACGGTCCGCGATCGCCCCGCTGATCAGCGCGGCGGTGAGGATCGCGAAGGTCAGCTGGAAGGTGGTGAACAGCAGGGTGGGGACGCTGCCGGTGAGGTCGTCGGGGCCGATACCGACCATGCCCACGTGGCCGAGGCCGCCGACGAGCCCGGCGAAGGTGTCGTCGCCGAAGGCCAGCGAATAGCCCGCGACCAGCCACACGACCGTGACCAGCGCGATCGACACGAAGCTCATCATCAGCATGTTGAGGACGCTCTTCGTACGGACCATGCCGCCGTAGAACAGGGCCAGGCCCGGCGTCATCAGCAGGACGAGAGCGGTGGCGGCGAGGAGCCAGGCGGTGTCGCCGGTGTCGAGGCCTGCCGAGGCCAGGGTCACGGGGGTCAAGGGGGGTTCCTCCTCGGGGCGGCGTGGGGTCCGGCCCAGAGAGGGTCGCGGGCGCGCGTTTCGCGGAGGGCGCCGTCGCGTTTCGGGGATGTTTCATTGCTTCAAGGTGACCGAAACCTCACCGTGGGCGGACCGACGGCCTCCGCCGGCCCGTCCGGATAGGGCGGACGGACCGGCGGAGGCGCGGGTGTGGCTGCGGTTACGGCGTCACCTTGTTGCCGCCGAAGGTCACGACGAGGGAGCCGTCCGAGGCGAACGACCAGTCCATCGCACCGGCGTACGCCGAGCAGGACGAGCCGTTCGAGCCGGTCCAGAACTGGTTGGAGCTGTCCGCGTCGCCCACCGTCTTGTCGTTGGAGCCGTCGTCGCTGCGGCAGGAGACGTTGTCACGGAACACCGAAGTGCCTTTGTCGAAGGAGAAGTTGCGTTCGGCGTTGTCGATGCTGACGTTGCCCGACACCGTCATGGAGCCGGGGTTGCTGTTGTAGGTGAATCCGTGGTGGCCGTTGTTGTAGGCGATGTTGCGCCGGACGATGTGGTCCACCTCGATGTCGTCACCGCCGAGCTTGTAGCCGTTGCGGTCGCCGTCGGAGTTCACGGTCCCGTCGGACAGGGTGCCGTTGTCGTAGGAGAGGGAGTCCTCGATGGTCACAGGACCGATCGGGCCCGTCTCGGACTTGGTGTAGAGGTCCCATCCGTCGTCGATGTTGTTGTGGGACACGGTGTAGCGGAAGACGTTGCCGGGGCCCGAGGTGAGCTTCGACGCGAAGCCGTCGGCGTCCTCACCGTCGGAGTCCGCGTTGTCGTGCGACTCCGAGCTCAGGATGAGGTTGTCGGCAGGCCACTCGTCGTCGGGGGTGTCGGAGGCGATCCGGGAGATCTGCAGGCCCGAGTCGTGGTTGAAGCGCGTCACGACATGTTCGATGACGTTGTTGCTGCCGCCGACGAAGATCCCGTTGTCACCGGCGTGCTCGACGACGATGCCGTCGATGTGCCAGTACGCGCCGTTCACGGCGAGCCCGCGGTTCGCCGGATCCTCGCTCATGGCGGCGAAGTTGAGGACGGGGGTCTCGTCCGGGTAGGCGGCGAGCGTCGTGCGGGCACTCGACGTGCCGTCGTTGCCCGGCGGGATGGTGACCGTCTCGGAGTGCTCGTACGTCCCGCCGCGCAGGTAGATCGTCCCACCGGAGGTCACGCGGCCGATCGCCGAGGCGAGCGTGGTCGGGTCCGACTCCGTGCCCGCCGCGTCGTCACTGCCGTCGGGCGCCACATACAGGGCGCCGGCGGCCACCGCAGCCGAGGCGCTGACCGTTCTGGTCGCGGCGGTCGTGTGGGGGGCGGACGTGGCCTGCGCCATGGTGCCGGAAAGCGCGAGGGCGGATCCGGCAAGCAGGCTGATACACGCGATGACGGACTTCTTCTTCTGCATCGATCGTCTCCAGGTCGGTTGGTTCGTCCGGCCGGTGGGCGCCGGGGCCGCGGATCCGGAAGCCGGGCCGGGGATACGACAAGGCGATCTGTTCGAGTTTCTGAACAGGTCGCGTCACCGGTGCCACACTGGGTGGGGGGCAAGCGCTTTCTAGGACCGTAAGTGCGTGTCGTGACCACGTCAATAGATCTGTACGTGATCAAAGTTCATGAATCTGAACTACGGATCCGGCCGGGGGAGTCGTCGGCGCCGTGGAACCGTGTCGGATTTCCGCGCGAGGTCGATGTCGGATTTCCGCCAGCCGACCGGCCCCTCCGTGGCCGATGCTTGGACCATGCACACCGACACCGAGCGCTGCGTGAGGGCCGTACGGTCGAGAGACGCCCGCTTCGACGGCTGGTTCTTCACGGCGGTCCTGACCACCCGGATCTACTGCCGGCCCAGCTGCCCGGTGGTGGCGCCGAAGGCCCGGAACATGACCTTCTACCCCAGCGCCGCCGCGTGCCAGCAGGCCGGCTTCCGCGCCTGCAAGCGGTGCCGGCCCGACACCAGCCCCGGCTCCCCGGAGTGGAACGCCCGCGCCGACTCCGTCGCCCGGGCCATGCGGCTCATCCAGGACGGCGTCGTCGACCGGGAGGGCGTGCAGGGACTGGCCGCCCGGCTCGGATACTCCGCCCGGCAGGTCGAGCGCCAGCTCCTCGCCGAGCTCGGCGCGGGCCCGCTCGCGCTGGCCAGGTCCCAGCGCGCCCAGACCGCAAGGGTCCTCATCGAGACGACCGGGCTCCCCATGGCCGAGGTCGCGTTCGCGGCCGGGTTCTCATCGATCCGTACGTTCAACGACACCGTGCGGGAGGTCTTCGCGCTCGCCCCGGGCGAACTGCGCGCCCGGGCGGAACGCGGGACCCGTAAGCCGGTGGCCCCGGGGGTCATCGCCCTCCGGCTCCCGTACCGGGCCCCGCTCAACCCGAGCAACCTCTTCGGCCACCTCGCCGCCACCGCCGTCCCGGGCGTCGAGGAATGGCGCGACGGCGCCTACCGCCGCACCCTCACCCTGCCGCACGGCCACGGCATCGTGGCGCTGTCCCCGCAGCCCGGCCACATCGACTGCCGGCTCTCCCTCACCGATCCCCGCGATCTCACCCAGGCCATCAGCCGCTGCCGCAGACTCCTCGACCTGGACGCCGATCCGGTCGCCGTGGACGGCCAGCTGCGCTCGGATCCGCTGCTCGCCCCGCTGGTCGACGCGGCCCCGGGACGCCGGGTGCCGCGCACGGTCGACGCGGCGGAGTTCGCCGTACGCGCGGTGCTCGGCCAGCAGGTCTCCACGGCCGCCGCCCGTACCCACGCGGCCCGTCTGGTCAGCGCCCACGGGATCCCGGTGGAGGACCCCGAAGGCGGCCTGACCCATCTCTTCCCGACCCCTGAGGCACTGTCCGGGCTCGACCCCGAGGCGCTCGCCCTGCCGCGCAGCCGCCGCGCGACGCTCACCACCCTCGTGGCCGCCCTCGCCGGAGGGTCCCTGGACCTGGGGGAGGGGACCGACTGGGAGAGGGCACGCGCGGAACTGGCCGCGCTGCCGGGCTTCGGTCCCTGGACGGTCGAGGTCATCGCCATGCGGGCCCTCGGGGACCCGGACGCCTTCCTCCCCACCGACCTCGGGATCCGCAGGGCGGCCGGACAGCTCGGACTCCCGGCCACCCCCGCCGCCCTCACCGCATCCGCCACGCGGTGGCGCCCCTGGCGGGCGTACGCGGTGCAGTATCTGTGGACCGTCGACGACCACCCCATCAACCACCTGCCCACCTGAGGACGACCATGACCACACCCACATCGACCAGGCAGCACACGGTCGTCGACAGCCCGTACGGGGCGCTCACCCTGGTCGCGACCGACGGCGTGCTGTCCGGTCTCTACATGACCGGGCAGCGGCACCGCCCGCCCGAGGAGACCTTCGGCGTACCCGACGCGCGGCCCTTCGGCGAGACCGTCCGCCAGTTGCACGCCTACTTCGCGGGCGAGCTGAAGGAGTTCGACCTCCCGCTGCGCCTGCACGGCACCGACTTCCAGCGGGGCGTGTGGTCCGAGCTCGTACGCATCCCGTACGGCGAGACCCGCTCCTACGGGGAACTGGCCGACCGCCTGGGCAGGCCCGGAGCGTCCCGCGCGGTGGGCCTCGCCAACGGCAGGAATCCGGTCGGGATCATCGTGCCCTGCCACCGCGTCATCGGAGCCTCGGGGAGCCTGACGGGGTACGGCGGCGGGCTGGACCGAAAGCAGCGGCTGCTCGCCTTCGAGCGGGGTGCGGAGTGCGAGGTGCCGGCCCTGTTCTGAGCGGGGTGGCCGGGAGATCCGGCCACCCGGCTCACCCCGGTACCCGGGGCGCCGCTCAGCCCGTGAAGATCTCGACGACCGACCAGATGGCCAGACCGAGCATGCACAGCCCGCCGATGCGCTGCACCGTCTTCAGCGGCACCCGCTTGGCGATGAACCGCCCGGCCAGCAGCGCCAGCGCCGACACCGACATCAGGGCGACAGCCGCCCCGACGGCCGTGGACCAGGCGCCGTTGCTCGCGGCGAGGTTCGCGGTGGTGATCTGGGTCAGGTCGCCCCACTCGCTGATGAACACCGCCATGAAGGCGGTCGAGTAGACCGGCCAGAAGCCGGTGACGGTCTTGATCTCCCCGTCCTCGTCGTCGTCACCGCCACCACTGCGCAGCAGCATGAACGCGCCGAAGGCGAAGAGGGCGGCCGAGACCACCTTGACGACCCAGTCGGGCAGCAGGCCGATCAGACCGCCCGCCCCGACCGCGATGGCGACGTGCACGATGAACGCGGACGACGTACCGAACCAGACGTAGAGCGGGCGCATACGCGTGCCCATGGCCAGCGAGGCGAACATCGTCTTGTCGGGGAGCTCCGCGAGGAAGATCAGCCCGAAGGCGGTGAGGATCGCCAGGGGGTCGAGATGCATTCCGGGTGGCCTTCTGTGAGAGCCGGGCTCCGGGACTTCCGCGAAGCGCCGCTCGGGCTTTTCGGAGGACCACTCGGCCCGGCATGACGGCAACGCCCGCAGGGCGCGGACGTGTCATACCTGACCGAAGGTCTCGCCCGCCCGTGGAAATCCACGAACCCGGCCACCGGGAACCCGGAGGCTCCAGTGTGTCGACGACCGGTTTGCAGGGCTACTCCCCTTCGCAGCCGTCAACACTACCTCACCGGAGCTGCCGGGAAGCGGCTCGGTAGAGTCCTACGATGATCAGCAACGCAGTCCCCGGGAGCACACCCGCATGAGCCGCCGACCGCACAAGGCCGCCGGGCCCGGCCCGTCCCGGCCCACGGTGAGCGTCTGCCGGGGCTGCTGCTGCGGCACCGAGAAGATCCCGGGAGTGGACCACGCCGGGCAGCTCGCGCAACTACGGCAGTCCGCGGGCGCGGCCGCGACCGTGCGCGCGGTGGAATGCCTGGACGCCTGCGAGCACGGCAACGTCATCGTCGTACAGCCCTCGGCCGAGGGTCGCCGGGCGGGCGGCCGGCCGGTCTGGCTGGGTCTGGTCAACGATCCGCATGCTGTGGCCGACATCGCCGCCTGGGCGGCGGCCGGCGGGCCCGGCCTCGCGGACGCCCCGGAGATCCTGGACCTGTACGCCTTCAGCCCTTCCCGCCGGATCCGGGCCGGGCTGGAGGACTGAGCGCCTGCCGGGCGGACTCCGGCAGCGGACCGTGCGCGGTCGGCGCGTCTCGCCGCGGAGGGTCCGCGGCGACCGCCGCCTCGACGAACGAGGCGACGAGTGGCCGGCGGTCCGTCTCCGGCCAGGCGAGGACCAGGTGACTGGCCGGTGCGTCGGTCACGGGGACGCAGACCACCCCCGGGGGGACGGGTTCGACGAGCGAGCGCGGCAGCACGGCGATCGTCCGGCCGAGGACGATCATCTGCATCATCTGCGCCACATCGGCGATCTCCGGCCCGGTCCCTCCGTCGGACACTCCCCTCCAGCGCGGCAGCGTCTCGTGTTCGAGGTCCCTCAGGCGCAGTTCGGTGCGCGAGGCGAGGCGGTGGTCGCGGGGCAGGATCGCGACGCGCCCCTCGACGTGCAGCGTTTCGTGCGCCAGGCCCGTGAGGTCGTCGAAGGGCGTGTGGAGCAGTGCCACGTCCGCCCGGCCGTCATGCAGGCGTTCGACCCGGTCGGTGGCCCCGCCGAACAGGATGTCCACCTGGCGAGCGTCGGGCTGAAGGGAGTACCGGGCGAGGATGCCGGACAGCAGGCCGGCATCGCCGCCCGCCTTGATCACCAGCCGCAGGTGGGCCCGGGTCTCACCGGCCCGGCGTGCGTTCCGGGACGCGGCGGCGACCGCGTTGAGCGCGTGGCGGCCGTGGTGCAGCAATGCCTCCCCGGCGGGCGTGAGCGAGACGTGACGGCTCGAGCGCAGGAGCAGCTGGACGCCCAGGCGCGACTCGACGCGTCGGACCGCCTTCGACAGCGCCGGCTGGGCGATCGACAGACGCTGGGCGGCACGGCCGAAGTGCAGCTCCTCGGCGACCGCGACGAAGTACTCGAGCTCCCGCGTCTCCAGATCAACCATGCCTCCAGGTTATCGCCGAAGAACCAACAGGTCTTGGACTTCACCGGCACCGCACGGGTTCGATGGGTGCATGATTCACCACACGATGATCGTCTCGTTCGATGACTCCGTCCCGGACGCCGAGCTCGACCGATTCCTGAAGGACATCGAACAGCTGATGCGTGACTCCGGGACGATCCTGACCTTCGCGGCCCAGCGCCACATCCGCGTGCCCGCCGACGACCACAGTCCGGTGTTCGCCGCCACGGCCGTCGTCCAGTTCGGATTCGCCGACCTCGACGCACTCGACGCCTCGTTCGCGGCGCCCGGAGTCGAGGCGCTCATCCGGCGCTGGCAGTCCCGATTCCCCTACAAGGTCGTCTGGGTGAACCACGAGCCGCTCTCCTGACCGGCCCGACGTCCACCACCGGCCCACCGGCCCGCGGTCAGAGGGCGCCGCTCCCTGCGGAGAGCCGCTCCAGCAGCGCCGGCAGGGCCGTCCCGATCGGTTCGCGCACGGTCTCCTCGGCCAGGTCGTCGTACGGGGTCGGCTCGGCGTTCACCACGACGAGCCGCGCCCCGTGCTCCACCGCGATCCCCGCCAGCGAGGCCGCGGGCTGCACCTGGAGCGTCGTACCCACGGCGATGAACACCTGACTGGCCTTGGTGATCGCCATGGCGTCGGCGAGCACCCGAGGATCCAGGCGCTCGCCGAACATCACCGTCGCCGGCTTCAGGATCCCGCCGCAGACCGTGCACGGCGGGTCCGCCTCGCCGGCCTCGACCCGGGCCAGTGCGTCCGCCATGGCCGACCGGGCGTGGCACCGGGTGCAGACCACCTCGTGCGCCGTGCCGTGGAGTTCGACGACCTTGCGGGCGGACAGCCCTGCCCGCTGGTGCAGTCCGTCGATGTTCTGGGTGATCACCCGGACCGGGGTGCCCGACCGTTCGAGCGCGGCCACCGCGCGATGGGCGGTGTTCGGCTCGGCGCCCCACGTCGCGCCGGCGCGGCGCATCTGCCAGGAGCGGCGCCGGATCTCCGGATCGGACATGTAGAAGCCGTAGGTGACGAGCTTCTCCGCCTCCGGGTCCTTCCGCCAGAGGCCCTGGGGCCCGCGGTAGTCGGGGATGCCGGAGTCCGTGGAGATGCCGGCGCCGCTGAGGATCGCGACGAGAGTCATGGCCCGAGCCTACGGACGGCTCCCGGCACCCGCGACGGTATTTCCGCGGGGGCACGGCTCAGGTCTCCTCCGTGTCAGGCGCCACCACTGGTGCCGTCGTGCCGGCCGACAGCAGTCTCTCCGCGAGTGCGTGACACCGCTCCACCAGCTCCGGAGGGTCGAGCACCTCGAAACCATGTCCCAGCAGGAGCACCCGCATCAGCACGAAGTCGAGGTCGTCGGCGCCGCACAGGACCTCGCAGCGCTCCTTCTCCCGCGGTCGCACGACGGCCGCCGAGGCGGGGATCTGCGCACGCACCGTGCCGGCCGGCGCGTGTACGAGGAAGCGGGCCTGATGGGCGTAGACCCGGCTCGCCACCCCCTCCTGCACATACGCCGCCGCGTCGGGCGCCGTGCGCCGCGCGAAGCGCCAGGTCCGTGCGGAGACCTCGGTCATCCGGTCGACGCGGAAGCTGCGCCAGTCGTCGCGGTCGAGGTCGAAGGCGAGGAGATACCAGCGGCGGTCGGACGCGACCAGTCGGTAGGGCTCGACCCGGCGCCGTCGCACCTCGCCGGTCCCGGAGGGATAGCCGAAGCCTGCCTCGACCTCGTCGCGGCAGGCTCCGGCCAGGGTCATCAGGGCCCCGGGGTCGACCGGCGCCCGGCCTCCGTCGAAGAACTCCACCGAGCCGGAGAGCGCGCGCACCTCGTGCCGCAGCCGGGCGGGCAGCACCCGGTCGAGCTTGGTCAGCGCCCGGAGTGCCGCGTCCCCGGCGCCGGCGACCGCGCCACCGGCGCCGGCGAGCAGCGAGACGGCGGTGGCGATCGCCTCCTCGTCGTCGAGGAGCAGCGGAGGCAGGTCCTGCCCAGGGCCGAGCCGGTAACCGCCGCCGACACCCAGGCCCGCGTGGACCGGATAGCCGAGCTTGCGGAGCCGTTCGACATCGCGGCGCACCGTGCGCGGTGTGACCCCGAGCCGGTCCGCGAGTTCGGGGCCGGTCCAGACGTGGCGCTGCTGGAGCAGCCCGAGCAGGGTGAGCACCCGCTCCGTCGTGCTCCGCTCGTCACCGCCCGCCACGCCCATATGGCTCACCTTGCCAGAGAAGGCGGACCGATCCTGTCCTCCAGGGGTGCCAGGGTGGTTCCATGAAGGCAGACGAAATGGACTGGAACCGGACGTTGCGCGAGCAGTGGGAGTTCCACTGGAACCATCAGATCCGAGCCCGGCTGGAGGGCCTCACCGACGACGAGTACGTCTGGTCGCCGGTGCCGGACGCCTGGAGCGTGCGGCCGCGCTCCACCTCGACGGCACCCGTACAGGCCGGTGCCGGGGACTTCACGATCGACTTCGCCTTCCCGCAGCCCGACCCGGAGCCCTTCACCACGATCGCCTGGCGGCTCGGCCATGTCATCGTCGGCGTCCTCGCCGCACGGAACGCGGCACACTTCGGCGCGCCGGCGGCCTCGTACGAGAGCTGGGAGTACGCAGGGGACGCGGCCACCGCGCTCGACCAGCTCGAGACGCAGCTCGACGTCTGGCTGGCAGGGGTGCGGAGCCTCGGCGACGCCGGACTCCGGGTCCCGGTCGGCGAGAAGGAGCCCTACCCCGAGGCGCCCATGGCAGACCTGGTGCTGCACATCCACCGTGAGCTGATCCACCACCTGTCCGAGGTCTGCCTGCTGCGCGACCTCTACCTCCACACGCATCACGCCACGAACGGAGCAACCCGATGAGCCACCACTTCCAGGTCACCTTCGACGCCCACGACCCGCGGGCGCTGTCGTCCTTCTGGCGCGACGTACTGCGCTACGTCCACCCCGGCCCGCCCGGGGTCGACCTGCCGGAGGGCGCCGACCCCCTGGCCGCCTGGGACGACTTTCTCGCGCGGATCGGCGTACCGGAGGATCAGCGCAACTCGAGATCGGCGATCGAGGACCCCGAGGGGCACGGCCCGCGCGTGTTCTTCCAGCAGGTCCCGGAGGGCAAGACCGCCAAGAACCGTGTCCACCTCGACGTCCGCGCGGCACCCGGACTCCAGGCAGAGGAGCGGATGGCGGCGCTGGAGGCCGAGTGCGAACGCCTCGTCGCGCTGGGAGCGACGCGGGTACGCCGCGACGAGCCCGCTCCTCCGATGAGCGCCGGCTTCATCGTGATGACCGACCCCGAGGGCAACGAGTTCTGCCTGGACTGACGGCGCCGCAGGGCCGGTCACGTGGTTTCGGACAGCCATGGGCAGATCAGGGGTGGTCCGGATAAGGTCGGGGCGGCGCGACTGCCTGTTCGAAAGCAAAGGGATGCAAGGTGACGGACGGAGCAGTGATGGAGACCCCCCACGTGCTCGTGGCGGCGGACAAGTTCAAGGGCTCGCTGACGGCCGTGGAGGTCGCGGAGCGGGTGACGGCCGGGCTGCGGCGCGCCGTGCCCGGGGTGCGGGTCGAGACCCTGCCCGTCGCGGACGGCGGCGACGGCACGGTCGCGGCGGCGGTGGCCGCCGGATTCGAGCGCCGCGAGGCGCGGGTGACCGGGCCGCTGGGGGACCGGGTCACGGGGGCGTACGCGGTGCGCGGCACCACCGCAGTGGTGGAGATGGCCGAGGCCTCGGGCCTCCAGCACCTCCCCGCGGGGGAGTTCGCCCCGCTCACGGCGACCACGTACGGCTCCGGGGAGCTGCTGGCGGCCGCGCTCGACGCGGGCGCCCGGACGATCGTGTTCGGCGTCGGCGGCAGCGCCACGACGGACGGCGGCGCGGGCATGCTCGCCGCGCTCGGAGCCCGCTTCCTGGACGGCGACGGCAAGCCCGTCGGCCCCGGGGGCGGCGCGCTCGCCGAGCTGGCCGAGGCCGACTTGTCGGGGCTCGACCCCCGGCTCGCGGACATCGACCTGATCCTGGCCAGCGACGTGGACAACCCGCTGACCGGCCCGAAGGGCGCCCCCGAGGTCTACGGGCGGCAGAAGGGCGCCACCGAGGACGACATCGCGGTCCTCGACGCGGCACTCGTCCACTACGCGTCCGTGCTGGGCCCCGAGACCGCCGAGCTTCCCGGAGCGGGCGCCGCCGGAGGCATCGGCTACGGCGCACTGGTCGCGCTGGGCGCGCGCTTCAGGCCCGGCATCGAGGTCATGCTCGACGTCCTGGGCTTCGCCCCCGCTCTGGACCGCGCCACGCTGGTCGTCACCGGCGAGGGCTCGCTCGACGAGCAGACCCTGCACGGCAAGGCCCCGGCGGGCGTCGCCGCCGCGGCGCGTGCCGCGGGGGTGGAGGTCGTCGCCGTGTGCGGACGCCTCGCGCTGCCGCCGGAGGCCCTGGGCAAGGCGGGCATACGCCGTGCCTACGCCCTGACGGAGCTGGAACCGGACCCCGCCGTCTGCATGGCACAGGCCGGGCCCCTGCTGGAACGCGCGGCCGAGGCGATCGGCCGCGACTTCCTGTCCTGACGTGTCGTCATGAGGGGGGTGCCGGGCGGCCGGCACCCCCCTCACGGCTGCGAAGCCGTCAGTGTGAACGCGTCCAGCGCCAGCATCATCTCGATCAGCTCACGCGGCCGTGACAACGACCGAGAGGTCAGCCGCTCCAGCCGCCGCAAGCGGTTGAGCACGGTGTTGCGGTGGCAGTACAGCCGGCCGGCCGCCCGCCCCGCCGACCCCCCGCACTCCAGCCACGCCTCGAGCGTCCGCACCAGCAGTGCCCGGTCCGCCGGATCCAGCGCCAGCAGCGGACCGAAGACATCCGCGACCAGCCTGGCCGCCAGCTCCGGCTGGCTCACCACCAGCGCCGCGGGCAGCCGCTCCTCCAGCCGGACGATCTCCGCCGTGTCCGGTGGACAGGTCAGCAGCGCCACCTCCGCCAGCCGGCGCGCGGCCCCCAGCCCCGTCAGGCCGTCGGCCACCGGGCCGATTCCGCCGGGGCCCGGACACCCCGTCAGCAGGGCGGTGAGCGCCGCCGGATCCCGGTCACCCAGAGCGACGACGACGGTCTCGCGGTCTCCTCGTCTCCGGCGGAAGCACCGCAGCCCCTCCGCCTCCAGCGCCACGCACACCGGCCCGCCCTCGCCCGCCCGCACCACCGCCACCGCGTAACGGCCCCGCTCCGGCAGACCGAGACCGCTCGCCGCGCGCGCCGCGAGGCCCGGCTCCGACCGGCCCTCCAGCAGGGCGTCGAGCAGTGCCCGGCCCTGCTCGTCACCGCGCCGCCGCATGTCTTCGCTCCGTTCCGCAGCCAGGGGCCCCTCGTTCGGATCAGGCTGGGCTCCAGTCCGATCCGAACGAAGGACCCGCCCCGCTCATGGCTGGTGAGAATGCCACCGGCCGCCCCGGGGAGGACCGCGCATCACCTCCCTCTGTGCACCCGCACAACCGGGCCGTTCGAAGACTGGTCACCCGCAGCGATTGCGCCCGGGGCCGTGGACGCGCGCCCCGCCCGCTGCTGGTCTGTGGCACCACAACGACCAGTCGGAAGGAGGAGGACGCATGGCAACGCTCGAGATCCGCGAACTGTCCGTGGGCTACGGCCCGGTACGGGCACTGCGCGACGTCTCCGTCGACGTGCCGGCCGGCGCGATCACCGCTGTACTCGGTGGCAACGGCGCCGGCAAGACCACGCTGCTGCGGGCCGTATCGCGGACCCTCGGCTTCCACCGCGGCACGGGCACGGGCACCATCCGCTTCGACGGCCGTCCCCTGGACGGGCTCCGCCCCGCCCAGGTGGTGGCGGCGGGAGTGATCCAGGTACCGGAAGGGCGGCAGGTGTTCGCCCGGATGACGGTGGCGGACAATCTGCGGGCGGGCGCCCTCGGGGCAAGCGGCGGGCGGAAAGCGACGGCCACCGCCCTCCGGCGCGTACACGAACTGTTCCCCGTGCTCGCCGAGCGCGCGCACCAGCGGGCGGGACTGCTCTCCGGCGGTGAGCAGCAGATGCTGGCGATGGGCCGGGCCCTGATGGCCGCCCCCCGCCTGCTGCTGCTCGACGAACCGTCCCTCGGGCTCGCCCCGCTGATGGCGGCCAGGATCGCCGAGACGATCCAGGAGATCAACGCGGGCGGCACCTCCGTCATGCTCGTCGAGCAGAACGCGGCCATCGCGCTGCGGCTCGCCTCCACGGCGTACGTCCTGGATGTCGGCGAGGTGGCGCTGGACGGCCCGGCCGACGAACTCGCCGCCTCCGACGAGGTGCGCCGGCGCTATCTCGGTGTCGTCGACGAGACGGCCGCCGAGGACGCCGCCCAGGCGGAAGGCGTCACCCGCACCCTGAGCAGGTGGTCCGCGTGACGACCGCCCCGGCCCCTCTCGCCGTGCGCGACGTGACCGTGCGCTTCGCCGGGCTCACCGCCCTCGACGCGGTGTCCTTCACCGTGGAACCGGGCAGTGTGCACGCCGTCATCGGACCCAACGGCGCGGGAAAGTCCACCACGTTCAACGTGCTCTCCGGCGTCTACCGCGCCACCTCGGGCAGCGTGCACCTCGGCTCCACCGAACTCACCGGTCTCGCCCCGCACAGGATCGCCGACCTCGGCGTCGCCCGCACCTTCCAGAACCTGGCCCTGCCGCCGCACGCCACCGTCGCCGAAAGCCTCATGCTCGGCCGGCACCGGCTCACCCGCGCCGGGTTCGTGGCCTCCGGGCTGAGGCTGCCCTCCGCCACCCGTGAGGCCCACCGGCATCTCGAACGAGTGCGTGAGATAGCCGAGTTCATCGGCCTGGACAAGGAACTCGACTTCCCCGCAGGCGCCCTCCCGTACGGGAAGCAGAAGCTCGTCGAGCTCGGCCGCGCCCTGTGCATGGAGCCCGAGATCCTGCTCCTCGACGAGCCCATCGCGGGCATGACCGCCGACGAGCGCCGCCGCACCGCGGCCGTCGTCGCCGGTGTGCGCGACAGCCTCGGCATCTCGATCGTCATGGTCGAACACGACATGGGGGTGGTGATGCGGCTCGCGGACGCCGTGACCGTACTCGACTTCGGACGCAGGATCGCGGGTGGCACGCCCGCCGAGGTGCAGAACGACCCGGCCGTCGTGCAGGCCTACCTGGGGGCACAGGAATGACCACCTTCATCGAACTCCTCCTCGGCGGCCTCTCCATAGGGTCGGTCTACGCACTGATCGCCCTGGGCTTCGTCGTCATCTTCAAGGCGACCGAGGTCGTCAACTTCGCCCACGCCTCGCTGCTGCTGGCCGGCGGATACGTCACCGCCGTGCTCCACGACGACATCGGCTTCTGGCCGGCCCTCGGCGTCGGTATCGCGGGCGCGGCGGTCGTCGGCTCGGCGGTCGAGTTCCTCGTCATGCGCCGCTACCGGGGGAGCGACCAGAGCGTCCTGGCCATCGTCACCATCGGCGTCGACATCATCCTCACCACCGAACTCACCCGGCGCATGGGGACGGACGTCATGTCACTGGGCGACCCGTGGGGCGACGACGTCGTCACCATCGGGGGCGTCACCCTCGCGGAGACCCGCATCGCGGCGTTCCTCGTCGCGGGGCTGCTCATCACGGTGTTCCTGCTCGCCTTCCGCTTCACCTCGTGGGGCGTCTCCATGCGGGCCGCCGCCGAGAACCCGCAGACCGCCGCGCTGATGGGCATCCGCCTCGGCCGGGTCTCCCTCTCCGCCTGGGCGGTCGCGGGAGCACTCGCCGCCGTCGCCGCGCTCTTCCTCACGGTGTTCCCGACCCCCGGTCTGGAACGGGCCACCTCACTCGCCGCCCTCAAGGCGTTCCCCGCCGCGATCCTCGGCGGCCTCGACTCGACGACCGGGGCGCTCGTCGGAGGTCTCGTCGTCGGAGTCACCGAGTCACTCGCCACGGGCTACCAGAGCGACCTCTCCTTCCTCGGACGCGGCATCGGTGATCTCGCGCCGTACCTGGTGATGGTGGTCGTCCTGCTCGTCCGGCCGGCGGGACTCTTCGGTACGAAGGAGCTGTCCCGTGTCTGAAGCCGTCAAGGACGTCACGGGGGCCGCACCCGCCGCCGGAGCGTCGTTCACCGACCGGGTGCGGCGGCCCGCCCCGTACCTCTGGCTCGCCGGCTCGGTGCTGCTCCTCCTGTTCCCGTTCTACCTGGACAGGTTCTGGCTCCAGGCCGGACTGTTCGCCATGGCCGCCGCGATCGGGGCGATCGGGCTCAACCTGCTCACCGGCTCCACCGGCCAGCTCTCCATGGGGCACGCCTTCTTCCTCGCCGTCGGCGCGTACGGCTACTGCATCCTGGGGGGCGAGAGCAGTACCGAGAACGGGCACGCCCTCACCGGCCTCGGCCTGCCCACCTGGCTCGCGGCTGTCCTGGCCGTGCTCCTGGCCGGTGCGGCCGGGGGGCTCTTCAGCCCCATCGCGGGGCGGCTGAGCGGCGCCTACCTCGGTATCGCCACGCTCGCGCTGATCTTCATCGGCCAGCACGTGCTGTTCAACGCGGGCTCGCTCACCGGTGGCTTCAACGGCCGCCCGGTGCCGCCCCTCTCGCTCTTCGGGTTCACCTTCGACGACGCCGAGGTGGTCGTCGCCGCAGTGCCCTTCCAGTCGTCCGAGAAGCTCTGGTACCTGGGGCTGGCCGCCCTGCTGGCGAGCGGGCTCTTCGCCCGCGGGGTGCTGCGCGGCAGGCCCGGCCGGGCGCTCAACGCCATCCGGGACCACCGGATCGCGGCCGGCGTGATGGGGGTGCCGGTCGCCCGGTACCGGGCGGGCGTCTTCGTCCTGTCCTCGATGTACGCGGGCCTCGCGGGCGTCCTGCTCGCGCTGGTCTTCCAGCGGACCGTGCCCGAGTACTTCGGCATGATCCTGTCCCTCGAATACCTCGCCATGATCGTCATCGGCGGGCTGGGCAGCGTCGCGGGAGCCGTCATCGGTGCCGCGTTCGTGTCGCTGCTCCCGCAGGTGCTCACCCACTACAGCGACTCCCTCCCCCTGGTGTCCGCCCCTGGTACGGGCGGCATCGCACCGGGCGAGGCGTCCCGCTATCTGTACGGCGCCGCGGTCGTCGCGGTCGTCCTGTTCCTGCCCGGCGGCATTGCGCGTCTGAAGAATCCAGGGGAGAAGAAGAAATGAAGCTACGTGTTGTCGGAGCCGTTGTGGCGGCTCTCACCCTCACCCTCGCGGGATGCAGCGAGAAGGCGAAGTCGTCTGACGACGGCGCCGCTGACAAGAACGGTGTGAAGACCGGGGAGGGCGTCACCGACTCGAAGATCACCCTCGGGGCCCTCACCGACATGACCGGGGTGTACGCCTCGCTGGGCAAGAGCGTCACCCAGGCCCAGCAGCTCTGGGTGAAGGAGACCAACAAGGCCGGCGGCATCTGCGACCGGCAGATCGAACTGACCGTACGTGACCACGGATACGACCCGCAGAAGGCGATCGGCGCCTACACCGAGCTGGAGCCGGAGGTGCTGGGCTTCACCCAGTTCATCGGCTCCCCGTTCGTCGCCGCCGTCGAGTCCCGCATCGACGGCCAGGACAAGGGCATCGTCCTGCCGCAGGCATGGTCGGCGAACCTGGTCGGATCCAAGTACGTCCGCGTCATCGGCGCCACCTACGACGTCGAGACCATCAACCTGATCGACTTCCTGCTCGACGAGAAGCGCATCGCCAAGGGCGACAAGATCGGTCACGTCTACTTCGAGGGCGACTACGGCGAGAACGCCCTGGCCGGCTCCAAGCACGCGGCCCAGGAAGCGGGTCTCACCGTCGTCGAGCAGAAGATCAAGCCGACCGACAACGACATGACCGCCCAGGTCTCCGCGCTCAAGCAGGCCGGCGTGAAGGCCGTCGTCATCAGCGCGGGACCGCGCCAGGCGGCCTCCCTGGTCGGTGTGGCCGCGGCCACCGGCTTCAACGTCCCGGTCGTCGGCAACAACTCCGCGTACGCCCCGCAGCTCCTGGCGACCCAGGCGGGCGCGGCCCTGCAGAAGGACTACTACATCGGTTCCTCCACCCTGCCCATCGGTGACAGTGCCGAGGGCCCGGCGAAGCTCGCCAAGGCGTACGCCGCCCAGTACCCCAAGGACGGTCTCGACAACGGCGTCATCGCCGGATACAACGCCGCGTCCGTCTTCGGCGAGGCGCTGAAGAAGGCCTGCGAGTCGAAGGACCTCACCCGTGAGGGTGTCGACAAGGCGCTGCTCACCATCAAGGGCTTCGGCGATGACTTCGGTATCTCGCACGACTTCACCGACCCGTCGGCGCCCTCCACCCGGGAGACCGTCGTCATGAAGCCGGACGCCAAGACGCCCGGAGGCCTCAAGGTGGTCCGCCCGGCCGAGGTGGCCCCGGCCGCCGAGTCCTTCACGCTCAAGCCCTGACCTCCCCGTACGGAGACGGGCCCGGCCGCCGGGCCGGGCCCGTCTCCATGCGCGCGGTCAGCTGGTGTAGGCCTCCAGCTCGGACAGCTGACCCGCCGGCCAGCCGGTGTTCGCGGTGAACGTCAGCCGCAGGTAGCGGACCGGCGTTCCCGTCAGCGTCACCGTCGCCGTGTTGCCGCTCGACGGGTTGAAGGTGTACCCGGCGGGCGACTTCAGTGAGCTGTACGCCGAGTTGTCGGTGCTGCCCGTGACGCCGATCGTCTGGGTGCGTGTCGCCCAGGCGGTGGCCGGGGGCAGCTTCAGCACCAGCCGCTTGACCGCCTTCGCGGCACCGAGGTCCACGGTGACGGACTGCGGGAAGGCGTTGTTACGGCTCTCCCAGTAGGTGTCCGCGTTGCCGTCCACCACGTTGGCCGCGCCGTAGACGTCGGCGTGGCCGGTCTCGGTGACCGTGCGTCCCCGGGCGAGGTTGCCCGTCTCCTCGGGCGGATCCGTCGGGTCCGTGGGATCCGTCGGGTCGGTGGGGCCGCCGCTCCCGGGCACCCCGCCGTTGGTCCACACCGGGTCCGGCCAGACGCCCGTGCAGGCGGGCGGGTCCGCGTACCAGCCGGAGTTGCCGGTGCCCTGGGTGATCCGGAAGCCGCTGCCCACGCAGTTGTGGATCGGGTTGGACTGGGCGATGTGCGTGGCGACGACCTTGTTGAACGAGGCCGTGCCCGGAGCCTGGATCTGCAGGGCGTACGTGCCCGCGCCGTCGATCTTGATGTTGTCGAAGTGCAGCCCGTTGCTCGCGCCCTCGATCAGATGGATCGCGGCGTAGGAGCTGTCCAGGATCTCGCTGTCGGTGATGTTGATCGTGGCGTTGCTGATCGGCTCGTTGAGTCCGCTGAACCAGATCGCGCCGACGCCGAAGCGCCAGTTGAAGTCGTTGTTGCCGGTGCGGATCAGGGTGTTGCGGGCAGCGGTGTGCGTGCCCGAGACAGCCGTCCCCTGGCCGGAGTTGACACCTGGGTAGCGGTTGGCGATGTGCAGCCCGCCGCCGTTGGTGACGGTGTCCGACATGACGTTGTCGGAGATCGTGATGTCCTTGCCGCCGTACGTGACGATGTTGTTGGCGAGGATCGGCAGGATCACCGTGTTGAACGTGAACTTGTTCTTCACGTTCGGGACGTTCTCCGCCCACATGGCCAGTCCGTCGTCGCCGGTGTTGCGGACGAAGGTGTTGGTCACCGTGGAGTTCGTGACGCCGTAGTGGAAGTTCACGCCGTCGGCGGTCTGGTCCAGGATCCGGCTGTTCCTGATGGTGAAGTTGTCCATCGGACCGTCCATCCAGGCGCCGCACTTGGTGTGCTGCATCCAGACGTTGTCGACGACCGAGTCGGACATGGCCCCGCCGATGGCGTTGACCTGGTCGTTGTCCACCCGCTCACGGATGTCGCCGATGATGGCGAAGTCCTTGAGCGTCACGTTGCTGCTGCCACCCTGCGCCGAGTACTTCCCGTAGACACCGACCGCCTTGCTCCGGTCGGTGGGATGCCGTCCCGTCAGCACGCTGTACCAGGGCCCGGCGCCCCGCAGGGTCACCTTGTCGACGACGATGTGGTCCTGGACCTTGAAGGTGCCCTGCGGGATGTACACCTCCTTGCCCTGCGTGCGGCCGGCGTCCACCGCGGCCTGGATCTTCGCGGTGGAGTCGGCGGCACCCGTCGGGTCCGCGCCGAAGTCGCTCACCACGTCCAGCGCTCCGGACGGCTTGCCGACGGGGGCGCCGACCTGCTCGAAGTCCGTCAGGTCGATGGTGAACGACGGTGAGGCCGCGGTGGAGGTCACCTGGAGCCGGATCTTCGTACCGGCGGCCAGGGTGGACCCGAACATGGTCCGTGTCTCGTCGTAGAAGTGGTGCGGGGCGGTGTCGCCCGGGTTGTTGTTGAAGGGGTAACCCCCGTAGTACCAGCCGTACTTCGACGTCACCGGCACGCTCTTGAGCGAGCTGCCGTCGACCCGCAGATCGAGCGAGGCGTCCCGGCCCGTCCCGGCCGCGTTGTCCGGCAGCGAGTAGCGGAACGTCATCGCGTTCGCGGGGGCGGTGAGCGTGAACTCGACGTACTCACCTGCGGCGTCGAGGGTCACCGCCTGCCGGCCGGACGCCTCGGAGGGCAGGGCGCCGTAGAGGCGGTCGGGGCCGATCAGGGTGCCGTTGGTGGCGGCGTACTCGGCTTCCTGTTCCTTGAACGGGACGGTGGCGCCCCGGCCGGATATGCCGACCGGGGAGGGCGCGGGGACCGCGGCGGCCTGAGCGGCCGGAGCGCCGGCCATGACCACCGCCGCCGCGGTGCCGACGGCGGTGAGGGCCAGGGAGAGGGAGGCGGACACGGAGCGTCTGAACAGACGGTGTCTGGGTGGTGGGGTCACGTGTGGGTCGTCCTTGCGGCTCGTGGGGGCTCTTCGGACGCCCCACAGGCTAGGAGCACCGATGTAGGGAAGTCCACGGTGCTGCGCAAAAATATGTTTCCCCAGCTCAAATTCATGACTCCATACCGTGAAAACCGACCTCTCAGGTCCGGTGGTCATCAATCGGTGCGATCCGGCGGTCCATGAATAATTCCTTCTGGTAGGTTTTTTTAGAGATCCGGGTCGGCCGAGGGGGAGATCATGGGTGTGGGGATCTGCGGGTCGGGGGAGTGCGGCGGGCGATACCTCGTCTTCTCCGACGTGGACGAGACCCTGGTGGGGCTGAAGACGATGTTCGACTTCCTCCGCTTCGTCTCGGTGCCGTGGTACGAGCAGGTGGCCGACGGGATACGCGCCCTGGGCGCGGCCGGGACACCGCGGTCGGAGGTGAATCGCGCGTACTACCGGCTGTGGGCCGGCCGGAGCGTGGAGGAGACCGAACGGCTGGGCACGGAGTGGTATGCGCTGCGGTCCGCCGGAGCGGACTTCTTCCTGCCCGGCACCCTGGCCGAACTCGCGCGGCACCGTGCGGCGGGAGCGGGCGTCGTCCTCGTCTCCGGATCGTTCCCGCCGTGCGTCACTCCGATCGCCGCCGAGGTCGGCGCGGCGCACGTCCTGTGCACCGAACTCCTCGTCGAGAACGGGACGTACACGGGTGAGATCAGGGAACCGGTTATCGGCGAGGGGAAACGGTCCGCGGTGCGACGTACCCTGCGGCTCCACCCAGGCATCGACGCCCGCGACTGCTATGCCTACGGGGACCACGTCTCCGACATCCCGATGTTCGACTGTGTGGGACGGTCGTACGCGGTCGGTGACGATCCGGCACTCGCGTCCTACCCGCGGTCGCCCGGGGCCGAGTCCACGCCGGACCCGTCAGCAGTCGCGCGCAGGGCGGGCGGCCAGGAGGTCCGCGATGTGGGCGATGATCGCGCGCCGGTGCCTGTGCAGGAAGAAGTGCCCCCCGGGGTAGAGGCGTTGATGGAAGCCCGCTGATGTCAGGGTGTTCCATCCGCCGACTTCGGCAGGGCCGGCCAGGGGGTCCCCGCTGCCTCCCAGAGCCAGGATCGGACAGTCGAGCTCGGTGGGGCGGGCCCGGTCGGTGAAGGCGGACGTCAGCCTCAGGTCGGCGCGCACCGCGGGCAGCCAGAGAGGTCTCAGCGCCCGGTGGCGCAGGAGTTCGGGCGGCGTGCCACCGAGCTTCTCGAGGCGGTCCAGCAGCTCCTCGTCCGAACAGGCGGACGCAACCGTACGGCCACCCGTTCCCACCGGCCCGCTGCCGGACACCACCAGGAGCCGCGGCAGCGTACGTCCCGCCGCCCGCAGACGCCGGGCGGTCTCGTAGGCCAGACAGGCTCCCATGCTGTGGCCGAGCAGCGCGAAGGGCTCGTCCGAAGGCCGCCGGGCGAGATGGTCCACGACCCCGTCCGCCAGCTCCGTCATCGTCTCCGCCAGGGGCTCGTCGCGGCGGCCCCCGCGGCCAGGCAGCTCCAGGGGGACGAAACGCGGACCCGTCCCCGTCGTGGACGGCAGCCAGTCACGGTAGGCCTCGGCACTCCCTCCCGCGTGCGGCAGACAGTAGACGCGGATCCGGTCCCGCCGGTCCGGCGTACGGGGCGTCACGGTCCTGCCTGTACCGGGTGAAGGGCGGGAATGACGGTCGAGGGAGCACGGTCCCTCGCGTGGAAGGCGCCGGTCCTGCCCGGGGCACGGTGGATGGCGCCCGACACGGCGGACAGCGGCAGGCAACTGCCCCCGCCCCGCAGCGCGATGATCTCGGCGGCGACGGAGACCGCTGTCTCCTCCGGCGTACGGGCGCCGAGGTCGAGGCCGATCGGCGAGCGCAGCCGCGCCAGTTCGGCGGGGCCGAGCCCGGCTGTGCGCAGCCGGGCCAGCCGGTCCGCGTGGGTGCGGCGCGACCCCATGGCCCCCACGAAGCCGAGCGGCAGCCGCAGAGCCCTGAGCAGCAGAGGGACGTCGAACTTCGCGTCGTGGGTGAGTACGCACAGCGCGGTGCGGCCGTCCAGCGCGGACGACTGCGCGTCCAGATAGCGGTGGGGCCAGTCCACGACGACCTCGTGCGCGTCGGGGAAGCGGGCGGTGGTGGCGAACACCGGGCGGGCGTCGCAGACCGTCACGTGATAGCCGAGGAAGCGGCCGGCGCTCACCACCGCCGCGGCGAAGTCGACAGCACCGAAGACCAGCATGCGTGGCGGTGGCGCCCACGTCTCCACCAGCACCGTGACCGTCCCCGGTACGTCCCCGGGGCACGGTCGGCCGTCCGGGGTGAGAGTGAACATGCCCGTGCGGCCCGCTTCCAGCAGGGTGCGCGCCTCGGCCTCGACGGCGTGTCCGAGGGCGTTGCTCCGCGGCGGGAACACGCTGTGACAGCCCTCGGGTGTGACGACGAGCCCGAGTCCGAGCAGGAGGTCAGGACCGTCGGCCACCCGCGCCAGCGCTACCGGGAGCCCGGCCGCGATCCGGGCGAGCACGGTGCCGAGGAGCGGAGCGATGTCCCCGGTGTCCGCAGCCGGTCCGGCGCGGCCGACCGGCTGGACCAGGATCTCCAGCTCCCCGCCGCAGGTCAGTCCCACGGCGAAGGCGTCGGTGTCGCTGTACCCGAACCGTTCACGCAGAGGCCGCCCTTCCGCGAGGGCCCGCAGACACAGTTCGTACACCGACGCCTCCACGCAGCCGCCCGAGACGCTGCCGACGGCGCTGCCGTCCTGGCGGACGGCCAGTGCCGCGCCCGGTCCGCGGGGGGCGCTGCCCGACACCCGCGTGACGGTGGCGACGGCGTACGGGTCGCCGGCCGCGTGCCAGGTCCGCAACTGTTCAGCTATGTCGCGCATGTGAGGCCTCTCTCCTTCTCGGAGCCGGCGGGAGCAGCAGCGCTCCGTACGGTGCGCCCGGCTCCTGCTCGCGCAGCCACTCCAGGGCGAGCGACCTGGCCGTCACCGGACTCCCGGCGGCGCCGCGCCAGGCCACGGCGGCGACGTGGCCCGGGTCGCAGGGCAGGTCCCGTACGGCCCACCCATCAGGGTGCCGCGCGGGGTCGGTACCCAGGTAGTCGGCGCTCAGGCCGCGGCTCAGTCCTGTGCCGATGCCCTTCAGATAGGCCTCCTTGCGGGTCCAGAGGCGCCCGAAGGCGTGTCTTCGTGCCGTGTCGCCGAGAGCGGCCAGTTCCGTGCACTCGTCGGGGTGCAGCGCCGGGGCGCAGATCTGTACCGTCTCCGCGCCGGGCAGCTGTTCGACGTCCACACCGATGGGCATGGACGAGAGCCCCAGCAGCACCAGACCGCTGCCGTGGGACAGGGAGAAGTGGGTCGGCACCCCGCCGGCGCGCCCGGCCTGGTCCGGATGCACGGCCGGTCTGCCGTGCGGTTCACCGCAACCGGGGCACGGCTCGCGTACGAACAGGATCTCCGCGGCGGGCAGGCCGAGCCGGTGGCCGAGCAGCCGGCGCAGGGCGATGTGCGCCAGCGCGTACAGCCGGCCGCCCGCGGAGCGGCGGCAGGTCCCGGCCCGTTCGCGCTCGGTGTCGTCGAGCACCGTGCGGTCGAAGTCGTCGGCGGCCGTGCCGGTGGAGGGCTGGCGGACCAGCCAGAGCTCCGTCCCGCCCGCGGCCCGGCCGGGCGCGCTCACGCCGCTGCCTGCTCGTACCGCGCGGTCACGTGGTCGATCAGGTCGTCGACGACGGCGGCGGTGAGCACGACATGGAGGCTGACGGGGACGCCGAGCTCCGCTTCCAGGCGGCGTTGCAGCTCCAGGGCGGCCATCGATCCGACGCCCAGCTGCCGCAGGCCCGCCCGCCCGTCGGTCAGTCCGCCGGGCGGCACACCGAGGGTACGTCCCAGGGCGCGGCGCACATGACCGGCGAGGTCCTCGCGAACACGAGAGAGGGGAGGGACAGGAGGGGCGGGAGAGGCAGGGCGGGAGGAGTCGAGGCGGGGCATGGAGTTCTCTCTTTCTGTGCCGGGCCGGAGGGCCGGGGGCCGGGAACGGGGTCAGCGGCGGGCGAGCAGGAGGTCCAGCACCCTCGGCGGGTGCAGCGGGAGCCTCCCGACGTCGCCCGTGAGCTGGAGGGCGTCACGCACGGCGTTGGCGACGGCTGCGCCCACGCCGGCGGTGCCGCCCTCGCCGGCACCGCGCACGCCAAGCGGATTGCCGGGTGCCGGCGAGTCCTCGTACAACTCGACCTGGATGTCCGGCACATCCCCCGCACGGGGCCACAGGTAGTCGCGGAAGGTGAGGGAGAGCGGTCTGCCGCGTTCGTCGTAGCGGAATTCCTCGAATAGCGCCCCGCCGATCCCCTGCGCGACGCCACCGACGAGCTGGCCGTGGACGGATCGCGGGTGGACGGCGCGGCCGATCTCGTAACTGACCGCGTAACGCAGTAGGGTGACCCTTCCGGTACGGGGATCGACCTCGGCCTGTGTGTAGTGGGCGCCGTACGGATAGGTCATCCCGTCGGCGACGTACGTGCCACGCCCGATGAGGCCCGGCTCCTCCCCGGTGCGGATGAACCGCGGGGTGAAGCAGGCGGCGGCGACAGCCGCCAGCGGCACCCTCCGCTCCGGGGCGTCGGCCACGACCACCTCGCCCCCGGCCATGACCAGTCGGGACGCCTCGGTCTCCAGGAGCACGGCCGCCACCCGTTTCGCCTTGGCGACCACCGCCTCCGCGGCCAGTTTCACCGCCGTTCCGCCGACCACGGTGGAACGGCTGGCGAAGCTGCCCGCACCGTCCGGCAGGATGTCGGTGTCGGAGAGGACGACCTTCACGGTCCCGGCGGGAACATCCAGCTCCTCCGCCGTGATCTGGGCCATCACCGTCTCGATGCCCTGCCCCGATCCGGCCCCGCCCATCGACACGCGCACCGCGCCGCCCACCCCGATGTCCACCACCGCGCTGTCGTGGCCGAGCCCCGCCTTCTCCAGCAGGACCGCGCATCCGGCGCCCACCAGCCGGCCCGCCGCCCGTGCCGCACGGGCCTCGGCGCGCCAGTCCTCGTATCCCACGGCCGTCCGGGACTTGTCGAAGTGCTCCAGGTGGTCCTTGCCGTCCAGCAGCATCGGGGCACCGAAGACCTGCATCGGCCGGCGGTGCGGGAGCTCCGTGGCGTCGAGCAGATTGCGGCGCCGCAGCTCGACCGGGTCGATGCCCAGGCGGGTGGCGGCCAGATCCATGGCGTGCTCGCGTACGAAGTTGTTCTGGAAGCGGCCGGGGGCACGGTACGTACCGATCGGCGTCTTGTTCGTCATGACGATGTGGACGTCACTGCTGCACGCGGCGAGCCGGTAGGGACCGCAGATCATGGCCGAGGTGAGGGCCGCGACGACCGCGCCGTGCGTGCGGATGTAGGCACCGCTGTCCAGCCACGCCTCGTCACGCAGCCCCAGCAGCGTCCCTTCGTCGTCGAAGGCCAGCTCGATGCGGTGGTGCTGCTCGCGGGCGTGGTTCGCCGCCAGGAAGTGTTCCTCGCGGTCCTCGGACCACTTGACCGGGCGGCCGGTCAGCCGGCACAGGAACGGAACGAGGAGGTCCTCCGGATAGAACTCGCCGCGTATCCCGAAACTGCCGCCGGCGTCGGACTCCAGCATGTGGATGCTGTGTTCGGGCAGGCCGAGCAGTGTGGTGAGCACCCTGCGGTTGAAGTAGGGGACCTTCGTCGCGCCCCAGATCGTCATGCGCTCCGCGCGCTCGTCCCACTCGGCGACCAGCCCCCGGGGCTCCAGCGGGGTGCCGCTGTGGCGGCCCGTACCGAGCTCGGCGGTCACCACGTGCGGGGCGGTGCGGAAGACCTCCTCCACGTCCCCGTACGCGAAACGCACCACGCCCACCTCGGCGTCGGCGCCGCCCAGGCTCTCCGGCCGCTCTCCGGTGGCGCCCCTGGCGTCCAGTGCGACAGGCAGCTCCTCCAGTTCCATGGTCACCAGGTCGGCGGCGTCCTCCGCCACATAGGGGTCGTCGGCCAGGACGACCGCGACCGGTTCGCCCACGTAACGGACGAACCCGGTGGCCAGCGGGGACTGCAGGTAGGGCGTGAAGTCGAGCCCCGGGTGCGGCTGGCGCACCGGGATGCGCAGGTCACCCGGCAGGTCCCCGACGGTGTACACACCGGTGACACCGGGCAGTCGCAGAGCCTCCCGGGTGTCCACACCGACGAGCCGGGCATGCGCGGAGGGCGAGCGGACCACACGCATCCACAGCTGGCCTGGACGCGTCACGTCGTCGTGGAATCGTCCCCGGCCGGTCAGCAGGCGCTGGTCCTCCAGCCGGGTCACGGACAGACCTATGGCGTTCATGAGGTCTCCTCGGGGGAGTCGGCCAGCGCCGCCACGGCGTCGACGATGCCGCCGTATCCCGTGCAGCGGCACAGGTTGGCGCTGACGCACTCCCTGATCCGCGCACGGTCGGCGGCGGGTTCCGCGCGGAGCAGACCGGTGCCGAGCATCAGGAAACCGGGGGTGCAGAAGCCGCACTGGAGGGCGCCGTGCTCGCTGAAGGAGGTCTGCAGCCCGCCCAGTTTTCCGTCGGGGGCCAGCGACTCGACGGTTTCGACGACGGCGCCGTCCGCCTGTGCGGCGAGCATGAGACACGACCGTACGGGGGCGTCGTCCACGAGGACGGTGCAGCTTCCGCACTCTCCCTGGTCGCAGCCGACGGTGGTGCCGGTCAGCCCCAGCTTCCGGCGCAGCGCGTCGGCGAGGCCGCGCCAGGGTTCGACCGAGATGGTCCGCTGCTCTCCGTTGACCGTGAGACGCACGGAGCGTTCCGCGGTGCCTGTGGGGGAGTCCATCGCCTGCCTGCTTTCTCTGGAACGTCGGATGGAAGATAGGGAGTGACGGGCTGTCAGGAGGCCGGTACGGCGTCACGGGCGCGGGAGACCGACCGCTCGAAGGCCCGCAGGAGCATCGCCTGGGCCGCGCGGCGGCGGTAGGAGGAGTCCGCGAGCTCGTCGGACGGAGGCTCGGGCAGCTCCGCGACCGCATCCCCGACCCTGTCCTGCCAGCCCCCGTCCGGCCGCGTGCCGCACAGGGCACGCTCCAGCGCCGGCAGCCGCACCGGGCGGTCGGCGGTGCCTGCCAGGGCGGCCCTGACCGACACGGCGATACCGTCGGGACCGAGGCGGACCGCGGCGCCGGCGGCCACCAGGGGCAGTCCGCCCTCCTGGAAGGCCGTCTCGGAGAGAGCTGCACCGGGCTCCGGCCGGGGCAGGAACACGGCGGTCAGCAGTTCGTCATGGGCGAGGACGGTGCGCCCGCCACCCGCGAACAGGTCCTGTACCGGGAGCGATCGTGCCCCGTAGGCCCCGCGTACGGTGACCACCGCGTCCAGGAGGACGGCGAGCAGACACCATTCCGCCCGCGGGTCCGCGTGCGCCAGACTGCCGACCAGGGTGCCCCGGGACCGCACCGGCGGATGCCCGATGAGCCGCGCGGTCTCCGGCACGACCGCGAATCCGGGCGGCAGCCGGTCGGCCGTCTCCAGGTCGTGGTGGGTGGCGAGGGCGCCGATCCGCAGGCCTTCGCCCTCCCCGCCGAAGTGCCGCAGTCCGGGCAGCCGGCCGATGTCCACGACGGCCTCGGGCCGCACGGCACGGCGGTTCAGCTGGGGGATGAGGCTCTGCCCGCCCGCGAGCACCCGCGCCGTGCCCCCGAAGGAGCCGAGCAGCGCGATCGCCTCGCCGACGGAAGTGGGCTGGTGGTAGGCGAACCGGACCGGCTTCATGATCTCTCCTGAGCGGGGTGCGACGGGTACGGAGGGGGAGGACGGACGGTGGCGGCGGCCCGCCGGAGTACGGGGGCCGCCGGCCGACTCAGGGCTGGGCGACGGGCGGCACCCGCAGGGACTCGTGTCCCAACTGCCGCATCAGGTCGACGATGTCGAAGTGGGCCGAACGCTCGACGACCTTCTCGCCGTCGAACCGGTCGATACCGATGGCGGTGAAGGTGACCCGCTTGCCGCTCGGAGGCAGGCCCCGGAACGGGCCCAGCTGGGTGCCGACGCACTCCACGCGGGTGACCACCAGGTCGCCTTCCGCGGTCTGCTCCTGGACGAGGTCACTGATGTCCGGGAAGGCGGTACGGAAGGCACGCACCCACGTACGGACGCCCTCCGGGCCGCGCAGGTCGAACTGCGGCCAGTAGAAGTCCTCGGCGAAGATCTCGTCGGCCAGTTCCAGACGGTTGTTGGTGATGATCTCCTCGAACAGCAGCGCGATACGTCGCTTGCGGTCCGCGAGGACGGACGGGGCTGTCGCGGTCATGGCGGGGCTCCTTCGGTATGGGCGGACAGGGGGGCCGGACGGGCTCGGGCCCCCTCGGTCGGCTGGTTCAGCGGGTGGTGGCCGGGGCGGTGGCCACGGGCGCCACGGGCTTGGGGGGACGCGGCAGCCGGGTGCTCATCAGGCAGGCGAGCAGGACCAGTGCCAGGTCGATGGCGGCGACCCAGGTGAGGGCGTCGCCGTAGGCGGAGACACCGTGCCGGGTGCCGACCGCGGCGAAGAACACGGTGCCCAGTACGGCGACACCCGCGGCGCTGGCGAACTGCTGCGACGTGGTCAGCACTCCGGCGGCGGCTCCCGCCTGTGCGGGACGGGCACCCGCCAGCACGGCCCCGGTCACGGCCGGTACCGCCAGTCCGTTGCCGAGACCGATGAGGATCATCGGGGCAACCAGGCGCAGCGCCGTCGTGTCGTCCCCGGAGAGCTGGACGTCGATGACGAGCGCCAGCATGCCGACCGCGGCCACGGCCGTGCCGATGGTGATCAGCCTGGCACCCTGCCGGGCGGCGATGCGGGGGGAGAGGATCGAGGCGATGGCGAACGCCAGGCCCAGCGGCGTGAACATGATGCCGGCCTTCAGCGGGCTGAGCCCGAGACCCGTCTGGAAGACCAGGGTCAGGGCGAACATGAAGCTGAAGAAGGCGCAGAAGGCTCCGAAGCACACGACGAGTCCCTGCACGAACACCTTGTTGCGCAGCAGGAGGGTGTCCAGCATCGGCTGTCCCCCGCGGCGCAGCAGGGCGTTCTCCCACTTCAGGGTCAGCGCCATCAGGGGCACCGACGCCACGAGGCAGACCCAGGCCCAGACCGGCCAGCCCTCACTGCGCCCGATGACGAGGGGAAGCAGGAAGAGGGCCAGCGAGACCGAGATCCCGAGGGCACCCAGCGGGTCGAGTCTGACGCCGGCACCGGGCGCCCGGCGGGGCAGCAGACGCAGGGCGAAGCCGACGGCTGCCAGCCCGATCGGCACGTTGACCAGGAAGATCACGCGCCAGCCGAGGCCGAGCACGTCCACCTGGAGCAGCACACCGCCCAGGACCTGGCCCGCCACGGCGCCGACGCCGATGGTGACGCCGAACCAGGCGAGAGCCCTCGCCCGCTCCGCCGCGGGGAAGACGCTCGTGATCGTGGCCAGCACCTGCGGCACCATGGCCGCGCCGGTGAGGCCTTGCAGCAGGCGGGCGCCGACGAGTTCACCCGAGTTCTGCGCGAGTCCGCACAGCAGCGAGGCGAGGGTGAAGGCCAGCGTTCCGTAGAGGAACATCGCCCGGGAGCCGAGCAGGTCCCCGAGACGTCCGCCGGTGATCAGTCCGCTGGCGTACGTGAACCCGTAGCCGGCGACGATGAGTTCGAGTGCGGCCTGACCGGCGCCGAGGTCGTGCTCCAGCGACGGGGCCGCGACGTTGACGACGTAGAGGTCGAATTGGGCCATGAACATGGCGGCGAGGAGGACGGGCAGCATCAGCCAGCGCTTCGCGTAGGGCGCCGGCGGCTGGGCTGCGGGTGGCTCCGGACGCGGCTGGGCGGCCGTGTCGGTGAGCTGGGACATGATGGTGTTCGCTTTCTCGGGATCCTGGGCGGGTGCCCCGGACGGGCCGGTGCGGCGGGGGCCGCACCGGCCGGCTGATGGGTGACGTGCGGTCAGGCTGCGGACACGGTGGGGCGGCGGGCCTTCTCCAGGCGCCAGTCGACCTTCGCGTAGTCGGCCTCGGCCAGGGCGATCGCCTCGTCCAGTCCGCGCACGACGGGCAGACCGAAGTGACCGACGATCGTCGTGAGGCGCTCGGGAACGGAACCGCCCACGGGCAGGTACGGGATGGCCAGGTCGTCCAGGGCGCGCAGCAGCAGTTCGTCGCACCGCGCCCGGAACCCCTCGTTCATCGGCCGGTGGCCGTCGGCGCCGAGTGCGAACTCGTTGCGCAGATGGACGAAGCCGTCGAAGCCCTCCTTGACGTGCTGGCGGAAGGCGTGGCCGAGCTGGTCGGCGACCTCGCCGAAGAAGAGCATCTCGGCCGTGGGAGGGGACGGCACACCGGTGTCCGCCCCGGGGTCCATGCCGAACTCGACACGGGCCGCGGCGTAGGTCCACTCCTGCAGCGACGAACCGTCGGCCACGAAGTTGTCGCCCAGAAGCGCCTCGCTGACGGCACGGCCGACATGGCGGCGGACCGCGAGCTGGATGTACTCGGCGGGGGTGACCTCGGTCAGGGCCTTGCCGGGAACGGCGTCCGGCATGATCTCCCGGATCGTCCGTGCGGGCGATCGCGGGATGCCGGTGTAGTGGGCGAGGGCCATGGTGGTGAAGGTCTTGCCGGCCGAGTACGTACCGGATATGGACAGTCGCATGGGTGTACTTCCTGTAGATGGGGGGCCGTTCAGGCCGTGGCGGCCTTGGCGTCGGCCGGCAGTTCGTGGGCGAAGGTGGCGCGCATCCGGATGCCCGCCAGCTCGCCGCTCAGCTCGACGCTGCGCCAGACCGCGCCGCGCAGCGGGAGCGTGCGCTTGGCCGTCACCGCGGTCGTGGCGGTGAGGGGCAGGGCGTCCGCCCCGTCTCCGGCCGTCAGCGGCCCGGGGGTCCGGGCCGCCTCCAGCGAGGTCTGCATCATCCAGAGCGTGTTGCTGTTCTCCCGGGTGACGGAGTCGAGTTCGTACATGAGCACCTGGGCCAGCTGGAGGGTGACGACGAAGCAGTCGATCAGGGAGACGGAGGGCTGCCGCGCTCCCTCGATGCCCTCGGTGGGCGCCTGGCTGCCGGCGACCGTGGTGAAGCCGACCGCTCCGTGCGCCGTCAGCTCGGGGACGGAGACCCGTACGTCGCTCACCGTGTGCCTGCGGAGCTTGAAACCCTCGCCGTAGAAGCGGGGCTCCCCGGGGCCGAGGAGATCGGCCAGGGAATCGTGGACGACACCGGTCGTCGCCTCCGCCACGACCGGGTGGACCAGCTCGCACCGCACCCGCAGTCCGCCCACCGAGCAGTCGTAGACGGACCGGTGCAGGCCCGGCTCGTCCGGTTCGGGGCCGGTTCGCGTCAGGGAGGCGGAGAGTGGGATGTCGTTGAGCACCTCCTGAGGTGCTGTTCCCGCACGCAGCACCACCTTGGCCAGCCGTACGGTCCTGCGCTCCGCGGTGCCGAGGCCCCAGGCGTGGGCCGTGTGGGCCTCGGCCAGCTGGACGCCCAGCACCAGCGCGTCGACGGTGCTCAGGTGGGGCCGCAGGTCGACGCCGGCCTTCTTCCTCGACCAGTCGGCGGGGTACGTGATGTCGGCGGTCGCGGTGACCCCGGCGTCGCACGCCCGGGCGCCGGTGACGGCCACCGTGTGGACGTCGTAGACCGCGCGCTGGTAACCCCGTGAGAAGAAGCGGCCCTCGGCCGGGCCCAGGTAGTCGTCGATGGAGCGCAGCAGCAGTTCGGTCGCAGCCATGTCAGACCGCCGCACCGGCTGCGAGAGCCTGGTCGTAGGCGTCCACGAGGTCCTGCACCGTACGCATGTCGGTGATGGAGAACTGCTCCTCGAACGGGTCGACGTCCAGCTCCGCCTCCAGCTCGATGAGGAGCTGGGCGAGCATGAGGGAGTTCAGACCCAGTTCCATGAGGGGCACCGGCGGGGCGACGGCTTCGGCAAGCTCCGGATCGAGCACCAGATCGCGTACCCGGACGACGACGAGTTCGGTTATCTCGGCCTTGCTCAACATGTGATTCCTCCATCTATGACAAGGGACTGACCGGTGACGAAATGGGCGCGGGGAGAGGTGAGGAAGAGGATCGCGTCGGCGATCTCCTCCACGGTTCCGAGCCTCCCCAGCGGGGTGCGGTGCTGGATCTTCTCCCGGTTGCCGGCGGTGACCTCGGCGGTCATCTCGCTGTCGAAGAAGCCCGGGACGATCGAGTTGACCCGGATGCCGAACGCTCCGAGTTCGCGGGCGAGGCTGCGGCTGAACCCGTCGAGTCCCGCCTTCGCCGCCGCGTAGACGGAGACTCCCCGGTAGCCGCGGATCGCGTTGATCGACGAGACGTTGACGATGTTGCCGCCCTGACGGGTCATCAGCCGGGCGCACGCCTGGGTGAGCATCATGGGGGCGAGCAGATTGGTGGTGAGGAGGGTGTCGATCCGCTTGGGCGCGGTCGTCAGGAAGAGTTCCTGGTGGAGAACGCCCGCGTTGTTGACCAGCAGGTCGGCCCGACCGAAGCGCCGGTTGACGCCCCTTACGAAGGCCCGCATGGACGCCGGTTCGGTGAGATCGGCGGCCTCCCAGTGGAAACGGGTCGGGTGGAGCCGCTCACTGTCGGCCGTGAACTCGTTGGCCGTCCGGCTGAAGGTCGCCACCCGCCAGCCGTCGGCGAGCAGGCGCTCCACCACGACGCGCCCCAGACCCCGGCTCCCGCCGCTGACCACCGCGACGCGGCCGTCCTCGGGAGCTCCGTCCGGCGAGGCGGACCCGGTCACGGTGCCGGCCGGCGCCGTCACACCAGACTCCGGGTCTTCTTGAAGCGGTCGTTGTGGTGCTCGGCCTCGGAGATCTCCACGACCGCGGGGACCTTGTACGCTTCCAGCCTGCCCCGGCAGTGGACCCGGGCCCGGCGGCCGAACCCCTCGTGGTCGGCGTCGGCGGTGAGCCGGACGACGGCCTTGACCACCATGCCGGTGACGTGGCTAGGACGCCCGGAGACCGTGACGTCCGCCACCTCGTCCAGTTCCAGAAGGACGTTCTCGACCTCGCTGGGGTAGACCTTCTCCCCGGCCACGTTGATGATCTCCGAACGCCTCCCCAGGATGCGGACGTACGGGCCGTCCACCTCCACCGCGTCCTGGGTGTTGAAGAATCCTTCGTCGTCGAAGGGCGCGGGTGCGTTGAGATAACCGAGCATCGCCATGTCCGAGCGGATCCAGAGCACGCCCTCACGCACCTGGTACTCGAACCCGGGCCCTCCCAGGCGCACCCACAGGGTGTCGTCGGCCTTCGACCTGGTCGGCAGGATGCCGAGTTCGGAGAGACCGTACGTCTGCTTGAGGCGGACGGCGGGCAGTGCCGCCTTCAGCCGCTGGAGGGTGCCGAGCGGCATGGGCTCGGTGCCGTAGGTGACGAGGGAGAGGGAGCTGAGGTCGTGGCGCTGGTACGCACCGGAGATCAGCAGCATGTTGAGGAACGTGGGGGTGGTCGGCAGTACCCGTATCCCGAAGCGCGCGATCGCCGCGCAGACGGTGTCCGGTGTGCGTTCCGGCAGGGTGACCACGGTGCCGCCCTGACTGAGTGTGTGCAGCAGAGTGTTGATGCCGCCGATGTGGTCCAGGTTGAGGAAGGCAAGCGTGGACTGCGGCCTGGTGGGTTCCCCGTACCGGGCGAGTACCTTCGTGAAGTCCAGGACCGTCGCCTTGCTGCGGCCGGTCGTGCCCGAGCTGAAGAGCACCAGACCTGCCCGCCCGGCCGAACGCAGCCGCCCGTACAGCTCGTGGTCCGCGGCCCGTCCGGACCGTGCGAAGGAGTGGCCGGTGCCGTCCGCGTCGATGGTGACGACTGCCTCGACCTGGGCGATCTCGTGGAACTCCGCCCGCTTGGCCTCGGGGAGCGGAGTCAGCGGCACGAGGACGACGCCGCGCTCGACGAGAGCGAGCAGGGCGGCGCAGGTCTCGAAGGACCCGGCCCCCTCCAGGGCCACGACCTGGCCCGCGGTGACCTCGTGCTCGTCCAGGAACGCCCGCCATCGCGCGATTCCGGCGACCAGACCGCCGTACGTGTACCGCACCGAATCGAAGACGATCGCGTCCGCGTCACCGAATCGGTGCAGACGCGCCAGGAATGATGTGATCATTTCGTTTCCCCCTTTTGTGCCGCAGTTGTGCGCCGGCTGCTCGGGTCGCGTGGTGAACACGGAGACCGTGACGAGAGCGGCGGGAACGTGAGAAAGGTGTGTCCGGGACACCGGACCGCACTGTCCGGGGAGGACTTCGTCGTCCCCCGCGAGGCGGTCGTCCGGCCGGGGACGACACCGCGGTGCGTGCTCCGGCGCAGCTTCCGGACGCCGCCCGCGAGCGCGGCTTCCGTTCTGTGACGCTGACGCTACGAAGTTCAAGTGCGCCTGAAGCAAGCACAGTTGTGAGTGTCGAGCGTCACTCGGTGCTGCCGCGGGCGGGCCGGCGGCCATCTCCTCAGGCATAGGCCGGGACAGGCGCCCCGGCCGGACGGCCCGTCGCGGAGGCCGGCGGGGCCGGATGGCCGCCACGGCCGCTCGTCTGCTCGGTGGCGAGGGTGAGTCGCTGCTCCGCCCGCCTGTAGGACGCGAGCCTGTCGTCGACGTGCCGCAGACACCGCTCCAGGCGGGCGGCCTGGTCGCCCAGCCGGCACCTGTGGGCCTCCAGCAGGGCGAGACGCTCGGCGGCACTCTTCTCGCCCTCGCGAACCAGCTCCACGTACCGCGTCAGATCGGCCACGGTCATCCCCGTCTCCCGCACCTGAGCGAGGAAGTCGAGCCAGCGCAGATGGGAGGCCTCGTACGACCGGCGCCCGCCCGGGCCGCGGCCCACATCCGTGACCAGCCCCATCTCCTCGTACCAGCGCAGCGTGTGTGCCCGCAGTCCGGTGAGCTGTGCGACTTCGGTGATCGTGTAGCGGTGTTCGTCCGGCGGACGGTTTCGCTCAGGCATCGTCTGACCCCCTGGTAAGGACAACGCGTAAGAACCTGACCGGCAGACTCAGCCGATCGATGAACACGATGCTACCTAAAAATTCGTCCGCGAAGGTTTGTTTATGGCTCGGAACGGCTTGACATTGCCTTTCCTTGGTGTGCCTCCCGTCCGGCTTGGGCGCGTCTCACCTGGGGGTACGGCGCTCCGGGCCTGCTCTGCGCTCACATTCGTTCTTGAACGTTTATTTACAGACAGCTCGTCCCCGGTCGCACGCATGCGAACGGGGACGGGTGGTGTGCGCTACGCGGGCCGACCGCTACTCAGTCGAGATCCGGCCGGGCCTCCTCCGCCCGCGCGTACGAGGTGGCGGCCGGCTCCATGCGGAGGACGCCGTGGCGGGCCGCGGTCTGCACGTCGCGCCACAGGCGCTGGACGTCGCCGGCGGCGTCGCGTACGTGCGCGCCGCCCGCCCCGAAGAGCTGGTTCGCCGCCTCCAGCAGGAGACCGGCGGCGAACGCCGCGTCCCGCTGGTTGACGGCCGTGAGGGACTCCGTCACCGGTTCCGTGTCCGCGCGGAACGCGGCACGGGCCAGCAGGAGATGCGCGGCGTCGATGCGCGCCGCGGACACCGCCAGTGCATCGCGCACGGCGGGGCTGTCGTAAGGTCCTCGCCCGCCGGTGCCGACGGCGCCTCCCGTCGCCCAGCCGGCCCAGGTCCTCCGGAGCGCGTGTGCGGCGCCCAGCGCGGTCGCGCAGAAGATCAGGCCGCCCGCCAGCTGTGCCGGGGCGCGGTGCGGACGGTCGGCCCCGTGGTTGCCGGTGCCGTCCAGCATCCCGGTGAGGGGGAAGGAGCGGTGGACGGGCACGAGGACGTCGCACACCTCGACGGCATCGCTCGCCGTACCCCGCAGCCCCGTCGCGTCCCAGGTGCCGTGGACGGTCAGCTCGCTCGTCGGCACGGCGAGGACCCGGGTCTCCGGCCGCCCCTCCTCCGGATGGGGCCCGGTCACCGGCGTCGCCAGCAGGACCCACTCCGAATACCGGGCGCCGCTCACGCACTCCCACACGCCGTTGAGCCGCAGGCCCTTCGCCGTCGCCACCGCGGAGCCGGCCGGCGGCGCGACCGCCGAGGCGATCCGCACGTCGGGACCGGCGGCCCACAGTTCGTGCCGGCCGCGCTCCGGAAGGCAGGACGCGAAGCGCCCGTGCGCGGCCCACAGCGCGCCGCACCAGGCGGCCGACGGGCACTCCTGGGCCAAGGCGGTGACGTCTGCGAACAGTGCGGAGAAGCTCCCGGCTCCCTGTCCGCCGCGTCCCCCGAAGTGGGCCGGCAGACCGGCATCCGTCACCGCCTCGACGGTCGCGGGGGAGAGGCGTCCCTCCCTGTCGGCCCGGCGGGCGTCCGCGCCTGCGACGGCAGCCGCCCGAAGGACCTCGGGGCGGGGTGCCGGCAGCCAGGCCCCCGGAACGGCCGGCGGGACGAGCAGGGGGTCCGTGGCGTACGGGGGCGTGATCGCTTGTTCCGTCATGTGAAGTGCTCCCTGGATCCGGCTTCCGATGTGCAGCGAACATTCGTGGGAGAAGGTATTTTTATGTAGGATGGTCGTTCTCCAGGTCTGCGGAGGTAATGGGATGGCAAAGCAGGAGCGCTCGCGGCGTACCTACGAGCAGTTTCTGGACGCTGCCGCTGAGGAGTTCGCTCAGTACGGCTACTCGGACGCCAACCTGCAGCGCGTGGTCGACCGGACCTCCCTGACGAAGGGAGCGCTCTACGGACACTTCGCGCGGAAGGAGGACCTGGCGGAAGCGCTCAGCGGTCGTCTGGCAGCGTTCCTGGACGAGCTGGGCGAGCGCTGCACAGGGCGGGACCTGGCCGAACTGCGCTCGCTGACACTTGAGTTCGCGCGTGAGGTCGAGGCCGATCCGCGGGTCAACGCGGGGCTGCGCCTCATGCTCGACGCCGCGCAGACGGAGCCGGGGGCGCCCGGCCGTCTACGGTGGCCGCCGCGCTCCGCGAGCCGCGCCTCGCCGGATGCGGCGGCATCCGGCGAGGCGCACCCCCGTCCGGCCGGCGAGCCGGCCGACCTGGCCCTGGTCATCCTGGTGGGCGCGTACGTCACTGCCTCCGCGACGGACCGGAAGGGCCTGGCCGAGCGCGTGGCCGCGCTCTGGGGTGCCGTCTCCGCCGCGTCGGGCGACGAGGGTCAGGCCGGGCCGTGATCGGCGGCCGCCCCGCTGGCGGCGAGCTCCCCGGGCAGGCCGGGAGGGCAGGCCCACGTGGAGAGGCAGGTGGCCAGCAGGGTGCCGTTCTGGACCGCCTCGACGGTCAGCGTGCCGGACATGGCAGGGCCTTCGCACGGCTGCCGCCCGGACACCACCAGACTGATCGGCGCGTCGAGTTCGCCGAAGGCCCGGCAGTCCACCGACATCCCGGTCAGCACGGTCTCGCCGTCCGCGGCCCGCGCGTCGGCCGTCGCGCTCCCGGCGTCCCCGTTCACCAGGAGGTGGCCGAGCTGCCGGAAGCCCTCCAGCATGACCATGAGGGGCACGTGATCGCTGGGGTGGTCGAAGTAGATGGCGTGCCGGAGATCGACCAGCAACTGCCAGGACCCGTCGGCGCCCAGGCCCAGGACGCTGTCCTTGGTGCGCAGCCGCCCGACGGACGACGGCGGGATCCGCGTCGTCCCGATCGCCGGGGAGCCGGCGTCCGCCGGTTCCGTGCCGCACCCGCGCAGTCCCTTGTACGTACGGTCGTTGACCGCGACCGCGCTGATCTCCCCCTCGCCGCACACCTGGCCGCCGATCGTCAGCACCACCGTCAGCCGCATCCCGTAGCGGCGCGGCGGACGGTTGCCCACCCACTCCCACCTGGCGTCGAGCACCACCGGCAGCGGCGCGTCCCCGATGCGCAGCAACTCCGGCCGGGTGATGCGGAATGCCGTGCCGCTGCCGACGAACCGGTGGGTGAGCGGCACCCCGTAGAAGCGGTGGGCCAGATACACCAGGGTCTGACGGACCGTCTCCGCCAGCAGCAGCGGATCGCTGATGCCGGAGGAACTCGGTGAGTAGAGGGCGTGATCCCGGGGCCACTGTGCCGCCACCAGGAACCGGTCCTCCCCGGTGCGGACCGAGTCGGTCACGAACACCTCGGCGACGGCGGCGCGGTGCACCATGTGCCGGGGGACGGGCTGGAGGTAGTCGAGTGCGCGCGGGGCGAAGCCGTTCGCCGGCTCGCCGCCGCCCGCGCCGGGTCTGGTGCCGATTTCCTGGATCTCGTGGTCGTCCGTGCGCTGATCACTGCTCCGAAGCATCTCAAGTCCCCCCAGGTGGACCAGCGGAGGCAGAGCGCCTCAGCGGGCGAGCAAGATGATACCGTTACGAAGGTATATTTCAAGCTGGTATTTGGAGCCGGTGGTCCGCATACCGAGAGGTAGCGATCTCCGAACCGACCACGACCCACCAGGAAGGTCGCTGATGGCCGCCGAGAAGAAGACTGCGACGCCTTCCCCAGCCGCGCGAGAGGGCGGCCGGGCGGAGCAGGCGTCAGGACCCAAGCAGCAACGCGCGGTCCGTACCCGCATGCAGGTGCTCGACGCGGCCGCGGAGGCCTTCGCCGCCCGCGGCTATCCGAGTGTGACGATCATGGACGTCGCCGAACTGGCCGGGATGACGAAGGGCGCCGTCTACTTCCACTTCGCCAACAAGGAGGCGCTGGCGCAGGAGGTGGCGGCGAAGTTCTACGAAAGGCTCGGCGTGGTGGTCGAGTCGGTGCGCCAGGACGGGCTCTCGCCTCTGGACGAGGTCTCCGAGCTGCTGATGCGTACCGCTCAGGCGTTCCGCGAGGACGTGGTGGTCCAGGCCGGCGCGCGCCTGCAGATCGAGTACGCGCTCATCGGCGCCGACCTCCCCGCGCCGTTCGAGGGGTACACGGAGGCTCTGTGTGCCAGCTTCCGCCGGGCGCGGGCCGACGGCCTCCTGGCTCCCGGAGCCAACCCCGAGGTGCTCAGCAGGGTGCTCGCGGCGGCCTTCTTCGGCGCGCAGCACATCTCCTGGATCCAGCGCGGCCGTGCGGACCTGGGGGTCCGCGTCCAGGAGCTGCTGTCCACACTCCTGCCCCGCGTCGAGGTGCTTCCCTGACCGCTGTGGCGGAAAGGTCCGGCGGGGCGGACGGAGGCGGGTGGGCTGTCCCGCCTCCGCGGTCCTGGGCGAGGGGGCGTCGGACGGGGTGCTTTCGGGAAGTGGCGCCTTCAAGAAGTGAACTTTGACATGTCCATTGACATGCCGACCGTCGTACTGGCTTCATGTGGGCAATGCATGGGAGCGCTCCCAGGCGCCTCTGCCCGCCATACCCCCCCGAAGGGCGACGACGGATGAAGTCACCGACGAGAAAGTGGCTGGGCCCGGCCTTGGCCGCCATCACCGCGACAGCCCTGCTGATGGCGCTGTCCGGACCGGTCGCCGCGCAGCCGGCGGACCGGGATCCCGCGCCCGCGGCGGCCGCCGCCGGCGCCGGCACGGACTGGCTCCACACCGAGGGCAACCGGATCGTCGACAAGCAGGGCAACCGGGTCTGGCTCACCGGCGCCAACTGGTTCGGTTTCAACGCGACCGAGCGGGTCTTCCACGGCCTCTGGTCCGCCAACCTGGACACGATCACCCGGCAGATGGCGGAGCGCGGCATCAACATCATCCGCGTACCGATCTCCACCCAGCTGCTGCTGGAGTGGAAGAACGGTCAGGCGGCCGTCTCCAGCGCGGTCAACACCTGGGCCAACCCCGAGCTCCAGGGCGAGACGACGCTGGGGGTCTTCGACGCCTTCCTCGGGGTGGCGGAGAAGTACGGCATCAAGGTGATGCTCGACGTCCACAGCGCGGAGGCCGACAACTCCGGCCATGTCCACCCGGTGTGGTGGAAAGGCGCGATCACCACGGAGCAGTTCTACTCCGCCTGGGAGTGGGTGACCGCCCGCTACAAGGCGAACGACACCCTCGTGGCGATGGACGTCAAGAACGAGCCCCACGGCAAGCAGTCCGACACCCCCCGGGCCAAGTGGGACGGCACCACCGACCAGGACAACTTCAAGTACACCTGCGAGACGGCCGGCAAGCGCATCCTCGCGATCAACCCGGATGTCCTCGTCCTGTGCGAGGGCATAGAGATCTACCCGAAGGACGGCGCGAACTGGTCCTCCACCTCCGCGGCCGACTACCACGGCATGTGGTGGGGCGGAAACCTGCGCGGGGCGAAGGCCCACCCGGTCGACCTCGGCGCCAAGCAGGACCAACTGGTGTACTCCCCGCACGACTACGGACCGCTGGTGTACCAACAGCCGTGGTTCGAAGGGCAGTGGGACCGCACCACGCTGGAGCGCGACGTCTGGGACCCCAACTGGCTCTACCTGCACAAGGAAGGCACCGCGCCGCTGTTCATCGGTGAATGGGGCGGTCACCTCGACGGCGGCCCGAACGAGAAGTGGATGAAGGCGCTGCGCGATCTGATGGTGGAGAACGGCATCCACCACACCTTCTGGTGCCTCAACCCCAACTCCGGCGACACCGGGGGACTGCTGGGCTACGACTGGGCCACCTGGGACGAGGCCAAGTACGCCTTGCTCAAGCCCGCCCTCTGGCAGTCCGGCGGGAAGTTCGTCAGCCTCGACCACGAGGTCAGGCTCGGTGGCGAGGGCAGTACCACCGGTATCGGTCTGGGCGACCTCTACGGCGGCTGACCACCGCCCCGCTCCCTCCGCACCACCCCCTGAACGCCCTGGGGTGCCGATGAAACCCCACCGCCTCGGCACCCCAGGGCTCTCCAACGGCCGCCCTGCCGGGCAACCTCGCCCCGCCCCTGCCGGGCCGGACACCCGGAGCGCCCCGCACCGGAATCTGCCCCGTGGTCGTCGGTGACACCGCCGTTCACCGCGACGACAGCCACCTCTCCGGGGCGTACGCCGAAGCGCTCGCCCCGGTCCTGGCCCCGACGCTCGACCGCCTCGTGGGTGCGCCCTGAACCGGCCGGGTGACGTCCGCCTTCAGCCGTCCTGCAGCAGGGCGTTGATGAGCAGCAGCGCGATGTCGTCGGTGCCGGGCGTGGCCCGCTTCGCGTACCGCACGAGCGTGTCGGCGACGGATTCCATGTCCTGCTCCAGGGCCAGGGCGAAGTGCGCGGCCAGCTCCGCGGTGGCGTCGTCGAAGTCCACGCCGGGCGCCTCCACGAGCCCGTCGGTGTAGAGGGCGAGGGCCGCACCGGGGCGCAGCGGGACCTCTGTCGTCGGGTAGCGGGACGCCGGGTCGATGCCGAGCAGGAGGCCGGGCGGCAGGTCGAGGACCTCGGTCTGTCCGTCGGGCTGTCGCATCAGCGGTCCGGGATGGCCCGCCGTGGCCAGCCAGGCGCGGTGCCCGGCCAGGTCGAGGTGCACGTAGAGGCAGCTGGTGAACAGGCCGGGGTCGAGGTCGGTGAGCAGGCGGTTGGTGCGTGCGAGGACCTCGTCGGGCGGCGCGCCGGCGGAGGCGTGTACGGCGGTGCGGACCTGCCCCATGAGCGCGGCGGCGTTCTCGTTGTGCCCCTGTACGTCGCCGATGGCCGCTGCGGCCGTCGTGTCGTCGAGCCGGATCAGGTCGTAGAAGTCCCCGCCGACGCCCATGCCCCGGGTCGACGGGAGGTAGCGGGCCGCCACGTCCAGGCCGGCGATCGCGGGCAGGGTCTGAGGCAGGAGGTGGGCCTGCAGGCTGTGCGCGAGCCGGTCCTTGGCGTCGTAGAGGCGGGCACGGTCGAGTGCCTGGGCGAGGAGGCCCGCGATCGAGGTCAGCAGAGCGCGTTCCTCGGGTCCGAAGGGGTGGGGCCGGTCGTAGGCGAAGACCAGGGATCCGATAGGACGGCCGGAGACGATCAGTGGAAGAAAGGCGCAGGCGGACACCGCGTCTCGGAGGCCGGCCGACGGGTAGGCGCGCTCCAGGTCGGTGAAGGTGGGGTAGAAGTCGGGAATGCCTGTCATCAGCACATGCGCGGCGGGCGTGGGTGAGGACAGGGGCGCGCCGTCGAAGCGGTCCATGAGCGAGGGGTGGCTGCCCCTCCGGCCCTCGACCCGCAGCCGTCCCTCCGCCGAAGTCATCACGACGAGGGTCTGGATCCGGAAGGCGGGCATCACCTGGTCGCCGGCCAGCTCGATCACGTCCTGGGTGCCCACGGCCTCGGTGAGTGTCGCCGCCAGATGCATCAGGTGGTAGAGGGCGGTGGCCCGGCTCGGTACGCCCGAGGACGGGGGCAGCGCCGGCGCCGGGAACTCCGTGGGGCCGGGCTCCGAGGTGGGCAGGATCCGGACGCTGATGCCGGTGGCGGTCGGGAACAGGTGGAAGGCCAGCCAGTGATCCGGCGGCCGCACCACCGTGAAGCTCGTCTGCTGCCGGCTGATGACGGCGGCGCGGTAGTGATCCTCGACGGCGGGGTCGTGCAGCCAGGGGAGCGACACCCAGGGCAGCGTGCCGCACACGTCGTCCGCCCGGGAACCCAGCAGTTCCGCAGCGGCGTCGTTCAGGTAGGTGACGGTTCCGTCGATCGCCAGCGCGCAGCTCCCGCCGGGCAGCCTCTGCACGAACTCCATGGCGGCCGCGGCCTCCGCCGTGTCCGGCTCGGGGGGTTCCGGTGGAGGCAGCACTCGCGGCAGCGCGCCCGGCAGGACCGGGTAACCGCTGCCCTCGGCCTGTTGCAGGAGCATGCCGATGCCCTGGCATCCTCTGACCACGGCCTTGCGCTCGTCGGGCGTCACCTGCGGAGGATGCGACCCGGGCCAGAGCAGTACCAGCCCGCCCCGCGCCGCGTCGCCGGTGCGGATGGGAGCGGCGGCCAGGGCGAACTGGTACGGCAGGACGAGAGCGGCGCGCGGATAGCGGCGTGCCAGCTCCTCCTGACTGCCGAGCCAGATCAGGCAGCGCAGGCGGACGGCGTCGGCCACCGGCATCGGCGCGGACAGCGGGACCCGGGTCCACGGGGCGGCCAGCTGGCCCGGCACCCCGGCGAGTACGGCCAGGTGCAGCGTGGTGTCGTTCCGCGGCAGCAGGTACAGCATCGCCACGGCCGCACCGGTTTCGCGTACGACGTGGGCGACGGCGCTGTCCAGCAGCTCCGTGCCCGAGCCCGTGGCGGCGACAGAGGCGGCATGATCCTGCACGCCTTCCAGCGTCCCGCGTGACAGGCGTTCGCGCACCTGCTGCGGGCCTGGGCGCGTGCGAAGGCCCGGCCGCGGCCGCCGCGGTTCAGCTGCGCGACCTCGACGGGCCCCGCTGGTGATCTACCCGCTTGCGCTCGCCGGCCGGGGTATCCACCTCAACGGGGAACCGGCGACGCCGCTCACGACGGGCTGGTCCGGCGCCCCTTGGAGGGGGAGCCCGCCAGGGGAACACACCGGCCGGCCCCTGGACACGCAGGAGGGCCCGGATGCCGGGGAGCATCCGGGCCCTCGTCGATCTGCGTTCCGCGTGGTTACGGGAGCTGCGCCGCCCGTGCCTCGCGCCGGTTGTCACGGAAGGTGTTCACCCGCCGCGCTGTGGCGAAGAGCGGGATCACCGCCCCCAGGACGACCTGCAGCGCACAGCCGGTCTGGAGGAGCAGCTGGCCGCCGGGGGCGTCGAACGCCCATGCGGCGAGGAGACCCATCGCGGCCACGATCCAGCTGAGCATCGCCACCGCGAGGACGCCTCGCGGCTTCGGGTACTCGACCCGGCTGACCATCAGCCACGCCACCCCGACGATCGCGAGCAGCGTCGGCACGAAGGGCAGCTCCAGCAGCACGATCGAGACGACCGTGAGCGCTCCGAAGGGGCTCGGCATGCCCTGGAACATGCCGTCCTTCAAGGTCACGCACGAGAACCGCGCAAGCCGGAGCACCACCGCCAGCAGCACCACGATCGCCGCGAGCGCCGACACCCGCTGGTGTGCGTCGTCCGCCACCATTCCGTACACCAGTACGAAGTACGCCGGTGCGAGGCCGAAGCTGATCAGGTCGGAGAGGTTGTCCAGCTCCGCGCCCATCGGGGAGGAGCGCAGCTTGCGCGCCACGAGCCCGTCGAACAGGTCGAACACGGCCGCCATGAGCATGAGGATCACCGCGGTCGCCGCGGAGTGCCTGGCCATGCCCGACTCGTCACTGCCCGTGAGGTGCGGGATGAGGATCCCCGTGGTGGTGAAGTACACCGCCATGAAACCGCACGTGGCGTTGCCGAGGGTGAGCGTGTCCGCTATCGACAGCCTCATCGAGAGCGGCATGTCCTCGGCGTCGTCCTGCTCATCCGCCTCGGGCACCCAGCCGGCCTGGGTATCAGGATCAATCACGGTCAATTCGAGTCACCCCCGCGGTCGTGGCCTGGCCAACCTCGACCGCGACATCGACACCTTCCGGAAGATAGATGTCCACGCGCGAGCCGAAGCGGATCAGACCGATGCGTTCACCCTGCTCCACCTTCGTGCCCTGCGGGATGTAGGGGACGATGCGACGGGCGACCGCTCCCGCGATCTGCACCATCTCGATGTCGCCGAGCTCGGTGTCGAAGTGCCAGACAACGCGCTCGTTGTTCTCGCTCTCCTTGTTGAACGCCGGCACGAACCCACCCGGGATGTGCTCCACCGACGTCACGGTGCCGGCCAGGGGGGCCCGGTTGACGTGAACATTCAGCGGGCTCATGAAGATCGCGACGCGGGTGCGTCCGTCCTTCCACGGCATGATGCTCTGCACCACACCGTCGGCCGGCGAGATGACGCGGCCCTGGGTGATCTCGCGCTCGGGGTCGCGGAAGAACCACAGCATGCCCGCCGCGAGCGCGGTGGTGGGCACGGCCACGGCCGCCCAGCGCCCGGACCTGCGGGACCGGGCGAGGCTGAGGGCCGCGGTGGCGACGGTCGGGAGGAGCCACGGCGATGCTCCGCGCGCAAGGCGGACCCCGCCGCGGGATGCAGAGATTTGGCTGTCGGGCATGGATGACCTTCGTAGCGGATGATGCCGCGCTGGCAACGGGGGGACGGCGGCTTTCCGGCGATGCTATCGGGTGCGAGCGGCAACTGGGCAAGCCAGCAGCCGAGTCGGACAGCTGAAAGGCTCCCGACGGGGTTGACCGGGTGTGATGTTCTTCGCCACCAAATCACCTCGTAAGGGACATATCAGCCCTGGAACCGGTACTCCTCGAGCAACCGGCGACCGATGATCATTTTCTGGATCTCGGCGGTACCTTCACCGATCAGCAGCATCGGGGCCTCACGGTAGAGGCGCTCGATCTCGTACTCCTTGGAGAAGCCGTAACCGCCATGGATACGGAAGGCGTCCTCGACGACTTCCTTGCAGTACTCGGAGGCGAGGTACTTCGCCATCCCTGCCTCCAGGTCGTTCCGCTCCCCGGAGTCCTTTTTGCGTGCCGCGTTCACCATCATCGCATGCGCCGCTTCGACCTTGGTGGCCATTTCGGCCAGTTTGAACTGGATCGCCTGGTGCTGGGCGATCGGCTTTCCGAAGGTCTGGCGCTGCTGGGCGTACGAAACGCCCAGTTCGAACGCACGTTGTGCGACGCCACAGCCACGCGCGGCGACATTCACGCGCCCGACCTCGACACCGTCCATCATTTGGTAAAAACCTCGGCCGGTCGTGCCGCCCAGCACGCGATTGGCCGGAATGCGTAGTCCGTCCATGATGAGCTCGGTCGTGTCGACGCCCTTGTAGCCCATCTTGTCGATCTTCCCCGGGATGGTGAGACCGGGGCGGACCTCACCGAAGCCCGCCTCCTTCTCGACGAGGAAGGTCGTCATCGACTTGTGCGGAGCGGTGCCCTCGGGGTGTCCTTCGTCACTCTTGCACAGGACGGCCACCAAAGTGGACGTTCCGCCGTTCGTCAGCCACATCTTCTGGCCGTTCAGAACGTACTCGTCGCCGTCCCTGACGCCCTTGGACGTGATCGCGGAGACATCGGAGCCCAGCGCCGGCTCGGACATCGAGAAGGCACCCCGCACCTCGCCCAGTGCCATCCGCGGCAGGAAGGTGTCCTTCTGCTCCTGCGTGCCGTGCTGCTTGAGCATGTACGCCACGATGAAGTGCGTGTTGATGATGCCCGACACGCTCATCCAGCCGCGGGCGATCTCCTCGACACACAGCGCGTAGGTGAGCAGCGACTCGCCCAGACCGCCGTACTCCTCGGGAATCATCAGCCCGAACAGGCCGAGTTCCTTGAGTCCTTCGACGATTTCCGTCGGGTACTCGTCGCGGTGCTCCAGCTGGGTCGCGACAGGAATGATCTCCTTGTCGACGAAATCCCGGACCGTGGAGAGGATTTCCTGCTGGATATCGGTCAGACCGGCGGTCTGCGCGAGTCGGCTCATGGCTACTTCTCCACGTTCTTCTGCGGCGGCTGGACCAGCGCCGGGCGGCCGGGCTGCTCGCCGCCCCGCTCCTTGATGTACGTCTCGGTGGGGACCATCACCTTGCGGCGGAACACGCAGACCAGCGTTCCGTCCTGCTTGTAGCCCTTCGTCTCGACGTAGACGATGCCGCGGTCGCTCCTGGACCTCGACGGCGTCTTGTCGAGCACGGTCGTCTCGCCGTAGATCGTGTCACCGTGGAAGGTCGGCGCGACGTGCTTCAGCGACTCGACCTCCAGATTGGCGATCGCCTTGCCGGATACGTCCGGCACCGACATGCCGAGCAGCAGCGAATAGATGTAGTTGCCGACGACGACGTTCTTTCCGAAATCCGTCGTCCTCTCGGCGTAGTTGCTGTCCATGTGCAGCGGGTGGTGATTCATGGTCAGCAGACAGAAGAGGTGGTCGTCGTATTCAGTGACCGTCTTTCCGGGCCAGTGCTTGTAGACGGCACCGACCTCGAACTCCTCATATGTGCGGCCGAACTGCATGATCAGGCCTCCGGAGCTTCGAACTTGGAGGTGCGCTGCATACCGGCGGCGCGGCCCTTGCCCGCGATGACCAGGGCCATCTTGCGGCTGGCCTCGTCGATCATCTCGTCGCCGAGCATCGCCGAGCCCTTCTTTCCGCCCTCCTCCGAGGTGCACCAGTCGTAGGCGTCGAGGATGAGCTCGGCGTGGTCGTAGTCCTCCTGCGAGGGCGAGAACACCTCGTTCGCCGCGTCGACCTGACCGGGGTGCAGCACCCACTTGCCGTCGAAGCCCAGCGCCGCCGCACGGCCCGCCACCTCGCGGTAGGCGTCCACGTCGCGGATCTGCAGGAACGGTCCGTCGATCGCCTGGAGGTCGTGCGTACGGGCCGCCATGAGGATGCGCATCAGGATGTAGTGGTACGCGTCCGCCGGGTAGCCGGGCGGCTGCTGGCCCACGACCAGGGTCTTCATGTTGATCGAGGCCATGAAGTCGGCCGGGCCGAAGATCAGGGTCTCCAGGCGGGGCGAGGCGGCGGCGATGTCGTCGATGTTCACCAGGCCCTTGGCGTTCTCGATCTGCGCCTCGATGCCGATCTTCCCGACCTCGAAGCCCATCGTCTTCTCGATCTGGGTCAGCAGCAGGTCCAGCGCGACGACCTGCTGGGCGTCCTGGACCTTCGGCAGCATGATGCAGTCGAGGTTCGGTCCCGCGCCCTCGACGACCGTGATGACGTCGCGGTACGTCCAGTGGGTCGTCCAGTCGTTGACCCGCACGACCCGGGTCTTGCCCGTCCAGTCGCCGTTGTTGAGCGCGTCGACGATGTGGTGCCGGGCGCCTTCCTTGGCGAGCGGCGCGCAGGCGTCCTCCAGGTCCAGGAAGACCTGGTCGGCCGGGAGGCCCTGGGCCTTCTCCAGGAACCGCGGGTTCGAGCCCGGCACTGCCAGACAGGAGCGGCGCGGGCGCAGACGGTTCACGGGCGTGGTCATGCGGGGACCTCCAGAGGGTCGAGCTTGTTCGCTTTCCGGATCTCGTCGACGATACGGCCGATGATCTCGGTGATGCCGAAGTCCTTCGGGGTGAAGACGGCGGCGACGCCGGCTTCGATGAGGGCGTGCGCGTCGGCAGGGGGGATGATGCCGCCGGCGATCACCGGGATGTCCGGCGCACCGGCCTCGCGCAGCCGGTGCAGCACGTCCGGCACCAGCTCGGCGTGCGAGCCGGACAGGATGGACAGGCCGACGCAGTGCACGTCCTCGGCCAGCGCGGCGTCGGTGATCTGCTCGGGCGTCAGCCTGATGCCCTGGTAGACCACCTCGAAGCCGGCGTCCCTGGCGCGTACGGCGATCTGTTCGGCGCCGTTGGAGTGCCCGTCGAGGCCGGGCTTGCCCACCAGCAGCCGCAGTCGTCCGACGCCCAGGTCCCCGGCGGTGCGGGTGACCTTCTCGCGGACCAGCGCGAGCGGCGTCCCCGCCTCCGCGGCGACGGCGACCGGCGCCGACGAGACACCCGTCGGCGCCCGGAACTCGCCGAACACGTCGCGCAGGGCCCAGGACCACTCACCGGTGGTGACGCCCGCCCGTGCGCACTCGACGGTCGCCTCCATCATGTTCGCGGTGCCCGCCGCGGCCTTCTTCAGGGCCGTCAGCGCCTCGGTGGCCCGGGCCTCGTCGCGGTTGTCGCGCCACTCGTGCAGGGCCGCGACGACCCGGGCCTCGTTCTCGGGATCCACCGTCATGATCGCGGCGTCGAGGTCCGCGGTGAGCGGGTTGGGCTCGGTCGTCTCGTAGATGTTGACGCCGACGATCTTCTCCTCGCCGCCCTCGATCCGGGCACGCCGCGCGGCGTGCGAGGAGACGAGCTCCGACTTGAGATAGCCGGACTCCACGGCGGCCATCGCGCCGCCCATCTGCTGGATCCGGTCGATCTCGGCCAGCGACTCGGTGACCAGCTCGTCGACCTTGGCCTCGATGACATGCGAACCGGCGAAGATGTCCTCGTACTCCAGCAGGTCGCTCTCGTGCGCGAGCACCTGCTGGATACGGAGCGACCACTGCTGGTCCCAGGGGCGCGGCAGCCCGAGCGCCTCGTTCCAGGCCGGCAGCTGCACCGCGCGGGCGCGGGCGTCCTTGGAGAGCGTGACGGCCAGCATCTCCAGCACGATGCGCTGGACGTTGTTCTCCGGCTGCGCCTCGGTGAGCCCCAGGGAGTTGACCTGTACGCCGTAGCGGAACCGGCGCTGCTTGGGGTTCGCGATGCCGTACCGCTCGCGCGTCACCCGGTCCCAGATGCGGCCGAAGGCGCGCATCTTGCACATCTCCTCGATGAAGCGGACCCCCGCGTTCACGAAGAAGGAGATGCGGGCGACGACGTCACCGAACTTCTCCTCCGGCACCTGGCCGGAGTCGCGCACGGCGTCGAGGACCGCTATGGCCGTCGACATGGCGTACGCGATCTCCTGGACCGGAGTGGCCCCCGCCTCCTGCAGGTGGTAGCTGCAGATGTTGATCGGGTTCCACTTCGGGATGCGGTTGACCGTGTACGTGATCATGTCGGTCGTCAGCCGCAGCGACGGGACCGGCGGGAAGACGTGGGTCCCCCGCGACAGGTACTCCTTCACGATGTCGTTCTGCGTCGTGCCCTGGAGCTTGTCCGGGTCCGCGCCCTGCTCCTCCGCGACCACCTGGTAGAGCGCCAGCAGCCACATCGCGGTGGCGTTGATCGTCATCGAGGTGTTCATCTGCTCCAGGGGGATGTCCTGGAACAGCCGTCGCATGTCACCGAGGTGCGAGACGGGCACGCCGACCCGGCCCACCTCGCCGCGGGCGAGGACGTGGTCGGGGTCGTAGCCGGTCTGCGTGGGCAGATCGAAGGCGACCGAGAGACCCGTCTGGCCCTTGGCGAGGTTACGCCGGTACAGCTCGTTGGACGCCTCGGCGGTCGAGTGACCGGCGTACGTCCGCATGAGCCACGGGCGGTCCTTCTGACGTTCGGTCATCGTGGACCTCAGACGTTACGGAAGCGGTTGATGGCGTCGATGTGCTGCTCGCGAAGCTCCGTGTCGCGCACGCCCAGGCCCTCACGGGGTGCCAGCGCGAGCACGCCGACCTTGCCCTGGTGCAGGTTGCGGTGCACGTCGTACGCGGCCTGGCCGGTGTCCTCCAGGGAGTAGACCTTGGACAGCGTCGGGTGGATCTTTCCCTTGGCGATCAGCCGGTTCGCCTCCCACGCCTCGCGGTAGTTGGCGAAGTGGGAGCCGATGATCCGCTTCAGCGACATCCACAGGTAGCGGTTGTCGTACTCGTGGTTGTAGCCCGACGTCGAGGCGCAGGTGACGATCGTGCCGCCCTTGCGGGTCACGTACACGCTGGCGCCGAAGGTCTCGCGGCCCGGGTGCTCGAAGACGATGTCCACGTCCTCGCCGCCGGTCAGCTCACGGATGCGCTTGCCGAAGCGCTTCCACTCACGCGGGTCCTGGTTGTGCTCGTCCTTCCAGAACTTGTAGTCCTCCGCGTTGCGGTCGATGATCGCGGTGGCGCCCATCTTCCGGCAGATGTCCGCCTTCTGGTCGCTCGAGACGACACAGATCGGGTTGGCGCCTCCGGCCAGCGCGAACTGCGTGGCGTAGGAGCCGAGTCCGCCACTGGCGCCCCAGATCAGCACGTTGTCACCCTGCTTCATGCCCGCACCGTTGCGCGAGACGAGCTGGCGGTACGCGGTCGAGTTGACCAGGCCCGGGGAGGCGGCCTCCTCCCAGCTGAGGTGCTTGGGCTTCGGCATCAGCTGGTTGGACTTGACGAGTGCGATCTCCGCCAGGCCGCCGAAGTTGGTCTCGAAGCCCCAGATGCGCTGCTCGGGGTCGAGCATCGTGTCGTTGTGGCCGTCGGAGGACTCCAGCTCCACCGAGAGGCAGTGCGCGACGACTTCGTCGCCCGGGGTCCAGGCGTTGACGCCGGGCCCGGTGCGCAGGACGACGCCCGCGAGGTCGGAGCCGATGACGTGGTACGGGAGGTCGTGCCGCTTGCTGAGGTCGCTGAGCTTGCCGTACCGCTCCAGGAAGCCGAAGGTCGAGACGGGCTCGAAGATCGACGTCCACACGGAGTTGTAGTTGACCGAGCTGGCCATGACCGCCACCAGGGCCTCACCCGGGCCGAGCTCGGGAACCGGCACGTCCTCGACGTGGAGGGACTTGCGGGGGTCCTTGTCGCGGCTGGCGACGCCGGCGAACATCTCGGCCTCGTCCTTGTGCACGGTCACCGCGCGGTACGACTCGGGGATGGACATGGCCGCGAAGTCCGCGGCCGTGCTGTCCTGCGATTGGATCGCGTCCAGGATTTCCTTCACGGTGATGCCTCCGGCAGATCGGGTCTCCGGCGTCGAGGGAAACGCTCGGAGGCCCCTGTGGTCAGGGGAGCGGTGCGGTGTTGGAGGTGTGCCGTCGGTTCGGCGTGGTGGTGCTCTGTGCCTGCTCGGTGGAGCAGAAGGGGTTGCCTGTGACGCAGGCGTCCGGGCGCGCGGACACGTGGTCTGCGGGGACAGCCGGCGTACGAGAGATCTCTGCACGCCGGCCGCCCGGACACCTTCAACGTATGGCACTGCGTGACAGGTGGCAAGGCACCCAGTGCCAACAATTTCTCTCAGTTGTCATCTCGTAGGCACGCATGAGCAACATCATGGTCGGTATGTCGCATTGCTCCGCCTTTTGTGGCGGTTACGGCGCGGTGCGGTACACGTACGGCGTCGTCGTGCTCAGGGCCGAGAAGCCGAGCCGTCGCAGGATCGGGGCGGAACGGTCCGTCGCGTCCACCTGGAGGAAGCGGTAGCCGAGCCCGGCGGCGATGCGGGCCCGATGGGCGATCAGGGCGCGGTAGATCCCCCTGCCCCGCCATTCGGCCGCCGTACCGCCGCCCCAGAGCCCGGCGAAGCCGGTGCCGGGGTGCATCTCCAACCGGGCGGAGCTCACGGGCTCGTCGCCGGCCAGGGCGACCACCGCGACGAATGTGTCCGGCGGGGCGTCGGCGAGACGGGCCAGGGTCTGATGGCGCAGCCGGGAACCGTCGGTGCCGAAGGCCAGCTCATGGGCCCGGACCATCAGCTCCACCCCCGCGGCGTCGGTCACGTGCCGCAGCCGCACCCCCTCGGGCAGTTCCACCGCCCCGGCCTGGTCCGCGACCGGTGCCACCAGCAGCGTCTCCGGCGGCTCCGGCTCGAACCCGGCCGCGGTGAGGAGAACGCCCAGCCCGGGCGGGCCGTCGTGCGCGTACAGCTTCCACTCGAATTCGCTTACACCCCGGGCTGCGTAGTGCCCCACCTGTGCCGAGATCTCCGACCGCGCGCGGGCGGGCGAGAGGTCCGGAGCCGTCCACACGACGCCGTTCCAGTCGTCCGGGCCACCGGTCTGCCGCACGACGTCACCGACCCGCTCGACGCGCGTACCGGGGCCGTCCGGGCGGGCGTGCTCGCGCATCTCGTGGTCGAAGAGGGCCAGCATCTCGTCAGGTTCCATGTGCGCATCCGAGCACCCCCTCCCCGGCCCGGCCACCGGGTTTTCTTCCGACGGTGCGTCAACCGGCGGCCGCGGGGCACACGTAAGTGATCTTGAAATGCCGCAACGGACAAGGGGTGGGGAACGCGATGGGGATACAGACGCGCAGATCGGCCCGGAAGGGCCGCAGGTCCGAATTCGACGTCAGGCGGACGGCGTTCGGCTTCGTGTTCCTCGCGCTCCTGATCTGCGGCGCCGGACTCGCGGTGCGCACGGCCCTCAGGACCGCCGAACGGCACCCGGTGGTCGCCGTCGCCTCGACCGTCGCGCTGGTGGCCGCGGTCGTGCTGCTCCTGCGCCTGCGCCGCAGCCGCAGGGCGGCCGCCAAGGCCGCCGCGGCAGCCGTCGAGGCCGCCTACGAGGTCGTGGACGCCGCCCTGGAGGAGCTGCCGGAAGCCGACGTCGTGCCGCCGCGCCCCGAGCCGGTGCGGACGGTCGACCACGAGGCCATGGACCCGTACGACTACGAGGCCATGGACCCGTACGACTACGAGGCCATGGACCCGTACGACTTCGAGGAGGCCGTGGCCGCGCTCTGCAGGCGGGACGGCTGCCTGGACGCCGAGGTCGTCGGAGGCGCCGGCGACCTGGGCGCCGACGTGGTAGGCACCACGCCGGACGGCCGCCGCCTGGTCGTGCAGTGCAAGAGGTACACGAACGACAACAAGGTCGGCTCGCAGGACCTCCAGCGCTTCGGCGGCACCTGTTACGCGGTGCACGGCGCCGAGGCGGCCGTCGTCGTCACCACCGGCGAATTCACCGATCCGGCCCTCGAGTACGCCGAGCAGTGCGGCATCGTCTGTGTCGGTCTCGACGGGCTCACCGCGTGGAGCGAGGGCGCCGCGCCGCCCTGGTACGCGAGCGCGTCCGTGCAGCCCGTCGAGGGGTGAACCCCGCCGGGGCCGGGCTCAGTGCTCCTTCAGCGCCTGCTGGATCGTGCGCATGATCTCGTCGAGCGGTGCGTCGGTACGGGCCACGGTGACCAGCACCTCGCCCTCCCGGGACACGGACGCCGCAGGGGCCTTCCCGGTCTCGCCCCCCACGGTCCGCCCCGCCCCGATCCCCGTGCCGAAGGTCTCCCGCACGATCGCGAACGCGTGGTCGAGCTGGGACTCCACGTCGCCCTGCCCGTCCGCCCGCAGCCAGCGCCGCAGCACATGGTTGTGCGCGGTCACGACGGCGGACGCGGCGACCTCGGCGAGCAGCGGGTCGTCATTGCCCACCTGGTGGTCACGCTCGTCGAAATGGCCCAGCAGATAACGCGTGAACAGCCGTTCGTATCGGGCCACCGAGGCGATCTCGGCCTCGCGGAGCGTGGGCACCTCACGGGTCAGCTTGTAGCGCGCCACGGAGACCGCCGGCTTCGCCGCGTACATCTTCATGACCTCCTTGATGCCGCGGCACACGGTGTCGAGCGGGTGCTCGTGCGCGGGTGCGGCGTTGAGGACGGCCTCGGCCCTGACGAGGGTGTCGTCGTGGTCCGGGAAGATGGCCTCTTCCTTGGAGCGGAAGTGGCGGAAGAACGTGCGCCGGGCGACCCCGGCCGCCCCCGCGATCTCGTCGACGGTCGTCGCCTCGTACCCCTTCGTGGCGAACAGTTCCATGGCCGCTGCGGCCAGTTCGCGGCGAATCTTGAGCCGCTGGGCGGCCGCCCGGGTGCTCGCGGCACTCTCAGGGGCGTCCGCCGAGGCGGAGGAACGAGGGGACTTGGCGGGTTGGGACATGAGGTGAACGTAACCCATCGGCGCAGGGGAGTGCGCCTGTGGGGGCGGGTCGCCCGGGGGTCCCAGCAACCCGCCCCACCCCGCCCCGATGTCAGCGGCGGGCATATTCGCGGAAGCCGCGCCCCGTCTTGCGGCCGAGGCAGCCCGCGGCCACCAGATGCTCGAGCAGCGGCGCCGGGGCGAGGCCCGGGTCGCGGAACTCGCTGTGCAGAACCTTCTCGATGGCGAGCGAGACGTCCAGGCCGACGACGTCCAGGAGCTCGAAGGGGCCCATGGGATAGCCGCCGCCCAGCTTCATCGCCGCGTCGATGTCGTCGAGCGTCGCGTAGTGCTCCTCGACCATCTTGATCGCGTTGTTCAGGTAGGGGAACAGCAGCGCGTTCACGATGAAGCCCGCCCGGTCACCGCAGTCGACCGGGTGCTTGCGCACCTTCACGCAGACCTCGCGGACCGTGGCGTGCACGTCGTCGGCGGTCAGCACCGTGCGGACCACCTCGACCAGCTTCATCGCGGGCGCCGGGTTGAAGAAGTGCATCCCGATCACGTCCTCGGGGCGCGAGGTCACCCGGGCGACCGCCACGACCGGCAGCGACGAGGTGGTCGTCGCGAGCACCGCACCCGGCTTGCAGACCTTGTCCAGGGTCTGGAAGAGCTCCCGCTTGATCTCCAGGTCCTCGGCGACCGCCTCGACCGCGAGATCGACATCGGCGAAGGAGTCCAGGGAGCCCGCCGGGGTGATCCGGGCGAGGGTCTCGTCCCGCGCCTCCTCCGTCAGCCTTCCCTTGGAGACCGAGCGCCCCAGGGACTTGGCGATCCGGGCCTTGGCCGTGTCCGCCTTCTCCTGGCTGCGCGCGGCGAGGACCACGGTGTACCCGGCCTTCGCGAAGACCTCCGCGATGCCCGAGGCCATCGTCCCCGAACCGGCCACACCCACCGATGAGACCTCGCGCCCGGTGACCGCGCCCGCGCTCTCCACCGGCGTCAGGGCGTCCGGCACCACGCTCTGCCCGCCCGGGGCGTCGTACGTGTAGAAGCCGCGGCCCGCCTTGCGGCCGGTCAGACCGGCCTCGCTGAGCTGGCCGAGCACCGGCGCCGGCGCGTGCAGCCGGTCGTGGGAGGCGGAGTACATGGCCTCCAGCACCGTGCGGGCCGTGTCGACGCCGATCAGGTCGAGCAGCGCCAGGGGGCCCATCGGCAGCCCGCAGCCCAGCTTCATGGCGGCGTCGATGTCCTCACGGGAGGCGTAGTTGGCCTCGTACATCGCCGCGGCCTGGTTGAGATAGCCGAACAGCAGACCGTCCGCGACGAAGCCGGGCCGGTCGCCGACCGCGACCGGCTCCTTGCCCAGCTCGCGGGCGAGCCGGGTGACGCTCTCCACGGCGGGCGGGGCGGTCAGCACGGAGGAGACCACCTCGACGAGCTTCATCACGGGCGCCGGATTGAAGAAGTGCAGGCCCAGGACACGCTCGGGGTGCTGCGACTCGGCGGCCAGCCGGGTCACGGACAGGGCGTTCGTGCCCGTCGCCAGGATCGCGGTGGGGGAGACGACCGCGTCCAGCTCCCGGAAGACCTGCTGCTTGATCTCGTACGTCTCCGGCACGACCTCGATGACCAGCTCCGCCTCCGCGGCGGCCTGCAGATCGGAGAACGTACGGAACCGGGCGAGGATGTCGCGTCGCTCCTGCTCCGTGATCCGCTCGCGGCGCACGGCGCGCTCGGTGGAGGCCTCCAGGGTGGCGACGGCCTGCCGGGCGGCGGCTTCGTCGATGTCGATGCCGATGACCTCGCGGCCCGCACGGGCCAGGACCTCGGCGATGCCGGTGCCCATGGTGCCGAGGCCGACGACGGCAATGGTGGTGAGCGGGATGTCCATCACGGGACTCCAGGGTGAGTGACGACTGTGAGGAGCACGGCGGCGCGCAGGGTCTGGATCAACCGGCGCTCGGTGTGCGGGAATTGCGTGTCGTGGTGCACGGTTCCGGGCGCTCGGGCGCACCGGGGGGAAGGGTGACGGGCTCTGTCCCGGAGCCACGTCTCACGAACTGCCGAACCGACAAGCACTCCGGGTGGTTGCGTCACCAGGCCACCGGAGCTGCGGGTGTGTGTCCCGCTCACCTGAGCTTAACCGGCGGGTAACGAGCGCGCCAGCCCTGGCGGTCTGTGCACTGGCACACAGTTCGTCAACCACAGCGCGTTCGCCGCCCTAAACTCAGCGTCATGGATGAGGAGTTCCGCTCGCTTACGGACAGGCTCGGCGACGAGGCCGGTGAAACGGAGGACTTCCACCGGCTGATCGACACCGAGGACGACGAGGAGCTGGCCACGGTCCTCGTGGAACGAGAACGCCCTCTCTGGGCCCGCGAGATCGCGGCGTTCCGGCTCGGCTGCCGGGGCGACCGCCGGGCCTTCGAGGCGCTGGTCCTCCTCCTCAACCACCGTGATCCCGAGCGCTGCGTATCCGCCGCCCACGCCCTCCGGCTCCTGGGCGATCCCCGGACCCCGAGAGCGGCTGCCGCGCTCGCCACCAACAGCCTCCGGACGGGCTATGCCCTGCATCCGGTGCGCCTGCTGACCGACCTGCGCGCACCCGAGTCGGTGCCCGCCCTGGTCAGCACCCTGCACCGGCTGCTGACCCCCGACGAGCCGCACTGGCGCGTCGCCCTCGCGTGCGTCGAGGGGCTGGGGAGCCTGGGGGACGGGCGGGCCCGCCCGGTCCTGGAGGCCGCACTGCCGCACCCCCGGCTCGGCACGGCGGCGGCGGAGGCGCTCAGCCGACTGCCGGCGGGCTGAGCGTGGGGACGTACCGGACCTCGGGCACCATGGCACCCCCGGTGTCGAAGGCCTCCTCCGCGCCGTCCGGGCGGAAACCCGCGCGCTCGTAGAAGCGCCGGGCCCGCGTGTTCTCCTTCAGTACCCAGAGGGACATCGCGGCGAATCCGTCCGCACGGGCCCGCGCGGTGACCTCGGTCAGCAGCGCGCGCCCGGTGCCCGTGCCGATGCGGTCCGGGTGTACGTAGAGCGCGTACAGCTCCCCGCTCCCGGGCCGCCCGCTCCCGTCGCGGCAGGGTCCGTAGCAGGCCCAGCCGGTCACCGCGGCGTCCGGCGCCCCGGCCACCAGGTTCACCGGGCCGCCGCCCGCCGCGAGGCGTGCGCGCCGGCGCTCGGCGTCCTCGTCGACGTCCATCGCGTCCAGGTACGCCTGCGGGATCATTCCGGCGTACGCCCACCGCCAGCCGCGCACCCGGATGTCCGCCACGGCTGCGCAGTCGTCGACGGTCATGTCACGTACAGGCACGCCGGGGGCGTACGCGGGAGCTGGGCGTGTGGTCACGCGCTCCATCCTGGCGTACGCCCCCGGTGCGGGGCCCGGTATTTCTCAGCCGCGGAAGCCGAGCAGACCGTGCAGTGTCTTGCCCTTCAGGTTCGCTCCGGCCTTCGTGGCGGGGGCGGGCTTCGGCTCCGGGAGGGCGTCGCAGACCGCGTCCGCGCCGCTGCCGCCGCCGGCCGGGAGGGTGCCGTCGGTGAGGTAGTCCACCAGGTGCGCGTCCAGGCAGTCGTTGCCGCTCAGGGTGATGCCGTGGTTGCCTCCGCCCTGCTCGACGACGAGTCTCGACCCCTTGAGCCTGCGGCTCATGGTGACGCCGCCCTCGTAGGGCGTGGCCGCGTCGTCGGTGGCCTGGAGGATCAGCGCGGGCGGGATGTCGTCGTTGGTGACCCGCACGGGCTCGAGAGGCTCCACCGGCCAGGTGGCGCACGGGGCGTTGTACCAGGTGTTGTTCCACGACATGAAGGGCGCCTTGCGGTGCGCCTGCCAGGTGTCGTTGCGCCAGGTGCTCCAGGTGCGGGGCCAGCCGGCGTCGCGGCACTGCACGGCGGCGTAGACGGAGTAGCCGTTGTCGCCGCTCCTGTCCACGGCCGCGAAGTCCTTGTACGCGGTGGCCAGCGCGTCCTGGTCCTTGTCGTTGACGTACGCGGCGAACGTCTCGGCGAGGCGCGGCCAGTAGCCGTTGTAGTAGCCGCCCGGCATGAAGGTGTCCTCGAGCTCGCCCGGCCCGACCTTGCCGGCCGCGGGGTGCTTCTTCACCGCGTCGCGCATCCGGTACCACGCGGCCTCGACCGCGGCCGGGTCCTTGCCGAGCTTGTACGTGGCGTCGTTCTTCGCGATCCACGCCATCAGGGCCTTGTGGCGGGCGTCGAACGCGTGGTCCTGGCCGAGGTTGTCCTCGTACCAGACGCCGTCCGGGTCGACGACCGAGTCCAGCACCAGGCGGCGCACGCGCTCGGGGAACAGCTTGGCGTAGACCGCGCCCAGGTAGGTGCCGTACGAATATCCGAAGTAGTTGATCTGCTCTGCGCCGAGGGCCTCGCGGATGGTGTCGAGGTCCTTCGCGGCGCTGACGGTGTCCATGTACGGCAGCAGTTCGCCGTGCTTCTCACCGCACGCGGCGGCGAAGGAGGCGGCCCGGTTGCGCGCGGTCTTCTCCGCCGCGTAGGAGTCCGGCACGGAGTCGGGGCGTACGGGTTCGAAGTACTTCGGCACGCAGTCCAGGGCGGGGGTGCTCTTCCCGACCCCGCGTGGGTCGAACCCGATCACGTCGTACTGCGCGGCGAGCTTCGCGGGCAGCGAGGACGCGACGAAGCCCGCCATGGAGAGCCCGCTGCCGCCGGGGCCGCCGGGGTTGACCAGCAGGGGCCCCTGCGAGGTCTTCGCCGTGTGCGGGATCCGGGAGAGGGCCAGGGTGACCTGCCTGCCCGACGGGTTGTCATGGTCGAGCGGCGCGCGGACGGTTGCGCACTGCAGGGCCGGATACGTCTTCGTCCTGCAGCCGGTCCACCTGAGCGGCGTGGCGGCGCCGGGGGCGGCCGCACCCGTCCCGGCGGTCGCGGTGGACGGCGCGGACGCGGTGGACGGCGCGGCGGTCACCAGACCTGCGACCGTGGCGCCGACGGCGACCAGAATTCCTGCACGTTTCGTCATAGGGCCTCCCGTGGTCGGGGAACACGGCTGTGGGTGGCACAGCCCCCGCCGCATGCTTCCCGGATCCGGGCCGGGCAGGTCACATGTCGCCGAGAGTTGACCCGTTCGGGCAGGGAGGCCGGTGCGGTCAGAGCAGGGTCAGCTGGGTGGGGCCCGGCGTATGTCCGTCGGTGAGGGCCGGCGGGGTCTCGCGGGCGAGGCGGCGGGCGCCGCCCCGGTCGGCCGGGCCGATGCCGAACTCGGCCGCGAGCTCGTGGACCCGGCGGGTGATGGACCGCTGGTACCAGGTCGGTGCGTACGCGCCGTCCGCGTACATCCGTTCGTACCGTCGCACCAGGTGGGGGTGGTGCTGTGCGACCCACCGCATGAACCACTCGCGGGCGCCGGGCCGCAGGTGCAGGACGAGCGGCGTGACGGACGTGGCCCCGGCCGCGGCGATGGCGCGGACGGTGGCGCGCAGCTGGTCGGGGTGGTCGCCGAGGAAGGGGATGACCGGGGCCATCAGCACCCCGCAGCCGATCCCGTTGTCCGTCATGGCGCGGACGACGTCGAGGCGACGCTCGGGGGAGGGGGTGCCCGGCTCGACCGTGCGCCACAGCTCGGGGTCGGTGAATCCGACGGAGACGGACACGCCGACCTCGGTGACCTCGGCGGCCTGTCGCAACAGATCGAGGTCGCGCAGGATCAGAGTGCCCTTCGTGAGGATGGAGAAGGGATTCGCGTGGTCGCGCAGCGCCGCGATGATGCCGGGCATCAGCCGGTAGCGGCCCTCGGCCCGCTGGTAGCAGTCGACGTTCGTTCCCATCGCGATGTGCTGGCCGTGCCACTGGCGGGAGGCCAGATGACGGCTCAGCAGCTCGGCGGCGTTGACCTTGACGACGATCTGCGAGTCGAAGCCGAGACCGGTGTCCAGGTCCAGATAGCTGTGGGTCTTGCGGGCGAAGCAGTACACGCACGCGTGGGTGCAGCCCCGGTACGGGTTCACTGTCCATTCGAACGGCATGCGGGAGGCCCCGGGCACCCGGTTCACGATCGAGCGGGCCCGGATCTCGTGGAAGGTGATTCCCCTGAATTCCGGGGTGTCGAAAGTGCGCGTCGTCACCGCGTCCGCGGCGAAGAGCGCACCGTTACCCGTCTTTGTGGTGTTCTCTGCCAGATTGTCCCAGCGCATGAGCGCCTCCTTGGTAGCACTCCGCAGAGAATAGAACATGTGTTCACTTGATCGTGCACGGCGGAGCGCGGGGCCCGATTTTGAGGGGCCGTACCCGAGGTGGTTGGCTCAGCAGCACCCCGAAGAACCGAGTGCTGGAGGAGCAGGCATGGCGCAGGTCGAGGCCACGACAGAGCGGATCATCGCGGCGGACGCAGAGACGGTGTTCGATGCGCTGGCCGACTACAAGGAGGTCCGGGGCAAGGTGCTGACCGGGCACTTCAGCGAGTACGAGGTGCGCGAGGGCGGGGACGGCGAAGGCACCCTCGTCCACTGGAAGCTCCAGGCCACGAGCAAGCGGGTCCGCGACTGCCTGCTCGAGGTCACCGAGCCCACCGACGGGCAGCTGATCGAGAAGGACCGCAACTCCTCGATGGTCACCACCTGGACCGTCACCCCGGCCGGCGAGGGCAAGTCCAAGGCCGTCGTCTCGACGGTGTGGAACGGCGCCGGCGGCATCGGCGGGTTCTTCGAGAAGACCTTCGCGCCCAAGGGACTCGGCCGCATCTACGACGAACTGCTGCAGAACCTCGCCACCGAGGTGGAGAAGTAACGCTGCTTCCCCCGCTGTTGGCGTCGCGGCCGGCCTCACCGGAACGGGTGGTTTTCCGGGGTGGCCGGTTGCGCGTCGCAGTGCCTCCCACCGGCGCATAAGCCCTCTGAATGCGCCCTGCGTGCGCCCGGTCGCGTTTGCCCCGCCTTACCGCCTGATGCGAGAAATGGGCGGCGCAGCTGCGACGAGGGGAGCGTTACGTGGTGGGTGGGATCACTCTGGTGAAGGACGAGCCGGGAGGCACGGAGTACGGGGCGCCCGGTTCCCGGGCGGCGCCCGGCACCGAGGCGGAGTACGAGCCGCCCCCGCCGCCGTCCGCCGCCGGGCCGTCCGCGCCGCCGGACGACATCAGCCCCCGCAGGATCCGGCTGGTCTTCCTCGGGCTGATGCTCACCCTGCTGCTCGCGGCGCTCGACCAGATGATCGTCGCCACCGCCCTGCCGAAGATCGTCGGTGAGCTGCACGGCCTGGACAAGATGTCCTGGGCGGTCACCGCCTATCTGCTCGCCTCCACGATCGGTCTGCCGCTCTACGGGAAGCTCGGCGACCTCTTCGGCCGCAAGGGTGTCTTCCAGTTCGCGATCGTCGTCTTCATCATCGGCTCCGCCCTGGCGGGCTGGTCGCGCACCATGGACGAACTCATCGCCTTCCGGGCCGTCCAGGGCATCGGCGGCGGCGGGCTCATGATCGGCGTCCAGGCGATCATCGCGGACATCGTCCCGGCCAGGGAGCGGGGCCGCTACATGGGCCTCATCGGGGCCGTCTTCGGCCTCGCCTCGGTGGCGGGACCGCTCCTCGGCGGTTTCTTCACCGATCACGCCTCCTGGCGCTGGTGCTTCTACATCAACGTGCCGTTCGGCCTCGTCACCCTCGCCGTCATCGCCCTCGTGCTGAAGCTCCCCAAACCCGCCGTCCGCCCCCGCCTCGACGTGCTGGGGGCGCTGCTGCTGGCCGTCGCGTCGACCTGCCTGGTGCTGCTCACCAGCTGGGGCGGGACGGAGTACGCCTGGGGCTCCCGGACCATCCTGGGGCTCGCCGCCGGGGCTGCCGGAACGACTCTGCTCTTCCTCGTCGTCGAACACCGGGCCGCCGAACCCATCATCCCGCTGCGCCTGTTCCGGGACTCCGTCTTCAACGTCACCTCGCTGGTCGGCGCGGTCATCGGGGTCGCCCTCTTCGGGGCGGCCAGCTATCTGCCGACCTACCTCCAGATGGTCGAGGGCGTGTCCGCCACCGAGTCGGGGCTGCTGATGCTGCCCATGATGGGCGGCATCGTCATCTCCTCCGTCGTCTCCGGCCAACTGGTCTCGCGTACGGGCCGCTACCGCGTCTATCCGCTGGTGGGCGGAGCCGTGTCGGCTGTGGGCATGTGGCTGCTCTCCCTGCTCGACACCAACACCTCGGCGCTGGAGTACGGCATCTGGCAGGCCGTCCTGGGCATCGGGATCGGCCTCGTCATGTCCATCCTGGTGCTGGCCGTGCAGAACTCCGTACGCCCTTCCGACCTCGGCACCGCCACCAGCGCGCACAACTACTTCCGCCAGATCGGCGGCAGCGTCGGAGCCGCGATCTTCGGCACCCTGTTCGCCGGGCGGCTCGGTGACGCGCTCGGGGTGCGGCTCCCCTCCGGCGCCGATCTGCCCGACGCCGAGTCGATCACCCCACAGCTGGTCCACTCCATGGAGCCCGCACTGCGCGACGCCTACATCCAGGCGTACGCCGACGCGATGCCGCGGATCTTCCTCTACCTGGTGCCGGTGCTCCTGCTCGGCCTGTTCCTCGCCTTCTTCCTCAAGGAGAAACCGCTGGTGTCCCACCACACCCCCCAGACGGCCCCCGACCCGACCGAGGTGCACTCCACGATCCCCGCGGCCCGCACCGACCCCGGCCCGCCGCAGCCCGGACCGCTCTCCGGGGTTCCGGTGTGCGGATGTGTCCAGCACCCCGACGGCACGAAGGTGGGGCGGGCCGCGCTCACCCTCATCGACGTCCAGGGGCGGCAGGTCGGACGCGGAGCGAGCGCCGACGACGGGCGGTACGCGCTGAGCGCGCCGGCAGCGGGGGCCTACGTGCTGATCGCCGCCGCGGGCGGGCACCAGCCGCAGGCCGTCAGTGTCACCGTCAGCGACCGGCCGGTGGAGCTCGACGTGGTCCTGGGCGGGGCGGGACGGCTCGCCGGCGCGGTCGTCACACCCGACGGAGCCCCCGTCCGCGACGCGGCGGTCACACTCACCGACGTACGGGGCGAAGTCGTCGCGACGACCCGCACCGGACGCGAGGGCGCCTATGTCATCAGCGAGCTGGTGGCCGGTGAGTACACCCTCGCCGCCAGCGCGCCGGCCTTCCGCCCCGCCGCCCTCCCCGTCAGCGTGCAGGCCGCCCGGGAGACCAGGCAGGACATCGAGCTGGCGGGCGGTGCCGTGCTCCGGGGGATCGTGCGCGCCCCTGGCGGGCGAGCCGTCGAGGACGCCAGGGTCACGCTGCTGGACGCGGCGGGCAACGTGGTCGACACCCTGACCACCGGCTCCGACGGGGCGTTCCGGTTCGTCGACCTGTCGACCGGCGAGTACACCGTGATCGCCGCCGGCTATCCGCCGGTCGCCACCGTGCTCCAGCTCCCCGGGGGAGGCCGCACCGAACGCGACCTCCAGCTGGGCCACGAGGACTGAGGGCGGCTCAGGTGCGCCGGGGTGTGCGGGGGAGCGCCCCGCACACCCCGGCCCTCACGGCAGAAGCCGGGGCCTCCGCCTCGCCGCGACGTCCTCGACCCAGCCGAAGCACACCACGGCGGCGGCGATCAGCATCCAGGCGACACCGAACTGCCACCAGAGGCTGTCCAGCGGCAGGTGCCGCTCCAGCGCCGGCACCTCCCACATGAGGTCGATCAGCGGCACCGCGGCCATCAGCGCCACCTCGTGCCAGAGGTAGACCGTCACCGCGCGGGCGTTGAACACCGTGACGACCCGGTCGGCCACCCGGTGACGTACGAGTCCGTCGAAGCGCGGCCTGAAACGCAGCAGGAGCAGCACGAACCCCGCCGACCACAGCGCCTGGGCGAGCGGGAGGTCGTCCAGGTCGAACGAGCCCTCCGCCGGGTGCCCGGCCGCCCACCAGGCACCCGCGGCCATCAGGGGCACCGCGACCCCCACCGCTCCCGCGCCGCGCAGCCGGTCGACCACACCGTCGCGGTGCGCGAACCCCAGCAGCCAGCAGAACAGGAACACCGAGGCGTCACTGATCGCGCCCCCCAGCCGGCCGTCCGGCACCCCGGACACCGTCTCCAGCACCACGACGGGCACCAGGGACAGGGCGAGCACGGGGAGCGGGGCGAGCCGGAAGAGGCGCAGCAGCAGCGGAGAGAGCAGTACGAACCAGAGATAGGCGCGCAGATACCAGAGCACCGCCCAGGCCTGCTCACCCCAGGCGTTGCCGGGCGGATCCCCGACCGGCAGCACCCAGAGCAGGACGTCCGGCCCCGGCACCCAGCCGTGCAGCAGCATAGCCACGCCGAGTACGAGCCCGAACAGCCACACCGGGATCAGCAGCCGCCGCAGCCTGCTGCGGAGCACCCCGGGGGCCGGCCGCTCCAGCGAGCGGGCCATGAGCGACCCGGCGAGCGCGAACATCACGCCCATGGACGGGAAGACGTACCCCAGCCAGGGCCACTCGAAGGTGTGGTAGGTCACCACCCGGACGAGCGCCACGGCCCGCAGCACATCGAAGGACCGGTCCCGGCCGGTGGCCGTGGCGGCCGCGGAGGGCGGCGCGAACGCCGCCCGGCGGTGCGCCCCCGCCACTACGAGGCCCCCACGTGGGGCGTGCCCACCTCACCCGTGCGTTTCAGCTTCTGCCAGCGCAGCCGGCCCCCGGTCGCCGCCGTGACACAGGAGTGGATCAGCACGAGGTACATCAACTGCCGGTAGGCGAGCTGCTGGAGGGGCATCATCAGCAGGTACCTGTACTTCTCCCGGTCGAGACGGAAGGCGTACGCCGCGCAGAGCAGCTGCACGGCCAGGATCGCCAGCCAGGCGAGCAGCGACGCCCGGAAGTCCACGAAGACCATCGCGTAGACGGTGAAGACGTCGATGAGCGGCGCGAACACCGGTGTGACGATCTGGAAGAGGACGACGAGCGGCATGCCGACGCGGCCGAAGCGCCCGGAGGGCCCCCGGTCGGTGACGGACCGGCGGTGCTTCCACAACGCCTGCATGGTGCCGTAGCTCCAGCGGTAGCGCTGACGCCACAACTGGCCCAGGGACGCCGGTGCTTCGGTCCACGCCCGGGCGTGCTCGGCGTAGACGACGCGCCAGCCCGCGCGATGGAGCGCGATGGTGATGTCGGTGTCCTCCGCCAGCGTGTCCTCGCTCATCCCGCCGGCCTCCAGAACCGCCTGGCGGCGGAAGGCACCGATGGCACCGGGGATGGTGGGCATGCAGCGCAGCAGGTCGTACATCCTGCGGTCCAGGTTGAAGCCCATCACGTACTCGATGTGCTGCCAGGCACCGATCATCGTGGACCGGTTGCCGACCTTCGCGTTCCCCGCGACGGCGCCGATACCGGGGTCGGCGAACGGCTGGACGAGCTGGTGCACGGCGTCCGGTTCGAAGACGGTGTCCCCGTCCATCATCACGACGATGTCGTGACGCGCCTGCCGCACACCGTTGTTGAGTGCCGCCGGCTTGCCCGCGTTCTCCTGCCGGATCACCCGGACATTGGGGAGGCCGAGCGATTCGGCGATCTCCGCGGTGCCGTCCGTCGATCCGTCGTCGACGACCAGGATCTCGATCGGATGTGTGCTCGCGGCGAGGGAGTTGAGCGTGGCGGCGATGCACTCCTTCTCGTTGTAGGCCGGAACGATCACACTCACCGGCCCGGTCACCTCGGGGCCCCAGGTGAACCGGCGTCTGTTGCGCTGCCGGTGATGGCGCCGGGCGAGCAGGAGCATCAGGCCGAAGCGGCCCAGGACCGCCACCCCGACGACACCCAGCATCGTGGCCAGCCCCGGCACGGTCCACTCCGCGACCGTGACCGCGGCGAGCAGGGCGCGACCCTCCCACACGCTCGCGGTGTCCGCCTTGCGGTGGGCGGCCTGCACCGAGTCGCCCTGTGCGCCGCCGTCCTGTACGGGGCCGGGGGGAGCGGCAGCGTCCGCGTCCTCACCGTCGGTGCCGGCCTCCTGCTGGGCGCCGCTGACGGTGGTGAAGGTGTAGCCCTTCGCCTTCATCTTCTTGATGTACTCCGGCAGCGCGGCCAGGGTCTCGGAGCGGTCGCCGCCCGAGTCGTGGAAGAGCACCGAGGCGCCCTCGCCGTCCTCCGGCGTCGCCCACTCGATGATCTTGGAGACGCCGGGCTGCTGCCAGTCCTCGCTGTCGGTGTCGATGAACACGCTCGTGTAACCCATCGCGCCGAGGCGCTCGTAGACGGGCCAGCTGTAGTCGTCGATCGCATCGGTCTTCGAGGAGTACGGGGCGCGGAACAGCGTCGTCGTGATGCCGGCGGCGCCCGCCAGCGCGAGCTGCGTCTGGGCGATCTCCCGCTTGACGCGGGCCTCGCTCTGATAGGAGAGATCGACATGGGTGAAGGTGTGGACCCCCACCTCGTTGCCCTCGTCGACCATCCTGCGGACGACGTCCGGATAGCGCGCGACCATCGAGCCGACGAGGAAGAAGGTGCCCGGCACGTCGTTCTCGTCCAGGATGTCCATCACCTTCCCGCTCCACTCGGGATCGGGGCCGTCGTCGAAGGTGAGCACGATGGTCTTGTCCGGCACGGACTGCGTACGGGCGGTGCCGCCGGGGAAGCTCAGGATCGGCCCGCCCTCCAGCACGTCGGCGGGCACCGAGTCCGCGGAGGCTCCGGTCCGGACCCGCTGGTCGTCACCGATCTCGGCGCGCAGATAGCCGTCCAGCAGCATCATGCAGACGAGCCCCAGCAGAAGCAGCAAGGCCATGATCACGCGGGGCCGGGGGACGGCCTGGCGCCCCACGCGGCTGATCCTGCCGGGCGTGGCGTGCCGACGGCGGGAAGCGGCCATCAGTTCGCCCCGCCCGATGCCGATGCCGATGCCGATGCCTGGCCGGACGGTGTCGCTCCGCCGGCCGCCGGCGGCGTCGGCGCGCCGCCCGGGGGCGCGGTCCCGCCCGGTGGCATGCCGTAACCCGGCCGCGTCCCGCCTCCCGGGCCGGCCTCGGCGGCCGGGCCGCCGTCGAAGGGGAGCAGCTGCGAAGGGGTCATGGAGATGCCGCCCATGAAGGCGAGTCCCAGCACGGCGGCGTAACCGACGCAGACGGCGCCCAGGAGCATGCCGGCGCGGCGCAGCAGCTTGGCCCGGCGCCCGGAGCCGTCCACGAAGACGGGTCCCTCCTGCGGCTGTTCGGCCGCGCGACGGCGCTCGGCCGGACGGGCCGGGCCGGCGTGTGCCCGGCGTCGGCCGCGCGGCGCCGGGTCTTTCTCGATGACGGGGTCGGATTGCATGTGCGCATGGTGGCGAAGCTTGATGTGCGAAGTCTGGAGCTTTCCTGGCCGCTCGCTGTGAAGAGGGCCCGAACCTGTCGGACCGCTGAGAGTACGCCGACCGCGATACGCCGGCTCCGTGCCGCTCGAACCTTTCCCAGCAGGGGAGTTGGGCGTTCCAGGCGGCCACTGTTGGTCCTTTTCCATGGGTTTCCTGTGTCTTCGCGCAGGCCCCGGGTGTGAGAGGTTCTAGGCGTCCCGGCAGCACCGGCTGCCGTTGCGGACGACATTCCGAAAGCAGGTGCACACACGTCATGCGAAGGCGCACACGGGTTTCCTCAGCCGTCGCCGGGCTGATCGCGCTCGGCCTCGCGTGCTCGGCCTGCTCGCCGGGCGGCGTCGCCGATCAGTCGAAGGGGACCGCGCAGCCCCCGCCGGCGGCCGCGCGGACCGCCTACACCCCGTACGTGAGCGCCACGACCGCCGCCGACACGGACGGCGCGGGGTCCCCCGACACGTACAACCTGGCCTTCGTCACCTCCGCCACCTCCGGCTGCACCCCCCTCTGGGGCGGCACCACCGCGGCCGGCAGCGAAGCGGTCGCGGCGCGCGCCGAGGCGCTCACCGCCGACGGCGCGGACCTCCGGGTCTCCTTCGGCGGTGCCGCGGGCACCGAGGCGGCGCTTGCCTGCGACAGCGCGGAGGAGCTGGCCGACGCCTACGCCGAGGTGCTCGACGCGGTCGGCGCCACGAAGGCCGACTTCGACATCGAGGGCAGCGCGCTCACCGACACCGCCTCCGTCACCCGCCGCAACGAAGCACTCGCCCTGCTCCAGGAGAAGCGCGGCCTCGACGTCACCTACACCCTGCCCGTCATGCCCGAAGGGCTGGAGGACACCGGGCTCGCGGTCCTGGAGGACGCGGTGGACCAGGGGGTCGACGTCTCGGCGGTCAACATCATGGCGATGAACTACAGCACGTCCCACAGCGGCGACATGGGCGACTACGCCGAGCAGGCGGCCGCCGCGGCCCAGGCCCAGCTCATGGACGTCCTCGGGCTGTCGCAGGACGCGGCGTGGAAGGCGCTGCACATCACCGTGATGATCGGGGTCAACGACGTCGAAGGGGAGACGTTCACCCTCGACGACGCGGCGTCCCTGCGTTCGTTCGCCGCCCGCCGAGGGGTCGGCGCGCTCTCCCTCTGGGCGGCCTTCCGCGACCAGCAGTGCACCTCCGACGAGGACACGGATACCGCCTCGGACGCCTGCAGCGGAGTCGACCAGGAAGCGGGAGCGTTCGCCGAGGCGCTGAGCGGCTGAGAGGCGGCCGGGGTCAGCGCAGCGGGGCCTCCCGGACCAGCGTCATCAGCGCCTTCGCCCCCGGGGTCATGGCCTGGGCCGGCGGGAGGACCACGACGCTCTCGTAGGCCGGCCGGTGCGCTCCGTCGAGCTCCACCGCGACCAGGCCCCGGGCCTCCGGCTTACGGGAGAAGTGGTGCGGCACGACCGCGATCCCGAGGCCCTCGTGCACCAGCTCCAGCAGGCTGTGCACGTCGTTGACCTCCAGCGCCACCGTGCGACGGACCCCCGCCACGGCGAACGCCTCGTCGGCCGCCCGCCTGGGCCCCCAGTCCGGGTGGAAGTCGATGAACGACTCGCCGCGCAGTTCGCCCCACGCCACCCGCGCGTCCTCCTGGGCGAGCCGGTGACCGGGGGCGCACAGGACGACCATGGGCTCCCGGGCCAGCGGCACGAGCTCGCCCCGCCACTCCGGCGGGCTCACGGTCGCCGCGAACGCCAGGTCGAGCCTCCCGCCCGCCACCCCTTCCAGCAGGCTGGACGTGCCCTCCTGCCGGAGCCTGATCTCCATGTGCGGATGCTCCCGGTGGAAGGCCGCGAGCAGCCTCGCCGTGCTGACCCCGGCCACGCACTGCTCCACCCCCAGCGTCAGCGTGCCGCGCAGCAGCCCCCGTACGGCGTCGACGGCGTCCCGCGCCGCCCTGGCACCCGCCAGCGTGCGCTCCGCCTCCACCAGCAGGGCAGCCCCCGCCTCGGTGAGCCGGACCGTGCGGGTCGTACGGCTGAACAGCGGCGTCCTCAGCTCGTGCTCCAGCGCGCGGACGGAGGCGGACAGCCCCGACTGGGACACGGCCAGACGCTCGGCAGCCCGGGTGAAGTGCCGCTCCTCGGCGACCGCGACGAAGTGCTCCAGCTGACGCAGTTCCATGATTGAGCAATCTAACCGATGAATCCCAGCGGAATCTCCTGTTGGACCGCTGGATCGTTCTCCGCCAGTCTTGGGTACGCGCACCGGTCCTGGCGCGCCAGCCCGTGCCCCGTGGAGTGCCCGTATGTACGTTCCGTCCGCCGACCGCTACGCCGCCATGCCCTACCGGCGCACCGGACGCAGCGGCCTGCTGCTTCCCGCGCTGTCGCTCGGGCTCTGGCACAACTTCGGAGGCGACCGCACCCCCGAGAGCCAGGGCGAGATCCTGCGCAGGGCCTTCGACCTCGGCATCACCCACTTCGACCTCGCCAACAACTACGGCCCGCCGCCCGGCTCCGCCGAGACCGCCATGGGCCGCGCCCTGGGCACGGACTTCGCGGGACTCCGGGACGAGATCGTCATCTCGACCAAGGCGGGCTACCACATGTGGGAGGGGCCGTACGGGGAGTGGGGCTCCCGCAAGAGCCTGCGCTCCTCGCTGGACCAGAGCCTGACCCGGCTCGGCCTCGACTACGTCGACATCTTCTACTCGCACCGCTTCGACCCCGACACCCCGCTCGAGGAGACGATGGGCGCGCTCGACACGGCGGTGCGCCAGGGCAAGGCGCTCTACGCCGGCGTCTCCAACTACTCCGCCGAGCAGACCCGCGAGGCCGCCCGCATCCTGCGCGAGCTGGGCACGCCCCTCGTCATCCACCAGCCGCGCTACTCCATGCTCGACCGCTGGGTCGAGGACGGGCTGCTCGACGCCCTCGACGAGCTCGGCACCGGCTCCATCGCGTACTCCCCACTGGAGCAGGGCATCCTCTCCGACCGCTATCTGAACGGCATCCCGGAGGGATCGCGCGCGGCGGGGAGCAGCCCGTTCCTGTCGGCCGAGGCCGTCACCCCGGACCTCGTGAGCCGGCTGGGCGCACTGAACGAGCTGGCCCGCGAGCGCGGACAGTCCCTCGCCCAGATGGCGCTCGCCTGGGTGCTGCGCGGCGGCCGGGTCACCTCCGCCGTCGTCGGAGCGAGCAGCGTCGCCCAGCTGGAGAACAGCGTGGCGACGGTCGGAAACCTGGAGTTCGGCGAGGACGAACTCGGCAGGATCGAGGAGCTCGTCAAGGGCACCGCCCGCGCCTGACCTCGGAGCCGTCCGCCGCCCGTGCGGCGGACGGCTTCACCGGACTGGACCAGTGGCAGATCACCGACGCCCTGGTCCGGCGCTGTCCCGGCGCGTACCGTGATGCGGCACGAAGATCCTCTTCCCGGGAACGGGCGGGGGAGCGACCGACCAGCGACAGGACCGCGCACGTGAAGATCCTCGTCAGCGCCGACATGGAGGGCGCCACCGGAGTGACGTGGCCGGCCGATGTACTGCCCGGCACCCCGCAGTGGGAACGGTGCCGTTCGCTCTTCACCTCCGATGTGAACGCCGCCGCACTCGGCTTCTTCGACGGGGGCGCCGACGAGGTCCTCGTCAACGAGGCCCACTGGACCATGCGCAACCTGCTCCTGGAGCGGCTCGACGACCGCGTCCAGATGCTCACCGGCAAGCACAAGTCCCTCTCCATGGTCGAGGGCATCCAGCACGGCGACGTCGACGCCGTCGCGTTCGTCGGCTACCACACGGGCGCCGGCACGGAGGGCGTGCTCGCCCACACCTACCTCGCCAACTCCATCACCGGGGTCTGGCTGAACGGGGTCCGCGCCAGTGAGGGCCTGCTCAACGCCCATGTCGCGGCGGAGTACGGCGTGCCCGTCATCCTGGTCACCGGCGACGACCTGACCTGCGAGGACGCCCAGGGCTACGCCCCCGAGGCGCGTACGGTGGCGGTGAAGGACCACGTCTCGCGGTACGCCGCCGTGTGCCGGACCCCGGCCCGTACCGCCGCCGACATCAGGGCGGCCGCCGCCGGGGCGACCGCGCTCGCCGGGCGCCGCACACCCGTGACGAGCGGCTCGTACACGGTGGAGCTGGAGTTCGACGCCGAGCATCTGGGGGCCGCCGCGACCGTGGTCCCCGGCGTGGCGCCGAGCGGCGAGCGGCGCGTCGTCTATACCAGCGGGACGATGTACGAAGGTATTCGCACATTCAAGGCGGTGACGACGATCGTGTCGGCCGCCGTGGAGGAGCAGTATGGCTGAGGCGGGCAACCCCACCGGACCGGTCGACGAGCGGGCGCTCGAAGAATCGGTGACGTTCACCTCCGAGCTGATCCGGATCGACACCACCAACCGGGGCGACGACACCTGCCGGGAACGACCGGCCGCCGAGTACGTCGCCGAGCGGCTGGCGGACGCCGGGCTGGAACCGGCCCTCCTGGAGCGCACGCCGGGACGGACCAACATCGTCGCCCGGATCGAGGGCACCGACCCGTCCGCCGACGCCCTCCTCGTCCACGGCCACCTCGACGTGGTGCCCGCGGTGGCGGAGGACTGGACCGTGCACCCCTTCTCCGGGGAGGTGCGTGACGGCGTCGTGTGGGGGCGCGGGGCCATCGACATGAAGAACATGGACGCGATGGTCCTCGCCGTCGTCCGTGCCTGGGCACGTGCGGGCGTACGCCCGCGCCGCGACATCGTCATCGCCTACACGGCCGACGAGGAGGCCAGCGCGCACGACGGCGCCGGCTTCCTCGCCGACCGGCACCCCGAGCTCTTCGAAGGCTGCACGGAGGGCATCAGCGAGTCCGGGGCCTTCACCTTCCACGCAGGACCCGGCATGTCGCTCTACCCCGTCGCGGCCGGGGAACGCGGCACGGGGTGGCTGAAGCTGACCGCCGAGGGCAAGGCCGGCCACGGCTCCAAGGTCAACAGGGCCAACGCCGTCAGCAGGCTCGCCGCCGCCGTCGCCAGGATCGGCGCGCACGAGTGGCCGGTACGGCTGACCCCGACCGTACGGGCCGCGCTCACCGAGATCGCCGCGCTCCACCACATCCGTGTCGATCCCGACGCCCCCGGATTCGACGTGGACGAGCTGCTCGGCAAGCTCGGCCCCGCCGCCGCGCTGATCGAGCCGACCGTGCGCAACAGCACCAACCCGACGATGCTGGAAGCCGGTTACAAGGTCAACGTGATCCCCGGACACGCCACCGCCCAGATCGACGGACGCATGGTCCCCGGCGGCGAGGACGAGTTCCGCGAGACCCTGGACCGGCTGACCGGCCCCGGCGTCGACTGGGAGTTCCAGCACCGCGAGGTCGCGCTCGAAGCCCCGGTCGACTCGCCGACGTACGCGAAGATGCGCGCGGCCATCGAGCTGTTCGACCCGGGCGCCCACGTCGTCCCGTACTGCATGTCGGGCGGCACGGACGCCAAGCAGTTCTCGCGTCTCGGCATCACCGGCTACGGCTACTCCCCGCTGAAGCTGCCCGTCGGCTTCGACTACCAGGCGCTGTTCCACGGCGTCGACGAGCGGGTCCCCGTCGACGCCCTGCACTTCGGCGTCCGGGTCCTGGACCACTTCCTGCGCACCGCCTGACGACCCGCACCGCCCGACCGAAGAGGGGGAAACCGACCATGGCGTCCACAGCGGCGTACGGCACATGGCCGTCACCGATCGACGCGGCGCTGACCGCGTCGCGCGACGGCAGGCCGGAGTTCGTCGGCACCGTCGGCGACGAGGTGTGGTGGACGGAGCCACGCCCCGCCGAGGGCGGCCGCCGCGCCCTCGTACGCCGGAGGGCCGACGGCAGCACCCGGTCGGTGCTCCCCGAACCGTGGAACCCCCGCAGCCGCGTCATCGAGTACGGCGGGGTGCCGTGGGCCGGTGCGCCGCGCGAGGAGGGCGGGCCCCTGGTCGTCTTCGTCCACTTCCCCGACCAGCGGCTGTACGCCTACGCGCCGGACGGGCCCGACGAACCGTGGCCGCTCACCCCCGTGTCGGACCTCGGCGGCGGACTGCGCTGGGTCGACCCGCAGCTGCACCTCGGACGCGGTGAGGTGTGGTGCGTGCTGGAGGAGTTCACCGGAGCCTCGCCCACCGACGTGCGGCGCGTGATCGCGGCCGTGCCGCTGGACGGTTCGGCCGCGGGGGACCGCGGCGCCGTACGCGAACTCACCGACGACCGGAACCGGTTCGTCACCGGGCCCAGGCTGTCGCACGACGGCCGCCGGGTCGCCTGGATCGCCTGGGACCATCCGGAGATGCCGTGGGACGGCACCGTCGTGAAGATGGCCGACCTCACTGCCGACGGTGACTTCACCGGGGTCCGGCCCCTGGTCGGCGACACCGACGAATCGGTCGTCCAGGTGGAGTGGGACCGCGACGGCTCGCTGCTCTTCGTCTCGGATGTCGGAGGCTGGTGGGAGCTCCAGCGCCTCAGGCCCGATGCCGTCGCCGGCGCGGTCGTGCCCACCAGCCGCCTCTGCGGCGGCCGGAGCGAGGAGTTCGGTGGGCCGCTGTGGAAGATCGGACTTCGCTGGTTCCAGCTCATGGACAACGGGCTGATCGCCGTCATCCACGGCCGGGGCACCACCGCGCTCGGTGTGCTCGACCCGGAGACCGGTGAACTCGTCGACGCCGTGGGCCCCTGGACCGCGTGGGCGGAGACGCTCGCCGTGCAGGACACCCGGGTCATCGGCATCGCCGCGAGCCCCCACAGCTCGTACGAGGTGGTGGAGCTGGACACGGCCACGGGGCACACCCGGACCATCGGCGCACCCCACCAGGACGCGGTCGACCCCGCCTACCACCCCGAACCGCAGATCCGTACCTTCACCGGACCGGCCGGCCGCGAGATCCACGCCCATGTGTACCCGCCGCGCCATCCCGGGCGCACCGCCCCCGACGGAGAACTCCCGCCCTACGTCATCTGGGCGCACGGCGGTCCCACCGGTCGCGCCCCGCTCGTACTCGACCTGGAGATCGCCTACTTCACCTCGCGAGGCATCGGTGTCGCGGAGGTGAACTACGGCGGCTCGACCGGCTACGGCCGCGCCTACAGGGAGCGGCTCCGCGGGCAGTGGGGCGTCGTCGACGTGGAGGACTGCGCGGCCGTCGCCCTGGGGCTGGCCGAGGAGGGCTCCGCCGACCGTGACAGGCTGGCGATCCGGGGCGGGAGCGCCGGGGGATGGACCACCGCCGCCTCCCTCACGCGGACCGATGTCTACGCCTGCGGAGCGATCAGCTACCCGATCCTCGACCTGGAGGGCTGGGCGACCGGTGAGACGCACGACTTCGAGTCGCAGTACCTGGAGTCGCTCGTAGGCCCCTACGCCGAGGTGCCCGAGCGCTACCGGGAGCGCTCGCCCGTCAACCACCCGGACGGGATCACCGCCCCGTTCCTGCTGCTCCAGGGACTCGACGACCCGATCTGCCCGCCCGTCCAGTGCGAGCGCTTCCTCGCCGCGACCGAGGGGCGCGGGATCCCGCACGCCTACCTCACCTTCGAGGGGGAGGGCCACGGCTTCCGGCGGGCCGACACGGTGAGGCGCGCACTGGAGGCCGAACTCTCCCTGTACGCGCAGACGTTCGGAATCGACCGGCCCGACGTGCCACGGCTGGAGCTGAAGAAGTGACCCTGGAGCCCCTCGCCCGCCCGGCCCGGCTGCGGCCCGGTGCCAGGGTCGCGGTCGTCGCCCCCAGCGGTCCCGTGCCGCCCGAACGGCTGGAGCGCGGTCTCGACGTGCTGCGCGGCTGGGATCTCGACCCCGTCGCGGCCCCCCATGTGCTCGACACGCATCCGGAGCTGGACCACCTCGCCGGCACGGACGAGGACCGTGCCCGGGACCTCCAGGAAGCCTGGTGCGACCCGTCCGTGGACGCCGTGCTCTGTGCCAGGGGAGGATTCGGCGCCCACCGCATGGTCGATCTCCTGGACTGGCCCGCGATGCGGGCGGCCGGGCCCAAGGTGTTCGTCGGATACAGCGACATCACCGTGCTGCACGAGGCCTTCGCCCTGCGGGCCGGGTTCTCGACCCTGCACGGCCCGATGGTCGCCACCGAGGTCTTCCTGAAGGACGCGGACACCCGCCAGGCCCTGCGGTCGACCCTGTTCGAACCCGAGTCGGTGCAGACCCTGGGGCTGGACACGGCGGTCGCGCTGGTGCCCGGCACGGCCCGGGGGGTCACCTACGGCGGCTGTGCCGCACTGCTCGCCGCCGACGCCGGCACCCCGCGCGCCCGGACCTCGGTCCAGGGCGGGCTGCTGATGCTCGAGGACACCGGGGAGGAGCCGTACAGGCTCGACGGCGTGCTCACCCGGCTGCTGCGCATCGGCGCCCTCGACGGGATATCCGGTGTGGTGTGCGGCTCCTGGGAGGGCTGCGGCCCTTACGAAGGGGTGCGGGCCGTGCTCGCCGACCGGCTCGGGGGGCTCGGGGTCCCGGTGGTCGAGGAGCTGGGCTTCGGCCACGGCCCCACGGCGCTGACCGTGCCCCTCGGGGTGCCGGCGGTTCTGGACGCGCCGGCCGACGGCGGCCGTTGCACCTTGACCTCCCAGGTCCCGGCGCTGGTCTGACGGCCCGACGGGCCGGGGGCGGCCGCGGGTCCGTCCCGGAAAACTCCGCCCACGTGCGTTGACAGCGGTATGAGGTGTGTCACAACATGGGCCTGGCCCGGTACTTACCGGTCGGTAATGTGTCCTCGGTGTGGAGGTCCATGTGTCGCGAGCTGTGCCCAGATTCCGCCGTCCACGTCCACTCGCCCTGCTCGCCGGGGTGGCGATTCTCGCCCCGCTCGCTCTGACCGGTGCCCCACCCGCGTCCGCGGCCGACCAGTACACCGTCACCCCACTGGAGTTCACCGTGCGGGCCGGCGACCGGTCCTGCACGGTCGACGCCGACCTCTACCGGCCGGCCGGAGTCGACGCGCAGCACCCGGCCCCGGCCGTCCTCGCCACCAACGGTTTCGGCGGCAGCAAGTCCGACGGCTCCACCGACGTCATCGGCAAGGCCTTCGCCGAACGCGGCTACGTCGGACTCGTCTACTCGGGGCTGGGCTTCGGCAAGTCCGGCTGCCTCATCACGCTCGACGACCCCGCGATCGACGGCAAGGCGGCCTCCCGGCTCGTGGACTTCCTCGCCGGCACCCGCGCCGCCGACGACGGCACCAAGGCCGACTACGTCACCACGGACGCCCCGGGCGACCCGGTGGTCGGCATGATCGGCGGCTCGTACGGCGGTGCCATCCAGATGGCGACCGCCTCCGCAGACCACCGCGTGGACGCGCTCGTCCCGCTGATCACCTGGAACGACCTGGCGTACTCGCTCGCCCCGAACGCCGCCGGAGCGTCCCGGGGCGTCTCCTCCGACACGCCCGGTGTCTTCAAGTGGCAGTGGACCAACGGCTTCTACCTGATGGGAGAGGGGCAGCCGCTGCTGGTCCCGAGCCTCGACCCCTCGCGCTTCGGCAGCCTCGGCTGCCTCCACTTCGCCGAGCAGGCGTGCGACACCATCCGTCTGCTGAACTCCGGCCGCTATCCGGCCGACGCGACCGAGGAGATGCTGACGTACGCGCGGAGCGTCTCGCCGGCCTCCTACCTGTCCGGTGTCACAGCGCCCACACTGCTCGTGCAGGGGCAGGCCGACAGTCTGTTCAACCTCAACGAGGCCACGGCCACCTACCGGGCGCTCGAGGCCCAGGGCACCACGACGAAGATGATCTGGCAGGCCTGGGGACACAGCGGCGGCTCCGTACCCGGCGAACTCGACCTGGCCACGGGCAATCTGGAGACCAGCTACGTCGGACAGCGCATCCTCGCCTGGTTCGACCGCTACCTCCACCACGACGAGTCGACCGCGACCGGACCCGAGTTCGCCTACTACCGTGACTGGGAGAGCGGCTACGGCACGGCGGCCGCCGTCCCCGCCCTGTCCCGGACCATGTACCTCTCCGGTGACGGCGCCCTGGTGGACAGCCGCTCCGAGGTCACGCGCGGCAGCCGGCAGTACACCAACTGGCTCCTGCCGACCAGCCACTCCGAGAGCTCCCTCGCCGGACTCATCGGGCTGTCCGACCCGGCGCCGTACGACACCAAGGGCACCTACCTCGGCTGGACCAGTGCGCCGCTGACCACGCCGGTGGATGTCGTCGGCGCGCCGAAGGCCACCCTGAAGGTCGTCTCCCCGAAGACGGAACGGGTCCAGAACAGTGGCGACGCCGCGGACAAGCTGACCCTGTTCGCGAAGGTGTACGACGTGGCACCCGACGGGACCCAGAAGCTGGTGAACCGCCTGGTCGCCCCCGTCCGCGTCCCCGACGTCACCCGCGCCTTCACCGTCGAGCTGCCCGGCATCGTGCACCGGTACGAGACCGGGCACCGGCTGCGGTTCGTGATCGCCGCGAGCGACACGGCGTACTTCGGCAACCGGGGCATCAAGCCGGTCACCGTGGTCAGCGCCCCGCAGGACACCGGCGTCCTGGAGCTGCCCGTCATCGGCTGACCGTCACCCGTACGGCCCTGCTCCACAGCTCCCCGGACCCGGGACGGCGCCATCCTGGGTCCGGGGACCGCCGTTCCCGGCCCCGGCACCAGGACGAGCGAAAGGGCAGTGCATGAGCCCCAAGGACGTATCAAGCGGCACCACGAGTGCCTTCGCGCCGGCCAGGATCGCCGTCATCGTGTTGGCGATCCTGGCGATCGTCTTCATCTGCGTGAACACCGCCGAGGTCACCATCCGCGTCATCATCCCCAAGGTCACGATGCCGCTCTGGGCGGCACTGCTGGGCGTCTTCCTGGCGGGCGGGCTCTGCGGGGCCTATCTGTTCCGCAGGCGGGCGGCGCGGTAGGGGAGCGGTCCGGACCGCTCGCGGCGCCGACGGCCGTCCTCTCCGTCCTCGCGCCACCTGGCCGGGGTGCGGCAGTCTGAAAGGTGCCGCCGGGGGTACGCGCGCCTCATCACCCGCTACGCGTACCGGACGGCAGCGGGCGGCTGAGGAGGATGCGAACGTGCGGACTGTCGGTGTCGAGGAAGAACTGCTGCTCGTCGACTCGGAAAGCGGTGACGCCCGCGCGCTGTCGACGGCGGTGCTGGCCCTGGCGGAACGCCGGGCCGAGGGGGACTCCGTCTTCGAGTCCGAACTGCACGACCAGCAAGTGGAGTTCGCCACCGAGCCACGCGTCGGGATGGACGACCTCGCGGAGGAGATCCGCCGCTGGCGGGCGGAGGCCTCACACAGCGCGGCCGAGGCCGGCGCCGCAGTGGCGGCCCTGGCGACCTCACCGCTGCCGGTCAGCCCCTCCATAGGGGAGGACGAGCGGTACCGGTGGCTGGCGGAGCGGTTCGGCCTGACCGCACAGGAGCAGCTGACCTGCGGGTGCCATGTGCATGTATCGGTGGAGTCGGACGAGGAGGGCGTCGCCGTACTGGACCGGATGCGGCCCTGGCTTCCGGTCCTGCTGGCGCTGAGCGCGAACTCCCCCTTCTGGCAGGGACAGGACACCTCGTACGACAGCTACCGGAGCAGGGTGTGGGGCCGCTGGCCGTCGGCCGGCCCGGTGGAGGTGTTCGGTTCCGCCGACCGTTATCACGAGCAGGTCCGGCAGCTGGTCGGCACCGGTGTCCTGCGCGACGAGGGAATGATCTACTTCGACGCGCGGCTCTCGTACCGCTACCCCACGGTGGAGGTCAGGGTCGCGGACGTCTGCCTGGACCCGGCGGACACCGTGCTGCTCGCCACGCTCGTGCGCGGCCTGGTCGAGACGGCGGCACGCGCCTGGCGGGCCGGTGGCCCGCCGGACCCGGCTCCGGTGAGCGCGCTGCGCATGGCCGCCTGGCAGGCCGCCCGCTCGGGCATGGAGGGGCGGCTGCTCCACCCCCTCACCATGCGCCCCGAGCCGGCCGCCGATGTCGCGGGGGCCCTGCTCACCCATGTGGGTGACGCACTGGAGGACAGCGGTGACCTCGCGTCGGCGGACAAGGCGCTGCGGACCCTGCTGACGCGGGGGACCGGGTCCCGGGCCCAGCGTGAACTGCTGGCGGGCTCGGACAGCCTCCGGACCGTCGTGACCGAGTGCGCGGCCAGGACCCGCGGCTGACCGCGTGCACGGGGCGGCCGTGGGCGGTCACCCGGCGGGCTGCCCGGCCTCCGCCTGGGTGTCGACCGCCTCGGCCAGTCGCCTCAGCATGGCGCGGTGCCTGATCTGGAGGACCGCGTCGAGGGCGACGTTGTGCAGGGTGCCGCCGAGCCCTTGCAGCGGGTGCTCGTCGAGCAGCACCAGGGTCTCGTCACCCCAGGGACGGATGTCGAACCCGATGCGCGCCGTGCCCAGGAACCCGCTGTACACCTCCAGCTCGAGCACTTCGGGCCGCTCCAGACGGCGCACGGTGGTGCGTCCCTGGAAGTCCTTCGGGCCGAGCCGCAGGGTGTACTCGATGGAGGAGCCCACCTCGGGCCACCGGCCTTCCAGGAGGCGGGAGTCATGCGTTCCGACCACCCATCTCCCGTACTGCTCCGGTTGCTCCAGTACCGCCCACAAGGCTTCGGGCGGGTGGTGAATCAGCTGGTGGCGAATGGCCATGGACGCCTCCACACGGACATCGGACGGGTGGGAACGGCGGTGGGTTCACCGGAAATGCTACGTGTCCCGCCCGCAGCCGACATGTCGGAGCCGGGCACGCCGCGAGCCGCCCCGGAACTCACCCGAACGGCCTAACAGGGCTCCCGGTCGCCCCATCGGCGGGCCCCCGCGCCTGTGCTGCCGCGGCCACCGGTGATCTGCCCGAAGTCCTGTTCACCGTACGAGCGGGGGGGCAGTAGAACGGAAATGCATCATGCCGGCGAACCCACCCGGAAGAACTGAGGAGGGCGCATGCGCGCACTCACCTGGCAAGGACGGCGGGACGTCCGTGTGGAGACGGTCCCCGACCCCGTGATCCAGGATCCGACGGACATCATCGTCCGGATCACGTCGAGTGGTATCTGCGGATCGGACCTCCATCTGTACGAGGTACTCGGCCCCTATCTCACGCCCGGCGACATCCTCGGCCACGAACCGATGGGCGTGGTGGAGGAGACGGGCCGCGAGGTCACCGCCGTCAAGCGCGGGGACCGCGTCGTGGTCCCGTTCAACGTCTCCTGCGGCGACTGCTTCATGTGCGACCAGGGGCTCCAGTCGCAGTGCGAGACCACCCAGGTCCGTGAGTACGGGAGCGGCGCCGCCCTGTTCGGCTACACCAAGCTCTACGGGCAGGTGCCCGGCGGACAGGCCGAGCTGCTGCGCGTCCCCTTCGGCAACACCCTGCCGGTCAAGGTCCCCGACGGCCCGCCCGACGACCGGTTCGTCTACCTGTCCGACGTCCTTCCGACCGCCTGGCAGGCCGTGGAGTACGCGGCCGTGCCACCCGGCGGCAGTGTGACGGTCCTGGGGCTGGGCCCGATCGGCGACATGGCGGCACGCATCGCCCTGCACCGGGGCGCCGGCCTGGTCATCGGCGTGGACCTGGTCTCCGACCGCCTGCAGCGGAGCGCCGCGAGGGGCGTCCGGACCCTGGACCTGCGGGAGCACGGCAAGAACCTCGGAGACGCCGTGCGCGATCTCACCGACGGACGCGGGACCGACGCCGTCATCGACGCCGTCGGCATGGAGGCGCACGGAGCACCCGTGGCCAAGGCGGGGCAGTGGGCCGTGGGCATGCTGCCCGACACGGCCGCGCGCGCGCTCATGGAGCGCGCGGGCATCGACCGCCTCAGTGCCCTGCTGACCGCGATCGACCTGGTGCGCCGGGGAGGCACCGTGTCCGTCTCCGGCGTCTACGGCGGCGCCGTCGACCCGCTGCCACTGCTCAAGATGTTCGACAAGCAGATTCAGCTGCGCATGGGGCAGGCCAACGTCAGGAACTGGGTGCCCGACCTCCTGCCGCTGCTCGTCGACGACGACCCGCTCGGGGTGGACGGCTTCGCCACCCACCACCTGCCGCTCGCCGACGGGCCTAAGGCGTACGAGACTTTCCAGCAGAAGGCGGACGGCATGGTGAAGACCCTGCTCAGGCCGTGACCGACCTCGACTCGGGGCAGGAGGAGCGATGACGAACGCACCCCGGGGCCTGCGCGTCGTGGTCACCGGCGCCACCGGAAACGTGGGGACCAGTGTCGTCCGGGCCCTGGCGGATGACCCGTCCGTGGCCTCGGTCCTCGGCCTGGCGCGACGGCGGCCGGAGCTCGCCGTGCCCGGCGTGGAGTGGGGCACGGTGGATCTCGAACACGGCGACAGCCCACGAAGGCTGGCGGAACACCTGGCCGGCGCCGACGCCGTCATCCACCTGGCCTGGCGCTTCCAGCCCACGCACGACCCCGTCGTCACCTGGCGGAGCAATGTCGAGGGCTCACTGCGGGTCTTCGGCGCGGTCCGCGACGCGGGCGTGCCGGTGCTGGTCCACGCCTCGTCGGTGGGCGCCTACTCGCCGGGGCCGAAGCAGGAGCCGGGGGTGGACGAGCAGTGGCCCACGCACGGGTGGCCCGATGCGGCGTACTGCCGGGAGAAGGCCTACCTGGAACGCGTACTGGACACCTACGAGCTACGGAACCCGGGGATCAGGGTGGTGCGTATGCGCCCGGGGTTCCTGTTCAAGAGGACGGCGGCGAGCGAACAGCGCCGGATCTTCGGCGGCCGCCATCTGCCGGGCATCCTGCTCCGCCCCGATCTGCTGCCGTTCGTCCCCGACCTCAAGGGGCTGCGCTTCCAGGTGCTGCACACGGACGATGCGGCCGAGGCGTACCGGCTCGCCCTCACGAACGACGTCCGGGGCGCCTTCAACCTCGCCGCGGACTCCGTGACCGATGCCCGGCAGCTCGGCGAACTGCTCCGTGCCCGTGTCGTGCGCGCCCCGACGGCACTGGTGCGGGGCGCCCTGGCCGCCGCGTGGCGGACGCACGCCGTGCCCGCCTCCCCGCACCTGTTCGACGCCGTGCTGCGGCTCCCGGTCATGGACAGCGCCCGGGCCCGGGAAGAACTGGGCTGGCGGCCGGCGTACTCGGCCACCGAGGCGCTCACCGCCTTTCTGCACGGAGTCTCCCGTGGTGAGGGGGAGGGCACCGCGCCGCTGGCAGGCAGCCGGTGGGGATGAGCGCACCGGTCACCGCCGGGCAGTTCCACCGAAGGTGACGGGACGTCAAACTTCTTCGCGCGGCCTCCCGTTCCCGTTCCTCGCTTGAGCCGGCCCCTGACGTATCGGGGAGACACGCATGGGCCGGAGCGGTAAGTATGGACCGCATGCGCACACTCGTGGTCCTCGACGCCCCCTCGAACCTCGGGCTGCGGCCCCCCGCACCCGGCACCGTGCCCGGCTGCTACAAACTGGCCGGCGCGCTCCGTGAGCAGCGGATCGTGCAGCGGCTCGGAGCGTTCGAGGGCGGTGTCGTCGTACCGCCCCGCTACGACCGCGGCGACTGGCAGGAGGGCGACGGCGTCTTCAACGCCGCCGCCATCGCCCGCTACACCAGGACGCTCGCCGACCGGATCGAGAGGCACGTCAGGGCCGGTGAGTTCCCGGTCGTCCTCGGCGGCGACTGCTCCATCCAGCTCGGCGCCACCCTCGCCCTGCGCCGCATCGGACGGTACGGGCTCGCCGCGATCGACGGTTCGGCGGACTTCCGGCACCCGGGCAACAGCGACCGGATCGGCGCGGCGGGCGGCGAGGAACTGGCCCTGTCCACCGGACGCGGGCAGGCCGATCTCACCGACCTGGAAGGGCTGGGGCCGTACCTCAAGGACGAGGACATCCGGCTCTTCGGCATGCGCGACCACGACGAGGACCGCGCCGAGATGACCGCGCTGAAGATCTCCAACGCGACGGTGGGGGAGATCAGGGAATGGGGGCCCGCCGACATCGCCCACGCCGTGGTGCAGACCCTGGAGGTCCCCGTCCTCGACGGCTTCTGGGTGCACCTCGACGCCGATGTGCTCGACCCGGGCGTCATGCCCGCCGTCGACAGCCCCGACGAAGGCGGCCTGTTCCCCGACGAACTCGCCCCGCTCCTGCGGGCCCTGGTCCGGTCACCGCGCTGCGTCGGTCTCAACGTGACGATCTACGACCCCGATCTGGACCCGGACGGCACAGCCGGCGCGCTGCTCACCGACCTGGTCGTCGGCGCCTTCGCCGAGGAGCAGGCGCGCTGAGCGCGTCAGGCGGGTACGTTCCGGTCGACGTACTCGAAGACCGAGCCGTCCGGGTGCAGGGCGATCAGATTGCGGCCGGCCGGGGTGGGCACCGGGCCCGCGACGACCTTCGCGCCCACCCGCGTCAGCGCCGCGTGCGCCTCGTCGACGTCCTTGACCGCGATGGTCGCCGACACCTTGCGCAACACCTCCAACTGCGACTCGGGGCCGCTCATCAGCAGGAAGCAGCCGATCGCGGCCACCGCAACCCCGCCGCGCTCGAAGCGCTGTGCCGGAGTGCTGGTCAGGCCCTCGTAGAAGGCCACCGCGGCCTCCAGGTCGTCGACACAGATACGCAGCGTGGTTCCCAGGATCTCCATGCCCACGAGGGTAGTTGCCGACCCCGCCGGATGTGATCGATTCCCGGCGCCGCTGCGCGGATCACGCCCGGCAGAGCACCTCGCCGTGGGGCACCATGAACCACGCGTCGGGCTCCTCGCCCCATGCCCGCCAGGCCTCCGCGATCGCCGTCAGCTCTCCGGCGCTCGCGTGCCCGCCGTCCACCGCCAGCTTCGCGTACACCGACGCGGTCGTGCGGTCCGCCCACAGGCCGCTCCACCAGGCGCGGTTCTCCGGGGTGGCGAAGCACCAGGCCGCCGCTGTCGGGGTGATGTCGGTGAAACCCGCCTGCCGCGCCCAGGAGAGCAGCCGGCGTCCGGCGTCCGGCTCGCCGCCGTTCGCGCGGGCCACCCGGCCGTACAGCTCCAGCCACTCCCGCATCCCGGGCACCTCCGGGAACCAGGTCATGGCCGCGTAGTCGCTGTCGCGGGCCGCGACGATGCCGCCCGGTCGGCAGACCCGCCGCATCTCGCTCAGCGCCAGCACCGGATCGCTGACGTGCTGGAGCACCTGATGGGCGTGGACCACGTCGAAGGAGTCGTCGGGGAAGTCCAGGGCGTGGACGTCCGCCGTGGTGAACTCCACGTTTTCCACGCCGCGTTCGGCGGCGTTCCGCGCCGCGCGCTCCAGCACGTCGCTGCTGGTGTCGACCGCCGTCACCCGGCCGGGCGCCACCAGGGACGCGATGTCCGCGGTGATGGTGCCCGGCCCGCAGCCCACGTCCAGAACCGCCTGGCCCGGGCGGAGTTCGCCGATCAGGTAGGCCGCCGAATTGGCGGCGGTGCGCCATTGGTGCGAGCGCAGCACCGACTCGTGGTGGCCGTGTGTGTAGACCGCTGGTTCTTTCGGCATGGCCGTACGTCCTCTCTCGGACCTAAGTCGCAGGCGATGAGTCGACGGTACGCCGCGATGTCGCATCCTGAGATAGGCGTCTCATGATGTGGTCGTAGCGATCTCCCGCTACACCGGCATCGGGCAGTACACCGTCAGCGCCTCGGGCAGCTTGTCGATCAGCAACTCCGTCCCGGAGTGGGCCACTTCTCCGTCGTACGCGTAGGGAGTCCCCGGCGCGAGACCGGCGAGCCTCACCCTGCGGCGCCGTACCGCGGCATGGACGGGCGACCGGCTGAGCGGTCCGGCGATCGCTGCGGCGAGCAGCCGGAGTGCGGGGGTGCGGCCGCCGTGCACCACGCGTACGTCCAGCAGGCCGTCCGCCAGGTTGTGGCGGCGGCCCGGGGCCGGGCCCACCCGCTGGAACAGCCCGTTACCCACGAAGAGCAGCCACAACGGCCGCCGCCTCCCCTGGAGTTCAGCCGTCAGCGGGCGCGAACCGCGCAGCGCCTCGAAGGCCGCGAGCACCCCGGCGGGCCAGCCGCCGATCCGGGGGGCCCAGTGCTCCCGGGTCCGCACGAGCTCCGGATACACGCCCAGGCTGAAGGCGTTGAGGAAGTAGCCGGGCGCCCCGCCCGGCCCGTGCGGCCCGGGCCGGAAGCGGCCCAGGTCGACCCGGACCGCGTCGCCCTTGGTCAGCGCCGTCACCGTGTCCTGCACGGTCTCGATGCCGAGGTCGTACGCGAAGTGGTTGAGGGTCCCACCGGGGAACACGGCGAGCGGCAGGCTGTGGGTCGCCGCGACGGCCGCCGCAATGTTGACCGTACCGTCACCTCCGCAGACACCCAGGGCCTTGCCCTGCCCCGCCGCCTTCTCCAGGCATCCCGGCAGGTCGGAGGGCGCGCACTCCACCGTCTCCGCGAGTGGCAGCGCGTCGCGGATCATCGTCGCCGCCGCGGTCGCGGAGCCGGACTCCCGGTTGACGACCACCACCAGGCCTTGGCCCGCCGCCAGCGCGGGGGCCTCGGCCGGCGGGCGGCCCGGGGCCGGGAGCTGTCCACGGGTCGGTACGACGCCCCGCAGTGCGAACGCGGCCCCTATGCCGAGCGCCGCACCGACCAGCACATCGCTCGGATAGTGGACCCCGGTGTAGACGCGGGAGGCCGCCACGGCCGCCGCCACCGGGGCGACGACCGCACCCCAGCCCTTCGACTCCATGGTGACGCCGGTCGCGAAAGCCGCCGCGGACGCGGCGTGCCCCGACGGGAAGGACGTGGTGAAAGGCTGCCGCTTCAGCTGCCTCATGACCGGAACCAGATCCACTATCGGCCGCTCCCTGCGCACCGCCCCCTTGCCCACGGTGTTGATGGCGGCCGAGGCGACGGCCAGCGAGGCGATCCCGCGCAGTGCCGCCCTGCGGGACCGCGCGCTGGAGCCCAGCGCCGCCATGCCCGCGGCGGCTCCGAACCACAGCAGCCCATGATTGGCGCTGCGACTCAGCCGTGGCAGGACCGGCTCGGCGCCGGGCCAGTGTCTTTCGGCCACGCGCTGGAACGCGGCGAGATCTCGCTGGTGGAACCAGGCCCGCCAGCGGCCGGGGGAGGAGAAACTGCTCGTAGTCGACATGGGACAGCGAATACCCTGCGACCGGGCGGTGAACCAGGAGGCGCGCACAGCGCGCCCCGTCGGATCCCGTCGGAATCGGATGAGATACGGGGAATCGCCCCCGTCCCGCCCGCTCCGTGGCGTCGAGGACATTGCCGGGACAAGTTTTCTGCCGCTAGCCTGCGTTCGTGATTCCGGTCATTGACCGGAGTGTCGAACGAGATTGGCGGGCGATCATGGGACGACTCGTCCCTGCGGTGACCAGGGCGCTGGATGTTCTCGAACTCTTCCTCCAGGGCGAGGGAACCCTCTCGGCTCCCGAGGTCACCCGCAAGCTCCAACTGCCGCGGACCACCGTGCACGAACTGCTCACCACGCTTGCCGCGCGGTCCTACCTGGTCACGGTCCCGGAGCAGCCGGGCCGGTACCGGCTGGGCGTGCGCACCTACCAGCTGGGCAGCCGCTACGCCGAACAGCTCGACCTGGCGGCCGAGGGGCAGCAGGTGGCCCGTGAGGTCGCCGAGACCTGTGGTGAGACGGTACACGTGGCGATCCTGGAGGGCACCGAGGTCATCTACATCGCCAAGGTGGACTCCACCCACGCCGTCCGCATGGTCTCCGCCGCGGGCCGGAAGCTGCCCGCGCACTGCACCTCCGTCGGCAAGCTGCTCCTCGCGGCGCTCCCGGAGGCGGAGCTCGACGCCCGCCTCGACGGACGCGAGCTCATCGCCATGACCGACAACAGCCTCACCGACGCCGCGGAGCTGCGGGAGGCCCTCGCCGTCGTCCGCAAGCGGGGCATAGCGGTCGAGCACCGGGAGTCGAACCCGGATGTGAGCTGTGTGGCCGCGCCGGTCCGGGACCGCTCCGGTCGTGTCGTCGCCGCGCTCTCCATCTCGGTGCCGATGATCCGCTGGAGCGAGGAGCGCGAGGCGGAGCTCGCGCAGCTCGCGGCGGGCGGAGCCGACGCGCTGTCCGGCCGGCTCGGACACCACCGGCCGCAGACATGAGGCCGGCCCTGGAGGTGGCCGTGCGAGAGCAGGCCGAGCTGGGTGAAGGCCCCACCTGGGACCCCGCCACCGGGCGGCTGATCTGGGTCGACATCCTCTCGGCCCGCGTCCACACCTACGACCCGTCGACCGGCCGCCGTACGGTCATGGCCACCGGCCAGCACGTCGGGGCGGCGAAACCCCGGGCCGGCGGCGGCCTCGTGGTCGTCCTGCGGGACGGAACGGGACTGTACGACGAGGCGGGTGCCTTCTCCTGGCTGGTCCACGACCCCGTTCCCGGCCGGCGGGGCAATGACGCGGCCGTGGCACCGGACGGCGCCCTCTGGGCGGGCACCATGCGCTACGACGAGGCGGAGGGAGGCGGCACCCTTTCCCGGATCGCCCCGGACGGCACGGTCAGCCGCGCCCTGGACTCGGTGACCGTCAGCAACGGCACCGGATGGAGCCCCGACGGCCGGCTCATGTACTACATCGACACCACCACGCGGCGCATCGACGTCTTCGACGTGGACGGGGAGCGCGTGCTGAACCGGCGCGCACTCGCCGAGACCGAGCGGGGCGCCGGGTGGCCCGACGGGCTGACGGTGGACGCCGACGGCTGTGTGTGGGTCGCGTTCTGGGACGGCGCGGCGATCCGGCGCTACACCCCCGACGGCCGGGTGGACCGGGTCGTGGACCTGCCGGTCCGCCGGCCCACGGCGTGCGCGTTCGGCGGGCCCGGCCTCCGCGACCTGTACGTATCCACCGCCCGGACGGGCCTGGACTCCCCGCACCCCCTGTCGGGCTCGCTGCTCGTGCTGCCGGACACGGGGCGGGGGCTGCCGGGGACGCCGTTCGCCGGATGAGCGGCGGGGGTGGACGGCGTGCGTATTTCTGCCGCCTCCGGGGCCGGTGCGCGGGCGTACCCCGGGGAACCTCCGTATAAAGGGGCCAGAGGGACGCAGGCGGAGGGAGGCCCCGGGATGCACTGGAGCGAGCGGCAGCAGCCCCGCCCGCCCGGGGAGGACCACGGGCCCGTCCGGTACGGGCCGCCCGCACCCGACCCGGGCCTCCCCGTCCTGCCCGAGCTCGCCGCCGTGCTGGCCGCGTCGGCCGCGCGGACCCGCCCCGAGCCGCCCGGTGGCGGAACGATCCTGCGTGAGGCGGCCTGCGGCTACTGGGGGCGTCGGGGCCTCCACGGCGGCCCCGAGGACATCGCGGCGGCCCCGGGCGCCCAGCCCCTCCTCCTCGCCCTGATCGCGGCGCACGGCGGCGACGTGCTCATGCCCCGGCCCTGCCCCGCCACCTGGATGCCCCAGGCACGGCTCCTGGGCCGGCCCGCCTACCACGTGCCGACTCCCGCCGAGTGCGGCGGCATCCCCGACCCGTACGCCCTGCTGGAGACCGTGCGCAGGGTGCGCGCCGAGGGCGGCAGGCCCCGGCTGCTCCTCATCTCCGTGGTCGACGACCCGACAGCGACCCTCGCCCCGCCGGAACTGGTCCGCGAGGCGTGCGAGGCCGCCGTCTCGGAAGGGCTGCACATCGTCAGCGACGAGACCTGGCGCGACACCCTGCACCGGCCCCACGACACCGTCCTCCTGAGCCCCGCCGAAATGTGCCCCGACGATGTCACCGTGCTCTCCGACCTGGCCGGAGCGCTCACCCCCTCCGCCTGGCCGGTGGCCGTCGCACGCTTCCCGCCCACCGCGCGCGCCGCCGCGCGCCGCGCCCGGGTTCTCGACATCCTCACCGCGCTCGGCGCCCTCGTCGCGGAGCCGGTCGCCCGGGCCGCCGCCCACGCGCTGGGGGAACCCGGGGCCGTCACGGCCAGGATCCGGCAGGCGGCACACCTCCAGTCCCACGTGGCCCCCGCCGCACACCGCGCCGTGCTCACCGTCGGCGCCCTCGCCAGGCCGCCGCAGGCCGGCCGCCACCTCTACGCCGATCTCGGACCGCTGCGCACCCGGCTGGCCGCCCGTGGCGTCACGGACTCCATGGAGCTGGAGGAATACCTGTCGGAACGGCTCGGTGCCCCGGCTCCCGGCGGGCACCGGTTCGGGGACGAACTGGGAGCGCTGCGGGTGCGGCTGAGCACCGGACCGCTCCTCGGCTCAACCCCGGAGCAGCAGACGGAGTCCCTCACTGCGGTGGAGCCCTTGAAATTGCCCCATGTCGCCCGAGCACTGAGCATTTTCGCAGCAGCCCTCGATGAACTCCGATGACAGGAGCCTCTCGATGACGGAACAGACCGAGCGTCCGTTCGCCGGAACCGGCCGCGCGCCCAGCCGTCCCGTCGACGCTCCACGCCGCCTCGGTGAGCCGCGGACCTGGCCCCGCAGCTTCGCGGACCGCCTCACCGCGCCGCTGCCGGGTGTCAGGGGCATGACCCGTCTGGCCCGGGAGCGTGCCCTGCGGCCCAACGCCGAGGGGCTCCGGGGCGTTCACCGGCTGCCGTACGCCCCCCAGCCGCTCCCGGTCACGGACACCGACACGACAGCCGTGACCTGGGCCGGACACGCCAGCTGGATCGTCCGCATCGGGGGACTCACCGTCCTCACCGACCCCGTCTGGTCGCGGCGCATCCTGGGCACCCCCGCCAGGATCACCCCCGTCGGAGTCCCCTGGGAGGCACTGCCCCCCGTCGACGCGGTCCTCATCAGCCACAACCACTACGACCACCTGGACGCCCCCACGCTCCGCAGACTCCCGAGGGACACCCCACTCCTCGTCCCCGCGGGTCTCGGCCGCTGGTGCCGGCGCCGCCGCTTCACCTGCGTCACCGAGCTCGACTGGTGGGAGTCGGTGGAGCTGGGCGGAGTCCGGTTCGACTTCGTGCCCTCCCACCACTGGTCCAAGCGCACCCTCCTGGACACCTGCCGGTCCCTGTGGGGAGGCTGGGTGCTCGGCGGCCCACAGGGACGGCGGCTCTACTTCGCGGGGGACACCGGCTACGGCCACTGGTTCAAGGAGATCGGCCTCCGCTATCCCGGCCTCGACCTCGCGATGCTGCCGATCGGGGCGTACGAACCGCGCTGGTGGCTCTCGGACGTCCACACCGACCCCGAGGAGGCCGTGCAGGCGTACGAGGACCTCGGGGCCCGCGCCATGGCCCCCATGCACTGGGCGACGTTCCTGCTGTCCGCCGAACCGGTCCTTGAACCGCTGACCAGGCTCCGTACCGCCTGGCAGCGGGCCGGGCACCCGCGCGCCGACCTCTGGGACCTGCCGGTCGGCGCCTCTCGCGTCCTGGAAGCCTGACCGATGCCCCGCGGGCGCACCGCGGCCTCAGCCGGCCATCCGCGCCCGCAGCCGCTTCCAGAGCGCCGGCGTCCCGCTGATCAACAGCGTCAGCACGACCGCCGCGAGCACACCCTCCCAGGGCTCGGCGAACAGCGAACCGCCGAGGATCCCGATCAGCTGGTACGTCGCCGCCCAGGCCAGACACGCGGGCACGTCGCCGCGGGCGAACTGCCGCAGCGGCATCTCACCGAGCAGACAGGCCAGCATCACCGGTATGCGCCCGGCCGGCACCAGCCGGGACAGGACCAGCACCATCGTGTCGTGCTCGTCCAGCTTCCGTTGCGCCTGCTCGAGCCGTTCCGGAGCGGCCCTGCTGGTGATGGCCTCCAGCCACTTCGAGCCGTTCTTGGACCGCACCCCGCGCTGCCCCAGCCAGTACAGGCATATGTCCCCGAGGAACGCCGCGCCCGACGCCACGGCGAACACCACGAGCAGCGCGAACGGTGACGTCTGGTGGAGCGTCACCACGGCCGCCGTACTCACCAGCGCCCCCGTGGGCACCACCGGCACCAGAGATCCCAGCGCCACGAGCAGGAACAACGACGGATAGCCGAGGGCCTGCTGCGTCGACTCCGTCGGCAGCTGCCCCAGCACTTCCTCTATCACCTACGGGCCTCCGGCCTCACATGCTCGCCGTGCCCCAGCCGGTGCACCGCCACTTCCGGTGCCACCCGCGCCGCCTGCCGCACGAACTCGTCGCCCGGCGCATGGAACTCGTGCGGCTTGACCCCGTCCATCCCGATCGGCCAGTACGTGCCGTAGTGCACCGGCACCGCGGACCGCGGCTCCAGCATGGTGAGCACCTGAGCTGCGCGGGCCGCGTCCAGATGGTGGTGGCCCAGATTGGGCCCCCAGCCGCCCACCGGAAGCAGCGCCACGTCCACCGGTCCCACGGCGTCGGCCATGCCCTCGAAGAGCCCGGTGTCCCCCGCGAAATAGGTGCGGGCCTCGCCCTCGACGACGTATCCGAGAGCGGGCACCCGGCGCGGGCCGACCGGCAGCCGGCGCCCGTCGTGCAGAGCCGGAACCGCCCGGACCAGGACCTCGCCGACCCGCACCACGTCCCCCGGCGCGACCTCGGAGATCCGCAGCCCGCGCGCCCGGCGCAGCAGCCGGAGGCCCGGGACGGCCCTCACGGCGCCACGGGGCACGATCAGCAGGCTGCCGGGGGCGAGACGGGCCAGGGAGGGGAGATGCAGATGGTCGGAGTGCAGGTGGGAGATCAGGACCACGTCGGCGACCGCGGCATCCGGCGGCGGGACCTCCCCCCGGCGCCGGCGCAGATGCGCGAAGCGCCGTGCGAACAGCGGGTCGGTCAGGACCCGGACTCCGGAGTCCTCGATCGTGCAGGTGGCATGACCCCACCAGGTGACCTCCACCGCCCTGCCTCCTCGTTCCCGCCCCCGCCGGCTCCGTACACGTACCCGTACCCGTACGAGAGTAGGCGCTCCGCGCTCCTCCCACGCCGGGGTGCTCCTTCGCGCCCGGCCCGGCGCGCCTGCGGGCGATTACGGAGGGCTACCGCAGGGGTAGGGTCGTGGCCGGCCTCCGAGCCCCGGAGAGGGCCCGGGGCCTGGGAAGATCCCGGAACGGCTATGACAGGCTTGATGCGGGCCCATGCCGAACACGGGGCCCGGACGTGAGGTGGAACGGCGTGAGTGACGGGCGATGGCGCAGGGCGGGGGGAACCCTCATACGCGTGATCTCGGTGTGGGCCGTCTCCACGCTCACCATGCTGGCGCTGGCGGGGATCCTGCCCGACTTCCAGCTCCAGGCCGACAACGGGGACACCGTCACGAGGACCGCCTTCACCGCGGCCTGGGGCGCGGGCGCCTTCGGTCTGCTGTCCGCCCTGGTGTGGCCGGTGCTCGTCAGATCGCTGCTCATCGTGCCCGCCCTGGTGCTGGGCGCCCTGGTCTTCTTCCTCAACGGCTCGCTGCTGCTGATCGCCCTGCGGCTCATCCCGGACGGGCGCGGGGACGCCGACCCGGAGACCGCCGTGGTCGTGGCCGCCGTCATGTCGGCCGTCGCCTCCGCGACCTCCACGGCCCTCGCGGTCCGTGACGACGACGCCTACCGGCGCAGACTCTCCCGCCTCGCGGACCGGCGCCGCAGACGCAGCGGCATGCCGCAGACCGCGGACGGCGGCCGTGGCGGCCCGCCCGGGATCGTGTTCGTCCAGCTCGACGGTGTGGGCCACGACGTACTCGAACGGGCCGCGGCCGACGGACTCATGCCGACGGTGGCCGGTCTGCTCTCCGACGAGGCGGGCCACCGGCTCACCCCGTGGACCACGGACTGGTCCAGCCAGACCGGCGCCAGCCAGCTCGGCATCCTGCACGGCAGCAACTACGACGTGCCGGCCTTCCGCTGGTTCGAGAAGGAGACCGGCACCGTCATGGTCTCCAGCAGACCGGCGAGCGCACTCGAACTGCAGCGCAGGGCCATCGCCCGCACCCACGACGGCGGCCTGCTGACCGTCGACGGCGCCAGCCGGGGCAACCTCTTCAGCGGCGGCGCGGACCAGCTCGCCCTGGTCCTGTCGATGGCCGCCAGGCTCGGCAAGGGGCGCCGCTCGCGCGCCGGCTACTTCGCCTACTTCTCCGACCCGGCCAACGCGGTCCGTACCGCCCTCTCCTTCGTCGCCGAGGTGGGCCGCGAGATCGGCCAGTCCGTCCGGGCACGGGTGCGGAAGGAGACCCCCAGGGTCAAGCGCGGCGGGCTCTACCCCTTCATCAGGGCCTTCGCGACCGTCGTGGAACGTGACGTGGTGGTCGCCGCGGTGATCGGCGACATGTTCGCGGGACGCACCGCGGTCTACGCCGACCTGGTCGCCTACGACGAGGTGGCCCATCACTCCGGGCCGTTCAGCAGGGACGCGGAGAAGGTCCTGACACGGCTCGACCGGTCGCTGGGGCTCATCCTCAAGATCGCCGACCACACCCCGCGCGACTACCGGATCGTGCTGCTGTCCGACCACGGTCAGAGCCCGGGGGAGACCTTCGCGGGACGCTACGGCCTCACACTCAAGGACCTCGTACGGGCAGGCTGCGGGCTGCCCGTGCCCCGCAGCGCTCAGCGCACCCGCAGCGCCTCCGAGGCCCGCGACGCCGTGCGCATCGCGCTGCACAGGCCGGTCGCCGGGGAGCAGGAGGCGGAGCACCCGGCCAAGACCTCCGACCCGGTGGTGCTCGCCTCCGGAAATCTCGGGCTGCTGTCGTTCCCGGACATCGAGGGGCGGGCCACGCGCGAGCAGCTCGACCGGCGCTACCCCGCACTGCTCGGCACGCTCGCCTCCCATCCGGGGATCGGCTTCCTGCTCGTACGGAGCCAGAGGCACGGGTCGGTGGTGCTCGGGCCCGGCGGGGCGGAGGTCCCGGTGGCGGAGCTGACGGACGGGGAAGGGCCGCTGGCCGTCTTCGGGGCCGGTGCGGCGGACGCGGTGCGGCGGACCGACGGCTTTCCGCACGTCGCCGACGTCATGGTCAATTCGATGTACGACCCGGAGACCGGCCGCGTACACGCCTTCGAGGAGCAGATCGGCTCGCACGGCGGACTGGGCGGTGAACAGTCGCGGCCCTTCCTGCTGTGGCCGCGGACGCTGACGGACCCCCTCGACGCCGTGGCGGCGGATGCTCCCCGGGGGGCGTCCCCGGCCCGTCCGGTAGGCGTTCCTCAGGCCGGTCCGGTGGGCGCGGAGGCGGTGCACCGGGTGCTGGCACGCTGGCTGAGGGAGCTGTCCGGGCCCCAGGTGCCGCTGCGGCAGGAGGGCTTCACCGGGGCGGTGCGGGTGGACGAACCGTTCCCGGACGGACAACCGCTGCCGGTCGGACAACCGTTCCCGGTCGGACCGCAGTCGGAGGGGCCGGCCGGCGCGGACGTCCCTGTCCGTGCCGACGTCCCGGACCCCGGCGACGCCGTCCCGGGCCCACGCGGGTGAGAGGCCCCGGGCCTCAGGCGGACTCGCGCCGCACCAGCGTCGGGTGGAAGACCACGGAGGGTGCGGGGCCGGAGCCCGGTTTGCCGATCTGCTTCAGGAGGAGCCGGGCCATCTCGGAGGCCATCTCCTCCACCGGCTGACGTACGGTCGTCAGCGGCGGATCGCACGCCACCGCCGCGTTGCTGTCGTCGAAACCCACCACCGCCACGTCCCCCGGCACATCCTTGCCCGCCCGGAGCAGCACGGGCAGGGCGCCCAGCGCCATCAGGTCCGAGGCGATGAACACAGCGTCCAGATCCGGCCGTTCACTCAGCAGCCGGCGCATCGCCGAAGCCCCGCCCGACTGGGTGAAGTCCCCCTCGGCGGTCACCACGTCCCCGATGCCGTGCTGCTCCAGCGCGTCCAGGAAGCCGGTCAGACGCACCTGCCCCGCGGGCATGTCCTGCGGGCCCGCCACCGTCCCGATACGCCGCCGGCCCAGGGCCGCCAGGTGGTCGGCCGCCATCTGGGCCCCCGCCCGCTGATCCGCCTCGACGTAGGTGAGCGGCGAGGGCCGCCGGGGCCGGCCGGCCAGCACGGCGGGCAGCCGGGTGTCGTGGAGCAGCCCGGGCAGCGGGTCGTCGGCGTGCGAGGAGATCAGCACCACCCCGTCGACGTGTCCCTGGCGGAGATACGACAGGAGCTGATTGCGGGAGGCCTCGTCGTCGGAGAGCATCAGCACCATCTGGATACCGGCGGGGCGCAGCACGTCCAACAGCCCGCCGACCACGCGTCCGAAGTGCGGGTCGGAGAACATCCGGCCGATGAACGGCTCGGAGACCGGGCGCCGTTCACGCTCGGACACCACCAGGGCGATCGAATCGGTGCGCCGGGTCACGAGCGAACGCGCCGCACGATTGGGGACGTAGCCGGTGGCGGCCACCGCCTCCTCCACGACCCGCCGCAAAGCCGGGTCCACCGTGGTCGCGCCGTTGATCACACGGGACACGGTCGCCCGGGAGACGCCCGCCACCGCGGCCACGTCCTCCAAGGTGGCGGGGCGTACGGGCGGCGATACGTCGGCAGTCATGCAGTCTTTATACAAGGTGATCCGACGGGCATGCGAAGGCTTCCGGCACGTCAGCGGGTGTGCTTGCCCGTGGGCAGCGCCGTCAGGGCGGTCAGTTGCGCCGCACGCGCGGTGACGAGCTCCCTGGCCCGTGCCCTGGCCTCCGCCCGGCTGCCCGCCGACACCTCCGAGCGCGAGACCTGTTCCGACTGGCGCAGATGGTCGCGGATCTGTTCCACCAGCAGGCGGTCGAAGGCCGCCCCTTCGGCCCTACGGGCATCCTCGAGGTCCTCGGCCGTCACCATGCCCGGCATGTCGTGCCCCTTGTGCAGGTCGGTGTCCGGCAGCCCCATCCGGTCCCGCAGCCCCCGCAGCGCCTCCAGTTCGGTGTTCTGGGAGGTCTGCAGGCGGGAGGCCCAGTCCCGCAGCCGTGGAACGGTGGCCTTCTCCGCCGCGAGGTCCAGCAGGATCAGGGCCTGTTGGTTCATAGGGATCATCAACTGGACCCAGGCGGAGTCGGTCGGGTCCGCGGAGGAGGCGGCACCGTCCGTCGTACGCGACGGCACGGGCCGGGATTCCGGAGGCCGTTCTCCGTCCCGGGCGCACGAGGTCAGGACGGCGAGCAGGAGAAGCAGCGCTGCGGTGCGACGGACCGGCATCGGCAGGTGTTCCTTGCGCGAGGGCGCCTGCCCGGGCCGCGTGGGCCCGGACAGACACCGGTGGACAGTGGATCCACGGCAGATCAGGGGGTGCCGTCGGCGCCGCACTTGATGATGGCGTTGATGCAGTCGCGGACCCGCTGTGCCATCTCGGCCTCGGGCCATACGTTGAAGAAGTCGCCGTGCATGGTGTAACCGCGCCCCGAGGCCAGTCGGAGCCGTGCCGGGTCACCGTTGACCGGATAACGCAGGACCTGGCGCAGCTTGGGCACCGCGACCGGATGGGTCGACGGGCAGGCGCCGCCCACCGGATAGGCCATGTGGCTCTTGTGGTCGGCCGAGTCGAGGTCGGTGCCGTTCCAGCACTGGGGGAAGTCGAGGTAACTCTCCAGCATGGAGCCGGCCGGGCAGTTGACGAAGTCGTGGGACGGGTTGACCTCACCGTGGTGCAGACACGACCAGCGCGAGATGGTGTTGTCGTCGGGGCCGGTCGCCTTCGCGTTGCCCGCGACGATCCGCAGCCCCCGGGGGAGCGGCTCGATCGTACGGATGACGTCGTCCCGCACTCCCTCGCCGAGGTAGTAGAAGGTGGTGCCGGTGGGCTCCACCTCCTTGGCGCCGTCGTACAGCGTGGGGACCCAGTACGAGGACAGGTCGGTCGTGGGTGAGCAGCTGGTGCGGCCCTTCTCCAACGAGGCCAGGTCGGAATGGGCATTGGTGGTGTCGTTGCCGAAGAAGCTGTGCATGTGCGAGGCGCCGGGGAGGTCGGGCAGCACGATCGGATCGTCGGGAGCGCGGTGGGTGTAGGGGCATTCCGCGAGGAACTCCGCGACCCGGACGACATCGGCCGCGGCCTTCGGCCCGGGCTGTGCGGTCCGGTCACCGGCTGCGTTTCCCGCGTTGGCCTGGACGAGGGTCAGGGCCAGGGCGGCGGCGGCCAGCCCCGCGATCCGGTAGCGCCACGGCGGGAGGGTTCCGCGTCCGCGGTGTCCGGGCTTACGTCTGCTGAGGAAGAGCACGGCACTCCTGTTCCGAGAAGTGGGGGGCCTCCGACCGGTTGTCCGGCCGGGGAGAGAGCGCTCTCTCATGGAACGTAGAAGTGTGATGTAAGCATGTCAAGACTCCGCGTAGGGGCCTCAATTACCTGCCGCTTGAACCGAGTTGCTGGAACGAATCATGGGAGAGCGCTCTCTCGTCGATGGTCCCGGATGGTGGCCGGAAGGCGTTGTCAGTGGTGGACGGCAGGATGGTGGTCATGACGACGAACTCAGTCGGTGTGCTCGCCGACACCGCCGCCTACGCGGCCGCTGTGGAAGAAGCCGAGCGTGCCGCCGCCGCGTATTACGCCACAGGTGAGAGCACGCTCGACGACGATGCGTACGACCGCCTGGTGCGCGGGATCGCGGCCTACGAGGAGGAGCACCCGCAGGAGGTGCTGGACGCCTCGCCGACCGGCAAGGTCGCGGGCGGGGCGGCCTCGGGGGACGTGCCGCACACCGTCCCGATGCTCTCGCTGGACAATGTCTTCTCCGCCGAGCAGTTCGTCACGTGGACCGCCTCCGTGGAGCGGCGTATAGGCAGGTGTGTCGCCGCCTGGAGCGTGGAGCCGAAGCTCGACGGTCTCGCCGTCGCCGCACGCTACCGGCAGGGCCGCCTCGACCGGTTGATCACCCGAGGTGACGGGACGGCCGGGGAGGACGTCTCGCACGCCATCGGTACGGTGCTCGGCCTGCCCGACCGGCTCGGGGCTCCCGTGACCCTGGAGGTGCGCGGCGAGATCCTCATGACCAACGAGCAGTTCGAGCAGGCCAATACCGTGCGCACCGAGCACGGAGCCGCTCCCTTCGCCAATCCGCGCAACGGGGCGGCGGGCACCCTGCGGGCCAAGGACCGTCCGTACCGCGTGGAGATGACCTTCTTCGCGTACGGCGCGCTCGCGCTGCCCGAATCCGGCGAACTGACCGCCACCCTGGCCGAACTCCCGCACGGCGAGGTCCTGGAGTATGTCGCGGGGCTCGGCGTGCACACGGCCGCGGACACCGCGGTCGCCCCGCGCACCGTCACCACGGTCGAGGAGGTGCAGGCCGGGGTCGAGGACATCGCGGCCCTGCGCGCGTCCCTGCCGTTCGGGATCGACGGCATCGTGATCAAGGCGGACCTGGCGGCCGACCAGCGCGACGCGGGGTCGGGCACGCGGGCGCCACGCTGGGCCATCGCCTACAAGCTCCCGGCGGTGGAGAAGGTCACCCGGCTGCTGGGCGTCGAATGGAACGTCGGCAGGACCGGCATCATCGCGCCCCGCGCGGTGCTGGAGCCCGTCGAGATCGACGGATCCACCGTCAGCTACGCCACGCTGCACAACCCGGCCGACATCACGCGCCGCGATCTGCGCCTGGGCGACCATGTGATGGTCTACAAGGCGGGTGACATCATCCCCCGCATCGAGGCCCCGGTCGCACATCTGCGGACGGGTGAGGAGAAGCCGGTCGAGTTCCCCGAGGTCTGCCCCCAGTGCGGGTCGGAGATCGACATGAGCGAGCAGCGCTGGCGCTGCGTCCGGGGCCGCGACTGCCGCCTGGTCGCCTCCATCTCCTACGCGGCGGGCCGTGACCAGCTCGACATCGAAGGGCTCGGCGCGACCCGGGTCGTCCAGCTCGTCGACGCCGGCCTCGTCCGGGACTTCGCCGATCTCTTCACACTGGAGCGGGACCAGCTGCTCTCGCTGGAGCGGATGGGGGAGACCTCCACCGACAATCTGCTGGCGGCCATCGAGACGGCCAGGACCCGCCCGCTGTCCCGCGTCTTCTGCGCCCTCGGTGTGCGGGGCACGGGCCGCTCCATGTCCCGCCGGATCGCCCGCTACTTCGCCTCGATGGACCGGATCGTCGCGGCGGACGCCGAGGCGTTGCAGCAGGTCGACGGAATCGGCAAGGAGAAGGCCGCGGCGGTCGTCACGGAGCTCGCCGAGCTGGCGCCGCTGATCGGCAAGCTGGTGGCCGCGGACGTCAATATGACCGAGCCCGGTGCGACTCCTCCGCCGGAGCCCGGAGCCGAGCCGGAGGGCGGAGCCGAGGACCGGACGGCGGCCGGGCTGCCGCTCGCCGGGATGACGGTCGTGGTCACCGGAGCCATGACCGGGGCGCTCGAAAAGCTCTCGCGCAATCAGATGAACGAGCTGATCGAGCGGGCCGGCGGGAAGTCCTCCTCCAGTGTCTCCAAGCGCACCAGCCTGCTGGTCGCCGGCGAGAAGGCAGGGTCCAAGCGGACCAAGGCCGAGGATCTGGGAGTCCGGATAGCCGCGCCCGAGGAGTTCGCCGAGCTGGTCGAGAGCTATCTCGCCTCGGAGGCGTGAAAGGTACACGCGGACCCAAGCCTTGGAATTGTCAAGAGAGTGGCCTTTCCGTTCCTTGTAATGCATAGTGAGGGCTCGATCATGCCTCGCTATCAGCGGTCGGTGAGTACGGGCGGCTGGGGCGGCAGACCTGAGGGTGAGGGCCCGATGCGTTCTTCGCGTGACGGACGGCGGCGCGGCCGGCAGGTCCTCCGGCAGCGGGTCGCACACTCAGGAGCGGCGCACCGTCCCGGTCCCGTCAGGGGACTGGCCATCGACCTGGGCAGCTCCGGGGCCCGTGCCTGGGTCCCGGGGCGGGGCCTTGTCGCCGGCGGACCGGCCGGGTGGGAGGACCATGGCGGCCGGCCGGTCCGGCGGGGGCGCATCGTCGACGCGGCGTCCTGCGCCGGACTGCTGGGCCGCCTCGCCGACACCGCGCTCGGCGAGCACCGGCAGGACAGCGTGATCGTGCTGAGCCACCCGGTCCTGGCCGGACGGGAACACCGCACGCTGGCCGGGGAACTCCTCGCCGCTCTGGGCGCGTCCGGGGCACTGGTCCTGAACAGCGCCAGCGCCGTGGCCGCGTCCGCCGGGCTGGGCAGCGGTCCGGTGCTGGTCGTCGACATGGGTGCCGAGCTGACCGAAGTCGCCCTGCTCGTGGACGGAAGGGTCGTGGACGCCCGCCAGGCCGATGCGGGACTCAGCGATCTCGAACCGCGGTCACTGCCGGCGGAACTCGTCCGTAGCGTCCTCGATATGATCACGTCCATGTGGCGTGAGGACCAGCACGGCGCGGTTCGCGGAGCGTTGCGCCGTGGCCCCGTGCTCACCGGTGGCGGAGCGCTCCGCCACGACGTCACCGACCTGATCGCGGGCTGCCTCGGTGCGCCGGTGCGCATCGCGCCCGACCCGTCGACCGCCGTCGTGCGGGGCGCCGCGCTGATCCTGGACTCCGTGCCGGCCCGCGCCGGTGTGGGTGCGGTGTCCCTCCGCCCGGTCCGGCTGAGGTGAGCCCCCTCCCGGGGGCACCCCGGGGGAACGCGCCCCCTAGGGCGCCGCACGGCACGCGACCGCACGACGCGCGGACACTCGGCGCGCGACCGCACAATGCGCGACCGCACGACGCACGAGCGCATGACGCGCGACCGCCCGGCCCACCGCGGCACGAGGTGCGGCACCTTGTTGCCGCGCTGCTCCTCACCGTCCTGACTCTTCTCGGGGGCGCGCCGGCCGCCGCCGGAACCACACTCCCGGCGCCAGGCCCAGGCGCCGCGCATGCTGTCACCGGCGTCGCGCATGCTGTCACCGGCGCCGCGCATGCTGTCACCGGCGTCGCGCACGCCGACTCCGGCGTCGCGCACGCTGCCGCCCCCGCCGAGCACATCGCCGATCCCGCCGTCGGCCTGGTGCCGCGTGCGGGCGCCGACCGCCCCCACGCCCCGCACCACGTTCCCCCGCCCGGCCACGGCGCCCTCGCACCGCGTCCGCAGGGCCTCCCCCTGCCTCGGGGCATCGCGCCGGGAGCAGCGGGAACGGGCCCGTTCATCGTCGTAAGGGCAGGCGCGGCGCTTCCCGGTGTGCGGGGTCCTCCAGGGGTGACGGCCGGTCAGCCGGCCCTTCGCCGGTCCTGTTCCACAGACCCGTCGCCCCGCCCTCCCCTCTGAGGCCAGGGCGGACGACGCCCACTCAAGGGGACTCCCATGACTCGCGCCACCACGGTGCGAGCGGTTCTGGCTGCCGCCGTTCTGCTCGTCTCCGTGTTCATCACGCTGACCATGTCACCCAGACTCGGCCTCGACCTCCAGGGCGGCACCCGGATGGTGCTGCAGGCCAAGGACTCCGGCACCGCGAAGGCGGACCGGGAGAGCACCGATCGCACCCTGGAGGTACTGCGGCAGCGCATCGACTCACTCGGCGTCGCCGAACCCGTCCTGACCCGCTCGGGCGAGGACCGGATCATCGTCGAACTGCCCGACGTCCAGGACCCGCGCCAGGCCGCCGAGGTCATCGGCAGAACCGCCCAGCTCAGCTTCCACGCCGTCCAGGGCCCCGGAACCCGGGAGCAGCAGGACGCGGAGACCGACGCGGCCGGGGACGGGCCGACACTCCCCGACGAACAGGGCGGGCTCCTCGATCTCGGCCCTACGCAGCTCTCCGGCGCCGGAGTCAAGGACGCCACCGCGAACTTCGACGCGCAGCAGGGCACGGGCTGGAGCGTCTCCCTCGACTTCCACAAGGACGCGGGCGGGAAGTGGACCGATCTCACCGGGGAGGCCGCGTGCAACCCGGCCCAGGACGAGCGGCGCCGCGTCGCGATCGTCCTCGACGGGAAGGTCATCTCCTCGCCGCAGGTCGACCCGTCGGTCGGCTGCAAGGTGGGACTGGCCTCCGGATCCACCCAGATCACCGGCTCCTTCAGCGCCGACGAGGCGCGCGACCTCGCCCTGCTCATCAAGGGCGGCGCCCTCCCCGTCCCCGTGGAGATCGTCGAGCAGCGGACCGTCGGCCCGACCCTCGGGGCGGCAGCCATCGACGCCAGCGCCCAGGCCGCCCTCATCGGCGCCGCAGCCACGGCGCTCTTCATCACCTTCATGTACCGGCTGTTCGGTGCGCTCGCCGCGCTCGCCCTCGCCGCCTACGGAGTGATCTCGTACGCGGTGCTCGTCGTCCTCGGCGTCACTCTGACCCTGCCTGGACTCGCCGGCTTCGTCCTCGCCATCGGAATGGCGGTCGATGCCAACGTCCTTGTCTTCGAACGGGCACGGGAGGAGTACGCGGAGCGGCGGAACGGTTCACTGCGCTCCGCGCTGAGCGCCGGATTCCGTAACGCCTGGAGCGCCGTCGCCGACTCCAACGTCACCACGCTGATCGCCGCCGGCCTCCTCTTCTTCCTGGGCTCGGGCCCGGTCAAGGGCTTCGGAGTCACCCTCGCCATCGGTGTCCTGGTCTCGATGTTCTCCGCGCTCGTCATCGCCCGGGCGCTCACCGAGATCGCGGCGGGATCCCGGTTCGTCGGTGACTACGCCGGCGTCAACGGCATCGCACGGCCCGGCCGTGTACGCACCTGGCTGAACGCCCGCGACCCCCAGTTGTTCAGGGCTCCGCGCCGTTGGCTGATGATGTCCACCGCGCTCGTCCTCGTCGCCGTGACCGGCATCCTCGTGCGCGGAGTCGATCTGGGGGTCGAATTCACCGGCGGGCGGCTGGTGGAGTACTCCACCAGCCGCCCCGTCGACGTCGAGACCGCCCGCGACAGGATCGCCGCCGCGGGATTCACCGACGCCGAGGTCACCACGGCGGGCGAGCACGACCTCTCCGTGCGCACCGGGAAACTGGACAACGACGGGGAACACGCCCTGCGGGCCGCGCTCGCCGGGGAGGGCGGCGGGGCCACGAAGGTGCGCGACGAGCTGATCGGCCCCAGCCTGGGGGACGAACTGCGGCGCAACGCCCTGATCGCCCTGGGCGTGGCCGTGCTCGTGCAACTCGCCTATCTCGCGGCCCGCTTCCGCTGGACGTTCGCCGTGGCGTCGGTCGGGGCCCTGGTCCACGACGTCGTCATCCTGGTCGGCGCCTTCGCCTGGCTCGGTCGCCCCGTCGACGGGATCTTCCTGGCCGCCCTGCTCACCGTCATCGGTTACTCCGTCAACGACTCCGTGGTGGTGTTCGACCGGGTACGGGAGCTCTGGGCCAGGAGCCGGCGCACCCCGGTCGCCGACGTGGCCAACCGTGCCGTCCTGCAGACCGTCCCACGCACCGTCAACACGGGGATGGGCGCCCTGTTCATCCTGGTCGCCCTCGCGGTGCTGGGCGGTGACTCGCTGGCGGACTTCGCGCTCGCCCTTCTCATCGGCATCTGCGTGGGGACGTACTCCTCGGTGATGACCGCCGTACCGGGAGCGCTCCTCCTGGAGAGGAGCAGCAAGGCCCCACCGCCCGCCCGCAAGCGGGCACCGGGGCGCAGGAAGGCGGTCGGCGAGCCACGCCGGGACCCCGCCGACAACGGGGCACGCGTCTAGGGCCTCCCGTCATGGCGGGCCGGGCGGGGCGTATGACGTCCCGCCCGGCGCGTACGGAGGGGGCGAGCGCCGGGCCGGGGCACAATCCTGACCACGTCGAGTGATCGGAGTGTGCCCCTCATGCCCCTCGTGCTGCGTGAGGCCCGGGACACGCTCGTACCGGACATGGGCGGCCCGCACGGGCCGCTGCCGCCGGTGATGCTCGTCCTGACCGTGCTCACCGGGCTGGTCGACGCGTTCAGCTATCTGCTCCTCGGGCATGTCTTCGTCGCCAACATGACAGGCAACGTCGTCTTCATGGGATTCGCCCTCGCCGGCGCGGCGGGCTTCTCGACGCTCGCCTCGATCGTGGCGCTCGTGTCGTTCGGGGCCGGGGCGCTGGCCGGCGGCGTCACCGTCCACCGGGCGAGGGCGCACCGGGGCCGGCAGTTGCAGTACGCGCTTCTCGTCGAGACCGTCTTCGTCACCGCCGCCATGATCGTCACGCTGGTCTCGGGCGGGCCGTACACCGGGGGAGTCCGTTTCGCTCTCATCGTGCTGCTCGCCCTCGGGCTCGGTGTGCAGAACGCCGCGGTCCGGGCGCTCGCCGTACCCGACCTCACCACCACGGTGCTGACCCGCACCCTGACCGGCGCCGTGGCCGACAGCCGGTTCGCCAAGGGGCCCGGCGGCCGGGCGGGCCGCCGGCTCCTCTCGGCCGCCGCCCTGTTGGCCGGTGCCTTCATCGGTGCTCTGGTCCTGCTGAACGGTCACCCGACGCTGCCGCTGGTCCTCGCCGTGGTCCTCCTGGCCGTCCTGAGCACGGTGGCGACCCTGCTGGCCCGGACCGACGCGCCCTGGACCAGGCCGCGCGACGGGGCATGACGTGGGCCCCGGCCGGCAGCGGCAGCCCCTCCCCGTGTCAGGCGCGACAGCCGGCGCACGCGGGCCGTAACGTCACAGGCACCGCCGACCCCACCCCGTACGCCGAGGAGCCGCCGAATGCCCGCTGAACCGCTGTCCGCAGACGACATCCAGGCCGGTCTGCGCGAGTTGCCCGGATGGAAGCTGGAGGGGGACCGGATCACCCGTACCTACCGGCTGCCCTCCCACTTCGCCGCCGCCGGGCTCACCGTCCACGTCGCCCAGATCCAGGACGAGCTCGACCACCACTCGGACCTGACGCTCGGTTACAACACGGTGGCCCTCGCCGTGCACACGCATGACGCGGGTGGCGCCGTCACACGCAAGGACCTCGCGCTGGCGGCGCGGGTGGAGGCGGTCGCCGCCGGGCACGGCGCGGAGTAGGCGCCCTCCTCACGGAGCAGGGCCGAAGCGGGGGTGTGCGGCCAGCCAGTTCGCGTAGCTGTCGCTGCGCCGCACGGCCTCCGCGTACGCCGCACGGGTGTGCCCGCCCACCGCGGCGGCCGCGGCGCTCGATGCGGGGGACCGCGGGTGCCGGCCCAGCAGATGGCGCCAGCTCAGCGGCGAACCCGCGAGGGGCCGGGTCACCAGGCCCGGGGCCGGCGGGAACGTGGCGCGGCACAGCCCGATCGCCCGGCCCACCTGGACCAGATGCACCACGGACGCCGTGTCCGTCTCGTAGACCGACGCCGGGGTGAAGCCGGCCCGCGCGCACGCGGCGGTGAAGCAGTCGGCGAAGCATCCGTCGCCGGGCACGTCGGCCCAGCACTCGTCCGCCAGCGCCGAGAGTTCGAGCTCCTGCCGGCCCGCCAGCGGGTGGCTCTCCGGGAGCATGACGAACACCGGGTCGACGCCGATGATCTGCCAGACCAGCCGGTCCGCCGACGGCGGCGGGCTCTCCCCGCAGGCGCCGATCAGTGCGAAGTCCAGCCTGCCGTCGATCAGCAGCGAGGCGATCTCCGCCACCGACCACGAGGTGTACGTGGACACCGGCGCCGCCGGATGCGCGGCGGCGAGCCGGTCGACAAGGCCGCCGAGCAGCGGGCCGTGCGTGCCGCCGAGCCGGAAACGCTCCATGGTGGACCGGGCGTTGGCGAAGCGCACCGCCTCCTCCTGGAGCCCGCTCACCGCGGGCAGCACCACCCGGGCCCGTTCCAGCACCAGTTCGCCGAGCAGGGTGGGCCGCGCCCCTGTGTGGTCCCGGTCGAAGAGAGATCCGCCGAGCGCCTTCTCGATCCGCCGCAACTGTGCGCTGAGCGCGGGCTGCGCGAGCCCGAGTGCCGCCGCTGCCTTGGTGAGGCTGCCGGTGTCGGCTATCGCCCGTACGGTGCGCAGATGACGTAACTCCAGCTCCATGCGCGCACGTTATGGCCGTCGGCACCCACCGGCAATACGTGGAACGTACTCCAGGTCCGGATTCATGAGGCGATCGCCCGGTCCGTCAGCCGTTCCGTCCCGCGGAGTGCCGGAGCGCGTCGACGACCAGGTCGAGGAGCTGGTCGGTCCTCTCCGGCGAGTCGCTCGCCGTGGTGGAGAGGAAGACCCCGAGCAGCATCATCGTGACGTTCTCCGGATCGACGTCCGCGCGCAGCGAGCCGGCCCGCGCGCCGCGGTCGAGGATCTCCGCGATGGCCGCCGTGATCCGTTCCCGCGTCGCGGGCGTGGCGATGCTGCCCGACGCCCAGCCCGCGCGCAGCGTGGCCGACATGCCGCGCTTGACCTGGAGGAACGCCGCGTACCGGTCCATCCACGCGCGGAGCGCGGCTTCGGGAGGCAGTTCGGAGAGCAGCGCGGGCGCGCTGGAGACCACCTCGTCCAGCTCCGCCGAGTAGATGGCCTCCACCAGCGCCTCCCGGGTCGGGAAGTGCCGGTAGAGCGTGCCGATCCCGATACCGGCCTCGCGGGCGATCGCGTCCAGAGGCACGGCCTCGACCGTCGAGGCGAAGGCGGCTCGGGCGACGGAGAGGATTCTGTCGCGGTTGCGCCGCGCGTCGGCGCGTACCGGCCGGCCGGGCGCCGCGACGCCGCGGTCCGTGGCCGGGGATTCGTGCTCGGACAAAGCGGAGGGCCTCCGTTTACTGCTAGCCTGGATTAAGCGGAGTGACTCCGCTTAATTCATCGTCTCACGAGAACGGGACACCGCCATGGCCTCTTCCACCCGATCTCTCCAGCACACGGCCTCCGGCGCGCGGCGCCCCGGAGGACCCTGGCAGCTCGCCGGCCGCCCCGTCTCCCGCGTCGGCTTCGGCGCGATGCAGCTCGAACGCCTCGCGGGCGACCGCAAGGCGGCCGTGGCGCTGCTGCGCCGCACCGTCGAGCTGGGGATCGACCACATCGACACCGCCCAGTTCTACGGCCATGGATTCGTCAACGATGTGATCCGCGAGGCCATCCGCGCCGAGGAGGACGTCATGGTGGTCAGCAAGGTCGGAGCAGCCCCCGACCCCGATGGCCCCCTTCCTCTGCGCCTCGCGCAGCGTCCCGAGCAGTTGCGCGCAGGTGTCGAGGACAACCTGGCCGCCCTCGGACTCGAACAGATCCCGCTCGTCAATCTGCGCCGTGCGGACAACGGGCCCGGCCTGCGCGCCGAAGGCGACCAGGTCGTCGACCTCGACGACCAGCTCGCCGTGATGACGGCACTGCGCGACGAGGGCAAGATCGGTGCGATCGGCCTCAGCAGTGTCACGCTCGACGGGCTGCGCAGGGCTCTCCCCGCCGGCATCGCCTGCGTGCAGAACGCCTACAGCCTGCTCACGCGCGACGACGAGGACATGCTGCGGCTGTGTCTCGCCGAGGGCATCGCGTGGGTGCCGTTCTTCCCCCTCGGCAGCGCCTTCGACGGCCTGCCGAAGGTGTCCGACGAGCCCGCCGTGATCGCCGCCGCCCGCGACCTGGAGGTCACTCCCGCACAGGTCGGCCTGGCCTGGCTCCTCGGCCACGCCCCGAACCTGCTGCTGATCCCCGGGACGGCCGACCCGGATCACCTGGAGGCGAACGTCGACGCGGGAGCGGTCACGCTCGACGAGGCGACGGTCGCGGCACTCGACGCGGTCCCGCCTCGCCGGGGGGACATCACGCTCGGCTGAGAGGAGCCCGGACGCGGGATCTGACGGGCGCCCCCTAGGGTGGCGTCGTGCTGGATTACGACACGGAAGCCGCCCGCTACGACAGGACCCGCGGTGGAGAACCCCGGGCCGAGGCCGCCGCGGGCGCCGTCCTCAAATTGCTGCCACCGTCCGCCCGAACGCTGCTGGACATCGGCTGCGGGACGGGGCTGGTCACCCGGCAGATCTCCCAGGGCCGCCCGGCGCTCCGGGTGTTCGGCGCGGACGCCTCGTACGGCATGGCGCGGCTGGCCCGGCAGCGGATCGGGGCGGTCGCACTCGCCGACGTACGGCAACTGCCCCTGCGCACGGCCTCGGTCGACGCGGTCAGCGCCGTCTGGCTGCTGCACCTGCTGCGCGGTGACGCCCTCGTTCGCGAGGTGGTGGCCGAGGCGGCCCGGGTGCTGCGGCCCGGCGGGGTGTTCGTCGCCACGGTCGACAAGGATGCCGGGCACGACGTGGGCAGCGACATCGACGCGGTGCTCACCCCCTACCGCAGCTCGCAACCGGCCGACGCGGCGGACCTGGTCACCGGTTACGCGCGATCCTGCGGCCTGGAGCCGGCGGGCGAGGCCGGCTTCACGGGACACGGGCAGGGGCGCTCGCCCCTGCGTACCGCACGGGCGGTGCTGCGGGGCGACTACGCCTCGCGACTGGCGCTGCCCGGAACGGCGGCCACCCGGCTCGCGGCCGAACTCACCGCCCTGCCCGATCCGGACCGCCCGCGGGCCGACCCCTCGTACCGGCTGCCGGCGTTCCGGGCGCGCGGCTGACGAGAAGCGCCCCGGCCGCCGTTGCCTGGGCGGCGGCTTCACAGGCAGCCGCAGCCTGTGGCGTGGAGCAGCAGGAACACCGCCGTCGCCGCGACCAGGGTGAAGCCGGCCGCGGCCACCGCGGTCCAGCCTCGTCGGCGGCGGCCCTGCACGCGGAAGGTCCCGCAGGCGCCGTGAGCGAGGAACAGGCCGAGCAGTCCGAACCAGCCGAGGCCCTTCGCTGCTCTGCGGATCCTCATGACGGTTCTCCGGCCTCATGGGGGAGCAGGCCTCGCAGGGGACCCGGGGTGGAGCACCCGTGAACGGCCGGAACGGTTGGTCAGGAACCCTCCGGTGCGGTGAGCGCCGCCGGCCGTGGAGGCAGGATCTTCCGGTCACCCTGCCGGCACCGCTCCCGCCCCGCCCCCGCCGTCCCGCGCCGCCGCCGTGCTGCCCCGCTCGATCAGCCGGGGAAGCGGAACCTGCACGGTGCGGGCAGGGCCGCCGTCGAGCAGTACGGTCAGCTCCCCTGCCGCGAGCCGGCCGAACGCGACCGGGTCCCGGGAGAGCGCCGTCAGCCACGGTGCGGTCAGCCGGCAGAGTGCCGAGTCCTCCCACGACACGACCGATACGTCGTCCGGGACCGCGAGGCCGAGGCCCGTGGCGACCGCGGACCCCGCCGCGGCCATCACATCGTTGTCGTAGATCAGGGCCGTCGGCGGCACCGGCTGCTCCAGCACCTTCCTGGTGACCGCCGCTCCCTCGATGTCGGAGTAGTCCGTCGTCACCGAGTGCGCATCGGCCAGGCCGCGCCGGTCGGCCTCGATCCGCAGGGACTCGATGCGCCGGTCTGTGTGGGCGAGGCTGGACAGACCCGCGATGTGCACGATGCGGCGGTGCCCCAGCTCGTGCAGACGGCCGACGACCGCCGCCATGGCGCCCGCGTCGTCCGCGCGGATCTGCGAGAGACCCGGGTGCGGGCCCGTGTCCCCGCCGGGCAGCGTGCCGATGACGACGGCGCGCAGGCCCAGCTCGTCCAGCAGGTCCGCACGCGGATCGTCCGTACGCGGGTCGACCATCAGCACGCCGTCGACCCGGTGCTCGGCCCACCAGCGCCTGTAGACCGCGCACTCGGCGGCCACGTCCTCCACCACCTGGAAGAGCAGGCCGAGTTGACGCTCGGCGAGCACCTCCTGGATTCCGGAGATCAGCTGCAGGAAGAACGAGTCCACACCCAGGTTGGCCGCCGGACGCGCCACGACCAGCCCCACGGTGGCCGACCCCTCCCCGGACAGTGCCCGCGCGGCTGTACTCGGCCGCCAGCCCAGCTGTTCGGCGACGCGCCGGATCCGGTCGCGGGTGATCTCCGAGACACCCGGACGGCCGTTGAGCGCGAACGAGACGGCGCTCTCCGAGACTCCGGCGCGCTGCGCGATGTCCTTCATGGTCGGCCGGCGTGTCGGTGTGCGTCTGGCCGGTGAGATGTACTCGGCCGACGGTCCCTTCGGTATCACCCGGTGCCTCTTTCCCGCGTTCCCCGTGGTCCCCAAGTGAGGTCGGCGTCTTCGCCCGGCCCCGGGGCAGTGTAAGCCTTGCCGAGGGCTGGGTCGAGAGAAGCCAACGAACAACTAATGCGCTTGAGTTGCAGGGGTCTAATGCGCTTTAGTGCGCAACGGGGACTGGAGCCTGGCGACCTCTTGACCTGCATGTATCCCGAAAAGTTCATTCAATCTTCGATGAGTGTATTGACTTTCACTCAGGTGCCTTGCAGTCTCAGCCGAGCGAAGGCGCCGACGGGTTCACCACTCCGCTTCCCTTCGCATGCCTGGTCCGAGCAAAGGAGCCGTTCACCGTGCGCATCTCCCGCAGAGCAGCCGCCGCTGCCGTCGTACTCGCCACAGTCCTGCCGTTGAGCGCCTGCGGGGGCGGCTCCGGAGCGGGCTCCACCGACGCGTCGGGCAAGGTCGAAGGGAAGATCACCTTCCAGACCTGGAACCTGCAGGCGAACTTCAAGGACTACTTCAACGGTGTGATCGCCGACTTCGAGAAGAAGTACCCCGGCACCGAGGTCAAGTGGGTCGACCGTCCGGGCGAGGGCTACGCGGACAAGATCAGCGCCGACGCCGCCGGCGGCACCCTGCCGGACGTCGTGAACGTCTCGCCCGACCTGGTGGCGCCGTTGGCCGAGGCGGGAATCGCCCTCGACCTCGACAAGGCGGCGTCGAAGTACCGCGAGGAGTACCTGCCGGAGGCGTGGGCCAGCCATCAGGTCCCGGGTGCGGAAGGCACGTTCGCCTTCCCCTGGTACCTCAACACCGGGCCGATGTTCTACAACAAGCGGCTGCTGGAGAAGGCCGGGCTCGACGCGGCGAAGCCGCCGTCCACCTATGACGAGGTCTTCTCCGCCGGGCTGAAGCTGGCCGAGGCGAGTGACGGGAAGGTCGCGGCCCTCGCGAACGTCCCCACCATCGAGGACTTCGGCCGCTACGGCGGTGGGCTGATGAACGACGAGGGCACCGGCTTCACCTTCAACGATGCCAAGGGCGTCGAACTCCTCACGAAGTACAAGCAGTTGTACGATGCGAAGGCGCTCGACCCGCAGGCGCTGACCGCGACACCCGAGTCCTCGGGGCACAAGTTCCTCACCGAGTCCGTGGCGATGAACCCCGGCAGTGCGCTGGATCTGGCCAACTTCAAGAAGCAGGCCCCGGGGCTCTACAAGAACATCGGCATCACCGACCAGGTCAGCAACACCGGCAAGGCCAACATGTACGTCATGGGGCTCATGGTGAACGCGCAGACCGAGCAGAAGCCCGCTTCCGTGGCCTTCGCCCACTACGTCACCGACGCGACCCGCCAGATGCAGTTCGCGAAGCAGGTCGCCATCTTCCCGAGCACCGCGGGATCCCTGGACGACCCGTACTTCACCGAGGAGGACGGCACGGACGAGACCCGCGTCCGGATAGCCGCGGCCAAGTCGCTGAAGACGGCCGTCAATTACACGCCGGTGCTGTTCAGCGAACAGATGAAGACCGAGCTCCGCAACCAGATCGCCAAGGCGCTCCAGGGGAAGCAGAGTCCCAAGGAAGCTCTTGACAACGCTGTCAAGGCCTGTGACCGGCTCCTGCAGCAGAGCTGAGACCTGATGAAGACCCCTGTCACCCCCTCCGCCGTCACGCGTGCGACGGCCGACGGCTTCCCCGGGCCCCGAACCGCCCCGGCGGCGAGCGGGTCCGCGGCCCCCGGCGGCGGCCGGCCGGTTCGCCGGATCAGCCGCCATCTACCGCTGAGTCCATGGCTGTTCGCGGCACCCGGACTGCTGGTCGTCGGCGCCTTCAGCCTGTACCCGTTCTTCAGCACCCTGGTCAACGCCTTCACCGACCGCCGGACGCTGGTGCCCGGCACATTCGTCGGCCTGGACAACTTCCAGGAGTTGCTGCACGACGAGATGTTCTGGATCGGCCTCCGCAACAGCACGCTCTACGTCCTCGGGGTCGTACCCGCGCTCGTGATCCTCCCGCTGCTGCTCGCGATGCTCGTCCAACGGCATATCCCGGGCATCACCTTCTTCCGCTCCGCCTTCTACACCCCCGTCGTGGCCTCCATCGTGGTCGTCGGTCTGATCTGGGTGTGGATGCTCGACGACCGCGGGCTGATCAACTCCCTGCTGGAGGCGGTCGGCATCGGCAAGGTCGGCTTCCTCAGCGACCAGTGGCTGCTGCTGCTGAGCGCGATGACGGTCACGGTCTGGAAGGGCCTCGGCTACTACATGATCATCTACCTGGCGGCCCTGGCGAACGTGCCACGGGAGCTGCACGAGGCCGCGTCCGTGGACGGCGCCGGAGCGGTACGCCGCTTCTTCACCGTCACCGTTCCCGCCGTCCGCTCGACCATGGTGCTGGTGGCGGCGCTCGCCTCGGTCTCGGCCTTCAAGGTCTTCTCCGAGGTCTACCTGATGGCCGGCCCCTCGGGCGGTCCGGCCGGTGAGGACACCACGCTGGTGATGCTCGTCCAGCGGGTCGGCACCGGCCTGACCGGACGCGTCGGTTACGCCTCCGCGATCTCGGTCGTCATCTTCGTCGTCACCGTCGGGCTGATGCTGCTGGTGCTCCGCGCCGACCGCAGGGAGGACGCGTGAGCATCCTGAGGACCACGGACGCCGAGGGGCGCCGCATCCCGGCCTGGCAGCTCGTCCTGCGCTACGTCCTGCTGCTCCTCGTGCTGGCCCTGACCGTCGGGCCGTTCCTGTGGCAGCTCTCGACCTCCCTCAAGGGCCCGGGCGAGGACATCTTCAGCTCCCCGCCGAAGTTCTTCCCCAGCGACCCGACCTTGGACAACTACACCCGGGTAGCCGACACCATCCCGGTCTGGGAGTACGCGCTGAACTCCCTGAAGGTCGCCTCCGCCAACGTGGTGACCAACTGTGTGGGCGCCGCCCTGGCCGGCTACGCGCTGGCCAGGCTGCGCTACCGGGGGCGCCGGGCCGCGACCCTGGCGTTCATCCTCGCCATGCTGGTCCCCGTGGAGGGCATCATCATCGCCCAGTTCACCACCATGCGTGATCTCGGTCTGAACAACACCCTCCTCGGGGTGCTCCTGCCGGGCTCCATCGGAGCGATGAACGTCCTGCTGATGCGCAACGCGTTCCTGAACCTCCCGCAGGAGGTGGAGGAGGCCGCGTTCGTCGACGGCGCCAACGTCTGGCAGCGCTTCCTGCGGATCGCGCTGCCCTCGGTCAAGGGCACCCTCGCCGTCGTCGCGATCTTCGCCTTCATGGGCGCCTGGGACGACTTCCTGTGGCCCCTGATCGTGCTCAGCGACCCGGAGAACTTCACCCTGACCATCGGGCTGAACTACCTGCACGGCACCTTCGCCAACGACGAACGGCTCGTCGCGGCGGGCACGATCATCGCCGTGGCCCCGCTCATCGCGCTCTTCGCCTGTCTGCAGCGCTTCTTCTTCCGGGGAGTCGGCGAAGGCGCCGTCAAGGGCTGACCGTCCACCGCCCCCCACCACAGAACCAGGATCACCCCTTCCCATGAGCTCCACCGTGCCGCGTTTCGGCGCCAACTACACGCCCAGCCAGGGCTGGTTCCACCACTGGCTGGACTTCGACCTCGACGCCGTGCGCGCCGACCTGGACTCGATCGCCGGTCTCGGCCTCGACCACATCCGCGTCTTCCCGCTCTGGCCCCTCTTCCAGCCCAACCGCACGCTGATCCGCCCGCGCGCCGTCGAGCAGCTCGTCGAGCTGGCCGACGCCGCGGCCGAACGCGGCCTCGACGTCAATGTGGACGGGCTGCAGGGGCACCTGTCGAGCTTCGACTTCCTGCCCGCCTGGACGCAGACCTGGCACCGCCGCAACCTGTTCACCGACCCGGACGTCGTGGCCGGCCAGGCCGCATACCTGCGGACCCTCGCCGCAGCCCTCGCCGACCGGCCCAACTTCATCGGCATGACCCTCGGCAACGAGATCAACCAGTTCTCCGGAAGCCCGCACCCCGACCCCGACCCCATCACACCCGGCCAGGCCGCCGACTGGCTGCGGACCCTGCTCGACGCGTGCGAGGAGGGCGCCCCCGGGAAGCTCCATCTGCACGCGGAGTACGACGCGTCCTGGTACCAGGACGACCACGCCTTCACCCCGGCGCACGCGGCCCGGATCGGTGCGGTCACCGCCGTCCACTCCTGGGTCTTCAACGGCACCGCCCAGCGCCACGGACGTGACGGCACGGCGACCGAGCACCACGCGGCGTACCTGATCGAACTCTCCAAGGCGTGGGCGCAGGACCCCCACCGGCCTGTGTGGCTCCAGGAGGTGGGCGCTCCCGCGCCCCTGATCCCCGCCGGCCACGCCGCCTCGTTCACGGAGGCGACCGTCGCCAACGCCCTGGACTGCGAGGACGTCTGGGGAGTCACCTGGTGGTGCTCCCACGACGTCTCACGCTCCCTGGCCGACTTCCCCGAACTGGAATACGGCCTCGGACTGCTCACCAACGACCGGCAGGTCAAGCCCGCCGGGCAGGCCATCGCCAGGATGGTCGAGGAGCAGCGTGCGGCCGCCCACCGCCCCGCGCCCCGGACCACCGCGCTCGTCGTCGACAGCGGCGACGACGACACGGCGCCCCGCCGGTCGGTGTGCGCGCCCGGCGGCGCGGTCTTCGAGGCGTTCGCCCGGCTCACCGCGGACGGTGCCCGCCCCACCACGGTCCTCGCGAGCCGTGCCGAGGACCGCCACCACCTCGCCGGCCGCGGTATCACCGAGGTCGTCACCCCCGGCCAGGTCCTGTGACCCGCTGAGGTACGCCGCCTCACCCAGCACCGGAATCGCACCTCGCACGATACGGAGCAGACCATGACCCAGCCTCACCCACGCCCCGCCGCCCCCAGCCGGCGCACCGTCGTCCTCGCGGGCGCCGCTACCGCGGCCGCTCTTCTCGCCCCCGCGTTCCCCGGGCAGGCCGCGGCCGCCACCGCCGCCGCCCCTGGAGAGCTCCAGCCCTACGCCTCGTACTGGTTTCCCGACTCGCTGCCCACCGGCACCCCCGGGGACGGTGTCACCTGGCGCAGCCTGAAGAGCTGGCGTGCCGAGGACGACCGGGACCTCGCGTTCAACACCGCGACCGTTCCGCTCGCCGACCGCTTCACCCCCGTTCCGGTCAACACCACCGCCCGGACCGGTCAGGCACGCAACACCTCGTTGGTCGCCTTCGGGCACACCGCGGGCAACCCTTCCCAGGGTTCGGCCACCGCCGACCACTACGCGCTGAGCCAGTGGGCCTACCTCGACGAACTCGTCTTCTGGGGCGGCTCGGCCGGCGAGGGGCTGATCCTCGCGCCCAACGCGCCGGTCGTGGACGCGGCCCACCGCAACGGCGTGCCCGTACTCGGCACCGTCTTCCTCCCTCCGGTCCACCACGGCGGTGACCTCCGCTGGACCCGCGACCTCGTGCAGCGGGATGCCGCAGGACGCTTCCCCCTGGCCGCGAAGCTGGTGGAGGTCGCCACCGTGTACGGCTTCGACGGCTGGTTCCTCAACGCCGAGACCGAGGGCGGGGACGCCGAACTGGGGGCCGACATGCTGGCGTTCGTCACCGACCTGCGGAAACGCGGGAAGGCCGCCGGGCTCCGCACCACCTGGTACGACGCCATGACGGTCAGCGGCCAGGTCGGCTGGCAGGGCGCCCTCAACGAGGAGAACACCGCGCTGTTCCAGCAGGCGGACACGATGTTCGTCGACTTCCGCTGGACCCCGGACACCCTCACCGCGTCCGGTGAGCGGGCCGACGCCATCGGACGCAGCCGCTACGACCTGTGGGCCGGGGTGGACGTCGAGTCCACCGGGTGGAACAAGGTGGTCGACTGGGACGCGATCGTCCCCACCGACCGCCCGCACACCGTGTCGTACGGCTTCTACCGCCCCGAATGGACGCTGAACCACCTTCCCGAGGACCGCACGCCCGGTCAGTTCCACGCCGCCGACCAGCGGTTCTGGACCGGCAGCTCGCTCGACCCCGCCAGGCCGGGGCCCAAGGAGGAGTGGCGGGCCCCGGCGGCGGTGCTCGCCGACCGCTCGACGGTCGACCGGCTTCCGTTCGCCACCACCTTCAACACCGGGCACGGTCTGCGGTGGTACGAGAACGGGCGGCCGGTCTCGGACGCCGCGTGGAACCACCTGGGGCTCCAGGACCGGCTCCCGGCACGCCGCTGGGTCGTCCGCACCGAGGGAAGCAGGCCCTCCGTCGCCTTCGACTTCGCCGACGCCTGGCGTGGTGGAAGCAGTCTCCTGGTCGACGGTGACCTGGAGGCCCCGGCCACCGTCGAGCTGTTCGGGACCCGGCTGCCGCTCTCCCGGCGTACGGTCGTCGAACTCACCCACCGCATCGATCCGGATTCCGGTCCGGTCACCGTGGAACTGGCCGTGGCCCCGCACGAACCGGACCGGGCGGGCGACCCGTTCGCCTACACCTATGTGCCGGCCGGAGAGCTGAGGCCCGGCGCGGTTGGCTGGACCACCGCGACGCTGCGGCTGGGCTCCCTCGGTGGCATGGCCCACGCACTGGGCGTCCGGCTCAGAGGCACAGGCGCGGGCGCGGTGCGGTGGCGGCTCGGTGCGCTGGCCGTACGCGATACCGTCAGGAAGCCGCACCCGCCGACCGCACTGCGCATCACCGACGCCGCCGCCGACGGCTCGGAGCTGCGCCTGCGCTGGCACCGAGCACCGGGCCCGGTGCGTCACTACGAAGTGCACCGGATCCTCCCCGACGGCACCCTGCGCTTCCTCGGAGGCACCTGCCAGACCGCCTTCTTCCTGTCCGGCATCCGCAGGGAGGCGGGCGAGAGGTCCGCGCGCTTCCAGGTCCGGGCCGTCGACGAGCTCTACGACCTGTCCGGCGCCGCAGTCGCCGCGCACCGCTGGTAATCCGCCCCCACCCGCACCCACATCACAACGGAGTCACCCTCATGCACGACGACCGCAGCCTGGTGGAAGCCCGTCTGAAGCGTGTCCTGGACGAACGCATCCGCCCCGCCGTGTACCCGGAGTCCGTACCACTGGACGTCGCCGTCTGGAACGCCCCGGGAGAGCCCGTCCCCGTCGCCGAGGGCCTGGCCGGCCCCGTCGAGCCCATCGCGGTAGGCGACCGGTGGGGCGCCCCGTGGAGCACCTGCTGGTTCCGCGTCTCCGGTACGGTCCCCGCGCACTGGGCGGGCCGCACCGTCGAGGCGCTCCTCGACCTGGGCTTCGACGAGAACATGCCGGGCTTCCAGTGCGAGGGCCTGGTGTACCGGCCCGACGGCACCCCGGTGAAGGGCCTCAACCCGCGTAACCAGTGGGTGCGTGTGGGGGCTCCCGTCGCGGGAGGCGAAGAGGTCCTGCTTCACGTCGAGGCCGCCTCCAACCCCGTCATCCTGGACTACCACCCCTTCCTGCCCACGCAGCTGGGTGACAAGGAGACCGCCGGCAGCGAGCTCCAGTACACCCTCGCCCGGATGGACCTCGCCGTCTTCGACGAGCACGTGTGGAACCTCGTCCAGGACCTGGAGGTGCTCGGGGAGCTGATGGCCGAGCTGCCCGTCGAGGGAGCCCGCCGCTGGGACATCCTGCGCGCCGTCGGCCGGGCGCTCGACGCGGTCGACCTCCAGGACGTCAACGGAACCGCGGCGGCCGCCCGTGCGGAGCTGGCCGAGGTGCTCGCCACCCCCGCGCAGCCGTCCGCACACCGCATCAGCGCGGTGGGACACGCCCACATCGACTCCGCCTGGCTGTGGCCGCTGCGCGAGACCGTCCGCAAGGTGGCGCGGACGACGTCCAACATGACGGCCCTGCTGGAGGACGAACCGGACTTCGTCTTCGCGATGTCCCAGGCACAGCAGTTCGCCTGGATCAAGGAACACCGGCCCGAGGTCTACGCCAAGGTCAAGAAGGCCGTCGCGGAAGGCAGGTTCGTGCCCTCCGGCGGCATGTGGGTCGAGTCCGACACCAACATGCCCGGCTCAGAGGCGATGGCCCGTCAGTTCGTGCACGGCAAGCGCTTCTTCCTCGACGAGTTCGGCATCGAGAACGACGAGGCGTGGCTGCCCGACACGTTCGGCTTCGCCGCCGGCCTGCCCCAGATCATCAAGGCCGCCGGCTCCAAGTGGCTGCTCACCCAGAAGATCTCGTGGAGCCAGACCAACAAGTTCCCGCACCACACCTTCCGTTGGGAAGGCATCGACGGTACGCGGATCTTCACCCACTTCCCGCCGGTCGACACGTACAACTGCTCCATGAAGGGCAGCGAGATCGCCCACGCGGCCGACAACTTCAAGGACAAGGGGGTCGCCCGTCACTCGCTCGCTCCCACCGGCTGGGGTGACGGCGGCGGCGGTACGACCCGCGAGATGATCGCCAAGGCCGGCCGGATGCGGAGCCTGGAAGGCTCGGCCACCGTCGAGTGGGAGAAGCCCGCCGACTTCTTCACCAAGGCCGAGGCCGAGTACCCGGACGCGCCGGTGTGGGTCGGCGAGCTGTACCTGGAGCTCCACCGCGCCACACTCACCAGCCAGGCGAAGACCAAGCAGGGCAACCGCCGGAGCGAACACCTGCTGCGGGAGGCCGAGCTGTGGGCCGCGACCGCGGCCGTCCAGGCCGGCTTCGCCTACCCGTACGAGCAGTTGGACCGGATCTGGAAGACGGTGCTGCTCCACCAGTTCCACGACATCCTGCCGGGGTCTTCGATCGCGTGGGTGCACCGCGAGGCCGAGAAGACCTATGCGGCCGTCGCCGAGGAGCTGAACGGCATCGTGGACGCCGCCCAGCGCGCACTGGCGGGCGACCCCTCCGCAGGGCGCGAGCTCGTCTTCAACTCCGCCCCGCACACCCGTGCCGGGGTGGAGGCGGGTGCGGCCGGTGCCGCGCACCCCGGCAGCGAGGGACAGCTGGCCCCGCGCGAGGACGGCGGCTTCGTGCTCGACAACGGACTCCTCCAGGTCGAGATCGACGCGAGGGGCCTGGTCGTCTCGGCGTACGACATCGGTGCCGAGCGCGAGACCGTCGCACCGGGGCAGGCGGCCAACCTCCTCCAGATCCACCCCGACTTCCCGAACATGTGGGACGCCTGGGACGTCGACGCGTTCTACCGGAACACCGTCACCGACCTCACGGACCTCGACGAGCTCACCCCGGTCGAGGGCGAAGGCACGGTCGGTGTCCGGATCGTACGGAGCTTCGGTACCTCGAAGGTGACCCAGCTGCTGACCCTCACCTCCGGTGCCAAACGCCTCGACATCGACACCGAGGTCGACTGGCACGAGACGGAGAAGTTCCTCAAGGCCTCGTTCCCGCTGGACGTGCACGCCGAGCGCTACGCCTCCGAGACCCAGTTCGGGCACTTCTACCGGGCCACCCACACCAACACCAGCTGGGAGGCGGCCAAGTTCGAGGCGTGCAACCACCGGTTCGTCCACGTGGAGGAGCCGGGCTGGGGCGTGGCACTCGTCAACGACTCGACGTACGGGCACGATGTGACCCGCACGGTGCGCGCGTCCGACGCGGGCACCACCACCACGGTGCGCGTCTCGCTGCTGCGCGCCCCCCGGTTCCCCGACCCGGAGACCGACCAGGGCGTGCACCGCTTCCGGCACGCCCTCGCGCCGGGCGCGGCGATCGGCGACGCGGTGCGTGAGGGCTTCCGCATCAATCTGCCCGAGCGCCGAGTCACCGGAGAGCGCGAGGTCGCCCCGCTGGTGACCGTCGACAACGACGCCGTCGTCGTCAGCGCGGTCAAGCTGGCCGACGACGCGAGCGGTGACCTCGTCGTCCGTCTCTACGAGTCCACCGGAGGCCGGGCCCGGGTCCGCCTCGCCACCGGGTTCGACGCGGCAGGCGTCGCGGTCACCGACCTGCTGGAGCGGCCGCTGGACGACGTGCCGGCGCCCGTACTCACCGAGGAGGGTGCGAGCCTGTCACTGCGCCCGTTCGAGCTGGTGACGCTGCGGCTGACCCGCCGCTGAACCGGTGCGTGGGGGCCGGCGTCCGGTCCCCACGCCGCCCCGGTGCCTGAGGCAGGAGGATCAGGCGTCCTTCCCGGCCGCGGCGCGGCGCTGCCGTTTGCCGAGGGGCGCCTGGGAGAGGTCCTCGGCGCTGCTCCTGAGGTTCTTGTGGCCGTAGCCGCGTTCCGCCAGCCACGCCCTCGCAGCGTTCTCGGCGCGTTCGGTCGCCTCCAGGATGTCTTCTTCCTCATCGCCCGAGTCCTGGAAACGGAAAGTGAAGGCCGAGCGGGCGGCCAGGTCGTAGCTCAGGTGTCCCTCAGGCGTGAAGGCCGCGCGCAGGACGTCATGCTCCGCGGCACGGGACAGGAGCTCGGCCCGCTGGGCGGGGCTGAGCCCGTCGAAGACGCCGCGGACCGTGATGCGGAAGGTGCGAGTACTCATCCGGCGACCTTAACCAGCCCGGTCGGCGCGGTTCCACCGCGTTTCTCCCGCACAGCTCTCCTGGACGCGCGAACACAGACGTGAGGGCACGGAGGCGCCGACACAGACGCACGGACACACACCGGCGCCCCCACCGGAGGTACAGCGGTGGGGGCGCCGGGGAGAAGCGGGGGTCAGGCGCCGACGTTCATCTCGGCCGGGTGGGATCCGATGCGCTTGCCCTCGTCGAGCGCGGCGAACGCGGCGAGGTCGTCGGCGTCCAGCTCGAAGTCGAACACGTCGATGTTCTCCGCGATCCGCGACGGCGTCACGGACTTGGGGATCACCACGTGGCCCGTCTGCAGGTGCCAGCGGAGCACCGTCTGCGCGGGGCTCCGGCCGTGCTTGTGCGCGACGGCGACCACCGTCGGGACCTCCAGGAGGCCCTTGCCCGAGCCCAGCGGCGACCAGGCCTCGGTGACGATGCCGTGCTCGGCGTGGACGGCGCGCGACTCGGCTTGCTGGAGCTGCGGGTGCAGCTCGATCTGGTTGACCGCGGGAACGACGGAGGTCTCGCCCATCAGGCGCTCCAGATGTTCCGGGAGGAAGTTCGACACACCGATGGCCTTCGCGCGGCCGTCGGCGAGGATCCGCTCGAAGGCCTTGTACGTGTCGACGTACGCGTCCTTGGCCGGCGTCGGCCAGTGGATGAGGTAGAGGTCGACGTAGTCGAGGCCCAGCTTGTCCAGCGACACGTCGAACGCGCGCAGCGTCGAGTCGTAGCCCTGCTCGCTGTTCCACAGCTTGGTCGTGACGAACAGCTCCTCGCGGGCCACACCCGAGGTGGCGAGGCCCTTGCCGGTGCCCGCCTCGTTCCCGTAGACCGCGGCGGTGTCGATGCTCCGGTACCCGGCCTCCAGGGCCGTGGCCACGGCCGTCGTGGCCTCGTCGTCAGGCACCTGCCAGACACCGAAGCCGAGCTGCGGCATCTCGAGGCCGTTGTTGAGGGTGATGGTGGGGACCTGGCTCACGAGCGGTCGATCCTTACGTTGTGGGTGGGTACTCCCAGAGGGAACGATCGGAAAAGCCTAACCATTCCCACCTGCCCCGATCCGGTGAACCGGAGAAAGAGTGCACCTCTGACGAGCCGTCAGGAGAGGTCCCGGCTCATCGGTAGAGAGCGTCGACCTCGGCCGCGTACGCCGTCTCGATCGCCTTGCGCTTCAGCTTGAGCGACGGGGTGAGCAGGCCGTGTTCCTCGGTGAACTGGTGCGCCAGTATGCGGAAGGTGCGGATGGACTCGGCCTGGGACACCGCCGTGTTCGCGGCCACCACGGCCCTGCGCACCTCCATCTCCAGATCGGGGTCACGCACCAGATCGGCGGGACGCATCGGCGTACGGCCCTGCATCGCGAGCCAGTGCTCCACCGACTCGTGGTCCACGGTGACCAGGGCCGCGATGTAGGGCCTGTCGTTGCCGACGACGATGCACTGCGCCACCAGCGGATGCGCGCGCACCCGCTCCTCCAGGCCGCTCGGGGCCACACTCTTGCCCCCGGAGGTCACCAGGATCTCCTTCTTGCGCCCGGTGATGGTCAGATAACCGTCCTCGTCGAGCGCGCCCAGGTCACCGGTGGCCAGCCACCCGTCGTGCAGTACGGCATCCGTGGCCTTGGGGTCACCCAGGTATCCGGAGAAGACGTTGGCGCCGTGCACCCACACCTCACCGTCCCTGGCGATGTGCACCGTGGAGCCGGGGATCGGCTGGCCGACGGTGCCGTAGCGGGTGCGCTCGGGCGGATTGGCCGTGGCCGCGGCCGTCGTCTCGGTCAGCCCGTAGCCCTCGTAGACCGTGACGCCCGCGCCCGCGAAGAACAGCCCGAGCTGCCGGTCCATCCCTGAGCCGCCCGACATGGCGTGCCGCACCCGGCCGCCCATGGCGTCGCGGACCTTGCGGTAGACCACCTTGTCGAAGAACTGGTGCTGCATCCGCAGCCCGGCGGACGGTCCGGGGCCGGTGCCGAAGGCCCGCTCCTCCATCGCCTCGGCGTACTTCACCGCGATGTCCACGGCCTTGTCGAACGCCCCCGCGCGGCCCTCCGCCTCCGCCTTGCGCCGTGCGCCGTTGAACACCTTCTCGAAGATGTACGGCACCGCGAGGATGAAGGTGGGCCGGAAGGCCACCAGGTCCGGCATCAGGGCCTTCGCGGACAGCTCCGGCTGGTGCGCCAGCTTCACCCGGCCGCGCAGTGCCGCGATCTCCACCATGCGGCCGAAGACATGGGCGAGCGGCAGGAAGAGCAGCGTCGCCGCCTCCTCGCCGGGCTTGGAGAGGAACACCGGATGCCAGCGGCCGACCATGGTGTCGGCCTCGAACATGAAGTGGGAGTGGGTGATCACGCAGCCCTTGGGGCGCCCCGTCGTACCGGAGGTGTAGATCACGGTCGCCACGGAGTCGGGGGTCACCGCGCGGCGGTGCCGGTGGACGACCTCGTCGTCGATCAGCGCACCGGCCTCGTTGAGCTCGGTCACCACGTCGGCGTCCAGCTGCCAGAGTCTGCGCAGGTTCGGCAGCCGGTCTATCACCGAGCCGATCGTCATCGCGTGGTCCTCGTGCTCGACCATGACGGCCGCGACCTCGGCGTCGTGCAGCATCCACAGGACCTGCTCGGCCGACGACGTCGGATAGATCGGCACGGACTGGGCTCCCACCGCCCAGAGCGCGAAGTCGAAGAGGGTCCACTCATAGCGCGTGCGCGACATCAGGGCGACCCGGTCGCCGAACCTGACGCCGTGCGCGATCAGCCCCTTGGCGAGAGCGAGCACCTCGTCGCGGAAGGTGGCCGCCGACACGTCGTGCCATCGGCCCTCCGCGTCCTTGCGGCCGAGGGCCGTCCGGTGGGGGTCTTCCTCCGCATGGTCGAAGACGGTATCGGCAAGACCGCCGACTTGAGGGGCAGCGGCCATGGGTGGGACAGTGAACTCGCGCAATGACCTGCTCCTTGTGGCGCTCCGCACGGCGCCGCGACGCTACCTCACCGCACGAGGCTGCGGGAGGGTCCGAAGTCTCCGGAAACATGGCATCTGGCCATGCCAACCGTAGAAATCGGGCCAGATGGGCAAGGCTCGGGCGGAGTTCTGACCACGGAGTAAGTAGCTGGGGCGGGAATCTCCACCGAATCTGTACGCGGCGCTTACGCCGATTCCGGGTGCGAAGGCATGACCGGACCGCGGTGAAGACGGTCGCCACCCGCCAGGATCGCGGCCGCGAGGGCGTCCGCCGCCTCCTGAGCGGTGTCCCTGCGGCGCCCGTGCAGCAACACGAAGTCCACATCCCCGAGCTCCGGCAGACCTGCCCGGGACGGGACCGGCACGAGCCCCGGCGGGATGAGCCCCCGGGTGTGGGCCATCACCCCCAGGCCGGCACGGGCCGCCGCCACGAGTGCGCTCAGGCTCGCACTCGTACACGCGAAGCGCCAGGACCTGCCGTGCTCCTCCAGCACCTCCAGGGCGCGCGCCCTGGTGATGCCGGGAGGCGGGAAGGCGATCAGCGGGAGGGGACGCTCGGGATCGATCCGCAGCTGCGGGGCGCCGATCCAGGCCAGGGTGTCCTGCCAGACCAGCTCCCCGTGGGCGTCCCCGACGCGGCGCTTGGCCAGCACCAGGTCGAGCCGGCCCGCCGCGAGCTGCCGGTGCAGCGCCCCGGACAGCTCCACGGTGAGCTCCAGCTCGACCTCGGGGTGCTCCCGCCGGAAGGACTCCAGGATCTCCGGAAGGCGGGTCAGCACGAAGTCCTCGGAGGCCCCGAAGCGCAGCCGTCCGCGCAGCCTCGTGCCGGTGAAGAACGCCGCCGCCCGCTCGTTGGCCTGAAGGATCGTCCGCGCGAACCCGAGCATGGCCTCGCCGTCCTCGGTGAGATCGACCCGGTGCGTGTCCCGGTCGAACAGCTGGCGGCCGGCCTCGGACTCCAGCCGGCGGACGTGCTGGCTGACCGTGGACTGCCGGACGCCGAGCCGGCGCGCCGCCTGCGTGAAGCTCAGGGTCTGGGCGACGGCCAGGAAGGTGCGGAGCTGGACGGGGTCGTACATGGTCCGAGGCTATCGCGAACTGTGATGACAGTCAGTGCGGTGTACGGGATTCCCGATCGCGGGGATGAGGAGCACGATGGGGAGGGCACGATTCCACCGAGAGAGCACGGAGCACATGAGCCGCCGCACCAGCCGCCGTATCCCCGCGCTGCCGTCCTGGCTGCCGGTCGACCTCTACATCCTGGCGCTGATCGGCACGGTGGTACTCGCGGCGCTGCTGCCCGTCTCCGGGACCGGCGCGGACGTGGCGGGCGGCGCGTCGACCGGCGCGGTGGCCCTGCTCTTCTTCCTCTACGGGGCGCGTCTCTCGACCGCCGAGGCGCTCGACGGCCTGAAGCACTGGAGGCTCCACCTCACCGTCCTGGCCTGCACCTTCGTGGTGTTCCCGCTGTTCGGGCTCGCAAGCCACGGTCTGGTGCCGTACGTGCTGACCCCACAGCTCCAGGACGGCTTCCTCTTCCTGTGCCTGGTGCCCTCGACCATCCAGTCGTCGATCGCCTTCACCTCGATCGCCCGAGGCAACGTGCCGGCCGCCATCTGCGCCGGCTCCTTCTCCAGCATCGCCGGGATCCTGCTGACGCCGCTGCTGGCGGCCGTGCTGCTGGGCGGGAGCGGGGGAGGGTTCTCCGCGGACTCGCTGGTGAAGATCGTCCTCCAGCTGCTGGTTCCCTTCCTCGCCGGGCAGCTGCTGCGCCGCTGGGTCGGAGGTTTCATCAGCCGTCACCGCAAGGTGCTGGGGTACGTCGACCGCGGGTCGATCCTGCTCGTCGTCTACACGGCCTTCAGCGAGGGCATGGTGGCCGGGATCTGGCACCAGGTCACCCCGCTCCGGCTCGGCGCGCTGCTCGGCGCCGAGGCCGTGCTGCTGGCCCTCATGCTCGCGGTCAGCTGGTACGGGGCGAAGCGGCTGGGCTTCGGGCGGGAGGACCGGATCGCCATCCAGTTCGCCGGGTCGAAGAAGAGCCTGGCGGCCGGGCTGCCGATGGCCAGCGTCCTGTTCGGCGCGCACGCGAGTCTCGCGGTGCTGCCGCTGATGCTCTTCCACCAGATGCAGCTGATGGTCTGCGCGGTGATCGCCAAGCGCCGCTCGCGTGACCCGCTGCCGGGCGGCGAGGCGGCCTCGGAGCAGCCGGTATCCGTGGGCTGACGCGGGCAGGCCGGTGATCCCACGGGCTCACCGGCCACACGGTCAATCCGTGGGCGCTCCGACGAGGCTCCGAATCGGGTGGTGCCGGCCCCAGAGCCTGTTCACCAGAGGGGCCGCGGCCCCCATGAGCGTCATGACCGAGGCGGCGACCCAGTACCGCCGGCCTTGGCCCAACGTCAGTACCGACACTGCTCCCACTGCGGCGCCGATGCTCAGGCTCAAGGCCGGCCACCACTCGCTCCGGCGCAGCAGACCGGGAACGGAGTACATCGTCACGATGAATCCAGCGGTCATCGCGAACTCGTACCACCCGCCCCCCTCAGGAAGGTTCCACCCACCGGCACGCCCTCCATTGCTGTGGTAGAAGAACCGCATGTGCACTGCGCCGGCCACACCCCAGCACAGCGCACCGGCACTCACCGTGCCTATCAGCGCTCTCCACTCCCTGTTCCCCATGACCAGATGGTAGATCCCGCTGGGATCACGGCGCCGGCAGTCCTGGCGCCGGTCACGGTGCCTGGTGGTGGCGGTGGTGATCCTGGGCCTGCGCAAGAACGACGCCGCCCCGGCACCGATGGCACAGCACCGGATGGGGGCAGCTCCGCCAATGTGTCGCGCGTCCATGCGTACACGGAATGAAGCAGGCCTACGACCTGCTTCCCGCCGTTGTGGAAGAGTCCCTCCAGGACCCCGGGCAGAACATCTTCATCGCGTCCGAATACCTGGCGCAACTCAAGGCGGAGAGTGAGTTCGCCAACGTGCCGGCAGGGGAGATGACGTCCGCCCAGTACCAAGAACTTGACTTGCCGCGCGGTACAACGGCGGCCCCTACTGGGAAGGGGATCAGGCCCAGGATTATGGCCGGGGATTCAATAACGACCTCGAGAACGCCAGGGAAGCGCTGCGCTGATGTCCGACCAGATCGAAGCCACACCCGTGGCCGGAGACGACAGTGGCTGCCTTCGACGGGTCATAGCGGTGCCGCTGACGATCATCTACGCGATCGCTGCCTTCTGCTGCTACACAGCGCTGATCACCCACCCCTCCGGGAGCTGGGACCAGGACGCGTACGGCGCGATCACGTTGATGTGCTTTCTCACCATCGCGGTCAGCGCGCTCGGGGTGCTTGTCACCCTTGCCCCTCCCACCGTGCGCCGTGCCATGGGTCCCTGGTGGCTGGCGCCGCCGCTGATCCTCAGCGCGATCGCGGTGGCCCGGTGGGTTTTGGGCGGTTGACGGCTGTCCGGAGGTCGCGGCCGTGCAGTCCACCGGAGCAATTCGGGCCTTGCCTGCCGGCCGCAGCGGCTACATAGCCGGTCGGGTGCGCGCCCCCAACGCAAGCAGTTGGGGAAGGCGTCCTCAGTTGGGCTTCGCTGTGCTGTCATCGGGCATCGTCCTCGGACCGATCGGTGCGTGGGGCGCCCCGTATGTCGGTGAGTCCGAGGCCGGTACGGCTGCGGGCGTTGGCCTCGGCGACGCGGGCGCTCAGCAACTCGGCCGGGCCGAGCGGCCGTAGGCGGTCCGGGTCCGCGTCCCACTCGCGGCCACCGCCGAGTGGGCGGAGCTGGAGGTACGGCCCTTCGTGGCCCATCACCAGGCCCACACGGCCACTGCCGTCGTCGTGCACGGCTGTCCCGACGTGAGGGGCGCTGTCGTCGGTCACCCGCTCGCTCCACCCCTGATCGCGGCAGCGAGGGCATGCGCAACAGGGGGCGAGCAGACGCCGAGGTGCACGAGAGCGTAAGGGGCCGGCCGTGCGCTGCCGTCGTCCTCTGTGTCCGGCCACGGAGTGCGCGCATCCATCGCGGGCAGTTGGATTCCCGCGGCGCTCAGTGCGGCGGCGAGGGCGTCGTGCGCATCGACGGCCTCCTGGATCTTGGCCGTTGTGGGGCGTCCTGTCTGGCGTGTCCTGTGGGGGAGGGGCGGCTTCTGCGACGGCGGCGTCATGGGTGGGTTCCTTCGGTTGTACTTTCGCGGATTCCTCTGCCTGGCCCCACGCCCGGCATTACGTTGCGTGATGGGATGGTTACGAGAATGGCCCGGGCGGTGGTGTGACACACCGAGGGCGGGGTGTGCTTCCCCGGCAGTTGAGTCACGTTCCACACGTTCCACGGAGGGCACGATGCCGACGAGGCGCGCGGTCACAGGCCGCAGCAGGGAACCACGCGCACGGTTCGCGGAGGAGCTGCGGCGCCTGCGCAGCGAGCGCGGCGACAGTCTGCGGCAGCTCGGCGAACGGCTGGGCTGGGACTGGTCGTTGTTCGGGAAGATGGAAAAAGGCGAGACGGTCGGCGGGCCGGAGGTCGTGGAGGCGCTGGACCAGCACTACGGGACGCCGGGCATGCTGCTGGCCCTGTGGGAGCTGGCGATCAGCGACCAGACCCAGTTCAAGGAGCGGTACCGGCGGTACATGGCCCTGGAGGCGGAGGCCACGAGCCTGTGGCACTTCGCGGTCAGCGTGCTGCCGGGGCTGTTGCAGACACCGGGGTATGCGCGGGAACTGCTGGCGTCCGGCGGGTTCAGCCGGGAACGGCTGACGCAGCAGGTGGAGGCGCGGATGGGACGGCGGAGCCTGCTGGAAGGAGAAGGCGCGCCGCCGTTCCGGACGATCCTGTCGGAGGCGGCTCTTCGGACGGCATTGCAGGGTGCGGAGGAGTGGCGGGACCAGCTCGAGTATCTGTCCGAGATGGCGGAGCGGCCGAATCTGACACTGCAAGTGCTGCCGCAAAGTGCCGGGTTGCATGGGTTGTCGAGCACTGACGTCTGGTTTCTTCGACTGCCTGACGGCCGTACTGTGGCGTACACGGAGCACGGGTACGGCGGCGAACTCCACGAGGAAAGCGCTGCGGTGGAGCGCATGCAACGTGCGTACGATGCAACGCGTGACCTGGCGCTTTCCCCCGCCGAGTCGCAAAAATTCGTCCTGCGCATGTTGGAGGAACTGCCGTGCGATCCATCGACCTGAGCGCCGCGACCTGGCGCAAGAGCAGCCACAGCAACCAGGACGGTGGCGCGTGCGTAGAGGTCTCAGACGACTTCGCCGCTGTCGTCCCGGTGCGTGACAGCAAGTGCCCACACGGTCCCGCGCTGACATTCGCGGTGGACCACTGGTCGTCGTTCGTGTCCGCAGTGAGGGACGGAGCGGTGGACGCCTGAGCCGCCCGCCGCGCCACAGCATGACGGCAGAGAAATCGAAGGCCCTGAAACCCCGGGTGCAGCTGGTCATCGGCATCATCCGCCGAGGCGACGAGATCCTGCTCGTGCGCGAGAGTCTCGGCGCAGCCGGCGAGCCCCTCTGGTCGCTGCCCGGTGGCGGGGTCGAGGACGGCGAGCTCATGCACGAAGCCCTCCGGCGCGAGCTGCGGGAGGAGACCGGGCTGCTCGTGGGCGATCCGGTGCGGACCGCATTCCTCATGCACATCGACTCGGAGCGTCATCCTTCGGCCGTGGCCGCCGCCTTCGAGATCGACGAGTGGTCGGGGGACATCGCGCCACAGGACGACGACATCGAGCAGGCCGCCTTCTTCCCTCTGCCCGATGCCCTGAAGCTCCTCCGCGAGCTGGACAGCTCGACGCAGCGGGAGCCCATCGTCGGCTACCTGAGCGGGGACGTCGCTCCAGGGGCCACCTGGCTGTACCGCAACCGAGGCGGAGAAGAGACGCTGGTCGCCCGCTGGTGACGCACGAGAGGGCCCGGACGGCGCAGGGGGCGCTCCCCGCCGGCCGGGCCCTGCCCCGTGCAGCGGGCGGGCCGGCTCAGCCCTGGCCCACCGTCGCCTCGAGGGCGATGCGGTGGTCACCCGCGTACACGTTCATGGACTGCCCCCGCAGGAAGCCGACCAGGGTCAGTCCGCTCTCGGCCGCGAGATCCACGGCCAGCGACGACGGCGCCGAGACCGCCGCCAGCATCGGGATCCCCGCCATCACCGCCTTCTGCGCCAGTTCGAACGAGGCCCGCCCCGACACCAGCAGAATCGCCTGCGAGAGCGGCAGCCGGTCGTCGGTGAGGGCGCGCCCCACGAGCTTGTCGACCGCGTTGTGGCGGCCGACGTCCTCCCTGATGTCCAGCAGCTCGCCCTCCGGGGAGAACAGCGCCGCCGCGTGCAGGCCCCCGGTCCGGTCGAACACCCGCTGTGCCTCGCGCAGCCGGTCGGGGAGGACCGAGAGCAGCGCGGGCGTCACCCGGACCGGGGGAGTGTCGGAGACGGGATGGCGGGTCGTGGTGCGGACGGCGTCGAGGCTCGCCTTGCCGCAGAGTCCGCAGGACGAGGTGGTGTAGACGTTGCGTTCCAGCGTGATGTCGGGGACCACGACGCCGGGCGCCAGTTTCACGTCCACCACGTTGTACGTGTTCACTCCGTCGGCCGTCGCCCCCGCGCAGTACACGATCGACTGCACCTCGGAGCCCTCGCCGATCACGCCCTCGCTCACCAGGAAGCCCGCCGCGAGCGCGAAGTCGTCGCCCGGGGTGCGCATCGTGATGGCGAGTGGTTTGCCGTTCAGCCGGATCTCCAGGGGCTCCTCCGCCACGAGAGTGTCGGGGCGGGTCGTGACCGCCCCGTCCCGGATGCGGATGGTGCGGCGACGCTCGGTGACCCGTCCCATAGCCGTCAATCCCGATTCTGTACGTGTTGGTAGCCGAAACGGCCCTTGATACAGAGGTTGCCATGGGTCACGGGGTTGTCGTGCGGCGAGGTGACCTTGACGATCTCGTTCTCCTGCACATGGAGGGTCACGTTGCAGCCCACACCGCAGTAGGCGCAGACCGTCGTGGTCTGCGTCTGCGCCTCCTCGTCCCATCTCCCCGTCGCCCGCATGCCGAATTCCGTGCTGAACGAGAGTGCGCCGGTGGGGCAGACCTCGATGCAGTTCCCGCAGAAGACACAGGCCGAGTCGGGGAGTGCGGCGTCGTGCTCGGTGGAGATACGTGCGTCGAAACCGCGTCCCGAGACGGCGATGGCGAAGGTGTTCTGCCACTGCTCGCCGCAGGCGTCGACGCACTTGTAGCAGAGGATGCACTTGTCGTATTCGCGGACGAACAGTTCGTTGTCGATCTTGGGCTGTTCGTTCATCCGGGCGGCGTCCGCGCCGAAGCGTTCCGGCTTCGCCTCGTACTCCTTGATCCACTCCTCGGCCCGTGGCGTCGTGGACAGGTCCGTCGACGAGGCCAGCAGCTCCAGGACCACCTTCCGGCTGTGCCGGGCCCGCTCCGTGTCCGTGCGGACCGTCATGCCCGGCTCGGCGCGCCGGGAGCAGGCCGGGGCGAGCGTGCGGGCGCCCTCCACCTCGACCACACACACCCGGCAGGCGTTCTTCGGCGTGAGCGTGTCCCCCTGGCACAGGGTCGGGATGTCCTTGCCCGCCGACCGGCAGGCGTCCAGGATCGTGGACCCTTCCGGGACCCGGGTCTCCTCGCCGTCCAGCGTGAACGAGACGAGACGGCGCGGCGGCTGAAGCGGCACAGTGGTCACTTGTAGACCCCCAGACGGTCGATGGCTGACTCCACGGCGTTCCACGCTGTCTGGCCGAGACCGCAGATCGAGGCGTCCCGCATGGCCTGCCCCACCTCTCTCATGAGCGCGATGTCCTCGGCGGCCCCGTCGCCCGTACGGTCCACGATCCGGTGCAGGGCCTCCTCCTGGCGGACCGTGCCCACCCGGCAGGGCACGCACTGGCCGCACGACTCGTCGCGGAAGAACTCCGCGATGCGCAACAGCACCCGGGGGAGCTCCACCGAGTCGTCCAGGACCAGGACCACCCCCGAGCCGAGTGTCGTCCCCGCCGCGCGGGTGCCCTCGAAGGTCAGCGGGACGTCCAGCTCGTCGGGGCGTACGAAACCGCCCGCCGCCCCGCCGAGGAGCACGGCCCGCAGCCGCTCGGGCGGACCCGCGAGGTCGAGCAGCTCCCGCAGATTCGCGCCGAAGGGCAGTTCGTAGATGCCGGGGCGTGCCACCTGGCCGGAGACGCAGAACAGCTTGGTCCCGGTGGACGTCTCCGTGCCGGTCGCGGCGTACGCGGCGGCTCCGTGCCCCAGGATCGGCAGCACGTTCACCAGCGTCTCGACGTTGTTGACCGCGGTCGGTTTGCCGAAGAGGCCCTTCTCCACCGGGAACGGCGGTTTGGAACGCGGCTCGCCCCGCTGCCCCTCGATCGAGTTGAAGATAGCGGTCTCCTCGCCGCAGATGTACGCCCCCGCACCGCGCCGGATCTCGATGTCGAAGGCGTACCCCTGCCCGAGGACGTCGGGGCCGAGCAGTCCGCGGGTGCGGGCGCTCGTCAGGGCGTGGTCGAGCCGTTCGTACGCGCGGGGGTACTCGCCGCGCAGGTAGATGTAGCCCTGGTGGGCGCCGATGGCGTATCCGGCGATCGTCATCGCCTCGACCAAGGCGTACGGATCGCCCTCCATCAGGACCCGGTCCTTGAAGGTGCCGGGCTCGCTCTCGTCCGCGTTGCACACCAGGTAGTGCGGACCGTCGGCCTGCTGGGCGGTGGCCTGCCACTTGCGGCCCGTCGGGAACGCGGCGCCGCCCCGGCCGACGAGTCCGGCGTCCAGCACCTCGCGAATCACCCCCGCCGGGCCGAGCGCGAACGCGCGGCGCAGTGCGGTGTAGCCGCCGGTGGAGCGGTAGTCGTCGAGGGATGCGGGGTCCACCGTGCCGATCCGCTTGAGGAGTACGAGGGCGGGGTCGCCGGCCTGGGGGACGGCTGCGGCGGCCGGGGGCTCCTTCGGGGCGTCCAGGGGCGCGCGGGCCGCGGTGACCAGCGCGGGCGCGGTGGCGGGGGCGAGCACGGCGGAGCAGCGGACGGCCCTTGCGGCGGGTGCTTCGGGGGCTCCGCCCCCGGACCCCTGCTCCTCGAACTCCCCCGGACTCCGTCCGGGGGGACCCCCGAGGGGCTGGATTTGCCTGAAGCTCCGGAGGTCTGGATCCGCCCCCGCCTGGAGCAGCAGCGCCGCCGGTGCTCGTTCGCACAGGCCCAGGCACGGGCTCTCCTGCCAGACCGTGCCCTCGGCCGGGGTGCCCGGAGCACCCAGGCGCTCGGTGAGGTCCGCGCACACGCCCGCCGAGCCGCGGGCCGCGCAGGCCAGGTCCGTACAGACGTGGAGCACCTTCGCCGGGCGGGGCCGCACCGAGAACATGGAGTAGAAGGTCGCGACGCCGTATGCCTCCGCCGGGGCGACCGTGAGCCGCCGGCAGATGTAGTCCAGCGCGCCCTCGCTGATCCAGCCCACACGGTCGTTCACCGCGTGCAGTGCGGGCAGCAGCTGGTCCCGGCGGTCCTTGGCCGCGGCGGCACCGCCCCTCGCCCACCGGAGGTCCTCGTCGGTGCGCTCGGCGGCGCCCTCCCATCCGGACGGCGGAGGGCCCAACAGGGCGTCCACCGCTTCCCGTTCGGCGTCGGACGGGGCCGCGTCGGTGTACCTCAGGTCCATGCGGGCACCAGCTTCTCTATCCGTACGGCGGAGGCCTTGAATTCGGCGGTGCCGGCGATCGGGCAGTTCGCCTCGATGGTCAGCTGGTTGGTGTCGACCTCGTCGGGGAAGTGCATCGTCATGAAGGCCAGACCCGGCCGCAGCCCGGGGTCGATCCAGACGGGCGCGGTGACACTGCCCCGCCGCGACGAGACCCGCACCTCCTCGCCCACGGAGACGCCGTACGACTCGGCGTCCTCGGGACACAGCTCGATGTACTCGCCCCGGCGCAGTGGTGACGCGTAACTCCCGCTCTGCACACCGGTGTTGTACGAGTCCAGGCGTCGCCCGGTCGTCAGCCTCAGCGGGTAGGACTCGTCGGTGAGGTCGACCGGAGGATCGTGCTGCACCAGGCCGAAGGGGGCCGCGGGGCCGCGCCGGTCCGGATCGGTCTCCCAGAGCCGGGCGTGCAGGAAGCTCGACGGCAGCTTCTCCGTGTCGGGGCAGGGCCACTGCAGCCCCTGGTGCTCCGCGAGCCGTTCGTACGTCATCCCGAAGTGGTCGGGGGAGAGGGAGCGCAGCTCGTTCCAGACGGCCTCGGAGTCCTCGAACTTCCAGTCGTGGCCGAGCTGTCCGGCCAGGGCGCAGATGATGTCGATGTCCTCGCGGGCCTCGCCCGGCGGCACGAGCGCGGCCCGGACGCGCTGCACGCGCCGTTCGCTGTTGGTCGTGGTGCCGTCGGTCTCGGCCCAGGCGGCGGTGGCGGGCAGGACCACGTCGGCCAGCTGGGCGGTCCTGGTCAGGAAGATGTCCTGCACCACCAGATGGTCCAGTGCCTCCAGCCGGCGCACCGCCTGGTCGCTGTCGGCCTCCGACTGTGCGGGGTTCTCCCCGATGCAGTACACCGCGCGCAGTTCGCCGGTCTCCATGGCCTCGAACATCTGGGTGAGGGTCTTGCCGTACCGAGGCTGGATGACGGTGTCCCAGGACCGTTCGAACTTCTGCCGGACGGGCGGGTCCAGGATGTCCTGGAAGCCGGGGAGTTTGTTGGGGATGGCGCCCATGTCGCCGCCGCCCTGTACGTTGTTCTGCCCGCGCAGGGGCTGGACCCCGGAGCCGTACCGCCCGACATGGCCGGTGAGCAGCGAGAGGTTGATCAGCGCGCGTACGTTGTCGGTGCCGTTGTGGTGCTCGGTGATGCCCAGGGTCCAGCAGAGCTGGGCCCGTTCGGCCGTGGCGTAGGCGTGGGCGAGGTCCCGGATCGCCTCGGCCGGGACCCCGGTCACCTTCTCGGCGGCGGTCAGGGTCCAGGGTTCGACGAGCGCGGCGTACTCCTCGTACCCGCTGGTCGCGCGGTCCACGAAGGCCTTGTTGACCAGCCCGGCGTGGATGATCTCGCGGCCGATCGCGTGGGCGAGCGGGATGTCGGTGCCGACGTTGAGACCGAGCCAGCTCTCCGCCCATTCGGCGGTCGAGGTGCGGCGCGGGTCGACGGCGTGCATCCGGGCGCCGTTGTGGATGCCCTTGAGCACGTGGTGGAAGAAGATCGGGTGCGCGAAACGGGCGTTGGAGCCCCACATCACGATCAGGTCGGTGTGCTCCACCTCCTCGTACGAGGACGTGCCGCCGCCGGAGCCGAAGGCGGCCGAGAGGCCCGCGACGCTCGGGGCGTGACAGGTGCGGTTGCAGGAGTCGACGTTGTTGGTGCCCATCACGACGCGGGTGAACTTCTGGGCCACGTAGTTCATCTCGTTGGTGGCCCGGGCGCAGGACAGCATCGCGAAGGCGTCGGGGCCGTGTGCCTCGCGGGTCTGCCGGAACCCGGCAGCCGCCCAGGCCAGCGCCTCCTCCCAGCTCGCCCGGCGCAGCACGCCGTCCTCCCCGCGGACGAGAGGGTGGGTGAGGCGTTCGTACGTCTTCGGCTGCCGGTCCTTCCGGCTCCGACCGCCTGTGCGTTCGCTCTTCATGGTGCGCTCCCTGCCGGTGCCGAGGACGTGGTGGCGAGGAGATCCGCGAGCGCGTGCACGGCGCGCAGCGTCGGTACGGGCGTTCCGGCCAGCTCGGCCAGCTCGACGACGGCCGCGAGCAGCACGTCGAGTTCGAGGGGTTTGCCCTTCTCCAGGTCCTGGAGGGTGGATGTCTTGTGATCGCCGACGCGCTCCGCGCCCGCGATGCGCCGCTCCACGGAGATCTCGGGGCGGCAGCCGACGGCCGCCGCCACTTCGAGGGTTTCGCGCATCATCGACTCCACGAGTGCGCGGGTGTCCGGATGGCGGCAGATCTGGCCCATGGTGGCGCGGGCCAGCGCGCTGATCGGGTTGAAGGAGATGTTGCCGAGCAGTTTGATCCAGATGTCGTTGCGCAGGTCGGACTCCACAGGGCACTTGAGTCCGCCCGCGACCATGGCCTCGCTGAAGTCCAGACAGCGTCTGGAGACCGTCCGGTCCGGCTCGCCGATGGCGAACCGGGTGCCTTCGAGGTGGCGCACCACGCCCGGTGCCTCGATCTCGGTGGCGGCGTAGACCACGCAGCCGATGGCGCGTTCGGGCGGCAGTGTGGCGCTCACCGAGCCGGCCGGGTCGACGCTGTGGATCCGGCGGCCGGTGTACGGGCCGCCGAGGCCGTGGAAGTACCACCAGGGGATGCCGTTCTGGGCGGCTATCACCGCGGTGTCCCGGTGCATCAGCGGATGGACCAGCGGCCCCGACACCGCGTACGAGTTGGCCTTGAGGCCGAGGAACACATAGTCGACGGGCCCGACCTCCGAGGGGTCGTCGGTGGCGGCGGGCCGTGCGGTGAAGTCACCGCGCGGGCTGAGCACGCGCACACCGTCACGGCGCATGGCCGCCAGATGCGGGCCCCGGGCGATGAGATGGACGTCGGCGCCCGCGCGGTGGAGCGCGGCCCCGACATAGGCGCCGATTGCTCCGGCGCCGACAACTGCGACTTTCACGGGCTCTCCGTTCGGTGAGAGGACCGAGCGAGGGTGTCAAGTCGACAGAATATTGTCTACAGTATGCCTTCGGGGAGGGTCAATACTCGTGACAGCGGGTGCCTGGTCCGGACGCGATTCCGGCAGGTACTCCGGAGTGTCCGCGAGAGTTCCCGGGGAGCTGTTCGAGACGCTCCAACCTCGGGCGCGTATTCCTGTGGGATCAGGTGCCCCTGTACCGGTCGGTAGCAACCAAGACTGGATAGTTCCTGCCAAACGTAGCGAGGGGAACCCGTACATGACCGGCTCACGTGTCGTGGCGCTCGGCCACTACCAGCCTGCCAAGGTCCTCACCAACCACGATCTGGCGGCCATGGTCGACACCAGCGACGAGTGGATCACCAGCCGGGTCGGCATCAGGACCCGGCACGTGGGCGGGCCCGACGAACCCGTGGACGAACTGGCCGCCCACGCCGCGGCCAAGGCCCTCGCTTCGGCCGGACTCCAGCCGGCGGACATCGACATGGTCCTGGTCGCCACCTCCACGGCCATCGACCGGTCGCCGAGCATGTCCGCCCGGGTCGCCGCCCGCCTGGGCATGGGCTCACCGGCCGTGATGGACATCAACGTGGTCTGCTCCGGGTTCACCCACGCGCTCGCCACCGCCGACCACGCCATCCGGGCCGGCGCCGCCACCCGGGCCCTCGTCATCGGCGCCGACAAGATGGGCGACATCGTCGACTGGACGGACCGCTCCACCTGCGTCCTGATGGGCGACGGTGCGGGTGCGGCCGTCGTCACCGCCGACCCCGAAGGGGGCGACAGGCCCGGGATCGGCCCCGTCCTGTGGGGTTCGGTGCCGGAGATGGGCAATGCCGTACGGATCGAGGGCACGCCCCCGCGATTCGCGCAGGAGGGCCAGTCCGTCTACCGCTGGGCCACCACTCAGCTGCCGCCGATCGCCCGCAAGGTCTGCGAACGGGCCGGTGTCACGCCCGAGGACCTGGCCGCGGTGGTGCTGCACCAGGCCAACCTGAGGATCATCGAACCCGTCGCCCGGAAGATCGGGGCGGTCAACGCCGTCATCGCCCGTGACGTGGTGGATTCCGGTAACACCTCGGCCGCGTCGATCCCGATGGCCCTGTCCAAACTGGTGGAAAGAGGGGAGGTCGAGAGCGGTGCGCCGGCCCTGCTCTTCGGCTTCGGCGGAAATCTTTCCTACGCGGGTCAGGTGATCCGCTGCCCCTGAGGCCCCCGGCGTGGCATTGTGCTCGGTAGACTGTAGACGATAAGCAATGGCCCGGGCGCCCGGAGGGGGACCGCGATGTTGTCCGCAGGACTGCCGCAAGGAACGGTGCCGAAGCTGGAGCGGCCGGGACCGTTGCGCGAGCGCGTCTACGAGGCGCTCCTCGAGCTGATCACCACGCGTGCCCTCAGCCCCGGCCAGCATCTGGTCGAGAGCGAACTCGCGGGCCATCTGGGGGTGTCGCGGCAGCCGGTGCGCGAGGCGCTCCAGCGGCTGAACACCGAGGGCTGGGTCGATCTGCGCCCCGCGCAGGGCGCGTTCGTCCATGAACCCACCGAGGAGGAGGCGGACCAGCTGCTCTCGGTCCGTACCCTGCTGGAGGCGGAGGCCGCCCGGCTGGCCGCCGCCCACTCCGGACGGCCGGGCATCGAGGCCCTGGAGGAGCTGTGCTCAAAGGGGGAGCGGGCCGTCGCCGCCGACGACGTGGACCTCGCCGTCGCCACGAACGCCGCGTTCCACGCCAAGGTCATGGAGCTGGCGGGCAATGTCGTCCTGTCCGAGCTCGCCGCCCAGGTGGACCGCCGGGTCCGCTGGTACTACACGCCTGTGGCCCGCCAGCGCGGCACCCAGTCGTGGATCGAGCACCGGGAGCTGATCGCGGCGATCGCCTCCAGGGACGAGCAGCGGGCGACCGAGATCATGCGGGCACACACCGAGCACACGCGCCAGACGTACCACCGGCGCGAACAGGCCTGATCGCCGTCCGACCGGAGATCACCGCCTGACCGAAGGCCGGGGCAGCAGGACGCCCCGGCCTTTTCGCGCGCTCCTGACCGGCACACCGCACGCCGGGGCCGTCGGCCGGCGCCCACGAGCCGCATCTTTGTCCTGAGTGTGGAGAAAGTTGGAGTGGATTCATGCGCAACTTCTTCCCACTCCGGTAAACCGCTGCTACGTTCCCCTCGAAAGCCCGACGGACTGGCCGATGTGGCGGGGAGGGACGCGTGAGACGTATGACGGCACGACCCGCGAACACGCACCAGGCGCGACTGCTCCGGCTGTTGCGCGACGGTGGGCCCAACTCCCGCGCACAGCTGGGCGATCAGGTCGACCTCTCACGCTCCAAGCTCGCCGTCGAGGTGGACCGGCTCCTGGAGACCGGACTCGTCGTGGCCGACGGGCTCGCCGCGTCCCGCGGTGGGCGCAGGTCCCACAACATCCGGCTCGCCCCGGGACTGCGCTTCCTCGGCGTCGACATCGGTGCCACATCCATCGACGTGGCCGTCACCAACGCCGAGTTGGAGGTCCTCGGGCATCTCAACCATCCGATGGACGTGCGGGAAGGACCCGTCGCGATCTTCGACCAGGTGCTGGCGATGGCGGCGAAGCTCCGGGCCTCCGGGCTCGCCGAAGGCTTCGACGGCGCCGGTATCGGGGTCCCGGGACCCGTCCGCTTCCCCGAAGGCGTCCCGGTCGCTCCGCCGATCATGCCGGGCTGGGACGGCTTCCCGGTCCGCGAGGCGCTCAGCCAGGAACTGGGCTGCCCCGTCATGGTGGACAACGATGTGAACCTGATGGCACTGGGGGAGCAGCACGCGGGCGTAGCCCGTTCCGTGGGCGACTTCCTCTGCGTCAAGATCGGTACGGGTATCGGCTGCGGCATCGTGGTGGGCGGAGACGTCTACCGCGGCACGACGGGTAGCGCCGGAGACATCGGCCATATCCAGGTGGAACCGGACGGACGCGCCTGCGCGTGCGGCAACAAGGGCTGCCTGGAGGCCCACTTCAGCGGCGCGGCCCTCGCCCGCGACGCCGAGGACGCGGCCCGGGCCGGACGGTCCCCGGAGCTGGCGGCCCGGCTGGAAGCGGCCGGAAAGCTCTCGGCCGTCGATGTGGCCGCCGCAGCCGCGGCCGGCGACCCCACGGCGCTCGACCTGATCCGCGAGGGCGGAAACCGGGTCGGTCAGGTCATCGCCGGACTCGTCAGCTTCTTCAACCCGGGCCTCGTCGTGATCGGCGGCGGGGTGACCGGGCTCGGCCACAACCTGCTGGCCAGTGTCCGCACCCAGGTCTACCGGCAGTCCCTGCCGCTGGCCACGGGCAACCTCCCCATCGTCCTCGGTGAGCTGGGGCCCGTCGCCGGGGTGACCGGTGCGGCCAGGCTCATCAGCGACCACCTGTTCTCGCCGGCCTGATGTCCGGGCCGGCGCGCCGTTCGGCACGCGTTCCGCAGTCACCTCCGTAAGCAAGCCTGTTCCGAGCTCCGCCCGCAGGACCGCACAGCACGCGCACAGCAGTACACCCCAGCAGTTCCGTCAGCAGTACGGCACCGCCGGCACTGCCCCCTGCCCGCTCACCGGCCTTCCCCGGAATCTCGGCCCGTCCGAGCAGGGGAGAACCCACCCGCCGAGGGGATTCGTCATGGCACCAGAACCACCTCTGCTCACGATGTCCGGCATCACCAAGTCGTTCCCCGGAGTGCGCGCCCTCGACGGCGTGGACCTGGAGGTGCTGGCCGGTGAAGTCCACTGCCTCCTCGGCCAGAACGGTGCCGGCAAGTCCACCCTCATCAAGGTGCTCGCCGGGGCCCACCAGCCCGACGGCGGCGCCATCACCTGGCGCGGCGAGCCCGTCCAGCTGTCCTCGCCGATCACCGCGATGCGGCTGGGAATCGCCACCATCTACCAGGAACTCGACCTGGTGGAGGGCCTCTCGGTCGCGGAGAACGTCTTCCTCGGCCATGAACCGACCAGCGCGGGCTTCGTCGTCCGGACCCGGGAGGCCCGCACCACGGCCGCCGCACTCCTGAAGCGGCTGGGGCACCCGGAGATCGACCCGGCCCGCCTGGTCGGCGACCTGTCCGCGGCCCACCAGCAGATCGTCTCCATGGCGCGGGCGCTCTCCCACGACGTACGGCTCATCGTGATGGACGAGCCGTCCGCGGCCCTGGACCCCGACGAGGTCGACAACCTCTTCCGCATCGTCGACGGGCTCACCGCCGACGGGGTGGCCGTCGTCTACATCTCGCACCGGCTGGAGGAGATCCGCCGCATCGGCGACCGGGTGACGGTGCTCAAGGACGGCAGGGCCGTCGCCGTCGGACTGCCCGCCCACTCCACCCCCACGAACGACATCGTTGCCATGATGACCGGACGCAACGTCGAGTTCGTCTTCCCGGAGCGGCCCGGCCCCGGTGCCCGGGCCATGGCCGAACCCGTACTGAGGGTCGAAGGCCTATGCCGCAAGGGGGAGTTCGAGCCCGTCGACCTGGAGCTCATGCCCGGTGAGATCGTCGGCCTGGCCGGACTCGTCGGCTCCGGGCGCTCCGAGATCCTGGAGACCGTCTACGGCGCCCGCAAGCCGACCGCCGGCCGTGTCCTCGTCGACGGCACACCGCTGCGGGCCGGCAGCGTCCGGGCCGCGGTGGCCGCGGGAATCGGCCTGGCTCCCGAAGAACGCAAGGCGCAGGCACTGCTGTTGACGGAATCCGTCACCCGCAACGTCTCGATCTCCACCCTGTCCCGGTTCGCCCGCGGCGGCTGGCTCGACCGGGGCGCCGAGCGCACCGCGGCCAGGACCGCGACCCGGGAACTCTCGCTGCGGCCCGACAACCCGGACGCCGCTGTCCGCACCCTCTCCGGCGGCAACCAGCAGAAGGCGGTCCTGGCCCGCTGGCTGCTGCGCGGCTGCCGGGTCCTGCTGCTCGACGAACCGACCCGCGGTGTCGACGTCGGCGCCCGCGCCGAGCTCTACGCAGTGATCCGCCGGCTGGCCGACGAAGGCCTCGCCGTTCTGCTCGTCTCCAGCGAAGTGCCCGAAGTGCTGGGCCTCGCCGACCGGGTGCTGGTGCTCCGGGAGGGCCGTGTCGTGCACACGGCCGATGCCAGGGAGCTCGACGAGCACCGTGTCCTCGACCTCGTCATGGAAGGGAGCCCGACGTCATGACACAGCCCGCACCGTCGGCGCAGCACCAAGGGCCCGAGAAGGGGACCGCGACCGGCCCCGTGGCCGCGCCGCCCTCGAAGCAGAGTGGCGGTCCGCGCGCACTCGGCCTGCGAGCCGATGTCCGAAACCTGTCGCTGCTCGGCGTACTCGCCGTCCTGGCAGTCGTCGGCGGCATCACCGAACCCGACGCGTTCCTGGACACCGGGAACCTCCAGCTGATCCTGACGCAGTCCTCCGTCATCGGGGTCGTCACCGTCGGCATGACCCTCGTCATCATCGGCGGCGGCATCGACCTCTCGGTCGGCGCGATGGTGGCCCTCGCGTCCGTCTGGGCCACGACGCTCGCCACCCAGGACTTCGGCTTCGCCGGGATCCTCTTCACCGCGGTGATCGTCGGCCTCGCCGCCGGGCTCGTCAACGGGGTCCTCATCGCCTACGGGCGGATGGTGCCCTTCATCGCGACGCTCGCCATGCTCGCGTCGGCCCGTGGACTCGCCCTCCTGATCACCGACGGCAAGACACAGATCGTCACCGTCCAGTCAGTCCTCGATCTGGGCCTGCCCGATTCGTACGTCCTGGGAATCCCGCCGCTGGTCCTGGGCTTCGCCGCGGTCACCGTCGTCGGCTGGCTCATCCTGAACCGGACCACGTTCGGACGCCGTACGGTCGCCATCGGAGGCAACGCGGAGGCGGCCAGGCTCGCCGGCATCGACGTACGCCGCCAGCGGCTCTACCTCTATCTGCTCTCCGGCGTGTGCTGCGGGATCGCGGCCTTCATGCTGATCATCCTGTCCGGCTCCGGGCAGAACACCAACGGCAATCTGTACGAACTCGACGCCATCGCAGCCGCGATCATCGGAGGCACCCTGCTGAGCGGTGGCAGGGGCACCATCGTCGGATCCGTGCTCGGGGTCCTCGTCTTCACCACGATCACCAACATCTTCGCCCTGAACAATCTGCAGAGCGACGTCCAGCAGATCGCCAAGGGCGCCATCATCGTCGCCGCCGTCCTCGTGCAGCACCGCACTCTGCGCGGCGGCGAGACCTGAGTTCCCCCTGCCTGACAGAGCACTGATCACCCACCCGCTGTTCCGTACGTATCGCACCGGATGAAGGGTTTGACAGCCATGCCAGAAACCAGCCGCAGAGGACTGCTCTTCGGCACCGCGGCCGTCTCCGCGGGAGCCTTCCTCACCGCCTGTACCAGCAACGAGCCCAAGGAGAAGGAGACAGCCCAGAACAACCAGCCCGCCGCCGACGACAAGCCCGGCAAGCCCGTCACCATCGGCTTCGCCGGACCCCAGGCCGACCACGGCTGGCTCAACGCCATCAACGTGAACGCCAAGTCGCGGGCGGAGAAGTACTCCGAGGTGACCCTGGAGATCACCGAGGGGTCCAACGACACCGCGGCCCAGATCGGCCAGGTCAAGACCCTCATCAACAAGAAGGTCGACGTCCTCGTCATCCTCCCCGCCGACGGCAAGGCACTCACCCAGGTCGGTCTGGAAGCGATGAAGGCCGGCATCCCCGTCGTCAACCTGGACCGCGTCTTCGCCTCACCGCAGGCATACCGCTGCTGGGTCGGCGGCGACAACTACGGCATGGGCCTCAACGCCGGGCATTACATCGGTGAGCAGCTCAAGGGCAAGGCGAACGCCAAGGTCGTCGAGCTCGCCGGCATCGACAACCTGGAACTCACCAAGCAGCGCAGCCAGGGCTTTGCCGACGCGCTGAAGAACTACTCCAACGTCAAGCTGGTGGCCCGTCAGGCCGCCGACTTCACCGTGGAGTCGGGTCAGGCCAAGATGGCGCAGCTCCTCCAGGCGCAGAAGCAGTTCGACGCGATGTGGAACCACGACGACGACCAGGGTGTGGGCGCGCTGAGGGCCATCCAGCAGGCCGGGCGCGACGAGTTCATCATGGTCGGCGGTGCGGGCGCCAAGTCCGCGATGGACGCCATCAAGGCCGACAACAGCGTCATGAAGGCCACCGTGCTCTACCCGCCCACGATGGCCGCCTCCGCGATCGACCTGGCACGCGCACTCGGCCAGGGCAAGGGCGTCGCGGGCCTCTCCGAGATGGAGATCCCGACCTCGCTGACCCTGTACTCGGCGGTGGTCACGAAGGACAACATCGACCAGTACCTGCCGACGGGCTTCAGCTGATCCCGCACCGCCGCAGCCACCGAACCACCGACGAGGAGGAAGCCCGCATGGCCCGCAGGGAAGAAACGGAGCAGGAGACCGAGGCACCGCCGCCGACGGCGACGCTCGGTGTCGGCATGGTCGGATACGCGTTCATGGGTGCGGCCCACTCCCAGGGGTGGCGCACCGCGGGACATGTCTTCGACCTGCCGGTGCGACCCGCTCTCGCCGCGATCTGCGGACGTGACCGGACGGCCGTCGAGGCCGCGGCCGTCCGGCACGGGTGGGCTGCCGCGGAGACCGACTGGCGCGCCCTGATCGCCCGGGACGATGTGCAGCTGGTCGACATCTGCACCCCGGGCGACAGCCACGCGGAGATCGCCATCGCCGCCCTGGAGGCGGGCAAGCACGTCCTCTGCGAGAAACCGCTCGCCAACACGGTCGCCGAGGCGGAAGCCATGGCTCAGGCCGCGGAGCGGGCGGCGGCCCGCGGCCAGGTGGCGATCGTGGGCTTCAACTACCGGAAGGTGCCCGCCCTCACCTACGCCCGCCGGATGATCGAGGAGGGCAGGCTGGGGGCCCTGCGGCACGTACGGGCCACCTACCTCCAGGACTGGCTCGTCGACCCCGAATCACCGCTCACCTGGCGGCTGGAGCGGGAGCGCGCCGGATCCGGCGCACTGGGAGACCTCGGGGCGCACATCGTCGACCTCGCCCAGTACCTGGCCGGGGAGACGCTGGTCGGGGTGTCGGCGATGAGCGAGACCTTCGTGCGCGAGAGGCCCGTGCTCGCCGGGGCCGCCGCCGGGCTCTCAGGGGTGGGTGACAGTACCGCGCGGGGGGCGGTCACCGTCGACGACGCGACCCTGTTCACCGGGCGGCTGGCGTCGGGGGCCCTGGCATCCTTCGAGGCGACCAGGATGGCCGCCGGGCGGAAGAACGCCCTGCGCCTGGAGATCAACGGGGAGCTCGGGTCGATCGCCTTCGACCTGGAGCGGCTCAACGAGCTCTCCTTCCACGACCACACCGAACCCGCCACCAGCGCCGGCTTCCGACGGATCCTCGTCACGGAACCCCAGCACCCCTACCTGGAGGCGTGGTGGCCGCCGGGCCACGGTCTGGGTTACGAACACACCTTCGTCCACCAGGCCCATGACGTGGTGCGCACCATCACCGAAGGGCGCGCCCCCGTACCGTCGTTCGCCGACGGGCTCCAGGTGCAGCGGGTGCTCGCCGCCGTTGAGGAGAGCGCCGCGAAGAACTCCGTATACACCCCGGTTCCCTTCTAGGAGGTTCCGCGCATGCCCCGTCCCTTCACTCTCTTCACCGGCCAGTGGGCCGACCTGCCGCTGGAGGAGGTCTGCCGGCACGCCCGGGACTTCGGTTACGACGGGCTCGAACTCGCCTGCTGGGGCGATCACTTCGAGGTGGACAAGGCGCTGTCGGACCCCGGCTACCTCGACGGCCGGCGGCAGCTCCTCGACAAGTACGGTCTCAAGTGCTGGGCGATCTCCAACCACCTGGTCGGCCAGGGCGTCTGCGACAACCCGATCGACGAACGCCACCAGGGGATCCTGCCCGCCCGCATCTGGGGGGACGGGGAGCCGGAAGGCGTCCGGCAGCGGGCCGCCGAGGAGATCAAGAACACCGCCCGGGCGGCGGCGGCCTTCGGCGTCGACACGGTCATCGGCTTCACCGGGTCCTCCATCTGGCACCTGGTCGCCATGTTCCCGCCGGTTCCGCCGCACATGATCGAACGCGGCTACGAGGACTTCGCGGAGCGGTGGAACCCGATCCTGGACGTCTTCGACGCCGAGGGGGTGCGCTTCGCCCACGAGGTGCACCCGAGCGAGATCGCGTACGACTACTGGACCACGCACCGCGCCCTGGAGGCCGTGGGCCACCGGCCCGCTTTCGGGCTGAACTTCGACCCGAGCCACTTCGTGTGGCAGGACCTCGACCCGGTCGGCTTCCTGTACGACTTCCGGGACCGGATCTACCACGTGGACTGCAAGGAGGCCCGCAAGCGCCTCGACGGCCGCAACGGGCGCCTCGGCTCCCACCTGCCCTGGGGCGATCCACGGCGCGGCTGGGACTTCGTCTCGGCGGGGCACGGCGACGTGCCCTGGGAGGACGTCTTCCGGATGCTGCGGTCCATCGGGTACGAAGGGCCGGTCTCCGTGGAGTGGGAGGACGCCGGCATGGATCGGCTGACGGGGGCGCCCGAGGCGCTGGCGTCGCTGAAGCGGTTCGACTTCGACCCGCCGAGCGCGTCGTTCGACGCGGCGTTCGGCGGGGGCGACTAGGGCCTCTCGCTCGGATCAGGCTGGATCAGGGAGCGGGGAGGGGCCCTCCACGAGGGCTCCGCCCCGGCCCCCGCGCCTCGACACCCCGCCGGGCCGGTCCGCCCGGCGGGGCGGTCGGCCATGCCCTGGAGCGCCTTTGTCCTGCCGTGGGTAAAAGTTCAACTCGGCACCTGCGCAAGGGCTTTCCGTACGGGACGAACACAGCTACGGTCCCCTACGTGTACACGACATGACTCGCGTCACCGGGGCCCCGTAAGGAGCCCCGGAGGCGAGCGCGGCAGTCCCCGCGTGGAAGGCAGAACGCACCCGCCCGTACAACCGGCACACTCCGGAGGACGCACGTGCACAGAAGCAGCAGACGGCTCCGCGCCCGAAAAACACTCGCCCTCTTCACCGGCGGGCTCCTCGCCGCCGCCACCCTCACCCTGGGCTCCTCGCCCGCCGCCACCGCCGACGCCCCGAAGGCAGCGGCCGCCCAGGCAGCCGCGGAGGACTTCCAGCAGGTCACCCTTGCCAAGGGCGCGGCCGAGACCGGCGAACCCATCTCGCTGGCGGTGCTCCCCGACCGCAGCGTGCTGCACACCTCGCGCGGCGGCGAGCTGCGGATCACGGACAGCGCCGGCAACACCCGGGTCTCCGGCACCATCCCCGTCTACTCACATGACGAGGAAGGCCTCCAGGGCGTCGGGATCGACCCGGACTTCGCGGAGAACCGCGCGATCTACCTCTACTACGCGCCCCCGCTGGACACCCCCGCCGGTGACGCCCCGGAGAACGGCACCGCCGCCGACTTCGCGAAGTTCGACGGCGTGAACCGGCTCTCCCGCTTCGTCCTCAACGAGGACGGCACCCTCGACAACGCCAGCGAGAAGAAGGTCCTCGACATCCCGACCACGCGCGGCATGTGCTGCCACGTGGGCGGCGACATCGACTTCGACGCGCAGGGCAACCTCTACCTCTCGACGGGCGACGACTCCAACCCGTTCGCGTCCGACGGCTTCTCCCCGCTGGACGACCGGGCCGACCGCAACCCCGCCTTCGACGCCCGCCGCACATCCGGCAACACCAACGACCTCCGCGGAAAGATCCTCCGCATCAAGGTCGCCGACGACGGCTCGTACACCGTCCCCGAAGGCAACCTCTTCGCCGCGGGCACGGACAAGACGCGCCCCGAGATCTACGCGATGGGCTTCCGCAACCCCTTCCGCTTCAGCGTGGACCAGGCCACCGGCATCCTCTACGTCGGTGACTACGGCCCCGACGCGGGTGCCGCGGACCCGAACCGCGGACCGGCCGGGCAGGTCGAGTTCGCCCGGGTGACGAAGCCCGGCAACTTCGGCTGGCCGTTCTGCACCGGTGACAACGACCCTTACCGGGACTACGACTTCGCGACGCAGACCTCCGGACCGGCCTTCGACTGCGCCGCCCCGAAGAACGAGTCGCGCTACAACACGGGCCTGGTCGACCTGCCGCCCGCGCAGGCAGCCTGGATCCCGTACGACGGCGCGTCCGTACCGGAGTTCGGCACCGGCTCCGAGTCCCCGATGGGCGGACCCGTCTACCACTACGACGCGGACCTGGACTCACCGGTGAAGTTCCCCGAGGAGTACGACGGCGACTTCTTCGCCGGGGAGTTCGGCCGGCAGTGGATCAAGCGCATCGAGCAGGACGCGGACGGCGCGGTCCAGTCCATCAACGACATCCCGTGGACCGGGACACAGGTGATGGACATGGCCTTCGGCCCCGACGGCGCGCTGTACGTCCTGGACTACGGCCTCTCCTGGTTCGGCGGCGACGAGCACTCGGCGCTCTACCGCATCGAGAACGCCACCGGCGGACGCTCGCCCATCGCCGAGGCCTCCTCGGACAAGACCTCCGGCACCGCGCCCCTCAAGGTGAAGTTCTCCTCCGAGGGCACGGCCGACGGGGACGGTGACGCGCTGACGTACGCCTGGGACTTCGGCGACGGCGGCACGTCGACGGCCGCCAACCCCACCTACACGTACAAGAAGAACGGCACCTACACCGCCACGGTGACCGCCGAGGACCCGACGGGCCGCACCGGTTCGGCGAGCGTGCACGTCACCGTCGGCAACACGGCGCCCACCGTCGTGCTGCAGGCCCCGGCCGACGGGCAGCCGTTCGAGTTCGGCGACGAGGTGCCCTTCAAGGTGACCGTCACCGACCCGGAGGACGGCACCATCGACTGCTCCAAGGTCGAGGTCAAGTTCACCCTGGGCCATGACAGCCACGGCCACGACATCACCACCGAGCACGGCTGCGAGGGCACCATCAAGACCGCCATGGAAGGCGGCCACGACCCGAACGCCAACATCTACGGCGGGATCTCGGCCTCCTACACCGACGGCGGGGGTGGCGGACAGGCCGCACTGACCGGCCGTGACGGAGCGAAGCTCCAGCCGCGCCACCGCCAGGCCGAGCACTTCGACAACTCCTCCGGCGTCACCACGCCGAGCAAGACCAGCGCCCACGGCGGCCGGACCGTCGGTGACATCGACAACGACGACTGGATCTCCTTCACCCCGTACATCCTCGACGGCTCGACCAAGCTCACCGCGCGTACCTCGTCGGCCGGCGCGGGAGGCTTCCTCGAGGTGCGGGCCGGATCGCCCACCGGCAAGATCCTCGGCTCCGCGCCCGTCCCGGTGACCGGTAGCTGGGACGCGTTCCAGGACATCGACGTGCCGCTGCGCGGCGCACCCAAGAAGGCCACCCAGCTCTTCCTGGTCTTCAAGGGCGGGGCCGGAGCCCTGTACGACGTGGACGACTTCGAACTCTCGAACAGCCCGGTCGACCGGACCGCGAAGCGCGTCCTCGTCTTCTCGAAGACGGGCGGCTTCCGGCACGACTCGATCCCCGAGGGCATCGCCGCGCTGAAGGAACTGGGCAAGGACACCAACATCACGGTCGACTCCACCGAGGAGGCCGGACAGTTCACCACCAGCAACCTGGCGCGCTACGACGCGGTCGTCTTCCTGTCGACCACCGGTGACGTCCTGAACGCCGATCAGAAGAAGGCGTTCGAGAACTTCGTCTCCACCGGCGGCGGTTACATGGGCGTCCACGCCGCGGCCGACACGGAGTACGACTGGGAGTTCTACGGAGGGCTCGTCGGGGCGTACTTCGACTCGCACCCGCAGATCCAGCCCGCGACCGTCCGTGTGGAGAACCACGACCACCCGGCGACCGCGCACCTGGACGAGGCCTGGGACCGTACCGACGAGTGGTACAACTACCGCACCAACCCCCGGGACAAGGCCCAGGTCCTCGCCACCCTGGACGAGACGACGTACACCGGCGGCAACATGAAGGGTGACCACCCCATCGCCTGGTGCCAGGCGTACCAGGGCGGCCGCTCCTTCTACACCGGCCTCGGCCACACCAAGGAGTCCTACGCCGAACCCGCCTTCCGGCAGCACCTGCTGGGCGGTCTGCGCTACGCGGCCGGGCAGGTGAAGGCCAACTGCAAGCCGGACACCGGCTACCGGTCGATCTTCAACGGCAAGACGCTCGAAGGGTGGAAGCAGGCCGGCCCCGGGAAGTTCGCCGTGGCCGACGGTGAGCTCCGCTCCGAGGGCGGCATGGGCCTCCTGACCTACCAGGCCAAGGAGCTGAAGTCCTACTCGCTGAAGCTCGACTGGAAGATGGCGGGCGACGACAACTCCGGTGTCTTCGTCGGTTTCCCCGAGTCGGACGACCCGTGGTCCGCGGTGAACAACGGCTACGAGGTCCAGATCGACGCCACCGACGCGGCGGACCGCACGACCGGGGCCGTCTACACCTTCAAATCCGCCAACATCAAGGCCCGTGACCAGGTTCTGCGGCCGCCCGGCCAGTGGAACAGCTACGAGATCAAGGTCCAGGGCGAGCGGCTCCAGGTCTTCCTCAACGGGGTGAAGATCAACGACTTCACCAACACCGACCCGGCCCGCAGCCTCAAGAACGGCTACATCGGCCTCCAGAACCACGGAGTCGACGACCAGGTGTCCTTCCGTGACATCCAGCTGAAGGAGCTGCCCTCCACGTAGGGCGGCGACCTCCTGCGCCGGTGGTGGGCGGGGAAGCGTTCCTCTTCCCCGCCCACCGTCCACCATCCCTCTTCAGCCCCCAGGGAGGCAGCCCGTGACCGCACGTGCCGTTCGTACCGGAGTCTGGTTCATCGGAGCACGCGGCTCCGTCGCCACCACCGCCACCGCCGGGTGCGCGGCCATCGCGGCAGGGCTCCACCCGCCGACCGGCATGGTCACCGAGACACCACCCTTCGCCGACAGCGGGCTGCCACCGCTGACCACCCTCGTCTTCGGCGGCCACGACACCCTCGACTGTCCCCTGCCCAAGCGGGCCGAGGCCCTCGCGGCCGGGGGAGTGCTCCCGCACGGGCTCCCCTCCGCCGTCGAGGCCGAACTCACCGCCGCCGACACGGAGATACGCCCCGGAGGGCCGCTCCGGGGCGACACCCGCACCGACGAGGAGCTCATCGCCGCCTTCGCCGCCGACATCGAGGACTTCGCGCACCGCCACGAGCTGGCCCGCACGGTCGTCATCAACGTCGCCTCGACCGAACCGGCCCCCGGCGAGGACGACTCCCGGCTGCCCGCCAGCTCCCTCTACGCGGCGGCCGCGCTCCGCGCCGGCTGCCCGTACGCCAACTTCACCCCCTCCACCGGGCTGCGCAGCCCACACCTCCAGGACGCCGTCGACTCCTGCGGTCTTCCCCACGCCGGACGCGACGGCAAGACAGGCCAGACGCTGCTCCGCTCCGTGCTCGCACCGATGTTCGTCCAGCGCGCACTGCCGGTGCGGGCGTGGTCGGGCACGAACCTGCTGGGCGGCGGGGACGGGGCGGCGCTGGCCGACCCCGCGGCGGCGGCCGCCAAGAACGCGGGCAAGGAACGCGTGCTCGCCGACACGCTCGGGTCAGCCCCCGAGGGCGAGGTCCACATCGACGACGTACCGGCGATGGGCGACTGGAAGACGGCGTGGGACCACATCGCCTTCGACGGCTTCCTGGGCTCGCGGATGATCCTCCAGACGATCTGGCAGGGCTGCGACTCCGCCCTCGCCGCACCGCTGGTCCTGGACCTCGCCCGGCTGCTGGCACGCTCCCACGAGGCAGGTCTGAGCGGACCCCGGCCCGAACTCGGCTTCTACTTCAAGGACCCGGACGGCGGCCCGGCCGCACTGCCCGAGCAGTACGCCGAGCTGCTGGCCTTCGCCGAACGCCTGCGGGCCGCCCGGTGAAGGCGCTGCGGCTGCTCGCGGCGGTGACCGGCGCCCCGCGGCTCCAGGCCGCCCGCCCGGCGGCGCCCCCGAACAGCCTGTCCGGTGCGGGCGGGACTGCGCCCGCACCGGACAGGCCCCCCGTCCGGGCGCGCCTGCGGGCCTGGGCGGAGCTGCTCCGGGTGTCGGCGCTGTTCACCGTGCCCGGTGACGCGCTGGCCGGGGCCGCGGCCGCGGGCCGGCGTCCCGGCCGCGGCACGGCACTCGCGGTCGGCGCCTCGCTGTGCCTCTACGAGGCGGGTATGGCACTCAACGACTGGGCGGACCGGGACGAGGACGCCGTCGACCGCCCGCACCGGCCGATCCCCTCGGGCCGTGTCGCGCCGGGGGCCGCTCTGGCCGCCGCGGGCGTCCTGACGGCGGCGGGTCTGGCGCTGGCCGCACGGGCGGGCCGCCCCGCACTGGCGGTGGCATCCGGCCTGGCGGCCACGGTCTGGGCCTACGACCTGCGCCTCAAGCACACGAAGCTCGGGCCGGCCGCGATGGCGTCGGCCCGCACCCTGGACCTGCTGCTCGGCGCGACCGCCACGGTGGCAACGATGTCGAAGGCGACTGCCGGGGGAGGGCCGGCCCCGGCCACCCGGCCCGCACCCGGCCGCACCCCCGCTGCCGCGCTCCCCGCCGCTCTCCTGCTCGGCGCTCACACCTACGCCGTCACCGCGGTCTCGCGCCACGAGGCACACGGCGGATCCACCGCCGTACCGCTGGCGGCGCTGGCCGGTGTCGCCGGACTCGGGGCCATCGTCCTGCGAGGCCGGACGGCCCCCGGGGAGCCACCAGGCCCTCCCGCCGACGCCGTACGGTTCCTGCTCCCGGCCTTCGCCGGCGCCTACCTCCGCACCTCCGCGGTCCCGCTACTCCACGCCGCACTCAACCCCTCCCCGCCCCTCACCCAGCGCGCCGTCGGCGGCGGTATCCGGGCGATGATCCCGCTGCAGGCAGCGCTCGCGGCCAGGGCCGGGGCGCCCTTCGACGGGCTCGCGGTGATGGGGCTCGTCCCCCTCGCCCGCGCGCTCGCCCGGAAAGTGAGCCCGACATGACCCTCCGCCTCGGCTACGGCACCAACGGGCTGACCGACCTCCGGCTCGACGACGCCCTCGGCCTCCTCGCCGACCTCGGTTACGACGGGGTCGGCCTGACCCTCGACCACATGCATCTCGACCCGCTGGCGCCGGACCTCGCCGCCCGCACCCGCCAGGTGGCCCGCAGGCTCACCGGACTCGGCCTGGGCGTCACCGTCGAGACCGGTGCGCGCTACGTCCTCGACCCCCGGCGCAAACACGGGCCGTCCCTCCTCGACCCCGACCCGGACGCCCGCGCGGCCCGCACCGCCCTGCTCGTCCGCGCCGTCGAGGTCGCCACGGACCTCGGTGCGCACGCCGTGCACTGCTTCAGCGGGATCACCCCGCCTGACACCTCGACGGACACCGCGTGGCAGCGGCTGGCGGAGGCCCTCGACCCCGTGCTGGAGGCGGCCGACCGCGTGGGTATCCCGCTCGCCGTCGAACCTGAACCCGGCCACCTCCTCGCCACACTCGCCGACTTCCACCACCTCCGCACCATCCTCGGCGACCCGGGCCCGCTCGGACTCACCCTCGACGTCGGTCACTGCCAGTGCCTCGAGCCGGCCTCGCCCGTGGACTGCGTGAAGGAAGCCGCCCCCTGGCTGCGCCACGTCCAGATCGAGGACATGCGGCGCGGCGTCCACGAACACCTGCCGTTCGGTGACGGCGAGATCGACTTCCCGCCGGTGCTCGAAGCGCTCGCCTCCACCGGATACTCCGGCCTCACCGTCGTCGAACTGCCCCGGCACTCCCACGCGGGCCCTGAACTCGCCCGCAGCTCCATCGACTTCCTGCGCCGGGCCACCGGGGCGACGAACGGAGCCGGACCATGCTGATCAGCCGCAAGGAACTCGACGACCGGCTCCCGGGAGCGGCCAGGGCCTGGCTGGACGAAGCGCTCGCCGAGGCCGCGCACGCCGCGGCACACCCCGGCGCGGACAGCGGCAACCCGCCCTGGGAGCTGCGGTTCGCATCGGCGGGAAGGCACTGCGGTCTCGAGCACGCCGACTCCGTGCGCGCACTGCTGCTCGTCGAAGCCCGCGCGGGGCTGCCGGCCGTGACCAGGCTCTACGAGCAGGGCACCGCCGCCGAACGCCGCGCGGTTCTCCTCACCCTGCACCGCCTCGACCTCGGCGCCGCCGCGCTCCCGCTCGTCGAGGACGCCCTGAGAACCAACGACACCCGGCTGGTCGCCGCGGCCGTCGGCCCGTACGGCGCGGCCCACCTGGACACACACGGCTGGCGGCACGCCGTCCTCAAGTGCCTCTTCACCGAGGTCCCCGTCGAAGCACTCGACCGGCTCGGCGAACGTGCCCGCGGAGACGCTGAACTCGCCCGGATGCTCGGAGACTTCGCAGCCGAACGAACTGCCGCGGGGCGTGCCGTCCCCGCCGGTCTGCGGACCGTCCTCGACCTCACGGCCCCGGCGCCCGCCACCGCCCCCACGTCCACGGAGGAAACCCGATGAGGATCTTCGACCCCCACATCCACATGACCTCCCGCACCACGGACGACTACCAGGCGATGTACGACGCAGGGGTCCGCGCCCTCGTCGAACCCTCCTTCTGGCTCGGCCAGCCCCGCACCTCGCCGGCCAGCTTCTTCGACTACTTCGACGCGCTCCTGGGCTGGGAGCCCTTCCGCGCCTCCCAGTACGGCATCGCCCACCACTGCACCCTCGCCCTCAACCCCAAGGAGGCCAACGACCCCCGCTGCACCCCCGTCCTGGACGCCCTGCCCCGCTACCTCGTCAAGGACTCCGTCGTCGCCGTCGGCGAGATCGGCTACGACTCGATGACCCCCGCCGAGGACAAGGCACTCGCCACCCAGCTGCAGCTCGCCGCCGACCACGGTCTTCCCGCGCTCGTGCACACCCCGCACCGCGACAAGCTCGCCGGCCTGCACCGCACCATCGACGTCATCCGTGAGTCGGCCCTCGCCCCGGAGCTGGTCCTGCTCGACCACCTCAACGAGACGACCGTGAAGGACGCGCTCGACAGCGGCTGCTGGGCCGGATTCTCCATCTACCCGGACACCAAGATGGACGAGGACCGCATGATCACGGTCCTGCGGAACCACGGCACCGACAGGATCCTCGTCAACTCCGCAGCCGACTGGGGGAAGAGCGACCCGCTGAAGACCCGCAAGGTCGCCGACACCATGCTGAAGGCCGGATTCGACGAGGACGACGTCGACAAGGTCCTCTGGCGCAACCCCGTCGCCTTCTACGGGCAGAGCGGCCGGCTCCAGCTCGACCTCGACGCACCGGGCCCGCTCCACGAGGGCAACTCCATCCTTCGCGGCGGGGAGTGAACCATGCGCTTCCGCCACCCCGACGGCTCGACCGTGCACCTCGCCTACTGCACCAACGTGCACCCCGCCGAGACCCTCGAAGGAGTCCGCGCCCAGCTGCGCGACCACTGCGAACCCGTACGCAAACGGCTCGGCCGGGACCGCCTCGGCATCGGGCTCTGGCTCGCCAAGGACGCCGCCCGTGCCCTGATCAACGACCCCGCCGCCCTGCGCTCCCTGCGGGGCGAACTGGAGAACCGCGGTCTCGAAGTGGTCACCCTCAACGGCTTCCCGTACGAGGGCTTCGGGGCCCAGGAGGTCAAGTACCGCGTCTACACACCGGACTGGACCGATCCCGAACGGCTCTCCCACACCACCGACCTGGCCCGGCTGCTCGCCGCGCTGCTCCCCGACGACGTCACCGAAGGCACCATCTCCACCCTGCCGATCGCCTGGCGCACCCCGTTCGCCGACGACCCCTCGGCAGCGGTCACCGCGCGGAAGGCGTTCACCACGCTCGCACAGCGGCTCGACGCCCTCGACGAGCTGACCGGCAAGGCCATCAGGATCGGCCTCGAACCCGAACCCGGCTGCACCGTGGAGACCACCGCCGACGCCATCGGCCCCCTCACCGCGGTGGGCCACGACCGCATCGGCATCTGCGTCGACACCTGCCACCTCGCCACGTCCTTCGAGGACCCGGACGCCGCTCTCGACGCCCTGCGCGCGGCCGGGATCACCATCGCCAAGGCCCAGCTCTCCGCGGCACTGCACGCCGAGCACCCCCATCTGCCCGAGGTGCGTGCTGCCCTGGGCGCCTTCGCCGAGCCCCGCTTCCTGCACCAGACCCGCACCCTCACCGGTGCGGGCCTCCGCGGGACCGACGACCTCGACGAGGCTGTCTCCGGAGGCGCGCTTCCCGACAGCACCCCCTGGCGCTCCCACTTCCACGTCCCCCTGCACGCGCCCCCCGCACCCCCGCTCACCTCCACACTGCCCGTGCTCCAGTCCGTACTGAACCGGCTGGTCGGCGGACCCGCGCCCCTCACCCGGCACCTCGAGGTCGAGACGTACACCTGGCAGGCGCTCCCCGCCGAGCTGCGGCCGCGCACCCGCACCCAGCTCGCCGACGGCATCGCCGCCGAGCTCACCCTCGCCCGCGACCTCCTCGTCGACCTCGGACTCAAGGAGCTCCCATGACAGCGCCCGGCGCCGGAACGCGCCCCACCCCGCTCCTCGTCCTCGACGTCGTCGGCCTCACCCCCCAGCTGCTCCAGCACATGCCGAATCTCCAGGCCATGGCCGGAGCCGGCGCGCAGGCCCCCCTCTCCACCGTCCTGCCCGCCGTCACCTGCGCCGCCCAGTCCACCTTCCTCACCGGCACCACCCCCTCCGAACACGGCATCGTCGCCAACGGCTGGTACTTCCGCGAGCTCGGCGACGTCCTCCTGTGGCGCCAGCACAACGGCCTCGTCGAGGGGGACAAGCTCTGGGACGCCGCCCGGCGCGCCCACCCCGGCTACACCGTCGCCAACATCTGCTGGTGGTACGCGATGGGCGCCGACACCGACTGGACCGTCACCCCCCGCCCCGTGTACTACGCCGACGGCCGCAAGGAGCCCGACTGCTACACCCGTCCCCCGGCGCTGCACGACGAACTGACCGAGAAACTGGGCACCTTCCCCCTCTTCCATTTCTGGGGCCCCGGCGCCGACCTCGTCTCCTCGCAGTGGATCATCGACGCCACCCGGCACCTCCTCACCACGCGCAGCCCCGACCTGGCCCTCTGCTACCTCCCGCACCTCGACTACGACCTCCAGCGATTCGGCCCCGACGACCCCCGCTCCCACCGGGCCGCGGCCGACCTCGACCGCGCCGTGGCCCCCCTGCTGGACGACGCCAGGGCCGAGGGCCGCACCGTCGTCGCCCTCTCCGAGTACGGCATCACGCGCGTCGACCGGCCCGTCGACATCAACCGGGCCCTGCGCCGCGCCGGACTCCTGGAGGTGCACACCCAGGACGGCATGGAGTACCTCGACCCGATGGCCTCCCGTGCCTTCGCGGTCGCCGACCACCAGCTCGCCCACGTGTACGTACGCCGGCCCGAGGACCTCGACGCCACCCGGGAGGCCCTCGCGGACCTCCCCGGCATCGCGGAACTCCTCGACGACGAGGGCAAGAAGGCGAACCACCTGGACCATCCCCGCTCCGGCGAACTGGTCGCCGTGGCGGAGAAGGACGCCTGGTTCACGTACTACTACTGGCTCGACGACGACCGCGCGCCCGACTTCGCGCAGCTCGTGGAGATCCACCGCAAACCGGGCTACGACCCCGTGGAGCTCTTCATGGACCCCCAGGACCCCTATGTCCGGGTCAAGGCCGCCTCGGCGGTCGCCCGCAAGAAACTCGGGATGCGCTACCGCATGGCCGTCGTCCCCCTGGATCCGTCACCTATCCGCGGCAGCCACGGCCGTCTGCCCACGAGCGACGACGAAGGTCCGCTCATCCTCTGCTCCACCCCCCACGCGTTCAACGGCCGAGTCCAGGCCACCGAAGTGAAGTCCTTGCTCCTCCAGCTTGCCGGACTCCACTGACAATCCGCCCCGCCCGCACGTTCACAGGGAGATTCGTGATCATGAGCCGCACCCCGAAGGACCCCGAGCTCGCGCGCAGACTCAGCCGCCGCAACGTCCTGGGCGTCGCCGCCGGAGCCACGGCCGCGACCCTCCTCAGCGGCGCCGCCGCCCAGGCGGCCGGTCCGCACAGCGGCCAGGGACACGGCCACGGACATGGCAACGGGCACGGCAAGGGCCGCGCCGTCCTGCCTCCGGGCCGCCTCGGCATCCAGCTCTACAGCCTCCGCGACAAGGTCTCCACCCTCGGCTTCGCCCCCGTCTTCGCCGAACTCGAGAAGTACGGTTACGACGAGATCGAGTTCGCCGGATACACCCAGGGCTCGGCCGGAGCCATCACCCTCGGCCAGCTCAAGAAGCTGGCCGAGGACCACGGGCTCAACCCCATCGGCAGCCACGTCAACTACTACGACGACAACAACCCCGACGCCTACTCCTTCGCGCAGAACCTCACCAAGGTCCTCGACGAGGCGGAGGCCCTCGGCCTCAAGCACATCGGCACAGCCTCCGGGCCGTTCCGCTACGGCGACACCGTCGACGGCTGGAAGCGGGCGGCCGAGGACTTCAACACGTACGGCGCCGCCGCCCGCAAACGCGGGATGAAGTTCTACCAGCACAACCACGCGGAGGAGTTCTCCTTCGCCACCGACAAGCCGAAGGTGCGCCTCTACGACGTCCTGCTCGCCGAGACCGACCCCGACCTGGTCTACCTCGAGATGGACATCTACTGGGCGTTCTGCGCGCAGTTCCGCTTCGGCAAGCGCGTGGACGGCACGCCGGCCCCCTTCAATCCCATCGACTACGTACTCAAGCAGCCCGACCGCTACCCCCTCTTCCACGTCAAGGACGGCACCCGCAACGACGCCGCCCGCGACGGCTACGACATGACGGACGTCGGTGACGGCGACATCGACTACAAGAACTTCCTGAGCCGGGTCACCGCGCGGACCCACCGCGGCCGTACCTACCACCACTGGCAGACCGAGCACGACAACCCGGTCGAGTCCTTCGCCTTCGCCCGCAAGTCCAGCGAGCACCTGCACTCGCTCCGCGAGAGCCGCTGCGGCGACTGACGCCCGACGGCACACGCGTGGGGCCCGGTTCCAGGAACCGGGCCCCACGCGTGTGCTGCGGTGTGCGATCAGTCGGTCTCCCGGATCACCGGGGCCGGGCCGGCCTTCACCAGCGGGTTGCCCTTCCGGTCGCGGCCGGGTGCCGCGAGGAACAGCGCGAGGAATCCCGCGAAGAACGAGATGCTGCCCGCCAGGATGAACGCGCCCTTGAGCCCCCAGGCATCGACGACGAGGAAGCCCATCCCCGCTCCGAGTCCGGAGACGAGCTTGGAGCTGTAGACCATGCCGTAGTTGGTGGCGTTGTTGTTCTCACCGAAGTAGTCCGCGGTCATCGCGGCGAACATCGGGAAGATGGCGCCGCCGCCGAAGCCCGAGATCGCCGAGAAGAGCAGGAACAGCGGCAGGTTCTGCAACTCGGCCGCCCCGATGATGCCGAACTGGGCGAGCCCCAGGATGACGCAGACGTAGAGCAGGCACTTCTTGCGGCCGTAGAGGTCGGAGAGCCAGCCGATGACGCCGCGCCCCGTGCCGTTGACGATCGCCTTGAGCGACATGGCTGTGGCCACGATGCCCGCGGCGAAGCCCGCGTCCTGGCCGATGTCGACCTGGAAGGCGATACCGAAGATGTTGACGCCGGAGGTACAGGCGAGGCAGCACCACATCAGCGCAACGCGGCCGGTCCTCCAGGCCTCGCCGGGGGAGTACTGCTTGATGGCCGGAGGGTTCTTCTCCAGCGCACGGCGGGCCCGTGGGTCCTCGGGCGGGTTGAGCGGGTCGGCCTCCGCGGGCCACCAGTTCTTCGGCGGGTCCCGGAAGAAGAAGCCGGCGCAGGCGACGAGCGCCGCGAGGAAGACACCCACCGACACCAGGACCCACCTGAAGTTGGTGATGTCCATGAACCCGGTGAAGATGAAGACGAACGGCACCGAACCGTAGGCGAAACCGCCGTTGACGAAGCCCGTCTTGCCACCCCGGCGCTCCGGGTACCACTTGCCGACCATGTTGACGCAGGTGGCGTACACCATGCCCGCGCCCATGCCGGAGAACATGCTGAAGCCGAGGTACGCGAAGATCACATGCGGGGCGTACGCCAGTGACAGATAGCCGAGGAGGGTGCCCGTCGCGCCGAGCATCATCGCCCAGCGGGCGGGCAGCCTGCCGGTCTCCCTGAGTCTGCCCGCGGGCATCGCGACCGCGGCCTGGAAGAACACCCAGACGGTCATCATCCAGTAGATGTGACCGCTGTCCCAGTTGTGCGCGTGGTGCAGCGTGTCCTCCGCCGACGCGAAGGCGTACTCGGCCGAGCTGATGCCCATCATGCCGATCCACGGCAGGATGACCATCCACTTGCGCTTGCGGCCCATGATGTCGATGTCGCTCTCGCCAAGGCGGTAGGTCCTGCCGTTGGCGTCCGTCACCTCCCTGTAGGGGACGGAAGTCGAGATGTCGGTTGTCGCCATGTAGATCGAACCCCTTGCGTGGAAGAAGTCTGGCCAGCGCCCCCTGCCCGTTCTCACTTCGCGCGGGGGTCCGCGGCCGAGCGGTACGCCGCAGACCCCGTGGTTCGAGCCGTCGTCATCAGGTCATCGGCCACCGCCCAGCAACCCGGCGGCCCTGGCCCACCTGTACTTCGCGCCGAGTACGGCGACCGGCCGCTCCGTGGTGTACGGATACGCGACGACACCCCTCTCGAACAGGTATGCGCATGCCTCCTCGACCTCCGTGTCACCGGCGAGCGACGCCACCACAGGCTTCTCGATCCCGCGCGCGCGGAACTCCTCCACCACCCGGGCCGTGAGCTCCGCGAAGACCATCGGCGGGGTGACGATCGTGTGCCAGTAGCCCAGCACCAGCGCGTGGATCCGTGGATCCTCCATCCCCAGCCGGATCGTCGCCTCGTACGTCGACGGCGGCTCACCGCCCGTGATGTCGATCGGGTTCCCGGCCGCTCCGAACGGGGGGATGAACGCCTTGAACGCCGTGTCCAGGTCCGGCGGGATCTCCATCAGCGAGAGCCCGTTGTCGACGATCGCGTCCGACAGGAGCACCCCCGAACCACCGGCCCCCGTGATGATCACGACGTTGTCGCCCTTGGGGGCCGGCAGCACGGGCAGCGCCCGCGCGTACTCGAGCATGTCGTTCAGCCCCGGGGCCCGGATCACCCCCGCCTGCCGCAGGATGTCGTCGTACACGGCGTCGTCCCCGGCCAGGGCGCCCGTGTGGGAGCCCGCCGCCCTGGCGCCCGCGCTCGTCCGGCCCGCCTTGAGGACCACGACCGGCTTCTTCGGCACGGTCGCCCGCGCCGCCTCCACGAACGCCCGCCCGTCCTTGAGGTCCTCCAGGTGCATCGCGATGCACTCGGTGTTCGGGTCCTCGCCGAACCAGGTCAGCAGGTCGTCCTCGTCGATGTCCGACTTGTTGCCGAGGCCGACGATCGCCGACACCCCCGTCTTCGTCGACCGCGCGAAGCCCAGGATCGCCATGCCGATGCCACCGGACTGCGAGGTCAGGGCCACCGGGCCCTTGACGTCGTACGGGGTGCAGAACGTGGCGCAGAGGTCCTGCCACGTCGAGTAGTAGCCGTAGATGTTCGGCCCGAGAAGCCGCACCCCGTGCTCCTCGCCGATCGCCACGAGCTCGTCCTGGAGGGCCTGTTCGCCCGTCTCGGCGAAGCCGGACGGAATGAGCACGGCGTTGGGGATCCCCTTGCGGCCCACCTCCTGGAGCGCCGACGCGACGAACTTGGCGGGTATCGCGAAGACCGCCACATCCACCTCACCGGGAACGTCGGTGACACTCTTGTACGCCTTGCGGCCGAGAATGTCATCGGCCTTGGGGTTCACCGGATGGATCTCGCCCGCGAACCCGCCGTCGATGAGGTTGCGCATCACCGAATTGCCGATCTTGCCCTGCTCGTTGGACGCGCCGATGACCGCGACCGAACGCGGCTCCATCAGCCGGCGCATCGATACGAGGATCTCCTCCCGGCTGTAGCGCCGCCGCGCCTTCACCTCCTCGGTCGTCAGCAGGATCCGGATGTCGGCGGCGACAGCGCCGTCCGGAGACGCGATGACGGGGTTGAGGTCGACCTCCGCGATCTCCGGGAAGTCCGTGACCAGTTGGGAGACCCGCCGGATCTGCTCCGCCAGCGCCCACCGGTCCACGGCCGGCGCTCCGCGCACCCCCTTGAGGATCTCCGCGGCGCCGATCGAGTCGAGCATCGACCGCGCCTCGTCCGCCGTCACCGGTGCCAGCCGGAAGGTGATGTCCTTGAGCACCTCGACCAGGACACCGCCGAGGCCGAACGCCACCACCTTCCCGAACGTGGGGTCGGTGACCGCACCGACGATGACCTCCTGGCCGGGCGGCACCAGCTGTTGCACCTGTACGCCGTCGATCCGCGCGTCGGCCGCGTAGGCCTTCGCGTTCTTCACGATGGTGCAGAACGCCGCGCGCACCTCCTTGGCGCCCGACACGCCGACCACGACGCCGCCCGCATCCGTCTTGTGCAGGATGTCGGGGGAGACGATCTTGAGGACCACCTGCCCGCCGAGACGGTCGGCCAGCGCCACCGCCTCGTCCACGTCCCGGGCCAGGCCCTCGCCCGGCACCGTTATCCCGTACGCGTCGGCGACGACCTTCCCCTCCGGCGCGGTGAGCGCGCTGCGCCCCTCGCCCCGGACCCGGTCGAGCAGTGCCCTGACGCGCTCATGCTCCTGGTTCTCGACTGTTCCGGCCATGCTCAGATGACTCCGTTCGTCTTGAGAAGCCGCAGTTCCTCGTCACCCAGGCCCAGCTCGCCGACGTAGACCTCCGCGTTGTGCTCACCGAGCAGCGGGGAGGTGACGATGTCGACGGGGGAGTCGGACAGCTTCAGCGGACTGCCGACGGTGGTGAAGGTGCCGCGCTCGGGGTGTTCGACGCGGACCACCATCTCGTTGGCGGCGAGGGACTCGTCCTCGACGATCTCCTTGGTGGAGAGGATCGGACCGCACGGGATGTTGTGCGCGTTCAGCTGTCCCAGGACGTCCCACTTGGGGAGCGTCGCCGACCACTCCTCGATCAGCTGGAACATCTTGCCGAGCTTCGGCAGCCGGGACTCGGGCGTCGCCCACTCGGGGTCGTCGGCCAGCTCCGGCCGGCCTATCAGCTCGGACAGGGGCTTCCAGCCGACCGGCTGCACGATGACGTACACGTAGTCGTTGGGGCCGCCCGGCGCGCACTTCACCGCCCACCCGGGCTGGCCGCCGCCGCTGGCGTTGCCGCTGCGCGGCACCTCGTCGGCGTCGGCGGTGTCCTGCGCGTTCGGGTACTCGGCGAGGGGCCCGTGCTCCAGCCGCTGCTGGTCGCGCAGCTTGACCCGGCACAGGTTGAGCACCGCATGCTGCATCGCCACGTTCACCCGCTGGCCGCGCCCGGTGTTCTCCCGCTGGAAGAGGGCGGCGAGGATGCCGGCGACCGCGTGGATGCCCGTACCCGAGTCGCCGATCTGGGCGCCGGTGGCGAGCGGCGGGCCGTCGGCGAAGCCGGTGGTGGACATCGAGCCGCCCATGGCCTGCGCGACGACCTCGTACGCCTTGAAGTTGGTGTACGGGCCCTCGCCGAAGCCCTTGATCGAGGCGTACACGATCCGGGGGTTGATCTCCTGGATCCGCTCCCAGGTGAACCCCATGCGGTCCACGGCGCCAGGGCCGAAGTTCTCCACCATCACGTCGCTGCGGCGGATGAGTTCGGTGAGGATCTCCTTGCCGCGCTCGCTCTTGGTGTTGAGGGTGATGCTCCGCTTGTTGCAGTTGAGCATCGTGAAGTAGAGGGAGTCGACGTCGGGCAGATCGCGCAACTGCTTGCGGGTGATGTCGCCGCTCGGCGCTTCCAGCTTGACCACGTCCGCCCCGAGCCAGCCGAGCAGCTGGGTGGCGGAGGGACCGGACTGTACGTGCGTCATGTCGAGGACGCGCACGCCCTCAAGAGCCTTGGTCATGCCAACCGCTCCTCTGTCACTTGTACATGGTCTGGTTCATCGTTCCGGGGGCGTACGCGTCCGGGTCGACCCAGACGTTGATGAGCGAGGGCAGACCCGACTCGCGGGCCCTGCGCAGCGCGGGTGCGATGTCGGCGGGGTCGCGTACCTCTTCGCCGTAACCACCCAGCATCTGGGCGAACTTGTCGTAGTGGACGTCGCCGAGGGTGTTGCCGACCCGCTCGCGCTCGTCTCCGTACTTGGCCTTCTGGCCGTAACGGATCTGGTTCATCGAGGAGTTGTTGCCGACGATGCCCACGAAGGGGAGGTTGTAGCGGACCAGCGTCTCGAAGTCCCACCCGGTGAGGGAGAACGCGCCGTCACCGAAGAGCGCCACGACCTCCTTGTCGGGCCTGGCCTGCTTGGCGGCCAGCACGAACGGCACCCCGACCCCGAGCGTGCCGAGCGGGCCCGGGTCCATCCAGTGGCCCGGGGTGCGGGGCTGGACGACCTGTCCGGAGAAGGTGACGATGTCGCCGCCGTCCCCGATGTAGATGGAGTCCTCGGTCAGGAAGTCGTTGATCTCGCTCACCAGCCGGTAGGGGTGGATGGGCGAGGCGTCCGACTTCAGCTGGGGGAGCCGCTTCTCGATCGACGTCTGCTCGGCGGCCCGCAGTTCGTCCAGCCAGGCCTTGCGCAGCGCGGATCCGCCGTTGAGCCGGCCGCTCGCCGCCTCCGTGACCGCCTTCAGGACGAGCGAGGCGTCGCCGACTATGCCGAGGTCCACGTCGCGGTTCTTGCCCACGGTGCGGTAGTCCAGGTCGATCTGGACGACGGTGGCGGCCGGGGAGAGCCGCTTGCCGTAGCCCATCCGGAAGTCGAAGGGGGTCCCCACGATCACGATCAGGTCGGCGTTGGAGAAGGCGTAGCGCCGCGAGAGCTGGAAGTGGTGCGGATCGCCGGGCGGGAGGGTGCCGCGGCCCGCCCCGTTCATGTACGCCGGGATGTTGAGCGTCCGGACGAGCTCGGTGGCGGAGTCCGTCGCGCGGGTCGTCCAGACCTGACTGCCCAGCAGGATCGCGGGCTTCTCGGCGTGGACGAGCAGATCGGCGAGCTTCTCGATGTCGGCCGGGTCACCTGCCCCGCGGGTGGACGCACGGTACCGCCCCGCCTCGGGGACCCGCGCCCGGTCCGCCGGGACCTTCGCGTCCAGCACATCGCGCGGGATCTCCAGGAACGACGGGCCGGGCGCCCCGTGGTAGCACTCCCGGAACGCCATCGACACCATGTCCGCCGCCCGCGCGGTGTCCGGCACGGTGGCCGCGAACTTGGTGATGGGGGTCATCATGTCGACGTGCGGCAGGTCCTGGAGCGAGCCCATCTTGTGCTGGGTGTGCGCTCCCTGACCACCGATCAGCAGCATCGGCGACTCGGCACGGAAGGCGTTGGCGACACCCGTGACGGCATCGGTCGTCCCGGGACCCGCGGTGACGACGGCGCACCCCGGCTTCCCGGTGATCCGGGCGTAGCCGTCGGCCGCGTGGGCGGCCACCTGCTCGTGCCGTACGTCGACGACTTCGATGCCCTCGTCGACGCAGCCGTCGTAGATGTCGATGATGTGGCCGCCACAGAGGGTGTAGATGCGTTCCACCCCCTCCGCCTTGAGTGCCTTGGCGACCAAGTGCCCACCGGAGATGAGGTTCTGGCTGTCCTGGCTGTCCTCGGGCATGGCGATGTCCTGTCCCTTCGTAGGGGAGTGCGGGAGCCGCTCCGCCGCTCCCGCGGTACATTGCATACAGTCGACGAATACTGTATGAAGCTTGTTATCCCGCATCCGGTGGGTGGTGTCCAGGGGGCGTGCGGCACTTTCACAATCGGCACGATCGGGAGTGGCTATGGATCTGTACGAGCACCAGGCAAGGCAACTCTTCGCGGATCACGGCATCGCCGTACCGGACGCCGAGGTCGTGGACCACCCGTCCGCGGTGCACGCCGCGGCCGAACGGCTGGGCGGCAGGGTCGTCGTCAAAGCACAGGTCAAAGTGGGTGGCCGGGGCAAGGCCGGCGGGGTGAAGGCCGCCGCGGACCCGGCGGCAGCCGTCGTCACCGCGCGCGGCATCCTCGGCATGGACATCAAAGGCCACCTCGTCCGGACCGTGATGCTCGCTCAGCCCGTCGACATCGACGCGGAGTTCTACGTCAGCTACGTGCTGGACAGGGCGGCCGGGACCTTCCTCGCCATCGCCTCGGCGGAGGGCGGCATGGACATCGAGGAGGTCGCCGCCACCCGGCCGGAGGCCGTGGCCCGGATCCCCGTGGACCCGGCCGAGGGGGTCACGGCGGCCAAGGCTGCACGGATCGCGGAGGCGGCCTCCCTCCCGACGGAGACCGCACCCGTGCTGCAGGCGCTGTGGCAGGTCCTCACCCAGGAGGACGCCCTCCTCGTCGAGGTCAATCCGCTGGTCCGCACCACGGACGGCCGAATCCTCGCGCTGGACGGCAAGGTCACACTGGACGACAACGCCGCCTTCCGGCAGTCCCGTTGGGGTGCGGACACCGCCGACCCCCACGGGGACCCGCTGGAGGCGGCGGCCGCCGCCAAGGGGCTCAACTACGTCAAGCTCGACGGCGAGGTCGGAATCATCGGCAACGGCGCCGGACTCGTCATGTCCACCCTCGACGTCGTCGCCGGCTGCGGCGCACGCCCGGCCAACTTCCTCGACATCGGAGGAGGAGCCTCGGCCCGCGTCATGGCCGACGGGCTCACGGTCATCCTCTCCGACCCGTCGGTGAAGTCCGTCTTCGTCAACGTGTTCGGCGGCATCACCGCCTGCGACGCGGTCGCCGACGGGATCGTCCAGGCCCTCGACTCGGTCCACCTGACGAAACCCCTGGTCGTCCGCCTCGACGGCAACAGCGCGGCACGCGGGCGGGCGATCCTCGACGACCGTGCGCACCCGATGATCCAGCAGGTCACCACGATGGACGGCGCGGCCGACCGAGCAGCCCGACTCGCCCTGGGAGGGCACTGATCATGGCCATCTTCCTCAGCAAGGAGAGCAAGGTCCTCGTCCAGGGCATGACCGGCGCCGAGGGCATGAAGCACACCAGGAGGATGCTCGCCGCGGGCACCCAGATCGTCGGCGGCGTCAATCCGCGCAAGGCGGGCCGCACCGTGGACCTCGACGACCGTACGGTCCCCGTCTTCGGCTCCGTACGCGACGGCATGGACGCCACCGGCGCCGACGTGACCGTCGTCTTCGTCCCGCCGCCGTTCGCCAGGGCGGCCGTGGTCGAGGCGGCGGACGCCGGCATCGGTCTGGCCGTGGTCATCACCGAGGGCATCCCCGTCCACGACGCCGTGGCCTTCCACGCCCACGCGAAGGCTCGCGGCACACGCGTCCTCGGGCCCAACTGCCCCGGGGTGATCAGCCCGGGGCAGTCCAACGCGGGCATCATCCCCGCCGACATCGCGACGAAGCCCGGCCGCATCGGCCTGGTCTCCAAGTCGGGCACGCTCACCTACCAGCTGATGCACGAGCTGCGCGAGACCGGCTTCTCCACGGCGGTGGGCATCGGCGGCGACCCGGTGATCGGGACGACGCACATCGACTGTCTGACGGCCTTCGAGAACGACCCGGACACCGAGCTGATCGTCCTGATCGGCGAGATCGGCGGCGACGCGGAGGAACGCGCCGCGGCCCACATCGCCCGGCACATCACCAAGCCGGTGGTCGGCTACATCGCCGGCTTCACGGCCCCCGAGGGCAAGACGATGGGCCACGCCGGAGCGATCGTCTCGGGGTCGAGCGGCACGGCCGCGGCGAAGAAGGCGGCGCTGGAGGCGGTAGGGGTGGCGGTAGGCGCCACCCCGACGGAAACGGCCCGCCTGGCAGAGGACAGGCTGCGCGCGAATTCGGGTCCGTCCGGCGTTTGAGGACGTTCCTGTGCTTTTGGGGTGAGGGCGCGAATTCGGGTCCGTCCGGCGTTTGAGGACGTTCCCGCGCTCCTGGGGTGAGCGCGCGAATCCCAGCCCGTCCGGCGTTTGAGGACCGGGGTCCGGGGCGGAGCCCTGGTTACGGGAAGGGGCGGGCAGGGGAACAGGCCCGCCGCAGGCGCCCCGCCCGCCCCGTCACGGCACCCCGCCCCGCCACCGCGCCCCGCCCCGTCACCGCGCCCCGCGCCCCGCCCCGTCACCGCACCCCGCGCCCCGCCCCGTCACCGCACCCCGCGCCCCGCCCCGTCACGGCACCCCGCCACCGCACCCCGCCACCGCACCCCGCACCCAGAGCGGAGACCCGATGACACAGACACCCGCACAGTCGCCCACCCCCACCCCTCTCGTCCTCAAACCAGGAACCGCCTGGCAGGACGCCTGGAGCCGCTGCCTCACGGCCGCCCCCGAGGCCTTCCAGGACGACCGGGCCCGCAACCTCTGGGCCGCCACCTGGCACCGGGACGGCCGCACCCTCCCCGCCACCAGCCCCGTCGACAACACCCCCATCACAGGCCCGCCCCGCCTGGACGCGGATACCGCCCGGCAGGCCGTACGAGCGGCTCTCGACGCCCACCGCGCCTGGCGCCACATCCCGCTCGCCGAACGCCGTGCCCGCGTCTCGGCCACCCTCGACGCCCTGACCGAGCACCGCGAGCTCCTCGCCCTCCTCCTGGTCTGGGAGATCGGCAAGCCCTGGCGCCTCGCCCAGGCCGACGTGGACCGCGCCATCGACGGCGTCCGGTGGTACGTCGACCACAGCGACCGTCTCCTGGCCGGCCGCACCCCGCTCGCGGGCCCCGTCTCCAACATCGCCAGCTGGAACTACCCCATGTCCGTGCTGGTCCACGCGATGCTCGTACAGGCACTGGCCGGCAACGCCGTGATCGCCAAGACCCCCACCGACGGCGGCGTCTCCTGCCTCACCCTGGCCTGCGCGCTCGCCGCCCGGGAGGGCGTCCCGATCACCCTCCTCAGCGGCAGCGGCCGTGAACTCTCCGAGCCGCTCGTCCGGTCGGCCGAGATCGGCTGCGTCTCCTTCGTCGGCGGCCGTGACACCGGCGCCCGCATCGCCACCGCCGTCGCCGACCTCGGCAAGCGGCACATCCTCGAACAGGAGGGCCTCAACACCTGGGGCATCTGGAACTTCACGGACTGGCCGTCGCTCACCGCCGTCATCCCGAAGCTCTTCGACTACGGCAAGCAGCGCTGCACCGCCTACCCCCGCTTCGTCGTCCAGCGCACCCTCTTCGCGGACTTCCTGGCGGCCTACCTCCCCGCCGTACGTTCTCTCCGCACCGGGCACCCCCTCGCCGTGGAGCACCCCTCCGACCCACTGCCCGTCCTGGACTTCGGCCCGCTGATCAACGCCACCAAGGCCAAGGAGCTGCACGACCAGGTCACGGAGGCCATCGACCGCGGGGCCGTCCCCCTCCATCAGGGCTCCGTGGCGGACGCCCGCTTCCTCCCGGGCCAGGACACCAGCGCGTACCTCCACCCGGTCACGCTCCTCAACCCGCCTCCGTCCTCGCCGCTGCATCATGCGGAGCCCTTCGGCCCGGTCGACAGCATCGTCCTGGTCGACACCGAGGCCGAACTCCTCGCCGCCATGAACGCCTCGAACGGCGCCCTGGTCGCCACCCTCTCCACCGACGACCCGACGACGTACGAACGCCTGGCCCCGCAGGTACGCGCCTTCAAGACCGGTCACAACAAGCCGCGTTCCCGGGGCGACCGCGAGGAGCTCTTCGGAGGCTTCGGTGCCTCCTGGCGCGGCGCGTTCGTCGGCGGCGAACTGCTCGTGCGGGCCGTGACCGAGGGGCCGCCGGGGGAGCGGCTGCCGGGCAACTTCCCCGACTACCACCTCATGCCGTAGGTGGACGGGAAGTTAAAGGATCTGTAATGCACCGCCAACTCGCAGGTGGGCACTCATACGGTCTTCGTACTGAAGATCGGACTCGCACACCGTAAGGATTCCTAGTGAAGAGAACTAAGGCGTGGACGGCGCTCGCCCTTCCTGTCCTGGTTGCCTCGGCCGTCCTCACCGCTGCCCCCTCGGCCACCGCAGCTTCCGCCGACACCCTCGTCGCGTCCGGTGGGGTGAGCACGCAGGCCGCGCTCACCTGCAGGGCGTACGGGAGGGGCGGGGTGACGAATGCCCGTACCCCGGTCCACACGGGTGCTTCGGGAAGTTCGACCGTCACCAGCTACATCTCTGCCGGCCGGACGGTCCACCTGTACTACGAATGCGTCAATTCCGTAGGGAACGTCTGGTACGAGATCACCGGTGATCTCGACGACAACGCCCCTGGTACCCCCGTCAACGCCAGGTTCATCTACAGCGGATATCTGTAGACCGGACACGCTTGAGCGGGTCATCAGGGGGAACCTCGGCCGATCCCCGACGGTCCGGGCGCAGCGCGCACGCTCGCCCGGCGGCTTCCGGCACCGTGCGCTCCACCGCTTCGACGAGGAGTGCACGGTGCTTGAGCAGCGCCGTCGGCCGCGGTCACGCCGTGGCCGGGCCCGCTAGAGAACGCCCGCCTCCCGCGCCGTCCACACCGACGGGATCAGCGGGCGGTAGCCCAGTTCGTGACGGATGCGGGTCGTCGACATCACGCCGTGCCAGGGGTCCGGGACCTCCATGTCGAGCGCCTCCTGGGGCACTTGCAGGCCGTGGAACTGGAAGAGGTCGACCATGGTGACCGGGGCGTCGTCGGCGATGTTGTAGACGCCGTGCGCCCCGGGTGCGTACAGCAGCCGCCGCAGGCCTTGCGCCACGTCCACGTGGTGACCCATGTGCAGGCGCTGCATGGCGGGCCACTTCGGAGCCCACTTCATCACGTCGGTGAGATGGGGGTCCCCGTCGCCGTACACGAACGGCAGACGTCCGATGCGGAGATCGTTCAGACCCTCCATGGATCCGAGGGCCTGCTCGGCCTCCCACTTGGACTCCGGGTAGGTGCCCCACAGGTGGGTGCCGGGCACCGTCCCGTCGCTCTCCACCAGTGCCCTGCCCCGGCCCGCGCCGTACGCGAGTCCGGTGCTGACCTGCACGAACCGCCGCACGCCGGAGGCCACCGAGGCCCGGCCGAGCTCGACGGCCGCGTCGCGGTTCACCGCCCGCGCCTCCTCGTCCGGCACCCCGCGGAACGCGGCGGCGACGTTCACCACCGCGTCCACGCCGGCCGTCGCCCTGGCGAGCACCCCCGCGTCGCGCAGATCACCGACCAGCACCTGCGCGCCCAGCTCGGCGAACCGTTCGCCACGCGCCGCGTCACGCACCAGGACCCGCACCTCGTCGCCTGGTGCCGCGCTCCGCAGCAGCCGCGGCACGAACCGTCGCCCGACCTGGCCCGTCGCTCCTGTCACCAATGTCAGCATGGCCGCCTCCTCGTCCTCGTAGCCATGTCCCCACCGTGGGGGAGCCGCGGCGACGGTGGGAGAGACGCGTCTGTCCAGGGAGCGGCACTCCCTGGATACGGGTCCGGATCCGAGGGATCCTGCAACGGTGGACCGAACCGAACTGGCGGACTTCCTCCGCCGCGCCCGTGCCCGCCTGACCCCTGGCGACGTGGGCCTGAGCGCGGGACCGCGGCGTCGCACCCCGGGCCTGCGCCGCGAGGAGGTGGCGCAGCTCGCCGGGATGTCCACGGACTACTACACGCGGCTGGAACAGCGCCGCGGCTCCCACCCGTCGCGGCAGCTGCTCACCGCCCTCGCGCGCGCCCTGCGGCTCACGGACACGGAGCGCGACCACCTGTTCCACCTTGCGGGCGAGGAGCCGCCCCGGCCGGGCGGCTCCTCCGACCACGTCCGTCCGGGACTGCTGCTCATCCTGGACCGGCTGCACGACCTCCCGGCGATGGTGGTGAGCGACTGGGGCGAGGTGCTCGCGCAGAACACCATGGCGGTGGCCCTGGCCGGTGGCGACCACACCGGGACGAATCTGATCCGCCGCTGGTTCACGGTGCCGGGCGCACGTGAACTGTCCCCGCCCGAATACCACGAGCAGCACGCCCGCGCGCACGCGGCGAGCCTGCGGGCGGTCGTCGGGGCCCGCCCCTCCGACCCCGGTCCGGCCGCACTCGTGGCCGAACTCAGGGCCGTGTCGGAGGAGTTCGAAGCGCTGTGGAAGTCGCACGACGTCCTGGCGCGCCGCCCGTCACCGAAGCGGTTCCTGCACCCGGTGGTCGGCCTCCTCGACCTCGACTGCGAAGTACTGCTCAGCGACGGCCACAGTCAGCAGCTCGTCGTGCACTCTGCGCGGCCGGGCACGCCGACGTACGAGCGCCTCGAACTACTGCGGGTCATCGGTCTCCAGGACCTGAGCCCCGGCCCGCAGGAGCAGCCGCCGCCCCGTCACCCGATCCCCTGACGGTCCGGGCGCAGTGCGAACGCCCGTCCGGCCGCCTCGGGAACCGTGCGCTCCACTGCTTCCACGAGGAGTACACGGTGCCTGAGCAGCGGTTCCTTCCGTTCCTCGGGGGCGAGCAGCAGCAGATCGTCGAGCCCGGCCAGCAGCCGCCGCGTGACCTGAGGGCTCGCGGCGGCGCACCCCCGGATCTCCTCGAACGCGAGATCCACGAGGTCCGTCCACCCCGGCACCTGCTGGACGAGCCGTACGTCGCCCCGCCGGTCCCGGTGGTGCAGCGGGGTGAGCGGCAGACGGACGGCGACGGCGAGGTACTGCACGATGCGGTCCAGGCACTGCACCGCGGTGGTCGGATCGTTCACCGAGGACGACAGGGCACGCAGCGCGATGTCGGACAGCTGCCGCAGACCGAACGCGGGGTCCTGGAAGAGGGTGCGCTCGACACCGACCGAGACCGCGTGCCTCAGGGCGCGCCGGGACGGCGCCGCCCCGCCGTGGACGGCCAGCACCGGCATGCCCGGCACCAGGAAGTCCCCGGTGCGGGGTACCAGCCGCAGCACGACCCCGTGCCGGCGTGCGGCCCGCACCAGCCGTGCCACCGACACGCCCCGGAGCACCCCCGCCCGGTCCCGGTGCGCCACGTGCGCGGTGACGGGCCCCAGCGACGGCTCGTCCGCCGACCCCTCCGGCTGCCGTGCGAGCGCACGGAGCGACTCGCCTGCGATGTGGTCCAGAACCGGCCCGACCTGCATCAGCCGCAGGGTGGAGGAGACGTAGGCGACGAACAGCAGCAGACTCAGTCCGACCAGCCCGAGGGTCAGCAGGCTCTGGAGCAGGGGCGCCGACGTCACCCGGTGGGGATCGGGCTCCGCCCCGCCCTCGTACGAGGTCAGCACCAGGAGCGAGAACGCGAAAGTCGCCAGGAACACCGTCAGCGTGAGCTTGCTGATCCTGCTCCGCACGAAGATCCGGACGACACGCGGGGTGAGCTGCCCGCTCGCCATCTGCACCGCCACCAGCGAGATGCTGAACACGACACCGATGAACGTCATCATCGCGGCGCTGACCGTGGTGACGATCGTCCGGGCGTCCCCTGCGAAGGTGAGAAGGTCCCCGAGTTCCTCGTAAGCTCCCTCCTCCTTGAGATACGCGACGATCCGCGTATCCAGCTCGGAGAGGACCAGCCACAGCGCGAAGGCGCCCACGAGCCCGGCGGCCGGCGCGCACCAGAAGGTGTCCCGCAGCCGCTCCCGCAGCGAGGCCAGGGCGCGGGGCGCCCGCGGGACGGAAGCGCTCGTGCCACTCGTGCCACTCGGGCCGCTCTTGCCACTCATGCCCGCGAAGGTAGCCCGGCAGCACGCCACGTACACGGCACGCCACGGAGTGTGCGCAACGCGACGTCGCGGGCGCTCGGGCGTGTGCGTACCGCACTGACCACCTAAAACGCAGGTGAGAGGCACCCCAAACCCCTGGTATTGTTTTCTTTGTCGCCACGGGGAGGACCCCGGGACGACAGACACCTTGTCCGGGTGGCGGAATGGCAGACGCGCTAGCTTGAGGTGCTAGTGCCCTTTATCGGGCGTGGGGGTTCAAGTCCCCCCTCGGACACACATCCGTACCGCGCGGTTCATGCGTGGACGGCATCAGCGCCCGCTCCCGGCCTCAGGCCGGGGCGGGCGTTCGTCGTTTCGCGCTCCTGCCCGAGGTCGCCGCGAGGCCGTCCCGAGGTCGAGCCCCGGCTCCGAGCATCGACGTCCGGCCCGGCGTCTGCCGATGCGTGCAGGCTTCCCCTGTCCGACGCATGCCGGGACTGCGCGTTCGGAGATCGAACACCCATTGTGCGGCCGAGAGTTGGCTGTTAGCCTCCCGGGCGATCGGTCGTTTGTTGCGGGAATGATAAATGGGGTCCCGCGACTTCGGGGGCAGGGTCATCACCGGGGGGTGGAGTGGATCCGCGTAGTGTTGTCGGAATTCTGAACTTCGAACGACATGTGGTCCCTGCCGTCGACCGCTTCAGGGACGCCCAGCAGGACGCGGGCGCGGAACAAGCGCTGGCTGATGTGATCGGAGCAGTCGAAGGACTCTCCGGGATCATGCCTGACCGTCAGATCGCGGCGACACTACGAGACTTGACGACATGGCAGGGATCCGGGTGCACAGGCGTGCCGGATTTTGATGCCACCCGGGACGCCGTGCCCGCTCCGCAGGACGGTGAGGCGGCCGCGTTCGTCGGGCCCGTGATCCTTCCCAACAGCGACCGCCGCGAGGTCAAGCTCGAAGCGTTCTCCGTCGTCCGGCAGGACCCCGACTGCACTCCGTACCTCCAGGCCGCGTATCCGCACCCGAAGGCGATGTTCCAGTCCACCCGCCTGCTGTCCGCCTCCCGAGGTCTGCGGGAGGGGAACTGCGTGGTGTTCTTTCCCGAGAACATTCCGGCGGCCACGCCCTGCACGCAGCAGAACTTCGCCTGGTTCTTCTTCAGCCGGCACGTGGACATCTACGCCGACACCCTGTCGATCACTAGCCGGCTGTGCGGTCCCGGATCACCGTTCGCCGGTGAGTCGCGGCTGGTCTCCGCGGAGGTCGACCCCGAGGACGTGTACCAGGCCCGGTGCATCTGGGGCTACCTGCACGACTACTTCCACCACACCGGCCCCCGGCCTCTCGACCAGCACCTGGCGTTGAAGACGACTTGGCGCCCCGGGCTCCTCGAGGAGCTCAAGGTCGACATGAAGTCGGCGATCGCCTGCTTCGAGGAAGAAGTGCCTTTCGGGCCGGTCGTCTTCGAGTACATCCTGCTCGAACGTCTCTTCCGCTACCCGGCGCAGCCGGATCCGCTGCGCAACTTCGACGCGGGCACCGGCTTCGCGCTGGGTACCTGGCTGGCTGAGCACGGTCTGTTCACCGACGACGGCCGCGGCCGGCGCATGCTGGGCCCGAAAGCGGAGATCGTGGCGAGCGTCCGCGAACTCATCGGCCTGATCGAGGAGATCGAGACGATCCCGGAGGACGACGCCTACCGGAAGGCGGCCGTCGACTTCCTCTACGAGAAGCTGCTGCGCCGTCCCGAGACCAAGCCCTACCGGTACGGTGGCCCCCTGGCACCACTCAGTCTCTGGGGTGCCGAGGTCCATGTCTGACGAAGCAAGGTCCAGCACCGACGAGTTGGACCGAATACGCCAGGAGCCGGGCTTCTGCCGCTACCCCACGAGCCATATGGCCGTGGTGGAGTGGGACGCGGACACCGGCTGGTCCGGTCCCACCGTCGAGCCGTACGGCGCGTCCCCGATGGACCCGAGGACCCTCGGCCTCCACTACGGACTGGCCGTCTTCGAAGGACTGAAGGCTTTCCGCGGCCAGGACGGGTCGGTGTCCCTGTTCCGCCCGGACGACCACGGCCACAGGCTCGGACGCTCGGCCGAGCGGCTGGCCATGGCCGAGATGCCCGCCGACCTCTTCACCCAGGCCTGCGCCCGCCTGGTCGCCACCGTCGAGCACTGGGTGCCGGGTGGCTACGGACAGAGCCTGTACATCCGGCCGCTGCTGCTCGCCACCGAGGCCGAGCTGGGTCTGCGGCCGTCGCGGAACTACCGCTGCGTCTTCCTGGCCTACCCCGCCGACCCCTGCTTCGGCGCCGGCTTCCGTCCGCTCGCGGTCACCACCGCGACGGAGGAGGTGCGCGCCGTGCGAGGCGGCACAGGTGAGTCGAAGTGCGCCGGCAACTACGCCGCCAGCCTCTACACACGAACGCGCGCCCAGGCCGCGGGCTACGACGAGGTCCTGTGGCTCGACGGGCTGGAGCGCCGGTGGGTCGAGGAACTCAGCACCATGAACGTCTTTCTCGTCTGGCGCGACGAGCACGGCACGCGCCTGACCACACCTCCGTGCGAGGGGACGATCGTCCGGGGTCTCACACGTGACTCGCTGCTCACCCTGGCGGGGGACATCGGCCTGCCCGTCACGGAGGAGCACACCGAGATCGACGCCGTACGCGAAGGAATCCGCTCCGGCCGCCTCACCGAGATGTTCGCCTGCGGGACGGCCGGCGTGGTCATCGCCGTGGGCCGCCTCGGCACCGGAGGCGAGGACATGACCATCGGCGACGGTGACGAGGGCCCGGTGACCGGACGTCTCCGGGGCTCCCTGCTCGACGTACAGCAGGGACGCACACCCGACAAGCACGGGTGGCTGTTCCGTGTCACCGGGGCAGCAGCCACCACCACCCACACAGACGAGAGCGGAGGGCGGCACACATGAACCACCGCTCGGGAGCGACAGCCGACCTCGACCGCACACTGTCGGGAGTCACCCGGATCCACACACTCGGCCCGACCGGCACGAACCTGGAGAAGGCGGCCCACCACTGGTTCGCCGACCGGCGGGTCACCGGCACGGTCGTCCTCCACGCGGAGGTGGAGGACGGGCTCGACGCCATGAACTTCGACGGAACCGAGGCCATCCTCGCGTGCGCCGTCTACCCGCGCCTGCACGACCTCGTCTTCGGTAACCTGCACCGCCTGGAGATGGTGGACAGCTTCATCCTCGACACCCACGACATGGTCCTGGCCAGCCGGCCGGACCAGGGGACGGCCACCACGATCGTCACCCACCCGGCCCCCAGCTGCCTGGTCACCGGACGAGGTGACGTCTCCCTCACGAGCAGCAACTCCCGTGCGGCCGCCCTCTGCGCCGCGGGGGAGTTCGACGCCTGCGTCACCACCGACGCGGCAGCCCTCGCCGAGGGGCTGCGGGTCGTCGAGAACTTCGGGCCGGTGCCCATGGTCTTCACACTGCACTCGGGCAAGGCCGTCGAGGGCCCCCCGCCCGGGGCGGTGTGATGCGGAGCACCGCCTCGCCGTCCGGCCGCCGCATGCCCGGGGCCTTCCGGGCCCTCATGGTGAGCGAAGCCGTGTCCTCGGCGGGCTCGCAGTTCACCCTCGTCGCGCTGCCCGTGCTCGCGGCGGCGGGCCTGGGCGCGTCCCCGTCGCAGATCGCTCTGCTGAGCGGGGCGCAGTTCGTCCCTGTCCTCATCGTCACGCCCTACGCCGGGAAACTGGCCGACATGCGGGACCGGGCCCCTCTGCTGTACATGTCCCACTTCGCGCGCGCCGTCGTCCTGCTCCTCGTGGTGACGATGTCCGCGGCGGAGTTGCTGAACTACGGGACGCTCTTCGCGGCCGCCGTACTGCTGGGTGCCTTCACCGCTTTGTTCGACACCTCCCTGCTCGCCTACGTCCCGGACACCGTCGACTCCCCGGAGCTGACACGGGCCAACGGACAGCTGGCATCGGTCAACGCGGTCTCCCAGACCGCGGGGCCGGCCGTGGGCGGTCTCGTCGTCTCCGGTCTCGGTCCGCTGCTCGCCGTCGCGCTGGACGCGGTCTCCTACCTGGTGGGCGGAGCGGCCCTGCGGATGCGTCCGAAGCCGTCCCGGCACCGGGCCCTCAAGGAGGACGCGACCATTCGCGCCGGGTTCACCGCCGTCGCCGCGTCCGACCCGCTGCGCCGCCTGGTGGCATCCGGCTCCCTCTTCAACCTGGCCGAACAGGTCGCTCTGAGCGTGCTGTTCATCGCCGTGGTTCAGGAGGCGGACCACTCCGTGGCGTTCCTCGGCTTCGGCTTCAGCGCCGCCGGCATCGGCAGTGTGATCGGCGCCAGAGCGACATCCAGGTACGGCGGCGGTGACTCCGGACGGTCCTGGGTGTGGGCCCTGCTCCTGTCACAGGCCGCGTTGCTCGCCGCTCTCTGGTCACTCGGCCTGGGCGTCTGGGGCGCCGCGGCGTTCATGGCGGGCATGTTCGTGTACGGCGCCGCCATCGCCTACTACAACGTGCATGCCCTGACGCGCCGTCAGGTCGTGTCGCCCGCAGGGATGCTGGGACGCGTCAACGCCGTCTACCGCACGTTCGCCTTCGGCGCCATCCCCGTCGGATCGGGCCTTGCCGCGCTTCTGCTGCTCTTCACCGACGCTCCGACGGCGGCGACTCTGGTCGCCGTGCTGAGCGTGGCGGCCACCTGGATCCTCATCAAGGGGAACTACTCGATCGAGAGGCGGGACGAGGCATGGACCACCGGCTGACCTCCTTCGTGGTGAGCGAGCGGTCGCGGCTCGACGCCTCCTGCACCGACGAGTCATGGCTCGACGAGGGCGGTTTCTACACCTCTCGACGCTGGACGGTCTCCCAGGAGGGCGACCGCGGATTCAGTACGGCCTATCTGGCCGGACACGACGAGGAGACCGGCCGGACCGCCGCGCTCGTCCCCTTCCACATGGCCCCCGGCGGCGACAGCAATCCGCTCTACAACGAGACCACCCTGCTGGGGCGGACCCCGGACATCCAGCTGCTCGCCGGCTCACGCACCGGGTACGACAACCGGGTGCTGCTGCGCCCCGGCCTGTCGGGCGCCGACCGGTCCCGGCTCATGACCACCCTCTGCACCAGACTCCTGGAACGCGCCGAGGAGCACGGGGCCCGCCACGTCTCCTGGTGGTACCTGCCGGACGAGGAGGCCCGTGAGCTCGGGGGCCTGCCCGGGTTCGCCACGGTCACCACACCCTGTCTGCCGACCGCGGTGGTCCGTCCGCGCGGCGCGACCTTCGACGCGCACGTCGCCGCCCTGCCGGCCTCGCGGCGCTCACTGGTCCGGCGCGACCTGAAGCGGCTGACCGCCGGCGGCTACCGGACCCGGACCCTCCCCGCCGAGTCGGTCCCCCTGGAGAGGTACGCACCTCTCGTCGTCCAGGTGCAGGTCCGGCACGGCGAGGAGCTGAGCGAGGAGGGCGCGGTCCGCTACCTCCGCAGATGTCTGAGCATCGGTTCCGGCGACGACGTGGTGATCACCGAGGTGCTGGACAAACAGGAACGCCCGGCCGCCTTCGCGCTGGGGATCACCCACGGCCGGACGCTGCACATGCGGGTCTTCGGCTGCGACTACCGGGCCGGCCACGGCACCAGCGGCGAGTACTTCGAAGCGACCGTGTACGAGCCGCTGAGGATCGCCATGGAACGGGGCCTCGACGCGGTCCACCTGGGGGTCACCTCCTACCGGGCCAAGTCGCTGCGTGGCGCCGAACTCCGGGCACGCAGAACGCTGTTGATGTCCCGCTCGGAGCAGGACCTGCCCACGCCCGCACCCGACTGGAGCTTCCTCGGGGACGATGAGCGATTCCTCGCAGGCGGAGCAGGCGGACCATCGGAGGTCATCCCGTGCTGATCGTCGTACAGCCCCTTTCCGCCGGCGCGCGTCTCGTCTCCAGGGTCGTGCGGTCCGGGGTCCCCTGTCTGATCCCCACCCAGTTCCCCGAGCTGCTGCCACCCGAGGTCACCGCGGCCGCCACCGTCGTCGACTGGCACCCCGACCAGGGGGTGCCCGGTCTGCTCCGCTGCGTCGAGGAGTCCGGGGTCCGGCCGACCGGCGTCGTCGCGGGCTTCGAGTACGTGGTGCCGGAGAGCGCGGAACTGGCCAGGTCGCTGGGGCTTCCGGCGCTCGGCGCGGACGCGGCGGAGGCGGTCCGTCAGAAGGACGTCATGCGCCGGCGGTGTGCCGAGCGGGGCATCGCGTTCCCCCGCTCCGTCGCCGTCCCCCCCGAGGCCGCGGGGCCGTGCCCGCTGCCGTTCCCGGTCGTGGTCAAGCCGGTCGACTGCGGGGGCAGCCTGCTGGTGAGTCTCTGCCGCGACCAGGAGGAGTACGAGAAGGCCTGCGCGTCCGTGCACCACCCCGGGGAGGTGAAGTTCCACCCCAGCCCCCGGCGGACAGCGCTCGTGGAGGAGTACGTGGAGGGGCCGGAGTTCTCCCTCGACGGCTGGGTGGACGCGGGCGGGCCGCACATAGCCAGTGTCACGACCAAGTTCGTCTCGGACCCGCCCTACTTCTTCGAGACGGGCCACATCGCCACCGCTCCGGCACATTCCCCGTACGGCGAGATCCTCGAGGAATTCGCACGGAGCGTCGTGGCGGCGTTCGACCTGTCGGTCGGTCCGTTCCACATCGAGACCCGGATCGACCGTGAACACGGACCCGTGCTGATCGAGGTCGGTGCCCGGCTGGCCGGCGACAACATCCCCGAACTCGTCCTGGCCGGGCCCGGGGCGGACCTCTGCGCGGCGGCGGCGGACGCCGCCCGGGGCCGGCGGCACCCGGAACCGCCGACGTCGCCGCTCAGCGCGGGCCTCGCCTTCGTCACCACCGGCCGGCCCGGCACGTACGCCGGCACGCTCACCGGCTTCGAACCGTTCCCCGAGGCCTCCGAGTTCCGGGGTCTCGTCCCGGAGGCGGATCCGGGGGCGGTACTCGACCCGGACGACATCTTCAGCAACCGGGTCGCCCGGATCCACTTCGAGGGGACCCTCGACCGGGTCGAGCACCTGGTCGCCTCGGTCATCAAGGACGTCGTGGTCGACATCGAGGTCGACAACGAGAACGGTGATCTCAAGAAAGAGGAAGCTGCCCGCGTATGAGCAACGAACTGACCGTCACGCCGACCGCCGCCCCCCGCCCCAAGCCGGAGGCGGGCTCGTCCACCGGGACGATCCTCACCGACCACGCGTTCTTCATGCGCTCCGGGAAGCGCCGCAGCTGGCAGGGTCTGACCGTCGCCGACCGGGACACCATCCCGGCGCTGCGGCCCACCGCCGCCGCCCTGCAGGGCGGACAGGTCGTGGTGGACGGGCTCAGGGCGTACCGGATGACGGACGGGACGGTCTCCGTGTTCCGCCCCGACAGCCACATCAAGCGGCTCAACAACGGCGCCCGCCGACTGGCCCTGCATCAGGTCGACTTCGACCGGGTGTGGAGCTCCGTACGTGCCCTGGTGCAACTGGACCAGGAGTGGCTCCCCGAGGAGCCGGGCGGAGCCATGGACCTGCGCGCGGTGCTGGCCGCCGACGGCACAGGGCTGACCGCGGGCCCCGTGGACGACTGCCTCTTCTACGTACTGGCGTCCGTGGCGGACCAGGACGAGGCGGGAGGGAAGGCCGTACGGGCGATGACACTCGACGGCTACGTCCGCGCCTGGCCCGGAGGCTTCGGCGACATCAACGCAGCCGGCACCCTCGCGATGGGCGTGGTGCCGGGCGAGATCGCGGCCAACTACGGCTACGACCACGTGCTGTGGCTCGACGGTCCGCAGGGCCGTCTCGTCCAGCAGATCGGGAACCTCAACGCCTTCTTCGTGATCGACGGGGTCCTGACCACGCCACTGCTCGACCGTTCCGTCCTTCCCGGAATCACACGCGACTCCGTCGTCAAGCTGGCGCGCGACTCCGGGACGAGGGTCGTCGAACGGCCGGTGGAACTGGCGGAGATCCTCAAGGGCATCGCGGACGGCACCGTCACCGAGTGCTTCGCCACCGGGACGGAGGCCGGGGTGGCGCCGGTGACCTCACTCGGTCACCAGGGGGAGGAGTACCGCCTCGCCGACGAGGCGGGGCCCGTCACCACGCGCTTCCGCGGTCTGCTCCAGGGCCTCCACCGGGGTGAGGCGGTCGACCGCTTCGGGTGGATGCGCCGGGTGACCGAGGTCGCGCCCGTCCACGCCTGAGGGCGCCCGCATTTCCCGTGGTGAGAGCCGCGCCGAGAACGTCCTGGAAGAAGAATCCTGGAGGTACCGCTGACATGGCCTATGTCGTCACCGACGAGTGCATCGGCTGCAAGTACACGGACTGTGTGGACGCCTGTCCCGTGGACTGCTTCCACGAGGGCCCCGACATGCTCTACATCAACCCCGAGGAATGCATCGACTGCAACGCGTGCGTCGCCGAATGCCCGCCCGAGGCCATCTGGGCGGACGTCGACCTGCCGGAGGACAAGCTCCAGTGGATCGAGATCAACGGAGAGATGAGCGGCAAGTACCCGGTCCTCTTCGAGAGCCGTGGTCCCAAGGGACAGCCAGAAAGCCAGCCTTCCTGACCAGAGAGCGGGAACCGACGACATGACGACCCAAGTCGAAAACCCCTTCATGCTCGGACTGGACTCGAACTTCTACCTGAAGGACGAGTTCGAGAGCCCGGAGAAGCGCACCAACGTCACCTGGTTCTACCCCAAGATCTGCGGCTTCCAGGACGCCCTCGACGACGAGGCGAAGAAGGCGGAGTACTTCTCCTTCCTGGACCGTCAGTCCCACCCGGAGCAGACCGACATCCTGCTCTACTTCCACATCCCCTTCTGCGAGGCGTTCTGCAACTTCTGCGCGTGCTTCAAGGAGTCCGCGGCGAAGTACCAGGGCGAGCGGCAGAAGCGTTTCGTCAAGGCGATGGTTCGGGAGATCGAGCGCAACGCCCGGTCGAAGTACTTCCAGGGCACGAAGATCAAGTACGTCCAGTTCGGCGGCGGCACGCCCTCCGCGCTGGAGCAGGAGTCGATGGCCGACATCCTGGAGGCCGTGCACCGTGAGTTCGACCTCAGTGAGGTCGACGGAATCTCCCTGGAGGGCAGCCCGCTCGGCCTCTCCAAGGACGGGTACATCGAGATGCTCAAGTCCCTGGGCATCACCCGTATCTCGTTCGGCGTGCAGACCCTGGACGAGGAGATCCGGCGGAAGCTGACCATCAAGGCCACCGTCGAGCAGGTGCACCAGACGGCCGAGAACATCCGCCGGGCCGGCATCCGCACCTTCGCGCTGGACCTGATGTACAACCTGCCGGGGCAGGACGACGAGGTCCTCGCCCGGGACCTGGAAGGCATCTGCGCCGAGCTGCGGCCCAGCTTCGTCCAGACCTACCGCTTCAACCAGTGGGAGGGGACGCGGCTCGACCAGCAGATCCGCGCGGGCAAGGTGGCCGACGTCAAGCCCTCGGGCAGCATCGAGCGGGTCCAGTACCGGCAGATCAAGGACGGGCTCGCGGCCTACGGCTACGACAAGCAGCTCCTGATCAACTTCTTCACCCACCTGGACGACCCGGGCGAGATCGGCCTGAACCACGCCTGCGGAGGCAACGGCTACCGCGCCAGCTACACGCTGGGCATCGGCCCCGCCGCCGAGAACTACATGGGCGAGCGGAGCTACCGGAACCACACCGACGTCGAGCGGTGGATGCGTGACGTCGAGGCCGGGATCCTCCCCATCGAACAGGGCCGGATCTGCAGTGACGACGAGGTCGAGAACCGCGTCATGGTCTTCTTCCCGGTCTTCGGCAGCGTCCGCAAGGAGGACGTCGCCAACTTCGAGAAGTACCGCCGGGAAGTCGACTGGCTGGTCGAGGGCGGCTACGCAGTGGAGACCGACGAGGAGCTCACCCTGACCGAGTCCGGCCGGGAGAACGCGGGCAACATCGCTTTCCTCTTCTACTCCGACGAGGAGAAGGCCAGGGCCCGCCGCACCATGTACCTCTCGCTGAAGAACAAGCGGAACCCGTTCCACCAGGACCAGCAGAACATCCCGCGGACCCCGCTCTTCCTGCAGACCCGCCCCAAGACGCAGGACGAGAAGCCTGCCGCCCCCGAGAGGAGCTGAACCGAGGGTGAACGACCGCAAGACCCAGGCGGACATCGAGAACGACCTCCGTGAGGTCATCGCCCAGATCTTCCCGCACCAGAAGGTAGACCTGACCTCCAGCACCCCCCTCTTCAACGGCGGGCTCTCGCTGAACTCGACCCAGATGATCGAACTCACCCTGGCCTTCGAGACGTTCTACGACATCGAACTCGAACCGGAGCTGCTGACGGTGGAGAACTTCGCGTCCCTGGGCTCCCTGTCCGAGCTGATCCAAGAGCTCCTGGACGACGAGGTGTCCACTGTCTGACATCGCCACGACGGGACCGGCGGAAGCCGGTTCCCGTTCTCCAGCGGACGTGCGGATCGTCCTGATCCACGGAAACGCCGGGGCGAGCGTCGAGGGCATCTGGTTCCCGTACCTCAGACGGGAGCTGGAGGCCCTCGGCCACCGGGTCGTGGCCGAGACCTTCCCCGACCCCATCAAGGGCCGCATGCGGTACTGGCTTCCGTACCTCACGGACGTCATCCGCCCGGACAGGAACACGGTGATCGTCGGGCACTCGTCCGGTGCGCTGACCGCCTTCCGGTACGCGGAGACGGCGCCGCTGCTCGGCACCTTCGCCGTGGCCGGCCACCACAACGACTGCGGCTTCGAACTGGAGCGCCGCAGCGGGTTCTTCGACCGGCCGTGGGACTGGGACGCGATCCGGCACAACCAGCGATTCATCGCACAGTTCCACTCGAAGGACGACCCCTGGGTCCCCTTCGAGGTGGCCGAGGAGCTGCACCGTCTGACCGGCAGTGACTTCACGGTGATGGACGCCATGGGCCACTTCGGCTCGTACGACCAGCAGATGGACACCTTCCCGGAGCTGCTGGACGCCATCCGGTGCCGGCTGGAGGATCCTTTGACCTGGCAGGAGGAAGGATGAACGGCTTCGAGGACGGCATCGTCCCGCGGCTGGCCGACGGCATCCTGGAACGCCGGTGCGGGAGCGACGCCACGGCGGTGGTGGACCTGAGCACGGGGGAGCAGGTCTCCTACCGGACCCTGGCACGGCGGACCCAGGCGCTGACGGACCTCCTGGCCCGGCACGGGGTCGGCAGGGGCACGACCGTCGCCATGGTCATGGACAAGTCCACCGCCTCCGTGGCGGTCATGTGGGCCGCCCTCCGGCTGGGCGCCCGCTACGCGCCGGTGGACGAGTCACTGCCCTCGGCGAGGGTCGCGCTGCTGCTCGGCATGTGCGCGCCCACCGTCACCCTGGTCCACCACCGGCACCGCGGCCTGCTCGACGGTGCGCCCGCCGGTACGGTCCTCACCGTCGGGGCGGAACATCCGGAGGAACCCGGCGGCAGGCAGTGGGACCCCGCGGCCGAGACCGACGTCCGCCCCACGGACTGCTCGGACCGGAGCCCCGAGGACCACGCCTATGTCGTCTTCACCTCGGGATCGACCGGCCTGCCCAAGGGGGTCGTGATCAGCCACCGCTCCTTGTGCGCCCTCCTCGAAGGAGTGCAGCGGGTGGTCGGCTTCGACGACGGCATGCGTTTCCTCAATGTGGCGCCGCTCTTCTTCGACGCCTCGGTCGTCGACCTCTGGTCGACCTTCCTGGTCGGGGGCAGCGTCCACCTGCTGCCCCGGCTGCGCGTGCCCTCACAGATCACCCGGGCCTGCGAGGAGTGGCGGATCACCGACACCCTGCTCGTCTCCTCCGTGGTCCGCATGCTGGTCGGCCGCTTCAGCGATGCCGGCCGCCGGGATCTGAGTTCGTTGCGACGGCTCTGGTTCGGCGGCGAGTCGTGCCCCGTTCCGGTGCTGCGCGCGTTCGCCGCCCTGGTGCCCGGACTCACCTATGTCCACGGGTACGGTCCGACCGAGACGACGCACAGCGCGACGCTCTTCCTCACCGACGACATCGCCGGTTACGACGAGGAGTTCCTGCCGATCGGGAGCCCGCTGCCGTCCGTCGACCTCCTGGTCGTCGACGACGGTCTCCGGCCGGTGCCCGACGGTGGGACCGGCGAACTCCTCATAGGCGGACCGCAGGTGATGGCGGGTTACTGCGGCGACCCGGAACGCACCGAACGCGCCCTCGTCAGCCCTCCGGGCTCCGGCGGCGCCCGCTACTACCGGTCCGGCGACTACGTCCGCCTCCGGGAAGACGGTGCACTCATGTTCCTTGGCCGGCGCGACGACGCTCTGAAGATCAACGGCAACCTCGTCCACCTGTCCGAGGTGGAGGCGGCGGCACTCGCCGTGGAGTGGGTGACGGACTGCTGCGCGGTTCCGGCCGAACACCCCGTGGCAGGGAAGGCGATCGTCCTGTTCGTCCTGGGCCGACCGGACGGCGCGGGCCCGGACGAGGAAGAGCTGCGCCGGGAACTGGCTCTGCGGCTGCCGCCCTACATGATCCCGGCCCGGATCGACTTCCTGGCCGACGAGGACGTCGACCTGACCGCTTCCGGCAAGCTCGACCGCAACCGTCTGCGGGAACTCACGAACAAGTGAAGGGAAGTCACCACATGGTGGAGGACGAGCTCGCCTCCTTCGGGCGGCGCGGCACGGTGACCGTCGTCCCCCGCTCCGCCAGGGGCCTCAGCCTGGGCGGCGACCCCGCGCGGCTCCTGCTCCACCCCGTGGAGGACTTCCTCCCGGAACCGGCCGTGGTCGACCGGCTGGCCGACGCCTTCACCCGCGAAGGGCTGACCGTCGAGGCGCGCTCCGAGGCCGGTCTCACCGTCAGCGGTGAGAACGGACTGGTCGAAGAGGTCTTCGGCAGCCCGGTGGTGCCCGTGCGCAACAAGTACATCAGGGAGTCGGTCCGCTACGAGCTGTGCGCGCCGGGCACGCTCCGGTCCCGCCTGCACCCCGAGCTGATCACCGAGGTCCGGGCGCCCCGCGCGGGCTTCGAGCTGGCGCCGAGCGCCGTTCCGCCGCTGCCGCACACCGCCGGGTACCTGAGACTGCCCGAGGACGCCGCACGGCTGGCAGGCGCGGACCGGCTGCACGCGGCCGGCATCCGAGGCGACGGCGTCCGGGTGGTGATGGTGGACACCGGCCTGTACGACCACCCGCACCACCGGGCGCACGGCTACACCACGGCCGTGGTCCCGGCGCTGAGTCCGCTCGACCCCCGGAGCGACGAGCGAGGCCACGGTACGGCGATGTCGGCGCTGCTCCTGGCAGTGGCTCCGGGGGTGTCGCTCACCATGGTCAAGATGGCGGGCGAGGCGTTCTCCTTTCCGGTCGCGGCCTTCCAGCGGGCGGCGCAGCTGGAGCCGGACATCATCTCGTGCAGCTGGGGGACCCTGCGGGAGGAGCCACACCTCCATCTGGAGGTGGCAGCCGCGGTCCGGCGCGGGATCACCGTCCTGTTCGCCGCCGGAAACGGCTCCACCGACCGGCGCAATGCCATGTTCCAGTCGGTGGCGACGCCCGGGGCCCTCACGGTCGGCGGGGTCCACGTGGGACCCGGCGGAGAGCTGCGCGCCTCCGATCTCGCCTCCAGCTACCGGTCGGCGGTCTTCCCCGGCCGGACCGTGCCGGACGTGTGCGGCCCCTGCGGGATGCTGCCCAACGGCGACTACATCGTGTTCCCCACCCAGCCGGGGTGCCTGTTCGACCGGCGTAACAGCAGCTACGACGGAACGGCTCCCGATGACGGCTGGCTGGTCTCCAGCGGCACATCGGGGGCGACGGCATACGCGGCCGGTGTGGCGGCGCTCGCCGTGCAGCAGGGCATCGGCCAGGGCCGGGCCCTCAGGACGGAAGACCTGGTGAGCGCCTGCCTGCCGGTGACCCAAGGGCGTTCGATCACCGGGGACGACTGCGGCGGGGTCTGCCCGAACCACGCGGTGGGCCACGGCCTCCTCACCGTCTGAACCGCCCGGCCGCCGACAGCGGCCGGGCGGTCGCACCGTGAGTGCCGCGGGATGTCAGACGAGGCGCCGCATCCACCCGTGCGGGTCGTTCGCCCGGCCGAACTGGATGTCCACCAGCCGTCGGCGCAGACGCATGGTCACCGAGTCCTCGGCCCCCGTGTCCGGCGCGGTCACCTCGCCGTCCCTCCAGACCAGCCGCCCCACGGGGGTCACGGCGGCGCCGGTGCCGCAGGCGAACACCTCCCGGATCGCTCCGGTCCGCGCGCCCTCCTGCCATTCGGAGATCTCCACCGGACGTTCCTCCACGTCCAGCCCGATCTCCTTGGCGAGGTCGAGGATCGAGGCCCGGGTGACACCTTCCAGGATGGTTCCGAGTTCCGGGGTGATCAGACGCCCGTCGCGCGTGACGAGGTACAGGTTCATGCCGCCCAGCTCCTCGACGTAGCGGCCCTCCGTAGCGTCGAGGAAGCAGACCTGGTCGCAGCCGTGCTCGGAGGCCTCCAGCATCGGCGCCAGGCTTGCCGCGTAGTTGCCACCGCACTTGGCGGCCCCGGTCCCGCCGCGCCCGGCGCGGGTGTAGTCCGTCGACAGCCAGATCGACACCGGCTTCACCCCGCCGGAGAAGTACGGGCCGACCGGCGACGCGATGACCATGTACGTCACCTCGGCGGCGGGCCGCACCCCCAGGAAGGGCTCCGAAGCGAACATGAACGGCCGCAGATACAGGCTCTGTTCGCCTTCGGCCGGCACCCACGCCCGGTCCGCGCGGACCAGCTCACGAACCGACTCGAGGAAGAGGGACTGCGGGAGTTCGGGAAGCGCCAGACGCCGGGCGGACCGGGCGAACCGCTCACCGTTGGCCTCCGGACGGAAGGTCCAGACGGACCCGTCGGAGTGCCGGTAGGCCTTCATCCCCTCGAAGATCTCCTGCGCGTAATGCAGGACCGCCGCGGCCGGATGCATGGGAATCGGAGCGAACGGGATCACAGCGGCGTCGTCCCAGCCACGCTCCTTCGTCCACACCGCCCGGGCCATGTGGTCGGTGAAGTACCGGCCGAACCCGGGGTCCGCCAGGATCTCGGCGCGCCGGGCGGGGCTCGCCGGATCGGGGTTGGGCTGAATAGTGAACCGCAGACTCATCGCAGAGACTCTCCCGGTCGTCATTCAGGAACGTGGTGTGTGGCCCATCATGGAGTGACGGTTCGGAACCCTAGCGGTCGATCAGTTTGCGGAGCAAGAGAATTGGATCTTGGAATGGCGGGCGGTCGGACCACCGGGAACGAGGACATCAGGAGGCTCGGAGAGGCCGCCGCCGCTGCCGCCGCCGATCTCGTCGGCAGGCCGGTGCTGTGCGTGGGAACCGACCTGGTCGACGTGGACGAGATACGGGCCACCCTGGCCCGCCAGCCCCGCTTCGCCGGCCATGTCTTCACACCTGCCGAGCGCGCCTACTGCGAGATACCCGACGACTCCGCCGAGCGCTACGCCGTGCGGTTCGCCGCCAAGGAGGCGGTCCTCAAGGCCCTGGGTGTGGGCCTCACCGGTTCGGTCCTGACCGAGATCGAGGTGCTGCACACCCCGTCCGGCAGCCCGGCCCTCCAACTCGCGGGCCGCGCGGCGACGTTGGCCGAGGCGGCCGGTGTGCGGTCCTGGCTGGTCACTCTCACCCACAGCCGGAGCCTGGCGCACGCCTTCGTCGCCGGCCTCCCGGGCTAGGCGTATCCGCGAAGTCCCGCCTGGCCCCCGACGCCCGTCCCTTCCCCGAGCTCTCGGCTCCGGGCCGGGCAGGGGAGACCCCGACTTCGCCGCGTTGCCTCATCGGGCGGGTACGTCCAGTACGAGACCGACGCTCCGCCTTGCGACTGCACTCACCGGACGCCGTGGGCCACGCCCTCCGGGCGTACGGCGGGACTCTGCGGACACCCCCTGGGCCCCTCGTCCGGATCGGGCCGGATCACGATCCGGTCTCGGGCGACCCTCAGGGTCTTGCTTTCGGCCATGTAATCGATTCCAATCATCCGTGTAATCGATTCCACGGCTCGTTCCGCTGGTTTCGAGGCTCACGGAAACCACAAGGAGGTGGTCCGGAAATGGCGAGCATCAAGGATGTCGCGGCCCAGGCGGGAGTCTCTGTCGCCACGGTGTCACGCGTCCTCAACAGCCATCCCTCCGTCAGCCCGGACGCACGCAGGCGCGTCCTCGCCGCCGTCGACGCCCTCGGCTACCGGCCCAACGCCGTGGCCCGCTCGCTGCGCACCGACCAGACACGCACACTCGGCCTCGTCATCAGCGACGTACTCAATCCGTACTTCACCGCGCTGGCCCGCTCCGTCGAGGAGGAGGCGCGCGGACTCGGCTACAGCGTGATCATCGGCAACGCCGACGAGCGGCTCGAACAGCAGGACCACCACGTCCGTACGCTCCTGGACCGCAGGATCGACGGGCTCCTGGTCTCGCCCGCCGACGGCGAGTCCCCGCTGCTGCTGGACGTCGCGCGCACCGGCACCCCGATGGTCTTCGTGGACCGCTGGATCCCCGGGGTGGACATCCCCGTCGTGCGCGCGGACGGGCACCGGGCCATCCAGGACCTGGTCGCCCATCTGCACGCCCTCGGCCACCGCAGGCTCGCCATCATCGCGGGCCCGGCCGCCACCACCACGGGCAACGAACGCGTCGATGCCTTCCGGGAAGCGATGCGGGCCCACGGCCTCGCCCTGCCCGACGCCTACATCGGGCAGGGTGACTTCCAGGCCGCCAGCGGCCGGCGCGCCACCGAGAACTTCCTGTCGCTGCCCGAACCGCCCGAGATCGTGTTCGCCGCCGACAACCTCATGGCGCTCGGCGCCCTGGACGCGATCCGCGCACGCGGCCTCCGTGTCCCCGAGGACATCGGGATCGCGGCCTTCGACGACATCCCGTGGTTCCTCCACACCGCCCCGCCGATCACCGCGATCGCCCAGCCGACCGGCGATCTCGGCCGAGCCGCCGTGCGCGCGCTGATCGACATCGTCGAGGGCCGGCCCCCGCAGTCCGTGACCCTGCCCGCCCGCCTCGTCGTACGCAGCTCCTGCGGCGAGCGCCCCTCCACCCCCGGGAGCAACGAGTGAGCGAATCAGTCGAGTTGCTGCGCATCGAAGGCGTACGCAAGACCTTCCCCGGTGTCGTCGCCCTGGACCGGGTCGACTTCGACCTGCGCAGCGGCGAAGTGCACGTCCTCCTCGGTGAGAACGGCGCGGGCAAGAGCACCCTCATCAAGATGCTCTCCGGCGCCTACCGCCCGGACAGCGGCCGGATCTTCGCCGGCGGCCAGGAGGTGCGCATCCACGGAGCGCAGGACGCCGAGAAGCTCGGGATCGCCACGATCTACCAGGAGTTCAACCTGGTCCCCGATCTCACCGTCGCCGAGAACATCTTCCTGGGCCGCCAGCCGCGCCGCTTCGGCATGATCGACCGCGGGCGCATGGAGGCCGACGCCGAGGTGCTCCTGCGCCGTGTCGGCCTGCACGTCTCGCCCAGGGCCAGGGTCCGTGAACTGGGCATCGCCCGGCTGCAGATGGTCGAGATCGCCAAGGCGCTCAGCCTGGACGCACGTGTCCTGATCATGGACGAGCCGACCGCGGTCCTCACCTCCGAGGAGGTCGACAAGCTCTTCGCGATCGTGCGGCAGCTGCGTGCGGACGGCGTCGGCGTCGTCTTCATCACCCACCACCTCGACGAGATCGCCGCCCTCGGCGACCGCGTCACCGTCCTGCGCGACGGCCGCAGCATCGACCAGGTGCCCGCCTCGACACCGGAGGCGGAACTCGTCCAGCTCATGGTGGGACGGAGCATCGAACAGCAGTACCCGCGCGAACGCCCGGAAACCGGGCCGTCGTTGCTCTCCGTGCGCGGACTCACCCGGGGCGGGGTCTTCCACGACATCAGCTTCGACGTGAAGGCCGGTGAGGTCGTCGGCCTCGCCGGACTCGTCGGAGCCGGCCGCACCGAGGTCGCCCGCGCGGTCTTCGGCGCCGACCCCTACGACGCCGGAACCGTCGAGGTACGCGGCGAGCGGCTGGGCAAGCACGACGTGACCGCCGCCATGGGCGCCGGGATCGGCCTCGTCCCCGAGGACCGCAAGGGCCAGGGCCTCGTGCTCGACGCCTCCGTCCAGGAGAACCTCGGCCTGGTCACCCTCCGTTCGGCGACCCGCTCCGGCATCGTCGACGTCAAGGGCCAGCGCACCGCCGCCGCCCGCATCGCCGAGCAGCTCGGGGTACGCATGGCGGGTCTCGGCCAGCACGTCCGCACTCTGTCCGGCGGCAATCAGCAGAAGGTCGTCATCGGGAAGTGGCTCCTGGCCGACACCCGGGTCCTGATCCTCGACGAGCCGACCCGTGGCATCGACGTCGGCGCGAAGGTCGAGATCTACCAGCTCATCAACGAGCTGACGGCCTCCGGCCACGCCGTCCTGATGATCTCCAGTGACCTGCCCGAGGTCCTCGGCATGAGCGACCGGGTCCTGGTCATGGCCCAGGGCCGCATCGCCGGAGAACTCCCCGCCCACGAAGCCACCCAGGACGCCGTGATGGCCCTCGCCGTCAGCGCCGCGCCTGTGACCGACCCCACCGAGCACACAGAGAACGCAGAGGAGAGCCCCCGTGGCCACTGACACGCATCCGAGCAAGACGGGCGCGGGCGGCGCCGGACACACCCTTCGCCGCCTCCTGCTCGACAACGGCGCGCTCAGCGCGCTGGTCGTCCTCCTGGTGGCGATGTCGCTGCTCTCCGGCGACTTCCTCACCACCCAGAACCTGCTGAACGTCGGTGTCCAGGCCGCGGTGACCGCGATCCTCGCGTTCGGTGTCACCTTCGTCATCGTCTCGGCAGGCATCGACCTCTCCGTCGGCTCGGTCGCCGCGCTCTCCGCGACCGTCCTCGCCTGGTCGGCGACGTCGGCGGGCGTACCCGTCTGGCTGGCGGTCGTCATCGCCGTGGCCACCGGCATCGCCTGCGGCTTCGTCAGCGGTGCGCTCGTCGCCTACGGCAAGCTGCCGTCGTTCATCGCGACGCTGGCCATGCTCTCCGTGGCGAGGGGGCTGTCCCTGGTCATCTCCCAGGGCCGGCCGATCCCCTTCCCCGACTCCGTCTCCGTGCTCGGTGACACGCTCGGGGGCTGGCTGCCCGTCCCCGTCCTCGTGATGATCGCGATGGGCCTGATAGCGGCACTCATCCTGGCCCGCACCTACATCGGCCGCTCCATGTACGCCATCGGCGGCAACGAGGAAGCGGCCCGGCTGTCCGGACTGCGCGTCAAGAAGCAGAAGCTGGCCATCTACGCCCTCTCCGGCCTCTTCGCCGCCGTGGCCGGCATCGTCCTCGCCTCCCGTCTGGTCTCCGCACAGCCGCAGGCGGCACAGGGTTACGAACTCGACGCGATCGCCGCGGTCGTCATCGGCGGCGCCAGCCTCGCGGGCGGCGTCGGCAAGGCGTCCGGCACCCTGATCGGCGCACTGATCCTCGCCGTGCTGCGCAACGGCCTCAACCTCCTGTCCGTGTCCGCCTTCTGGCAGCAGGTCGTCATCGGCGTCGTCATCGCCCTCGCGGTACTGCTGGACACCCTGCGCCGCAAGGCCGGGTCCGGCGCCTCCGCAGGCGGCGCGTCCGCCGCACCCGGATCACCCGGAAAGGGCCGCAAGGGCGCGATGCAGCTGGGCATCGCGGTGGTCTGCCTGGCCGCCGTCATCGCCGCCGTGACCTTCTTCAAGTCCGGTTCCTCCGGCACCACCACCAAGGTGGGCATGTCGCTCTCCACCCTGAACAACCCCTTCTTCGTCCAGATGAAGGAAGGCGCGCAGCAGGAGGCCGAGAAGGCGGGGATCGACCTCACGGTCACCGACGCCCAGAACGACGCCTCGCAGCAGGCCAACCAGCTGGAGAACTTCACCAGCTCCGGGGTGGACTCCGTCATCGTCAACCCGGTGGACTCCGACGCCGTCGGCCCCGGCGTCCGCAACGCCAACAAGGCGGACATCCCGGTCGTCGCAGCGGACCGGGGCGTCAACAAGGCCGAGACGGCGACACTCGTCGCCTCCGACAACGTCGCGGGCGGCAAGCTCGCCGCGAAGACACTCGCCGACCGGCTCGGCGGCAAGGGCAGCATCATCGTCCTCCAGGGAACCGCCGGCACCTCCGCCAGCCGTGAGCGCGGCGCGGGCTTCGCCGCAGGCATGAAGGCGTACCCGGGCATCAAGATCGTGGCGACCCAGCCGGCCGACTTCGACCGCACCAAGGGCCTGGACGTCATGACCAACCTGCTCCAGTCCCACCCTGACATCAACGGCGTCTTCGCCGAGAACGACGAGATGGCGCTCGGCGCCGTCAAGGCACTGGGCAGCAAGGCCGGGAAGTCCGTCCCGGTCGTCGGCTTCGACGGAACCCCCGACGGCCTGACGGCTGTCGAGGCGGGCACCCTGTACGCCTCCGTGGCCCAGCAGCCCGGGGAACTGGGGAAGATCGCCGTACAGAACGCCGTCAAGGCTGCCGACGGCAAGAAGATCGACAGCATGGTGAAGGTGCCGGTGAAGGTCGTCACCCGGCAGAACGTCGCCGACTTCTCCTGATCACGAAAGGCACTGCCCTGATGCACGCGACCGATGCCTCCGCAGCCTCCGCACCCGCCGGGCACGACCTCCTGGTCGTCGGGTCGGCCAACGCCGACCTGGTCGTCGGCGTCGACCGCCGCCCCGGGCCCGGGGAGACGGTGCTCGGCTCCGACCTCGTCGTCCACCCCGGCGGCAAGGGCGCCAACCAGGCGGTCGCCGCCGCCCGACTCGGCGCCCGTACGGCGCTGCTGGCCCGGGTCGGCGACGACGCCCACGGGCGGCTGCTGCGCGCCTCGCAGCAGGAGGCGGGTGTCGACACCGACGGAGTCCTCGTCGGAGGGGCGCCCACCGGCGTTGCCCTCATCACCGTCGACCCCTCGGGCGACAACAGCATCGTCGTCTCCCCGGGCGCCAACGCCAGGCTGACCCCCGAGGACATCAGGGCCGCGGGACCGCTCCTCGCGTCGGCCCGCGTGGTCTCCGTACAGCTGGAGATCCCGTTGGACACCGTCGCGGAGACGGCCCGTGCCCTCGGCCCGGGCGCGCGGCTGGTCCTCAACCCATCCCCGCCCGCGCCGCTTCCCGACGAGGTGCTGGCCGCCTGTGACCCGCTGGTGGTCAACGAGCACGAGGCGCGCTACATCCTGGGGGAGGGCGCGGGCAGCACCCCGGAGGCCTGGGCGCGCGGACTGACCGCCCTCGGCCCACGATCGGTGGTGATCACGCTGGGTGCCGAAGGCGCGCTGGTCTCCGACACCCGTGGGGGCGACCCCGTACGCGTACCGAGCCCCCGGGTCGACGCCGTGGACACGACGGGCGCGGGCGACGCGTTCACCGCGGCCCTGGCCTGGCGGCTCGGCATCGGCGAGGAACTCACCGAGGCCGCCGCGTTCGCCGTACGGGTCGGCGCGGCAGCCGTCACCAAGGAGGGCGCGCAGGCGTCCTTCCCGACAGCGGAAGAGGTCGCGGCGCTGTGAAGAAGTCAGGCATCCTGAACCGCCATCTGGCGGGAGCGCTGGCCGAACTCGGGCATGGCGACGGCGTGCTGATCTGCGACGTGGGCATGCCCATCCCCCCGGGGCCCCGCGTGGTCGACCTCGCCTTCCGGGCGGGCGTCCCGTCCTTCGCCGAGGTCCTGGACGGCCTGCTGGACGAACTGGCCGTGGAGGGCGCGACGGCGGCCGAGGAGATACGGGAGGCGAACCCCGAAGCCGCCCGCCTCCTGGCCGCCCGCCTCCCGGACCTCACACACGTGTCCCACGAACAGCTGAAGGCACTCACCGCGTCCGCCCGACTGGTGGTGCGGACAGGGGAGGCCCGGCCGTACGCCAACGTGCTGCTGAGGTGCGGCGTCTTCTTCTGACACCGGTCCCGGCCGGGCCCCTACTGCGGTGCGGCCAACCGGTCGAGGATCTCGAGGTGGGCGGGGGTCAGACGGACCCTCCCCGCCGCGGCGTTCTCCTCCAGGTGGTCGATCCGGGCCGTGCCCGGGATCGGGAGGACGACCGGCGAGTGCGCGAGCAGCCAGGCCAGGGCGACCTGTGTGGGGGTGGCGTCCAGCTCGGCCGCCACGGCGAGGATCTCGGCGTTCGCCCCTGAGTCGCCCCAGACCACCGGGCGCCACGGCAGGAACGCGATCCCCGCCTCCTCGCAGGCGGTGAGGACGGGCTCGTGCTCCCGGTCGAGCAGGTTGTAGCGGTTCTGCACGCTGGCGATCTCGACGGTCTCCCGCGCCTCCGCGAGTTCTTCGGCGGTGACCTCGGAGAGGCCGATCCGGCCGATCTTTCCCTCGTCCCGGAGGTCCCGGAGGGTGCCGAGCTGGTCGGCGAGCGGGGTCTCCGGGTCGATGCGGTGCAGCTGAAGGAGCTCGATCCGCTCGACACGCAGGCGGCGCAGCCCCTGTTCCACCTGGTCGCGCAGGACGGCCGGCCTCCCGTCGAGCTTCCAGTCGGCCGACGGATCCGGCCGCGTGAGACCGACCTTCGTGGTGATCAGGAGGTCCTCGGGGTAGGGGTGCAGGGCTTCCGCGAGAAGTTCCTCGTTGGCCCCGCCGCCGTACATGTGCGCGGTGTCGACCAGGGTGATACCCAGCTCGACGGCGCGGCGGGCGACCGCGAGAGCGGCCGGACGGGCCGTCCCCGGCTCGGTCGGCAGGCGCATGGCTCCGAATCCGAGCCGCCGTACCTCTAGATCCCCACCGATGCGAAACGCTGTCGCTGTCATGTGTCGCTTAGTCCCTTCGGATCAACATGGCACGCTAGCAGCTCAGTTGGCCGGGACGGCCGGTACTGTGAGCGGGCTCGTCGTGCGTCCCCCCAACTCCGTTGCGGCCGGATTCCCGAACCCTTACAGTCGGGCCTGTGACTGCCGGGTCGGCCTTGGGCCATGTACGAGAGAGAAGCCCGGCTCCTGCATGAGCGCGTGGCGGGCGCGAGCCCCGCCACCCTGTCGTGTTCTCCCGCCCGGCGCCCTGCGTGGCGCCCCCTTCCCAGCGGAATCCACGACACGGAGAAGCAGCAGACATGCCCCACACACAGCAGCAGGACCCGCACGGAAGCGAACAGGGCGTCGACGTCGTCCAATTGGACCACCACGCCGTGTTCGCCAGAGACCGCAACCTGTCGGCCGAGTTCCTCGCCACCGTCCTGGGCCTTGAGGTCGGCCGCCCGTTCGGGCCGTTCCTCCCCGTCGACCTGGGCAACGGCGTGACGCTCGACTACTACGAACTGCGGGGCGAGCCGGTGCAGTCGCAGCACTACGCCTTCCTCGTCCCCGACGCGCAGTTCGACACCATGGTCTCCCGGCTCGAGGCGCTCGACGTCACCTACTACGCCGACCCCCATCACAAGGAACCCGGCCGTGTCAACCAGCTCTTCGGCGGCCGCGGGGCCTACTTCAAGGACCCGGACGGCCACAACATGGAGATCATGACCCGGCCCTACGCCCGGCCCAGGTAGCCGCCGCCGTCATGCGTCCGTGAGCCCGTCGACCAGCGCGGCCAGCGCCGTGGCGAGCGCGTCGAGCCCGGGGCCGGCGGGGCCGCCCGGCTCGCTCATGTACAGGTCGCGCCGGATCTCGATCATCAGCGCGCCGACCCGCCGGTCCCTCCCGTAGTGCTTCAGCGGCACGTACGTACCGGGGAACGGGCTGTTCAGCCCCGTGCCGCCGAATCCCGCGAACGCCGCCTCCGCCCGGGCCAGAAGCCCGGGCGGAGTGTGGAAACCGTCGGTGCCCAGACAGACCGGAGGCCGCGGGCCGGTGCCGTGCAGCTCGTAGGGGAGCGCGATGGCCGGGTAGGAGTGGACGTCGATGACGACGGCACGCCCCGTGGCGGCCAGCCGTTCGTCGACGGCGGTGGTCATCGCCCGGGCGTACGGGTGGAAATAGCGGTCGAGCAGCGGCGCCGGATCCGCACCGGACGGGCGGAGCCGCTCCCGGTGCGTGGTGCGGGTGTAGACCGCGCCCATGCCGGCCGCCAGCATCTCCTCCCGGTCGTCGGGGAACCGCTCCGGGTCGACGACCAGCCGCGACAGACCGTTGACGAAGCGCCAGGGGGCCGCCGCGCAGGCCGCGGAGGCCCTGGCTGCCAGGTCGGCCGTATGGGAGTCCGTGATGTGGTCGAGTTCGGCGTCGAGGGCCTCGTCGTCGAGCACGATGCCATCGCGCACGCGCTCGGGGACGATCCGGGAGGAGTGCGGGACATGCAGCAGCACCGGAGACCCGGTGGCGCCGGGCAGGAGCTGGAAGGGGGACGGCTCGGGGGTCACGAGTCGGCCCCCGTACCTGCGGCCTCGGGTTGTGGGGCGGTCGCGTAGCCCGCGAGGGACGGTTCCAGCAGATCGAAGGCGGCGGCGGCCTCTTCCCCGATGATCGCGGCGATCTCGGCGTTGGCCCTGCCCGCCAGTGTCAGTTCCTGGATGCGCCGGAACAGGACGCGGTGCACCCCGCCGAGCAGGGCGGCCGCCGTGCACGGGGTGATGTCGTCGGCGGAGGTGCCGGTCGCCTCGGCGAGCACCTCCGCCAGGGCGTCCTCACGCCGGTCGTGCAGGCCGCGCAGGCACGTCGAGAGCGTCGGGCTGTCGGCGATCATCCGGGAGAACCGGGGCCCGGCGAAGCCCGCCACCGGGTCCTGCGCCGCGGCGGAGGCCAGGAAGCCGCGACGGAGCGCGGCGAGCGCCGATTCACCGGCGGCGCGGCCGGCGACCGTACGCGCCAGGCTCGCAGCGAACTCGTCCTGGTGGTCCAGCGCCAGATCCTCCTTGCGCGCGAAGTAGTTGGTCACCGTCTTCTTCGCGACCCTGGCAGCGGTGGCGATCTCGGCGATCGTCGTCCGCTCGAAGCCCTGCTCGACGAAGAGCCTGGTCGCGTGGTCGGAGATCGACTGCCGCGTCTCGCGCTTCTTCGACTCACGGAGTCCGACGGTCTCGGTGCTCGCCTGGATGCTCATGAGTGAAGTTTATACTCGTCGTATCTTTCTGTGCCGACCGGTGTGAGACCCGGCTGACGCCGCCCCGCCGGCAGGGGGCCGGGCGGGGCGGCGCGTGCGGACGGAGAGGTCAGTTCGCCCAGACCTCGGCGTCGTCGGCCGGGACGGTGGTGGCGAGCTTCAACTCCTTGCGGGCGGCGACCGTCCCGCTCGGGTCGATGCCGGTGAAGGCGAGGTCGTAGGCGATGTAGAAGTCGTCGATGCTCCCGGCCGAGGCCGCCTCCTCCCATGCGTCCGCGGTCTCCGTCAGTCGCGCGCGGAGCTTGGTGGTCTCCGGCTGCTGCAGGCTCTTCAGGCCTGTCACGTGGGCGTTCAGTGCCGCGGAAACGGCCTCGGCCTGCTCCTTGTAACCGGCAAGGTCGTCCTCGATCTGGTCCGCCTCGGGCTGGTTGTTCCAGAGCGCCTCGTAGACGGCGTTGGAGCCCCTCAGGTATGCCAGTTGGTCGGCGTTCAGGGACTTGTTCTCGAGCGATCCGGTGAAGGTGCCCGACTCCTTGGCGTAGGTGCAGCTCACCGCCCGGTCGCCGGTCTTCCAGGTCTCGCTGGTGGGGTAGTAGTAGAAGAGGCCGACGCCCGCCGGGACCGCCCAGGTGTCGGAGATGAACTTCTGCGACTCCACCGGGCACTGCTTGTCGGCGATCTTCGTCGCCCCGTCGTCACCGGGGTATGCCGACTCTCCCTTGATCGTGAACTCGCCGACGACCTGACCCTTGTGGGCCTCCCCGCACGGGACGATCTCGACGCTGAATTCCTGGCTCGCGGTCGCCCCGCTGTTCGGGTTGTAGCAGTCGCCCTGAGCGAGGGAGAAGACCGACCGCTGACGAATCGCCTTCTTGGCGCCGGCCTTGGCGCTGTCGATGGCATCGCCGCAGCCCACCGCGCCGATCGCGAGAAGGGCGACGGCGGCGGATATGCCGCGCGCGGAACGGGACGTGACACCGAAAAACATGACGTGGGCATCCTCAAGCGGAAGAGCTGTGAACAGGTGTGCGCATCGTATGGCATATGTGTGACGGCTCTGTGTGCAGGTGAAACCTACGCTCGTAGCATTTTTATGTTGACGGACCATGTTAGCCGTGGCTAAAGTTACGTTCATGGTAAAAATGCTCTCGCGTCAAACGCGGGGAGCGGGCCCGAAGGGCGGCAACGCCCCTCGCTGGTCCCATGCCTGACGTTCTGTCATTTCATCGCCCACCCGGACCACTTCGGCACAGGAGCCCGCATGCATATCGCCACGTCCACCGTCTCGCTCACCGTCGACGACGTCGCCGCGTCCAAGGCCTTCTTCACCACCCACCTCGGGTACAGCGAGACCGTCGCCACCGAGGACTTCGCTTCCCTCGCCCGCGAGGACGCCGCGGTCGATATCGTTCTCCTGCGCCGCGGCATCGACGTCCTGCCCGCCGCCCAGCGCGACCAGCACGCCTCCGGACTGATCCTCGCCTTCACCCTCACCGGTCTGGAGGACGAGGAGAAGCGGCTGCGCGCGGAAGGCGTCGAGATCACGATGCCGCTGCGCGAAGAACCGTGGGGCGAGCGCCTGTTCCAGATCACCGATCCCAACGGGGTCGTCGTCCAGTTCGTCGAGTGGGCCGCAGCGCCGGATTCGGAGCACGCATGAGAACACTGCAGACCGTGGCACTTCTCGCCTCGGCCGTGGGAGCTGCCCTGACGGCAGGGCTGTTCTGCGCCTTCTCCTACGCCGTCATGCCGGGCCTGTCCCGTGGCGACGACCGGGCGTTCGTCCGGAGCATGCAGCACATCAACCGGGCCATCATCAACGGCTGGTTCCTCACTCCCTTCCTGCTGCCTCTGCCCCTGCTGGTGCTGGCGTCGGTCCTCGCCGCGAAGGGGCACAGCGGGGGAGCCCTGTCGTGGATCATCGCCGCGCTGGTGCTCTACGGGGCGGCGTTCCTCGTCACCGGAACGCAGAACGTCCCGCTCAACGACACACTCGACAAGGTGCCGTTCGACTCGGCCCCCGACCGGCTCAGGGAAGCGCGCGCCGCGTTCGAGGGCCGCTGGGTCACATGGAACACCGTCCGCGCCGTCCTGCACACCGCGTCCCTCGGCGCCCTGCTGTGGGCGCTCTACCTCCATGCCGCGGCCTAGGGGATCCACGGGAGCCCGGGATATCAGGCCGCGATCACGACCGCCGGCCTGGTCAGGGCGGGGGAGTCCGACGGCGCGGGAGCCGGGATGAAGACGACCGTCCGCAGCAGCGCGAACCGCCCGACCCCGGCCGCCGCGGACGCCGACAGATAGACGGTCTGCTCGGCGAGCGCGGAAGGAGCGGACTGCACGGCGTGCAGCACGAGCAGCGCGCCGGTGGTGAACGCGTAACTCACCAACACCGTCAGCCCGGACTGCAGGTGGACCCGCCACCCCCTGCGGTCGCTCCGGAAGGAGATCCGGCTGTGCAGCTCCGTCGCTATCACCGTGGAGACGACGGTGATCACGGCGTTGGCGAGGACCAGCGGAATCCGCTCGCCCAGCAGCATCAGCGCACCGCCGGCGGCCAGTCCGACACCGCCCCCGCAGACGACGAAGCGCACGAACGCCGTGACCAGCGGATGAGCGGTGCGCTTCGTCGGCAGGTGCGCCAGGGCTGTCACGGGGTTCCTCCGGGAGGGGTGCGGGGACGGTGCTCCGATTCCACCTCACAACCTAGGGACGGCACGTCCCCCCAGCGATGCAGCCAGGCCCCGACTTATATGGGGGCTATCCCCCAGGGGGTCTGGGGGATACCGGTTCCCCCGCCGGTCATGGCGCGACGCGCCGACCGTCGTTCATGGCGCACCGCCCACGCGTGACTCCCGGCGTACCTCTCTCGTTGACCAAGGCCGCGCACCTCCGCCCTGCGGCCCCGGTGAGGAGAGGAGCGGTCATGCACGAATGCCCGCCGCTGAGCCCGTCGCAGAAGGCGCCGGCCGCCCGGCCGATCCTGCGGGCGCCCGGCCCACTGCCGTGGCTGACGGCGGTCGCCTTGGTCTTCGCCGCAGTCCAACTCGCCTTCGTCGTACCGGGTTCAGGACTGGCGTGGGACGAGACGGTCTACGTCAGCCAGGTCGGCGGCAACGCCCCTCCCGCCTACTTCAGTGCGCCCCGCGCCCGGGGGATCTCCTATCTGGTCGCTCCGGTCGCCACGCTCACCCCCTCCACCACCGCGCTCCGGATCTATCTCGCCCTGCTGTCCGCCGCCGCCCTGGTCCTCGCCCTGTGGGTCTGGCGGAAGGTGCTGCCCACGCCCGTGCTCGTAGGCACGGGCGCACTGTTCGGGGGCCTGTGGCCGACTCTGTTCTACGGCCCCGCGGCCATGCCCAACCTGTGGTGCGCCCTGGGAGCACTGGCCGCGACCGGATGGGTCGTGAGGGCTCTGCGCGATGGTGCCGGGCCGCCGGAGACGGCAGGCGCGGGGGTGGCCGTGGCGCTGGTCGCACTGATGCGGCCGGCCGACGGCTTCTGGCTCGCGCTGCCGCTGGCCCTCGCCGTCACCGTGGTACCCGGCCGACGCCTGCCACGCATGTGCGCCGCACTCGTCGGCGGACTCGTGGCAGGCTGCGCGCCCTGGGCCGCCGAGGCCTACGCCCGCTACGGCGGCCTCCGCGCCCGACTGCACCGGGCCGGTGAGATCCAGGGCGGGCTCGGGTGGAACTTCGCGGTCGACGACCACCTGCGTTCGCTCGCCGGCCGGACCCTGTGCCGCCCCTGCGACATCGGCTGGGAGAACCCGGCCACGGCCGTGTGGTGGGTGGCACTGCCCCTGCTCGTGGCCGGCGGGATCGCGGCGGCCCGGCGTGCGGGCCGAGGCGCCACGGCACTCCTGGCGACGGCGACCGGTGTCTCGTCGGCTGTTCCGTATCTGTTCCTGGTCGAATACGCCGCGCCCCGATTCCTGCTCCCCGCCTACGCGTTGCTGGCCGTGCCCGTGGCGGAACACGTGACACACCTCTACGCCCGGACACGGCGCTCACGCCGCCCCGCGGGAGCCGCCGCGCTGACGCTGGCCCTTGCCGCCCATCTCACCGTCCAGCTCTCCGTGCTCAGTCATGTCGTCCGCACCAGCCACGCCACGACCGCGGAATTCGCCGCCGTGGCCGGGGCGTTGAACCGGCTGGGCATGCGCCCGCCCTGCGTGGTCAGCGGGGATCACGCCGTGCCGATCGCCTACTACGCCGGCTGCGCCTCGCGCCAGACGTACGGGCACGACGCGAGCATCACCCCCGAAACCCTCCACGACCTCGCGCGGCGCGTACCCACAGCCGTCCTGGTGCCCGAGGGCGGCGAACCTCCCCCGGGCGCCGGTGGCACGCGGGTCGTCCCCCTGCCGGCCGGCCGTGGCCCCGGCCCCCACCGGACCTATCTGCTGCCGGGCCCCGCCACCGGCTGGACGGCGGCCACCGGATAATCCAGCTGACCGGACTGCCCGACTCGCCTATCGTCGACGTGTTTCCCACCGGGAAGCCCTGTCACGACGTGGAGGATGACTGTGCGTTATCGCAAGCTGGGGCGTAGCGGACTGCCGGTGTCGGAGATCGGCTACGGCGCCTGGGGCATCGGCGAGTCCAGCTGGGTCGGGGCCACCGAGGACGAGTCCGTACGCGCCCTGAACCGGGCCGTGGATCTCGGAGTGAACTTCATCGATACGGCGCGGGGCTACGGCGAGAGCGAGCGCATCGTCGGCCGGGTCGTCCGCGAACGCACAGGCGACGAGGTGCTGGTCGCGACCAAGGTACCGCCGAAGAACAGGGTGTGGCCGGCGCCCGACGGGGTGGACCCTGCCGAGGCGTTCCCCGGCGAACACATCCGTACGAGCCTGGAGACCAGCCTCCGCGCCTCCGGCCTGGACCACTTCGACGTCCTGCAGTTCCACGTCTGGAACGACGAGTGGATGGGCCGCGGCGACTGGCTGGAGACCGTCGACGACCTGAAGCGGGAGGGCAAGATCCGGCTCTTCGGCGTCTCCGTCAACGACCACCAGCCCGACACCGCCCTCGCGCTCGTCCGCAGCGGCGCCGTCGACAGCGTCCAGGTCATCTACAACGTGTTCGACCAGGCGCCCGCAGACGCGCTCCTGCCGGCCTGCGAGGAACACGGCGTCGGCGTCATCGTGCGGGTGGCGCTGGACGAGGGCGGGCTCACCGGGCGGATCACCGCCGGCACGACCTTCCCCGAGGGCGACTGGCGCAACCGCTACTTCCGGGGCGACCGCCCCGCCCAGGTGGAGCGGCGGGTGGCCGCGATCGTCAGCGACCTCTCCATCGCCCCCGACGAGATCGCCGAGAACGCGCTCCGGTTCGTGCTGAGTTCACCGGCGGTCTCCACCGTGATCCCGGGCATGCGCTCCGTACGCAACGTCGAGCGGAACACCGCGCTGAGCGACGGCCGCACCCTGACGGAGGATCAGCTCGCGATCCTCGCCGAGCACCGGTGGCAGCGCGACTTCTACGCCTGACGTGACCGGGCGAGGACCGCCGCCTCCGCGACCGGCCGGCGCCGGTCACGCGCGGCCCAGGTCTCCGGGGGCGTCCGGATGCGCTGCCCGCCACGCGGCCATCGAGCGGTCCCACTCGTCCCCGGAGAGCGCGGTGAGGGAGGCAGGAAAGAGGCCGTCCTCCTCCTTGGTGATGTGGCGGTGCAGCTCGTCGACGGCCTCCCGCAGCTGTACGACGTCCTCGGCGCGGCCCAGATCGACCCGGCCGAGGAACGCGGCGAGCTCGCGGTGCTCCCGCACCAGGGCGTCGATGTATCCGGCGTACTCGGGGTCGCCGCCCATGACCGCGAAGAGCCCGTCCTCCTCGCCCTGCCAGTGGGCGAGGAGCTCCCGCCCCATCCGGGCCACCAGCTCCCCGGCGAGTGCCGGGTCGCCCTGGTCGAGGGCGCGCACCGCGTCCCCCGCGGTGTCGGTGACGGACTCGTGCTCCGCGATGAACTCCTTGATCAGCGGAATCTCACGGCAGCCGCAGTAGTGGCACATGCGGCCAACGTAACCGGCCTCGCGGCTTATGGGCGGCAAGTGAGGACATGCCCCCTATGGGCCGGTCGCCTCCGGCTGCTTCGCGACGATCGGATGGATCCGCGCCTCCACGCGACGGAGATGGTCCCGGTAGTCCCGCGTGTCCAGGGCCAGGGAACGGTCGAGCCGCGCGGCGTTGAAGAAGATCTCCTCATGCTCCAGGACCCCCGGATCCACGACGAGTTCGAGATCCGGGTGGAAGCTGAACGGCAGAATGGTGCCGCTGACGCTCCCGGACAGCGCCTCGGCCCGGTCCGGCGAGGCGAACGACACGTAGCTGCCCTCCGCCAGGGCCTTCAGGCCCGGCAGGTCGACCCGTGCGTCGCCGGGGACGACCGCGAGGAAGTACCGCTTGGTGCGCTTGCCCGTCTTGACCATGACGACCAGGCACTTGGCCCCCTGCGCCACCGGGTGCCCGCGGTACCGGCTCACCTCCTCGGTGCGCCCTTCCGGGGCGTGGTCGATGACGCGGTACCGCGCACCGCTCTCGTCGAGCAGCGCGATGAGCCTCAGATACGCGGCGTCGCCGCTCGGGTCTGCCGCCGGCTCCTGCGAGACGGACGTGAAGTGTTCGGGCACGTGCACCAATCCTTCGTCGGACATGCGCTTGACCTCGGTGATGAGTCGCTGCCACGAGGCAGCTCAGGATGTCGCCTTACCTGTCGAGGTGAAGGCCATGAGCCACTTCGGGCCCGTGACGTACACCAGGCCGTCGCCCGCGAAGAGCGGGGCCGGCGGGCCGGCGGAGCGGGCGTCAGGCCTTGCGGGCGACCCCGCACCACATGGGCAGGCTGTCGTCCGGAGTGTCGGACGGCTCGGGACGCCAGCGGGTCAGGGTGACCACACCCGGTTCCAGGATCTCCAGGCCGTCGAAGAAGCGTTCCACTTCCTTCTGCGTGCGCGGGGTCGCGGAGGCGTGGCTGGCGGCCCGCTCGTTGTAGATCCGCATGGATTCGGCGACCTCGGGGGCGGTGACGTCGGCGGCCGGGTGGGACAGGACGAGGTGGCTGCCCGGGGCGAGGCGGTCCAGCAGTCGGCGGGTGATGTCCCACGGGTCCTCGGCGTCCTTGATGTACTGCAGGATCGCCACGAGCATCAGGCCGACCGGCCGGTCCAGCTCCAGGGTGCGCGAGGCGGCGTCCAGAATCGTGTCGACGTCCCGCGCGTCGGCCTGCACGTAGTCCGTCTGCCCCTCGGCACCGCTGACCAGCAGCGCCCGGGCGTGGGTGAGGACGATCGGGTCGTTGTCGACGTACACGACACGCGATTCCGGAGCGGCCTGCTGGGCCACCTCGTGCGTGTTCGCCGCGGCGGGAATGCCCGTGCCGATGTCGAGGAACTGGCGGACCCCGGCCGCCGCCAGGTGACGCACGGCGCGGCCGAGGAAGGCCCGGTTGGCCCGGACCGAAGGCACGATGGTGGGGTTGGCCGCCGCGGCGAGTTCGGCCGCCTCCTGGTCCACCGGGTAGTGGTCCTTGCCGCCCAGCCAGGCGTTGTAGACGCGGGCGGGATGCGCGTCCGTCGGGTGGGGCGTGGGCAGCGGGTATTCGTTCATCGTGCGTCACCTCGTGCGGCCAGGAGGCCAGGTCGGACTCGTGTGCGATCACGGTACTCCTTGACCGGCCGTCCGACGGAGACCGAGGACAACGCCGCCCGCACCGCCAAGTCCGATGTACTGCACGTGTCCTGACCGCCCGCCGGATCCGCGGACGCGCAGTACGGTGGCCGGATGTGCTTCTACGGCATGACCTACTACAAGGTGCACTACGCCTGCGTCCCGTGCCGTGTCAGCTTCAAGCAGCACGCGTACCAGGGGCGGGAACACCGATGCCCGAACTGCGCCCGGCCCCTCACCTGCGCCGGCCACGACTTCGCCCCTCCGCCCAGGCGCGACGTCCGCGGCTGGTCCGTGGTGGCCGCCGTCCTCGGGGAGGGCCTGCGCTACGAGGGAAGGTCGGCCTGCGGGTGCGACAGGGAGCCCCGTTACCGCCCGCGGACGCGCGCCGAACTGCGCGCGCGCCGGGCCGTCGCCGCCCGGGACGCGCTGCCACTGGCCGAGGCCCTGTCCCGGCCGGATCCGCTGGTGCCGACGGCCGGCTGAGCCGGCGCGGTTCCTCGCGTCAGCCCTTCGGCTGGGTGAAGCGGATGTTGTTGCCGAACGGGTCGCGGAGGCCGCAGTCGATTCCGTACGGGCGCTCGGTGGGCTCGTCGGTGAACTCGACGCCTCGGCTCAGCAATGTCTCGTACGTCTTGCGGCAGTCGTCGGTGGTGAGGATCAGCGCGAGGCCCAGAGCGCCCTTCGTCACCAGTTCGCGGACCTGCCCGGCCGTCTCCTCGGACATCGCCGGAGGCCCTGGCCTCTCCAGCAGGATCTCGCGGTCCGGGTGGCCGGGGACGCTGACCGTGAGCCAGCGCATGAAGCCCATGTCGACGTCGGCGTTCACCTCGAGGCCGAGCTTGCCGACGTAGAAGTCGAGGGCCTGGTCCTGGTCGAGGACGTAGATCTGTGAGTGCGTGATGGCGTTGAACATGGACATCACGCTAGTCGGCCCGGCCGGTGAAAACTTATCCGAAACTGCTCGGTCGGCGGGTCGTGCGGGCCACTCGCCGACGTCAGGCGCGCGGCCGCGTCCATGCCTTCGTGAAGCAGGTGGGGACGTCCACCGCCGCCGTCTCCCTGCGGTAGACCCTCGGCGACCGGCCGACGATGCCGCTGAACGTGCGGCTGAAGGTGCCCGGACTGCCGAACCCGACCTCGTAACCGATGTCCGTGACGCTGCGGCCGGTCTCCCGCAGCAGGAACATCGCCCGCTCGACGCGGCGGCGCTGGAGGTAGCGGTGCGGTGTCTCGCCGAAGGTGGCCCGGAAGGTACGTGCGAAGTGGGCCGGGGACACATGGGCGATCCGGGCCAGCGCCGGGACGTCCAGCGGCTGCGCATACGCGCGGTCCATCGCGTCCCGGGCGCGGAGCATACGGCGGTTGGTGTCCTCCACGGCGCGGCTCACGGCGCCATCGTGCCACCCCGGCCGGGCAGGGCGCGTCACGGCTTGCGGGCGAGACCTCCGTGCTCACCGATCGGCCGGGGCGTGGGTGCGGAGGGGTCCGGGCGCCAGAAGGGCACCGACACGACTCCCGGGTCCAGGAGTTCGAGGCCGTCGAAGAACGCCGTGATCCTGTCGACGGGGCGCAGGAAGTACGGGATGGCCCCGGTGTCGTTGTAGGCGTCCTGGGCCTGCTCGTAATCGGCGTCGACACCCCGTGAACCGTCGTTGATGGAGAGGTAACTGCCGGACGGCAGCCCGTCCATCAGGCGGGAGACGATCGTGCGCGCCTGTTCGTAGTCGGCGATGTGGCCCAGGATGTTGCTGAGGATCAGGGCGGTGGGACGGCTCAGGTCCAGTGTCCCGGCGGCGGCCGACAGGATGCGGTCGGGGTCGGCCAGGTCGGCGTCGATGTAGGCGGTCGCGCCCTCGGGGGTCGAGGTGAGCAGGGCGCGGGCGTGCGCGAGGACCAGGGGATCGTGGTCGACGTAGACGATCCTCGCTTCCGGGGCGAGGCGCTGGGCGACCTCATGGGTGTTGTCCTCGGTCGGCAGCCCCGTCCCGATGTCCAGGAACTGACGGATGCCGGCCTCGGTGACCAGGTGGGCGATGTTACGGCCCAGGAAGGCGCGGCTGCTGCGGGCAATGGTCACGATGCCGGGGAAGACGGCGCTGTACGCGTCACCGGCCTGCTCGTCGACGGGGTAGTTGTCCTTCCCGCCCAGCCAGTAGTTCCAGATCCGGGCCGAGTGCGGCACCGCGGTATCGATCTCCTGCTGTGCGGAGCCGGGCACTGTCGCGTGGTCGGTCATGAGCACCGTTCCGTCTTTCCCCGAGGCGTGAACCCTTCATCACCCAACCTACGCCCCAAGCACCGTGACGGGCACGCCGGTTCGCCTGGCCGGCACGTCAGGCCGGAGGGACGGCGGGAGACCGGCCGGGGGCCCCGGCGGGGCGGGCCCCCGGTCCGTCCACGCTCTCGGCCGCCGGTGGGGACGAGGGCGGCCTGACCAGCCGGTGCTGTGCGAGGCATGCCACCACGAGCGTGGCGCCGAGCACCGGCCAGGCGAACGGGCCGGCGCTCACGGCGGCTCCTACGACCACGGGACCGAGGCTGCGCTGCGCCGACTGGGCCAGGCCGTGGACGCCGAGGTAGGCGCCTTGTGCTTCGCCGGGGGCGAGGGCGACGGAGAGTTCCCAGGACGAGAGCGAGTGCAGGATCTCGGCGAGAGTGAAGGCGGTGGCCGCGAGGAGGACAGCGGCGGTGGCGAACCAGGGGCCGCCGCCCGCCGATGCGGCGAGGGCCACTCCTCCCGTGAGGAAGGCGGCGCCGATCGGGACGAGCAGACGGCGGGCGGCCGCCCTGGTCTCGCCGAAGCGGGACAGGGGGACCTGGAGCGCGATCACCAGCACGCTGTTGAGGACGAGGACCAGCGGAGCCAGCCCGACCGGAGCGTCGGTGGCGTGGACGATCCACAGAGGGAATCCGACCTGGAGGATGCTGTCGTCCAGGAACAGCCAGATCTCCGATCCGGTGAACGCGAGGTAGCGGCGGTCCCGCCAGGGTGTCGCCGCCCTGGTCCGGGAAGCGGGAAGGCCGGGCCGGACGTCCGCGGAGCCGCACCCGCCCGCTGAAGTGTTCGGCCCGGCGACGACACGGACGGGGGCCGGCGGTTCCGCGCACCGTAGGGTCAGGACTCCTATGACCAGGTAGGAGGCGACGTTGGCGAGCAGCAGCGCTTGGTAGGAGGCGGTCGTACCCACGGTGAGTGCGGCAGCGGCCCCGGCCGCGCCCACGGCCCACCCGATGTTCACGGCGGTGCGCTGGATCGCCTGGTAGCGGATGCGGTGGGGACCGGCGACGCGGGCGGCGAAGAGCTTGGTGAGGACGCTCGACGCGCGGTCCGGCAGGGAGCCCAGCGCCGAGAACAGCACCAGCAGTGCGTAGTCGTTGGTCGTCAGCAAGGCCAGCAGTGCCGCTCCCCGCGCCAGTTGGGCGACGACCAGGACGCGGGTCACCGGGAAGCGGTCGGCGAGCCGGCCCGCGAGCGGAGGCCCGGCTATGCCGAGGATGCCGGACAGCCCCATCAGCAGGCCGATCTGAGCCACCGACAGATGTGCGACGTAGATGAAGTAGAGCGTGGCCGCTCCGCTCCACAGGCCGGTGCCCACCTTGTCGATGACGGCGACCACCAGCATGCGCCGTCCGTCCCGGCCGCCCGGGATGGCCAGGCGCCGGGCGAACGGCACGCGCTTCACCGTCCGTTCCTCGTTCACCGTCGGTTCCATCGGATTCCCCCTTGACACATATTTTGTATCGGTACAAACTGTGCTCTGTGGCAGAACAATATGGGATCGCGGGCGGAACGGCCAGAGAGATTTCGGCGTCCGTCGAGAGCCGCGTGTCCGACGGCACGCTGCGGCCCGGCGCCTCGCTGCCTCCCGTGCGGCGGCTCGCCGAGGAGCTGGGTGTGAGTGCCGGAACGGTCGCGGCGGCCTACAAGGAGCTGCGTGGACGCGGGGTGGTGGTGACCCTCGGACGTGGCGGCACGGTGGTGGCGTCCGCCCCCGTCGTCACCTCACGGCGGCCTCCCAAGGTGCCCGCGGGTCTGCGCGACCTGGCCGGCGGGCACCCCGACCCCGCCTGCCTCCCGGTGCTGAGCCCGCCCCCGCGTGTGGGGCCCGTGTCCGGATCGCACCGTGCCTCGCCGCGCTTCGCCGTGCTCGAGGACGCCGCCCGCACCTGGTTCGCCCGGGACGGCGTGCCCACCGGTTCGGTGACGTTCGCCCACGGTGCCCTGGACTGCATCGCCAGGCTGCTGTCCACCGAGCTCAAGCCCGGTGACGCCGTGGCCGTGGAGGACCCCGGCTTCCATCATCTCCTCGACCTGGTACCGGCCTTGGGCCTTCGCATGCTGCCAGTGGCCGTCGACGACGAGGGGATCCGCCCGGAGGCGCTGCGCACCGCACTGCGGGCGGGAGCCCGGGCCCTGGTGTGCAGCCCTCGCGGGCAGAGCCCGCTCGGCGCACGCTTCACCCCCGGCCGCCGGGACGCCCTCCTGGCCGTGCTGCGCGACTTCCCCGACGTGCTGGTCGTGGAGGACGACCACAACGCGGACATCGCCGGCGCGGACGCGGTGACCCTCGCCGCCGGCGGACTGCCCCGCTGGGCCCATGTGCGTACGGTGTCCAAGCATCTCGGGATCGATCTGCGCTGGGCCGCCCTCGCCTGCGACCCCGCCACCCTCGCGCGTCACGACGGACGGATGCTGCTGACCTCGGGATGGGTCAGCCACATCCTCCAGGCGACCGTCGCGGGTCTGCTGACCGACCCGGCGGTGACCCGGCTGGTGGCGGAAGCGGCCCGCACCTACACCACCCGCCGCGACGCTCTCGGGGCAGCGCTGGCGGAGCACGGCATCGCCTCCCACGGAGTCAGCGGACTCAACGTCTGGGTGCCCGTCCGGGACGAGTCCGCCGTCGTCAACGGCCTGCGCACCCGCGGCTGGTGGACCGCGGCGGGCACCCGCTTCCGCATCGCGTCCCCGCCCGGGGTGCGTGTCACCACCGCCACCCTCACACCGGCCGAAGCCGCGCGCCTCGCAGGCGACTTCGCGGACGCGCTCGGCGAGTCACAGGTGGTCTACGGCGGATAGGCGCGGCCCGGCGTCCCGATCGGCCGGGACGACGCGCCGGACGAGCAGCGACAGCAGCGCCGCCCCGGCGCACAGCGCGCCGAGCGTCACCCAGACGGGATCGTACGAACCGAAGGCGTCGCGGGCGGCTCCGCCTCCGTACGCGGCCACGGCGGCGCCCACCTGGTGCGCCGCGCCGACCCAGCCGAAGACCACGGCGCCGGCGTCCCCGTAGAACTCACGGCACAGCGCGATGACCGGCGGGACGGTCGCGAGATCGAGCAGGCCGAAGGCGACGACGAAGACCAGCATCGACGGCTGCACCGTGGCGCTCATCAGCAGGGGCAGGCACATCAGGAACAGGCCGCGCAGGGCGAAGAACACCGCGAGCAGCCGTCGCGGGTCGTGGCGGTCCGTGGCCCAGCCGGACGCGACGGTGCCGATCACGTTGAAGACCCCGATCGCCGCGAGCAGGGAGGACGCGGTGGTGGCGGGCATGCCGTGGTCATGGGCGGCCGGGGTGAAATGCGTCCACATGATGCCGTTGGTGGAGGCGCCGCAGATCGCGTACGCGCCGGCCATCAGCCGGAACGGGGCGGTGCGCGCCGCGTCACGCAGCACGGTGACCGCCCTGCGGCCGGCGCCTTCGGCGGGCAGGGGCTTCGGCACATGACGTCCGGCGCCGTAGGGCTCGCGGCCGACGTCGGCCGGGTGGTCCCGCAGCACGAGCCACATCAGCGGCGCGGTGGCGCACGCCGCGAGCACGAGGGTGACGAGGGACGGACGCCAGCCGTGGCGGTCCACGGTCCAGGACAGGGCGGGGAGGAACACCATCTGCCCGAAGACGCTGCCGGAGGCGAGCACACCCGTGACCAGCCCGCGTCTCTTGACGAACCAGCGCTGCGTGACGGTGGCGCCGAAGGCAGTGGCCATGGAGCCGGTGCCCAGGCCGACGAGCATGCCCCAGAAGAGGGTGAACTGCCAGGCCGTGGTCATGACGGTGGTGAGTCCGGCCCCCGAAGCGATGACCAGGAGGGCGGCGACCACGACGCGGCGGATGCCGAAGCGGTCCATGAGCGCGGCTGCGAACGGGGCGGTGAGACCGTAGAGCACCATGTTCACCGAGGCCGCCAGGCCGATCGAGCCCCGGGACCAGCCGAACTCCCGGTGCAGGGGCCCGGTGAGCAGACCGGGCAGGGTCGAGAAGGCGCCGGCCACGACGATGGCGAGCAGCGCGGCGGCGGCCACCCACCAGGCTCGGTGCCCGAGGCGGTTGCGGCGCGAGAGGCCCTTGACTGCATCCATGCGTTCGATCGTCGACGCGGCCGGGGGGACCGGCCACTGGCGAGATGGACGACTTCTGCAAGAATCTGGCCATGACGGTCTTGACCCAGGAGAAGCATCGGGTGGTCGTACTGGTGCGGCCCGGGCTGCTCCCGATGGAACTCGGGATCGTGCACCGGCTGTTCGGGCAGGCGGTCTCGGACTCCGGGGAACCCCTGTACGAGGTCGTCACGTGCACACCAAGACCGGGCGTCGTCCGGACGGACACCGATTTCACCGTCAACGTGGCTGTCGGCCCCGAGGCGCTGGAGAACGCGGACACCGTCGTCGTACCGGCCGCCGAGGAGGACTACGAGCCGCAGGAACGCGGCCGAATCAGCACCGATGTGGAGCGGGCGCTGGCCCGTGTCCCCCGGGGGGCGCGGGTGGCGTCTATCTGCACCGGCTCGTTCGTCCTGGCGGCGGCGGGGCTGCTGGCAGGACGACGGGCCACGACGCACTGGAAGTCGTGCGAGGAGTTCCGGACGCTCTACCCGGAGATCGAGGTGGACGCCGACGTGCTGTACACCGACGACCGCGGGGTCCTGACCTCGGCCGGTGTGGCCTCCGGCATCGACCTCTGTCTCCACATGATCCGGACCGACCACGGTGCGGAGGTCGCCAACCGGGTCGCCCGGGGGACCGTCGTACCACCGCACCGGGAGGGCGGTCAGGCCCAGTACATCGACCGCCCGGTCACCCCGCCCGAGCAGTGCTCGACGGGTCCGGCCCGGGAGTACGCGCTGCGCAACCTGGAACGGCCCCTGAAGCTCGACGAGTTGGCCGGGCGGGCGTCCATGAGTGTGCGTACGTTCAACCGGCGCTTCCGGCAGGAGGCCGGGCTGACGCCCATGCAGTGGCTCACCCAGCAACGCGTCGACAGAGCACGGCAGTTGCTGGAGCGGACCGACCTGCCGGTGGACCGGATCGCCGCCGACGCAGGCTTCGGGACCGGCACCGCCCTGAGGCAGCACTTCCACGCGGCGCTGGGGGTGTCGCCGCGCACCTACCGCCGCACGTTCAGGGGTGCGGCCGGCGGCCCGGTCACCTGAGGGGGCAGGCCGGCGGCCTGAAGGGGTTCAGTCGGCGGAAGGGGTGCGGATGGCGGCGATGTCGAACTGCAGGCGGAGCCTCTCGCTGACCATGGCACCGCCCTCGGCCAGGCGGGCGTTGTAGGTCAGACCCCAGTCGGAACGGTTGATGGTGGTGGTCCCGTCGAACCCGACGCGCTCGTAACCGAACGGGTCGGTGACGTAGCCGATGTACGTGAGGTCCAGGACCACGGGGTTGGTGATGCCCCGGATGGTGAGGTCGCCGGTCATGCGGTAGACGTCCTTGCCGATGAGCTGCACGGCGGTGCTCACGAAGCTGATGCGCGGGTACTTCGCCGCGTTCAGGAAGTCGCGGCCGACGAGGTGCGCGTCGCGCTGCTCGACACCGGTGTCGACACTCGCGGTTGCCAGTGAGATCTCCGCCCGGGAACGTGCCGGGTCGCGCCCGTCGAAGTAGAGGCGGCTCTCGTACTCCAGGAACGCGCCGCGCACCGTGGTCACCATGGCGTGCCGCACGGAGAAGCCGATCCTGCTGTGGGCCGGGTCGATCATCCACTCGCCGGAGAGAGCCGCCAGACGTCGGTCGGGCAGAACCGAAGTACCTGCGGCCGCCGGGGCGGGGGAGGGCTCCTCCGTACGGGACTCCGGACGGCGGAGCAGGGAGCTGCGGCTGAAGAGGTTCATGAAACGTTAGTTACTCCGAGGTAAGTGACGCCCGCAAGAGCTGATCAAGGAACCCGAACATTCGTGGTCAGACCTTCACAGCGTGACGCGTCGGCGGAGCAGTGGCGGTTGCGGGGCGTCAGGCCGCGGTTCCGTCGAGGCGGGCCGACAACCGGTGGGCGGCGGTGACCACCGAGTCCACCACCTTCGGCAGCGCGTCCGGCGGCAGCCGGAACACGGGCGCGGAGACGTTGAGCGCGGCGACGACATCGCCTCGGTGGTCGCGCACGGGAGCGGCGACCGCGATCAGCCCCGGCTCCATCTCCTCGACGGCCACCGCATGACCACGCGCCCGCTCCGCGCGCAGGCGTTCCAGCACGGCCGGGACGTCACGGGGCGCGGCGTCCGTCCCCGGGAGCCGCGCCCCGTCCGGGGTGGCCAGCAGTGCCTCGGCCTGCTCGTCGGGCAGCCCGAACAGCAGGGCCCGGCCGCTCGCGGTGCAGTTCAGCGGGGTGGTGCGGCCGACCCACTCGTGCGCCTGGAGGCCGCGCGAGGTGCGCTCCGTCAGCACCGTCACCACGCCGTGCCCGGACAGCACCGTGAGGTACGCGGGCTCGCCGACCTGGTGCACCAGCTCGCGCAGCACGGCCGGGGCCTCGCGGTGCATCCGGTCCTCGCCCGCCGACGCGGCCAGCACCAGCAGCTGCCGGCCGACGCTGTAGCGCAGACTGCGCGGATCCCGTTCGAGAAACCCCTCCTCCGCCAGGACTTTGAGGGTTCGGGACACCTGCGTCTTCTCCCGGCCCACCGCCTCGGCCACCTCCTGGACGCCCAGGGGCCCCTGCCCGAGGACGCGCAGCACATCCAGTGCTCTGCGCACGCTGCTCAGGTTCTCGCTCACCATGAGACCCACTCTGACGCCTCCGTGCGTATGCAGCAACTGGCGTTGTTCTCCTCGCACCGGCCCACTCTATGGTCGACGGCATGTGCGGAATCGCAGCCATATACAGCCCCCAGGAAGACATCCACACGGAATGCGCCTGCCCGGCCGCGGAGGAGATGCTCGACCGGCTGGCCCACCGTGGTCCGGATGACCGCGGGACGCGGACGGTCGGCGGCCACACCTGGCTCGGACACCGCCGGCTGTCGATAGTCGACCTCGACGGCGGACACCAGCCCCTCGGCGGCACGAGCGGCGACGACGACTGGTCGCTCGTGTGCAACGGCGAGATCTACAACCACCAGGCGCTGCGGGACGAGCTGCCCGCAACCGCCTTCGGCTCCTCCTCCGACTCGGCGGCGGCCCTGGCCGTCCTGCGCACCGACGGGCCCGAGGCCCTGCACCGGCTCCGCGGCATGTGGGCCCTGTGCGCTGCCACGCCGGGCGGCCGCTTCGTCGCCGCCCGCGACGCCATCGGCATCAAGCCCCTCTACTGGGCGCGTACGGGAACGACGGTGCACTTCGCCTCCGAACTGCGCGCCTTCACGCCCGAGGTGCGGCCGAGGGCTGAGATCTTCCCACCGGGTCACCGGTGGTCACCCGAGGAGGGCCTGCGGCGTTTCGCGGAGCCGGTCCCCGAGCCCGGCGGAGCGGCGGACTGGAACGGCGTGCCGCAGGAGGTCGCCGAGAAGGCCACGTTCGAGGCCGTCGCGGATTCCGTACGCCGGCACCTGATGGCGGACGTCGAGGTCGGAGTCTTCCTGTCCGGGGGCCTCGACTCCGGTGTCGTCGCCGCAGTCGCCGCCGAGGCGTACGCCCGGCAGGGGCGCAGGCTCATGACGTTCGCCGTCGGCACCCAGGGCTCCCCGGACCTGCTCGCCGCCCGGGAGACCGCCGTGTACCTGGGCACCGAGCACCACGAAGCGCTGCTGGACGCCGAGGCGGCGGGGGAGGTTCTCGACGACGTGGTCGCGTGTGTGGAGTCCTTCGACGCCAGCCTCATCCGCAGTGCGGTCCCGAACTGGTTCCTCTCCGAACTGGCGTCGCAGCACGTCAAGGTGGTGCTGACCGGGGAGGGCGCGGACGAGCTGTTCGCCGGCTACGGCTACTACCACGAGCGGCACGCCGCGCCCGAAGCCCTGGACGCCGAGCTCCGGCGTACGGTGGGTGCGCTGCACGGCCTCAACCTCCAGCGCTGCGACCGCGTCACCATGGCCCACGGCCTGGAGGCCCGCGTACCTTTCCTCGACCACGACGTCGTGGCCCACGCCATGTCCCTGCCCGCGCACATGAAGCTGCTCGAGGAGGACGGCATGGAGAAGGGGCATCTGCGCAGGGCCTTCACCGGCCGGCTGCCCCATCATCTGCTGTGGCGCCGCAAGGAGCAGTTCGGCACGGGCAGCGGTGCGGAGAGCCTGCTCAGCCCGTTGTGGCACACACGCATCACGGACGAGGAGTTCACCGCGGCAGCGGCCCGGGAGGACGCGCCGGAACTGCGCAGCAAGGAGGAGCTCGGCTACTACCGCACGTTCCGCAAGGCTCTGCCGGGAGTACGCCCGGAGGCCGTCCTCACGCGGTTCGCCACGGGGTGAGTACCGTGCTCGGAACGGTCGCACCCGGTGCCGCCGTTCGTCCGCGCAGATGCCCACCCGGCGGTCCGTTCCGCCCTTGAGCGCCTGGTCCCGGCGTAGTGGTTCGGCCCCTCCGGCCCGGGGGGCCGCCCGCGGCCGCCGCTCCGGTCACAGCCGCCTGGCCACATCGGCCGCGGCCACCCGCACGTCGTCGGCGAAGGTCCGCAGTTCCTCCGGGGAGACGAGGAACGTGAGCGCGGAGACCGAGACGGCGCCCACCGGGTACCCCTCGCTGTCGAGCACCGGCACGGCCAGCGAGCAGATCGCCTGCTCGTGCTCCTCGTAGTCGGTCGCGTAACCGTCGGCGCGTGCCACCCCCAGCTTCTTCTCGAGTGCCCGCCGGCTCGTAACCGTCCTCGCCGTCAGGGCGGTCAGCGCCATGCTGTCCAGAAGAGCTGCCGCCTCCTGTTCCGGCAGACAGGACAGGAGCGCCAGGCCGGCGGCGGTCGCGTGGAGGGGCAGTCGCATCCCGACCTCGGTCGCGATGCGGTATGCCCGGCCCGGGTCGACCTTGTGGGTGTACGTCGCGTGGTCACCGTCGAGGACCGCCAGGTGGACCGTCTGTCCCAGGCGCTGCTGCAGCGGCCGCAGCACAGCGCCGATGCCCACGGTGTCCTCCGACAGCACCCGCGCGGCCATCGCCTGCAGCCGGACGCCGATGTCGTAGCGTCCCTCGCCCGTCCGGAATCGCGTAACCCTCGGAGATCAGGGTGCCGAGGATGCGGTGAGCGCTCGCCTTGGGGCGACGAGATCGTGATCCGGGCCCGCGGCGCGGGCGGCTCCGAGGTCGTCGACGCCCTCGCGGCCATCGCCGCGCCGCCCCCTGCCTGAGAGGGACCCGTGTGTCCACGCAACTGACCCCCGCCGTAAGCGATGTCATCGAGCATCTGCGCACAGCCCGCATCGTGCCGACCGTCCGGGCCGCCGACGCCGATTCGGCCGACGCGGTCGCCCGTGAGCTCCTGGCCGCCGGAATCACCACCTTCGAGTTCACCGCCACCACACCAGGCTGGGAGACACTGGTGGCCGGATGGAGCGCCGACCATCCCGAAGCCATGGTCGGCCTCGGCACCGTCACTTCGACGCACATCGCCGAACAGGCACTGACCGCTGGAGCCCGCTTCCTCGTCAGCCCCTTCCAGGTCCCCGAGGTGCGGCCCGTCGCCGACGCGGCGGACCGGCTGTTCGTGGAGGGCGGCCTGACCCCCACCGAACTGCGTACGGCTGCGGACCGGGGTGTGGCCAAGCTCTTCCCCGCGCACGTCGGCGGACTCACCTACCTCAAGTCGCTCCTGGCCGTGCTCCCCGGCGCCCGCATCATGGCCACCGGCGGGGTGACGGTGGACACCGCGGCCGACTGGCTGGCAGCCGGCGCCTTCACCGCCAGTGTGGGCAGCGACCTCTACCGGGGCGGCGACGTCCAGGCCAACGTCGCCCGGCTGCGCGCGTCGCTCGGTACGTGAGATCGGCGGACGGGCGCCCTGCAGCCGGTGGAGTCGCTGTACCGGCTCGGCGCGACATCAAATTGTGTTGCCGCGCCCCATGACCAGTTGATAGCTCTCTGATCATGGACATCACACGCATCCCCGCCGAGCCCGACCCCACCACAGCCGCCGAGGCGGTCATGACGGAGCTGGCCGGTCTCGGGATCCGGTCCTTCGCGCTGCCGGCTGACGCCGGACTGGACCCGGTGCTGCCCGGGAGCGGAGGTGTGACCGCGGTCTGGGTGACGGCGGGCGGGGCGTCCGTCGAGGAGGGCGTGGTGCTCTACGTCCACGGGGGCGGTTTCGAGCACCGTATGCCGGAGCTGATGAACCTGACGGCCCATCGGATCTCCCGGGCGACCGCCCGCCCTGTCCTCGTCGTGCACTACCGCCTGGCCCCGGCCCACCCCTACCCGGCTCCGCTGGACGACGTCGTCGCCGTCTACCGGAGCCTGCTCGACCAGGGGGTGCCCGCCGCGAAGATCGTCATCTTCTCCGAGTCCTCCGGTGCCACGCTGGCGCTTTCCGCCCTGCTCGCCCTCAAGGAGTCCGGCACCGCCCTCCCGGCAGCCGTCATCGCCAACTCCGCGATCACCGACCTCACCCTCTCCAGCCCGTCCATCGACGCCAACGCCCCTCACGACTCAGGGGTCGACCGCGCGCTGCTCACCCGACTCATCGGCCAGTACCTGGGCGGCGCCCGGCCGGACCAAGCACCGCAGTCACCGATCCACGGCGACCTGCACGGCCTCCCGCCGCTGCTGTTCACGGTCGGGGCCGCGGAGGCGCTCCTGGACGACACCCTGCGTTTCGCACGGGCGGCCTCCGACGCCGGAACCCGGGTCTCCGTCGAGGTGTACGAGGCGATGCCGCACGTCTTCCAGGTCACGGTCCTGTCCGAGCGGAACCCGACAGGCAGGCGCCTGCTGGAACGCTTCACGGAGTGGGTCGCCGACGCCGAGCGGTGAAGGACGGCTCCCGGCGGATGCGTGGTCCCGCCCGGTGCTACGGCGAGGTGGGCAGGTGCGGTGAGCGGAGCACGAGCAGGGTGATCTCGCTGGGGGCGAAGACGCGGAACGGCGGGCCCCAGAACCCGGTGCCGCGGCTGGTGTAGAGGAGGGTGCGGGCGCCGTGGCGGCTGAGGCCGGCAAGGGCGGGCTGGTCGATGCGGACCAGGTGGTGGAAGGGCCAGATCTGGCCGCCGTGGGTGTGACCCGAGAGCTGGAGGTCCACGCCGCCTGCCGCGGCCCGGTCGACGAACTTGGGCTGGTGGGCCAGGAGCAGGACGGGCAGGTCCGGGTCGGCACCGTTCAGGGCTCCGGCGAGGTGGGCGCGGTGGCCGGCCAGGCCGGAGGACTCGGCGGTGACGTCATCCACGCCGGCGACCACAAGGGTGTCGCCGCCGCGTTCGAGCAGCAGGTGACGGTTGCGCAGCGGCTCCCAGCCCAGCTCGTCCATCAGGTCGACCCAGCCCTGGGCCTCGCTGTAGTACTCGTGGTTCCCGGTGACGTACACCCGGGCCCGGGTGGCTCGCACGGTGCCGAGCGGAGCGGCCTGGGCGCGGCGGCGCCGAGCCGTGCCGTCCGCGATGTCGCCGGTGTGGCAGACCAGGTCGGCCTCCAGCGTGTTGACCTTGGCGCAGACCCGCTCCGACCAGCGGGCGCGGTCGAGCGGGCCGTAATGGGTGTCGGTGATGAGGACCACGCGGGTGCCGTCCAGGCCGGCACCCAGGCGCGGGAGTTGTACGTCGAGCCGGCGCACCCGTGGCACCCGGCGGGCCTCCGCGTACCCCCAGGCGAGCAGCACGGCGGCCACGGCGAGGACCGCCCAAGTGACGATCCGGGCCCGGTTCTGCCCGTCACCCACGCCGGTCACGGTCAGGGCGAGGCGCAGCAGGACGCCGAGCAGGACGGACCAGGTGAACAGTATCCAGCCGGCCCCCAGGAGGGTGTCTCCGACGATCGCCGCCCGGTCCTGCTGGCGCCGGCCGTGGCCGCGCACCATCGCGAGCGGCATGATGACCAGACCGAGGAGGCACAGGGCGGTGCCGCCCAGCGCCACGGGGAGCGGCCAGTGCTGGCCGGCGTGCAGCAGCACCCAGCAGGGCACAGCCCACAGCAGGATCGGGGCGACCAAAGGGATGAAGCGCGTCAGGCGGCTCAGCCGGCTCTGCTGAGTCGCAGGATCCGCACCGTCCGCGGATCGGGCTTCGTCGGTGTCGGTCACGCTTCCCCTCCTCGATGAACCAGGCTGCCGGCGCGCACTGTACCCGGTCGTCCTGGTGGCCCGAGTCGGAGATCCGTCCGGCGAACTTTTCGATGACCTCGTGGTGCGGGCCCGTACGGCGAAACGGAGGTGCCCGAACTGATTGTCACTGGGGCCGCCTAGAGTCTCTCCCACTCGTCACGGTGCGTTGCCGTCGACGGGTCTCATCAGCGTGCCGCCGGTTCGGCGGCCGTCCGTACAAGGGGGAGAACAGCGCATGGGGTGGGTTCCGGCGGGCGATTACGAAGTCGCCCTGGAGGCGGGCAAGGTGGTCTGCCGCAACGGGAAGGGCCGGCGGCTGAAGTCCGTCCCTGCCAGATTGAGGGACGACCCGGCGGTCGTCGGACTCCGGCAGTTGACCGAGTGGCTGGAGCGGCACGAACGCCGCTGCCTGACCGACGTCGAGCAGTGGATGGTGCGTTCGTTGCCCGTCCCCACGGCCGTCCTCGCCCGGGTCTGGCCCGACCCGGCGTGGCAGGCGGCCCTGCGGGACGTGGTGGTCACCGGCCAGGACGGCGGGGTCGCCGGGTTCCTGCGCGATGTCGACCCCGACCGCGGTCTCGGCCTCGTCGACCTGGACGGCGACACGGTCCGCATCACCCCGGACGTCGTCAGCGTTCCCCACCCCGTCCTCCTCGACGACCTCGACGACCTGCGGGAGTTCGCGGTCGAACTGGGGGTGCGCCAGAACGTGGAGCAGTTGTTCCGCGAGGTGTGGCGCCGTCCCCAGGGCCTCGCCCCGGACACCACCTCCGTGGACACCTACGCCGGCGGCGTGTTCAAGGAACTGCGCTTCCTGCACGGCCGCGTCACCCAGCTCGGGTACCGGTCGCGCGGCGGATACGCGGTCTGCCCGGTCGTCGAGGACGGTGCCACGGCCGAGGCGCGCATCTGGATCGGCGAGCACGACGGATACGGCGAGTACGACACCGAGACGGGCCCCCTGGGCTGGACCGACCCCGCGGGGCGCGCGCTGACGGCAGCCGAGGTCGGCCCCGTCGCATGGTCCGAGGGCATGCGCATGGCGGCGGCGCTCTACGCCGGCCGCGACGTGGAGGACGAGGAGCGGGCGGCATGAGCACCACGACGACGAACATCGAGACGACCACGGCGGCAGCGGGCACGGCGCCCCTTCCCGCCCAGGCCCGGGGCGAGGGCACCTCCACCCCCGCCGGCGAGGCCCGCGCGGCGGCCCTGCTGGACGCCGGCGCGATTCTCACGGCGGGCACCACCGAAGCGGACGACGCCGACACGCTGACGGCCCGCACCTACACCCACGACGCCCTCGGCGACCGCCCCGTGGTCCGGCTCGTACCCGGCACTCTCGGCGAAGCCGAGGACCTGGCCCTGGAGTTCCTCGGCCTGGTCCGGAACACCGAGGCCCCCGTCGTGGGCCAGGTGCGCCGCGAGACGCTGGGCTTCCCGGCCTGGGCCCTGGTCAACGACCCGGCCAACGGGCACCACGCCCTGGCCCTGGTCAAGGACATCGAGCGGCTGGGCCGGCAGGCCAGGACCCGCGCGGGGGCGGCCAAGGACGGCTTCGACGCGCTCGGCGCCCGCCTCGGCCGGGCCGTGCCCCACTTCCTCCCCACCTATTACGAGCAGGTGGCACGCCTCTTCCTCCAGGCGGAGAACACCACCTATGCCGCATCCTTCTTCGGCAAGGCCCGCGAGGCCGAGCGGGTGCACGGGCTGGTCGTGGACGAGGACCGGCAGCGGGCTGTCTTCCTGGAGTTCGCCTTCGCCGGCGCGCTGACGGTGAAGGCGCTGCGGCAGTACGTGCGGGACCTGGTGGCCCGGCTCGCACCGGCGGACGCCTGGGCGCAGTTCCGCCGTCTGCTGGTCGAGCGCTGCGCGGCCGGTATGCCGCCGTACGCGGCGCTGCCGCAGGACGTGCGCGCGCTGGTCAAGGCCGCCGGGCTGGACCGCGAGGCCGCCGAACGCGACCTGGTGGCCGATCTGATCGGCTCCCCGGGGATCGTCCGGGCCCCCGCCTCGTTCTGGGCTGCCTACCGTTCCGCGATCGTCACCCTCGCCCGGCGGGACGCGGCCGTGCGGGCGAGGCTCCTCGGCTTCTTCCCGGAGACCTTCAGCGAGAGCGGCCGCGACGCGGACGGCGAACGCGGCTGGCTCGTGCTGCTTGCCGAATCCGGCGCCGAGGACCTGCTGACCAGCCTCCCGGACCCCTCCCTCTCTGCCGCTTCCTCCGACGCCTCTGTCTCCCCGGCGGACTGGCTCGCCCGCTGGGAGGCACACCGCCGGCGCAACCGCGCCACCTCGGGCCGCAGCCCGCAGACGCTCGACCTGGCCGCCCGGATGTCGGACCGGCTGCGTGCCGACGGGCGCCCCGTCGAGCTGTTCCAGGGCCGCTGGCACCGCACCGCCGATCTGGACCTTCTCGACCTCTGCCTGGCCACCGGCGTCCCCGTCGCCGAACCGGACGACCAGGAGGAGTCCGGCGCACGCTCCCTCCAGCTCTCGTGCGGCCCGTGGCTCACCGACACCGCGCCCGGTGCGCGGGATCTCACCGCCGTCGCCGAACGGCCGGCCTTCCGTGCCCTTCTGAGCCGGAACATCGGCGGCCTCGGCGGCCGGCCCGGCCAGGGGCTGGGCGACGTCGGCATGGCCAGGCTGGCGGAGCACCCGGTGCTCTCCGGAATCCTGCGGGAGTGGCTGACCGCCTGCGCGGAGGAGTACACGGCCGCCCGAGGGCTCCCCGGGCTGCAAACGGCCCTCCACAAGCTCTCGGGGTTCCGATCCGTGGTCGCGGACGTCGCTCCGGAGGCCGTGCGGCTCCTCGAGGGCCATGACGTCGTGCCGCTGCTCGCCTCCACGCTGCGCACCGGCGTCCTCGACGAACTGGGCTGGTCCGCACTGGACGAGGCCTACGCCGAACTGGCCGCAGAGGCCGCGGAGGCCGCCGCCGCGGGTCCGCGGAACCGGCACTCGGAGGGCGTCGGCGTCACCGGCGCCTGGCCCGCGCTGATCCTGAACACGCTCGAACGGGCCGTCGTCGTCGGCCCGGACGGCGTTCTGCTGCGGCACACCCTGCGGCTGCCCGCCACCGTCGACCACTGGCGGACGCTCGCCTTCCGTCACGTCGACGGCGAGTTGCTGGTCATCTGGTGGGAGGACGGCAAGCAGCGCGGCTACTGGTCGCACCGCCCCGCCGAGGTGTTCACCGTCGGCGGCGAGCAGATCCCCCGCTGGGGCGGCTCCACTCCCTCGGACGAGGTCTGCCTGCCGCTGCCCGGCGGCGGTCGCGCCACCGGCGGCAAGGCCCTGCACGCGGGCGACACCTCCCTCCCGCCCCAGCGTGCCGTCATCTCCGACGGCACGGGCCACTGGCGGGAAGGCCACCAGGGCACGCAGCGGGTGTGGCTGGAGTACGACCCGGCCGTTGGCACGCACGGCCGCGCGTCCCTTCCCGCCTTCCTCCGATCCGGGGTGCGGGACGGCAGCCGGCTGCTGACCGAGCACTGCCAGGTGCTGCCCCTCCAGCCCGGTCTGGAGAGCACCCCGTTCGGCACGGACGGCACGGTCCTGGGCCGTTGGGTCCGCCGCAGCGTGACCGAGCCCGGCACGGCGGCCCCCGCCGACGGGCACCGGACCGTCGCCGGCACCCCCGACGGCCACACGGTCACCCTGCCGCACCCGCTGGCCGACGGCGGCTCCCCGGTGCCGCTCGGCGCCCTCACCCTGCCCGGCGGGTCACGGCCGGTCATGGCCCTGCGCCACCGCTCCGTCGAGGCGCACCCGGCGGACACGGACGGCATCGGTGGCAGCCTGTGGTCCGTCACCCCCGGCTCCTCCGGCGGGAACAACGCGGCGGGCACCCCCTACCTGCCTCCGGTCGCCTACTGGCACGCCTTGCGCCCGAGGGACGAGCGGGGCTCCGCGGCCCTGCGCGACATGACGGACTCCCGCGCGGACGAGCTGTTCAAGGAGGTCGTCGACGCGGTCGCCCAGCACACGGAGGCGTTCCGGGCCGTAGAGGAGTACACCGGGCCCTCGGTGCGGGAACTGAGCCAGGAGGCCGTCGCCCGGGCGCTGCCCGAGGTGTCCGACGCACGGCTCCTCGCCGGCGTCACCGCGATCGTCCGGAACGCCGTGGACCGGGCTGTCGCCGTCCTCCGGTATGTGGATCCGCCCCAGCCCGCGCAGCCGGCCACCCCCCGGAACACCGCACGCACCCAGGGCATGTTCTTCGACCACGAGCCCGAGCACGGCGACGACATGACGCTGCGGAACGCCTCCGCCTGGGGCTCCGAGCGGATGCACGGCAGCTGGTGGGGAGGCGGGCTCCGGTGGACCGTGATCCGGCAGATCCTCGCCGTCAACCATGTCCTCGGCGGCGAAGCCGCGTTCGGCCCGCCCATACCGTCCAAGGTCCCGTTCACCTCTGCGGAGGGCTGGGAGCGGGACGAGTGCACCGTGCCCGGCGACGCCTCGGCCTGGACCTCCCTTCTCGACAAGCTGCCCGAACTGGCCTACCGGGCCGCCTCGGCGACCACGTCGCCCGAGCACCGCACCGGTCTCCTCGTGCTGCTGGAAACCCTCGCCGCCGGCCCGCTGGCCGACCCGGCGGGCACCGTCCGGCAGGTGGAGCTCGTCGAGCCGTTCGTCGGAGGGACAGCCGGACCGGGACGTCCCGAGGCCGTGCACCGGCTCGGCCAGGTGCTGCGCAAGGGCGCCCGCACCGTCGTCGTCGTCGCCAACCGCGGCCGGAACTCCCGGAACGACGCGGCACGCTGGCTTGCCCTGGACCACGATCCGACGGGCGCCTTCGGTCCCGTCCCCGGCTTCACCCTGGGCCACGAGCACGTTCACCGGCAGGGCATCGCCCGCGACCGGCTCACCCGGCTCACGGCCCTGGTGCGGGAACAGGGCCCGGCACCCTGGCGTCCTGAGGCCGCCGAGGCGTTCCACGCGGCCACCGGAATCGGTCCCCTCCAGTCCGCCGCCCTGCTGTCGGCAGCCGTCGAGGAGCCCGGCGCCGAGGCGCTCGCCCTGCTCGGGGCGAAGACACGTGCCTTCGAGACGACCCAGGCCAGGCTGGCCGCCCTGCCCCGTGACGACCGGCACGCCGTCGTCCGAGCACTGCTGCCCGCGGACCCGGCCGAGCTGTGGTCCACGGGCCCCGACGTCCAGGCCGCCGCCGAGGTCTGGCAGAAGCGCCTGGCCTCCCTCATCCGTGTCCCCGAGGAACTGGACCTCGACCTCTCGGGCACCACCCCGGGCGCCGTGGACCTGATCCTCAACGCGGGCCAGCGGTCCTGGCTCGCCCACGGCACCGACATCCAGGACGGCACCGGCCGCCCCGGCCTGCGCCGGGTGAGCGCACGCGGTGCGGTCTACACGGCCCTGACCGCCCTGCGCACCCTCGCCTACACGCTGCCGTACGGACACCCCCTGCGGGCGCACCTGCCCGCCGGGCTCGCGGCCCTGCGTGACCGCCTCGCCGACCAGGACCTGCTGCTGGACCTCGGGCTGGACTGGACCGACTCGGGGGACTCGATCGGCCCCGTGGTCCGCGCCGCCCACGGGCTCCCCGAGTCCGGCGGCGCCGGCGCCGACGGTCTGGTCCGGGCCGGCACGGCGCTGCTCCTCGCCCCCGGCCACGGCAGCAACGAGAAGCTGCTGATCCGCCCGGCCGGCCTGACAGGCCCCGACGACCCGGCGTTCGGCCTCGTCGAGGGCACCGTCGGCCCTCACAGCACCGGCGATCTGCTCGCCCTGCGCGCACTGCTGGGCGAGGAGACCGACGCGTTGGCCTCGGCGGGCGCCCCCGACGGCTCTCCGCAGTTCCCGGCCCAGGACCCGACGCGTGCCGTGCCGGACCTGGTGGCCGAGGCCGTCGACGTCCTCGGCGTGAGTGCGGACACCGCCGCCCTCTACCTGATGCTGCTCGCCCTGCCCGACCCGACGGACCGAAACTGCGTCCGCTGGACCGGATGGAAGCCGGCACGGGTCAAGAAGGCCAGGGCTGAGCTCGCCGCCACCGACCTCGTGGTGGAGGCGAAGCGCTCCCGCGCCGGCCGTACCCTGTTCCTTCCCTGCGGCTGGCTCGAACGCGGCGCCCCCGGGCTGCCGCTGGAGACCTGGAAGGAACGCCTGTACCCCGTGGCCCGGCCCACCCGGATCCTGCCCCACCTCCCCGTGCCCGCGCTGTTCGCAGCCGCCTGGGCACGGGCCCGAGGCGGCGACGCCCCCGCCTTCGAGGAACTGGACACCCGCTCTACCCGGAAGGGCCGCCGCCGATGACGAACGACACCACCACCCTGGACAGCACCACCACGGGCGGCGTCCCGGACCAGGCGGCGGCACCCGGCCGGGAGCACCGCCAGATCACGCCGCCCGAGGACCGGTACGCCACCGAGCTGGCCTTCCTCGCCGCCCACGACTCCGGGCCCCGCCCACCCGGCTGGCTGCTCACTCCGCGCGCCGTCGTCACCTTCGTGATGGGCAGCGCGGGCGCGGCACTGAGCCTGCCGAAGGGCGCCCTGCCCGGAGAGGGGGTGCCGCACCGCCTGACGATCGAGCAGAAGTTCGTCGGCGAGCGCGCCCTGGTCGAACGGTGCGTGGTCACCCTTGCCGGAGAGCGCGGACTCCTCCTCGTGGGCGAACCCGGCACCGCCAAGTCCATGCTCTCCGAGCTGCTGTCGGCGGCCGTCTGCGGGACCAGCGCGCTCACCGTGCAGGGCACCGCGGGCACCACCGAGGACCAGCTCAAGTACGGCTGGAACTACGCACTGCTGCTCGCCCAGGGTCCCACCGAGCAGGCCCTGGTGCCCTCCCCGGTACTCACCGCCATGACCCGGGGCGCCGTCGCCCGCGTCGAGGAGGTCACCCGCTGCCTGCCGGAGGTCCAGGACGCCCTCGTGTCACTGCTCTCCGAGCGGCGGATCGCGGTCCCCGAACTCGCGGGCGCCGGGGGCTCCCAGATGCACGCGGCACCCGGGTTCACCCTCATCGCCACCGCCAACCTGCGGGACAAGGGCGTCTCGGAGATGTCCGCCGCGCTGAAGCGGCGCTTCAACTTCGAGACCGTGGGCCCCATCGGGGACGTGGATGCCGAGACCGCCCTGGTCCGGCGCCAGTCGCGGGCAGCCGTCGAACGTGTGGGCGCCGCCTACCAGGTGGACGACGCGGTCCTCGAAGCCCTGGTCACGGCCTTCCGGGACCTGCGCGAGGGTCGCTCCGTGGAAGGCTGGGAGGTGGAGCGCCCCTCCACGGTGATGAGCACGGCGGAGGCGGTCTCCGTCGCGGGCGCCCTGGGCCTGGCCGCCGCCTACTTCCCTGGCGACCGGGACGTGCTCTCCCTCCTGCCCGGTCATCTGCTCGGGGTCGTCCGAAAGGACGACCCCGCAGACGCGGCACGGCTGCTGGGGTACTGGGACGGACCGGTGCGCAGGCGCGCGGAGCAGGGGTCGGCCACCTGGCGCGCCCTGTGGGACCTGCGCGCGGTGCTGGAGAACTGACGGATGAGAGAGTCGACCACCCCCGAGACGCGGACCATCCCCGAGACGCGGACCATCCCCGAGACGTGGACTGCCCCCGAGACGCGGACTGCCCCCGAGACGCGGTCCACTCCCGAGGTGTCGCCCACCGCCGGCGCGCCGGCCGTTTCCCCGGCGCGGGGCCCGGCGGCCGGGGACGCCACCCCGGAAGCCGCGGTGGCGGCTCTCGCGGCGACCGGACCCGGGGCACCGTTCCTCATCGGGGTGCGCCACCACGCGCCCTCGCTGGCGGCCGCCCTCCCGGCACTGCTGGACGCGGCGGCCCCCGACGTCCTGCTCGTCGAACTGCCCGCCGAGTTCCAGCCCTGGCTGGGCTGGCTCGCCCACGAGGAGACCGAGGCCCCGGTGGCGCTGGCCGCCGTGCCCGCCGACGGGCCCGTCCCGGCAGGCGAACGGGGGCCGGCCTTCTACCCGTTCGCGGACTTCTCGCCCGAACTGGTCGCTCTGCGCTGGGCGGTGGAGAACGGCGTCCCGGCCGTGGCCTGCGATCTGCCGCTGGCCGACCGAGCGTGGGCCGGGGGCGGCCCGGACACCCCCGCCCCTGTTCCGGGCGCCGACTCCGCGCCCGTGCCGGGGGAGGGGCACGGGCTGTCCGCCGCGCTCCGGTCCCGGCTCACCGGCCGGGACGGTGACGACCTGTGGGACCGGCTGGTGGAGGCCCTCGCGCCCGGCTCGACACCCGAGGCCCTCCGCCGCGCCGCCCTGCTCACCGGCTGGGCGCTGCGGCACGAGGCCGAGGCGCGGGGCGGGGTGAGCGGCACGGACCTGGCGCGCGAGGCATGTATGCGCGGACATGTCGCCGAGACCCTGGCGAGCGGCCGGCGGCCCGCCGTGGTGGTGGGAGCCTTCCACACCCCGGCGCTGCTGCCGTCCGCCGCCGGGGGCCCCGCACCGGACGCGCCGGGCGCGTCCGAGCCGGGCGCGGGCGGCCACGTGAACGGTGCTGCCGGGACTGCCGCGTGCACGGTCTCCCTGGTCCCGTACACGTATCCGCTGCTGGACTCACGGTCCGGCTACCCGGCCGGCATCAGGGACCCGGAGTGGCAGCACACCGTGCTGGACGCCGCCGGGGACCCGGCCGCGCTGCACGAGGCGCTGATCCGCACCGCGGTCCGCGTCTGCGCCGCCCTGCGCGAACAGGGCCACCCCTACGGCCCGGCGGACGGCCGGGAGGTCGTCCGGGTGGCCGGTGACCTGGCCCGCCTGCGCGACCTGCCCGCACCCGGCCGCGGTGAACTCCTCGAAGCCGTGCAGACGGTGCTGGGACGCGGCGAGACCTACGGGACGGGCCGCGCAGTCGCCCAGGCCCTCGAACGCGTACTCGTCGGAGCCCGCACCGGACGGCCCGCGCCCGCCGCTCCGCGCAGCGGACTCGGCCCCGCCGTCGAGGCCGAGACCGCGGCTCTCTCCCTCCCCGGCCCGGAGGAGGCGTACGAGAAGACACCGCGCGACCTCCGGCTCGACCCGGCCCGCTCCACCCTGGACCGGCGCCGCGAACTGCTGCTGCGCAGGCTGACGGTGTGCGGCATCCCTTACGCGCGGGAGCAGGGGGTGACCGGCGCGGCGGGCTCGGAAGGGCTCACCACGCGCTGGCAGGTGCGGTGGACCCCGGCGACGGCCGCGATGCTCACCGCGGCGGGGGCCCGCGGCGTCACCCCGGCCCAGGCGGCCGAGGGCGTGCTGCGGCAGCGGCACGCGGCCGAGCGCGCGGAGGGCGGTCCGACGGCCTCCCAGGTCGTCCGCGGACTCACGGAGGCCGCCGGGTGCGGGCTCCCCGCCCTGGCCGACGAACGGCTGACGGAACTGGCGGCCGTACTCCCCGCGAGCGGCACCCTTCCCGAACTCCTCACCGGGCTCGACCTGCTGGATCGCATCGACGCAGGCCACCTGCCGGGCCTGGTCGCGCCCGACGACCCCTCGGCTCCGGACGCCACCGCCACCGCTCGTGCCGCCGACACCGCGCGCGCGGCCGAACTCCTGACCTCGGCCGCGGTCCGCCAGGTCGACGGCCTGACCGGCTCCGAGGAGCCCGAGGACGCCCGGGCGCTGCTCGAACTGGCCCAGCGGGCCGACCGGGTGGGCGGCATCCGGCTCACCGACGCCCTCGCCCGGCTGGCCGCCGACGGCACCCCGCTGATCGCCGCAGCCGCCGGGGGAGTCAGGGTGCTCACGGGTCACGAAGAGGCCGAGACCTTCGGGGGGCGCGTCGCCTCCTGGGTGGACGGAGCCGTGGACAGCGCCTCCCGGGCCGCGCTCACCGCCCGCCTCACCGGCGTCCTCACAGTGGCGGGCCCGCTCCTGACCGTCGGCGCAGGGGCCCTCGACCCGCTGCTGCACCGGGTCGTCGAGCTGGAGGACACCGCGTTCCTGGCCCGGCTGCCTGCCCTGCGCGGTGGCTTCGACACGCTGAGCCCGGCCGCCCGGGACCGGTTGCTGGACACCGTCGAGGAGCGGCTGGGCGAACGGGTGGACACCCTCGACGCGGATGATCCCGCCGAGCAGGCCCGTAGAACGGCCGCCGACCTCGCGGCCCGTGAACTCCTGACCGGCCTCGGCCTGCCCGTACCCCCACCCGCGCACGACGACCGGTTGCCACCACTGCCCGGCCACCCCGCCGTGACGCGCCCCACCGCCGTACCCTCCACCGAGGCCACTCCCGCGCGGGCCATCGCGCCCGCCGACCGGTGGCGGCTCGTGCTCGGCCGACGTCCCGATCAACTGCCGTCCGGCGCCGCCCGCCTGGCGACCGCTCTGGACGAGCTCTACGGCGCGGGACACGGCGAGGGATCCCGCAGCGGCCTGCCCGGCCCCGGTCACGGTGGCGGCGGCCGGGAACCGTCGTTCCCCGGCGTCCGCGAGTGGTCCGAGGAACTGGCCGCGCTGTTCGGCCCCGGCGTCCGCGAGGAGGTCCTCGCCGCCGCAGCCGCGACAGGGCGGCAGGACGTCCTCACCGAACTCGACCCGGCGGCCGCCACCCCCTCCGTGGAGCTGCTCCGTACGATCCTGAGGTACGCCGGCGGCCTTCCCGAAGCCCGTCTCGCGGCGCTCCGGCCCCTGGTCCGCCGCCTGGTCGACGAACTGACCCGGCAGCTCGCCACCCGGCTGCGGCCCGCCCTCACCGGCACGATGTCGGCCCGGCCCACCCGCCGCCCCGGCGGTCGGCTGGACCTGCCGCGCACGCTGCGCGCCAACCTGGCCACCGCGCGCCGGACAGCAGACGGAACGGTCCAGGTGATCCCCGAGAAGCCGGTGTTCCGCAGTCGCGCACGCCGGTCGGCCGACTGGCGCCTGATCCTGGTCACCGACGTCTCCGGATCCATGGAGGCGTCCACCATCTGGTCCGCGCTGACCGCCTCCGTGCTCGCCGGGGTGCCTACCCTGAGCACCCATTTCCTGGCCTTCTCCACGGAGGTGGTCGACCTCACCGGCCATGTGCACGATCCCCTCTCCCTGCTGCTGGAGGTGAGCGTGGGCGGGGGTACGCACATCGCCGCCGGGCTGCGGCACGCCCGCAGCCTGATCGAGGTGCCCACCCGCACCCTCGTCGTCGTCATCAGCGACTTCGAGGAGGGCGCGCCGCTCGGCGGACTGCTGGCGGAGGTGCGGGCTCTGGTGAACACCGGCTGTCACGTCCTCGGGTGCGCGAGCCTCGACGACGCCGGCCGGCCCCGTTACTCGACGGGCGTCGCCGGGCAGCTCGTGGCCGCCGGTATGCCCGTGGCGGCCCTCAGCCCACTCGAACTGGCCCGCTGGATAGGGGAGAAGACCGCATGAACGCCGACCGGTTGCCACCCGTCGCACCGGAGGTCACGGCCACGCTCGTGGAGGACCTCTCGCCCCGGCTGCGCAAGCGGCTGGACGCGGCGGTCACCAAGCTCGGAGCCCGCCCCGTGCACCGCGACGGGGACACGGTGACGATCGCGGTCGACGACGACACCGAGCTGCGCCTGCACGCCCCGGGCGGCGTGGTGGCGACGGCGGATGCCATCACCTGCGGTTGTCTCCTCGCCCCGGCATGCGTCCACCGCGCGGCCGCCGCCTGCGCCGCCCCCACGGCGGACCCGGCGCCGGAGCCCGCCGATGAGCCCACCCGGGCGTTCCCCGAACCCGCCTCCGCCACGGACCCCGCCCCCGCCCCCGCCCCGGACTCCGCCTCCTCGCCCGAGGTGGCGAGCCCGGCGCAGCGTGGAGCGGCCGACGCCCTGTGGTCGGCGGGCGCCGCCGTGCTGGAAGCCGGCGTCGACGGGGCCGGCGCCGTCGCCCAGTCGGCCCTCCTCCGCGCCGCGCACACCGCCCGGCTCCGGCACCTGCCGCGCGCCGCGGCCACCGCGCTGTCCGTCGTCACACTGCTGCGCGCCGCCCGCACCGGGGACCCGTCCTACCGCACCGCCGACCTCGTCACGGCCCTTGCCGAACTCCTGGGCACAGCACACCGGGTCGGGACGACGTCCGGGGCGGAGCTGGCCGCCGTCAGAGGCCGCGTGCGCCGTCCGTACAGCCCGGACGGCTCGTTGCGCCTGTACGGTCTGTTCACCGAACCCGTGGTCACCGACTCGGGGCACGGCGGCGTCCGAACGTGGGTCGCCGGGGCCGACGGCCGTCTCTTCACGGTCGGTGACGTGGCACCCGGCGGCGTCGGGCGCGCCCTGGGCGTGGCCGACCGGGCCGTGCGCCTGGGGGACAGCGCGCTCACCCACCGGGAACTGGGCCGGGCCGGCCTGGCGGTCTCGGGGGCGACGGTGTCGCCGGACGGCAGACTGGGCGCCGGGAAGGGCGTCAAGGCCGTTACCGCCCGGGGCGCGGCGTGGACGGAGCCGCCGCTCGCCGCCCTGTGGGAGACGCCGCTGTCCGAACAGGCCACCCGCGCCCTGCGGTCCACCTCCCGCTACGCGGACCCGGACGGCGGCGGCAGTGACCTGCTCTTCCTGGACGTCGAACTCCTCGGTGCGATGAGGGAGTCGGGCGGCACGTGCTTGCTCGCGCTGTGCGAGGGAGGCGTCCGCGTCCGGCTCACCGTCGCCGACGACGACCCCGCGCTGGCCCACCGCGACAATCTGATGCTGCTGGCCGCAGCGCCGGGGACACGGCTGAGGATCGTCGGCCGCCTGGTGCCCGCCCTCCACCCCCGGCTCACCCTCCTCGCCTGCTCGCACCCCACCGGCGAGGGCACGATCGACCTCGGTCTCGACCGCCTGCGCCGAGCCGACCTCCCGGACCCGGCTGCCCCCGTGCACCCCGCCCCGCCACAGCCCGGAGGGTCCGGAGCGCACTCGCCCCTGTACCTCCTGGAGCGCCGGGTCGAACAGACGGTCCCGGCGGGTCGCGCCGCCCTCGGCATGCTGGGCGACGTCACCGCAGAGGCTCGTCGCATCCGCCGCGCGGGACTTCCCACGGCCGCCGGACTCCTCACCGCCCTGTGCGCCTCGGCGGCCCGACGCGATCGCGACCTCTTCGGGCGGCTCCTTCCTGCCGACACCGAGGGCTTCGCCACCCACTGGCTCGCAGCCGCCCGTTACACGGCCGCCGTGGCCGAGTCCCTGTGCGCGGCGGCCTGGGAGCCGGCGCAGGACGCGGTGCCGGTCCGCGGGCTCACCTGAGGCCGGCGACCAGCAGGGCGAAGGCCGCGATGATGACGGCGACGCGGACGTAGTGGAAGCGGTCCCAGCGGTTCATCTGCTGCTTCCAGTCGGCGGGCCGGTTTTCGGGGGTCCACGTCTTGCCCCGGTTGTTGATCGGGACGAGCAGCAGGATCGACATGATCACGCTGATGAGCAGCAGCACGCCGGCGGTGACGACGAGACCGGCGCCGTGGTGCTGCCGTCCGGCGACGGCCCATATCGCGACGAGGACGAGCGAGGTGATGTACCAGACCGGCATCACGGCGCCGAGCATCCGGCCCCCGTGGGCGCGGCCGAGTTGGCCGCTGTCGTCGGGGAGGGCGTTGAAGATCCGGTTCATGACGAAGGCGACCGAGAACTCCACCCCCACCATCACGCCGACGACCACGGTGGTGAAGACCTCGAGTGCGTTGAGCATGGTGATCCCTCCCGACATCTAGCATTGACAGCTGATGTGGCAACGCTAGACCTACTGCCGCTCAGTTGTCTAGCGGTGCTAGCATCGAGCCATGTCGGTACAGGAACGCAAGGAGCGCGAACGGGCGGCCCGCGAGCGCCTCATCTTGGCGACGGCCCGCGAACTCGCCGAGCAGCAGGGCTGGGACGCGGTCACCACCCGCCGGCTCGCCGAGCGGATCGAGTACAGCCAGCCCGTCCTCTACAGCCACTTCCGCGGCAAGCGGGAGATCATCGGCGCCGTCGCCCTCGAAGGTGCCGCCGAGATGGCTGCGGCGCTGAGAGCCGCGGCTCGTGCCGCGGACGGCCCACGCGCCCGGGTCACCGCCATCGCCCGCGCCTACCTCGACTTCGCCGAACGCAACCCGGCGGTCTACGACGCGATGTTCCAGCTCGACGGCGGCCTTGCCTTCGCGAAGGAGGACACCCCGGAGCCTCTCAAGGACGCCTTCGCAGCCCTGCTGGAGAGCCTCGGCGAGGTCGCCGGGGACGGCGTCCACCCGGCGCTGTTCACCGAGGTGTTCTGGGCGTCCCTGCACGGCCTTGCGACCCTGTCCCGGGCGGGACGACAGCCGCCGGAGGACACCGACCGGAGGATGGAGCTGCTGGTGGACCGGCTCGCCGTGGTCTGACGTACCACCTCGGCAGGCACGCAGCCGGAGCCGTTGGCCCGGACGGCTCCGCTCGGGATGCGGTGCCTGCCGGGAGGCGGTATCGCTGAGTGTCCCGATCCGGTTCCGCGTGGCGCGGAATGATGTGGAAGGACCACGGCATGGATGACTATCCGCTGCTGAATCTGTTCCTTACGATGCTGTACTTCTTCCTGTGGGTGATGTGGTTCTTCCTGCTCTTCAAGGTGATCACGGACCTGTTCCGGGACCACTCGTTGAGCGGATGGGGCAAGGCGGCCTGGCTGATCGCCGTCCTGGTCCTGCCCTACCTCGGCGTTCTCCTCTACCTCGTCCTGCGGGGGCGGAGCATGCGGGACCGGGACATCACCGAGGCGAAGGAACAGGAGAAGGCGTTCCGTTCGTACGTGAGGAAGGCCGCCGGGCCGGGCGGCAGCGAGCATGTGGAGGAGCTGGCCAAGCTCGCCGAGATGAAACGGAACGGGGATCTGAACCCGGAGGAGTACGAGAGGGCGAAGGCCAAGGTCCTCGCCTGAGTCCGGGCCGCCCGTCGAGGAGGCCGACACCGACCCGCTGGAGCTACTGGCGACGTCCCGTCCCCGCCCCGCTACGGACGCAGGTCCAGGGACATGTGCGGGGACAACAGGGCGCGGAGGAAGTCGGGTGCTTCGAAGATCTCCCCTGCTGATACGACGCCGACCGCGCGGGTCCGGCCGGTCAGTACGCGGCCGAGCGCTTCCACCACGAGGGGCGCGGTGACCGCGTAGCTGTCCTGGCCGTGGCCCGCGCCGTGGCCGCGGGCCACGGCGCGGCGTTCGGCGTCGCCCGAGCGCACCACGATGTCGACGAGGAAGGTCTGGGCGGACCGTCCGTGCTCGTCGACCGCGGCGGTACTCCAGCTGTCCGCCCGTGGGGAGTGGTTGCGGGCGCACGGGGGCGTCGAGTACACCCTCAGCGGGATTCGAACGAGGCAGGCAGGGGCGCGGCTGTCGGCGACGATGCCAGGCCGGTCTTCTCCTCAGCCACGAGCCGCGACACGCGCTCCCGCTCGCTGCGGCCCCAGGTCTCCCTCGTCAAGAGGATGCCGGCAAGGCCGATCAGGGCCGCACCCAGGTAGAGCAGCGCGGCGCCCGGCCAGCCGAAGGCTCCCACCAGCGCGGCGGCGAGCAAGGGCGCGAAGCCGCCGATCGCCGCGGCGATCTGGTAGCCCAATGAGGCGCCCGAGGTGCGGGTCGCGGTGCGGAACTGCTCGGTGAGCAAGGCCCCTTGGGTTCCCGTGAGCGAGGCGTGGATGAGTCCGATACCGATGATGAACACGGTGACCACTAGGGCGGGTTGGGCGGAGTTGGTGAGCAGGTACATCGGGAAGGCGAACAGGATCGCCATGATGCAGGCCGCGATGTAGATGGGGCGGCGTCCGATGCGGTCGGTGAGAGCGCCGGCCAGGAAGGTGACGGCGATGGCGAGGATGCTGGCGGCCGTGATGGCTCCGAGGGCGACGGGGCGGAGATCGGGGTGGCGCTCGGTGATGTAGTTCAGCAGGTAGGTCGCGGTGGAGTAGTAGGCGAAGGACTCGACGACGCGCAGGGCGATGACGCGCAGGATGCCGCGCCAGTCGCCGGCGAGGGTCGCCAGCAGGGGGTTCTTCTCGGTCTTGCCGGTGGCCTGGGCTTCCTGGAACTCGGGGGATTCCGACAGACGGGAGCGGACGATCAGCGCGACGATGACCAGGACGGCGCTGAGCAGGAACGGCGTCCTCCACTGCCAGCTGCCTTGCAGTGTGTCGCTGAAGGCGAATACGCCGCTGGCCAGGGCGATGCCCAGGGGGTTGCCGGACTGCGGGATCGCCGCGAACATGCCGCGGCGGTGCCAGGGCGCGTGCTCGTAGGCCATGGTGATCGCGCCGCCCCATTCGGCGCCGAACGCCAGGCCCTGCACCATGCGGATGATCACGAGCAGGACCGGTGCGAGGACCCCGACCTGCTCGAAGGTGGGCAGTACGCCGATGAGGAAGGTAGCGGTGCCCATGACGATCATCGCCGTGACCAGGACGGGCTTGCGTCCGAACTTGTCGGCGAAGTAGCCGCCGACGGCGCCTCCCAGGGGGCGCATGACGAAGCCGACGGCCAGGGTGGCGAAGGAGAGGAGGGTGCCGACGAACCGGTCGCTCTCGGGGAAGAAGACTGCGCCGAAGTAGAGCGCGGAGGCGGTGCCGTAGGCGATGAAGTCGTAGTTCTCGACGCTGGTACCCAAGGCTGCGGCGACCGCGGTCTTGACGCGGTCCTTCGAGCCGAGCACGCTTCGTCGTCCGGCGGGGGCGCTGGTGGACATGCAAGGTCTCCTTGGTGGGTCGCCGGCCTGGTGCCGGCGGCAACGCAGTGAGAAGGAGGCGGCCGCACGGGCGGGGCCGGTCCTCCCTTGGCTTGTGGTTGTGGGCATGCCGAACAGACGCCTGACGAGGCCGTGCGGGGCCGGTGCGTTCGGCGTCATTCAGCGCGACGGACGGTCCGTCCGTGGGAGAGGCGGGGCGGTGAAGGTCAGAGGGACGGGGTCAGGTCGTCGAGCGCGTTGAGCTTGGCGACCCGGCGGCGGGTGTCCTCGTCGTCGTCGAACACGGCGTTGAGGAACTCGCGCATGATGTCGGGTACGAGTGCGTGCGGTACCAGCCACGCCCCCACCGCGATGGCGTTGGCGTCGTCGTGCTCGACGGCCTGGTGGGCGGAGTACGGCTCATGGGCGAGACCGCAGCGGATGCCAGGCAGCTTGTTGGCGGCCATGACTGCGCCCTGGCCGGTGCCGCAGACGAGCACGGCCCGCTCGGCCGATCCGCCGAGCACCGCCTCACAGGTCGAGCGGGTGATGTCCGGGAAGTCGACGGGGTCAGCGCTGTGAGTGCCGCAGTCGATCACCTCATGCCCGAGGACCTCGATAGCCTCGCGCACGGCTTCCTTCAGCGAGAAACCGGCGTGATCCGCGCCGAGGGCGACCTTCATGGCTTGTTCCTTTCAGCAGGGCGTACTGTCTCTCGCCGGCCGGGACGCCTCGGCGCTCACCGGTCGGGGCGGCTGCTCTCGCTGCTCGTACCGGCAGCGACGGCAGCTCAGGTGTTCAGGCCGTTGTCGGCGGATGAGGATGTGTCGGTGCGACTCCGGCAGGAGGCGCGGGGGCTGCCGGTGCACTCAACGGTTGCCTCTCACTGCTCGGTCGGTGAAGGTGGTCGCGATGCGCTGACCGACTGCCTGGCGACCGGCGAGGAGATCAAGGAGTCCGCGTACACCGAGCCGGCCGATCGCCGAGGCGTCGTTACGGACCGCACTGATGGGTGGTGAGGCGAACTCGAACCAGTCGAGGTCGTCGAAGGAGACGACCTCGATGCGGGCTGCCTGCTCCGCGCCGTATCGCTCCCGCAGGGCACGCACCGCGCCCAGGGTGGTCTGGCCGTTCGCGCCGAACACGGCGGTGAACGGCACACCGCGGTCGATGACACGGCCCATGGCCTGGGCGGCACCGCCGGCCAGGAAGTCACCGGCGTCGAGCAGCCTGTCGTCGGTGCTGACGCCGTGGGCGGCACGGCCGGCAAGGTAGGCGGCGCGGCGCTCCGCGCCGGTGGAAATCGTGGGGGGTCCGCCGATGAAGGCGACGTCGCGGTGGCCTCGGCGTTGCAGCCAGGAAAGTACCTGCTGGACACCCTGGGCGTTGTCCGTGCCGTACAGCGGTGCGTCGACGCCCTCGACCGTCCGGTTGAGGAAGACCAGCGGCATCCCCGAGGCGAGTGTGGTGGCGAGCTGCGGCGAGACGTTGTCCTGGGGCGAGAACAGCAAGCCGTCGACGCGCTGGCCGGCGAAGGTCCGCAGGTAGGCGTCGGCCTGCCCGGCATCCTCGTTGGCGTTGGCCAGCAGCACGGTGAAACCGTGCCCGCGCGCTTCCTGCTCGGCCGCGTGAGCCAGCTCGGAGAAGAACGGGTTGCGGATGTCCGAGACCAGCAGCCCCAGCACGTCGGTCCGGGCCCGACGCAAGGACCGGGCAGGCCCGTGGGCGACATAACCGAGCTCGGAGGCAGCGGCGAGCACCCGGGCCCGGGAATCGGCGGAGGTCTGACTGCTGCCGCTCAGTACCCGCGATGCGGTTCCCAGCGCGACCCCTGCCCTGGCAGCGACGTCTTTGATCGTGGCCATCGCCCCACCTCCTTGTGGAAACGTTTCCATGCGTTCTGTGACGTAAAGCTTTCACACGGTGGGCGAAGAGGCAAGGGTCGTGACCAGTCTCAGGGTCGGACACTCGGCGGGTGCGGGGCCGACGCCATCGCGAGAGGCAGCGACCGGCGAGTTTCGGCTGACGAGACGAGTGCCGTGGTCGCAGGACCGGCGCCGAGGGTGCCGCGGGGTACGGGCGGTGGGTGCCGGCGGGGCCTACCTGCCCCCTTGGGTCGCCGGCCGGGCCATCGCGGGGCGCGCGCACCGGGTGGCACATCCCCACCGCTCACCGGAGCGGCTCACGGAGCGAGAGGCCGAAGTGCCGGCCGGAGCGGGGCAGGGCTGTCCTGCGCGGAGATCGCCAGCCGGCTTCGCCTCGTCGAAGGCGCGGTGAAAACACAAGCCAGTGCGGTCCCTGTTCCGGCTTGCCTCCGGAGGCGACCCGGCGGAATGTGCGCACCGCGCCGGACAGTAAACAGCCTGATCGAGGAGTCGATGCGAAGGCGGGAGGAGCAGGGCCACACCCCAGAGGCCGCATGTGCGGGCCTTGGCCAGGAGATATCCCGGAACGGCTGGTCAGAGGTGGGGTGGCCGTGGGAGCGGCCGGGAGTTACTCGCACTCGGCCCCGTGGATTGGAAGCGCTCCAGGGCGCCTGACCAGGTGAAACACTTGGTCAGGCGCCCTTTTTCGGCGTTTAGAAGAAGCCCAGTTTCTTCGGCGAGTACGACACCAGCAGGTTCTTGGTCTGCTGGTAGTGCTCCAGCATCATCTTGTGGTTCTCCCGGCCGATGCCCGACTGCTTGTATCCGCCGAAAGCGGCGTGTGCCGGATAGGCGTGGTAGCAGTTCGTCCAGACCCTGCCCGCCTTGATGGCCCGGCCAGCCCGGTAGGCGGTGTTGGCGTCGCGGGTCCACACACCCGCGCCGAGTCCGTACAGCGTGTCGTTGGCCGTCCTGATGCCCTCGTCGAAGTCCGAGAAGGACGTCACGGCGACCACCGGGCCGAAGATCTCCTCCTGGAAGATCCGCATACGGTTGTCACCCTCGAAGATGGTCGGCTGGACGTAGTAGCCACCCTCCAGCTCGCCCCCGTACTCGACGCGCTGACCACCCGTCAGGACCCTCGCGCCCTCCTGCTGTCCGATCTCGACGTACGAGAGAATCTTCTTCAGCTGTTCGGTGGAGGCCTGCGCGCCGATCATCGTGTCGGTGTCCAGCGGGTGCCCGGGCACGATCAACTCGGTCCGCGCGATGCCCGCCTCGAGGAACTCGCCGTAGTGTCCGCGCTGGATCAGCGCCCGCGACGGACACGTGCACACCTCACCCTGGTTGAGGGCGAACATGGTGAAGCCCTCGAGCGCCTTGTCGCGGAAGTCGTCGTCCAGCGCCCATACGTCGTCGAAGAACAGGTTCGGCGATTTGCCACCCAGCTCCAGCGTGACGGGCTTGAGGTTCTCCGAGGCGTACTGCATGATCAGGCGCCCCGTCGTCGTCTCGCCGGTGAAGGCGATCTTCGCGACCCGCGGACTGGAGGCGAGCGGCTTCCCCGCCTCCGCGCCGAAGCCGTTGAGGATGTTGACGACACCGGGGGGAAGCAGATCCGCGACCAGGCTCATCCACACATGGATCGACGCGGGGGTCTGCTCCGCCGGCTTGAGGACCACCGCGTTCCCGGCAGCCAGCGCGGGGGCGAGCTTCCAGACGGCCATCAGGATGGGGAAGTTCCACGGGATGATCTGAGCCACCACACCCAGTGGCTCGTGGAAGTGGTACGCGACGGTGTCGTCGTCGATCTCGCTCAGCGAGCCCTCCTGTGCGCGCAGCGCACCCGCGAAGTACCGGAAGTGGTCGATGGCCAGCGGAATGTCCGCCGCCAGCGTCTCGCGCACCGGCTTGCCGTTCTCCCAGCTCTCGGCGACCGCCAGCTCCTCCAGATGCTCTTCCATGCGGTCGGCGATCCGGTTCAGGACGACCGCACGGTCACCTGCCGACACGGCTCCCCAGGCGGGGGCCGCCGCATGGGCGGCGTCCAGGGCGCGCTCCACGTCGTCCTCGGTGCCGCGGGCGATCTCCGTGAAGGGGCGGCCGTTGACGGGGCTCGGGTTCTCGAAGTACTGGCCACGGGCCGGCGGGACATAGGCGCCGCCGATCCAGTGGTCGTAACGGGACTCGTACGAGACGATGGCGCCCTCGGTGCCCGGCGCGGCATAACGGGTCATCTCTGTGGCCTCCCGGATCCGGTGCCGCCCGCCGTCGGACGGCCCTCGTCGGGAGGCTAGGCAGCGCGACGTTGCAACGCCGTTGCGCGGCCCGCCCCCGCGAGCGGCTTTACGAGCGCTGCTCCGCGTCGAGCGCCTGCGCCCTCGCCAGTAGCGCCGCCCGCCGCTCCGGGGGCGCCGCCGCGGCGAGGGCCCGCCAGACAGGGAGGTCCTCGGCGCCCCACGGGCTGTACGCCCAGTCGGCGAGGAGCCCCGGATCGCCCCGCGCGATCAGCGCGGCCCGCAACTGGCCGGCGATCCTGCGTCGGAGGCGGACCACTGCCGGTGCCAGCGAACGCGGCAGCAGGGGACCCGCGTACGCGCCGAGGGCCGCCGCCACCGCCCCGGACTCCATCCTGCGCGTGACGGTGTCGAAGTCGGTATCCACCTGAGCGCCCAGCCGGTACGGACGCGAGCGCAGCAGCTCAGGTCCCAGAAGCCGCCGGAGCCGCGCGAGTTCGGCCCGCAGTGTCACCGGGGGGACCGACTCGTCCTCGTACAGCTCGATCAGCAGTGCGCCACCGTCGAGGCCCTCCGGATGGAGGGCCAGCGTCACCAGGATCTCGCTGTGGCGCCTGCTCAGCCGGATCTTGCGCCCACCCAGCACCAGGAGCGCCTCGTCGCTGCCGAGCGCGGAGAGCTGCGCCGACCCGTCGACGGACTGCGGGGCGACGAGCGCCAGCTGGGACTCGGCGGCACGCGCCACGGCCTGCACGAACGCCAGGCTGTGCGGATGTGCGAGCCCGTCCCCGCCGGTGATGTCGACGGCGCCGAGCACCCGGCCCGTGTGCGGGTCGTGCAGCGGGGCGGCGGCGCACGTCCACTGCTGGACCGGCCGAAGAAAGTGCTCGGCGGCGAACACCTGGACGGGGCGGTCGATGGCGAGTGCCGTGCCGGGCGCGTTCGTCCCGGCCTCCGACTCCGCCCAGCGGGCGCCTTCCACGAAGTTCATCCGCTCCGCGCGCCGACGGGCTCGGGCGTGCCCCTCGACCCACAGCAGCCTGCCGTGCGCGTCGCAGACCGCGAGCAGATGCTCGCCGTCCATGGCGTAGGCGCCCATGAGTTCGCGGATCATCGGCATGACGCGAGCCAGAGGATGTGTGTCCCGGTAGGGTCCGAGTTCGTCCGTGCACAGCTCGACCAGGGCCGCCCCGTCCGGACTGACCCGCGCCCGGGCGGAGCGACGCCACGACTGGCCGACCACGGAACGCACCGGCGTCTCCAGCCGCCCGTCGGAGGTGAACACCTCGTGGGCACGGCGCAGTTCACCGAGCCGGACGCCGGGATTCGCGTCGGCGGCCAGAGCCGCCCAGGGATCCGTCAACTCGCCCTCCCGTCCGTGGCGGCATGCCTCCCCATCGTCGGGGGAACGGACGTCGGCGACAACCGCTGGGGGCGGGGCAATCGTGCCTTACGGCGTCCGTGCGTGGGCGGTCCGATATCGAAGGGCCGTGCGCCTCACAGCCCGGCCTCGACCAGGAACTCGCTCGGAGCGCCGCACCAGGACATGTACAGCCCGTCCCGGGCGCGGTTGACGCCCGGCTGTGCAACCCCATGACGGCTGTGGCGAGGGGAGCGGCGACCACAAAGGTGATCCTGGAGATCGTCGAGGGCGACGGGAAACGAGTGGCGGACGATGAACGGACGTTCCTCCTGGCCGGGCTCGAACTGCGCGTGCCCAACCCGAACAGCGATCCTTGATCAGGCCGCGGCCGGCACCGGGTCATTGGGAGGTGAGCGACAGACATGACGCCCATTCCTGGCGTGATCCTGTCCGCAACCTCCCGATGACACTGCCATCACGCTGGCCCGCTCCAGGGGAGCTACAGACGCCACTCCTCCGCGAGCAGCCCGAGCAGTTCCGCCTGTCGCTTCTCCAGGTGCTCCGGTGTCCAGGTGTCCTGGCCCAACACCTGTGTGGTCAGAGGGAAGGCGACGACGCCCCGCCTGAGGTACCTCTCCTTCTTCGCGGTGAAGTCGAGGTTCTGGACCTGCGAGTTCTTCGTGCGGCTGAGCAGCACAAGGTTGGCGAGCCTGTGTGTCCACTGTTTGCGCTCGTCCACCGTGAAGTCCGCGCGCCACTGCGACTCGAGCCCCGGGTTCTGGGGGAGTACATGCTCGACCGTGATGCGCGGTGCGTCGTACGTGGCCACGATGTCGTCCTCGGAGACCAGCTCGTCCAGCCGGAGCAGGATGAAACGGCGCGTTCTCAGCTCGTAGTACACATCGCCGTCGAGCCTGGACAGAGTCTCGGTCCGCTCGTCATCCGTGAGCTGGAAGGCCGGGGCCTCCAAGCCGAGACCCTGGTTGAGTTCCGTCAGCAGCTCGGCGAAGCGGAGCACACGCGGGGTCGTGTAGATCCGTCGAACGAACATGCTTGCCGCCAGGCGCTCCAGCAGCCGGAAGAAGGAGCCCAGCCACACGGGATCGTCACCGTGGGACCGGAGTGCCCACAACGCGGCCGGCCACCAGTCGTTGTTGTCCAGCTGCAGCAGCCGGCGGAACCACGCATTGACCTGCGGCGACCCATCCCCGGCCGCGTACGTCTTGTCGCGGATCACCGCGGACGCTTCGGCATAGGGAACGAGTACCTCGTCGACGAACTCCTTGGCCCGTCCACCCTTGTAGTGGGAAAGAACCTGCGCCTGGAACTCCTTCAGCAGCTCCAGTCGTGCACGCTCGCCGGAGAAGATCATGCGGATATGGGAGAACAGGTCGGAGAACTCCTCGCGGCCGAGGCTCTCCTCCGCGTCTTCCCACCGTCTCGCATAGGTCTCCGAGGCCTGCTCCTCGATCTCTCCGATGATCTGAGCCTTGAAGATGTCGGCAGGCGACAGGTCGAGGCCTCGGGAGTTCATCACGCTGAAGATGCGGTGAGCGCTGTCCAGATCAGGTGTGCTGACCGCGACGAGGAAGGTCTGGACGCCCATCAGCTTGCACAGTGCGAGACGCTGATCATCCGTCCATGTCGCCAAAGTGCTGTGCAGGACCCGCGCATTGGCCTGGACGGCCCTCTGCGCATCGGTTCGCAGGTTGTGAGGGTTCAGCTCCAGGAGGGTCCCGATCGAATCGGAGGTCTGGATGTGCTGGTGGAAGAAGTCGGCATCCCGGGGACGGAGAGTGAGCCGCGGTTTGGCCTTCAGGCCCAGAACCGTGTTCCCGGGCTCGGCGATCATCGCCACCAGGTTGGTCACCACATCGGGCTGCTGAGCCAGATCACGCAGGACAGCCAGCAGGATGGTCAAGGTCGTCAACCGCTGCTGACCGTCGATGACATCGGCATCTGCAGCGCGGCTGTCCTTGACGAGTACCAAGGAGCCGAGGAAGTAGGGCTCGCCATCGCCCCGGAGGAGAGCTTCCTCGAGATCGGCGAGTAGTTGTTGGGCCTGTTCGGTCTGCCAGGCGTAGGGGCGCTGGTAGTCCGGAATTCGGAAGTCGTAATCACTGCAGAAGACCTTGTGCAGCGGCACTTCGCGCGCTTCGAGCTGAGCCATGATCAGTATGATTCCTCACCAAAGACCGGCTTCGCAGCGATTTGCCGGTCTGGTGGAGGAAGGGCTCGTGAGTTGGTGTCCTGACCGAGCCGTCATAGCCGGCGGTTCCTGTGTCAGCGCCGGGCTGTGCTGCCGAGGGCCCCGGTGTGTTCCAGGATCGCGTCGGTGAGCGGGGCCAGGACCTCCCGGGGGAGTGCGTGGCCCATGCCCGGGATCTCGACCGTGCGGGCCCCGCGGATCACCTGGGCGAGATGCTGCGGGTGCGGGGGAGGGAAGACCGGTTCCGCCGGGGCCGAGATCACGAGCGTGGGCACGTCGGTCCTCGCCAGTTCCTCGGTGCGCAGCATGCCGGAGGTGTCCGCGCGGCCGTGCGCGGTGGAGGAGGCGTGGTGGCCGGTGTGCTCGATGATCCTCCGCTCCAGCTCGCGTGCGCTCTCCGCGTCGAACGGGAGCTGGTCGCCCGCCAGTGCCCGCCAGTGTGCGACGCGGGCGTCGAGTTCGCCCTCAGGGCCGCGCTCCTCGGCCGGCCGGGACCAGATCTCCAGCACGTGCGGTGCGATGCCGGGGAGTTCCTCGGGCGGGACACGCGTTCCGTCAGGCCGCACGTACGGGCTGGTGCTGAGCGCGGACGTCCCGATCAGGGTCGCGCTCAGCAGGCGGTCGGGGTGGTCGGCGACGAGCAGCTGGGTGAGCATTCCGCCGAGGGACATGCCCACGACGTGGGCACGGTCGACGCCCAGGCCGTCCAGGACGGTGATCGCGTCTTCGGCGAGGTCGGTGACGGCGTACGGATGCTGGTCGAAGGCCCAGGTGGACCGGCCGGTGTCACGGTGGTCGTAGCGGATCACCCGATGGTGCGCGGCGAGTGACTCCACCAGGCCGTCCGGCCAGCCGAGGCCGGACGTCTGCGCACCCATGATCAGCAGGAGCGGAGGGGCCTCGGCGGACCCTCGCTCCTCCGCCCATAGACGCACACCGGGTGCCGCGTCGATGTAGTGGTGGTTCATGGTGCTCCTCCTGCCACGGGCAGCGTTGGATAAGCCGAGACGTATCGTCTCGCTTTCACTGTAGCGCAGGTGCTGCCTTGCCGGGGGTGTCATTCGGGCTGCGGGGTCTCCCGTGTCCGAGCCTGGTGGCGACGGGCTTTGAGCCGGTTCCCGCAGGTCTTCATCGAGCACCACCGTGCGGTGTTGGCGCGACTGCGGTCCAGAAGGAACAGGTGGCACTCGGGGTTCCCGCACGGCCGCAGGCGGCCGGGCAGGCGCTCCTCGACCTCCGCCCACGCGAGCACGAGTTCCACGGCCAGCCGGCGCTCCGGCTCCACCTCCAGGTGCCACTCGATGCCTGACGCGCCGGGCTTCGGCACTTTGCGGACGCCGTCGAGGACCTGCCGCAGGCGGGGTTCCGCCGACCCGCCGGACGTCGATTCCTGGAGTGCGTCCCGGGCGGTGCGCAGCCATCGGTGCTCCTCCTCGCCGCCGAGCCCCCCGTGCTCCCGCGCCCACTGATCCAGCACGTGGTCCTCGCTCCAGAGGTCCTGGCGCCGGCCATCCGCGACAGGGGTGCTGTTCAGGGCCTGCATCAGCGCCTGGTCGTCCAGCATGGCTCACACCCTCTCGGCTAACTCCATCAAGCCGTTTGACAGGTTACCTCAAGGGCGGTCTACTGAGGGCGGAGAGGTAACCATCATGACGGGTGGAAGGGGTTAGTCATGGTTGAGATTCTTCATCGATACGCGACGGTCCGGGGGCACCGCGTCTTCTACCGCGAGGCGGGGGCCCGCGAAGCGCCCACGCTCGTACTCCTGCACGGGTTTCCCACCAGCTCACGCATGTTCCGCCACCTCATCCCGGCGCTGGCCGATCGATTCCACGTCATCGCCCCCGACCACCTCGGCTTCGGCAACTCCGACGCCCCGCCTGTGGACGCGTTCACGTACAGCTTCGACTCCCTGACCGATGTCACCGAAGCCCTGCTGGCCCAACTCGGCGTCACCCGCTACGCGTTGTACGTCCAGGACTACGGCGCACCCATCGGCTGGCGCCTGGCCCTGCGCGCCCCGGACGCGATCACGGCAGTGATCACGCAGAACGGCAATGCGTACGAGGAGGGCTTCGTGCCGGACTTCTGGAAGCCGGTGTGGGCGTACTGCGAGAACCCGGGACCCCTCACCGAGCCCGCCGTCCGGTCAGCCCTCTCGCTCGACGCCATCCGCTGGCAGTACCTGCACGGAGTGGACCGGCCCGAGCTGGTCGACCCCGACACCTGGGCCGCCGACCACCGCGAGGTCAACCGGGCGGGGAACGAGCTGGTGCAGCTCGCCCTGTTCCGCGACTACGCCGCCAACCCGCCCCTCTACCCTCAAGTGCACGCCTACTTCCGGGAACGCCAGGTTCCGCTCCTCGCGGTCTGGGGCGCAGGCGACGAGATCTTCGGCCCGGACGGAGCGCGTGCCTTCACGAGGGACCTGCCGGACGCCGAGGTCCACCTGGTTCAAGGAGGCGGACACTTCCTGCTAGAAAGCCACCTGGACACCGTGGCCGGCTACATCCGCGGATTCCTGACCGCCGCCGCCCCAGTGGCGTAAGCCACGGCGCCGCCCTTAGCCGGTCGTTGGAAGGTTAGTGACAGGTAAAGGGGTCATTCCGGGCGTGATTCTGTCCTTGACCTCACAATGACGGCTGCACCGGCCGCCGCCGTGCGGCTACTGCGCGGCCGTCATCCACAGCTCGACGTCGGAGATGATCAGGCGGCCCGGCCGCTGGGTGGCGCTGTCGGGGACGACGGCTCGCACCAACGGCTGGTCGCCCTTCTCCACGGTCACCTTCGTGCCGTCGAACTTCGGTGACTCGGCGCTGACGACCGCCCGGAGGTCGGACTCCAGTCTGCCGGCCGCCGCGTCGTCCTCGACCACGAAGCAGAGGATCTCGGTGTTCTCGGCAGCCGAGGACGCCTGCTGGCCCAGGGCCGCCAGGCGCACCGGGTTGGAGGAGCTGAGCGGGTCGAAGTCCGCGCGGTAGACGTCGCCCAGGCACTCGGCCGCCCGGCGGAACTCCTTGTCGTCCGCCAGGGAGGAGCCCTCCTCCGGATCGACCGCGGCCATGGGGTCTGCATCCCGGGTGGAGTAGGAGAGCTCGTCCTCGGAGACCTGGAGCGTCGCCCCGGTGTCGCCGGGGTGCGCCCAGACCTTCCGGCCGTCCTTCTCGCTCTGCGTATAGCCGTTGGACTTCAGCGACTCGGTGATCGCCGACGCGTCGAACGAGCCCGACCAGTGCCCGGCCTCGTCGGTGTCGATCGCGGTGTTGATCCGGGTGACCTTGAACTGCTGTCCCAGCAGACCGGGCTGATACGGATTCAGCAGGGGGCCGGCCGGCTGCGAGACCTGGGAGAACCGCTTGGTGTCGCTCTTACTCAGCTTCCGTACACGGGCGGCGTCGAGGAAGGTCACCTCTTTGGTGCCGCTGTCGTCGGCGAGGCTTCCGAGCGCTGTGAGCAGCTTGGAGCCGCCCTCACCCTCGGAGGGGCCGGAGGACGAGCAACCGGTGACCGCGGCGAGCAGGAGAGTGACGAGAGCGGTGGGGCCGACGGCCGGCCCGCGTGCTGGTATGCGCATGATCAGGCAGCGTATACCGGCGCCCGGCGAGGGTACACGCGCGATGAAAGGGCCTGCGGCCGTGGCGGTCCGACGGGCCGGGACCCGTCCCCGCGAGTACGGCACCCCGCAGGAGGCACGGTGGCCGACCGCGCCGCGACTACGCGCGAAGGAGTCCGATCATGGCCCTGGTGCAGCTCGATCTTCCCGACCCGGTGGCGTTGCGGGGGCGTTGGGCGGCTCTCGCCGCCGTGCAGGCCGCCTCAGGGCACGGCGAGCGGTGCCGGGCGCTCCGGCCCTTGTGGCATTACGACGACGGGCATGGCAGCTGGGCCGACCTGCATCACCTCGACGAGGGCCGTGCGGTGTTGCTGGGACAGGACCGGAACGACTCCGAGACCTATTACGCCGAGGCGTCCGACTTCTTCGAGGAGAAGGAGACCGACCTGCTGGCCGGTGCGCCCGAGTGGTGGGAGCCGCCCGTCCGCCGGGTCCGGGACGCGGAGCTGTTCCTCGGGTTCGTGTACGGCTTCGACGGCAGCGCCTGGTACCGCGCCGAGTACGAACTCGACGACGGGTTCACGAGCGTGGGGCTGCCCGTGCTGGCCACAGCCTTGACCAGGGGGAAGATCGTCGCCACCGTCCAGCGTATGCCGGACTCCGAGGGCGGCAGGCCCGCCTACGAGGCGATCGACGCGCTGATCGCCGCCGACGGCGAGGTCGATGCCGGCCTGGTGGCCGCTGTCGCCCCCTCCGCGGACTGGGACGCCGAGGCCGGGGCGGCGGCGGCGCGGGCGTTCCTCGCGGTCTGACCCGTGGGTTCGCGGAACCTCGAACGGTGGGTCCGGCCGGGCGCGCTGCCCGGCCGGACCGTGTTCACCGGGTCACCAGGCCCGGAAGGTGGCGTCGGGGCGCTCGGCGGCGGTGACGCGCTCGGTATACAGCAGCGCGTCGCGGTGTCGCAGGTAGGTGCCGGGTGCGTCGTAGGACTCGAAGGATGCCAGGGACCGGTCCGAGAGCCCGGGCACGCGTCGCCACGTCGCGTCCGCGCGGTAGCCCGCGTCGTCGGCGCGAGCGTCGCTCCATACCTCTCCGTCCCGCCGGCGCAGGAAGTGCCCGGGGAAGTTGACCGACTCCAGGGACACGGCCGAAGGGTCCGCCAGACCGGGGACGACCTTCCACTGCATGTCGGCGTACGGCGTGACGTCGGGATCGACCCGGCCGCGGCTCCACGCGTGACGGATGAACCGGTTCGGGGCGTCAGCGGCCTCGAAGCTGAACACGTTGGAGCGGATCGATACGTCGTCGAAGCGCGCGAGGGGCTTGCCAGACGCTGCCTTGCCGGCCTTCGGCGACAGCCGGTCGGCGTGTACGCCGTTGGCGCCCGAGGTGAACGTCGAGTCCGTGGTGCTGATCCTCGGCTCGGCCATGTCGTCGACGTAGACCTTGATGGATGACCCGATCGCCTCGACCCTCACCCGGTGGGTCCCGCCGACCGCACCCGCGAGCCGCGCTGTCGCCAGGGGTGTCCGTTCGCCACCCGTAGCCTTGCCGAGGACGAGGCCCTTCGCGGTGAGATCGGCGTAGTACCCGTGGAAGCCCTCGGCGCCGGCCTCCGGCGGGCTGGCGCGGAAGACGAGGCCGGATTCGCTCCCGCCGTGCCGCAGGGTCACGTCCGCCTCGTAGATCAGGTCCGAGAAGTCGGTGTCCTGCAGGGCCAGACCGGCGGAGGACGAGGTGACGGAGTAGGCGTTGTGTTCCGCGGCCCAGTCGGCGTCGCCGTAGGTGCGCCACCCGACCGCGTTGCCGTCGTCGAAGTTGTCCTTGACCTTCATGGTGACCGGCCGGATCGTGCCGTCCTCGTTGAAATGGATCCGGTCGTAGGCCAGAGCCCGGTGGTTTCCGTCGGTCTCGCTCAGCGGGCGGCGGTGGTAGACGATGTACCAGATGTCGGTGCCCGGCACGTTCACGACCGAATTGTGCCCGGAGCCACGGGCGACGGCAGGGTCCTGGGCCAGCACCCTGTCGATCTTCTTGAACGGGCCGGTGGGGGAGTCCGACATGGCGTACGACACGGAGTAGTCCGGGCCGGTCCAGCCGCCCTCGGACCACATCATGTAGTACGTGCCGCCGCGCTTGAACATGAAGGAGCCCTCGGTGTAGTTCTCCGGGGTGATCTCCTTGTAGGTCGACCCGTCGGGGAAGGTTCCGAGGCTGGTCATGTCCGCGTTCAGCTTGACGACGTTCGCGTGGCCCCAGCCGCCGTAGTACATGTACGCCTGGCCGTCGTCGTCGATGAAGACGTCCTGATCGATCGGCTGGGCGCCGTTGTGGAACGCGTCGACGAGTGGACCGCCGATGGCGTCCTTGTACGGGCCCTCCGGGCGGTCGGAGACGGCGACTCCGATCCCGCCGAGCTCGGAGTCGTCCTGGATGTCGTTGGCGGCGAAGTAGAGGTAGTACTTCCCGTCACGGAAGACCGGCGCGGGCGCCCAGAGCGCGTACTTCGCCCATGGGACGTCGGCGATGTCGAGCACCTTGGGGTGCTTGGTCCAGTGCACCATGTCCGTCGACGAGAACGCGTCCATGAAGGTCTGTTCGCTGTAACTGCGGGACGTGGTCGGGTAGATCCAGAAGCGGTCGCCGTAGACCGCGACATCCGGATCGGCGTACCACCCCTCGACGATCGGGTTACCCGCCTCGGCCGTGCTCGGTGCCGGTGGGGCGGCGGCCGGGGGAGCGGCCGGCTGCCCGGCACCCGCGGGGGAGGGTGCGAAGCCGAGCAGCAGGGCGGCGGAGGCCAAGGCGACAGAGAGCTTGCGGATGGTGCGCACCATGAGGACGGAGAGCCTTTCTCGTGTGCGACAACGTTGTCGGGCGAGGTGCGTGGCAAGACGTCGGGCGTTCTCAGGGGGTGAGGCGGGACGGAGGTGAGGAGCCGTCACTGTGGGGCGGGCCCACTTCTACTACGTTGGAAATTGAAGCGACGTGCAGCATAAGAACATGGGTGTGGGGCGCTGTCCACCCCGGACGTGCCGAAAACCCGGGGCCTCGTGGCCGGGTTCCGCCGGGGGAGATCAGGGCCGGCATCCTCATGGCTCACCGAGGTCCCGCCGCCGTCCTGCCTGCCGGAACAGCGGGAGCCGCCGCCATCTCCGCGTTCCCCCGGCGGCCACGTCGGCCTGCCCGTGCGCGCGGTCAGTCGTGAAGGAGTGCTGCCCCGATCGGTGCCCAAAGCTTCACTCAACCTCCCTATAGTGGTGCCGCGTTGATCGTATGGCCGCAACGCGCGAAGCCGTCTCCCAGGAGTCCGTACGATGACGACCCCCTCCTTATCCGCCGCGCCCGCCCCCGGCGGCGGCTGCCCCGCGCACCCGGCCACCACACCCGTGCCGCTCAGCGGGCCCGCGTTCCACACCGAGCCGCAGGCCCTGTACCGGACGATGCGCCACTCCTACGGGCCCGTCGTGCCGGTCGAGCTCCCCGGCGGGTTCCCGGCCTGGCTGGTCGTCGGATACCGCGAGCTCCACCAGGTCACCAGCGACGGCGAACTCTTCCCCAGGGACGTCGGGCTGTGGAACCAGTGGGAGCACATACCTGAGGACTGGCCGCTGCTCCCGATGGTCGGACGGCCCATGCCGTCCATCTACTTCACCGCGGGCGCCGAGCACCGGCGCCATTCCGAGCTGGTGGTGCCCGCGCTCGAGGCCGCGGACCCGTTCGAGATCCGGGGGCACTGCGAGCAGCTGGCCGACCGGCTCGTCGACGGCATCTGCGCCCGGGGCGCCGCCGATCTCGTCGCCGACTTCGCCGAGCCGCTCCCGGTGCTCGTCCTCGCCCGCCTCGTCGGCTTCCCCGACGCGGAAGGTACGGACATCGCCCGGGTCCTGAAGGACCTTGCCGACGGGGGACCCGGCGCCCAGGAGGCTTACGGCCGCTTCGGCGAGCACATGCGGCGGCTGGTGGAGGCCAAGCGTGCCGTGCCCGGCGACGACATCACCTCCCGGATGCTCGCGGACCCGGCGCCCTTCACGGACGAGGAGTACGCCCTCGACCTCATGGCCGTCACCGCGGCCGGGCACCTCACCACCGCCGACTGGATCAGCAACTCCCTGCGGCTGATGCTCACCGAGGACCAGTTCGCCGACTCCCTCGCCGGCGGGCGGCGCAGCGTCCCGGACGCGATGAACGAGGTCCTCTGGGAGGAGAGCCCGACCCAGATCCTCGCCGGCCGCTGGGCGGTGCGCGACACACAGCTCGGCGGCCGGACCATCCGCGCCGGGGACATGCTCCTGCTCGGCCTGGGGGCCGCCAACACCGACCCGCTGATACGCCAGGAGGCGGTATCCGGGGGTGGGGGGCACCACGCGGCCAACGGGGCGCACCTGGCGTTCAGTCACGGGGAGTACCGCTGCCCCTTCCCGGCGCAGGAGATCGCGGAGACCATCGCCCGTACCGCGATCGAGGTCCTCCTCGACCGGCTGCCCGACCTCGAACTTGCCGTACCCGCCCAGGAACTCGTCAGGCGGCCCTCCGCCTTCCTGCGGGGCATGAACGCGCTGCCCGTCCGGTTCACTCCCGCACACACGACAGGAGACCCGCTGTGAACTGCCCGCACGCGACCGTGGTGATCGACCCCATGGTCCAGGACCTCGACGGTGAGACGGAGGCGCTGCGGGCATCCGCCCCACTCGCGCGCATCGAGCTCCTCGGCGTCCCCGCATGGACCGTCACCCGGCACGCCGAAGCGCGCCAACTCCTCGTCGACACACGCCTGGTGAAGGACCTGGACGCCTGGAGCCTCTGGCGGAGCGGGGAGGTCACCCACGCCTGGCCGCTGATCGGCATGATCGACGCCGGACGTTCCATGTTCACCGTGGACGGTGCGGCCCACCGCCGGCTGCGGACGAAGACCTCCCAGGCACTCACACCGCGCCGGCTGGAGGCGATCCGCCCGGCCATAGAGAAGTTCACCGAGGAGCTGCTGGACGCGCTCGCCGCGCAGGGCGAGGACGGGGTCGTCGACCTTAAGGCCGTGTTCGCCCAGCCGCTGCCGATGAAGGTCGTCGGTCTGCTGATGGGGGTGGACGAGGCGCTGCACCCCATGCTGACCCGGCAGTACAAGGCATTCTTCTCGATGCTCACCCCGCAGGAGGACCGGCTGGCGCTGATCGCCGAGCTCGATGTCTTCTACGCCGAACTGGTAAGGGAGAAGACCGCCCACCCCGCGGACGACCTCACCAGCGCGCTGATCCTCGCCGACGAGGGCGGGGAGCCGCTCACCGAGGAGGAGGTCGTCGGCAACCTCAAGGCGATGGTGGCCGCCGGGCACGAGACCACGATCGGGCTCATCCTCAACGCCGTACGCGCGCTGCTGGCCCACCCCGCCCAGCTGCGCAAGGTGCTGGACGGGGAGATCCCGTGGGACACGGTCGTCGAGGAGACGCTGCGCTGGGACACACCCACCACCCACCTGCTGATGCGGTTCGCGACCGAGGACATCCAGGTCGGCGACCAGGTGATAGCCGAGGGGGAGGGCGTGGTGATCTCCTACCGGGCCATCGGCCGCGACGTCACCCAGCACGGCGACGACGCCGATGCCTTCGACGTCACCCGGCCGACGCCGATCCGGCACATGACCTTCGGCCACGGGCCGCACATCTGCCCCGGTGCCGCGCTGTCCCGGGTCGAGGCCGGCATCGCACTGCCCGCGCTGTTCGGGCGGTTCCCGGAGCTGAAGCTCGCGATCGCCGACGCCGAGATCCGCAAGCTGCCCGTCATGACGCAGAACGACATGGAGGCCTTCCCCGTGCTGCTCCACGGCTGACGGCCGGCGAGGGAGAGCTCCAGGCCCGGACGGGCGGGTGTCCGGCCGCACAACTCTGTTGATCCATAAGAATGTTCGGGATCACGGACGGCGTCCGGTTCTTCGAAGAAAGTGGGTGGCGCGCGGCAACCGATGCGGTCCGGGCGGCGACTGCGGGATGCACCCCATCCCCGACCCCCCCGAAGGAGTTTCCTCGTGAGCCGCACTCTGAGGAGAAGCCTCGCCGTACTCCCCGCCGCCCTCCTGCTCGCCCTCGTGCCGGGCAGCGCTTCCGCCTACCCCAACCCGGGTGTCGTCAAAGGTGACATCGTCGTCCACGACCCCAGCATGATCCGCAGCTCGTCCGGCCAGTACCTGCTCTACTCGACCGGTGAGGGCCTCCAGCTCCGCACCTCCACCGACCGCACCGCCTTCGGCCGCTCGGGGAACGCCTTCACCACCAAGCCGAGCTGGTGGAAGAACTACTCCTCGGCGTCCGACCCCTGGGCCCCGGACATCTCGTACCAGGGCGGCAAGTACCTGATGTACTACGCCGTCTCGTCCTTCGGCTCCAACACCTCCGCCATCGGCCTGGCGGCCTCCACCACCGGCCAGGCCGGCAGCTGGAGCGACTACGGGATCGTCTACACCTCGAACTCGTCGAGCGACTTCAACGCCATCGACCCGAACCTGTTCGTCGACGACGACGGCAAGTGGTGGCTGTCCTTCGGCTCCTGGTGGACCGGGATCAAGATGATCCGTATCGACCCGTCGACGGGCAAGCAGTACGCCGGGGACACCGCCCGCCGGTCGCTCGCCTCCCGGCCCACCGGGACGAAGGCCGTCGAGGCGCCCTCCATCGTCAAGCGCAACGGCTACTACTACCTCTTCGCCTCGTACGACACCTGCTGCGCCGGCACCAGCTCCACCTACAAGATCAAGGTGGGACGGGCCACCAGCGTCACCGGCCCTTACAAGGACAAGAACGGCGTCAGCATGCTCAGCAACGGCGGCACGCCCGTCATGGAGTCGCACGGGCGCTACATCGGCCCCGGCGGCCAGTCGATCATGGCCGACTCCGACGGTGACCTGCTCGTCTACCACTACTACGACGGCCAGGACAACGGCACCCCCAAGCTCGGCGTCAACCTTCTGAACTGGAGCAGCGGATGGCCCGTCGCCTACTGACCCTGCTGAGCGCCCTCCTGCTGGCGCTCGCCCTGGGGCAGCCCACATCGGCGTCGGCGGCCGAGGGCCGTCCGTACACCAACCCGGTCAAGGCGCAGAAGGGCGCCGACCCCTGGATCTCGTACCACGACGGCAACTACTACCTGGTGTCGACGAGTTGGACCGACGTCATCACCATGCGGAAGTCGCCGACGCTGGCCGGGCTCTCCACGGCGCCGAGCGTGCAGGTGTGGCAGGGCGACGCCGCGTCGCGCTGCTGCAACATCTGGGCACCCGAACTGCACTACTCCGGCGGCCGCTGGTACCTGTACTACGTGGCCGGCCAGAACATCACCGACTACAACCCCACGCAGCGTGTCCACGTGCTGCAGAGCGCGGGCCCGGACCCCATGGGGCCCTATACGTACAGGAACCAGCTGGGCAGCACCTGGATGCTGGACCCGAGCGTGCTCACGGTCAACGGGTCCATGTACCTGCTGGGCAGCGCGAGCGGCGGCGGTACGCAGAATCTCGTCATCGCGCCGATGTCGAACCCGTACACGCTCAGCGGGTCGTTCTCGACGATCTCCACACCCACCTACGACTGGGAGAAGTCCGGGGGCACGGTCAACGAGGGGGCCGAGGTGCTCCAGCGGGGCGGGAAGACGTTCATCGTCTACTCCGCCAGCGGCTGCTGGACCCCCGACTACAAGCTGGGGCAGCTCACGCTGACCGGGTCCAACCCGCTCTCGGCGTCCTCGTGGACGAAGAAATCCGGTCCGGTCTTCCAGCGTAACGACGCCGCCGGGGTCTACGGACCCGGGCACAACGGCTTCTTCACCTCGCCGGACGGCACGGAGAGCTGGATCGTCTACCACGCCAACGACGCGGCGTCCGACGGCTGCGACAACGGGCGTACGGCGCGTGCGCAGAAGTTCAGCTGGAACTCCGACGGCACACCGAACCTGGGCACGCCCGTCGCCCTCGGTACGACACTGGCGGGGCCCTCCGGCGAGACGGCGGCGACCCCGACCGCGTACACCGTGGTCAACCGGGCCACCGGGAAGTGCCTCGACGTGAGCGGTGCGTCGACCGCCGACGGAGCGAACGTCCAGCAGTGGACGTGCGACGGCAGCGCGAAGCAGCGCTGGCGCATCGACGACCGGGGGGACGACACGAGCAGGCTGGTGAACGTCGCGTCGGGCAAGGTGCTCGACACGGCGGACTGCTCGACGGCCGACGGCGCCGACCTGCGGCAGTGGTCCTGGCTCGACAACACCTGCCAGCGCTTCCGCTTCGTCACCACCGAGGCCGGGGGATGGGTGCGCATCGTCAACCGGGCCACCGGGAAGGTCGCCGACGTGGCGGACTGCTCGACGGCCGACGGCGCCGACGTGCGGCAGTGGACCTGGCTGAACAACACCTGCCAGCAGTTCAAGCTCGTCCCGGTGAGCTGAGCGACAGCGGGCCCGGATCCAGGTCCGGGCCCGCGACGCGCGGGCCTCCTGAGGCCACGGCAACCTTTCGCGCGGCTCGCGGCGACTACTTCCCGGAACCCCCGCCTCTCCCTCTCCCCGACCGAATGGATCACGCCATGGCAGCGAATCGACGACGTACCAGCCTCCGGCCCGGACCGCGGAGGGCGCTGACCGCGGGGGCGGCAGCCTTCCTGTCGGTCGCCGCCCTCCAGACGTTCGGGACCGCGTCCGACGCGGCGGCGGCGACCACCCTCACCGTCGCCAAGGACGGCAGCGGGCAGTACTCCACCGTGCAGGCGGCGGTGGACGCGATCCCCTCCGGCAACACCGCAAGGATCGTCGTCTCCATCAAGCCGGGCACCTATCGCGAGCTGGTGAAGATCCCCTCCACCAAGCAGAACGTCACGCTCCAGGGCAGTGGTTCCAGCCGCAAAGACACCGTCATCGTCTACAACAATGCCTCCGGTACCCAGAAGCCCGACGGCTCCGGCACCTACGGGACCAGCGGCAGCGCGACCGTCGCGGCCGAGGCCAACGGCTTCCAGGCCCGTAACCTCACGATCTCCAACGACTTCGACGAGGGCGCCAACCAGAACATGAGCGGACTCCAGGCCGTGGCCCTGCGCACCGCCGCGGACAAGGTCTTCCTCGACTCCGTGATCGTCACCGGCGACCAGGACACCCTGCTGCTGGACACCGCCTCCAAGGCGACACTCGGCCGCGTCTACATGAAGAACTCCTACGTCATCGGCAACGTCGACTTCATCTTCGGACGCGCCACCGCGGTGATCGACGCATCCGTCATCACACTGAAGAAGCGCTGGGACGGCAGCTCCGCCGGCTACATCGCCGCACCCAGCACGGCCGCCGACCGCAAGGGCTTCCTGATCACCCGATCCACCGTCAACGGCGATGTCTCGGCGTCGTCCTTCCACCTCGGCCGGCCGTGGCACGCGGGCGGGGACGCCTCGCTCGACCCGATGGCCACCTTCCGTGACACGACGCTCAGCTCGGCGGTCAGGCCCGCCCCGTGGACGGACATGAGCGGGTTCTCCTGGAAGGACGACCGCTTCGCCGAATACAAGAACACCGGGCCCGGATCCGGCTCGGCGAGCAGCGACCGGCCGCAGCTCTCCGACTCCCAGGCCGCGGAGCAGGAGACCGCCGACTGGCTGGCAGGCTGGACACCCTCGGCGTCCTGAGCCACGGTGGGTGGCAGCGAATCGCTGCCGACGATGCGGTCGAAGCGCTTCGACTCCTGCTCTGGACAGTCCCTGTGAGCGAGTCTAGGCTCCACGGTGTCTGTGCATGTCAGAGTGCGAAGGGGAGCACAGCGCCGCGCTGTCGAAGCGCTTCACCCGCTCTCCCCTCCGGTCGCCATCTGTAGGGGAGAAGCCGAATGGTCACGCTTGCCGAGGTCGCCCAGCACGCCGGAGTCTCCGCGAGCACGGTGAGCTACGTCCTCAGCGGCAAGCGGTCGATCTCGGCCTCCACCCGGGAGCGGGTGGAACACAGTATCCAGCAGCTGGGGTACCACCCCAACGCCGGTGCGCGCGCCCTCGCCAGCAGCAGGTCCAACATCGTCGCACTGATGGTGCCCCTGCGTACGGACATGTATGTGCCGGTGATGATGGAGATCGCCATCGCCGTCGCCACCAGCGCCCGTACGCACGGTTACGACGTCCTGTTGCTCACGGGCGAGGAGGGCCCGGCGGCCGTCCGGCGGATCGCGGGCAGTTCGATGGCCGACGCGATGATCCTGATGGACGTCGAACTGCACGACGAACGGCTGCCGCTGCTCCGTGACTCGGGCCGCACCGCCGTCCTCATCGGCCTGCCCGCGGACACCTCCGGGCTGACCTGCGTGGATCTCGACTTCGAGGCCACCGGGGCGCTCTGCGTGGACCACCTCGCCGGCCTCGGCCACCGTGAGGTGGCGGTGATCGGTGAAGCGGCCGCCGTCTACGAGCGGCACACCGGTTTCGCCGAACGGACCGTGGACGGCATACGGGCCAAGGCGCAGGAGACCGGGATGCGGATCCTGCACCGCCCCTGCGAGGGCGGTTACGCCGCGATGGCCGGCACCCTGGGCCGGATCTTCGACGAGCGGCCGGGTACGACCGGCTTCATCGTCCAGAACGAGGCCGCCGTCGAGCCGCTGCTCAACCTGCTCCAGCAGCAGGGGCGGGCCGTGCCGGAGGACGTGTCCGTCGTGGCCGTCTGCCCGGAACAGGTGGCTACGCAGGCGTCGGTGCGGCTCACCTCCGTGGCCATCCCCGCACAGGAGATGGGGCGGCGGGCGGTGGAGCAGGTGGTCGCGAAGCTCGCGGGCCGGGGTACGGACGAAGTGGAGCTTCTGGAACCGGTCCTGACGGTGCGTGCGAGCTCGGGACCGGCGCCGGTGTGACCGGCGAGGGGCCGCGTCCATCCGTCCGGGTGGCGTGTCTCCCGGTGCCCCGCCACGGTCCGGCAGGGGGCGTCGGGTGTGTGTCACAGGTGGTCAACAGGGCCTGTAGTGAACCTGGTTGCTGAAGATCCGGCGTGATAGCTTCACGATCTGTCATGAAGGTGGTACCGGCTCTACGGGGGTGGTCGGTGGTGGGGAACGGGCTGTCCGGAGGGGATGGGCCGGGCGAGGCCAGGACGCGACTCATCGTCGCGCTGGTCGACTTCCTGTGTGAACAGGACTTCGTGACCGACCGCGACCAGTGCGGACAGTTCATCGCCTTCGCCGCGGAGCACGTCGGTGCGGAGATCGTCTACCGACGGCAGAACCCGCGGGCCGACATGCTCTCCTTCCTCCGGGAATTGCTGAAGCACGAGAAGGGTCTGGAAGCGCTGATCTCCGCGGTGCGCGCGATCGCCGGCCACGAGTGCGCGGCCCAGCTGACACGGATCGTGGAATCCGCCCTGTCGGCCGAGGAGTTCACTCCCGAGGCGGTGCGCGAGGTCCACCGGCTGCTCGGCGAGGGGTGGCGCGTCGACGAGGCCCGCCTGCACACGATCCTGAACCACGAACTCGGCGCCGACGTGCCGTTCGGCCGGACACCGGTCCAGCTCTTCGACCACCTGTGCGCCGTGAACACCCAGGCCGACGGTCTGCCCCCGGCGCTGGTGCTCGTCGAGGCCACCGCGTCCCTCGCCCAGCCGGTGCTCCGCGAGGAGCTCAGGGACTGGTCGGACGCGTGGGCCCGTGAAGCCGGCCCGGACACCGTACGGGCGCTGGAGGAGCGGAGGCGCGCGATGGCTGCCCGGCCGGCGGCCGACCCGTACGTGTCACGTTGTCTCGTCGTGATGGTGGAGCCCGCAGACGACAGTTCGGCTGATGTCTATGTACGACACTGGGTCAATGCCGCGCCGGGGTACTGGGAGCCCGTGGCGGGAGACATCGAACGCACCAGCCTCGACGCCCTGGCCGGTGCGGTCGAACGGGCGATCAGCCAGGGCGCCTCACGCTGGGCGGATGTCTCGGAGAGCGAGAACGACCCCCCGGTGCAGATCGAGTTCGTCCTCCCCCTCCAGTTCCTGAATCACGACATGGCGGGCATCAAACTGGGTACGCGCTCTCATGTCCGGATGCCGATCGCCCTTCGCTACCATGTCCATCTGCGGAGCCTCGAGCGCATGAGAGCCCGTGACACGGTGGAGCTCGGCCGGTGGCGGGCCCGGTGGACACAGCTCAAGAAGGTCGGCGTGGCGGAGACCCACCGGTGGCACGGGCAGCAGGGTGACCGTCTGGAGCACTGGCATGCCAGACTCGCGGGGAACCCGCGTCTGACCGCGGTCATACTCGATGTTCCCGCCCTGCCGGGCCACGGCATGGACGCGCTCAGCATCGCCATCGAGCAGGGGGTCGGACTTGCAGCCTGGGACCGCAGACCGGACAGCCCGGACCTGTCCGGCCAGGTGCTGACCCTCCTGCTCGCGCATCCGCCGGCCCAGCTCCCGTCGAAAGTCAGTCAGATCCGTCAGGAGGCCGAGGAGTTGGGGCGTGACAGCCTTTCCGTGGGTAAGTACATGGCGTTCTTCTGGGACGACCCGTACCGCCTGGTCGACTGCGAGGAGTTGACAGCATGACCGAGCAGGCCTCGGCAGCGCAGTCCGTCACGCCACCCTCCTGGAGGGTGTTCCACGCGACGGGGCAGCCCCCGGCCGGCGACCCCCCGGAGCTGCCGCAGCCGCCGCCCTGGCGGGTGTTCGCCGGAAGCCCGCTGCAGCAGGACCCGCCGGACGACGCGCAGTCGGCGCTGCGCCGGCTCGGCACCGTGCAGGAGGGCCCGCAGTTACGCGAGGAGGAGATCAACGCGGTCAACGCCGCGCTTCTGCTGCGGCGCCCCCTGCTGATCACCGGGCCGCCCGGAGTGGGCAAGTCCACCCTGGCGTATCTGATCGCCCAGGAACTGGGACTCGGCCGGGTCCTGCCGTGGAGCATCGTCAGCCGCACCACACTGCGCGGCGGGCTCTACGAGTACGACGCCATCGGGCGTGCCCAGGCCATCGCCGCATGGCGTGCCGGAGGCACCGCGGAGGCGGAGAGCGGCACCGGCAGCGCACCCGACCTGGGGGACTTCGTGACCCTCGGCCCGCTCGGCACGGCCCTGCTCGCCTACGGACGCCCCAGGGTGCTGCTCGTCGACGAGCTCGACAAGAGCGACATCGACCTGCCCAACGACCTGCTCCACGTCCTGGAGAACGGCAGCTACGAGATCCCGGAACTGGTACGCGCCGGCGTGGCCGAGCTGTCCGTCTTCACCGACGACCCCCAGGGCCGGGCCGTCATCGAGGCCGGCCGGGTCGAGTGCGCGGAGTTCCCCGTGGTCGTGATCACGAGCAACGGCGAACGTGAGTTCCCGGCGGCCTTCCGGCGCCGGTGCCTGCCGCTGGAGATGCGTCCGCCCAGCCGCGAACACCTCGTGTCCATCGTCATCAGCCACCTGGGCCGGCGCCCCGAAGGCGTCGACGGCCTCGTGGACGACTTCGTCAGGCGCCTGGAAGGCGGAGGCACCCAGTCCGTCGACCAGCTGCTGAACGCCGTCCAACTCACCACGGCCCACGGATTCCGGGACGACAGTGACGGGCGTAAGCTCATCGAGATGCTTCTCCGCGACCTCTCGAAAGGCCGCTGATGAACGGCTCGCCACGGGAACGCGCCCCGGACACGACGCCCGCGCCGAGCGGCGGCGACCTCCACGATACCGACGGCGAGGCGAGCTGGCAGGACCTCGCCGACGCCGTCTGGCTTGCGGCGGCCTGGCACCGTGCGGGCCGTGAAGCGGACGGGGGGACCGACCTGGACCCCGCGCCCTTACCGGACGACATGGAGAGTGACTTCCCCGAGGTCGCGGCTCCTCCGTTCGAGCAGGGTGCGGAGGACACGGTGCCGGCCGCGAGCCACCCGGGAGTCGACCCACGGGACATCGAACTGATCGACGCCCTCCCTTCGCGGCAGGGCCGGCCCGGCACCCTCGCTCCGGACGAGGCACGCCCCACGCGGCGTGTCGTGCCGCTGCCCCTGGCCAAGGCTCTGCGAGGCCTGGGCCGACGCGTGCCGTCGCGCCACGAAAGCCGGCTGGACGAGGCCCGCACCGCCGAGAACGGTGTGATCGACGGACTGTGGATCCCCTACCTCGACCCGGTCCAGGAACGCGCCTTCGACCTGATGCTGCTCGTCGACAGGGCGCCCACCATGCCCGTCTGGGACGACTCCTTACGTCAGCTGACCGACGAGGCGGTCCGCAGCGGTGCCTTCCGGGACGTCCGTACGGTCGACGTCCTGCTGCCCGGTGCGGCACCGCCCGAACTGCGCTGGCCCGGCAACAGACGGGCCGACCCGGCCGAACTCCTGGACGGCAGGGGGACACGGCTGTTCCTCGTAGTGACCGACGGGCTGGCACCCGGATGGGCCGAGGGCGGCGCCGACGAACTGCTGGGGCGGCTCTCCGCGGCCGGGCCGACGGCGCTCGTCCATCTGCTGCCGCCGTACCTGCGCCACCGTTCCTCGGTCTACCCCTTCCGGGCGCGGCTCGACGCCGCCGGATTCGGGGCGCTCAACCGCCACTTCCTCTGCCACCCGCCGCACGGAGTACCGGAACACGCGCACGTCCTGCCCGACACGGGTGACGGATCCGTGGCCGTACCGGTCCTCAGCCTGCGCCCCGGCTCGTTCCGCGCCTGGGCGGACCTGGTCACCGGCGAACGCGGCGTACGCCGGACGCTGCCCGTGGTGCTGGCCGGTGCGATGGCCAAGGGAGTGGCCGCGGCGGGGCTGCGGGCGCCGAGGATCGAGAGCCCCCGCGCGGCAGCCGACGCCGTCCGCAGATTCGTCGCGCTGGCCAGCCCGCTCGCACGGCACCTCGCCGTCCTGCTGGCGGTGGCGCCCCTGCGCTTCGACGTCATCGAGGAGCTGCGCGCCCGGGCCTTTCCCGACTCCCGCCCCGAGCACCTGGCCGAGGTGATGATGGGCGGCCTGATCGACTGGGAGCGGGACGGAGAAGGCGGTCCCGACTTCGCCGACGGGATTCGCGAGGCACTGCTTGCCACCGGGAACCGCACCCAACTCGCCCGGGCCGTAAGCCTGCTCGCGGAGTCGCGGGCCAGCCGGGCACAGGGTGTACGGCTGCGCGCCGCGCTGCGCGATCCGGCGCAGGCCGCGCTTCCGGACGCCGGGGGCGGCCCCGCGTGGCTGCGCATCGAACTGGCCGTACTCCGCGCGCTCGGAGGCATGCCGTACCGGAGGCGCGCGGCGCTCGTCAACAGCGCGCTGCTGCACGGCGCGGGAGCGTCGGCGGGGGCGACAATCGATGATAAAGAGGCATCTGATGTGAATGAGATCGGCCCCGCTTCCCCGTCGCATTCGACGGTTCCACCAGGAGGATCTGTGTCGTCGACGACACCACCCGTAGACACCGAGCAGGATCGGGTCGAGGCGGGCACGCACGCCCTGGCGCCGGAGCTCCGGTTCGTCCGCACGGGCCAGCCGAAGATCATGGGCAACGTGCCACCGAAGAACCCGAACTTCACCGGGCGGGAAAGTCTTCTGGCGGCCGTGGAGCGGCAGTTGCGGGAGGACGAGACCACAGCCGTCCTCCCGCACGCACTGCACGGCATGGGCGGTGTCGGGAAGTCGCAGATCGCCGTTGAATACGTGTACCGCCACAGCGGCGAGTTCAATGTGATCTGGTGGATCCCCTCGGAGCAGGAGAACCTGATCCTCGGCGCTCTCGCCGACCTGGCCCGCAGCCTAGGCCTGGAGGTGGGACCGCAGGCCAACGCCGCCGTGCCCGCCGTGCGCGAAGCCCTTCGTACGGGCAAGCCGTTCGACAACTGGCTGCTCGTCTTCGACAACGCCGAGGACATCGAGGCCGTACGCTCCTACTTCCCCAACGGCGGGCCGGGGAAGATCATCGTGACCTCACGCAACCGTGAGTGGGAACGCGTCGCCACCCCCCTGAGCGTCGACGTCTTCGACCGCGAGGAGAGCATCGCGCTCCTGCAGCGCCGCGCCCGCGGCCTCAGCTCCGGTGACGCGGACCGGCTCGCCGCCGCGCTGGGCGACCTGCCCCTCGCTGTCGAGCAGGCGGGCGCCTGGCACGCCGCCACCGGGATGCCGGTGGACGAATACCTCACCCTGCTGGACGAACGCAGGCCCGAGATCCTCGAGCTCGACCCGTCGCCCGACTATCCGCTCCCCGTCGCAGCGGTCTGGGACATCTCCCTCGGACGCCTCTCGCAGGACAACCCGGCGGCACGTCAACTCCTGGAGATCTGCGCCTGCATGGCGCCGGAGCCCATCCCGCTCAATCTCTTCAGGGGTGGACGCAACGTCGAGGTCACCCCCGAGCTCGACCCGGTCCTGCGCGACCCCCTGCTGCTGGCCCGCGCCACCCGTGACCTGAGCAAGCTGTCGCTGGTGAGGCTGGACCACAAGACCGCCACCCTGCAGATGCACCGGCTGATGCAGAACGTGATCGTGGCCAGGATGGACCCCGAGGAGCGGGCCAGGATGACGCGGGCGGCCCACCTGCTGCTCACCACGGCCAAGCCCGGCGCACCGGCCTCGCCGGACCAGTGGCCCGCCTACCAGGCGATCCTCCCGCATGTGATCGCGTCCGGGGCGGTGGAGAGCTCCGACGCTTGGGTCCGTGACCTCGTCTACGACATGGTGTTCTTCCTCTACTACTGGGGCGCGCACGAATCGGGCGCCGCCCAGGCGCGGCTGGCCTGGTCCGCGTGGCGTGCCCAGTCGGGTGACGAGGACCTGCACGTCATCAGGATCACCAAGCTTCTCGGTTTCTATCTGCGGCTGCTCGGGCGACCCGACGAGGCGATCGTGCACAACGAGCGGGCTCTCGCGATCTCGCGCGGCGCGCAGATTCCCGATGAGGAACTCATCGACTCCATGTGGCAGATGGCTGGGGCCCTGCGACACCGAGGTGAGTTCCAGCAGGCTCGCGAGCTGGCGGAGGAGGCGTTCACCAGGGCCAGCGACCTGTTCGGGCCGGAGGACCCCACGACGCTGAGCGCGGCACACGACTTCTGCGTGACCCTCAGGCTCAACGGGCGGTTCGGCTCGGCGCGCGGGATCGACGAGGAGACCGCGCGGCAACGCGAACTGCTCTACGGCCCGGCGAGTGCTCTTACACTCAACACGTTGAGCGCACTGACACTCGACATCCGTGAGGCAGGCGACTACCTCGGCGCGCGTGTCCTGCAGGAGTCCAACTACCTCACCTACGTCACGAATTTCGGTGAGACCAACGCGTCGACCATCCGCGCCGCCCTGAACCTGGCCGTGTGCCGACGCAGGGCGGGTGTGGTGGAGGGAGGCGCGGCCCTCGCGGAGCAGACACTTGAGCGGTTCACCACCCGCTACGGCCTGAACAACACCGACGCGCTCGGTGCCGCTGTCCATGCCATGGTCGAACGTCGACTGCACGGTGACCTCATCGGGTCCCGGGAACTTGGTGAGCAGACGTTGACCGCTTACCGCCAGGTGCTCCGCGAGCATCACCCGTACACGCAGTTCGCCAAGGTGAATCTCGCGGCGACGCTGCGGGCGCAGGGTGACATCGACAGGGCCGAGGCCCTGGACACCGAGGCGCTCCAGCATCTGGAAGCCTCCCTGGGGGGGACGCACCTGAACACGCTGACCACGGCGATGGGCAGGGCCAACGACCATTACGCCCGCCTGGACTTCACACACGCCGGCGCCGTCGACTCGGCGGTCCTCCCCAAGCTCACGGAGACGGCGGGGGCCGACCACCCGCTGACCTTGGCCTGCACGGCCAATCTCTCCCTGGATCAGCGTGGACTGGGGAATTCGCAGGAGGCGGACCGGCTCAACTCGCAGGCTGTGGCCGGGCTCTCGCGAGTGCTCGGGGACGACCACCCCTGGCACACCGCGGCGAGGCTCCACCAGCGCATCGAGTTCGACATCGCACCGCTGCCGATGTGACGTCGAGGACGGCCGGGTGATCGTCAGCCCCGTCCGTCGCCCTCGTGGGCAACGGACGGGGCCGCAGCGAGAGTAACGGGGGCGTACGCATGACCACGGTGGTCTTCACACACGGCACTGGTGTGCGGGAGCCGCACCTGACCGCGCTGCTCACACGCGTCAGGTCGTGCCTCGCGACAACTGCTCCGGACGTACGCGTGGTCGCCTACGACTGGGGCGGGCAGTACGGGGCGAGACTCGCGGCGGACGGTGCCAGTATCCCGGCCGCCCCCGGCGCCGGGACCGGCCGGAGCACCGGAGATCCCGACGACCTCTACGAGACCGATGAGTGGGCCCGGCTGTACGAGGACCCCTCGGCCGAACTGGCCACGGCATCGGCCGGTTCCGGTCCGCGCGTCACGCCGCCCGGTGCGGCGTTTCCGGACGAACGTCCGAGGTCGCTCCTGCGCGCGCTTGCGGAACACGGCGAGCCGCAGGCGGACGCGCTGGGCCCCGGAATCCGGGAAGTGGCTGCGGAGCTGGCGCGCAGCCCCCTGCTCGGACCCGCCGCCGAGACCCTGGACCAGGAGGCCCTGGCGTGGGTGCTGGCCCGGGCGCTGGCGGCCACGGTGATCGCCTCCGAACTCGCCACAGACCGGCCCGTGTTGACCGGCGGCGACATGAGGGACGCTGCCGTCGCCGCGTTGGCCGGTCGCCTGGGCGCCGCGCCGGCGGGCACCGGTCGCGGCCCGCTGCTCCGGATGGCGGGACGGCCGCTCGTACGCCTCGGATCCCGCTACGCGGTACGACGCCGACGTGCGCTCACGGACGCCGCGCACCCCGCTGCCGGCGACATCCTCAAATACCTCGCCCGGGGTGAGGACATGCGCCAGGGTCTGCGTGACCTCGTCGCCGCACTGAAGCCACCCGTCGTCCTGCTCGGCCACAGCCTCGGCGGCATCGTCTCGCTCGACACCCTCATATCCAGCTCGCTGCCCGGCGTCGAACTCCTCATAACCGTCGGCTCGCAGGGCCCCTTCCTGTACGAGACGGGGGCGCTGCCCTCGCTCGCCCATCCGGATCCACTGCCCGACCACGTGCCACCGTGGCTGAATCTCTACGACCGCCGCGATCTGCTGGGCTACGCCGCCGAACCGCTCTTCCCCGGCCGGGCCCAGGACGTCGCCACCGACAGCCGGCAGCCCTTCCCCGTGGCGCACAGCGCCTACTGGACCGATCCGGCCGTCTACCGTGCGATCGGGGAGCGGCTTCCGTGAACCGCAGGCCGGTCCCGCCGGACCGCATCTTCGCCCTGGTCGTCGGAATCGAGCAGTACGCCGCAGGCCCCGGCTGGGATCTCCCGGGACCCGCCCGGGACGCCCTCCGCTTCCGCGACTGGCTGCTGGCCCGCGGAGTGCCCGGCACCAACATCCAGCTCCATCTCGCACCCCTGCCGGGCAACGCTCCCGACATGCCGTTCCGGCAGGCCGACCACGACTCCCTGCGGCGCGCCTTCATCAAGGACGCCCCGGACAGCGGAGCGCAGGCGCTGTGGGTGTGGTGGGGCGGCCACGGCGTGCTGGACACGAATGAGAACACGGCGCTCTACACGGCCGACGCCACCCTCACCGACCGGCGTGCCATAGACGTCGACTCCGCGCTCACGCGGCTGAGGAGCGATGCGACGCCCGGCCTCGGAGTGCAGATGTGGATGGTCGACGCCTGCCGCACCTTCGACGAACAGCACCACTTCCCCCAGTCGCCGTCCACCGAGCGCTTTCCCACCGGGGCTCGGGTGGCCGCGCACGAGCAGACCCTGCTGTTCGCCGCGGGCCGCGGGCAGCGGGCGGGCAACGATCCGGAGCGCCGGCTCGGCCTGTTCTCGGACATCGTCCTGCGCGAGCTGGAAGACGACTTGCTGCCGGAACCCCTGCCCCTCTTCGGAGCGGTGAAGGCGAGGATGAGCGCGCTCCGGGAGGCGGGCCTCACCGATCAGACCCCCGGCCTCCGCCTGGAGGCGCCGGGGTACTCCGAGCGCCTTCCGCCGCTCCCGCCTGTCGGCCGGGCACCGTCCGGCAGACCCGCGGAGCCTCCGGCCGCCAGGATCGTCACGGCCCTGATGGCGTATCCGCTGATGAGTGACCGTGACGAACGGCAGACGCTGGTCAACGAGTTGCCTGCCGCCATCGTCGCCCGGATGCCGAGGCACCTCGTGCCGCGCACGGATGTGATCGGGATCTTCCGCGCCCTCAAGGCGCATCCGGACGGCCTCCAGCGCCTGTACGAGGCGGTGACGCTGATCGATGACGATCCCGCCCGTGCCGCCGAACTCAAGTCGTCCATACAGGACTTCCCCCCGAACCCGGGGCCTGGAATGTGATCTGCTGGCGTGATCACACGGGTTTCGGGAAGGGGTCTCAGTCGTCATGATGGAGTAAACGGTGGCATCCTGTGCCACCGCTCGCGAAGGGGGAGCGCGCCTTGTACCAGCCGGTACTCGCCGAGGGCACATCTGATCACCTCGAGTCCGACCTCATGGATCTGGCGACGGTGCGCGTCGCTGATCTGCGCCGCCTTCCGGCCGCCCACGCCGGCCCTCGGCTCCTCGCGGAGCTGAGGCGCGCGCGCAGCAACGCCATGGGGGGCGGTGGAGAGCCGGGGAGGGCGGAATGAGCCGCCGCGAAGAATTCCGTCCACGACAGGGAGCGAGATGTACGCCCCGATCCGTATGCCCGGCACCCTGTTCGACGAGATCGCCACGGGCGGCGGCTCGCCCGAGGCCGTCGCGTTCCTGGTCCGGGGCGAACGTACACGCCGTCTCCTGCTCCTGCGTGAGCTCTTCGACCTCTTCGACGCGGACCCCCGCATTCTCGGCCCTCTGGACGCACGGACGGTCTGGCCCACGCTGGAGGCCGCCGCCGACCGTGCCCCCGAGCCGGTCGAGACGCTCCTGCTGACCCCCCAGGTCGGCAGCTGGCTCGCCCACACGCTCCGCCGGCTGCACGGCACGGCCTCCGGGCCGCCCCTGTGGGCCGACGCCGGACAGATCGCCGCGGTGGCCGCGGCGGCGGCCGTCCACGCCGGCACGGACGCCGAACTCCTCCTGCCCGCGCGGGGCCGGACCGTGGGACTGCCCGCCCTGGGAATGGTCCGGCTGCCCGGCCCGGACGAGGACGACTACCACCCGGTGCGGGTCACGGTGTCCGGCGGAACCCTCACCGTGCGGACCGGGCACGGGCCGGACATCGTCGTACGCCCGCTCACCGAGCAGGAATCGCCGCACTGGCTTCCGGTACACCGTCTGGACACCGGGCCGGGGACGCGCACCGTCCAGCTCGACGACCTCGATCCCTATCGCGACCTGGACGAGCCGATAGCCCCCGGCCGTCTCGACCCCGACGAACTGCGGTCCTGGCAAAGGCTGTTCCGCGATGCCGTCGCCGTCCTGGCCCGGGGCGCGACGGGCGGCCCCGGGGGGCTGCGGCCCGAGGAGATCAGCCGTATCGTGCCCTGGAACGCCAAGCACGGCGAAGGGGAGCTCCCCGTGCCGGCCGAGGGGCTCAGCGCCTCCACCGGTGACGCCTTCGCCTCCATGGTGATAGCCCGGCCGCCGGACGGTCTCGCCCTCGCGGAAACCCTCGTCCACGAATTCCAGCACAGCAAACTCGGCGCCCTGCTCCACCTCTTCCCGCTCCTCGACGACGACCGGACCGAGCGCCACTACGCGCCCTGGCGCGCCGACCCCCGGCATCTGCCCGGCCTCCTCCACGGTGCGTACGCCTTCGTCGGCGTCACCGGATTCTGGCGGGAGCGGATCGGGGACACCGGGGCGGACCCGCACGGGCGGGCACCGTACCTCTTCGCCGTGCGCCGGCTCCAGACCCGTATGGTCCTGCGCACCCTGGCGACACAGGCCCAGCTCACCGAACCCGGCCTGCGGCTGGTCACCCGGCTCTCCGGGACGGTCGACGGCTGGCTGAGGGAACCGCTGGAACCCGCGACCGTGGCCAGGGCTCGGGCGTCCGCCGTCAGCCACCGGGTGGAGTGGCGGCTGCGCAACCTGCGGTGCGGCGAGGACGACCGGGAAACACTCCTCAAGGCGCTGCGCGCGGGCGCAGCCCCCGTGCCGGGTGGTGAGGCACTGGTCGTGCGGGATCCGGCCCGTGCGTACTGGCAGGACGACCGCGCCCGTCTCTACCAGCTGCGGGAGTTCGAGGCCGGCCGGTCACCGTCGGCCGACGAGCTGCTGGTCGCGGGGGACACGGAAGCGGCACGTGCGGCGTACGCCGTGCAGCTGCGCGGGCCCGGCCCGCTCGATCCGCACGCGCTGTCCGGCTGGCTGCTGGCGCACGCGGCACTGCACCCGTGCGACCGCCGGCTCCTGGCCCGTCCCGAGCGGTTCGCGGCGCTGGTGGAGGGGACCCCGCCCGACGACTGGACACGGACCGCCCGCTGGCTGGCAGGCGGCGGCGGCCCCGAAGCGCGCTGACACCGGTTCCCCCGACGCGCGCCGGAGCCGGTTACCCCGACGCGCGCCCCCGTCTCATCCGCGTTCGCGGAGGTACGCCTCCAGCTCCGCCGCCCCGGCCAGCATCGCCCGGCCCCGGGCGGACAGCCGCCCGTGCCAGTCGCGCAGCGCGGCCTCCAGCGGCTCCGGGCCTCCCGCCGTCCGGACCTGGGCGATCAGCGGGGCGATCTGCTCCAGCAGGTAGCCGCCGCGCCTGAGCTGGTGGGTCATTCCGGCGTCCTGAACGGCGGCCTCGTCGTAGACGCGGTACCCGGTCCGCGGGTCGCGGCGCGGGTGCACCAGCCCGGCGCTCTCCCACTTGCGGAGCGTCGCGGGCCGGATGCCGAGCTTCCCCGCCAGCGGACCGATGAACGTGCCGTCGGGGCCGGACACCGCGGCCGGCCCGGACCCGGCGGGTTCCAGGTCGCGGAGGGCGCTCTCCACGGCCTGGAGCGTCCGCCGGTCGTCGAGGAGCTGGGCGTGGCTCTCGTCGATGAGCCGGAACGCCTCCTCGGCCGCGCCCTCGTTCACGGCCCGCATGATCGACGTCGCCGTGCGGTGACCGTGGGCCGGCACCAGGGCCAGGAACGCGCGCAGCGCCCCCGCGTGCAGCGGCGTGTAGGTGCGGTAGCCGTGGGGTGAGCGGTCGGCTGCCGGAAGGATGCCGGCCTCCTCGTAGTTCCTCACCGCCTGCGTGGACAGACCGTGCCGGCGCGCCAGATCAACCGGCCTGAGCCATGTACTGCTTTGAAGGTTTCGCCCCATGGTGCCGACGATAACGGCTAAAAGTTTCCACCGAAGGTTCAAAGATAGCGTTGAAGGCATGGCCACTGACATCAAGGACACCGTTCATGCCGCCGAGGCAGCCACTGTGCTGCGGCTGCTCCCCGCCCGGCCCCGGCTGTTCGCCCTGGGCGAGCCCACCCACGGCGAGGAGACCCTGCTCGACCTGCGCAACGAGTTCTTCCGGCAGCTCGTCGAGCAGGAGGGCTACCGGACGATCGCGATCGAGAGCGACTGCATGGCGGGCCTGGTCGTCGACGACTACGTCACCTCGGGCACGGGCACCCTCGACGAGGTCATGGAGCACGGGTTCAGCCACGGCTGGGGCACCTCCGCCGCCAACCGCGAGCTCGTGCGCTGGATGCACGCCCACAACGACGGCCGGCCCGCGTCCGAGCAGCTCCGCTTCGCGGGGTTCGACGGCCCGCTGGAGATCACCGCCGCCGCGAGCCCACGCCAGGCCCTCACCGCGCTCCACGACTACCTCGCGGCCCAGGTGGACGCGGAACTGCTCCCGTGCACCGCCGAAACGCTCGACGGTCTGCTCGGGGCCGACGACCGCTGGACCGATCCTGCCGCGATGACGGACCCGACACGGTCCGTGGGGCGGTCGGCCGACGCCGGCCGGCTGCGGCTGCTCGCCGACGACCTGGTGTCGCTGCTCGACACGCAGACGCCGCACCTGGCCACGGCGACCTCGCGGGACGGCCTGGACCGGGCGCGCCTGTACGGCCGGACCGCCACCGGCCTGCTGCGCTACCACCACTGCATGGCCGACACCTCACCGGCCCGCATGACCCTGCTCTGCGCGCTCCGGGACGGGATGATGGCCCACAACCTCCTCGCCGTCGCCGCGTGCGGACCGGCATTCGTCCACGCCCACAACTCCCATCTCCAGCGGGAGAAGAGCACGATGCAGATGTGGCAGGGGCCCGTCGAGTGGTGGAGCGCCGGTGCGCTGGTGAGCGCCCGGCTGGGCCAGGATTACGCCTTCGTGGCCACGGCGCTCGGCACGATCCGGCACCGGGGAGTGGACGCCCCGCCCCCGGACACCGTCGAGGGGATCCTGTACGGGCTCCCGGAGGACCGCTGCGTCATCGACGCCCCGCGGTTGGCCGCCGCCCTCGGCGTCACACTGCCGACGCGCCGCGAATCCCCCTGGTTCGGCTACGCCCCGCTCGACCCGGCCCACCTGGCGGCGGGCGACGGCCTCGTGTTCGTCAAGGACGTCCCGCGGAGCCGGTGACACGGGCCCGGGGACGGGCCGGGGGCGTCCCCCCGGCCCGTCCCGGCCGCGTCAGCCCGACGAGACGTCGAACTCGTTGGTCACGAAGTCCAGTCCGCCGGACGACGACGTGATCTCGTAGCCGAACTGGACGTCACCGATGGTCTCGTCGCCCCACCAGCCCTTCGTGTCCTTGATCCACTTCAGGATCGGAAGGATGTCCACGGTGCCCGCGGACGAGTCGGAGGTCCGCAGGAACGAGAAGACCTCGTTGGCACCGTTGTCGCCCTTGTAGACGGCCCAGGTGTGGCCGCCGAGGGTGACGGTTCCCTGGGAGGTGCCGAGCGGGCCGACGGCACCGTTGTAGTTCACCCAGAGCATGACCTCGTAGTCGTAGTCGGTGTCCCAGATGTCGTACGACGTGTTGTACGCGCCGGACGACGGGACGGTCACGTTGTAGTCGCTGGCCAGCGAAGAGAGCGACGTGATCGGCTTGTTGACGATCTTCTTGGCGTTCGGGTACGACTTGATGCCACCGGTGTTCGGGTGGTTCGCCGTCACGCCCCAGTTGCTCGACGAGTTGGCCCAGATCGTCTGGGTGCCCGCTCCGGATCCCCAGATGTTGTTGTAGAGGATGTAGTCGTCGGACGTGGTGTAGTTGCCCCACTGCTCCGACGAGGTCCAGATCGCGGCGTGGGCGGGCGCCGCCGCGAAGCCGATCAGCGCGGCCACGGCCGCCGTCGGCGCCAGGAGCAGCCTGGTCAGGGTGGATCGTGCCATGGGGTGTTCCTTCCATGTGGGGATGGAGGACTGCTACCGCGCCCCCAGGGTGAGGACGCGGTCCACGCCGGCCGTCAGCTCCAGCGGAGCCGGGGGGTTTCCGGCGGAGGTCTCGGTGAGGGCGAACCCGTCGCCCGTCCGCAGATCGACGCGGGCGTCGCGGGTGGGACGCAGCACGGCGGAGGCGCCGTCCTCCGACCACCGCAGGTCCAGATGCGCGCCGAACCGCGTGCGCACGCCCCGGAGTTCGCCCGCCGGGTACGTCGCCGACGGGGCCGGCAGCAGCACCAGGCGGCCGGGCGCCGACTGGACGAGTGACTCGATCACGGCCGCGGGCAGGGTGTGTGCCGCGTCCGCGTTGTAGACGTTCCGGGACGGGTAGTGCGCGCTCATCAGGGAGTCGTGGAAGAAGTCGCCGCCCAGCACCGCGTCCAGAGCCGCCGACACCCGGGACGGGTCACGCAGCCGGGCCGCGATCAGCGCGTGGTGCAGATGGCCGTGGGCGGAGTCGTTCTCCGACCCGCGCAGCTCCAGCGCGCGGTGTGCGGCAGCGGCCAGTTCCGGGGTGTCATACGGATTGATCCCGTCCAGCGGCCACACCGGGTAGAGGTGGCTCAGGTGGCGGTGGTCGTACGTCTCGCGCAGACCCGGCCACGCCCACTCGGCGAGCGCCCCGTCCTCGTTCACCAGGTACGGCGGGAGCCTGGCCGCGAGCGACCGCCAGAGTCCGGCCGACGGGTGACCGGGGGCGTGCTCGGCGGCCGTTGTCAGGGCGTGGCGGGCCGCGGCGATGTCCATCGTCGCGTTCACCGTGCCCCAGCTCGCGTTGGCCGGCCGGTTCTCCGGGGAGTACGAGGGCACGACGGCCACGTTCCCGTCCGGGTCCTCGCGGCTGAGGAAGTCCTCGTAGAACAGCGCCGCTTCGACGAGAGCAGCGGTCAGAGCGGCGTCCGGGGAGCCCGTCGTCACCTCGGCGTGCTCCAGCAGCGGCTGCAGCAGCCAGTCCGCACCCGCCGTCCACAGATGCAGCGGATAGGCGCGCTGGAAGTGCCGGGTATGGCCCGAGGCGCCGTCCGTGTGCGACGGGGCGACGATGCCCCGGGCGCCGAAGAGCGCCCGGGCGTTGTCCCGCCAGTCGGCCAACTGCCCCTGGATCAGAGCGGCGTGTGCCTCGGTGACCTCCGGGAGCGCGGCTGTCGCGGCGGAGGAGATCTGCAGGTTGAGGTTGGCGTTCGTGGTGAAGGCCCCGGACCAGGCGGTGTCCCAGTCTCCGGTCCACAGACCGGTCAGCCGGGGCGGCAGCACCCCTGAGGAGGACAGCAGGTGGTAGCGGCCCGCCGCGAAGAGCCGCTCCAGGAGCGCCGGAGACTTCGGGGCGCGCAACAGCTCGCTGCCGGCCAGCTCCCGCTCCGGCGCTGCGTCCCGCAGCATGAGGGAGGCCCGGCCGTACGCGGCCCGGTGCAGGGGCCGGTGACGGTCCAGGAGCGTGGCGTAGTCCTCGCGGGGCAGCGCGGCCCACAGCTCTCCGAGGTCCGGACGGCCGGGTCCTCTGACGACCCGGGTCGTCAGGGTGAGGCTCTGCGCCCCCTCGATCCGGATCCCCTCGCCGACCACCGACACCCGGCCGCCGTCCACCCGCGCCACCGTGACGCCCGTGTACCCGAGCTCGCTGCCCGGATAGCCGACCCGCAGAGCCAGGTGCGCGCCCTCCGGAGTCAGCACGGTGGAGCGGCCGACCGCCAGATGCGCGGGGGCGCCCGGCAGCGAGTGGTCCAGCACGAGGTCGGCGGTCAGCCCCAGGTCGGTGACGTGCTGCACGACCACGTCGTCGGCCCGCGACACGAAGACGCTGCTGCGCCACGCCTCGTACGACGCTGTCACCTCGCCCGTCGTGAAGTCGACCTCGCGCCTGTATCCGGCGACCGCCTCGTGCAGCCCCCGCGCCCGCCGCACACACGACCGGAACGCCGGGTGGAACGGCTGCACCCACACCAGTGGACGGCCCGCGCCGAAGTCCTCGGCCGCGGTCGTTTCCCCGGCCAGGAGCGCGTCCTGGAGGCGGCCGAGGCCGTCGGCGAGCTCCGGCGGACGCAGGTCCTCGCTGCCGTTGGGCCGCACGAGGCCGTGGTGGTTCACGATCACCCGGTCGTCCGCGGGGTCGCCGTACACCATCGCCCCATGACGGCCGTTCCCACTGAGGAAAGCGTCTTCCCAGCGGGTGGCGGGGCAGGGCTCCCATGTGCCGTCGATCATGCGGACGCGTCTCTGAGCACGGCCACGCCGTAGCGCTCCAGCTCGACGACGCCCTCGGACTCGGCGCCCGTGAGCAGATCGACGTGGCGGCCCGGCAGCTCCACCCCGGCCGGGGAGCGGCCGTGGTTCAGGAGGAAGAGCAGCTCGCCGCGCCGCACCGCCTCGACACCGGCCGGCAGCCCCTCCAGCACGGGGCGTACGCCGGCCCCGGCCGCCGCCCGGCCGAGCAGGCCGCGCAGCGCCTCGGGCTCGGGCAGTGTCGAGACGTACCACGCGGTGCCCTTGCGGAGGACGGCCGGAAGCCCGTCCAGCTCCCCGCCGCGGTAGGCGGACACCGTCTCCGCGCTGCCGTCGGGTTCCAGCTCCTCCGACCACAGGGTGGAGCGGAAGCCGTCGCACTCCACCGTCGCGCCCTCGTCCAGGGGCCACCACTCGTGCACCGTACGGATGCCGAACAACTCACGCAGCCGGCTGTCCATACCACCCGGCCTGATCCGGTCGTCCACGTCCGCGACCCCGGTGAAGAACCCGCACACCAGGGTGCCGCCACCCCGCACATAGGCGACCAGATTGTCCGTCGCCGCGTCGGAGAGGAGCTGGAGCTGCGGCACGAGCACCATGCGGTACGCGCTCAGGTCGGCGTCGGGCCGGGCGAACTCCGTGCTGACCCCGCCCTCCCACAGGCCTCGGTGCCACGCCTGGACCAGCTCCGTGTACGAGACGAGGGAGGACGGCCGCCCCTCCTGGGTGCTGGACCACCAGGCGTCCCAGTCGTGCAGCACGGCGACCTCGGCGGGCACCCCGGTGCCGCTGACCTCCCCGCCGATCAGGGCGAGTTCGGCACCGATGCGCTTGACCTCGCGGAAGGTGCGGCCGTGCTCACCGGCATGGCTCAGCATCCCGGAGTGGAACTTCTCGGCGCCCTGCCGGGACTGCCGCCACTGGAAGTAGCAGAGGGCGTCCGCACCCCTGGCCACCGCCTGCATCGACCAGAGCCGGTTGAGTCCGGCCGGCTTCGGGTGGTTGACGGCGCGCCAGTTGACCGGCCCGGCCGCCTGCTCCATCACCATCCACGGCCCATGGGCCTGCGAGCGGGTCATGTCGGCGAGCATCGCGTTGTACTGGCCGCCCCGCGGGTCCGTCGGGTCCGGGTAGACGTCGACGGAGACGATGTCCTCCTGCTCCGCCCAGGCCCAGGCGTCCTGGCCCGACCACAGCGGCATGAAGTTGGTCGTCACCGGGATGTGCGGGGTGTGCCGGGCGACGATGTCCCGCTCGGCGGCGTAGCACTCCATCAGGGCGTCGGAGGTGAACCGCTTGAAGTCCAGCTCCTGCGCCGGATTCCGCATGTACTGCGCCCGGCGCGGCGGGAGGATCTCGGCCCAGGTGTCGTAGCGCTGACTCCAGAACGCCGTGCCCCAGGCCTCGTCGAGGGCCTCCAGGGTGGTGTACCGGGAGGACAGCCACCGCCGGAAGTGGGCGGCCGTCCCGTCGCACCAGCAGTGCGTGCAGTACTCGTTGTTGATGTGCCAGACGGTGAGCGCCGGATGGTCCGCGTACCGTGCCGCGAGGTCCTCGGTGAGGGCCGCCGCGTAGCGCCGGTACACCGGTGAGCTCGGACAGAAGTGCTGCCGGGAGCCGTAGTTGACGACCAGGCCGTCCTCGGTGCGCGGCAGTGTCTCCGGGTGGAGCGCTCCCATCCACGGCGGCGGCGAGGACGTGGGGGTGGCGAGCACGACGCCGATGCCGTTGGCGTGCAGCAGGTCCAGCAGCCGGTCGAGCCAGTCGAACTCACGGTCCCCCGGGCGCGGTTCGATCATCGCCCAGGCGAAGACCCCGACGGTGACGGAGTTGACCTCGGCCTCCCTCATCAGCCGTACGTCTTCGGCCCACACCTCCTCGGGCCACTGCTCGGGGTTGTAGTCGCCTCCGAAGAGGACGCGGCCACGGGTGGCGTCGTGCAGGGACGGCATGGACGTCTCGTTCCTCTACTGGGGGTCTGCGTACTGGATGCCGCGGCCGTTGGTGCCCAGATAGACACGGCCGTGGACGCGGGGGTCGCCGGTGATGACCTCACCGGTCCACCCCCAGCGGTGGGCGTCGTCGTTGATGCGGACCCAGCTCGCGCCCGCGTCGTCGGAGCGGAGCACGGCCACGCCGTCGTACGTCGCCGGGACCCGCCCGGTCTGGAAGACCGCCGGGTAGCCGGCGCGCCCCTTCCGCGGGGCGGCCTTCCCGAATCCGAGGGCGTGCGAGGCCTGGCAGCCCGCCACCGCGGCGAACGTGCGCCCGCCGTCCGTCGAGCGCAGCAGCCCGTTGTCCTTGGCGGACAGCCAGAGGTCTCCGGAGCGCCCCGGAGCCGCCGCGATGCGGAACTGCACGTCCCCCGAAGGGAGGCCTGTCGCGCCTTCGGTGAAGGTCGCGCCCCTGTCCGTGGACAGGAAGACGGCGCCCGTATCGGTGTCGTAGACGTAGAAGCGTTTCGGGTCGAGCGGGTCGGCGACCGGGGTTCCGCCCTTGGGGAACGTGGCCACCTCGGCCCAGGTCGCGCCGCCGTCCGTGGAACGGTGCGCGGAGTACTTCGTGCCGTCCCAGTGGACGAACGACCACAGAAGCGTCGCCCCGTCGGCGGAGACCGCCACCGGGCCTGGGGCCGAAGGGGCGATCGCCGGCTGGGAGATGAACGGCTGCCAGCTCGCCCCGCCGTCGTGGGAGTACGCTCCTGCCGAGTCGGAGCCCGAGGGCCAGCCCGTCCGCACGACGTACGACGGCTTCAGGGCGGCCAGGGCAAGTCCGGTGGCCGTGCCGAACACGGGGTTCGACGCCATGCCGCGCGACGGGGAGGCGGTCAGGGAGTCGTGGTACATGACCCCGATGTCGCCCAGGCCGCTGAGCAGCCGGGCACCTGAGGGCGGTGCGACGAGCTGGCGTACCGCCGACTCCTCCAGGCCTCGGATCTCCGGGGCCCAGTGCGTCAGGTCGCGCGTTCCGAAGATCGTGGCCCCGGTGCCGTACACGATGTGCTTCGAGTCGTACGGGTCGACGGCCACGGCCTGGATCCACCAGCCGAACTTCGGCTCCCCGCCCCACTTCAGATACGGGGTCTCCGAGACGTCCAGCACCGCGGTGTCCTTGAGCGAGGTCCAGCTCGCCCCGCCGTCCGTCGAGCGGAACAGGGTGTCCACCGCACCCCAGCGGTTGTTCGTGGAGACGACGACCGTGCCGGGGCGGGCCGCGTCGACGGCCACCCCGCCGTACCCGAACGCGTCACCGTCGCCGGGAGCGGCCGGGGTCACGTCGGTCCAGGTCCCCCTCACGGTGTCGAGGCGGTGCACCGAGCCGTCGGACTGGTTGTTCGGACCCGGCCCGTCCGCGTAACTCACGTACAGCGCACGGCTGCCCGCGTCGTACGCGGCGCGGACCGGTACCTTCGTCGATGCGCCGGCGGACGGCTGCCCGGGGACGGCCTCCCAGCCGCCGGAGCCGTCTCTCCGGTAGAGGGCGGTGCCGCCGTCGCCCCAGCCCGCGTACACCGTCCGGCCGGCCGCCACCAGCAGGGTGACGCCCTGGCCGCTCGCCGACGGGACGGCGGGGAAGGAGCCGTCGGCGGCCCAGGTGGCGCCCCGGTCCGTGGAGCGCAGCAACCCGTCGTGGCGTGTGCCGAGCCAGAGGGTCCCGCTGTCGCGGGGATCGACGAGGAGCCGCTCGCCGCAGCCCCGGCCGTCCTCGTTGGCCCCCAGCCGCACGGTGAGATCCGTGCGCGCCCAGGTCGCACCGCGGTCCTCGGACCTGAGCACCGCGCCCGGGGAGGCGTACGCCTGTGTGTACGTGCCCAGGGCCAGGTACAGCCGGTGGGGGTGGGCCGGGTCGACGGCCATCGCCTCGACCCCCATCAGGTTCCAGTCGTCCCAGCCGATGTGGTCGATGAGCGCCGTCCACCGGGACCTGCGGTCGTCCCAACGGTAGGCGCCGCCGATGTCCGTCCGGGCGTAGGCGAGGCCGCGCGCGGCGGGATGGAACAGGATGCCCGTCACGAAGCCCGTACCGCCGATCGCCGCGGTGCGCCAGCGGTGCGGCTGCGTCTTCGCGGGCCGCCGGGAGGCCTCGGCCGCGCCCGCCGCCGGCAGCACGGTGGCCGCGGCCGCGGTCACCGCCGCTCCGGCCAGGACGGTCCGGCGGCGGGGACGCGGTGCGGGTTCTGGCTGCGGGACGGGCGAAGCGCGCATGACGAGGACCCTCCGGTGGGGGAGTGACGTGGACGGACGGGGATGGAGCTCAGCCCTTGACGGCGCCGGTGAGCATGCCTTCCTTGAAGTGCTTCTGGACGAACGGCGACAGGAACGCGACCGGGATGAGCGCCAGCACCATGACCGCCATCTGGATGGCGAGCGGTGAAAGATGGCCGGTGTTGATGGCCTGGGCGAGGCCGGTGGGGCGTTCCTGCTTGAGGACCAGCTGGTTCATCACGTTCTGCAGTGGCAGCATCTGCGGGTCGCTGATGTAGATGGACGCGTTGAACCAGGCGCTCCAGTAGCCGACCGCGTAGAACAGCGTGATCACGGCGATGACCGCGCGGGACAGCGGCATGACGATCTGCCACAGGATGCGGAAGTCGCCGGCCCCGTCGATCCGGGCGCTCTCGACGAGCTCCTGGGCCGTACTCATGAAGAAGGCGCGCAGGACCAGGATGTTGAAGACGTTCAGCGCGCTCGGCAGGATCAGCGCCAGATAGGAGTCCGTGAGACCGAGTCCCTGGACCACCAGGTAGGTGGGGATCAGGCCCGCGCCGAAGAACATCGTGGCGAGCATGAACACCAGCAGCGGCCGGTGCAGCACGGACCCGGTACGCGAAAGGCCGTACGCGCACATGATGGACACCGTCATGCTGAAGAGCGTCCCGACCACCGTCACACAGAGGCTGATCACGGTGGCCCGGGTGACCTGGCCGCCGCCGAGAAGCTCCTGGTAGGCGACGAAGGTGACGCCGCGCGGGATCACCACCAGCCCGCCCGCCTCGGTGATGGTCCTCACCGAGGACAGACTCGTGACGATCACGACCCAGAGCGGGAAGAGGACCGCCAGACATATCAGGACCAGGACCACGCCCTTGGAGGCGAGACCCGTCCTCGACGGTTCCTCCTCCCACACCGGGCGCAGCCGGCCGCGCGTACCCGGCTTCACACCGGCCAAGCCGGTCAGTCCGGAGAGCAGGCTGCTCACTTCTTGTACACCCCCTGCTCACCCATGAGATGGGCGACCTTGTTGGCCCCGAGGACCAGCAGCAGACCGAAGATTCCCTTGACGATCCCGACGGCCGCCGCGTAGCTGAATCCGCCGTTGGTGAGGCCGACGTTCCAGACGTAGGTGTCCAGCACCTCCGAGGCGCCCGGGCCGACCGCTGTGCGCTGGAGCAGGATCTGCTCGAAGCCCACGGTCAGCGCGTTGCCGACCTGGAGCACCAGCAGCAGGGCCACGACGGGGCGCAGGGCGGGCAGGGTGATGTGCCACATCCGGCGCCAGCGGTTCGCGCCGTCCATGGCGCACGCCTCGTAGAGGTCGGGACTGACCGCCGCCAGGGCGGCGAGAAAGACGATGACGCCCCAGCCGGCGTCCTTCCAGATCATCTCGAAGGTGATCAGGAACTTGAACAGACCGGGGTCGGTCATCAGGTCGAAGCCCTCGTGGCCGTGCTCCCGCAGCGTCTGTGCGATGAGCCCGGCCCCACCGAACATCTGCTGGAACACGGTCACGACCAGGACCCAGGAGAAGAAGTGCGGCAGGTAGAGGACCGCCTGCGCCACCGCCCGGACCCGGGGCCGCACGAAGCTGTTGATGAACAGCGCGAGCAGGATCGGCACCGGGAAGAACAGGGTCAGCTGAAGGAGGAAGATCGTCAGCGTGTTCCGCAGCGCGGACCAGAACAGCCGGTCGTTCACCATCTGCTGGAACCACTCGAACCCGACCCAGGGGCTCTGCGCGATGGCCTGGAACGCGTTGTCCGCGATGTACGGGTCGTAGTCCTGGAAGGCGACGACGTTGCCCGCCAGCGGGACGTAGGCGAAGACCAGCAACAGCAGCATCGCCGGCAGGGTCATCAGCAGCAGCGTGCGGTCCCTGCGCAGCCGGTGCCGCAGGGGCACCTTCGTGGCGACGGGCCCGCCGCCGGCCGCCCGTGTCTTGACCGGCGGCGTCCGTGACTCCTGCGCGCGCCGGTCCTCTGTGCTCAGCGACATGTCAGGAAGCCGACTCGCCGGTCTCGTCGAGCAGCTTCTTGTACCAGTCGCGAAGCTTGTCGCCGCCCTTGGTCTTCCAGTCCGAGACCTGCTGCTGCATGTCGCTGACCTTCTTGCGGCCCCGCACGATGTCCTTCTCCAGGTCCTCGAACTGCGCGTTGAGCTCGGTGTAGCGGGTCGGCTCCTGGATCTGCATGCCGTGGAAGAGCGGCTTCTTCAGGTGCGCGCCCTGACGCTGCTGCCACTCGATGACACCCTTCACCACGTCGGGGTGGTCGGGGTAGGCCCGGAACGGCGCCGAGGTGGCGACGTACTCGTAGGTGGCGAAGACCTGGTTGTTGCCCTTCTCCGTCTTGGTGAGCACACCGTCCTTGAGGGTGTGGTGGGTGCCCTCGAGACCGTACGCCTTCAGGCGCTGCTCCTTGGTGCCGTAGGGAGCGGCGGTGTAGTTGGCGAGGGCGAGGATGTCCTCGACCGTCTTCTTGTCCGCGTCCTTGTTGACGAAGCACCAGATGTTGGAGGGCGCGGCCTCGTAGATGACCGGGTCGCCGCCGTCATGGGCGAAGAAGTCCATCGCCCCCATGCGGAAGTCCGGCTTGTCCAGCCGCTGGATCGCGGTGGCGGCGTACCAGTCCGAGATGTCGGCGTTGTACATGAGGGCGTTGCCGGAAGAGAAGGTGGTCCGCATGTCACCCGTCTCGGCCTTGGCGTCGGGGTGCACGAAGCCCGCCGAGTACAGGGAGCGCGACCACTCCAGGGCCTCGAGGTACTCGTCGGTCTCGTAGCGGTTGACCAGCTTGTCGTCGACGAGCTTCCAGTAGTACGGCTTCTCCGGCAGGACGCCGAAGAAGACGAACGCCGACCAGGTCATGTCGCTGCACGCCCACACCTTGCTCTTCGGGGCGTTGATCTCCTTGCAGAGGTCGTAGAACTCCTGCGTGGTGGTCGGGACCTCGTACCCCTTCTCCTCGAAGATGTCCGCGCGGTAGAAGGGGGTGATGTTCGGGGTCGCCTCGGCCGGCATGGGCAGGCCGCGGAGCTTCTCGGCGAAGACCCCGCGCTGCCAGGCGCCGGTGGGGATGGCCGCCAGATTCGGGTAGGCCTTGACTTTGTCGCCCGAGAGGTAGGGGCCGAGGTCGGCGAACTTGTTGGCGATGGCGGACGGGATCTTGCCGCCCAGCTCCCAGCCGGGGACGACGACGGCGTCCGGGATGCTGCTGGAGGCGAGCACCGCCCCGAGCTTCTGGCCGTAGACGTTGCCGTCCTGGTTCTGCCACTTGACCTTGACACCGACGGCCTCGTCCATGGCCGTCCAGTACGGGTTGCCCTCACCCGGCGAGGTGCCCCACAGCGGCGCCATGATGGTGAGCTCGCTGCCCTTGCCGAGCTTCTTCGGCACCGAGACCGCCAGCTCCGAGGCCGGGAGCGCGGTGGTGAATCCCACCGCGGAGCCGTTCTTGCCGGGGATGTCCGGGGTGACCGCCTTCGACGGCACATAGGCGGGAAGCAGGTCCTTCAGCTTCTTGCCCGTGGTCGTGCCCTCGTTCTTCGCACCGCCGGACCCGCCGCCGCAGGCGGCGAGGAGCGGCATCCCGCCGCCCACGGCTGCCGCGACAACCACGGAGGAGGCGAGGAATCGTCTCCGGCTGGGAGCGGAGGGGGAGTTCGGCGTCATGGGGTCAACCCTTCGTGGTGCAACAGGACGGCCCGCGGCGGCGATTGCCGCTCGGCCCTGTGTCTGAGGTAGGGGGCGTTACCGGCCGAGCCGGTGGCACTGCACCGGCTGAGCTGAAGCGGTCAACGGACTGCCTCGTCGAAGCGCTTCGATGTTGCAGCGAGGTTAAGTGAAGGGTCACGGCCACACAAGAGTTCGTTTCGATATTCCTCGGACCTGTTTCCGAACCGTCTCCCGCCACGGTGCGGCTCCCGTGCGCCCGGGGGAGCTCTTCGATGCGGCAACGCCCTTGACACCTAAGGGGTCGGCCGCAGAGCATCGAAGCGCTTCGAAAGATCTTCTCCTCGCGTCGAAGGACCACTCGGCGCCCGCAGAGCCCGAAAACCTCCCACCTCTCCAAGGGGACCCGCACGTGACGGACCATCCGTTTCCCTTCCGCGACCCGCAGCTGTCCTTCTCCCGCCGCACCGACGATCTGCTCGGGCGGCTCACGCTCGACGAGCGGATCGCGATGCTGCACCAGTTCGCCCCCGCGGTGGAGCGGCTGGGCCTCGGCCCGTTCCGTACCGGCCAGGAGGCCCTGCACGGGGTCGCCTGGATGGGGCCCGCCACCGTCTTCCCGCAGGCCGTCGGTCTCGGTGCCACCTGGAACGACGACCTGGTACGCCGGATCGGCGAGGCCGTCGGCGACGAGGTGCGGGCCAAGCGCGCCCAGGACGACCGCGTCGGGCTCAACGTCTGGGCGCCGACGGTGAATCTGCTGCGCCACCCGCTGTGGGGCCGCGGCGAGGAGGGGTACTCCGAGGACCCGGCGCTGACCTCCGCCATCGCCGTCGCGTACACCCGGGGGCTGCGCGGCGACGACCCCCACTACTGGCGCACCGCGCCCGTGCTCAAGCACTGGCTCGCGCACAACAACGAGACCGACCGCGACACCGCCTCCTCCTCGGTCCGCCCGCGCGTCCTGCACGAGTACGACCTGCGCGCCTTCCGCGACGCCGTACGCGCGGGGGCGGTCGCCGGGGTCATGCCGGCCTACAACCTCGTCAACGGTCGCCCCAACCACGTCTCGCCGCTTCTCGGTCAGTACCTGCGGCGATGGACGGAGCAGCCGCTCGTCGTCTGCTCGGACGCCGGCGCGCCTTCCAACCTGGTCGACTCCGAGCACTACTTCGACACCCACGAAGAGGCCACCGCGGCCTCCCTGAAGGCGGGCGTCGACAGCTTCACCGACCACGGCACGGACTCCACGGTCATGGCCGGCCGCATCCGGGACGCGCTCGCCAAGGGCCTCATCGACGAGAGCGACATCGACACGGCGGTCCGCCGGCTGCTCACCATGCGCTTCGCGCTCGGCGAGTTCGACCCGGAGCTCGATCCGTACGCGAAGGTGGACGCCCTGGACACCGAGGAGCACCGGGCACTCGCCCGGGAGGCCGCGGAACAGGCCGTCGTCCTGCTGAAGAACGACGGCCTGCTGCCCCTGGAGCCGAGGCGCGGCCGGACCGTCGCCGTCGTCGGGCTTCTCGGCGACGCCTGCAAGCTCGACTGGTACAGCGGGACGCTCATGCACCGCTCGTCGCCGCTCGACGGGATCCGTGAGCGGTACGGCGCCGAGAACGTCCTCTTCGCGGAGGGCGTGGACCGGATCAGGCTGAAGTGTTCCGACGGCTGGCTCCAGGTGCCCGTGGCAGATGGGGCGACGGACGGAGAGGCACGGGGCGCGGAAGGCGCCCTGGACCCGGCCCTCCTCGCCGGACGTACCGACCTGCCCCCGCTGATCTGCGGCGAGGAGGCCACCGAACTGGCCCTCGTCGACTGGGGCGACGGCGTTCTCACCCTGCGTACGGACGAAGGGCTGTACCTCTCGGTCGCCGACGACGGATACGTCAGGGCGTCCGCGGACGAGCCGGGCGGCTGGGTCGTCCAGGAGACGTTCCGCCTGGAAGCGGTGGAGGGGCACGACGGCGGGCACCTCCTTCTGCACATCGGGACCGGTGGGTACGTGTCTGTCGCCGCCGGCGGAGCGAAGGTTGCCGAGTCCGGCGAGAAGATTTCCCGGGACGCCGCCACGGTCTTCGAGCGGGAGACCGTCGAGCACGGCGCCGACGCCGTGGCCCGGGCCGCCGCGGCGGCCGACACCGTCATCGTCGTCGCGGGCAACGACCCCCATATCAACGGCCGTGAGACCGAGGACCGCACGACCCTCGCCCTCCCCGCCCAGCAGGACCGGCTGTGGCGTGCCGCGCTCGCCGCCAATCCGCGTACGGTCCTGGTCCTGACCTCCGCCTACCCGTACGCGGTCGGCGACGCGGCGGACGAGCTTCCGGCCCTGCTCTGGACGGCGCACGGCGGCCAGGCCGCGGGCACCGCGCTCGCCCGCGTCCTCGCCGGTGACGTGTCCCCGGCCGGACGCCTCCCGCAGACCTGGTACGCGAGCGACGACGACCTGCCCGGCCTGTTCGACTACGACATCATCGGCTCCCGGCAGACGTACCTCTACTTCGACGGCACCCCGCTCTACCCCTTCGGGCACGGCCTCGGTTACGCCGGCTTCACCTACTCCGCGCTGCGGACGGGGGTGGACGGCGAGCGCCTGCGGGTGTCGCTGACCGTCACCAACGACGGCAGTGTCCCCGCCGACGAGGTGGCCCAGCTCTACGTCCGCGCGGCCGGGCCGGGGGAGACGGACCTGCCCCTGCGCAAGCTCGTCGGCCACCGCAGGCTGCACCTCGCGCCGGGTGCGGCGGATCGGGTCGAATTCGACGTGCCGGTGGAGGAGTTGGGGCACTGGAGCGTGGCGCACGGCCGGTGGGCCGTCGAGCCGGGCGCGTACGAGATCCTCGCCGGCGCGTCGAGCGCCGACATCCGGCTCACCGCCACAGCGGTCGTCGACGGGGAGCCGCAAGGCCCGCGCCCGGTGGCGGCGCGCGGCCTGGAGGCCGCCGACTACGACGTCCAGAAGGGCACGGAGATCGTCGACCGCACGAAGGAGGAGGGTGATGCCGTCACGCCCGCCTCCGGCGACGGTGAGGGGCAACTCGTCTACCGCGCATGCGACTTCGGCGACGGAGTGGACGGCCTGAGGTTCCTGGCCGCGGGGGAGGGGACCATCACCGTGCACGCGAACGGCCGCAGCCTGGGGCTCCAGCTGCCGGACACCGGCGGACCGTACGACTACCGCGTCCTCGAAACCGCGCTCGGCATCCGGGGGGTGCAGGAGCTGCGTATCGGCCTCGAAGGCTCCGTGCGTCTCGCCCGCGTCGACGTCGTCCCCGGCAAGGAGTCCGCATGAAGTTCACCGACGGTTTCTGGCTGATGCGTGAGGGCGTCCGAGCCTCCTACGCGACCGAGATCCGTGATCTTCGTGTCGACCCCGACCGGTTCACCGCGTACGCGTCGGTCAAGCGTGTCGCGGCGCGCGGTGACACGCTCAACACACCGCTGATCACGGTCGAATGCTTCTCCCCGGCCGAGGGTGTCATCGGCGTGCGCACCACCCATCACGCGGGCAGGGCCCGGCGCGGGCCGGACTTCGCACTTCTGGCGGACGACACCACGGGGCCCGGTGCCCGCACCCACAGGGACGGCGCGGTCACCGAACTCACCAACGGGCCCCTGACGTTGCGCATGGACGGTGACGGGCCCTGGGGGATCACCTTCCTCGACGGTGACGGCCGGCGCCTCACCGGAGTGGACCCGAAGGGGACCGCCTTCGCGACCACACCTGACGGCGTCCACCACATGATCGCCCAACTCGCCCTGGAGGTGGGCGAGAACGTCTACGGTCTCGGTGAGCGTTTCACCCCGTACGTGAAGAACGGCCAGACCGTCGACATCTGGCAGGCCGACGGTGGCACCAGCAGTGAACTCGCCTACAAGAACATTCCGTTCTACCTCTCCTCCCGTGGCTACGGCGTCTTCGTCAACCACCCCGGCAAGGTCTCCTTCGAGATCGGCTCGGAGTCCGTCGGGCAGGTGCAGTTCAGCGTCGAGGACCAGTCGCTGGAGTACTACGTCGTCGCCGGCCCGACGCCGAAGGACGTCCTGTCCCGCTACACGGCCCTGACAGGCAGGCCGGCGCTGCCGCCGGCCTGGTCGTTCGGCCTCTGGCTGACCACGTCGTTCTGCACGTCCTACGACGAGGAGACGGTCACCTCCTTCGTCGACGGCATGGCCGAGCGGGGTATCCCGCTGAGCGTCTTCCACTTCGACTGCTTCTGGATGCGCGAGTACCAGTGGTCGGACTTCCTGTGGGACCCCGAGGTCTTCCCCGACCCGGAGGGGATGCTGGCCCGCCTCAAGGAGCGCGGGCTGCGCATCAGCATGTGGATCAACCCCTACATCGCGCAGAAGTCGGCCCTGTTCGCGGAGGGTGCCGAACACGGTTATCTCGTGCGGCGGGCCAACGGCGACATCTGGCAGTGGGACCTGTGGCAGCCGGGCATGGCACTGGTCGACTTCACCAACCCGGGCGCCCGCGCCTGGTACAACGACAAACTGCGTCTGCTGCTCGACCAGGGCGTCGACTGCTTCAAGACGGACTTCGGCGAGCGCATCCCCACGGACGTCGTCTGGCACGACGGCTCCGACCCGGAGCGGATGCACAACTACTACGCGCAGATCTACAACCGCACCGTCTTCGAGCTCCTGGAGAAGGAGCGGGGCGCGGGGGAGGCGGTGCTCTTCGCCCGGTCGGCGACGGCGGGCGGGCAGCAGTTCCCGGTGCACTGGGGCGGCGACTGCTTCGCCTCGTTCACAGCCATGGCGGAGTCCCTTCGGGGAGGTCTCTCCCTGTCGCTGTCCGGATTCGGCTTCTGGAGCCACGACATCGGCGGCTTCGAGGGCACCCCCGACCCGGCGGTCTTCAAGCGCTGGCTCGCCTTCGGCCTGCTCTCCTCGCACAGCCGGCTCCACGGCAACGTCTCCTACCGGGTGCCGTGGGAGTTCGGAGAGGAAGCCGTCGATGTGGCACGGAAGTTCACCCTGCTCAAGCACCGGCTCATGCCCTACCTCTACGGAGTGGCCGCGGAGGCGCACCGTACCGGCGTGCCGATGATGCGGCCGATGCTGGCGGAGTTCCCCGGCGACCCCGCCTCCCGCACCCTGGACCGGCAGTACATGCTCGGCCCGGACCTCTTGGTCGCCCCGGTCTTCACGGAGGACGGCGAGGTCGAGTACTACGTCCCCGAGGGCACATGGACCTCGCTTCTCACCGGTGAGAGGGTCACCGGCCCCGCCTGGAGGCACGAGACGCACGGCTTCGACAGCCTGCCCCTGCTGGTCAGGGACGGCGCCGTACTTCCGTGGGGCGCCGACGACCAGCGCCCGGACGGGGACTGGCTCGACGGCCTCACCCTGCGGGTCTTCGGCTCCGGACCCGGCGAGAGCACGGTCACCGTGCCTGATCTGTCCGGCGCCACCGCGGCCGAGTTCCGCGTCGTACGGGACGGCGGCGGTACGCACGTCACGGCGGAGGGCAGCGGCCGGCCGTACCGCGTGAGCATGGAGGGATCCGGTGCGGTGGCGGCGGGGGCAGGGACGGTCACAGTCGTCTGACCCTCCGCTCCTTGACGATCAGGCGGCCCGGTGCGCGATGAGCGCCGGGCCGCCCGGCGTATCCGCGCCCAGGCTCCGGGGGCCCCGTCGTTGACACGGCCTGCCCATCGCTCGATACTTTGACGTGCTTCTATAGTTCTAAAGATTGCGAACCATCAAACAGGTGCTACCTGCTGTCCAGGAGGCGTGGTGTCCCGCATCGGAACGGAGTCGGGCCGGAGCTCAGTTCACGTCGAGGATCTTGCCCACCAGCCGGGTCAAGGTCCGCCGCTCCGACGCGGTCAGGGCGCCGAACGCCCTGTCCAGCAACCGCGGCACGCCGTTCTCGGCCTCCTCCAGCGCAGGCCCCGCCTCCGGCGTCAGCGTCACGGCGTAGGCGCGGCGATCCCGGGGGTGGCGCTCACGTCGCACGAGACCGGAGTCCTCCAGGCCGTCGATACACCCGACCATCACACTCCGGTCGATGCGCAGTTGCTCGCTGAGCTCCTGCTGGGAGCACGGGCCCACGTCATGCAGCATCTTCAGCACCAGGTGCTGGGCCACGGTCAGGTGGTGCCCGGACAGCTCCTCGTCGATGGTGCGGGCCACCAGGGTCGTCGCCCGGCACATCGCGATGTCGGGGCGCTCCTGCACCAGCTTGGAGAAGTACCGGTCGCGTCCGCCGGGCCTCGGCTCCCGGCTGTTCGAGGCGATACGGGAAGGCTGCGTGGCGGTCATGACTGCTCCTCCTGCGGTCCAGGACGGCGGGCCATCCGGTGATGTCGGATTGTCCATCCAAAGAATGTCTTCGCTCCTCAGTCTAGCGTCGGCTCCCGGATGCCGACCGAACGGAAGGTGCTTCCATGTGCAACCCCCAGACCGTCGCCGCGTCCCTCCCGCCGGAGTCCGGCAGGGCCGGCACGCACGACTCCACAGCCCCCGCAGCGGAACGCCCCGCCCCGCGGGTCACGCTTCCCACCGGCACCGTCCGTGACCTCACCCACGTCGTGGGCCCCGACTGGCCGGTCTTCGACCTCTACGTCAAGCCGATGGAGATCCGGCGTCTGGCGAACCTCGCGGAGCACGAGTACAACGCGCTGGAACTGACGTACAACGAGCACATCGGCACCCACATCGACGCACCGCTCCACTTCGACGACGACGGCCTCTCCGTCGAGCGGATCCCGGTGGAGACCCTGGTCGCCCCGCTCGCGGTCGTCCGGGTGGGGGAACGTGCCGCCCGCGACCACGTCACCGAACTGACCGTCGACGACCTGCTGCGCTGGGAGAGCCGCAACGGCCGGATACCCGACGGAGCCCTGCTCGCCGTCGACAACGACTGGGCGGTGCGGATCGAGACTCCTGGAGCGTTCCTCAACTTCGACGAGAAGGAGGGGCTCTACCGCTTCCCGGGCATCTCGGTGGAGGCCGCGGCCTTCCTCGTCGAGGAGCGTTCCGTGGTCGGCGTCGGCACCGACTCGCCGAGCCTCGACCCCGGCTCCCGCCCGGCCGATCCGTACACGCACCGGGTGCTGCTGCCCGCCGGCAAATACGGCGTCGAATGCCTCGCGGGCCTCGACACCGTCCCCGACGTCGGCGCGGTCGCCGTCGTCGGTGCTCCCCGCCACCTGGGCGGCACAGGCGGCCCGGCCCGGGTGCTCGCCTTCCTCTGAATCACCGAACCGCCGCACCGCCACCCGGACGGGCTTGCCGAGGGAGGTGTCCGGGCCCTACGCGACGACGCGGGCTGCCGGCGGACGGAGGAGCGCCGGACGAACCGTCCGGCGCTCCTCCGCTGCCCACGTCCCGCCCGGTGCGACCGGAAGTCAGGAGATGCGGGAGCTGTCGTCGGCGAAGGCCACATCCAGCAGCCCCGGGAACCGGGCGTCCAGGTCCTCGCGGCGCAGCGACATGTAACGGTGGGTGCCCTCGATGCGGGTGTGGGTCACGCCCGCGTCGCGGAGCACCTTGAGATGGTGCGAGAGCGTCGACTTGGAGAGCGGGATGCCCAGGCTGCCGCAGGACTGCTCCTCGATCCCGACCAGACCGCGCACGATGGTGAGGCGCGTGGGATCGCTCAGTGCGTGGAAGACCGCGGTGAGCTCGATGTCCGACCGGGCCGGGTGGCTCAGGGTACGCACGGCTCTCTCCTCTCGCTCACCTCTGACTGCGGAGGGTGCGGGGCCAACTCTGATGTTTCGTAGGTTTGCACATCATCGAAATAAGGGCAACCGCGCCTGCGTCGGCGCGGTTGCCCTCGTCCGTCCGACGGCTACCAGGTGTCCCAGTGGGCGATCTCCTCCGTGCCGACCCGGGGCCCCGGCCGGAAATCCGTGCCGATGGTGTGAGCGAGCGGGATCAACGCGGCCTGGAGCACCGTCTCGTACGGGATCCCGAGTAGTTCGGCAGCCTCTCGCTCGTAGTGCAGGTGCGGGGTCGTCCACGCGGTACCGAGCCCGCGGGAGCGGGCCGCCAGCATGAACTGCCAGACGGCCGGCAGGATCGAACCCCAGGTGTTCGCCTGCCCGACGTGCGAACTGTTCTCGTGCCGGCCCTGGACGCGGATGCACGGAACCACCAGCACCGGTACCTCGTGCAGATGCTCGAAGAGGTACTGGGCGCTGTCCGCGATCCGTTGGCCACGCACCAGGTCACCGCGGTTCACGCCGTCCCTCACGACCTGCTGGCGGGGCCGGGCGAGGCCCAGCCGGTACAGGTCGGCCAGTGCGGCCCGCTTGGCCGGGTCCGTGACCAGGACGAAGTCCCAGCGCTGCCGGTTGCGCCCGGTGGGCGCCTGGGAGGCGAGCTGAAGGCACTCGTCGATCAGCTCGCGTTCCACCGGCCGGTCCAGGTCGAGGCGTTTACGGACGGCGCGTGTGGTGGTCAGCACGTCGTCGGCGGTCAGGTCGAGCGGGGGCATGAAGCTCCGTCCTTTGCAGCGGTCACAGGGTTGTGCGGGGGTGAGGAGAGGGGGCGGTGCCCGGCAGGCGCGGGACCGCGGCCAGCAGCCGGCGGGTGTACGGGTGCTGTGGTGAGCCCAGGACCTCGGCCACGGGCCCCTGTTCGACGACGACGCCGTCACGCATCACCAGTACCCGGTCGCTGACCTGCTGCACCACTGCCAGATCGTGCGAGATGAACAGCATGGCCAGGCCGTAGGCCGCCCGGAGCCGGGCCAGCAGCTCGAGGACCTGCGCCTGCACCGTCACGTCCAGCGCCGACACGGGCTCGTCGCAGACCAGCAGCCGGGGTGACGTGGCCAGCGCGCGGGCTATCGCGACCCGCTGACGCTGTCCGCCCGACAGCCCGGCCGGCCGGCGCTCCAGCAGGGCCGTCTCCAGACCGACCTGGTCGAGCAGCTCGGCCGCCCGCTCCCGGCGCCGCGCGGCCCGACCGGGCCCTGCCACGGACAGGGCCTCGTCCAGCAGGCGCCGTACGGTGAACCGGGGGTCGAACGACCCGAGCGGGTCCTGGTGGACCAGCTGTATGCCCCGGCGCAGGGGGCGCCGGCGCCGCTCGTCCAGCGCGCTCCACGGCTCGCCGTCCAGCAGCACCCGGCCCTCGTCGGGGGCCAGCAGCCCCATCGCCATGGCGGCCAGGGTGCTCTTGCCGGAACCGGACTCACCCACCACACCGAGTGTCTCGCCAGGAGCCACCGTGAAGTCGACGGACGAGACGGCGGTGCGCGTCCCGCCACCGGGGGAGCGGTACCTCTTGACCAGGCCTGCCCCGGACAGCAGGGGCCGTCCGGCCGGCTCCACCGGCCGGGCCCGCACCGGCAGGGGCCCGCGGCCCGGGACCGAGGCGATCAGCGTCCTGGTGTACGGGTGCTGCGGGGATCCGAGCACCGCGGCCGCCGGCCCGGACTCCACCACCCGCCCCTCGGTCATCACCGCGATCCGGTCCGCCAACTGTGCCACCAAGGCGAGGTCGTGGCTGATGAGCAGCAACGCGGTGCCCGACTCCTTGAGCTCCCGCAGGAGTTCCAGGACGCGGGCCTGGACCGTGACGTCCAGGGCGGTGGTGGGTTCGTCCGCGATCAGGACCCGGGGGCCGCCCGCCGTCGCCGAGGCGATCAGGGCCCGCTGGCGCAGCCCGCCGGACAGCTGATGCGGATACTGCCGGGCGCGCAGCTCCGGCTCCGGGACCCCCGCGTCCGCGAGCAGTCCGGTCACCCGGCCCGGCACCTCCGCGCGGGTGGCCAGGCGGTGGGCGAGGAGGGGTTCGGCGACCTCCGCGCCGACCCGCCGCAGCGGGTCCAGAGCCTGGAGGGCGTCCTGCGACACGAGCCCCACGACCCGGCCGCGCACGGCGCGCCAGTCCCGTTCCCGGAAGCCGGTGGTGTCCACGCCGTCCACCCGCATTCCTTCGCTGCGCACGGCCGACTCGGGTCCGGCCAGCCCGATCAGGGACCGGGCCGTGACGCTCTTGCCGGAGCCCGACTCGCCGACCAGTGCCAGGCATTCGCCCGGCGCGAGGGTGAGCGAGACATCGTGGACGACGGTCCGGCGCCCGCGGCCGTGGCCGAAGGAGACGGTCAGGCCGCGGACCGCCAGGACGGCGGTGGACGCCGCGGCCTCGCTCCCGGTGTCCGGTACGGAGTCCTTCGGGGGAGCGCTCATGCTCCTCGCCTGCCTTCCAGTCGGAGGTGCAGCTGCCGCCCGACCACGGTGACCGCGACCACCGACAGGGTGATCGCGGCCCCTGGGAACACCGCGATCCACCACGCGCTCTGCAGCGCGTCCCGGCCCTGGGCGAGCATCGCCCCCCACTCGGGGGCGGGTGCCTTCGGGCCGAGGCCGAGGAAGCTGAGCGCCGAACCGGAGATGATCGCCGTGCCCACCCCGAGCGTCGCGGGCACGACCAGCGGGCCGAGCGTGTTGGGCAGTACATGGCGCAGCACCACCGTCCGGCGGCGGAGCCCGAGCCCGACGGCGGAGCGGATGTACTCGGCCCGGCGCACCACCTGGGCCTGCCCCCGGACGAGACGTGCGTAACCGGGTACGGAGGAGACCGCGATGGCCAGCGCCGCGTTCACGGAGCTGGGCCCGACGACGGCGATCACCAACAGGGCCAGCAGCAGTTCCGGCAGGGCGAGCATCACGTCCATGGACCGCATCGCCACCTGGTCCGCGAACCGCCCGAGCAGCGCGGCGGGCAGCCCGATCAGCAGACCGACCGAGACGCCGAGCACCGTGGCGCCGACGCCGAGGAGCAGGGAGTGGCGCGCTCCGTGGATCACCCGGGCGTACACGTCACGGCCCAACTGGTCCGTGCCGAACCAGTGTTCGGCGCCGGGGGGCAGCAGGGCGGCCACCGGATCGGCGTCGGTCGCGGACGCGTGGGTCAGCAGTCCGGGGCTCACGCACGCGACGGCGGCGACGGCCAGCACGGTCAGGGCGAGCGCCAGCCCCGGCCGGAACACGGCCAGCCGCTCGCGCAGCGGGACGGACGGAGGCCGCGCCACGGCCAGCCCGGCGGGAGGTGCGCTCATGCGGGGCTCCTGAGCCGCGGATCCGCCCACAGACAGAGCAGGTCCGCGCATGCGTTGACGACGAGATAGACGAGGGCGGACAGCAGCACCAGGCCGACGACGACGGGGATGTCACGGCCGGAGATGGCGTCCAGGGCCACCCGGCCGAGGCCCGGCCGGGCGAACACGGTCTCCACCAGAACCGTCCCGCCCAGCAGGCCGCCCGCCAGCCACCCGCTCAGCGTCACGGCCGGCACGGCGGCGTGCCTCAGCGCGTGCCGGAGCCGCAGCCCCGTACCGCTCAGCCCCCGGGAGCGCGCGGTGAGCGCGAACGGCTGGTGCAGGGCCGCCTCCATCCCCTCCCGGAGCACCTGGGCGAGCAGGGACCCGAACGGCACCGCCAGCGTGACGGCCGGCAGCACCAGGGACCGCCAGTCGCCCGCGCCGGCCACCGGGAACACGTTCAACCGGAACGAGAACAGCGTCAGCAGCACGATGCCGAGCCAGAAGGCGGGCGTCGAGACGGCCACCAGCTCCGCTCCCGAGACCGCACCCCGCACCCGGCGCCGCCGGCCCGCGGTGGCGGCCGCCGTGACCACCGCCGTGACCACCAGCAGCGCCAGGGCACTGAGCGCCAGCTGGGCGGTGTCGCCGAGCTGCTCACCGATGATCAGCGAGACGGGCTGCTGCTGCTGGTAGGAGGTGCCCAGGTCACCCGTGACCAGCCTCGACAGGAACGAGACGTACTGCACGGCCGCGGGGTCGTCCAGGTGGTACTCGTGCCGGATCTGGTCGCGCAGCGCCGACGAGTCGGTGGCAGAGGCGCCGAGCAGGGTCGTCACCGGGTCCCCGGGCACGAGATGGAGTACCAGGAAGGTCAGGCTCGCCGCGCCCCAGAGCACCAGCACGGCGCCGACCGCGCGGTGCAGCAGCCAGCGCGCGACGGGTGGGAAGGCCCCGCTCACCTCGTACTCTTCCAGACCCCGGCGAACTGGGGCCACGCGTTGGCGTCGAAGGTGAGTCCCTCCGCGCCACGGGCGACGCCGACGGAGGTGACCGGCACGTACAGGGGGAGCACGGTCGCGTGGTCGACGGCCCAGCGCTCCACCTTGGCGTACGACTTCTCGCGTACGGCCGGCTCGGCCTCGCCGGCGCCCGCCCGCAGCCAGCTGTCGACCTGCTTGTCCTCGGTCCGTGAGACGTTCTGACCACCCGCCGCGGGCAGGTTGGACGAGAGGTAGAAGCCGGCCAGGATCGCCGGGTCGGCGCGGACCCAGGCGTTGTCCCACACGTCGTAGTCGCCCGTGCCGTAGCGCTCGAAGTAGGCGCCGGTCTCCACCGGGTCGCGGACCAGGTCGATGCCGTTCTTCTTCAGTTCGGCCTGCACGGCCTCGCCCAGCACGTCGCGCTGGTCGCGCACGAGGGCGCCGATGAACGGCCAGTGCAGTGCGAGCCGTTGCCCGTCCTTGGTGCGGTAGCCCTTGGCGTCCCGGCCGCTCCAGCCGGCCTCGTCCAGCAGTTCGGCGGCGGCCGCCGGGTCGTGCTCCACCGCGCCCTCGATGGACTTGTCGTACGCGGCGGGTGTGGCGGGGCTCAGCGGGCTCCAGGCGCGTTCGTACTCACCGCGGTAGATGCTCTTGACCAGCGCGTCCACATCGACGGACTGCTGGAAGGCCCGGCGTACCCGCTCGTCGCGGAGCGGGCCGCGGGTGGTGTTGAGGTAGAGGGAGTAGGCGGCGCCGGGGGACTGCTGCCTGGTCAGCCGCAGGGAATCGTCGCGCTGCACGGCCGCGGCCGAGGTCACAGGGACGGCGGCCGCGTCGACCTGACGGCTGGTCAGGGCGCCCGTGCGCACGGAGTCCTCGGGGAGGAAGCGGACGACCAGCTTGTCCACGAGGGGCGGACCCTGGTGGGCCGCGCCTTGCGCGGCCCAGGCGTAGTCCTTGTTGCGGACGAACTCGGCCCGGTCGTTCTTCACGTACCGCTCCGAGCGGTACGGGCCCGTACCGACCGAGTACTTCCCGCCCGCGCAGAGCTTGTCCTTGAACTCGGTCAGGGAGCGGGGCGAGGCGATGCCGAGATACGGGGTCGAGGCCGCCTGGAGGAAGGGGATGTTGGGCTCGGAGAACGTGACCTTGATGCTGTGCTTGCCGAGGACCTCGCTGCCGCTGTAGGGGCCGAGCAGGGCGGCGGCGTACAGCGACTTGGTGGCGGGGTCCTTGATGTGTTCGAGGTTGGCCTTCACCGCTGCGGCGTCGAACGCGGTCCCGTCGTGGAAGGTGACGTCGTCGCGCAGCTGGAAGGTGTAGGTGCGAGCATCCTCGGAGACCGTCCAGGACGTGGCGAGCCAGGGGTGCAGCTTGCCCTTGGCGTCCAGCTGGACCAGGGAGTCGAAGACGTTGCGCTGGACGACGGCGGTGATGTCACCGGGGCTGGTGTGCGGGTCGAGGCACGAGGTGCCTACTGCGGCGGCGTAGGTGAACGTGCCCCCACGCACCGGTTCGCCTCCCTTGCGGTCAGCCTGCTCACCGCCGCTGCCGCAGGCGGTGACTAACAGCAGCAGGGCGGTGACAGTGACGGCCGCGACAGGTCTTGTGGCCATGAGCCTCTCCATACGTGGTGCGAAGCGCTGGTAGGGACGGGGCGCCCGGTGTGAGGGAGTCCGGGGCTTGTGTGCGGCCGGCCGTTCCCCGGCCGCGGTGCCGCGCTGCGTGTACGACGGCCTGGACGCGGTTGGGCATGCCGCACCCGCGCCGGCCGGGACATGCCGTCGAGCGGGGCGGCATGAGGCTGTAGAGTACGAACTTTTCGTCTGTCCGTCAATCATCTGAAAAAAGATTAAATGTTGCGCGATTGTGTCGTATCCCTGTTCCTCGGGGCGTCGCGCGGAGAAGTCTGCTAAGCGGTCGCAAGGGCTGTCGGGCCTCGCGGGAGTGAGTCACATCACTCAGAGTGAAAATTTCGGCATACATCTCGGTGAGCCGGACAGGGGTCCAGGCTGCTGGTGCGCCATACCCCGGACGCCGGCACGCAGCAGTGCTCGGCCGGACCGGTGCGGAGCAATTCAGGCACGGAAGGCAGATCACTACATGTCGGCTACTCACCCGTCGGCTCCCCGCCCGGCCGCACCGCGCGACGCGGTGCTGGAGACCGTTCACATCGACGGCGTCTGGCGCCACGCGGTCTCCGGCGCGACCCGCGAGATCCTCGACCCCGCCGACGCCACGGTCCTCGCCCTCGTCTCCGAGGGCGGCACCGAGGACACCGACGCGGCCGTGGCCGCCGCCCGCCGCGCCTTCGACGACGGCCCCTGGCCCCACCGGCCCGTCGCCGAGCGCGCCGAGCTGCTGCGGCGGGTCGCCGGGCTCCTCCAGCGGGACCGCGAGGAGATCGCGATCACCGAGAGCCGCGACACCGGCAAAACCCTGGAGGAGGGCCGCGTCGACGTCGACGACGTCACCAACGCCTTCCGCTACTTCGCCGACCTCGTCATGAACGAGAGCGGCGGCCGGGTCGTCGACGCCGGCGACCCCGATGTCCACAGCGTCGTCGTGCACGAGCCGGTCGGTGTCTGCGCCCTGATCGCACCGTGGAACTACCCGCTGCTCCAGGCCAGCTGGAAGATCGCCCCGGCACTCGCGGCGGGCAACACCTTCGTGCTCAAGCCCAGCGAGGTCACCCCGCTCTCCACCGTCCACCTGATCCGGCTGCTCGCCGAGGCAGGACTTCCCGACGGCGCCGCCAACCTCGTCACCGGCGCGGGCGACCCCGTCGGCGCCCGGCTCTCCGAACACCCGGACGTCGACCTGGTCTCCTTCACCGGCGGGCTCGCCAGCGGCACGAAGGTCGCCCAGGCCGCGGCGCCCACGGTCAAGAAGGTCGCCCTTGAGCTCGGTGGCAAGAACCCCAACGTCGTGTTCGCCGACGCCTGCGCCACCGACGAAGGCTTCGACACCACCGTCGACCAGGCACTCAACGCCGCGTTCTTCCACAGCGGCCAGGTCTGCTCCGCCGGCGCCCGCCTCATCATCGAGGAGTCCGTCCGCGACCGCTTCGTCACCGAACTCGCCCGCCGCGCCGACGCGATCCGGCTCGGCCGGGGCACCGTCGACGGCGTCGAGTGCGGCCCGCTGGTCTCCGCGCAGCAACTCGCCAAGGTCGAGGCGTACGTGGCCTCCGCCCGCGAACAGGGCGCGGTCGTCCGCTCCGGCGGAGCGCGCCCCGAACCCTCCGACATCCGGCCGGCGAGCGGCTACTTCTACCGGCCGACCGTCCTGGACGGCTGCCACCGCGAGATGAAGGTGGTCCGCGAGGAGACCTTCGGCCCGATCCTCACCGTCGAGACCTTCCGTACCGAGGAGGAGGCCGTCAGGCTGGCCAACGACACGGACTACGGCCTCGCGGGCGCCGTGTGGACCACCGACGCGGGCCGCGCCCGGCGCGTCGCCGGCCGGCTGCGGCACGGCACGGTCTGGATCAACGACTACCACCCCTACCTCCCGCAGGCCGAGTGGGGCGGCTTCGGCAAGTCCGGTACGGGCCGGGAGCTCGGCCCCACCGGTCTCGCCGAGTACCGCGAGTCCAAGCACATCTACCAGAACCTCAACCCGCGTCCGCAGCGCTGGTTCGCCGGCTGAACAGGCCGTCTCCCTCCCCGCCCCGCTGTTCGCAGCACCACGCACACGCCAGCACCTTGCAGAAGGAGCAACCGATGCCCCCGTCCCCCAGCACCGCACGCCCCGAACCTGTCGACTACGTGATCGTGGGAGGCGGCACCGCCGGCTCGGTCATAGCCTCCCGCCTCACCGAGGACCCCGACGTCACCGTCACCGTCATCGAGGGCGGCCCCACCGACATCGACCGCGAGGACGTCCTCACCCTCCGCCGCTGGCTCGGCCTGCTCGGCGGCGACCTCGACTACGACTACCCCACCACCGAACAGCCCCGCGGCAACTCCCACATCCGGCACAGCCGCGCCCGCGTCCTCGGCGGCTGCTCCTCGCACAACACGCTGATCAGCTTCAAGCCGCTGCCCGGAGACTGGGACGAATGGGCCGAGGCCGGCGCCGACGGCTGGGACGCCGCCGCGATGGACCCCTACTTCGACCGGCTGCGCAACAACATCGTTCCCGTCGACGAGAAGGACCGGAACGCCATTGCCCGCGACTTCGTCGACGCCGCCCAGGCGGCGGCCGGCGTCCCGCGCGTGGACAGCTTCAACAAGAAGCCCTTCCACGAGGGCGCCGGTTTCTTCGACCTGGCCTACCACCCGGAGAACAACAAGCGCTCCTCCGCGTCCGTCGCCTACCTCCACCCGCACATCGAGGCCGGCGACCGCCCCAACCTCTCGATCCTGCTGGAGACATGGGCGTACCGCCTGGAGTTCGACGGCAACCGGGCCACCGGGGTGCATGTACGCACCAAGGACGGCGAGGAGATGCTGCTGCGCGCCGCTCGTGAAGTCATCGTCTGCGCGGGCGCGGTGGACACGCCCCGGCTGCTGATGCACTCCGGGATCGGCCCGGCGAAGGACCTCACCGAGCTCGGCATCCCCGTCCTCCACGACGCACCGGGCGTCGGCGAGAACCTGCTCGACCACCCCGAGTCGGTCATCGTCTGGGAGACCGACGGGCCCATCCCGGAGAACTCCGCGATGGACTCCGACGCGGGCCTGTTCGTACGGCGCGACCCCGGATCCCGGGGCCCCGACCTGATGTTCCACTTCTACCAGATCCCCTTCACCGACAACCCGGAGCGCCTCGGCTACGAGAGGCCCGAGCACGGCGTGTCGATGACCCCGAACATCCCCAAGCCGCGCAGCCGCGGCCGCCTCTACCTCACCAGCGCCGACCCCGAGGTCAAGCCGGCCCTGGACTTCCGCTACTTCACCGACGAGGACGACTACGACGGCCGCACCCTGGTCGACGGCATCAAGCTCGCCCGCGAGATAGCGAAGACCGAACCGCTGGCCCACTGGCTCAAGCGCGAGGTGTGCCCGGGGCCCGAGGTCACGTCCGACGAGGACATCAGCGAGTACGCCCGCAAGGTCGCGCACACCGTCTACCACCCCGCCGGCACCTGCCGGATCGGGGCCGAGGGCGATCCGGCGGCCGTCGTCGACCCCCAGCTGCGGGTCCAGGGACTGGAGGGCATCCGGATCGCCGACGCGTCCGTCTTCCCCACCATGCCCGCGGTGAACCCCATGATCGGCGTCCTGATGGTGGGCGAGAAGTGCGCCGAGCTGCTCCGAGCGACCCCGACCACCGGAGGCGATGTCCGATGACCGAAGCCGGTACCCCTGTGTTCAGCGTCAAGGACCTCTGGAAGGTCTTCGGCCCCAAGGCCGACCGCATCCCCGGCAGCGAGTACGCCGCTCTGCCCCCCGCCGAACTGCGCGAGCGCACCGGCTGCACCGCCGCCGTGCGTGACGTCTCCTTCGACGTCCAGAAGGGGGAAGTCTTCGTCGTCATGGGTCTGTCGGGATCCGGCAAGTCCACCCTCGTGCGCTGTCTGACCCGGCTCATCGAGCCCACCAGCGGCTCCCTCGCCATCGACGGCGAGGACGTCCTGGCCATGGACACCACCCGGCTGCGTGAACTGCGCCGCCACCGCGCCGCGATGGTCTTCCAGCACTTCGGGCTGCTGCCGCACCGCACCGTCCTCGACAACGTCGCCTACGGCCTGGAGATCCAGGGCCTCGGGAAGGCCGAACGCCGGGCCAAGGCCGCCGAACTGGTCGAGAAGGTCGGCCTCGCGGGCCTCGAGGACCGCCGCCCCGCCCAGCTCTCCGGCGGTCAGCAGCAGCGCGTCGGCCTCGCCCGCGCACTCGCCGTCGACCCGTCCGTCCTCCTCTTCGACGAACCGTTCAGCGCGCTCGACCCGCTGATCCGGCGCGAGATGCAGGACGAGGTCGTCCGGCTGCACCGTGAGGAGGGCCGAACGATGGTCTTCATCACCCACGACCTCAGCGAGGCGCTCCGGCTGGGCACCCGCATCGCGCTGATGCGCGACGGCGGCATCGTCCAGCTCGGCACCCCCGAGGAGATCGTCGGCTCGCCCGCCGACGACTACGTACGCGAGTTCGTCCGGGACGTCCCGCGGGAACAGGTGCTCACCGTCGCCACCGCCATGCGTCCGCCGACCCCCGGCGAGGGCGACAACGGCCCCGCGGTCCGGCCCGGCGCCACCGTCTCCGAAGCCATTGAGGCCGTCTCCCGTTCCGGCGACCCGGTCGCACGGGTGGTGGAGGGAGGCAAGCTGCTCGGCGTCGTCGACCACGCGTGTCTGCTCGACGTGGTCGCGGGTTCGGAGCCCCGCGAGGTGGCTGCCTGATGGCCACCGCCCAAGCCACCACGCGTACCGCCTCCGGACCTCCGGGGAGCGGACCGCTAGGCCTCCTTCGCGACCGGCCCGCCCTCGGCAAGATCCTTCTCCTGCTGGTGATCGCCGCCGTAGCCGTACCCTTCGCGCACGCCCGCTGGGGCGGCGGACTCTGGCCCGGCGCCCTGACCGTCGACCTGAGCGGACCGCTCGGCGACGTCAACGACTGGATCATCGGCAACCGTGACAGCCACCCGCTGTTCCTCTACTTCTTCGGCCACATCAGCAACGCCGTCGTCCTGTCGGTGCGCGGGGTCTACCTGGCGCTGCTCGCCCTCGGCTGGGCCGGTGTCACCGCCGTCGCCGCGCTCGTCGCCTGGCGTACGGCGGGATGGCGCCTCGCGCTGACCGCCGGGCTCTCCTTCCTCGTCTGCGGGCTGCTCGGCATGTGGGTGCCGACCATGCAGACCCTCGCCCTGATGACCGTCGCGGTCCTCACCTCGGTGGTGCTGGGACTGCTCCTCGGACTCGCCGCCGGCCTCTCGGACCGTACGTTCCGTGTCCTGCGCCCCGTCCTGGACACCATGCAGGTGCTGCCCGCCTTCGCCTATCTGCTGCCCGTCGTGCTGGTCTTCGGCATCGGCGTGCCCGGCGCGGTCCTCGCGACCGTCGTCTACGCGGCTCCGCCGATGGCCCGGCTCACCGCGCTCGGACTGCGCGGCGCCGACGCGGGCGTCATGGAGGCCGTCGCCTCGCTCGGCGCGACCGGCAGGCAGCGCCTGCTCAGCGCGCGGCTGCCGCTGGCCCGCAAGGAGCTGCTCCTCGGCCTCAACCAGACCATCATGATGGCGCTGTCCATGGCCGTCATCGCTTCCGTGATCGGCGCCGGCGGTCTCGGCGACCGCGTCTACCAGGCACTCTCCTCCGTCGACGTCGGAGCCGCGCTCGCCGCGGGCATCCCCATCGTGCTGCTTGCCGTCGTGCTGGACCGCACGACAGAAGCGGCCGGCCGGAAGATCGGTACGGAACCCACCGGTCCGCCGGCATTGCGCGGGGTACGCGGCTGGGGGCTCGCCGCCCTGATCGCCGCCGCCGTAGCCGTCGTGGGCCGCTTCACCGGAGGCCGCATCTGGCCCGAGGGCGGCATCGTCGCCATCGCGGAACCGGTCAACACGGCCAAGGACTGGATGGTCGACCACCTCTACACCGGCGTCCCCGTCATCGGCGGAACCGCCGACTGGGCCGCGCACTTCACCAACTGGATCCTCAACCCGCTCCGCAGCGGACTGCAGGGTCTGCCCTGGTGGGGCGTGCTGCTGATCGTCGCCGCCCTCGCCTGGACCATCGGCACCTGGCGGACCGCGCTCACCGCCGTGCTGGCCATGGCCGCCATCGGAGTCCTCGGCGTGTGGGACCTGTCGATGGACACGCTCAGCCAGGTCATCGCCGCCGTCGCCGTCACCCTGGTCCTCGGCTTCGGCATCGCCGTCGGCGCCGCGCGCAGCAGGCGCCTCGAACGGCTGCTGCGACCCGTACTGGACGTCTTCCAGACGATGCCGCAGTTCGTCTACCTCATCCCGGTCGTCGCCCTCTTCGGCGTCGGGCGCGCCCCCGCCGCCGCGGCGGCGGTCGTCTACGCGCTCCCCGCCGTCGTCCGCATCACCACCCAGGGACTGCGGGGCGTCGACCCCGCCGCGATGGAGTGCGCCCGTTCGCTCGGCGCCACCAGCGGCCAGCAGCTGCGCCAGGTACAGATCCCCCTGGCCAGGCCCGCGCTGCTGCTGGCGGTCAACCAGGGCGTGGTCCTGGTCCTCGCGGTCGTCATCATCGGCGGTCTCGTCGGCTCCGGCGCACTCGGTTACGAGGTCGTGTTCGGCCTCGCCCAGGGCGACCTCGCCACCGGTCTCGTCGCGGGGGCCGCCATCGTCTGCCTGGGGCTGATGCTGGACCGTGTCACCCAGCCCACCGCACGCCGCCAGCGGAAGGAGAGCTGACATGGCTCGCACCCGTACCCGCACCCGCCTCCGCACGTCCGCGATCGTCGCCTCGGCCGGCGCGCTGCTGGCCGTCACCGGCTGCGGAGCGGCGGACATGACCAAGCAGGCCTCGCCGTTCGCGGCACCCGCGGACATCAAGACCGTGACCCTCTCGGTACAGTCGTGGGTCGGCGCACAGGCCAACGTCGCCGTCGCGCAGAAGATCCTCGAGGACAAACTCGGCTACCGCGTCGACCTCGTCCAGACCGACGAGGTGCCCGCCTGGGACGCCCTCAGCCAGGGCCGGGTGGACGCCATCCTGGAGGACTGGGGCCACCCCGACCAGGAGCAGCTGTACGTCAAGGACAAGAAGACCATCGTCCCCGGGGGCGACCTCGGAGTCACGGGCCACATCGGCTGGTACGTCCCCAAGTACTGGGCGGACGAGCACCCTGACGTCACGAACTGGAAGAACCTCGACAAGTACGCGGACGAGCTGCGCACCGCGGAGAGCGGTGACAAGGGCCAGCTGATGGACGGTTCACCGTCCTACGTCACCAACGACAAGGCGCTGGTGAAGAATCTCGGCCTGGACTACAAGGTGGTCTTCGCCGGATCCGAGGCCGCGCAGATCACCCAGATGCAGCAGTTCGCCAAGGAGAAGAAGCCCTTCCTCAGCTACTGGTACCAGCCGCAGTGGCTGTTCAACGAGGTGCCGATGGTCGAGGTGGAGCTCCCGGAGTACTCCGACGCCTGCGCGGCCAAGGACCCCGCGGACATCGACTGCGCGTACCCGACGACCCCGCTCCAGAAGTACCTGAACGCGGACTTCTCGAAGCGCGGAGGGGAAGCCGCCGCCTTCCTGAAGAAGTTCGAGTGGTCGGAGAAGGACCAGAACGAGGTCTCCGAGCTGATCGCCTCCGAACGCCTGACGCCCGACGAGGCGGCCACCCGCTGGATCGAGAAGCACCCCGCCACCTGGAGGAAGTGGCTGGACCGGTGAGCTGAGCCGAGGACTCCCTCCGCCCTCGTCAGCCGCCGCGGCACCTGCCGCGGCGGCTGACGTGCGTCCGGGACCCTGGCGCTCACTATTCGCTCAGTACATGTACTGAGGATATAGTCCGCCCATGAGTACCCGTCATGTCCTCCTGGGCCTGCTCGCGGCCGGGCCCTGCCACGGCTACGACCTGAAGCGGCAGTACGACTCCCGCTTCCCGCAGGCCCGCCCGCTCGCGTACGGGCAGGTCTACACGACGCTGCAACGCCTGGTACGTGACGGCCTGGCCGCGGTCGAGGGCACCGACTCCGACGGCGGACCGGAGCGCACCCTCTACCGGTCCACCGGTGAGGGATCACGTGAACTGGACCGCTGGGCCGAGGAGATCACCGTGCCCGCGCCCTTCGTGACGAACGAGATCTTCGCGAAGGTCGTGGTCTCGATCCTCGTCGCGGCGGTCCCCGCGCAGCCGGGCCAGGACGGACGGAAACCCGACGCCGCAGCGCATCTGAGAGCCCAGCGCGCCGCCCACATGGAGCGCATGCGGGAGCTCACCGCACTCAAGACCTCTCCGGGCGCCGATCTCAGCACTGTGCTCTCGGCCGACTACGCCCTTGTCCATCTCGACGCCGACGTGCGGTGGATGACCACCACCGCGGCCCGCATCGACACTCTGACCTCGGAGGTCAACGGAACATGAACGCACGGGACGAAGAGCTTCCATCGGGGGCGGGCGCGCTGATCTCGGCGCGCGGTCTGCGGAAGTCGTACGGGAAGACGGAGGCGCTGCGAGGCGCCTCCCTCGACCTCCACGAGGGCGAGATCCTGGCCGTCACCGGCACGAGCGGCAGCGGGAAGTCCACCTTGCTGCACTGTCTGTCGGGGATCGTCCGCCCCGACGACGGCGTCGTCGCGTACGGGAAGGAGGATCTCGGCCTGCTCCCCGAGCAGCGGCTCAGCGAGCTGCGGCGCAGCGACTTCGGGGTGGTGTTCCAGTTCGGGCAGCTGATCCCCGAACTCACCGCGCTCGACAACGTGGCGCTGCCCCTGCTGCTCGCGGGGATACGCCGCGGCACCGCGAACGAGCAGGCCGGCGAGTGGCTGGAGCGTTTCGGTATCCGCGGGCAGGCGGACCTGCGCCCGGGCGAGATGAGCGGCGGGCAGAGCCAACGGGTGGCACTGGCACGCGCCTTGGTCACCGGACCGAAGGCTGTCTTCGCGGACGAGCCCACCGGGGCGCTCGACTCGCTCGCCGGGGAACAGGTGATGACCGCCCTGGTGCACGCAGCCCGGGAATCGGCCACGGCGGTCCTGCTGATCACCCATGACGCGCAGACCGCGGCGTACGCGGACCGAGAGGTGTGGTTGCGGGACGGGGTCGTCCACTCCGGATCCGCCGCTGTCACCGGCCATGAGGCGGTTCGCCATGAGGGCTGACATCCGCATCGCCTGGATCCTCGCGCGCGGCTCGGAACGCCGCGAGTGGTGGAGGATCCTGCTCACCGCGCTGGGGGCCCTTGCCGCCACGGGCTTCGCGCTCGCGGCGGTAGCGATCTCCGCGATCCCGGGGCAGGTGTCGATCCCCTACGGACACGGCCTGCTCAACCAACCCGGCGAGCGCGCCGGTGTGGTGCTCACACTCGTCCTCCTGGTGCTGCCCGTACTGGGATTCCTCGGCCAGTGCGCCCGCATCGGCGCCGTGCACCGGCACCGGAGGATGGCCGGGATGCGGCTCACCGGCGCGACCCCCACGCAGGTCCGGAGGATCGCCGCGGTGGAGTCCGCGTTCCCCTCACTGCCCGGCTCCGTGGCGGGTGTCGCCGCCTTCGCCGTACTCCTCGCCGCAACGGGGCACGCGCCGCGTCCCGCGGCCTGGGCGGGCTTCGCTGCGGTCGTCCTCGCCGTTCCGGTGGCCGCGGCGCTGGTCAGCGTCTTCGCCCTGCGGCACGTGGTCGCGTCGCCGCTCGACCAGGTGCGCCGTTCGGCCCCGGACCCGGGGCGCCGGGCGCTTTTCGGCTTCCTGCTCGGGTCCGTGCTGATCTCCGCGGCCGGTTTGCTCGTCCTTTTCCCCACCACCATCCGCTCCGCGGCGTTCCTGTTGCTGGTCCTCGCTCTTGTGTTCGTCACCGGGGCGGGTGCCATCTGGGCGGCCGGGGCATCGGCGTCGTTCCTGGGCCGGCGGCTCACCCGCCGTGCGCAACATCCGGCGGTGCTCATCGCCGCCGGCCGCCTCGCGCACGACCCCTGGGCGGCCGCGCGCACCCACGCCGCGCTCGTGCTGGTCACCGTCGTCGGGGTGGGCTTCGTGGGTGTGCGGGCCGTCCTGCTCGCCGACCTGCATGCTCAGGACGCCCTGGCGATGGACATGGGGTTCTACACCACCGGCATCGGCGTCGCCGGATCCGCCGTCCTGGTCGCCCTGGCGATCAGTCTCTGCGGTCTCGCCGTGGGCACGGCCGAGTCGCTGGCCACGCGCCGCAGAGGCCTGGCGGCCCAGGCCGCCGCCGGGGTGCCCCACGAGGTCCTGGCCCGAGCCGCGCTCCTGGAGACCGCGCTCCCCCTGGCGCCCGCGCTTCTGCTCGCCGGCGCCGGGGGAACGGTGGTGTACCTGGCGTACGCCAGGTACGTGGGCGGGCCCGTCCCCCTGCTCCCGCTCCTCGTTCCCGTGGTGGTCTACGCGGCCTGCCTGCTGGCCGCGGCGACATCTCTGCCGCTCCTGCGGCGTGTGTCGCATCCGGCCGAACTCCGGTTCACTTAACGGCCTCGGAGAGATCTGTCCCGCCGCCCGCTCGCGCCGCCACCACCAGCGTGGCGGCGACCAGCGCGGCGGCCAGGAGGCCGGTGGCGAGGACCGGGACCGGGATGAACGTCATGGCCAGCACGGCGAGGACGGCCACCGGGTGGATGAGGTCGTTGCGGCTGCGGAGTTCGTCCGCCCGGTGGTGCAGCAGCCACACCAAGGTGATGAAGATCGCCACCGGGACGGTGAACGTCGCGGCGGCGGCGCGGTCGGAGAGGTGGCCGTGACCGGTGGTGTGGGCGACGTTGACCGCCAGTCCGGCGCCGACCGCCGCGGCCGAGGCGAAGACGGCGTAGTGGCCGTAGCCCCAGAGGATCGCCGACCTGAGGCCGGTGAGCTTCCTGGGGGCGTTCTGGGAGAAGTAGAGCCACCACAGGGCGAACACGGTGAGTACGCCGCCGACGACGAGGGTCGCGATGTCGCCGAGCGCCGTCTCCTCGTCGAGGGCCGTACGGACGGCCGCGGTGGCTGCCGTCATGGTCTCGCCGAGGACGATGAGCGTGAACAGGCCGTACCGCTCGGCGATGTGGTGCGGGTGCCAGGTGGTCATGGCCGCGTTCTCGGCCCACACGGGGACGGCGATCTCGGCCAGGACCAGGACGGCGAACGTCGCCAGGCCCCAGTCCTCCGGCAGTGCCAGGCGGGCGACCCAGCCGACCTGCACGATCAGGACGCCCACCGCGTAACGAAGGCAGGAGCGCCGCCGTTCGGGGTCGGAGCGGGCGGCGCGCAGCCATTGGGTGACCATGGCCAGCCGCATGATCACGTAGCCCCAGGTGATGACGGTGAAGTCCTCGTGCTGGAGGGCCTCCGCCGCACCGGCGGCCACGACGAGGGCACCGACGATCTGGACCAGCGTCAGCAGCCGGTACGGGACGTCGTCGGTGTCGTACGCGGAGGCGAACCAGGTGAAGTTCATCCACGCCCACCAGATGGCGAAGAACACCATGGCGTAGCCGAGGACGCCGTGCCCGATGTGGCCTTCGGCGAGTTCGTGCTCGAAGGCGGCCGACGCCTGGGCGACGGCGGTGACGAAGCACAGGTCGAAGAACAGCTCGAGCATGGTCGCCGAGCGGTGTGCCTCCCCGGTGTTGCGGGCGGTCATCGGCCGGATCCATGCGCCGAAGGGGGAGTGTGACTGACTCATGCGTACCCGGTTTCAGGAGTGGGAGCCGGGTCGGGCCGACTCGACGGACACCGGTCACGTTACGAGCGGGCGCAGGAAGCACGCAACGTCGACAGGCCGCCTCCCGGTGGTGGTCACGACCCGCCGGGAGCGGGACCTGCCTAGAAGGACGTGATGACGACCCGTGCCACGTCAGGGTCCTGGAGGGCGGCGTAACCGGCGTCGATCCCGTCCAGGGCGATCTCCCGGGAGACGAGGTCGTCGAGGTTCAGGCGTCCCCGCAGATACAGGTCCGCGTAACGGGGGATGTCGCGCCGGGGATTCCCCGATCCCATGATCAGGCCCTGGATCCGCTTCTGCTGCAGCAGAAGCCGGGGCAGCGACAACAGCAGGTCTCCTCCGCTCCCCGCCAGGCCCACGACGTACACGCCGCCCCCGAGGGCCGTCATGCGCAGCGCCAGTTCCGTCGTAGCCCCGACGCCGACCATGTCGAAGGCGTGCAGTACGCCGCCCCCGGTCAGCTCGCGGACGGCCGCGGCGGCGTCCGTGGTGGCGGAGTTGACCACGTCCGTGGCGCCGTGGGCCATCGCACGCCGCAGTTTGCCGTCCTGCACGTCGACCGCGACGATGCGGGAGGCCCCCGCGATCTTGGCCGCGCCGACCGCGTTGAGTCCTACGCCCCCGGCGCCGATCACGGCCACGGTCTCACCTGCCGTGACGCGGGCGCCGTTGAGGACGGATCCCGCGCCGGTCAGCACCGCGCACCCCAGCAGGGCGGCCTGAGGGAAAGGCATCCGGCGCGGTACTGCGGTCAGCTGGTTCTCGTGGACGAGGGCCCGTTGGGCGAAGCCGCCCAGCCCCATCCCCTGCGTGAGGGGCCGGCCGGCGCGGCTGAGCCGTGGTCCTTCCCGCCCGGCATCGCGCAGCGTCGTCCCGGGGCGTCCGCACTGGTACACCCTGCCGTCGAGGCACGCGGGGCAGTTGCCGCACCACTGGACGAGGCAGCCCACGACGTGGTCCCCGGCCGCGAACGCCCCGCCGTCCGGGCCGACGGCGACGACCACACCGGAGATCTCGTGTCCCAGGACGACGGGCGGGGGGAAGTCGCCGAAGGCATGGGTGGCGACGGTGAGGTCGGTGTGGCAGAGACCGGACGCCCTCACCTCCACCAGCACCTCGCGGCCCGTGGGTTCGGAGATGTCGACGTCCCGGAGGGCGAATCCACTGCCCAGCGCGTCCACCACTGCGGCTCTCACGAATCAGCTCCGTCCCCGTCGGCCGGACACCTCGGGCCGGCTCAGACGCGGTCGAGGAAGAAGTAGTAGAAAGGTCCGTCGGGGCCGACACCCTTGCGGTTCATGATGCCCATCAAGGTGCGGTCGTCGACCGCCTTGAAATGGTCGAACACCGGTTGACCGTCGTAGACCATGGTGGCCGTCGACTCACCCCGGAACTCGACCATCCACAGACTCGCCTCCCCCTTGCCGAGTTCGGTGTCGCTGTAGAGCCGGCCGTCCTCCCCTCGCATCATGAGCGGCTTCGCGTCGCCCGCCGAGAGGAACGTCTTGCCGTACCAACCGACCTTCTGCAGCATCCCGTTGAGCGGATGTCCGGTCTCGAACTCGCCGCCCTTCCACTCGCCGAGGACGTCGTCGACGAGGACGGTCGGCAACGCGGCCCAGACGCCGTCGAGTTCCGCGGCCGGGACGGTGGAGTCCTTGGCGCGCAGGGCGGAGAACAGGGTCCGTGCCTCGTCGATGTCCATGGCTTCCCTCCACATCGGGGTGAAACAAACGTCCACAGTATGTATCACTGTTGCGGAGAGGGCCAGAGGGCCAGAGGGCCAGAGGGCCAGAGGGCCAGAGGGCCAGAGGGCCAGAGGGCCAGAGGGCCAGAGGGCGGTCGGGGCGGTGCTGCCCGCCGGTCAGCGCAGTGCGTGGGTCTCCGCGTCTCCCGGCCGCTCGAACTGGGTGCGGTGCAGCTCCTCGTACCGCCCTCCGGCGGCCAGCAGCTCCTCGTGCGTGCCCCGCTCGACGACCCGGCCGTCCTCGACGACCAGGATCAGATCCGCCGCCCGCACCGTCGACAGCCGGTGGGCGATGACCACGGCCGTGCGGCCCTCCAGGGCCTCGGCCAGTGCCTCCTGGACGGCCGCCTCCGAGGTGGAGTCCAGGTGAGCGGTCGCCTCGTCGAGGATCACCACCCGCTGACGGGCCAGCAGCAGCCGGGCGATGGTGAGCCGCTGGCGTTCGCCGCCGGAGAGGCGGTAGCCGCGCTCGCCGACCACGGTGTCCAGTCCTTCGGGCAGCGAGGCGACCAGGCCGTCCAGGCGGGAGCGGCGCAGCGCGTCCCAGATGTCCTCCTCGGTGGCCCCCGGCCGGGCGAGCAGCAGATTGGCGCGCACCGACTCGTGGAAGAGGTGACCGTCCTGGGTGACCATGCCGAGCGTCTCCCGGATCGAATCGGCCGTCAGGTCGCGTACGTCCACTCCGTTCAGCCGCACGGCGCCCGCGTCGGCGTCGTACAGCCGGGGGAGGAGCTGCGCGATCGTCGACTTCCCGGCTCCGGACGAGCCCACGAGCGCGACCATCCGGCCCGGCTCGGCCGTGAAGGAGACGTCGTGCAGCACCTGCGCGCCACCCCCGGAGTCGAGCGTGGCGACCTCTTCGAGCGAGGCGAGGGAGACCTTGTCGGCGGTGGGGTAGCCGAAGGAGACCCCGTCGAACTCCACGGAGACCGGCCCGTCCGGCACCCGGCGGGCGTCGGGCTTCTCGGTGATCAGCGGCTTCAGGTCGAGGATCTCGAAGACCCGCTCGAAGCTGACCAGGGCGCTCATCACCTCGACCCGGGCCCCTGCCAGAGCCGTCAGCGGTGCGTAGAGCCGGGTGAGGAGCAGGGCCAGTGCGACGACGGCCCCGGGCTCCAGGCTGCCGCGCAGCGCGTAGTAGCCGCCGAGCCCGTAGACCAGCGCGAGGGCCAGTGCCGAGACCAGGGTGAGCGCCGTGATGAAGGTGGACTGCAGCATCGCCGTACGGATGCCGATGTCACGCACCCGGCTCGCCCGCGAGGCGAATTCGGCGGACTCGTCGGCGGGCCGTCCGAAGAGCTTGATCAGCGTCGCACCCGGCGCCGAGAAGCGCTCGGTCATCTGGGTGCCCATGGTGGCGTTGTGGCCGGCGGCCTCCCGCTGGAGATCGGCCATGCGGGAACCCATCCGGCGGGCGGGTACGACGAACACCGGCAGCAGCACCAGGGCGAGCAGCGTGATCTGCCAGGAGATCGTGAGCATCACGGCCAGGGTCAGCAGCAGCGTGACGAGGTTGGAGACGACACCGGACAGCGTGTTGCTGAAGGCCCGCTGGGCGCCGATCACGTCGTTGTTGAGCCGGCTGACCAGCGCACCCGTCCTGGTGCGGGTGAAGAAGGCGACGGGCATCCGCTGCACGTGGTCGAAGACGGCGGTACGCAGATCGAGGATCAGCCCCTCGCCGAGGGTCGCCGACAGCCACCGGGTGAGGAGTCCGAGCCCCGCCTCCGCCACGGCGATCAGGGCGATCAGCAGGGCGAGCCGGGTGACCGTTCCACCGTCCTCGCCCTGCACGATCGCGTCGACGACCTGCCCGGCGAGCACCGGTGTGGCCACCGCCAGCAGGGCGGTGACCACACTGACGAGCAGGAAGCGGAGAATCCTGTCCCGGTGGGGCCGGGCGAACCTTCCGATGCGGCGCAGCGTGGCCTTGGAGAACGGTCTGCGATCCTTCTGCGCGTTCACGGTGCTGTGCAGTGAATGCCACGCGGTGACTTCCATGTCCATGCGGTGCCTCCGGGAAAGTCGGTCGGTATGCGTGGCACGCTAGGACCTCAAGCAAGCTTGAGGTCAAGCGTTCCCGGCCGGCTTCACCCGTCGGCGCGTTCAGCGCGCCCGTACGGTCGCCATGACCTCCCGGTCGGGCTGCAGGGTCAGCGTCGGTACGGGGCCGACGGGGCCCGGGTCCACCTCCAGCTGGAACCGGCGCGCCAGGACGGCGAGGATCAGCACCGACTCCACCATCGCGAAGCGCGTACCGAGGCAGACCCGGGGCCCGCCGCCGAACGGGAACCAGGCGTACTCCGGGATCTCGTCCACGGCCTCCGCGTCCCAGCGCTCCGGGCGGAACGCCTCGGGCTCCGGGAACCACCGTTCGTCCCGGTGGGTCGCCCACTGGCTGCTCCACACCCGTGTGCCCTCCGGCATCGGTACGCCGCCGATCCGGGCCCCCTCCTTGGCGATCCCGGTGACCAGCCAGATCGTCGGATACAGCCGGAGGGTCTCCTTCACCACCGCCTGGGCGTACGGCAGCCGTGCGTAGTCGTCGATCCCCGGCTCCCGGTCACCGAGGACCCGGTCCAGCTCCTCGGTGAGCGCCGCCAGGGCGTGCGGAGTGCGGGAGAGCAGGTACCAGGCCCACACCAGCGTGGAACTGGTCGTCTCGTGACCGCCGATGTAGAGGGTGACCGTCTCGTCGCGGATCTCCTGGTCGGAGAGGTGCGCCCCGGTCTCGTCCACCGCGGTCAGCAGCCGGCTCAGCAGGTCGGGGTGTTCCCCGTCGCCGTCCCGGTGCCGGGCCACCACGCGACCGACCTCCGCGTCGATCACCGCCGCGGCCTTCCTGATCCTGGCCCGCCCGGGTGTGGGCACCCAGTCGGGCAGGACGGCACCGAGTCCGCTGAACTCCTTGCCGATCTCCTGCTGGGCGATGTCCATCGCGCGGCCCATCGACTCCGCGTCGGCCGGTGTGTCCACCCCGAAGATGGTGCGGACGGCGATCTTCTGCGTCAGGGCCGCCATCTCCCGCTTGATGTCGACGCGTTCACCGCCCGACCAGGTGTCGGCCAGCTCCACCGCGCACGCCGTCATCGTGGAGGCGTACGACTTCACCTGCTTGGGCCGCACCGAGGGCTGCACCAGCGACCGCTTGCGCCGCCAGTCGGTGCCGCGCGCGACGACGACGCCGTTGCCCATGACCGTACGGAAGGCGACGCCCAGCAGCGGCTGGTCGAAGGTGCGTTCCGTCTCGGTGAGCAGCTCCCCGACGCACTCGGGATCGGCGATGAAGACGCAGTCTTTGCGGCCGAAGCGCCAGCGAACCATGTCCCCGTACCCTCGCAGCCGCTCGAAGAAGGCCAGGGGGTCCTTGCCGAACTGCGGCAGGCTTCCCAGCAGGGGGAGGCCCCTCGGCCCCTGGACGATCCGGTGGCCGCGCGGCTCGGCGTCGAGGGCCGCACCGGTTTCCGTGGACATGGGGAACTCCCGTCATCTGCCTTGTGCAGTACGTGAGTTGCAGAGCCTAATGCCAGTCGGCCACGGGTTCGAGAGGGGCCTTCGCAGGGGGCCCGGTGTGCCAGAGGGCCGCAGGTGGCGTCCTGCGGCCCTCTGGTCCCGTGCTGCGCGATCAGACCCCCGGCGGCACCCGGGAAGGACGACCGCCGCCGCGGGTGAGGCCGTAGCCGAACACCGCAGCCAGCGCGGCGAGTACGCCTCCGCCGACGGTCCACAGCCAGCGGTCGGTCCACCATCCGGAGGACCAGCCGTCCTCCGGCTCGCCGGCGGCCGGGGCGCCGCCCTGCGCGGAGGCGACGGAGACGCCCGGCACCAGGGGTTCGGCGAGGGAGCCGCCCACGTCGTGGGCGCCGCCCTGGCCGTCGGAGGTGACCTCGGTCTCCACGTGGACCGGCAGACCGAGGTCCTCCTCGGCCAGGCCGACCACCGTGAGGCGCACGTAGTAGGTGCCGGGCAGCGGGTCGGACGCCCACGGCTCGGACCAGGCGCGGACCGTACGCAGTACACAGGACAGCTCGACGGTGCCCGCGTCCGGTGCCGCCTTCCTGGTCTGGTGGCCGTACATGCAGGCCTGCCGGCGGCGGAGCCCGTCGTAGACGTCGACCTGCCAGGTCGACGCGCCGTGCCGGGTGGCGCTCTCCGGAAGGCTCACCTTCGCGCGGACGGTGGGGCGTTGGCCCGAGTCCGCGGGGAACGACCAGTAGAGGAAGTCACCCGTGGACGCGTCGGCGGTGGCCGTCTGTTCCTGGCGCATCGCCGTGGCGGTGCGGAAGGTGGTGCCGGCCTCGGTCGGTCCCGCCGTCCCGTCCTCCGCGGGGCTCGCGCTCGCGGACGGGTCGTCGGCGACGGCGGCGCCCGCCGAGGTCAGCAGGGTGACGGCGGCCAGCAGCGCGCCCGCACACGCGCGGCCGAAGGTGGTTCTGCCGGTGGTACGCATCAGTTGGTCCTCCATACGGCAACGCGCCAGCGCGAGATCCAGCCGAACAGCAGACCCGCGATCAGTCCGGTCAGCACCATGACGCCCAGCAGCCACCAGCCACGGCCCAGGCCGAAGGCGGCGACGTCGGAGGCGTCGTCGGAGGCGTCCACGACGTCGATGGTGAGCTCGACGGGCATGCCGGGAGTGGTCTTCACGGACGGGGGTGCCGAGAAGGAGTTGCTGAGCTGGAGGCAGACGGCCTCGGCGGCGGGCTTCACGTCCGTGTCGTCCGCGTCGTCCTGGTCGGGCTTCGGGTACCGCAGCCCGGTGGAGACGGCGTCCGTGCGCCCCGTGCCGGACTCCGAGCCCCGGACGATCTCGCGGCCGTGGGTGGTCACCGCGCGCAGCAGGACCCCGTAGTCGTCGTTCACGGCGCGGTCCGCCGCCACGCTCACCGAGGCGCGCAGTTCCTGGCCGGGCAGGACGTCCACCCGGTACCAGCGGTGCTTGCCGATCTCCTGGCGGTCCGTGTAGAGCCCGGCCTTCAGCTCCGGGGCCGCGGAGCAGCTGCCCGCACCCTCGGTGGCCACGGGGGTGATGACGGGCTCCGCGGCACGGTCCACCAACTGCTTGACGCGTCCCGAGAGTTCATCGGTGTGCTGGACCGCCGTGTAGGTGCCGCCGGTGGCCTCGGCGATGCAGGTCAACTGCTGCCGGATCTTGGCGTTCGGCACCAGGCCGAGCGTGTCGATGACCAGGTGGATCCCCCGGGCGGCGATGTCGCGCGCGACCTCGCACGGGTCGAGCGGGCCGCAGGTGTCCTCGCCGTCGGTGATCAGGACGATCCGCCGGGTGGCGTCCCCGCCCTCGAGGTCGTCGGCGGCACCGAGCAGGGCGGGCCCGATCGGGGTCCAGCCGGTCGGCGCCAGAGTGGCCACGGCGGTCTTGGCCTCGGTGCGGTCGAGCGGACCGACCGGGTAGAGCTGCTTGGTGTCCTTGCAGCCGACCTTCCGGTCGTCGCCCGGGTAGTCGGCGCCGAGCGTACGGATGCCGAGCTCCACCTCCTCGGGCACCGCGTCCAGGACGTCGTTGAAGGCCTGCTTGGCGGCGGATATGCGGGACTCGCCGTCGATGTCACGGGTGCGCATGGAGCCGCTGACGTCAAGGACCAGTTCGACCTTGGGTGATGCGGCGGTGGAGGGTTCGTCTGCGGCGGCCGGAAGGGCGGTGCCGAGCCCGGCGGCCAGGGTGGCGAGCAGGACGCACACCCCGGCCGTCAGCCGTTTTCTTATGATCATCGCCGGATCCTATTGAAGATCCGCAGTCATCCCCAAAACGCGTGCGCCGGACGCGATTTCGGGGCCCTGCCTCATCCGCCGAGCAGGGGCTCCGCGGCCTTGTCCAGCACCGAACCGACGTGCTCCCAGGTCTTGGTGTCCCGTTCCACGGGCGGGAGTTCGGCGTCGTCCGACTTGGCGTTCCAGCGCGTGGCGATGGCCACCGGGTCGCCGCCGCCCGCCGCGGAGGCGGCCAGCGCGGCCGCACCCAGCGCGACCAGTTCGCCGCTGCCCGGCACGATCAGGGGTCGCCCGGAGAGCCGGCGCACGGTCTCCACCCATGTGCGGCCCTGGGCACCGCCGCCGATCAGCCGCAGCGGCCGGCCCGCGACCTCGGGGTCGGCCGGGTCGAGGCCGCAGGCCCGCAGGAGTTCGTCGAGTGCCCGCAGCACGGTGAAGGCCGCGCCCTCGTACGCCGCGCCCAGCAGCTGCTGCGGTGTGGTGTCGTGCCGGAGTCCGGTGAGGAGCCCGGAGGAGGTGGGCAGGTCAGGGGTGCGCTCCCCGTCCAGGTACGGGAGGAGGACGGCCTCACCGCCGGGCGTCGCGTCGTCACGGTGCAGCCCCAGCAGGGAGGCCACCTTGTCGACGGCCAGCGTGCAGTTCAGGGTGCAGGCCAGCGGGAGGTACGTACCGTCGGCGGCGGCGAAGCCGGAGAGGGCCGTGGATTCCGGGCGGGTCCGGGAGGCGGCGAAGACCGTGCCCGAGGTGCCCAGGCTCAGGACAGGATGGTCCAGCAGCCCCGCACCGCCCAGGCCGAGACCGACCGCGGCGCTCATGTTGTCACCGGTGCCGGCCGCGACGGCGATTCCGGCCGGCAGGCCGAGCGCCTCCGCCGCGGACTCGGTCAGGGAGCCGATCCGGGTCCCGCCCGTCGCCGCGACCTCGGGCAGCATGGAGAGGTCCAGGCCGAGCCGGTCGAGCAGCTCCGGGTCGTAGGCGCCCGTGGCGGTGGAGTACCAGCACGTGCCCGACGCGTCGCCCGGGTCCGTCGCGGCGACGCCCGCGAGCCGCTCCGTGAGGAAGTCGTGGGGCAGTCGCACGGAGGCCGTCGCCTCGGCGTTCGCCGGCTCGTTCTCGCGCAGCCACCGCCACTTCGTCGCGGTCATGGAGGCGACGGGCACCGTGCCCGTACGGGCGGTCCACGCCTCGGGGCCGCCCAGCTCGGCGACGAGCGCGGCGGCCTGGGGCGCGGAGCGCGTGTCGTTCCAGAGGAGTGCGGGGCGCAGCGGGCGGCCGGTCCGGTCGAGGGCCACGAGTCCGTGCTGCTGTCCCGCGACGGCGATGCCGATGACGGAGGACGCGGAGAGGCCCGACTCCTTGAGCCCGACCGCCACGGCGTCGCACAGCGCCTGCCACCAGACCTCGGGGTCGGTCTCGCGCGCCCCGCCATCGCCGGTGACGACGTGCTGGGCGCGGCCGACGGCCAGCAGCTCACCGGTCTCGGTGTCGGTGACTGCAGCCTTCGTGGACTGGGTGGAGCTGTCCACGCCGATGACGACGGTACGCGGCGGCATGGGCTACCTCTTCTCGTGCGGATTCCGGCGGTGCGGGTTTTGGGAGTGCGACAAACAAATTACGTGATCGACGGCGTCCGGAACAGAGGCGGCCCCCGTTTCGCCTTCCGGGGGGTTACGTCCACGCCGTGCCGTGTGCATAATTAATCATGTCAGTGAACAAATAGGTTCGGGGTACTGGCGACGGCTCCGGACCCCAGGCAGGCGAAGGCGGACACATCATGACGGATCGCTTCACCCCCACCCCCGCGGACAGGTTCACCTTCGGTCTCTGGACCGTGGGCTGGCGTGGCAACGACCCGTTCGGTGACGCGACGCGTCCCGCGCTGGACCCGGTCGAGTCGGTGGAGCGGCTCGCCGAGCTCGGTGCCCACGGAGTGACGTTCCATGACGACGACCTGATTCCGTTCGGGTCCTCCGAGGCCGAGCGGGAGCGGCTGATCGGCCGGTTCAAGGACGCGCTGGAGCGCACCGGGATGAAGGTCCCGATGGCCACCACGAACCTGTTCACGCACCCGGTGTTCAAGGACGGCGGTTTCACCTCCAACGACCGTGCCGTGCGGCGTTTCGCGCTGCGCAAGGTCATCCGCAACATCGACCTGGCCGTCGAGCTCGGCGCGAGCACGTATGTGGCCTGGGGCGGGCGTGAGGGCGCGGAGTCCGGCGGCGCCAAGGACGTGCGTGTGGCCCTGGACCGGATGAAGGAGGCCTTCGACCTGCTGGGCGACTACGTCACCGAGCAGGGCTACGACCTGCGCTTCGCGATCGAGCCCAAGCCCAACGAGCCCCGCGGCGACATCCTCCTGCCCACGATCGGCCACGCACTGGCCTTCATCGAGCGCCTGGAACGCCCCGAGATGGTCGGCGTGAACCCCGAGACCGGGCACGAGCAGATGGCCGGCCTGAACTTCCCCCACGGCATCGCCCAGGCCCTGTGGTCCGGCAAGCTCTTCCACCTCGACCTCAACGGCCAGTCCGGCATCAAGTACGACCAGGACTTCCGCTTCGGCGCCGGCGACCTGCGCCAGGCCTTCTGGCTCGTCGACCTCCTGGAGACCGCCGGCTACGACGGCTCCCTCCACTTCGACTTCAAGCCCGTGCGCACCGACGGCATCGACGGAGTCTGGGAGTCCGCGAAGAACTGCATGCGCAACTACCTCATCCTCAAGGAGCGCGCCGCCGCCTTCCGCGCCGACCCCGCCGTCCAGGAGGCCCTGACCGCCTCCCGCCTCGACGAACTCGCCCGCCCCACCGCCGACGACGGCCTCAAGGCCCTCCTCGCCGACAAGTCCGCCTACGAGGACTTCGACGCGACCGCCACCGCCGAACGCTCCATGGCCTTCGAAGCCCTCGACCAGCTCGCCATGGAACACCTCATCGGCGTCCGCTGACACCACCCCCCGGTGCCCGACGGCGACGTACCACCGCCGGGCCCCGGGGGTGCGGCCGGACCCGGTGTCAGGCGTCCGCGGACGCGGGCGGGGCGTACGCCACCGGGTCCGCCAGCACGTCCTGCACCACCAGCGCCGCCGCGCCCCGCGCCGCGTCACCCGCGACGGACGACGCGCGCAGCCTGCCGCCGCCCCGGGACCAGAGACCGGACACCACGCGGCCCGTCAGCTCCTCGTCGGCAGGGGGCGAGAGCCACGGCACCAGCCCGCGGTATATCCCGCCGAGCACCACCGCGTCCGGGTCGAACAGATTGACCGCGCCGGACAGCACCTGCCCCAGCATCCGGCCTGCGTCGGCCACGGCGGCCAGCGCCACGGGGTCGCCGGCCTGCGCCCGCCGCTCCAGCTCCATCACTCCGGCCGCCCCGCCCGCGGCCTCGTCGATGCCGGCCGCGCGCAGCAGAGCCGACTGGCCGGCGTACTGCTCCAGGCAGCCGCGCGAGCCGCAGCGGCACTCCGGGCCCGCGGGGTCCACCACCACGTGTCCGATCTCCCCGGCGAAACCGTGGGCGCCGCGCAGCAGTTCGCCGTCGAGCACCAGGGCTCCGCCGACACCGATCTCGCCCGTCAGATAGAGGAAGCTGCGGACCGTGTCGAGTCCGCCGAACCACAGCTCGGCCAGCGCCGCGAGGTTCGCCTCGTTCTCCGAGCGCACCGGCAGAGGCGCCGTGCCGGGGCGCAGTCCGGCGAGCGCCTCCGCGAACAGCTCCTCGGCGGCGACCTCGTTCCAGCCCAGGTTCGGCGCCTGGCGCACCGAACCGCCCGAGACGAGGCCCGGCAGCGCCAGCACCGTGCCGACCGGGTACAGATCCTGCTCCCGCGCCGAGTCCAGCGTGCGGGCGGCGATCGCCGCCGCCCGGGCCAGGACCTCTTCCGGCGGAGCCCCGCGGTTGTCCAGGTGCTCGGTCTGCCGCACCCGGCCGGTGCCCGCCAGATCCACGACACACACCGACACGTAGTCGATGTTGATCTCCACGCCGAGTCCGGCCGGCCCGGTGCGCGCCACCTTCAGGGCCGTTCCGGGGCGCCCGGCCTGACCGCTGAACGTCTTGCCCGACTCGGTCACGAAGCCGCTGTCCAGCAGCTGCTCGACCAGGGAGGACACCGCGGCACGGGTGAGCCCGACCCGGGCCGACACTCCGGCCCGGGTCGCCTCGCCGGCCTCGCCCTCGTCCCGCACGGCGCGCAGCACGAGGCTCAGGTTGTGGCGCCGCACGGTGTCCTTGTCGGCCTTGGACCCCAAGGGCGTGAGGTAGCTCTTCATATCGTCGACGAGCCTATGCGATGCCCTTGCGCACACCGCCCGCGGTACGAGGCCCGGCCCAGGCGCTACATGTCCGCCGCGTCCGTCACCGCGCCCAGGTCGACGAACTTGAAACCGGTCGCCTCCCGGCCCTCCTCGCTGCCCGACGCGGACGTCTCGTGCCCGTCCTGGACCACGAGCAGCCCGTGCGGGTAGCGGGAGCCGAGCGGAGCGTCGAGCACCGCGGCGCCGTCGCACTCCTCGCTGCCGTCGAGGTCCGCCGACACGGCGGTGACACGGAAGCCGCCCTCGTACTCGTTGTCCTCGGAGACCTCGCGGTCGTACAGCGCGAAGCTGTTGTCACCCTGACCGGACGCCATGAGGTAGCCGTCGCCGCCGGACTCCCGGAAGAGGGTCAGGCCCTCCACGTCGGCCGCCAGCCGCTTGCCGCCGAAGCCCGGGTCGGCGCCGGGGGCGCACTCCTCGGTCTCCGGGTCGTACGTCCCCGCCACGCCGTACTCCCGGACCTTGTCCACCAGGACCGGGCGCCCGGTCAGCGAGGCGGGCAGACGCCATATACCGACGTCCTCCTGTCCGGCGTAGAGCGTGCCGTCGTCCGGGTCGACGACCATGCCCTCGACCTGGGGCAGCTCGCCCGGCTCGCCGCACGGCGTCCACGAGGTGCCGTTCGGGAGCCGGAAGGACGAGGGGAGCGAGAGGGTGCGCACCTTCCGGTAGCCCACCGTGCCCGTCGCCGTCGGCCTCAGCTCCAGCAGCGCCAGGTCCGTGGTGTTGCGGCGGCTGACGAGTGCGTACGACCGCCCGGAGGAGCGGTCCTGCCAGGTGGCGAGGCCGTAGGCCGTCCGCTGCTCGTTGATCTCGGCCTGGTCCGACGAGAAGACCGGGGCGGCGTCGGGGTCCGTGACGTCCTTCAGCGGGCCGCCGGGCTGCGAGGGGTCGACGCGGTAGATGCGGAGGCGGTCGTTGCCGCGGTCGCTGACCACGGCCACGTCGGCGCGGCCGGACGGGGTGCGGAGCCCGGTCACGAGATCGACGTTGTTGAACCTGCCCGGGGCGTCGTCCTCCGTCGCGGGCGACGGTGCCGGGACCGACTGGACCAGGGAGGCGTCCAGACCGTAGACCCGCAGTCCGCCCTCCTTGGCGGTCGCGACGACCAGGCTGCGCCCGGGGTCGGCGTCGTTGCGCCAGATCGCGGGGTCGTCGGCGTTGGCGTTGCCGCCCGCCTCGTCGTCGTACAGCGGGGCCGTCTCGGCCGTCGCGCCGACGGACGGCAGCGACCGTGCCTGCGCGGGGGACAGCGGGACGAGAGTGATCAGTGCCGTGCCGAGGAGGGCGGTGGCCGCCAGCCGGGGGGAGCGGTGCATGCGCACGGATGCTTCCTGTCGTGAGAGGGACATGTCCATGACTCGTCAGGAAGTGTCGGGTGACCGAGCGGTGCGCCGGTGTCGCGTTCATGAGGGGGACATGGGCGCCAGGTGAATTCGCGGGGGCCGGCGGGTCCGGCGACGTGTGTCACCGGACCCGCCCGTCGCCCGCCCGCGGGGCTCAGGGCCGCGCGCCCCGGGCCTTCAGCATGTCCGCCATGAGTGAGATCTCAGACTCCTGGGCGCGGGCCATCCCCGCCGCCAGGTCCCTGATCTCGTCCGTGCCCGCCGAACCGGCGGCCGCCCGCGCCATGTCGGCCCCAGCACGGTGGTGGACGGTCATCAGCCGCAGGAAGAGCACCTCGGCGTCCCTGCCCTCGGCCGCGCGCAACGCCTCCAGTTGAGTGTCCGTCGCCATGCCCGGCATCAGGGAACCGTCGGACGGGGTGACCGGGTGGCCCATCCACTCCATCGGCGGCCGGTCCGAACTCTTGGGCCGGCCCCAGGACTCCAGCCAGCCCAGCATCATGCCCCGCTGATTGGCCTGCGTGTTGATGATGTCGTACGCGAGGCGGCGCACGTCCTCGTCCTCGGTGCGGTCCCGGACGATGAACGCCATCTCCACCGCCTGCTGATGGTGGACCGACATGTCCCGGGCGAACCCCACGTCGACGGAACTCTCCGTGGGGACGGCACCGGGCGCCCCGGAGTCCGACGACGAGGCCGCCGAGGGCCGCACGACCATCAGCAGCACGAGCCCGACGGCCACGACGAACACCGCGGCCCCCGACCACGCCAGCGAACGGGGAACGCGCGCGGACGGGGTCACTTGGCGACCCCGCCGGAGCAGGCGGCGCCCGGCTCAGGGGTCTGCGCGCCCTGGACGTACTTGGTGAAGAACTGGGCGACGCGGGCGTCGGTGGCGCTCTTCACGGTGAGCTGCTTGCCCCAGGCGCTGAGCATCAGCGGGTCCTTCTGGTCGGCCACGGGGCTCATCAGGGAGTAGGGCGTCTTGGCGACGCGCTCGGAGAGCGCCTTCACGTCCGCGTCCTTCGCCTTGTCGTTGTACGTGACCCAGACGGCGCCGTGCTCCAGGGAGTGGACGGCGTTCTCGTTCGGTATCGCCTCGGTGTAGACGTCGGCGTCGCAGTTCATCCAGACCGGGTTGTGGTTGCCGCCGACGGGCGGGTTCATGGGGTAGTCCACGGGTGTCTCGACGTGGTCCTGGGTCAGGTCGTCCCAGGACTTCTCACCGGTGACGGGCGACGTCCTGGCCTGCTCCTCGGCCTTGTCCTGCTCGTCGGCGGCCGACATCAGGTAGCCGCCACCGGCGACGAGGCCCGCGACCACGACGACGGCCGCGGTGATGGTGATGATGCGGCTGCGGCGCTCACGGGCCCGCTCCTTGCGGCGCGCCTCGTCGAGCTTGGCGCGGCGTGCGGCGGCGGGGGTGTTCTGGTTCTTGGGGGAAGCCATGTCTGGTCCTCGGGTTCGGCGGATCGCGTGCGCGGACGCGCGTCACGCGGGGGAACGGGCACACGGACGAGCCACCTGCCGCGCGCCGGAGGCGGCGCGGGAGGTGGATCCGGAGGCCTAGATCCGCTGGACCTGAAGGCGCAGGTGGTCGACAGCGCCCACGCTGTCGTTGGTGGGGCCCCGGATGGACACCGCGCCGGTGAACGGCGCGGTCCGGAGCGCCGCCGAGGGGCAGGGCAGGGCGACGGGGGAGGGGTGCGCGGGCAGCACGACGGCCGTCGAGTGGTCCGCGGTTCCGTGACAGGAACTGCCGATCCCGCGTTCGTCAGGGGCGTCGGCCACCACGACCGACGCGGCAGCCGAGGGCACCGGGGTGAAGGCCCTCGCGGCGGTGGCGGAAGGTGCCTCGGCGCGGGGCGAGGCCGTGGCCGCCGGTGAGCAGCAGAAGAACACCGCCACGAGCATCAGCGCCCAGACCGGGGCGACGGACAGGCCTCTGCCGCTCCGTCGCCGGTCGGTCCACACGCTCACTCTGGTCATCGCCGCCATCGTAGATGGTGTGTGAATCTTCAATGACTCGGCCCACAGACTGGCAGGATAATGTGCCCCGGTGACGACGCAATCGAACGTACCTGCTGGTTGGCATCCGGATCCCCATGGCGCGCCCCAGTTGCTGCGCTACTGGGACGGCTCCCGGTGGACCGAGCACACGCACCCGGCCCAGGGGCAGGCGCCCGCCCAGGCCCAGGCCCCCGCTCAGGCCCCCGCTCAGGCTGTCCAGCACCAGGCCGCCCAGCCGCAGGCCGCCCACCCGTACGCCGGGCAGTCGAACTCCGGGGTGCCGCAGCAGCAGGCGCCCGCCCAGCAGTTCGCCCCCCAGCAGGCGGCGGCCCCCCAGCAGGCCGTTCCCCAGCAGGCCGGACCCGGCGGCGGCACGCTCTTCAACCAGCAGGTCCTGGTCGTGAACCAGAAGGCCAAGCTGATCGAGCTCACCAACGAGTACAGCGTCTTCGACCAGCAGGGCAACACCCTCGGTTCGGTCGTCCAGGTCGGTCAGAGCGCCGTGCGCAAGGTGCTCAGGTTCGTATCCAGCGTCGACCAGTACCTCACGCACCGCCTGGAGATCCGCGACGCCTACGGGCAGCCGCAGCTGCTCCTGACCCGTCCGGCGAAGTTCATCAAGTCCCGGGTCGTCGTCCAGCGCCCGGACGGACAGCCCGTGGGCGAGATCGTCCAGCAGAACGCCATCGGCAAGATCAACTTCGCCATCATGGTCGACGGCCGGCAGATCGGTGCGATCAAGGCCGAGAACTGGCGCGCGTGGAACTTCGCCATCGTCGACCACAACGACGCCGAGATCGCCAGGATCACCAAGACCTGGGAAGGCCTGGCGAAGACGATGTTCACCACGGCGGACAACTACGTGCTGCAGATCCACTACCAGCTGCCCGAACCGCTTTTGAGCCTCGTCGTGGCGACGGCACTCACCGTGGACACCGCACTCAAGCAGGACGCCCGCGGCCTCGGCTGATCCTCCGGGGCCGGGGCCGCCTGCCCCGGCCTCAGGCCTGCGCCGTCCCCTTCCGCTCCGCCTCCGCCAGCTCAGCCAGCACGCGTTCCGCCACCGCGAACGCCGAATTCGCCGCAGGGACCCCGCAGTAGACCCCTGTCTGCAGGAGCGCGGCCCCGATCTCCTGGGGACTGAGCCCGTTGCGCACCGCCGCGCGGACGTGCATCGCCAGCTCACCGTGGTGGCCGTGCGCGACCAGGGCGGTGAGCGTGATCAGGCTGCGTTCGCGCCGGGACAGCGTGGGGTCGGTCCAGATCTCGCCCCAGGCGTAGCGGGAGATGAAGTCCTGGAAGGGTGCGGTGAACTCCGTGGTCGCGGCCTGCGCCCGGTCCACGTGCGCATCGCCGAGGACCTCGCGCCGCACCGCCGTCCCGCTCCCGCGCTCCCCGGGCGCGAAGTGGGCGCGCAGCGCCTCCCGTACGGCCGCCGGACGTTCGGCGGCAGCCAGGTGGGAGGCGCCCGGCAGTTCGGTCAGCGCGGCTCCGGGGATCCCGTCGGCGATCTCCCGGGCGTGCGCGGGCGGCGTCGCAGGGTCCTCGCGGCCCGCGACGACCAGTGTCGGAGCCCGTACCTCCGACAGCCCGGGCCGCAGATCACAGTCGGCGAGCGCGTCGCAGCACGCGGCGTACGCACCGGGGTCCGTGCCCAGGAGATCGTCGAGCAGCCGGGGTTCGGTGAACCCGGGTGTGAACCAGCGGCCCGCCGCGCTCTCCGCCACCTTGCCGAGGCCCTCGGCGCGCACGAGGGCCGCGCGCTCCCGCCATGGGCCCGGGTCGCCGAAGTGGGCGGAGGAACAGACGACGGCCAGGCGGTCGACGCGCTCCGGGTGGTGGACGGCGAGCCAGAGGCCCACGGCGCCGCCCAGCGACACCCCGGCGTACGAGAAACGGTCCAGCGACAGCGAGTCGGCGAGATCCAGGACCAGGGAGCCCAGGTCGGCGATCCCGGCCCCGGGCCCGATCAGACCGGCCGGCGAGCCGCCGTGGCCCGGCAGGTCCCACCGTACGACCCGGTGGGCGGCGGAGAGTTCGGGGGCTACCCCGTCCCAGAGCGCCGTGGAGGTGCCCAGCGACGGGCCGAGCAGCAGCGGGGGAGCGCTCGCGGGCCCTTCGGCGGTGTGGTGGAGAAGACGGTCGGGTGTCATGGTCATCGGCGCTCCAGAGCGCGGTCGGTGAGGGGGCCGGCGCAGCCGGTGTAACGGGCAGGGTCGGTCAGTTCCGCGAGATCCAGGCCCTCGAAGGCGGGCTCCCCGGCGAGGATCTCCGACAGCGGTCCGCCCCCGTCGCGGGCACGGCCGACGGCCTCGGTGAGGATCTCCTTGGCGCGGGCAGGTCCCACCCGGCCGGCGGCGACGTCGGCCAGCCGCTCCGAGACGATGAGCCCGCCGGTCAGTCCCAGGTGGCTCCGCATGGCCGACGGGAACACCTGGAGTCCCTCGGCGAGTTCCGCAGCGTCCCGCGCGGCCCCGCCGACGAGGCGCAGCAGATCGCGCAGCGGCTCCCATTCGGCGTGCCAGGCTCCCGCGGGCCGCTCGTCCTCGGCGGCGAGCGAGCCGTACAGCGTGGCCGCCTGCCCCGGCGCGCGGCGCGCCGCGGCGGCGATCAGGGTGGCACGGACCGGATTGGCCTTGTGCGGCATCGCGGAGGAGCCGCCGCCGGATCCCTCCGCCACCTCGGCGATCTCGGTACGCGACAGGGTCAGCACATCGGCGGCGGCCTTGCCGAGCGCACCCGCCGTGAAGGCGAGCGCACCGGCCAGGTCCGCGACCGGGGTGCGCAGGGTGTGCCACGGCAGCATCGGCTCGGCCAGGCCCAGCTCCCGGGCGTAGGCCGCGACGAGCGTCGGCCCCGCCCCGTCCCCGTCGGCGGAGAAGGCCGCGAGCGTGCCCGCCGCGCCGCCGAGCTGCACGGGAAGCGCACCGCGGACAGCCCGCAGGCGGTCGCGCGCGTCGAGCACCAGCGACCGCCAGCCGGCGGCCTTGAGACCGAAGGTCGTCGGCACGGCGTGCTGCGTCAGGGTGCGGCCGGGCATCGGCGTGTCACGATGCCCGGCGGCCAGCAGCTCCAGCGCGTCGGCGGTCCGCCCCAGGTCGTCGAGGACGAGTGCCAGGGTCCGCGACGCCACCAGCATCGCCGCCGTGTCGAGGATGTCCTGGCTGGTCGCGCCCCGGTGCACGAACGGCCGCGCGTCCTCGTCGACCGCCGCCGTGAGGGCGGCGACGAGCGGGATCACCGGATTGCCGCCGGACCGCGCCCGCAGCGCCAGCTCCCGTACGTCGAACCTGTCGGGGTCGGCCGCCGCGGTGACCGCCCGCCCCGCCTCGGCGGGGGCGAGCCCGGAGGCGGCCTGCGCCCGGGTGAGCGCCGCCTCGGCGTCCAGCAGCGCCCGCAGGAAGGCGTGGTCGCCGGTGGCGGTCTCGGCGGCGGAGCCGGCCCGCCCGGGGGCGAGGAGGCCGGCGTCGCTCTCGTGCATCAGCTGAACTCCAGGAAGACCGTCTCGTCGTCGCCCTGGAGACGGATGTCGAAGCGGTAGGTGCGGGGGTCCGTGCGTGTCGCGATCAGTGTGGCGCGTCGCTCCGCGTCCAGCGACTCCAGCAGCGGATCGGCGTCGCCCGCGCGCTCGTCGAGCAGATCGGGAAGATACACACGGGTGTAGAGGTGGTGGACCAGGCCGCGGGCGAACACCGCCGCACTGAGATACGGGACGCCGCCGGGCCGGAGCGTACGCACGAACCAGCGCCCGGCCGCGTCCGTCGGCGCCCGTCCGAAACCGGTGAAGTCCACGCCGTCGCGCCCGATCACCTTGCCCGACGAGGGGTCGTGGCGCAGTGACCCCGGGAGGCCGGTACGCGAGCCGTCGGGCGCGGGCTGCCAGGTCTCCACGATCGCGTCGGGCACGGGCTCGCCCCGGCCGTCGAGCACGTGGCCGTGCACCGTGACCGTATCGGGGTGCCCGGCCGGGGCGACCTCGCTGCCGCCCGGGAAGGGCAGCGCGTAGCCGTAGAACGGTCCCACGGTCTGGGAGGGGGTCGGGGCGTGGGACATCAGGCGTCGCCTTCTTCCTCGGTCCAGGTGGCGCACGGTCCGTCGAGGACGATGTCCCAGCGGTAGCCGAGGGACAGCTCGGGAACGGACAGATCGTGGTCGTACGTCGATATGAGCCGCTCGCGCGCGGCCTGGTCGGTGACGGACCTGATCACCGGGTCGTAGGGGAGGAGCGGATCGCCCGGGAAGTACATCTGGGTGATGAGCCGCTGGCTGAAGGACGTACCGAACAGCGAGAAGTGGATGTGCGCGGGGCGCCAGGCGTTGGTGTGGTTGCGCCACGGGTAGGCGCCCGGCTTGACGGTCGTGAACGCGTAACCGCCGTCGTCATCGGTCAGGCAGCGTCCGAAGCCGGTGAAGTTCGGGTCGAGCGGGGCCGGGTGCTGGTCGAGCTGGTGGGCGTAGCGCCCGGAGGCGTTGGCCTGCCACACCTCGACGAGCTGACCCCGCACCGGCCGGCCCGCCCGGTCAAGCACCCGGCCGGTGACGGTGATCCGCTCGCCGAGCGGCTCGCCGTCGTGCTGGGCGGTGAGATCGCGGTCCAGCGCGGTCACATCGGTGACACCGAAGGCCGGGCCGGACAGCTCGACCGCCTCCGGGTCGCGCAGGGGGATGAGCGAGCGGTGCGGGTGGCGGAAGTGGCTGCTGCGGTACGGGGGATAGTCGCGCGGCGGGTGGTGGGCGCCCGGCTCGGCAGCCGCCTGGGCCCTGGCCACCTCGGAGTCGATCTCCTGCTGGCTCATCCCGTCGGGCAGCGGATATGCGGGAAGGTCACGTGCGGTCATGTCACGGCTCCGTGAATTGCTGAAATGCTCAGTACACTGAGTAAAATGCGATGGCCATGAAGCTACCCAGGGCAGACTGTTGAGGTCAAGGCCCTCAGTACACTGTCTATCTCGGCACCCCGGCCGACGGAGCCGACGGCCGACGGTCGTCAGAGAGAGGGCGGTGCCGTGCAGGCGGTCGACCTGAGCACCCACCCCGGGCATCTGGCCCGGCGTCTTCAGCAGGCGCACCACCTGCTCTGGAACACCATGGTCTCCCAGGAGATCACCTCGCCCCAGTTCGCCGTCCTCAACGCCCTGACCGCGGAACCGGGCCTCGACCAGCGGACGGTGGGGGAGCGGGTCGGCCTCGACCGGTCCACCGTCGCCGAGGTGATCACGCGCCTGCTGCGCCGTGAGCTCCTGGACAAGGTGCGTGACCCCGGCGACGGGCGGCGCTTCCTGCTCCGGCTCACCGACGAGGGCGTCCGGACCCACCGACGGCTCGCCCTGCGCACGGTCGGGATGAACCAGGTCTTCCTCGGCCCGCTCTCCGCGGAGGAGCAGGAGACGCTCTTCGGTCTGATGCGCCGGGTGGCGGACGCGGCCGAGGCCTTCCGTGAGCCGGAAGAGGCCGCGTCCGCCACCCGGCGGTGACGGCGGGGCACCTCAGGGCGTGTGGATGCCGAACCGCGCCCCCTGCGGGTCGCGGAGCACCGCGACCCAGGGCCCGCCCGGGATGTGCGTCGGGGGTGCGAGCGGCTCGCCGCCCGCGGTGAGGGCCCTGGCGGCGGTGGTCTCGGTGTCGGACACCGTGAAGTAGGGCAGCCAGTGCGGTGGCGCCTCGGCCCGTTCGTCGTCGTCCTGCACCTTCATGCCGCCGAAGTCGGCCCCGTCCGCGCCCCAGTGGGTGAAGTGCGCGGAACTGCTCACCGTCCAGTCGAACACCGACGGGTAGAAGGCGAGTGCGCCCTGCGGATCGGGGGTGTGGAGCTCGGCCCAGCCCAGGGCGCCCGGGTCGTTCAGGCGCCCCGCGCCCCGGAAGGCCCGGGCCTGCCAGAGGGAGAACACCGCGCCCGACGGGTCGGCGGCCACGGCGAATCTTCCCTGGTCGAAGACGTCCATCGGCCCCATCAGCACCGTGCCGCCCGCCGAGCGCACGGCATCGGCCGTGGCGTCCGCGTCCTCGGTGGCGAAGGAGACGGTCCAGGCGGGCTGCTGCTCCGGCCGGTAGAGCGGACTGAAGGCCGCGACGGCGTCCTCCCCGAGGCGCGCCGTCGTGTAGCCGCCCGCCTCGGGCCGTGGATCGGTCTCGGACCGCCAGCCGAAGAGTCCCGCGTAGAACGCCTGGGCGGCCTGCACGTCCGGGGTGCTCAACTCGACCCAGCAGGGTCCACCGGGCACCGGTTCCATGGGCTTCATGCAGGTTCCTCCCGAGGCGCGCCGACAGTCACGTTCCTACGCTGTTGTGCAGCACGCTAGGGCCGTGCGGAGAGGGCGGCTACCGGAAGCGGCCGGGTGCGAACGCAGGTATTTTACGTGTGTAACACCTGCTAAAGTAAATGGGTGAGTGATACAGCCATGCGACCCCGGAAGCCATCCGTCCACAAACTGCCGGTCACCGGTGCCCTGCGGCTGAACAGCCCCGCGGAGATCTGGTACAAGCCCGCGCTGAGCGTGGTGGTCGCCTCGGCCGTCCCGAATATGCTGCTGTACTCCCTCGACCGCCTTGACCTCGTCATGTACACGATGGCGGGATCACTCTGCGCGCTCTACGGACACAACCTGCCGTACGCCCGTAGGGCCCACACCGTCCTGCGCGTGATCCTGGGGATGGCGGCGGGCCTCGCCGTCGCCCTGGTGGCCGCCTCGCTCACGGACTCGACCGCCGTACTGATCGGTGTCGGCGCGCTGCTCGCGGCCGTGCAGAAGACCTTCTGCGACGCGACGCGCATCGGCCCGCCCGGCAACGTGATCTTCGCCTTCGTCACGTCCGCCGCGCTCTTCGCCCCGCAGGAGCTCGGGCAGGTGCCGGGGCACATGGCCCTGATGCTCGCCGCCGGCGCCTTCTCATGGCTGGTCACCGCCGGCCCGGCCCTGTGGCACAGGGAGGGGCCCGAGCGTCTCGCCACCGCCCGCGCACTCGACGCCGCCGCGGCGCACGCGGCGAGTCCCGACGCCCGGACCCGGCACGCCGCGGCCGCGGCGGTCCAGGCCGCCTGGCAGTCACTGCTCGCCGCCGGGCGCCCCACCCCCGTACGTCAGGAGCTCGAGCGGCTCGTCGTCCACGCCGAGCGGGCCCTCGCCACCACGGCGTCCGGCGGTCATGTCCCCGGCGCCGGCCCCGACGAGCTCCGCCGGTGGGCGGCGGGGACCCGGGCCCGCGGCCCCGTACCCACCCCGCCCCCCGCACCCGGCACGGTGGAACAGCTCTTCGGGATCGACGCCGAGCGGGCCGGACAGCGGATGCGGCGCGGCCGGCGCGAGGCCCGGCGCAGGCTGCTCCGCGCACTCGGCCCCGGCTCCCCGGTGCTGCCGGTCGCCTTCCGTACGCTCGTCGGCTGTGCCCTGGCCGGCTACGTGTCCTCGGCGCTCGGCGTCGGGCACCCGTACTGGGCCATCGTCACCGCGGCCTCCGTCTACCAGCCCAACCTCACCCTCTCCTGGAGCAGGGCCCTCCAGCGGACCGTCGGCAACCTTCTCGGCGTGCTGGTCTTCGCGGCCGTCATCCCGCTCGCCCGGGTGAGCCCGCTCGTCCTCGTCCTGTGCGTCCTGTTCTTCAACTTCGCGGCCGAGGCCCTGATCACCCGCAACTACTGGCTCGGTTCCGTCGCCGTCACCCCGATGGCCCTGCTGATCCTGGAATTCGGCGGGTTCCAGCCGGCCGGTGAACTCATCGCCGACCGCGCCCTGGACACCCTCGTGGGCGTCGCGGTCGGCTTCCTCGCCGTGATCGCCGTGACCAACCGCCGGGCGTCCGGGCGCGTGGAGCGGGCCCTCGCCGCGGCAGCGGACGCCCGGGACCGTGCCGAACGGGCGGTCGCCGACCCGGCAGTCGACGCCCTCGCGCTCGAAACGGCGCGCAGGAGGCTGACCGCCTCGCTCGTCGAGCTGCGCGACGCCAGTGACATCGCGTCGGGCGAGTGGTGGCAGCGCGCCCTGCCCGAGGAAGAGCTGCTGGCGGCCGAGCAGGCGGGACACCGTACGCTCGCGGCGACAGCACAACGGCAGGGGTTGATCTCCCTGCCCCCGGCGAACGGAGCGGTGTGACCGACGACATCGTGGCCTCGGTGGTACGGCAGTGGCAGGCCGTCAACCCGGGGCTCGACACGGGACCGATGGAACTCATCGGCCGCATCAACCGCTGCGCGGCTCTGCTCCAGCAGGCCGAGGACGCCCCCTTGCGGGCCGCGGGGCTCACCCGTGCCGAATTCGATCTGCTCGGCGCGATGCGGCGCACCGACCGTGAGCTCACGCCGGGCGAGCTGGCCCGCGAGACCTTCTCGTCCGGAGCCGCCGTCACCAAGCGGCTGCGCGCCCTGCAGGAGTCCGGCCTGATCGGCCGCCGGAGCGATGCCAGGGACCGCAGGGTCGCCCACGTCGGTCTGACGGAGGCGGGGCGTGACCTCGTCGACCGCCTGCTCCCCGAACAGCTCGCCTACGAGCGGTCGGTGCTCTCCGGGCTCGACGAGGAGACCCGCAGCGGTCTCAGCGGACAGCTCGGCGAGCTGCTGGTGCAACTGGAGGGCCGGCTCGGCGGCCGCCGCTGAGGCCGCGCCGCTCCGACGCGGACCGGGAAGGGGCGAGCCGGCCTCCGGGCGGCGGGGGCCCTCACCGACGGTGAGGACCGCTCGGGCGGGTGACGGCCGCGCGGCCCTCGGCCGGCTGCCCGGCGGCCGGACGGCGTGGCCCGCGCGAATTCCGCGCCGAAGCTTCGTACATCCGTCCGTCGCTCAGGGATCTGCTCCTTTCGATCCGATTCGATCGCATGTGCCCTTGTCCTGCTCTGAGGTGCACTTCTATTCGTATGCGCTGATGGTTATCGCTCGCGCGTACGCATTATTTCTCGTTTCTGCTGGAAATTCGCAGTCCGTCGCGGAGGCTCGGAAGGCTCCGGTGTCCCGCAGGGTGGGACACGTGAGTCCACTTTCTTCCGATTCCCGTGAGGCGTCACTCCCCGCGCACGCTCGACGGCGTTGAGTGCGAAAACTGGCGAGTGTATTACCGCCCGCGTGCTCGCGCAGGGGGTTGGGCGAATATGCCGAAGCGCTGTTCTGATCTGGCTAGGCTCACGCGCAGTGAAGTCGAGTTGATATGCATTCGAGCACTTGTTCGTAAATGTGCGCACTAGTGCTGTGCATCCCGAATACCTTCCCGAATCAACCGCCAGAGGGTTTAGATGGTCCGTGTTGAATCACCGCCGACCAACAGAGACATCCCCGTAGTGCGCGCAGCGCTCCTGCCCGTCGTGCTGATGGCCGGCGCGACCGCCGCAGGCGCGGTGCCGGTCACCGGGGCCACACGGGCGGCAGTCGTCTGGTGCGGCGCGATCGCCACAGTCGTGGTCGCCACGCTCACCGTCGTGCTGAACCGCCGGCGCCGGGCGATGCGTGTCCAACGCGCCGAGTACGAACAGCGCATCGCCGCCCTGGAACACCGCGTCGCCTCGTACGACCAGGAGACCGAACGGCTCAGCAAGGAACTCCTGCCGGCCGCGATCCGCAGGCTGCGGGCCAGCAACTCGCCGCAGGAGGTGATGCGCGACATCGTCGACGCGGACGCGTCGTACCGGAACCTCCCCAAGGCGCAGCGCGCCCTGGTCCTCCAGGTCCTCGACATCATCGACAACGAAGAGGCGATGCGTGACTCCGCGCAACGCGCCTTCGTCAGCGTCGCCCGCCGGGTCCAGGCCATCGTCCACCGGCAGGCCAGTGAACTCCGGGAGATGGAGGACCACCACGGGCGCAACCCCGATGTGTTCGACGACCTGCTCCGCATCGACCACGGCACCGCGCTGATCGGCCGGCTCGCCGACTCCATCGCCGTACTCGGCGGCGCCCGCCCCAGCCGCCAGTGGCCCAAGGCCGTACCGCTGTTCAGCGTGCTGCGCGGCGCCATGTCCCGGATCCTGGAGTACCAGCGCGTCGATCTGCACTCGATCGCCAAGGTCGCCATCGTCGGGACCGCGGTCGAGCCGCTCATCCACGCCTGCGCCGAACTCCTGGACAACGCGACGCGTTACTCGCCGCCCCAGACCCGGGTGCACGTCACCGCGGTCGAGGTGCAGACCGGCATCGCCATCGAGATCGAGGACGGCGGCGTCAGCCTCAGCGAGGAGGCCCGTGCGCGGGCCGAGAACATGCTCGCCCAGGCACAGGCCGGCATCAACATGAACGACCTGGGGGAGTCCCCGCGCCTCGGCATGGCCGTCGTCGGCCGCCTCGCCCGCATGTACCAACTCCAGGTCTCCCTGCGGCAGTCCGCGTACGGAGGGGTCCGCGCCGTACTCATCGTGCCCCGCGACATGATCACCACCGGTCCGGCTCCCGGCATCGCGCACGGCATCGGCGCCACCTCGCGGCCCCAGAGCTCGCTCGACATGTCGCAGATGAAGCACGTCGTCCCGCCGCGCGGCAAGCACAAGGCGCGCCCCGCCGCGACCGGGCCCGTCCCGTCGCTCGCGACCCCGGCGCCGGCCCCCGCGCCGGCCGCGTCCGCCGCACGGTCCGCGCCCACCGCGTCGGCCATGGGCGACGACGAGATCGTCGTGACCGAGTGGACCGAGGGCGGACTCCCGCAGCGCCGGAGCCGAGGGCGCGCGCCCCTCGGTTCGCACAACCTCCCGCAGCAGTCGGCATCGGCTTCGGAGCCCGCCGCCCGCAACGGGCACAACGGACAGGGCGGCGGCACGGCACCGCCCGGTCTCTGGCTGGAGGCCTTCACCCAGGCCGTCAACGGAGTGCCCAAGGAGCCGAAGCACGACACAGAACCTGACGACGTGTGGGACAAGGGAGACGAGAAGTGATCCAGCAGCGGGGAAACATGGACTGGATGCTCAAGGAACTGGCCGACGACGTACCGAGCATCCACCAGATCGTGGTGCTCTCCGCCGACGGCCTCCGCATCGCCCGGCACGGCGGCGACCCCGACGTCGCCGACCGTCTCGCCGCCGCCTGTGCCGGGCTGCAGAGTCTGGCCGCGGCCGTCGCCACCGAGATCCCCTACAGCGACGGCCTGATGAAGCTCGTCGTCATCGAGGTCACCGGAGGGTTCTTCTACCTGATGGCGGCGGGCGCCGGCGCCTACCTCGCGGTCCTCGCCGGCGAGACGGTCGACGCCGGACTGGTGGGTGCCCGCATGCGCGACATGGTCGTCCGTATCGGCGCCCACCTGACGAGTCCTCCGCGCCACGACGGGCAGGCCGGATGAGTCCTCCCCGGCGAGAACGCCGTAAGGCCGACCCGGCGGTGAGCGACCCGGAACGGCTGTACGTGATCACCGGCGCCCCCGACGGTGAGAGAGCTGAACTCGACCTCGTCACGATGGTGGTGGCGCAGGCCGAGCCGTCGCCGACGGTCCAGCCCGAGCAGGCCGCGATCCTGCGGCTCTGCAGGGCGCCGTTGTCCGTCGCAGAGATCTCGGCCTATCTGAGCCTTCCCTTCAGTGTGGTCACCTCGCTCCTGACAGAACTCCTGGCGACCGAACTGATCGAGTCGCGCGCGCCCATCGTCCGCGCCGCGCTCCCGGACCGGTCCCTCCTCGAAGCGGTGATGCATGGACTTCAGAAGCTCTGACACGATCACGGGCCCCCGCAGCGAGGACGTCCTCCCCGACACGGCCACGGCCGCGGTGAAGGTCGTCGTCGTCGGAGGGTTCGGGGTCGGCAAGACGACCATGGTCGGCTCGGTGAGTGAGATCCGGCCCCTGACCACCGAAGAGACCATGACGCAGGCCGGTGTCGGCGTGGACGACAACGTGGGTGTGGAGACCAAGACCGCCACCACCGTCGCCATGGACTTCGGGCGGATCAGCCTCAGCGACGAACTGATCCTCTACCTGTTCGGTACCCCCGGGCAGGAGCGCTTCTGGTTCCTCTGGAACGGACTCTTCGAAGGAGCGCTCGGAGCCGTCGTCCTCATCGACACCCGTCGGCTCCAGGTCAGTTTCGACGTCATCGGCAGGCTGGAGGAGCGTGGCGTCCCGTTCGTGGTGGCCGTCAACACCTTCCCCGGCGCGCCGCGCCACCCCGTCGAGGCCCTGCGCAGCGCCCTGGACCTGCCGGACGAGGTCCCGATGATCGACTGCGACGCCCGGCTGCGCACCTCCAGCCGCGATGTGCTGATGACCCTGATGCGTTACCTGCACCGCCTTGCCGTGCCGCTCACCTGACGGCGGCACACACCTCTGCCTCTGAACGGGCCCTGTCCCCACTCGCCCGGTCTCGGAACGTCTTACCTGGAGCCACTGTGACAACCCCCTTCCAGCACGAACCCGGATCGGCCACCGGTCCGGTGCCACCCCCGCAATGCCCCGCGCACAGCACGGGCATCGGGCCCGGCGGCCTGCGCCGGCTGTACGGTCCGGAAGCCGAGGCGGACCCCACGGGCCTGTACGAGAAGCTGCGCGCCGAACACGGCTCGGTGGCGCCCGTCCTGTTGCACGAGGACGTTCCCGCCTGGCTGGTGCTCGGACACAGCGAGAACCTCCACATGACCCGCACCCCGTCGCAGTTCTCCCGCGACTCGCGGCGGTGGCGCGGCCTGCAGGACGGCAGTGTGGCCCCGGACCACCCGCTCGCCCCGCTCTTCACCTGGCAGCCGGTGTGCTCCTTCGCCGAAGGCGCCGAACACGAACGGCTGCGCGGCGCGGTCACCGACAGCATGGCGCGCATCGACACCCGTGGCGTACGCCGCCACATCAACCGGTACAGCAACCGGCTCGTCAACGACTTCTGCCGGGAGGGCCGGGTCGAGCTGGTCAGCCAGTTCGCCGAGCGCCTCCCGATGATGGTGATGTGCGCCATCATCGGCATGCCGGAGGAGTACAACGACCGTCTGGTGCAGGCCGCCCGCGACATGACGCGTGGCTCGGAGACCGCGGTCGCGAGCAACGCCTACGTGATCGGCGCACTCGACCGGCTGGTCCAGCGCCGTCGGGCGGCCCCTGCCGAGGACTTCGCCACCTGGCTGGTCGAACACCCCGCCGGCCTCACCGACAAGGAGGTCAGCGAGCACCTGCGGGTGGTTCTGATCGTCGCCTACGAGACGACCACCAACCTGATCGCCAACGTGCTGCGCATGGTCCTCACCGACCCCAGGTTCCGGGCCAGGCTCAGTGGCGGGCACATGACCGTGCCCGAGGCGGTCGAGCAGACGCTGTGGGACGAGCCGCCCTTCACCTCGGTCCTCGGCCGCTGGGCGGTGGGCGACACCGAGCTCGGCGGACAGCAGATCAAGGCGGGGGACGCGCTGATCGTCGGTATCGCGCCGGCCAACACCGACCCCGCCGTCCGGCCCGACCTCAGCGTCAACATGGAGGGCAACCGCGCTCACCTGGCGTTCAGCAGCGGCCCCCACGAGTGCCCCGGCCAGGACATCGGGCGCGCCATCGCCGACGTCGGCGTCGATGCCCTGCTGATGCGCCTGCCCGACCTGGAACTCGGTGTCGACGAGGAGAAGCTGAAGTGGGCCGGGAACTTCATGTCACGGCACCTGGTGGACCTGCCGGCGGGCTTCGCCCCCACCCCTGAGCAGGAGATCGACGCCGAACCGCTGCCGGCGGTGGCCAGGTCCCGTTCGCACGTCGACTGGGAGGTGTCGTCGCCCGTCACCCCCCGTGGCCCCATGGCCGCCCCGGTCCCGGCCGGAGTGCGCACCGCCGAGCCGCAGCACGCGGTACCCGGGGAGGGAGCCCTCATCCCGGCGCAGCGGAGCGGGCCGACGAAGATCTGGCGCGCCGTCGTGCGGTGGTGGAACGGCCACTGACACCGGCACCGTCCGCCGTTCCGGGCGCCCCGGACCTCCGGGTCCGGGGCAACCGGCTGCCGGGCCCGTACCATCGAGCAGCGTGAAGCTGACAATTCTTGGCGGCGGCGGATTCCGGGTCCCTCTGGTGTACGGGGCACTGCTCGGCGATCACGCCGAGGGCCGCGTCTCGCGGGTGACCCTGTACGACACGGACGCGGACCGGCTCACCGCCGTCGCCCGGGTCCTCGACGAACAGGCGCGGGGCATTCCTGACGCGCCCGCGGTCGTCGCCACCGACGATCTCGACGTAGCACTGCGCGGCACGGACTTCGTCTTCTCCGCGATCCGCGTCGGCGGCCTGGAAGGCCGCGCCGCGGACGAACGCGTCGCACTCGACGAAGGCGTCCTCGGCCAGGAGACGGTCGGCGCGGGCGGCATCGCGTACGGGCTGCGTACCGTGCCCGTCGCGGTCGCACTCGCCCGGCGCATCGCTCGGCTCGCCCCCGACGCGTGGGTCATCAACTTCACCAACCCGGCCGGTCTGGTCACCGAGGCCATGTCCCGGCACCTCGGCGACAGGGTCATCGGGATCTGCGACTCCCCGGTGGGGCTCGGCCGCCGCATCGCCCGGGTCCTGGGCGCCGATCCGGACCGGGCCCGGGTCGACTACGTCGGGCTCAACCACCTCGGCTGGGTGCGTGGCCTGGAGGTCGACGGCCGTGACGAACTCCCGCGCCTGCTCGCCGATCCCGCGCTGCTCGGCTCCTTCGAGGAGGGCAGGCTCTTCGGGGCGGACTGGCTGCGCTCCCTCGGCTCGATCCCCAACGAGTACCTGCACTACTACTACTTCAACCGCGAAGCGGTCCGCGCCTACCAGGAGGCCGACCGGACCCGTGGCGCCTTCCTCCGCGACCAGCAGGAGGGCTTCTACGCCCGGATGAAGGATCCGGCCGCCCCGGCGCTCACCACCTGGGACCGTACGCGCGCCGAACGCGAGGCCACGTACATGGCGGAGAACCGCGATGTGGCCGGGGCCGGCGAGCGTGAGGAGAGCGACCTGGACTCCGGGGGCTACGAACAGGTGGCGCTCGCCCTGATGCGGGCCGTCGCCCGCAACGAACGGACCTCCCTGATCCTCGACGTCCGCAACCGGGGCACCCTCTCGGTGCTCGACGAGGACGCCGTCATCGAGGTGCCCTGCCTGGTCGACGCCAACGGCGCCCACCCCGTGGCCGTCGACCCGCTCCCTTACCACGCGGTCGGCCTGGTCACCGCGGTCAAGGCCGTGGAACGCGCGGTGCTCGAAGCGGCGGAGACCGGCTCGCGTGCCGCCGCCGTCAAAGCCTTCGCCCTGCACCCGCTGGTCGACTCCGTCTCCGTGGCCCGCCGGCTGGTCGACGGGTACACGAAGGTCCACCCCGGCCTCGCCTACCTCGCGCCGTGACCGGTCAGGGAGCGGGCACGGCCTTCGGCCTGCCGGACGGGTCCCAGGACGGCACGACACCGGTGACCTGACACACCATGAGGAAGAGCGGGATGGGCGGCGTGTACGGCGTCCGGCTGTCCGGCGCGTGGATGAGCCTGGGGCGCCCGGCGGGGACGTAGCCCCCGGTGGCGTACGACGCCTGCTCCGGCCAGTCCAGATCGAGATCCGAACCCGACGGGACGATCCACCACCACTGGTCGGCGTCGGCGAACACGCATCCGGCGCGCGGCAGATGCGACATCAGCCTGAATCCGTACCGCGCGGGCACGCCCACCGCGTCGCAGCCGAGGCTCGCCGACAGCGCGGGCGGCAGAGGGAGCCGGACCCGGCCCGGTGCGCCGTCCTCCGCCGGGCCCCGGGCGCGACGCGCGCCGAGCAGCTGGGACAGGGCGTTCTTCAGCATGTCGGCTCCGGGCCGTACGGCAGTTCGGCCCACACGATGCGCCCGGAGTGGTTCCCCGCGTCGTGGGATCCCCACGCACTGCTCATGGAGTCGACGAGCAGCAGCCCGCGCCCGTGCTCCCCGTCGGCGGTGAGGGACAGCCGGGGGCCGCCGGGCTGGTGCCCCTGGTCCTGTACGGCTATGCGCAAGCGGCCGTCGTCGCAGCGGAGTTCGCAGACGACCCGGGCGCTCGCGGTGTGCACCACCGCGTTGGTCACCAGTTCGGAGACGATCAGCACCGCCGCGTCGTGGGCGTCCCCCGTCAGCCGCCAGTCCGCCAGCCGGGCCCGGGTGAGGCGCCGCGCACCGGCGACCGACTCGGGGTGCGCCGGCAGCGCGAAGCAGTAACGGAGCGCCTCCGCCCCGGGGCTGAGGTCCATGAGCCGGGGGATGAGCGCACTGCCAGGTGCCACGACCGATTCCTCACAGTGGGGGCTGTGTCACGCTTCGCACCGTCCCGCAACGGGGCGGGGCGACCACGCGAACTTGGTTCGGTTACCAACTCTCCCCCTGACAAGAACACTTGGCAAGAGGCACTCTGAAAATTTCAGAGTGGCTGTGTCCCTGGAGCCCCGCGCATGGCACACTGCTCGCACACAGCGCATCGGGAGGTCTGAAGTGAGCGAACCGCGGTCGGCCCCGACCGTGGGCCAGGTCGTTCTCGGTAAGCGTCTGCAGGACCTGCGGGAACGCGTGGGCCTGAGCCGGGACCAGGCGGCGAAGGTGCTCCGTGTCGCCCCGGGGACCATACGCAGGATGGAGACCGCCGAGGTCGGGCTGAAGATCCCGTACGTCCAGCTCCTCCTCAAGGCCTACGGGATCGCAGACGACGAGACCGACGCCTTCGTCGAACTGGCGGAAGAGGCCAACAAGCCCGGTTGGTGGCAGCGCTTCCACGATGTGCTGCCCGACTGGTTCAGCATGTACGTCAGCCTGGAGGGCGCCGCGAGCCTCCTGCGCACGTACGAGCCGCACTTCGTCCCCGGGCTCCTGCAGACCGAGGACTACGCGCGCTCCGTCCTGCGCACCGGCGCGGTCGGCCAGACCAGGCCCGCCGACATCGAGCGCCATGTGGCCCTGCGGATGGAGCGGCAGGCGCTGCTCACCAAGGCGGATGCGCCGAAGCTCTGGGTGGTCATGGACGAGACGGTACTGCGTCGCCCCGTCGGCAGCCCCGAGGCCATGCGGGCCCAGGTCGACCGCCTGCTCGAAGCGACCGATCTGCCCAACGTGACCCTGCAGATCGCGGAGTTCGCGACCGGCCACCACCCGGGCACGTACGGCCCGTTCGTCCTCTTCCGCTTCGCGGTCCCCGAGCTGCCCGACATGGTCTACAGCGAGTACCTGACGGGCGCCGTGTACTTCGACGCGCGCCCGGAGGTGGCCTCGTACCTCGAGGTCATGGACCGAATGGCGGCTCAGGCCGCAACTGCACAACGCACGAAGGAAATCCTCAGGGACTTCCGCAAGGAGCTGTGATGAACCACATATACAACGGCATGCCGGCCGCCGACCTCGGCACCGAAGGCTGGTACAAGCCGTGGAGCGGTGGTAACGGCGGCAATTGCATCGAGGCCATGAAGCTGGCCGACGGCAGGGTGGCGGTCCGTCAGTCCGCGGACCCGGAGGGGCCCGCTCTCATCTACTCCAACGGAGAGATCGCCGCTTTCATCCAGGGCGCCAAGTCCGGGCAGGCCGATTTCCTCCTCACCTGACGCACGGGCCGCCTATTGTCGCACCACACGCTGTTCGCCGAAGTCCCCGACCAACGGAGTGCGTTATGACCGGGCAGGATCCCCAGACCGTCGAGATCGACACGAGCAAGCCGCATCCGGCACGGATGTACGACTGGTTCCTCGGCGGCAAGGACAACTACCCGGTCGACGAACAGATGGCCCAGCAGCTGCTCGCCCTGGACGCCCGGGGCCGCGACATGGCCCGGGTCAACCGCGCCTTCATGCACCGGGCCACCCGCTGGCTCGCGGAGGGCGGCGTGCGCCAGTTCCTCGACATCGGCTCCGGCATACCCACCGAGCCGAATCTTCACCAGATCGCCCAGGGGACCGCCCCGGACGCGCGCGTCGTCTACTGCGACAACGACCCGATCGTCCTCGCACACGCGGCGGCGCTGCTGCGCTCCACGCCCGAGGGCGCCACCGAATACATCCAGGCCGACGCCCGGAGGCCCGACGCCATCCTGGAGGCGGCGGGCAAGGTCCTCGACTTCGACCGGCCGATCGCGCTCTCCCTCCTCGCCCTGCTGCACTTCGTCGACGACGAGGACGGGGCCGCCGAGCTCGTCGACCGCCTCGTGGAGCAGCTGCCCTCCGGCAGCTATCTGGTGCTGTCGCACACCACGGGTGACTTCGACCCGGAGGGCGCGGCCCAGGCCCGTGCCATGTACAAGGCGCGGGGGATGACCCTGCGGCCCCGCTCGCGCGCCGAGCTCACCGCGTTCTTCCACGGCCTCGAACTCGTCGAGCCGGGCGTCTCGCTCTCCGCGGACTGGCGTCCGGAGCTCGGCGAGGTCATCGACGTACCCGGCGTCGAGCCGATCCCCGGATACGCGGGCGTGGCGCGCAAGCGCTGACCGCGCACGGCGGGGGACCGCCGGCTCCTGCCCCGTTCCCCGGGCGCCACGGCCGGCAGGCCACAATGGACGCATGTCACGACGCACCTCACGCCCCCGCCGGCCGGACGCCCCGCAGGCAGGACCCTTGCGGATCACCCCGGAGGCACCGTGCCCGTGCGGTCTGCCGGCCGCCTACGGGGAGTGCTGCGGCCGGCTGCACGCGGGCACCGCCGCCGCCCCGACGTGCGAGGCGCTGATGCGCTCGCGGTACGCCGCCTTCGTCGTCCAGGACGCCGGATACCTGCTGCGCACGTGGCACCCGGCGACCCGCCCGCCGGCCGTCGACTTCGACCCGGCCCTGCGCTGGGAGCGGCTGGAGATCCTGGCCACCACCGAGGGCAGCGCCTTCCACACCACCGGTACGGTCACCTTCCGCGCCCACTACACCGACGACGGCAGGCCCGACTCTCTCCACGAGCAGAGCCGCTTCGTCCGCGAGCAGGGCGCCTGGGTGTACGAGACCGCGGTCTTCGTCGAGTAGCCGTCCGCCCTGGTCAGGCCGGGACCCCCGTCCGCTCGGGCGGGGCCAGCTGCTGCTCCAGGTCCTCCGCGAGCAGCCGCTTGGCGATCACGTCGACCGCCGCGCGCAGCTGCCGGTCATCGGGCCGGGCGCCGTCCTCGGCCAGCCGTTCGTTGAGCCAGCGGCCCCAGGCCGCCGAGATCGTCGCCGCCTCACGGCGGCCAGCGGCCGTATGGGTGAAGAGCCGGCCGTCCCCGGTGAGATAGCCCTCCTCGATCATCCGGTCGAAGACGGGCACCAGCACCTCCGGCGGGATCCGGTGCCGGGCGGCGATCAGCCTGAGCCCCGCGTGGCCCACCATCCGGGTGAAGAGGTCGACCTGCATCACCGCCCAGGCCCCCGCCGTGTCGAGCCGGGTGTCGGAGTCCGCGACGATCCGCCGGGCGGTATCGGGACCTGCCTGGTGCAGGATCCGGGCCACGGCGGATTCGAGCACGTTCGCCGCGTCGCCGGTGTTCGGCCGGGCGAAGCCCTCACCCATGTCGGTCGAGCCCGCACGGGCGCTGTCGCGCAGCTTCACCTGCTTCAGGAAGAGCGAGACGACGAACCCCAGCAGGGCCACCGGCACCGTCCAGAGGAAGACGGTGTGCAACGTGTCCGCGTACGCCTGGGCGAGGGGCGCGGTCTGGTCGGCGGGCAGGGCGTGCACGGCCTTCGGACTCTCCGCGACCCGCGCCAGCGAGGCCGGATCACCGCCGGCCCGCGCCGCCTGCTCGACGCCCTGGGTCAGATTCGGCCGCAGGGCGTTGGCGTAGATCGTGCCGAACACCGCCGTGCCGAACGAGCTGCCGAGCGTCCGGAAGAACGTCACGCCGGACGTGGCGGTGCCGAGGTCCGAGTAGTCGACCGTGTTCTGCACGGCGATCGTCAGCACCTGCATGGACAGGCCGATACCGATGCCCAGCACCAGCATGTACAGCGACTCAAGCCAGATGCCGCTGCCGGGGCCCATCCGGGACAGGAGGTAGAGGCCGACCGCCATGACGAGCGAACCGATGACGGGGAAGAAGCGGTAGTGGCCGGTCTTGCTCACCACGTTGCCGCTGAAGATGGAGGCCGCCAGCAGACCCACCACCAGGGGCAGGGTCCGCACCCCGGACAGGGTGGCCGAGTCCCCGTCGACGTACTGCAGGTAGGTCGGCAGATAGATCATCGCGCCTAGCATGGCGAAGCCCACGATGAAGCTCAGGATGGAGCAGACCGCGAACACCGGGTTGCGGAACAGCCTCATCGGCAGCATCGGCTCCTTCGCCCGTGTCTCCACGACGCAGAAGAGCGCCAGCGCGACGAGGCCGCCGACGAACAGGCCGATGATGACCGGTGAGCCCCAGGCGTACTCGTTGCCGCCCCAGCTCGTGCCGAGGATCAGCGCGCTGGCGCCGACGGCGACCAGCGCGATGCCCAGGTAGTCGATGACCGGGCGTCCCGCCGCGCGTACGGAAGGGATGGTGCGGGCGGCCGCGATGACCACCACGATCGCGATCGGCACATTGACGTAGAACGCCCACCGCCAGGTCAGATGGTCGGTGAACAGCCCGCCCAGCAGCGGTCCGACCACCGTGGCGACGCCGAAGACCGCACCGATCGCCCCCTGGTACTTGCCCCGTTCGCGCAGCGGGATGACATCGGCGATCAGCGCCATGGCGGTGACCATGAGCCCGCCCGCGCCGATGCCCTGCAGACCACGCCAGATGATCAGCAGCAGCATGTTGGACGCGAGACCGCAGAGGAACGAGCCGGTGATGAAGATGACGGCCGAGATCTGGAAGATCAACTTCCGGCCGAAGAGGTCGCCGAACTTGCCGACCAGGACCGTCGCCACGGTCTCCGCCAGCAGATACGCCGTCACGACCCACGACATGTGCTCCGCGCCGCCGAGGTCCGAGACGATCGTGGGGAGCGCCGTTCCCACGATCGTCTGGTCCAGCGCGGCGAGCAGGATCCCCAGGACGATCGTGGCGAACACGATGTTCCGGCGTCTGGGGTCGAGGACGGGTGGCGCTGCGGCACTCTGCGCGGCGGGGGCGGTCTCGCTGGCAGTGGTCACCCTCGCACCCTCACACCCGGTCAGGTCCCACGCATGCGGGACGGGCCGGACGGGTCAGGCCAGCAGCTCCCGTACGGAGTCCCTCATCCGGGCGACGAACGCCTCGCGGGCCTCGTCCGGAACCAGGTCGAGCGACAGATACGGATTGAGGTCCTCCAGCTCGACGAGCAGCAGGCCGCCCTCCGGGGTCCGGCAGGCGTCCACCCGCTGGATGCCGTGAGTGAGGGTGTTCCACTCGACGAAACGGCGCGCGAAGTCCAGGTCCTCAGGGCTCGGGGCGTACGGTTCGAGCACCCAGCGCCTGTCCGGACGCGGTGCGTGGAGGGCGTACTGGAAGTCGTGGTCGACGAAGTAGAAGGACACCTCGTAGCGGAAGTCGATCCTGGGCTGGACGAGCAGCGTGCCGTCGGCGTCCCCGGGATACTCCGGCCTCTCGGTGAAACGCAGGCCCACCGAGTCCGCGCCGAGCTTGGGCTTGACCACGTAGCCGGCCGAGCGGGGGAGCAGCTCGAGATCCGTCGCACGGTCCACGGTCGGGATCACCGGGAAGCCGGCCCGGCTCAGATCGACCAGATACTGCTTGCCGGCCATGTCCCCGCGCCCGTCGAGCGTGTTGTACACCCGCGTCCCCGACTCCCGGGCGCGGGTACGGAACGCGTCGTACGCCTCCTGGTAGTGCAGGACCGGTCCGCTGTTACGGACGACGACCGCGTCGAACCCGTCCAGCAGCGCCGCCGCGTCACGGGGGTGACAGAGCGCGACGTCGAAGGTCTCGCGCAGCCGGGACGTCAGGAAGATGTCCTCGTCGCAGTAGCGCCGCCCGCGCGCCTCGTAGGCGAGGTCGGTGACGAACAGGACGGACGGACGTGGCGCCTCGGGTCCGGCGATCAAGAAGTACTCCCAATGGGTTCGCTATCCGGCTGACGGTCAATAGCCTTGCTGGTGTTGCCCGTTCACTGCAATGAAGCCCCTGATCTCTGCCCCACAGGAGTCACACGTGTCCCAGGCGTCCTCACCGCCCGATATTCTCTCGCCCGCCTTCGCCGCCGATCCCTACGGGGCCTACCGGACGATGCGCGAGAGTGCCCCGCTGATCCACCACGAGGCCACGGGGAGCTATCTCGTCTCGCGCTACGAGGACGTCGAGCGCGTCTTCAAGGACCGGGCGCAGGAGTTCACCACCGAGAACTACGACTGGCAGCTGGAGCCCGTCCACGGCCGCACCATCCTCCAGCTGAGCGGCAGGGAACACGCCGTACGCCGGGCCCTGGTGGCCCCCGCCTTCCGCGGCGCCGACCTCCAGGAGAAGTTCCTGCCCGTCATCGAGCGCAACGCCCGCGAGCTCATCGACACCTTCCGGCACAAGGGGGAGGCGGACCTCGTCGAGGCGTTCGCGACCCGCTTCCCCGTCCTGGTCATCGCCGACATGCTGGGCCTGGACAGGGCGGACCACCAGCGCTTCCACGGCTGGTACACCAACGTCATCGCCTTCCTCGGCAACCTGGCGGGTGACCCCGCGGTCACGGCGGCGGGGGAGCGGACCCGCCTGGAGTTCGCCGAGTACATGATCCCCGTCATCCAGCGGCGCAGGGAGCAGCCGGGGGACGATCTGCTCTCCGCGCTCTGCGCCGCCGAGGTCGACGGCGTACGGATGAGCGACGAGGACATCAAGGCGTTCTGCAGCCTGCTGCTCGCGGCCGGCGGCGAGACGACCGACAAGGCCATCGCCTCGGTCTTCGCCAATCTCCTGGCACACCCCGAGCAGCTCGCCGCCGTACAGCGGGACCGGTCCCTGATCGACCGGGCCTTCGCCGAGACGCTGCGCTACACCCCGCCGGTCCACATGATCATGCGCCAGACGGCGGGGGAGGTGGAGCTGTCCGGTGGCACCGTCCCGGCCGGCGCCACCGTCACCTGTCTGATCGGCTCGGCCAACCGGGACGGGGCCCGCTACACCGAACCGGACCGATTCGACCTCTTCCGTGACGACCTGACCAGCACCACGGCGTTCTCCGCGGCCGCCGACCACCTGGCGTTCGCGCTGGGCCGGCACTTCTGCGTGGGTGCCCTGCTGGCCAGGGCCGAGGTCGAGACCGGGGTGAACCAGCTGCTCGACGCGATGCCGGACCTCCGGCTCGCCGACGGTTTCACCCCGGCCGAGGAGGGCGTCTTCACCCGGGGCCCGGCATCGCTCCCGGTCCGCTTCACCCCGGTCGGAGCAGTGGGTGCATGACGTGGACGGCACCGCGGGCCGAGCGGACCACGTCGCTGAGCACTCTGGGCATGCTGCCTGAGCGCCAACTGCTGGAGGGATGGCTGAACTGGCATCGGGAGACCCTGCTGGCCAAGTGCGCCGGTCTCGGTGCCGCGCAACTGGCGACGGCGGCCGTGGAGCCGTCGAACCTCACCCTTCTCGGTCTGGTCCGCCACATGGCGGAGATCGAGCGGTGGTGGTTCCGGCGCAGCTTCGCGGGCGAGCCCGTCGGCGATGTCTTCACCGGGCCGTCCGACGGTGACGAGGGCTTCGACGGCGTGGACCCGGCCGACGCGGAGAGGGACTTCGGGAGATACCGGGCCGAGATCACGGCATGCGACGCGGCGGTGGCAGGGCGCGCTCTCGACGAGACCTTCATGTCCACGCCCGAGGTCGGCCTCAGCCTTCGCGCGGTCTACGTACTGATGATCCAGGAGTACGCGCGCCACAACGGCCACGCCGATCTCCTGCGGGAGCGGACCGACGGGACGACGGGTGACTGAACCGGCCGTCCGGACTCAGCCGATCCGCGCGCACACGTCGTCGGCGGACCCGTGGGCCAGGTGCACCGACTTGTAGCCGGTGGCGCTGATGTCCATGGTGTACACACCGTCCAGCACGTACAGACCCCGTGTCAGGTTCCCGGCGTTCTCGCCGACGCCCGCCAGCACGGGGCCGACGACGTACCACTTCTGCGAACCGTCCGCGTGGTGGTCGACGATCGCGCTGCCGCTGACATCGGCGTCGTAGAAGGCGCCGGTGTCCGTGTTGGTGACGCGGACGACGAGGTCGCCGCGGTAGGCGACCCGTGAGGGGGAGCCGTCCGGCCGCCGGTCCAGGACCCGCTGCACCACCTCGTCCACCACGGGCTCCGTGTGGACCGGGACGTCGCAGCGGGCTCCGGCCGGCAGGTCGTACGGAGGGGTCGGGGCCGGCTCCCACCCGTCGGATCCGGACGACGCGGACGCGGGGACCGTCCCCAGGGCCACAGCTGCGAGAGTGCTTACGGCAAGGAGTGCGCGTCGCATGGAACCTCCGCGGGGAGGCGCGACCGGCACGGCGGACCCGCCTCCCCACGCGGTCTGCCGCATGCACGATTGTGCCGCGTCCGGCTCCCGCCGTCAGCGGATGTGACGCCCCGAAATGGCCCGGGCGATGACCAGCCGCTGGATCTCGCTCGTACCCTCGAAGATCGTGTAGATCTTGGCGTCGCGGTACATGCGCTCCACCGGGTGCTCCCTGCTGTATCCGGCGCCGCCGAGGATCTGGACCGCCTTCTCCGTCGCGGAGACCGCCAGTTCACCCGCGCGGAGCTTGGACATGGACCCTTGGCCCGCGTCGAAGGTCCGGTCGTTGCGGGCCATCCAGGCCGCCTGCCAGATCAGCAGGCGTACGGCCTCGATCTCCGTACGGATGTCGGCGAGGGCGAAGGCGATCGACTGGTTCTCGATGATCGGCCGGCCGAAGGCCTCGCGTTCACCGGCGTACTCCAGCGCGTACTCGTACGCGGCGCGCGCGATACCCAGCGCCTGGGCACCCACGGTGGGGCGGCTGACCTCGAAGGTCGCCATCGCCGCCTGGCCCTTGGCGGTGCCGCCCTCACGGGCACGCGCCAGCCGGGCGTCCAGCTTCTCCTTCCCGCCCAGCAGGCAGTGCCCCGGGACGCGTACGTCGTCGAGGAACACGTCCGCGGTGTGCGACGCGCGCAGGCCGAGCTTCTTGATGGTGCGGCTCGCCGCCAGGCCCTCAGTGCCGGGCGGCACGATGAACGCCGCCTGGCCGCGGGCGCCGAGCGCGGGGTCGACCGAGGCGACCACCACGTGGATCTCGGCGATCCCGCCGTTGGTGATCCACGCCTTCTGGCCGGAGAGCACCCACTCGTCCCTGGCCTCGTCGTAACGGGCCTTCGTGGTCATCGCGGAGACGTCGGACCCGGCCTGGGGCTCGGAGACGCAGAAGGCGGCCACCTTCGGGTCGTCCTCGTCGCCGTAGCACTGCGGGACCCACTCGGCGAGCTGATCGGGCGTGCCGGAGGCGAAGATCCCGGCGACCGCGAGCGAGGTGCCGAACAGTGCCATGCCGATCCCGGCATCGCCCCAGAAGAGCTCCTCGTTGGCGATCTGGAGGGAGAGTCCGCTCGGGTCCCCGTACATGTCGGCGAGCGATTCGAATCCGTACAGCCCGATCCTGGCCGCTTCCTGGATGACCGGCCACGGGGTCTCTTCGCGTTCGTCCCATTCGGCCGCCGCGGGGCGCACCACCTGGGCGGCGAAGCCGTGGACCCACTCGCGCAGGTCCCGCTGTTCCTCGGTGAGGGCGAGGGAGAAGTAGCTCATGGGCTCAGGCCTTCGGGATGTCGAAGTAGCGGGTCAGGCCCGAGGCCAGGCCGACGTCGCCGGCGACCTTCAGCTTGCGCATCATGAACATCGTCACGGGATTGCCGTTGCCGGAGACCAGCTTGAGGAATTCGGCGTCGCCCATCACCAGCGTCGTACGGGGCTCGGCGTCGGAGCGGCCCGCGCTCACCGTGCAGGTGCCGTCGGCTATGGAGGTCTCGTAGACCTCCTCGCTCTCGCCCGTGATCTTCCAGCGGATGAGGGCCTTCAGCCCGCCCGCCGCCTCCGGGCGGAACTGCTGCCGCATCCGGCCGAAGACCTCGCTCAGCACCCGGGCGCGCAGGTCACCGTGCATGACCTCGCCGAGCTGTTTGGCGGACAGGCCCTTGACGATCCGCGCGAACTCCTCCGGGGAGACGGCACCGAAGTCGAGCCCGGACAGTTCGTCGGTGAGGTTGCCGCTGCTGTTGTCGGCCACGCCAAATCCTTACTCCAGAGTAAACTTACTTCTGAGTAAGGTAAGTCGGCCGTCGCCACCGCGCAAGCGGGCGAGCGTCACCAGGCGCCGTCGTGGCGCACCGCCAGATGTGGGTGATGGGCGGACAGCACCTTGTTGGCCCACGCGAGCTCGGACAGCGCCTGCTCGCGGTCGGCCTGGTCCTCGATGCCGAGCCTCGGCCCCCGGAACCTGCGCACCTCGCGAGCGGCGCAGTCGGCGTCGAACTCCGCCTGAAGGATGTGTGGCGGAGTGCAGGACCCGATCAGTGCGGCGACCCGGTCCGGGATCGGCACGGGGACGAGGAGGTGCGAGGCGGTCATGTGGGGGTTCCCTCTCGGATGGTTGGCCAGGAGGTGGCGCTTCGCGGTGGCCGGTGGGCCACCGCTCCTCCCTATGTAACGGGACGCAGTTCCGGGTTTCTTGTTGAGAACGTCTCCGTGTCGCAACCGTTTGGGACTGACCGTCTATTTCGCTTTACCTGGCAGTAAGTTGACTCTGTGCGCGGCGTGTGATGCTCCCTCAGTTCAGCGACTGACCGCTGCGGGCCCGTAACTGCAGCGCGCGCAGCACGGCTTCGGTCGAGAAGCGGCTCTCGGGATCGGTGAGCTGGTCGCCGAAGATGGCCTCCAGGCTGCGCATCCGGTAGCGGACCGTCTGAGGATGCACATCCAGCAGCTCGCCCATCTGGGCGGCGGTGCCACGGGTGTCGAGCCAGATCCGCAGCGTCTCGACCAGCCGCTCGCGCCGTGTCGCGCTGATGCCGGAGACCGCGGCCAGTTCACGCTCGGCGAGCTGGTCGAGGAGGGCCGGGTCGGAGAGGAGCCACAGCGTGATGAGGTGGTCCTCGCAGAGGATGACCGGTGCGTCGTCGATGACCCCCGCGTCCACGAGTTCGAGGACACGCCGGGCCCAGCGGATCGAGTCGGCGGCGAGCGCGGTCGGCACCGTCAGCCCGATCGCCGCCCCGCCGCCGGTGATCGTCCGGTCGAGCATCTCTCTGCGCGCGTCGTTCATCGGCCCGGGAATCAGCAGGTGCGGCTGCGGATCGGCGGGGTCGATCAGGACGTCGGGGTCCGCGCTGATCCGGTCCAGGCCGGACGGGGCTCGTACGGCGACGAGTGTGACCTGCTCGGGCAGCGTCCATCCGGTCTGCTCGCACAGCTCGGCGATGGCGCTACGGGGCACGGGTCTGCCCGTGAGGATCAGATGCAGCAGACGCCGGCGCACCGCCTCGCTCTGCTGGTCGGACTGGGCCTGCACTTCCAGATAGCCCTCGCGTGACAGGGACTCGAGCTCGTCCACGTACGCGAAGAGCGCGTCGGCGAAGCTGAGCATCAGCGCCGGCGAGAAGTTGTAACTCCGGCCCACCTTCTTCGCCCGCCGGAGCGCGACGCGCGCACCCAGCCGGTAAGCGCCCTGGAGCGCGTCCATGGTGCGGCCCTCGTAGGCCTCGAACCTGCCGAATCTCCGGCACATGTCGTCGCGCAGGACCGTGGGGGACGAGGGCTCGGCGACCAGGTCGACAAAGGAGGAAAGGCTCTGCTCGACACCCAAGCGGATTGATGTCCCATTGGGGCCGTTCAGCAGACGCGCGTATTCCGGATAGGCGCGGGTCACTTCCATGCCTATCTCTTTGATCAGGCTCGGCAGTTCGGGTCGCATGATCGCGGCGAACTCCTGGGGGAGGGGCCCCAGCGGGTCTCCGGTGTCCAGCGGCTGGATAAGTCTCGGCATGACCGTCCCCTTGCTTCCTGGGCCCGGAGTGGGTGGAACGTGTGGGGGAAAGCGCTCCCACGGACCGACAGGTGTATACCAACATCGGCGCCGAAGATAGACCAAGTCGGGCGGGGTGCACACCGCCTGGACAGGATCGAAGTGCAGGGGGCACACAACGTGGCCCTGTTGTGGGGCTCCGGTGCAGGTGGGGGCGGAAATGCTCACTTCCGGACAATGTTTTCGGCCGTGGGCGCACCGAGGGTGTCGACGGGGTGCCGTGGCGCCCGCCGCGCCGGCTGCGCCGGGGGATGTCTCCGGACTCTCCTCGGCGTCTTCTTGTCCTTTCCGGAAGCTTCGGGCGATGGTGGCGCCGGGTCGGGGGGCGGCGGCAACGCGGTATTCCGCAGCGATATTGCGCACGAAGTGACAAGTGCGCCAGGCGAATTAGTGACCTACTGACGAGGAAAAAAACTTGCCCAACCAATCTTGACCGGCGGGATTGTGCTCCAAGTTTCCCGCAAGTAACGTCACGCCCTGTCACAGAACGTGTGTGGCTGAAAGCGCAGCACGGCCCCCACGCAACACGATTCATCGCGGCACTCCCTGCGCCTTTGCAGGAATTCGGGTGCCTTCCCCGCAACAGTGCACCCGCACTGGCGAATCGGAGGAACTCACTGTGCGCAACTCCCTCAGAAAGATCGCGATCGCGGCCGGTGCCGCCGCAGCAGCTGTCACCCTCGGAGCCACCACCGCCACCGCCGGCGTCGCCGCTCCGACCTGGACCGTCGGCCCCAACTCGCCGGAGACCTTCTCGGCCAGTTCCGGCACCGTCACCCTCGTCCTCAACGGCGTCCCGATGACGTGTACGTCCTCCGCGGCGTCGGGCAACCTGGCCAGCGCCCCCGGCACGACGAACGTGCAGGTCGGCACCATCGCTCCGCTGACCTGGAGCGGCTGCACCAGCCCGTTCGGCCCGGTGACCCCGACCGCCGACACCTCCACCTCGTGGAAGCTGACCGCGAACACCTACAGCGCCGGTGTCACCAACGGGTACATCGCCGGAGTGAAGGCCACGCTGAAGGTCCTCACCTGCACCTTCACGGTGACGGGCAACGTCGCCGCCAAGTACACCAACTCCACCGGCGTGCTGGCAGTCAGCAACAACGCCACCTACAAGCTGACCGTCGCCACCGTCACCTCGGGCTGCGCCGGTATCGCGGCCGTGGGCAACAACCCGACCTACACCGCCAACTACAACGCGGTCACACCCAGCGGCGGCACCACCAAGCCGACCATCGTCTACACCCCCTGATCCGGTCACGAGCCACTCAGGGATGAACAGGGGTCGCACCGCGGGGTCCGCCCGCCGTGCGACCCCGTGCCCACCGGACCGTTGCCGAAACGGAGGAGCCAGCTGTGCGCAGGTCTCTCAGGGAGCTCGTGATGGCGGCCGGTGCCGCTGTCGCCGCCATCGCCTTCGCGGCACCCGTCGCGACGGCGGGCGTCGCGGCGCCCACGTGGACCGTCGGCCCGAACCCGGCGGAGACCTTCTCCGCCGGCTCCGGGACCGTCCGTCTCCAATGGGGCCTCGACGCCAACCTTCCGACCACGTGCGAGTCATCGGCGGCGCGGGGGAACCTGGCTACCGCCTCCGGTACGGCGAACGTGCAGGTCGGCACGGTCGCTCCGCTGACCTGGAGCAACTGCACCAGCCCGTTCGGCCCCTTGTACCCGGCCGCCGACACGACCACCCCGTGGAAGCTGATGGCGAACAGCTACAACGCCGGTGTCACCAAGGGATACGTCTCCGGAGTGAAGCTCAGGATGACGATGCTCACCTGTTCCATGACGGTGTCGGGCCGGCTCGCCACCACCTACACCAACTCCACCGGCGAGCTGAAGGTCAACGACGACAGCACCTACAAGCTCACGGTGGGGACAGCTACTCCGGGATGTGCCGGGCTTGCGGCTGTGGTGGACCACTGGGAGTACCAAGCCCTCTATTCCGTGACCACGCCGAGCGGCGGCACCACCAAGCCGGCCATCGTGTTCACCCCCTGATCCGGCCGCACACCCGCGATGAGTGAGCAGGGAGCCCGCGGCGAGTCCGCCTGACACGCGATGCACGTCCGGTCGGTCCGAAAGGGGAGATCGTCAGTGAGAGGCAGTCGTATGAATGGCGCACGCAGGCGCACGGCGCGTGGTGCGGCGGTGGCCACCGCGGTGCTGCTCGGAGGGATGATCCCAGGTGCCCAGGCCGCGTCCGGTGTGCAGGAGATCGACGCGGAGCTGGCCTATACGTGCGACCTGCCCGAGGGCGGGCAGCCGGTGAAGGTCGGGATCACCGCGCAGCTGCCCGAAACGGCTCGGCCCGGGCAGGCGGTACAGCCCGAGAACGTGGTCCTGGAGGCGACTCTTCCCGAAGATGTGATCCCTGTCCCGGCCGGTTCCTCTGCGACGAGCGTGAGCGCGGAGATGAAGCTCGCTGTCGATGTGTCCCAGAAGGACGAACATGCGCAGGCCGAGTGGATCGGCACGACCGCCGAGCCCGTGCCGATCCCCGCCGAGGGCGGTCTGCCGCTGACCACCTCGGGCACCGTCCCGTACGTGAAGCCCGGGGCGCCCGGAGACCTGATCTTCGACGCGGGAGCACTCTCGGTGGAACTCTCCCTGAGAACCGCTCAGGGCACACCCGCGGAGCCCTCCGCCATCTCCCTGAACTGCGCCCTCGACCCGGAGCAGGAGACCGAGCTGGCGAAGATGGACATCAGTGGTGACGGTGGGGACGGTGCATCCCCGTCGGCGCCGCCCGCATCCGCGTCTGCCGAGAGCGAGTCGTCAGGCGGTGAGGCCACGCCCGAGGTCGGCGCCAGGGCGAAGCAGCCCGCTGCCCCCGACGCCCCTCCGTGCGTCGGCGACGTGAACAACGATCTCAACCTGAACGCCTACGTGACCGGCTATGCCAACGTGACGAAGCTGGACGGGGCGACCAGGTTTCCTCTGGCCTGCACGCAGATCCAGCAAGGGCCGACCCGCGTCGACCTGTCCGAGCCGGGATTCACGCACATCTACCAGGATTCGACCGCCCTGCTCGACTACGAGGGAAAGCCTCAGCTGCCGCCCGCTTCGGGCACTTTCCTGACCTTCGGCTTCATGCCGACCACCGCGACCCTCGAGATGACGCAGATCCCCCCAGGTGTGGATGGAGAGGGGACTCCGGACTACAACGTGAAGTCGCACCTGGTGGTCGACTGGTCCGACATGGCGAACAAGGGCGTCACGACCATCGACCTCGACCTCATGCTCCGACTCCGCGACGTCAAGGTGAACGGCGTCCCCCTGGACGTGGGTGACAACTGCCGTACCAGTAAGCCCTTCACCCTGTCCCTGGCAGGCAGTATGACGGCGAAGGACGGTGTCACGACGGGCTACACGTTGGCGACGGGGGGTGTCCTGACAGGGTCGGTGACCCTTCCCCCGTTCAGTGGGTGCGGCGTGGACGAGGACCTCGACAGCCTCTTCACCGCGTCGTTGTCCGGCGTGCCGGGCTACGTCAAACAGGTGCAGGGTGCCCCTTGCGCGGCTCAACAGCACACGCCGGGTTCCGAAGGCGCCGTCTGTACGGACGAGTACGAGCCGGTCGACATTCCCGAGGCGACCCGCTGACCCGCGAAGCCATACCGACCCCATCGCACCGAACGAACCGAAAGCACCATTCTCCGTGAGCCGCTGACGAATTGAGGGAACAATGAGACCTGCCTCGAAGACCTGGATCAAGGCCGCCGGCGCCGTCACCGCGTCCGCCGCGCTGGTCATGCCCCTTACCGCAACCCCGGCCGGCGCCGCCACGGCCGCCGCCCAGCTGAACGGTTCCTGGGCCCCCTTCGACCGCTGTCCGGTGGACGCCCCGGCCATGCTCGCGACGGACGGCGACACCGATGTCCCGCTGTGCGTGACGTCCACCTCGCCCAACGGGACGATCAAGCTGGGCAACACCACGGCGACGACCGGGTCCACGAACCTGCAGTTCGGCGTCATCCAGCATCCGGCCGAGGGGACCTATACGGTCATCCCGCCGGCGGCCGGATCCATCATCAGCGGGAAGACCACCATCCCCGGTGGCCTCCTCGGCATCATGTGCCCCAGTAACGTCCCGGTCATCTCGGGCGTCTGCGGGCAGATCACCAACGCCACCCTGAACAAGGTGACCGCCACGGTGGAGTCGGCCGGCACGCCGACCGAATTCAGCCTGGTCGCGGGCATATCCTCAGGGCCGATCGTCAAGCTGCCCGTCAAGATCCGCCTGGAGAATCCGCTGCTCGGTTCCAACTGCTACATCGGAAGCAGCAGCAATCCGGTGATCCTGCGCCCCGGGAACCTCAGCGCGCCCAGCTTCTCCGCCTCCCGGTTCAACGGTGACGGCTCGGCGAACCCGGACGAGGGATCGATGATCGAGATCGCCCTGGCCGGGGCGGCCCAGGGTGACAGCCAGTTCTCCGTGCCGAAGGCCAGTGGCTGCGGTCTCGGCGGCATCCTCAGCTGGGCGATCGACCTCAAGGTCGGCCTGCCGGCCGCGGCCGGTTCGAACAACCTCGTCCTGAACGACGCCAAGACCTACACGGCCGGACTCACCGCTCCGGGCCTGTCGGTGCCCGACGCCGGCAAGGAGCTCTCCGAGAGCTGGCACTCCGCGGTGAAGTAACCGGCGAGAACGGCACGGGCGGCCGTCTCCGGCTTCTTGTCACTTCATGCGCCCCGGATCTTGACCGCCCGTGAGCCCGCCCCGACCGAATGAACCCTGGTCGGGGCGGGCTTCGGCGTGTCCGGACCCGCTTACGGGAGCCCGCCGCCTCGGCGCGGAGGCCCTCACTTTTCGACAGGTTTCGCGGCCCGATTACTCATCGGGGCATAAGAAAACGGTGCGCTGCAATTACCTCGGAGAAAGTTCGTGAAGTGCTATTGCGGACTCAGGTTACCGGCCCGTAGCGTCCCGCTTGAGCAGCTCGGAAACGCGTCCGTACCTGCTCGTTCGACGCACGTGGAGTCCTGGTCGAGGCCCCCTTGACCCGGGATTCCTCCGGGAGTTCATCCGGCCCCGAACCCTCCCACCCGGGGCGGGGGTTCTCCCGACTGCCGGCGTCTCGTGGCTCCGCCCCCGGGGCCGCGGGACCCCGGTGCACCCGGAGAGCTTGCGCAGATTCCGACAAGGCCGCCGGACGGGTTTGTCAATCGGTGACAAGTGATCCACACAGAGATCGAAGTCCGGCGATTTCCGCTGTTCAACGGCTTGTCCTCGCGGTTTCGACGGACATAACGTGCGCCTCCTGGTGCATGTGTGACGGGCCGCCATTGCTTTTACCGGAGCCGGAGCGCTGACAGATGACGTCGTTCACCACCACTTCGAGGGAGGGCCGATGGGTATCGAAGTAGTCGTCGAAGGCCTGACGAAGTCCTTCGGCAAGCAGAACATCTGGCAGGACATCAGCCTCACGCTGCCGGCCGGTGAGGTGAGCGTCATGCTCGGGCCTTCCGGCACAGGGAAGACCGTCTTCCTGAAATCCATCATCGGACTGCTGAAGCCGGAAAAGGGCCGTGTCCTCATCAACGGCGTCGACATGGTGAACAGCCCCGAGCGCGAAATCATGGAGACCCGGAAACTCTTCGGCCTCATGTTCCAGGACGGCGCCCTCTTCGGCTCGATGTCGCTTTTCGACAACATAGCCTTCCCCCTGCGTGAGCACACCCGCAAGAAGGAGTCCGAGATCCGCCGCATCGTCATGGAGCGGATCGACATCGTGGGACTGCTGGGCGCGGAGGGGAAGCTGCCAGGCGAGATATCCGGCGGCATGCGCAAGCGGGCCGGTCTCGCCCGTGCCCTCGTCCTGGACCCGCAGATCATCCTCTGCGACGAGCCGGACTCCGGCCTCGACCCGGTCCGTACGGCCTACCTTTCTCAGCTCCTGATCGATCTCAACGCCCAGATCGACGCGACGATGCTCATCGTCACCCACAACCTCGACATCGCGGCCACCGTCCCCGACAACATGGGGATGCTGTTCTGCCGCAACCTCGTCACCTTCGGCCCGCGCGAGGTCCTGCTCACCAGCGACATGCCCGTCGTCTCGCAGTTCCTCGCCGGACGCCGCGAAGGCCCCATCGGCATGTCCGAGGAGAAGGACGCGGCCACCCTCGCGGCGGAGCAGACCAACGGCTTCGTCCACACGGCCGGGCCGCGCACCGTCGTACCGCAGCTGGAGCCCTCGCCCGGCCTGCCCGCACGGCAGGGTGCCCTGCGCCGCCGGGAGCGGGTCCTCTCCATGATGGGCCAGCTTCCGGAGGCCGCCCGTACGGCGATCATGAACAGCTACACGCCGACCTTGGACGGTGGGCGCCGATGACGGCACCGCTGCCCGTACGGCCACCCGAGCCGGCCGCCGAGGAGGCGCGGGAGAAGACACCGAGGCAGCGGCAGCCCTCGCGGCTCCTCGCACCGCTGCGCCAGACCGGCCAGCTGTTCGCACTCGCCCTGGCGGTCTCCCGGGCCGTCTTCCGACGGCCCTTCCAGGTACGGGAGTTCATCGAGCAGTTCTGGTTCGTCGCCAGCGTCACCATCCTGCCCGCCGCCCTCGTCTCGATCCCCTTCGGCGCGGTCATCGCCCTCCAGGTCGGCTCACTCACCGAACAGCTCGGCGCCCAGTCCTTCACCGGCGGCGCCAGCGTCCTCGCCGTCATCCAGCAGGCCAGCCCGCTCATCGTGGCCCTGCTCATCGCCGGGGCCGCGGGGTCCGCGATCTGTGCGGATCTCGGTTCGCGCAAGATCCGCGAGGAGCTCGACGCCATGGAGGTCATGGGCGTCTCGCCGATCCAGCGCCTCGTCGTCCCCCGCGTGCTGGCCACCATGTTCGTCGCCGTCCTGCTCAACGGGCTGGTGTCCGTGGTCGGCACGCTCGGCGGCTACTTCTTCAACGTGATCATGCAGGACGGCACACCGGGTGCCTACCTCGCCAGCTTCTCCGCCCTCGCTCAACTGCCCGACCTCTACATCGGTGAACTCAAGGCGCTGATCTTCGGCTTCATCGCGGGCATCGTCGCCGCCTACCGGGGACTGAACCCGCGCGGCGGCCCCAAGGGCGTGGGCGACGCGGTGAACCAGTCCGTCGTCATCACCTTCATGCTCCTGTTCGCGGTGAACATGGTCCTCACGGCGATCTACCTCCAGATCGTCCCCCCGAAGGGGGGCTGACCGATGTCGATGCTCGGCTGGCTCGACCGCTCGGGGGAGCAACTCACCTTCTACGTAAGGGCGCTCATCTGGATACCCCGGACGCTGCGCCGCTATCTCAAGGAGGTCCAGCGGCTGCTCGCCGAGGTCGCCTTCGGCAGCGGCGGCCTCGGTGTCATCGGCGGAACCATCGGCGTGATGATCGCGATGACCCTCGCCACCGGCTCGGTCGTCGGCCTCCAGGGGTACGCGGCCCTCGACCAGATCGGCACCTCCGCCTTCACCGGCTTCATCTCCGCCTACTTCAACACCCGGGAGATCGCCCCGCTCGTGGCGGGCCTCGCGCTCTCGGCGACCGTCGGCGCCGGCTTCACCGCCCAGCTCGGCGCGATGCGGATCAACGAGGAGGTCGACGCCCTCGAGGCGATGGGCGTGCGCTCCATGCCCTACCTCGTCACCACGCGGATCATCGCCGGTGTCGTCGCCATCATCCCGCTGTACGCGATCGGGCTGCTCTCCTCCTACCTGGCGTCCCGCTACATCACCGTGCTGTTCAACGGGCAGTCGGCGGGCACCTACGACCACTACTTCAATCTCTTCCTCTCCCCGGACGACGTGCTGCTGTCGGTGCTCAAGGTGCTGATCTTCAGCGTGCTGGTGATCCTCGCCCACTGCTACTACGGCTTCCACGCCACCGGCGGCCCGGCCGGCGTGGGCGTGGCCGTGGGCCGCTCGGTGCGCAACGCCATCGTGCTGATCAGCGTCACCGACTTCTTCCTCTCGCTCGCCATCTGGGGCGCGACGACAACGGTGAAGGTGGCCGGCTGATGCATTCCCCAACGGCGCAGACGGTGCGCCGCAGACTCGCGGGTGTGGCCTTCGTGCTCGTGCCCGCCGTGCTCGTATGGCTGTCGGTCTCCGTGTACGAGAAGGACTTCACGGACGACGCCACCGTGACCGTACGCACCGGAAGCGTCGGCAACGAGATGCACGACAACGCCGAGGTGAAGCTGCGCGGAGTCGTGATCGGCGAGGTGCGCGACATCGAGGCGGCCGGGGACGGGGCGCGGCTGACCCTCGCCATCCAGCCCGGCCGGCTGGAGCAGATACCCGCGGACGTCACCGCCCAGATGCTGCCCACCACCCTCTTCGGCGAGCGGTTCGTCGCCCTCGTGCCTCCGTCCGTCCCGTCCACGCAGACCCTGCGGGCCGGCGCCGTGATCCCGCAGGACCGCTCCTCCAACGCCATCGAGCTGGAGGAGGTCCTCGACAACGTCCTGCCGATGCTGACCGCCGTCCAGCCGCAGAAGCTCGCCGCCACCCTCAACGCGGTGTCCCAGGCGCTCGAAGGACGCGGCGACAAGCTCGGCGACACGCTGGTCACCCTCGACGCCCACCTCAAGGAGTTCAACCCGCAACTCCCCACGCTCAACGCGGACATCAAGGAACTCGTCAAGGTCAGCACGCTCTACGCGGACGCCGCCCCCGACGTCCTGGACGCGCTCACCGACTTCACCACCACCAGCGGCACCATCGCCGAACAGCAGGCGGAACTCGCCGATCTGTACGGCTCCACCACCGCATCCGCCCAGGACGTCACCTCCTTCCTGCGCAAGAACAAGGACAACCTCATCCGTCTCTCCGCCTCGGGCCGGCCGACGCTGGAACTCCTCGCGGAGTACTCGGACGCCTTCCCCTGCACCCTCCGTACGATGGCCGGCTTCGTGCCCGCCATGGACAAGGCGCTCGGCAAGGGCACCGACCGGCCCGGCCTCCACGTCACGCTCAAGCCCGTGGAGTCGAAGGGGAAGTACGTGGCGGGCAAGGACACCCCGGTCTACGGCGCGACCGGCGGGCCGCACTGCTACTCGGTGCCGTACACCGGCAGGCCGGTGCCGACCGCCGACGCCCGGACCGCTTCCGCCACGGACAGCGCCCCCGGCTCGGCCGGCCAGGACACCGGAGCCGCCGACACCGCCCTCGGCATGCCCAACTCCCCGGAGGAGAGCCGGCTCGTCAACGAGCTCGTCGCCCCCTCCCTGAAAGTGAGGCCCCAGACCCTGCCCGACTGGAGCAGCGTGCTCATCGGTCCGGCCTTCCGCGGTGCGGAGGTGAAGCTCAAGTGAAGCGCCGCTCCCTCGCGGGACCCCTCGTGAAGTCGATCGTCTTCGTCGTGGTGACCGCCCTGGCCACCACCGTCCTGGGACTGTCCATCGCCAACACCGGCGTCGGCGACACCGTCTCGTACAAGGCGCGGTTCACCGACGCGACCGGACTCGTCGTCGGCGACAGCGTCCGGATCGCCGGCGTCAAGGTGGGACAGGTCGAATCCATCCAGGTCGCCGACAAGCGGCTGGCCGAGGTCGGCTTCGCCGTCCGCAAGGGCCGGAAGCTGCCCGCCTCGGTGACCGCCTCCATCAAGTACCTCAACATGGTCGGTCAGCGCTACATCGACCTCGACCAGGGCGCCGGTCCCGTCGGCGCGAGCTTCAGGTCGGGAGAGACCATCCCGCTCTCCCGCACCACACCCGCGCTGGACCTCACTCAGCTCTTCAACGGCTTCCAGCCGCTCTTCGAGGGGCTGTCGCCACCGGACGTCAATCAGCTGGCCGGCTCGATCGTCCAGGTCCTCCAGGGCGAGGGCGGCACCGTCGACAGCATCCTCTCCCACGTCGGATCACTGACCGGCACCGTCGCGGCCAAGGACAAGGTGATCGGCGAGGTGATCAAGAACCTCAACACGGTCCTGAAGACCGTCAACGACCGGGAGGCGGGCTTCGACGACCTCGTCGTCACCCTCCAGAAGCTCGTCACGGGCTTCTCCGGCGACCGCAAGCCGCTCGGCGAGGCGGTCACGGCGATGGGCGCGCTCACCACCGTCACCGCTGACCTCCTCCAGGACGGCCGCAAGCCGCTCAAGGAGGACATCGCCCAGCTCGGACGGCTCACCGGAGGGCTCGACAGGAACGCCCCCGAGATCGAGAGCTTCCTGCAGAAGACCCCGGCCAAGATGGAGGCCATCACCCGCCTCACCTCGTACGGCTCATGGCTCAACCTCTACCTCTGCGAAGCCAGGGTCAACGGCGTGACGACCGAGGACGGCAGCGCGCCGCCCACCGGCGTCACCATCGAGCAGCCGAGGTGCCAGGGATGAGAATCAAGCCCGTACGGGAACGCAGCCCCGTCGCCGTCAGCATCGTCGGACTCCTCGTACTGACACTCGTCGGCCTCGCCGCCTACCGCGCAGACGCACTGCCCTTCATCGGTGGCGGCACCACATACAGCGCCGACTTCACCGAATCCGCAGGCCTCGACGAGGGCGACGAGGTGCGGATCGCCGGAGTGAAGGTGGGCGAGGTCACCGGCGTCTCGCTCGACGGGGCCAAGGTGAAGGTGGAGTTCCGGGTCAAGGACGCCTGGATCGGCAACTCCTCCACCGTCGGCATCGCCATCAAGACCCTCCTGGGCGACAAGTACCTCGCCGTCGACCCCCTCGGCAACGCCAGGCAGGACCCCGGCTCCCGCATCACCGCGAGCCGCACCACGTCCCCGTACGACGTCACCCAGGCGTTCAACGGACTCGGCGAGACGATCGAAGAGATCGACACCGCCCAGCTCGCCCAGAGCTTCGAGACGATCTCCGAGACGTTCAAGGACTCACCACCCGACGTGCGCAGCGCGGCGAACGGGCTGTCGGCGCTGTCGAGGACCGTGTCCGAGCGGGACGCCCAGCTCGCCACCCTCCTCAAGGGCAGCAAGCAGCTCACCAAGACGCTCGCGAGCAAGAAGAGCAGCTTCGAGACCCTCCTGGAGGACGGAAATCTGCTCCTCGGCGAGATCCAGGCGCGCCGCGACTCCATCCACCTGCTGCTCACCGGCACCCGGAACCTCGGGACGCAGCTCACCGGGCTCGTCACGGACAACGACAAGCAGCTGAAACCCACCCTGGACTCGCTGGGACGGGTCACCTCGGTCCTCGTGAAGAACCGCAAGAGCCTCGACAAGGTCCTCTCCCTGGCCGGCTCCTACAACCGGCTCGTCGGCAACACCCTCGGCAACGGCCGCTGGTTCGACAACTACGTCTGCGGGGTCGTCCCGAAGAGCTACCTGCCCGCCGGCACACCCCCCGACGACGGCGACTGCATGCCACCGAAGCAGGGAGGGCGCTGACATGAGACGCACACGCATCATCGGGATCGGCGCCGGGCTCGCGGTCGTGGCGGTCGCCGCCACCTCGGGTGTGATGGCGATGGACGACCAGGGGAAGACCACCGTCACCGCCTACTTCGACCAGGCCACGGGGGTGTACGCCGGATCGGATCTGCGGATCCTCGGTGTGAAGGTCGGCACCGTCGAATCCGTCGAACCGAGCGGCAAGGAGGTCAGGGTCACCCTGCGGCTCGACGAGGGCGTCGAGGTTCCCAAGGAGGCGCACGCCGTCGTCGTGGCCCCCAGCCTGGTCGCCGACCGGTACGTACAGCTCGCGCCGGCGTACACCGGGGGAGCGCGGCTCGAGGACGACGCCGTGCTACCGGCCGCCCAGAACGCCACCCCCATCGAAGTGGACCAGCTGTACGAGTCGATCACCGAGCTCTCCACGGCCCTCGGCCCGGACGGCGCCAACACGGACGGCGCGCTCGCGGGACTCCTCGACACCGGGGCCAAGAACCTCGACGGCAACGGGAAGGCCATCGGAGACTCCGTCGAACAGTTCGGCAAGGCGACGAAGACACTCGACAGGAGCAGCGGGAACCTCTTCGACACACTGTCCTACCTGCAGACCTTCACCACGATGCTGAAGGACAACGACGGCAACGTGCGGGCCGCCGAGCAGCAGCTGAACACCGTCACCGGCTTCCTCGCCGACGACAAGCAGAACCTCGGCGCGGCCCTGAAGGAACTGGGCAAGGCGCTCGGCCAGGTCAAGGGATTCATCCAGAGGAACCGCGGCGCCCTCAAGCAGAACGTGGACCTTCTGCTGCCGCTCACCCAGACCCTGGTCGACCAGCGCGCCTCGCTCGCCGAGTCCCTCGACACTCTGCCCCTCGCGGCGGGCAATGTCCTGAACGCCTACGACCCGGCGAACCGCACCCTCAACGGGCGCACCGACCTCAACGAACTGTCGATGGGCGGGCCCCTCACCGGGACCGAGGCCGGAGCCGCCGGTCTGCAGGGGCTGGCCCCGGTGGACACCACCCGGCAGGAGGCACTGCCCGCACTCCCGCTGCCCGCCGTCGGCACCGTCTACGGCACCCCGGAGAAGTCCGGGACGAAGAAGCACGGAACGGACGAGAAGAAGGAGGCGACCCCATGAGCCCCGCCCTGCGCAGCCCCGGCACCCGCGCGGTCACGGGCCTCGGCGCCCTGGTCGCCGCCGGTGTCGGCTTCGTGCTGGTCGCCACGACCGTCGGCCTGCCGTCGTTCTCGGGCATCGAGCAGGTGCCGCTGCCCGGCGGAGCCGACCTCGGAGACCACCCGTACGAGATCACCGCCGAGTTCGGCGACGTCCTCAGTCTCGCCCCGCAGTCCTCGGTCAAGGTCAACGACGTAGCCGTCGGCCGGGTCACCGAGATCGCCCTGACCCCGGGCAGCTGGACCGCCAAGGTCACCATGCGCGTCAACGGGAAGATCGACCTGCCCGCCAACGCCTACGCCCACCTCGAACAGTCCAGCCTCCTCGGCGAGAAGTTCGTCCAGCTCTCGCCCCCGAGCGCAGGCACCGCCCGGGGCGCCCTCAAGGACGGCGACCGGATCCCGCTCGCCCGCACCAACCGCAACCCGGAGGTCGAAGAGGTCTTCGGTGCCCTGTCGATGCTCCTCAACGGAGGCGGGGTCGACCAGCTCAAGACCATCACCACCGAGCTCAACAAGGCACTCGCCGGACAGGAACCGCAGATCCGCTCGATGCTGCAGCGGGTCGACACCCTCGTCACGAACCTGGACGGCCACAAGGAGGACATCACCCAGGCACTCGACGGCGTCAACCGGCTCTCGGCCACCCTCGCCACCCGCAAACAGGACGTCGGCACGGTCCTCACCGGTCTCAGCCCCGGTCTGAAGGTCCTGGAGAAGCAGCGTGGATCGCTCCTCACCATGCTGCGCTCGCTCGACTCGCTCTCCACCGTCGCCGTCGACACGATCAACAAGAGCAAGGCCGACATGATCGCCGACCTCGAAGCCATCGCACCCACGCTCACCGCGCTCGCCGACTCCGGCAACGACCTGCCGGACTCCCTCCAGGTCCTGGTCACCTACCCGTTCACCGACGAGGTGCTCCGCGGCGTGAAGGGCGACTACCTCAACGTCTACCTGGACGTGACCGCCCAGCCCGGCACCCAGGTCATCCCCGCACTCACCCCGCCCACGGAGTCCGGCACGCAGAAGAAGCCAGGGGCGGCGCTGCCCCTGCCGCTTCCCTCGGTCACCACACCGGGAACGGAGGGCACCCGCTGATGATCACCCTCGCCATCCGGCTCAAGAACATCGCCTTCCTCGTCATCGCCGTACTCGTCCTCGGCTTCCTGGGGGTGCGGTACGCCGACCTCGGCCACTACGTCGGGCTGCGCGACTACTACACCGTCACGGTGCAACTGCCTCAGACAGGCGGCCTGTTCACCCACTCGAACGTCAGCTACCGAGGCGTGTCCGTGGGCAGGGTCGGCCCGATCGAGCTCACCGACGACGGGGTCGAGGCCGAACTGCGCATCGAGAACGACGCGCCGCGCATCCCGGACAGTCTGCAGGCCGTCGTCGCCAACCTCTCCGCGGTCGGCGAGCAGTACATCGACCTGCGCCCCACCCGCGCGGACGGCCCCTTCCTGGAGAACGGCTCGGTCATCGACCAGGCCGACACCACCATCCCCGCACCCGTCACCGACGTCCTCGTCGGCGTCAACGACCTGACGGCCTCCGTCGACACGGAAGCCCTGCGCACGGTCGTCGACGAATTCGGCACGGCGTTCAGCGGGCGTGGCGACGACCTCCAGGTCCTGCTCGACACCGGCAGCGAGTTCATCGAGGCCGCCGACGAGGCCCTGCCGACCACCACCAAGCTGATGGCCGACGGCGAGACCGTGCTGCGCACCCAGAACGAACAGGGCGAAGCGCTCAAGGGCTTCGCCTCGGGGGCCGAGGAACTCGCCGCAGAACTCAAGGGATCCGACACCGACCTGCGCCGGCTCATCGCCGCGGCACCCGATGCCACCGAACAGATCAGCGGCCTGCTGCGCGACCTCGACCCCGCCTTCGGCGTGGTCGTCGCCAACCTCCTCACCACCTCCGAGGTCGCCGTCACACGGCAGCGCGGACTGGAGGAACTCCTGGTCAAGCTCCCCGCCGTCGCGGCCGCCGGCGCCAGCGCCGTCGACCAGGACGGGGCCAGGTTCGGCATGTCGGTCACCTTCTTCGAACCACTGCCCTGCACCGCCGGATACGGCTCCACCACCTACCGCCCCGGCACCGACGTCTCGGCGGCCCCCGCGGCCAACACCAAGGCCCGCTGCGCGTCCTCGCCAGGCAGCGGCATCAACGTCCGCGGCAGCGCCAACGCCCCGAAGGGCGGCCCCGTGCCCGAACCGTTCACGCCGGGCTCCGGCGTCCTCCCGGACACGCTCGGCACCACCGGGAGGACCACCGTGCCGCAGGCCGACGGCATGGCCGGCCTGCTCGGCCTGGGAGGCGGCTCATGAGTGACCGTACGAGAACGGGGATCGGCTGGGCCGCCCTGCTCGCCGCCGTGCTGGTCTGTGCGCTCGGCACCTGGTCGTACGCCCGGGCCCGGGGGGACGACACCCTGGCGTACGCGAAGAGCCGCGACGCCGCCCTCGCCGACGGCAGGCGGCACCTCGCCCGGCTGACCAGCATGGACGGCAAGAGCGCCGCACGAGTGAAGTCCGGGCTCACCGCGTGGCTCGACGCCTCGACCGGACCGCTGCACGACCGGCTGGAGCGCACCCGGAAGAAGGACGCGGTCGAGCTCACCGAGTCCGGCGCCACCGCACGCGGCAAGGTCACCGACGCCGCCCTCACCGCGCTCGACGACCGGGCCGGCACCGCGGCGCTCATCGCGACCGTCGACGTCGGGATCACCCCGCGCACCGGCAAGGGCGGGACGGAGCGCAAACGCTTCGAGGCGACGCTGGCCCGGACCGGGGACGGTTGGAAGATCAAGGCACTTGACGCGCTACCGGTCGGGAGCGGCTCATGAAGCAGAGCACGGGAACAGCGACGATCCCGCCGGACCTCGACCCCGTACCGGACACGGATCCCGCGCCGGACGTCGCCCCCGCCCGTCGGAGGTGGACCCGCCCGGCCGCGGCACTGCTGGCAGTCGCCCTGCTGGGCGTGGGTGCCACCCTGTTCGTCCAGGGGCAGCGGCTCCGCGACACCCCCGCCACCTCCAACCACGCCCTGACGGACTCCGCCGAGACCACCCGGGTCGCCGGCGACGTGAGCAGCGCGCTGGGCAAGGTCTTCTCGTACAGTCCGCAGGCCACCGGCGCCACCAAGGAGTCGGCGAAGCAACTGCTCGGCGGCCGGGCCCTCCAGCAGTACGCGGCGCTGTTCGGCCAGGTCGAGAAGCAGGCCGCGGACCAGAAGCTGACGCTCACCAGCCAGGCCGTACGCGCCGGAGTCACCCGGCTCACCGGCAGCAGTGCCCACCTCCTCGTCTTCCTCGACCAGATCTACGAGCGCGAGGGGAAGCCCGCCACCACGGCGGCGGCGCAGCTGTCCGTGACCGCGGAACTGCGTGACGGGCACTGGCGGATCGTCGACATCACCTCCAGGTAGGGGAGAGCACCGAGATGGCACGGGTACGCACGACGAGGAATCCGCTGCGGGCTGCCGCGGTCGCGCTGACGGTCGCGGCCGCCGTCGCCGCGGGCTGGGGTGGCTGGTCCCGCTACGACGCCGCGCACGACGACTCGGCGGCCTACGCGCAGGCCCGCGACGACGCCCTGGCGGCGGGGGAGCAGGCGGTGCAGAACATGAACACGCTCGACCACGCCCGGCTCGCCGAGGGGCTCGACAGCTGGGAGGACTCGACCACCGGTGAGCTGCACAAGCAACTCGTCGACGGGCGGGACGCGTTCGTCAAGCAGATCGAGGCGGCCAGGACGGTCAGCACCGCCAAGGTCCTGTCCGGAGCGGTGACGGAGCTGGACGACCGGGAGGGGAAGGCCGGGGTGATGGTGGCGCTGCGGGTCACCGTCACCGCCCCCGAGGGCGAGCCCGCGGTCAAGGAGAGCCGGATGCTGGGGCAGCTCACCCGCACCCCCGGCGGGTGGAAGCTCAGCGCCCTCGGCCAGGCGCCCGTCGGAAACACCGGCTGACCCCGTCCGTCCGCCACGCACGCCTTCGAGAGGACCCCGACATGTCGACGACCCGTCACCTCGTCAACCGCCGCCGCCGGCTCGCCACCGTGGCCGCCACGACCGCGCCGCCGCGTCCGGCGGTGGCCCCGGGACCGGCGCCCGAAGCTCCCGGGACACCCGGGGCGACGGAGTCACCGGAAGCGGCGGACACGGCCGCCGCCGAAGCGCCGGAGGACGGGGCCGGGACGGAGGGGGAGGCCGCAGGCGACGGGCCTCCGCGCAGACGGCTGCCCCGCCTGCGCGTCAGGCTGCCCGCCGTCCTCTGCGCCGCGACGGTCCTCCTCGGCGCCTTCGCCGTCTGGTCGTTCACCTCGGCCGGCACGCTGCGCGACGAGCCGGGCCGGCAGAACGCCGCCCTCACCGACATCGGCAGGACCAGCGAGGTCAAGGGACAGATCACCGAGGCCGTCGGCGCGGTCTTCTCCTACGACTACGCCTCGCCGGCCAAGTCCGACCAGGCCGCACGGAAGCACCTGACGGGCAAGGCGGTCCAGCAGCACAAGGACATGCTCGCGGAGGTACGCGCGCAGGCGCCGAAGCAGAAACTCGTCCTCACCACGACCGTCACCCAGAGCGGCGTCGAACTGCTCGACGGCGACCGGGCCCGGCTGCTGGTCTTCGCCGACCAGAGCAACACCCGTACCGGCAAGGAGGAGGAGACGACGTACGCCGCCGCCATGTTCGCCGTGGACGCCGTCCGCCGCGGGGACACCTGGCGGATCGCGGCCATCGACACGTTCACGCGATGACCCAGGAGAGGCAGGACACATGAGGTTCGACAAAACCATGCGCCGCGGACTCGCCGGCACGGCCACCGCGGTCGCGGCCATGGCGGCGCTCACCGCGTCCCAGGCCCCGGGGCTCACTGGCCTCGGCGGTGCCGAGGACATGAAGAACGTGGCGTCGGACGACGTGGTCTGGACCGAGGTGCCGAACGACGACAGCTACCACACCGAGCTGCCGCCCCTGGAGTCACCGGAGCCGCCGAAGAACACCGACAGGAAGCCTCGCCCCGCCGTGGCGCAGCCCTGGGCCGAGGCGGGCATCCCCGCCACCGTCCTGGCCGCCTACCGCGACGCGCAGAGAGCGCTCGGCCGCAGCGACCCCGGCTGCCGTCTGCCCTGGCAGTTACTCGCGGCGATCGGCAAGGTCGAGTCCGGCCACGCGAGCGGGGGGCGGGTGGACGCCGCCGGCACCACGCTCACGCCGATTCTCGGCCCCGTCCTCAACGGCAGCGGCTTCGCGCACATCGCCGACACCGACGACGGCGCGTACGACGGCGACACCCGGTACGACCGGGCCGTCGGGCCCATGCAGTTCATCCCGTCCACCTGGGCCCACTGGGGGAAGGACGGCAACGGCGACGGGCGCAAGGACCCCGGCAACATCGCCGACGCGGCGCTCGCCGCCGGCCACTACCTCTGCGCCGGGAACCGCGACCTGTCCGTACGGGCGGACCTGGACAGGGCGGTCCTCAGCTACAACCACTCGGACACCTACCTCCGTACGGTCCTTTCCTGGCTGGACTTCTACCGAAAGGGCGTCCACCCCGTGGCCGACGGCAAGGGCGTGATCCCGGAGAGCCCCGGTGCGGGAGGCCCCCACGCACCCAGGAGCCCGGTCGGCGGGGGCACTCCCGGCAAGGGCGGCGGCATCGTCGTCGGTCCGCAGCCCACCCGCACACCGGCTCCCTCCACCTCGCCGGCCCCCACCCCGACGGACACAGGCACCCCGGGCCCCAGCGGTCCGGCGACGCCCACGGAACCCGGCCCCGACCCGACCGACAGCGGTCCCACGGATCCGACGACGACCCCCGATCCGACGACGACGCCGGACCCGACGTCCACGCCGGACCCCACCACGACACCGGACCCGACCACCTCCCCCGACCCGGACCCGAGCACCACCGGCCCGGCCTGCCCGACGCCCTCGGCGGAGACCGGAGCCGCCGCGCCCACGGACGCACCCACCGACGGCCCCTGCCCCACGCCCACCGCCTGACGGGTCAGCGGCCGCCGAGCACCTCGGAGAGGTCGTACCGCACCACTTCCTCCAGCTGCGCGTAGGTGCAGCCGGAGGGGGTGCGGTCCGGCCGCCACCGCCGGAACTGGGTGGTGTGGCGGAAGCGGTCACCCTCCATGTGGTCGTACGCCACCTCGCAGACCCGCTCCGGCGCCAGCGCCACCCAGGACAGGTCCTTCTTGCCGGACCAGCGGCTCGGCGCGCCCGGCAGCCGTGCCCCCTCGTGTGCCGCCGCCTCCGCCCAGGCCGCCCACGGATGCTCCGCGGGGTCGATGCGCAACGGGTCGAGTTCCTCCAGGAGTTCCGCGCGCCGCTTCATCGAGAAGGCCGCGCACACCCCCACGTGCTGGAGCGCGCCCCCGGCGTCGTACAGACCGAGCAGCAGTGAGCCGACCACCGGGCCGCTCTTGTGGAAGCGGTAGCCCGCCACCACGCAGTCGGCGGTCCGCTCGTGCTTGATCTTGTACATGGTCCGGGCGTCCGGCCGGTACGGCAGATCGAGCGGCTTGGCGACCACCCCGTCGAGCCCCGCTCCCTCGTACCGCTCGAACCACTCCTGGGCGAGGGCCGGGTCCGTGGTCGACGGGGCGAGATGGACGGGTGCCGAGGCGTCCGCGAGCGCCCCCTCCAGGACCGTCCGCCGTTCGGTCTGGGCGGTGGTGAGCAGGGACGTGTCGTCGAAAGCGAGGATGTCGAAGGCGACGAAACTCGCCGGGTTCTGCTCGGCCAGCATCCGTACCCGCGAATCGGCCGGATGGATGCGCTCGCTCAGCCGGTCGAAGTCCAGCCGCCCGTCGTAGGGCAGGACGATCTCGCCGTCGATCACACACCGCGGCGGCAGATTCTCCCGCACGGCGGTGACCACCTCGGGGAAGTAACGGGTGAGGGGCTTCCCCGTCCGGCTGCCGATCACCACCTCGTCGCCGTCCCGGTGCACGATCGCCCGGAATCCGTCCCACTTCGCCTCGTACTGCATGCCGGGGGGAATCGCGGACACGGACTTGGCGAGCATCGGTTTCACAGGAGGCATCACCGGCAGGTCCATGGCCCGATTCTCACTCACCGCGCGGAGCACGTCTTCCGATATGCGGCATATGTGGGCCCGGCCTACGGTGTCCGACATGGGAGCAGGAGCAGCGGTGGAGCTGGACGTGGACGGACGGGCCGTGCGGCTGTCCAATCCGGACAAGGTGTACTTCCCGGAGAAGGGCTACACCAAGAAGGACGTGGCCGGCTATTTCCAGGCCGTCGGGCCGGGGATCCTCCGTGCCCTGCGCGAGCGGCCGACCACCCTCCAGCGCTTCGTCGACGGGGTCGAGGGCGATTTCTTCTACCAGAAGCGGGCGCCGAAGAACCTCCCCGACTGGACCCCCACCGCCCGGATCGAATTCCCCAGCGGCCGGCACGCCGACGAGATGTGCCCCACCGAGCTGGGCGCCGTCCTCTGGGCGGTCAATCTCGGCACCCTCACCTTCCACCCCTGGCCCGTGCGCAGGGCGGACACCGACCACCCCGACGAGCTGCGCATCGACCTCGACCCGCAGCCAGGCACCGATTACGCCGACGCGGTGAGGGCCGCCCACGAACTGCGCTCGGTCCTGGAGGACCACGGGCTGCGCGGCTGGCCCAAGACCTCCGGCGGGCGGGGCATCCACGTCTTCGTCCCGCTGGTCCCGGAGTGGACGTTCACCCAGGTCAGGCGCTCCGCCATCGCGGTGGGACGGGAACTGGAGCGCAGGATGCCGGACCGGGTGACCACCGCCTGGTGGAAGGAGGAGCGGGGCGAGCGGATCTTCGTCGACTACAACCAGACGGCCCGCGACCGCACCATCGCCTCCGCCTACTCCGTACGCCCCTTCCCGCACGCCCCGGTCTCCGCCCCGCTGCGCTGGGAGGAGATCGACGACGCCGAGCCCCGCGACTTCGACCTGCGCACCATGCCCACGCGGTACGCCGAGGTGGGTGACCTGCACGCCGACATGGACGACCACGCCTTCCGCCTCGACCAGCTGCTGGAACTGGCGAGGCGGGACGAGCACGAGCACGAGCTCGGAGACCTGCCCTATCCGCCGGAGTACCCGAAGATGCCGGGCGAGCCGAAGCGGGTGCAGCCCAGCCGCGCCCGGCACGACGACGGCGGTGACGCATGAGCGCCGAGGAGGGGGCCGAGCCCCCGGCGCACGGCGCCCACGGCAGACCCCCGACCCGGGCCGAGAAGTGGGCATCGTACAAACAGTCCCCGTACGTCCCCGCCTTCGTGCTGCTCTTCATCCTCGCCGCCGCGGCCGGGCTCTTCGCCGGGTCGTACACCTACACGATGGCCGACCCGACGCCGCGCCGGATTCCCGCCGCGGTGGTCGGCGACGTCGGGGCCCGGGGCGGGAAGCAGTTCATCGCCGGGATGGAGAAGGCCCTCGACGCCTCCCTGCGGCTGCACCCGTACGCCACCCGGGCCGGTGCCCGCGAGGCCATGGAGGAGCAGAAGGTCTTCGTGACCCTGCGGCCGGGCGAGCGCGGAGTGGCCATGGACATCGCCGGAGCCGCCGGGGCCACGGTCGCCCAACTGCTCGCCGAGACGGGGGCGAAGGTCGCGAAGGCCACGGGGGTCCCGGTCACGATCACGGACGTCAAGCCGCTCCAGAAGGGCGACCCGCGCGGGCTGGCGCTCTTCTACATCTCGCTGGCCGCCGTCATCATCGGCTTCGTCGGAGCCATCCAGCTCAGCGTGCACGCCCGAGCGCTGAATCCCCTGGAGCGGATCGCCTTCACGGTGGCCTACTCCCTGCTCGGCGGCTTCGCGATCGCCGCGGTGGTGGACTGGCTGATCGGCGCGCTGGACCTGCCGTTCGTCGAGTCCTGGCTGATCCTGGCGTTCACGATGTTCACGTCGGGCATGGTCTTCACCATGTTCAACACCATCATGGGGCGCTGGGCGATGCTCCCCACCTGGGGGCTCATGGTGCTGCTGGGCAATCCGTCGTCCGGGGGAGCGGTGTCCTGGCCGCTGCTGCCCTCGGCGCTCGGCGAGATCGGGCGCTGGCTGCCGCCGGGCGCCTCGGTCAACGCCCAGCACACGGCGGTCTACTACCAGGGCCACCAGTACGCCGCCCCCTTCCTGGTGCTGGCCGCCTGGTCGCTGGTGTCCTGCACGGTCTTCTGGGTGTGGCGCCACCGGCACCCGGGAGGCCGTGGCCACATGCCTGAGCATGCGGCCACGGCCTCGTGAGTGCGCCTCGCCCCTACAACTCCTGGATACGGATGTCGCGGTACGAGATCACGTCCGTGGTGCTGTGGACCTGGAGCCCGATGTAACCGGAGGCGTACCGCCGGCCGTCGGTGCCCGGGTCGTCGCCCCGCGGCGGCTCGAAGAGCTGGCCGCCGTTGTTGTCGAACTCGTTCAGCAGGACACCGTTGCGGTAGATCGAGTAGTGCTGGTCCACCACCCGGATCTCGTAGTCGTTCCAGGTGCCCTTGGGAGTGACTCCGGCGCCGCCGAGACCGACCCGGTCGAACCCGTAGACGGACCCGGTCTTGTACATGTCGCCGTCGGGCCGGTCGTTGACCTGGATCTCATGGCCGTACTTGATGGCCACCCACTCCGGACGGGACTCCTCCGGGTGGTCGTGGACGTTCGGGAAGCGGACGAAGACCCCGCCGTTGGCGTTGCCGCCCTCCGGGGCGTCGTCCCGCCACTGGAGCTTGAGCGAGAAGTCCCCGTACTGCCGGGACGGGAACCAGAGCATCCCCATGCCGTCCACCGTGGTGGAGCTGGTGATCGAGCCCTCCTCCTCGTTCAGCGCGAACTGTCCGCCGCCGACCTGCTCCCACTTGGCGAGGGACGCGGCGGTGCCGTCGAAGAGCTTGCGGTAGCCCTCGTCCTGGCCCGGCTTGCCGATGCCGGACTGCTTGGCCGCCTTGTAGATCTTCTTGTGCTCACGGGCGTCCACGACCCCGTCGGTGAGCAGCTTGTCCAGGACCTTGTCGACGTGCTTGAGGAACAGGGCGTGCGAGGACCAGTCCTTCTCGTCCTCGATGAGCTCGTTGATCGTGCAGCGGTTGCCGGTGAGCCGGTTGGGGACACCGGTGTCGACCGTGCCGACGATGACGGTGCGCCGTTCGTCGAACTCGGGGCAGTTGGGTGCCGGCACACCGCCGCTCTGCGCGACGGTGAACGAGCTCTGCTTCGCCTCCGAGGTGTTGCCGGCCTTGTCCGTCGCCCGGTGGGCGAACGTGTGGTGGCCGACGCGGTCGACGATGACGGGGGAGGAGTACGCGAGGTACGGGCCGCCGTCGAGGGAGTACTCGGCCTTGTCCACGCCCGAGTCGTCGTCGGTCGCGCTGAGGGTGACCTCGGCGCTCGTGATGAACGCGCCGTCCGAGTTCTTGTCGCCCGCCACGACCACGGAGGTCTCCGGTGGCGTCTTGTCCTGCGAGGGCGGTTCGACGACGGTGAAGTCCACGGACTTCTCCTCGGCCGCGTTGCCCGACTTGTCGGTGGCGCGGTAACGGACCGTGTGGGCACCGACCTCGTGCACCATCACGGGTGCGGTGTACGGCTGCCAGGCGCCGTCAGCCCCGACCGCGTACTCGATGGTGTTGACCCCCGACCCGGTGTCGGACGCGGTCACGGTGACCGTCGCCATGCCGAGGTAGGCGCCCGCGTCGTCCTTCTCGCCCGAGACGGTCGCGGAGGTCTCCGGCGGGGTCTTGTCGTCCGTCGGCGGCGCGGCGACCGCGAAGTCGACGGACTTCTCCTCGGCCGCGTTGCCCGACTTGTCGGTGGCGCGGTAGCGGATGGTGTGGCTGCCCACCTCGTCCACCACGACGGGCGCGGTGTACGGCTGCCAGGCGCCGTCCGCCCCGACCGCGTACTCGACGGTGTCGACGCCCGATCCCGCGTCGGTCGCCGCCACGGTGACGGTGGCCTGGCCGATGTACGCGCCGTCGGCGTTCTTGTCGCCGTCCACCGTCGCCGAGGTCTCGGGGGCGGTGGTGTCGTCACCGCCGCCACCGTCCTCGGTCACCGTGAGGACACCCTGCATCGAGCCGTGGCCGGGAATCGTGCAGTGGTAGAAGTACTTGCCGGGGGTGAGGGTGACCTCGACGCTGTGCTTGCCGCCCTCGCTGTCACCCGGGTTGGCCAGGATGTTGACCTGGACGTCGCTGTTGTACTCCGGGTCCGACACGCTGAACGTCAGCGTGTGCGGCATGCTCGTCGTGTTGCCCGTGGCCTCGCTGTTCTCGAAGACGATGGTCGCGGCACCGGCCACCGCGGTCGTGGGAGCCGTCAGGTAGTGGTCGATGGGATCGCCCGCGGTCCAGGTGAGGACCTGGTCGGCCGCTGCCGCCCGGTCGTCGTCGCGACCGTACGCGGCCGTGGACGCCAGCCCGAGGACCATCAGGAACGAACCGAGCAGGGCGAGCCACCACCGGGCGGGCCCGTACCGCCGTCGCGCGAGGAGTGAAGGGTGTCTCACTGCGCTGCCACCTTCCTGGCCAGGTCTGCGGCGGCCGGGGTCGGACCGCCGCCCTTGTACGTCACGCGCCACAGCGCGGACTTGGAGTCGGAGGTGAAGAAGCCGCGCCCGTAGTCCAGGACGTAGAGCGAGCCGTCCGGGGCGAACTTCCAGTCCATGAGGTTGCGGATGCCGTCGGCACCGACCGGAATGATCTTCTTCAGGGACTCGGCGTGCGTGGGCAGGCCGCCCTTGCCGACCGTCTTCGGGTCGGTCAGCACGGCGTGACGTGGCTGGGTGTCGTCGTAGAAGTCACCGACGAACCACTTCCCGTCCCAGTACGACGGCCACTTGGCCTCACTGGTGCTCGCCGCGTCGTAGCGGTAGACCGGGCCGTTCATCGTGGCCTGGCCGCCGCCCTTGAGCCAGGGCAGGAGCTCCTTCTGGTCCTCCACCTTGTAGCTCGGGATGCCGTTCTCGTCGCGCGGGTAGTCGACGCCGCCGCCCTGGGGCGAATACCAGATGGTGTTGCCGGTCACCGGCGGCAGCTTGACGAGGCCGTCGTTGTTCGGCGACTCGTTCTTCGGCGCGTCGCAGTCGTACCAGTCCAGCGGCTTGGTGGGATCGGGCAGGTTGCGGTCCCGGTAGGGCTGCTTGTTGCCCATGCAGTACGGCCAGCCGTGGTTGCCGGCCTTGGTGATCGCCGCGAACGTGTCGTACTTGGCGGGGCCCCAGGTCGTGCTCGGCGCTCCCGCGTCGGGGCCGACCCAGCCCGCGTACAGCGTGTCGGTCGACTTGTCGATGGAGATGCGGGCGGGGTTGCGGACACCCATCACGTAGATCTCGCCACGGGTCTTGCCGCCACCTTCGTCCGGCTCCTTGCCCGTGAAGAGATTGCCCTCGGGCAGGGAGTAGGTGCCGTCGTCCTCGGGGTGGATCCGCAGGATCTTCCCGTTGAGGTTGTTGGTGTTGCCCGCGGTACGCCGGGCGTCGGCGAAGGACACGCCCTTGTAGTTCGGCTGCGGGTTGTTGCCCGAGTAACCGTCGCTGAACTGGGAGGAGTTGTTGTCACCGGTCGCGATGTACAGGTTCCCCTTCGAGTCCCAGGCCATCCCGCCGCCCGCGTGGCAGCAGCTGTGGATCTGGACCGGCCAGTGCAGGAGCACCTTCTCGGACGCCAGGTCCAGCTTGTTCGTGGCGTGGTCGAAGGTGAAGCGCGAGACCTGGCGCACCGCCATCTGCTTGTCGCGGTCGATCTTCGCGTGCGGGGTGTAGTGCAGATACACCCAGCCGTTGGTGGCGAAGTCCGGGTCCAGCTCGATCCCGAGCAGGCCCTCCTCCACCTTGACCAGTTCGTCGCCGCCGCCCTTGTTGCCGAAGACGCTCAGCTTGCCGGCGAGGGTGACCTTCTTGGTGGCGGGGTCGTAGACGTGGATCTCGCCCTCGCCCTTGCCGACGTTCGGGTTGTTCCAGTCGGTGACCACCGGCACGCTGCTGTCCGTGCCGCCCCGCCCGATGTAGAAGATCCGCCCGTCCTTCGCGGTCACGAGGCCGTGCGGTTCGCCGATCTGGTCGTTCTGGCCGGGCTGATTGGGCTGGGTGAGCCGCTCGGCCTTGTAGTTGGAGTCGATCGTGGCCTTGCAGTCGGCCTGCGACAGACGACTCGTCCAGGCGAGCGCGCCGCGCAGATGATCGCGGAAGTCGGTCTCGGCGAAGCTCGCCGCCGTACCGCCCATGGCCGTGTAGAAGGAGCGCCCGCCGTCGTAGTCACGGCACCAGGAGACCGGGTGGTCCCAGCCGTTGGCGCTCTTGCCCGGGGTGTAGGTGAGCTCACGGACGCGGGCCACGGTGTGCACGTCGCCGGACGGGTTGTCCTTCCAGTTCAGCCACTTGTCCGGGCGCTTCCACTCCAGCGGGAGGTTCTTCGTCGCCGGGTGCTGCCGGTCGCCGATCTCCACGGTCGCACGCTGGACGCCCGTCGGGCTGTCCGCCGCCGGGCGGGCGCCGACCAGGCCGGTGAACCAGTCGGAGTACGGCTCGGTGCGGGCCGCGTCATGGATGCCGAGGAAGCCGCCGCCGGCCTCCATGTACGCCTCGAGGCCCGCCTCCTGCTCCGGGTCCAGCACATCGCCGCCGCCGGTCAGAAAGACGACCGCGTTGTACTTTCCGAGCTTCTTGCCGTTGGTGAAGACCCCGGCGTCGTCGGTGGCGACGGTCTTGAAGCGCCCGGCCTCAGGACCGCTGAGCCCGATCTTCTCGATGGCCGCGATGCCCGCGTCCACGGCCGGCGACTCCTCGCCGGCCGAGGCGTGGAACACCAGTACCTTGACGTCGGCCCCGCCGGGCGGCGTGGGAAGGGACAACGTTGTCGCCATCCGTTCCTTCAGCCCTGGGTCCGGATAAGGGCTGGCAGTGGCCGCGTTGCCGCCGAGCAGGGACGCGGTCAGGGCACCTGCCGCCACGGCCGCCGCGATACCGCGGCGCGATCTGGACCTGTGATGTGGTGTGCGCTGCATGTGGTCACCCACCCCTCTTGGTCACTTCTCTGGTCACTTCTTCGTCACCGCACCTCTGTGGTCACTGCGACAGCGCACGAAGCTAGACCTCTTTTCGTGGCTCGCCAATAGGTATGGCAGCAATCGAACGAACTTTGTCCTGAGTGTGGATAAACCACCGGCCCACGGCTACCGTGTGGGCCGTCCAGGGGAGCAGCGCGTCAGTTTCCGTCTCGCAGTGGGGAGTTCGACATGGACCGAAGGACCTTCAACCGCCGGATGCTGGTGGGCGGCGGGGTGGCGGCGGCCACCGGCGTGACATCGATGTCACTCGGTGCCGTGCAGGCCACCTCCGCGGAGAACCCCGCGAAGACGGCACCCGCGGGCGGCGCCGTCCGCCATCTCAAGATGTACGCGGAGAAACTGGCGGACGGTCAGCTCGGGTACGGCTTCGAGAAGGGCAAGGCGTCGATCCCCGGGCCGCTCATCGAGATCACCGAGGGCGACACGCTGCACATCGAATTCGAGAACACCACGGACGTCGACGCCAGCCTCCATGTGCACGGCGTCGACTACGACATCGCGAGCGACGGCACCCGGATGAACCGCAGTCATGTCGAACCCGGCGGCACCCGGACGTACACCTGGCGCACCCACGCCCCCGGCCGCCGCAAGGACGGCACCTGGCAGGCGGGGAGCGCCGGTTACTGGCACTACCACGACCACGTGGTCGGCACGGACCACGGCACCGGCGGCATCCGCAAGGGGCTGTACGGGCCACTCGTCGTACGCCGCAAGGGAGACGTGCTGCCGGACAAGACGATCACGATCGTCTTCAACGACATGACCATCAACAACAAGGCGGCCCACGAGAGCCCGAACTTCGAGGCCACGGTGGGCGACCGGGTCGAAGTCGTGATGATCACGCACGGCGAGTACTACCACACGTTCCACATCCACGGGCACCGCTGGGCGGACAACAGGACGGGGCTGCTCACCGGCCCCGACGACCCCAGCCGTGTGGTCGACACGAAGATCTGCGGACCGGCGGACTCCTTCGGTTTCCAGATCATCGCGGGCGAACACGTGGGAGCCGGCGCCTGGATGTACCACTGCCACGTCCAGAGCCACTCCGACATGGGAATGGCCGGCCTGCTGCTCGTCGCCAAGGCTGACGGCACGGTGCCGGGCTACGACCCGCCGCACCACGCGGCAGGCGCGGCCGAGGAGCACGCACACTGAGACCGGCCGGCACACGGGGCGGCCGGCCCGGGTCAGGCCCCGGCCGCCATCCGCTGCTGCTCCTCCTCGACGATGCGCCGGGCGAGGGCCCCGTCCGACACGTCGACGGCGTCGGGCGTCGCCTCGGCGAGGTCGCTGCGCCGCGCGTACGCGTCGAAGAGCCGGTCCTTGCGCGCCAGGATGTCCAGCATCCGCTGGTCCACACTGTCCGCCGCGAGGAGCCGGTGGACCCGCACGGTCCGTATCTGTCCCATGCGGTGAGCTCTGGCCACCGCCTGGTGCTCCATCGTCGGCTTGATCTGCGGCTCGCACAGGATGACCACCGACGCCGCCTGGATGTTGAGACCGACGCCACCGGCCTGTATCTGGCTCAGCAGCACCGCGTGGCCGTCCACCGCACCGAAGTGGTCGACGAGTTCCTGCCGGCGGGCGGCCGGGACACTGCCGGAGACCGGACCGAACACCCCGTCGCCCAGGGCCTCCCGGACGGTCCGGAGCACCTCACGGAAGTACGAGAAGATTACGACCTTCAGCCCGTTGGCCTCGGCCTCCGCGACGAGCTCGCGCAGCCGGTTCAGCTTCGCCGACGTCTCGGGGCGGGCGTACGCGGCGCGGCGCATCCGCATGAAGTGCCCCGAGCCGACCGCGTCGCGGTACGCCTCCAGGTCGGCGGGGGAGAATTCCTCCCATTCGTCGGCCTGCACCAGCGCCGGGAGTTCGCTCAGTACGTCGTCCTGGTTCCGGCGCAGATAGGCGGGTGCGACGGCCCTGCGGAACGCGTGCGAGCCGGCGACGCCGTGTGTGGAGGTGACGAGCGGTGCCAGTTCGGGCCGCAGTTGCCGCACAAGGCTCCGGAACTCCTCGACCCGGTTCTCCATCGGGGTGCCGGTCAGGAACAGCACCCTCTCGGTGTGCCGCGTCCAGCCGCCCACGGCCCGGGAGCGCCGGGTCTCGGGGTTCTTCACGAAGTGGGCCTCGTCCACCACCACCATGCCCGGCCTGACCCCGGACTCCGGGCCTTCCGGCAGGGTGGACAGCGCGTCGAAAGTGGTCAGGGCGACCCCGCCCCGCTCGCACCACTCGCCGAACGCCCCTTGCCGCTCGGGACCGTGTACCGGCACGGCCCGCAGGGTGGAGCGGGCGGTGATCTCCCGCCGCCAGTTGATCAGGACGCTCGCCGGGCACACCACCAGGAAGTGCTTCTCGCCCCCGGCCGCGAGATGAGCCAGTGCTGCGATGGCCTGCACGGTCTTGCCGAGTCCCATCTCGTCGCCCAGGATCACCCGCTTCTGGGCCAGCGCGAAGCGCGCTCCGAAGGACTGGTAGCCGCGCAACGAGACCCGCAGGCACGTGTCGTCCAGCCGCAGCCCCCGGACCCGGTCCGCGATCCCGGCAGGCAGGAACCCCTCGGCCGCGTCCCGGTCCGGTCCGCTGCCCGACAGCTCGGCGAGCAGGCTGTAGTACTCGGCAGAGCGCAGCTCGAAATCGACCCAGGCCTCCGCCTCCGACGCGGGACCGCGCAGCAGGTCGACGGAGACCTGCCCGAACAGGGTGCGGAGTCCGCGCGCGTCCGCGTCCCGCACCACCGCTCGTACGGAGGCGACGGCGGCCGGAACCCGGGCGCCGGCGGCCCGTCCCGAGAACAGCATCCGCAGTCGGCTCCGCGCCGGCGCCGCCGCCACGAGCAGCGGTTCCAGCTCCGCGGCCAGACGGCGGGCGGCGTCGACCGCCCGGCGCACGTCGGGGCCGCCCTCCACCAGCCGGTGCAGGGCGACGAGCAGCGCGTTCGTCGCCGCGTCCGACGCGTCCATGTCCATCCGTACGGCGACGGTGTCCCGGACCGCGTGCGCGATCTGCCGCGCGGCGGCCAGCGCCTGGTCCGCCGTCTGCGCGCCGACACCGGGGATCTGACGCAGCTCGTAACGCCCGGCGCCATGGACCCGGCCGACCGTCCTGTACCCGGCCTGTTCCAGCGCGCCGAGCCGCAGCCGGCCCTCCGTGACGTCCGCCAGCCTGGAGGCGGGGATGGCGGCCAGTTCGAGGGCGACCAGGCCGTCCAGCAGGGGGGTGAGCGCGGCGTGCGCGGCCTCGACGGCGCCGCGGTGATCGTCCAGGACGGCGAGGGCCGTTCCGGCGAGCGTCCGGGCCTCGTCGAGCAGCTCACGTGCGGCTCTGCCCGTCGGCGTCCGGCCCGCCGGCGTTCTTCCCGTCATGTACGTCCTTCTGTCCCCGTCGCCCGTCCGTGACCGGCGGCCGCGCCTCCCCGGGCCCCTCCCATCGTGCCACGGGAGCGGGGCGGCACCGCGCTCACCGGGCGGGCGCCCTGCGCTCCGCCGGTGTCAGCAGCAGCACCTCCAGAGCACGCGCGCAGGAGCGGGCCTCCTCGAGGAACCAGGCCGTCCGCCCGTCCGTGATCACGGACGGCGTGGCGCGGACGGCGAGCGCGAAGCGCGCATAGCCGGCGCCGTCCAGCACGGGCACGGCCAGGGTGCGTACCCCGGGCGCCGACTCACCGTCGTTGAGGGCGTACGCATCCGCCCGTACGCGATCCAACTCTTCCTGGAGCAGAGCGGGTTCCACGATCGTGCGCTCGGTGAAGGCATGCATCGGGAGCGCGGCCGGGCCGCTCTCGCCCGGCCTGGCCCAGGCGAGCAGCACCTTGCCCAGGGCCGTCGAGTGGAGCGGCCGGCGCAGGCCCGTCCGCGGTGTGACGGAGCCTCCCGCGACGATCACGGCATGCGGGCCGCTGCGCAGGGCGAGATCGGCCGTGGCGCCCGTGCGCTCGGCCAGATCGGTCAGCTCCGGGGCGGCCAGGTGCAGCCCGCGCTGGTGGTACGAGAGCCGGCCCAGCTCCGTCACCGCGGGCCCCAGCCGATAACGCGCGGTCCGGGCGTCCTGTTCGAGGAACCCCGCACCGAGGAGGGTGCGGGCCAGCCGGTGTGCCGTGGAGGCCGAGAGCTCCAGGCGCCTGGCGAGATCGGAGGCGCTCAGGTCGGGGCCGTTGTCGTGGAAACAGTGAAGGACGTCCAGCGCGCGCCGGACTGCCTGCGCCCCGCCGGGAGCACGCGCCGCCGCTGCCTCACTCATGCCGGTCTCGCTCTCCGCTCGGTGGATGGAAGGGAACATGGTTGCCACATTACGGGAGCACCGAGGTCGTCAATCCGGGTCGTGCAACACGCAGTTCATGTTCGGTCCCACATCATGGGAGGACAGTTGTGGGTAGGGCCGGGCCCGTGGCAGTCTGCAGTCCCTCACCACCGGCATACGGGAAGGAGCAGTGCCATGACCGGCCTCAGGTCCATGTCTCCCGGCGGCTCCGCTCCCGTCACCCTCGCCCTCACGCTGCGCCGTCACATCGACCTGGCCCGCGTCTCCAGCGCCGCCTGTCGCTGAAGCCCCGCACCGCTCCGGCCCCCGCACCCCGCTGAGGTGGCCGGCCCCCTGTTCTCCGCGGCGTCCTCCGCCGCCCGCGGCCGTGTCCTCGTGCCTCGGGCCGGGTGCGGCCCGCCCACCTGCTCCACCGAGCCCCGGGAAGATCCATGACGCGTTCCGCCGTGCTGCCCAGCACCCTCTGGTTCACCCGCTGTCCCGTACCCACCGCGACGGGTATCGCCGCCGACCGGCGCTGGCTCAGCGAGGAGTTCGCCGCCGACGGCATCGCCGTGCGTTCCCTCCAGGACGCCGCACCCGACGCGGACCGCGCCAGCCACTACACCCACGCCCTGCCGGGCCTGTTCCGTGAGGGCGGCAACGTGCCCGCCCTCTGGGCTCGTTCGCGTGGCGAGGCGACCCGGCTGATCGGCCTCACATGGATCGAGGAACGCCAGGCCGTCCTGGTCGCTCCCGGATCCGGGATCAGGGGAGCCGACGCCCTGCGCGGCCTGCGGCTCGCCGTGCCCTCCCACACCATCGCCATCGACTTCTGGCGGGCCATGGCGCTGCGCGGGTTCGAGGGCGCGCTCGGCTCCGCCGGCCTGGCCCTGGACGACGCCGTGCTCGTCGACGTACCCGCCGACGCGCACGAGGGCCAGTGGGCCGCCGAACTCGACGCGCTGCGGCGCGGTGACGTGGACGCGGTGTACGTGAAGGGCGCGGTCGCCGTCGAGGCCGCCCGCCGGGCCGGAGCGGAGGTCGCCGTCGAGCTCGACGAGCTGCCCGACCGTCGGTTCCGCGTCAACAACGGCACCCCACGCCCCATCACCGTGCACCAGCGGCTGCTCGACGACCACCCCGACCTCGTCGACCGGTTCCTCGCCGTCCTGCTCAGGGCGGCCGACTGGGCCACCGGGCACCCGGCCGACGTCGACCGCATCCTGGGTGCCGAGACCGGCGCGGGCGCCGCCGGGGTCGCCGGCGCCTACCGGCCCGGCACCCACCTCACCCTGCACCCCGACCTCTCGGCCGAGCGCCTCGGCCTGCTGGCCGGGCAGGAGGCAGCGCTGCGTGCCCACGGCTTCCTCCCGGAGCCCGTCGACGTCGCCGCCTGGGCCGATCCCGAGCCGCTGAACAGGGCAGCGGCCCGCGCCCGCCTCCACCCCGCTCCCTCGCCCGCCCGCGAACCCGAAGGACCGCTGTCCGTATGAACCAGCACCGATCAGTCCGTACGAAGATCGCCCCCGCCCTCCTCACGGTCACCGCGCTCGTGGCCCTCAGCGCCTGCGGCACGTCCGAGGCCGACAGCGGGTCCGGCGCCACCGTCACCGTGCGCATCCCCGACCCCGGCAACTCCGGAGTCCTCGCCGTCGGCAAGAAGGACGGCAGCCTCGACAAGGCACTCGGCAAGGTGGGCGCCGAGGTGGAGTGGACCGGCAGCGCCGGGCCCTTCGCCCCGGCCGCCCAGGCGATGAACGCGGACCAGCTCGACTTCGCCACCGGCTCCATCACCTCGGGCATCACCTCGCTCGCCCAGCGGCCCGGGTTCAAATTCTTCACCGCCGTCGACCCCGACGCGGCGGGCGAGGGCATCCTCGTCCGCGACGGCTCGGACATCCGCTCCGTCGCCGACCTCGTGGGGAAGAAGGTCGCCGTCAACCAGGGCGGCACCGGCGAGTACCTGCTGCTGAAGGCGCTCGCCAAGGCCGGGATCCCGGCGGACAAGGTCCAGCGGGTCTATCTGCGTCCCGACCAGACCGCCGCCGTCTTCAACGCGGGCAAGGTGGACGCCTGGGCCGTCTGGGCCACCTACGCCGTGGCCGAGATCGGCAGCGGCAAGGCGCACTTCGTCGCGGACGGTGCGGCCATCGGCTCCGACAACTACAGCCTGAACGCGGTACGCACCGGCTTCGCCGAGAAGCACCCCGAGGTCGTGAAGGCCCTCTACGGGTACCTCCACACGTCCAGCGTCAAGGAGAAGAAGGACCCGGCCGCCTATCTGAACGTCTTCACCGATGTCGGCCCCACCGCCGTCACCGGCAAGGCCGAGGAGGTGCAGACCGACTTCATCGCCCGGGGCGGCACGGTCGATCCGATCGGCCCCGAGGACGTAGCCCGCTTCGAGGCCGTCGCCGCCTTCTACGCGGAGCAGAAGGTCACCAGGACCGAGGTGGACGTGGCGGCCCACCTCCTCGACATCGAGAAGCTGACATGAGCGCGGTCTCCGAGGCGGCCGCCGCCGAGGGACTGGTCGCCCCGCGCCCCCAGCTCCGTACGGCACGCAGCCGCCCCTTCGCCCTGACCGTCCGCGCGCTCGGCCCGGTCGCCCTCCTCGTCCTGTGGTGGGCCGCCTCGGCCACGGGAGTGCTCACCCCCGACGTGCTGGCCTCACCCGCCGAAGTCCTGCGAGCCGTGGGTGAGCTGTGGGGGAACGGGCAGCTGCCCGACGCCCTCACCACCTCACTGACCCGCAGCGGGGTCGGCCTGCTGATCGGCCTCGCCGCCGGGCTCACCCTCGGCGTCGTCACCGGGTTCACCCGGATCGGGGACGAGCTCCTCGACTCCTCGCTCCAGACCCTGCGCACCATCCCCTTCCTCGCCCTGGTGCCGCTCTTCATGGTCTGGTTCGGGATCAACGAGACGGCCAAGATCCTCCTCATCGCCGTCGCCACGACGTTCCCCATGTACGTGTCCACGTCCAGCGGCGTACGCAACACCGATCCCAAGCTCGTCGAGGCCATGCGCAGCTTCGGGATGAGCCGCCTCGCCGTCGTCAGGGAGGTCGTCGTCCCCGGGGCCCTGCCGTCGCTGCTGGCCGGGCTGCGGCTGTCCATGACCCTCAGCGTGATCGCGCTGATCGCCGCCGAGGAGATCAATTCCACCGAGGGCATCGGATACCTGATGTCCCAGGCGCAGAGCTACGCCCGCACCGACATCCTCGCCGTCTGCATCCTGATCTACGGCCTCCTGGGCCTGGCCGCCGACATCGTCGTACGCCTGCTCGAGCGCGTCCTGATGCCGTGGCGGACCCCGCAAGGAGGGACCCGATGAACACCGGAGCGGAACGGCCCGCCGTACGGGTGCGGGGACTGCGCCGGGTCTTCGGCACCAGGGCAGTGCTCGACGGCCTGCGGCTCGACATCGCACGGGGCGAGTTCGTCGCCCTGCTCGGGGCCAGCGGGAGCGGAAAGACCACCCTGCTCCGCATCCTGGGCGCGCTGGACGGTGCCGACGGGGGAGAGGTGCTGGTCCCCGAGGCCCGCACCATCGTCTTCCAGGAGCCCCGCCTCGTGCCGTCCAAGAAGGTCCTCGCCAACGTGACCGTCGCCCTGCCGCGCAGCCGTGCGCCGCACGGGCTGAGGGCCCTGGCCGAGGTCGGTCTCGAGCGGCACGCGGAGGCCTGGCCCGGCACCCTCTCCGGCGGCGAGGCGCAGCGTGTGGCCCTCGCCCGGGCACTCGTGAGGGAGCCCGAACTCCTTCTGCTGGACGAGCCGTTCGCGGCGCTCGACGCCCTGACCCGGCTGAAGATGCAGGACCTGGTGGGGGAGTTGTGCCGCAAGCACCGCCCCGCCGTCCTGCTGGTCACCCACGACGTCGACGAGGCCGTACGGCTCGCGGACCGCGTCGCCGTCCTGCGCGACGGGAAGCTCGTCACGGACGAGCCCGTCGACGTCGACCGGCCGCGCGACCCGGGCGACCCCGCGTTCGCAGCACTTCGCCGCCGGCTGCTCGGCGACCTCGGGGTCGACGCGGGACCCGGCCCGCGGCCCGAACCTCCCACCACCCTGCCCTCACCGTCCCTCGCGCCCTCCGAAGCTGGAGTGATCTGAATGACCGTCACCATCGGTGTCCACAGCAGCAACCCGTCGCTCTACCACCTGTACCACCTCTCCCGTCTGGGCTTCGCCCAGGAAGAACTCGCAGCACTGGACGAAACGGTGGCCTTCTTCCCGTACACCAACGGGGTCCGCACCGGCGAGCTGCTCACCCGGGGCGTCATCGACTTCGGCGGCACCGGCTCGACTCCGCCGGTCACCGCCCAGGCCGCCGGCCATGACCTCGTCTACACCGCCGTCTCCGCCCCGCGTCCCGGGCACGGAGCCATCCTGGTGCCCGAGGACAGCCCCGTCCGCACCGTCGCCGGTCTCGCGGGAACGACCGTCCACCTCGCGATCGGGTCCTGGCAGACCCATCTGATCGCCAAGGCGCTGGACGACGCCGGACTCTCGTACGCCGACGACATCACCGCGGTGCGCAGCAACGGTGCCAGCGAACGGCTGCTGCGCGCCGGAGAGATCGGCGCCTGGATCGCCCAGGGGCCCGAACTCGCGGCAGCCCGGAAGGCCGGCGGTCTGCGCACACTCATCGCCACGGGCGACGTGATCTCCGACCGCTCCGTCTTCTTCACCCGGCGCGACTTCGCCGAGAGCCGCCCCGAGATCGTCGACGCGCTCACCCGCGCTCTGCGGCGGGCCGACGACTGGGCGGCCGCCAACCCCCGTGCAGCCGCCGAGATCGCCGCGGCGGACCTGGGCGGAAGCGCCGACGACTGGGAGACCGCGCTGCGCGCCCTGCCATGGAGGATCGAGGCGGTGAGCGACGAGTTCATCGCCGAACAGCAGGAGGCCGCCGACATCTTCCACCGCACCGGCTTCATCGACCGCCCGGTCGAGGTCGCCGCCGCCCGGGCGCGCGTCTCCACCGGCCCGAAGGCGGTCTGAGTACCGTGGCGGCAGAAGTCCTCTGGTACATCATCCCGCGCGAGGGCGCCTACCCCTGGGAGCCCGAGGGCCGGCGGACCGCCGACCTCGGCTATCTCAGCCGGCTCGCCGGAACCGTCGAACAGCTCGGATACAGCGGGGCCCTGCTCGCCACCGACCTGTACGACGTCTGGCCGCTGGGCAGCGCCCTCGCCGCATCCACCAGCACCCGGTTCAAACCGCTGCTCGCCGTCCATCCAGGGCTCATCTCACCGACCCTGCTGGCCAAGATGGCGCTCAGCTTCGACCAGCTCTTCGGGGGCCGGCTGCGCTTCAACGTGGTCAACGGCTCGACGAAGGCGCTGCGGGAGTACGGACTCCACGTGGAGCACGACGAACGGTACGCGCTCAGCGCCGAGTACTGGTCGATCGTGAAGCGCCTCACCGCCGGCGAGGTCTTCGACCACAAGGGCCGCTTCTACGACCTGCGGGACGCGGGGGCCTCGTTCCGTGATCTGAAGCCGGTGCAGGAGCCGCACGTCCCGCTGTGGTTCGGCGGCTCGTCCGATCCGGGGATCGAGATGGCGGCCGAGCACGTCGACGTCTTCCTCACCTGGGGCGAACCGCCGCACCTGCTGAAGGAGAAACTGGAGAAGGTCCGGGCGCGGGCGCGCGCCCACGGCCGCACCCTCCGTATCGGGCTGCGCCTCCACCTCATCGTCCGTGACACCGAGGACGAGGCCTGGGCGGCCGCAGACCGTCTGCTGGACGTCACGAGCGAGGCGACGTACGCCCGCATGCTCGGGGACCGGGCCGGCGAGGAGGGGGTGGGCTGGCAGCGCCAGTTCCGCCAGCACGGCGGACGGGTCCCGGCCCGCGCGCGGGAGCTGGAGACGCACCCCAACATGTGGCCGGGCATGAGCCTGTTCCGGCCGGGTCCGGGCACGGCGGTCGTCGGCTCGACGGCCCAGGTCGTCGAGCGTCTCAAGGAGTTCGAGGACCTGGGTGTCGACACGTTCATCCTGTCCGGGAACCCCCTGCTGGAGGAGGCCTACAGAGTCGCGGAAACGGTGCTTCCGGCGCTGGGCGTCACGCGCTGAACCCCCGCAGCCCCGGCCGGCCCACCGGGGCTGCGGTTGTCGGTGGCCGGTGCAAGACTCGAGGGTCAGGACGTCTGGCGTGAGGAACGCGTGAGACACGGATTCCGCCCGAGGAGCACACCATGCTCGACCCGGCCTTCGTAACCGGCGCCCCCAACTGGATCGATCTCGGGACCCCCGACCTCGCCGTGGCCACCGCCTTCTACAACGGCCTCTTCGGCTGGGACATGGTGGCCGGCGGCCCCGAGACCGGCGGGTACGGGATGTACCAGCTGCGGGGGAAAACCGTCGCCGGCGTGATGACCGTGCCGGAGGACCAGGGGAAGCCCGCCTGGTCGGTGTACTTCCAGACCCCCGACGCCGACGCCACCGCGAGGACGGTCGAGCAGGCCGGGGGCACCGCCGCGTTTCCTCCGATGGACGTGCTCGACTACGGACGCATGGGCGGCTTCACGGACAGCACCGGGGCGTACTTCGGTGTCTGGCAGCCCGGGACGAACACCGGACTCGGCATGATCATGGAGCCGGGTGCGCTGATCTGGTCCGAGCTGTACACCCCGGACATCCCCGCGGCGGCCGCGTTCTTCCACACCGTCTTCGGCTGGCAGACCGACGAGATGTCGTACCCCAGCGGTACCTACACCATGATCCAGCCCGCCGACAGCAAGAGCGCCGACTCCTCCTTCGGAGGGATCGTGCCCCTCGACGCGGTGCCCGCCCAGGCCGAGGCGGGGCCGCACTGGCTGCCGTACTTCGCCGTGGACGACACCGACGCCACGGTGGCAGGCGTGGAACGGCTCGGCGGCCGGGTCACCATGCCGGCCACGGACGTGCCGCAGGTCGGACGGATCGCCACCTTCGCCGACCCCGCGGGTGCGGCGTTCGCGGTGATCAAGCCGGCACCCATGGAGTAGGCCGGAGAGGCGGTGGGCCCGGACCGGCCTGCCGTTGAACAATCGTTGATCACTTGTTTATCGCGACCCGGCACCGTGTGGCGCATGCCGATCAACACCATGACCGACCCCGACGAGCTCGCCTGGCAGGAGACCGCGCTGTGCGCGCAGGCCGGGCCCGAGTTCTTCTTCCCGGCGCCGGGAAGCTCCACCCGCGAGGCCAAACAGCTGTGCAACGCCTGCGAGGGCCGGGTGGCCTGCCTGGAGTACGCACTCGCCCACGACGAGCGCTTCGGCGTCTGGGGAGGGCTCTCCGAGAAGGAGCGGGACCGGCTGCGCAGAGGCCGGTCCGAGCGCGGCTGAACACCGGGGTGTGAGAGACCGTTCCCCTCACGGGATCCGGAAGGTCTCGCCGTACACCTGCCACACCAGCGGCTTCTCCAGTCCCAGATTTCCCTCGCGGAGGAAGAGCCGCTGCGCTGTGTCGATCCGGGTCGTGTCGCGCTGCACCTTCCGGGCCTTGATCGCCGACCGGGTCTCGTCGAGGAAGGCGTTCAGATACGCCGTCTCGTCGCCACCCTCCGCGGCCGTGTCCGCCGAGGCCATCGCGGCGTCGCGGATGCCGTAGAAGCCGTCCGCCTCGACACCGGGCCCGTGCAGGACCATCGCGTCGTAATAGATGAACTGCCCCAGGGTGCCGAGGCCGTCCATCTTCGCCAGACGGACCGCCGGCTCGAAGTACAGCCTGTCGCGCGTCGAGTCCTGGGCCTTCCGGAACGCCGGGTCCTCCGCGGCGCTGTGCCAGGCATCGGTGAAGCCCGGATCCAGGCCCTCGTGCGAATCGGTGCCGTCCACCGCGCGCAGGGCGGGGAGGTACGCGGCCAGCGCATTGTCCGGATGCTCCTCGGTGTACGCCTCGACCAGTTGCAGCATGTCGTTGGTGCCGGAGCAGAAACCGATGATGCCGGCGGTGTAGCCGGTGCCGTCGCCGACGTCCTCGATCGCCCCGTACTGGCTGCGCCAGTCCAGGGTGGACGCCTCCGCGCTGGCGACCAGCCGGGACGCGGTCTCCTTCATCGCCGGGGCGGCGAGGCCGGGCGGCAGGGCGTCGATCTCGTCGGCGTTCCCGTCGGCCTGCTCGGCCGCGGCCGGCGTCGCCGTGCCGGTCTTCTCGGGCGCCTGCCGGGCGGCGGTGGGCGGCTCCGAGTCGCCACCGCTGAACAGGATCGAGGCGGCGATGGCGATCGGTGCGCCGAAAAGAACAAGACGCGTCACTGGTTTCACCCGGCACAGAGTACGTTCCGTGAAGCTGTGGGGACAGCCTGGATGCGCTGTGGGGGACGTGTGAACGCACAGCGGCGGCACACGCATCACGCGTGCGCCGCCGCTGTCCGGCGGGGTCGGGGAGCGGATCCCGAGCCCGGCCGGGCGGACGTACCGAGCGGATCAGCCCTGTGCGGCCCGGGCCGCCATGCGGGCCTTGCGGTTCGCCAGCTTCTCGTCGAACTTCGCGGCCTCGCTGTCCAGGCCGTTCATGTACAGCCCGAGCTCCTCCTGCGCCTTGAGACCCTCCGGGCCGAGGCCGTCGATGTCGAGGACCTTCAGGTAGCGCAGGACGGGCTGGATCACGTCGTCGTGGTGGATCCGCATGTTGTAGATCTCGCCGATCGCCATCTGCGCGGCGGCCCGCTCGAAGCCCGGCATGCCGTGTCCGGGCATCCGGAAGTTGACGACGACGTCGCGCACGGACTGCATCGTGAGGTCCGGGGCGAGTTCGAAGGCCGCGCCCAGCAGGTTGCGGTAGAAGACCATGTGCAGGTTCTCGTCGGTCGCGATCCGCGCCAGCATCCGGTCGCAGACGGGGTCACCCGACTGGTGGCCGGTGTTGCGGTGCGAGACGCGGGTGGCGAGCTCCTGGAAGGCCACGTACGCCACGGAGTGCAGCATGGAGTGGCGGTTGTCGGACTCGAAGCCCTCCGCCATGTGCGTCATGCGGAACTGTTCCAGCTTGTCCGGGTCCACGGCGCGCGAGGTGAGCAGGTAGTCGCGCATCACGATGCCGTGCCTGCCCTCCTCGGCGGTCCAGCGGTGCACCCAGGTGCCCCAGGCGCCGTCGCGGCCGAAGAGGGAGGCGATCTCGTGGTGGTAGCTGGGGAGGTTGTCCTCGGTCAGCAGATTCACGACGAGGGCGATACGTCCGATGTCGGTGACCTTGGACTGGCTGGTCTCCCACGCCTCCCCGTCCTCGAAGAGGCCGGGGAAGTTGCGGCCGTCGGAGAACGGCACGTACTCGTGGGGCATCCAGTCCTTGGCGACCTTGAGATGGCGGTTGAGTTCCTTCTCCACCACCTCCTCCAGCGCGTACAGCAGCTGGGCGTCGGTCCACGCCTTCGAACTGCCTGTGTGGGGAGAGGTGATCGTCACGGGGGAGCTCCTGGGGACGGGAGAATTACCTACGGCTTCGTAGGTTACGTGACCGTAGGTTAAGGCGGCAGTAAGGCCGCGGCCAAGCCCGGTCCTCGCACTGCGCGCTCACACACTGTCATCCCTGCAGGTCATGGGCGTCTTTGAGGGGACAAGTCGGGCGCCCTCACCCCCCGATTCCCGGCAACTGCCCGGGAGTGGTGTCCCGGAGCCCGTCCTCGTCCAGAAGCAGCCACCGGGTGATGTCCAGTGACTTCAGGAACGGCAGGTCGTGGCTCGCCACGATCAGCGCTCCCTGGTACGCCGCCAGCGCCGACGTCAGACGGTGCACGCCGGACAGATCGAGGCTGTTCGTCGGCTCGTCGAGCATCAGCAGCCGGGGCGCCGGGTCGGCCAGCAGCAGCGCCGCGAGCGTCGCCCGGAGACGTTCGCCGCCCGAGAGCGTCCCGGCTGGGCGGTCAGCGCGCCCGCCCTTGAAGAGGAAGTGTGCCAGCCTCGCCCGGATGCCGTTGTCCGTGGTGCCGGGGGCGAAGCGCGCCACGTTGTCCACCAGGGACAGCGCGTCGTCGAGGACGTCGAGGCGCTGCGGCAGGAAGCCCACCGGCACCTGGGCGGCCGCTTCGCCCGACACCGGGTCCAGCTCGCCCGCGACCGTACGCAGCAGTGTCGTCTTCCCCGCCCCGTTGCGGCCGATCAGCGCGATCCGCTCCGGACCGCGGAGCTCCCACTCGCCCGGCACCCGGGCCCCGTAGGCGAGTTCGAGGTCGCGGAGCAGCAGCACGTCGCTGCCCGGATGCACCTTGGTGTGCGGGAGCTCGATCCGGATCGCCTCGTCGTCCCGTACCGCCTCGACCGCCTCGTCGAGGCGCTCCTCCGCGTCCGCGAGCCGTTCGGTGTGCATGATGCGGTGCTTGCCGGCCGACTCCTGGGCTGTCTGCTTGCGCTGGCCCATCACGGCCTTCGGCTCGCGCTTGGTCTCCCACATCTTCTGCCCGTACCGCTTGCGCCGGGACAGCTTGACGTGGGCGTCGGCGAGTTCGCGCTTCTGCCGCCGTACGTCGGCCTCCGCGACCCGCACCATCCGCTCGGCCGCCTCCTGCTCCACGGCCAGCGCCTGCTCGTACGCCGACAGGCTGCCGCCGTACCAGGTGACCGCGCCGTCGCGGAGATCCGCGATCCGGTCCATCCGCTCCAGCAGTTCCCGGTCGTGACTGACCACCACCAGCACCCCGGTCCAGGCGTCGACCGCGTCGTACAGCTGCCCGCGGGCGTACAGATCGAGGTTGTTGGTCGGCTCGTCCAGAAGCAGGACGGCAGGGCGTGCCAGCAGCAGGGCGGCCAGGCGCAGCAGCACGCACTCGCCGCCGGACAGCTCGCCGACGGTCCGGTCGAGACCGATGGCGGACAGGCCGAGCTGGTCGAGCACGGCCCGGGCGCGCTCCTCGACGTCCCAGTCGTCCCCGACGGCGGCGAAGTGCTCCTCGCGGGCATCGCCGGCCTCGATGGCGTGGAGTGCCGCCCGCGTCGAGGCGACACCCAGGACCTCGTCCACCCGCAGAGCGACGTCGAGGACGAGGTCCTGGGGGAGATAGCCGATGTCGCCGGCCGTGCCGATGTGTCCGGCCGTCGGTGTGAGGTCACCGGCGATCAGCCGCAACAGAGTGGATTTGCCGCAGCCGTTGAGACCGATCAGCCCGGTCCGGCCGGGGCCCACGGCCAGTTGGAAGTCATCGAAGACCTCGCTCCCGTCGGGCCAGGCGAACGAGAGAGAGGTGCAGTGAATATGCGTGGTGGATGCAGGCACAAGGGCCTCCCGGCTGCGTCGAGGAATCACGGAGAACGGCTCGGACACTGGGGTCACGCAGGGCACGCGTGCAGCAGGGCACGCGGCGCGGAATGCGGACACCTCAGATGTGGAGCAACGTCCTTCTCCGATCCGACGACAACAGGGACATCGGCGAGGCTACGAGCCGGCCCGTGGCCACGCAACCGAATTCGGGCGGCGCTTCAGGAGGGCGGGCCGTCGTCTCAGGCCGACCCGCCCAGGAGATCGCTCAGATCGCCGTCCAGGTCCATGAAGCGGTACTCGTCCCCCACGGGGACCAGCTCCTGGGCCCGCTTCAGGAAGCGCCGCAGCTCGGACGTCCGGACGTGGACCATGGCGATGCCCTCGACCGCGTGGAACTCCAGCACCGTGCGGTCGTAACCGAACGGCCGGACCCGGACGTCACCGAGGCCGGCCGGCGCGTCCATGCCGGTGGCGAGCAGCTCACGCGAGAACTCCCAGGACACCTCCGTGCCCTCGAGGGTCGCGGGGGCCGGGAACGCCATACGGACAGCGAAAGGGTCCTTGCGGTCGTAGTGCAGTGTGGCGGGCAGAGTCTCCATACGCGGCGCGGACGCGACCATACGGGCCTGCACGGACTGCTCGATAACGCTGGACAAGACCTGCTTCCTCTCGCCTCGGACGAACGGTTCCCGGCATTGGAGTAGACGACGGAACGCCTCCATCCGTGCACCGGGGGGCGGCGTGAGCTGCGTCACCGTCCCGTCTCCCTCCGGTCAACTGCCCCGATCGGGGCGGCGCACCCTGGACGCGCGTCCACCGGTGGGCTAGCTTCCAGCGCCATGAGGGCCATGGGGAAGACGAGACGGCTGATCGCACCGCTCCTGTGCGGGGCGGCGGTGACCGCCGCACTGGCCACACCTTCGGCGCAGGCCACTCCGGCCGGGCACGAGGACCGGAAGCCGGAATGGGCGCTCACCAAGACGGCCACGGACGCGCGCTTCCGCGGCCTCACCGCCGTGGGCCGCGACGCCGCATGGGTCGCGGGCTCCGGGGGCACGGTGCTGCGCACGACGGACGGTGGGCGCCACTGGCGCGATGTCTCGCCGGACGGCGCCGCCGGACTGGAGTTCCGGGACATCGAGGCCCTCGACCGGCGGCGGGCGGTGGCCCTGGCCATCGGCGAGGGCGAGGCGTCCCGCGTCTTCCGTACCGAGGACGGGGGTGCGACCTGGACCGAGTCCTTCCGTAACACTGACGCCCGCGCCTTCTACGACTGTCTGACCTTCTTCGACAGCCGTCACGGTCTCGCGATGAGCGACCCGGTGGACGGGAAGTTCCGCATCCTGTCGACCTCGGACGGCGGGCGCAGCTGGCGGGTGCTGCCCGATGCCGGGATGCCCGCGGCGCAGCCCGGAGAGGCCGGATTCGCGGCGAGCGGCCAGTGCCTCGTCAGCTCGGGGCGCAAGGACGTCTGGCTCGCCACCGGCGGCGCGGCGGCCGCCCGGGTGCTGCACTCCGCCGACCGTGGCCTGACCTGGACGCAAGCCGGGGCGCTGATCCCTGCGGGGGACCCCGCGCGAGGCGTGTTCGGCCTCGCCTTCCGGAACCGTACGCACGGCATCGCGGTCGGTGGCGACTACCGCGCCGGGGAGGCGTCGCCGGACGCCGCGTCGGTCACCGGGGACGGCGGCCGGAGCTGGCGGAGCGCGGCCACCCCGCCGCCCGCCTACCGTTCGGGCGTCGCCTGGCTGCCCCACAGCCGGGGCTCGGCGCTCGCCGTGGGACCGACGGGCACCGACGTCACCCGGGACGGCGGGCGCACCTGGCGGACCGTGGACACCGGTTCGTACGACACGGTCGACTGCGCCCCGGACGGCGGCTGCTGGGCCTCGGGCGAGAAGGGCCGGGTCGCGCGGCTGCGATAGAGCCCGGCCCCCGGAAAATCTGATGAAAGGACCGTTCGCTGTGGCGGATGCTCATGAGGACGACGTTCTGGCCCGGATCGCCAAGGGGCTCGTCTACACCGAGTCGGAAGCGGCCTTCCTGGCCCCTCGGCGCCGCACGGAGCAGATCTTCGAGTACAACCTGACGCCTCCGGGCCGGACGGAGAGGCGCCGGTCGCTGCTCGTCGAGATCTTGGGCTCGGTGGGTGAACGTACGGTTCTGCTGCCGCCGTTCAACGCCGCGTTCGGCAGCAACGTCCATATCGGCGACGACTTCTTCGGGAACGTCAACCTGACGTGCGTCGACGACGTGGACATCCGCATAGGCGACGACGTCATGATCGCTCCGGGCGTGACCCTGACGACGACGGGACACCCGGTGCATCCCTCGCGACGTGCCGACTTCGGGCGGTTCTCCGAACCGATCGTGATCGAGGACAAGGTGTGGATCGGCAGCAACGTGGTGGTCCTGCCCGGTGTCCGCATCGGATACGGGTCCGTCATCGGTGCCGGCAGCGTCGTCAGCCGCAGCATTCCCGCGATGACCGTCGCGCTCGGCACGCCTTGCCGGGTGGTCCGCCCGATCACGGACGAGGACCTCACCACGCGCGCCGCCGGGCGGTAGGGGTGTCAGCGACCTACCACCGCACCCACGGGGTGACCTGCTTCTACGGCTGCTACTCGGTCGGCGGCGACACCCTGTGGGGAGCGAACCGGCGTCGCAAGGGCACCGGGAATACCCTGGCCGCGCTCAGGTCGATCCGCGCCGCGCGCCCGGACGGCGCGCCGGTCGTGATCCTGGGCGACCTCTCCGCCCACAACGGCAAGAAGATCCTGCGCTGGGGCGGACGACCGGCGGAACTCGCGTGACCCTGCCAATGGCACCGGCGACACTGACGCCATGACTGGTTCTGCACCGCCTCAACTGCTTCGACCGCGTGCCCTGAGGCCCGGAGATCTCGTTGTCATCGCCCCGCTGTCCGGTCCTCTGCCGGCCGCTTACGAGCCCAACGTCGAGCAGACGGTGGTGGTGCTCGAGCGGATGGGATTCCGCGTGCGTCGGGCTTCGCTACTCGAAGCAGGACGCCGCCATTGGTGGAGCGCGGCAAGGCCGGCGGAGATCGCCGGGGAGCTCAACAGTCTTCTGCGTGATCCCGAGGTGCGCGCGATCGTCGCGAGTGACGGCGGCCAGACGGTGCTCGGTTACCTCGACCTGATCGACGTCGAGGCGATCAGGGCCGACCCCAAGCCGATCCTCGGCTACAGCGACATCTCACTGCTGCACCTGGTGCTCTACGCGCGCACGGGGCTGGTCGGGTTCCATGCCGACATGGCCGTCCCCGGCTTCGGCGGGCACTGGCAGTCTGCGCCCGTGGCGCGCCAAGCGGAACTCGAGCAGCTCTACTCCAGGTTGCTGACCAGTACCGAGGCGATCGGTGCACTGCCTACGAGCCCGTCCTGGGAGTGCTGGCGTCCTGGTCGTGTCGAAGGCCCGCTGATCGGTGGAGTGATCAACCGCATCGTGCTGGCGCAGGCGACACCTTTCGCGCTGCCACTCGAACAGTTCGACGGTGCGGTGCTGTTCTGGGAGGAGATGGGTGGCCTGGCATCGCACGTGTGGAGCTATCTGCAGGTGATGCGACACTGCGGCATCCTCGATCGGATCTCCGGCATGGTCGTGGGCGTTCCGCGCGAGATCAGTGGACTCGAGCCCGGCACCTCCCCGACCCTGTCCGAAATCGTCCTCGACGTCATCGGCGACCGCGACATCCCCATCCTGGGCAACGTCGACTTCGGGCATGCCGGCCCGAATCTGCCGATGCCGGTCGGCATCCGCGTCGGCCTCGACGCGCAGCAGCGGACGCTGTCGCTGCTCGAACCGGCGGTAGGGCCGCACACGATGACGGGACCATCCAGCTGAGCACCGCGGATCAGTGAGCCGACGGCCCGCAGCGCCCCTAAGGCCAACTCGCGCTCTGGTGATCGCCGTCCTGAGTCGCTTGTTCGGCCTCCAGGAGGGGCCATGGACGCACGGTGGCTCGTGTTGATCCAGAAGCGCGGCTCCTGACCTCGCGGATCACCGACCCGGTGAACCTATGCGGTCACAGCACCAGGCAGAGCCTCCGACAACGCGTTCGGCCCTGAAGGACCTACGGCAGCGCCACCTGCTGAGAGATGAGGGTGCGCAGATCCGCCGGACCGAGTTCGGCCGGCGGAACGCGTCGCAACTCATGCACCTTGCGGACCAAGTGGGTCGCGTCAGAGGCAGGAGGTGCCCAGCGAAGTGGGTCCAGCTCATCGAGTGTGCGGTCGAGGTGCAGCAGATGGTCCATGGTTCATTGTCGCCAGAACAGACAGGAAATCTCTGAGTCAGGTCACTAGTGCTCTGACCGCAGAGGTTCACCGGATCGAGGCGGGCCAGTCGGCAGAGAGCGTGTAGTGCCAGCCCGGGCGCCAAGTGGGCGGTGCTTGGAGTAGTTCTTCCAGCGGTGTTCCGGTGAGCAGATGGTCGAGTGCCCATCGGTTGGCCGAGTGGGCGATCACCAGGATTCGGCTGCCGTCCCATCCGGTGGCGAGGTCGTGGAGGAAGGCGCGGGTGGCCGTGGCGACCTGGCGGTAGCTCTGGCCTCCGGGAAAGGGTTCGTCGATGTGCTGGGCTCGTCGGGCGGCGATGAGGGAGAGCGGGTGTCCGTTGAGGTCTCCGTAATTGCACTCACGCAGTCGGATGTCCTGGTGGATCGGGGGACGGCCGCCGGGGAACGCGGTCCGGGCTGTCTGGACAGCGCGGTGCAGGTCGGAGGCGAACACGGCCGCGAAGCCGTCGCCGGGTCGGCGTTCGCCCAGTTCCCGGGCCTGGCGGCAGCCCAGGTCCGAGAGTCGGCCCGGAAGCCAGCCGGTGGCGATGCCGGCTTCGTTGTCCGTGGTGGTGGCGTGTGTCTCGTAGACGATTTCCACTGCCATCAGGGCTCCTGGAGGTCCTCGACAAGTCAGGCTGCATGGGTGAGCGGGCGTCCTCCCCGGCGGAGGCCCTTCTCGCTGCGGATGCGTACCTGCCCACATCCAACCGGTCCGGACCGTGCCACCGCCAACCCGGTGAACCTATGCGGTCGGAGCACTAGCCGGGCAGCTGCTGCCGGTACGGTGCGAGCGCCTCGGCGGTCTTCGTCGCGAGGAACTCCGTGATCCGGTAGGCGCACACCCCGTGCTCCGCGAAGGGATCGGAGGCCGCGAGCCTCTCGATCCCGGCGCGGTCCTCGCCCACCGCCAGGATCACACCGCCGTCGCGGGGGTTCTTGCGCCCGGAGGCGATGAACACCCCCGCCGCGTACTGCGTGTCCAGCCAGGCCACGTGCTCCGTCATGAGGGCGTCGACGCGCTCGACCGGTGCGGTGTAGGTCAACTCGAGTACGAACATGATCGCCAGGCTACCGGTGCCTAGACTGACCGGTCATGACGACTTTCCGGATGCCCGCCGACGAGGCCGAAGCCCGCTCCGTCCAGGACGCGTTGCGGGCGCAGGTGGTGCTGGACGAACCGGGCCCGCCGCCCGGCACGGGCCGCGTCACCGGTGTCGACGTCGCGTACGACGACGAGCGCGACCTCGTCGTCGCGGCCGCCGTCGTCCTGGACGCGGCGACCCTGGAGGTCATCGCCAGCTCCACCGCGAACGGCACCGTGACGTTTCCGTACGTCCCCGGCCTGCTCGCCTTCCGGGAGATACCGGCCGTCCTGGCGGCACTGGAGGGGCTGCCGGTGGACCCGGGGCTCGTCGTCTGCGACGGCTACGGGCGGGCGCACCCCCGCAGGTTCGGGCTCGCCAGCCATCTCGGAGTCCTCACCGGCCTGCGGGTCATCGGCGTGGCGAAGAACCCCTTCACCTTCCACTACGAACAACCCGGCCCCCGGCGCGGTGACTTCACCCCGCTCATGGACGGGGACGAGGAAGTGGGCCGGGCCCTGCGCACGCAGGACGACACGAAACCCGTTTTCGTCTCCGTCGGTCACCGCACCGGCCTGGACAACGCCTGCGCCCATACGCTCGCGCTGGCACGCGACTTCCGTCAGCCGGAGACCACGCGCAGGGCGGACGCCCTCTGCCGGGCCGCCCTGAAGGAAGCGATCGGCTGATCGAGGTCCCTGCCCGGAGATCTGTTGCCGACTGAGTACAAATACGGATGTTGCTTGTCGAACATCAGGGGCAGGCTGGTACACATGATCGACCACCACGCACCTCAGATGAGCACCGGAACCGTACGTCTCTCCCAGCGCGGCGTCGCCGTGGGCATGACCCTGGGCGTCCTCGCGGGCGCCGGCTGGACCGTGTCCATGGTCGTCACGCTGGCGTCCTGGATGCTCTGAACCATGTGCGCGCGGCCCCCGGGGCTCAGCGCACCGCCGCGACCCGGAAGCGCAGCCCGGCAGCCGTCAGCCGCTCCAGCAGCGCGTCGCCCATCGCCACGGCCGTCGTGACCTGACCCGACGTCGCCGGCAGGTCGTCGAGGGCGAGCGCCAGAGCCGCTTCGGCCAGCATCTTCGCCGTCTCGTCGTAGCCCGGGTCGCCGCCCGACACCTCCGTGCAGACCCGTCGGCCGCCGCCCTCCCCGATGAAGCGGACGGTGAACCAGCTGCGCTTCCTGCGCTGTTCGCCGGGACCGGTGCCCGGCTCGACCCGGGCGGACAGCCAGTTGCGCGCGGCGGGGATCTGGGCGGCCCCCGCCAGCAGGACCGTCGCCGCCGTACCGCCGAGCGCCACCGGCAGGTGCTTCACCGAGGCGAAGTGCCGGTAGCGGAAGTCGGGGCCGTAGCGCTCCAGTCCTCGCGCGGACCGCTCCACCACCCGGGGGTCCAGGGTCGGCAGCGGCATCGCCCAGGTGCCGGTCTCCGGGCTGAAGTGCGGTGCTCCCAGCGGGGCGCGGGCCCTGCGGCCGACCAGGCGCGGCTCGTGCAGACGCCGTTCCCGCGCCGCCCGCGCCATCTGCGGGCCACGGCCCATCGCGGTGAGCGCCGAGGCGAACGTACCGCCGGAGAAGACCGCGTTGGTGCGTACATAGCCGTCGACGGTGAGCGGCACTCCCTCGGGAAGCTGCTGGACCGTGAAGTAGGCACCGAGGTCGTGCGGTACCGAGTCGAAGCCGCAGGCGTGTACCAGGCGCGCCCCCGTCTCGCGGGCCCGCGCATCGTGCTCCAGGTACATGCGGTCGACGAACTCGGCCTCTCCGGTGAGGTCGGTGTAGTCGGTCCCGGCCTCCGCGCAGGCGGCGACCAGCTTCTCGCCGTACCAGACGTACGGTCCGACCGTGGACGCCACGACGTGCGTGGACCCGGCGAGTTCGCGCAGGGCGTCGGCGTCGTCCGCGTCGGCCGTCAGCAGCGGCAGGTCCGCGCAGCGCGGGTGCCGTCCGGCGAGGCGCTCACGCAGCTGTTCCAGCTTGCCGCGGCTGCGGCCCGCCAGGGCCCAGCGGCAGCCTTCCGGCGCGTGCGCCGCGAGATATTCGGCCGTGAGCGCCCCGACGAAGCCGGTGGCCCCGAAAAGGACGACGTCATAAGGGCGTTCTGCCCCGCTCTGCCTGTTCATGAGTGCCTCCGCCTGCGCCGGCGCCGATGTAGCAGGCAGAGGGTAGCGGAGGTGTTCGTTGTGCCGTGCCGCCGGGGGAGGGCCTCGGTGCGAGAGGATCCAGGAGAAAGAACTAAGCGCTTGCTCGGCCAAAAGGGTTGTGCGGAGTGCGGTCCGTTCTTAGCATCATCGATGTTACATCAGTTGTGTCACACCGCTGGGGGCTTGATGGCAACGACAGGACGCGGGCCGCAGGGCCCACTCACCGGGGTGCGCGTCGTCGAGCTGGCGGGCATCGGCCCGGGGCCGTTCGCCGCGATGCTCCTCGCCGACCTCGGCGCCGACGTGGTGCGCGTCGACCGGCCGGGAGGTTCGGTCATCGGCATCGAACCCGCCTTCGACCTCACCAACCGCAACAAGCGATCGGTCCTCGTGGATCTGAAGACCGAGGGCGGAGCCGGGCAGGTCCTCGACCTCGTCGAGCGCGCCGACGTCCTGATCGAGGGCTACCGGCCCGGCGTCGCCGAACGCCTCGGGGTGGGCCCCGACGCCTGCCTGGAACGCAATCCGCGGCTCGTCTACGGGCGGATGACCGGCTGGGGCCAGGACGGGCCGCTGGCAGAGTGGGCAGGACACGACATCGGCTACATCGCCCTCACCGGGACCCTGTCCATGATCGGCAGATCCGGCGAGCCCCCCACGGTCCCCGCCAACCTGGTCGGCGACTACGCGGGCGGCTCGCTCTACCTCGTCGTCGGCGTGCTCGCGGCCCTCCAGCACGCCCGAACGCCCGGCGGGACCGGACAGGTCGTGGACGCGGCCATCGTCGACGGCGCGGCTCATCTCGCCACGATGATCCACGGCATGCTGGCGGCCGGCAGCTGGCAGGACCGGCGCGGCTCCAACCTGCTCGACGGCGGCTGCCCCTTCTACGGCTCCTACGAGACCTCCGACGGCGGCTACATGGCCGTCGGTGCCCTGGAGCCACGCTTCTACGAGGAGTTCGCGGGGCTCCTCGGACTCGGGGACGAGGCCCCCGACCGCAACGACCTCGGACGCTGGGAGGAGCTGCGCGCCCTGGTCGCCGACCGGTTCAGCACCCGCACGCGCGCCGAATGGACCGAGATCTTCGAGGGGACGGACGCCTGTGTGGCTCCCGTCCTCTCGCTCCGTGAGGCACCCCGTCACCCCCACCTCGCCGCCCGCTCCACCTACGTGGAGCACAGCGGACTCACCCAGCCCGCCCCCGCGCCCCGCTTCTCCGCGACGCCCGTCTCCGTGCGCAGCGCACCCGCGCTGCCCGGAGCGGACACCGAGGCCGTCGCCGCGGACTGGGGCCTGCCGGGCCTGCTGACCACCGGGAAGGAAACGACCGGCTGATGGAACTCTCCCTGCCGCTGAACTACGCGGGCGACCCGCGCGCCGCCTGCGACGAGGTCGCCGAGCTGGAGTCCGCGGGACTCGACGCCGTCTGGGTCGCCGAGGCGTACGGCTTCGACTCGCCCACCCTCATGGGATACCTCGCCGCGCGCACCGAACGACTGAAGATCGGCGCGGCGATCCTCAACGTCTACTCCCGCACCCCCGCACTCATCGCCCAGACCGGCGCCGGGCTCGACGCCGTGTCCGGCGGCCGCGCCCTGCTCGGCCTCGGCGCCTCGGGCCCGCAGGTCGTGGAGGGCTGGCACGGCAAGCCGTACGACCGGCCGCTCGGCCGGACCCGCGAGGCCGTCGAGCTCTGCCGCCGGATCTGGCGCCGCGAGGTCATCGACCACCACGGCATCACCGACATGCCCCTGCCGAAGGAGAAGGGCGGCAAGCTCGGCAAGCCGCTGAAGATCCTCACCCGGCCGGTGCGCGACACCATCCCGCTCTACGTCGCCTCGCTGGGCCCGGCCAACGTCCGGCTGACCGCCGAGATCGCCGACGGCTGGCTGCCCACCCTCTACATCCCGGAGAAGGCCCAGCAGGTCTGGGGCACGGCCCTGGCCGAGGGTGCGGCGAAGCGCGACCCGTCGCTCGGCCCGCTGCAGACCGTGGCGGGCGGTCTGCTGGCCATCGGCGACGACGCCGCCGCCCTCCGCGATCTCGCCCGTCCGCAGATCGCGCTCTACGTCGGCGGCATGGGCGCGCCCGGCAAGAACTTCTACAACGACCTCGCCGTCGCCTACGGCTACGAGAAGGAGGCCGCCACCATCCAGGAGCTCTACCTCTCCGGGAAGAAGAACGAGGCCGAGGCCGCCGTCCCTGAGGAGTTCTGCGAGCTCATGACGCTCTGCGGCCCCGAGGGGTACGTACGCGACCGCATCGAGGCCTTCCGCGAGGCCGGCGTCACCATGCTCAACGTCACCCCCGTCGGCCCCGAGCCGGCGCGGCTGATCTCCACCGTCAAGAACTGGCTCCAGGGGGCTTGAAGTGCAGCGGCAGATCTTCACCGAAGAGCACGACGCGTTCCGCGAGACCGTCCGCACCTTCCTCGCCAAGGAGGTCCTCCCGCACTACGAGCAGTGGGAGAAGGACGGCATCGTCTCCCGGGAGGCCTGGCTCGCGGCCGGCCGCCAGGGGCTGCTCGGCCTCGCGGTCCCCGAGGAGTACGGAGGCGGCGGCAACGCCGACTTCCGCTACAGCGCCGTACTGGCCGAGGAGTTCACCCGGGCCGGGGTCTCCGGGCTGGCGCTCGGCCTGCACAACGACATCATCGGCCCCTACCTCACCGGCCTCGCCACCGAGGAGCAGAAGCGGCGCTGGCTGCCCGGATTCTGCAGCGGTGAGACCATCACCGCCATCGCCATGACGGAACCCGGGGCGGGCTCCGACCTCCAGGGCATCCGCACGAGTGCCGAGGACAAGGGCGATCACTGGCTCCTCAACGGCTCGAAGACCTTCATCTCCAACGGCATCCTCGCCGACCTGGTGATCGTCGTGGCCAAGACCTCACCCGAGGGCGGCGCGAAGGGCCTCTCGCTGCTCGTCGTCGAGCGCGGCGCCGAGGGCTTCGAGCGGGGGCGCAACCTCGACAAGATCGGCCAGAAGTCCCAGGACACCGCCGAGCTGTTCTTCAACGACGTACGCGTCCCCAAGGAGAACCTCCTCGGCGAGCTCGACGGCGCGTTCGTCCACCTCATGACCAACCTGGCCCAGGAGCGCATGGGCATAGCGGTCGCCGGGATCGCCGCCGCCGAACACCTCCTGGAGATCACCACCCGGTACGTCAAGGAGCGCGAGGCCTTCGGGCGCCCGCTCTCCAAGCTCCAGCACATCCGCTTCGAGATCGCCGAGATGGCCACCGAGTGCGCCGTCACCCGGGCCTTCCTCGACCGGTGCATCGTCGACCACTCCGCGGGGACGCTCGACGCCGTCCACGCCTCGATGGCCAAGTGGTGGGCCACCGAGCTGCAGAAGCGGGTCGCCGACCGATGCCTCCAACTCCACGGCGGCTACGGCTACATGACGGAGTACCGGGTCGCCAAGGCATTCACCGACGGCCGCATCCAGACCATCTACGGCGGCACGACCGAGATCATGAAGGAGATCATCGGCCGCTCGCTGCTCTCCTGACCTCCCCGCCCAGCACCGACCCCGAAAGGCAGCTGCCTTGAGTACCGAAGCATTCGTCTACGACGCGATCCGCACCCCGCGCGGCCGCGGCAAGGCCAACGGCGCCCTGCACGGCACCAAGCCGATCGACCTCGTCGTCGGCCTCATCCACGAGATCCGTGACCGCTTCCCCGGCCTCGACCCGGCGGCCATCGACGACATCGTCCTCGGCGTCGTCAGCCCGCTCGGGGACCAGGGCTCCGACATCGCCCGTATCGCCGCGATCGCCGCCGGACTCCCGGACTCCGTCGCCGGCGTACAGGAGAACCGCTTCTGTGCCTCCGGCCTGGAGGCCGTCAACCTGGCTGCGGCCAAGGTGCGTTCGGGCTGGGAGGACCTCGTCCTGGCCGGTGGCGTCGAATCGATGTCCCGGGTGCCCATGGGCTCCGACGGCGGTGCCTGGGCCATGGACCCGATGACCAGCTTCGAGACCGGATTCGCCCCGCAGGGCATCGGGGCCGACCTCATCGCCACCATCGAGGGCTTCTCGCGGCGCGACGTCGACGAGTACGCCGCCCTGTCCCAGGAACGCGCCGCGATCGCCTGGAAGGAGGAGCGCTTCGCCCGCTCCGTCGTCCCGGTCAGGGACCGCAACGGCCTGCTCGTCCTCGACCACGACGAGCACATGCGCCCCGGCACCACCGCCGACTCCCTCGCCTCGCTCAAGCCGTCCTTCGCGACCATCGGTGAGATGGGCGGCTTCGACGCGGTGGCCCTCCAGAAGTACCACTGGGTCGAGAAGATCGACCACGTCCACCACGCGGGCAACTCCTCCGGGATCGTGGACGGCGCCGCCCTCGTCGCGATCGGCTCGAAGGAGACCGGTGAGCGCTACGGCCTCACCCCGCGCGCGCGGATCGTCTCCGCGGCCGTGTCCGGCTCCGAGCCGACCATCATGCTCACCGGGCCCGCCCCCGCCACCCGCAAGGCACTGGCCAAGGCCGGGCTCACCATCGACGACATCGACCTCGTCGAGATCAACGAGGCCTTCGCCGGCGTCGTCCTGCGCTTTGCCAAGGACATGGGCCTGAGCCTCGACAAGGTCAACGTCAACGGCGGCGCCATCGCGCTCGGCCACCCGCTCGGCGCGACCGGCGCGATGATCCTCGGCACGCTCATCGACGAACTGGAGCGGCAGGACAAGCGCTACGGCCTCGCCACCCTCTGCGTCGGCGGCGGCATGGGCATCGCCACCGTCATCGAGCGTCTCTGACCGTCCCCGGCCCCTCTGCTTACGGAGAAAACAGCAATGACCGAGAGCACGACCATCCGCTGGGAACAGGACGAGACCGGCGTCGTCACCCTCGTACTCGACGACCCGAACCAGTCCGCCAACACCATGAACCAGGGCTTCAAGGAGTCCATCGCGGCCGTCGCCGAGCGCGCCGAGGCCGAGAAGGACTCCATCCGGGGCATCATCTACACCTCCGCCAAGAAGACCTTCTTCGCGGGCGGCGACCTCAAGGACATGATCAAGATCGGTCCCGAGAACGCCCAGGCGGCGTTCGACGCCGGAACCGCGATCAAGAACTCCCTGCGCCGCATCGAGACCCTCGGCAAACCGGTCGTCGCCGCCATCAACGGCGCCGCGCTCGGCGGTGGTTACGAGATCGCGCTCGCCGCCCACCACCGCATCGCGCTGGACGCCCCCGGCTCCCGTATCGGCCTGCCCGAGGTCACCCTCGGCCTGCTGCCCGCCGGCGGCGGTGTGACCCGCACCGTACGGCTGATGGGCATCACCGACGCGCTGTTGAAGGTCCTCCTCCAGGGCACCCAGTACACCCCGCAGCGGGCGCTGGAGAACGGCCTCGTGCACGAGGTCGCCGCCACCCGCGAGGAGATGCTCGACAAGGCCCGCGCCTTCATCGACGCCCATCCGGAGTCGCAGCAGCCCTGGGACGTCAAGGGCTACCGGATCCCCGGCGGCACCCCGTCCAACCCGAAGTTCGCGGCCAACCTGCCCGCCTTCCCGGCGAACCTGAAGAAGCAGCTGGCGGGCGCGCCCATGCCCGCGCCCCGCAACATCATGGCCGCGGCCGTCGAGGGGTCGCAGGTCGACTTCGAGACCGCGCAGACCATCGAGGCCCGCTACTTCACCGAGCTGGTCACCGGCCAGGTCGCCAAGAACATGATCCAGGCGTTCTTCTTCGACCTCCAGGCCGTCAACTCCGGCGCCAGCCGCCCGGAGGGCGTCGAGGAGCGCCAGGTCCGCAAGGTGGCCGTGCTCGGTGCCGGAATGATGGGCGCCGGCATCGCCTACTCCTGCGCCCGCGCAGGCATCGAGGTCGTCCTCAAGGACGTGACCGCCGAGGCGGCGGCCAAGGGCAAGGCGTACAGCGAGAAGCTCCTCGCCAAGGCGCTCTCCCGGGGCCGCACCACCGAGGCGAAGCGCGACGAACTGCTGGCCCGCATCACCCCGACCGGAGACCCGGCCGACCTCGCGGGCTGCGATGCCGTGATCGAGGCGGTATTCGAGGACACCGCGCTCAAGCACAAGGTGTTCCAGGAGATCCAGGACATCGTCGACCCCGACGCCCTGCTCTGCTCCAACACCTCGACGCTGCCCATCACCGCGCTCGCCGAGGGGGTCACCCGCCCGGCGGACTTCATCGGGCTGCACTTCTTCTCGCCCGTCGACAAGATGCCGCTGGTCGAGATCATCAAGGGTGAGAAGACCGGTGACGAGGCCCTGGCACGCGCCTTCGACCTGGTGCGCCGGATCAAGAAGACCCCGATCGTCGTCAACGACTCGCGCGGCTTCTTCACCTCACGCGTCATCGGCCACTTCATCAACGAGGGCGTCGCCATGGTCGGCGAGGGCGTCGAGCCCGCGTCGGTCGAACAGGCGGCCGCGCAGGCCGGCTACCCGGCCAAGGTGCTCTCCCTCATGGACGAGCTGACGCTCACCCTGCCCCGCAAGATCCGCAACGAGACCCGGCGCGCCGTCGAGGAGGCGGGCGGCACCTGGACCACGCACCCGGCGGACCAGGTCATCGACCGGATGGTCGACGAGTTCGGACGGCCCGGGCGCAGCGGAGGCGCGGGCTTCTACGAGTACGGCGAGGACGGCGGCCGGGGTGCCCTCTGGCCCGGTCTGCGTGAGCACTTCACGAAGCCCGGCACCGACATCCCCTTCGAGGACATGAAGGAGCGCATGCTCTTCTCCGAGGCGCTGGACAGCGTCCGCTGCCTGGAGGAGAACGTCCTGATGACCGTCGCCGACGCCAACATCGGCTCCATCATGGGCATCGGCTTCCCCGCGTGGACCGGTGGTGTGCTCCAGTACATCAACGGCTACGAGGGCGGCCTGCCCGGTTTCGTGGCGCGCGCCCGGCAGCTGGCCGAGCGCTACGGGGACCGCTTCCTGCCGTCCGCGTACCTGGTGGAGAAGGCTGAGAAGGGCGAGACCTTCCACGACTGACGGCTGCCCCTCGGGCCGCGTTCACTTCTCCTCGCTCGCGGTGAACGCGGCCCGCAGTTCCTCCTTCAACGACCGCTGGAACGCTGTCAGCAGAGCCTGGAGCACCATCGGCTGCATATTGGCCGAGAGCGACTTCATCGCCTCCACGTGCTCCGGGTCCGACTCCCGTTCCCGGTACGGGTTCCACACCTCGTCTCGGAACAGCCGGGTCAGTTCGTGGGCGGCCGACCGGGTGTGCTCCAGCAGGACCGTCCGTGCCGCCAGGATCGTCTCGTGGGCGATCGGGACGTCCAGGAGCTCCACGCCGAGCCGCAGCAGACCGGGGTCCACCTGGAAGGGCGCCTCGGGCTTCCCGGGGCGCTCCAGTACGCCCATGGCCCCCAGCCGGTCCACGTCCTGCTCGCTGAGCGGCCGGCCCGCCCGGCGCTCCAGCTCCGCGCGCTCCATGTCCTCGGCCGCGTCCGGGGCCCACGACGCCACCAGGGCGCGGTGGATGGCCAGGTCCTGCGCGCTCAGGTCGGGCGGCAGCTGCTGGAGGTAGCGTTCGATCGCGGCCAGCGTCATGCCCTGGTGCTGGAGCTCCTCGATGAGGGCCAGCCGGGAGAGGTGGTCATGCCCGTAGTGCCCGACGCGCCGGGGCCCGATCACCGGAGGGGGCAGCAGACCTCTGGTGCTGTAGAAGCGCACGGTGCGCACGGTGACTCCCGCGCGCGCCGCCAGTTCGTCGACGGTCAGCGTCGGCTCGTCGGTCCCGGTTGCCATGGCTGCTCCTTGTCGCGGGCAGGCCCGTCCTGCAGGGCCTGGGTCGATCAGGTGCAACAGTATTGCTGTATCACCACTGTTGTGAAAGTGCCCCGGGGCGGCAGCCCCGGCCCCGGAGACGGGCGGGAGGCGTCCGCGCACGTGGGCGCCGTGATGCCGGCGCCTGCGGATAGTGTGACGGCCGACGCTGGTACGCGGGAGGGGGCCACGTGGGGGGCGGCGATGCGGTGCGGGCACCCGGGCGGGCGGACACGGGGGAGCGGGGCGCCGGGATCGTGATCCCCGCGCCGGCGGACTCCTCGCTCCTGACGCTGCTCGGTCTCGAGGAGGCCGAGGATGTGGTCTACCGGCTGCTCGTGGACCGTCCCGACGGCGAGCAGGACGTCCTGCTCCGCAAGGCCGACGGCGCCACGGCCGAGGTGACCCCCGAGGCCGGCACCACCGCCTCCCGGCTCGCGATGAAGCACGGCCGGATCGCGTGGACGGGCAGCGGCGGCTACGTGTACCTCTACGACATCGGGTCGGGCACCACGCAGAGCAAGCGGATCGGCGGCTGGCTCTTCAACTCCGTCTCCGACATCCAGCTGACCTCCGACCGGATCTACCGGCGCGAGACGGGCGGTCTGCTCCCGAGCACCACCTTCATGTCGGCACCCCTCGACGACCTGTCCCGGGCCGCGAAGCTGCGCTACCCGACGGGCACCTACGTCGCCCAGTTCTCGGTCAACGAGGAGTACTTCGCCTACTCGACGTACGACATCTGGGGCGGCCTCGGCTCCTGGACCGGCCCGGGCAAGGTCAAGGTCTCCACGACCGCCGACGTCCTCGCCGGCCTGGACAACTTCAGCCGCGTCTCCTGCTCCTCCGGCGCCCAGTTGGCCCCGTCCCTCGGTGACGGCCGGCGTGTCGCCTGGCTGGACACCACGGCGGCGGCCACCGATGTCGCGACCCGTGCGACCTTCGCCGGGAGCTGCGAGGAGTAGGCCCTCGCGAACCCGTGCCAGGGCGGCCGCCGGAACTCCGATGGGCGCCCTGGCCCGTTGACACCCACGGGGGTGCCGCGCCGGCGGCGTTGTACCAATCGGGTGCAACAGTATTGCTGTCTCACCGGTGGTGTGAAAGTCTCCGGCACCATCGAAGCGCGTCATTCCCTCCGGTACGGGCCCGTACGGCGCCCGGCCGACGGCAACAGGAGACGGCCGTGACCACGATCCTGCGAGTTCCCACCGAGACCGACCGGCTCACCCTGCCGGCCCTGCTGGCGCGTAACGCCGAGGACCACGGGGACCTGCCCGCCCTCTCCTGGCGGAGCCCGGAGAGCGGCGACGGATGGACCACCCTGACCTGGCGTGAGGTGCGCCGCGAGACCGCGGTGCTCGCCGCCGGATACGCCGCCCAGGGCGTCCGGCGCGGCGAGCAGGTCCTGATGATGATGGGCAACCGCCCCGAACACTGGCTCAGCGACCTGGCCCTCACGCACCTCGGTGCCGTACCGGTCACCGTGTACGGCACCGCCGCCCCCGAGCAGATCGCCCACATCGCCCGGCACAGCGGTGCCCGGCTGGCGGTCGTCGAGGGGGCGCGGGAACGCGCACGCTGGGAGCCCCTCCTCGCGGACGACACCGTCCCCTTGGAGGTGCTCCTCGTCGTGGAGCCGCAGGGCGCCGGGGACCGGACGTACGCCTCCCTGTACGCGACCGGACAACAGGCCTACGACGAGGAGCGGTTCGAGGCGGCCTGGCAGGCCTCGGGCGCCGACGACCCCCTCACGGTCGTCTACACCTCGGGCACCACCGGCGACCCGAAGGCCGTGCCCATCACCCACCGCAGCGTGGTCGTCAACGCGTTGGCCCTGGACCGGGTGGTGGAGCTCCCGGACCATGTCGCGCACATCTGCTACCTCCCCTTCGCCCACATCGCCGAGCGGATGCTGGGCATCTACCTGCCGGTCTTCCGGGCCTCGCACGTCCATCTCTGCGCCGACACCGCGGCGGTCGCGGCCACCGCGCGTGCCCTGCACCCCGCCCAGTTCTTCGGCGTGCCCCGGGTGTGGGAGAAGCTCGCCGCGTCCGTCAGGGCCGCGCTCGCCACCCTGCCCGAGGGGCAGCGGGCCGCGATCGAGGCGGCCGGGGACACCGCCCGCGAGCACGTGGCCTTCCGCGAGCGGGGAGAACAGCCGCCCGCGGAGCTGGAAACCGCCTACCGCCGCGCCAGGGAGACGGTCCTCGACCCGGTGCTCTCCCTCGCCGGCTTCGAGCGACTGGTGTGGACGGCCAGCGCCTCCGCGCCGATGCCGCTGGACGTGGTGCGCTTCTGGGCAGGCTTCGGCATCGTCGTCATGGACGCCTGGGGACTGACCGAGACGGTCGGCGTGTTCACCACCAACAGCCCCTCCGGGTTCCGCCTCGGCTCGGTCGGCAGGCCGCTGGACGGGCTGGAGCTGAGGATCGCCGAGGACGGCGAGATCCTGGTCCGGGGCGAGACGGTGTTCGCCGGGTACCTGCGCGCCGACGGGACCGTGGACCGGGCGCTCGACGCGGACGGGTGGTTCCCGACCGGGGACATCGGCCGGATCGACGACGACGGCTACCTGTGGCTCACCGACCGCAAGAAAGAAATGATCATCACCTCGACCGGGAAGAACGTCTCCCCGGCTCTGGTGGAGAACGCCCTCAAGGAACACCCCCTGATCGGCCAGGCGTTCGTGCACGGCGACGGGCACTCCTACCTGGTGGCGCTCCTCGTCCTGGACGCTGAGATGGCGCCCGCCTGGGCTGCGGCCCGGGGCATCGAGGCCGGCGAGGACATGGCGGCGCTCGCCGCCCACCCCGCCGTACGCGAGGAGGTGGACCGCGCGGTCCAGGCCGCCAACACCCGGCTGAACCGCACCGAGCAGGTCAAACGCCACCGGCTTCTGGCCAGGGAATGGGGCCCCGACACCGGCGAGCTGACCCCCTCGCTGAAGCTGCGCCGCCGCGTGGTCCGCGAGCAGTACGGCAAGGTGCTGGACGCCCTCTACGAGGAGAGCGGCACCTGACCCGGGACCGGTTGTCGGTGGGGGAACGTACGGTGAGGACATGTCGGGGATCACCTACGTACAGGGCGACGCCACCAGCCCCCGGGGCAAGGGCGTCAAGCTGATCGTGCACTGCTGCAACGACCTGGGCGGCTGGGGGAAGGGGTTCGTCCTGGCCCTCTCCCGCCGCTGGCCCGAGCCGGAGGCCGCGTACCGCCGCTGGCACCGGGAGCGCGCGGGCAACGACTTCGGCCTGGGCGCCGTGCAGTTCGTCCAGGCCGGCCCGTACATCTGGGTGGCGAATCTGGTCGGGCAGCGGGGGACACGCACCGGCAGCAAGGGTGTGCCGGTGCGTTACGAGGCGATCGACGCCGGTCTGGACAAGGTGGCCGCCATGGCGTCCGAGCTGGGCGCGTCGGTCCACATGCCGAGGATCGGCTGCGGGCTGGCGGGCGGCACCTGGTCCCGGGTCGAGCCGCTCCTCGCCGACCGGCTGGTGAGCCGCGGTATCGAGGTGACGGTGTACGACTTCGGCTGAGCGCCGCCCCGTGTGGTGCCCTACAGGCCGTAGCTCTTGCCGATGATGTCGCGCTGGATCTCACTCGTGCCGCCGTAGACGGTCGACACGACCGCGGCCCGCAGGTGCCGCTCCATGTCGTACTCCGTCGCGTAGCCGTAGCCACCCATCATCTGCATGCCCTCCAGAGCCGCGTGCCTCGCCGTCTCGGTGGCCTTGAGCTTCGCCATCGAGGCCTCGCGGGGGAAGAGCCGCTCCGGCTCGGCGTCGCAGGCCGCCGCCACGTCGAAGACCAGCAGCCGGGCACACTCGATCTCCGTCGCCAGGTCGGCCAGCCGGTGCCGCAGCGCCTGGAAGGAACCGACCGGGCGGCCGAACTGCTCGCGTCCCCGCACGTACGCGACGGTGTCCTCCAGGATCCGTTCCGCCAGACCCAGCATGTTCGCCGCCAGGAAGAGCCGCTCCGCGTTGAGACCGGCCATCAGCTGGGTCCAGGCGCGGTCGGGCGTGCCCACCACCGCGTCGGCCGGCAGCGAGACATCGGTGAGGAAGACGTCGTTGACCTCGCGGCCGCCCATCGTCTCGATGGGCCGGATCTCGATCCCGGGCGTCCCCGCCGGGACATGGAACATGGTCAGCCCCTCGTGCTTCGCGCCGCTCCCGTCGGTCCGGGCCACCAGCAGGATGTGCTCGGCCAGATGCGCGTTGGAGATCCAGGTCTTGTGACCGTTGACCAGCCAGCGCCCGTCCGGCATGCGTTCTGCCTTGCACCGCAGCGCCGCCACGTCGGATCCGGCCTCCGGCTCCGACATCGCGATGGACAGAACCTGGCCGTCCACCGCACCACCGATCGCCGCCTTGCACTGGGCCTCGCTGCCGAAACGCTCGTACGCCTTCGCCGTGATCACCGAGGTGATGAACCCGCCCGCCGGTACGAGGCCGCGTGCCGTCTCCCGGAGGAAGAGGCAGGCGTCCGTCATCCCGCCGCCCGAGCCCCCGTAGGCCTCGGGCAGGCACACGCCGAGCCAGCCGAGCTCCGCCAGCCGGGCGTAGAGGGACGGCGCGTGCGGACCGCCCGCCTCCGCCGCCAGCGCGTCGCGCTGCTCACGCGTGCCGCACTCGCGGCGGGCGAAGTCACGCAGGGCGCCGACGAAAGCCCGCTGCTCGGCGGAGAGCGAGCGGGGGAGGGCGTGGTCGGTGGACATGGAAGCCTCCATAGGGGGTTACAAAGAAGCGGGCCAGGTAACTTTGTTGCGTTGTCGATATGGTTGAGTGGTCACGACGGACGGGGAGGGCTCATGGCGGCACCGGGTACCAACGAGACACTGCTGGCCGAGGCGCTCGGCGAGACCCCACCGTCCGACGCGCTGAGCGAGCAGATCCTGGACGCCGCACGCGAGCAGTTCATGACCTTCGGGCTCCGTCGCTCGACCGTCGACGACGTGGCCAAGCGGGCCAAGGTCTCGCGGGTCACCGTGTACCGCCGGATCGGCAACAAGGACAGCCTGGTATCCGCCTGCCTGCTGCGGGAGTACCGCAGATTCGTCCTGGACGTGGACAAGGCGGTGGCCGCACTGCCCACCATGGAGGACCGGCTCGTCGCCGGCTTCGTCGCCGTCCTCAAGCACATCCGTGAACACCCGCTGGTGGGCGGGCTGCTGCGGCTGGAGCCGGAGATCATGCTCCCCTTCCTCACGCTGGAGAGCGGGCCCGCCTTCCTCGCGATGCGCGGATATCTGGCCGACCGGCTCCGCCACGCCCAGCGTGCGGAAGGGCGGCCGGAGACGGACACGACACCGGTCGCCGAACTGATGGTGCGGATCACCGTCTCCTTCCTCCTCAATCCTGTGAGCTGCTTCGAGCTGGACGACGACGAGCAGGTACGCACGTTCGCCAGGCGCTACCTGGTGCCGCTGCTCGGCGCCGGGTGAACGCCCTCAGAACCGGGCGTGCAGCTTCCTGCCCAGCTCGACGGCCCGTGCGACCTTCTCGCGGGGCGTCGCGAACGACGTCAGGTCCACCGCCGGTGCGAACCGCCGTACGGTGACCGAGTGCGGCGCCGCGAAGGACCTCAGCCCTTCCTCACCGTGGATCCGCCCGTACCCCGACTCGCCCGCGCCGCCGAACGGCAGGGACGGGATCGCGGCGAAGCCCAGCACCGAGTTCACCGACACGGCGCCGGAGCCGAGGCGGTCGGCCAGTGCGAGCCCGGCTGCCCGGGAGCGGGTGAACACGGCGGCGCCCAGGGAGTACGCCGACGCGTTGGCCCGCTCCACGGCCTCGTCCATGTCGCGTACCGGGTTCACCACGACGACCGGACCGAAGGTCTCCTCCGTGACGGCCGGTGAGTCCTCCGGGACCCCCGACAGGACCACCGGCCCGAGCACGCGGTTCCGCAGGGCGTCCGGTCCGCCCAGTTCGGCGGTGCCGCCGTCCACCAGGGCCTGCTTCACATGGTGCTCCACCACGCCGAGCTGGGACGGCAGGGTGAGCGGGCCGTAGGCGTCACCCGGCACCAGTGCCCGCGCACGGCTCACGATGCGCGCGCACAGCGCCTCGTGCACCGAGGCCACCGCGTACACCCGCTCCACACCGGCGCAGGTCTGGCCCGCGTTGCCCATCGCGCCCCACACGATCGCGTCGGCCGCCGCGTCCAGATCGGCGTCCGCCGCGACCAGCACCGCGTCCTTGCCCCCGCACTCGGCGAGCAGCGGTGTGAGCGTGGCCGCGCAGGCCGCGGCGACCTTGCGGGCGGTGCCGGGCGAGCCGGTGAAGGCGACCTTGTCCACTCCGGACGGCCCTTCCGCTCCGGCCAGTGCGGCCCCGGTGGAGCCCGGTCCGGTGACCGTCCGCAGCAGACCCGCGTGGTCCGGGACGGCCTCCTCGAAGCTCCGGGCCAGCAGTTCCCCCACCCCGGGCGTGAGTTCGGACGGTTTGAACACAACGGCGTTGCCCGCCGCGAGGGCGTAGCCGATCGAGCCCATCGGAGTGTAGAGCGGGTAGTTCCACGGGCCGATCACGCCGATCACCCCGAGCGGGCGGTAGGCCAGCAGCGCCCGCTGATGGACCGACAGCAGGCCGGACGACACCCGCCGCCTGCCCAGCACCCGGCGGGCGTTGCGGGCCGCCCAGTCCAGATGGACCAGCGTCAGCAGCACCTCGGAGCGGGCGTCATGCACCGGCTTTCCGGTCTCCGCCGCGATCACCTCGGCGAACTCGTCCGCACGCCCTGCCAGTTCACGCTTCCAGTGCAGGAGCGACGCGCGCCGTTCCCGCGCCCCGAGCGCTGCCCAGCCGCGGCCGGCACTCCTGGCCTGCGCCACCGCGGCGCGGATGTCGTCGATGCCGTGCACCGCACGGTCTGTTCCGGTCGTCATGACTTCTCCATCGGCAGTGGTTCCAGCGGGCGGCTCTGCGCCCAGTGCGGTCCGAGGTCGTCGAGCTGGTATCCGAAGGGGTAGCTGCGCGGCCTGGGGCGGGAGGGCAGCCACCGGGGCCGTGCGGGCAGCAGTCGTACGCCGTACGAGCGGGCGTGCACCAGACGGACGGCCGCCGTCCGGACCCACCGCGGCTGCGCCGGGAAGCCCAGCGCCCGCAGTAAAGGCTCGTCCAGCAGTGCCAGCGAGAACCTGGCCACCAGAGGGCGCAGCGGGGCGGGGTACCAGGCGGCCATGACCCGGAAGGTGGCGTTGGCGACGCGCCGGTTCGCCGGGTCGTACGCGAACATCCGGGCCTCGTAGGAGTCGAGCAGCTCCTCGAATCCCTCGTAGGTGCCGGGCGCGCCCTCGATGCCCATCATGGCCGCCATCCGCCGCCCCACCTCCGCCAGCGCCCCCGCCTCCTGCGCGCACAGGGGCCGCCATCCGAACCGGTCGATCCAGCGCTTGGGGCCGACGACCGTGGTGGCCAGCACATAGAGGTAGTCCTCGTTCGGGATGCGGTACCTGCCGTGGATCCGGTTGAGGTGCCGGGCGGCGGCCCGGGCGCGCTCCGAGTCGAAGCCCTCGGCCGCCATCTCGTATCCGAACAGGACGGTGTCGTCGTAGCGCTTCTGGCCGTTGCGCTCGAACTCCTGGGTGCGGTCGAGCAGTACGGAGATCCTCGGAACCCCGTAGTCGCGCAGGAAGGCGACGCTGATGCCCTGCCGGTAGTCCCAAGGGAACTCGTACTGGGACATCAGCCGGAGTATCTCCGCGCAGTCGTCGGCGGGGTCCAGCAGGCGTATCTCGCGCAATCGGCTGTAGCGGCCCATGGTGTGTGCCCTCCTCTGCTCAACACACGTGCTGCACAAGGAACATGGCCGAACCTCTCGCCCTGGAGAGTCAAAGTTACAAATACTATTGACTTGTTTCACGCGGCGCGTCAACACTGCTGCGGGATCGCATACTGGAACACACACGGTCCGGGCGCCGCCCGAGCACCGGCCGACCCCGGGGAGCATCCGCATGACCAGCGCAGGAGAGCCCGTACCGCCCCCGCCCGGCGGCGTCCTGTGGAGCCTCGCCGGAGACATCCGGGGACTGCTGATGCTGCCCGCCGCCCTCACGCTCCAGGTCGCCCACCCCGCCGTCGGTGCCGGCGTCGACGACCACTCGGTCTTCCGTACGGACCCCTGGGGGCGGGGCGAGCGGTCCCTGAGTTCGCTCCAGCTCTGGGTGTACGGGGGAGAGGCCGCCGCCGCGGAAGGGCGCAGACTCAGGAAGCTGCACCGCACGATCCAGGGGACCGACACCCGCGGCCGCCGCTACCACGCGCTCACCCCCGCGAACTACGCGTGGGTGCACGCCACGGGCTTCCCCGTCTACCGGCACGCGTCGCGCTACCTGGTCCGCCCGCTCACCGAGGCGCAGGAACGCGCCCTGTACGGGGAGTGGCTCCAGGTCGGCCGGATACTCGGCATCCACGACCGGGACATGCCGCAGACGATCGAGGAGTTCTGGCCGTACTACCGCAGGATGCTGGCCGACGAGGTGGAGGCCACCGTCGTCGTACGGGAACTGGTCGCCACGGACGCTCCCGTGCCACCGCCCGACCGGGGGCCCCTCGCCCTGCGGCTGGTCCTGAAGGCGCTGTGGCCGGTGCTCCTCCCGCCGCTGGCGCGGTTCCGCAGATTCATCACCGTCGGGCTGATGCCGCCGGACGCCCGCGAGGCCATCGGACTCGACTGGACCGCGGACCAGGAGCGTCGCCTCCTGCGTTTCGGCGCCGTGGTGCGGCGGATCGTGCCCCTGCTCCCGGAGCGGCTGCGCTACCTGCCGCTCGCCAGGTCGGCGCGGGCCGAGTGGCGGGCCGGGGGAGGACTCAGGCCGAGGCCCGGCGGACCAGTTCGGTCGGGGTGATCACGGACTCGGGCCATGTCCCGGTGTCGCTGTTCAGCCGCTCCATCAGCAGCCGCACCATCAGCCTCCCCATGCCCTCCACGTCCTGACGGACCGTCGTCAGCGGGGGTACGGAGGCTTCCGCGACCGAGGTCATGTCGTCGAACCCGACCACGGCCACGTCCTCCGGCACCCGGACGCCCCGCTCGCGCAGCACCCGCAGGGCACCCGATGCCATCAGATCGTTGGACACGAAGACCGCGTCGAGACCGGGATGAGCGTCCAGCAGGTCCGACATGGCCCGGGCTCCGCCCTCCGCGGTGAAGTCCCCGTCCGCGACGAGTTCCGCTCCCGCGTCCGGCAGCACGTCGTGGTACCCGTCGATCCGGTCGAGCGCCGACGTCTGGTCCCGGGGTCCGGCGATGTGTGCGATGCGCCGCCGGCCGAGCGAGACCAGATGACGCACGGCCTCGCGGGCACCGCCCCGGTTGTCGCAGTCGACGTACGGCACCTGAGTCGTGTCCTCGCCCGGCGCGGAGTGTTCCGGGCGGCCCCCGTAGACCGTCGGGACGCGGAACCGCCGGATGATCGCGGGCAGTTCGTCGTCCGTGTGCAGGGAGAAGGCCAGCACGCCGTCCACGTGACCGCCGGCCAGGTAGCGGGTGACCCGGTCGAAGTCGCCGCTGCCCTCCACCAGGAGCAGGACCAGCTGTGCGTCGTGGGCGTTGAGCTCGCGGCTGATCCCGCGGATCTGGCGCGAAAAGAAGGGGTCGGAGAAGATCCGGAACTCGGGCTCGTCGATGATCACGGCGACGGCGCCGTTGCGCCGCGTGACCAGCGTCCGCGCCGCGTGGTTCGGGATGTAGCCGAGCTCGTCGACCGCCTTGCGCACCTGGTCCACCAGTGGCTGACGTACGCCCGCGCCGCCGTTGACGACACGGGACGCCGTCGCCCTGGACACTCCGGCGCGGGCCGCCACGGCCTCCAGGGTGGGCCGGGCGTCACGGTGCGGATCGGGGGTCGGGTCGGGCAAGGGTCGCTCCTCGTACACGCGCGCCCGGGGCTGGGAACGGCTGGAACCGGCGGGTTTGGGCACGGACGCCGTCAGCCTATCGGCCCGGCCGGAGGCGGCCGACGCCGGAGACGCGGACCCGTTCACTCCGTAAACGGTCGCGCGTGTACCGCTCGGGGGTCCCGGAACATGCGCACCGAGTGTGGTACTGCCTACGGAGAGCGAAATATTCGCATTGCGTGAAAGGTGCCATTTGTGTCACACGATGAGCAGAGAACGGGTGGGCGAGGGGAGTATCTGCCGGTAACGGCCGATCTTCCCGCCGATCCGCACCACGGCCGCCATCCGTCGACCGACCGGGTGGTGTTCGGCGTCTCCGCAGTGCTCACCATCGCCTTCGTGATCTGGGGTGCCACGGCCACCGACTCACTGACAGACGTCTCCAGCACGCTGCTCACCGGACTCATCCACAACGGCGGCTGGGCCTTCATGCTGGCGGCCTCGTGCTTCGTGGTCTTCGCCCTCTGGCTCGCGATCAGCCGTTACGGCAAGATCTCGCTGGGCCAGGAGGGGGAGAAGCCCGAATTCAGGACGGTCTCCTGGGTCGCGATGATGTTCAGCGCAGGCATGGGCATCGGCCTGATGTTCTACGGAGTGAGCGAACCGCTGGCCCATTTCGTCAACCCGCCCCCGGGCACGCACCCCGCCGACGCGGCCGAGGCCATGCAGACGGCGATGGCCACCACCCTCTTCCACTGGACGCTCCACCCCTGGGCGATCTACGCGGTCGTCGGGCTGGCCATCGCCTACAGCGCCTACCGGCGGCACCGGCGCCAGACCATCAGCGCGGTGTTCATCCCGCTCATCGGCGAGAGGCACTCCCACGGGGTCGTCGGCCGCATCATCGACATCCTCGCCATCTTCGCGACGCTCTTCGGCTCCGCGGCCTCGCTGGGTCTCGGCGCTCTGCAGATCGGCAGCGGTTTCCAGGAGCTCGACTGGATGGAGAAGACCGGGACCGGCCTGCTGGTCGCGATCATCGCGGTCCTGACGGCCGCCTTCGTCGCATCGGCGGTCTCCGGCGTGGAGAAGGGCATCCAGTGGCTCTCCAACATCAACATGGTGCTCGCGCTGATCCTGGTGATCTTCGTGTTCGTCGTCGGCCCCACGATCATCATCCTGGACCTGCTCCCCACCTCGATCGCGGCGTACTTCGGTGACCTTGCCCAGCTCGCCGGCCGGACCGAGGCGACGGGAGAGGGCGAAGTCGCCGACTGGCTCGCCAGCTGGACCGTCTTCTACTGGGCGTGGTGGATCTCCTGGACGCCCTTCGTCGGCATGTTCATCGCGAGGATCAGCCGTGGCCGCACGATCCGCCAGTTCGTCGGCGGCGTGATCCTGGTGCCCAGCACGGTCAGTCTCGTCTGGTTCGCCGTCTTCGGCGGCTCGGCGATCGAGCTGCAGAGGGACGGAAAGCTCGGGGGCGTCGGTGACACGCCGGAGGCCCAGCTCTTCGGGGTCCTCCACGAATACCCGATCGCCACCGTGATGAGCATCCTCGTCATGATCCTGGTCGGCATCTTCTTCGTCTCCGGCGCCGACGCCGCCTCGATCGTGATGGGGACGCTCTCCCAGAAGGGAGTCCTCGAACCCGCGAAATGGGTCGTGATCTTCTGGGGTGTCGTCACCGGGGCCGTCGCGGCGATCATGCTGCTCATCGGCGACGGGCAGGGGGACGCCCTGGCGGGCCTCCAGAACCTGACCATCCTGGTGGCCGCCCCCTTCACCATCGTGATGATCGGGATGTGCGTCGCGCTCATGAGAGACCTGCGCCAGGACCCGATGATCGTCCGCAGGGAGTTCGGCGTGGAGGCCGTCGAGTCCGCCGTCATCGAGGGGCACGCCAAGTACGACGGGGACTTCGAGATCCGGATCGGGCCCGGCACCGCGGAGATCACCAGCGACGAACGCCACAAGCACGACCCGCCGGCCTGACGGGACCGCGGCTCAGTCCACCAGCTGGGCCGCAGCCCGCGCACAGCCCCGGGCCACCGTCACCCCGGCCCCGCCGTGGCCGTAGTTGTGCACCAGCAGTCCACCGCCCGGCAGCTCCTCCGCCCCGATGCGCACCCCGGCGTCGCGGGCGGGCCGCAGCCCCACCCGGTGGCCGATCACCCGGGCCCCCGCGATCTCCGGCCGTATCCGCGCGCACCGCGCCACGATCTCCGCGGCCGTACGCGGATCGGGCCCGGTGCGCGCGTCGTCCGTCTCCGCCGTGCCGCCCAGCACCAGCCCGCCCGGCTGCGGAAAGAGATACGTCGTCGCGCTCGACGCCGGATCCGCCTCGGTGAACCACTCCTCGATGCCCGGATTCTCCACGACCACCAGCTGCCCTCGGACCGGCCGCATCCCGGGGTCGGGAACCAGGTCGCGCGCGCCGAGCCCGGTGCAGTTGACGACCACCCGTGCCTCGGCCGCCGCCTCCGCGAAGCCACGTACCGTACGCCGCTCGACCACGCCGCCCGCAGCGGACAGCCGTCCCTCCAGCCAGCTCAGATGGGCCGGCATGTCGATCAGCGGAAGCGTGACCCTCAGCCCCTCCGCCACCTCGGACGCGCCCTCCAGGCGGCGGGCCCACGGCCCGAGCGCGGCCAGGCGCTCGCCGCCGTGCACCCCGGCGACCATACGGACGCCCGTCTCGGCGGGGGCGGCGGCCAGCTCCTCGTAGACCCGGAGGGTTTCGAGCGACCACTCACCCACCAGCGCCTCGGGCTCGATCCGGTACGGCCACCAGAGCGCACCGGCCACGGCCGAGGTCGTGGCCGCTGCCGGGTCCCTGGACCAGACGCGCACCCGCAGGCCGCGCTCCGCCAGCAGCAGCGCCGTGGTCAGCCCGCTGACCCCGCCGCCCACCACGATCACGTCCGCCACCGTGCTCACTCCTGTCTCCATGCCTCCCGCGTGCGCCGAGGGCGGGAAGGGCCATGGTCCCACCCTCGGCCGGCGGGATGACCGGCCCCCGCGGTTGGTTAGGATCAGCACCCTGATGACTGCCACCCTCGTCGCCAAGGAACTCGCCGCCGGGCACGGCGACCGCACACTCTTCGCGGGGCTCGACCTCGTGGTCGCGCCCGGCGACGTGATCGGTCTCGTCGGAGCCAACGGAGCCGGCAAATCCTCGCTGCTCCGCCTGCTCGCGGGGCTCGACCGGCCGGAGGAGGGCGAGCTGAGGCTCTCCCCGCCCACCGCGACCGTCGGACACCTCCCGCAGGAGCCCGAGCGCCGCGCGGGTGAGTCCGTACGGGAGTTCCTCGCCCGCCGCACCGGGGTCGCCGACGCCCAGGCCGCCATGGACGCCGCCACCCAGGCCCTGGTCGACGGAGCGCCCGGTGCGGACGACGCGTACTCCGAGACCCTGGAGCGCTGGCTCTCTCTCGGCGGCGCCGACCTGGACGAACGTGCCGAGGAGGTCGCCGCCGACCTCGGTCTGACCATCGGTCTCGACCTCCCGATGACGGCCCTCTCCGGCGGCCAGGCGGCCCGCGCCGGCCTGGCCTCGCTACTGCTGTCGCGCTACGACGTCTTCCTGCTCGACGAGCCCACCAACGACCTGGACCTCGACGGCCTGGAGCGCCTGGAGCGCTTCGTATCAGGACTGCGCGCCGGCACCGTCGTCGTCAGCCACGACCGTGAGTTCCTGATGCGTACGGTCACCAAGGTCCTGGAACTCGATCTCGCCCAGCAGGAGATCAATCTCTACGGCGGCGGTTACGCCTCCTACCTGGAGGAGCGCGAACGCGCCCGCACCCACGCCCGCGAGGAGTTCGAGGAGTACGCCGACAAGCGTTCCGCGCTCGAGGGCCGCGCCCAGATGCAGCGGGGCTGGATGGACAAGGGAGTCAAGAACGCCCGCCGCAAGGCCACCGACAACGACAAGATCGGCCGCAAGTTCCGCAGCGAGGCCAGCGAGAAGCAGGCCGCCAAGGCCAAGCAGACGCAGCGCATGATCGAGCGCCTCGACGTCGTCGAGGAACCCCGCAAGGAGTGGGAGCTGCGGATGGAGATCGCCTCCGCACCGCGCTCCGGTTCCGTCGTGGCCACCCTCCGCGACGCCGCCGTCGTCCGCGGGGACTTCTCCTTCGGGCCTGCCACCCTGCAGATCGACTGGGCCGACCGGGTCGCCATCACCGGGGCCAACGGGGCGGGCAAGTCCACCCTGCTCGCCGCCCTCCTCGGACGGCTCCCCCTCGACGCGGGCCACGCCTCGCTCGGCTCGGGCGTCGTGGTGGGCGAGGTCGACCAGGCCCGCGAGCTGTTCCACGGCACGGAGAGCCTGCTGGACGCCTTCTGCGCGGCCGTCCCCGACACCGAGCCCGCCGAGGTGCGCACCCTGCTCGCCAAGTTCGGCCTGCGCGCCGGCCATGTGCTGCGGCCCGCCACGACCCTCTCCCCGGGCGAGCGCACCCGGGCGGGACTCGCGCTCCTGCAGGGCAGGGGCGTCAACCTGCTCGTGCTGGACGAGCCGACGAACCACCTGGACCTGCCGGCGATCGAACAGCTGGAGTCGGCGCTGGAGGCGTACACCGGGACGCTGCTGCTGGTCACGCACGACCGGCGGATGCTCGACGCCGTCCGCACGACCCGCCGCGTCGAGGTGTCCGACGGCAAGGTCACCGAGTCCGGCTGACCGCGAGGAGCCCGTCCCTCCCGGAGGAGGGACGGGCCCGGCCGGACGGTCCGCGTATCAGTCGACGTAACTGATCTCGGACGCGGAGTAGATGCAGTTCGTGCCGTCCGCACCCGAGCCGATCTCGCTCGGCTCGCCGCTCGTCGTTCCCTTGTACTTGGTGCAGATCTTCATGTCACGGTCGCCGTCCTCGTAGATCGTGACATCCGAGATCCGGGCCGTGTCACCGTAGTTGGTGTTGATGCCGACCAGGCTCGTACCGGGGGCCGTCGCCCAGATGTTCTGCAGCTGGATGTGCCGGGCGTTCTGGGTGGAGCAGTTGCCGCAGGAACGGACCAGCTTGCCGAAGTCGTCGACCTGGAAGTTCTTCACGACCAGGGTGCCGACGCCGTTGTGCTGGAACACCTTGTCCTCGGCCAGTTTCGCGCCGCCACCGTCGATCGTGCGGACCGTCGAGGAGGAGCCGCCGCGGAAGGTCGCGGCGTCCTCGCCCACGTCCTCCCACCAGACGTTCTTGATCGTGCAGGTGCCCGCGCAGTGCACTCCGTCGGCGGCCGGGGCACCCAGGATGACGTTCTGCAGGGTGGCGCCGTCCGCAAGCTTGATCATCGGCGGCTGGTCCTCGTCCTGACCGCCACTGCCCAGGTCGCCGCTGCCGTACAGGCGCTTCATGCCCCCGTCGTACGTGCCCGAGACCTCGATGGTCGACGAGACGGCCTGGCTGCCGTTGGCGCTCGGCCACGACGGCCGGTCTGTGGGCGGGTCGGTCGGCGGGTCCGTCGGGTCCGTGGGCGGGTCCGTCGGAACGGTGCCCGAGGCGGTGAAGGTCCAGCTCTTGCTGCTCACCGAGTCGCAGGAGTTCTGCTGGACCAGGGCGCCGGACGCGGTCGAACCGTCCTTCACGTTCAGGCACTTGCCGCCGTTGCTGTTGACGACGCGGTAGGTGCTGCCGCTGACCGCGGTCAGGGTCCACACCTGGGTGGCCGCACCGCTGCAGTTCTGCTGCTCCACGGCCTTGCCGGCACTCGTGGAGGCGTCCCGCACGCCGGCGCACTTGGCGCTGTTCGCGGCGGCCAGGGTGTAGCCGCTGCCTGAGGCGGTGAGCTTCCAGGTCTGGGCGGCGGCGCCGTTGCAGGCGCTCTGCGCGAGCTGCGTCCCGGCAGAGGTGCTGGAGCCCGGCACTCCCAGACACAGACCGCTGGCGGCGTTCGCCAGGCTGTACGAGCCGACGGCGGGAGCTGCAGAGGCGGATCCGGTCGCGAAGAGTGCGGTGAGTCCTGCGGCGAGCAGCGAAACGATGGCGACGAGGGTGGCGGCCGCGCGGCCGCCCCGTCTCCTGACCTGCTGATTCTCTGTATTCACTAGGCATCCCTTTCACCGCCTGCGGTATTCTCCGCAGGCACCTGACGGTGGGTGGTGCGGTGTTTGGCGCAGTGGTGAAGCCGTCCCCGGTTCGGGTGCAGCAATCTGCATGATGAACCGAGTTCGCGTACATGAATCGCCGTGACCGTACGTCACTCACCCGTAGCGGTCAATACAGCGGGACGGACGATCAGTAACGGCGACGGGCGGGCAGGAGTAGCTCCTGCCCGCCCGTCGCCGTGGTCCCGCTCAGCGCTTGCGGCCGCCCGAGTCGGAGCCGCCCAGTCCGGCCCGCCGCAGCGCGTCCGCCATCGCGCTGTTGGCCGGCGCGGGCGCCGGACGTGGTGCGCCGCCCTGGCCACCGCCCCCACGCCGGTCACGGCCCTGGCCGCCGCCCTGGCGGGCCCCCTGGCCACCGCCCTGCGCCTGCCGCTGGCGCGGCGGGCGCTCCCCGCCGCCGCCCTGGCCGCCCTTCTCGCGCCGCGGCCCCGCTCCGGCGCTCCGGTCCGCCCCGGCCTCGTCGTCGAGCCGCAGGGTCAGGGAGACGCGCTTGCGCGGGATGTCGACGTCCATCACCTTCACCTTGACGATGTCGCCCGGCTTCACGACATCCCTCGGGTCCTTGACGAACGTCCGCGACATCGCCGACACATGGACGAGACCGTCCTGGTGGACACCGATGTCCACGAACGCGCCGAACGCCGCGACGTTCGTGACGACACCCTCCAGCACCATCCCGGGAACCAGGTCCCCGAGCTTCTCGACACCCTCCTTGAAGGTGGCCGTCCGGAAGGCGGGCCGTGGGTCCCGGCCCGGCTTCTCCAGCTCCTTCAGGATGTCCGTGACCGTCGGCAGACCGAACTTCTCGTCCACGAAGTCGTCGGGCCGCAGCGAACGGAGGGTGTCGGTGTTGCCGATCAGTGACGCGACGTCACCGCCCGTCCGCTTCACCATCGTCCGCACCACGGGGTACGCCTCGGGGTGCACGCTCGACGCGTCCAGCGGGTCGTCCCCGCCCCGGATCCGGAGGAAGCCCGCGCACTGCTCGTACGCCTTCGGGCCCAGCCGTGCCACGTCCTTGAGCGCCCGGCGGGAGCGGAACGGGCCGTTCGTGTCCCGGTGGGTCACGATGTTCTCGGCCAGCCCGGAGCCGATCCCCGACACCCGCGAGAGCAGCGGCGCCGATGCCGTGTTGACGTCGACGCCGACGCCGTTCACGCAGTCCTCGACCACCGCGTCCAGGGACCGCGACAGCTTCACCTCGGACAGGTCGTGCTGGTACTGGCCGACGCCGATCGACTTCGGGTCGATCTTCACCAGCTCGGCCAGCGGATCCTGAAGCCGGCGCGCGATCGAGACCGCTCCGCGCAACGACACGTCCATGTCCGGGAGTTCCTGCGAGGCGAAGGCCGACGCCGAGTACACGGAGGCGCCCGCCTCCGAGACCATCACCTTGGTGAGCTTCAGCTCCGGGTGCCTGTCGCACAGTTCACCCGCGAGCTTGTCGGTCTCGCGGGACGCGGTGCCGTTCCCGATCGCGATCAGGTCGACCTGATGCTCCCTGGCGAGCCGCTCGAGTGTGGCGAGCGACTGGTCCCACTTGTTCGCCGGCACATGCGGGTGGATGACGTCCGTCGCGACGACCTTGCCGGTCGCGTCCACGACGGCGACCTTCACACCCGTACGGAATCCGGGGTCGAGCCCCAGCGTCGCCCGGGTGCCGGCCGGGGCGGCGAGCAGCAGATCGCGCAGGTTCGACGCGAAGACGCGCACGGCCTCGTCCTCCGCCGCGGTGCGCAGCCGGAGCCGCAGGTCGATCCCCAGGTGCACGAGGATCCGGGTCCGCCAGGCCCAGCGGACCGTGTCGCCCAGCCATTTGTCCCCCGGCCTGCCGCGGTCCGCGACCCCGAACCGGCGGGCGATCATGTTCTCGTACGAGGAGGGGCCGGGCTGCTCCGAAGGCTCCTCCGGCTCCAGGACCAGGTCGAGCACGTCTTCCTTCTCGCCGCGGAGCATCGCGAGGACGCGGTGCGAGGGCAGCGCCGTGAAGGGTTCGGCGAAGTCGAAGTAGTCGGCGAACTTCGCGCCCGCTTCCTCCTTGCCGTCCCGCACCTTCGCGACGACCCTGCCGCGCGACCACATGCGTTCGCGCAGTTCGCCGGTCAGATCGGCGTCCTCCGAGAAGCGCTCGGCCAGGACCGCCCGGGCGCCCTCCAGTGCCGCAGCCGGGTCAGCCACGCCCTTCTCGGCGTCGACGAACGCCGCGGCGGCGACGAGCGGGTCCACGGACGGGTCGCCGAGCAGCCCGTCGGCGAGGGGCTCCAGGCCGGCCTCCCGCGCGATCTGTGCCTTCGTCCGGCGCTTCGGCTTGAACGGCAGATAGATGTCCTCCAGCCGCGCCTTGGTGTCGGCCGCCCGGATCTGCGCCTCCAGGGTGGCGTCGAGCTTGCCCTGCTCACGGACGGACTCGAGGACCGCCGTACGGCGGTCCTCGAGTTCTCGCAGGTACCTCAGCCTCTCCTCGAGCGTGCGCAGTTGCGCATCGTCGAGCATCTCGGTCGCTTCCTTGCGGTAGCGCGCGATGAACGGCACGGTCGACCCGCCGTCGAGCAAGTCGACGGCCGCCTTCACCTGACGCTCACGTACGCCGAGCTCCTCGGCGATCCTGCCTTCGATGGACGTCGTCACGGTTTTCCCGACTCGCCTTCTCGTACTGGCTGTGCTGGCTGTGCCACTGGGGTGGTCCACACCCGGTGGGCCCCTTCGCCTGCATTGTGCCGGGTGGCCGGGGGCCGTGTCGCGTGACCTGCTCGATCACGGCCCCGACGTCCTGCCGAAGGGTCCGGTCACGCGCGCCGGGTCCTGCCGCTGCGCGACGCGCCGCCGAAGAGGCTTGCCAGGAGCCGGAAGGGCAGAGTCACCACGGTGGCAATGGCCGAGCCGATGGTACTCAGAGCGTTTGCGATCGCACGGAACACGGTGTGCCTCCTTCGTAGGGTGTCTCTGCCGCCTGGCCGGTTCCCCGCGTCGTAAACGCGTACGGGCTCAGCCCTTGCCGACCAGATCCTCCGGAAAAGCGCCCGCCGAGGCCGCGGCGAACAGGAATCCCCGGCCCAGCTCGGTGAGCCTCTCCACGCCGTCGGCGCCCAGGTGCTCGTACGGCGCGGAGTCCATCCGGTCGGTCGCCTCCTCCAGGTCCGCCCTGAGCGTGGTGCCCGCCTCGGTCAGCTCGCCCGCCGCGTCCAGGACACCCCGGTCACGCAGCCGCTCCACCGCCGCGTCCCAGTCGGTGCGCCGCCAGCCGCGGGTGGCGAGGATCCAGCGCGGCGCCATGCCCTTGCCGGTGGCGGTGTGGCTCACCAGGGCCTCGACGGGATCGAGACCGGCCGTCAGGAGGGCGGCCAGGTGTCCGTCGCCGCGGTGCTCGCGCAGCAGTGTCGCCGCGTGCCAGTAGGCCAGGTGCGGCTGCTCCGGCACGTCCAGATCCGCGTGCGCCGCGTACAGGGGCCGGGCGTGGCGGGTGCAGGCCTCGGCGGCCGTGAGGGCCAGGCCGGCCGCCTCCGCCATCTCCGGGGACGCGAGGGTCTCCTCGCCGAGCACCCGGCGCAGGGTCGAGTCGGCGGCCCGGAGACGGGCGTCGAGTGCCGCCTGCGGGGTGATGTCCGACCAGACGGCCGGCAGATGGCGGGCCACCAGCTCGTGGTTGAAGTTGTAGAAGGCCGCGGTGACCGCACCCGCCCCGACTGCACCCAGGGCCGCGCCGCGCGCGGCGAAGTAGACCCGGCTCTCGTTGTCGATGCCGAGCTCCCCGAACTCCTTGCCGAGGTCGGGGGAGAAGTAGACACAGGAGTGCAGCGGATTGAGCGCGTTGTGGCAGCGGCGTCCGGCACGTGGCGGAAGAGTACTCATGCCCGCACGTTACCGACTGGTTGGTACGTGGGGCAGAGCCGGGGCGGCCATGAGGTACTCGTGGCAGGAAAGGTGGGAAATTCGTCATTGCCGCCATCGGTCCGACCGCCCAGGATGAAGGGCATGAAGCAGCGATCCGTACTCGTCGTCCTCTTCGAGGGCGTGCAGAGCCTCGACGTGAGCGGCCCGATGGAGGTCTTCGCCGGCGCCTCCCGCTTCCCCGGCGTCTCCTACGACCTGCGCACCGCCTCGCTGGACGGAGCACCGGTCCGCTGCTCCAGCGGCCTCACGCTCGTCCCCGACGGCAGGCTCGCTGACGCCCCGGCGCCCGATCTGCTCCTCGTGCCGGGAGGCGCGGGCACGAGGACTCCCGCCCCGGAGCTGGTCGACTGGATCCGCACCCACGGCCCCCGGGCCCGGCAACTCGTGTCGGTGTGCACCGGCGCCCTCCTCCTCGCCGAGGCGGGCCAGCTCGACGGCCACCGGGTGACCACCCACTGGTCCGTGTGCGAGACGCTTGCCCGGACGTACCCGGCGGTGCGCGTGGACCCGGACCCGATCTTCGTACGCGACGGACGGCTGGCGACATCGGCCGGCGTCACCGCCGGCATCGACCTCGCGCTCGCCCTGGTCGAGGAGGAACACGGACGGGACGTGGCGCTCACCGTCGCCCGCCATCTCGTCGTGTTCCTGCGGCGCCCCGGCAACCAGGCGCAGTTCAGCGCCCAGCTCACCGCCCAGACCGCCGTCCGTGAACCCCTCCGCGAGATCCAGCACTGGATCTCCGAGCACCCGGACGCCGACCTCTCGGTGGAGGCGCTCGCGGAACGCGCCCGGCTCTCGCCGCGCCATTTCGCCCGCGCGTTCCAGGCCGAGACGGGACTCACCCCCGGCCGGTACGTCGAGCGCGTACGGCTCGAACAGGCCCGCCGGCTGCTGGAGGACACGGCCGACGGCGTCACAGGGATCTCCCGGGCCAGCGGCTACGGCACTCCGGAAGCGATGCGGCGCGCCTTCGTCAAGGCCCTCGGGACCGCGCCCGCCGAATACCGGCGCCGCTTCCGGTCCCAGCCCGCCTGAAACGCCCCGACCACCACGGCACCGACGGAAGGAACACCATGCAGATCGCCATCGTGCTCTTCGACCGCTTCACCGCGCTCGACGCAGTGGGCCCCTACGAGATGCTCAGCCGGGCCCCCGGCACCGAGACGGTCTTCGTCGCCGAGCGGCCCGGGCCCGTGCGCAACGACAGCGGCAGCCTCTCGCTCGTCGCCGACCGGGCTCTCGCCGACGTGCCCGCTCCCGATGTGGTGATCGTGCCGGGAGGGCCCGGCCAGAGCGACCAGATGGAGAACGAGGCGTTGCTCGGCTGGCTGCGGACGGCGGATGCCACCAGCACCTGGACCACCTCGGTCTGCACGGGCTCCCTGCTGCTCGCCGCGGCCGGGCTGCTCACCGGCCGGCGTGCCACCTCGCACTGGCTGGCCCTCGACGTCCTGAAGGCCTTCGGCACCGAGCCGACGGACGAGCGGGTGGTGACGGACGGGAAGTACGTCACCGCCGCCGGTGTCTCCTCCGGCATCGACATGGGCCTGACCCTGCTCGGCAGGATCGCGGGTGACGACCACGCCCGGACCGTCCAGCTGCTGACCGAGTACGACCCCCAGCCGCCCTACGACTGCGGTTCGCCGGCCAAGGCCCCGGTGGCCATGGTCGAGGAGTGGCGGGCGAAGAGCCGCTTCATCCTGACGTAGGCGCGGCCCCGGCTTCCCCTGTCGTCCAGGTGAAACGGGGAGTGCGGCGCTCCAGGAAGGCGGCGACCCCCTCGGCGGTGTCGCCGCTGCCTCGTGCCTGCCGCGCCCAGTACGCGTCCCGGTCCTCGCGGCCGTCGGCGAACTCCTTCGCCGCGGCCTGGGTCAGCTGTGAACGCGAGGCGAGGACCCGCGCGAACGCGGAGACCCGGGCCGCCAGCCCGCCCTCCGGCAGGACCTCGTCCACCAGCCCCGTGCGCAGGGCCCGTTCCGTCCCGATCAGCTCCCCGGAGAACAGCAGGAACTTCGCGGCGGCCGGGCCGACCAGCGCGACCAGCCGACGTGTGGACGAGGAGGGGTAGACGATCCCCAGCTTGGCCGGGGTGACGCCGAAGGAAGCGCCCTCCTCGGCGAACCGGAGGTCGCAGGCGGCGGCCAGCTGGCTGCCGCCGCCCACGCAGTACCCGCGTACGGCGGCCAGCGTGGGCCGGGGGAAGGCCGCCAGGGCCTCCTCGGCCCGGACGGCGAGCGCCTGCGGCCGCCCTCCTGGGTCCTGGAGGGAGGCGATGTCCGCACCCGCGCAGAAGGTGTCACCGGCGCCGGTGAGCACGAGGACCCGCACGCCGCGGTCGGCGGCCAGCCTCTCCAGCAGCACGGGCAGCGCCCGCCACATCTCCGCGCTCATGGCGTTGCGCTTGGCGGGGTTGCTGATGACGACGGTGGCGACGCCGTCCACGACCGTGTGCTCCAGTCGCGGCTCCGTCCGAACCGCCTGCTCCCTGAGGTCCATGCGCCGGATGCTATCCGTACGGCCCGAACCCGTGACACGGCCGATGCCGGCAGCGGCGGGCGACGGGGCTTCAGCCCGGTGACGGACCAGATGACGCCCGAAGAGGGCGAGAAGTAGTCCAATCACCTGACGCTGTCATACTCACTCGGTCAAATTGCTTACAGAAGTGAGCACTTGTGGTCATAGCTGTAGTCCGGACCACGCTCTTCCCGACACTCATTACTCGATAGTCAGCGACATGCGAATCGAGAGCGGGTGGCGGTCCATGGAGAGCCGTGGGAGTGTTCCGGCCCATCCCGTGTCGTACGAGGGGGTGTGGCGCTTCACGGCCCCCGCCGTCGACGTCTCGGTGCCGCAGGCGCGGCACGCTGTCCGGGACCTCCTCGACCGGCAGGGCGTACCCGTCGAGGACGACATCCTCCAGGGGCTGCTGCTGATCGTGTCGGAACTGGTCACCAACGCGGTCCGGCACGCGGCGCTGCTCTCGCCCGAGCTGGCCGTCGAGGTGGCCATCGGCGCGGAATGGATCAGGGTCTCCGTCGAGGACAACCACCCCTACCGCCCCACGGCGCTGGTCACCGACTACGCGCAGACCGGCGGCCGTGGGCTGCTCCTGGTCCGTGAGATCACCGCCGAGGCGGGTGGCACCTGCGACGTGGAGCACACCGCGGGCGGCGGCAAGATCATCTGGGCGGCGCTGCCACTCAGGACGCAGCTCTGACCGCCCCCGGCGCGGCGAGCGGCTTCACCAGCCCGCGGACGGCCCCGTCAGCTCCCTGATCGCGGGCCGTGCGGCGTCCAGCACGGTCATGAACCACGCGGAGAACGGCGCGGCGGCATGCCGCTCCGCGAGCTCACCGGCGGTCACGTAGGCCGTCTCGCCGACCTCCTCCTCGTCCGGCCGCAGGCGCTCCTGCACCATGCCGACGAACAGGTGGTTGAACTCCTGCTCCACCAGACCCGACATGGGGTCGGGGTGGTTGTAGCGGACCGTGCCCGCCGCGGCGAGCAGCGAGGGCGATACCCCCAGCTCCTCGTACGTACGCCGGGCGGCCGCCGCGAACGGCGCCTCTCCGGGGTACGGGTGGCCGCAGCAGGTGTTCGACCACACGCCGGGGGAGTGGTACTTGCCGAGCGCACGGCGCTGCAGCAGCAGCCGCCCCTGCTCGTCGAAGAGGAAGACGGAGAACGCGCGGTGCAGCTGGCCGGGGGCCTGGTGAGCGGCGAGCTTCTCCGCGGTGCCGATGGTGGTGCCGTTCTCATCGACCAGTTCGAGCATGATCGCGTCTGCTGTGCCGTTCGACGAGCTGTTCGCCGCGGTTGCTGGTGTGGTCGGCATACCCATCCTTCGCTTTGGTTCCCGGCCTCGTGCGCCGGACCCCTCGAGTGCGGTCAAGTCTGCCGTACAAAAGCCGCTTGTCCGCACTTCGGGTGCTGGCATGTCCGTCCCGCCCCGCCCTCAGGGCGCGGCGGGACGGACACGGCGTCAGACTCCGAAGGCCGCCGGGTAGTGGATCATGCCCATCGGCACCGGCACGGAATCGTCCAGGACCAGCGCCGTCATCGCCGCGGCGGGAACCTCGAAGCCCGGCCGGATCCCGGACCGCGACGCCGGAACGAATCCGAAGGCCGGGCAGTACTCCGGATGCCCGAGCACCAGGACGAGTGACTCGCCCGCAGCCGTGCGGCGTCCAGCACCGCCCGGAGCACCGCACGCCCGGCGCAGCCGTGCTGGTGTTCCGGCGAGGTCGCCACCGGCGCCGGCGCGAGCGCCGGGGCGTCGTCCCCCACACGGCACCGGGTCAGCAGGGCGTGGGCCGCCACGGAACCGTCCGGCGCCTCGGCGACGTACGACAGGCCGGGCATCCAGGTAGCGGGGTCGGTGCGCAGGGCGTCGACCAGATCGGCGTCGTCCCGGGTCGGGAAGGCCGCACGTAGGACCCGTCGGCGAAGCCGCCTCGAGGAGGCCGGCCGTGTCCGCCCGGACCGTACGGATCCGGGCACCGAGCCCGCCATGGCGAGCAGCCGCAGTGTGGTGGCATCCGAACCGGGGTCCTGCCGGAGCAGCCGGCGATGCCGTGGGGAGCAAGCGTCGTACGTGTGGTCGGCTGTCAGTGGCAGAGCCGTGCCTCGTGCTCCTGGTGACCGCTGGGCTCCAGCTGGAAGGTGCAGTGCTCGACGTCGAAGTGGCTGCCGAGGCAGCTCTGGAGGTCGTGCAGGAGCTTCTCGTGACCGACCGAGTCCAGCATCTCCTGGTGCACCACCACATGGGCGGAGAGGACGGGCATGCCCGAGGTGATCGTCCAGGCGTGCAGGTCATGGACGTCCAGCACGCCGGGCAGGGCCGTGATGTGGGCGCGTACCTCGTCCATGTCGACCCCCTTGGGCGCCGACTCCAGCAGTACGTCGAGCGTCTCCCGCAGGAGTTTCACCGTACGGGGGACGATCATCAGGCCGATCAGCAGCGACGCGATGGGGTCGGCGGCCTGCCAGCCGGTGGCCAGGATGATGCCCGCCGCCACCAGCACCGTCACCGAACCGAGCGTGTCGGCGACGACCTCCAGATAGGCCCCCCGGACGTTGAGGCTGTCCCGTTGCCCGCGCATCAGCAGGGACAGGGAGACGACGTTGGCGACCAGACCGACAGCGGCGAACGCGATGGCCAGGCCGCCCCTGGTCCCGGCCGGAGTGATGAAGCGCTCGACCGCCTCGAAGACCAGGTAGCCGCCGACGCCGAGGAGCAGCAGACAGTTGGCCAGCGCGGCGAGGATCTCGGCGCGGGCGAAACCGAAGGTGCGGTTGGGGCCCGCGGGCCTGTTGGCGAAGTGGATGGCCAGCAGGGCCATGCCCAGCCCCAGCGCGTCGGTGGCCATATGGGCCGCGTCGGCGATCAGGGCCAGCGAGTTCGCGAGCAGCCCGCCGACGATCTCCATGACCATGACGCCGAGCGTGATGCCCAGGGCGACCCGGAGCCGGCCCCGGTACGCGGCGGCGGCCGTCCCCGTCGGGGGCGGCCCTCCGTGCGTGTGCCCGTGATCGTGGCCAGCCCCCATGTGAACGCCTCCGTACAGCCGTCGTGTCCCTCGGACACGTCTGACGCGCCTCGCCCGATGCGGCCAGTGAACTACGGGGGCGGGGCAGGGGGCAACACGGCACTGAACACCGTTGTCATGTGCTCTGACCTGCGGAAACGATTGCAGGTCAGAGTGGAGCCGGGGTCAGGACCCTCACTGCGCGGCGCGGGCCTCGGGGTGGCGCCGGCACCAGCCCTCCCAGGCCGACTCCACCATCTCGCGCATGTCCCGGCGTGCCGTCCAGCCCAGCTCCTCGGTCATCCGCGCCGCCGACGCGACCGCCCGGGCCGCGTCCCCGGGCCTGCGCGGCTCGACCACCGGCTCCGTGCGCAGGCCGGTGACCTCGCCCACCAGCTCGGCGAGACGGCGCACGGACACGCCCTCACCCCGGCCGATGTTCACGGTGAGGTCTCCGCCGTCCGAGGTCTTGTCCAGGTGCCTGGCGACCGCGAGGTGCGCCTCCGCCAGATCGGCGACATGGATGTAGTCGCGTACACAGGTGCCGTCCGGCGTCGGATAGTCGTCGCCGAAGACCCGCGGCGCCTCGCCCCGCGTCAGCCGGTCGAAGAACATCGGTACGACGTTGAAGACACCCGTGTCGGACAGCTCGGGCGCGGCGGACCCCGCCACGTTGAAGTAGCGCAGGCAGGCCGTCGAGATGCCGTGGGCCCGGCCCGTCGCGCGCACCAGCCACTCCCCGGCGAGCTTGGTCTCGCCGTACGGATTGATCGGCGCACACGGGGTCTCCTCCGTGATGAGTCCCACGTCCGGGACGCCGTACACCGCTGCCGACGAGGAGAGGAGGAAGCGCGGCACACCGGCCGCGACCACGGCCTCCAGCAGCACTCCGAGCCCGGCCACGTTCTCCCGGTAGTAGAGCAGCGGCTTCTCGACGGACTCACCGACCTGCTTCTTCGCCGCGAGATGCACCACACCCGTGACGGCGTGTTCCGCCAGGACCCTGTCGAGAACCTCGCGGTCCGAGGCCGACCCCCGCACGAGCGTGAGGTCCGCGGGCAGCCGCGCCTCGATGCCCGTCGAGAGGTCGTCGAGCACGACGACCTGTTCCCCGGCCCGCATCATGGCCTTCACCACATGTGCCCCGATGTAACCGGCTCCGCCAGTGATCAACCACGTCATGCACGTCAGCCTATGCGTTCTCCGGACGCGGTTTGTGGGGCGAGGCCTTGATCGACGATGATGATCGCGAACGGCGCCGCATGATTGCCGATTCGGCCGAACGGAGCACGAACGGGCGGTGAACTCGGTCTTCCGTTCATCCGATAGCCTCAGCCGACGCGCCACCGGCCCACCCCGGGGCCGCATGTCCGCGCGCCGTTCCCGTTCAGTTCCAAGGAGTGAGTTCGTCTGTCGACCGCCATCCTCACCGGTGCGCCGGTACCCGGATCGTCGCTCGAGGACGATCTGCGGTCACTCGGCTTCGACGTGACTGCCGCAGCCGACGCCTCCGAGGCCGCCGACCTGCTCGCCGCAGTCCCCGCGAGCAGGCGCGTCGCGCTCGTGGACCCCCGGTTCGTCGGCCATGTCCACGCGCTCAGGCTCGGACTCACCGACCCCCGCTTCGTCGCCGCGTCGATCCCCGGAGCGCTCACGGCGCAGCCCGAGGCCCGCCCCGCGCTGCTCCGCGCCCTCCAGCGGGCCGTGGCCGCCGTCGGCGCGGGGAGCCCCGTCGCACCCCCCGGCGCCGAACCCGTCACCGAGGACCGCACGGTGCCCGGCCGACTGGCCGTTGCGCTGGACGCTGAGGGCACCGCGGTACAGCGCCCCGAGCTCGGTTCCCTGGCGGCCTCCGTGCCCACCGGACCCGAGGAGCGGAGCGCCGCGCAGGCCGCCGTCTCCGCCGTCGACGACGAAGCCGTACGGCTGCGCAGCGCGGTCAAGGCCCACGACGGTTTCTTCACCACGTTCTTCATCAGCCCGTACTCCCGCTACATCGCCCGCTGGTGCGCCCGCCGGGGCCTCACCCCGAACCAGGTCACCACCGCCTCGCTGATCACTGCGCTCATCGCGGCGGGCAGCGCGGCGACCGGCACCCGCGGCGGCTATGTCGCGGCCGGAGTGCTCCTGCTCCTCTCCTTCGTCCTGGACTGCACCGACGGGCAGCTCGCCCGCTACTCGCTCCAGTACTCGACGATGGGCGCCTGGCTGGACGCCACCTTCGACAGGGCCAAGGAGTACGCGTACTACGCGGGGCTCGCCCTCGGCGCCGCCCGGGGCGGCGACGACGTATGGGTCCTCGCGCTCGGCGCGATGGTGCTCCAGGCCTGCCGCCATGTCGTCGACTTCTCGTTCAACGAGGCCAACCACGACGCGGTCTCCAACACGAGCCCCACCGCCGCGCTCTCCGACAAGCTCGACAGCGTCGGCTGGACGGTCTGGCTGCGCCGGATGATAGTGCTGCCCATCGGCGAACGCTGGGCCATGATCGCCGTCCTCACTGCTGTGACCACGCCCCGGATCGTCTTCTACGCCCTGCTCATCGGCTGCGCCCTGGCCGCCTGCTACACCACGGCGGGCCGGCTGCTGCGCTCGCTGACCCGCAAGGCGCGGCGCACCGACCGCGCCGCCCGCGCCCTGGCCGAGCTGGCCGACTCCGGCCCGGTCGCCCAGGCCGTCGCCGCCGTGCTCCGGCGTCCGGGCGGCGGCTTCACGGCCCCGCTCCTGGCGTTCGCCGGAGCGCTGGTCATGGTCGCCGCGGCGCTGTTCGCCCCCTACGGCGGCTGGCTGACCGTGGGCGCCGCCGCGGTGTACGCGGTCCTCTCAGGACTGGCCGTCTCCCGGCCGCTCAAGGGCGCGCTCGACTGGCTCGTCCCCCCGCTCTTCCGGGCCGCCGAATACTGCACGATCCTGGTGCTGGCCGCCCGCAGTGACGTACCGCACGCCGTTCCCGCGGCATTCGGCCTGGTTTCGGCCGTCGCCTACCATCACTACGACACGGTGTACCGCATCCGGGGCGGCACCGGAGCGCCGCCCCAGTGGCTGGTGCGCACCATCGGCGGGCACGAGGGCCGGACCCTGGTCGTGGCCGTGCTCGCCGCCGTACTGACCTCCGGTTCAGGTTTCACCACGGCTCTCACCGCGCTCGCGGCCGCCGTGGCTCTGGTGGTGCTCGTGGAGTCCATCCGCTTCTGGGTGTCCTCCTCGGCCCCCGCCGTACACGACGAAGGAGAACTCGCATGATCGGCCTCGTACTGGCTGCCGGTGCCGGACGCCGTCTGCGTCCGTACACGGACACGCTGCCCAAGGCCCTGGTGCCGGTGGACGGCGAGAAGACGGTCCTGGACCTGACGCTGGCCAACTTCGCGGAGGTCGGACTCACCGAGGTCGCGGTCGTCGTCGGCTACCGCAAGGAGGCGGTCTACGCCCGCAAGGCCGAGTTCGAGGCGAAGTACGGCGTGACGCTGACCCTCATCGACAACGACAAGGCCGAGGAGTGGAACAACGCCTACTCCCTGTGGTGCGCGCGTGAGGTCCTGAAGCAGGGCGTCATCCTCGCCAACGGCGACACCGTGCACCCGGTCTCCGTCGAGAAGACCCTCCTGGACGCACGCGGCAAGGGCCAGAAGATCATCCTCGCCCTCGACACGGTGAAGACCCTCGCCGACGAGGAGATGAAGGTCATCACCGAGGACGGCAAGGGCGTCCGGCGGATCACCAAGCTGATGGACCCGGCCACCGCGACCGGCGAGTACATCGGCGTCACGCTGATCGAGCCCGAGGCGGCCGAGGAGCTCGCCGACGCGCTGAGGACCACCTTCGAGCGCGACCCCGACCTCTACTACGAGGACGGCTACCAGGAGCTCGTGAACCGCGGCTTCACCGTGGACGTGGCCCCCATCGGCGAGGTCACCTGGGTCGAGATCGACAATCACGACGACCTCGCCCGCGGCAGGGAGATCGCGTGCCGGTACTGACCCGCCTCATCCCGTCCCCGGTCGTCGTCGACATCCGGCGCGGCGCGATGGACGATCTGGCCGGTCTCCTCGCCGACCAGCGGATCTCCGCCTCGGGCAAGCTCGCCATCGCGATCAGCGGAGGCTCCGGGCGCGCCCTGCGCGAGAGGCTGGCCCCGGTGCTGCCGGGGGCCGACTGGTACCCGGTCGCCGACGGCACGATCGACTCCGCGGTGCGGCTCGCCGACGGCATCAAGGGCAACCGCTACGACGCCGTGGTGGGCCTCGGCGGCGGCAAGATCATCGACGTGGCGAAGTACGCCGCGGCGCGTGTGGGCATGCCCATGGTCGCCGTCGCGACGAACCTGTCCCACGACGGGCTCTGCTCCCCGGTCGCGACCCTGGACAACGACAACGGACGGGGCTCCTACGGGGTCCCCACGCCGATCGCCGTCGTCATCGACCTCGACGTGATCCGCGAGGCGCCCGCGCGTTACGTGCGCTCGGGCATCGGCGACGCGGTCTCCAACATCTCGTGCGTAGCCGACTGGGAGCTCGCCCACGAGGTGCGCGGCGAGGACATCGACGGCCTCGCGGCCGCCATGGCCCGCCAGGCGGGCGAGGCGGTCCTGCGCCACCCCGGCGGGATCGGCGACGACGCCTTCCTCAAGGTGCTGGCCGAAGGCCTCGTCCTGACCGGCATCTCGATGTCGATCGCGGGGGACTCGCGCCCGGCCTCGGGCGGATGCCACGAGATCAACCACGCCTTCGACCTGCTGTACCCGAAGCGCGCGGCCAGCCACGGCGAGCAGGTCGGCCTCGGCGCCTGCTTCGCCATGCACCTGCGGGGCGCGCACGAGGAGTCGCTGCTCATGGCGTCCGTACTGCGGCGCCACGGGCTGCCGGTGCTGCCGGACGAGATCGGCTTCACCCCCGAAGAATTCGTGCGGGCGGTCGACTACGCCCCGCAGACGCGCCCGGGACGCTTCACGATCCTGGAACACCTCAACTTGTCCACCGACCAGATCAGGGACGCGTACGCCGACTATGCAAAAGCCATCCATAGCTGAACTCCGCCCGGTCGTGCACCCTCCGGGCGTGAAGGACCGGCGCAGTGGCGAGCACTGGGCGGGTCGGCTCTACATGCGCGAGATCTCCCTGCGCATCGACCGGCACATCGTCAACACCAGGATCACGCCCAACCAGCTGACCTACGTGATGACCGTCGCCGGTGTCCTCGCGGCGCCCGCCCTGCTCGTCCCGGGAATCCCCGGGGCCCTGCTCGGCGTGCTCGCGGTCCAGCTCTACCTGCTGTTCGACTGCGTCGACGGCGAGGTGGCCCGCTGGAAGAAGCAGTACTCGCTGGGCGGGGTCTACCTGGACCGGGTGGCCGCCTATCTGTGCGACGCGGCGGTGCTGGTCGGCTTCGGCCTGCGCGCCGCCGATCTCTGGGGCCCGGGACGCATCGACTGGCTGTGGGCCTTCCTGGGCACGCTCGCCGCGCTGGGCGCCATCATGATCAAGGCGGAGACCGACCTCGTCGGCGTAGCCCGTCACCAGGGCGGGCTGCCGCCCGTCAAGGAAGCCGCTTCCGAGCCGCGCTCCTCCGGCATGGCGTTCGCCCGACGGGCCGCCGGCGCGCTCAAGTTCCACCGGCTGATCCTCGGCATCGAGGCGTCGCTGGTCATCCTGGTGGTCGCCGTCCTCGACACGGTGAGGGACGACCTCTTCTTCAGCCGCCTCGCGGTCGCCGTGCTGGCCGGCATCGCCCTTCTCCAGACCGTCCTGCACCTGGTGTCGATCCTGGCGTCCAGCAGGCTGAAGTGAGCTCACCCATGAAACTCGGCGCGGTCATCATCACCATGGGCAACCGCCCCGACGAACTGCGCGCCCTTCTCGATTCGGTCGCCAAGCAGGACGGCGACCGGATCGAGGTGGTCGTCGTCGGCAACGGCGCCCCGGTCCCGGACGTCCCCCCGGGCGTACGGACCGTCGAGCTGCCCGAGAATCTGGGGATCCCCGGCGGCCGCAACGTGGGGATCGAGGCGTTCGGCCCCTCGGGAGCCGATGTGGACGCCCTGCTCTTCCTCGACGACGACGGACATCTGCCGAACACCGACACCGCCGAGCTCTGCCGGCAGGCGTTCGAGGCGGACCCGAAGCTCGGAATCGTCACCTTCCGCATCGCGGACCCCGACACCGGCGTCACCCAGCGGCGGCACGTGCCGAGGCTGCGTGCCTCGGACCCGATGCGCTCCTCCCGCGTCACGACGTTCCTCGGCGGCGCGAACGCCGTGCGGAGCCAGGTGATCGCCGAGGCAGGCCCCCTCCCCGCCGAGTTCTTCTACGCGCACGAGGAGACCGACCTCGCCTGGCGGGCCCTGGACGCCGGCTGGATGATCGAGTACCGCTCGGACATGGTGCTCAACCACCCCACGACCGCTCCCTCGCGGCACGCGGTCTACCACCGCATGGTGGCCCGGAACCGCGTCTGGCTCGCCCGCCGTAACCTGCCCGCACCGCTGGTCCCCCTCTACGTCGGGGTCTGGCTGCTCCTCACGCTGGTCCGCAGGCCCTCCCTGCCCGCCCTCAAAGCATGGTTCGGGGGGTTCCGGGAAGGCTGGACCAAGCCCTGCGGACCCCGGCGTCCCATGAGGTGGCGTACGGTATGGCGGCTGACCAGGCTGGGCCGGCCACCGGTGATCTGAGAGGCTCTTCCTCTGAGACCATGAACCGTATTCATTCCGTACGGGGAACCTGTCCGCCTCGGCCGCGCCCGCGACCGGCTGCGCATCGTGAAGACGAGAGTTCTTAACTGTGAGTGACACGACCCATGACGGCGGGATTGCGCTGAGCAGCCCGCCGTCCGCCGACGAGGGACTGAGCGCGTCCCAGCTGGCCGACAAGTACGGCTTGACGGTCAGCGGCGCCCGGCCAGGGCTGTTCGCGTACATCCGGCAGCTCTGGGGCCGTCGGCATTTCATCCTGGCGTTCTCGAGGGCGAAGCTGACCGCGCAGTACAGCCAGGCCAAGCTCGGCCAGCTGTGGCAGGTCGCCACGCCGCTGCTGAACGCTCTGGTCTACTTCCTGATCTTCGGGTTGATCCTGGGCACCCGGAAGGGGATGACCCAGGAGGTCTTCATCCCGTTCCTGGTGACCGGTGTCTTCGTCTTCACCTTCACCCAGAGCTCGGTCATGGCGGGGGTGCGCTCCATCTCGGGCAACCTCGGCCTGGTCAGGGCGCTGCACTTCCCCCGGGCGTCGCTGCCCGTCTCGTTCTCGCTGCAGCAGCTCCAGCAGCTGCTGTACTCGATGATCGTGCTGGTGGCCGTGGCGGTGGGCTTCGGCAGCTACCCCGCGCTCTCCTGGCTGCTCGTCGTCCCGGCGCTGGCCATGCAGTTCCTCTTCAACACCGGCCTGGCACTGGTCATGGCACGGCTGGGCAGCAAGACTCCGGACCTCGCCCAGCTGATGCCGTTCGTGATGCGTACCTGGATGTACGCCTCGGGCGTCATGTTCTCGATTCCCGTGATGCTGGCGGACAAGCCGCAGTGGATCGCCGACGTGCTGCAGTACAACCCGGCGGCCATCTACATGGACCTGGTCCGCTTCGCACTGATCGACGGCTACGGCTCGGAGAACCTGCCGCAGCACGTCTGGGCCGTCGGGCTCGCCTGGGCGCTCGTGGTGGGCGTCGTGGGCTTCGTGTACTTCTGGAAGGCAGAGGAACGGTACGGCCGTGGCTGAGGAAAAGTCCCAGGGACACATCCCCACCGTGATCGCGGACGACGTGCACATCGTGTACCGGGTCAACGGCACAGGTGGCGGCAAGGGAAGCGCCACCGCGGCACTGAGCCGGATCATGCGCCGGGGCAAGGGCGAACCGCGCGGTGTGCGCAAGGTGCACGCGGTGCGGGGCGTCTCCTTCACCGCCTACCGTGGCCAGGCCATCGGTCTCATCGGTACCAACGGTTCCGGCAAGTCCACGCTGCTGCGGGCCATCGCCGGCCTGCTGCCGACGGAGCACGGCAAGGTGTACACCGACGGCCAGCCTTCGCTGCTCGGTGTCAACGCGGCTCTGATGAGCGACCTGACCGGTGAGCGCAACGTCGTGCTCGGCGGTCTCGCCATGGGCATGAGCCGCGAGGAGATCCGCGCGCGGTACAAGGACATCGTGGACTTCTCCGGGATCAACGAGAAGGGCGACTTCATCACGCTGCCCATGCGGACGTACTCGTCCGGCATGGCGGCCAGGCTGCGCTTCTCGATCGCGGCCGCCAAGAACCACGACGTCCTCATGATCGACGAGGCGCTGGCCACCGGTGACCGCAAGTTCCGGGTCCGCTCCGAGGAACGGATCCGCGAGCTGCGCAAGGAGGCCGGCACCGTCTTCCTGGTCAGCCACAACAACAAGACCATCAGGGACACCTGCGACCGGGTCCTGTGGCTGGAGAAGGGCGAGCTCCTGATGGACGGCCCCACCGAAGAGGTGCTGAAGGCCTACGAGCGGGAGACGGGCAAGTAGCCGTCGCATGCGTGTGGCCCCCGCCGGAGTGAAGCGGCGGGGGCCCTGCGGTGTGCGGGCCCGCGCCGGCAGACCCGCAGGGGCTGTAGGCGCCCCGGGTGGATCTCCTCCCGGCGGATGACGTCAATGGCTCGGGATCCGGGGAAGGTTGACGGCGGCCGGTGCGTTGCAGGAGGGCGCGGTGCACCCCGGCGCAGTCCTGTGAGCTGTACAACGTAAGCTGTGACGGTGCTGATTCGCGGCTATGTGGGGTGATACGCCCCCGCGCATCGCCCGTTGTGTGCGTGTCGCACTCGTCCGGACGAGCGGCGTGTCCGAAAAGGGATGTTTTGGGTCAGCAGTGTAGAACGGGAGATATGACGGCAATGATGGAAAATCTCCAGCTCCGACGTGGTTTCGCCGTCCCCGCGTCGGGTGGTACGCAGTGACCCGTACCCAGCAGGCGCGCGCCGACGCCGCCACCGCCACGCTCGACAAGGCCGCCGACGAGAACTTCCCCGTGGCCCCCTTCTTCCTGCCCCGCGCATGGCGCGACGATCTGATGGCCGTCTACGGATTCGCCCGCCTCGTCGACGACATCGGTGACGGCGACCTGGCCCCCGGAGGTGCCGACGCCCGCCACCTGGGGCTCGAACCCGGAGAGGCCGAGGACAGGCTCGCCGTCCTGGACGCGCTCGAAGCCGATCTGTACCGCGTCTTCCGGTCCACCGGCGACGACCCGCGCCACCCCCTGATGCGCGCCCTGCGCCCCACCGTGCGGCGCTGCGCGCTCACCCCTGAACCCTTCCTCGGGCTCGTCGAGGCCAACCGGCAGGACCAGAAGGTCCGCCGTTACGGGACCTACGGGGACCTGCTGGCCTACTGCGAGCTCTCCGCCAACCCCGTCGGCCGCCTCGTTCTGCAGATCACCGGCACCGCGAGCCCTGAGCGGATCCGCCGCTCCGACGCCGTCTGCACCGCGCTGCAGATCGCCGAGCACCTCCAGGACGTCGCCGAGGACCTCGGCCGCGACCGGATCTATCTGCCTGCCGAGGACATGGCCCGCTTCCATGTCGGCGAACCGGACCTGGCGGCACCCTCCGCGGGCGCGGCGGTGCGGTCGCTGATCGCTTTCGAGGCGGAGCGCGCCCGTGACCTGCTGGACGAGGGAGTCCCCCTGGTGGGCAGCGTCCACGGCCGGCTCAAGCTGCTGCTCGCCGGATTCGTCGGCGGAGGACGGGCCGCCCTCGGCGCGGTCACGGCCGCCGGTTTCGACGTACTGCCCGGACCGCCCAGACCCACCGCGCCCAGGCTGCTGCGCGAGGTGGGAGCCGTCCTGCGAAGAGCGCACAGAGAGGGGTGAGCCGGACCGTGGAGGGACAGACGACGTACATGTCGGCACCGGTACAGGCCGCGTACAGCTACTGCGAGGCCGTGACCGGACAGCAGGCCCGCAACTTCGCGTACGGCATCCGACTGCTGCCGTACGAGAAGCGGCAGGCCATGTCGGCGTTGTACGCCTTCTCCCGTCGGGTCGACGACATCGGCGACGGCGAGCTGGACCCGGAGACGAAGCGCACCCGGCTGGAGGACACCCGGGGACTGCTCGTCCGGATCCGGGACAACGCGGTCGAAGAGGACGACACCGACCCGGTCGCGGTCGCCCTGGCCGACGCCGCGCACCGGTTCCCGCTGCCGCTCGGCGGTCTCGACGAGCTCATCGACGGCGTACTGATGGACGTGCGCGGAGCGACGTACGAGACCTGGGACGACCTCAAGGCGTACTGCCGGTGTGTCGCGGGTGCCATCGGGCGGCTCAGCCTGGGCGTTTTCGGGACGGAAGCGGGCGCCCCCGGCGCCGAACGGGCCGCGGAGTACGCCGACACCCTCGGCCTCGCGCTCCAGCTCACCAACATCCTGCGCGACGTCCGCGAGGACGCGGGCAACGGGCGTACGTACCTGCCCGCCGACGACCTCGCGAAATTCGGCTGTTCCGCCGGATTCCACCGGGCCACCCCGCCCCCCGGGTCCGACTTCGCCGGGCTGGTGCACTTCGAGGTCCGGCGCGCCCGGGCGCTCTTCGCCGAGGGCTACCGGCTGCTCCCCATGCTGGACCGGCGCAGCGGTGCCTGCGTGGCCGCCATGGCCGGCATCTACCGCCGGCTCCTCGACCGGATCGAACGCGATCCCGAGGCGGTTCTGCGCGGCAGGGTCTCGCTGCCCGGCCATGAGAAGGCGTACGTTGCGGTGCGCGGCCTGTCGGGTCTCGACGCGCGTTACATCTCACGCCGGACGGCGAGGGGGAGGATCTGATGACGGGTCCGGTCCGGGTCCGGAGGCGGGCAACCCCGGGGCGCCGCGGTGCGTCCCTGTCCGCGACGACACGGCGAAGGGAGCAGGCATGACCGGCCGGAACCCTCGGTCCTCCCGGGCAGTGGTCGTCGGCGGCGGCCTCGCGGGCGTCACCTCGGCGCTGCGTCTCGCGGACGCGGGGCTCGACGTGACCCTGCTCGAAGGCCGCCCCCGGCTCGGCGGGCTCGCCTTCTCCTTCCGGCGCGGCGACCTGTCCGTCGACAACGGCCAGCATGTCTACCTGCGCTGCTGCACCGCCTACCGCTGGTTCCTGGACCGGATCGAAGGGGCCCACCTCGCCCCTCTGCAGGACCGTCTCGACGTGCCCGTACTCGATGTGGGCCGGCCCGCCGGACCGCGGCTCGGACGGCTGCGCCGCACCGGACTGCCCGTACCGCTGCACCTCGCCGGCGGGCTCGCCGCCTACCCTCACCTCTCGCTCGGGGACAAGGCCGGGGTCGCCCGCGCCGCACTGGCGCTGGGCCGTCTCGACCCCGCCGACCCGGCGCTCGACGGCATCGACTTCGCCACCTGGCTCCGCCGCCATGGACAGTCGAGCCGCGCCATCGAGGCCCTGTGGGACCTCGTCGGCGTCGCCACGCTCAACGCCACCGCGCCCGACGCCTCCATGGCGCTGGCCGCGAAGGTCTTCAAGACGGGGCTCCTTTCCGAGCCGGGCGCCGCCGACATCGGCTGGGCGGCCGTGCCGCTCGGCGACCTCCACGACACCCTCGCCCGCAAGGCGCTCGAGTCGGCGGGTGTCGAGATCCATGTGCGCACCCGGGCCGGCTCCCTCACCCGCGCCGAGGACGGCCGCTGGGCCGTCGAGACCGACGGCGAACGGTTCGAGGCGGACACCGTCGTCCTCGCCGTGCCGCAGGGAGAGACCCACCGGCTGCTGCCCGACGGAGCGCTCGACGACCCCGGCCGGCTGCTCGACCTCACCGACGCACCGATCCTCAACGTGCACGTCGTCTACGACCGCGAGGTGCTGCGCAGACCGTTCTTCGCCGCGCTCGGTTCACCCGTGCAATGGGTCTTCGACCGCACGGCGTCCTCCGGCCTCCAGGGCGCCGGGCAGTACCTCGCGGTGTCCCAGTCCGCGGCGCAGGACGAGATCGACCTGCCCGTCGCCGAGCTGCGCAAGCGGTACCTGCCCGAGCTCGAACGGCTCCTGCCGGCAGCGCGAGGGGCCGGGATCCGCGACTTCTTCGTCACCCGCGAACGCACCGCGACCTTCGCACCCACGCCGGGCGTGGGCCGCCTGCGGCCGGGCACGCACACCCGCGCCCCCGGGCTGCACCTGGCGGGAGCATGGACCGCCACCGGCTGGCCCGCCACGATGGAGGGTGCCGTCCGCAGCGGCTTCAGTGCCGCGGACGCCGCGCTCCAGGCCCTCGGCCGGCCACACGAACATCCGCTGCAGGAGGCGGCATGAGCAGTACCACCGGAACAAGAGGAGAGTCTGTGACCCCGGCGAATCCGGCTTACGACACCGTGGCGGACACCACGGACGTCACCGTGCTTCTGGAGCGCGGAAGGGCCCTGTCAGCGCCGGTGCTGCGAGCTGCCGTGGACCGGCTGGCGCCGCCCATGGACACCGTCGCGGCCTATCACTTCGGCTGGATCGATGCCAAGGGCAGGCCGGCCGACGGCGACGGAGGCAAGGCCGTGCGTCCCGCACTGGCCCTGCTGTCCGCGGAAGCGGCGGGCGCCCCGGCAGAGGCCGGCATCCCCGGAGCCGTAGCTGTCGAACTCGTGCACAACTTCTCGCTGTTGCACGACGACCTGATGGACGGTGACGAGCAGCGCCGGCACCGTGACACCGTTTGGAAGGTGCACGGCCCCGCCCAGGCGATCCTCGTCGGCGACGCGCTCTTCGCGCTGGCCAACGAGATCCTGCTGGAGCTCGGCACCGTCGAGGCCGGGCGGGCCGCCCGCCGGCTGACCACGGCCAGCCGCAAGCTGATCGACGGTCAGGCCCAGGACATCTCCTACGAGCACCGCGAGCGGGTCACCGTCGAGGAGTGCCTGGAGATGGAGGGCAACAAGACGGGTGCCCTGCTCGCCTGCGCCGTCTCCATCGGCGCCGTGCTCGGCGGAGCCGACGACCGTACGGCCGACGTCCTGGAGGCGTACGGCTACCACCTCGGCCTCGCCTTCCAGGCGGTCGACGACCTGCTCGGGATCTGGGGCGACCCGGAGTCCACGGGCAAGCAGACCTGGAGCGATCTGCGCCAGCGCAAGAAGTCCCTGCCCGTCGTGGCCGCGCTCGCCGCCGGCGGCCCGGCCTCGGAGCGCCTGGGCGAGCTGCTCGCCGCCGACGCGAAGAGCAACGACTTCGACAGCTTCTCCGAAGAGGAGTTCGCCGCGCGTGCGGCACTCATCGAGGAGGCGGGCGGCCGTGAATGGACCGCCCAGGAAGCCCGCCGTCAGCACGCGGTAGCCATCGAGGCGCTGCACGGCGTCGACATGCCGGAACGAGTACGGGCGCAGCTCACCGAGCTCGCCGACTTCGTGGTCGTACGAAAGAGATGATGACCATCCAGATATGACTCGCAGTCGCCGGCGGGCGCCCCACGGGGCGCCCGCCGACGGAGACCCCAGCACAGCAGAGGACCAGACTGCACGAAGGGGAAGCCATGACAGCGACGACCGACGGAAGCACCGGGGCCGCGAACCTCCGCGCAGCCTCGACCAGCGATCCGACCGAATCAACCAACGCCGCGGACGACATCCTGGCCGTCGCGCGGCAGGCCGCGGAACGCTCGGTGGAGCACCTCCTCGGCAGGCAGGACGAGCAGGGCTGGTGGAAGGGAGACCTCGCCACCAACGTCACCATGGACGCGGAGGACCTGCTGCTCCGTCAGTTCCTGGGCATCCAGGACCCGGACACCGTCAAGGCCGCCGCCCGCTTCATCCGGGGCGAGCAGATGGGCGACGGCACCTGGAACACCTTCTACGAGGGGCCGGCCGACCTCTCCGCCACCATCGAGGCGTACGTCGCGCTGAGGCTGGCCGGCGATCTGCCGGACGACCCCCACATGATCCGCGCGGCGGGCTGGGTCAGGGAACAGGGCGGCATCGCGGAGTCCCGCGTCTTCACCCGGATCTGGCTCGCGCTCTTCGGCTGGTGGAAGTGGGACGACCTGCCCGAGCTCCCGCCCGAGCTGATGTTCTTCCCGAAGTGGGTCCCGCTCAACATCTACGACTTCGGATGTTGGGCCCGCCAGACCATCGTGCCGCTCACCATCGTGTCCGCGAAGCGGCCCGTACGGCCCGCCCCCTTCACCCTCGACGAGCTGCACACCGATCCGGCGTGCCCCAATCCGCCCAAGCCCGCCGCACCGGCCGCGAGTTGGGACGGACTCTTCCAGCGGCTCGACCAGGCGCTGCACCTCTACCACAAGGTGGCCCCCCGCAGGTTGCGGCGCAGCGCCATGAACGCCGCCGCCCGCTGGATCATCGAACGCCAGGAGAACGACGGCTGCTGGGGTGGCATCCAGCCCCCCGCGGTGTACTCCGTCATCGCCCTGCACCTGCTCGGCTACGACCTCGACCATCCGGTCATGCGGGCCGGGCTCGAGTCGCTCGACCGGTTCACCGTGTGGCGTGAGGACGGCGCCCGCATGATCGAGGCCTGCCAGTCGCCGGTCTGGGACACCTGCCTCGCCACCATCGCCCTCGCCGACGCGGGGGTGAGTCCCGACCATCCGGCGCTCGTGAGAGCGGCCGACTGGATGCTCGGCGAGGAGATCGTGCGGCCCGGCGACTGGTCCGTACGCAAGCCAGAACTGGCGCCGGGCGGCTGGGCGTTCGAGTTCCACAACGACAACTACCCCGACATCGACGACACCGCCGAAGTCGTCCTGGCGTTGCGCCGAGTCCGCCACCCCGACCCTGCCAGGGTCGAGTCGGCCATCGCGCGCGGAGTGCGCTGGAACCTCGGCATGCAGTCACGCAACGGCGGCTGGGGAGCCTTCGACGCGGACAACACGAGCCCGTTCCCCAACCGCCTGCCGTTCTGCGACTTCGGCGAGGTCATCGACCCGCCGTCGGCCGATGTCACCGGACACGTGGTGGAGATGCTCGCCGTCGAGGGGCGGGCGGACCACCCCCGTACCCGCCGGGGCATCGAGTGGCTGCTCGCCGAACAGGAGGCGAACGGCGCGTGGTTCGGGCGGTGGGGCGTCAACTACATCTACGGGACGGGCTCCGTGGTGCCCGCGCTGATCGCCGCCGGGCTGCCGGCCGCGCACCCGTCGGTGCGGCGGGCCGCCGAATGGCTGAAGTCCGTCCAGAACGACGACGGAGGCTGGGGTGAGGACCTGCGGTCCTACCGGGAGGAGAAGTGGATCGGCCACGGCACCTCGACCGCCTCCCAGACCGCGTGGGCGCTCCTCGCCCTCCTGGCGGCGGGGGAGCGGGAGAGCAGGTCCGTGGAACGGGGCGTCGCCTGGCTGGCCGGGACCCAGCAGCCGGACGGGTCCTGGGACGAACCGCACTTCACCGGGACCGGTTTCCCGTGGGACTTCTCCATCAACTACCACCTGTACCGGCAGGTCTTCCCCCTCACCGCCCTCGGCCGGTACGTCTACGGGGATCCCTTCGCAACCGCTGCCGGTATCGGCGCGGGCACCGGCAAGGGGGCCTGAGCCGATGGGGGGTCCACAGGAGCCGCCCGGTCCCACCACGCCGCTGCTGATCGCCTGCGCGCTCGGCATCGAGCGCTTCGCCCTGCGCACCGGCAGGAGGGGAGGCGCCCCGGGCCCCGGGCCCGTGAGCATCATCAGGTCCGGGATGGGCCCCCGGGCCGCCGAGAGCGCCGTCCGGCTCGCCCTGGGACTGGACGGGGCCGGAGGCACCGCGGTCATCGCCTCCGGCTTCTGCGCCGGGCTGGAACCCGGCATGCACCCGGGCGATCTGGTGGTGGCCGAGGAGACCCGGGACCACGGCGGCACCACCGCCTGCACGGGCACCGGCCTGCTGGTCGACGCGCTGGTCAGGGCGGCGCCCGGACGTACCGTCCACACGGGTCCGCTCAACGGCTCCGCACATGTCGTCCGGGGTCCGGAGCGGGCCTCGCTCCGGGCCACCGGCGCCATCGCGGTGGACATGGAGTCCGCCGCCACCCTCCGCACCGCCGTACGGACGGGGCCACGCCCCGTTGCCGCCGTACGGGTGGTCGTGGACGCCCCAGAGCATGAGCTCGTCCGCATCGGCACGGTCCGCGGTGGAATATCGGCATTCCGCGTTCTTCGTGCTGTCCTTCCGGCTTTCCATGAATGGCACCGATCTTTGCTGCTCCCCAGGAGGTGAGCCCAGATGGCCATGCCGCTCCGTCAGTCCATCAAGGTTGCGACGTATCTCTTCGAACAGAAGCTCCGCAAGCGTGAGAAGTTCCCGCTGATCGTCGAATTGGAGCCCTTGTTCGCCTGCAATCTGGCGTGCGAGGGCTGTGGGAAGATCCAGCATCCGGCCGGAGTGCTCAAGCAGCGCATGCCGGTCGCCCAGGCGGTCGGGGCGGTGCTGGAATCAGGCGCCCCGATGGTCTCCATCGCCGGTGGCGAGCCGCTGATGCACCCGCAGATCGACGAAATCGTGCGTCAGTTGGTGGCGAAGAAGAAATACGTCTTCCTCTGCACCAACGCCATGCTGATGCGCAAGAAGCTCGACAAGTTCACCCCGTCGCCGTACTTCGCCTTCGCGGTGCACATCGACGGGCTGCGCGAGCGGCACGACGAGTCGGTCGCCAAGGAAGGCGTCTTCGACGAAGCGGTGGAGGCGATGAAGGAGGCCAAGCAGCGCGGCTTCCGGGTCACGACCAACTCCACCTTCTTCAACACCGACACCCCGCAGACCGTCATCGAGGTGCTGAACTTCCTCAACGACGAGATCAAGGTCGACGAGATGATGATCTCGCCCGCCTACGCCTACGAGAAGGCCCCCGACCAGGAGCACTTCCTGGGTGTCGAGCAGACCCGCGAGCTCTTCAAGAAGTCCTTCGCGGGCGGCAACCGGAGCCGCTGGAGGCTCAACCACTCGCCGCTCTTCCTGGACTTTCTGGAGGGCAAGGCCGACTTCGCCTGCACGGCCTGGGCGATCCCCAACTACTCGCTCTTCGGCTGGCAGCGGCCCTGCTATCTGATGAGCGACGGGTACGTCCCCACCTACCGGGAGCTCATCGAGGACACCGACTGGGAGAAGTACGGCCGCGGCAAGGACCCGCGCTGCGCCAACTGCATGGCGCACTGCGGCTACGAGCCCACCGCGGTGCTCGCCACCATGGGGTCGCTGAAGGAATCCCTGCGAGCGGCCCGGGAGACGATCGGCGGGAACCGGTGACGTCATGAGAGAAGGAGGGCCGGTCGTACTGGGTCTCCCGGAGCTGCCGGCCCGGCCTCTCGCGGTGCGCCGCCCCTCGCGGCGCATCCAGGTCGGGTCGGTGGCGGTCGGCGGGGACGCACCGGTCTCGGTGCAGTCGATGACGACGACGCGTACGTCGGACATCGGTGCGACGTTGCAGCAGATCGCGGAGCTGACGGCTTCGGGCTGTCAGATCGTGCGGGTGGCGTGTCCCACGCAGGATGACGCGGACGCGTTGGCGACGATCGCGAGGAAGTCGCAGATCCCGGTGATCGCGGACATCCACTTCCAGCCGAAGTACGTGTTCGCGGCGATCGACGCGGGCTGCGCGGCGGTCCGGGTGAATCCGGGCAATATCAAGCAGTTCGACGACAAGGTCAAGGAGATCGCGAAGGCGGCGGGGGACGCGGGGACTCCGATCCGTATCGGGGTGAACGCGGGTTCGCTGGACGCGCGGCTGCTGAAGAAGTACGGCAGGGCGACGCCGGAGGCTCTGGTGGAGTCGGCGCTGTGGGAGGCGTCGCTCTTCGAGGAGCACGGTTTCCGGGACATCAAGATCTCGGTGAAGCACAACGACCCGGTCGTGATGGTGAACGCGTACCGTCAGCTGGCTGCGCAGTCGGACTATCCGTTGCACCTGGGTGTGACGGAGGCGGGTCCGGCGTTCCAGGGGACGATCAAGTCGGCGGTGGCGTTCGGGGCGCTGCTCTCGGAGGGGATCGGGGACACGATCCGGGTCTCGTTGTCGGCGCCGCCGGCGGAGGAGGTCAAGGTCGGTCTGCAGATCCTGGAGGCGCTGAATCTGAAGCAGCGCCGGCTGGAGATCGTGTCGTGTCCGTCGTGCGGGCGTGCGCAGGTGGATGTGTACAAGCTCGCGGATCAGGTCAGTGCGGGTCTGGAGGGCATGGAGGTCCCGCTGCGTGTCGCGGTGATGGGCTGTGTCGTGAACGGTCCGGGTGAGGCCCGTGAGGCCGATCTGGGTGTGGCGTCGGGCAACGGCAAGGGTCAGATCTTCGTGAAGGGCGAGGTCATCAAGACCGTGCCCGAGTCGAAGATCGTGGAGACCCTCATCGAGGAAGCCATGAAGATCGCGGAGGGTATGGAGGAAGCGGGGGCACCCGGCGGGGCTCCCGCCGTGACCGTGAGCCGATAGCAGGAGCAGAGAGAGGGGCCCGGGCGTGACGATGCTGGAATCCATCAAGGGGCCGCAGGATCTCAAGGCACTGAGCCGACCGGAACTCGGTGAACTCGCCGAGGAGATCAGGGCGTTCCTCATCCGGGCGGTGACGAGGACGGGCGGTCATCTCGGCCCCAACCTCGGCGTGGTCGAACTCACCATCGCCCTGCACCGGGTCTTCGACTCACCGGTGGACCGGATCCTGTGGGACACAGGGCACCAGAGCTACGTGCACAAACTGCTGACCGGGCGGCAGGACTTCTCCAAGCTGCGGAGCAAGGGCGGCCTCTCCGGCTACCCCTCCCGCGAGGAGTCCGAGCACGACGTCATCGAGAACTCCCACGCCTCCACCGTGCTCGGCTGGGCCGACGGCCTCGCCAAGGCCGACGAGGTACTGGAGCGCGGGCGTCATGTCGTGGCGGTCATCGGTGACGGGGCCCTCACCGGCGGAATGGCCTGGGAGGCGCTCAACAACATCGCCGCGGCCAGGAACCGCCCGCTGATCATCGTCGTGAACGACAACGAGCGCTCCTACTCTCCCACCATCGGCGGGCTCGCCGACCACCTCGCCACCCTCCGCACCACCGACGGCTACGAGCGCTTCCTGTCCTGGGGCAAGGAGGTGCTCCAGCAGACGCCGGTCATCGGACAGTCGCTGTACGGGTCGCTGCACGGTGCGAAGAAGGGCTTCAAGGACACCTTCGCACCGCAGGGCATGTTCGAGGACCTGGGCCTCAAGTACGTCGGCCCGGTCGACGGACACGACACGGCGGCGGTCGAGTCCGCACTGCACCGGGCCAAGCGTTTCCACGGCCCGGTGCTGGTGCACTGCATCACCGAGAAGGGCCGTGGCTTCGCGCCCGCCCTGGCCGACGACGCCGACCGGTTCCACACGGTCGGCAGGATGGACCCGCTGACCTGCGAACCACTCGTCGTGCCCGCCGCGCCTTCCTGGACGTCGGTGTTCGGCGACGAGATCGCGGAGATCGGGGCCGAGCGCCCGGACGTCGTCGCGATCACCGCGGCGATGCTGCATCCGGTCGGGCTGACCCGCTTCGCGGAGAAGTTCCCCGACCGGATCTGGGACGTCGGGATCGCCGAACAGCATGCGGCGGTCTCCGCCGCCGGGCTGGCCACCGGAGGTCTGCACCCGGTCGTCGCCGTCTACGCGACCTTCCTCAACCGGGCCTTCGACCAGCTGCTGATGGACGTCGCCCTCCACCGCTGCGGGGTGACCTTCGTGCTGGACCGGGCCGGTGTCACGGGGGTCGACGGCCCCTCGCACAACGGCATGTGGGACATGTCCGTGCTCCAGGTCGTCCCGGGTCTGCGGATCGCGGCCCCACGCGACGCCGACCGGCTCCGTGAGGAGCTGCGCGAGGCCCTCGACGTCGACGACGCGCCCACGGTGGTGCGGTTCCCCAAGGAGTCGGTGGGGGAGCCCGTCGCGGCCGTCGGGAGGATCGGCGGGATGGACGTCCTGCACAGGGCCCCCGACCCGGACGTCCTGCTGGTGGCCGTCGGCGTGCTCGCCCCGGTCTGTCTGCAGGCCGCCGACCTGCTCGCCGGATCCGGAATCCGCTGCACGGTCGTCGACCCGCGCTGGGTCAAACCGGTCGACGAGCAGCTGCCCGCGCTCGCCGCGCAGCACCGGCTGGTGGCGGTCGTCGAGGACAACAGCCGGTCGGGCGGGGTCGGCTGGGCCGTCGGACAGGCACTGCGGGACGCGGGCGTCGACGTACCGCTGCGGACGTTCGGCATCCCCGAGCAGTTCCTGGCTCACGCCGGGCGTGGTGAGGTACTCGCCGAGATCGGGCTCACTCCGGTGGAGATCGCCGGACGCATCAGCGCGGTGCTGGAGCGCCGCACGACCGTGCGAGAGCGGAACATGCCGAAGGAGAACGGGGCATGAAGGACGAACAGCCGGGCTTCGATCTGACGCGGCTCCTCGCGGAACGGGGGGCCGAACGCTACGAGCTCCACACCCGGCACCTCAACCACCAGCTGCCGCGGATGCTCCACACCCTCGGTTTCGACAAGGTCTACGAGCGGGCCGAGGGTGCGCACTTCTGGGACGCGGAGGGCAACGACTACCTCGACATGCTCGCCGGCTTCGGTGTGATGGGGCTGGGCAGGCACCATCCGGTCGTACGCAAGGCGCTCCACGACGTCCTGGACGCCTCGCTGGCCGACCTCACCCGCTTCGACTGCCAGCCGCTGCCCGGACTGCTGGCCGAGAAGCTGCTGGCGCACAGCCCGCACCTCGACAGGGTGTTCTTCGGCAACAGCGGTACGGAGGCGGTCGAGACCGCGCTGAAGTTCGCCCGGTACGCCACCGGCAAGCCGCGGATCCTCTACTGCGACCACGCTTTCCACGGACTGACCACCGGCTCGCTCTCCGTCAACGGTGAGAAGGGCTTCCGCGACGGATTCGCGCCCCTGCTGCCGGACACGGCCATCGCGCTCGGCGACCTCGACGCGCTGCGGCGCGAGCTGAAGCGCGGCGACGTGGCCGGGCTGGTCGTGGAGCCGATCCAGGGCAAGGGCGTCCACGCCTCACCGCCCGGCTTCCTGCGCGAGGCACAGGATCTGCTTCACCGGCACAAGGCCGTGCTCATCGCCGACGAGGTGCAGACCGGGCTCGGCAGGACCGGTGACTTCTACGCGTACCAGCACGAGGAGGGCGTCGAACCCGACCTGCTCTGTGTCGCCAAGGCGCTCTCCGGCGGCTATGTCCCGGTCGGGGCGACGCTCGGCAAGGACTGGATCTTCAAGCGCGTCTACTCCTCGATGGACCGGGTCCTCGTCCACTCCGCCAGCTTCGGCTCCAACGCCCAGGCAATGGCGGCCGGGCTCGCCGTCCTCGCGGTGATGGAGCAGGAGGAGACCGTCGCGAACGCCCGCCGCACCGGTGATCTGCTGCGCGAGCGGCTAGCCGCTCTGGTCGGCCGTTACGAGCTGATGCACGAGGTGCGCGGCCGGGGCCTGATGATCGGCATCGAGTTCGGCCGGCCGTCCTCCCTCAAGCTCCGCAGCCGCTGGGCGATGCTGCAGGCCGCCCGCAAGGGGCTCTTCGCCCAGATGGTGGTCGTGCCGCTGCTCCAGAAGCACCGGATCCTCACCCAGGTCTCCGGTGATCACCTGGAGGTGATCAAGCTGATTCCGCCGCTGGTCATCGGGGAGCCGGAGGTCGACCGTTTCGTCACCGCCTTCACCGCCGTCATGGACGACGCACACAGCGGGGGCGGGCTGATGTGGGACTTCGGCAGGACACTGGTGAAACAGGCCGTGGTCAACCGCTGATGTTGCCTCTGAGGCAAATTATTTGCCTCAGAGGATAAATCCTGGCCCAATGGAGGCATGAATCCTCCTGACGGAGGGGTGGCCGACGAGCTCCCGGGGGTCGCGCCACGCCTACGCGACCTGCGCCGCAATCGCGGCCTCACCCTGGAGAGCGCGGCGGGACGGGCGGGGCTCTCCCCGGCCCACCTCTCCCGGCTCGAAACGGGCCGGAGGCAGCCTTCGCTGCCGATGCTGCTCGGCCTCGCCCGGGTCTACGGTACGACCGTCTCCGAGCTCCTGGGTGAGATGCCGCCCGAACGTGACGCGATCGTCCGCGGCGGCCCGCCCGCCGGCACGCCCCGCTCGAACGAGCCGGGCGGCTGGCTCTACCGGCAGGCGGGCGGGCCGGGCCGCGCCATGCAGGCGCTGCACGTCCGTGTCCCGTACGGCGTGGAGGACGACCTCGTGCGCGTCCACCCCGGCGAGGAGTGGCTCTACGTCCTCGACGGCAGGCTGCGGGTCGTGCTCGGCGAGACCGTGCACGACCTCGATCCGGGGGACAGTGCGCACTTCGACTCGCTCACCCCGCACCGGATCGCGGCTCTCGACCCCGGCGGGGCGCGACTGCTCTTCGTTCACACGCTGCTGCAGAGCCCGGCCGCCGAGTTGTGCCTGGGCAGCGGGATCCACCGGCTCTGAACCCGCACACCCGTACCGTGCGCCCCCTTCGCCACCCCGGCCCGAGCGGCCGGTAGAGAGGACTGTCATGTCCGATTCGGAGTACTACGACCCGCTCACCCCGCGCAGGCCGAAGAGCAAGGACACGCAGGAGCGGCGGATGCCCCGCGGCGTAGTGATCCGGCTCTTCGCCTATCTCGTGGCCGGACACGTCATCGCGGGCTTCCTCTTCCTTCTCTTCACCGTGGCCGGCAAGGGCTGACGCCCGGCGTCACGCGCCCTCGACGAGTCGGGCACGCAGCTTCGCGCGGGTCTCGGCGCTGATCTTCAGCCCTTCCAGGAGATACCGGTCCGTGCTGCCCCAGATCTCGTCGATGGTCTCGAACGCCGCGGCGAGGTATTCGGCACGGGCGCCGAAGAGCGGATTGAGCAGTTCCATCACCTCGTCGGACATCCCCACCGCTGAGGTGTCGCTGCGGCGCACCTTGTAGCGGCGGTGCGCGTCGTTCGACTTGAGGTAGTCGGCCTCGATGGCCTCCTTCTCGACGCCGACCGCGAGCAGGGAGATCGCGATCGAGAGGCCGGCCCGGTCCTTGCCCGCCGCGCAGTGCATCAGCGCCGGCACGCTGTCCTCGGCCAGCGCGTGCAGCACACGGCTGTGTTCGGCGGTGCGGTCCTTGATGATCGAACGGTACGAGGCGATCATCCGCCCCGTCCCCTTGCCGTCGGCCAGGATCGAGCGCAGCTGCTGGATGTTGCCGTCGCGCACCAGCCGCCAGAACTCCGCGCCGTCCGCCGGGTCGGAGAGAGGGATGCTGACATTCCGGACGCCGGGCAGCTCCACGTCAAGACCGTCGAGCTTGTGGTCCGCCGCGTTGCGGAAGTCGAAGATCGTGTGCAGCCCGAGCCCGGCGAGGAAGGCGGCGTCGGCCTCCGTGGCGTGGGCGAGGTGGCCGCTGCGGTAGAGGCGCCCGTACCGCACGGTGCTGCCGTCGACGGTCGGAAGCCCGCCGACGTCGCGGAAGTTGCGAACACCGGTCAGGTCGATGTCCGTCGGCTCGGGGCCGACCGGCGGGACCTCTGGCAGCTGCGTCACAAGGGCTCCTGGGGTGTCGGGCGTCGGCGCCGCTCGCCGACGGGGGCACGCCCGCGACGATACGACATGGCTGCATCGGACAACTGTCTCGGCTGCCGTGGTCCTGGTCTCCCTGGGCGGACGAGATCGCGTCATGTCCGTATTGGTGTATTTAGCAGAACATGCCCCGCTTGTGCGGGAGATGAGGTGAGGCAGGTGAGCGGGATCATATCCGTGACGGTGTGTGGTGAGGGTGCCGGGGGGTATTCCGGACGCCGTGCGGAAAGCCAAGATCGGTAATCCACGGAGTGTGACGGGAATTCCGCGCCGGAAATGAAGCGTGGATTCCGGTCCGGAATCCACGGCTTGTTCGCGACGTCCCCGCTCGCTTACGGTCACGGTCAATCCGGACGGAACGCCTAATCCTGCCGCCGCCCGGAATCCGCACCGACTCACGTGTGGCAGGAGCGGGGGAACCAGGTAAGCCGCCGGCCGGAGGGATCCGGTACGGCTCGGGGTCAAGACGCGCACCGCGCGGCCGGGCATCTCCAGTCCGAACCCGACAGCTCACCTCGCAGGCGCCGGAGAGGAAATCCCCATGCCCGCAAAAGGCAAGCACCGTCGTACGAAGACCGGCCCGATCTCCCGAGGCGTCCTTGCCGCAGGGACCGGCGGCGCCGTTCTTGCCCTCCCGCTGATCGGCGCCACCGGCGCACACGCCGCCGAGCAGGCCGCGCCGGCCGCCAAGTCCGCCTCCGCGCACAGCGCCCCGGCCTCGGCGAAGAGCGCCCCGAAGACCTACTCCGTGGTCTCCGGCGACTACCTGGCGAAGATCGCGGGCGACCAGAAGATCAAGGGCGGCTGGCAGAAGCTGTACCAGGACAACCGTGACGTCGTCGGCGAGAACCCCAGCCTGATCCTCCCGGGCATGAAGCTGACCCTCGGCGCCAAGGCTTCCGGCTCCGCCGAGGCCGCGCCCTCCAAGTCCGCCCCGTCGGCGGCGAAGAAGGCCGCTCCGGCCGAGAAGAAGGCCGCACCGGCCGAGGCGACGTCCGCTCCCGCGGCCAAGACCGCCGACACCGGCGCGTCGGAGGAGAGCACCGGCTCCGGCTGGGTCACCCCGGTCGAGAACGCCAACGTCACCACCCAGTACCGCGCCTCGGGCGCCAGCTGGTCCAGCGGCTACCACACCGGCTCCGACTTCCAGGCGGCCTCCGGCACCAGCGTCCGGTCCATCGGCCCGGGCACCGTGGTCTCCGCCGGCTGGAGCGGCTCGTACGGCAACGAGGTCGTCATCCAGCACAGCGACGGCATGTACTCCCAGTACGCCCACCTGTCCTCGCTCGAGGTCTCGGCCGGTCAGACCGTCACCGGCGGCCAGCAGATCGGCCTCTCGGGCACCACCGGCAACTCCACCGGCCCGCACCTCCACTTCGAGGTCCGGACCGGCCCGAGCTACGGCTCCGACGTCGACCCGATCGCCTACCTGCGTTCGCACGGCGTCTCCATCTGAGACACGCCATCCGAGGGTGTCATCCCGGGCTGAAGGGGAGGGGCGGTGCGCGCTTGCGCACCGCCCCTCCCCTTATTCCGGCTTTACCAAAAACTGACCGGGTGGTCTTTCTCACCACCCGTCAACCCCTTATTACGGTCGCGTAGGTCACAATCGAAGGTGCAAGATAAGCCCTTGTGGCAGACGATTCGAGAAACAAACAACGAGGCATCATCGGGTCGTACGCAGCGATTGGCGACAGCTTCACCGAGGGCGTCGGAGACCCCGGCCCCGGCGGGACACTCGTCGGCTGGGCCGACCGGCTCGCGGTGCTCCTCGCGGACCAGCTCCCGGTTCCCGGCGCGGTGGTCGCCCCCGCGGACGACACGCACGGCAACTTCCGGTACGCCAATCTCGCCGTACGCGGACGGCTCCTCGACCAGATAGTCGAGGAACAGGTCCCCCGCGCCAAGCAGCTGGCACCTGATCTGGTGAGCTTCTGCGCCGGCGGCAACGACATCCTCCGTCCCGGCTCCGACCCGGACGATGTGGCAGAGCGCTTCGAGCGTGCGGTCGCCGACCTGACGGAGGCGGTCGGCACGGTCATGGTCACCACCGGCTTCGACACCCGTGGCATCCCCGTGCTCAAGCATCTGCGGGGCAAGATCGCCATGTACACCGCCCATGTCCGGTCCATCGCCGACCGCTACGACTGCCCGGTGCTGGACCTGTGGTCCCTGCGGTCCGTGCAGGACAGGCGGGCGTGGGACAACGACCGGCTGCACCTCTCGGCGGAGGGACACACCCGCGTCGCGCTGCGGGCCGCCCAGGTCCTCGGCCTCCAGGTGCCGGCCGACCCCGACCAGGTGTGGCCCCCGCAGGTACAGCGCGGAGCGCTCGAGGTCCGGCGCGACGACATCCAGTGGGCGCGCGAATACCTCGTCCCGTGGATCGGCCGCCGACTGCGCGGGGAGTCCTCCGGGGATCACGTCGAGGCCAAGCGCCCCGACCTCCTGCCGCTCTGACCGCTCGGCCGCTGCCCCGTCGTCGGGGGCCGGCCACGGGGAGCGGACGCCGGGCCGGGCCCGGCGGAACGAGCCCGTCCGATGCGGATACCCGCACCGGGCGGGCAGGTATCCGCTCCGGTAGGCGCAGCAGCGCCTGCCCCTCAGGCGGTCAGGACCTCGTGGTCGATGCCGAGTTCGCGGGCGAGCGCCTCCTCGGTCCACTGCAGCATGGTGGCCCGGGAGAGCGGACCCGCGTACGAAGTCATCTGGACGGCCAGCCCGTCCAGGAGCGCTGTCAGCCGCCAGGCCACGGACATCGGGTCGTCGCAGTGGAACTCGCCCGCCGCGGCCCCCTCTTCGATCACCTCGGCCAGCTCGGCCTTCCACTGCTGGTCGAGGTCTCCGGCCACCTCGCGCAGCACCGGGTCACGGAGGGCGGAGGCCCAGCCCTCGATCCACAGCCGCCAGCCCTTGGCCTGTCCGGTCGGCGCGTACCAGCGCACGGCGGACCTGAGCCGCCGGACCGCGCTGGTGCGCCGGGTCAGCAGCTTGCGCAGATGGGCGAGATCGGCCTCCGCCGCGTACGCGAACGCGGCGGCCACCAGTTTCTCCTTCGACGAGAAGTGGTAGAGCACCAGCGCGTTGCTCACCCCGAGAACGGCGGCCACATCGGCGATCCTGACCGCGGACACGCCCCGGACCTCGATCTGCTCGACGGCAGCTCGCAGGAGCTCCTCACGTCGCTCCGCCACACTCAGCCGCACTCTCGCCACGCCGTTACCCTAACCAACGCTCCGGCGCCGGCATCCGGCCCCCGTGCCCAGGGCCTACCGGTACCAGCCGAACCGCTCCGCCATCACCGGCAGACGGTCCGCGACGAGCGCGTGCGCCGCCGCCCGCGGGGTGCAGCCGTCCGCGGCCGCCCGCTCCAGGACGCGGTCCGTCAGGACGCGCATCGAGCGGCGGGTGTGTCCGAACGCCTCCTCCGCATCGGGTCCGATGTCCCCGAACAGCGTCCACCACCACCACGCGTTCGTACCGGAGTTGACGACCACATCGGGGAGAACCGTGATTCCGCGCTCGGCCAGCAGTGTCTCCGCTTCCGGGAGCACCGGCATGTTGGCCGCCTCGACCACCCAACGGGCCGTGACCGAGGCCTGGTTCACGGCGTCCACGGCGTACGACACCGCGGCCGGGACCAGCACCTCGACGTCGGCGGCCAGCCAGGCGTCGGCCGGCAGCTCCTGGTCCCCGTCGCCCAGCGCGCGCCGGTCCACCGCCCCGTGTGCGTCCCGGGCGGCCAGCAGTGCCTCGACGTCCAGGCCGGCGGGATTGGCGATGGTGCCCTTGATGTCCGCGACCGCGACGACGGACAGTCCGGCCCGGGAGAGGAAGCGGGCCGTCGCCCCGCCCATGGTGCCGAGCCCCTGGAGGGAGACCCGGGCACCGAGGTGTGGCACACCCGCCCGGTCCAGTGCGGCGAGCGTGGATTCCGCGACCCCGCACCCACCGACCAGCTCGTCCAGCCCGATCCCGTCAACCGTGACCGCGAAGGCGTCCGCGAGCCGTCGCCGTGCGCCCACCTCGTCGTCCAGCAGGGGATAGACCGCCTGGACCGTGGAGACGAGGCCGGCCTCGGCCGCGGCCCGGTCGACGAGATCCTGGCTCAGCCCGAGATCCTCGCCGGTCGTCCAGACGTTCTCGATGTACGGACGCATCGCCCGCAGGAAGCGGACGAGCACCCCGTAGGCGGCCGGATCGCGCGGGTCGCAGTCGATGCCTCCCTTGGACCCGCCCAGCGGGATGTAGCGCGTCCGCGGGGCGCCGGCGTCGAAGTGCAGGGCCTCCTTCATGGTCATGCCCCGTGCCAGGCCGGCCACCTCCGCGAGAGTGCAGCCCTTCCTCATCCGCAGGCCCCCGCTCGACACCCCGCGCACCAGCCGGTCGACGACGAGGTATCCCTCGGTGCCGGTGACGTGGTCCGTCCAGGTCAGGGACACCAGCGGGGCGGGGGAGAGGGACTGCATCGGGCGGCTCCTGGATTCACCTGGGTCGATTTACTGAACAGCGAGTCAGTATCAAGAGGGTGGGACGCGGCTGTCAACGCGTGTGGAACACCGGATGTGACATCGTCGTACGCCCGATGCGGAATCCTGCGGGGGGTACGGACGTTGGAGTCGGCATGACGGAACCCTCGCGTGCGGCGCTGCTACGACTCTTCGGGGAGTACGACGGCGGGGTGCTGGTCACCCTCAAGCGTGACGGCAGGCCCCAGCTGTCCAATGTGAACCACGCCTATTACCCCGAAGAAGGGGTGATCCGCGTGTCCATCACCGAGGGGCGTGCGAAGACCCGCAATCTCCGCCGGGACCCGCGTGCGAGCTACCACGTGACCAGCGAGGACCGGTGGGCCTGGACCGTCGCCGATGTCACCGCCGAGCTGACCCCGCCCGCCGCCGACCCGCACGACGCGGTCGTGGAGCAACTGGTCTCCCTCTACCGGGACGTGCGGGGTGAGCACCCGGACTGGGACGACTACCGCCGGGTGATGGTCCAGGACCGCAGAGTCGTCCTGACCCTGCGGATCGAGCATGTGTACGGCCAGCCGCGCGCCTGAGGCGGGACCCCACGTGGCACGGTTCGGGCGATCCCTGACTGTGCTCCGTTCACCGCCGAGCTCTCGCTCCGTCCTGAATCCAGACCATAATGACGACACCGACTCCCTCAGGAGATGTTGTGACCGGCGCCGACAACCAGCCTTCGCTCCGTACCAGACTCCGCTCGCTGCGCCCCGACGCCTTCGGCGCGGACCCGGCGGGGGTGCGGATGGAGCGGATCCGTCGCTCGCCCAATTTCGCCGACGGTGTCTTCCAGAACCCGGAGGGGGCGCGGACCAGGCCTTCCGGCTCCATGCTCGAATTCGCCAAGGTGTACTTCCATAAGGAGCAGCGGGCCCGCAGGTCCCCTCTCGGCACCGTGCCGGTCCATGCCACGACCTTGGCCGATCTTGCCGCGCCGCCGGCGACGGGCCTGCGGGTGACCTGGCTGGGCCACTCCAGTGTGCTCACCGAGATCGACGGCCGCAGGGTGCTGTTCGACCCGGTCTGGGGCGAGCGCTGTTCACCGTTCGCCTTCGCCGGGCCCAAGCGGCTGCACCCGGTCCCGCTGCCGCTCGCCTCGCTCGGGCCGGTCGACGCCGTGGTGATCTCCCATGACCACTACGACCACCTCGACCTGCCCACGATCAAGGCCCTGGCGGGGACGGACACCCTCTTCGCGGTGCCGCTCGGTGTGGGCGCCCACCTGGAGCGGTGGGGCGTGCCCCTGGACCGCATCCACGAGCTCGACTGGAACGAGACCACGGAGATCGCGGGCATCAGCCTGACCGCCACCCCCGCACGGCATTTCTGCGGCCGAGGGCTGCGCAACCAGCAGCACACGCTCTGGGCGTCGTGGGTCGTCGCGGGTCCGGAACACCGGGTCTACCACAGCGGAGACACCGGCTACTTCTCCGGTTTCGGCGACATCGGCGCCGAGCACGGCCCCTTCGACGTGACGATGATCCAGGTCGGCGCCTACTCGGAGTACTGGCCCGACATCCATATGACACCGGCCGAGGGTCTGCGCGCACACCTGGACCTCCAAAGCGGCAGGCCGCATGGTGCGCTGATGCCGATTCACTGGGGCACGTTCAACCTTGCACCGCATGCGTGGGCGGAGCCGGGGGAGTGGATCAAGGATGCTGCTGAGGAGGTAGGGCAGCCGGTGGCGTTCCCTCGTCCGGGTGAGCCGTTCGAGCCGGCGGGGGAGCTTCCCTCGGATGCGTGGTGGCGTGCGGTGTCGGCGCCGATCGCGCACCCGTGGCGTCGCCCGGTGGTGGCGGACGCGGCGCCGGCACACCGGGAGGAAGTCGATCTTGCGGGCGAGCGGTGATGGCAAGTGAAGATGATCTTGAGCGGCTCTCTCAACTGCTGAGTGATCTGCCGTGTGAGGAGAGGGCTCGTCTGTGGGCGGTTGTCGACGGGCCCTCTCGAAGCGGGCCGTCAGCTGTGCCGCGAAAATTCGAGCCGTTGCCCTCCGTGCAGGGCACGATGCGCGTCTTGGTCGGAACGCGCATCGTCTGAGAGGTCGTTGTCGTCCGATGTTTCATCCCGAGATGGCATGCTCTGTGGTCGTCTTCGGGCCGCGCCAGGAGATGGTGTTCTCGCTGCTGAGGCGGCGGGCCATGAAGCCGGTCATGGCAATGTGGATCACGGCTTCGGAGCGGGTGGGCAGGGTTTCGTAGTCGCGGGCCAGGCGGCGGGGGAGCATGAGCCAGTTGTAGGTTCACTCAACCGCCCACCGCTTCGGGAACGGGGTGAAGCCCCTGCTCCCAGGCTTGCGCGCGGTGATCGCCATGTCGATGCCGAGGGTGGCGGCATGCTCGACGAGGTGCTGGCTGTAGCCGCCGTCGGCCCACGCCTTGCGGATGCCGGGGGGTCGGTGGCGACCTGGTCGAGCAGCGCGGTGTCGGCAACAGAGTCCTGCACGCCGGCCGCGGTCACCAGCACGGTGAGGAGAAGGCCGAGTGTGTCGGTGATGATGCTTCGCTTCCTGCCGACGATCTTCTTGCCGGCGTCGATGCCCTGGCCTGTTGCGGGAGCGCTGGTGGAGGTCTTGACGCTCTGGGCGTCGATCACGCAGGCCGTTGGCTTGGCGTCCCGGCCTTCCTTCTCTCGCAGAAGCTGTCGGAGCAGGCCGTTGAGCTGGGCGACCACGCCCTCGTCGGCTCATTTGGAGAAGTAGCCGTAGACGGTGTTCCAGTGCGGGAAGTCGTGCGGGAGGTACCGCCACTGGACCCCGGTGCGGTCCACGTACAAGATCGCGTCCATGATGTCGCGCAGGTCGTGCTCGGGCGGTCGGCCGAAAGCCAGGGCCCTGCCACGGCGCTCGGAGCGCCACGCGGCAAGGACCGGCTCGATCAACTCCCAGCGGGCATCGGACAGATCACTCGGATATGAACGTCGCTTCGGCATGCTTCCGGCGTACCGCGCCGGACGAATGCGCCCAGGCGCACAACGATGACGACAGAAGCACGCGACCGCGAAGACCGGAGATCCTGGGATGAGACAGGAGCACGTAGCCTTCCGCACCATCTGCAACTCCACCCCGCCCGCAGGCATCGCCCGCCACCACAGCCCCGCCTGCACCACACCCCAACACTCCGAGAATCGGCTGATAGGCGGGCGGTCCAGGTGAAAACGACCTCTTAGAGGGTGTTTACGCCTCTCTTGATGCGGTTTCAGGTGCTATGCGACTCGGTTTGAATGAGATGGATGCTTCTCAAGGTCCCGGTGGTGCTGGTGGGGTGCTGATGCCGTGGTCTCGCCCGCACTCCTCCTGTTTCATCCCAGGACGCGCCGTCGTGCACCGTTCGCTTCGCGCGCCTGATGCATGCGCCTGGGCCGGATCCGCGGCCGGCCGGTACTCCAGAATCATGACTGAGCGCCGTCGCTATCCAAGTGACCTCTCCGATGCCCGATGGGAACTGGTCGAGCCAGTTCTGACCGCATGGCGGGCAGAGCGCCGAGGTCGCGGGCTGGACATCGGCAGGCCGCCGAATCACGACCTGCGAAGCCTGCTGGACGCGGTCCTCTACGTGAACCGCACCGGGATCCCCTGGCGCTATCTGCCGCACGACTACCCCCACTGGAACACCGTCTACGCCTACTTCGCCCGCTGGCAGGAAGAAGGCGTATTCGACCAGCTCAACAGCCTCCTCCGACGCCAAGTCCGCAGGCAGGAAGGCCGGGACGACGAACCAACCGCCTGCGTCATCGACTCCCAGAGCATCAAGACCTCCACCAACGTCCCCGCCACCCGGCAAGGCATCGACGCGGGCAAGAAGATCGTCGGCCGCAAGCGGAGCATCGTCATCGACACCGTCGGACTCCTCCTCGGCGTACTGGTCACCGCGGCCAGCGTGCAGGACTCGACCGCCGGCCGAACCCTCATCGAACAGATCGCCGCAGAGCATCCCACCATCCGCAAAACCTGGGTCGACGGCGGCTACCGCCAGCACCTCGTCGAGCACGCCGCCACCCTCGGCATCGACATGGACATCGTCCGCCGCACCCCCACCACCAGGGGATTTACCGTCCTGCCCCGCCGCTGGACCGTCGAGCGGACCCTGGGATGGCTCATGAATCACCGACGCCTGGCCCGCGACTACGAAGCACACGCACACCGGTCCGAAGCCATGATCCACCTTGCAATGATCAACCTCATGACCCGCAGACTCACCGCCGAATCCACCCCAACATGGCGCGGCGCCTGAATCACCCGCAACCACGCAATCAGGGATGAAACAACAGGACGAAACACCCTCTTAGGGAGTGTCTTCCGAATTCTGGGTGGCGCCGGCCGCGCGGACGTCCAGGGGGACGCCACCGATGCGATAGCCGCGTTCGTCGAGCAGATGGCCGCTGAGCTTGAGCGGCCAGAGGGCCACGGCCCGGTCCGTGATGTCAAGGCCGGGGGCGCGCTGGGCGAGTCGTACCTCGAAGCGCTGGGCGTCGGCGAGGGACTTCACCCAGGCCACGACGAGGACGTTGTCCCTGCCGGTGAGACCGGCGCACAGCCGTACCTCGCGGGCGCCGGTGACGGCGCGGGAGACGCTCTCCAACTCCGCTGCGGCAGCCCTCCCCCAGAGGATCACCGTGACCGGCCAGTCCGACAAGGGGCGGGCGACCTCGCAACGGGGCTGGAGCATGCCGGCGGCGAAGAGCCGGCCGAGTCGGCGACGGATGGTGTCCGGGCTCGCTCCGCAGGTGTCGGCGAGGGCGCGGAAGGTGGCGCGGCCGTTCATGGACAGGGCTCCGACGAGGGCGTGGTCCAGGTCGGTGAGGGGGAAGACGGGGATGTCGGTGCGGGGAGTGCCGGTTCCGGCGAGGCGGGCGATCTGGGTGCGGTCGAGGGCGCGCAGCCGCCAGCGGCTGCCCTCGGTGTAGACGGTGCTCGCGAGGTGGGTTCGGGTGGCGACGATGCCCTGCATCGCGCCGATGCCGCGAGTCACCCATCGGGTGAGCGCGGCGAGGTCCGTGGCCATCAGTGTGAGGAGGAGGCCGCGGTTTCCGCTGACGTGTTCGACGGCGGTGACGTGGGGAAGCTCGGCGAGGGCCCGGGCGACGGTCAGCAGGCTCCCGCTGGAGCAGTCCACCTCGACGACCGCGAGCAGTCCCTGTCCGCTCGCGGCGAGGGCGGGGGAGGGGGAGCAGCTGATCCAGGCGGCGCCTGCTTCGGTGAGCCGGTGCCAGCGGCGGGCCACGGTGACGGCGTCGAGCCCGAGTACGGCGCCGATCTCGTTCCAGCCGGCGCGTGGGGCGATCTGCAGCGCGTGCACCAGGGCCTGGTCGACGTCGTCGAGCGTCCGGACCGGCCCCCGCGCGGAATTCCGTACGGGCTCGTGCCCGGAATGCTGCGTCATTCGATGCCTCTTGCGCGTTTCCTGCGATTCGGATCGGCCGGACGGTCCAGGACTTCAGTCTTGCCCCACCGATGGCCGGAACCGTATCAGGAGGTTGACGCAGCATGTCCGCACTGGAACGCGCCAGGGAACTCCAGCCCGATCTCGTGCGGCTCCGCCGCTCGCTGCACCGCGAGCCGGAGCTCGGCCTCCGGCTGCCGCGTACACAGGAGAAGGTCCTCGCCGCGCTTGATGGGCTCCCTTTGGAGATCACGCTGGGCCGGGAGCTGACCTCGGTCACCGCCGTGCTGCGCGGCGGCCGTCCCGGCGGGGCGGTGCTGCTGCGGGGTGACATGGACGCACTGCCGGTGGACGAACTGACGGCGGTGGAATACGCCTCCGAGATGCCGGGCCGGATGCACGGGTGCGGGCACGACCTGCACACCGCCGGGCTCGTCGGCGCGGCGACGCTGCTCGCGGACCGCCAGGAGAGCCTCCAGGGCGACGTGGTGTTCATGTTCCAACCGGGCGAGGAAGGGCACAACGGCGCCGGGGCGATGATCGACGAGGGTGTCCTGGGCGCGGCGGGCAAGCCGCTCGACGCGGCCTACGCCCTGCATGTCTCGGCCAATCGGCTGCCCGGCGGCTGGATCGCGTCCCGGCCCGGCACGGTCATGACGGCCTCCGACGTCCTGCGGGTGACGGTTCGCGGAGAGGGCGGGCACGGTTCGGCTCCGCACCACGCCAAGGACCCCGTGCCGGCCGTCTGCGAGATGGTGACCGCGCTGCAGAACTGGGTGACGCGCACCTTCGACATATTCGACCCGGTGGTGGTCACCGTCGGGCGGCTGCACGCCGGCACGCAGCAGAACGTCATACCGGACACGGCCGAGTTCGAGGCAACCGTACGCAGTTACTCGGAGGCCAACCACGAGCGGCTGGCTGCGGGGCTGCCGCGCCTGGTGCGCGGGATCGCGGCCGCGCACGGTCTGGACGTGGAGGTGGAGTACGAGATGCTCTACCCGGTCACCGTCAATGAGCCGGCCGCAACGGCGTTCGCGCTGGACACGGCGCGCGAGCTGTTCGGCCCGGGAGAGGTGTGGGAGGCGCCGCAGCCGGCCAGCGGTTCGGAGGACTTCTCCCTCGTACTGAACAAGGTGCCCGGCGCGATGCTGCTGGTCGGCGCCGCGCCCGCAGGCGTGGACGTGGAGAAAGCGCCCCAGAACCACTCCCCCCGGGCGGTCTTCGACGACAGGGTGCTCCATCGCCAGGCGGCGCTGCTCAGCGAGCTCGCGGAGCAGCGGCTCGCCGCAGGGGCGTCGGCATGACGGCCCACCGCGAAACGGAGGAGTCGGCGGGGCCCCGGGTGACCGCTGTAGTCGGCCTGCTCGTCGTCTTCGAGCTGGTCAGCGGCTTCCTCCAGGGCTCGGGCCCGGCGCTGGTACCGGCCGTTCAGGACTGGCAGTCCATCAGCGCCTCCCAGGCGCAGTGGTACATGGCGGTGCAGTTCCTCGCGGCCGCAGTCGCGGTGCCCGTGTTCGGACGGCTCGGAGATCTGTACGGGCACCGTCGGCTGACCCGGGTCGCGCTGGTCTGCGTCGCGGCGGGCACCGTCCTGGTGGCCCTCGCGCCGAATCTGACGGTGCTGCTGGTGGGCCGTGCCTTGATGGGTCCGCTGGCGGCGCTGCTGCCGCTGGAGATCGGCCTCGTACGAGACCGGCTCGATCTTGAGGGCGGACGACGGGCCGTGGGGCTTCTCGTCGGCGCGCTCACCCTCGGCTCGCTCCTCGGCCACGCTCTGGTGGGCCCCCTGCTCGCACTCACCGGTGGCGTCCGGGCCACACTCTCGGTCCTCGCCGCGCTCGCGTGCGCCTGCCTGGCCCTGTCGTACAGCGCGATCCCGGAATCACGGACCCGTGCGCCGGGCCGCATGGACTGGACGGGGGCGCTGTTGCTCGGCCTCTCGCTGCTGCTGTTCCTCGGCACGACGGCGCGCGGCGCGGCCTGGGGCTGGACCTCGCCGCTCACCCTGGGGGGTCTCGCGCTCTCCCTGGCCCTGCTCACCTGGTGGGTCCGGCTCGAACGGGACCGGCCGCACGCCCTCGTCGACGTCCGGGCGGTGGCCCGCCGCCAGTCCGCGCCCTACTACGTCTCCGGCTTCCTCTTCGGCGCCGTGATGCTGGGTGGGCAGGCCGTCGGTATCTCGTATCTGGCCGCGTCCACGGCCGATGAGGGGTACGGGTTCGGGCTCACGACCTGGGAGATCAGCGCATGGGGCGCGGTGCCGCATGTGCTGGCCTTCGCCGGGGCGAGCCTCGTCGCCCGGGTGGCGGCCCGCACCGGCTACCGCCGTGTGCTGCTGCTCTCCTTCGCGCTGATGGCGGCAGGGAACGTGGGGCTGATCGCCACGCACACATCTCTGCCGCTGTTCGCCCTGGCATCCGCCGTCGCCGGCTTCGGCATGGGCCTGGCCCTGGGCGGCCTGCCCACCCTGATCGTGGAACGCAGCGCCACGGACCGCACAGCGAGTGCGACCGCCGTCTACAACAACCTCAAGACTTTGGGCGGCAGCGTTGCGGGCGCGGGCTCGGCGGTAGTCCTCGGCTCCCTCGTCGTCGAGGGCACGGAGATCCCGGCACTCTCCGCGTATCTGACGATCTGGGGGCTGAGCGCACTTCTGTGCGTGAGCGCTCTGGTCCTCCAGATACTGACGGGACGTGACGTGCATGCTCCGGGTACGAGGGGGGACCTCGACTCCGGTGCGACCAGGACGGGCGGTACGGCCAAGCCGGGCCCCACTCGGGCGGCTTGAACGCGACACTCCTCCGTGGTCCCTCGCCACCTTGAAGACCACACCCACCAGTTCACCCGAGGTGGTCGAGAGTGCGGGGCCCGGCATCGAGAAGCACGCGGGCCGCGTGGCGAGGCCGCGGTGCTGCTCGCGGACGTAGCGAGCGGGACCGCTGGTGCTGTGACCGGGATGGTTCACCGTGATCGGAAGACGGCTTACGGGAAGAGCGCGTTCCGCGAAACACCTGGTATTACTGGTGCATGCAGGAAGAAACCGCGCGGTCCGCAATCGACACGTTCGTCTCCGCGTTCAATGCCTCGGACGACAGCTATGTGACTGCGCTCCTCTCCCAGGCCCTGACCTCGGACGTGGTCTTCTGGGGGCCGTTGGGCCGCAGCGAAGGGATCGAGGCGGTCGAGCGGTTCGTGCTGGACATCCGGCGCCACCCGGCGGGGACCGGCACGATGGTGCGCTGCTCGGCGGTGGACATGCCTGACGAGTGGGCCCGGTACCAGTGGGTCTTCACCACGCCGGATGGAGGCCCCCGTCTGGCGGGAACGGACGTCGTCCATCTGCGGCGGAGCCTCATCGACCAGGTCATCGTCTTCGCGGGGGAGATCGACCCGTCCGCCTCCTGAGTCCTCCTTCTCTTGCGCCGTCCTTTTCCCCGCTCCTCTACGCCGAAGCACCCGCTCTTTTCGCACCCCCTGGACCAGGTCCCAGGGCTAGACGGTGTACTTTCCCGGGGCGAACCGCTCGACCGCGTCAACGATCAAGTCAGCTTGACCCGGCCGCCGTCGGCGCCAGAGGGAGTTGCCGAGCGAATAGATCACCACCGCTCTCGGCCCGCCTGAGGCGTTCGGCTGCTCCGGGAGCGCGCCTGCCTTCAGCACCAGCAGCAGGTAGCTCCGCCTGCTGTTGAACCGGACCTTGTCGATATCAACCCAGCGCACGGTCTCCGCGCGGCGGGTCCCCACCTTGCTGATGCCCGTTGAATCGATACGCAGGGCCGGATGTCGCCACGCAAGCGCGAGCAGCGGCGGCAAGCTCACCACTGCTGCTATCACCGGCAGTCCCACATATCCGCCGACGCCCGGCCAGCCCACGGCCCTCATGCCCTCGCCCTCGATCAGCGCGGCGGACACAAATACCATGAGTCCTTCGACGATCACCAGGGCGAGCATGGCCGCGAGGAGCGCACCGAGGTAGGTCCCGCCGCGGCGCGCCCGCTCGGCGGGGAGCTCTAGCCCTTCGGTGGAACCGGGGGGTGTGGACATGTTGTCTCCTCCGTTTGAGCCTCAGGCGGCGAGTGCACGTCTCACAACTCGGCGCTGGCGAAGCGGGGTTGGACGTCCGATATGAGCTGTCCGGCTGGAACATCATGTCAGCGTGATCGCGGGAAGCGAGGAGGGGTCAGCGGTACGTCGCGTGTCGCCTAAGCCCACCACGCAGGCTCACAATGCCTTGACCAGGATTGCCGCTACGACCCGCCAGCTGACAAACCTGCAGAGCCAGACCTCCAACCCGGAGCCGGCGACCACACAGGCCACGGCTACCGAGCCGGCAGCACCGTCAGCAAGGGGCAGCTCTACACTCGAGCCGGCTTCCACGGGCCTCTCCCTGAGACCATCGGCGCGCGGCTCGGTGATGTCGGGAAGCCGCAGCGGTGGGAGATCGGGTGGACACGTGCCACATGTCCCGTGGCCCACTCCATCCATTCCTCAGTCTGCGCTCTTTCCGGCCCTGGTGGCACATGGTCAGGGTCATCCACTCCATCGCCTGGGCATCTGCCGGTTCGGAAAGGCTGCCGATGTACGCCGCGCTTACTGATCGTTTCAAGATGAGGTGAGCCGCTGGTCTTATGATCGTCGATCTTGGTCGGCATGGGGTCCGGATGCGTGCTGATCTTGTTCCTGACGACCTGTGGGAGCGGGTGGCCCCGCTGCTGCCGCCTGCTCCCGAACGGCGCCGCCGTCATCCCGGACGACTGCGCGTTCCCAACCGAACCAGCACTTGGCGGCGTCCTGTTTGTGCTGCGGACCGGTGTCGCCTGGCGTGATGTCCCGTCGGAGACGGTGGGCTGCTCCGGCGTAACGGCCTGGCGTCGGCTGCGGGACTGGACCGGGGCCGCCCCTCGCCCGTCGACCGCGCCCGATCTGCCAGGAAATGTCGATGGTCGTGCGCAGCGCCTCGCTGGTATGCAGGCCGAGACTGCGGGAAACGGCGGTACCGCCGATCTGATCGTCGCCGCCAAGACCGATTCGGCCGCAGGCGCGCACGGGATTTCCCTGCTCGTCCTGGAGACCGCCGACGCCGAAAACTTCCAGCGCGGCCGGACCCTCAAGAAGCTCGGCATGCACGCGCAGGACACCGGCGAGCTGTTCTTCGACCACGTACACATCCCGGCCATCCACCTCCTCGGGAAGGAAGGAGGAGGCTTCGCGATGCTGATGAGCAGCTGGCCCAGGAGCGGCTGCTGCTCGGCGTGGTGGCCGTCGCCGAGATGGAGCGGGCCTTGGCGGAAGCCGTCTCGTACGCCAAGGAACGGCGCGCCTTCGGCGGTCCCCTGTTCGACGTGCGGTTCGAGCTGGCCGAGTGCGCCACCCTCGTCCACGCCGCACGGGTCTTCATCGGCAGCGCCATCGAACGCCATCTCAAGGGCGAGCTGGACACCGCCCCCGCCTCCATGGCCAAGTGGTGGCTCGCCGACACGCCGTGCCAGGGAAGCGACCGCTGCCTGCAACTTGTTCGGGGGCGACGGCTACATGCGGGAGTTCCCCATCGCGCGGCCCCGTGACCCCCGGCCATCGGCACAGGTGTCACACCCGATCGGGCCGAGCGCTGCCCGGGGCGCCTGCGTCACCTCCGGAGGGCGGCGTTCAAGTGCTGCGGGAGCGCCGTGCTTGGCCGCTCCCGAACTGCTCCAGTGCTGCCACAGTGTGGGACCGACAGGTACGTACCTTATGCCGTTGGGCGAGGGCACCGACCGCGGCCCGCGGCTCCTGGAACAGGAGGGCAGAACGTGGTCGGCCCCCGCCTTCTCAAGGGTCAGCAAGTGTTTGATCAGACCTGCCCACAGGTGCCCACACGTGCACCTGCCGACCGCCGAGGAATTGACCCGGTTGGCACAACTGCGTCCCCCCGTCCGCATCTCATTGGGTTTTACCGTATCCGCAGGTCAGGCGCGCTTGAGCCCGCGAGGAATCAGTAAAGGGTCAGCATCGCGGCGGGGAGGTTCGCTGGGCCTTGGTGCGGCAGCGCCCCACCCCGTCTCAGGCGGTCGGGCCGACGTTCCAGGACCTGGGCAGTGGCCCGTTCACGGTGGGGGACGACGAGTTCGGTGTTGACGTATGCGCCGTCCCCGAGCACCGTCATGCCCTGGCATTCGCCTCGGATGGAAGCAGGTCTTCGGCGGCTCAACAGGGCCGTCGCAAGCCTCGTACCCAGGTCGGACGGCAGGGCTCAGCCCCAGACAGGAGCGGAGAAGACGCTGGCCGAGTTGTACCCCGAGTGCAGGGGGGCGGGCCAGCCTACGGGGCCGGGCTGGGTGCGGTGGAAGTCTGCGGCCACGAGCGTCGCCAGGTTGAAGTACGCCTCCCGGGTCTGCGCCTTCATCTTGGCCAGGTCGACCTCCGCTCCCGCAGAGAGGTGCTCGTCGAAGGGGATCACCACCACACCGCGGCAACGAGCACGGAAGTGGGCCACCACATCGTTCAGCTTGACGAGCTTGCTGGTCTTGCGCGCCTCGGACACCACGGTGATGCTCCGCTGGACCAAGTCCGCGTAACCCTGGGCATTGAGCCAGTCCAGGGTGGTACTCGCGCTGGCAGCGCCGTCCACGCTGGACGTGGCCACGACGATCAGCTGATCAGCGAGATCCAGGACGCCGCCCATGGCGCTGTGGAGGAGGCCGGTACCCGAATCCGTGAGGATGATCGGGTAGTGCTGCCCGAGGCACTCGACAACCTTGCGATAGTCCCCGTCGTTGAACGCTGTGGAGAGGGCGGGGTCCACATCGTTGGCGAGGACCTCCAGGCCGCTCGGCGACTGGGACGTGTAGCGGCGTACCGCCATGTAGTTGGGCAGGTTCGGGAGATCGGCCACCAAGTCACGGATGGTCGCGTTGGTCTCCCGGCGCACCCGGCGACTGAGTGTGCCGGCGTCCGGGTTGGCGTCGATGGCGACGACGCGGTCCTGGCGCTCGGTGGCCAGCATCGCGCCCAGGGCGGTGGTGGTGGTGGTCTTGCCGACTCCGCCCTTCAGGCTGATGACGGCGATCTTGTAGCAGTCCATCACCGGGGTGCGGAGTACCGCCAGTTTCTGCTGGCGTACCCGTTCGGCACTCCTTCCACCGATGCGCAGCTTCTTGAGACCGCCTCGGATGCCGGCCTTGTTGCGAAGGAGACGGTCGGATGAAAGTTCGACCGACGAGCTCTGCCCCAATGTGCTGCCATGCCCTGAGAGATCGAGCGGCACAGGGGCGTAGCCGGCAGCCGCCCGGCCGTTGACCGGCGGGCCATCGGCGAACCGTGACCGCTGCGCCGTCCTGGCGTACGGGCGTGACAAAGGAGCTCCTCCCGGGTCGTTGGCCGCGGACGCGTCGACTGAGGCTTGTGGTCCGAATTCACCGTGTCGTTCGTCGGTCGACCGCACAAACGGCACGGTTTCCCTCGAGGCGGAGATCCGGGGCTCGGTTGCGGCAATCCGATCCGATGCCCTGTCGCCTCCGGAGGCGTCCGGCCTATCCTCCCTCTCATCAGGGGCGGGGCTGCCGATGCTGATGTCACGGTCATTCGTCATACTGTTCAGTCCTTTCGATGATCTTGAAGAGCTCATGGGGACCGCATCGGCGCGTCGGCGACGGGATGCTTGCGCCGTCGATCTACGGTGTTCTTCTGGCTGATGAGGCGCATCGCCACCGGGGCGTTCCTCGACATCCGACGCAGACACCTGCTGCTGGCCGACAGGAGGGCATTTCCGGATCTCAAGAGCAGCTACCTTCGGCCGGTCGGCCCCTGCCGCTGGACCCTCCGGGAGCCGGCTGTCCCCCTGCCTGCTCAGGGGAGTCGACGATGATCCGTGCCTGGACGGGAGCAGCTCGGGAGCGTCAGCAATTTTCGCCCCTGAATCCTGCATTATCCGAAGATGCGACGGCTTGGCGACCGGGCGAAGGCCTCTTCGGACCAGCATGCCGTTGCTGTCCACGGACAGGCCTTGCTCTATGAACTGTTCTTCGGTCACGACCTGCTTTCCCGCGATCAGGGACTGCGGCGGTTGCCTCCAGGGCATGGCGTGTCCATGGCCGCCCCACTCACGCGCCGCCACCGCGCGGCGTTCGGCGATTTCCATGGCTTGCTGGACGGCCGGAGGGATCTCGATACGGCTCCTCACCCGGTATCGCCCGGTCTCCAAGTCGTCCGCGCACTGCAACTGCACTTTCAGAGGTCCCACGAAGGAGTACAGCTGCGACTCGGCGTATTCGCGTACCTTCTCGACCAGCTCCTCGCCGAGCATCACCAGGCACGTGCTGTGCAATGCGTGATCGTCGTTGTTGAGCTCGACAACAAAACTGTTGGGTACGACCGTGCGGTCGTGGCTCCAGATTCTGGCTTTGACGTCACACTCACGCCGGAGCGCGCCGACGAACTCCAAGGGCTGGACGGCAGACTTGAAGGCTTTGGCGAAGGCGCCGTTCACCCAGGCTTCGAAGCGCTGCTCCAACTTGTTCAGCGTTCCCACTGTCAGCCTTCCAGTACGGGTCGCCCGCCATTTTGAGCGAAGGTGCGTTCACTGACTGGGTCTTTTTAGCCAAATTTCTCCCATTACTGCGGTGTGTCTCTCTAATTCACTCGATCGTCTCCGCAGGCGCCCGCTTTGGCCCATGTCGGTGCCGATGAGCCGGCTCATAACCGAGCGTCGGCAGGGCCCGCGCGCGTCAGATTGGAGTGTGGCCCGACCATCTCCTCGACCCGAGAGGTTCGGTGGCGACCGGGCCTGGGCGGCTGATGCGGAAAAGTAAGTCACGCCTTACTTTCATGGAAATCTATCTGCATAGTGGAGGGCCGATTCGAGAGAAGTGCGGCTGTGCCGCAGTTCAACCGGGGTGCCGTAGGAAGGTCGAGGTGGAGCAGGCCCACGTATACGGGCTGCTCGACAAACATGTGGCGGATGTACGTGCCCACGTGGATGACGTACGGAAGTCGTCGGCCGACAGTGCGGGAGAGGTGTACGCGCGTGATGTTGCCGCAGAGCGTCTGGCACGGCAGGTCCATTGACTCGCAGAGGCCGAGGAGGGGCTGGCGTTCGGCCGGATCGTCGGCGCGGACGGCGCGGCCTGCACCTGGGCGACCGGGACCTGCCGCTGCTCGTCGCCTGGCGGGCGGAAGCGGCGCGGCCCTTCTGCGCGCGACGGCCGTCCACCCGACGGGGCTGCGGCGGCGCCGTCACCTGCGGTTCGAGGGATGCGACGCTTCAGCCCCCGCCCGACAGTCACCCCCGGACCGCCACCCAGCGGGCAAGGGACAATGAGTTCCGGGTCAGTCGTAGACCCCCCGAGACCACGCTCCGACAAAGCCCGCGCCGGGGGGATGTGCACCGCACCGTCGACCCAAGTCCGTCGCCATCTTCGGAAGTTGGTCTCCTTGGGTGCGGCAGGGCGCCGGCGGTCAGGGCGTCCTGTTGTCTCCGCTGGGCCCATGGCTCAGATCCACTACGCACGGGGCGCGGAGCCGTGGTGTCCAAGGCCGTGGGAGGTGGCGAGGGGCTGCCGCCACACGCAAGCAAGACGCGGGTGCGCAGGCCGGCGAGCAGCGCGGCGCGGACGCCTTGTCGCGCCGGTCTGCCGAGCGCGCGCCACGGGGTGCGTGAGCGCATCTGCGGGAAGAGAGGTTCGGGGCCCGCGAGAGCGTCTCCGTACTGGGCGACGGCCGGTACGACACCGTCGTGCAACAGGGCCACGATGACGATGTCCCCGGCTCGCCTCCCGGCTCGGTGAACGCGATGAGGACCTTGCAGCCGCTCGTGTCACCAACCGCGAGCTGATGACTCAGCTCAACCGCTGACCTGCTCCAGCTCACGGGCGTCGCTCAGCGGTCCGCCGAACCACTGGTGCAGCGCGGCTTGCAGACCGTCGACGTCGTTCGGCCCGTGTCCGGTCCACGCTGTGTGGCAGTCGGGGCGCAGCAGCAGGCCGGTCGCGCTCGTGCCCTCTGCCTTGCCGCTCATGACATCGACCCGGTCGTGCCAGGGCTTCGCGGCCTCGGCGAAGTCGCCGCACAGGTCCAGCAGCAAGGGCCGGGCGGTGGTTGTCAAGTCGGCCAGCCGACGGGTGCCTGCGCCGGTGTGGACCACTAGGTCGGGCGCGAAGCCCTGGGTGGTTCCAGCGAGCAGGTGGGCGATGCATTCAGTGCCGCCAGGTGAGGCGAGCAGGTGGCCAAAGACGGTCCGCAGGGCACTGACTTCCGGTCCGGGGCGCATCAGTGCCGCCTGGGACAAGGTCGAGGTCACGACGTGTTCTGCGACAGGTCGGCGTTCCTCGTCGTAGGTGTCGAGCAGGCCTTCGGGGGCCCACCCTCGCACTGTGGCGGCCAGCTTCCAACCGAGGTTGACCGCGTCCTGCAGGCCGAGGTTGAGCCCCGGGCCGCCGATCGCCGAGTGCACGTGGGCCGCGTCGCCCAGCAGCAGTACCCGCCTGTCCCGGTAGCGCTCTGCCAGTCGGGTGTTTCCGCCGACAAGACGTCGAAGCAGGTGCGGTCCCTCTCCCTGCGGCGGACCCAGCGGGACGGGCACGCCCAGCACGCGTTCGGCGCTCGCCATCATCTCTTCGAAGGTCATCGGGGTGGTGTGCTCGTCCGGCCTGCCAGTTTCGGTGGTGTTGAGGACAGGCACTCGGCCAGGCAGCCGGCCCCACGCGATCGTGCCGCGCTCCGTGCGCACGTACAACAGGGGTGGCAGGCTCCCGTAGCCGGGAACGTGCAGGCTGCCGTCCGGGCCCAGGTATTCGTCCGTCACGGACACGTTCGCGGAGCGGGTGACGAAGTCGTCGGTGGTCACGCCGGGGAAGCCGATGCCGGACAAGCGTCGTACCACGCTGTGCCCCCCATCAGCCCCTACCAGGTAATGGGCGGTGAGAGTCTCACCGTCGGCAAGGGTGATCCGGACGAAGTCGTCGTCCTGGTGCAGATCGGCCACCTCCTGCCCCCTGCGGAGGTCGACGCCGAGTTCTAGGGCGCGTTCGGCGAGAACCCTTTCGATCTGCTCCTGTGGCGCCGGGAGCAGGCTCACGGGGTTGTCATGGAGACCTGTGAGGTCCAGCGTGAACGCGCCGAACATGTAGCGGGGCGCGGGTCGGGGCGGTTCGCTGGATCCGCTGATGCGTGCATAGAGACCGCGTCGGTCGAGCATGCGCACCACCTGACCAACCAGACCGTTCGCCCGGGGCTCGGTCTTCGGGCCGGCGAGACGCTCCAGCACGACCGGACGCACCCCAGCCAGTGCCAGCTCGCAGGCGAGCATCAACCCGTTCGGGCCGCCGCCGACAATTACTACATCAAGCATGACAATTCTCCTTTTTGGGGCATGACGGCGCAGAGGCTGCAAGCAGCAGCCCCTGTTCAGGGCGGAAAGGAGGGGCCTACGGAGTGGGAAGTCCGGTGGCCACCATGCGCAGAGCCCGGGGCAGCAGAACCTTCATCGGCTCGCCCGTGCCGCCTTGCACGAACAGCTCGAGGGCGACATTGTTCGCGGCCATCACGCTCGCGGCCACCAGGCGAGGGTAGAGATCGGACCCGGGGTCCGTGCCCGTGCGGTCAGCGATCGCTGCGGCAAGCTCCTTTTCCGCAATCTTGCTCGCCCGCAGCATCTCGGCCTCCAGCGCGGGTTCGGCCAACATCACCCGCAGACCGGCAGCCCACTCATCGGGCTCCTGGGGTGGCATGTGCTCCACCTCAGGGCCAGGCTCCAGTTGCCGTAGTGCCGCCCGAGTGATTGCCTCCCACAAGGGCTCGCCGGGCGGTCCGTGACGCAGCTCGGCCGCGAGCCGCAAGGAGCGCTCAAGGTAGCGAAACGCAATCGCTTCGGCCTTGCTGGAGAAGTAGTTGTTGTAGGTGCGCGGAGACACACCGACCGCCGAGGCGATGTCTTCCACCTTGACCGCACTCAACCCGCGCTCGACTGTGAGCCGGACTGCGGCCCAGCTCAGCGCTGCGCGCGTGGCTTCCTTCTTCCGTTCCCGAAGACCACTCATACCGTTCACGCTAGCAGAAAGTGCGCGCTACGCAAATATTTGCGCCACGCAACTTTCTACTCAGGGATCTGCCGGCTCGGACTGGATGAGGCAGTTGCCGCCCGATGCGCCAACAAGCCCTCGATCGGCATCCAGCCGCCTCCGTGCACGACACCTGTCGCACATCAGACACGGGAGGGTTCATGCTTCTGACCGGGAAAAGCCTGGCCTCCTCCGCATCCACTCGCCCCTCAAGCCCAAAAGAAGCGACGTGGCAGGACACGGCACGCCTGCCGAGGGGGCTGGTGGTCATGAGTGGTCACCGGCAGGATGCAGCTCGCCGAAGGTCGCCAGCAGGATGTCGTCGTTCCCCGATCGGGGCGTTGCCAGCCGCAGGTCCTCCCGGCGTCACCTGCGGCACCGCTGTCGGTGAGGCCGCACGCGCCCCTGAGGAAAGAGGTCCATGATGCCCACGCCTGGCTTCCCGCCGCACACGCTCGACCCCGAAGGAACGCCGATATGGATCACTGATCTGGCCTCCGACGCCCCGCACCACGTCCTGCACGTCGTGCACGGCATCGAACCGGCGGAGGCGCTGGAAAGGCTCGGCGCCAGGACGAGGTTGATGCAGCCCTGCGAACTGCCCGGCAGCAGGCCGGACGAGTGGACGTCACTGCCGTGCGCGGCTCTCGGTATGGAGCCGGGATCGTCCGCGGCGCTGTTGGCGGGACGCGTCGGCGAGTGGACGTTCGTCTACGACGACTCCGGATTCACCTTCGAGGACGCGGCGGAGGCACTGTCCGCCGATGGACGGACGGCGGCCACGAGCGTGTTCAGCATCAACGGGGACGCCAGCCTCACCTATGCCGTCGACGGCAAGCAGGTCGCCTGGGTCGATGTCGACGGTCTCGCCCTGGAGGAGGATCTTCCCCGTATGCCCGCCCAACTGCGCGCCGCATTTGAAGCCGCCGGCACCGTGGAGGAGGAAGGCATCGAGCCGGGCGAAGCCGACAGCTCCATCACCATGCGTGCCGTCTGTGCTCTGGCCGGCCTCCCTCTCAGTCTGAGCGCCCTGCGTCAGGTTCCGCTGGTGGTCCTGCCGTTCGGCTGACCGTGCTGCCCATGACGTCGGTCGGGCGAGCGGCACCGTCCGACCGCCGGGGGTGCCTTCGGGGTCTGCTCGTGGCGCTGTGTCGTTGAACGCCAACGGGTGGGCGCCGCAAGGGAGATGCGCTGCCCACGCCCTCCGCTTCGTTCGCTACGGTGCGCCCATGACGTCTGCGATACGGGACCGGTTCCGCCCCTTCCGTGAAAAAGCCGAGGCCCAAGGCGTGCCGGCCGACGATGTGGAGCGATGGCTGGCCACAGCCCGTCCCTGTGCCACCCTGACACTGTCCGACGACGACACCGGACCGGTCGTGGGACGGTTCGGCGGCCCCCTGCTGCTTCCGGCCGACACCCCGGACCCCGGACACCCCTTCGTGGCCTCGGTCGACCTCGCCGCACTGCCGGCCGGCGCGACAGACCTCCCCTTGCCGCCCGACGGCCGGTTGCTGTTCTTCGCCCTGCCCGAGAGCGGCGAAGACACTTCCATGGGCACCGTGATCCACGTGCCAGCCGACGCGGCCGTCACGCGACGGGATCGGTACGCCTGGAACCCGGCGAACCTCGCCGAGGACGACAGGGTGTTCGCGAGCTACCCGCAGGGGCCGCTCCGGGCGCGGACCGACGTGTCGCTCCCCCACCACCAGTTCGTCGTTCCCCCCGGCGAGGAGGAAGCCGTATACCTTCCCGGGCATCCCTACTGCTCCGAACTCGTCGAGATCTGGGAGGACACCAAGAACCTCATCGCTCCCTCGGCGCAGATGCAGATCGGAGGATACGCGGACGAGGAGATCGTGGAGTTCGACCCGGTCGACGTCGCGGCGTCCCTCGCGGCGCAGGCGGTGGACGCCGGCCACTGGGACGGTCCCGTTTCGGCCGACGTGGCCGACTGGGTGCTCCTCGCCGACTGGTACGCCGGCAGGGACGTGGAGAAGCGGGAAGGCGCGACCGTCCACTGGGTGATCCAGCGCGAGGACCTCGCGGCCCAACGCTTCGAGCGCGTGTTCACCACCGTCTTCTGGAACCCCTGAGCAGGTCACGACGGGGACGAGCCGGAGCGGCAGGCCACCGGTCTTCGGCCCGGTGACACGTTCGGGAGGGAGGCGGCGATGGACTGGCCGATGGCGGAGGTCCGCAAGACATCGAGGCCGGGCAGCCCGAGCGCACGACACAGATGATCCTGCTGGCCGACCTGATGGCCGCCGACCACCCGGCCGACGCTGCACCCGTACAGGCCCAGATCGACGCCCAGTACCAGGCCCCGACCGAAGTGCGACCCGTGTCCGACGAGGAATACCGCACCATCGGACGCTCCTGCGTCGACAACAAGGCGTGGCGCGCGGCGTACGAGGCGATCGCACCCGGCCTGGCCGCGTACCGGCGGGACGCCATCGAGGCGTACGCCACCACCCGGCTCAGCTGACCCAGCAACGGGCGGCACCTCGGCCGGACCGAGGTGCCGCCCATTCTCAGGTTCTAGCTCAACTTCTGCGGTGATGGCCCGTGTAGGTCGTGGCCCAAGGCCGTCGAGAAGATCACCGACGATGCGGAGGAACTGCTGGCGTTCTACGACTTTTCCGCCGAGCACTGGATCCATCTGAGGACCACGAACCCCATCGAGTCGACCTCTCCACCGTGAAGCTTCGGACCAAGGCGACCCGCGGGGCTGGCAGCCGACCTGGCGATGGTGTTCAAGCCGGTCGAGTCCGCCCAGGCCCGCTGGCGCGCGATTACGGGGCCTCCCTCGTCGCCCTGGTCCGCTCCGGGGCCAAGTTTGAGAACGACGTCCTGGTCGAGCGGTCCGAGGTGGCCGCATGAAGGACATGTGCGCTGCACGCGAAGCCCTGACCGACCGCGCACCGGCCGGCGGGACGCCGCAGCGATGCTTGGCGATCTTCTACGCGGCACCGGCCTGGACGTCGATACGGCCTGCCTGACCGTCAACGAGCCCGCCACCAGGGTCCGGGAATCCGCTCTGATCCGACCTGGCATACCTGGCTCCGGTGCGCGGCCGCCGAAGTGATGCGGCACGCGCGCGACGGCCGGACCAGGCCTACGCGTGGCCCCGCACGATGATCTTTCCGGTGTTCTTGCCGTGCAGCATGCCCAGGAATGCGTCCACAATGTGCTCGAACCCGTCCACCACCGTCTGGTCCAGCGCTAGCCGGCGTGCACGCCGGTGGGGTCCGGCTGCACGAGCCCGGGCCGGTGAGGCCTCGGCCGGGGAGCTGTCGCGTGGGGGTATACCGCTCCGGCGGCCGGCGGCCGTCGGCACGGAACGCCTGTGTGCCGCACCGAGTTCCCCTGGGATCAGCGGAGGCCTGCCGAGGTCGGCGGTAGCATCGGAACTGATAAGGAGATAGTCTCCGTTTCGCGGACGACGATACGGAGACGGTCTCCGCATTGTCAACGAGAGGTGCAACGACATGGGTGAGGCAGCCACCGGCGGGCGTCGGCAGCGGACTGACAAGCAGCGCAACCGCACGCACATCCTGGAGGTCGCGGAGGAGTTCTTCGCCGAGCAGGGCATCACCGGCTCCATGGACGCCATCGCCAAGCGGGCCGGAGTCGGTCCGGGCACTCTCTACCGGCACTTCCCCAACCGGGAGGCGCTGCTGGCCGCTCTGCTGCAGGCCCGCGACGAAGAGCTGGAGTCCCGCCGGGACGCCATCCAGCGCGACGTGACCGACTCCCGCGACGCGCTCGCGCAGTGGCTTCAGGCGCTGAGCGAATGGGTGACCGCCTTCGACGGCATGCCCGAACCTCTGCGGGCCGCCCTGACCGAGGACACGTCTCCGCTGGCGATCACCTGTCAGGGATTCATCACGACCACAGAGGAGTTCCTCCGCCCGGCCCAGCGCGACGGCGTCGCCAACTCCTGGGTTCGGGGCCGGGACCTGTTCCTCAGCACGCTGGCCACGGCCTGGGCCCGTGGTGCCGCCATGGCCGACGAGTCGTCCCCGGACGCGCTCGTTTCACTCATGCGCACCGGGTGGGAGACATCCACGACGGAAGCGGTGCCCGGTGGCGACCAAGACCCCTCGTATCCGTAGGAGGGCACCGACCGGTGTAACGATCTTCCGCGGCGAGCGTCCCGGGTGGCGCGCCAGTGGACAGCCCCTCACCTCCCGGCTATCAGGCGCGGCCGAGCGCCTTGTCACTTGGGTGCCGGCGCCGCATCGACCGCACCAACCCCCTCATCCCCCCATTCGATGCAAGGAGATCGACCGTGAAGATCGGCATTCTGGGCGTAGGACACATCGGCAAGACCCTGACCCAGCGACTCAGTGCCGCGGGACGCGAGGTGAAGGTGGCCAACTCGCGCGGCCCGCACACGATCGGGGCCGACGTGCTGTCCTCGGGCGGGCGAGCGGTCACCGCGGCGGAGGCCGTGTCGGACGTCGATGCCGTGCTCCTCTCGATTCCCCTGAACCGCATTCCGCAGATCGCGCCGCTGATCGCCGGTGTACCGGCCGACACAGTCGTCATCGACACGTCGAACTACTACCCGGCTCGGGACAGCCGGATCGAGGCCATCGACGCCGGGCAGGTCGAGAGCCTGTGGGTCGCCGAACAGCTGGGCCGGCCGATCGCCAAGGCGTGGAACGCGATCGGTTCCCACTCGTTCGCGGCCAAGGGCAAGCCCGCGGGAAGCTCGGACAGCATCGCCATCCCCGTCGCCGCCGACCGCGACCGGGACCGTCAGGTGGCCATGGCGCTGATCGAGGACACGGGGTTCGACGCGTTCGACGCCGGAACGCTCGCGGACTCGTGGCGTCAGCAGCCGGGAGCGCCGTGCTACTGCACCGATCTCACTCGCGAGGAGATGCCAGGTGCGCTGGCGGCGGCGGAGGCCGACCGCCTGCCCAGGCGACGCGACCTGGCCGTCGCCGCGATCCAGGAAAGGGTCGGCGACGCCATGACCAACCCCGACGCGGAGTACGGTGTCCGCCTGAACCGGGCCCTTTTCATGTGAGCCCCTCCGGGGGGCGTGCCCTGGCTCGCACGCCGGCCACGAGCAGTACACGCCCCCACTCCAAAGACCTTGGCCCCGACGTCGGTCGACGTCGGGGCCAAGGTCTGCGGGCAGCGCACGGCGTTACGGCGCTGCCCGGACACGCACTGTCAGAAGGTGCGCGCGGCCACCTTCACCCGCTGGGCCGTCCGCAGTGCCTCTTGCAGCTTGCCGGCGGGCAGCGGCGCCGCGGGGGCCTGCATGATGCGCTCGGCCGGCACATCGGGATCCGCCAGGTAGATGCGGGTGTAGGCGCCGGCCTCGGGCTCGAAGCGCCAGCTTTCGTCCAGAGTTCCGGCATCCACCGTGTCGAAGCCGAGCCGGCCGATCAGCTCGGCCGCCCGGACCTTCGCATCGGGGTCGTTGCCGGCGATGGGCAGGGCGCTGCGGTCCGGGGCCCCGGTGGGCCGGGCAAGCTGGGGGATGTGGTGGGCCAGGATGTTGTTGAACGCCTTGACCAGCAGTGCGCCGGGCAGGAGCTGCTGCTCCAGCTCGGCCGTGGTCACCGCCTCGGAGTCGAGATCGGCGATCCGGCCGTCGCGGTACGGGTAGTAGTTGCCGGTGTCCAGAACGGCCCTACCTTCCAGGAGACCGGCGGGCAGGTCGTGGTAGGCGGTCAGGGGAATGCTGAGTACGGTCGCCTCGCCGGCGCGGGCGGCCTCTTCGACGGTGCCTGCCGTGGCGCGCGGCCCCAGTTCCCCGATGAGGCCCGTCAGGCTCTGGGGACCGCGTGAGTTGGCGATCACCACGTCGATGCCCGCAGCCACCGCCAGCCGTGCGATCGCGGCCCCGATGTTGCCGCTTCCGATGATTCCCAGGGTCGGCATCGTTGCTCCTTGCTTCGTTGGTTTGCCCGGTACCGAGCGGTCCGGTCAGGTTCTCGGTGATGATCGTCCACGGCGCTGCGTGCCGGACGGAGGCAGGCGCGAGATCCGCCTCCTGGCTCGGGCCCGTGGCCAGGCCCTGGATCCCATGCCTCCTCGACGTGCCGCACGGTCACTGGGCCAGTGGTGTGTGGGCCCCGAAGGACCGCCGGTGATACGTAAGCGGTCTCAGGAATCCCTCACCCAGCTCCGCGGCCGTTACGCGGGCGAGCAGGACGGTGTGATCGCCGGCGTCGACGCAGTCGTCCACCTCGGCGGCGATCCAAGCGGCGTTATCGGGCAACCGCGGCAGTCCCCCGCTCGGCGACCAGTCGATTCCGTCGAACTTGTCGGGTCCGGAGCGGGCGAAGGCGGAGGCCAGATCGGCGTGGTGCGCACCGAGGACGTTGACGCCGAAGCGGCCGCTGCGGCGGACGACCGCCAGCAGACGCGAGCGTTCGTCCAGCGACACCAGCACCATGGGCGGCGTCAGGGACAGGGACACAAAGGCGCTGACCGTGGTGCCGTACGGACGAGTGCCGTCCAGGGCGGTGACCACGGCGACCGGAGACGCCACGGCGGCCATGACGTCGCGGAACGCCTGCTGCGCCGCGGCTCCGGATCGCAGAGAGGCACTGGTGGACATCACCGGGCCGCCGTTGCCGTGACGCGCGGGTCGAGGCCGTACTGCTCGTTGGCGTGGAGGTGGTCGCGCAGCGTGGGGCCTTCGTAGTCGAGGTGGAACAGGCCGCGTTCCTGCAGGAGGGGGACGACCTGGTCGACGAAGGCGTCGACGCCGTCGTGGTAACCGTCGATGGCCAGGGAAAAGCCGTCGCATGCCCCGGCCTCGAACCACTCCTGCATGTGGTCGGCCACGTCGGTGGCGGTGCCGGCCACGACCGGGTGGTAGTCGATGACCCCGTGGGCGAGCACGTCACGCAAGGTCCAGCCCTCCCGGGCCACCTGAAGGGCGCGGGCGGAGCGCGGGTCGTGCGGGCTGGGCACGGCGTCGGCCAGCTGCTCCAAGGTCAGCGGCTCGTCGATCTGCCCGTAACCGAGCGGCAGGCCGATCATGGCGCCGAGGTAGCGGACGCGCTGGCGCAGGTCAACGGATTCGTCCAGGAACCGGCGCCGGTCGAGGGCGGCCCGGTGGGAGGCTGCGATGGCCGGCATGAAGCCGGCGAACATCTTCACCTCGTCCGGATCGCGCCCGGCGCGCTTGGCGGCATCGCGGAGTGCCTGGCGCTGCGCCTGGCCGTCCTCGATGGTGTAGGGGTTGGCGTAGACGCCATTGGCATAGCGGCCGGCCAGCTCCAGGCCGTAATTACCGCCGCCAGCCTGGAAGATGACCGGCTGGCCCTGCTCGGAGGGCGGGATGGGCAGCGGACCGCGAGAGGCCACGTGGCGGCCCTGGAGATTGACCGGCTGGATCTTGTCCATGTCGGCGAACCGCTTGCCGTCCACGTCCAGGACCCACGCGTCCTTCTCCCAGCTGCCCCACAGCGCCTGCACGATCTGGACGACCTCGTGGGCCAGCTCGTACTTCTCCGCCCGCGGCGGGACAGCGCGGCCGAAGTTCGCCGCGGCGGCCGGGTCGGAGGTAGGGACAGCGTTCCACCCAGCCCTGCCGTGGCTGATCACATCGAGCGCCTTGAACTGGCGGGCGAGACTGTAGGGCTCGTTGAAGGTGGTCGAGGCGGTGGAGACCAGCCCGATCCGCTCCGTCTCACGCGCTATGGAGGTCATCACCAGCAGCGGGTCGATCGCGAAATGCGGGACCTGATGTTCGAGATCCACATCCAGAACCGGAGTGTCCGCAAAGAACAGCAACTGGATCTTGCCCCGCTCGGCTGCCTGCGCGTACCGCACGAACTGGTCCATGTCCGTATAGCTGCGCAGGTTCGCCCCAGGGAGGCGCCACGCCCCGGGCTCTGCTCCGTAGCCGCTGGTGAACTGCATGCACAGGAGCATCTGACGACTTGACACGACTGGACCCTCCAGATGGGACAACGAAACGGAGGGTGTCTCCGAATAATCGCCTCCGACAATACGGAGATGCCCTCCGCATTGTCAAAGAGGGCGCGTCGGGCAAGGGAAGGCGCAAGGGATGCGGAATCTCAGTCGGGGATCCCGGGGGCATGGCCGACCTCGACACCACCGCCGGCACCGAACCGTCGGGACCGTCGCTGCGCGAGCGAACGCGCGCGGCGATGCGTGCCGAGGTCAGCGATGTCGCGTTCCGGCTCTTGGCCGAGCGGGGATTCGAAAACACGACTGTGGAGCAGATCGCCGCCGCGGGCGGCCTGTCGCGTACGACGTTCTTCCGGTACTTCGGTACGAAGGAGGAACTCGTCCTGGGCAGGGTCGTCGAGTTCCGCCGTCAGCTTGCTCCCACGCCACGTCATGGTCTGCCTCTCCCGGCTGCTCGCCGCGCAGCGCCGTCGGCTCAACACCCCGCGCGGGTCGTGTGCCGTGGGCGCGTTCCGGCAGGCGGTCCTCGTGCTGCGCCACCCCCGCAACTACCGGGCATTCCTCGGCCCCGCAGCCGCCCTCTGCTAGGACTGCGAGGTCCACGGCGAGTCCGGCGGCGGCTACGGTTCCCCACGAGTGGCCGCCTAGCTCCGCGCGAACGGCTTGCGGTCAACGAGAAGTGAGTCACCCGCGTCATGCGGACGTTTTCGGCGCTGCGCGAGGAGCGGGGCCGTACGCAGCCGTCGACGACCGGTCCTGATCGATATGGCCGCACTGCCACGCCCACATGTCTGGCCGACGAGACGGCCGGATGAACGCACCACAACGCATCCCGCAGCATCCGTGGGGAATTTCCCCGCTGCACCCCTTCTGTTGGCCTGGTCCGGCTACCTTCGCCTCGCCCGGTCCGGCACAGGAGAGGTACATCCATGAGCACCCCGATCCACCGCGCCTCGACACGGCAGTCCGCGGCCGTCCTGACGTCGGCCCGGCATCGTCGGGCAGGGAGCCGGACCGGGAGTACGACCGCACGCTCGACGGAGCACGCTCTCCTCGAGATGCAGTCCCGCGCCGGCAACCGGGCCGCGACCGCGGCGGTGCAGCGCGCCCGGGACACCGGGAGTGGGAGGACGGCGGAGAACGGTGACGCGTCCGCCGGAGCGAAGAAGAACTACCGCGACCGGATCGCCGGGCTCCTCGACAGGTTCAAGAAGAATCTCGAGCCCATCGACACCTTCATCAAGGGCTTCCAGACGCCCACCAACGCGGCCTTCACCCAGCAGGCCGCCGCCGCGGCCAACGAGAGCCTCAAGCACTCCGCCGCCGCCTCGGGCACCTCCGCGGCGTCAGGGAACCTCCTCACGGAGGCCGCCGGCACCGTGGTCAGTGGCATGGACGCGTACAAGAACATGAAGGACGCCAAGAAGCACGAGACCGGAGCCGGCCACCACACGGCGAAGAAGAAGGCCAGGACCAAGGGGGCCGACACGGTCGTCGGCGCCGTCGGTTCGGGAAGCTACAGCGCCGCCATCGCCAAGGAGGTGACCAAGATTCAGAAGGCGGCGGACGCCGCGGTGGCGTCCGAGGCGAGCGGGATCGCCAGTGCTTCCATCGGTGTGGTCAAGGGTGTGCGGTCCGCATTCCGCGTCGGGGGAGCGGCCCGCAAGTACAAGCAGATCAAGGAGCTGGGGGACCCCCACCTCGTCCACGCCGGATCGCTGGCCCGGCTGAACGAGTCGCGGGAGCAGGCCGACTGGGCCGCAGCCGAGGCTTACGTCGCGCTGGACGCCTACTGGAAGGACGAGGGCCAGGGACGGCTGGAGCTCGTTTCCGAGGCCGTCGACGCCGCGTGGGAGGCGATGGGCGAAGCCCGTGACGCCGCCGAGAGCCTCCAGCGCGCCGAGAGAGACGTGGAAAAGCTGAGCACGTTGCAGGGGTACGCGAAGAAGAAGCAGCTCACCAAGATCGGCAAGGAGACGGTCGGCGGCGGGCTGGGCGAGTCCACCAAGGCCGCGGCCGGCGTCGTGACGGCGGTCGCGGCGGGAACAGCCGGGCTCGCGAGCAACCCGGTCGGATGGGGCCTCGCCGGGGCCGGGGCCGGCCTCGTCCTCGGCGTCACCGTGTACAAGGCGCTCCGCGCCGCCACGAAGCGCTACGAGGAGGTCCGCCATCCCGAGCGCTGGGGGCCACAGGGCGAGACCCCGGCGGAGGCCGCGTCCCGCAAGGAGTCGCTGCAGCATGCCCTGAAGTTCTGGAAGAAGGTGTCGAAGGGCGAACGCCAGGCCATGGCGCGCGAGATCTACGCCTTGGCGGCAGGTCCCGACATCTCCGGGAGCGGCAATACGACGGCCGAGATGCGGGAGTCCGCCAGGGCCCTGCTCATCGCACTCAAGTCCGGCCCGGCCAAGCACAATCTGGAGCCGGAAGCGTGGGCCGAGAGCCTCAACGACCCCGCGCGGACGGCCGGTTGGATAAAGGAGATAGCGGAGCAACTGGCCTCGGGGTGACCAGGAGGCGCGGCCGCTGTGGACGCCCGCCTGCGTGGTCGCTGGTCCTGGACCGCCGACCGGCTCATCGCTTCCGGTCTTTCACTGCCGCGGCGATGGTCACCGCGGTGCCGGCAAGGAGCGGCAGGGTCATCGCCGCGAAAAACCACGCGGGCACGTTCGGATCCGGCGCGGACCGCCAGAGTATTCCGCAGCCCGCGAGGAAGGAGATGCCGATGCAGGTGTTGAACAGCAGCAGAGCGCGCGCGACCCGGTGGGCCGAGGCCCGGCTGCTCGGCCTGTTGAGCAGGGGTGAGGTCGCCTGCGCGGCGGCGAACGGCGAAGCGTCGGAGTCCGGCAGCTCATCGAGCGGTGTCACTCGTAGTGTCAGTTCCGCGCATCCGGCCATCAGGATCGTTGTTCCCGCGTACACAAAGACCAGCAGGAACGCGCTGCCGATCGACCTGTCGGTCCAGGCGTTCACTCCGTCGACCCCGATGTGCTTCGGTATCCGACCCGGCAGGTGCGGGTAGCGGAGCGCTCCCCAGGTCGCCGCCCCGATGAGCAGCACGGCACTGGGGATCAACCACATCCGGACAGAGGGTGAAGAGAAGGCCATGTGGTCGATCATCCGATGGGCGCTCGAGGTTGGGAAGGGCTCGCAGCCGCTCGCACGGTGCCCTGATGCCCCACCGGGTCACTTTCACCTGGCCCGTATCCGGGGGCGAAATCGGGGGAGTGGGTGCAGGACGCGGCCGAGTGGGCGGGGAAGCCGGCCGGACCCGGTTCCAGCTTCTGCCGCTGATCCGTCGAGCAGGCGGCCCCGGGCTCAGGTGACATTCGACGAAATCGCTGCCGCAGCCGACGTCGATGTCGTCCTCGGCTTCGTGTGGGGCGCTCCCGCCGCCGACACCATGCTTCCCATGCTCACCGCCCGTTCCGACCGCTCCGCCCCGTTGACCTGGATCCAGATCGGCTCCATGGCGGGCGCGTCCGCCCCGATCCCTTCCACGGCGCTGCGCGCGGCCCGGCTGAGGATCGTGGGCAGCGGCATCGGCTCGGTCTCTCCCCACCGAACTGCCCGAACCGGCGAAAGCGGTGACCGAGGGCGCCATCGACGTCCAGGCCCGCGCGGTGCCGCTGGCCCGGATCGCGCAGGCGTGGTCCGAGAAGACCGGCGAGCGTCTGGTCCTCGTGCCCTGAAGCCCTCGGCAGACCTCCCACCTCACTGTCCCGGCTGCCTGCCACCCCTTCACTCGCAGGCGGCCGGACGAAGACCAAGGAGTGAGTCACGCAGAAACGTGCGCTGGTCGTGGGCCTCGGTATCGCGGGTATGTCCGCGGCCGTAGGACTGCGCCGGGCCGGGTGGACACCGGTGATCATCGAGCGGGCGCCCGAGCGCCGCACCGGCGGCTACTTCATCAACCTGACCCCTGAGGGCGTGAAAGCGGCCGGAGACCTCGGCCTGGACACCCTGCACACCCGCTACCCCGAGCACGGGACCACCTGGTCGTCGAGGAGCGCTTGGACGGCTGTGCGTGCGCCGGCGGCGAGCTTGCGCCTCGGAGTCCGGAAAGACCGTCGCACAGCTGCGGCTTCAGACAGCGCGCGTCCGCACGTCCTGCCTCAGTGCGGGAAGCGGCGGGGCGGGCGAGTCACTGTGGATTCGCGGAACTCGGCTATGCGCGAATGGACTTGGCGCATCAGGTAGGTGTCCTCGATCCGGTCCAGGTACAGACAGCGGGCAGCCAGGCCCGGGAGGTCGAAGGCGAAGTACAGGGACATCAGCGGGTTCACGAACAACTCGCTGCCCCGGGTGCGATCGGTGAACCGGACGTCCCCGAAGGAGCCGCGCACGGCTGCCGCGATCGACCCGTTCACAATGCTCGGGTGCTGTGGGGTGTGCTGCTGAGCGTGCTCCACCGCGTCAAGGTAGAGGGCGCCCTCGCGGGTGGCGCGCGGTATCGAGAACGCGCCGAGGTATGCGCCGTCGCGCTCCAGGGCGGCGATGTTCTCCAGTACGTGCGAGTGGTTGACGCCGTGGTAAGCGTCCACGCCGAACCCGACCGACACGACGAGGCGGGTCGGTATGTCGTCCAGCGCTGCCAGCGCCGCCACGCTGGCCAGATCCTCCTCCGGAGTGCCGAGCCCGGCTTCGTCACCGCGCATCAGGATGTCCGTACCGCCGTCGACAAGCACCACGGCGTCGATCCGGTGCAGCTCGAGCAGTGCCTCGTAGGCCGAGCGCAGGGGACGCACCCCGGTCTGGGGGAAGGCGTACACGGTGGACGGGTAGTCGTGTTGGTGCAGCCACTGGGCAAGGGTCCGCTCCGGGAAGTAGCTCTGGTGCGGGGCGGAGCCGGGAGTGACGGCGGCCAGGTCGGGGGCAGCCCAGTCATCGGTCGGCAGACCTTCGAGCGCGCTGAATGAGAGGTTCGCGAGATGCACCTGCTTGCCTTGATGCAGGAGGGAGAGAGCCAACGGCAGGCCGGAGTAGATGTCGAAGCCACCTCCCGCGCCCGCGACGAGGATCCGTTCGGCATCTGCGAGCCGGGTGAAAAGCGGGTTCGAGTGAAGGGGCGTCATGCCGATCATTGTCCAGGCCCGGCGCCCCCGGCACCCCTGAGTTGTCTTCGCGGCGACGGAGCCATGGAGTAGCCGGACTCTCGGCTTCCGGCTCTGTGATCCCTCCTCGACCGCGTCGGCTTCGAGTGGTGAGTACGATCACGTACGCCGGTGTGAGTACGCGAGCGGTTGCCCGCCGCACGCGGCGCCGGAAAGGGTGACCCCATGCGCCGACTGCTGCTGCTCGCACCGTTGTTGTTGTTCACCGCCGCCTGCGGGGTGGTGCAGTCCTCCGAGGGCGAGGCGACCGATGCCGCACGGGAGGTGGCCGGGAGCGTGGGTCAGCGGCTCTACGGCCAGCGTCCGCGCACGGCGGAGGAGGTCGGACGCGCTGCCTCCGGCATCGACGGGGTGGAGGTGATGCGGTTGACGGGTACCTCGACACGCGACGGGGACGGCGTCGACGTGGTCGTCCGCACGTCCGGCTCGGCGTACAACGGATGGTTCGACGTCGAGGAGGTCACCGTGCGGCGCTGTTTCGAGGTGCGGGTGTCGCCCGAGTCGGAGTGGCGTGAGCAACCCCGCGACGTGGACTGCCCGGATGGCCGTTCGCTGACCTTCGCCCCACCGCCCGAACCGCCCCGGCTGCCGTACGAGGAGCTCCGCGCGAAACTTCCCCGGGTGCCGGAGCGCGGCCGCGTGGACGAGGCCGAGGTACGGCGGGTGCTCGCCGCCCTGGACATGAATCCGGCGATCCGTACCGAGGTGAAGGCCGACGGCGGCCGGGTCGGCGTTCTCCTGTCGGTGAAGGGCAACGTCTTCGACCCGCAGGACTGCCTGCTCGCCCGCGTGGGCCCCGGCGCCACCGAGGTGTGGACCCCGCCCAGGATCCAGCGGATGCGCGGAGAGGGCGGCTGCACCGTCGGCAACGCCCTGAACCCGGCACCGGCACCGCACTGAACGGGGTGCCTGGTGGTACGTCGCGCTGCTGGCCGGACCGCGCCACGAGCGGGCCGGGCGATCGGACAGCTTGCCCCGCTGAGTGGCGCGGGCGGATCCGCGCACGGACGGGGGCTGCGACGGCCGTGGCTCAGCGTCCTCTCCTGGCAGGCGGCAGTATGGCCGCATGACGACACGACCGACGATCACCCTCGTACGCGGGGACATCACGGAGCAGCACGCCGACGTCCTGGTCAACGCCGCCAACTCCTCGCTCCTCGGCGGCGGTGGGGTGGACGGCGCGATCCACCGGCGTGGCGGGCCCGAGATCCTCGCCGCCTGCCGCGACCTGCGGGCCTCGCACTACGGCAAGGGACTGCCGACCGGGCAGGCGGTGGCGACGACGGCCGGCCGGCTGAACGCGGAGCACGTCGTCCACACGGTGGGCCCGGTCTGGTCGAGCACTGAAGACCGTTCCGCATTGCTGGCCTCCTGCTACCGGGAGTCCCTGCGGGTGGCGTCGGAGCTGGGGGCCCGGACGGTTGCCTTTCCGGCGATCTCGACGGGCATCTACGGCTGGCCGCTCGACGACGGGGCCCGGATCGCCGTACGTACGGTCCGCGAGGCGGCGCTCCCACCGATCACCGAGGTCCGGTTCGTGCTGTTCGACGAGGAGGCGTACGCCTGCTTCGACCAGGCGCTGAAGGAATAGGGCGAGTTGCGTCGGCTGGGCTTCGGCCTGGCCTCACGGGCTAACGTGACCCCGTGGAATCTGACACCGGAACGTTCCCGCCTCACCCCATCAGGGGTGTCCGAGCCGTGTACGCGCGGCAGGCAAGCTGTCCTTCCGACTTCGCGGAGGTCACCGTGGACTTCGAGCCGTGGGAGGCGGGCCTCGTCTTCGAAGCGGCCGCTGATCTGGCTGTCGACGGCGACAACGATCCGGAGTGGCAGGCCGAGTGCCGGGCCGCTGTCGAGACGGGTATCCGCGACGAACTCACCCGGTCAGGGGCCGGGTTGTCTCCGGCGGCAGCGGTCGTCCTGCGGCGCATGCGCTTCCACCCGGTCGACTCCCAACCGCGGGCGTTCCTGCAGGCCGGCCGTCTTGCTGTCCGCAACGCCCTGGCAGCGGCCCACCGGCCACCGCAGGCGGCAACGGAGCGCCGGGGCTGACGACGCGCGAACACTCGCTGCCGGCCCTGCTCAGCGTGCGGCGACGCCGCGCAGAGGCGGCGGCAACCGCCACCGCCAGTGGAACAGGCACGGCTGCGCGCGCTGCGAGAGGGCCCGGCCGACGGACACCGTCAGCCCCCCCGTGCTTCCCATGGCGGAAGACCACGGGCGAGCACCGACACGCCCATCGGTCCGGGAAGGCGACCAGGACGGCCCGCTTCAGCGCGTGGCCGTGGGCACCACCTCTCCCGAGAGGGGCAGCCCCAGCCCCGCCACGGCGCTGGAGACGAGGCGGGCCATCTCGACGGCTCCTCGCTCCTGGAAGTGGGTGTCGTCCTGCACGCCGTCGGGGAAGTTCGGGTACTGCCCGGCGTTCAGCCACAGGAAGATCCGCTTGGACGCCTCCACCCCGACCCCGTCGAGGTAGGCCCGGCTGGCCGCCGAGAGATCGACCAGCGCGGCTCCCTCCTCCCGCGCCACCGCCCTCGCGGCGTCCACGTACGCGGGGAACGAGACGTTGAACTTCCCGGTGGAGGCGTTGTAGGAGCGCCGTGACACGGGTGTCACCACGACCGGCGTGGCGCCCAGGGACCGGGTCGCGCGGATGTAGTCGTTGCGCAGGTACTCCTTGTAGTCGGCGGGCGGCGTGTAGCGCTCGGCATTGCCGACGGTCGCGTCGTTGTGCCCGAACTGTACGAAGAGGTAGTCGCCGGGTTCGATCACGTCGTGGATCGCGGCCAGCCGCCCCTGCTCGATGAACGACCGCGAACTGCGGCCGCCGATGGCACGGTTGGCGACGGTGATGTTCGAGGTGAAGTACGAGGACAGCTTCTGGCCCCACCCGGCCTGCGGGAAGTAGCCCGAGCTGTACGTCTGCGCGGTGGAGTCACTCGCGATGTACACGGCGCCGGTCGCCGCCGCGCTCCTCCCGCCGCCGGTAGCGGACGAGGTGACGGCGGCGGCGGTACCGGGAACACCCAGGGCGCCCGCGACGCCGGCACCGAGCGCGCCCGCGGCGCCGAGGAGCAGGTGTCGGCGGCTGGTGCTGCTGACCGTGGCTGTACGGCTCATCTGGCCTTCTCCGTGGGTTCGTCGAGGAATCGTCGAAGTCCAGTGGCAGCAGGCGCGGAAAAGGTTGCCGGGTCCGGCTGACGTAGGCGTGAGGGGCCCTGGGCCGAGGGTCAGTCGACCGTGAGCACGATCTTGCCCTGGATATGTCCCCTGGCAGCGCGTTCGTGGGCGGCCCGGGCGTCCGCCAGCGGAAACGTGCTGTCGATCGCGACGCGGACCGTGCCCGTGTCGAGCAGGCGACCCAGTTCGGCGAGCTGCGCGCCGTTGGAGCGGACCTGGGTGCCCGTGACCGTGACGCCCAGTTTCGTGGTTTCTTCTTCGTCGAACTCGCCGAAGAACACCGGGAACTGGGACCCGCCGCGCTTGAGCGTGCGCAGGAAGCGGCTGCTGTGAGGACCGCCGACGGTGTCCAGGACGAGGTCGACGCCGCGTACGAGTTCCTCGGGACGGCCCCTGGTGTAGTCGATGAACTCGTCGGCGCCGAGATCGCTCAGGAACGATTCGTGCGCGCCCGATGCCACGGCGATGACGCGCGCGCCCTTCCACTTGGCCAGCTGCAGCGCCAGGTGCCCCACGCCGCCCGCCGCACCGTTGACCAGCACCGTGACGCCGGCGCCGAGTGGCACCGGGCGGTGCCGCGCCGCCTGGAAGGGCGAGGGATGAGCGTGTCCGAGCTCGATCAGGAACTGCCATGCGGTGAGCCCGGCCATCGGCGCCCCTGCGGCGTGCACGTGATCGATACCGGCCGGCTTGAGGGCGAGGTCCGACGCGGGCGCGGCCACGTACTCCGCGTACGTGCTGCCGTCGAAGCTGGGGAAGCGGAGGAGGCCGAAGACCTCGTCACCGACGGAGAAGCCGTCCACATCCGCCGCGACGGCCTCGACGACGCCCGACAGATCCGTCCCCGGGATCACGGGAAGGCCGAACTTCGGCCTCGTCTCCGGAGGCAGGTTGGACATCCCGTCGCGCAGGTACCAGTCCGGCGGATTGACGCCGACCGCGTGCACGCGGACGAGCACCTCACCCGGCCCCGGCTCGGGCATCGGCACCTCGTCGTAGCGAAGGACTTCGGGGCCGCCGTGCTCGTGGAGCCGGACCGCCCTCATCGTGTGTGTCGGCATCGTCATCTCCTGCCCGCGCTGCGGGATAGGCTTATCCGGATCGGCGATCCGAATAAGCGGATCACTGGTACGAATATATGGACCACCGATCCGGATAGTCAAGGGGAACAGATGCGGGCCGACGCCAGGAAGAACCGCGACCACCTGCTCGCAGTGGCGGGCGACGCCCTCGCCGAACAAGGCGTCGACGTGTCCCTGCGCGACATCGCGCGCAGGGCGGATGTCGGGCTCGCGACGCTGCTGCGTCACTTCCCGACGCGCGAGGCGCTGCTCGAGGCCCTGCTCCGGACGAGCTTCGACGAGCTGACGGCGCGGGCGGCCGAGCTCGAGACGTCGAGCTCGCCGGCAGACGCTCTCGTCTCATGGCTGCGCGACTGCGTCGCGTGGACGACCGAGTACCGGGGCGTGACCGTGCTGATGGCGGCCGCCATCGAGGACACCGAGTCCGCACTCCATGCTTCGTGCGTCACTCTGCGCGCGGCCGGCGCCCGGCTCCTCACCCGCGCCCAGGCCGCAGGCGTGGCGCGGACCGACATCGACGGGGCCGACCTGTTCGCGTTGGTGGCGGCGCTCGCCTGGCTCGGCGATCAGCCCTCGCTCGCGCCGCGCGCGGACCGCCTCTTCGGGGTTGTCGCGGGCGCGGTCCTCACGGGCGCGGGGAGCAGCGATGCCGAGGAGGAAAGAGGGGCCCGTAGCTGACGGATCAGCGATCGGCGGCTTCCGGCCTCAGGGGTTCTGCGGAGAAGCCAGGGTGTACCGCGTCTCCTCCGGGACGTGGGTCGTGTCCCGGCGTGCCAACAGCCAGTACAGGGCCGCCGGGACAGCCAGGCCCACGATCCAGGAGATGTCCGCGCCGCCCAGCGGGTCCGCCAGCGGCCCCGTGTAGAAGTGCGTGACGAGGAACGGGAGCTGGGCGAGGATGCCCACCGCGTAGACGACGAGGGCGTCCCAGCGCCAGGCGCCGTAGCGGCCCTCGGGGTCGGACAGCGCCGGTATGTCGTACCGCTCCCGTGAGATCAGGTAGTAGTCGACCAGGTTGATCGCCGACCACGGCGTGAAGAACGTCAGCAGGAACAGCAGGAAGTCCTTGAAGGACGTCAGGAAGCTGTCCTTGCCCAGCAGCGCCACCACCGTCCCGGCCACCATGATCAGTGCGATGTACGCGCTCCTGCCGCGCTGCGACAGCGTCTTCTGGCCGCGGAACCCGCTGATGCTGGTCACCATCGACATGAAGCCGCCGTAGGTGTTCAGCACGTTGATGGTCAGCTTGCCGAGCGCGATCACGAAGTACAGGAACGAGGCGATCAGCCCTGTGCCGCCCAGACCGACGACGTACCCGACCTGGTTCGCGAGGAATGCCTCCCCCGAACTCGCCGCCACGAGCACCCCGAACGTCATCGACCACTGCGAGCCGACGGCCGATCCCGAGAGGGTCCACCAGAAGGTGGCCCGTCCCGACGTCGTACGCGGCAGATAGCGCGAGTAGTCCGCGACGTACGGCCCGAAGGCGAGCTGCCAGGATGCCGAGAGGGACACCGCGAGCAGGAACATCGGCAGGTCGAAGTGGGCGTCACCGAGCAGCGCCGACAGGTCCACGCGTTCCAGGAGGCGGATGCCCAGGTAGATGAACGCGAGCGCGCAGACCACGCTGGCCACCCGCCCCAGGACGTGGATCACCCGGTAGCCGACCGCCGCTGTCACGGCCGTGACGAGGGCGAAGACGACGATGCCGGTGGTGTCGTCCGTGTGCGTGAGCTCCGCGGTCGCCTGTCCGGCGAGGACACTGCCGCTCGCGAAGAAGCCCACGTACATGAGGATGACCAGGAGGAGGGGGACGACCGCGCCGCGCACCCCGAACTGGGCGCGGGACTGGATCATCTGGGGCAGGCCGAGCTTCGGGCCCTGCGCGGAGTGCAGGGCCATGACGGCGCCGCCGAGTAGGTTGCCGAGCAGCAGGCCGACGACCGACCACACCACGTCGCCGCCGAAGACGACGGCGAGTGCGCCCGTGACGACCGCGGTGATCTGGAGGTTGGCGCCGAGCCAGAGGGTGAACTGACTGAACGCTGTCCCGTGCCGTTCGTCGTCAGGGACGACGTCGATGGAGCGCCGCTCCACCAGGTCTTCAGCTGCCATGACTCGTGTACCTGGCCTCTCGGTGGTGTGTCCTGCCGCTCGGTCCGGCGGCTACTTCTTCTTGATCCCGTGCTCTGCCGCCCAGTCGTGCGCGACGTCCTCGGGGTCCTTCTTGTCCTTGTCCACCAGACGGTTGAGCTCGGTGAGGTCCTCGGTCGTCAGCGCGCCGCCGAGCCGGGCGAGCGCCTTGCGGACCGTCGAGTCGGCCTTGCGGTCGGCGATGAGCGGGACGACGTGCTGGCCGGGGACCAGGTTCTTCGGGTCTGTGAGGACGACCCAGTGCTCGGCGGCGATGTCGGTGTCCGTGGTGAAGAGGTTCGCCACGTCGACGTCGCCCTTCCTCAGGGCGCCCTTGACCAGCGGCCCCGAGGAGTCGAGGGACTTGAACTCCTTGAACTCCACGCCGTACACGTCCTTGAGGCCCACCGCGCCCACCGTGCGCTTCTTGACCTCGGGCGCCGCGCCGATGACGAGCTTGCCGTTGTGCCCGGCGAGGTCGGCGAGGGACTTGAGGCCGTACCTCTCGGCGGTCTCCCGGGTGACGACGAAGGCGTCGGAGTCCTCCGCCATGCCGTAGGGAAGGATCTGGAGGCCGCGCGGCAGGGCCATGGCGAGGGCGTTCTGCATCTCGCCCTCCTCCGTGGCCTTCGCCTCGGCGTCGAGGTAGTGCAGCAGGGCGCCCTGGTACTCGGGCAGGAGGTCGATGTCACCGCCCTCGAGGGCGGGTATGAGGATCTCGCGGGTGCCGAGGTTGGGGCGGACCGTGGTCTTCACGCCGGCTGCCTCGAGCGCCGCCGCGTAGAGATGACCCAGGACCTGGTTCTCGGTGAAGTTGGCGGTGCCGATGGTGACGCCGCCCTCGCTGGAGCCTCCGCCTCCTCCGCCGGATCCCTGCCCGTCGAGAGAGGTGATGCCGCTGCTGCAGGAGGCGAGCGCGGGGACGGAGGCGGCGGCGAAGAGCCCGCCGAGGAGAGTTCTGCGGTTCATCGTGCTTGCTCCTGGGCCGACTTGGCGGGGCGATTACGGAATAGGGTGCGCTGGAGCGCGGAGAGCATGAGATCGAGTACGACGGCGACGACCGCCACGAGCACGGCGCCCCCGAGCACCTGCACGAGGTCGCGCTGGGCGAGCCCGTCGAAGACGTACCGGCCGAGCCCGCCGAAGGAGACGTACGCGGCGATGGTGGCCGTAGCGACGACCTGGATGAGCGCGAGCCGGAGCCCGGTCATGATCAGTGGGAGCGCGAGGGGCAGTTCGACCTGGAGGAGGACCTGGTGCCGGCGCATGCCCTGCCCGCGCGCCGCGTCCCGCACCTCGGGATCGACGGCGGTCATGCCCGCGTACGTGTTGGTGACGATGGAAGGCACGGCGAGCGCCACCAGCGCGATGTAGACGGGCCACATCGACAGGCCGCTGGCGAGGAAGACCAGCACGACCAGGCCGACGGTGGGCAGCGCCCGGCCGAAGCTGGAGAGGTTGATGGCGACGAACGCGCCGCGCCCGGTGTGACCGATGAGCAGGCCGATCGGCAGTGCGATGGCGGCGGCGACGAGGGTGGCGAGCAGCGAGTACTGGAGGTGCTCGGCGAGGCGGTGGCCGATGCCGTCCGCCCCGGCCCACTGTTCGCCGCTGACGAGCCAGGCGCCGAGGTTCTTGAAGAGTTCGTACACGGGTCAGGCCCTCTGCTTCTGCCGGCGGGTCCAGGGGGTCAGGACGTACTGAAGGGCGACGAGAAGCGCGTCCGCGACGAGCGCGAGGAGCAGGGTCAGGACGACGCCGACGATCACGGGGGTGGGGAAGTTGCGCTGGAACCCGTCCGTGAAGAGCTGACCGAGTCCGCCGTCGCCGATGTACGTGGCCACGGAGACGAGGGAGATGGCCATCACCGTCGCGATCCGCACCCCCGCCATGATCACCGGGAGGGCGAGGGGCAGTTCGACCGTGAGCAGGGTGCGCAGCGGCCGGGAGCCCATGGCCTTCGCGGCTTCCTTCGTCCTGGCGGGGACGGAGTCCAGGCCTTCGACCGTGTTCCGCAGGAGCACGACGAGTGTGTAGATCGTCAGGCCGATGACGGTGGTGGTGCGGGTGAGACCGCTGACCGGCAGGAGGAGCACGAAGACGGCGATGGAGGGGATGGTGAACAGGACGTTCGACAGGCCGAGGAGGAGCCCGCGCAGTCTGCGTACCCGGTGCGCGACCACAGCCAGGGGGAGCGAGACGATCAGGCCGAGGAGTACGGCGGTGAGGGCGGCCTGGAGGTGGGAGAGGGCCAGGGTGGTGAGGTCACCGGTGTGGTCGGCTGTCCACGACCAGTCGAAGGTCATGCGACCACCGTGCTTGCCTCGCTGTGCACGTGCCCCGCGTGGTCGTGGATGTCCCCGCGGGACGTCACGCCGGTGAGGACGCCCTCCGCGTCGACCCGGGCGACCAGGCCGCTCGGCGCGGCGATCGACTCGTTGAGAGCCGAGAGGAGCGAGTCCGTGTCCCGCAGGGGCCGCACCGGGGTCTCCGCATGTGTCTCGCTGTCGCGCCAGGCCAGCGGCTTCCGGGCGGGGTCGAGGGTCAGCTGCCAGCGGGAGTCCAGGGGCGCGGGCCCCTGGGGAACCTGCGCGAGCGTCGACAGGGACAGCAGCTTCAGCCCTCGCTCCGCGCCCAGGAAGTCCGCGACGAACTCGTCCGAGGGCCGGGCCAGGAGCTCGGCGGGGCTCGCGCACTGGACGAGGTGGCCGCCGGTCCGGAAGACGGCTATGCGGTCGCCGAGCCGGACGGCCTCGTCGATGTCGTGCGTGACGAAGACGATGGTCTTGTTCAACTCTCTCTGAAGCCGCAGGAGTTCGTCCTGGAGCTGGGTGCGGACCACGGGGTCGACAGCACCGAACGGCTCGTCCATCAGGAGCACCGGCGGGTCCGCGGCGAGCGCGCGGGCCACGCCGACCCTCTGCTGCTGGCCGCCGGAGAGCTGGTGCGGGTAGCGCTTCCCCGCGTCGGTGGACAGGCCGACCGTGTCCAGGAGTTCCGCCGCCCGCGTCCGCGCCTTCCTGCGGCCCCAGCCGAGCAGCAGCGGCACGGTCGCGATGTTGTCGAGGACGGTGCGGTGCGGGAAGAGCCCGGACTGCTGGATGACGTAGCCGATGGAGCGGCGAAGCTCGGCGGCGTCCTGCTCCAGGACGTCCTTGCCGTTGACCCGGATCGTCCCGGAGGTCGGATCGACCATCCGGTTGATCATGCGGAGCGTCGTCGTCTTGCCGCAACCGGAAGATCCGACGAGGACGGTCACGCCCCCTTCCGGCATCTCAAGGGTGAGGTCGTGCACCGCGGTTGTGCCGTTCGGGAAGCGCTTGTGGACCTTGTCGAATTGGATCATGAGGAGTCCCTTGCCCGGCTGCATATCATCATGCAGAGTTCTCGGTGACTGAATAGGTTGTCAATAGCTGGTCGCCGCTCAGGCGTAAATCCCTGGTTACGAGTGGCCGTAAGGCAAGACGGGGCGCCCGATTGAGGAGGAATTACGAGTGATGTCGTCTCGTATGGTGAACGGCGCGGCCGACGACAGCGGTGCGGTCGTCGTCCTCGACGGCCGCGGACTGATGGTCGCAGATGTCGTACGCATGGCCGAATCCGCGGCGAAGCCCGTTCCTGCAGCAGACGGGATGAAGCGCGTCGAGGCGTCCTGGGTCGCCGCACGGGAGATCGCGTCGTGGGGTCGTGTCTACGGTCGCTCCACCGGTGTGGGCGCTAACCGGAATGAGTCCGTGCCGACGGACGCCGCAGCCGACCACGGCCTCCGGCTGCTGCGCAGCCATGCCGGGGCGATCGGCGACGAGCTCCCGGCGCGGCAGGTCCGCGCCATGCTGGCGGTCCGCGCCAATCAACTGCTCGCGGGAGGCGCCGGCCTGCGCCCCACCGTCGTCACGGCCCTCTGCGAGGCGCTGGAGACGGGTGCCTACCCGAAGGTCAACGAATTCGGCTCGGTAGGCACCGGCGACATCGCCGCGCTCGCGCAGATGGGCCTCGCGCTGGCGGGCGAACACCCCTGGCGGGGACCGGGGGCGGCCCCCGGCCCGCAGCCCCTCGACAACAACGACGCCCTCGCCCTGATCAGCAGCAACGCCCTCACCCTCGGCCAGTCGGCGCTCGCGGTGCACGAGCTGCGTGGCCTGATCGCGGCCACACAGGTGGTGGCGGCGCTGTCCCTGATGGCGACCGACGGTTCGTACGAGGCGTACGCACTGCCCGTGCACGAGGCGCGGCGGCACGCCGGTTCGTACGCCGTCGCGGAACGCATGCGACTGCTGCTCGGCGCGCCCGACCGCCCCACACCACCGCTCGGCCGGATCCAGGACCCGTACGGCTTCCGTTGCGTGCCGCAGATCCACGGGCCCGCGCACGACGCGGCGGACGCGCTCGAAGACGTCCTCACGGTCGAGATCAACGCGGCGGCCGAGAATCCGCTGATCTCGGCGGACGACATGGCGGCCTACCATCATGGCGGCTTCTACCTCGCTCAACTCGCCCTGTCGCTGGACCATTTCAGGCTGGCTGTGTCACAGGTGGCGCGCCTGTCGACCTCACGCCTCTCCACGCTCAACGAACCGGGCTTCACCCGTCTGCGACCGTTCCTCGCGGACGGCGAGCCGGCCTCCTCCGGCGTGATGATCCTCGAATACGCGGCCGGGGCGGCGCTCGGCGACCTGCGGGCCTTCTCCGCGCCCGCGTCGCTCGGTCACGCGGTGCTCTCGCGGGGCGTCGAGGAACAGGCCAGCTTCGCCTCGCTGGCGGCGCGCCAGACGCTGCGGGCGTGCGAGGCGTACCGGCTCGTCGTGGGCTGTGAACTCGTCGCGGCCGTGCGTGCGTTGCGGCAGCGCGACATGCGGCTCGACCCCGGGCTGCCCGTCGGGCGCGCCTTCGAGCTGGCGGACTCGGTCCTGGAGGCGGAACTGGCCGACCGGCCGCTGACGGACGATGTGACCCGAGCGGCGGGGCTGCTCGATCGCTTCACCGAGCTGTGGCTGGGCCTCGGGTCCGGGAGCGGAACGGCATTCGACGCGAAGGGTGTGGTGAAGGGGGCGCCCTGAGCGGCAGCCGCGTCGTCACTGGCCGATGCCTCTCCATCCTTGCCGATTGTCACTAAGACCGTGTCCTACATGGTCAGTTGGCAGTTGTGCTGGGTATGGGGAGTGGACGGTGGGGATGGATCGTTCCGGACGGACTCTGGGAGATAGCGGGGCCGTTGCTGCCGCCGGCCCGAGTTCGCCCGCAGGGCGGCGGGGTCGCGAACATCGATGACGAGGCAGTCTTCGCGGCGATCATCTACGTGCTGGTCAGCGGGTGCGCTTGGCGAGCCTTGCCCCCGTGCTTCGGGGCGTCGAAGTCGACGGTGCACCGTCGCTTCGTCATCTGGTCGAGAGCCGGGGTGTGGGGCCGGCTGCATCAGAAAATTCTCCAGCTCCTGGACGAACAGAACCTGATCGACCTGTCCCGGGCGGTCCTGGACTCCGCACATATCCGCGCTAAAAAAGGGGCGAACTTGCAGGTCCGAGCCCCGTGGACCGGGGCAAGCCAGGTTCCAAGATGCACGTCCTGTCCGACGCGGACGGACTGCCCCTACGCGTCGGACTCTCCGCGGCCAACACCCACGACAGCCAGGCCCTGAAGCCGATGCTGTCCCATTTCCACATGGGACACGAATCCCACGCGACGGAATCCAAGCCCCGCCGGCTTCACGCAGACAAGGCGTACGACATCCCCCACCTGCGGCGATGGCTCTGGGGCAAGCACATCGGGGTCCGCATCGCACGCAAAGGCATCGACTCCAGCGAGCGGCTCGGCCGGCGCAGGTGGGTCATCGAACGCACGATGTCCTGGCTGACCGGCTACCGCCGACTCAACCACCGCTACGAACGGAAACCAGGCAACTACCTGGCCTTTCTCGGACTGGCAGCAGCTCTCTGCTGCTACAAACGATTCCTCAAACTGACCATGTAGGACACGGTCTAAGTGACACAGTGTCGTGGGGAGGCGCGAGTGGAAAGGGTGACACCGCGCCATGGACGACGACGAAGCGCGGCTCAGGGGGGATGGGCGAGCAGCGACTTCCGCAGCAAGGAGAGCTGCGCCGAACCGATCGTCACGCAGGGCGTCGTCACCTTGATGACCGTGCTGCGCAGCTGGCCCCGGCAGAGCTCCATCGAGGACCACCTCGCCGCCGAACTGGTCGGGCTCCGCCATGGGGCGCCGCCCGTCGACCTGGCCGACGAGATGCTCGCGATGAAGATGATCCGGCTCGCCGACACCGAGCCGGCGCTCCGTACGGCGTGGTTGATGGCCTGCGACCAGGTGGAGCGCCAGATGTGCGGCACCATCGGCGACCGCCTCGGCCGTCCGGCGGACGACCTCGAGGTGCGGCTGCACGCCGCCGCCACCGCCTCGGGCGTGCGGGTGCTGGACAAGCACATCGGTGCCGCCCTCCTCGCCGGCGCCGACCTCACGGAGTTCACCGACGTGGCGGCGGTCGCCCGGCGGTATGCCCATGCGATCCGCACGGCCACCAGCGAGGTCGTCGGCGACCCGTCGTCTGAGGACATCAGGGCCGGAGAGGCCGGGGAAGCGCGTCGCGCCGAGAGAGGGAAGGTCGCACAGGACGGCGCCCGGCCGCAAAGCGATCCGTTCCTCGCCGAGGTGTGGAGCGATCTGCCCGAGAAGCGGAAGGGCTGGCTCTCGTTCGTGCGCAACAAGGCTCACCGGGAGCAGGCGTTCGAAGCGCTTGCCGCGCGGTACGACGGCGTCGTGCCCGGCCTGCGCAAGGCGCTGCGTGACTCGTACCCGTCGAGCAGGCGGTCGGAGGCGGCTGGGGAGCGTGAGCTCGGGCCCGCGCTGCCTTCGGCTTGCGCGTGGCAGGCGCCCATCATGGCTGGATCTTGGTGATTGTTAAGATCCAGCCATGGCGCAAGCGCACGTGGTGGCTGTACTGGCCTTCGAAGGAATGGCGCCCTTCGAGCTGGGCGTGGTGGTGGAGGTCTTCGGCCTGCCCCGGCCCGAGCTGGGCGACCTGCCCTGGTACGAGCTGCGGGTATGCGCCGAGGAACCCGGCCGGGACCTGCGGGCGGTCGGCGGGTTCACGCTGCGCGCCGAGCACGGGCTCGATGCGCTGACCACGGCGGACACGGTGATCGTGCCGGGAGTGGCCGACGCCGGGGCGGAGGTTTCGCCCGCCCTCGTGGAAGCGCTGCTGCGGGCCCATGCCAGGGGGGCGCGCCTGGTATCTATCTGCTCGGGGGCGTTTGCGCTGGCCGCGTCCGGCCTGCTGGAGGGTCGGCGCGCCGCCACCCACTGGCGTTACGCCCGCGCGCTCGCCGAACGGCATCCCGGGATCGAGGTCGACCCCGACGTGCTGTACGTCGACAACGGTGACGTCCTCACCAGCGCGGGCAGCGCGGCCGGAATCGACCTGTGCCTCTATCTGGTCCGGGCCGATCACGGTGCGGCCGTGGCCAACACGGTGGCGCGCCGTTTCGTCGTTCCGCCGCACCGCGAGGGCGGTCAGGCTCAGTTCATCGAGGCGGCGGTGGGAGAGATCGGCACCGAGGACGACGGCGTCACGCGGAGCATGGACTGGGCGCTGCGCCACCTGCACACACCCCTGTCCGTGTCCGCCCTGGCACGGGCCGCGTGCATGTCGGAACGCTCGTACTCGAGGCACTTCACCCGCCGCAACGGCGTGAGCCCCATGCGCTGGGTCATCGCCCAGCGGGTAGCTGCCAGCCTGCCGCTGCTCGAGTCCGGTGAGGGCACCGTGGACGAGGTCGCCGCCGCGGTCGGCTTCGACAGCACCGGGACGTACCGGCACCACTTCACCCGTCAGATGCGCACGACGCCGACGGCCTACCGCAAGACGTTCACCCGAGTCCCGAGCCCGCACGCCGGTCACCCCGTACGACCGGCACGGCTGGCGGAATATTGATGACCGGAGGCGTGTACGCCACTCGTAGGGCGGGCCCAGGGATCAGAGGATGGAGCCATCGCCGGCCGGGGAAACCCGGCACGGCCCACCGTCCCTCGTCCTGACCAGCAAGAACAAGAGGCACCCCATGTCCGCCACCGCTTCCACCGAGCTCACCAGCGCCGTCCTGAGCGTGCCCGCCGCCGCCCCCGCCGACAGCGCTGCCCACTACGCCGCCCGCCTCGCCTTCGAGGCGGATGTCTCCGACGTCCACGCCGATCTGACATCCGGCGCGTCCGGCGTCGTGGTGGTCGACACCCGCAGCGACGCCGCCTGGGACCAGGGCCACATCCCCGGCGCCCTCCACATTCCCACCGCACGGATCGCGGACCTGGCACCGGAGCTGGTCGACCCGGCCCGGACCGTGGTCACCTACTGCTGGGGCCCCGGCTGCAACGGCGCGACCCGCGCGGCGCTGGTCTTCGCCCGCCTCGGCTACCAGGTCAAGGAAATGCTCGGCGGCTTCGAGTACTGGGCACGTGAGGGATTCGCCTACGACTCCGCCGCCGGCTCCGAGCAGCGTCCGGTCGACGATCTGACCGCCCCGCGCTCGGGCATCGCCTGCGCATGCTGAACGAGACCGCGCGGCCGGACGGCGTGATTCGCCCGGCCACCGCGGCCGACCTGCCGGCGATAGCTCACCTGTGCGCCGCACACGCCGCCTTCGAGCGGGCCGGACCCGTGCCCTCCGATCTCGCGACCCACCTGAAGCCCGTGCTGTTCTCGGCACATCCGAGAGCGTGGTGCCTCGTGGCCGACCACGGAGGCTGACTGATCGGTTACGCAACCTGCTCCAGGGAGTTCTCCACCTGGCAGGCGACGACTACGTCCACCTCGACTGTCTGTTCGTCACCGAACCGAACCGGGGAGAGGACTGGGGGAACGCCCTGCCACCGCCGGCGACGGCCGTTGGGACTTCTCCCTCCCGCCCGGCGGGCCCGCACTGTGGCTGCGGCTGACCGCCGCCCTTGCCGAAACCCCCGGCTCAGCTGTCCAGGGAGTCCACGTACGGAGACAGCTTGGCGGGGTTCATCACCCACATGATGTGTTCGATGCCCCGCGCCGACACGTCGACGGACAGGAGTGCCACCGCTTCACCGCCGGCCGAGACAAGGACGGCCGGCCTGCCGTTCGCCTCGACCCAGCGGGTGTCCGCCTCGGGCCAGAAACGCGGGGCGAAGGCGGCAAGGTACTTGGAGACGTGCGTGCGCCCGATGACCGGGATCCTGGAGGCCCCGCGCACTCCTCCTCCGTCGGAGTAGCTGACGACGTCCGCCGTGAGCACGTCCTCGAGCACCGACAGGCTGCCCGTCCGCGCCGCGGCCAGGAAGACCTTCAGCAGCCGCCGGTGCTCGTCGCAACCGACCGGCTCCCTGCGTTCCGCCGACAGGTGCTTCCGTGCGCGGCTCACCAACTGGCGCGTATTGGCCTCACTCGTCTCCAGGATGTCCGCGATGCGTCTGTACGGATAGTCGAAGGCTTCCCTCAGGACGTAAGCGGCCCGCTCGACGGGGTTCAGCTTCTCCAGGAGGAACAGAACGGCCAGGTCGAGCGCCTCGGCCCGCTCCGCGCCCAGCTGCGGATCCGCACTCGTGTCGACCGGCTCGGGCAGCCAGGGCCCGGTGTAGGACTCACGGCGGACCCTGGCGGACCGGGCGAGGTTGATCGCCAGACGGGCGGTGACCGTCGCGAGGAAGGCCGCCGGTTCGCGGATCTCGGTGCGGTCGGCCTTCTGCCACCGCAGCCATGCCTCCTGGACGATGTCCTCGGCCTCCGCGGCACTGCCGAGGACGCGGTACGCGATGCCGAAGAGCTGAGGACGTGCTCCTGTGAACTCCCTCGTCGCACGGTCGAGGTCAAGGGAGTCCGGGTCATCCGCCGAGCGCATGGGAATCCTCCAACTCTGCCGCGCCGTGCCACAAGTCGCCGGGCCGGGCCATGGTCTTCAGCAGACCGGACCCGGGGGAGCCGCCGCAGTGGCCCTGAGCAGGTCGCGCACCAGGTCGAAGTCGATGCTTCCGGGCCTGCGGTACCTCAGACAGCCCTTGCCCATGTCCTGCCCGGCCAGCCGCCCCTCGAACGCCTCCCTGACGTCGCTCCGCATGAGGTAGAGGGAGATGTACTGCTTCTGACTGGCGAAGGCGATCTCCGCGGTGCCGCCCCGCTCGTACGCGGGCATGCCGTACGCCATGACCTCGTCGAATCCTTCGAGCTCCGCACCGCACAACTGCCGCAGCCTGCCCAGGGCGTCCCTGCGCTCCTCCGGGACCTCGGCCAGGTACCCGTCGACGTCTTCCGCCGTGCTCCTCACCATGAGCCGAGCGTACTCCGGCCGGCAGACGCTGATCCTGACGGCGGGGCCGTCCCCGCGCCGGGGTGGCCGGCGGGGGGACAGGACCGTACGGACCGGGGCAGGTCAGCCGAACTGGCCGGGCTGGTAGTCGCCGGCGGGCTGCTGGTTGATGACGTTGATGCGGTTGTAGGCGTTGATGACGGCGATGAGGGAGATCAAGGCGATCAGCTGGTCCTCGTCGAAGTGCTTGGCGGCGTCCGCCCAGGCCTCGTCGGTGACGCCGCCTGCCGCGTCGGCGATGCGGGTGCCCTGCTCCGCGAGTTCCAGGGCCGCGCGCTCGGCCTCGGTGAAGACCTCGGCCTCCCGCCAGGCGGCGACCAGATGGAGACGCTGCACGGTCTCCCCGGCGTGCGCGGCGTCCTTGGTGTGCATGTCGGTGCAGAAGCCGCAGCCGTTGATCTGACTGGCGCGGATCTTCACCAGCTCCTGGACCGTGGGAGGCAGCGGTGAGTCCGCCACCGTCTTGTTGGCCGAGTTGATGTGCTTCAGCACCTTGCCCGCGAGGGGGTGGCCGAAGTAGTTGAGACGTGATTCCACGATGGTCTCCTAGCCGTGTTGCGGATACACACAGCTGACCGGGAAGACCCCCGAAGTGTGACAGGACGCAGGATGTGACGTACGTCTCTCCTCAGCGTGCCGCCAGCCAGTCCGTGTACCGGGTGGGAGCGAGCGTGGCGTCGTCCTTGCCTGTGAGGACGTCTCCGTGAATCACGCCGAACATGCCGGCGGTGTCGTCAGTGATGACCGTACGGCTGTCCGAACCGGCCGCGAGAGTGATCCTCCCGAGCTCGTCGAGACGGAAGACCTCGGGGCCGGCGATGTTGTGGATGCCCTGCAGGGGAGCGCCCACGGCGACGTCGGCGACCGCGTCGGCGACGTCCTGGGCGGCGATCGGCTGGATCGGGGTCGCGGGCAGCCGGACGGTGTCACTGTCGGCGGTCCAGCTCATGACGGCGTCGATGAACTCCATGAACTGCGTGGCGCGGACGATGGAGTACGGGATCGGTCCCGCTGCGAGGACCTCCTCCTGGAGAGCCTTCGCACGGTAGTAGTCCAGTTCGGGTACCTGGTCCACGCCGACGATGGACAGTACGACGAAGTGGCGCACCGCGGCCTTCTGCCCGGCGTTCAGCAGGTTGTCCATCGACTGCCGGAAGAAGGCCGGCGCGGCTTCGTCGAAGGTCGGGGAGTTGGTCAGGTTGACGACGACGTCGGCGCCGGACAACGCCTTCTCCAGGCCCTCTCCGGTGACGACGTCCACGCCCGTGGACTTCGAGTGCGGCACCGCCTCGTGCCCGTCGGCGTTCAGCTTCCTGACGACCTTCGATCCGATCAGCCCCGTACCGCCGATCACCGCGATCCTCATGACGGGCCCTTCTTCCGGAGGACGTTCCCGCACCTGCTGCGATTCACCGGTCCACTGAAACACGCCCGCTTCCGGACCGCACTCGCTCGCCTCCGCCGGCGGTCGGCCGGCCGTCATGGCCGCATGGTGCTCCGCGAGGCGTTCCCCGGACATCTCCCTCGGGTGGACGGCGACTTCGCCGACACCGCCGAGGAAGAAGGAGCGCAGGGCCGCACTCCCGATGCGCAGGGGAGAGGTGGTGTTGCCCGGGACGATGTGGCGGCCAGCGCGTCCTGATCCCGCAGCCGCCCGTCCCGGTAGATCCGGGTGTACCCCGGAGGCTCGGCAGGGCCGTCCGGGGTGGTGACGGCGAGGGCGTAATGGATTCACTCCCCGGGCCGGAGCGGGTCCTGGAAGTACGAGCCCGCGCCCGGCCCGCCCGGGGATTGAAGGCGTAACCAACGTAGCCGGGCCCTTCGGTGCGGGGGAACAACAGTACGTCCGGGCGCAGCCAGGCCTCGACGGTCAGTGCTCACGTGGTGGAGACGGACAGTACGTCGCTGTCCGGGACTTCGACGTACTGGTCGGTGGTGCCGTCGAACAGGGTGGCCGGGTCGTCGTTGGGCAGATGCGTGTGGCCGGGGGACCCGTGGTACTCCCCGGTATGTCCGCCCGGGGATCTCGGTGCCGGCTCCTCCGAGTCTCAGGAACAGCACCGGGCCGTCGGGAAGGACCATCTGGTCGTAGCTGCTCACGAGCACCCTCCCTGCGTACCGGTCGCGCGGTGGCGACGGGCACCGGGAAAGCCGGCGGCGAACCGTCCTACTCCAGGAGGCGAGGACCGCGACGGTAACGGCGCTCGCGCGGACGTCACGAGGCGGGCGGAGTGCGCCGGAGCGGGGCCCCGGCCGGCACGCGCCGCGCGGCCGGCGGGCCCGGCCGAGCGGGCCGAGGATGCGTGGATTGGCCCATGTTCCTCGTGTCCAAATGGCTCTCGGCGCTGGGCCTGTGCGGTCATACAGTCGTGCTCATGACCGAGAACAGGACCACCCTTCCCCCGGTGCTCACCCGCCACGCCGACGCCGAGACCTGCGTCGACCCGAGCAGCACGATGCGGCTGCTCGGCGAGGGCCGCCACACGGACGGGGGCTTCACGAGCTACCGGTCCACCTTCGCGGAGGGCGCTGTGGGGGCACCGGCCCACTTCCACACCAAGGCGACGGAACTGTTCTTCGTGCTCGGCGGGGCCCTGCGCGTGCTCGTCGGCGAGGAGGTGACCGTCCTGCGGGAAGGAGACTTCCTGTCCGTACCGCCCCACACCCCGCACGCGTTCGCCGCCGCCCCCGGCTTCACCGCGGACGTCCTGTTCGTGTTCGACCGGCACATGGACCGCTTCGCGTACCTGCGTCTGCTCGGCAGGGTCATGCGGGGGGAGGCGGACCCGAAGGAGATGGCCGAGTCGGCCGAGCGCTTCGACAACCACTACGTGGAGAGTGCCGCCTGGCGCGACGCGATCGAGGTCTCGTGAGTAGGGCCGCTCCGGCCGGGAAGGCGGAGGTGCATGCGTGCGCTGCCCGCCATCGGGTAGTCGGCAGCGCACGGGACAACCGAGCAAAAGAAGGAGCTGTTCCTCCATGTCCTCCTCCCTCGTGGAAACCGTCGACATCAAGGCACCGGTCAGCGTCACCTGGGCTCTGTGGAGCGATGTGACGCAGTGGCCGAAGTTCCTGAGCCACGTGCGACGCGTGGATCCGATGGACGAGCGTCGGTTCTCCTGGCAGTTGTCCCTGCCGGGCGCCGACAAGAGCTTCGTCGCGGAGCTCACCGAGGTCGTCCCGCAGGACCGGATCGCCTGGAAGACGATCGAGGGCGTGCACCACGCGGGCGTGGTCACCTTCCACCGGCTCGACGAAACCTCCAGCCGGGTCGCCCTTCAGATCGAGTACGACCCCAACGGGTTCGTCGAGCACTTGGGCGCCCTGACCAACCTGGACTCGGCCCTGGCCAACTACGACCTGGGCGAGTTCCAGAAGCTGGCCGAGACCACGGCCGCGGGCGACGGCCCTCGGGGGGTGTGACCACGCCCGTACGGCCCCCGCAGACGGCAACCGCCCGTGCGCACCTCCATGGTGCGCACGGGCGGTTCCCGTCTGTCGCCGCGCGGGCCCGACAGGGGGTCAGCGTCGTGACGGAGCAGAGGAGTCCGGCCGACCGGCCACCACCTGTCCACCGTCTGCGCCGGTGTCCGTGTCCGGTTCGTGCGGGGCCTCGTTCTCCGGACTGTGCGCTGCCGCCCGCTCGCGTGCCTCGGCCGCCTGGCGTGCGGTGCGCAGCGGCGACTGGGTCCACTCGGCGAACCACCAGACGCCGGCCACCACGCACGCCCACATGAGGCCGCTCAGCACGGCGCTCGGCCACGGTGCCCGCTCCGCCCAACGCTCCACGCCGGTCAGCACCGACCAGCCGATGAGCAGCACCGTCACAACTCGTACACGCCTATATCTGAACATCTCCGCCCGGTACCCGGTCGGCGAGCGGGTACGCAGGGTGACCCCGAAAGATTCCCGCCGGTCACTCCGCGGCCCTCTGTCTCTTCCCGTGGAACGGGGGTTGTCGGCAGCGGCCGGAGCGGGTGGGATGATTGCATGAAGAAAGCGCTTTCATCGCTCTCCGTCGAACCCCTGGCGTCCTTCGACCACCTTGATCACCGCTACCGCGGAGAGAACCCGGTCCGCACCCTCGGCCATCTCTTCCGCCCCGACCGCGGCAAACTGGTCCTCGCGGTCGCCATCTTCGTCGTGAAGCACAGTCCCATCTGGCTGCTGCCACTGATCACCGCGACCGTCCTCGACGTGGTCGTCCAGCACGGTCCCGAATCAGGGATCTGGAAGTCCACCGGAGTCCTGCTGTTCATCCTCGTGATCAACTACCCGCTCCACCAGTGGTACGTGCGGTTGCTCGGAGGCAGCATCCGACGCATGGGCACGACCTTGCGCTCGGCGCTCTGCCGCCGTATGCAACAGCTCTCCGTCGGCTATCACGCGCGGGTCAGTTCGAGCGTCCTCCAGGCCAAGGTCGTCCGCGACGTCGAAGCCGTGGAGCAGATGGTCCAGCAGAGCTCCGACATGGGCCTCGGCGCCGTCGTCACGCTGATCGGCGGACTCGTCGTCATCGGCGTACGGGTGCCCGAGTTCCTGCCCCTCTTCCTCGTCGTGGTCCCCGCGGCCGGCTTCCTGGTGATGAAGCTGCGCAGCCGGCTGCGCAGCCACAACGAGTCCTTCCGCCGCGAGGTCGAACACCTCTCCTCCCGTGTCGGGGAGATGACCACCCTGATCCCCATCACCCGCGCCCACGGGCTGGAGCGGACCGCGCTCGGCCGGGTCGACGGGTCGCTGCGCCAGGTGTTCGCGGCCGGGCTGCGCCTGGACATGATCAACGGCCGTTTCGGATCGCTGGCCTGGGTCATCCTCAACACGCTCGGTGTCCTGTGTCTTTCGGGCTCGGCCCTGGTCGCCTACCACGGCTGGATGCCCGTCACCGCCGGCGACGTGGTGATGCTCAGCGCCTTCTTCACCGTGCTGACCGGCTCCGTGACGACCTTGCTGGGCCTGGCTCCGGTCCTCACCAAGGGCCTGGAGTCGGTGCGTTCGGCAGGCGAGGTGCTGCAGGCGCCCGACCTGGAGAACAACGCCGGCAAGGCGCGGGTCGAGGGCGTCGTCGGCCGCATCGACTTCGAGGACGTCGGGTTCGCCTACGAGGACGGGGAGCCGGCGGTCGACGGGTTCACCCTCTCCGCACGGCCGGGCGAGACCATCGCGCTCGTCGGGGCCTCGGGTGCGGGCAAGTCCACGGTGCTCAACCTGCTCATCGGGTTCATCAGGCCCACCTCGGGCCGCATCCTGCTGGACGGGACCGACATGGCCGGACTCGATCTCCGGACCTACCGGCGGTTCCTTTCGGTGGTGCCCCAGGAGTCGATCCTCTTCGAGGGCAGCATCCGCGACAACGTCACGTACGGCATGGGGGACACGGACGAGGAGATGCTGATGCGCGCCCTCCGGGACGCCAACGCGCTGGAATTCGTGAACGGCCTGCCGCGCGGCCTGGACACGGTCATCGGGGAGCGCGGCGCACAGCTGTCGGGTGGTCAGAAGCAGCGGCTCGCCATCGCCCGGGCGCTGATCCGCGATCCGAGGGTTCTGGTGCTCGACGAGGCGACCTCGGCGCTCGACAACCGTTCCGAAGCCCTCGTGCAGGAGGCGCTCGCCAGGCTTGTGGACGGCCGGACCGTCTTCGTCGTCGCCCACCGGCTCTCCACCATCCAGGGTGCCGACCGCATCGTGGCCATGGAGGGCGGCAGGATCGCCGAGGTGGGGACGCATGAGGAGCTGCTGAGCACGGACGGTGTGTACGCGGGGCTCCAGCCCGCCCGCCCGAGGTGATGTGCCGCGGCATGAGCGCGCGCCGGAAACCCGGCTTGATAGGCAAGTCGATACTTGCCTATGGTGGTGGTCATGGCGGAGGATGTCTTCAAGGCCCTGGCCGACCCCACCCGTCGGCGCATTCTCGACGAGCTGGTGGAACGCGACGGCCAGACCCTGTTCGAGATCTGCGCGCGACTGGTGACCGAGCACGGTCTCGGGCTGTCCCGCCAGGCGGTCAGCCAGCATCTGTCCGTGCTGGAATCCGCGGGACTGGTCCTTGTGCGCCGCCAGGGCCGCTACAAGTTCCACGACCTGAACACCGAACCCCTTGAGCACATCGTGACCCGGTGGCTCAGGCCCGACACGCCGGAGAGCTCCGCATGAAGATCCATCTGTCCAGCGTCTTCGTCGATGACCAGGAAAAGGCCCTGCGCTTCTACACGGATGTGCTGGGCTTCGTGAAGAAGGCCGACGTCCCGCTCGGGGCGGACCGATGGCTGACCGTCGTCTCGCCGGAGGACCCCGACGGGACCGAACTGCTGCTGGAGCCCGACGGCCACCCCGCGGCGAAGCCGTACAAGGACGCGCTGGTGAAGGACGGGATCCCGGCCACCTCCTTCGCCGTGGACGACGTGCGCGCGGAGTTCGACCGGCTGTGCGGGCTCGGCGTGCGCTTCACCCAGGACCCGCTGGAGATGGGCCCGGTCACCACGGCGGTTCTGGACGACACCTGCGGCAACCTGATCCAGATCGTGCACAGCGAGCAGTGACCCGACGGCGGGCGGGGGCGGGTCACCCGCCCGCGCCCTTCGCCGGTACGCGTACGAAGGAGCGGTGAGCCCCGGAACGTCCGGGGCTCACCGCTCCTTCGTACGCGTACGGGGACCCTCGGTGCACCCGCCCCGCGCGTTCGCACACATGGCTGATGCGCGGCCACCCGTGCGGAGTCGACGGTGGACGGATTCGGTTGCCCGTGCGAGGCCTCATACCAGAGCGGGACGCCTGGCGGGCAACTTCGACAACTGCACGTCGAGCACGGGCGATTGACGACTACCGTGTGTGGCCGGTGATCAACGGTGGGCTCATATCGGTCGAGCCTGCCCCAGCCGTTGACCCGGGCCTGACCGACCACCGTAGGTGTCACCACACGAATGCCGATTCCTGGTGCCCCACGTACCGAGGACGATGATGTCTCAACTTCGCGCACCCAACGCGCGACCGGAACGCCGCGAAGGTGGACGGCACGGCCGTCCGGGTGGCCGTTCGCACTCGGCCGCGAGCCGGCCGAGAGCCGCGCAGCCCGTTCCCGACAGCCGGCTGCGACCGCAGCTGCTGCGTACCGCCCTCCTGCCGACCGTGGCCGCCGTGCTCAGCGGAGCGGCGGCCGTCATCTTCACCATCCGGGCCTCCGGGGTGCGCCCCTCCGGCAGCCTCCTGGCGGCGCTCGGAGGATCCGGGGCGCTCGCCGTGGCGGCAGTGGCCGCGGCCTTCCTCGGTTCCGGACGTGTCGCCACCGGGGTGCTCGACCGCGCTCTGGCGCTCCGGCGCACCGGCGCCCAGCACCAGGCCGAGCTCCAGCGCGTCGTGGAACAGCTCCGCGACGGTGAACCCCTGCCCGCCCGCCGGCCGACACCGGCCGCCGAGGAGGACGCCGACGCCTTCGATCTCCTCGCCCAGGAGATGGGCCGCTCGCAGGACCAGGCGGTGGCGGCCGTCGTCCAGGCCTCGCAGCTGTTCCGCAGCAACGGGAACGAACAGAAGGTCGAGGTCTTCGTCAACCTCGCCCGGCGGCTGCAGTCCCTCGTGCACCGGGAGATCCAGATCCTCGACGAGCTGGAGCACGAGGTCGAGGACCCCGACCTGCTCAAGGGGCTCTTCCACGTGGACCACCTCGCCACGCGCATCCGCAGGCACGCCGAGAATCTCGCCGTGCTCGGTGGCGCGGTCTCACGGCGGCAGTGGAGCAATCCCGTGACCATGACCGAAGTCCTGCGCTCGGCGATCGCCGAGGTCGAGCAGTACCCACGGGTCAAGCTGGTCCCGCCGATCGACGGCACCCTGCGCGGACACGCGGTGGCCGACGTCATCCACCTCCTCGCCGAACTCGTCGAGAACGCGACGGTGTTCTCCGCCCCGCACACCCAGGTCCTGCTGCGTGCCCAGCGCGTCACCGCCGGGCTGGCCCTGGAGGTGGAGGACCGGGGACTCGGCATGCCCGGTCCCGAGCAGAAGCGGATGAACACCCTGCTCGCCGACCCCGACCAGGTCAACGTCGCCCATCTACTGCAGGACGGGCGGATCGGACTGTTCGTCGTCGCCTCCCTGGCCCGGAGGCACGGCATCGCCGTACGGCTGCAGAGCAACATCTACGGGGGCACGCAGGCGATTCTCGTGCTGCCCGAGATCCTCCTGGGCATCGACATCGATGCCACGACGCCGGCCGGGGCGACGACGGCCCCGCCGTCCGGAACCCGCGACTCGTCGCCCGTAGTCCCACCGCAGGCGGCGGTCCAGCCCTCACTGCGGCTGGACCGGGCCCAGGGGGATGGGCCGCCACTGCCGCTGCGTGCCGAGCGGGTGGACCGCCCGAACCTCGCGGCGTCCCCGTCGGGAGTCCGGCCCGCCGGGACCGCCGAGCCCGCCCCGCCGTCCGCCGAGCCCGCGCCGCCGTCCGCCGAGCCCGAGCCGCCGGCAGGGCCGACCCCCGCGGCCGTGCCCGCCCCGTCGGCTGTGACTGCCTCCTCGGTCGGACCCGCCCCGTCCGCCGTGCCCGCCCCCTCGGTCCGACCCGCCCCGTCCGCCGGGTCCGTCGCATTCGTCCGGACCGCCACGGACACCGGCGCCCCCGCCGAGGCGCCCCCGGCGCCCGCGGCGCCCGCGGCCGCCCCGGACCGCCCCCAGCTCCCCAGGCGCAGCAACCAGGAGCATCTGGTTCCGCAGCTCAGGGAGGCCCCGGTGCCGCGCGCCGAGGACGGGAACGCCCTGCACGACCCCGGCTTGATGGCGGCCTTCCGGCGTGGGGTCGACCTCGCGGAGGCCCAGACCGCCGAGGAGGCGGAACCGCCGGACGCATACGGCGCGCCGGGCGCCGAGCCCGCCGCCCCCGGCCCCGCCGTGACCGTCGGCGCACAGCGTTCCCACGGCCTCGCCCCCCTGCCGTTCCGCAGCCCCGCGACCACCGCGACAGCCGGTACCGAGCGGACGGACCCGGGACACCGGGGACCGCAGACGCCCGAACCGGATCCACGAACCGAGAACATGTTCAAGGAGTAGATGCACCATGACGAGCGAAATGCCGTCCGGTCAGGTCTCGGACCTCGACTGGCTGTTGAGCGGCCTGGTCCAACGCGTGCCCTACACGCGCAGCGCCGTCCTCCTCTCGGCGGACGGCCTGGTGAAATCCGTACACGGCATGGACGCCGACAGCGCCGATCACATGGCCGCCCTGGCCGCCGGCCTGTACTCACTCGGCCGGAGCGCCGGCGCGCGATTCGGTGACAACGGTGACGTGAGGCAGGTCGTGGTCGAGCTCGACTCGACGCTCCTGTTCGTCTCCACCGCCGGCTCTGGCACCTGTCTCGCCGTCCTCGCCGGCCGCGAAGCGGATGCCGCCGTACTGGGGTACGAGATGGCCATGCTCGTCAAGAGCGTGCGCCCCTACCTGATGACGCCGCTCCGGCAGCCGGCCGGAGCGCCGTTCACCCCGGGGCTGTGAGGATGCCGGCCCCGCAGGACGGGCCGTTGCTCGACGATGCGGCAGGCCGGCTCATCCGCCCGTACACCGTGAGCAACGGCCGGACGAGGCCGACCACCGTGCTCGACCTGCTCTCCCTGGTGATGGCCACGGGGAGCGTGCCCCAGGTCCACCTCGGCCCTGAACACGCCGTGGCCCTGGAGCTCTGCGGCGGACCCACGTCCGTGGCGGAGATCGCCGCCCATCTGCGGCTGCCCGCCGTCATCACCAAGGTCCTCCTGTCCGACCTGGTCGACTGCGGAGCGGTCACCGCGCACGCCCCCGCGTTCCATGACATGCCAACCGACCGATCTCTGCTGGAGGCAGTGCTCGATGGTCTACGACGACAGCTCTGACAGCTCCGGAAGCTCCGAATACTTCCCCGTGGCCCTCAAGATCCTGGTCGCGGGTGGTTTCGGCGTCGGCAAAACGACGTTCGTCGGCGCCGTCAGCGAGATCGCACCGCTGAGTACCGAGGAGCTCCTGACACAGGTCAGCGCGGCGACCGACAGCCTCGAAGGCATCGAATCCAAGTCGGCGACCACCGTGGCCATGGACTTCGGCCGGATCACGCTGTCCGAGCAGCACGTGCTCTACCTCTTCGGAACTCCCGGGCAGGAGCGCTTCTGGTTCATGTGGGACGAGCTGTCCAAGGGCGCCCTCGGAGCGGTCGTGCTCGCCGACACGCGACGGCTGGCCGAATGCTTCCCGGCCGTCGACTTCTTCGAGCGGCGCGGCATCGGATTCATCGTCGCGGTCAACGAGTTCGACGGCGCCTACCGTTACGAACCGGAGGAGGTGCGGGCGGCTCTCGACCTGGGGCCGGCGGTGCCGGTCGTCCTCTGCGACGCCAGGATCGCCAGCTCGGGCACCGGGGCGCTGGTCACGCTCGTCCAGCACCTCATCAACGCCACGGCGCCGGCGCCGCTCTCGGGTTTCGGAGCCCGCCCGTGACCCCGTACGGGACGGGCCGGCCGCTGCTCACCCCCGTCGACCTGGACGGGTCGCGCAGGAGCGCACGGCTGCGGAGACTCGGCCTGGGGGAGCGTGCCGACGCCTCGTTCGACAGCTTCGACGCCTTCGCCGACCGGGTGGCGGAGGTCACCGCGACGCCGTTCTCGATAGTCAACTTCATCGACGAGAACCGCCAGTTCTTCGCGGGGCTGCACACCCCGGCCGGTATCCGGGGCGGAGCGGACCTGGGTGCGGCTGCCGCGGCCGGAAGCGGCGGCCGGTATCTGGCCCGGGACCACGGTTACTGCCCGCATGTGCTCGTGCGGCGTAAGGCCCTGGTGCTGGAGGACGTCTGCGACTACCCGCGGTTCGCGGGCAACCCGGTGGTCGACGACATAGGCATCCGCTCCTACCTCGGCGCCCCGCTCATCGACCGTACGGGCGTCGCGCTCGGCACCGTCTGCGCCGTGGACACCGTGCCGCGTGCCTGGGGCCGGGCCGGACTCGACACCATCAAGCTGCTGGCCCGGGAGTTCGTCGTACAGATCGAGCGCCGGGAGGCCGTGAAACCCTGACCTCGGGGCGTCGCTCAGCCCAATGCGAACGCGTCCGCGAGCAGGTGCAGTTGTGTGGCGAATCCGCCCTCGAGAAGGTCTACCGGCAGGCGCCCACCCGGCTCTCCGACACCCTTGACGCCACCCTCGCCCGGTACCGGACGTTCCTCACCTCGCACTGAGCGCCACGGGCTGCCGTCACCCCGCTCCGGCTCTCCCGGCGCCCGGCCCGTCGAAGCGCAGCCAGTCCACGGCGAACAGGTCCGGCTGCTCGGTGTTCCACGCCGGGTCGGTGAACACCACGTACAGCGCCACGCTGCCGTCAGGGCTCCTCAACGCGGCCGTCGGTGACACGGTCCCGCCCCCGGCCGTCCCGCTTCCCGCCACCCCGTCCTCCGCGCCGGGGACGGTCAACGAGCCGAGCAGGGGGCCGTCAGGGGACCCGGCCCGGAATTCGACCGTTCCGCCGGTCCCGCACGGCGTCGCACCGACCGTCACGGACCGGATGTTCCGCAGGCTCACGGGATCGAAGGCGATCCAGTCCCCGTCCTCGATCTCCGTCAGCGCCCTGCCACCCGAGGCCCCCGTACGTCTCCCGGCCACGGCTCCGTCGTGGGCGCCCCCGGTCGACGTGTACTGCTCCGCCTCCTGGAAGGCCGTACGCAGGGTGAGTGAGGCCGTGCCCGTGAGTTCCGGGGCGCTCGGCGCGCCCCTGTCCGTGTACTGCACCGTGACCCGGTGCGAGCCGGACCGGGACACGTCCCCGGCCGCCATGGCCAAGGAGCCCCGGCACCGCCGTCCACCTCCCGGGGCGCCGACGAGGGGGCGCAGCATGCCGGGGCGGCCGGCCTGCGAGCGTACGAGGATCCGTGAGCAGTCGACCGGTCTCGTTCCGTCCTCGTCATCCCTCACGTCCACCGTGAGGGGCACGGTGCCGCCGGGGCGGTACAGGCCGCCGTCCGGTAGCTCGTGGACCGTGATCCGGGGCCGGGTGTTGCCTACGGTGATCTCCTGGCCGGTCATGGCTGTCGTACCTTCGGGACCGGTCACCGTGAGGCGCGCCGTGAACCGCCCTGCCTCGCGGTAGGTGTACGAGGGGTTCGCCACCGTCGAGTCGGTGCCGCCGTCCCCGTCGAAATCCCAGGCGTAGCTGACCGGCACCCCTTCGGGGAGCCCGGAGCCCGCGCCCGTGAAGGTCACGGTCAGCGGGGCCGGGCCGTTGTCCCGGTCGGTACTGACGGCCGCACCGGGCAGCCGACCGTCGCCGACGTGGTCGATCCGGTAGACTCCCGCGCCCTCGCCGCCGCTGCCGAGCCCCGCGTCGATGACGTACAGGGCGCCGTCCGGACCGAAGACGGCGGCCGACGGACGGTTCCACCCCATGTCGTCGAACACGCCGTTGACGGAATGGAGTTCACCGGCCTCGACCGATCCGAAGCGCGGGTCGGAGAACGACTGGTCCCCGCGCTGGAACGAGTGCGTGGTGAAGCGCCGGCCGGCCGGGTCGTACGTCAGCCACTTCCCGGCGAAGTACTCGGGGAACTTGGTGCGGTAGAGACTCTCCGGGTCATAGGCGTAGACGGGGCCGCTCAACGCGCCACCGCCGCCCGGGACGGTGTCCGGCGGTGCGCCGGTGCCCCGCGGGGAGCAGTCCGCCGCTCCGCGGGCGGTACCTCCGGAGCAGTACGGCCGGCCCACCTGCCCCGCTTCGGTGATCCGGAAGTAGCCCACCGCGCCGTCGGCGCCGGCATCGGCGGCCAGCAGATCACCGCTGACCGGGTCCACGGTGAAGCCGTAGGGATTCCGCATGCCCGTCGCATAGATCTCCGGGCGGGTGCCCGCTGTACCCGGCTCGAAGAGATTGCCCCGGGGCACGGTGTAGGTGCCGTCGTCCTGCGGGGTGATGCGCAGGATCGCGCCCCGCAGATCATCCGGCGCCCCCGACGCCAGAGGCAGGCTGACGTCGCCGGTCGCCACGTACAGGCGGCCGTCCCGGTCGAACCCGAGCGACCCGGATGACGCGGGGGCCCCGCTGTCCGTGGACCGCCGGCCCGGAAGAACGAGCAGGCGCTTCTCCGAGGCGGGATCGACCGTGGAGCCGTCGGCCGTGAAACGGGAGAGGGCCAACCGCTTTCCCGCGGGATCTGAACCCAGCAGGTAGAGCCAGTTGTTCACCGCGAAGTCCGGATCCAGGGCGAGACCGATCAGCCCGTCCGAGCGGGCAGCCGTCTCCGGGGAGTACGCCAGGTCGAGTGCGGTGGAAACCTTCATGGTCCGCTGGTCGACGACCTCGAGTTCGCCGGTGCGCTGGGCGACGAACACCCGGCGGTCGGGGGCGACCGCCACATCGACCGGATCGGCCGGACCGCCGGTCGCGAGAGGGGTCCGCTGGAAGGAACCGGCGCGGGTCGCCGTGCAGTCGCCGGGCTTCGCGCCAGCGGCCCACTCGATGCCGCCCAGCAGATGGGCGAGAAAGGCCTCCTCCTGGAAGGCCGAGGGCGCGGGGCCGCCGGCGGTGAACCACGAACGCCCGCCGTCGTAGTTCTGGCACCACGACCAGGGGTGGTCCGCGCCATCGGCCAGGCCCGTGACGCCGTCGCGCACCCTGATCTCCGCGAGGGTGTGCACCGTGCCGGCCGGATCGGCGCGCCAGTTGTGCCACTCCTCCGTACGTTCCCAGAGGTCGGGAAGAGTCACCGTCGAGGGATGCGCGTGGTCGAGGACCTCGACCCTTCCGGTCCGCACCGGCGTGCCCCGGTCGAGGGTCGCGCCGACCAGCCCTTCGTACCAGTCCCAGCCGGTGCCGGCGGCGGCGTCATGCAGGCCGACCCAGCCGCCCCCCGCCCGGATGTACTCCTGCAGAGCGGCGCGATGGCCCTCGTCGAGGTCCTCGCCCTTCCCCGACGCGGGCGCCGCGTTGTTGAAGACGACCGCGTGGAACCGGGCCAGCACGGCGTCGTCGAACACATCCGGATCGTCGGTCGACTCGACCCCGAACCCGTTGTCGGCCCCGAGCTTCCTCACCGCGTCGACACCTGCGCGGACCGAGTCCTGGGACGCGTGCGTCCCTCCGGAGTAGACCAGTACGCGGAACGGCTCGGCCGGAGGCCTGGGGAACGAGGCGGCCGCGACCGAGCCGATGATCAGCGTCAGAAGTGCGACGAGGGCCATGAGGGCGATCGACGCCGGGGGAGAAGCGGGGGACGCGGGAAGCCCGCGTAACGGGCGGCTGCTCATGAGGGCGCTCCCGGTGCGGTGGGGCCGGACATGGAGGGTAGAAAGCGCTTTCTGACGTGCGAGGTTCAGAGTAGGTTCACGGCCATGCCGGGTCAATGGGTCGACGGGCTCGCCGTGCACCTCCAGGGGTGCCGGGGTCGGAGGGCTACGGTCGGACCCGACGCAGCCTTCGGAACGGGGACCGTGGATGACCATCACCGCCGACGACGTCCGCGCGATCGCACTGTCCCTGCCCGGTACGGCCGAGCAGCCCGCCTGGGGCATGCCGACGTTCCGGGTCGCCGGAAAGATCTTCGCCGCGCTGGGGGACGACGACGCGACCATGGGCGTCAAGTGTCCGGTCGAGGACCGTGCGGGACTGATCGCCGCGGAACCGGCGAAGTTCTTCGTGCGTGAGGGGCACGACGACAAGTACGCGTGGCTACGGGTGCGGCTCGCCGCGCTCGATGATGTGGCGGAGCTGACAGCGATCCTCGCCGACTCCTGGCGGCAGGCCGCCCCGCGCGGGCTCGCCGCCGAGCACCCGGAGCTGGGCCTGCCGCCGGGCGACGGCTGAGATGTCGTGCCCGGACCGTGACCCGCCGTGCACGCGGCGGCATCGAGCGAGGTCGAGGTCCGTTCACCGGAAACGGGTTCGTGAGCACCGGTGTAAGTGCGGTATTGTTCTCATGCGCGTTCGGCCAGGGGAAACCCCAGGTCAGCGGGTATCGGGACGTGGCGCAGCTTGGTAGCGCACTTGACTGGGGGTCAAGGGGTCGCAGGTTCAAATCCTGTCGTCCCGACTCGTGAGAGTCGTGGATCAGGGCCGGTTTCGGAGAAATCCGAAACCGGCCCTTGGTCGTTCTCGGGGACCAGTCGGGGACCGGCGTGCTTGACCGGCGTCAGCGGGTGAGTGCGATCGGGCTCGGCAGGGAGCGTGGCGCGCGTAGCACGCCGACGTGCGCGGAGAGCGCTGCGTCGGCAGCCGTGATCTTGTGTACGTCCGGGTGCAGGTACCGCAGTGTGGTCATCAGAGAAACGTGCCCGGCGATCCTGCGCAGAACATGAACCTGGGCCCCGGCATCGGCGAACCAGGTCAGGCCCGTTTGCCGGGAGCCATGGCGGCGCTGGTGTCCGTACCTGCCGAACCGACTGAGGTCACCGTCTCCACCGGGTGCTTCGAGCCGGTTTGCCGGATGAATCAGAGCGACGCCGTTCGCCCGCAAAAACGTGCCGGCCGCGTCAGCTCCGGCCCGTACGAGGTGCACCGCAGCTGAGTCTCCTTCTGGACGCCTCGGCATGCCTCCGGGCCATGGAGGAGCGATCGTGGGAGCCATGGTCGGCACAGCGCTCGGCTCATCGACGTGGTCGAGGCGCGCAGAGCCGGCGTTTCTCAAGAGTTCGGCTTCAATCGCGCGTCACCGGGCACTGGAGTGAGCGCAGGTGACCGGACGGATGAAGCGCCGGCCGGATGGATGAAGGACGCGCGAATGACAGAGGATGCCGTACGGCGCCCCGTCGTGCCGGAGGCTCCGGCACGGCCCGGGGAAGCCGGTGATTTCGATGCCCGGACCTTGCGGGCGGAGACGTCCACCCGCTTCAGTGCGGCGGTCGCCGCGATCGAGGCGGGTGACCTGAACTTCCCGCTGCCGGGCAGCGGCGCGACCGCCGAGCGCTTCGCCGCACTGCGGGCCGTCGCCGAGGACGATCTGTGTCTCGCCCGGCTGGTGGAGGGCCACGTCGACGCGCTGGCGATCCTCGACGAACTGGGCGGCCCCGACCCGGTGCGCGGCAGGCGCTGGGGGGTGTGGGCGGCCGAGCCGCCCGGCGAAGGGCTCTTCGCCGGGCGGGACGCCGACGGGCGGTGGAGCGTGAGCGGGCTCAAGCAGTACTGCTCGGGGGCGCACAGTTGTACGCACGCGCTCGTCACTGCCCGGGCCGAGGACGGGAGGCGGCTTTTCGCCGTGCCGCTCACGGCGGGGACGTACGAGCCGGTGGAGGGCAGCTGGCAGGCGCTCGGCATGGCCGGCTCCGATACGCCGGACGTGCGTTTCCACTCGGCGGCCGCCGAACCCGTCGGGGACGTCGAGGGGTATGTGAACCGGCCCGGCTTCCAGCACGGTGGCATCGGGGTGGCGGCCTGCTGGCTCGGCGGGGCGCGTGCCGTGGCCCGCGTCCTGCGCGCGGCAGCCCACCGCGGAGGTGGCCCGCACACCGACGCCCACCTCGGCGCCGTGGACATCGACCTGCGGGCGGCCGGTCTGCTCCTGGAGGCCGCGGCGTCCGAGATCGACGCCGACCCGCTGGACGCCAAGGGCGAGGCCAGGCTGCGCAGCCTGCGCGTACGGGGCTTCGTCGAAGCCGTCTGCGACCGCACGCTCGGGCATGTGGGCCGGGCCACCGGGGCGGGGCCACTGTGCCACGACCGACGCCACGCGCGCGATGTCGCCGACCTGACCGTCTACATCCGTCAGCATCACGCCGAGCGCAACCTCGCCGAACTCGGTGTCCTGGTCAGCGGCCGGGAGGAGGAATGAGCGCGCGCACCGAGAACACGTCCTCCTACGCCGACGCCATCCAGGCCCCCGGTACCGACGAGAGCGTCTGGGAGGCGTGGACGGGCTGGGAAAGTCTGCGTGAGTTCCCGCTGCCGCCCCGGGGCCGGGTGGTCGTGGTCGCCGCCCATCCCGACGACGAGGTGCTGGGGCTCGGCGGCACACTGGCCCGGCTCGCCGCGACCGGGCACGGTCTCACCGTGGTGTCCGTGACCGACGGGGAGGGATCGCATCCCGACAGCAGGGTCCTGCGCCCCGACGAACTCGTCCGCGTCCGCGCCGAGGAGACCCGCACCGCTCTCGAACGGCTCGGCGCGGGGGACGCCGAGATCGTACGGCTGCACGTTCCCGACTCCGGTGTGCACCGCCACGAGGAGGCGGTACGCCGCGCCCTCCTCCCGTTGTGCTCGGGAGCGGTCCTGGTCGCGGCTCCGTGGACGGCCGACGTGCACAGTGACCACGAGGCGGCCGGCCGGGCGGCGCGGGCGGCGGCCCGCGAGTCCGACGTGCCATTCGTCGAATACCCCGTCTGGATGTGGCACTGGGCACGCCCCGAGGATCCCCGCGTGCCCTGGGACCGGGCGGCGCAACTCACCCTGACCCCGGAGGTCCAGGACCGGAAGCGGCACGCCGTCGATGCCTTCGCCTCGCAGATCCGGCCCCTGGGGCCGGGAGCGGAGGATGCGGCGGTCCTGCCGCCGGAGGAGCTCGCCCACCATCTGCGCCCCCGCGAGGTGGTCTTCCTGTGAGCACTCCCGCCGGATACTTCGAGGACATGTACCGGAGCCAGGAGGACCCCTGGCACCTTCAGGAGCGGTGGTACGAGCAGCGCAAGTACGCGCTGACCCTCGCCTCGCTGCCCAGGCCCCGTTTCCGTAACGCCTTCGAACCCGCATGCTCCGTCGGCCAGTTGACGCGACTCCTGGCGCCGCGATGCGAGCGGCTCCTCGCCGCCGACCGGGTCGCCTCCGCCGTGGACACCACCCGGCGGCGCACCGCGGATCTCGAACAGGTGGAGGTGGCCCGACTCACCGTGCCCGAGGAGTGGCCCGAGGGGCGCTTCGACCTCGTCGTGCTGTCCGAGCTGCTCTACTACTTCGACGAGGCACGGCTGAACGAACTGCTCTCACGGGCCACCGGGTCGCTCGAACCGGGCGGGACCCTGGTCACCGTGCACTGGAACCACCCGGTGCCCGAGCACCTGCACACGGGCGCTCAGCTGGCCGACCGGCTCGCCCGTGAAACCGGGCTGCTGCTGCGGGCCGATCACCGGGAAGAGGACTTCGTCCTGCAGACCTTCAGCCGGGTCCTGCCCGGCATGGCCGCACCCGCCTCGCCCGCCGCTTTCGAGGGGCTCGTGTGACAGGGGCCGGCGCCATGGCCGTGGTGATACCCGCGCACAACGAGGAGGCGCTGCTGGGCGCCGCCCTCGCCGCGGTGTCCCGGGCCGCCCGGCACCCCGCCCTGGCCGCTACCCGGGTCCTCGTGGTCGTCGCCGCTGATGCCTGCACCGACGCGACCCAGTCCGTCGCGCGCCGGGCGGGCGCTCTGATCGCGCCGCTCGACTCCCGTAACCCCGGGCGGGCCAGGGCCGTCGGTGCGGCGCTGGCCCTGCGCACCCTCGACCTGGACCCGAGCGCCGTCTGGATCGCCTCGACCGATGCCGACAGCGAGGTCCCGCCCCGCTGGCTCGCCCACCAGCGGGCCTGCGCCGAGCAGGGCTGGGACGCGGTGGTGGGCACCGTCCGGCCGCAAGGATGGGACCCGGCGCTCACGGACGTGATCCGTCGGCACATACGCGAGTACGAGGATGCCGGGCGCCACCCCGGCCGGCCAGATCTCCATCCGCATGTCCACGGTGCCAACCTGGGGGTACGGGCGGACGCCTATCTGCGCTGCGGGGGATACCCTGCGCTGGCGAGCGGTGAGGACCACGCCCTGGTCGCCGCCCTGAAGGTGAGCGGTCACCGCGTCCTGCGCACCAGGCGCTTCCCGGTCCTCACCTCCGCGCGCCTGACGGCGCGCGCCCGGGGCGGGTACGGCGACCATCTGGGCCGGCTGGCCGAGCCCGCTCGGCAGCTTGATTGAGATGAGGCGGAGCGGCGGGAACGGCTCCGGGTGGGTGAGGCGGAGCCGCACCTCCCTGCCCGGTGGCATCGGCGAAGGGCGGCACTTCGCATCTCACCGTTCAGGAGTCGGCCAGTGCCTGGACTGCTGACCCGCGCATCGGGCAGGAGAGCGGGCTACGTCGGCATGGCGGCAACCTCGACCAGCCCGTGGCCTACGGTGACCGTCAGCCGCAGACATCGGGCGCGGTCGTGGTGCTCTGCCCGCATCGCGATTCGCATATCAGGCCGGTCCGGTGTAGGAGTGACTGCGGAGGAGTGGTGATGTCTGCGTCTGCTGATCACGTGGTGCCGGTCTCTGGGGTTCCCTGCTGGGTCAACCTGATGGTCAGCGATCTGCGCACCGCCCAGGCCTTCTACGCGGCGGTTCTCGGATGGGAATTCCGGACAAGCTCGCTGGGCGATCGGTTCCTCGTCGCGTCAGCTGACGGCTCGCCCGTGGCGGGCATCGGGGAGCGGCAACCAGGTCTTGCCCCAGCAACCGTGTGGACGCCCTACTTCGCAGTGCGTGACGCCGACCTGACGGCGGCGCGCATTCAGGAACGAGGCGCCACCCTGGCGGTCGGACCGGTGGCGCTGGGTGAGGGGCGCGCCGGCTTGGCTGCGGACCCGGACGGTGCCACCTTCGGGTTCTGGGAAGGGCCCGCGCTGGCATGGTCACCGGGTGAGGGGAAGGCCCCCGCCCGTCTCGACCTGCAGACCCGCGACGTGTTCGACGCCGCCCTGTTCTACGCGGAGGTCTTCGAGTGGCCCGCTGAACGTGAGATCGAAGTCGTCTACCGGCGTGATCACGTCGAGGTCGACAGGGGTGGACAAACGGTTCTGTCCCTGCATGGCGGCGGCGTGCAGACATCTGCGCAGGCACACCTGCGACCACGGTGGCTGGTGACCTTCGCTGTGGACGACATCGAACGCGCTGCGGCCGCTGCGATCGATGCAGGCGGCAGCAAACCCTCACAAGCCGCTTTCCGGACGCCGCAGGGGTTCTCGCGGACGCTGCAGGACCCCGACGGAGGACTGTTCACACTCACTCACCGAGGAGGAGACGGGCCGGCGTCGGCGACGGACGCTCGGATGGGCGAATCGGATTCGTAGGCCTGTGCGTGGAGGCGGGGCACGGCCCCAGCGCGTGGAAGCGAGCACGCTGGAAGCGAGCCAGAAGGAGTCCGAGAGGACGCCCCATGCTGTGGGGCGACCGACTGCCGGGCTCGTTCCCCTCCTTCGAATCGCCGATGCAGCAGGCTTACCTCACGCCCTGGCCGCCCTGGCTGCCCGGCATACGGTCAACAGCATTGGCACGCTGCTCAACTGACCATCCCACATGAGGCAGGCCGTACCGGAACTCTCCGGTACGGCCTCCGTCCGCGATCGGATCACTCAGGCGGTCTCACCCGCGTCGGAGCCGGAACCGGCACCCTCCGCTTTCTTGATGCCCTTGGTGATGTCGTCCAGCACCGAGAGCTTCGGCGCCTCGGTACTGATGTCGAAGCCGGAGCGGACGACCACCAGCATGCCCTCGACGTTGGGGGACGGGAACGCGAGCGACTCGACGTATCCGTCGTCGCCGTTCTTCGTCACCACCTTCCAGCGCACCTGATAGCCCTTCTGCCCGGCGACCGTGACGGCCTCGGACTTGAGCTCCTCGTGAGAGGTGATGCCGCCGTAGATCTTCTCCCCGTACGACTCCTCGGCGTTGGCCTTGATGTCGGCCTCCGCCGCGGCCTTCGCCGTGGTCGCCTCGACCTTCAGGGCCTGAGCCGGTGCGGAGAACACCCCGCCGCGCACGCACTTCTCGGACTCGTCGCCGGGGCAGGCGTACTCACCGGTCGTCACCCCCGCGCCGATCGGTCCGGACTGGCCGGTCCAGCCGTCCGGTACGGGGATGCTTATGCCGCTGGCCGCGTCGGTCGCGTACCCGTCCTCGGTCTGCGGCATCTGCTGATCGGGGTTCTGGCCCCCGCCGTCGTCCTGGCCGCCGCTCCCGCCGCCGTCCTGCCCGCCGCCCGGGGCTCCCGGCAGACGTGGGCTCTCCGAGGGGGCCGGCGCCGTGGACGCGGTGTCGGCACGGTCGTCCGAGCTGTCGCCCAGCAGGTACGCGCCGCCACCGACGGCCGCGAGTACGACGATGCCGGCGGCTATGCCCGCGCCGATGCGTATGCGGCGGCGCCGGACCGCCGCAGGAGGTATCCGGAGCTGGTCGGTCCAGCGGCTCCCGTCCCACCAGCGTTCATGAAGGGGGCCGATTCCTGAGTGCCCGGGGTCTGGATGCCAGCCGGGCGGGGTCGTCTGGGTCACGAGAGCACCGTAGGCGCACTGGGTGAGAATCCTATGAAACGCACAGCGTGGTCGTGGTCACGCCCGGGGTCGCCGTGTCCGCCCGGGAGTGAGCCACCTCTGCGTGTACCGCCAGGCCGTCCTGCGGGCGATGCCGTGGCATGAGCATCCTGGACGACTCCTCGCCGCACCGTCCGGGGACCCCGACTTACGTGCTCCGGAAGGGTGGTTGGCTTCATTTCCACCAGGCCTCGTTCATCGCCGACGGCCACCGGGAGCAGCTGCCGGTGAGCGTCCGTAAACCGCTGCCCGGAGCCGACGCGTGCTACGGCTCGATCAGCCCGGCCCGGATCGCGTACCTGGTCAGCTCCAGGCGGTCGCGGAGCCCCAGCTTCTGCAGCAGATTGGCCCGGTGCCGCTCGACGGTCTTGACGCTGATCACGAGCATGCCCGCGATCTCCTTCGACGAGTGGCCCTCGGCGACCAGCTTGAGGATCTCCTCCTCGCGCTCGGTGATCGCCCGTTCAGGAACGTCGCCCCCGTCCCTGACCTGGTGCAGATAATTCCGGATCAGGGCGGTCACCGCGCCCGGATAGAGGAACGGCTCGTCACGCATGGCCGCCCGGCACGCCTCGACGAGATCCCGGTCGGCGACGGACTTCAGCACGAAACCCGAGGCGCCGGCCTTGAGGGCCTCGAAGAAGTACTGCTCGTTGTCGTACATGGTGAGCATCAGGATGCGCAGGTCCGGCATGACCCGGGACAGCTCACGGGCCGCCTGGAGGCCCGTCAGGCGCGGCATGGCGATGTCCAGGACGGCCAGGTCGGGCCGCTCCGCGCGCGCCATCTCGATGGCCTCGGCGCCGTCACCCGCCTCGGCGACGACCTGGAGGTCCGGTTCGCCGTCGAGGATCAGCCGCACACCGCGCCGGACCAGGGCGTGGTCGTCGGCGAGCAGGATGCGGGTCTTCCCGGACCCGGCGGGGGAGTGGGACATGGTCAGGCGCTTCCGTTCCGTACGGGCACATCGAGGCGTACGTCCGTGCCGCCCGTGGCACCGGTGCCGAGAGTGAGTGTGGCACCGATGAGCAGAGCGCGTTCGCGCATGCCGCGCAGGCCGGCGCCCTCCGGGGCGTCCCCGAGGCCGCGGCCGTCGTCACGGATGCGCAGCTCCACTCCGTCAGGGCTTCGGAGCAGGGAGATCTCGAGCAGGGTCGCCCGGGCATGCCGGACGGTGTTCGTGACCGCCTCCTGGGCGATGCGGTAGACGACGAGCTCCGCCTCCTCGCCGAGCGGGGGCAGATCCTTCTCCGTCCGCCGTCTGATGGTCAGTCCTTTCGGCGTCGGTGTCTCGGTCGTCAGAGCCGTCAGTGCGCTGACCAGCCCCAACTCCTCCAGTACCCCGGGGCGCAGCCGTCGCGCGATCCGGCGGATCTCGTCGAGGCTGCCCCGGGTGATCTCCTGGACCTGGGCGAGCTCCTCGCGCAGCGGTGCCGGGGCATGACCGGTGACCCGCTTCAGCTCCAGCAGGACCGCGGTCAGCGTCTGACCCACCTCGTCGTGCAACTCCTGTGCGACCCGGCGGCGTTCGGCCTCCTGGGCCCAGAGGGCCCGGGCGCTGCTCGTCGCCCGCTCCGCCTCCAGCCGGTCGAGCATGCTGTTGAACGTCTCGATCAGGGCCGCGACCTCTCCCTCGCCGGCGACCTCGGGACGCGGCCGCGGGCTCAGCAGGTCGATGGTCGTCATCGCCCTGGTGACCCGTTGCAGCGGAGCGAGCCCAAGACGCAGGAGAAACGCGTTCGCCCCGAGCATCAGGGCCATTCCACCGGCCAGGATGAGGGCCTCGGTCAGCACCACCGGGGCGGACACGGTGATCGGGCCGAGCAGCAGCAGGGCCCCGGCGGCGACGAGCACCGCGGCGTTGAGCAGGAAGATGCGCCAGAACAGGGACAAGACCGAACGGCCTCCTTCGGACGGGTCCATGGGCGAGTGGCTGCCTCCACTATCGCCGGTCAGTGCCGGCGCGCGGCCGCTGACCGGCACGGCGAGGTCCCGTATGCATGGCTGCACCCCTCGAAGATGGGTGTCAGCCCCGATGGTCCCGGGCACATGCGCCACCGGACGATGGAGTCCGGCCCAACGGATCCTGATCCGGGAGGGAGTCACCATGCCCCATCACGACGAGCGGCTGCGCGGCCTCGAGGACCGGCTCGGCAGTGACCGCCCCGAACGCACCGGCGCCCCTGGACGCGACGCCCAGAGAGGGAAGCGCCCAATCAGCACATGGCTCTGGCTCACCGTCGGAACAGCCGGCCTGGTCTCCGGCATCGTCATCGGTCACGGCCTTCTCATCGCCGCCGGGCTCGTGGTGGCGGGGATGGCGGGCCAGCTCCTCGATCCGCAGCGCCGCGCTCAGCGGAACAGCGCCCCGCGCCCCCGTTGAACGGCCTTCCGGGGTTCGGTCCGACAGACCTGCTTTGGTCCGACCACACGTTCTGTGTGACATAGTCGGGGTATGCGTATCGCCCGGAACAGGGAGTAGCGGATGCCCGTCGAGTGGCAACCCGTACGGCAGTCCCGCACCCACGAGCTCGTGCTCCAGAGTATCGAGGAGCGGGTCTTCGCCGGAGAGCTCAAAGCCGGCGACCGCCTGCCGCCGGAGAGGGAGCTCGCGCCGGTGCTCGGCGTCAGCCGGTCCGCGCTGCGCGAGGCGCTCAGGGTGCTGGAGACCATCGGCGTCCTGGTAGCTCAGCCCGGCCGGGGCCCGGACTCCGGGGCGCGCATCGTGCGCAACCCGGACGACGCGCTCGGCCGTCTGCTGCGCCTGCACTTCGCGCTCGGCAGCTACAGCCTGCACGACGTACTGGAGGCGCGCGTCGTCCTGGAGCGGTCGAGCTGGGAGGCCGCCGCCCGGCATGCCCGGGCCGAGGACTTCGACGCCGCTGAGGAGCTCGTCCGGCGGATGGGTGACCCGGATGTGGACGTGGACGAATTCAACGATCTCGACACCCGCTTCCATGTGCTGATCGCCGGGAGTTCCGGCAACGCGCTCACCTCCACACTCACCTCGGCGGTGCGTGAATCGGTCCGCCCGCTGATCCTCCGGGCCCTGGAGGACGCCGACGACTGGCCGGAGACGGCGGGCGCACTCAATGCCCAGCACGCGCAACTGCTGCGGCTGGTGCGCGAGGGCCGGGGTAGCGAGGCCGCGGACCTGGTGGAGCAACACATCCGAGGCCTCCACGGAACGCTGGTCGACGAGAACGACGCCCGGTAGGAACGGGCCGGCTCCAGCCGAACGGGAGCGGGGACGGTGCACACGCACCGTCCCCGCTCCCGTTCGGCGTTTCCTCGACCCGGCGTGCCCGCAGGCTTTCCCATACGGACCGAGGCTAGTATGGTCGGACCATAAATCGATCGAGGAGGCCCCATGCGTATCGGACTCTTCGCCACCTGTCTGGGAGACACACTCTTCCCGGAGGCGGTGAAATCCACCGCGGTGCTGCTCGCCCGCCTGGGCCACGAGGTGGTCTTCCCGCCGGACCAGACCTGCTGCGGCCAGATGCACGTCAACACCGGCTACCAGCGCGAACCCGTCCCGCTGGTGCGCAACTTCGCCGAGCAGTTCGGGGACGCCTCGATCGACGCGGTCGTCATGCCGTCCGGTTCGTGTGCGGGCTCGGTGCGCCACCAGCACGAGATCGTCGCCGAGCGGTACGGCGACGCCGCGCTCCGCGCCGGGGTCGCCACGGTCAAGGCCAAGACGTACGAGCTCTCCGAGCTGCTCGTCGACGTCCTCGGAGTCACCCAGGTCGGCGCGTACTTCCCGCACCGTGTCACCTACCACCCCACCTGCCACTCCCTGCGGATGCTGAGGGTCGGTGACAAGCCGCTGCGGCTGCTGCGCGCCGTCGAGGAGATCGACCTCGTCGAGCTGCCGGAGGCGGACTCCTGCTGCGGCTTCGGCGGCACCTTCGCCGTCAAGAACGCCGAGACCTCCACCGCGATGCTCCAGGACAAGATGCGCAACATCTCCGCCACGGAGGCCGATGTCTGCTCCGCCGGGGACTCCTCCTGCCTGATGCACATCGGCGGCGGGCTCTCCCGCATCAAGTCCGGTACGCGCACCCTGCATCTCGCCCAGATCCTCGGCTCCACCCGCACCGCGCCGTACGCCCTGATGGAGGCCGCCCGATGAGCACGTTCCTCGGCATGCCCGCCGCCCCGCCCCGCTCCCCGTACGGGACCGGGAACCTCCGGGGGGAGCGCAAGTTCCCCAAGGCCGCGCACGACGAACTGCGCAACGAGCAGCTGCGCCGCAACCTCGGCCGGGCCACCCGCACCATCCGTGCCAAGCGCATCAACGTAACCGGCGAACTCCCGGACTGGGAGGAGCTGCGTGACGCCGGATCCGCCATCAAGACCGACACCATGAACCGGCTGCCCGAGCTGCTCGAGCAGCTGGAGCGGAAGGTCACCGAGCACGGCGGCACCGTCCACTGGGCGCGCGACGGCGTCGAGGCCAACGAGATCGTCACCCGGCTGATCAAGGACACCGGCAGCAGCGACGTGATCAAGGTCAAGTCGATGGCCACGCAGGAGATCGGCCTCAACGAACACCTGGAGGCCGAGGGCATCACGCCCTACGAGACCGACCTCGCAGAGCTCATCGTGCAGCTCGCGCACGACAAGCCCTCGCACATCCTGGTCCCCGCGATCCACCGCAACCGCGACGAGATCCGGGAGATCTTCCTCAAGGAGATCCCCGGCGTCGATCCCGCGCTCGACAACGTGCCCGCGCACCTGGCCGCCGCCGCCCGCGCCTATCTGCGCGAGAAGTTCATGACCACCAAGGTGGCCGTCTCCGGTGCGAACTTCGGCATCGCCGAGTCCGGGACCCTCTCCGTCGTCGAGTCCGAGGGCAACGGCCGGATGTGCCTGACCCTGCCCGACACCCTGATCACCGTGATGGGTATCGAGAAGGTCCTGCCGCGCTTCCAGGACCTGGAGGTCTTCCTCCAGCTGCTGCCGCGTTCCTCCACCGGCGAGCGGATGAACCCCTACACGTCGATGTGGACCGGGGTGACCCCCGGCGACGGCCCGCAGCAGTTCCACCTCGTCCTCCTCGACAACGGGCGCACGGCCGCGCTCGCCGACAAGATCGGCCGCGAAGCCCTCAACTGCATCCGCTGCTCGGCCTGTCTCAATGTCTGCCCGGTGTACGAACGGGCCGGCGGGCACGCGTACGGATCGACGTACCCCGGCCCCATCGGCGCCGTCCTCACCCCGCAGCTCGCCGGGATGCACGCCGCGAAGGACGACCCCAACAGCTCGCTGCCGTACGCCTCCAGCCTCTGCGGCGCCTGTTTCGACGCCTGCCCCGTAAAGATCGACATCCCCTCTCTGCTGGTCGAACTCCGCCACCAGAACACCGAACAGGCAGGCACCACGGCGGAGAAGCTGGCGATGAAGGCCGCCGCCACCGTGATGAAGTCGCCGAAGATCTACACGGCCGCGCAGAAGGCCGCCTCCCTCAGCCGCTCCGTCGGCGTAGGCGGACGTGACCGCACCATCTCCCGCCTGCCCGCACCGTTGGACGGCTGGAGCGACAGCCGCGACACCGCGGCACCGCCCAAGCAGTCCTTCCGCTCCTGGCTGGCCTCCGCCGAAGGCGCGGCCACCATGCGGGATGCCGCGGAGGAGGGCGCCGCCCGGCGCGCCGACGACCACCAGGAGGAACAGTGACGACCACCGCGCGCGACACGGTGCTCGGCAGGATCAGGGATGCCCTGACCATCGCCCCCGCCCCCGGCGTCGAGATCCCCCGCGAGTACCGCACCGGTCGCACGCTCCCGGACGACGAACGTCTGGAGCTGCTGACCGACCGGCTCGTCGACTACAGGGCCCAGGTCCACCCCTGTACCGCCGACCGCACGGCCGAGGTGATCGCCGAGATCCTGCAGGAGCGCGGTGCCCGTCGGATCGGCGTTCCGGACGGCCTCGACGAGCAGTGGCTCACCGCCTACGACGGCGAGATCCAGCGGGACTCGGCGGACATCCCGGCCCCGAGCCTCGACGCGCTGGACGGGGTGGTCACGTGCTCCGCCGTCAGCTGCGCGGAGACCGGCACGATCTTCCTCGACGGGTCGCCCGACCAGGGCCGGCGCGCCCTGTCCCTCGTCCCCGACCTCCACGTCTGCGTGGTCGACCTGTCCTCCGTCGTGGCAGGCGTCCCGGAGGCGGTGGCCCGGCTGGTGCCTCAGAGGCCGACGACACTGATCAGCGGCCCCTCGGCCACGTCCGACATCGAACTGGAGCGGGTGGAAGGAGTCCACGGCCCCCGCACCCTCGCGGTGGTGATCCGCACCGACGCCTGAGGGGACGCCGTGCGGTCCTGCGGTCCTCCGGTGCCCAGGGCCGTCGGCAGACTCCGAAGGCAGCTCTACCGCCGCTCTGTCGCTAACGACGCCTGGTTCCGGATCTTCGGGGCCGTCGTTTCAGCGCGCGCGCCACGCGGGGGAGTTCCTCGTACAGCAGTCGGCCGACCAGCGCTCCGCCGAAGACGACGACCCCCACACCGACCAGCCACGACTGGAGGACCAGGACGGTGCCGACGGGGCCATAGCTGATGGTGCTGGACGCGATCAGCGGCGAGAAGACGAGTGTGGAGAAGACGCGCAGACCGGCCAGCCCGATCACGGTGGCCACGGCGCCGGCCAGAAGGGCGCGCCAGGGAACCCGCCCGCCGAGCAGCAGGCGCTGGGACCACCAGAAGAACAGGACGCCGCTCAACGGCACGAGGGACCCACCCGCAGAGGGCTTGTGCAACAGCGCGGTGGTGGCGGAGACGAAGAGGTATCCGGTGAAGACGCCGAGCCACACCACGTGCCGCCACCTGGCCCACCAGCGAGCCGGAGGCAGATCCCAGACCTTCTCGTAGCCGGTCTGCACCGCGGCCCCGAAGCTCAGGCCGAACACCGCCAGGGCGGCGAGACCGAAGGCGGTCGTGGTCCGCAGCGCCTGGCCGGGCAGGGTGAACAACTGCTCGACCTGTTCTCTGGAGTCCGCCGAGACCCCGAGCCCTTCCCCCAGCCACTGCGCGAACCCCTGCCCGCGCTGACCCGCTGCGGAGACGAGGATCAGAAGCGGGACCAGGGTGAGGAACCCGAGCGCGGCGAAGCCCAGGGCGCGCTGCCCCAGTTCGATGGCGCTGCCCCGCCGCCACCCGCGCCCGACCGCGGAGCGGTTGATCACACGGCGCAGCCGTCCGGACCAGGACGAACGATTTGCTGCACCCGAAGGCTTCATCGGCATCTCTGTCGACTACCACGGCCGGAGCCCGTCTGCGCGAGGGCGCGACGCACCTGCGGCCCGGAAGTCCGGCGGGACGGGAAGCGGACCGGGATCCCGTCGACGGTCACCCGGCGATCGCTCCACCGTGCACCACGTCTCCCGGCCGTCGGCGGGCGGTGGTTCCGGGCCCGCGCCCCATGTGCCGCCGGGAGTGTGGCGCGGCGCCCCGACGGCCGGCGCGGAGCCGGCCGACGGGACGCCGAGTGGGCCTCAGCCCCGGGTCAGGTGAACGGCCACCGTCTCGCCGACGGTCACCGCCTGCTCGTAGTCCGGGTCGGTCGCCGTCGCCTGCGCCTCGACCTCGACGTCACCCCGCTGGAACGGCACCGACCCGGTGGGGACGGCCTTCGCGGTCCAGGCGACCGGCGCGCCCGGTACGCACTCCACCGACGCGGAGTAGGAGCCCCGGATGAGCTGCTGACGCTTCACCTGCGTGACGTCGCCGGCCATCTGCACCCGCACCGGTTTGTTGCAGCTCACCGTGCCGTGCAGGGTCGCCTTGCCGTTGAGGGTGCTCGCCGTGCCGTCCAGTGCGACGGCGAGGCCGAGACCGAGCTCGGCGGGCGGGGCCGGGTTGTCGATGTGCACCTCACCGCGCGCTGCGGAAGTGCTCCCCTCGCAGTGCTGCTCGAAGGAGGCATCGAGTTCCTTCACATACCCGTGGGGGCCGAACTCCACGGCTGTAACGGTGAAGCTGCCGGTGAGCGTGTTGCAGCCGCGCCCGTTCCCGCCGAGTGACAGACCGGGCTCCGCCGCCTCGTTGAAGGGGTACCGGGTGGCCCCGGCGTAGGTACCGGGCGCCAGGGTGGTGCCCTCCGGCGCTGCGAGGTCCAAGGACCACCAGTCCCCGTTGGCACCGTCGACGGACAGCGAGATCACCCGCTTGTCGCTCGATCCGGTCACCGACACCCTGTCCTGAGAAGCCGTCGAGTAGGCGTAGGACCCGCCACCGCTGATCCAGTCGCCCTCGTCCCCGCTGAAGGCCAGGGAGCCGTCGGTGACGGGCTGGGCATGGGCCTGAGGTCCGGACAGCAGACCGGTCGTACCGGTCGCCATGGCGAGGGCCAGCGCGAGCACGGCCGCCCCTCTGGCCAATGCGCGTCCGGGCATGGTGATTCGCATGTGTGTTCCCCCCCTGGGAAGACGGTTTCTCGCTGCCCCGACACGATGTTCATCAGCGGCGGAAGGAGTCTGACAATCCCGAAGATCCACGACAACAGAGTTTCAGGAGTGAGTGGTTGAGATTTCGGCCAACATCCGTGGTGTCTGTGGACGGGGCCCGCGCCCGGCCGTCCGTACGGGCTCGCCCTCCGGTGCCCGCGTCCCCGCGCGGGCACCGGAAGGCCGGCCGTACGTCAGGCGCCGAGGTCGTAGAGGACGAACTCCTCCCAGGCCCCGGTGATGTCGGCCGACCGGGCGCGCAGCACGTACTGGAGCGATCCGGTGTAGCTGTTCTCCATGGTGACGAACAGCCCGTTCAGCGTGGACTGGAGCGCCCAGCGGTCCAGGACCTCGTTGTAGTACAGGACGAACCGCTCCCAGCCGCCCACGCTCGTGGAACGCGCGCGCAGCACGTTCTGCGCGCTGCCGGTGTAGTTCTTCTCGACCGCCACATAGCGGTTGTTCGCCAGGGACTTCATGGCGAACGTCGCCGAGGTGTCGTCCCACTCGAAGGCGAATCCCTCCCACGACCCGCCGACATCCAGGGAACGGGCCCGCAGCACACCGGTGTTCGGGGCGGAGTAGTTCACCTCGGTGGCGACGAACTGCGCATTGCGCCCCGACTGCAGGGCTACGAGTTCGGTCTCCCCGGCCGTGGCGGAGACTCCCTCGCCGGTGGCGAAGGGCGCCTGCCGGGCGTCTGTCCCCTCGGCGGTACGCGCCAGCTCGGCGCCGTCCACCGCCTCCCAACCGCTGGGTACGGCGGCCGGTCTGTCCGCCGCCGGTGCCGCCCCGGCCGCCGGTACGGCCAGCGCAGAGGCCACAACAAGGGCGCTCAGGGAAAGAAAAACGGACGTGATGCGTCGCACAGGTCTTCCTCACTTGTCGTCAAAGAATTCCGGGCCTGCGGGACAAAGGGTTCGCCATGGTTTCCGGTCGCTTTATCGGCGGATTCGTCGAATGAGCGGCACGGTCCCTGGCGTGCGCCGTCAGCCGTCTCCACGGCATGGCGGAGCGCCCCCTGAATTCCCCACCCCGAAACTGCTGTCCGCGCCCCTCCCTGGGCGCTTCGGCAGTTGCTCCACCACTCGGTGAAGCGGGCTCAGCGTAACGGCGCGACGTGATCTCCGGAAATGATTTCAGGGGATTCCGTGGAGTTCCGGGAAAGGCCCCATTGCATTACCGGTTCCGCAGTATTCCGTTAAGACAAGTGAAACTCTCCGTTTGCCGAGCGGCTCAGGGAACGTGGGTGACCTCCAGCGGTGCGAAGCCGATACGGGTCGTCGCACCGTCTTCGGCCCAGCGCACCGCGACCGTCTCCCCGTTCACGTCCACCCCGCTCACCGCCGTGCCGAGAGGCGCGACGTCCGCTTCCCCGGTGAGCGAAGCCAGCGCCACCAGCACCTCGGTTCCCTCCACTTCGGCACCCAGCCGGGGCAGCACCGCCCACCGGGTGAACGCGGTGCCCTGCGGAGCCCGTACGTCCTCCTGGTCCGGCCAGCCGTACAGCCCGTGCAACGCGGAACGCACCGGGCCCTGGGGGTCCGTCGCCCAGCCCGTCAGCTCGGCCCGTGTCCCGGCGGGCGCGCCCAGGACCCGGTGTACCCGCAGTTCGTACCTGCCCCGGACGACCGTGACGCTCTCCACCCGCAGCCCCGGCACCGTCGGCGGGCCCTCCGGGAAGACCGGGCGGTGCCAGGACGCGGCCCAGCCCCAGCCCTCGCCGTGCCCCGCGCCCAGCGGGTGGATGCGGGCCCGGCTGCTGCGGGAACCACCGATCCGTACGCACAGATGGTTGTCCGCGGTGTTCGCGGGCGCCGTCGGACCGGTGGCCGTCGAATACGCGAGGCGCGCGTAGAGCGGGTCCGAGACGTCCGCAGTCTCGCCCTCGTGCGGCCGGACATGGTCACTGCCGTGATTGTGCAGCCGCACCACGCCGTCCGCCCGTGTCGACTGCACCAGCAGCCCCGGCGACGGGAGAGCCAGAACCCGGTCCGGGCCCTCGCTGGGGGCGGGCTCCTCGTCCGCCGTCCACAGCGGGTGCTCCGCCGGGGCGAGCAGGGCGACGAACGCCTTCGACGCCCAGTACGGCGACGACGGGCCGGAGTACACCTGGAGCGTCGCGTCGTGCGGCCCGTGCCAGCCCAGGCTCAGCAGACCGTCGTCCCCGGCCGACCCGCGCTCCAGGAAGTACCGCAGCGAACCGCTGATCAGCCGGCGTGAGACGCCCGGAGCCAGAGGGGTGTGCCCGGACACGGCGCCCATCCCAACCGCCGCCCCGGCCGCGAAACGATAGGTGAGGGAGCGCCCGAAGTGCAGCGGGGAGCCGTCCGCGCCGAACATCAGCGAGAAGCTCTCCAGATGTTCGCTCAGCCGTGCCCCGTAGTGCGCGGACAGCTCCGCGTCACCCGACAGATACGCGTCCAGCACCGGATACAGGTGCAGCGCCCAGCCGTTGTAGTGGTCGAAGGCGCGCCCGTCCCCGTCGGCGTACCAGCCCTCGCCCCGGTACCAGACCTCCAGCAGGTCGAGCGCCCGCTGCCGGGCCCGGGCCGTCTCCGCGTCGCCCCGCCCCACCGACTCCAGGAACCCGGCGACGGAGAAGGGGAAGAGATACCAGTTGTTGGGTGCGGGCGTGTGCCTCAGGGCGCCCCGCAGCCACTCCTCCGCACGGTCCTGCGTGGTGGCGTCCAGCCGGTCCCAGAGCCACGGCCGGGTGAGCCGCAGCCCGATCGCCACCGAGGCCGACTCCACCATCGGCTGGCCGAAGACGGTGTGGTCCAGGATCAGCGGCCAGGACTCGGCGTCGTCCCGCCCGGCCGAGCGCGTACCGGCGGTGAGCCCGTCGGCGTACCGCTCCAGCCAGTTGTACGGATCCTTGCCCTCCGCGCCGGCGACCCGGAACGCGGCGGTGAGGAACGTACGGGCATAGCCCTCCAGCCCGTCGGACCGGACCCCCGAGCGGGAGGGGCGGCCCGGCAGGTCCAGGAGGGCCCGGCCGGGGGTGGCCCACTTCCAGGCGGCGTCCAGCAGTCCGTCCGCCACGGCTTCCCAGTGGTCGCGGGTGTAGCCGGTGTGCGGGCTCCGCGCGCGGTCCTCGGAGGGGAGTTGAAAGGGAGTGGAGGTCATGCGAGAAATGCCAGCCTTTCGCGTCGTACGGGATGGGTGAAGCCGTCGCCCGCGGCCCACCGGGCGATCTCGCCGACGGCCAGATCGGCCAGCCGCCGCAGCTCGTTGCCCTGGGAACCCGCGAGATGGGGGGTGATGAGCGCGTTGTCGCAGTCCCACAGCGGATGACCGGCCGGCAGCGGGTCGGGGTCGGTGACATCGAGCACCGCCCGGATCCGGCCGGCCCGCAGTACGTCGGCGAGGGCCTCCTGGTCGACGACCGCGCCGCGGGACGTGTTGATCAGGACGGCGTCGGGCCGCATCGAGGCGAGCAGCCCGCGGCTGACCAGCCCTGTGGTGGCGGGCAGCAGAGGGGTGTGGACGCTGACCACGTCGCTCTCCACGAAGAGTCCGGCCAGGGAGACGGGGCGGACACCGAGCCCGGCGGCCTCCTCGTCCGTGACGTACGGGTCGTGGAGCAGCACCTCCAGGTCGTACGGCCGGAGCAGTTCGATCACCCGTCGGCCGATCAGGGAAGCGGACAGAATGCCCACCGTGCGGCGGTAGTTGCCGACACCGGGCGGCATCGCGAGCCAGTTGTCGCGAAGGCGGGTGGCCCGGTACTCCCCGGCCCGCTCGATGGCCCGCTTGCCGGACAGCAGGATCATCGCGACGGTGTACTCGGCGACCGGGAGCGCGTTGGCCGCCGCGGCCGACGACACCTCGATGCCCCTGTCCCAGCAGGCGTCGGTGACATGGCCGCGCACCGAGCCCGCCGTGTGCACGACGGCCCGCAGCGCGGGAGCGGCGGCCAGGACACCCGCGTGGATCGGCGGGCAGCCCCAGCCGGTGATCAGGACCTCCGTGTCCGCGAGTACGGCCCTGGCCTCCTCGGTCGTGAAGTCGTCGATCGCGGGCAGGGGCGCGAGATCGCACACCTCGGCCAGCGCCGCCAGGGAGTCGGGGGAGAGCACCGCGGCTGCGGCTTCCGCTCCCATGGCGAGCGCGGCGCGCGGCCGGCGGGGTGCGGGGGGAGTGCTGGGCATGGTTCTCCTGTGCGGTGGTCCGGGCGGGGCGGCACGGCTACTTGACGGCTCCCGCCGTAAGTCCGGACCGCCAGAATCGCTGGAGCAGGGCGAAGGCGAGGATCAGGGGCAGCACCGCGAGCAGCGAGCCCATGACGACGACGGGGTAGTACTCGGGTGACACGGACGCAGCGCTGTTCCAGGAGTACAGGCCGAGGCTGACGGGATACAGGTCCTGGTCGGAGAGCATCACCATGGGCAGGAAGAAGTTGTTCCAGATGGCGGTGAGCTGGAAGAGGAACACGGTGACCAGCCCTGGCCCCAGCATGCGGAGCGCCACCCGGAAGTAGGCGGCCAGTTCGCCCGCGCCGTCCATCCGCGCGGCCTCGAGGACCTCGTCGGGCACGTACCCCTGGCTGAAGATCCGGCCGAGATAGACACCGAACGGATTGAACAGAACGGGGATGAACACCGCCCAGAAGGTGTTCACGAGACCGGCGCCGGAGGCCATCAGATAGAGCGGCAGGGCGAGCACGGTCTGCGGCACCATGACGGCGGCCAGCACCAGGCCGAACAGCTTCTCCTTGTGCGCGAAGCGGTACTTGTCGAAGGCGTAGCCGCAGGCGACGCTGATCAGCGCGCCCAGGGCCGCGCCGAGCACCGCGTACAGCAGGCTGTTGCCGTACCAGCGGCCGTACAACCCGCCGTCCATGGCGAAGAGGTCCTTCATGTTCTGGACGAAGGAGAAGCCGCTCGTCGACAGGATGTCGCTGCTGAACAGGGCGTCCCTGTCCTTGGTCGAGGCGAGCACCAGCCACAGCACCGGCAGCAGGGTGTAGAGCACCGAGACGAAGACCACCAGGTTGACGACGGAGCGCCCGAGGAGCCGGGGCCGCAGGGGCGAGGCGGTGCGGGTGACGGTCGGCGCACTCATCGGGAGCCCTCCTCGGCGGCGTTGGCGCGGTTGGTCCAGCGGGTGACGCCGTAGGAGAGGGCGATCGTGCACAGGAGCAGGATGACCGAGGCGGCCGCCGCGAGACCGTAGTTGTTGCGGGTGAACGCCGCGTCGTAGATGTACATGCTGGGTGAGAAGCGCGAGTTGATCATCGGGGTCGACTGGCTGAGCAGCATCGGCTCGGTGAAGAGCTGGAGCGCGAAGATGAGCGTGAACATCGCGACCATGACGATCGACGACCGCACCAGCGGGGCCTTCACCTGGAGTGCCGTGCGGACCGGGCCCGCGCCGTCGACGACCGACGCCTCGATGACCTCGCGGGGGACCGCCTGCAGGGCGGCGTAGAACACGACCATGTTGTAGCCGAGGTTGCTCCACAGCGCGATGTTCACGATGGACGGGAGCACCATGTGCACCCCGAGGAAGTCGACCGTGATGTCGGCCGTGCCGAGGAGGTCGATGACCGGACTGATGCCGGGGGTGTACAGATACAGCCAGATCAGAGCCGCGATGATCCCCGGAACGGCGTGCGGCAGGAACAGGGCGAGCTGGACGGTGCCCCGCAGGCGGACCACCCCGGAGTCCAGCAGCAGTGCCAGTACGAGGGCGCCGATCACCATCAGCGGGATGTAGACCAGGCAGTACAGGGCGACGACGCCGAGACCGCTGAGGAACGTCGGGTCCGCCAGAACGGCGGCGTAGTTGCGGAGTCCGGCGAAGACGGTCCGCTCGGGGCCGAAGCCGAGCCCGGGCTGGTCGTCGCTGAAGAAGCTCAGATAGACAGCGGTGGCGACCGGGATCAGGAAGACGGTCACCAGAAGGACGAAGAACGGCGTCATCAGGGCGCCGCAGGCGCCGAGTTCGCGACGCCGGGCGGACCTGCGGGCGGTGGGCGCCGGCGCGGCGGCGGCCGGGCTCTCCGGCGACGGCCGGGTGGGGGCGTCGGCCGGTACGGACACAGGGGTGGCGCTGGTCATGGTGTCACCTGCCTCTCTGCTGCTGGAACGGGATGCGGATCGCCTGTCAGGTGGAGCGCCGGGTGGTGGAGAGACCGAGCGCCTTGAGGTCCGGCATGGTGCCCTCCTCCGCCGCCCGGACCGCCCCGAGGATGGAGCCCTGGCCTCCGCTCGCCCGCGCCAGTCCGTCCTTCATGAGCCTGCCGGTCGCCGTCATGCGGGGACCCCAGATCCAGCCCGGGCGGATCTTCTGCGCCTCCTGCTCGAAGAGGGTGTAGATGTCCTGGCCGCCGTAGTAGGCCCGGTCGAAGGCCTCGCGGCCCACGTCGACCAGGCCCGGCGCGGCGGGGTACTGACTGCTCGCACCGCTGGAGAGCCGGGCCCGCAGAGCGTCCGGATGCGAGACCTGCCACTCGATGAACTCCATCGCGGCCTCCGGGTGCGGGCTGTCCTTGGTGATCGCGAAGGTCGAGCCACCATGGGTCCCGACACCGGGGTCGGCCGGATCCCACTGGGGGATCGGCGCGAGTGCCCACTTCCCCGTCTGCTTCGGCCGGGCCTTCATCTGGGCACCGGCGTCCCACGCGCCGCTGAGCCGGCTGAGCACCAGGCCGTCGCCGATCTGGACATCGCTCTGACGGCTCTCCACCGCGTTCATGAAGACCAGGTCCTGGTCGGTCAGCCGCTGCCAGAAGGCGGACACCCGTCGGGTGGGCGCGTCGGCGAGCGAGACGTTCCAGGCGCCGCCCGCCGTGTCGAACCACTGGGCGCCCGCCTGCCACGCGAACGCGGCGAGGTGCGTGTCCCCGTCCGTCGGGAAGAGCGCCATCCGACGGTCACCGCTCCTGCCCCGCACGGTCCTCGCCGCGTCCTCGAAGTCCTCCCAGGTACGCGGGACGGTCAGCCCGTACCGCTCGAAGAGGTCCGTGCGGTAGTGCAGCACCATCGGTTCTATGTCGAGCGGGACGCTGAACACCCGCTTCTCGAAGGTGGTCAGCCCCAGGGCCTGCGGCAGCAGTTTCGCCCGCAGCCCTTCGCCGACCAGGTCCGTGATGTCCCGGCAGACCCCGTCGATGGCGAAGCCCGGGACCTGCGGGTATTCGAGGGTGGCGATGTCCGGGGCGTTGCCGGCCCGTGCGGCGCTGCTGAGCTTGGCGTAACCGCCCTGGGTCCCGGACGGGACCTGCTGGTAATCGACCTCGATGGTGTCGTGCCCGCGGTTGAACGCGTCCACGACCTCCTGACTGCCCCGCAGGGCGGACCAGAAGGTGATCCGCGTCTTCCTGCCGGTCCTGCTGCTTACGGTCTTGCCGGTACTGCTCGTACCGCCCGATCGTGTGTCTCCGCCACCACCTCCGCAGGCGCTGAGCGCGCCCGTCAGAGGCAGTGCGGCGATCGTGGCGAGCACGGATCGACGGCTCTGTCGACCAGGCATGTGCGCCTCCCGCGGCTCCTGATTCGAGACACGGGGAATACTGATCGGCTGATCGATAGCGGTCAATAGATCGATCAAAAGAAGATTGAAGTGTTCAAACGATCAGTTATGTGTGTGAGGCAACTCCCGAGTCGATCCGCGCACTTCGAGGCGGGGGAGCAGCTCCACCCTGCGTACGGGACCGGTGGTGCCGGCCGGGTGTGCCAGCCGGTGCAGGAGCAGTTCCGCCGCCGCCCGCCCGATCTCGGCCCTCGGCGGGGCGACCGCGCTGAGGGCGGTGCTGCCCAGCGCCGCGACGACATCGTCGTACGCCACCACGGAGCAGTCCCGCGGCACCTGGAAGCCGCTCTCCGCCAGCCGCTGGACCAGCATCAGGGCGTCCTCGTCGCCGTGCAGGACGGCGCCGGTCACGCCGCGCTCCCTCAGCAGCGCCGTGAGATCCGGGACGGCCTCCCGTGTGCCGGGTTCCCCGGGGCCCGCGTTCGGGGAGCTGAGCACCACGGACCAGTCCTCCACCTCGGGCCGGGAGGCGGCTATGTCGGCGAACGCGGCCCGTATCGAGCGCGCCGTCGGGCTGTCGTTCCTGGCGGCGAGGACGAGCCGGCGGTGGCCGAGCGAGATCAGGTGGTCCACGGCGAGGTGGATGCCGTACCAGTGGTCGGAGCACACCGCGTCCATGGCGTGCAGCGCGCTGCCGGGCCGGGGCCGCCGCTCCATCAGGACCGTCGGCACCTCCAGCTCGGCGAGCCACTCGTAGTCCGCCTCCTCGCCGGCCGCGCTCCGCCACCGGGGGGCGATCAGCAGCCCGCTCACGCCCGCGGCCAAGGCCTGCTCCACCTGTGGCCGTTCGGCCCCGGCCATCTGCGGCGTGATGTGCAGGGTGATGCGTTTCCCGGCCTCCTCCAGGGCGGTCCTGGCGCCGTAGAGGGTCTCGTACAGATACGAATGCCGCTCCGGGACGACCAGAGCGATCGCGTCCCCGGCCGGCTCGCCGTTCCGTGCGGCCGGCACGGCAGTCGTGCGCGCGGCGTCCCCCACCGGCCGGACCACCCCGTGCCCGCGCCGCAGCATCCCCGTCCTGGCCAGCTCCTCCACGTCCCGCCGCAGCGTCACCGCCGACACGTCCAGCTCGTCGGCGAGCGAACTCACCTTCACTGCACCGCGTGCGTGCACCACCGCGAGGATGCGCTTGCGCCTCAGCTCAACCGGCTCCCGCATGCTGGCCCCCTTGCCTACCGCTGTGCGATGTTCGTTTGAACGTTTCGAGTGATCGCAGCATAGCGAGGGACCACCGCTCAATGCGCTCGCAGGATGGAACGATGATCCGCCGAGAGGAAGATGCGTCTACCATCTGATCCGGAATGGACACCATCACACTGTGGCCACTGGTCGCGCTCGCGGCGGCATCCCTGCTCGTGGGCTTCTCCAAGACGGCCGTCAGCGGCGCCAACACCATCAGCCTCGCGGTCTTCGCGGCCGTACTGCCGGCCCGTGAATCGACCGGAGTTCTGCTCCCGATCCTGATCGCCGGTGACATCCTCGCCGTGCTGGTCTACCGTCGGCACGCCCACTGGCCCACGCTGCTGCGGCTGTTCCCCGCCGTCGCCGCGGGCGTGGTGGCGGGCACGGTCTTCATGCTGTGGGCCGACGACGAGGCCGTGGCCCGCTCCATCGGCGCGATCCTGCTCTTCATGGCGGGCGTCACCCTCTGGCGCCGGCGCGCCGCCCCCCGGCCGCCCGCGGAGGAGGACACGGACGAACCCTCGCGCGGCGGGCGCCTCAAGGCCCGGACCTACGGGGTGCTGGGAGGCTTCACGACCATGGTCGCCAACGCGGGTGGCCCCGTGATGTCGCTCTATCTGCTGTCCGCGGGCTTCCGGAAGCTCGGCTTCCTGGGGACGTCGGCGTGGTTCTTCCTGATCGTCAACACGTCCAAGGTGCCCTTCAGCGTGGGACTCGGCCTCATCGACGCGCAGTCGCTGCTGCTGGACGCGGCCCTGGTGCTGTTCGTCGTCCCGGGCGCCTACCTCGGCCGTGCCTGCGTCGGCCGGATCAACCAGAAGCTCTTCGACCGGATCGTCATCGGAGCCACCGTCCTGGGCGGCCTCCAGCTGCTGCTGCGCTGAAGACCGCCCGGGGGAGCGGATGTCAGACGATGCCCTCGGCGATCTCCGCCTGCTCACGGGCGTTCCCGTACGCGGCCGGGGTGCTGTACGAACGGCGCGCGACGAACCACCACACCGTGGCCAGGACCAGCACGGCGACCAGGGCGATCGACGCGTAGTTCATCGAGTCGATCGTCACCGGCGAGGACTGCGGCAGCAGGAAGAGCACCGTCACCACGGCGACCCACACCACGGCGATCCAGCCGATCGGCTTCGACCAGCGGCCGAGGTGCCAGGGGCCGCGCTCGAAGCGGTCCCCGGCGCGCAGCTTCAGGTAGATCGGGATGGCGTACGCGGGCGTGATCCCGATGACGTTGATCGCCGTGACCGCGCCGTACGCGGTCGCGGAGTACAGCGACGGCACCGCCAGCAGCGCCGCGACACCGACGGAGAGCCACACGGCGGGCACCGGGGTCTGCGTACGGGCGCTCACCTTGCGCCACAGCGCCGAGCCCGGCAGCGCGTTGTCCCGGCTGAAGGCGAAGACCATCCGGCTCGCGGCCGCCACCTCCGCGTTGCCGCAGAACAGCTGGGCCGCGATGACGATCAGCAGCATGGCGGTGGCGCCCGCCGTCCCCAGCGAGTCGATGAGGATCTGGGCGGGCGGGACCCCGGTGGCACTGTTCTGGGTGCCCGCGTAGTCCTGGATGGCGAAGGTCAGTCCGGCCAGCAGGACGAAACCGGCGATCCACGAGACCCAGATCGCGCGGACGATGCCCTTGGCCGCCGTCACCGAAGCGTTCGAGGTCTCCTCGGACAGGTGGGCCGAGGCGTCGTAACCGCAGAAGGTGTACTGCGCCAGGAGCAGGCCGATCGCCGCCACATAGATCGGGTTCTCCCAGCCGGTGTCGTTGACGAACTCGGTGAAGACGAACGACGGCGACTGGTGGTTCGCGGGCACGATCGCCAGCACCGTCACGATCACGGCGACACCGGCCAGGTGCCACCAGACGCTGATCGAATTGAGCACGCTGACCAGGCGCACCCCGAAGAGGTTCAGCACGGCGTGCAGCAGCAGGATGCAGAGGAAGATCACCATCGTGGAGCCGGGGGTGGGATCGAACCCCCACTGCAGATTGAGCAGGGCGCCCGTGAACAGCGCGGCCCCGTAGTCGATGCCGGCGATCGCGCCCAGCAGACCGAGCAGGTTCAGCCACCCGGTGTACCAGCCCCACTTACGGCCACCGAGCCGGTCGGCCATGTAGTAGAGGGCCCCGGACGTCGGGTACGCGCTGGTGACCTCGGCCAGGGCCATGCCCACACAGAGCACGAACAGGCCGACGCCGGCCCAGCCCCAGAGCATCACGGACGGGCCGCCGGTCGACATGCCGAAGCCGTACAGCGTCATGCAGCCGGACAGGATCGAGATGACGGAGAAGCTGATCGCGAAGTTGCCGAAGCCGCCCATGCGACGCGCCAGCACCGGCTGATAGCCGAGCTCGCGCAGCCGCTGCTCTTCGTCCTTGTGCGGCGTGGGCTCCGTACTCGACGGGGTCGAGGCGGATATGGACATGGGGACGACCTCCAGGTGGGGGGGGGAAGGGGGACGGGAAAAACGTGGGTGGAGCGCCGGCCGGACCGGCCTCTCCACGGAGGGGCGCCGCCGGTCAGCCGTGCGGTTCCCTCCCGGGGCCGGGCTCGGCGGCCAGACAGCGGCTCCTGGCCCGGAGGAAGACGTCTTCGGCACCGGCCGGATCCTGCGGCGTACGGGTGCGGTGGGCCCAGGGGACGGACGTGTAGTACGGGCCCATCGCCCGGAACACCGGGGCGGCGTCGGCGAACCGGAGCGAACCCCACAGCGCGTGCGCCAGGTGGTTGAGGTCGAGCAGGGACCGGCCGGCCGGGTCCGCGGCGGCGAACCAGATGCGCAGGGCGCGCCGGGCGTCCCGCTCGCCGTCCTCGGTGACCCAGTGCAGGTCCAGTGCCCGCTCGTTGCCGTGCTCGCGCCGGTAGCGCTCCACCCGGACATACAGCGGCAGCACATGGAGCGCGGAACCCTCCGGGGCGGAGGAGGCCGCCCACTGGACGAAGTTGACCGCCTCGGAGAGCGTGCCGCCCGGCTGTCGCGCGTAGACGAACTGCAGCATCCGGTGGTACGCCTCGCGATTGAACGGATCGCGTTTGTCCGCCTCCGCCAGCAGACCCCACGGCCCCGGGAACAGCATCGGGCCCGGCGGCAGCAGACGATGCTCCTCCAGGCGCTGTCCCTCGTCGAGCTGCGACAGGGCGAGGAGGCATACCCAGGGCACAGGATCCGCGGGCGAGGCGTGCGCGGCGGTGCGGCACCCCTCCCACGCCTCCTGCCACAGCTCCTGGGCCCTCGGGTGCCTCTCCCGGTGGGCGCGGACGGCGCGTTCCACCGTCACCCGGGCGTGCATCACCGCCGCGGCCACACTCCGGGGCTCCTCGGCCAGCCAGGCGTGCACCGTGTCGGAGCCCGCCGCCACGGCCGCGAGGACCTGGGTCCGCTGGGTCCACAGCGCCCAGTCCGGTGTGTTCTCCAACAGATTCCGCATGGCGAGCCAACGGCCGGTACGCAGGTCCTGCAACGCCACACGCAGCGGGTGATCGTGCCCTGCGGGGTGGTAGACCGGCCGGAAGTCACCGGTAGCCATGTGCGCGCCCCGCCCCTGAACACGCGGTGGGGGAGGGGCGGCGAGCCGGGCGCAGCGGCACGGCGCAGGTTCTTCTCGTCATGAATCCTCAAGGAACGTGGGGGGTTGGGCGGTTCGGTCATGAACTGCCGGTGGTCATCGTCCGGTTGTCCACTCGGCGGTGAGTGTAGAGCGCCGCGCGCCCGCCTTCCGGCGTCTGTGCGGATCTTACTCAAGTGGTCTGCATATACCGGACGTTGATCACCTCCGGCGGCTCCGGACGGGATGATCTGGGAGGCTTGACGCAGGGCGTGGTCTGCACGACTGTGGGCACAGGGACCAAATGATCACGATTCCGCCCGGGTCCGGGCGGCCCGCACGGTTGGAGCGTGGATTGACAGGACCGGTGCTCGCCATCGACCAGGGGACGTCCGGGACCAAGGCGCTGGTGATCTGTCCCGAGCGCGGCGTGATCGGTTCCGGTTCCGCACCCGTACGCCCGCGGTACGGCGCCGGGGGCCTCGTGGAGGCCGACCCGGCCCAGCTGATCGGGTCGGTTCTCGACGCCGGCCGGCAGGCGGTCGCGGACGCCGCCGAACCCGTGGCGGCGGTCGGCCTGGCCAACCAGGGCGAGACGGTGCTGGCCTGGGACCCCGCGACCGGCCGGCCGCTCACCGACGCCGTCGTCTGGCAGGACCGACGTGCGGAAGGGATCTGCGGCGCCCTCGCCGCACAGGGGGACGAGCTGAAGCGGCTCACCGGGCTGCCGCTCGATCCGTACTTCGCCGCACCCAAAATGGCGTGGATCCGCAGGGAACTGACCCGGGAGGGGGTCGTCACGACCAGCGACTCCTGGCTGATCCACCAGCTCACCGGAGCCTTCGTCACCGACGCGGCCACCGCGGGACGCACCCAGCTGCTCGGCCTCCACGACGTCGGCTGGTCGCCCGACGCCCTGAAGATCTTCGGACTGTCCGACGAGCGGCTGCCCACGGTCGTCGACTGCGCCGGGCCCGTCGGCACCACCACCGCGTTCGGCGGAGACGTCCCCCTGACCGGCCTCATCGTCGACCAGCAGGCCGCCCTGCTGGCACAGAACGCGCTCGAACCCGGCCAGGCCAAATGCACGTACGGCACCGGGGCGTTCCTCCTCGCCCAGACCGGCCGCCGGCCCAGCACCGGCTCCACCGGCCTGGCCAGCTGTGTCGCCTGGCGCCTCGGCGGCCGGACGGACTACTGCCTCGACGGACAGGTCTACACGGCGGCGTCGGCCGTGCGCTGGCTCACCGACCTCGGGGTGATCTCAGGAGCCGAGGACCTCGACCCGGTGGGCGCCTCGGTCGACGGCACCGGGGGAGTCACCTTCGTCCCCGCGCTCGCCGGCCTCGCCGCGCCCTGGTGGCGCAGCGACCTGCGCGGCTCCGTGACCGGCCTCGGCCTCGACACCACCGCGGGCCACCTGGTCCGCGCCCTCTGTGAGGGCATCGCCGCGCAGGTCGTCGCCCTGGCGGACGCCGTCGCCGCGGACCTGGGAGCCCCACTGACCGCGCTGCGGGTCGACGGCGGCCTGACCCGCTCCTCCCTGCTCATGCAGACCCAGGCGGACCTGCTGCAACGGCCGGTCGAGGTGTCGGCGCTGCCCGACGTGACCGCGCTCGGCGCCGGCGTGGTGGCCACGCTCGGGCTCGACCCGCGGCTGCCGCCGGGCAGCGCGACCCCGGAGTGGCGGCCCTCCGCCGTGTACGAACCACGGATCGGCCCCGCGGAGGCGGCGGAACGCCTCGCCGGATTCCGTACCGCGGTGGACAGCCTGCTGGAGCGCGCGTGACCGTCACCCTCACCACCACCGGCCCGCTGGGGTCCCCGGAGCAAAACGCGGAGGACACGTACGACGTGACCGTCGTCGGCGCGGGCGTCGTGGGCACGGCCATCGCCCGCGAACTCGCCCGCTACCGCCTGCGCACCGCACTGGTCGACGCCGCCGACGACATCGGCAACGGCACGTCCAAGGCCAACACCGCGATCCTGCACACCGGTTTCGACGCCGTCCCCGGTTCGCTCGAGGCCCGCCTCGTGCGCGAAGGACGGGATCTCCTCGCCGACTACGCCGCCGAGACCGGCATCCCGGTCGAGCGGACCGGCGCCCTCCTGGTGGCCTGGGACGAGGACCAGCTCGCCGCACTGCCCCGGCTCCGGGACAAGGCCGGGCGCAACGGCTACCACGCGTCCCGCATCATCGGCGCCGACGAACTGCGTTCCGCCGAACCGCATCTGGGGCCCGGGGCGCTCGGTGCGCTCGAGATCCCCGACGAGAGCGTCATCTGCCCCTGGACCACCCCGCTCGCCTTCGCCACCCAGGCCGTACGGGCAGGCGTCCACCTGCACCTGAACTGCCGGGTTCAGGACATCGCGAGCGACGCCGGGGGCCACACGCTCACCACCTCACGCGGCCCGCTGCGCACCCGCCACCTGGTCAACGCCGCCGGGCTGTACGCCGACGAGATCGACCGGCTCCTCGGCCACGACGTCTTCACCGTGACCCCTCGCCGAGGCCAGCTCATCGTCTTCGACAAGCTCGCCCGCGAGCTCGTCGGCCACATCCTCCTGCCGGTTCCCGGCCCGGCGGGCAAGGGCGTCCTCGTCGCGCCGACCGTCTTCGGCAACGTCCTCCTCGGCCCCACCGCCGAGGAACTCGACGACAAGACCGCCACCGGGTCCACAGCCGACGGCCTGGACCTCCTGCGCGAGAAGGGCCACCGCATCGTGCCCGCCCTCCTCGACGAGGAGGTCACCGCCGTCTACGCCGGCCTGCGCGCCGCCACCGGGCAGGAGGACTACCGCATCCAGGAGTACCCCGAACTGCGCTACGTCGCCGTGGGCGGCATCCGATCCACCGGTCTCACCGCGTCCATGGCGATCGGCCGCCACGTCATGGGCCTGCTGGCCGCCACCGGCCTGGACCCCGGCGAGCCCCGGCCGCTCCCGCCCCTCACGATGCCCAACCTCGGCGAGGCGTTCCCTCGCCCCTACCGCAACGCCGCCCTGATCGCCGGGGACCCGGCATACGGCACCCTTGTGTGCCACTGCGAACAGGTCACCCTCGGGGAGATCCGGGACGCGCTGCACTCCACGGTCCCGCCGCACTCCCTGGACGGCCTGCGGCGCCGCACACGCGCCCGTGGCGGCCGGTGCCAGGGCTTCTACTGCGGCGCCGCCGTCCGCGCCCTGTTCGAGGAGGCTCGACCGTGACCGGACACGCACGCGACATCGACGTCCTGATCATCGGCGGAGGCCCCGCAGGTCTCGCGGCCGGAGCCGAGCTCGCCGGGGTGGGAGCAGGCCGGGTGGAGATCCTGGAACGCGAGCAGGAGGCGGGCGGGATCCCCCGCCACTGCCACCACGGAGGATTCGGCGGCCGCCTCGAACGGGCCGCCCACGCCTGGGCGTCGGCCACCGGATCCGCGTACGCCCAGGGAGGGACGAGTGGGCCCGCCCACGCCCGGCGGAGCGTGGCCGCGGCCCTGGACGCGGGCGCCGAGCTGCGCACCGGAGTCACCGTCACCGGCTGGGCGGGACCCCGCACCGTGGAGACCACCGGGCCCGCAGGACTCGAGCGGATCACCGCCCGGGCCGTCGTCCTCGCCACCGGCGCCCGCGAACGGCCGCGCAGCGCCCGCCTGATCCCCGGCACCCGGCCGCCCGGCGTCTACACCACCGGCGAACTCCAGCAGGCCGTCCACCTGTACGGGCAGCGGATCGGCACCAGGGCGGTCGTCGTCGGCGACGAACCCGTCGGGCACGCGGCCGCCGCCACCCTGCGCGCCGCCGGGGTCCACGTCGTCGCCATGGTCACCGACCAGCCGCCCCGGCCGCTCCGGCTGCGCAGCGGGCACACCCCGCTGCTCACCGCCGCCACCGTCACAGGGCTCACGGGAAGGACCCGGCTCTCCGGGGTGACCCTGCGGCACGACGACGGCCGCACCACCACGCTGCGCTGCGACACCGTCGTCCTGACCGGCGACTTCGTACCCGACCACGAACTGGCCAGGCGCGGTGGCATCCTCCTCGACCCCGGCACCCGGGGACCGGCCTACGACGCCGCGTTCCGCACCTCGCGGCCGGGCGTCTTCGCCGCCGGGAACGTGCTGCACGCCGCCGAACGCGCGGAGTTCGCGGCCCAGGAAGGGCGAGCCGTGGCGGTGCCGGTGCTGCACCGCCTGGCCGGCACCGACGAACCCGCGGGCGGCTGCCGGCCCCTGGTCGTCGACGCACCCCTGCGGTGGATCGCCCCCAACGTGACGGGCCCCCACGGTGCGCGCCCGCAGGGGGACCGGTTCGTCCTGCGCACCGCGCGGCGGCTGTCGCGGCCGCTGCTCGTCGTCTCGCAGGACGGACGCGAACTCCACCGGCAGCGGCTGCTGTCGGCCGCCGTCCCGGGCAGACCGTTCCATCTGACGGCCGACTGGACCGACCACGTCGACCCGGACGGCCCGTCCGTACGGATCAGCGCGCTGTGAGGGCGGGGCGGGACCGGCTCAGGGAATGAGCAGCCAGTCGGCGCCGACGGCCGCCACCAGGCCAACTCCCAGCAGCCAGCTGCCGAGCCGGGTGCGGCCGTTCCTGCTGAGCTCGATCACCACACCGCAGAGGATGAGCGCGAGCCCGTAGACCCCGACGACCAGGACCGACGAACGGCTGGCGATCCGGAGAGCCAGGACGACGGCCATCGCCGCCATGCCCACCGAGGAGAGAACGACCCGCAGCCGCCGCGCCTGACGCGGAGTGAGTCTCCGCTCCTGCGCCGCGGCCCCCGGTATCGCCGCGGGGCTCTCACCCGGCTCGGGGTCCTGCTCTTGCCGGTGGTCCTGTTCCTGGTCCTGGTCAGAAGTGCTCATGACGCCGGATCGTAATGGCTGCGCACCGTGATGTTCGCCGGACCGGAGGATCCCGGGGTGATCAGGCGATCGACGCGGACACGATGGCGGACACCGCCAGGTTGCAGGCCGCCGTCACCCACACCGCAGGGTGCGGCTCCCGCTCCACCAGCGTGGCCCCCAGCTTTCCGGGCGTGACCAGGTCGACGACGAGGAAGGCCACCGCCATCATGATCAGACCGAGCAGCCCGAACGCGGCCGTCGAGGCGAGCCCCTTGCCGAAGTCCTCGTACGTCGTCCAGATCGACGTGAACACGATGCCGCCGATGCCCAGCAGCGCCGAGCTCAGGAGCAGCGCCGCGTTGCGGTTGCGCTCCTCCCATATCTGGCGTCCGAGCTTGCCCGGTGTCAGGGCGTCGATCAGAAATATGCCGAGAACGAGCAGTACGACGCCGAGGGCTCCGTACGCGGTGGCACGGCCGAGGCCGTTGATGATGTCGGTCATCGGGGCGTCCGTCTCCTGAGCGAGTGGTCGAAGGATGGAACGTGAACGTGACCGGCGTGATCGACACGCCGTCAAGAAGTAGCAAAACCTACCGCATTCGTGTTCTCACTCCCCGGGCCGGTCTCCCCGCCGCAACCAGGGCGCCTCCGCGGCCGCGTCCACGGCCGGAGCGCCCTCCCGGCGGCCGGTGGCCCCGTCCGCGCCCCCGGGCCCGGAGGGATCCACCCGGTCCGCCAGCTTCCGCGCCCAGCCGATCATCCCGTCCACACCGATTCCGTGCGGATCCGACGCCCGGAACCCGTCGACGGCCGCGGCACCCCGCATCAACAGCCGCGCCCCACCGGCCGTGTTGCCCCGAGCGGCATGGGTCAGCCCCACCGCCATCTGCGCGAGCCCCCGCCACAGCTCGCGCTCCGCGTCCGGCCCAGACTTCCAGGCGTCCTCGAACACCTCATGGGCATGGAACGGCATGCCCGCGTCCAGCAGCCGCTGGGCCTCGCGCACCGTCTCGTCGGGGGAGCGCACCACACCCTCGGGCTGCCGCTCCACCCCCGGAGCCCCGTAGGGCAGGGGGCGCCCCAGCCCGTCCCGGGGGCGCGCATTGCGCGCCCGCCCTTCCTCGTCGCGGTCCCTGCGAGATTCGTCCACCCCCCGATTGTGCCTCGCACCTGCGGAGAACCGCGGGAACCCTGTCCGCCCGCACCCGCGCACGACTAGGCTCTGTGCTCTTCGCAACCACCCTGGGAAGGGGAGGCATGAAGCCGTCCCGGCCGTTGTACGAGCGCGAACCGGAACTCGCCGCAGCCGCACAGGCGTTGGACGCCCTCTGCGGCGGACAAGCAGCCGGCGGCCTGCTGGTCTTCAGCGGAGAGGCCGGCATCGGCAAGACCGCGCTGCTCGGAGAGATCCAGGCCATGGCAGCCGACCGCTGCACCATCTGGTCCGCGCGCGGCGGGGAGACGGTCACCTCGGTGCCGTTCCACGTCGTACGCCAGCTGCTCCAGCCCGCGCTGGTCCGGTTCCCCGCCGACGAGACCCGCGCCCTGTTCGGCGACTGGTTCGAGATCGCGGCACCCGCACTGGGCCTGGCCGACCCCAGCGGCCCGCAGCCCGACCCGCAGGGTGTCAGGGACGGCCTCGACCACGTCGTGTCCCGGCTCGCCTCCCGCCTCAGCCACCGGCCGCTGCTCCTCATAGTGGACGACGCGCACTGGGCCGACGGCGAATCCCTCGCCTGGCTAGCCGGTTTCACCGCCCGCCTCTCCGAACTGCCGGTGCTGGTCGTCCAGGCCCACCGCCCCCAGGAGCTTGCCGACCGCGACGCCGACTGGGCCATGGCCCGCACCCAGGAGAGCAGCGCCGCGGGACACCCGGCGCTGACCCGGGTCGCGTTGCGCGCGCTCACCCCCGAGGCCACCGCCGACCTGGTGCGCGCCGGCCTGGGTGACCACGCTGACGACCCGTTCTGCCGCGAGGTCTGGGCCGTCACCGGAGGCAACCCGTACGAAGCGGTCGAACTCGTCGCCAAGGCGCAGGACCGCGAACTGGCACCGGTCGAGGAATCCGCCGGCCTCCTGCGCGAGCTCGGCGCCTCGGCCCGGGGCAGCGGGCTCGTCGCCCGCCTCGAGCGTCTGGGCACCAACGCCAACCGCTTCGCCTGGGCGGCGGCCGTGCTCGGCACCGAGATCTCCCAGGAGCTCGCCGCGACACTGGCGGGAATGAGCTCGGCGGAGGCCGCCGACTGCACGGCCCGGCTGCGGGACGCCCGAATCGTCAGCGGCTTCGACCCGCTGGAATTCGTCCACCCGCTCATCGCCACCGCCGTCTACCGTTCGATCCCTCCGGCGACCCGCACCGCCATGCACGGACGGGCGGCATGGGCGATCACCCAGGCCGGGCTCGGGGCGGCTGCGGCCTCCCGCCATCTGCTCGAAGTCCACCCGGACGACGACCAGGAGCTGGTCGCGCAGCTCCGCGAGGCAGCACGGCAGCACCTCGCCGTCGGCGCCCCGGAAGCCGCCAGGCGCTGTCTCGAACGCGCCCTGGACGAGCCGCCGCGCCCCCAGGACCGAGCGGCGCTGCTGTACGAGCTGGGCTGCGCCACACTGCTCTCCTCGCCTGCCACCACGGTCCAGCACCTGCGCGCCGCGCTCGACACGCCTGGCCTCGACGAGACGCTCCGGATCGACGCCACCTTCCGGCTCGCCTCCGCCCTCTCCCACAACAACCAGCTCAAGGACGCGGCCCTCTCGCTGGCGGCCGAGGCCTCGCGCACCGCTCCCGGCCCCGGTCTGATGCGTCTGCAGGCCGCGCACTTCCTGTGGGAGGGCATGCAGGCCACCGAGGACGACGGACCCGCACGGTCGGCCCGTCTCGCACGCAACGCGGACCACCTCAAGGGCCGCGACAACGCCGAGCGCGCCCTGCTCACCCTGCGGGCCTTCGACGCCATGCTCCGCGGCGAGAACGCCCAGCTCGTCGTCGGCTTCTGCGAGCGCGCCCTCGTCGACGGGAGGCCCGCGCGCGGGCTCGGCTGGACCGACTCCGAATGGGGCTTCGAACTCCCCACCATGGTGGGCATCACCTACGCGTTCACCGACCGGCTCGACCGGGCGGAGGCACTCTTCGGCGAAGCCGTCCGTGCCTTCGAGATCTCGGGATGGAGTGGCGCGCACCTCGCGTTCGCGCACACACTCCTGGGCCTCGTCCACCGCAGACGCGGCCGTCTCGCCGAGGCGGAGGGCTTCCTGCGCGAGGGGCTGCGCCTGGCCGACCGGGCCGGCAGCGGACTGCCCGTCCACTGGGACGCCACCTGTCTCCTCGTCGACACCCTCCTCGCCCGCGGCCGGACAGCGGAGGCGAGGCTGGTCGCCGACCGGTACGACTTCGGCCCGCCGTACCCCAGCGCGATGGTCCTGCCGGACGCCCCGTGCGTACGCGGACGGCTGCTGCTGGCCGAAGGGCGCACGGAGGAGGCCGTGGCCGAGCTGGAGTCCGCGGGAGCGGCACTGGAGCCACGAGGCCGCTTCAACGGCGTCTGGGCGCCCTGGGCCTGGGATCTCGCCCGGGCCCTGGCCGACACGGACCCGGCCCGGGCCGCGCAGCTGGCCACCCGGGCGCGCGTCCACGCGGAACGCTTCGGCACGGACACGGCGATCGGTGAGGCCCTGCGCTGTGTGGCCCTGTTCGCGCCGGAGGAGGAGGCCACCCACCTGCTGGCCGAGGCCGTACGCCACCTCGAGGCGTCCTCATCGGCGTACGAGCACGCCGTGGCCCGCTTCGAGTACGGCACCGCGATCCGCTCCCGGCAGGAGCTCGCCCGGGCCGAGAAGCTCGCCACTGCCTGCGGCGCCGAAGGGCTGGCGGCCCGCGCGCAGCAGGTAGGGGCGTCGATACGGTCCTCGGAGTGAGGTAATGTTTGTCCTGCGCGGTCACCCGGAAGCCCGGGGGAATCGCAGCGGGACGTGGCGCAGCTTGGTAGCGCACTTGACTGGGGGTCAAGGGGTCGCAGGTTCAAATCCTGTCGTCCCGACTGGAGACAGTCGTAGGTGAGGGCCGGTTTCGGAGCAATCCGAAACCGGCCCTCACCCATTCCCGGGGCCAGTTGGGTACCGGTGAGGCCATCGGCCGGCGGTCGACGCCCCACCGGCGGACGTCCTGTCCGGGCAGGCGCCGCGCCATGGTGCTGGACGAAGCGGACTACGGCGGGCAAGCGCGGGCGGCGGCGGAAGTTCTCCTCGATCATGCTCTGCGGGGAACGCGCTGACGAGGAAGAAGCCGCACAGGCTCGTGCCGCAGCGGCCGTGGACGGCCGGAGGCGGCGAGCCCGCTCATCGGGCCGTTCCGGTGTGATCCGCCAGCCAGCAGGCCAGTCTTTCGTGATACCCGGGCGCTAGGCGGGTCGAGTCCCGCACCTGCAAGCGGTGGTCGGCGCCGGGAAACACTTCAACCGTCAGCGTCGCCCGGGGAGAGCGGGCCGGATGACAGGCGGCGGCGGCGAACGCGTGGACGCTGTCGGCGACCGGCACCGCCCTGTCCGCCCCGCCGAAGAACGCCAGATGCGGGCAGCGCAGCCCGACGAGATCCGCGGTCGGGTCATGGTCCTGTTTGCGTTTGAGGAAGGACCAGAGGTGTTCGTCCACGCCGGACCAGTAGTAAGCCAGCCCCGACGGGCCACCCGCTGCGTCGACGAGCTGTGCCGCCGTCAGGAAGTCGGCGTCGCGTCGGCCTGCGTCGGTCAGCCGGTCGAACAGGGCCAGGGTGCTGTCGATATCCGGATGCCCCTCACCGTGCAGCTCCAGCAGGTGGTTGGCCAGCGCGAAGCGTTCCTGTACGGCCGGGCTCGTTCCCGGGCAGCTGTTGGTGACCACCCACGGCAGGCCGTCCCGCGCCGTAGAAGCGCGCAGAGCGAGCCAGCCGCCTTCGCTGTGGCCGAAAAGCCCTGCTGCTCCGGGCCGAATCCCAGGTTGGGCGCGGAGGAAGTCCAGCGCGGCGGTGGCGTCAGCGGCCAGATCGTCCATGGTTGCGGCGCGCCAGTCGCCGGTTGACCGGCCGACACCCCGTTTGTCGTACGACAACACGGCGAATCCGGCAGTCATCAACCGCTGCCGAAGTGGTGGGAAGTACCCGCCGTTGTCCCTGTCGGACGGCCCGGACCCGCCGACCAGGACGATGCCCGCGCCGGTGCGTCTGTCCTGCCCCGGCACTCCCAGGGAGCCGGAGAGCTTCACCGCCCCCTGGGCGAACATGACGTCACGTACGCGCGCGGTCTCCATGACACCAGTCTCGTAGTTCGGCTCCCGCGCGTGGCGTTTCGCTCGGTCCGGGCCCACCGGGCGCCGGCGAACAGCGGTCTCGGAGCGGGCTGGTGCCCGCGCCCGGTGACGGCGCCATCAGCCCGGACAGCGGACCCGCCACTGAAATGGTCTCCACACCGTCACCGAATCTGCACAGCGAGCGGCTCGGTGCCGCCCCTGTGAACGCGGTGACTGCCACTAGGTTTATTTGCATTCCTGTTGCCCCTACTCGTCATATGTGTGACGTGGAGACCCTGTGATACCCAGTTCTGACGCCGCGCCCGTATCTTCCACCGGAGGCCGTCATCGAAAGGTCCAGCCCGTGAACAGAGCCGTCCGCCGGACGCTCGTCGCCGCGGTTCTCACCCCGGTCGCCGGCGCGGTCATGGCCGGTCAGTCCGCCTTCGCCGCCGACCAGCCGGCGGCGAGCAAGGAAAGCGTCAGCAGACTCGACTCCACCGACCAGAAGCTCGTGGACAACCTCGATGCCCGGTCCCAGGACAAGAACATCGGCACCACCTTCAGCGGAGTGGTGCTGGACGCCGAGTCCGACGAGGTGATCTGGGGCCACGACGCGAAGACGGCGCTGATGCCGGCGTCCAACACCAAGCTCGCCACCGCGACCGGCGCCCTGACCCTGCTCGGCCCCGACCACAAGTTCACGACCAAGGTGGTCTACGGCGACGGCACACTCACCCTGGTCGGTGGGGGCGACCGCACTCTGACGACCGCCGATCTCACCGAGCTCGCCAAGAGCGCGGCAGCGGGTCTCAAGAACGCAGGCCTCGGCACGGTGAAGGTCCGGATCGACGACAGTCTCTTCGCGGCGCCGACGCTCGCCGAAGGCTGGAACAGCAGCTACTACGACGACCAGATCGCTCCCGTGCGCGCCCTGGTGGTGGACGGGAAGCTCGTCCAGGACACCGCCATCGATGCGGGGAACGTCTTCGCCGCGCAACTCGCCGAACAGGGCATCGGCGTCACGGGGGACGTGACCCGCGGCCAGGCCGCTTCGACGGACTTCCCCGTGGCCGAGCACCGGTCGGCGGAGCTGTCCGTGATCGTCAAGCAGATGCTCAAGACCAGTGACAACGATATCGCCGAGACGCTGCTGCGGGCGACCGGACTCGCCTCCGGCCGAGCGGCCACGTACGAGGGCGGCACTGCGGCCGTGCGTGACGTCCTCACCGGCTGGTACGGGATCTCGGTGTCCAACTTCGAGATCCACGACGGCAGCGGGCTGTCCCGCTCCAACCGCATCACGGCCCAGACCGTCGCCGAGATCCTCGATCTCACCACCGACCCCCGGCACACCAAGCTGAAGTCCATCTCCGAAGGCCTGCCGGTCGCCGGTGAGGCGGGCAGCACACTCGGTCCCGAGTGGGGCCGGTTCGACACCGCCAACTCCGAGTGTGCGGTGGGCAAGGTCAGCGGCAAGACCGGCACCCTGACTGGGGCCACCGCCCTGAGCGGGCTCACACAGGGCAAGGACGGCCGCTGGAAGATCTTCTCCTTCATCGAGAACAACTCCACCGCGGACGGCGCCGCCATCAAGGACTCCCTGGACGGCCTCGCCGCCACCGTGAACGGCTGCTGGGCCTGATCCCCTGACACGGGACACACCTGGAAGTGTCCTGCGAACCTCTGTGACGGAAGCTGCTGGAGCTTCCGGTACCCGCGATCGCAGAGCACTTCCAGGTGTGTGCCCCGGGGAAAACCCGGTGGCCCCCGCGAACCACCTGAGTAGGGTGGGGCGATGCCCGAGCTGAAGCGGCTGCACGTCAGTCACGCCCCGGCGGTCCTGGCCTTCGAGTCGGCGAACCGCGCCTACTTCGCCGCAGCGGTCCCCGACCGCGGCGACGACTTCTTCGCCCGGTTCGACGAGAGGTACCACGCCTTGCTGGCCGAGCAGGAGTCGGGAGTCTGCGCCTTCCACGTGCTCGTCGCCGAGGACGGCTCGGTGATCGGCAGGTTCAACCTGGTCGACATCGAGGACCACGCCGCGGAGCTGGGCTACCGGGTCGCTCAGCACGTCACCGGCCGCGGCGTGGCGACCGCGACGGTCCGGGAGGTGTGCCGCCTCGCGGCGGCCGACCACGGGCTGCGCACCGTGCGGGCGGCCACGACGCATCGGAACGTCGCGTCCCGGAAGGTGCTGACCGGAGCCGGCTTCGTCCCCGTCGGCCCCGCCGATCCGGCCCACATCGGCGGTGAGCCGGGCACCTGGTACGAGCGTGACCTGATCGCTCCTGCCCCTACGCCGCGTCCCGGCCCGGCGGAAGCGTGAAGGCGTGGACGCGCTGCGCGGCACATCCCTGGCAGGTGCCGATGGGCCGGGGGACGAGGTGTCCGTCGGTCCGGACGAGGATGTTGCGGGGTCGCGCAGCCGCACCGGGTCGGTCCGCTCACGGGCCGTCACCGGTACGCGGTCGGGAGAGAGAGCACTGCGGCGATCTCCACCAGCTGCCCCTTGAGCCACGCCGCGCTTCCGGAGACATCGGGAGAAATCGGGCGCGCGGTCATCGGCCGTGCCGGAGAGGGGGTGCCCCCTCCGGAGAGATCGACGCATGCTCGACAAAGCCCGGGCGACCGCCCCGGCAGGCCGGTCAGAAGCCGTTGAAGAAGCCGTACAGACGACTGATCCGGCCGCCCTCGAAGAACGCCACGTCATATCCGCTCACCGCCGCCGCCCCACCCGTCGGGCCGACCTCCCACGAGAAGTGGACGGCGTCGTGGTGGGTCAGCACCGCGCCGTGGGTGAAGAGCATCCCGCCGAAGTTCTTCTGGGAATCGCTGATGTACGTGTCGAGCGCCGCTGTGCCGTCGGCTTCGACCATCGGATCGACGTAGACGCCGTCCGGGGTGAAGACCTCGTCGAGCATGGCCCGCCGCGCCCGGTCGTCCGACTCGTTCCAGACCGCGATGTACTTCTCGACCAGTTCCGTAACCGCACTGTTGTCCATGGATCACGACCCTATCGGCGGGCCCCGCGACAGGTGGCGTTCCGGTCAACCGGCTACCGGGGACCGGTGAACCGGGCCCTGTGGAGGTCGCGGAGCACCGCGATCTCGGCCATGTGGTGGATGAATTCGAGGTTGGCACCCGCCAGAACGCTGACGAAGGGGTCGTCGGGATCGGAGCCGTACGGATACTGCGAGAGGCCGACCGTGTCGAGCTGCTCGTCGGTGAGGGCGGCGACGCTCTCGCGCCAGCGGTCGATCAGCGCCCAGAACCGTTCGAGCGCGAGCCCGGCGGAGGGGGTGAAGTCGACCAGCAGCTTCGGCTCCTCGCGGGCGCCGAAGGTCCACTCCCATTGGCCCGCCAGGCACGAGTGCAGATGGCCCAGCCGCCACGCGATGGTGGTGACCGGCGTCTCGTCGGGCTCCGGCGCTCCGGTGTGTGCGAGGACCTGCTCGACCCGCTCGACGCTCACGCTCCAGTCATCGGCGATCCTGGAGACGGTCATGCCGCCGGCGGCCTGCCGGGCGACCTCGGCGTACTCGTTGGCCGGGATGTCAGGGGCGCCCTTGTCGAGCACCCACTCACCCGGCCCGTACGCCCGGGGAGTCCTGGCCTGGCCCCGGGGCCGGACCGACCAGCAGCCGGCCACCGGCTCCCACAGGTACTCCTCGTCACCGAGCCCTGTCAGCCGCACCTGGGCCATCTCCCTGGCCTGGTCGAACTGGGTGAGCAGCAGGCCCAGCCGGTCGGTCCGCGCGCCCTCGGTCTCCACGTCCGGTCCCCTCGCCGTCATGTCCCGCAGCACACCGGGCTCAGGCGGAAGTTAACGGCTCGTCCCGCGGGGCGCCACCGAATTCCCGTCCACGAAGCCGGGCGCCGTCCGCAGTCAGGGGCGCGCCGCGAGTGCCGTGCGGATCTCCCCTACGAAGGGGTCGAGGTCGCCCGGGTTGCGTGAGGTGATCAGTGTCCAGCCGCCGGAACCGTCCGTCACCACCGGCTCGTCCGTCCACTCGCCGCCCGCGTTGCGGATGTCGGTCCGCAGCGACGCGTAGGAGGTCAGACGCTTGCCCGTGACGACGTCCGCCTCGACCAAGGCCCAGGGGCCGTGGCAGATGGCCGCGACTGGGCGGCCGGAGTCCGTGAAGGAACGGACGATCCCGGTCGTGGCGCTCTGGAGCCGGAGCGTGTCGGCGTTCAGGGTGCCACCCGGGATGAGCAGCAGGTCGTAGGCCGTGGGATCGACGTCGTCCAGCGTGAGGTCGGGACGGACGCTCTTTCCCGGGTCCTTGTCACCGACCAGCGTGGCGATGTCGTCCGCCGAGACGGCCGCGACGTCGACGTGGACCCCCGCACCGCGGAGTCGGTCGACGGGCACCACCAGCTCGTCCTGTTCCACTCCGTAGTTGGTGACCACGGCCAGTACCTTGCGCTGCTTCTTGCCGTTGTCGGTCATCGGTTGTCACCTTTCCTGCGTGCGGTCCACCCGGTTGTGGCCCGCGGTCGTGGCGTTCCCCTGATCGGCCGGGTCATGTGTCCGGAGGGCCCGGGACACATGGCCGCCGTTCAGGTCCCGTCGTCCTCCTGGATGTGGACCGCCGCCTCCTCCGCGGAGGCCGCGCCTCCGTCGATGCCGACGTCCCGGCCCAGCACCCTGTTGTTGCGTGCGGCCCCGGGTTCCTCGTCGGCGGCGGCGACGCGTCCGGCGCGCTCGGCCCCGGCGTCGTCCTCCTCCGGGCCGTTGTCCTCCGGCCCGTCGTCGGCCCCGTCGGCCAGCAGCGGGTCCTCCTCGGGCACCTCCTGTGCCAGGCGCCCGTCGAGGGACTCGCCCTCCCTCTGTTCCTCGCCGGTCGTGCCGTACTTCGATACGCCCAGGGGCTTCTCCGGCGGGGAGTACCCCGTGTCCAGAGTGTCGTCGAGGTCGGGCTCGTCGATCACGTTCTCGGGGTCGAGGTCGTCCGTCGGACGGTTGTCCGCGTCCGAACCGTCCGGCTGGTAGACGTCGTCACCGCGTCCTTGTTCCGACATGGGGGCGCTCCTTCCCTTGAGGTATGCCGTACCCGCCGCCGACCGTACGGGGGCCGTGCGGCGTCGCCGCTCTCCTGCCCACCCGCGCGCATGTCAGTGATGTGGATTTCCGGGTGGCCGCCCGTCCTCCCGGGTGTGCGGTCCGGCTGCCTGGCGAGTGGAACCCCTGGTCAGGCCCGTCGAGGCCGTACCCCGTCGGCCCCGGCAGCTTATGGCCGATCCTCGGCCACTGCGACCGGGGCGGGCCGCCGGCCGACGGAATGCGGTGATCACGTCGTACGGCCCCGCACGGTCTACGGGAACGCTTGTTCTAATTGCCGGGTAGGCTTGACCCATGTCCGTTCATCTCCAGGGTTCGCTGTTCGACCAGGCCGACCGCCCGCGCCTGGGCCCACTCACCGGGGTGCGCAGGACGGTGCTCGGCGACGGGGCGTGGATCGATCTGCTGCCGGGCTGGCTCAGCGGCGCCGACGAGCTCTTCGCCGAGCTCGTGGACAGCGTGCCCTGGCGTGCCGAGCGTCGGCAGATGTACGACCGCACAGTCGACGTGCCCCGGCTGCTCGCCTTCTACCGCTCCGAGGACCCCTTGCCGGACCCCGTGCTGGACGAGGCCCGCGACGCGCTGTCCTCCCACTACGGTGACGAGCTCGGCGAGCCCTTCACCACGGCCGGGCTCTGCTACTACCGGGACGGGCGCGACAGCGTCGCCTGGCACGGCGACCTGACCGGACGCGGCTCGCACCAGGACACGATGGTCGCGATCCTCTCCCTCGGCGCCCCGCGCGATCTGCTCCTGCGTCCGTGCCGCGGCGGCGACACCGTGCGCCGGCCGCTCGGCCACGGCGACCTCATCGTCATGGGCGGCTCCTGCCAGCGCACCTGGCAGCATGCCGTCCCCAAGACCGCGCATGCCCGCGGGCCGCGGATCAGCGTCCAGTACCGCCCCCGGGGAGTGCGCTGACGCGGGGGTGAAGGGCGGGACGGCAGCCCCGGAGGAGGCACTGCATGTCGGCCGGTGGTCAGGGCAGGCGCCTGTGGTGTGCAGGAAGCACCTCCTACCGAAAGGGACACCCACATGCCGCAGGTGCAGCGCCAGAACATCTTCGTCGTCGGCCTCGACGATTCGAATCTGCCCATGCTCGAGGCCGTGCCGGACGCCGGCTCCTACCGGTTCCACCGCCTGCTGACCGTCGGGGAGCTGCAGGAGGGCGAGGTGTCGGTGCCCGCGCTGATGGACCGGGCCCGGGCCGTGCTCGACGCGCACGACGGCAGTATCGACGCGATCGTCGGATACTGGGACTTCCCGGTGAGCACTCTCGTCCCGATGCTCGGCAAGGAGTACGGCGTGCGGACGACCAGCCTCGAATCCGTCGTCAAGTGCGAGCACAAGTACTGGAGCCGGCTCGAACAGCAGAAGGTCATCGACGAGTACCCGCAGTTCGGCCGCGTGGACCTGGAAGCGGACGACCCGAAGCCCCCCGAGGGCGTGAACTTCCCCATGTGGCTCAAGCCGGCCCTCGCCTACTCGTCCGAGCTGGCGTACGGGGTCTCGGACATGGATGAGTTCCGGGCGGCCGTCGCCAAGATCCGGGCGGGCATAAGCCGGGTCGGCAGGCCCTTCGACTCCGTACTCGGCCTTCTGGACCTCCCCCCGGAGATGCAGGACGTCGGAGGCCAGGTCTGCCTGGCCGAGGAGGCGATGACAGGGATCCAGGTGGCCGTCGAGGGATACGTCCACGGGGGCAGGGCCACCGTCTACGGCGTACTGGACTCGATCAACTACCCGGCGTCCCCGTGCTTCCTCCGCCACCAGTACCCGAGCAGCCTCCCCGCGCCGGTGATCCGGAAGCTCCACGAGGTCAGCGAACGGACCATGGAGCAGATCGGGATGGACGAGGCCACCTTCAGCATCGAGTACTTCTACGACCCGAAGACCCAGGACATCAGCCTGCTGGAGATCAACCCCCGGCACTCGCAGTCCCACGCCGAACTCTTCGACTACGTCGACGGGGCGCCCAACCACCACCGCATGATCAGCCTCGCGCTGGGCCGCGACCCGGAACTCACCGGCGGCAAGGGCCCCTACGCCGTGGCCGCCAAGTGGTACTACCGCTGGTTCGGCGACGGGAAGGTGCACGAGGTGCCCACCCCGGAACGGATCGCGGCGATCGAACGCGAGATACCCGGAGTGCGCATCGACGTCGTGCCCGAGGAGGGGCAGAAGCTCTCCACCGTCTCCGGGCAGGACAGCTACAGCTACGAAGTGGCACACATCTTCACCGGAGGCGACGACGAGGAGGACCTGCGCGGCAAGTTCGACCGCTGCGTGGCCGCCCTCGGCCTGACCTTCGACGAGACGGAGCCGGGGAGCCGCGGCACGAAGACCAAGTGACCCGTCCGGTCCAGCACGACGAAAGGAGGTCGCACAGGCATGCGCCACGTCGACCAGTTGCCCTTCGCGATCCAGGAAGAGAAGCACGTCACGATCCCCATGGCGGACGGAGTCGAGCTCTCCGCGCGGATCTGGCGTCCCACCGCATCGGACGCGGAACCCGTGCCGGCAGTCCTGGAGTACATCCCGTACCGCAAGAACGACCTCACCTCCACGCGTGACGCCATCCACCACCCGTACATCGCCGGCCACGGCTACGCGTGTGTGCGTGTCGACATCCGGGGGACGGGCGAGTCGGAGGGGGTGCTGCTGGACGAGTACCTCGAACAGGAGCAGAGCGACGCCGAGTCGGTCCTCGCGTGGATCGCCGAGCAGCCCTGGTGCGACGGGAACACCGGGATGATGGGCATCTCCTGGGGCGCCTTCGCCGCCCTCCAGACAGCCGCCCGCAGGCCACCGAGCCTCCGCGCCATCTGCATCGCGTCGTTCACCGACAACAGGTACGCGGACGACATGCACTACCTCGGCGGCGCGATGCTGTCCGACAACCTGGCCGAGGCCGGGACCATGTTCGCGTACGCCACCTGCCCGCCCGACCCGGCCGTCGTCGGGGAACGCTGGCGGGAGATGTGGCGGGAACGGCTCGACGCCGCGCGCCCCTGGGTCCTGGAGTGGCTGCGCCACCCGAACCGGGACGACTACTGGCGCCACGCGAGCCTGAGCGAGGACTACTCCGCCCTGCGCTGCCCGGTGCTCGCCTCCAGCGGCTGGGCGGACGGCTACTCCAACGCCGTGACCCGCCTGCTGAGCAACGTCGACGTACCGCGCAAGGGACTGATCGGCCCCTGGTCGCACAAGCTTCCGCACCTCGGCGAGCCGGGTCCTGCCATCGGCTACCTCCAGGAGGTCGTGCGCTGGTGGGACCACTGGCTCAAGGGCATCGACAACGGCGTCATGGACGGCCCCATGCTCCAGGCCTGGATGCAGGAGAGCGTCCCGCCCTCGACCTCCTACGAGGAGCGCCCCGGCCGGTGGGTCGGTGAGCCGTCCTGGCCCTCGCCGAACGTCGGCGAGACCGTCCTGCCGCTGCGGGACGGCGGACTGGGGGAGCCGGATGACCGGGAGAGCGAGGAGGACCGCGTCCACACGGTGCAGTCGCCTTTGTCCGTCGGGCAGTTCGCCGGCAAGTGGGCCTCGTACAACGCCCCGCCGGACCTGCCCTACGACCAGCGCGAGGAGGACGGCGGCTCGCTCGTCTTCCAGACCGCGCCGCTCGACGGACGCGTCGAGATCCTCGGTGCCCCCGTCGTCGTGGTGGAGGTGTCGGCCGACGCCCCGGTCGCACAGCTGAACGTCCGGCTGTCCGACGTCGCCCCGGACGGACGCTCCACCCGGGTGACGTACGGCGTGCTCAACCTGACCCACCGCGACAGCGAGGAATCCTCCGAGGCCCTGGAGCCGGGCAGGCGCTACCGCGTCCGCGTACCGCTCCACAGCGTCGCGCAGGCCTTCCCTCCCGGCCACCGCATCCGGCTGTCGCTGTCCACCTCGTACTGGCCGCTCGTGTGGCCGGCGCCCGGACCCGCACTGCTGAGCGTGTACGAGAAGGGCAGCACCCTCACCCTGCCGGTCCGCCCCGACGACGTACCGGAGGACAAGGCCCTGCGCCCCTTCGGGGAGCCCGAGGGCTGCGCGCCCCCCGCCGTCACCCGGCTGAGCGAGCCGGAACAGGCGTGGACCGTGACCAGGGACCTGGTGGACTACCGGTCCGTGCTCGACATCGTGAAGGACCGTGGACTCCAGCGGTACGAGGACAACGGGATCGAGACCGGGCTGAGGGCCCGCGAGAAGTACAGCTGGGTCGGTGAGGACTTCGGGTCCGTGCGCGGCGAGTCGGCCTGGGAGATGCGCTTCCGCCGGGCCGGCTGGGACGTCCGGGTCGAGACACGCACCGTGCTGACCTCGGACGACGAGGCCTTCCACGTGGACGCCACGCTCGACGGATACGAGGGCGGGCACCGGGTCTTCTCCCGTACGTGGAACGAGCGGATCAGCAGGCAGAACGTCTGATCCGCCTCCGCGCGGACCCGCATGCCACGCCCGAGGACGCTGCCGAAGGAGTGACGGCCCGGCGCCCGGCGTGGCACGCGGGTCCGGCGGCGGGAGGTATACGCACGTCCATGCGGCTCGGCGCGTCGAACTCACCCGCACGTCGGTCCGGCGACGAGCTACGTGTCAGGAGACGAGAAGTGACGGAGAAACCAGGGCAGCAGCCCATTCCGGGCGCCCCCAGCAGCCTCCCCCCGTCGGAGGAGGAGCCGACCGAACCGCGCGAGCCGCTGCCGCCCAAGGACGACCAGAACGGCCCCGAGACGGTCAGCCCCACTGGTCAGCCCACCGGCGCCGACCCCGCCCGCAACGCGCAGAGCGGCACCTACCTGACGACGGCGCAGGGGGCGCGGCTGTACGACACCGACCACTCCCTGAAGGCGGGGCCGCGTGGGCCGGTCCTGCTCCAGGACCACCACCTGCGGGAGAAGATCACCCACTTCGACCACGAACGCATCCCGGAGCGTGTGGTGCACGCGCGCGGCGCCGCCGCCCACGGCTTCTTCAGGGGGTACGGGTCCGCGTCGAAGATCTCCAAGGCGGCGTTCCTGGCGAAGGACGTGGAGACTCCGGTCTTCGTCCGGTTCTCCACCGTGCTCGGCTCACGCGGATCGGCCGACACCGTGCGCGACACCCGCGGCTTCGCCACCAAGTTCTACACGGAGGAAGGCGTCTTCGACCTCGTCGGGAACAACATCCCGGTCTTCTTCATCCAGGACGCCATCAAGTTCCCCGACGTCATCCACGCCGGGAAGCCGCACCCGGACCGGGAGATCCCGCAGGCGCAGAGTGCCCACGACACGTTCTGGGACTTCGTGACCCTGCACTCCGAGGCCACGCACCACACGCTGTGGAACATGTCCGATCGCGGTATCCCGCGCTCGTTCCGCACGATGGAGGGCTTCGGCGTCCACACCTTCCGGCTCGTCGACGCCGAAGGGGCCTCCACCCTGGTGAAGTTCCACTGGAAGCCCAAGCTGGGTGTCCACTCCCAGGTCTGGGAGGAGGCCCAGATCGCGGGCGGTGTGGACCCGGACTTCCACCGCAGGGACCTTGCCGACGCCATCGAGGCCGGTGCCTACCCCCAGTGGGAGCTGGGCGTCCAGACCTTCCCGGACAACCCCGAGCAGATGTTCCAGGGGATCGATCTGCTGGACCCGACCAAGATCGTTCCGGAGGAGCTCGCACCGGTACAGCCGATCGGCCTGATGACGCTCGACGCCAATCCGTCGAACTTCTTCGCCGAGACGGAACAGGTCGCCTTCCACGTCGGCAACATGGTGCCGGGCATCGACCTCACCAACGACCCGCTGCTCCAGGGCCGCCTGTTCAGTTACGTCGACACCCAGCTCACCAGGCTCGGCGGCCCCAACTTCCCTCAGCTGCCCATCAATCGGACCCACGCCCCGGTCAACGACATGCTGCGCGACGGCATGCACCAGACGGCTGTCCACCGGGGCGTCGCGCCGTACAGGCCCAACTCCCTCGACGGCGGCTGTCCGTTCCAGGCAGGTGCCGACACCGGGGCGTTCGTCGAGGTGCCGGCCGAGGTCGCCGCGAGCCGGAAGGTGCGCGAGGCCCCCGAGTCGTTCGACGACCACTTCAGCCAGCCTCGCCTCTTCTGGCTCAGCATGACTCCGGTGGAGCGTGAACACATCATCGCCGCGTACACCTTCGAGCTGGGCAAGTGCTACGAGCAAGCGATCAAGGAACGGGCGCTGAAGGTGCTCGCCCGCATCGACGCCCAGCTGTGCGAACAGGTCGCCGCCGGTCTGGGGCTGCCCGCCCCCGAGCCGGACGGACCGCTCGCGGACCCCTCGCCGAGCCCCGCGCTGTCGCAGGTCGGCGGTGTCTGGCCGCTCGACGGCCGTGTCATCGGCATCGTCGCCGACAAGGACGCCGACCTCGACGGTGTCAGGGCGGTACGCGCCGCCGTCCAGGCCGCCGGCATGGTGCCGCTGGTCATCGCGCCCGCCGGGGGAGTCCTCGACGCGGACGGCGACCCGGTCACCGTCCAGCGCACCTACGCCACCGCCCGTTCCGTCGAGTTCGACGCCGTCCTGCTCGCCGGCGCCCCCGGAGCGGGAGCCGACGCGATCGGTGCGCGGGACGCCAAGGCGGGCGCGGCCGGCACCGCCATCGATCCCCGGGTGCTCCTGCTGCTGAACGAGACGTACCGGCACGCCAAGGCGATCGGTACGTGGGCGGGTGGAGACGCGGCCCTCGTCTCCGCCGGCGTGACCGCGGACGCGCCGGGTGTGGTCGTCGCCGCCACCGGCGAGGAGGTGCTGGAAGAGATCAAGCAGCTCCTCGGCAAGCACCGTGTCTGGGACCGCTTCCCCTCCACGGTCTGACACCGCACGCCACGAACACCGGCCGGAGGCGGCACCCGGGAACGGGGGCCGCCTCCGGCGCGTCCGGGCCCGTGGCTCACGGGAGGTAAGGTGACCCTAAGTTGTCGTTCCTCGTACTTCGGAGCCCCTCTCGTGATCACGTCAGTGCCGCCGCAAGACACCCCGCGCCGGCCGCCGCGGGCCGCGCGCCCGGATGAGGTGCCGCGGCTCCGGGAGCCGGGACTCCCGCTGCCGGTACCGGGGGAGACCGAGGATTTCTGGGCGGCGGTGGGCGGCAGGGGCACGCCCCTCGTCTCTCCGGACCCGCAGGGCAGCGCCGATCACCGGGCGGTGACGTTCCTCTGGCGCGGCACGGCCGCGACCCGCGCCGTACAGGTGCTCCCCAACAAACTCGGCGACCCCCGCGCGCCCGAGGGCAACCTGATGGAGCGGGTGCCCGGTACCGACGTCTGGCACTGGTCGCTGCGCCTGCGGCACGACTGGCGGGGTACCTACGACTTCTACGTGGACGAGGGTGACGGCCCGGAGCCACGCGCCGCCGAGTACTGGCAGTGGCTGCGCACCAGGCGCCGGTGCGACCCGCTCAATGCCCGTGCGCTGCCGCGCCGCTGGGACGGCGGGCCGGTGTCCTACGCCGAGCTCCCGGCGGCTCCCGACGGGCAGGACTGGCAGCCGAGGCCGGACGTGGCCCGTGGTCGTGTGGCCGCCCATGAGGTGGCCACCGGGAAGCTGGGGGGCGGCACGCGCCGCGTCTGGCTCTACGAACCGCCCCTGGCTCCGGGGTACTCGGCCGAACTCCCCGTCCTCGTCCTCCTCGACGGTGAACACTGGCAGCCGCGGCTCGGGCTCTCGCACCTGCTGGACAACCTGATCGCCGACGGCCGGATCCCGCCTCTCGTCGCCCTGCTGCCGGATTCGGTCGACGCGGGCACGAGGTGGGCGGACCTGACCTGCCGCCCGGAGTTCGCCTCCTTCCTCGCCGACGAACTGCTCCCCTGGGCGGCCGCCCGCCTCCCGGTCACCGACGACCCCGCCCGCACGGTCGTCGCCGGGCAGAGTCTGGGCGGGCTCTCGGCCGCTCATGCCGCGCTCTCCGCGCCCCGCCGATTCGGTAACGTCCTCGCCCAGTCCGGCTCGTTCTGGTGGCCCGACGGGCCGCGGGCGCAGTGGCTCACGGACCGGATCGCGAGCGCCCCGCGCCTGCCCGTCCGCTTCTGGCTCTCCTTCGGTGAACAGGAGTGGGTCGCGCTGCCGGCCGCCAGGCGCCTGCGTGAGGTCCTGGAGACGGCCGGGTACGACGACGCCTCCTACCGGGAGTTCAACGGCGGTCACGACTATCTGTGCTGGCGTACGGAACTGGCCGACGGCCTCGTGGACCTGCTGGGTCCGGCCGCCACCTGAGGGCGGCCCCGAAGCGGCCTCCGGGAGGAACGGGTCGGGGGAGTGGCCCCGGTGCACCGGCCCGGAGCGGTCTCGTCATGCCTCCCGGCCCGTAGGTATGCCGTCGTCGGTGTAGCGGGCGAACTCCCACGGGTCGTGTGCGGAGAAGACCTCCACCTCGTCACCGTGCTCGCGGACCAGTTCGCGAAGGCGGGCCTGGGTTCCGAGCCGCAGGTCGCGAGAGACCTGCGAGCTCGTCTGGACGATGTCGAGGAGAGGGTGGGTTTCTCTCAGTTCCCCGAGCTCGCGGTGGTAGTAGTAGGCGTCGCCGCAGTGGAGGAGCCATCGATCGCCGCGCTGTACGGCGATGCCGCTGTGGCCGGTGGTGTGGCCGCCGAGGGGGACGAGCCTGATCTCCTGCGGCAGCCCCTTCGGCTGCAGTGCGGTGAAGCCGTACCAAGGTTCCCCGGGATCGGAGTCGTAGGTGACCCAGCGGGGTTCGTGAGCCCAGTGAGCCGGTCGGTAGCGGAAGCTGGGTGCCTGGGAGAGCGCTGCGTCGAGTTCGCTCGCGAGCACATGGACGTGGGCGTCCGGAAAGTCAGGGAGGCCGCCACTGTGGTCGACATCGAGGTGGGTCAGGATGATGTGGCGCACGTCGGACGGCGCAAAGCCCAGCCGGGCGATCTGCCGTATGGCCGTCTCCTCCTCGTCGAGCGCGGGTTGCGCCATCTCGGCCCAGTCGGAGCCCAGTGTGCCGCCCGGGTCCCGGACGTCACCGAGGCCCAGTCCGGTCTCGACCAGGACGAGGCCGGCGGCCTCGGTCTCCACCAGCAGGCAGTGGTTGACCGCGGGTGCGGGGCGGGGGCCCTCGTAGGTGGCCTCGATCGTCATGACCGATCCGCAGTTCAGGTGATGAATCCTCATGACGACTAGGCTGCGACTTGAACCGCGCTTCAAGTCAAGGAGCTTTGATGGACGAATCACTGCTGGATATCGCCGAGGTCGCGCAACGGTCCGGACTCGCGCCTTCGGCCCTGCGGTTCTACGAGAAGAAGGGGCTGATCGCCGCCGCGGGCCGCAATGGTCTGCGCCGTACCTACCACCCGGACGTACTGGAGCGCCTGGCGCTGGTCACGTGCGCGCGCAGCGCCGGATTCTCGGTCGCCGAGATCGGCCGCTTCGTCGTGGCGCGGCCGGCCGACGCCGATCTGCGGGTCCGGATGGCCGCCAAGGCCCGTGACCTGGACGAGCAGGTCGGACGGCTCACGCGTCTCCGCGACAGTCTCGAGCACGCGGCCGTGTGCGAGCACGAGCCGATCGTGGACTGTCCCGACTTCAAGCGCGCCGTCGGCAACGTGCGCAGGCCGGCCGACCTGCCCGCCGGCTGAGGCGCGGGCCGACGGCAGTCCCGGGGCGGAAGCGCTCCGCGGCGTCGTCCCGGCACAATTGTTCTCGCCGGGATGCAGACGGTCACTCGCCGAGGGCCTCGGTCATCGTGTCGAGGTCGGCCAGGAGAGCCGTAAGGCGCCCCTCGGGGACGTTCCTGATCATGCGTTCCTCGATGGCGTAGACGGCGCCCCGTGCCGCTCGCAGGCGCCGTTCGCCGGCGGGGGTCAGATGGGTGGGCAGGGCGCGTCCGTGGTCGGTGGTGAGCGGCCGGGTGATGAGGCCGGCTTCCTTGAGGCCGCGCAGGACGACATTGGCCGACTGCCGGGTGACGAAGGTGCCGCGGGCCAGGTCGGCGTTGGACAGGCCGGGCTTCTCGTCGAGGAGTTCGAGGCAGGAGTACTGGGGGACGGTGAGGTCGTGCTCGCGCAGAGCCTTGTCCATGGCGTTGCGCAGGGCGGACGCGGCGCGTTTGAGGCGGTATCCGACGTGCTCGGTGACGTCTTCGGCCGGGTGGGGTGCGGGCACGGGTGCACGGTCTTCCATGTCAGCATTTTGACATACCTGGAAGCCGCTGCCTATGGTCAGTCATGTCAAAGTACTGACATCAATGCGATGCACCGCCCAGGAGGAACCATGACCGCCACCGTCGAAGGCCCCGACTTCATCGCTCTCCAGGTGAAGGATGTGCCCGGCGCGGCCGCCTTCTTCGAGGAGCGGCTCGGGCTGCGCCGTGCCCCCGCCGCGCCGCCCGGTGCGGTCGTTTTCGCGACCACCCCGATTCCGTTCGCCGTCCGTGAGCCGCTGCCCGGCGTCGACCTGGACGGCGCCGCGCACCCCGGTCTGGGGGTGGCGCTGTGGCTGCGGACCACGGACGCCGGCATGCTGCGCGAGCAGCTCGTGGCGGCGGGCACGGAGGACGTCACCCCTCTGCAGGACAGCCCGTTCGGGCCGGTGTTCTCCTTCACCGGACCCGAGGGCTACCGGCTCACCGTCCACGGAGGCTGACTTCGCACGCGGCGTCCCGGACCTCAGGCCCGGCCCGGCACCAGCGCGGCGGTGCACGCGGCGTGCGATGCCGGGCCGAAGCGGACGGACCACCCCGCCGGCACCTCCCGCCAGACCGGCCACAGGGACAGCCCGCCGGCGGCGTTCTCCAGCACCAGGTGTGTGGCGCGGCCCTCCGGGCCGGGGTCGAACGGGCCGCTCCTCGCGCTCATGCGTCCAGCTCCTTCAGTCGGACCGCCAGGACGGCCGCGATGTCGTCGAGGAAGCGGTCCTGCATCAACTGCGGGTGGGTGCAGTCGAGATCGTGGTTGTCGATGGACCCGGTGACATGGGCCCGCCACGCCTCGCGGGTCAGCCAGTCCTCCGCGCGGGGGGCGGCGGCCGTGAAGAACAGCAGATCGCCGTCGTAGCCCCGGTGGTGGTGCTCGCGCATCATGCGGGCATGGTTCGGCACGATGTCGACGATCTTCGACAGCGCGCGGTCGCTGAGCCCGGCGAGCGGGCTGCCCGCCCGGCGCAGCGTCGCCAGCACGTCCTCACGGTCCTGCTCGTGCGTACGCTCGAAGCCTGCCATCCGCAGCACCGCGGTCAGCGCGTCACCTTCCTCGGGGGCCGGCCGTTCCCGCCACTGCTCGGCGGGGAAGGAGTCGAGCAGCGCGAGCAGCTCGACCTCCTCGCCCGCCTCCTGGAGCAGCACGGCCACGGTGTGCGCCAGCACCCCGCCGACGGACCAGCCCAGCAGCCGGTAGGGGCCGTGCTCCTGGACCGCGCGGATGTGCCGGAGGTAGTCGGACGCCTCCTCCAGCAGGGTGCGCGGCAGCGGCTCGTCCCCGGCCAGCCCGCGGGCCTGGATGCCGTACACCGGCTGCTCCGGGCCGAGGCGGGCCGCCAGCCCGGCGTAGCACCACGCGATCCCGCCGGCCGGATGGACGGCGAACAGCGGTGGTCGCCCGCCCCCGCCGCGCAGCCGCAGGACGACGTCCAGCGCGTCCTCGGACGCAGGCCCCGTGGAGCCGAGCCGGGCAGCGAGCGCGGCCGGTGTGGGGGACTCGAACAGCGAGCCGATGGTCAGCTCCGCGCCGAACTCCTCCCGAACGCGGGCCACGAGCCGCACGGCCAGCAGCGACGTACCGCCCAGGTCGAAGAACGCGTCGTCCGGACCCACCTCGGCGACGTCCAGCACCTGCGCGAACAGTCGCGTCAGCGCCTCCTCCCGCGCGTCCGACGGACGCCGCGCGCCCGCGCCGCCGCTGAACACCGGGGCGGGCAGGGCGCGCCGGTCCAGCTTGCCGTTGGGGCTCAGCGGGAAGGCGTCCAGGGCCACCACCGCCACCGGCACCATGTGCTCCGGCAGCTCGCGTGCCAGTGAGGCGCGTACGGCCACCGGATCGGCGGCGCCGGTGATGTAGCCGACCAGCCGCTGCTCGCCCGGCCGGTCCTCCCGTACGAGGGCGCAGGCGGCGTCCACCCCGTCCCGGGCCGCCAGCGCCGTCTCGATCTCGCCGAGCTCGATGCGCTGCCCCCGCAGCTTGACCTGGTCGTCGGTGCGGCCCAGGTAGACGACCTCGCCCTGCTCCGTCCAGTGCGCCAGGTCGCCCGTGCGGTACATGCGCTCCGCCGGCCGGCCGAAGGGATCGGCGACGAAGCGGGACGCGGTCAGCTCCGGGCGGTTCAGGTACCCGTCGGCGAGCTGACGGCCCGCCAGGTAGAGCTCCCCGGGAACCTCCGGGGGGCACGGCTGCAGTGCCGCGTCGAGCACGTACAGGCGGGTGTTCCAGACGGGTCGGCCGATCGGCACCGGGCCGGTGGCATCCGCCGAGCAGGCGTGGAAGGTGACGTCGACGGCCGCCTCGGTGGGGCCGTACAGATTGTGCAGTTCGACGCCGGGCAGTTCGCGCCCGAACGCGCCGACGGTCTCGCGGGGCAGTGCCTCACCGCTGCAGAAGACCCTCCGGAGACTCGCACACGCGTCCGCGTCGGCCTCCGCCTCCGCGAGGAAGACCTGGAGCATCGACGGCACGAAGTGACAGGTGGTCACGGACTGTCGGCGGATCAGCCGGGCCAGGTAGGCGGGGTCCTTGTGGCCACCCGGTTCGGCGACCACCAGCACCGCTCCCTGGCGCAGCGGCCAGAAGAACTCCCACACGGACACGTCGAACGACGACGGTGTCTTCTGGAGCACCCGGTCGTCCGCGGTCAGCCCGTAGGTGCTCTGCATCCAGCGCAGCCGGTTGTCGATCGCACCGTGCGACACGACGACGCCCTTGGGGCGCCCTGTCGAGCCCGAGGTGTAGATGACGTACGCCGGATGCGCCGGGGTGAGTGGCCGCGACGGGTTCACCCAGAGGTACTCCGAGACGTCGAGGCCGTCCAGGACCACCAGCGGCGTCCCGGTGTCCTCGGGAAGCCGCCCCGCCCGGTCCGTCACCGCGCACACGGGCGCCGCGTCCCGCAGCATGTACGCGAGACGCTGCTCCGGATAGTCCGGGTCCAGCGGCAGGTACGCGGCCCCCGCCTTCAGCACGGCGAGCAGCGACACCACCAGCTCCACCGAGCGCGGCACCGACACCGCCACCACCGCGCCCGGCCGGGCGCCGAGCGTCCGCAGGTGCCGGGCCAGCCGGTTGGCGCGGGTGTTCAGCTCCTCGTAGGTGAGCGAGGTGTCGCCGTACACCAGGGCGGTCGCGTCAGGGGTACGGGCGGCGCGTGACTCGATCGGGCCGATCAGCGTCGTGGGCGGCAGCACCCGGTCGGTGTCGTTGAACGTACGGACGACCAGCTCGGCCTCGGCCTCGGTGGCGATGCCGTGCGTGGCCGTCGGGAGATGTGGGTCGGCCCGGCTCAGCCGCTCCACCAGATGCAGGAAGCGCTCCTGGTGGGCGGCCAGCTCCTCGTCGGAGTACAGCGCGGGATTGCCGTCGTGGTCGATGCGCAGACCGCGCCCGTCGGACCGGTCGTAGATGTTCACCGTCAGGTCGTCGACCGGTCCTGCGGACAGGTTCCGGGCCCGCGCCGGGGCGCCCGCGAAGTCCACGTCGTAGTCGAAGGGCATGACGTTGACCAGGGGGCCGACCAGCCCGCGGTTCTCCCCGAGGAGCCGCAGGTCGCGGCGGATGTCCTCGTAGCGGTACCGCTGGTGGCGGCGGACCTCGCGGATGCCGAGCACCACCTGGCGGACCAGCTCGGCGAAGGTGGCGTCGGGGGAGACGTCCAGCCGCAACGGAAGGACGTTCATGACCATGCCCGGCACCCGCAGCGAGACGGAACCCATGCGCCCCATCATCGGCAGGCCGAGCACGACCTCCTGACGGCCGGTCGCCCGCGAGGTGTAGAGCGCCTGGGCGGCGATCAGGACGTCCGGCCAGGAGGCGCGGAGCCGGTCGGCCAGGTCCCGCACGCCCCCGGTGGCCTCAGGACCCAGGTGGGCCGTGCGGCGGAGGAACGTCCGCGAGGGCAGCGCCCCGCGGCCGCCGAGCCGGGGCACCTCCGGACGGTCCGCGAACGCCTCCGTCCAGTGGGCGCGGTCGGCGGTGAACGCCTCCGACGACCGGTACGCCGCGTCCTCGGCGACCAGGTCCGCGAGTGTCCCGAAGGCCTGGGGCCCGGGCTCCTCGCCCCGGGCGAGCACCGTGTAGACCTCGGCGGTCCGGCGTACGAGGAGCGAGTAGCCGAAGCCGTCCATGACCAGGTGGTGGATGCGCTGGTACCAGAGCCAGCGTTCCTCGCCCACCCGGAAGAGGGCGTGCCGGAAGGGCGGACCGGTGGCCAGGTCGAAGGGCTCGGCGAGGTCCGCGCGCATCCACTCCTCGGCCCGCCGGCCGGCGTCGGAAGCCTCCCGCAGATCGTGCGTGGTCAGCGGCAGTCCGACCGACGGCAGGACGCGCTGGCGCGGACCCTCCGGGGAGTCCTCGACGCACACGCGCAGGGCGTCGGCCTCGGCGGTCACACGGCGCAGAGCCGCGGCGAACAGCTCCGGGTCGAGCGGACCGTCGATCTCCAGGCACTCCGCCGTGTTCTGCGCCGGGCTGAGCGGATCGAGTGACTGCGCGAACCACATGCCCGACTGGGCGGCCGTGAGCGGCAGTACGACGGGCGGGGCGTCCTGACCCGGCCCGGCGCCCTCGGCATCGGTGAGCAGGACGGTCACGCGGCCTCCAGCAGTGGTGCCCAGACATCGATGGCGGGCTGCTCGGCGAGGTCGGCGAAGTCGGCCACGACGCCGTGGTCCCGGCGCCAGCGTCCCAGCAGCGACATGATGCGGACCGAGTCCAGGCCGTAGTCGAGGAGGTTCTCGTCGAGGGGGATGTCAGCGGGGTTCTCCCCGAGGGCGTCGGCGACATCGTGGCGGATCAGTTCAAGGGTGAGCGCCACGGTGTTCAGACCCCCTTGAGGAGGTTGTCGGTCGAGGTGACGACAGCGCAGCGTCCGGCGGCCCAGCGCAGAGCCATGTCGTGGTCCTCACGCGAGAAATCCGCCACGGCATCGGCGACCACGAAGGCCTGGATGTCGCGCATCCACGCGTCGCAGGCGCTCATGAGCACCCCGATGTGGGCGTAGACACCGGTGATGACCAGCTGGTCGCGGCCGGACTCACGCAGCAGGGCTTCGAGTTCGGTGCGCACGAAGGCGCTGTACTTCCACTTGGTCAGCACGGTGTCGCCGTCCGCCGGTGCGACGGCGCCGGGAATCGCCAGCGCCTCGGGGTCGTCGGCGGCACCGGGACCCCAGAAGTCGAGCTGGAGACCGCGCTCCTGCGCCGTCTGACCACCGCGCTGCACCGAGTAGACGACCGGCACACCGAGGCGGCGGTACGCCTCGATGACCCGGGACGTGTTCCCCAGCATGCCGGTGAGCGGCTGCTCCCCGGGCGGGAACGCGCCGAGGAAGTGGTTCTGCAGGTCGTGGACCAGGAGCACGGCCCGCGTGGGGTCGACGGTCCAGTCCACGCGGTTCGCGGGCAGTTCGGCTTCGGTCGGCAGGGCGTACGAAGCGATGGCGGGAAGAGCCATGGGGTGGAACCTTTCGGTGCCGCTCTGGGCGGAACTCGGTGCTGATCTCAGTGCTGATCGGGAACGGCGGGGGCGGGCGCCGCGTCGGAGCGCAGCCCCTTCTTGCTGACCTTGCCGATTCCGGTCTGCGGGAACGCCTCGACGAATTCGACGAGGTCGGGAATCTTGTACGCGGCGACACCGCGTTCACGCACGAGGCGTTTGACCGCGGCCGGCTTCAGCGGCTCGGCGCCCTCGCGCAGGATGACGTAGGCCAGGGTGCGTTCGCCCAGGTACGCGTCGGCGACACCCACGACGGACACGTCGTGCACCGACGGATGGCCGAGGATGATGTTCTCGATCTCCTCCGGCGCGACCTTCTCACCGCCCCGGTTGATCTGGTCCTTGGCGCGCCCCTCGACGACCAGGTGGCCCGTCGGGGTGCGGCGCACGATGTCACCGGTGCGGTAGAAGCCGTCCTCCGTGAAGGACTTCCGGTTGTGCTCGGGCGCCCGCCAGTAGCCGCGGATCGTGTACGGGCCGCGGGTCAGCAGATGCCCGAAGCCCCCCTCCGGCACGTCCACGTCCGAGTCGTCGACGACACGGATCTCGTCGTCCTCGGAGATCGGCAGGCCCTGCGTGGTGACCACGGTCTCGTGGTCGTCGTCCAGGCGGGTGTAGTTGACGAGACCCTCGGCCATGCCGAAGACCTGCATGAGCTTGCAGCCCAGCGCCGGTTCCAGCCTGCGGGCGGCCGCCTCGCTGTACTTGGCGCCGCCGACGAGGATCAGCTCCAGGCTCGACAGGTCGTGCTCGGCGCCGGGGCCGGCCTCCGTCCAGATCAGTGCGAGGGGCGGCACCATCCCGGTCATCGTGACGCGCTCGCTCTCCACGAGCGGGAACGCCGTCGCCGGATCGGGGCGGGGGCACAGGACCACGGTTCCCCCGGCGTACAGCGTTCCGAGCCAGCCGGGCGAGCTCATCGGGAAGTTGTGCGCGGCGGGGAGCACGACGAGGAAGCGGGTGTCACCGTCGACGCCGCAGATCTCGTTGGACCCGCGCAGCGAGTAGATGTAGTCGTCGTGCGTACGGGGGATGAGTTTGGGAACGCCCGTCGTGCCGCCCGACAACTGGAGGAACGCGAGATCGTGCGGCTCCGGCTCGTACCCGCTCCCGGTGGGCGCGCACGGCACCTCGGACAGGGCGGTGTGCTCGCCCGGCGAGCCGACGACGAAGACGTGCCTCAGGCTCGGCGTACGCTCCTTGATCCTCGACGCGAGTGCGAGGTGGTCGAAGCCGGCGTGCCGGTCCGGGACCACGTAGGCGACGGCCTCGGTGAACGAGCAGAAGTACTCGATCTCCGTCTCCCGGTGCGCGGGGAGCGCGTAGACCGGCAGGGCGCCGATCCGGAAGAGCGCGAAGACGACTTCGATGAACTCGGCGATGTTCGGGAGCTGTACGACGACCCGGTCGCCCGCGGAGATGCCGCGCGCCGAGAACCCGGCAGCCAGCCGGGAGGCGCGCTCGTCCAGTTCGCCGTACGTCCATTCCCGGCGTCCGGGGGCCGGGTCGACGACCGCGACGCGGTCCGGGTGCGCGGCGGCCCGCTCGCGCAGCACACCGCCGAACGTCTCCCCGCGCCAGTGGCCCGCGGCCCGGTAGCGCTCGGCGAACTCGGCAGGCCAGGTGGGCGCGTCGGATGACTGGAGGGCGGTCACAGGGCGGCTCCCACTGCGCTCAGGAAGGTACGGAACTTGGCTGCGGTCTCCGCCGTCTCGGCGGCCGGCGAGGACTCCGCCACCACGCCCGCGCCCGCGAAGAGCCGCAGGGTGCGGCCCTCGGCCTCGGCGCAGCGGATGGTCACCACCCAGTCGCCGTCGCCGTCCGCGTTCTGCCAGCCGACCATGCCGGTGTACGCGCCGCGGTCGAAGGGCTCGGACTCCGCGATGACCTGCCGGGCCACATCGGTCGGCGTGCCGCAGACCGCGGGGGTGGGGTGCAGGGCCGACGCCAGGTCCAGGGCGGTGGACGAGGGGTCGCGCAGCTCCCCGGTCAGGGTCGTCGACAGGTGCCACATGGCGGCGGTCCGTACGAGTGTGGGTCGTTCGGGCACGTCCAGGCTCACGCAGAACGGTGCGAGCGCCTCGCGGATGGCATCGACCACGACCGCGTGCTCGTGGAGGTCCTTCGGCGAATCCAGCAACGCGGCCGCCCTGCGGACGTCCTCGGCCAGATCGCCGCTGCGCTGCGCGGATCCGGCCAGCGGGTTGGCGACGAGCCGGTTGCCGCGGCGGGACACGAGGAGCTCGGGGCTGGCGCCCACGAGCGTGCGGCCAGGACCGCTGGGCACGGCGAAGGTGTAGCCGTCCGGGTCACGGCGTGCCAGCCGGCTCAGCATGGCGGGCAGATCGAGGTCACGCGCCGAGGTCAGTTCCAGCGTGCGGGCGAGGACGACCTTGTCGAACTCCCCGGCCCGCATCCGCTCCACCACGGCGGCGACCGCCGCGGAGTACTCCTCCGCGGCCGGAACCTCACGTATCCGCCAACCGTCGCCCTGACCGGCGGCGGAGCCGTGCAGTGCGATGAGCGGGTCCTCGCGCAGGGCGGTCGCCCACCGGACGGTCTCCGGGACGGCCAGCGCCGCTTCGCCGTCAGGCGCGAACGGTACGGAGCCCACGACGACCGGGGCGGGATCGCCGGCGCGCCGGGCGGAGTCCAGCGTCTCCCGCACCCGCAGCGGGAGGGGCCGCGGGTCGTGCGGCACCAGCGCGGTGGTGCCGGAGCCGAGCAGGGTGTGCCGGGGTGTGGCGAGGAAGCGGTCGGTGCCGGGCCGGTAGGCCTCGAGCAGGGCCGTGGCCGCGCCGGGGGAGTCGAGTGGGGGAGGAGCGGCGGGGACGCGCAGAGATGCAGACATGGGTGGTCTCCAGTGGGGAAGGCTCGAGCGCCGGCAGGATGACGGGGCGGGGCGGGATTCAGGCCCGCAGGGTGGCACCGCCGTCGACGTACAGGTCGTGCATGGTGATGTGACGAGCGCGGTCGGACACCAGGAAGGCGACCGCGTCGGCTATGTCGGAGGGGTCCGCTATCCGGCCGAGCGGGATACCGGTGCGGTACGTCTTCGCGTCCCCCTCGACGACGCGGCGGACGGCGGCTTCCTCGTCCCCCGTCGTCCACATGCCGCGCTGCATGTCGGTCAGGGTCGAGCCGGGGGAGACGGTGTTGCACCGCACTCCCAGGGGCGCCACTTCGAGGCCGAGACACTTCGTGAACATCACGGCCGCGGCCTTGGAGGCCGCGTACGCCGCCATGTTCGTACGGGGGATGCCGGCGGCGTTGGAGGCCACGGTGACGATGCTGCCCGAACCACGCCCGGTCATCCGGCGGGAGACCGACCGCGACACATGGAACACCCCGTGGGTGTTGACGGCGAAGGTGGCCGCCCACTCCTCGTCCGACAGGTCCGCGACCGGCGAACCACGGAGAATTCCGGCCACGTTGACCGCGATGTCCAGCGGGCCGAGAGTGTCCTCGGCCTCCGCGACGAGGTCTTCGACAGCCGTGGGGTCCGTCACGTCGAGCGTGCGCGCGGTCACCGGTCCGTCGTACGTCTTCTCCAGCGCGGCGATGCCGTCCGGGGCCAGGTCGGTGGCGATGACACGGGCACCGCGGCCGGCGAGGGCGTGTACGACCGCCTCGCCTATGCCGCGTCCCGCTCCCGTCACGAGGGCGAGCCGGCCGGTCAGCTCCTGCTCGGCGCTCACTTGACCATCGCCTTCCGGATGTCGTCGAGCACCGAGACGGCTGCCTGCGCACCACCGAGGCTGGTCCACTTGGTCCCGTCGATGACCGTCGCGTGTTCGTCACGCACGGCGCCCAGCTGCTGGTAGGCGGGCTTCTTCGCGAGTTCGGCGAGGAGGTCGGTGTCGGTGCCGGCGTCGAGGGAGCCGATGAACAGCCAGTCACCGTCGATCTCGTCGAGGTTCTCGTCGCTGAGCGGCGTCGAGTGGCCCTCGCCCTTGTCGTTCTGGATGCCCGGGCGCTCGAAGCCGAGATCCTTCAGGACGTCGCTGATGAAGACGCCCTGCTGCATGACCGCGGTGCCCTTGGCCGAGTAGCGGGCGACGGACACGCTCGCGCCGGCCTGCGGGCCGAGGTCGGCCCTGAGGGAGGCGGCCTTCGTCCCGTAGTCGGCGAGGAACTTCTCGGCCTCGTTGGACCTGCCGAGCACCGTGCCGGTGAGTTCGAGAGCCTTCTTCCAGTCCTTGGTGCTGTCGATGGTGACGACCGTGGGCGCGATCTTCCGGAGCTGTGCGAGCACCTGCTCGTCGGCGAGCTGCCCGGCGAGGATCACGTCCGGCTCGGCCTGTACGACCTTCTCGATGTCAGGGCCGGTGACGGCGCCCACCACGGGGATGCCCTTCGCCTGGTCCGCCAGGTACTGGGGGGCGCCCTTCTGGCCGCGTCCCGCGGTCAGACCCACCGGCTCGACCCCCAGGGTGAGGGACGCGTCCAGGTCCATCTCGCTGAGGGCGACGACGCGCTCCGGAGCGGCCGGTATCTTCACCTTCGTCCCGGTCGCGTCCGTGACCTGGGTCGACGTCGCCGCCGCGCCCGAGTCGGCGGACGCGGCTTTGTCCTCGGATCCGCAGGCGCTCAGGGTGAGAGCGCCGAGTGTGAGCAGGGCCGCCGATATGACGGGGCGTGCGATACCGCGGGACGAGGGGGGCGAATACGGCGCCATGGCCTGGGATCTCCGTTTGCGTTCAGACGAATCCAGTTCCGGCGAGGCGCCCTCCGAAGCCTGAATCGGAGAGAAGCGGTACACATCGCGCCACTTCAGGGCATAGGTGTGCCCAGGACTCGCCAGAACCGGACGAGTGCATTTAGGTTAGGCTAACCTTATGTCCATCGCGCAAGGGGGTCGGCCAAGGTCAGCCGGATCCCGCCCATCCGAAACTCCCCCCACTCAGGGGCGCTCAACCCCCTGGGTCACCACGGGACTTCTGCTTCTCCTTGTGGCCCTTGTGCTGCTCTCCCTCGTCATCGGCACCGGTGAGAGCCCTGCGAAGCGCGCCTGGGACTTCCTTATGGGCGACCCCGCAGCCCGGGCCGACGCCCGGATCCGGCTGGCCGTCGTGGACGTACGCCTCCCACGCACCCTCGCCGCCCTTCTCGTAGGCACCTGCCTCGGTGCGGCCGGCTGTCTGCTCCAGGCCGCCACCCGCAATCCGCTGGCCGAAACCGGCCTACTGGGCGTCAACTCCGGAGCGGCATTCGCCGTTGTCCTCGGGCTCACCTTCTTCGGGGCCGGCTCCCCGGGCGCCCTGCTCGTCTGGGCGCTCGCCGGTGGCATGGCCGCGAGCGCCGTCGTCCTGCTCTTCGCCGGATCGGGGCGTACGGCGGGCTCACCGCTGCGTCTCGTCCTGGCCGGATCGGCGCTGGGCGCCACCTTCCACGGCTGCACCTCCTACGTCCTGCTCGGCACCCGGTCGACCTTCGACACCTACCGGTACTGGACGATCGGCTCGCTCGCCGGAGTGGAGACCTCCGATCTCGTCCCCCTGCTGCCGCTGGTGGCGCTCGGCCTGCTCACCGCGCTCGGCTGCGCCCGCCCGCTCTCGGCGCTCGGACTCGGGGACGACGGAGCCCGCTCGCTCGGGCACCACCCCGGCCGCATCCGGCTCGTCGTCGCCGGAGCGGTCTCGCTGCTCGCCGGCTGCGCGGTCGCCGTGGCCGGGCCCATCGCCTTCCTCGGCCTGCTGGCCCCCTATGCCGCGAGGGCGCTGACCGGGCCCCGCATGACGGCCCAACTCGTCCTCTCCGCGCTGATCGCCGCCGACATCATGATCCTCGCGGACATCCTCGCCCGGGTCGTGATCCGGCCCTGGGAGACACCGGTCAGCGTCCTGCTCGCCTTCGTCGGCGGCCCGCTGCTCGTCTGGATCGCCCGCTCCTCCCGCCTCTCCACCGCGGGGGCCGGGGCATGACCGACCTGAAGAAGACAGCCGGGGAGACGGGGCTCCACAGCGGTGCCACCGACGTGACACCCCCTGACAGCACCGTGCTGCGCAGGGGCCCTTTCTCCTGGCTCCTCCCGCGCCGCAGCGCGCTCACCGTCGCGGTCCTCCTGCCGGTCGTCGCTGTCCTCATCGCCCTTGCGGTGATGGCCAGTTCGACTGGAATGAGCCCGTCGGAAACCCTCTCCGGACTTCTCGGTACGGGCGACCCGGGCACGGTCATGATCGTGCGGGACTTCCGGTTGCCCCGTATCTTCGCCGGCCTCCTCGTCGGTGCCGCACTGGGCATCGCCGGCTGCCTCACCCAGACCCTGGCGGGCAACCGCCTCGCCACCCCCGACCTGGTCGGTGTGAATGACGGTGCCACCGCGGCCGTCGTCGCCGCGGCGGCGGGTTCCACCACCGGCATGGTGGGCAACTGGTGGCTGGGCCCGATCGGCGCCGTCGCGGCAGCCGCGATCGTCGTCCTGTGCGCGGGCGGTGCGGGGAGCGCCGGCTACCGCGTCCTCGTCACCGGCATCGGTGTCTCCACCTTCCTGGGCGCGGTGGGTGACCTGATCATGTCCCGCGAGAACGACAACACGGCGGGTGGCGTCTTCCTCTGGGCCGTGGGCAGCCTCAACGGCAGGGACTGGGGCGTCGGTACGCCGCTGGCACTCGTCCTGCTCGTCCTGGTGCCGCTCGCCCTCGCCGTGGGTCACCGGCTGCAACTCCTGCGCTTCGACGACGACGTGGCGGCCTCGCTCGGCGTCGACCTGCGCAGGCTGCGCGCGGGCGCACTGGCCCTGGCAGTCGCCCTCGCGGGCACGGCCGTCGGCGTCGGCGGCCCCATCGCCTTCGTGGCTCTAGCCGCCCCGGTCCTGGCCCAGCGGATGGCCGGACCCACCCGGGTCCCGATCACCGGCTCCGCACTGACCGGTGCGGCCCTGATCGCCGCGGCCGACGCCCTGGGGCGGGTCGCCGCCCCCGTCGAACTGCCCGTCGGCGTCGTCACCAGCGTCCTCGGCGGCCCCTTCCTGCTCTGGGTCCTGTTCCGCCCGGACCGTGCCACCGGAAAGGTCTGACCGACCCCATGACCCACGCACCACGCGAGACCGCCCCCGGCCTCGAAGTCACCGCGCTCCACGCCGGATACCCCGGCCGTCCCGTCGTCGAGAACGTCGACCTCACCGTCCCCGCCGGACAGGTCGTCGCGATCGTCGGCCCCAACGGGTGCGGGAAGTCGACCCTGTTGCGCACCGTCGCGCGCCTGCACCGGCCCGCGTCGGGGACCGTCCGGGTCGGCGGTGACGACATCTGGGAGCTCAGCAGGCGACAGGCCGCCCATCGTGTCGCACTGCTGCCGCAGTCACCGCGCGCACCCGAGGCCGTCACGGTGGCCGGCCTCGTCCGCTACGGCCGCCATCCCCGGCAGGGCCTGCTGCGCCAGTGGTCCAAGGAGGACGAGAACGCCGTACGCGACGCACTCGAGGCCACCGGAACGACCGAACTGGCCGCCGAGCGCCTGGACAGGCTCTCCGGCGGCCAGCGCCAGCGGTGCTGGCTCGCGATGGTCCTCGCCCAGCACACCCCGGTCATCCTGCTCGACGAACCCACCAGCGCCCTCGATCTCGGCCACGCCGTCGAGGTCCTGGAACTGGTGAGGGAGGTCGCCGCCGCCGGCCGCACCGTCGTCATGGTGCAGCACGACCTGGCAGCCGCGGCCCGCTACGCCGATCTCCTGGTGGCCATGAAGGACGGGCGGGTCGTCGCCCGGGGCGAGCCGGCCGCGACGGTCGACGAGGCACTGGTGAAGGAGCTCTACGGGGTCGACGCCGACATACTCGGCGCACCGGGCGACGCCTCACCGGTCGTGGTGCCGAGGAGCCGGCTCACGACGCGGACGTGACGGGCTTCGGCTCCCGTACGGCCGTCCGGGACGGCCGGGTCCGGGGGCCGAACACGGCCAGGGCCACCGCTCCCACCATCCAGACGCCCGCGATGAAGTAGAAGACGCTCTGGTAGCCGGTGCGGTTGTAGAGCGCCGCGATGATCAGCGGACCCGCGGCGTTCGACAGCCGGCCGATCCCGTAGGTGATGCCCGTCCCCAGGGAACGGCTCCGGGTGTCGAAGAGCTCGGGGGAGTAGGCGTACGCGAGGGCGGTGTAGCCGCGCTCGAAGAGGTTCACCAGGAAGCCGAAGATCACGATCAGCATAGGGTCGAAGGTCAGCCCGTACAGCAGACCGCACACCGCGATGACCGTGCCGAAGGCGACGAGACACCACTTGCGCTCGAACCGGTCGGTGACCAGCGAGGCCAGATAGGAGCCGAGGGGCGCGCCGACCGTGGTGAGAGCGACGTAGAAGACGGATTTCTCGACGCTGAAGCCCTCCTTGGAGAGCAGGGTGGGCGCCCAGCTGGAGTAGCCGAAGAAGCCGATGGTCTGGGTGACCCACAGGACGGTGAGCAGGAGCGTCGGCGCGAGGTACCTCTTCCGCAGCAGCAGACGCAGCGGGGCCTTGACCGCAGGGGGCTCCTCGACGGGCTCCGCCGGTTCGGCCAGCGGCCCCTTCTCGGCGCTCACCGTGGCCTCGATCTCCCGCAGGACCGCGTCGGCCGCGGCGTGGTCACCCCTGCTCTCGTGCCAGCGGGGGGACTCCTTGAGGTGCCTGGAGAACAGCACGAGGAGGATGCCGAGCGCACCCCACAGGTAGACCAGCCGCCAGGACCAGTCGCTGAGCGGGACGACGAGACTGGCGATCAGATTGGTGGCCGGCGTGCCGCAGATGCCGATGACCATGGCGTACGCCTGGTACTTGCCGCGCACGGCGGCCGGATACATCTCGTTGACGTAGATGACCGCCACGACGGTCATCGCCGACAGGCCCGCCGAGGTGAGCACCCGGAAGACGCCCAGCGAGACGATGTCCCACGCGAAGACCGAGACGAACGAGAAGAAACCGAAGAACAGGGTGGTGCGGAGGAGGGTCTTCTTGCGGCCCCACCGGTCGGCCACGGCTCCCGCGACGACGGAGCCGAGGAACATGCCGACGAACGACAGCGAGGTGACGTAGGCGACCTGGTCGACCGTCACACCCCAGAGGTCGATGAGCTTGGGGGCGGTCGTCGCGAAGCTGTTGATGTCCGCGAACTCGAAGAAGTACGCGAACGCCACGGCCAGCAGGGTGGTCTTGTGGAAGCGGGAGATCGGCAGCCGGTCCAGCCGGTTCGCCGCATTGGCGTGCTGCATGGGGACGGTCCCTGTCGGAGTGCGGGTGCGGGCGGGGAGGGGCCTCAGACGCCTTCGCCGGGCCAGTACAGGCTCATCGGGTTGCCGACGAGGAGCCGGTGCTGCTGCTCGGGGGTGACCGCGATCCGCGGCACGTGGTCGACGAGGAGGCCGTCGTCGGGCATGTGGTCCGTGAGATTGGGGTGGGGCCAGTCCGTGCCCCACAGCACCCGGTCCCCGAACTCCTCGACCACGCGGCGGCCGAAGGGCACGACATCGGTGTAGGCGCGCCTCTCGCCGTCGAGGGCGGGAGGACCGGTCACGCTGAGGCGTTCGGGGCAGCTCACCTTCACCCAGACGTCGTTGGAGTCGACGAACCGGAGGAAGCGGGAGAACTGCGGGCCGTCCACCGGCAGGGTCACATCCGGCCGGCCCATGTGGTCGACCACGAGGGGAGCGGGCAGGGAGCCGAAGAAGCCACCCAGTTCGGGGAGATCGGCGCTCTCGAAGTAGAGCACGATGTGCCAGCCGAGCGGGGCGATCTTCTCGGCGATCGTGGTCAGGTCCTCCTTCGGAGAGGTGTTGACCAGACGCCGGAGGAAGTTGAAACGGACCCCGCGCACACCCGCCGAGTGCAGCTCGCGCAGTTCGGCGTCGGAGATGCCGGGCCGGACGGTCGCGATGCCGCGTGCCCGGTCACCGGCCGAGCGGACCGCGTCGGTCATGGCGGTGTTGTCCGCGCCGTGACAGGTGGCCTGCACGATGACGGCGCGGCTGATGCCCAGATGCTCGTGCAGCGCGGCGAGCTGACTCTTTCCGGCGTCGCAGGGCGTGTACTTGCGCTCGGGGGCGAAGGGGAACTCGTCCTGCGGCCCGAACACATGGCAGTGGGCGTCGACGGTGCCGGCCGGAAGCCGGAACGCCGGTACGGACGGATCCTGGTACCAGTCCAGCCAGCCGGGGGTCTTGGGGGAACGCACACTCATGGAATCTCCTGAAGGCACATGGGGGAAGGCGGGGCGTGGGCCCGCCTGCGTGTTCAGCGGCCCTGACGCTTCAGCAGGGCGTCCAGCCGCGGGTACACGGAGCGCGCGTTGTGTTCCTGTATGTCGGCCAGCCGGTCCGGGGAGAGCCCGGCGGCATCGGCGTAGCGGCGGGTGTCGTCGAAGTGATGGCCGGTCCGGGGGTCGATGTCACGGACGGCGCCGATCATCTCCGAGGCGAAGAGGATGTTCCGGGTGGGGACGACGTCGAAGAGGAGGTCCGATCCGGGCTGGTGGTAGACGCAGGTGTCGAAGAAGACGTTGCCCAGGACGTGCTCCTCCAGCGGCGGCTTCCCGAGCGCCATCGCCAGGCCGCGGAACCTGCCCCAGTGGTAGGGGACGGCGCCGCCGCCGTGGGGGATGATCAGCCGGAGCGTGGGGAAGTCCCTGAAGAGGTCGCCCTGCACGAGCTGCATGAACGCGGTGGTGTCGGCGTTCAGATAGTGCGCACCCGTCGTGTGGAACGCGGGATTCACGCTGGTGCTGACATGGACCATCGCCGGGACGTCGTACTCGGCCATCTTCTCGTACAGGGGGTACCAGGAGCGGTCGGTGAGCGGCGGGGAGGTCCAGTGACCACCGGACGGGTCCGGATTGAGGTTGAGCGCGACCGCGCCGTACTCCTCGACGCACCTGGTGAGTTCGGGAACGCAGGTCGCGGGATCGACGCCCGGGGACTGCGGAAGCATGGCGGCGGGGACGAAGCGTTCCGGGTACAGCCGGCTGACACGGAAGCACAGCTCGTTGCAGATGGCCGCCCACTCGGCGGAGGTGTCGAAATCGCCGATGTGATGCGCCATGAAGGACGCCCTGGGTGAGAAGACCGTCATGTCGATGCCGCGCTCGTCCATCAGCCGCAGCTGGTTCGACTCGATGGTCTCGCCCAGCTCGTCGTCGCTGATCCTCAGATCGGCCCTTCGCGGGGAGACGGACGGGTTCCCGAGCCCCTCGATCTGCTGATTCCGCCAGGCCTCCAGCGCGGGCGGGGCCGTCGTGTAGTGGCCGTGGCAGTCGATGATCATCGCTGTTCCTCTTCGAAGTGCCTGCGTGTGGTGCCGGCAGGTACGCCGCCGGAGGGCTCCTCGCCGACGCGTCCTGCCCGGTTGTTCACGCCACCGTAACCGTCGATGAAATTGTTGACAATATGCCTGACGAGAAAGTTTCAGGCATCATCACTGAGGTCCCCGCGTGCGCTGCGCGCGGCGGCGAGGATGTTCCGACGATGTACGGAAGGCGGAGGGGTGACGGCGAATCAGGTCACCGGCCGGACGGGCCGGAGTGCGGTCTCCAGCGGTATCCGGGAGGCGCTCGCGGCAGGCGACATGGTGCCAGGACAGCGCCTGGTCGAGCAGGAGTTGTCCGAGGTCTTCCGCGCGACGCGGAGCTCGGTGCGGGAGGCGCTGCAGGACCTGGCCGCCGAGGGCCTGGTGGAGCTGATCCCGCGGCGCGGGGCGCGGGTGCGGGTGATCTCCGTCGAGGAGGCGATCCAGATCACCGAGTGCCGGGCCCTGCTGGAGGGTCTGTGTGCCAGGCGGGCGGCGGAGTCCGCCTCGGACGAGGTGCGCCAGGAGCTGAAGGGCATCGGCTCGGCGATGGGCCGGGCCGTGGAGGACGGTGACCCGGACGCCTACTCGGTGCTGAACCGCAGGCTGCACGAGTGCATCGGCGAGGCCGGCGGCCAGAAGGTCGCCCAGGCCCTGCTCGAGCGGATGAACGGCCAGATGGTGCGCTACCAGTTCCGTCTCGCGCTGCGCCCCGGGCGTCCGGCGCAGTCGCTGCCACAGCACCTGGCGATCATCGACGCGGTCCTGGCCGGCGACCCGGAGGCGGCCGAGGCCGCCGCGCGGGCGCACGTCGAGAGTGTCATCGTGGCGCTGCGGGAGACCCCGGCACCGGTCCGCCTCGGCTGACCGGGCGGGGCCGGGCCCGCCCGGTCAGGCGGCGAGCAGGTCCAGGAACGCGGCGAGCTTGTTCCTCGTCCGCTCGATCTGCTGCTCGACGGTCAGCGACTCCTCGAAGCGCCCGCCGGGGGCCGGCGTCTTCCTGCCGCGTACGTACAGCGAGCAGTCGAGGTCGGTGCAGAGGTAGATGCCCACCGAATTGCCGTCCCTGCCCGCCTGTCCCCGCTTGCGGGCGGTCATCAGCGAGACCCCGCTGCCGGGGTGCGTGGTCAGGCAGACCGAACACATGCTGCGGTGCAGGAAACCGCGCTGCTGGGACGGGAAGCGGAGCGTGATGCCGGTGAGCTCGCCGCGGAGCTCGGTGACGATGTAGCTCCGGTCCGGAGCCGACAGGTCGCGCCAGCCGAGGAAGTCCAGCTCGTCCCAGCGGCGCTCGTCGAGGTCGCGGGGGAGCGGCAGGCGCTTCGCCTCCCCCTTGGAACAGTTGACGAACGACGCTCGGATGTCCTGCTCATTGACGGCTCTCATGGGCTCGACGCTAGCTCTGCCTATGAGCCCTAGGCAAATGTTTATCTGTACTAGGCCGGGTCCCGGGGTGATGAGACCAGCAGGTGATGGGCCGCCGGGTGCTCGATGGCCAGATCCGGGCGCCAGACGGCCAGGATCTGCGCCGACGGGTCGAACAGGGGGCCCGGCAGTTCCTCGGGGTCGGTCCACCGCCACTCGCTGACGAGATGCGGCTCGGTGACCTGCGGGACGGCCGAATCCACCCTCACCAGCGCGGCCATGCTGATCCTGTTGACGGCGCCCACCACGTCGTACACCATCGCGAAGACGCTGACGGCGTCCACGGGTACCCGCAGCCCCGTCTCCTCGCGCAGTTCGCGGGCGGCGGCCTCCGCGACCGACTCGTGGGTCGGATCGACCTTGCCGCCGGGCAGCTCCCAGGTGCCGCCGCGGTGCCTTCCCAGCAGGATCCTGCCGGCCCCGTCCTGCACGACGACGCCGACACCGAAGGCGGCCTGGGCGAGCGGAGGGCGGGAGTTCCGGGGCGGGACGTTCACGGAATCGGTGGTCATACGCTGCTCTGCCCCCAGCTGGTCGGCACGGGTGACGCGGTCCCCCTCATCCTCACACGGCGATCACGCCACCAGATTGAGTGTGGTGCCGGCGACACCGAGACGGACGGACTGACCCCATGTCAACTCCAGTGCGTCGGACTCCATCCCGTCGCCGAACACCACCATCCGGTCCGACTCGACGGTGAGCCTGAGGCCCTCCCCGCGCCCCAGCTCGCCCGCGGTCAACGAGGTGCCGGTGGCCGGCGAGGGCCAGGCCTCCCGCACGAACCACACCAGTCGCGGATCGGAGGGGGCCGGCAGCCGCAGGGGGCTGCCGCGCTCGAGCCAGAGCGAGCGCAGCCAGCCGGTGGAGCCGGTGCCGGTGCCCACCAGGACGCCCGACGACGCCTGTGACTCGACGGCGGACGGGGCGCCGTCGGGGCCGATGCGGTAGCGGGCGGTCTGATGGCCGGGCGGTCCGAGGTAGATCTCGTTGAGGGCGAGGAGCCGCTGGGTGTCGTCGGCGACGGCCTCGGTCATCGTGAGGGCGTCCACCCGTCCGCCGGGTGACGCGGCGGCCCGGCACAGTGCCGCCGTGTCCCGGGCCCGGTGGCGTACGAGAACTCCGGGGTTGCGGCCCGGGTCGGTGTCGATGCCCACCACGGGCTGCCCGGACAGGTACTTCGCGGCGTTGGCCACCAGGCCGTCCTGCCCGACCACGACGACCACGTCCTCGGGCCCGAACAGGAAACGGTCGAGGTCCGCCCGCTCCACCCGGGTCCGGCGCCAACGCAGCGGCAGGGCCGCCGCCACCTCGGTGAGTGCCCGCTCGTGGCGCCGGTGCCGCTCGGCCACCTCGTCGAGCGACCGGCCGCGCCCGGCGAGCACGAAAGCGGCCTGCCCGTGCGTCCCGTGCCGGGCCAGAAGCTCCTCGTACTCCGTCGTCCGGTGCACCAGCACCGCCCGTGGGGCCAGGCTCACGCCCGCGCCTCCGGCTCCGGCCGGCCGAGCCTGGCGAGCAGTCCGGTCAGGACGTCGGGGGAGAGGGTGAGGCTGTCGATGCGCGGGAGATTCTCGGCCAGCCGCGTCGCGGCCAGGGCGTGCAGCGTGCCGGGGTCGACGTCCGCGTGCGCCCGCAGCCAGGCGGCCTGCGCCTCGGCGCGTGCGGCCCCGACGTCGCGGGCGGCCTCCGCCTCGGCGCGGGCCAGGCGCACGGTGCGGGCGGCCTCCGCGGCCGTACGCACCCCGTCGGCCGCCGACTTCTCCTCGGCCTCCCGGCGGGCGTTGGTGCCGCGCTGGTCGACCAGCTGCTCCTCGCGGCGCGCGAGCTCGATCTTGCTGGCGAGCTCGTTCTCGGCGATGGTGCGCTCGCGCTCGACCGCGACCGCCCGGCGCTCGTACACCGACCGGTCCGCCTCCTGCTGGATCTGTTCCCTGGCCGGGGTGCGCAGGGCGCGTTCGACCTCCGCCTCGGGGCGGATGGCGACGACGCGTACGGCGACCACGTCGATGCCGGTGGCGGGCAGCCGGGGCTCGGCGGCCAGCCCGGTGGCGACCCGTTCCCGCACGGCGGCGACCCCGTCCACGAGGGCGGTGGCGAGAGGGGTGCGGGCCAGGACGTCCAGGGTGTGCTGCTGTGCCGTCTCGGTGAGCAGGGTGGCGATCTGCTCCAGGGGAGCGCCACGCCAGATCCCGGTGTCGGGGTCCACCGAGAAGTCGAGCCGGACGGCCGCCTCGGCGGGGTCGCTGATCCGGTAGGTGACCGTGGCCTGCACGGTGACGTCCTGGAAGTCGGCCGTACGGGCGTGGAACGCCATCGCCAGCTCACGGTCGTCGACCGGGACCTCGGAGAGCGCCGCGGAGAGCGAGCGGTACCAGAAACTCAGTCCGGGGCCGTCATGGGTGAGTCTGCCGCGCCTGTGGTGGCGGATGTGGGCGGTGGGCGCGGAGCGCAGGTGGCGCCAGCCGAAGCGCCGGGTGATGTCGGCCATCTCGGAACCCCCTCTTTCTCGTCATGAAGACGATAATGGGTTCCGAGGGATATCGTCAAGAGGACGAGAAGGGGAGGCGGGCATGAAAACGGCCGGCCGGTGGCCTCCTCGGAAGCCACCGGCCGGCCGGTTGTGCGCCGACCCCGTCCCCACGGTGCGGCGCGCGGGTGGACCGCCGTCATCCGCTCGGACGACGGTCCACGTTCATCAGGTCCCGCTTCCCTCGGGAGCGGGCGGGGAGGTGGGGAGTCCGAGTGCCGGTAGCACGGCGCACTCGATGAAGCGGGCGAGGAAGGAGGCGTCGTCCGCGTACCGCTCCTCCAGGAGTGGCCGGGCGCGCATGATGCCGAGCATCTGGGCGGCCACATACTCCGCGGCGGGGTTGTCGGCGTCGATCTCGCCGCGCCGGACGGCGCGTTCGACCATCGCGTCGAAAGCCGCGATGGCCGGCGAGATCAGTGTGGAACGCATCGCGCAGAGCAGGTCGGGGCTCTGGAGCGCCGCATGGCTGAGCGCGTGCATCAGTGCGGTGTCCTGGCCGGACGCCTCGTCCACCACTCGTGCCACTTCGTGCAGATCGCCGCTCAGGCTGCCGGTGTCGATGTCCGAGAACAAGGTTCTGCGGGTGCCGTGCAGTGCGGCGACGACCAGCTCCGGCTTGGAGCCCCACTGGCGGTAGAGCGTGGACTTCCCGCACCGGGTGCGCGAGGCGACGCCCTCCATGGTCAGTGAGTCGTACCCGCTCTCCCGGAGCAGGTCCAGCACGGCGGTGTAGAGCTCCTGTGCCCGTTCCGGTGTGATCTTCGACCGGCGTGACGCGGGTACGGACTCCTGTGCTGAACCGGGCGACGGCATCTGCTTCCCTCTCTGCGACTCTGCGGCTGGGGACCCTCGATACGCCAGTGTACCGATACGCGCGTGTACCGATACGCCGACGTATCGGTACACTGGCGTATCGATACGGCATGGACTGGCCATGCCGACGTCGCAACAGCGCACCGTCAGCAAAGGGGCACGGGTGATGCACACCCGCAGCGAGCCTGCGGAGCGGGAGCCGGACGCCTCAGCCCGACCGCCCCTCGTCCGCGAGCTGCTTCTGATAGCCGGACTCTTCCTCGTCTACAAACTCGGCCGTCAGGCCGCGAACGGCCATGTCGAGGAGGCCTTCCACAACGCCGGACACGTCTGGAGCTTCGAAAGGGCTCTCGGCCTTCCCGGCGAAGGGGCCGTTCAAGGCGCTCTGCTGCACAGCGACACGCTCGTCGAAGCGGCGAACACCTACTACGCGACCGTGCACTTCCCGGCCACGGTGGCGTTCCTGGTCTGGCTGTACTGGCGCCGCCCGCGCCACTACGTCTGGTCACGCCGCATCCTGGCCGCGCTCACCGGCGCCGCGCTCGCCCTGCACCTGCTCTTCCCGCTCGCCCCGCCGCGCATGCTGCACGCGGCCGGCCTCGTCGACACGGGGCAGGTCTACGGACCGACGGTGTACGGGGAGACGCCCTCGACCGACTCGATGGCCAACCAGTTCGCGGCCATGCCCTCACTGCACTTCGGCTGGGCCCTGGCGGTCGCCGTCGGACTGATCGTCGCCACACGCTCCCGGTGGAGCCTGCTGTGGCTGCTGCACCCCCTGCTCACCCTGTTCGTCGTCGTGGGCACCGCCAACCACTACTGGCTCGATGTGATCGTGGTCTCCGCCCTGCTCGCCGTCGCGTACGCCGCGCTCAGGCTGCCGCGCACACCGGTCCGCACGCACCTGCCGTGGCCGGCGGCCGTCCCGGCCCAGAACTACGCGTCCCCCGCGTACGCACGATCCGGAGCGCGTCGATGAACGCCACACTCATAGCCGTCGCGCTCTCCCTCGTGTCCGCCGGTGCCTACGCGGCCGCCGCGGTGGCCCAGGCCCGGCTGGCCGGGCGGACCGACCCCTCCGCCGGGGCGCTGCGCCTGATGGGCCGCGGGGCCTGGTGGTCGGCGGTCGGCCTGAACGCCGGCGGGGCGCTGCTGCACGTCGCCGCGCTGAAGTACGGACCGCTCACCCTGGTCCAGCCGCTCGGCGCGCTCACGCTCGTCGCCGCCGTCCCGCTCGGCGCCCGTTCCGCCGGCCGCCGGGTCAGTCGTACGGAATGGCGCGGCACGCTCCTCACGCTCGTCGGCCTCGCCGCGCTGCTCCTGGCCGCGGGCGGCGCCGCGCCGCACGAGACACTGAGCCTCCCCGAGGCGCTGGGCGTGGGGGCCGTCACCATGGCGCTCGTCGCCGCGCTCGGCCGCCCGGGCACCCGGCCCGGCCTCCGGCACGCCGCCGCCTCCGGCATCACCTCCGGGGTGGCCTCCGCCCTCACCCAGACCCTGACAGTCGCCGCGACCGATCACTCGGGCCCGCTGCTGAGCTGGCGGCTGGTGACCGTGGCGGTACTCGTCTCCTTCTTCGCCCTGGGCGGCCTGATGCTCTCCCAGACCGCCTACCGGGGCGGCCTCGGCGCCCCGCTCGCCGTGGTCACCCTCGCCAACCCGGTCGCCGCCGCCACGATCGGCCTGTTCCTCCTCGGCGAGCGCATCCAGGGCGGGGCGCTCGGCCTCGTCCCCGCGCTCATCGGCGCCCTGGCAGCAGTCCGGGGCGTGGTCCTGCTCAGCCGCGCACAGGCGGGGAGCACGGCCGGGAGCGCGCCCGCCCCGGCCGGGGCCGCTTCCGAGCCGGCGGTCACCGCGCCGGCCGTCACCGCGCCGCCGTCGAGGATCGTCATCACCAATACGTCCCTCACCGCCCCACGCCCCGCCGAGCCGTTCACGCTGCACCCGCAACCGGTCGGGAGCCCGGGCGGCCCCGGCTGAGCCGTCCCGACGGCCTACGGCCGGGCAGCCATCAGGGGCCGTCCAGCTCGTCGATCGCCCTGGTCAGCCAGCCCGTCCAGAACGTCTCCAGATCGATCCCCCCGCGCAGCACCAGACGGCGCAGCCGGTCCTCGTCCGCCGTCCGCTCCGGAGGGAAGTCCCGCTTCTCGATCTCCAGGTACTCCGCCAGCCGCTCCTGGTGCAGCACCAGGTGCCTGCGCAGCTCCCCGGTCAGTCCCGGGGCGCCGACCACGGCGGCCGCCCGCATCCTCAGCAGCAGGGGATCGCGCACCGGCCGCGGATCCTCGGCGAGCGACACCCAGGCCGTCAGCGCCTCGCGACCGGCGGGCAGCACCTCGTACTCCTTCTTCTGCCCACGCGCCGGCTGTGCGGCCGGCAGGACCCGGATGTGACCGGCCTGTTCCAGCTTTCCCAGCTCGCGGTAGATCTGCTGGTGCGTGGACGGCCAGAAGTAGCCGATCGACCGGTCGAACCTGCGGGTCAGTTCGAGACCGGACGACGGCTTCTCGAGCAGGGCCGTGAGGATCGCGTGCGGGAGTGACATGCAGTGCATCCTAGGGACGGCGGGAGCGGGTGATCACAGCTCCGCGGCGAGCTCGGTGCCCTGACGGATCGCACGCTTGGCGTCCAGTTCCGCGGCCACGTCGGCACCGCCGATCAGATGCGCCGGACGGCCCGCGGCGAGCAGCTCCTCGTACAGCTCACGCCGCGGTTCCTGACCCGCGCACAGCACCACGGTGTCGACCGGCAGCAGGTGCTGCTCGCCGTCCACGGTGAGGTGCAGGCCCTCGTCGTCGATCAGGTCGTACGACGCGCCCGCGATCATCGTGACACCGCGGTGGCGCAGCTCGGTCCGGTGGATCCAGCCGGTCGTCTTCCCGAGCCCGGCCCCGACCTTGCTCGCCTTGCGCTGGACCAGATGGACCGTGCGCGGGGACTTCGGGCGCTCCGGGGCCCGCAGCCCGCCCCGCTCCGCGTAGTCCGTGTCCACGCCCCACTGCCGGAAGAAGACCTCCGGGTCCAGGCTCGCCGCGTCGCCCCCGTCGGTCAGGAACTCGGCGACGTCGAAGCCGATCCCGCCCGCCCCGACGACCGCCACCCGGTCACCGACCTCCGCGCCGCCCTTCAGTACGTCCAGATAGCTCACCACGCTGGGGTGCCCGACGCCGGGGATCGCGGGGGTGCGGGGCTCGACCCCCGTGGCCAGGACGACCTCGTCGAAACCGGCGAGCGCGGCGGACGTGGCCCGGGTGCCGAGCCGGAGCTCGACTCCCTCCTCGGCGAGGCGCGTGCGGAAGTATCGCAGCGTCTCGTCGAACTCCTCCTTGCCGGGGACCCGGCGCGCGACGTTCAGCTGGCCACCGATCTCGTCGGCCGCGTCGAACAGGGTCACCGCGTGCCCGCGCTCGGAGGCCGTGACCGCGCAGGCCAGCCCGGCCGGCCCGGCGCCGACCACCGCGACGCGCTTACGCACCCGGGTCGGCGACAGCACCAGTTCGGTTTCGTGGCAGGCGCGCGGATTCACCAGACAGGAGGTGATCTGCAGGCTGAAGATGTGGTCCAGACAGGCCTGGTTGCAGCCGATGCAGGTGTTGATGGCGTCGGCGCGGCCCTCGGCCGCCTTGGCGACGAAGTCGGGGTCGGCGAGGAAGGGCCTCGCCATGGACACCATGTCCGCGCGGCCCGAGGCGAGGATCTCCTCGGCCAGCTCTGGGGTGTTGATGCGGTTGCTGGTCACCAGCGGCACGGAGACCGCGCCCCGCACCTTCTCCGTCACCCAGGTGAAGGCGCCGCGCGGCACGGAGGTCGCGATGGTCGGGATGCGGGCCTCGTGCCAGCCGATCCCGGTGTTGATGATGGTCGCCCCGGCCGCCTCGATCTCGCGGGCGAGACGGACGACCTCCTCCAGCGTGGAACCACCGGGGACCAGGTCCAACATGGACAGCCGGTAGATCAGGATGAAGTCGGGTCCGACCCGCTCACGGACGCGGCGCACGATCTCGACGGGGAAGCGGATGCGGTTCTCGTACGAGCCGCCCCATCGGTCCTCCCTGTGGTTCGTGGCCGCGACGATGAACTCGTTGATCAGATAACCCTCCGAGCCCATGATCTCGACGCCGTCGTAGCCCGCCCGGCGCGCGAGCTCCGCGGCCCGGACGAAGTCCTCGATGGTCTCCTCGACCTCGTCGTCGTCGAGCGCGTGCGGGGTGAACCCGCTGATCGGGGCCTTGAGCGCGCTCGGCGCCACCAGGTCGGGGTGATGGGCGTAGCGCCCGAAGTGCAGGATCTGCATCGCGATGCGGCCGCCCGCCGCGTGCACGGCCGCAGTGACCTCGGAGTGCTGCTCCGCCTCGGCCTCGGTGGTCATCTTGGCGCCGCCGGGGAAGGAGCACGCGCGCTCGCTGGGTGCGATCCCCCCGGTGACCATGAGGCCCACCCCGCCGCGTGCGCGCGCCGCGTAGAACGCGGCCATCCGCTCGAAGCCGCGCTCGACCTCCTCGAGACCGATGTGCATCGACCCCATCAGCACCCGGTTCGGGAGCGTGGTGAATCCGAGGTCGAGCGGGCTCAGCAGGGTGGGGTACGGGCTCATCCGGGTCTCCTCGCAGGTGTCGTCGAGCCAGTTCTAGACCACGCGTACGTCATTGTGCAACTAGTTGCACAATGACGTACGTCGCAGTCGCCGCAAGGCCCCGTCCACGGATGGCGTAACAGCATCGGACCCCGCGGCCCGCCCCGGACGAGAGTGGATCCGTACGGCTCATCGCCCCTGCTCCTCCTTGTCGACAGGAGACACCCCATGGCCTGTATCAACCGACGCGACGTCGGCCTCCTCGTACTCCGGGTCGGCACGGGAGCCGTCCTGGCCGCCCACGGGAGCCAGAAGCTGGGCGGGTGGTTCGGCGGCGGGGGCATCGAGGGGACCACCGCGGCGATGGAGGCCATGGGCTTCCACCCCCCGAAGCACAGCGCCCTGGCGGCCGGACTCGGTGAGGCCGGAGGCGGGGTCCTGCTGGCGCTCGGCCTCGCCACCCCCGCGGCGGGTGCCGCCGCGGCAGGCACGATGGCGGGCGCCGTCGCCGTGCACGCACCCGCGGGCTTCTTCGCCATGGGCGGCGGCTACGAGTACCCGGCGTTCCTCGGCTTCGTCGCCGCCGCGATCGGGGTGACGGGGGCCGGCCGCTACTCCCTGGACCATGCCACCGGGCACGTCCTCGACCGCCCGTGGGTCGTCGCCCTCGCGTTCGCCGGCAGCGCCCTGGGGGCTGCCGCCGTGGTCGGCCGCCGCGCCAAGGGGCAGGCAGCTCAGGGCGAGCCGGCGGACGAGGGCGCGTAGCTCTCCCGCATTGATCGTCGATTCAGGGGCATCCGGCAGTGCATGAAAGCGAACGCGCTGTCGATGAACGCACGCGGCAAGGCGAGAAGAGCCTCGCGCAGCCGGGCCATGGATGTGGGTGCCCGCGCCGGCTTCGTGGCGCGCGGGGTGATCTACCTCCTGGTGGGAGTCCTGGCCCTGCGCATCGCCTTCTCCGACGGAGGCGGAAAGCAGGCCGACCGCGGCGGAGCCATCGCGGAGATAGCCGAGAAGCCCTTCGGGAGCATCCTGCTCCTGGTACTCGGTGTGGCCCTGGCGGGAATGGCGGTGTGGCGGCTGTCCGAGGCGGCCTTCGGCCTTGCGGGCCCCGACGGCGGCAAGGCCAACAAGCGCGCCATGGCGGCCGCGCGCTTCGTCTTCTACGCCTTCGTGTCGTACTCCGTGCTCTCCTACGCGCTCGGCGACAAGAGCAGCGGCAGCGGATCGAGCGACCGTCAGACCGACGACGTCACGGCGCGGGCCCTCCAATGGACCGGCGGGCAGTGGATCGTGGGGATCGCGGGCGCCGTGGTGGTCGGAGCGGGTCTGTGGATGGCCTACCGCGCCCTCGCTCGCAAGTACCACAAGCACCTGAAGATGGGCGAGATGACCAAGAAGACCCGTCAGGCCGTCGACGTCGTGGGCGTCCTGGGCGGCACGGTCCGGGGTGCGGTCTTCGTCACAGCGGGCGGGTTCGCCGTAGCCGCCGCCGTCCAGCACGAACCGGGCCGCGCCAAGGGCATGGACGACACCCTGCGTTCCTTCACCGAGACGCCCGCCGGGCCCTGGCTGCTCGTCCTCATCGCCGTAGGCCTGGCCGCCTTCGGCCTCTTCTCCTGGGCCAACGCCCGCTGGCGCAAGATCTGAACGGGACGCGGCCCGGCCTCAGTCCAGCCCCCGTGCCTCCTTGAACCTGGCCAGTCCCTCCGTGAGCGTGACGACCGGCTCCGGGTAGTCGTAGCGCCCGCGCTCCTGCCCGGGGAGCTTCCACGGCTCGTGCACGGCGGGCCCGGGGATCCCCGCCAGCTCGGGCACCCAGCGGCGTACGTACGCACCGTCGGGGTCGTACCGTTTGGCCTGTGTCACCGGGTTGAGGACCCGGTTGGGCCGGCTGTCCGTGCCCGTGCCGGCCACCCACTGCCAGTTGAGCTGGTTGTTCGCGATGTCCCCGTCGACCAGCAGCTCCAGGAAGTGGCGCGCTCCGGCCCGCCAGTCCACGTACAGCGTCTTGGCGAGGAAGCTCGCTGTCAGAAGCCGCCCGCGGTTGTGCATCCAGCCCTCATGGAGGAGCTGGCGCATGGCGGCGTCCACCACCGGATAGCCCGTACGGCCCTCCTTCCAGGCGGCCGTGTCGTCCTGAGCCGCCCGTCCCGTCCGCCAACGGTCCTGCCGCGGACGGTAGTCGGCACGGGCGGCCGCCGGGCGGGCGGCCAGCACCTGCTGGTGGAAGTCCCGCCAGCACACCTGCCGTACGAAGGCATCCGCACCCGGTCCGCCCGCGGCGCGGGCGCGGTGGACCACCTCGGTGGGGGAGAGCGTGCCGAAGTGCAGGTGCGGCGAGAGCCGCGAGGTGGCGTCGCCCGCGAGGTCGTCGTGACGGTCCTCGTACGACGCGAGACCGTGACGGCGCCACGCGGCGAACAGCCCGCGTCCCTCGGCCTCGCCGCCCTCGGCCAGGCCCGGTGACAGCCCCCGCAGGCCGGAACGCGAGGGCAGCGCGGCGGACGCCGGATCTTCCGGCACGGCCACGGCGCCAGGCGCCCGGAACGGGGAGCGGAGCCCTTCCTCGGACCACCGCCGGAAGTACGGCGTGAAGACGGCGAAGTGATCCCTGCCCGCTCCGGAGGGAACCACCGCGCCGGGCGGGACGACGTTGACCGTCGCGTCGTGCACGCTCAGCCGGCAGCGTACGGAAGCGAGAGCCTCGCGCAGCCGTTCCTCCCGCTGCTGCGCGTAAGCGCTGACGCCCGCCGCCACGTGGACCGAGTCCGCCCCGGTCTCGGTGACGACTCTGCCGACCTCGTCGGCCACGTCCCCCTCGCGGACGACCAGGCGCCCGCCGCGCTCGCGGAGCCCGGCGTCCAGGTCCCGGAGGCAGTCGGCCAGGAACGCGCGCCGGTTCGGAGCGCCGAACCCGGCGGCCTCCACGCCCTCGTCGAGAACGAAGAGGGGCACCACCTCGTCGGCCGAAGCGAGCGCCGAGTGCAGCGGCGGATGGTCGTGCAGCCGCAGGTCGGAAGTGAACAGGACGATCGCCACGGTCATGCCCGGCCACCCGTTCCCCGGCCCGCCGCCTGTGCGATGTTGCGGGCCATCCCGCCGAAGACCACGGCGTGGAAAGGCGACACGCTCCACCAGTAGGCGTGGCCGAGCAGTCCGGAGGGGTGGAAGACGGCCCGTTGCCGGTAGTGCGACCGGCCGTCCTCGCCCTTCTCCGCGTACATCTCGAGCCAGGCCAGACCCGGCAGCCGCATCTCCGCGCGCAGCCGCAGCAGCCGGCCGGGCTCGATCTCCTCGACCCGCCAGAAGTCCAGCGAGTCCCCGACCCTCAGCCGTTGGGCGTCCCGCCTTCCCCGGCGCAGGCCCACCCCGCCCACCAGCCGGTCCAGCCAGCCCCTGACCGCCCAGGCCGGCGGGAACGAGTACCAGCCGTTCTCACCGCCGATCCCCTCGACGACCCGCCACAGGGCCTCGGGGGAGGCGTCCACATCGCGCTCGCGCACATCGGTGTAGAGACTCCCGCCCGCCCAGTCCGGGTCGGTGGGGAGCGGATCGCTGGGAATGCCCGGGGTGGACGCGGAGGACCACCGCGTCGTCACCCTCGCCTCGCGCACCCTCTGCAGCGCGAGCGAGAGGGCGGTGGCGAAGGAGAACGGCTGACCGGGGCCGTCCGGGACATGATCGGCGATGTCGTGCTCCTGGCACACGACTTCGTAGCGCAAGGACTCCGCGAGCGGGCGGGCGATCGACGCGGGCACAGGGGTGACCAGTCCGACCCAGTGGCTGGACAGGCCCGGTGAGAGCATCGGCACCGGCAGGATCAGCCGGTGGGGGAGCCCGGCGACCTGGGCGTACTTCTGCATCATGTCGCGGTACGTCATGACGTCGGGTCCGCCGATGTCGAAGGCGCGGTTCACGCCGGCGGGCATGTGCGCACTGCCCACGAGGTAACGCAGCACGTCCCGCACGGCGATGGGCTGGATCCGTGTCGACACCCAGCTGGGGGTGACCATGACCGGCAGCCGCTCGGTGAGGTAGCGCAGCATCTCGAAGGACGCCGAACCGGAACCGATGATGACCGCGGCGCGCAGCACGGTAGTCCGCACCCCCGAATCGAGCAGGATGCGCCCGACCTCGGCGCGCGAGCGCAGATGCGGGGACAGCTCCCGCAGGGGGACGTCAGGGGGTGTGAGCCCGCCCAGATAGACGATGCGCCGGACGCCGGCCGCTCTCGCCTGCTCGCCGAAGTTCCGTGCCGCGTCGCGGTCGGTCCTCTCGAAGCCCGGTCCGGCGGCCAGCGCGTGGACCAAGTAGTACGCGACGTCGATGTCGCGCATCGCGGCGCCCAGGGACTCCGCGTCGGTCACGTCCCCCTTGACCACCTCGGCCTCGCCCGCCCACGGGTGGTCCCGCAGCTTCTCCGGGGTCCGCGCCAGGCAGCGCACCCGGTGGCCGGCCTCCAGGAGCTCGGGTACGAGGCGGCCCCCGATGTAGCCCGTCGCTCCTGTCACCAGGCATCGCAGCCCGCCGCTGTCGTCCTTGCTCTCCATGGCGCCTCGCTCCGGCTCGGGTCTCCTCCGTCCACGGTCTCCCCATGGGGGCGATTCCGCTTGCGGACACGCCGAGGCCCGTCCCTCCCGGTGGCGGAGCGGCAGGGATCAGCGGGACCCGGGCTTCTCGGTGGCCGTCCCCCTGATGACGCGCGGGTCGTTCGCCCCGTCGGCCGGCGGGGCCGCCGGGACAGTCGGGGAGATGCCGTCGGACTTCAGGGCCCGGGCCTCGCTCTTGAGGATCCGGGCCGACTTGCCCAGGGAGCGGGCGAGTTCGGGGAGCTTCCTGGCACCGAATACCAGGATCGCGATGACGAGGAAGATCGCGGTCTCGCTGATTCCGAACATGACGGCTGTCTTCTCCCTGTGGGTGTGAGGAGCTCTCCCGGCGGCCCCGGACTCCCCGGCCCGCGGCGGCGCGCCAAATCTACAGCACTGTAGAAGTCCGTGGCAGGGCGTCTTCCGGACCGGGCGCCCGCTCCTGTCCGGCGATCGCGGTGTCGTCGTGCGCGCCTAGTATGGGGCGGTGGACAGTGCAGACGACCCTCGCGACGGATCGGGCGCGGATACGGCGGGGGTGTCGGATCTCCAGGCTCTCGCCGTGCAGTTGCGCCGGATGAACAGCGAGATCAACCGCCTGGTCCACGCCTTCGCCCACTCACAGGGCCTGCATGCCACGGACGTACAGGCGCTCGGCGCGATCCTCGACGCGGACACGCCGCTGACCCCGGGACGGCTGCGCGAGCACCTCGGCCTGACGTCCGGCGCGGTCACCGCGTGTCTGGACCGGCTGGAGCGGGCGGGTCACATCAGGCGCGCCCGCGAGAGCTCGGACCGCCGAGTCGTGCATCTCCATTACGAGCCCGGGGCCAAGGCGGCCGCGCGCTCGTTCTTCATGCCCCTCGCGGAGGCGGCGGCCGGCGCGCGTTCCACGTCCGCGCCCCAGGAGTTGGAGTCCGCGCTCCGCTTTCTCGGCCGGATGAACGGTGAACTCGCCCGCATGCAGGTTCCTCGGCGCTGAACCGCCATGCCGGTGGGAGGCTGGACCGTACGGCATGTAATCTCAATCATTGAGATACATCATGATTGAGAGATAGCGGCCGACCCAGGAGTGCCATGTCCACCGCATCGAGGCCGGTCCGCCGGCTGATTCTTGTCCCTGTGTTCCTCGTCCTCGCCTGGCTCGTCGTCGGCGGTGCCTTCGGCTCGTATGCCGGGAAGCTCGGGGAGGTGGCCACGAACGACCAGGCCGCGTTCCTGCCGCAGAGCGCGGAGTCCACGCGTGTCATCGAGGCCCAGAAGGCGTTCAGCAAGCAGGAGACCGTGCCCGCCGTCGTGGTCTGGACGTCGTCCGAGGAGGGTGAGGAGCTCGGTCCCGAGCAACAGAAGGCGGCCACGGCCGCCCTCGCCTCGGCGAAGGACGGTCCCGGAGCCGCCGGCCAGGTGAGCCCGGCGCTGCTGTCCAAGGACGGCAAGGCGCTGGAGGGCGTGGTCCAGCTGAGGCCGGATCTGGGGGACGAACTCCCGGACGCCCTCGCACACGTCCGGACCCTCGCGGAGGACGTCCCGGGAACGGTGGTCGGGCTCGCGGGCCCCGCGGCCTCCCAGGCCGATCTGTCCGACGCCTTCGCCGGAATCGACGGTCTGCTGCTGGGCGTCGCCCTGGTGACCGTGCTCGTCATCCTGCTTCTGGTCTACCGGAGCGTCCTGCTCCCTCTGATCATCATCATCGGCGCGGTCTTCGCGCTCGGAGTGGCCTGCGCGATCGTCTACGTACTGGCTGACCACGACATCGTCCGGGTCGACGGGCAGGTCCAGGGCATCCTGTCGATCCTGGTCATCGGAGCCGCCACCGACTACGCGCTGCTGCTCACCGCGCGGTTCCGTGAGGAGCTCGGACGGAAGCCCGACAAGTGGACCGCGATGCGCGCGGCACTGCGTGAATCCGCGGGGCCGATCACGGCCAGCGCCGCCACCGTGGCGCTGGGACTCCTCGCTCTCCTGCTCAGCGACCTGACCAACAACCGCGCCCTCGGGCCCGTGGGTGCCATCGGCATCGTGTGCTCCGTCCTGAGCGCTCTGACCTTCCTGCCCGCCGTCCTGGTCCTGCTGGGCCGGGCCGCGTACTGGCCGTCGGGCCCGAAGGAGGGCGGGGCCGAGGCCGATTCCGGCTCGAAGGGGATCTGGCCGAGGATCGCGGGGCTGGTCGACCGCTCCCCGCGCAAGGTGTGGGCCGTCACGCTGGTCGGCCTCCTTGCCTGCGCGGCCTTCATGCCCACGCTGAACTCCAAGGGGGTGCCCCTCGAGGAGATCTTCGTCAACGACGCCCCGTCCGTCGCCGCCCAGGAGACCCTGAGCCGCCACTTCCCCGGCGGGTCGGGCAACCCCGCCGTCGTGATCGCCTCAGCGGACCGGTCGAAGCAGGTCGTCGCGGCCGCCGAGGAAGTCCCCGGGGTCGCCGGCGTCTCCGTCATGACCGCCTCCGGACGTCCGGGCGGCGGGGAACCGCTCGTCGTGGACGGGCGGGTGCGCATCGACGCGACCCTCGCGGACACGGCGGACAGTGACGCCGCGAAGGAGACGATCACGCGGCTGCGCGACGCGGTCCACGCCGTGCCCGGCTCCGAGGCGCTGGTCGGTGGCTACACCGCACAGCAGTACGACACCCAGCGGACCGCCGAGCACGACCGGAACATCATCGTGCCCGTGGTGCTGGTCATCATCCTCGTCATCCTGATCGGCCTGCTCCGCTCGCTGCTGATGCCGCTGCTCCTCGTGGCCACCGTGGCGCTCAACTTCCTGGCCACGCTGGGCATCTCGTCGCTCGTCTTCCAGCATGTCTTCGGCTTCAGCGGCACCGACTCGTCCGTGCCGCTGTACGGATTCGTCTTCCTGGTCGCCCTCGGCGTGGACTACAACATCTTCCTGATGTCCCGCGTCCGCGAGGAGTCCCTGATCCATGGCACCCGGCAGGGTGTGCTGCGCGGGCTGACCACCACGGGCGGGGTCATCACCTCCGCCGGTGTCGTCCTGGCGGCCACCTTCGCGGCCCTGGGAGTCATCCCCCTGGCCTTCCTCGTCCAGATCGCGTTCATCGTCGCGTTCGGTGTCCTGCTGGACACCCTCGTCGTGCGCTCGCTCCTGGTCCCCGCGCTGGTGAGGGACATCGGGCCTGTCGCCTGGTGGCCGGGCGTGCTGAGCCGGAGCCGCGAGGAGGCGCCGGAGGGGGAGACGAAGACCCTGTCGTAGCGGGAGGCCGGCCCCTGGGCGGTGCGTACATCCAGGGGCCCGGAGATGTCCCGGTGGGACAGAAGTCCCACCGGGACATTTTAAGGTGTACGATGCATCTATGAATGCGACAGGGAACGTTCCGGAACGGCGCAGCCGCAAGGCGCGCAGAACCCGGGACGCGCTGGCGCGGAGCGCGTTCGATCTCGTACTCGAACGTGGTCTGCGGAGCGTGACGGTCGAAGAGATCGCGCAGGCGGCCGATGTCGACCGGCGCACCTTCAGCCGGTACTTCCCGAGCAAGGAGGCCGCCGTCCTCGACGCAGTGCGGGGCGACGGCGACAGGATCAACCGAGCGCTCCGCGAGCGCCCCGTGGCCGAGCCACCGCTCATCGCCTACCGCCGGGCCGTCCTCGACTGGCTCGACGACCCGGAGGCGGAGCCCTGGCATCTGCGGCCACGCATCTTCGACCTGCTTCGCATGGCCGAGGAGGAAGCCACTCTGTACGCGGCGTACCACCACATCCGTGTGGACGCCCAGGAGGAGTCGGTGGCGATTCTCGCGGAACGGCTCGGTGTCGACCCGCGGCAGGACCTCCGTCCCGCCGTGGCCGTCGCCGCGGGAGCCGGAGCGCTCCTCGCGGCCCAGGCGGCATGGGTACGGGGTGGCCGGCCGGCCGCCCTGCCCGAGTTCGTCGTACACGCCTTCGACGCCCTCTCCGCGAACCTGCTGGAACCCTGGCAGGACGGGCCGGCGCCCCACAGCACCACGCAAGGAAGCACACCATGAGCACCACCCTTCCCACCGCCTACGAGGCGGAGTTCGCCGGCAAGGTCGCCCTCGTCACCGGCGGAGCCTCGGGCATCGGCCTGGCCCTCTCACGGAGGCTCGCCGCGAGCGGCGCGGCCGTCGTCGTCGCCGACTACAACGAGGAGAGCGCCCGCAAGGCCGCCGACGACCTGAAGGCCACCGGGGCGCGCGCCGCCGCGGTCGCCCTCGACGTCACCGACTCCGCCTCGGTCGAGGCCGGAGTGCGGTTCGCCGTCGACACTTTCGGCGCCCTGCACCTCGCCGTGAACAACGCCGGCATCGGCGGTCCCTCGCACCCCACCGGCGAGTACGGGATCGAGGACTGGAACAGGGTCGTCGCCACCAACCTCAGCGGCGTCTTCTACTCGATGCGCCACGAGCTCCCGGCCATCCTGGCCGCGGGCGGCGGCGCCGTCGTCAACGTCTCGTCGATCCTCGGCACCAACGGCTTCGCGAACTCTCCGGCGTACGTCGCCGCCAAGCACGGCGTCGTCGGCCTCACCAAGACCGCGGCACTCGAATACGCGGCACAGAACGTCCGCATCAACGCGGTCGGCCCGGGCTTCATCGACACCCCGCTGCTCCGCGACACCGACGGGCCTGCCCGCGACCACCTGATCTCCCTGCACCCGGCGGGCCGTCTCGGCACGTCGGAGGAGGTCGCCGAACTCATCGCCTTCCTGCTCTCCGACCGCGCCTCCTTCATCCACGGCAGCTACCACCTGGTGGACGGCGGCTACTCCGCTCCCTGATCCCCGAGTGGCGCACCGCCACCACGAGGGTCACAAAGGAAGTACGGAGAACGAAGGAGAGACATGAAAGCCGTCCAGTACCGCACCGTCGGCGCCGCCCCCGAGGTCGTCGAGATACCCGAGCCCGTGGCCGGGCCCGGCCAGATCCTGTTGAAGGTCAGCGCCGCCGGTGTCTGCCACTCGGACATCGCCGTGATGAGCTGGCCCGCCGAGGGGTTCCCCTACGAGCTGCCGCTCACGCTCGGTCATGAGGGTGTCGGTACGGTCGCCGCGCTCGGCGAGGGCGCCGAGGGCGTCTCGGTGGGAGACGCGGTCGCCGTCTACGGCCCGTGGGGCTGCGGCACCTGCGTGAACTGCGCAGAGGGCCGGGAGAACTACTGCCTGCGCGCCGCCGACCTCGGAATCAACCCGCCCGGACTGGGGAACCCGGGCGCCATGGCCGAGTACATGATCGTCGACGACGCCCGGCATCTGACGCCCATCGGCGACCTGGACCCGGTCAAGACCGTCTCGCTGACCGACGCGGGCCTGACCCCGTACCACGCGATCAAGCGCTCGCTGCCGAAGCTGACGCCCGGCGCCACCGCCGTGGTCATCGGTACCGGCGGCCTCGGTCACGTAGCCATCCAGCTGCTGCGTGCCATGACCGCCGCACGGGTCATCGCACTGGACGTCACCGAGGAGAAGCTGGCACTGGCCCGGACCGTGGGCGCCCACGAGGCGGTGCTGTCCGACGAGAACGCCGCCGCCAAGGTCCGCGAACTCACCGGCGGCATCGGTGCCCAGGTCGTCCTCGACTTCGTCGGCGCCGAGCCGACCGTGAAGACGGCCGGCGCGGTCGCCTCCATCGACAGTGACGTCACCATCGTCGGGATCGGTGGCGGCCTGCTGCCCGTCGGCTTCGGCGTCCTGCCGTTCTCCACGTCGGTCTCCGCGCCGTACTGGGGCTCGCGCAGGGAGCTCGCCGAAGTCATCGAGCTCGCCCACGCCGGTGCCGTCGACGTCCACGTCGAGACGTACTCCATCGACGAGGCCCCGCTCGCCTACGAGCGGCTGCACGCGGGCAAGATCAACGGCCGCGCGGTCATCCTGCCCAACGGCTGACCGCGGGGGACGACTCGCCGGGACGCCCGAGGAGGGCGCCCGGCGAGTCGTCCGCGCTCTCAGGGAGCGGCCGTCACCACGTCGGACCGGGTCAGCCGCACAGGTTCGGTGCCGGACGAGCTGTGCCGTTCCGCCCAGTTCTCCAGAGCCGTGCGGCAGGCATGGTCCAGATGGTGCAGGCCGGAGAGGTCCAGGGAGATGGGCCGGTCCTTGGGCAGGGCCTCCAGGCTGTCGAGTATCTTCGGCAGCCGCAGGAAGGTCGCATTGCCCGACAGACGGGCCCGGACTCCGTCGGCATTGCTGTCGACGACCTCCAGCTTGATGTGCGAGGCGTCCCAGGCCGCCTTGGCCACCGACAGGGCCAGACCGGTCAGAACTCCTTCGAACATGTTCACCGTCACGATCGCCACCGCCGTGACGACCAGGATCACCGCCTCACCACGGTGCTCCCGCCACAGCGTCACGAGGGCGCGCCGCGGGATCAGCTTCCACCCGGCGTGGATGAGGATGCCGGCGAGCGCGGGGAGGGGGATGAGGCCCAGCGCGGACGGGAGGAGCGCCGCGAACAGGAGCAGCCACACACCGTGCAGCACCCGGGAGGCCCGCGTCCGCGCACCCGCCTGCACGTTGGCCGAGCTGCGCACGATGACCGCGGTCATCGGCAGCGCGCCCAGGAGTCCGCACACGGTGTTGCCCGTGCCCTGGGCCATCAGCTCCTTGTCGTACTCGGTGCGCGGACCGTCGTGCAGCCGGTCCACCGCAGCCGCGCTGAACAGGCTCTCCGCGGAGGCGATCAAGGTGAACGCCGCCACGGTCCCGAGCAGGCTCAGGCTCGCGAGCCCGCCGAACTCCGACAGCGCGGGGGCCTGGACGGCGTCCACGAGCCCCTGGACCTGAACGGTCTCGACCGGCAGCCCGAACGCCAGCGAGGCGAGGGTGGCCAGCGCGACCGCGGCGAGTGCGCCCGGGACGGCCCGCACCCGCTTCGGCATCCTGTTCCATCCCACCATCAGGGCGATCGTCCCGGCGCCCACCGCGAGTGAGGCGAGAGCCGCGGGACTGGACACGCTGTCGGCCAGCAGCCCGGGAATGCCGGCCATCTTGCCGGTACCGGAGCGCGGTGCCTCGGCACCGGCCGCCGCGTAGAGCTGACCCGCGATCAGGACGAGGCCGATGCCCGCGAGCATGCCCTCGACCACCGAGACCGAGATCGCCCGGAACCAGCGGCCCAGCCGCAGCGCGCCCATGGCCAGCTGGAGCAGCCCCGCCGTCAGCACGATGACTCCGAGCGCGGGCAGCCCGAAGGACTGGACGGCCTCGAAGACGAGCACGGTGAGACCGGCGGCCGGCCCCGACACCTGGAGACTGCTGCCGCGCATGAGGCCGGTGACGAGCCCGCCCACGATGCCGGTGATCAGCCCCAGTTCCGCCGGGACCCCCGACGCGACGGCGACGCCGACGCACAGCGGCAGGGCGACGAGGAAGACAACGAGTGACGCGGCGAAATCCTGCCGCAGGTGAGGGAACTTGGAGACCCTGTCCATGGCGGCCCTCATCCCGTGCGGAAGGGGGCCGAGCGCACGTCGCCGGGCGGGGGTGCCCAGACGGCGCTGTCGCTGATGCGTGGGACTTCTGTCCGGGAGTGATCGACGAGAGATTGCATACCAGAGGTTCCTCCTGGCGCGCCTGAGGGCGGCGCGTCGGCATACGTGTGAGAACTGGAGCCTGGAGGGCAGGGCGGCATGACCCCGTGTCGATGAGCCCACAGCAGCGGGCCGAGAAGGGGGGCAGGCGACCGGGCCTCGGGTCAGCTCAGCAGCGGAACACCTGGAGCGCGGTGGAGGAGTGCGCGGTCGAGGATCTGGAGGTGTGGTGCGCGTTGCCCATCGCGGCGACGGCCGCCGGAGTGAGCAGGCCGTCCGCGTCGATCGTCACGACGGAACGCGAAGGGGTCTCCGGGGCGGGGACGCTCGCGGAGCGATGCCGGTCCCGGTGGCGCAGCAGGCCGTTCGACTCGCCCCCGCGTTCGGAGGTGCCGCATGTGCCGTACTCGCCGTGCGCCTCGCCCGTCGTCGTCTCCGGGAGAGCGGCCACCTCGAATCCTGGGGCGGACGCGTGCGCGTCCCCCGCCGGCGTGCCGGAGTACGGGGCCAATAGGAAGCCCACCAGGATCGCGAGTACGAACCGGACCGCCACTGCTCGCACGCTTCACCTCCTCCTGGACTTCACCCGTCCTTCGGGACGCTAACAGGCCAGGGGGATTATGGAGTTAACCCTTTGTGAAGAGTCCGAAAGTCGATGCCTGACGAGCCGAATTGTGTGGCGGAGTCCTGCGGGCGTGCAGGGTGTGCCCGCCGATCCCTTCTCACTATTTGAGATAATCCGCGGTTCCGGGGTGGCGCATATGCCGGACGATCGGCATCCGTCATATTCGCACAGTGGTTCGGCTCGCGGGTTCTGTCAACCCGTGGAAACACGGCTGCGGTTGACTGGGCCGTTTGTAAACCCGGCGTGGTGACTGCCCGGAACGGGCGGCTCCGAGGGTCTGGGCTGGGCACTCCCCGACAGGCAGAGAACCTCGACAGCGTGCGGAAGGCCGGGTTCGACGAAAGCCGACGGCTGTGTGCGGGAAATCAATTCCCCCTTCCGAACCGTCGGCAGGAAAGGCCGGCCCGTTCGGACCGGGCCTCAGGGACGGTAATTCCTGTTCGCTGTCGCGTTCGTCGAAGGTATTTCTTCGTGCCTCGTCGCCGTGGTTACGGCCTTGAGCCCACGGGCATCGAGGCGGCGACGCGGGCCGGTCCCCGGTCGGAGTCTCTTCCAACGGCAGGGGCGGGAACCGGATTACGGAACTCGTCCTTGGGCTCGCGTTCTGTTCATTCCCCTTGTCGAGGACGTGCGAAATCGCGCCTGCCCCGGTCGGCACAAAGCCGCGGACCGGCGGGCCCGTAACCCTCCGGCCCCGGGCAGGGTTCTCGAGCAGGGAGATGGCGATGGGCGCACAGGACACGGCGGAGCGACTGCGAGCGACCACCGGTGAACTGTCAGGGCTGTTCTACGAGCGGGACGACGTCGTACGGACGCTGACGGTGGCGGCGGCCGTCAGACTCCTGGACGAGGAGTTCAACTCGGACCGGCACCTCTTCCGCGTCATCCGACCTTCTACCGGCGGGCGGTGGCCTGCCCCCTGCCGTCGGCGGGCGAGGCGAAGCCCGCGAGCTCCTCGGGGGCGCGGGGACCGGGCGCGGACGCGTCCAGCAGGCCGTGCGCGCGCAGCAGTCGGGCGGTCGCGATGCCCCACGGCAGCCGCAGCCCGGCCTCCTCCAGGAGATCCGTACGGGCGAGCATCGCGGGCGCCGGCCCGGCGCGGACACCCGAGGGGGTGAGGAGCGCGGCGTCGTCGGCCCAGCGCAGGGCCAGGTCGACGTCGTGCGTGGCCATCATGACGGTGGTGCCGCTCTCCCGGAGGGTGCCCAGCGTGGCGAGCAGCCGCTCCTGACCGTCCGGGTCGAGCCCGGCGGTCGGCTCGTCGAGGATCAGCACCCGGGGCCTCATCGCGACCGCCCCCGCGATGGCGGTCCGTTTGCGCTGCCCGTACGAGAGCAGGTGGGTGGGCCGGTCCGCCAGCGCCCTGATGTCGAGGGCGTCCAGCGCCTCGTCCACCCGGGCCCGCACCTCGCTGTCGGGCAGCCCCAGGTTCAGCGGTCCGAAGGACACGTCCTGGGAGACGGACGCGGCGAACAACTGGTCGTCCGGGTCCTGCACCACCAACTGGACCGTGGTACGCAGCCGGGTCAGGCCCTTCCGGTCGTACGTGACCGGGCGGCCCTCCACCGTCAACTGCCCCTCGCGGGGTCGCAACCCGCCGCTGAGCAGACGCATCAGCGTGGTCTTCCCACTGCCGTTCCGGCCGAGCAGGGCGAGCGCACGCCCCACCCGTGCTTCGAAGTCGAGGCCGCTGAGCACGGCAGGGCCGTCCTCGTACGCGAAGGCCGCGCCCCGCAGGGCGAGCAGTACGGATTCGCTCATGAAAGGGGCCTTTCCAGGACGAGGGTCAGCACGGTGAGGGCCGCGAGCAGGGTGACGCTCACGGCCACGAACCGGCCGGAGACACGGGCGTCGGGTACCAGGACGCGCAGGGTCCCGTCGTAGCCGCGCCCGGCGAGCCCGGCCTGGAGCCGGGCCGCGCGGTCGAAGGCCCTGATGAACGCGGTGGCCCCCAGCCCCGCCAGCGAGCGCCAGGCGGCGGCCCGAGTGGTGTGCCCGAGCCGGGCCGCCTGGGCCTCCCGGATCCGGCGCACCGCGTCGAGGAGCAGGAAGCTCATGCGGTACGTCACCAGGGCGACGTCCACCACCGGCGCCGGCACCCCCGCCTTGACCAGGCGGGGCAGCAGGTCGGACATCGGGGTGGTGAAGGCGAACAGCAGGACCCCGAGCGACGCAGCCGAGGTGCGCAGCAGCAGCTCCCCGGCACGGACCGGCCCCCCGTCGGCCAGGGTCACGAGTCCCTCCGGCCCGCCGACCTGTACGAGCAGTGTGGCCGCCCCGGTGACGCAGAAACCCAGGGGAACCCGGTAGGCCCGCCAGAGTTGGCGTGCGGGCACACCGGCCGGCCCCAGCAGGACGGCGACGGCGGTGAGGAGGATCAGTGCGGCTCCGGGCCAGGGCGGCAGTGAGATCGCCAGGACCGTGAGTCCCAGCCCCAGTACGGCTTTGTCCACGGGATGGCGGCGGCGCCAGCGACTGCTGTGCGCCGCCGCGTCGATCGGCAGCACGATCCTCAGTTCCCCCGGGCCGCGGGCTCCCCGGCACCGGAGCCGTCCTGCTGCACGCTCGCGCGCAGCTCGCCCTGGCGGCGTCCGCGCCGCAGACCGAAGTAATAGGCGAGGACGCCCGCGCCCAACGCGGCCTGGAGGGCGAACAGGGCCGACTCGATCTCGCCGGACGGTGGTTCGTACAGCGGGGAGAACCAGGGCTCGTATTCGGGATCGATCTCGGTGATCGCCGTCTCGGCCTGGGCGTCGGCGCCCGCGAACGGCTCCTTCTCGTCGTCGCCGAGGCCGAGGGCCAGCGGCAGGACGGCCAGCGCGGCCACGACGAGCAGCAGAAGGGCGTTGATCTTCGTGTTCCTGTTCATCGGGCCACCGCCTCGGTCTCGGCCGTCCTGGTCCGGTCCCGCCTGCCGGCGAGGAACACGCCGAGCCGGGTCAGATCCCCCTTGCTGGACTGCACGAGGAGCCGCATGACCAGAACGGTCAGGAGCCCCTCGCTCACCGCCAGCGGGATCTGGGTGACCGCGAAGATGGAGCCGAACTTGCCGAGCGCGCCCAGGAATCCGGTGCTCGGGTCCGGGAAGGCGAGCGCCAGCTGCACGCTCGTGACGCAGTACGTCGACAGGTCGGCGACGAACGCGCCGAAGAACACTCCCACCATCAGCGGCACGTCGTACCGGCGCAGCAGCCTGTAGACCGCGTACCCCGCCCAGGGCCCGACGATCGCCATCGAGAAGACGTTGGCACCCAGCGTGGTCAGCCCGCCGTGGGCGAGCAGGAGCGCTTGGAACAGCAGGGTGATGGTGCCCAGGACCGCCATGATCGGCGGGCGGAACAGGATGGCCCCCAGCCCCGTGCCGGTGGGATGCGAGCAGCTCCCGGTCACGGACGGGATCTTCAATGCGGAAAGAACGAACGTGAAGGCCCCGGAAGCCCCCAGGAGCAGCGTGCTCTCGGGGTTCTCCCGGACTTCACGCGTGAGTGACCGGACTCCGTGGACGACGAACGGCGCGGACGCGACACCCCAGGCGATCGCGTGCACCGGAGGCAGAAAACCCTCGGCTATGTGCATGGCTCAGCAGACCCTCTCCAGCACCTCGTGGATGGTTGAAGTGCCTTGGCCGGTCTCCTGGCTTACGGGTACCACCGCCCGAACTCCGCCTTCCCGGGTCACAAGGACCCAGTGGCTGCCCGCGAGGGCCGGAGCCGGACTTCCCGATCACAGTGGCGAGGGCCGCACCGGCATCACACCGATTTCCCGTTCACCAAGGCGTGGCGACAGTAGTGCCAGGTGGGGGACGATGACAAGCGGGCCTGAGGTCACCGAGGGCGGCCACCGGCCCTGCCGGGCAGGTGTCTGAGCAGGCACTGGGCCTTCCTGACGCCGTACATGAGGCCCCCTCCCCGACCAATCGGGGTCAACTCTCCCCGGTTCGAAGCCGGAAAGCCCACGCAGGTGCCGGGGGAGACCCCAGGAGTCCGGCCTGCTCGGCGGGTCGGCGTACCCCGAGGGCGCCGGCACGCGCCTTCTACGGACGGCGCCCCCAGGCGGAGACCATGGGGGCCGTCGCCAGGTCGAGTCGTCCGGTGGCGACGTCGGACAGGTGGCGGTCGATGTCCTCGTCGGTCGCGATCCCCGCCGCCACGAGCCGGCCACGGATCTGCCGGACCGTCGCTGCCTCGAGAACGGTGCAGGCCGGCGAGGTGATCGGGAAGTAGGCATCCGCCTGTACGTCGTCCAGGCCGCCTTCGCGCAGCAGCCGGGGCAGTGTCCGGCCGTACGCGAGATCGGCGCCGCGTGCGGCCATGAGCTCCCGGAACCCGGAGCGCAGACGGTTGGCGAGCCGCTGCTCGGGGCCCGACTCGTCCGGGCACAGCAGAGGCTGCAGCCCCGGATCGGCATCCTCCAGGAGCAGCACACCACCCGGTCGCAGCGCCTGGATCATGCGGCGCAGCGCCTCCGCGCGGTCGACGACGTGCACCAGGACCAGCCGGGCGTGCACGAGGTCGAAGCCACCCGGCGGCGGAGGATCGGCCGCGACGTCGTGGCGCATGACCTCGACGACTTCGGAGGCGGCTTCTCGTGCCCAGGACACGTCGATGTCGGTGCAGACCACCCGTCCCGTTGCTCCGACACGCTCGGCAAGACCTGCGGGCACGGAGGGGCCGCCCGCCCCGACCTCCCAGCACCGCATGCCCCGGGTGATGCCGATCCGGTCGATGTGCCGGAACGTCACCGGATCGAACAGCTCGGACAGCGCACCGAATCGGATGCCTGCCTCCGACTGCTGGTTGTCCAGCAGATACCCCTGGTCCGCGCCGTGATCGGCCATGCCCTGCGCCACCGTCTCTCTCCGTTCGTAGACGAAGTCCACCACGCGGCGCCCGCTCCTCGCCAACCGGTCCGCGCGTCGTCCGGACCCGCGCGGTGAGCCCCGGCCCCGTGGCCACACGGGTCACAGGAGCCGCTTGCGGCCCCAGACGATGACGAAGGCGGCGACGGCCGCGGCGACGGCGAGCATGATGCCGGCTCCGAGCCACTGCATCGTCTGCATCTGGGAGACGTCGAGATAGTCCAGGGACCAGCCGATGACGTGCTTCGACTCCAGGCAGGAGGTGTGCGCCCGGTCGTTCTCCATCTGATCGAGACAGGTGGTCCAGTCCAGGCGGTCTCCGGAGCTGGTGAGGAAATACGTGCCCTGTCCCTGCTGCTCCGCCTGGGCAGGCAGCTCCGGCCGTACCGCCCCGGGCCCGACGCCCTTGTCGGTGCTGACCGACATGATGTGTCCCAGGCTCCGCCAGAGTTCGTCCCAGACGAACCCGATCGCCACGACGATGCCGAGCGTGACCACCATCGACACCAGCGTGCGGCGCAGGAGCAGGCCGACCGCCACGCCCACGGTGAACGTGAGCAGGGCGTAGGCCACCGGTACGAGCCCCGTGACACTGAAGAAGGAGGTCCAGATGAGGGCCTCGGAAAGTCCCTTGAGCGGGTTCCACCACCAGGTGAGCACGGCGGTGAGCACGCCGGTCGACAGAGCGAGCATCGCGGCGGGAACGGCGAGTTTGGTGATGAGCCAGCGCAGTCGGCTGACGGACTGTGAGGTCACCAGCTTGGCGGTGCCGGTCTCCAGGTCGCCCGCGATGAGCGGAGCCCCGAGCAGGACACCGGCCAGAACGGGGATGTAGCTGAGGTAGCTCCCGATGCTGTGCAGACGGTTGACGTGGGTCTCGAACTCGGGCGGCAGCCCTCCCGACCTCCGCGAGGTCGGGTCCTGGGCGGCCAGGAAGTCCATCGTCTGCCCGCGCAGATAGACCATGACGAGCACGCCGAGGAGCATGGCGGCGATGAGCGTCCAGAACGCGGCGCGGTGCTGGCGCCAGACGAGCCAGACCGGACCGCCGAGCCGGGGGATCCAGTGGTTGCGTGCCGGGCCGGTGGGCGCTGTACGGGCCGGGTCGTGAGTGAGCGTGGTCATGCGGTCACAGCCTTCGTCCGGTCGTGGGTGATGATGTCGTGGATGTCGCCGACGCGGGCGCCGGGGGCGATCAGCGCAGGCGCGTCGGGTGACCGCAGGTAGGCGAGCAGGAGCTCCTCCAGGGTGGGAGGCTCGGCCTGTCCGCCGTATTCGACAGGTCCGCCGAGACGGGCCAGGACGCCCGGCCGGCCCTCGTTGTGCGATCCGATGACGCTGTGCGGCGCGAGGGCCGGGGACGAGCCGTCCCCGGCGTCGGCGAACAGCGCGTGTGCTGCGAGCAGTTCGTCCACCTCACCCGCGAGGCGCAGACCGCCGTCCGCGATGACGAGCAGGTAGTCGCAGATGTGCTCCAGCTCGGCGAGCATGTGCGAGGAGACCAGCACCGTGGTGCCGTGCTGTGCGGCCTCCGCGGTCAGGGTGGCCATGAGCTCGCGGCGGACCAGCGGGTCCAGATCGGCCATCGGCTCGTCGAGGATGAGCAGGTCAGGGCGCTTCCCGAAAGCCAGGGCGAAGGCGACGCGGGTGCGCTGCCCCCCGGACAGCGTGCCGACCTTCGCCTTCAGCGGCACCTGGCCGGCGCGGACGATGCCCTCGGCGACCTCCTGGTCCCAGCAGGGGTTGAACTCGCGGCCCAGCCGCAGGGTTTCCGCGACGGTGAAGCGCCGGAACAGCGGCTTCTCCTGGGTCAGGAACGCGGTCCGCAGGACGGCCTCCGTCGACCCCGGCGCCGCGCCGAACACCCGCAGGGCGCCGGTCGACGGCCGGATCATGTTGGTGGCCAGTCCCATCAGGGTGCTCTTGCCGGCGCCGTTCGGGCCGACAAGGCCGCACACCCGTCCGGCAGGCAGCCGGAAGGAGACGTCCCGCAGCGCCCAGCCGCGCCGGTACTGCTTGCCGAGCCCATGGGCCTCGATCGCAGCCGCGCCGACGGGACGCCCGAACCCCGGCCCGCTTCCGTGGTGCACCTCTGCGTGGTTCATGTGACTCCTGTGCGTGTGGGAGGGTCGGCTGTGACACGCCGCCCGGGTGGACACCACTCTTCTCCGCCGTGGCCTGCGGCGGATCGGGCAAAAGACAGATCATGCGCGGCCGACTCCGACTTTCGGCCGGTCGGCGGGAGGACGGTGAGAGAGATGCTGGCGAGGTTGGCCGCACCCACAGCCACACAGGGAAGGGACCATCCGCAGTTGCTCGTCACGATCCGGCTGGCTCTGGTCGTGGCCCTGGCCGGCCTCGTCGTGCTGGACTGGGTGGGCGGCGATTTCTACCGGATCGGGGGCCCCGACGACAACGTGCTGGGTGCCGCCAAGCTGGGTGGCGCCCTGCTGGCCATCGCTCTGGTCGTGGCATCGCCCCGGCTCGGCAGCCGTGCGCTGCCGGCGGCCGGCTGCACACTGGCGGTCATGTCACTGTGTCTCTCGGTGTTGCTGCACATGGAGATGACGGTCGGGGCGCAGGCGCTGGGATACGCCGAGCCGGCGGCTCTGGTGTGGATCCTGCTGGTCGTCGCCAGACGCGGGGCGCCGTCGTGGGCGGCGGTGGCCGTCCCCGTGCTGTTGATGGCCATCGTGCTGCGGCCGGTGTCGGTCTCGATGCGGCAGTCCACCACGATCTTCGCGCTGATCTTCGCCCTGGCAGCGGTCACGGCGCTGGGCGTCGGCCTCGGGATGCGCCTGCTCCTGGCGGACCGGCGACGGCAGGCCGCGGCGCTCAGGCTGGAGCAGCGGACGGAGTTCGCCAGGGACCTGCACGACTTCGTCGCCCACCACGTGACCGGCATCGTCGTCCAGGCGCAGGGAGCCAACGCGATCGCGGACCGCCGGCCCGAGCTGGTGCCGCCGGCGCTGCAGAGGATCGAGCAGGCGGGCTCGGAGGCGCTGACATCCATGCGGCACATGGTGGGGATGCTGCGCGACGCCGACGGGGAAGTGGCCCTGACCCCGCTGGCGGGCATCGGCGAAGTGCGTTCCCTCGTAGAGGAGTTCTCGGCCGTCGGAGGCGCCCGGGCCCGGCTCGATCTGGAAGGGACCTTCGACGACCTGCCGGTGGAGGTGACCACCACCGCGCACCGGGTGGTGATGGAGGCCCTCACCAACGTACGCAAGCACGCCCATGGTTGTACCGAGGTGCGGGTGCGCGTGAACCGTTCGGGGGACCGGCTCACCGTACGCGTCAGCGACGACGGGCGGCCGCGCCATGTCTCCCAGAGCGGCTTCGGGCTGAAGGGCCTGGCCGAGCGGGTGGGCCTGATCGGTGGGAGTGTCCAGGCGGGCCCGGTGACGGCGGGCGGCTGGGGCGTCGAGGCGACGCTTCCCGTCTCCACGGCAGGGGTGGCGGTCCGATGACGATCCGGGTGCTGATCGCCGACGACCAGGCGATGGTACGGGCCGGGTTCGCGATGATCCTCGCCGCGGAGGACGACATCGACGTCGTGGCGGAGGCATCGGACGGGGTGTTCGCGGTGGAGCTCGCCGAGCGCCACCGGCCCGACGTGGTGCTGATGGACATCCGTATGCCCCGCATGGACGGTCTGGAGGCGCTGCGCAGGCTGACTCGCCCCGGCACCGTGGATCCGCCGAAGGTCGTCGTGGTCACGACGTTCGATGACGACGAGTACGTCCAGCGCGCCCTGGGTGAAGGCGCCTCCGGATTCCTGATCAAGGACTCGGGCCCTGCTCTGCTGGTCGAGGCCATCAGGGCGGCCGCCTCCGGCGAGGCGCTGGTGAGCCCTGCCATCACCGTACGGCTGCTGCGGCGCCTCAACAGCGCGGCGCCCGCGCCCCGGGAGCCGCACACCGCACTCTCCGCGCGGGAGAAGGACCTGGTGCGTCTGGTGGCCAGAGGACTGACCAACGCCGAGATCGCCGTCGAACTCTCCATCTCGGTGGGCACGGTGAAGACGCACCTCGCCAACGTCCAGATCAAGCTGTCAGCCCGCAACCGCGTGGAGATCGCCGCCTGGGCTTGGGAATCCGGCCTGGTCGACGGGCGGCGGTAGGCCCGACCGCGTGGCGCCGGACCCGCTCCCCGGTGCGGACCTGCGTGTCGCGGGGTAGTGAGCGGGGCATGCCAAGGTAGTAGCCCCCGGCATGTCGTGTTGGCCAGAGTAAAGGGGAGTGTCGAAGAGGTCTAGACCCCATACGTCTTACCTCTCGGCTCCCGACCCCGCACCATCCATGAGAGCAAGGGCATTTGATGGTCTAGACCATGCTTGGAGAGCTCATGGGAAGAAACCTGAAGGCCGCCACGGTGCTCGGTGTGTGCTTCGCACTCGCAAGCACCATGGCGCTCGACGCGTTCCCGGCCGCCGCCACCGATGCCGCTCCCCGTGCGACCGCGGCAGTGCCGTCGGTCTCGCCGGCCCCGCAGTCCCTCGCCCGGGCGGGCGGGGACGCCGTCGTGACGGGCAGGGTGCTCGTGGTGGCGGACAAGGACACGGACGCCGCTGCCCGTGACCGCCTCGTCCGCGAGCTGAAGGCGCACGGCACCCACCGGGTGGACATCGTCGCTCCCGGAAAGGTTCCCGGGGCCGCCGCCGGACTGCTCACCGTACGGCTGGGGCCGGCCGCGCGCCCCGACATCGCGGCGGGGCTCGGCGACACGGCGGTACCGGACCACGCCGAGGGCTACGCCCTGCGCGTCTCGCGGACCGGGCCGGGCTCCCGGATCACCCTCGGCGGCAAGGACGCCGCCGGCCAGTTCTACGCCGTGCAGACCCTGCGCCAGTTGTTCGTCCGCTCCGGACACCACGGCTGGAAGGTGTCCGGAGTACGCGTCAGCGACTTCCCGTCGATGCCGCTGCGGGGCACCATCGAGGGCTTCTACGGCCAGCCCTGGACCCCCGCCGAACGCCTCGACCAGATGGACTTCTACGGGGACGTCAAGGCGAACACGTACATCTACGCGCCCAAGGACGACCCCTACCACCGGGGTGAGTGGCGCGAGCCCTATCCCGCCGACAAGCTGGCGGAGCTGGGCGAGCTGGTGCGGCGAGCCACAGCGAACCATGTGCGCTTCACCTTCGCCGTCTCCCCCGGGGAATCGATCTGCTACTCCGACCCCGCCGACCGCAAGGCGCTCAAGGACAAGCTCCAGGCCCTGTACGACCTCGGGACCCGCGCCTTCTCCCTCCCGCTCGACGACATCGACTACGCCACCTGGAACTGCGAGGGCGACAGGGATGCGTACGGCGAACCGGGCAGAGGAGCCGCCGGAAAGGCCCAGGTCGACCTGCTCAACGACGTACAGCGCACCTTCATCGCAACCCACGAGGGCACGTGGCCCTTGCAGATGGTGCCCACCGAGTACTCGGACCTCTCCGAAACGCCCTACAAGCAGGCCATGCGGGACACTCTGGACCCCGCGGTCGAGGTGATGTGGACCGGCGTGGGCGTCGTTCCCGCACAGATCACCGACGAAGAGGCGGAGCAGGCGGCCAAGGCGTTCGGCCGCAAGGTCTTCGTGTGGGACAACTATCCGGTCAACGACTTCGGCAACACCAGCGGACGGCTGCTGCTCGCACCGTACGACAAGCGCGAGGCGGGCCTGTCCGAGCACATCTCCGGCATCGTGGCCAACCCCATGAACCAGCCGTACGCGAGCAAGGTCGCCGTCTTCGGGGCCGCCGACTTCACCTGGAACGACCGGGGGTACGACGCGGAGAGGAACTGGCATGAGGCCATGTCCTACCTCGCGGGCGGCGACCGCGAGGCCACCGACGCCCTGCTCGTCCTCGGCGACCTCGAACACATGGCCCCGACCTTCGGTGCCACTCCCTGGCAGCCCCAGGCACCCGAACTCGCCCGGCGCACAGCGGAGTTCTGGAAGGAATGGGACGCGGGGGACCGCATCGGCGCCGTCAAGGCCCTGCGTACCTACGCGACCGCCGTCGAGCGGTCCCCCGCCACGATCCGCGGCGGATCCGTGGAAGAGGGATTCACCGTCGACGCGGCGCCCTGGCTGGATGCGACCGAGCTGTGGGGCAAGGCGATGGTGACCATGCTCGACGCGCTCCAGGCGCGGCAGGCAGGGGACGAGGAGGCCTCCGGCCGGCTGCTCGCCGAGTCCGACGAGCTCCAGCAGCGGGCCCGCGCCGTGCGGGTGGATCCGCCGCGAAACTCCTGGGGAAAGGTCCAGCCCAAGGTCGGTGACGGAGTGCTCGACACCTTCCTCGTCCAGGCCGGTGTCCGGCTGCAGCTCTGGGACTCCGCGGGAGGCGGGGAGAACCTGGCCCTGAAAGGAACGGCATCCGCGTCCAGCGTGGAGCAGGACCTCGACCGGCTGGCGCCCGGCCACGTCAACGACGGCCTGATGGGCACCCGTTGGGCCTCCGGTTACTCGGACGACGAGTGGGTGCAGATCGAGCTCGCAGCCCCGGCCGAGGTCGCCGCCGTGACCCTCGCCTGGGAGGGCGCCTGCGCGGCGGAGTACGCCGTCCAGACCTCCCCGGACGGGAAGGAGTGGAAGACCGCGTCCACGCAGCGCCCGGACGCGTGTGGCAACGACGTCGTGCGGCTCAACGCCGACGAGGCCGTGCGCTACGTCCGGATCCAGGGGGTCGAGCGGAAGACGACCTGGGGCTACTCGATCCACGAGATGGGCGTCTACGGAGCCACCGCTTCCTGACGGCGGATGACACCGGAGGACGGGCGCTGCGCTGCAGCCGCCCGTCCTCAGCGGCCGTGGCACCTCCGCGAAGAGCACTCGGCCTGGGGCCGTCCGGACCGTGCGGCGGGCCGGGGACACCGGTGGAGGAGCGAACCCTCGCCGTGCTTGCATGACCCTCATGGTGTCCACCGACCGCTTGCTCGCCTTCGCAACCATGTCGTTCCTGCTGATCATCGTCCCCGGCCCCAGTGTGCTGTTCGTGATCGGGCGGGCGCTGGCCCAGGGGCGCCGCGCAGGGGTCGCGGCCACTGCGCGGGAATGGTTTGCCCGCTCGCCTCAGCGGCTCTCCCTGGTCGGCGGCGTCGGCGGGCTCGCGATGATCGGCCTCGGAGTCACCGTGGCCTCCACCGGGCGCAAGGACTGACTCCCGCTGCGATGAGATCGCTCGCGGGAGGCGGTCCGAACCGTAGGCCGGTTACTCCGCGTCGCGGTCGAACTGAGCTTTCGACCAGCGGTAGCCGAGGACGGTGAGACCCAGGCACCACCCGACGGCGAGCCATCCGTTGTGGCCGATCTCGGTGCCGAGGAGGAGTCCTCGCAGGGTTTCGATCGCCGGGGTGAAGGGCTGGTACTCGGCGATCGGCTGGAACCAGCCCGGCATGGCGTCGACCGGGACGAAGGCGCTGGAGATGAGCGGCAGGAAGATGAGCGGCATGGCGTTGTTGCTGGCGGCCTCGGCGTTGGGGCTGACCAGCCCCATGCCGACCGCGATCCAGGTGAGCGCCAGCGCGAACAGCGCGAGCAGTCCGAACGCGGCCAGCCACTCCATGGCCGTGGCATCCGTGGACCGGAATCCGATGGCCACTCCGACGGCCCCGACGAGGACCACGCTCATCACACACTGCAGGACGCTGCCGGCGACGTGCCCGATGAGCACCGACTGCCGGTGGATGGCCATGGTGCGGAAGCGGGCGATGATGCCCTCGGTCATGTCGGTGGAGACGGACACCGCGGTGCCGATCGTGGTGGAGCCGATCGTCATCAAGAGGATGCCGGGGACGATGTAGGCGATGTAGTCGGAGCGGTTGCCGCCGCCGATGCCCGCGCTCATGGCGTCGCCGAAGATGTAGACGAAGAGCAGGAGGAGCATGACCGGGGTGAGCAGCAGGTTGAGGGTGAGGGACGGGTAGCGCCGGGCGTGCAGCAGGTTGCGGCGCAGCATGGTGGACGAGTCGCGCATGGTGAGGGAGACGGAGCTCATCGGACGTTCTCCTTGGGCTGGTTGGGGACGTTGGCCGGGCCGTTCAGAGGGCCGTTCAGGGGGCCGGTCAGGGCGAAGAAGACGTCGTCGAGGTCGGGTGTGTGCACGGTGAGTTCGTCCGCCTCGATGCCGGCCGAGTCCAGCCGGTCGAGGATGGAGCGGAGTTCGCGCTGGCTTCCGTCGCTCGGGATCTGCAGGGCGAGTGCTTCGTCGTCCCGGGTGACCTCGCCCAGGCTGGTGGCGGCGGCCCGGTATGCGGCCGGGTCGGTGAAGCGGAGCCGGATGTGTCCGCCGGGGACGATCCGCTTGAGTTCGTCGGCGGTGCCCTCGGCGGCGAGCTTGCCGTCGTGGAGCACGGCGATGCGGTCGGCGAGTTCGTCGGCCTCCTCCAGGTACTGGGTGGTGAGGAAGACGGTCACCCCGCCGGACACCAGCCCGCGGATGATGCCCCACATGGTGTGGCGGGAGCGCGGGTCGAGGCCGGTGGTCGGCTCGTCGAGGAAGATGACCCTCGGGCCGCCGACCAGCGTCATGGCGATGTCCAGGCGGCGCTTCATGCCGCCGGAGTAGGTGGAGGCGGGCTTCTTCGCGGCCTCGACCAGGTCGAAACGCTCCAGGAGTTCGGCGGCGACCCGCCGCCCCTCGCTGCGGGAGAGGTGGTGCAGGTCGGCCATGAGGAGCATGTTCTCCTCGCCGGTGATCAGGCCGTCGACCGCCGAGAACTGCCCGGTGACACCGATCGCGCCCCGCACCGCCTGCGGGTCCGCCGCCAGGTTGTGGCCCGCGACCTGCGCCTGCCCGCCGTCTGCGGTGATGAGCGTGGAGAGGATCTTCACGGCGGTGGTCTTGCCCGCGCCGTTCGGACCGAGCAGGGCGAAGACCGAGCCGGCAGGGATGTGCAGATCGATGCCGTCGAGGACGGTCTTGTCCCCGTAGGACTTGCGCAGACCGACGGCGGAGATGGCGGCGGGCGACTGCGCGCCGGTCTCTCGGTTGGATGTGGGCATGACAGATGAAGGCATGGAGCCCTCCCGTTCGAAGGGTGAAGTGGCTGGCGCGTGGTGGGCGAGCGGGCGGGCCGGTGTTCAGGCCTTGGCGCGGCGGATGTCGATGTTTCCGTGCCGGGTGCGGGCGCGGATCTTGACGGTGTCCTCGGTCTCCTCCGGGGCGTCGGACGCGGTGAGCGCGTTACGAACCTGGCCCGAGCCCGAGTTGACGTCGAGCCAGGCGGCCGTGCCCGCGCGGACACCGATGTCGATGGCGCCGTAGTTCGTCTCCAGCTGGGCCGTGCCGCGCGCCACTTCGCCCACGCGGAGGGTGCCGTGGGCGGTGGTGGCGGTGACCGAGTCCTCGGCGCGCCGGATCTCGATGTCGCCGTTGGCGCCACTCACCCGGACTTCGCCGGTCACGGCGTCGACGGTTGTGGTGCCGTGCGAGTTCTTCAGGACGGCGGGGCCGTCGACGATGCCGACGCGCAGGCTGCCCGAGCTGGTGGTGATCTCGGCCAGGCCCTCGACCCGGTCCACGCTGATCGAGCCGTGGGAGGCCTTGAGCCACAGGGGACCGGTGGTGTCGAGGCGGACGTCTCCGGACGAGGTCTTCACCCGGACCTCACCGAGCCGGCCCTCACCGAGCACCTGGGCCCAGGCGCCGGTCATGTCGATGCGGGAGCCCGCGGGCAGTTCGACGGTCACGTCCACGGTGCCGGTGCGGCCGAGCAGGTTGGTCTTGGGCGTCCTGACCGTCAGTGTGCCGCCGGCGTACGTGATCTCGGTCTGGTCCGCCGTCCGCACGTCCATGTCCTTCTTCGGGTCGCGGGGCAGGATTGCGACCACCGTGTCGAGGCGGTCGCCCGCGGTGAACTGGATGGAACCGGCCTCCACGTGTGCGGTGACCGAGATCGGCTCAGGAGTGTCGAAAGAAGGCATGGCTGTCCCGTCCTCTTGGGTCTTGAAGGCGTCCCCGCTGGTGGGACGTGGTGTGGGTGAAGTGGTGCGGCCAGGGTGCGCTCAGCGCACCCAGCCCGTGAAGCTCTGTCCGACGGTCCGGGTCTTCTCCGTCGTGCGCGGCTGGGCGCCGCCGTCGGCCGCGGCCGACACGGCGCGGACCACCCACGCGTTGACCGACAGGCCCTCGCGGGCCGCTGCCTCCTCCGCGCGGGTCTTGAGGTGGGCCGGCAGGCGCAGGTTGACGCGGGCGGTGCCGCCCTCATCGCTTTCGGTCGGGGTTCCGGCGGGTTCGACAGGTGCGGCCGGTTCCGTGGAAGTGCCGCCGTCCCCGGGCGGCGGTGTCACCACGAAGTCGGGGTCGAGCCCGCGCAGCCGCACGTCGACCGAGCCGGGGGCGAGTTCGCGGGTGATCTCGTCCATCGCGGCGGAGAGCACGTTGAGCATGGTCAGCCGGATCGCCGACTCCAGGGGGGCGGTGAGCCTCTCTGCCAGCTCGCGGGCTTCGTCGCCACCGGCTTCGGCGGCCACCGCCAGGTCGCGGCGGATGGTGTCGACGTAGGGGGTGAGGTCCATGACGCCATCATGGCACCATCATGGCGCCAAGCGCAAGGGTGGGGCGGCATTGCTGGACCTGCTCGACGTCGAAACCGTGCTGACCTGCGAAGATGCCCTGGCGTCTGTGGGGGTTGGTGTGGCGCCATACGTGCGTGAGGGTGATGGGTGGCGCCGAGTGGCGCCAGGTGGCGCCAGGTGGGGCCGGGTGGTGCCGGACGGTGTCAGGTAGAGCCGGCACACACACGACGCGATGAAACGGGACCGGAAGGCTTCGTCAACGACGCGTCAAGGGTCGGGCGCGCGGAGTCAAGGGTCCGCTAACGGATACCTCCGACCCGCTGGGGACGCGCATAGCGTCATCGATGTGCCCCGGCCGCCGGCGGTCCGGGGATGTGCCCGTCTCCATGAGGAGTGCCATGAACGACAGCCAAGGTGTCGAGGACCCCGACCCCCTTCAACCGTTCCGGACCGGGACGTTGTTCGTCCCGGTCCGGCAGGGGCCCGCGGGCTGCTGCGCCCGCCTCTTCCGTACGCCCCTCGGCGTCCGTACCGCAGTCGCGTTCACCGACGAGCGACGGCTGACACTCACCCTGAGGCGGCGGCAGACCTGGATCCGGCTCTCCGAGCCGGCGGTACGCGCCCTCGTCGCACCTCTGGGAATCGTCGACCTCGTCGTCGACCCGCTGCTCGCAGCCCCAGGGCCCCGTGACGTCTCCACCACCGGGTTCACCCGCCGTCCGGCCGGGGATCCGCGCCCGGCCGACCCGCTCCGCCCGGCCGCGGCGCGGTCGCTGTCTCCTGCGTCCACCTCTTGACCCGCTGGGGGAACACCATGACCACAACACTGCCCGGACTGCCGACCGCGGCCACGCCGCAGGCCGCTTCCGTTCCGCCGGGCAACGCCGCGAGTCTGTCCGTCTGGCCCGCTTCGGCGCGACTCTCCGCCCGGGGCGATGTCTCGGTGGGCGGCGTCTCCCTCGTGGAGGCGGCCGAGCGGTTCGGCACCCCGCTCTATCTCCTGGACGAGGGGGAGGTGCGTGACCGCTGCCGCGCCTACGTGCGCGCCTTCCCGGACACCGACGTCGTCTACGCGGCCAAGGCATTCCTGTGCCGTGCCCTCCTGCACTGGGTAGGGGAAGAGGGCCTCGGCCTGGACGTCTGCTCCGCGGGCGAGTTGGAGCTCGCCGTCACCAACGGCTTCCCTCCCGAGCGCATCGTGATGCACGGCAACGCCAAGAGCCCGGACGACCTGAGCGCCGCACTGCGCCTGGGCGTCGGCAGGATCGTCATCGACAGTGCGTGGGAGATTGCACGGCTGTCCGCGCTCGTCCCGGACGGTGCCCGCCAGAAGGTGCTGGTGCGCGTGGTTCCCGGTGTGAGCGCCGGCGGTCACGCGGCGATCCGTACCGGCACGGACAACCAGAAGTTCGGGCTCTCCCTCACCGACGGGAGCGCCCAGCACGCCATCGCCCGCATACTCGGCCAGCCACGCCTGGAACTGGTCGGACTGCACTGCCACATCGGTTCGCAGATCAGCACCGTCAAGCCCTACCTGACGGCGCTCCGACGGATGGTCGGGCTGCTCGCCCAGATCAGCCACCAGCAGGGAGTCGTCCTGCCGGAGCTGGACATGGGAGGCGGCCACGGCATCGCCTACCGGCCGGGGGAGACCTCCCTCGACATCGCGGCCCTGGGAGCACGCATCCGCCGCGAACTGGTCTCGAGCTGTGCGGCGGCCGGTATATCCGTGCCCCGGCTCACCATCGAGCCCGGTCGCGCGGTGGCCGGTCCCGCAGGCGTCGCGCTCTACAGGGTGCTCGCCGTGAAGAGGACGGGTGACAGCCTCTTCGTGGCCGTGGACGGCGGAATGAGCGACAACCCGCGGCCCGCCCTGTACGGCTCCCGCTACGCACCCCGGCTCATCGGCCGCCGCTCCACTGCCGAGCCCCGTACGGCGACCGTCGTCGGACGCCACTGCGAGGCCGGCGATGTGCTCGCCGCCGATGCTGCCGTGCCGGGCGACATCCACCCGGGCGACCTCCTGGCCGTTCCGGTAGCCGGCGCCTACCACCTCTCCATGGCGTCCAGCTACAACGCGGTCGGCCGTCCCCCGGTGGTGGCCGTCCACGAAGGCCGCGCGCGGATCCTGATACGCCGCGAATCCCTCGCCGACATCAACGGCCGCGACATCGGGCTGTGAACCATGGACGGAATCGCAGGCCGACGTGTCGTGGTCGGCGTGAGCCACTCGCAGTCGAACCTCACACCTCTGCGCCGGGCCGCGGCCGAAGCCCGGGGCGGCGGGCGCGAGTTGTGGGCCGTGCCGGCCTGGGAGCCGCCCGGCGGCGGGCCCGGGCACCGCGGTCTCTCCTGCCCGCCGCGGTTGGCCGAGTTCCGCAGGTCGGCGGGGGAGCGGCTGTTCGATGCGCTTGACACCGCGTTCGGCAGCGCCGGGCCCGGTGTCCCGGTGCGGCCCTTGACCGTGCGTGCTTCAGCGGGACGGGTGCTGGTGGAGGTCGCCGCCCAGGACGACGACCTCCTGGTTGTCGGGACGGGACCGCGCCTGTGGCACCGCGCCCTCTGGCCGTCCGTCTCGCATTACTGTCTGGCACACGCGTCGTGTGCGGTGCTGGCCGTTCCTCCTTCACCACTGGAGAAGGAGCTCGGCGCCGTGCGACGGAGAATCACCTGGCGGCTGCCGCTGGACGCCCGGGAACCGGCCGACCCGGCGCCCCCGGGCACCGGCTGGGACAGCACGTCATGACCGCGCCCTGCGGGAAGGCCGTGCGGCCCCTCAGCCGAGCGGCTCGAAGGGGGCCGGGGGTTCGCCCGTCCAGCGGTGCAGGCGGATCTCGCCCTCCTGCTCGACGACGCCGTCCTTCTCCACGGCCCGGCCCTCCGCGACGTAGTAGCGGCCGTCGCCCAGGGCGTCGAATCCGTAGCTGCCGTGGAACTCCCAGCCGCGGATGCCGGTCGCCTCGTCGCGCAGCCCGGCCTCGCGGAGGGTGAGGAGCTTGCCGGTCTCCGGCGTGGGCTGGCCCTCGATCTCTCCGCGCACCGGCGCGACGGAGCCGTCGACCGTGAAGAACGAGTAGTTCGGGAAGCCCTCCTTCCTGCCCTTGTAGACCGCCATGATCCAGTTCCTGGTGTACGGGTCGTACTGGAGGTTCTGCACGCCGTAGGTGGTGTTGCCGGTGCGGACGAAGTACTTGCCGTCGTGGTGCCGGGGGCCGCTGTGGTGCGGGGCGTCCTGGGAGAGCGGTCGTGCGTACCTGCCCCAGGCGCCGATGTCGTACTGCAGGATCACCTGGTGGTCGTTGTCGGTCCGGCCGGTGTGCGAGTAGACGCCGTACGCGACCTTCAGCGTCTGCCTGCCGCCCCGCCTGCCGAACTCGGGGCCGAACGACACCCCGTCGATGCCGCTGCACCCGTAGCGGTGGTCGGGGGTGTCGGCGGTGTCGCCGTCGAAGACGCCGTTGCCGTCCATGTCGGCGGTGAAGTCCTCGGCCACCTCGTCGAGATGGACCGCGGTCATGACGCCGTCCCGCTCCGCGTTCATCCCGACCCGGTCGATCTTTCGAGCGTCGAACACGGCGATGTAGAAGGATTCCGCCGCCTTGTATTCAAGCGATCCGTAGACCCTGCCGTCCCGTTCGTCGACGTCGATGTCACCGAGGTGGCCGGTGAGGCCCTCGACGGTCCCGAGGACCTTGCCGGCGAGGTCGGTCTTGACCAGCTGCTGGGTGAACGACCAGTAGACGAAGCCGCGCCCGCGGTCCACGGTCACGCCCTGCAGATGGCTGGTCGGCCACGCGCCCCCGTAGACGTAGGACGGCAGCTCGGGCGGCCGGCCGCCCCGGTCGCTCGCGGCGGCGACGCCGGGGGAGGGGGCGGCGAGGAGGAGGGCCGGGACACTGATCCCGGCGACGAGTACGGTTCGGAACATCCGGAGCTTGCGGCGCACGCGGTTTCCTTTCCACGGGAACGTGAGACTTGCTCCAACTCCCTCGTACGTCCGTCATGACCAGGTCCGCAGCACCTCCGGGTTCGCGCAGTGGGCCGGGGTGCGGCCGGCCAGGAAGCGGGCGACCTCACCGGCCACGAGGGCGGACGCGTTGTGGGCGGTCTGCTTGCTGGCGCCCGCCAGATGCGGGGTCATGACGACGTTGGGCGTACGCCGGAGCCGGGAGCCGGGCGGCAGCGGCTCTTCCGGGTAGACGTCGAAGGCCGCGCCGAAGAGGCGGCCCTCGTCCAGGGCGTCGCAGACGGCGTCGTAGTCGAGCAGGGAACCACGGGCGCAGTTCACGAGTACGCCGCCGGGCGGCATGAGCCCGATCAGCTCACGGGAGAGCAGCCCCTCGGTCTTCGGGGTGGCCCGCGCGTGCACCGTGACGAAGGACGAGCGGCGCATCAGCTCGGGGAGGTCCACCCGCTCCGCCGGCCCCAGGGCGGCGTCGTCGGCGTACGGATCGGCGACCAGGACACGCGCGCCGAAGCCCTGGACGATCCGGGCCACCCGGGAGCCGATGGCGCCGTATCCCACGATGCCGACCGTGCTGCCCTCCAGTTCGGGTCCGACGCTGTCGTAGCGGTAGTAGTCGCCCCGCCAGATGCCCGCCGTGAGGTCCTGATGCGTGGCGGGTACGCGGCGGGTGGCGGCCAGCATCAGGGCGACCGTGTGCTCGGCGGTGGCGGTGGCGTTGCGGCCGGGGGCGAAGGTGACCGCGACACCGTGCCGGGTGGCCGCCGCGAGATTGGCGTTGACCGGGCCGCCCCGGCCGACGCAGAAGAGACGGAGCCCTGGGCTCGCATCGAGGACCCGCTCCGTCAGCGGTGCCATCTGGGTGACGCAGATGTCCACACCGTCCAGGGCCTCGATGAGCTGGTCCTCCGTGCCGGAGGCCTCGCGGACCTCGGCCACCGCGCCGAAGGGCTCGACGGGCCAGGGCAGGGTGAGTTCACGGAAGGTGGCCGCGGGTGCGACCGGCCGGAGGTGGTCGGTGAAGAGGGAGTTACGGACGAAGTGGTCGCCGGCCGCGAGGATCGTGGTCACTCGGGTACTCCTGGGGTCACGTGCTGGTTCAGCGTCAGCAGCGAGGGTGTGCCGTCTCGGAGAATCAGTTCGTTCAGCGCGCAGTTGGCCAGGTGGGGGAAGACACGGCGGTAGTCCCGGAGCGGAATGCCGAGCAGTCGGCAGAGGGCGAGCCGGATGGCGGTCGAGTGGGCCACGACGAGGACACGTCCCTCCTGGTGACCGGACCGCAGACCGGCGAGGAAGCCCGCATACCGCTCGCTGACGGCGACGGGATCCTCCCCGTCGGGGAAGTGGTTCCCGACCGGGTCGGCCTCGAAGGCCTTGAGCGCGCCGGGCAGGCGCTCGCGCATCTCGGCGCGGGTCATCCCCTCGGCGATGCCGAAATCGAGTTCGCGCAGCCGTGGTTCGAGATTCAGCGGCAGACCGGCGCGGGCCGCGCTCCCCTCCGCGGTCTGCCGGCAGCGTCGCATCGGTGAGGACCACACCGCCGTGAGATCCGCCCGGCCTGCCCAGGAAGCGAGCCCGGCGGCCTGGGCGCGGCCGTGCTCGGAGAGATCGATGTCGGTGACCCCGGCGTAGCGGTTCTCGGCGTGCCAGACGCTCTCCCCGTGCCGTACGAGGAAGACATGGAGGCTCATGATGCGGTCCTTTCTCGTGCGTGGGCCGCGACGGTCTCGGGCAGCCAGCCACGCTGGACCAGCAGATCGAGCAGCCGGGCGTAGCCCTCGTCATGCGCGGATCGGCCCGAGGCCCGTGGCTCCAGCACCCGGTCGGGCCGCACCATCGCGGCGGCGGCACGGTCCAGACCGCCCGGTTCCCCGCAGGCCGATGCGGCGAGAACAGCCATGCCGAGGGCGGGCTGGGCATGGCGGGGCAGGGACACGGGCCGGCGCAGCACATCGGCGCGAAGCTGGTTCCACACCGGGTTACGGGTCGCGCCGCCGGTGAGGACGACGGCCCCGTCCGTGGGGGCGCCGAGCAGGTCCACGTAGTCGAAGCAGAGGCGTTCGAGATATGCGACGCCCTGCATCAGCGCGGCGAAGTCCTCGGCGCGGCCCGCCGGTTCCCGGCTGCGGAACGCCACGGCCTCCGGGGCGACGAAGGGGAATCGCTCACCCGGCGAGACCAGCGGATAACGCAGCAGCCCGGTGGGCAGCAGAGGCACCGCCTCCTCGGTCAGCAGGTCCAGCCCCACGCCGGGGAACTCCCGGGCGACCAGGCCCGCACCGGTGCTGGAAGCCCCGCCGGGCAGCCAGTGGCCGGAGGGTGAGCGGTGGGAGTAGACGACACCGTTCGGGTCGTGCAGCAGTTCCTCGGTGACGCCCTTGAGTACGAGCGTGGTGCCCAGGACCGAGTTCCAGCTGCCCACCGCGGTCGCTCCGGAGCCCAGTTGGGCCGCACAGCCGTCCGTCATCCCGGCGACCACGGGAATCCCCGGGACGAGCCCGCACTCCGCCGCGGCACCGGCGCAGACCTCGCCGATCAAGGTGCCGGGAAGCACCAGGCCGGGCAGGACCCCGGTGGGGATCGCCAGCGCGGCGAAGACCTTCTCCGGCCATGACACCGTCGCGGCGTCGGCCCCGGACTTGAGGGCGTTGCTGGTGTCGGTGGGCACCTCGTGCCCGACGAGCCTGCGGTTGATGACGTCGTTCTGGTGCGCGAGGCGCCAGCCGTCCGCCACCGCGCGCGGATACCGGTCGAGCAGCCATCGGAGCTTGGGAAGCCCCCAGGAACGCTGCATCCGCCGGTAGCCGGCCCTGGCCCACTGCTCCTCGCCGAGCGCGTTGACCTGCTCCGCCTCCACGGTCGCGCGGCCGTCGTCGTACATGAGGCCGGGGGTGACGCACCTGCCGTGCCGGTCGGTCAGCGTGACCGTCCCGGAGGTCGCGTCGACGGCCACGGCGCGGATGCGGCGCGGGTCGGTGCCTGCGGCGCAGGTCTGCCCCACGGCCGAGCAGACCGCACGCCACCACTGTTCCGGATCCTGTTCATGGCGTTCGCCCCGCCGGTTGCTGGTCAGCGGCGACGACCCCGACCCGAGCAGCCGGCCGTCCGAGGCCACGGCGACCGCGCGGACCCCCTGGGTGCCCAGGTCGATGCCCAGCCAGACGTCCTGGCCGGTGGCGCTCACGCGCCCGCTCCGCCGACGAGACGCGCGCCGGCGCGCCCGAGCGCCCAGATCGGCCGGTGCAGCTCCCGCAGCCTGACGAACTCCTCGTAACGGGCGCCCACGGACCGGCCCTTGGCCGGGTCCGGCTCGCAGGTGGCGGAGATCCGCACGTGCCGTGCCGCCGCGGTCGCGAAGTCGGGCTCGCGGCCGGTCGCGACCATGCCGGTCAGCCAGGCGCCCCGGGCCCCGGTCTCCGCGTCGGCGGGGATCGCCACCGGGAGGCCGACCACGTCCGCGATCAGCCGCGTCCAGTACGCGCTCCGGGCGCCGCCCCCACTGAGGGTCAGCAGCTCGGGGGTGGCCGCGGAGGCGGCCAGACAGTCGCGGATGGCCATGGTGGCTCCCTCCACCACCGCGCGGGCCACATCCTCCCGGCTGCTGTCCAGGGACAGGCCGGACAGGGAACCGCGCGCTCCCGGGTCGAAGAACGGGGCGCGTTCCCCGGCCGAGGAGACGTAGGGCAGGAACCGCACTCCGGCCGTGTCCTCGGCGCCGCGCTCGGCCAGGGCCATCAGGTCCGCGACAGAACCGAGCCCGAGGAGCCGTGCGCCCCAGTGCAGCATGTCGCCGCCGCTCATGGTGGGGAAGGCGCGCAGGTAGTGCCCGGGGACGCCCAGGGTGACGGTGATGCCGACCGGCGCGTCGGTGAGCACACAGGCGGCCGAGTCGGTGACGATCTCGGTGGACAGCGTGGTGCCGAGCACTGTGCAGGCGCGGCCGGTGCTGACGGCGCCGGAGCCGATGGCGGTGGCGCAGATGTCGTAGGGGGCGAGCACCACCGGGATGCCCTCGGGCAGTCCCGTCGCGGCGGTGGCAGCGGTGCTGAGCGCGGTCACACGGTGGTCGTCGTCCCGCAGCCCGGGCAGCAGGTCACGGGCCCACTCCACTCCGTACAGCTCGAACAGCCGGTCGGACCACGTACGCCGCCCGATGTCCAGGAAGGGCGCCGACGCCTCGGACTCGTCCACGGCCGCTTCCCCGGTGAGCTTCAGGAAGAGCCAGCCGCCGCAGGTCAGCAGGTGGCGGGAGCGGCGCGTCCGGTCCGGGTCGTGCTCCCGCATCCAGGCCAGCACGGCGTTGGGCATGCCGGTGGACAGCCGGGAGCCGCAGATCCTGAAGGCCTGCTCCAGGGTGCCGTCGCGCTCCCACCCGGTGACCAGGTCGGCGGCCCGGCCGTCGTTCCACAGCACGGCGGGCCCGGTGGGCCGGCCCCGGCCGTCGACGAGCCATGCTCCGTCGCCCTGCCCGGTGACGGCGACCAGATCGGGCGGCTCGGGCAGCGCGGCCACGACTTCGCGGACGGCGGAGACGACCGCCTCCCAGACCTGGTCCATGTCCTGCTCCGCCAGACCCGGCCGGGGCCGTAGCACCCGCGTCGGCCGGTGGCTGACCGTCAGTTCTGTTCCGTCCGAGCCGTATCCGACCACCTTGACCGTGGTGGTGCCCGCGTCGATGGCCAGCGACGTCATGCCCTCAGCCCCTTCCATGCGCCTGCCGCGAGCGGCGGGCGGCGGAGTCCAGGGCGACGGCGACCAGCAGCACGCAGCCCGTGATGATGAAGCGGTACGAGGAATCGAGATTGAGGAGGGTGAGCCCGCTGGAGATCGACTGGATGACGAGCACGCCGAGGAGGGCGGCGAAGGCGGAACCACGGCCGCCGAAGAGACTGGTCCCGCCGATCACCGCCGCGGCGATGGCGTTCAGGTTCACGTCCGCGGTGCCGGTGCTCTGGTTGGCCGCCGCGAGACGGGCGGCGGCCAGGACCCCGCCGGTCGCGGCGAGGGTGGAACACATGACGAACGCCGCCGTGTACACGCCGCGTACGTCGATACCGGCCCTGCGGGCGGCCTCCGCGTTGCCGCCCACGGCGTACAGGGACCGTCCGAACCCGGTCCGGGTGAGGACGTAGTGCAGGATCAGGACCAGGGCGACGAAGAGCACGAACATCCATGGCACGCCACGGGTCCGGTTCAGGTAGTACGCCGCGAACAGCAGCGCCGCCGCCAGGGCCAGCGACTGCACCGCCAGCCAGCGCGGCGAGACGGACGACAGCCCGGCACGGCGGCGGCTGCGGGAGCGGGCCAGGCCGACGGCAAGGAAACCGCCGGCGGTCAGGAGCATGAGGGCGTAGGCCAGCGCGTCGGGGACGAACCACACCTGGGCGAACTTCACCAGGGCTGAGTCGTACGGCAGATTGATGGCGTTCTGGCCGCGCAGGAGCCAGAGCTGGGTGCCGAGGAAGGCGAGCAGGCCGCCCAGGGTGACGACGAAGCTGGGCACTCCGAAGCGGTTGAGCACCTGCCCGTAGACCCAGCCGATCAGCGCGCCGACGCCGGCCGCGACGAGGACCGCCAGCCACACCGACTGCTCGTGACGGACCATCACCACGCCCGTCGTGGCGGCGGCGACCCCGCTCACCGAGCCGACCGACAGGTCGATCTGGCCGACAAGCAGGACGCACACGATTCCGAGAGCGATCACACCCAGGGACACCATGTCGAAGGACAGGTTCACCAGGTTGGTGCTGGACAGGAAGGTCCGGTTCAGCGACTGGAAGATCGTCCAGATCACCACGACACCGGCGACGACCGGCAGCATGCCCAGGTCGCCGGCCCGTGCCCGGCGGACCGTGCCCCGGACACTGTCCCGGAAACCGTGCCGCGCCGCCGGAGGCTCGTCCTGCAGGTCGGCGGCCGCCGCCACCGGAGAACCGAGAGAGGTCACGACTGTCCCTCCTCTTCCCGAGAAGCGACCGCGCGGCGCGCGGCGCGCTGCGAAACGGCATTGTCGGAGGCGCCGGTGATCGCGGCGACGACCTCCTCGGAGGACACCTCCCGGGCGTCGAACACCCCGTTGTTGCGCCCTAGCCGGAGCACGGCCACCCGGTCGGCGACCGCCCGGACGTCCTCCATGTTGTGGCTGATCATGACGACGCCGAGCCCCTTGCCCCTCAGCCGCTCGATGAGGTTGAGCACCTCCGCGGTCTGCGCGACACCGAGGGCGGCCGTCGGTTCGTCGAGCAGGACGACCTCCGGCCGGCCGAGCAGAGCCCGGGCGATCGCCACCGTCTGCCGCTGACCGCCCGAGAGAGCGGCCACCGGGACGTCGAGCGTGGGGATCCTGGCCCTCAGCTCACGCAGCAGTTCCCAGGACCGCTTCTCCATGGCGACGTCGTCCAGCATCCACGGCCGCAGCTCCTGGCCCAGGAAGAGGTTCGCCTTGACGTCCAGGTTCTCGCACAGCGCCAGGTCCTGGTAGACCGTCGCGATGCCCAGCGCGTGCGCGGCGCCCGGGGAGTCGAACGAGACCTCCCTCCCGTGGAAGGAGACGGTCCCCGCGTCGGGTGCGTACACACCCGAGAGGATCTTCACGAGCGTGGACTTGCCGGCGCCGTTGTCCCCGACCACGGCGACCACCTCACCGGCCGCGACGTCGAGATCGATGCCGCTGAGCGCGGCGACCGCGCCGAACTGCTTGCTCACACCCCTCAGCGACAGCACGACCGTCCCGTCGGTACCCGGGCCTGCCCCCGGCGAACCGGAGGCCGCCGGGATCGCGGAGCTCGTCATGGGTCCCCTCTCTCGCTCCGGCACAGGACGCCGCTACTCGATGCCCAGACGCCGGCAGTCGTCGGCGTACACGCGGGTGCAGACATCCGCGGGCTCGAGCACAGCGCCGGGGCCGAAGATGACCTCCTTGACGTTCTCCCGCGTCACCACCGTCGGTTCGAAAAGCTGCGAAGGCGTGTCGAAGAGCGTCGAGTCCCCCTCGGGCTTCTCACCCTCCATCAGCTGATGGGCGGCCTCTGCCGCCGCCTCCGCGACCGTCTTGATGGGCTTGGAGATGGTGTTGTACTGGTCGCCCGACACGACGCGCTGGACCGCCGCCAGCTCGGCGTCGTTGCCGGTGACCGGAGGTACCTTCACCTCGGCGCCCTTGAAGGCCGCGATCACTCCACCCCCGGTGCCGTCGTTGGCGGCCACCACGCCGGCGATCCGGCCGGGGTACTGGGCGATCTGCCCGCTCGCCCACTGCTGCGCCTTCTCCGGTGACCAGTCCGGCGTGTCGTACTCGGCGAGCAGTTCGAACCCGCTGTCGTCGATCGCCTTGTGGATGCCCTTCTTGATCAGCCCGGCGGCGGCGTCGGTCGGAGAACCGTTGACCTGGAGCAGTCCGCCCTTCGCTCCCGTCTTCTCGAGGCGGCCGACCAGCGACCGGCCGATGGATTCGCCGATCGCCTCGTTGTCGAACGAGACATAGAAATCCGCGGCCTTCTTGGTCACCGGGCGGTCGTAGGCGATCACCTTGACGCCCTGAGAATGCGCCATCTGCACGATGGTGGACGCGGAATCGGAGTCGACCGGGTCCAGCACGATGACCTTGGCGCCCTGCGCCATCGCCGAGTTGGCCTGCTGCTGCTGCAACGACGCGTCGCTGTCGGCGTTCTGGTAGATGACCTTGCATTCCTTGCAGAGCGCCCCCATGCGCTTCTTGAAAAGGGGGGCGTCGTACTGCTCGTACCGGGTGGAGGCGAGGTCGGGCATCAGGAACGCCACCTTGCCCGTGCCACTGCTGCCACCGGAGCCGGCCGTGCCGCCGGGCTCCTCCGCGCACGATACGAGCGCGCCCATGGCGAGGATGCCGGTGAGAGCGAGACGTGCCGTTCTTCTCATGTTCCACTCCCTGCTCATCGACACTGAAGGCAACGCTCAGGAAACTCAGATGTTTCATTTGTGTCAACGGACCGCAGTAATTGAACAATTGCTGTGCTGTTTCCCCGGCATTCGATGTTCGCTCGGCGTTCGGGATCAAGGCATGCGGGATGCGGACTCCGGCCGACGGCCCTCGTTCCGCAGCGGGGCGTCGGCGGCGGCAGGGGATGTGCACTTCACAGAAAACGAACAGGAGCGCCCGTGGGAGCAGAGGACCGGCGACCGGCCGACATGAGCGGCAGGAAACCCCGCGAGCGGAGGGAGCGGATCAAAGTCCGCGTCGTGGACAGGGGCTTCGTCCGGATCGAGCAGCTGGCGGACGAGCTGGGCGTGACCGCCATGACCATCCGCCGGGACCTCGACTACCTTCAGGACCGGGGCTGGCTGAGGAAGGTCCGCGGGGGTGCGACGGCCCAGCCCTCGACCGCCTTCCACGGCGATGTGCGCCACCGTGCCCGCGCCATGACGGCGGCCAAGGACGCCATCGCCCGCGCCGCCCTGCCTCTGGTCAAGCCCGGGCAGGCGGTCGTCATCGACGACAGCACGACGGCTCTGGCGCTCACCCGTCTGCTGGACCGGCACGCCCCGTTGACCGTCATCACCAACTTCGGTCCCGTCACCCAGACGCTGGCCGGCAGCCCGGGCATCGAGCTCATCTCCCTGGGCGGCACCTACTACCCCGCCTACGACGCCTTCCTGGGCCTGCGCACGGTGGACGCCGTGACCAGTCTCAGCGCCGACACGCTCTTCGCCTCCACGACCGCCATCACCCGCGGCCACTGCTACCACCAGTCGCAGGAGACGGTGGCGGTGAAGCGAGCCCTGATGGATGCGTGCGCCCGCAAGATCCTTCTGGTCGACCACACGAAGTTCCGCCGGCGCGGGCTCTACCAACTGGCCCCCGTGACCGCCTTCGACCTCGTCATCGTCGATTCGGGCATCCCGGCCTTCGACCTCGACGCCCTCCAGGCGGACGGCGTCGAGGTACTCGTGGCCCGCCCGGAACAACCGCGGGCGCAGGCCCGGCCCGGCACGGGACCGAGCCGGTAGCGGCACGTGGGTCCTCGGCCGGCCACGGTGGCGGAGGCATGCGCGTACTTCGCGCGCCCGTCGGCCGGGCGCGCGTGACGGTGCTGTCCGCCTGCGGAGGTGACAAGCCGGAGCGGGATGGTCCGGCAGGTCACCTCGGCGGTCGGTTCACGGATTGCGGGGACCGACATGCTCCCCTCGGAGTCGAGTTCGACCACGGCGCCGGTCGTCGGCGCCCCCGCGTACAGCGCGGGGTCAGTGGCCGAGCAAGGTGCGCAGCGACGGTTGGAGCAGGTCCGCATGGGTGCGCACCATCTCGTCGCACAGGTCCCAGATGCGTTCGACGGGCAGGGCCGCGGCAGTGGCCGGGTCGGCCATGGCCGCCTGACGGATGGACCGGGGGTCGTCCTCCAGAGCGGCGCGGACGACCAGCTCGTTCATGCCGAGATAGCCGCGGTTGAGGGCGGCGCACTGGGCGGGCAGCGAGCCGACACGGGTGGGCTGCACTCCCAGTGAGTCGACCAGGCAGGGAACTTCGACGGTCCCGGTCGAAGGGAGATTGTCGATCAGCCCGTGGTTCGGGACGTTCCCGTAAACCGTGCGCGGTGTACCGGTGACCATGCTGTGGATGAGCTGGGGGGCGTATTCCATCGTGCCCTCGACGGCGAGAGCCGATCCGTCGGCCAGCGTGTCGCGGGTCCGCTCGTATGCGGCGACGTTCTCGTCCACGATGCCGAGATAGGCGCCGATGGGAAGGCGCAGTCGCTCGATCTCGCTGTCGTGGTGCAGGTACCAGGGGACGTACTCGGCGGAGTGCTCACTGGTCTCGGTCGGGTAGTAGCCCAGGCGCCGGTACATGTCGACGCGTACCCGGCGCCGCAGCTCGGGGTTCTCCGCGATGAGGGAGTCGAGGCGTGGGTAGAGGTCGGTTCCGTCGTGCTCGAGACGCAGCACCCACGCCTGGTGGTTGACTCCGGCGGCCCGGTAGACGACTTCCTCGTGCGGGACCTTCAGGAGGTCCGCGAGGTCACGAACGGTCCAGTACACCGAGTGGCACAGCCCGACGACGCGCGTCAGCCCGGTGGCCCTGGTGAGGTACTGGACGTTCATCGCCATCGGGTTGGTGTAGTTGAGCAGCCAGGCCTCGGGGCAGACCTCGGCGATGTCCTCGCCGAGGTCTTTGAGCAGGGGGAACGTGCGCAGCGCGCGGAAGATCCCTCCTACGCCGAGAGTGTCGGCGATGGTCTGGCGCACGCCGTAGCGGGCAGGGACGTCGAAGTCGACCCGGGTCGATTCGCGCATGCCGACCTGCACGATGTTGATGACGAAGTCGGCGCCTTCGAGCGCTGCCCGCCGCTCGGCGTGGGCGGTGATGCGGGGCACGCCCCCGTGCTGCCCTGTCAGCCGGTCCGCGATCTGGAGTGCGGCGCCGTGCGCGGTGGCGAGGCGTTCCGCGTCTATGTCGTGCAGAGCGATATGGGCGCCCTTGAGCTCCGGGAACACGAACAGGTCCGCGAGGAGGCCCTGGGTGAACACGACGCTTCCCGCGCCGATGAACGCGATCTTGGGTGTGGTGTGGGTCATCAGGAGTTCTTTCCGTTGCGGGCGACGGCCGTTCGGGCCTCGTCCCAGGTGGGCTGGGCCGGGGTACCACCGTGTGCCCGGGTGGACAGAGTGCCGCAGGCGGCGGCGAATTCAAGAGCCTCGGGGAGGGGGAGGCCGCGCAGGAACGCGGCGACGAAACCCGCGTCGAAACTGTCCCCTGCGCCGACGGTGTCCAGCGGTCGGGCGGGGGTACCGGGGATGCGCAGCAGGGTCCGGCCGTCGTGGATGAGGGCTCCTTCGGCCCCGTTCTTGACGACCACGTGCGGTCCGCGTGCTGCGAGTGCGGCGGCCGCCTCGTCCAGGGGGTCCGTCCCCGCGGACACGGACGCAGTGTCCGCGGAAGCCGTGGCGTGTGCCAGGGCCAGTGCCTCCCGCGCGTTGGGCAGCAGGAAGTCGGTGACGGCGAGCGTCGCCTCGATCCCTTCGGGTGCCCACACGCCGGAGGGATCGTCGTTGGTGTCGACCGATGTGGTGGCGCCGCTCGCGCGCGCCTTGGCCAGCAGTTCGGGCAGAGCATCGGCGATGCGGGGCAGCAGGAAGTAGGAGGCTGCGTGTACATGCCTGCTGTCGGTGAGCAGCGCCTCCGGGACGTCGTCGGGCCCGCCGGCGGAAAGGGTGCCCGGGGACGTGAGGATCGCTCGATCGCCGTCCCCCCGTGTCACGACCACCGTGAGCGGCGTCGGCAGGACGGGATCGACGCGAAGGGCGTCGGTGTCGACCCCGCGCGCGGTCAGAGCGGTACGGACGAACCGCCCCGCCTCGTCGTCCCCGACGCGTCCGGCGAAGGCGACCTTGAGCCCGAGGCGGGCAGCTCCGCACGCCATGATCGCGCCGGAGCCGCCGAGAGTGAGCAGGCCGGTGTCGACGAGTTGTTCGCGCTGTCCGAAGGCCGGTGGCGTGTCGAGCGGGCCCAGGACGATGTCGGGATTGACGTCCCCGATGACGAGCAGGTCGAAATTGTGCTGCATACGGCTTCCTGTGATCGCGGACTCCGGCTGACGGAGTGCGGCGTGAATGGCGGGACCGGGGGTGGCGGCGTCGTGAGTCCGCGGTCCCCCGCCCGGCGGTCCTTGCTCGGAGCTGACCTCAGCCCTTGATACCGCTGGACGTGATGGACTGGATGAAGGACTTCTGGGCGAAGAGAAACGCGAGAAGGACCGGTAGGACGGTGATCACATTCCCGGCCATGACCGCGGACCAGTGGGTGTGGTGCTGCCCCTGGAATGTCGTCAGACCGAGCTGGAGCGTGTACTGGGTGTCGTGGTTGATGGCGATCAACGGCCAGGTCAGGTCGTTCCAGGTGGTCAGGAACGTCAGAACCGCCACGGTGCCCAGGGCTGGTCTCGAGAGGGGCAGGACGATGAGGAACAGCACCCGTAGCCGTGAACAGCCGTCCATCCAGGCCGCTTCCTCCAGCTCTCTCGGCAGGGAGAGGAAGAACTGACGGAACAGGAACACGGCGAAGGGTGTGACCAGGGAAGGGACGATCAACGCGCCCAGGGTGTCGTTGAGTCCGAGCCGCTTCATCACCAGGAACGTGGGGATCATCGTCAGCTGGAAGGGGATGGCCATCGTGGCAAGCATCAGAGCCAGCAGGACCCGGGAGCCGGCGAACCGCATCCGGGCGAACGCGTAACCGCCGAGGGCGCCGAGCAGCAGGTTCGACGCCACGGCGACCACCGAGACGATCAGTGAGTTGGCGAACCAGCGCGGGAACATCGCGTTGCCGAGCACGTACCGGTAGCCGCCCAGGTCGATCCCCGACGGCCACAGGGCCGGTGGGAATCGGTTGATCTCGGCGTCGCTCATCACGGAGCTGAGGAGCAACCAGATCAGTGGGATCGCGAAGACCAGGGCGAGAGGGGCCAAGAGCAGATGCCAGGCACTGAACGGCAGTCGGACCCGACGTCGCGGAGGGCTGCCGGCCGGCCGTGCGGAGGAGCGGGAAGGGTGGCCGGACGTTGTCGCGCTCATCGTGCGGCTCCTTCGAGGCCGTGGGTCTCACGTGCCCGGACCCGGGCCGCCCGTACGAGGCGTGGGACCAAGAAGACGAGGAGCAGTGCCACCGCCAGCGCGTAGGCGGCCGCCGCGCCGTAACCGGCGGTGAAGTTCTTGAAAGCCTGCTCCCAGATGAAGTAGACGATCAGGGTGGTGGATCCGAGCGGCCCGCCCTTGGTCGTGACGTACACCAGGTCGAAGACCTGAAGCGCGTTGATGGTCTGCCACAGCAGGAGAAAGGCGAGGACGGGGTTGAGTGCGGGGAGGACGACGTGGCGCAGCAGATTCCACCGCCCGGCGCCGTCCAGTCGCGCCGCCTCGGTCAGGGAGGGCGGCACGTCCTGCAGCGCGGCGAGGATGACCACCACGCAGAAGCCGGTACCGCTCCACAGCGAGATCGCCACCAGGACGGGCAGTGCCTGGCCCGGGTCGGTGAGGAACCCCTGGGGGGAGACCCCGAGCTCGTGCAGCACGGAGTTGGCCACCCCGAACTCCGGGTCGAGGACGAAGGAGAACAGGACCCCCTGTGCCGTCGCAGAGATGACGAACGGCACGAAGATCAGCGTGCGGTACAGACCCACCAGCCGGATCCGCCGGTTCAGTACGAGGGCCAGCACCAGCCCCAGACCGATGCTCAGCGGTACGTACAGCGCGGTGTAGAGCAGCGTGTTGCGCACGGCCTGGCCGAAGTTCGGGTCCTGCACCAGAGCACGGTAGTTGTCGAGGCCGACCCAGCGGCTGGGTGTGACCAGGTCGTCGGCCCGGAAGGACAGCAGCAGGGACCAGGCCACGGGAACGACGCTCAGGCCGAGAACGATCAGGACCGAGGGTGAGACGAAGATCCAGGCGGTCGCCTGTTCCCCGCGAAGACGGCGCTGCCAGGGGCCCGGCATCGGCCGTTTCACGATGCGGCTCGGTGCCGGGCCGCTCGTGATGCCTTCGTCGCGGTCGGCATGGCCGTGGCCCGCGCGGGTGTTGTGCTTCCGCTCCGGAAGCGTGAGCGGAGTGGGCAGACGCGGCATCGAAATCCTCTCAACGCGGGATGAGCAGGGCGGCGTCGGCCTCGTCCGCGCAGGCGCGCAGAGCCTTGGCGGGAGTGCTCCGGCCGAGAAGTACGGAGACGATGGCTCGTCCGAGAGCCTGCGATATCTGTGGGTAGGCCGGGTGTACGGGACGTACGCGCGCCGAATCCAGAGCCTTGGTGAACACCCGCAGCCCGGTGGCGCCTGCCTCCTGCGCCTGCCACGCGGGCAGTGCCTGTGTGCTCCGGCTCAGCGGCAGGCTGCCGGCCCGGACGTCCCAGCGCACGTCCTGCGTGGGCTCCGACAGCCAGGCCACGAAGGCACGCGCCGCTCGCACGCGTGCCGCACCGTTGTCGAACACGGTCCAGGTGTCGGGCCCCGATATGGTCACAGGCCTGCCGCTGTAGCTGGGCAGCGGCACGACGTGGTAATCGATCTCCGCCTGCCGGATGTCGGGCAGTTGCCACGGTCCGGTCACTGCCATGCCCATCCGGCCGGACATGAAGACCTGGTACATCTGCTCGCTACCCGGCTTGGGATCCACATAGACGCTCTTGTTCCTCGCGAGCGCCGCCACCGTCTCCAGCGCCCGCACACCGACGTCCGCGAACCCGATCCGATTGCCGTCCTCGTTGACGACATCGCCCCCCAGGTCCCACACCATGGGCCACAGTCGCCACACCGTGTCCTCGTCGCCCACACCCGGCCAGCCGGTGCCGAATGTTCCACGCCCACCGGCGGTCAGCTTCGCGGCCGTTGCCACGAACTCGTCCCAGGTCCAGCCCGCACGCGGCAGTGACAGGCCGATGTCGGCGAAGAGCTTCTTGTTGCAGACGACAGCGAGTGCGTCGAGCAGGGCGGGAGCCGCCCTCACCCGTCCGTTGAGCGTGACGGCCTCGCGCGCGGGATGCCAGAAGTCTTTCCAGCGGACTGAACCCACCGTGTCGGTCAGATCCACCACCGACGGGCTGCGCGCGACACTGGCCAGGTCCGAGCCGAAGACATAGGCGACATCGGGGAAGGACCCGGAGGCCAGCGCCGCTGTGATCTTCTGGAGCATCGCGTCCGACAGCACGCCCCCACCGGCATCCACACGGATATCGGGATGGGTGCGGTTGAAGTCCGCGACCAGCTCCTCGATCGCCGCACGGCCTGTGTCCGTCTGCCCGTGCCAGAGCTCGACGACCACCCGCCCGTCGGCTCCGATGCCGTGGTCGCCACCGCTGCCGCAGCCGGACAGGGCAGCCGTGGCACCGAGAGCCAGGCCCGTGCCGCGCCGCAGGGCTGTACGACGCGTGAGTCCGGTCGTCATGCCGGAATTGCGATGTGCTTCTGCCATCTGGGCTCCCATGGGAATGCGCGGTGCGGCACGGGATGTCACGCCGGGGTTCGCGGCACGGCGGTGGTGTGCGGGAGTGGCTACCGGGAGGCGCGGCGCACGGCAGGGGCGTGCGGAACGCGTAGGGAGGTGGCTCCGTGCGGGGAGAAGGGGGGAAGGCGCACTCCCCACACGGAGCCTGAGTGACCGAGCCGCGCCGGGCAGGCCGGTCGACCGGCCCCCGGAGCGGGCTCAGCAGGTCTTTCGGACGTAACCGCTGTCGCCCGGGGCGCTGACGTCGACGTCGCGCAGAACGACACTGAGCCGGCTGCCGAAATCGGCACAGGTCGCCTTGAAGGCCGACTCCTTGTACTCGATCACGATGACGTTGTCACCGAATCCGTCGGTGTAGTCACCGCACTCGTCCCACTCACCGCACTCCTCGGCGACGGCGAAATCCAGGCCCGTCTCGTCGCGAGCGAGGGAGAAGTCCGCCGTGTTCTTCTGCGCGATCGCGAGACCCTGCTGGTGGGCGTGGTCGGCCAGCATCCTGACGAACGTCTTCGCGTTCGCCTCGCTGATCAGATCGGTCCGGGTGAAGGTGTCGAGATTGTCCGGCTCGACGGCTTCGAAGCCCTTGGTCGCACACGTGTCGATCCAGGAGTTCACCTTGGCGGCGATGCGCTGTCGCTTGGCGTCGCTCCGGATGTCGAGAATCGCCTCGCCCCAGCCGTCGTCGTAGACGATGTCACCGGCGGCGTCCCGCAGCAGCAGGTCACCCCACTCGCTCTCGGCTCCCGGCTGAGCCTGGAAGGCGTTGACGTAGCAGATGTTGTACAGGCCCGCCGCGGGCGAGGCGCTGTGGTCACGGCTCACGACCTCCACCCCGGCGGGAGGTGTGTACGGCTCGCCGATCTGGTAGTCGAAGTCGGCGTGTGCCGGCGGAAGGCTCACCGCCTGGGCAGCGCCGTTCGCGGTGGAGGAGATGAACAGCGGGGTGATCAGTGCCGCTGCCACAGCAGCTGCCACATGAACCCGTCCATGCGTCCGGACGCGGTTGATGAGGGACATCTTGAGCTCCCGAAGGTGGGGGATACGTCCCCGCCTCGGACCACGCCGACTGCGCGGGTCCTGGCGACTCAGTCCGGACTTACGGTGCGTGGACCGTGATACCGGTTGGGCGTACCTCTGGCGCCGAGTGCTCAACTCCGGCGTTGGATGGAGTAAAGCGAGCGAGGTTCGGCATGTCAACAGGTCGCAACCGAGCACGCTGCTCGGACAGGTGGTGCACGGGAGGGCGGCCACGCCGTGTCGTACAAGAGACCGGAGGCTCGACGTGCCGCGCATCGAACTGCCCCCCAACTCCGCGCCTGTCCGGCCCCGCTGGGTCCCGGGGCCCACCTCCCGGGACCGGACCAGGTCGCCACAAGGCCTCGCCGATCGGGAAAGCACGAACCTGAGACCTTCTCCTGGCCATGCCGTTCGTAACCGTGCCGCTCCGCGGGCAAGGGGCAGCAAGGGAGCCGCACGGGCGATCGCCTGGGCCGGGAGGGGCGCTCAGGCGTGCCTTGGGGTGGGTGATGTCGAGGAAGTGTGTGCGGCGGATGGCATGTGATCTTCTTATATGAAGTGGGTGTTAGCCTGCCTGCGGTCATGATCGAACGCATACGGGGGAGGCGCGGTGGGCTTCGACGGCTACCAGGCCAAGGCAGGTATGACCGGCCAGGCCCTGCAACTCGACGACGCCGGTACGGATATGGACGGCGTGAGCTCGGCCGTCAGGTCCCGCACAAGTTACTCGTACGACGATGCCGGCGGCGATGACGCCGCGTCGGCGCTCAACGCGTTCGTCAAGGCGTGGGAAGCGGAGGCCAAGACACTGGCCTCGGCGTTGCACGAGCTCGGCGGCAAGGTGCAGCTGGCCAAGAAGGCCTACGGCGGTACCGACGGTCTGGTGAGGACAAGCGTGTCCGGTGTCTCCGTCGATGACGCGAGCCGTCCCACCGTCGCACCGACGCAGGGCGGGCGCAGCTCGGTCCTGTCGAGCTACTGAGGAGTGCGCCGGTGTCGTTCTTCCCCTCTCCCTTCGACTCCCCTTCCATCCGCCTCGCGTGGCTCGCCGGGCTGTCCAAGAAGCTGCTCGGTGCCGGGAGCAAGAACGAGGTTCTCGACCTGATAGACGACGCCCTCTCGGTGCCCGCACCGGGCGGGGACCCAGGCGCCCTCGAGAGCCTGGCAACCCTCTACCGAGGCCAGGTCGGCAACGTCGGCACCGTCTTCGACCAGGTCGACCGGGTGGGCCGCAAAGGCCTTCCGGAGGTATGGGTCGGAGACACGAGCGTCCTCGCCTCCGACGCGGTGAAGGCCGCCGGGCGCGCCGTGACCCAGATGAGCGAGGCGTTCCATGAAGGCGCCTCGGTGCTGCTGACGCTGGCCGACGCGATCGGCGCCGCGCAGCGCCAGGACGAGCGGGGCCGTGGACAGCTGGTGGAGCAGAAGAACGCCCTCGGTGGCAGGGACGGCTTCTTCGACGACATGCACGAGAACGACGAAGAGGAGTGGGACCGTGCGAACGCCGCCCACTACAGCTCCTACGCGGTCGATCTGATGCACACCGCCGTCTCCGACGCGCAGGAGGCCACCCGCGTCGCGGCCCGGGACCTGAACAAGCTGGCCGCGGAGGCGCGGGCCGGGAAGATGGGCACCAGCGAACTGACAGCCGTCGACAAGTTGATGCTCGCCGACACCGGCGTCGCGGGCGCCGACGCCGAGCTGAACGAGATCCTCACGGCCGCCGAGCTGGAGCGCACGTCGGCGCGTATGGACCTGCTGAGCCTCGACGACGAGATGGCCATGGAGCGGATGCTCGCGAAGTCGGAGACCCCCCAGGAGCGGGCCTACCTGATGAAGGCCCTGGCGGCCGGCCACAGCGTCGCCGAGATCGGCACCTTCCAGGACAAGATCCACGGTAAGGACCCCGACTGGATGCGCCGGCACCTCACTCCGGTGGTCACCGCCACGGACAGCATGAACGACGAGGGCCTGGCAGCGAACGGCTCGAACAACAACACGGACGACGTCACATTCGACGGGCAGCGGTGGATCCAGGGCGGCGACGGCTCCGAGGGCACCTGCGTGGCCTCGTCCACCGTCACGTCCCGCGCGATGGTCGACCCCCTGTACGCACTCGAACTCACCGGTGGTCCCGACGGGCAGGAGGACGATCCCGACGCCTTCAAGCAGCGCCTGGTGGCCGAACAGCACCGGCTGCACACCGAAGGCGAAGGCGGCGAGAACTGGGGCGGCATGGGGCCCGAGGGGCAGGAGCGGATCAACGACTCCGCCGTCGGCGGTGCCACCGGCAGTGACTACGAGCGCCAGGACCTGGACAGCGCCGCAGACCGCAGGGCGGTCCTCACCGAAGTCGAGAAGTCGGTGGCGCAGGGGCATCCGGTGCCGGTCGACGTCTCCGGCAAGGACGGCGCACACGCGATGACCATCATCGCCCAGGAGGGTGACATGCTCCAGGTGTACAACCCCTGGGGTTCGACCACCTGGGTCAGCGAGGACGACTTCATCAACGGCCACATGGGCAAGGCTTCCGACAGTGATCTCCCTAATGCGTACAGCGTCTATCTTCCGCGGTAGCAGAGGCGGTGCCGCGATCGCGGCGGCCGCGCTCCTCGCTCTCGCCACGGGCTGCGGCTCGGGCGCCGACGAACCGGCCGGCGGCTCCACGAGTGCCTCGAACCGCCCCACGGGCTACACGGCGAAGGACACCGACATCACGGCCGAGCCGGGCGAGCGCTTCACGCTCACCGTCGACCAGAACGTCTCCACCCGCGAGTACTGGTACCTGGTCGACCCCCAGCCCGACAGCTCGGTGCTCGTCAGCCACGGCCGGGACCACGCGTCGGACTCCGGCGACGAGCCGGTGGCCGGTGCCGGCAGCCGGCTCGCCTTCACCTTCGAGGCCAAGGGCAAGGGGACCACCCACTTCACGCTGCTGCACTGCACCTTCACCACGTGCCAGGGCAACACCTCCGAGCTGCCCCCCGAGACGACCGGGCCCTCCGCCACCCCGACCACGGGGGCGACCTCCCCCTCCCAGGCTCCCGAGCGCATCACCTACACCGTCACCGTCGACTGAACCGCAGCGAACCGGTCAGCGAAGACGAGATACCCGAGGCCCCGCCATGAACGAAGCCCCGCACCCGCCGGACCGCACGGACGACGAGCTGGCCCTGCTCGACATCACCGTCCTGCTGCGTTACGGCCTCACCGCCGATCCCGGCCCCCGGCGCACCGCTCTGTTCGGCGACGGCGCCGCGGCCGCGGCCGTCGTCCTCGACCGCCTCGGCACCGAGCCGCGCTCGGTCGCCTTCCTCGCCGACACCGTGCGCGCCGGTGGGCTCGCCCACGCCGCGGAGCTGCCCGAGCCCCTGCCCGGCCGGGAGGCGGCTGTTCTCGTAAGGGAGTGGCTGCTGGCCGGCACCGGACTCGTGGGCGGGATCGCGGCCGACGACACCGCGGCAACGTGGCTGCGCGCTGTCGCGACCATCATCGAAATGAAGCAGCTGACCCGGGCGCGGGGCCGGAAGACGTGAGCTGAGCGGTCGATCCTCAGCGTGGGTCCGGTGGTCCCTGCGCCACGCCGGAGCCTCACTCCTTGGCGATGGACGAGGGCGGCGGCGCCAAGGTTCAGGCCGGCGAAGAGTTCGTCCTCCAGCCCGATTCCAACGCGGGCGGAGACGCCCAGCTAGTTGCAAGCGCTGGCTGGAGTGGTTGGAGACCCCGTCCTTGGAGGTCATGGTTCATGAACGGAGTCCCCAGCCACCTTTTCCGGTTACCCCGGACAACTTGGCCGAGGGCCAGTTCTCCCGCAGGTCTCTCGGGGAGACGGCCGGGAAGTGCGGGTGCAACGGCGTCGGACTAGAAGTAGTGCTTACGCCCGCCGACCTTGCGCCCGCTTGCACCCAGGAGCCACAGGATGGCGCCCACCACGACGAGGACACCACCGATGGTCGTCAGCAAAGACATGCCGACCAGCAGGCCGATTATGAGCAGAATGGCACCGAGCAGAATCATGGCAGTTCCTATCGTCGAGGTGTGTGGGCGTGTACGAACATCCACTTCGCAGCGGTCTCGTCGCGCCCGACCGGTACGGCCTGGCTGACTTCGATCGACAGCGGGTGGGTGTCTTGCTGCGCTCATCCTGGTGCCCCGCGACATCACGTTCATGCACACATCACGGTCACAACGAGATCCGTGAGCTTCACGATCGCCCCGAGGAGCAGACAGGGCGTTGAGATGGACACGGCGGGTCCCGCCGCACATGCCCGGGACCCGCCGCGCGCGACGAGGGCTAGACGTACGGGATCTTCACGACCGCCGCGTCCGTGCCGGTCTGCACCTGGGACGTGCCGTTGCCCAGCGCGTTCCAGATCTCCAGGCGGACCGTTCCGCCCCTGAGGTCGCCCAGGTTTCCGGTCACCGCTGCGGTGCCGGCGGCCTGGGTGTACTCCTCCCATCCCGTGACCGGGTCGGTCGCGAAGTAGCGGAAGGTCTCGGTCCGGTCGAACGTGCCGTCGCCGGTGAGGTCGTAACTGACCCTGACCTGCGGGGCGAGCCCGACCCTCGTACCCGCGTCGACCCGGAGGCGGAACGCGGTGGACGCACCCGCCGCGAGTGTCCCGTCGACCTTCTTGACCTCGTAGACCGTCGGCTTGTACGGCGTACCGTCCCGGTTGACGCCGTCCGCCGAGGCCAGCGTGTCGGCTCCCGCCGCGCCGTCCGTGGCGGTGGTGAGGGTTCCGCCTGACTTCAGCCGGAAGGTGTTGCCCGTGGACGGGCCCGGCTCCTCGGGATCCGGATCGGGGTCCCCGCCACCGGTGCCCGTGCCGGTGGCCGTGGAACGGGCCGGAACCGAGAGGGTGGCGCCGTCGGAGAAGGTGACTGTGCGGGCGGTGGAACCGTGGTTGTGGGCGCTGTACGTACGGACGCCGTTCTTGGCGAAGACCGCCGACGTCGGGATGTCCCCACTGACGGTCGGATCGGGCGCGCCCAGGCTGTCGAGCGTGGTGATCCAGTGGTAGGTGTGCGCCTTGGACTCACCCTGCTCCGGGGTGTAACCCGCGTTCCCCGCGTCCCACTTGGCCTTGGCCGCCGCGGGATCGGCCAGCGACTCGAACTCCCACAGGAGGTCCCGCCACTCGACGGCGGGACCGCTGTTCTCCCGCTCCATCTCGGCGATGTTCCGCTTGATGGCTGCCTTCTCGCGGGCCAGGTGCAGAGAACCACCGGTGACGGGGAGGACGTTGATGCCGTGGATCTCCTCCGGGTTCGCGGTCCACCAGGTGGAGTACGCGCCGCCGCTGCCCCACACCATGCCGACCGTGTCGTGCCCGAACGAGCCCGGGAAGACCTGCTGGTCGGCGTCGAACCAGTACTGCGTGATCGCTTCCGACTCGGTGGTCAGCAGGTAGCTGCCGAGGTCGCGCAGCCCGGTGTCACCCGTCGCCGCGCCCCACAGGACCAGCCCCGCGCTGAGGTTGACGGACTCCGAGGAGGACTCCTGGTTGTTGCCCGCCGCGAAGCCCTGGTGGCCGGAGGCCCAGCTGTGGCCCGCGTACACGTCGAAGCCACGCAGGAACGGGTACGCCGCATCCGTCCGGCTGGGGTTGGCGGCGTCCCGCACCAGGGTCTTGACCATGGTGCCCCAGGCGGAGTCGGCGGCCCACGCCTGGTCGTACTGGGCAACGATCGCGGCCGCGTACACGTAGTAGCTGTAGTGGAAGTGGTGGTCGTTCAGCTCGGTGTCACTGCCGTACGAGGCCGGGTAGCCGGTGAGGGTCTTCCAGCTCTTGTCGTAGCTGAACTCGGCCGCGCCGCCTGCCGTGAACCATTCCTGGAGGCGGCCTTTCATCAGGCCGAGCAGCTTGTCCCGGATGCCGGTCTGGCCGACCTGGTCCGCGACGGGCACCAACTGGGCCAGTCGGCCGAGCGCCTTGCCGGTCCAGTACGTGTCGCCGGCCCCGGAGAACGGGTCGGAGGCGTTCGCCACCTCGTTCAGATAACCGGTCAGCCGCGCCTTGTCGACCCCGCTCGACGCGGGCAGGGCGGGCAGTACGCCCTGGTTCTTCTGGCTGGTGGTGAAGGACGCCGACTCCCGCACCTTCATGGTGCCGCGCGGGGAGACGTACGTGTACGGCGTGAGGGCGTCCGTGGTGTGCAGCCACTGGTGGCGGTACAGCGCCTGGAGCGTGCCGCGTTCGGTGCCCTCCTTCGCCTCCGTGGTCAGGCTGTAGGTCGCCTTGACCGCGCCGCCGGTGGACTCCCAGGCCACCTTGGATCCGGTGACGAAGCTGAAGGCGTACTTCCGGTAGGTCGCGAGCGCGTCCGTGGACGGCAGCACGGCGAGTGAGAAGTAGTCCTTGCCGCCGAGGCCCGCGGTGATCGTGGAACCGGAGACGGCCCAGTCGCTGCCGGTCGGGGCGAAAAGGGCGTAGTGGTGGCCGGAGACGGTGATGCCGAGGACGTTGCCGTTGTCCGCGAAGACCGTGGGGGTGCCGGCCGTGGTGATGCGGGCGTCACCGCCGGAGCCCTTGGCGTACACGAAGGGCATGCCGTGCCCGATGGTCGTGCGCAGGGTGCGGGTGCCGTCCGACCAGTAGGGGGTGACCGTCCAGTCGGACCAGTCGTCGGCCTTGGTGTCCGGGGAGTTCAGACCGTTGAGGCCGACCGTGAGGTCCGCCTTGTGCGCGTACTCGTACTGGCGGCCCTCGCCGACGACCACGGGCGTGGTCGGGTAGCCGACCTCCAGCCCGCCGGAGGTCGCCTGATAGGTCAGCGGGTGCCCGTACATCGGGGTGGAGTACGGGTTGTCGCCGTAGCGCTGGTAAGCGATGGAGGACCACCAGTCGTTGGTCGGGACCGGTTTGTCCTTGGCCGCCGCCGTGAGCTTGGGTGTGACCGGGGCGCCGGTGTTGGTGGTGGGGCCGGAGGCACCGGCTGGGCGGCTGTCGGTGTAGCTGCCGGAACCTGCGGGGATGGTGGCGGCTGCCGCAGGGGACGCGGCAGGTCCCAGACCCACAGCGGCCAGAGCGAGGGCCAGGACCGTCGCCGCTACGGGTCTGGAGAGGGAGGCTTGCATGGGCAGCACCTCGTCACGTGGGGACAGAGAGGGCTTGAGAGCGCTCTCATGTGTCACGGAACGTAAAACCTGTGAAACGTAAGTGTCAATAGCGCTGACGCACAGGGCGCTGGGCGTCGAGCAGGGGCGTCGTACGTTCGAGACTTGACCGGGGGAAGGAGCTCGGAGGCTCTCAGGGCACAGGTCGTGAGGGCGAGGGTTCCGGTACGTGCCACCCCTTCGATGAGGTGCGGGGGTGCGACGGCGACGAGTGGCGTGCACTTCGTTCCGTGAGGACCATGGGTACAGGGCTGCCGGTCCGTCTCGGCTGCATTGGCCCGGCCGGCACGCTTCGGAGCCGTGAGGAGCGTCGATGGCCGTTCTGCCGGGCGCGCTCGACGCGCTGCGTGAGCGCGCCGGCGTGCTGTTGTTCGAGCGGGTCGCCGGTCCGGACGGCCCCCGGAACAGGGACGCCATCCACAACACGCCTGGTCCCCGCTGGTTCCCGCCGGACAGCCCGGTACGCCGTGTTCACGGGGACAGCGCGATGTTCGTCGGCGGACTGTCCGCGCTGCTTCTGCAGTCGCTCCATCCCGTAGCCATGGCCGCCGTGTCGGCCCACTCAGGGTTCAGGGGCGACCCCTGGGGGCGGCTGCAGCGCACCAGTACTTTCCTGGCCACCACGACGTACGGCACGGCCGAGGACGCGCAGTCCGCCTGCGAGCGCGTCAAGGGCGTGCATGCGCGGATCCGGGGCGTCACCGACGAGGGCGTGCCGTACCGCGCCTCCGATCCCCACCTGCTGGAGTGGGTGCACGTGGCCGAGACCGAGAGCTTCCTCAGAGCGCACCAGAGGTTCGGGTCGCAGCCCCTGACGGAATCCGAATGCTCTCGGTACGTCGCGGAGACGGCCCGCATCGCCGAGGCACTGGGTGTCATCTCCCCGCCTCGATCGACCCAGGCTCTGCGCGCACGCCTGGAGGAGTACCGAGCGGAGCTGCGCTGTACGCCGCAGGCGCGGGAGACCACTCGGTATTTGCTGCTGCGGCCACCGATACCTGTTCTCGCGCTGCCGTTCTACGCAGCCCTGGCGGCCAACGCTGTCGCCGTCCTGCCCCGCTGGGCGACCGACGAACTGGGCCTACCGCGTTGGGGGCCGGGGGAGCGATGGGTGCTGATGCCGGCGGGGCGGGCAGCCACAGGACTGATCGGATGGGCGATGCGCGGGCTCGAGGACGCAAAACGTCCTGACTGACTCGGAGCCGCCTCCGCGCGCGCCGGCTCCGGTACCGACCCGTCCGCGTTCCGGCCCGGGTGATGCGGGTGCCACCGGTCGGGGCTTTCCCGTACGTGCGCACTGCCCGCTCGCCCTCACCGGGCCGGGATGTGTGGCGCCGCGAACCGATGCCCAGCCATGCCGAGGCGTTCGTACGTGGCTATGGCCGGCACGTTGTCGGTGGGCACCACGAGCGCGGGCGCGGCGATAGCAGTTGACCAGGGCGTCCTGGACGAAGCCGGAAACCCCAGGGCGAGGCCGAAGAATGACCGGGCCTTGGCCCGCACCGCCTGACGGGAGGACTCCGGAGGTACGTCCGGCGGTGCGGGCCGGCGCGGACGGGTGCGGGCGTTCTGGTTGCGAGCCGGGGCGGCGTGTGTTCGTCAGGGTGTCTGTCGGCGCGGGTCGTCCGCCAGGCTGTCGTGTGCTGTGCCGGCGGGGTCAGTGTGTGAGAGCGCGGCGAGGAGCCGCAGTTTCTCGTCGCTGTCGCTGTTCTTGTCGGGGTAGTAGACGACCAGGATGACGTCGTCGATGGGGAGTTTGTCGCGGTGGAGGCGTAGTTCACCGACGGCGGGGTGGTGGACCGTGGTCGTGCCTCCGTCGAGACCGCGGACGTCGTGCCTGGCCCACAGGGTCCGGAACCGCTGGCTGGACAGTGCGAGTTCTCCGACGAGTTCGACGAACCGGGGGTCGTCGGTGTCGTCCCCGATGGTGGTGCGAAGGGCTGCGACGAAATCGGCGGTGGCCTTGGCCCAGTCCTGCTGGAAGGCCTGTTCCTCAGGATCGAGGAGGAGGGAACGAAGCCGGTTCAGACCGGGCCGCAGGCGGGGGGAGAGGGCGACCGCCATGGCGTTGGAGGCCAGGACGTCGAAGGCGCGCCCTTCGACGAACGCGGGGATCTGAAGGTGCGCGAGCAGCTCGTGCACTCGCGCCGGTACGTGCTCGGGCCGCTTGCGGCGCGGTGTCCTGGGGCGCGTCGCCGTCAGGCCGAGCAGATACGCCTGCTCGATGTCGTCGAGCTGCAGGACGCGCGCGAGTGATTCGAGGACTTGTGGTGAGGGGTTCCTGTCTCGGCCCCGTTCCAGGCGCAGGTAGTAGTCGGGGCTGATTCCGGCGAGCAGGGCGACTTCCTCACGGCGCAACCCTGGCACACGGCGGTTGCCGCCGGGCGGGATCCCTGCCTGCGCCGGGGAGACCAGCTCACGCCGGGCTCGCAGATAGCTGCCGAGCCGGTTGCCGGTTTCCTCATCCTTCATGACCTCCACCGTAGTGCGGTGTGCGGGGCCGAGAGGGGGCCCTGGCAGGACCAGGGAAGACGGGGGCTCTGCCTCAGCCGGGGAGTGCCGCCGAGACTGCAGGAGAACTGTTTCGAATGGGACAGCGAACATCACTGTCTGCGCCGCTGGGCTGAATGCCGTCGGCGCCTTGGATCGAAGGGGAAGACCTCATGGATCTCTGCAACCGCACCGTTCTCATCGTCGGCGGGACCTCGGGCATCGGGCGAGAACTGGCCCGCCGGTTCGCCGCCGCGGGCAGCACCGTGGCCGTCGGCGGCCGCAGCCCGGAGGCACTCGCGGAACTCGCTGAAGAAGGCTTCGGCACGATAGACATCGACGTCACCGACAGTGTCTCCGTCGTGTCCGCTCGTGACGCCGTGCTCGCCCGGTACCCCGAGCTGGACACCGTCGTGACCATGTCGGGGGTCATGCTCCTGGAGGACCTGCGCGACCCCGCGCACTTCGAGGCGGCAGCAACGACGATCGACACCAACCTGCTCGGCACCCTCCGGGTCGTCGACGCGTTCACCCCGCACCTGCTTCGGCGGGGTGAAGGCACTTTCATCACCGTCACCTCCGGGATCGCCTTCCTGCCGTTCCCGCCCATGCCCAGCTACGCCGCCTCGAAGGCCGCGGTGCACGCCTACTCGGACGCACTGCGTGCGCAGCTCGACGGCACCGGGGTCGGCGTCGTCGAGCTCGTCCCCCCGGCCGTCGCCACGGCAGGGCAGGAGAAGGTGAACCCGCACGCGCTGCCGCTCGACGACTTCGCCACCGAGGTCATGCACCTGCTCTCGCAGGAGCCCACCCCCCACGAGATCCTCGTGAAGGGCGTTCTCATGCACCGTTGGGCAGAGCGCGACGGCACCTATGCCGACCTGGTCGCACAGCGCTCCCGGGCCCTGGCCATGCTTCCCAGCCGCCAAAGCTGACGCCCTTTCCCTTGATCGGCGGACTCCGCGCTCATCGCGCCCTCCGGGCGGACAAGAACGGCCGCGCGTCCTGGATGCGAACCCCGCCACTCGGACGGCCCCGCCAGCGCGGCCCGCGTCGTCGCAGGCAGCGGCTGTTCCTCCGGGGCGCGGAGGCCTCGGCAGGAGCGATGTCGACGCACTCGTCAAACGCATGGAGGTCATACTCCAGCGCGCTGCCGACGCGGATGCCCTCTCCCTCTGCACCGGAGGTCTGGCGGCTCTCACCACTACAAGATCCGGACTGCCGGCAGTGCGGCAACGGTCTCCACGCCGAGTGCGCCCGACCGCAAAGGCGCAGAGCTCTACCTGCCCAACCGCGGCCTTCCGCAACACGCTTCAGGCATGTATTCGCCTTGGTGGATTCCTGTTGGCATGAGGGCGGACGAACTCGTGCCCTGGCGGGGACGGTTGGAGGAATTGCCGGGGGAGGTGTTCGCGCCGTGACCGCCCACACCGACTCCGCCGTGCCGCACCAGCCGAACTACGGCGAGCTCCGGCCGCGTCCGCTACCCCGCGACCGACCTCGGGCGGTCAGCCTGCGCGAACACGTTAGTGGACCGCTGCGTCAGGGGAGTAGCGGATCATGACGAGTACAGATCATGCAGCGAACGGCCACAGCAAGCCCCCAGGGACAGCACCAGGCTCGTCGGCCCGTCAGCTGGCCGCTGCCTCCATCGGCAACGCAGCCGAATGGTACGACTGGTACGCGTACTCTTTTCTCGCCGTCTACATCGCTGACCAGGTTTTTCCCAAAAGTGCCAGCAACTCCCTGGTCCCTCTGCTTTCCACCTTCGCCGTCTTCGCTGTCGGCTTCTTCATGCGGCCCATCGGCGGCCTTCTCATGGGAGCCGTCGCCGACCGCCATGGCCGACGCGCTGCCCTCACCGCGACTATTCTGCTGATGGGTGCCGGCAGCCTTCTCGTCGCCCTGACCCCCACTTATCACGCCGCCGGCGTCCTTGCTCCCGTCGTCCTCGTCATCGCACGGTTGGTCCAGGGGCTGTCGGTGGGCGGCGAGTTCGCCGCTTCGACGACTTTTCTCGTCGAGTCAGCCGGTCCTGGCAGGCGTGGGCTCTTCTCCAGCTTCCAGTACATTTCCACCACCATCGGCCAGCTCATCGCGTCCGGCGTCGCCGCTCTTCTCGTGCTTCTCCTCTCCAACGACCGGATGAACGACTGGGGCTGGCGCGTTCCTTTCCTGATCGGCGCGCTCTTCAGCCTCGTCGGCCTCTGGATCCGCCGAGGAGCGCAGGAGACCCGCACCGTGGAACAGCGGGCCGGTGCCCGCCCCGGTCTCTTCGAGGCCCTGCGGCGCCACCCCCGCGAGTCTCTCCTGATCTGCGGCATCACTGCGGGCGGCACCATCGCCTACTACACGTGGACGACTTACCTGCCCACCTTCGCCCAAGTGAACGCGGACTTCGACAAGGGGGATGCGCTTGTCGTCAGCACCATCTCCCTCGGCTTCTTCGCGCTGCTCCAGCCCTTGGGCGGCATGCTGTCCGACAGAATCGGCCGAAAGCCGCTCCTGCTCTTCTTCGCGATCGGCTTCGCGGCGCTCGTCGTCCCCCTGCTCGACTCGGTCACAGACACCTTCGTCTCCCTGCTTCTGGTGCAGTGCGCGGGCATGGTCTTGCTCACCGGCTACACCTCCGTGGCAGCGGCCGTGAACGCCGAGATCTTTCCCGCACGCGTACGGGCCGCGGGCATCGGGTTTCCCTACTCGCTGACGGTGGCACTGTTCGGCGGCACGGCTCCCTATGTCGGCACATGGTTCAAGGAAGCAGGCCAGGCCGGAGGGTTCCCCTGGTATGTGGCAGGGCTGTGCCTCGTCTCCGCCTGCTTCTACCTGGTCCTGCCCGAGACCGCGAAGGGACCGCTGAAGGGCTGACGGAGCACTGTCCGCCGGACTCCCGTCCGGCAGCCCAGGACGGGAGTCCATCCGGGCCTCGACCACTCCCTCGCCCGGGCAGGCTCGGCGGCGTCGTCACGCACTCGGGGTGACGATGATCACGAGTGCTCTTGAGTGGAGTGCTGCGTAGGCTCGTGAGGGTTGTCGGGGGTGGGGGCCAGGAGAGCGGGCGAGGCCCTCCACTGCTGCCTGATGATGCGTCGGGAAAGTCGGCAAGTGGTCAGCATGAGTCCTGAAAGACCTGGGGGACAGCTGCCTGGACTTGCGACTCGTTGTAGACTGTGAAAACAGCCCTTGACCTGCAAAAACGCAGGCAGGGAGCCTATGTCCAGGAGTGCTTCGATGATACGAACGATGTTCAAGTCCAAGATCCACCGAGCCACCGTGACCCAGGCCGACCTGCACTACGTCGGCTCCGTCACCGTCGACGCCGACCTGATGGACGCCGCGGACCTGCTGCCCGGCGAGCTCGTGCACATCGTGGACATCGACAACGGCGCACGTCTGGAGACGTACGTCATCGAGGGCGAGCGCGGCTCCGGCGTCATCGGGATCAACGGTGCCGCCGCCCACCTCGTGCACCCCGGTGACCTGGTCATCCTCATCAGCTACGCCCAGGTCGACGACGCCGAGGCCCGCGCCCTCGTGCCGAGCGTCGTGCACGTGGACGCGGGGAACCGCATCGTCGCCCTGGGCGCCGACGCCTCCGCCCCAGTACCGGGTACGCGCACCGAGCGCAGCCCGCAGGCCGTCGTCCCCGCCGGGGGCTGAGCCGTTCGTGGACTCTCCCGGCCGGGCCCTGAGGCCGGCCGGGGGACGTCCCGGGCCAGGAGTCACGGTGCGTACGTGTGGACTCGGCAGGCGAGGGAAGCTGCACGGGGAGACGGTGGAGAAGAGATCCACTCGTCCCGTTCGTCGCACTTGGAGGACCGAGATGACGCACCCCAGTCCCGACCCCGTGCCGCCCGCGCCGACACCCCCGCCCGTGCCGGGGCCGCCGACGCCGGTGCCCTCCCCGCCACCCGTGCCGCCGGGCCCCGTGCCGCCCGGGCCCGCGCCCGACCCGATTCCGCAGCCGCCGAGCCCGAACCCCGATCCGGTGCCCGAGCCGGAGCCCTCGCCCCAGCCGGCGGGATGAGCCGGGACTTCTAGGGCTTCTCGCGGAGTTCCGTCAGCGCGTCCGCGTGGCGCAGCCCGCTCTCCGCCGCCACCGAGTCGAGCGACTGCGCCTCGCGCACCGGGGCGAAGCGCAGGCTGCCTGACTCCCCGGCGAAGCCGTACACGGCCGGCCGGGGCAGGCTGTTGTAGGCCCACGGAGTGGAGAAGTAGTACGCCCCGGTGTCGTAGAGGGCGACGAAGTCGCCTTCCCGTAGCTCGGGCAGCTCGCGGCCGTGGGCCACGACGTCTCCGGCGAAGCAGCAGGGCCCGGCGATGTCCTGGACCATCGGTGGCCCGTTCCGGGGGCGGCCCTCCCCGTCGAAAGCGCCGACCCTGAGCGGCCAGGCGTCGGGCATGAAGACGGTGCGGGTGGCGACCTGAGCCCCCGCGTGGGTGAGCGCGATGCGGCGGCCCCCCGCGTCCTTCGTGTATTCCACACGCGCCCCGATGAAGCCGTTCTTGGCCAGCAGGGACCTGCCGAATTCGGTGACCAGGTCGTAGTGCCCGTCGAAGATGGCCGGGACCGCGGCCCGGAGTGCCGCCACGTACTCCGCGAAGGCGGGGCGGGTCTCCTCGTCGTCGAAGTTGACCGGCAGCCCTCCGCCGATGTCGATCCCGGTGACCTGGCGCGTGCCCAGCGCCTCGTTGATCTCCTCGGCGAGGTGATACGTCTCGGCGATGCCGGCGGCGATGAGCTCCAGCGGGCAGCCCTGCGAGCCGACGTGGGCGTGCAGCCGGGTCAGCCAGGGATGCTCCGCGAAGGTCCGGACGACCCGCTCACGGGCGCCGGGGTCCCGCAGGGCCACCCCGAACTTCGAGGTGGCCCTCGCCGTGCTCATGGCACCGATCGAGCCGCCTCCCACCTGCGGGTTCACCCGGAGCCCCAGGACGGACGCCGACCCGGGGGAGCGGAGCTCCTCGATCCGGCGGATCTCGCCGAAGTTGTCAGCGTTCACGGCGATACCGAGCGCCAGCGCCAGCCGGAGCTCGTCGCGGGTCTTGGCGGGTGAGTCCAGGACGATCCGGGCCGGGGCGAAACCGGCCTCGATCGCGAGCCTCAGTTCGCCCGGGCCCGACACCTCGCAGCCCATGCCGCAGCCTGCGAGCAGCCGCAGCACCGGGATCAGCGACGCGGCCTTCGCGGCGAAGGTGTGCTGGACCCGTACGCCCGGCTCGGCGGCGAAGGCCTCCCGCAGCGCGTCTACGGAGTCGAGTATCCCGTCCGCGTCGAGGAACCCCGCGAGGGGCCGCTCCTCGCCGAGCAGCCCTTCCGCCACCGCGAGGCGCAGCGCCTCCGCGAATCTGGCGGAGCGCGGCGCGGGGGAGGGCACGGTCACGGATTCCGGCGGTGGCGTACGGCGGGTGGCGTTGATGAGAGCCTCGCAGGTCGGTGCCTTCAGGCGATGAGCGGGACCACGGCCTCGGGCGTCAGCATCCGGAAGGTGAACGCCTGGTGGAAGTAGAGCCGGATGCTCGACGCGTCGTGGTCCAGATACCCGATGGACAGGTCCTGGCCCAGACACAGCTCGAAGTCACCCCCGCGGGTGGACAGCAGGACCCCGCCGGCGACGGCGGGCGCCCACAGGATGGGTTCGTCGAGCTGCCGCGCCAGATGGGTGGTCACGGGATAGCCGTGATCGGACGTCTCGGAGGCCTCGGTGAACGCGTCGGCGCCGAGCAGCAGCCGGTACGGCCCGTCGACTCCCGCGAGCCGCAGCCGGGTCAGGGCCTGGCTCACCGTCGCCGGATAGTCCCGCGCGTCCGCGGGCAGCGCCAGCGGGGTGTGCGAGGAACCGTCACGGAGACCCGTGATGCCGGCCGCCGCGTACCCGTCGATGACGGCCATGTCCTCGGCGAACGCACAGGTGCGGGCGGCGTCCTTGACCGGCTGCCAGTCGCTGTCCTCGGAGCCGCGTTCCACGTCGTCGACAGCCGCCCTGGTCACGGAGAAGGGCACCCGCCACTCGATGACCGGAGTCGCCGTCCGCGCACGGGCGAACACATCGGGGGTGGGCGGGTCGATGTCCCGGAGATGTCCGTCGCCGATCGCGGCCAGCTCCGGTCCCTGCGGATCGCTGACGTCGACGACCCGGCGGCCCGCCACATGACGGCTGAAGGTGCGTCTGGCCTCTTCCTCGATCTGGCCCCAGGCGGAGTCGGTGACGGGGGCGAGCTCGCGGTGCAGATTGTTCATCACGGGGCGCTTTCTTGCAGGCTGCCGATGCGCAGCGAACCGTCGCGGACCACCGGCGTCGCCGGGGAGCGCAGCTCCGCGGGCTGCGGCTCCGGGGCGGCTGTGGACCCGGCGGGGGAGGGCGGCGGAGGCGGAGCGTCGAGGAAATCGGCGCTGGGGGCGTGGAAGAGCGTGCCGGTGACCGCCCTGGAGAAGTCGAGGATGCGGTCGTGGGTCCCGGGCGGGCTGCCCAGGAACATGTTGCGGAGCATCTGCTCGGTGACCCCGGGATCGGCCGCGTACCCGATGAAGTACGTCCCGAACTCGCCCTCCCGGAAGCTGCCGAAGGGCATGTTGGCGCGCAGGATGTCGCGTTCGGTGCCGTCGTCCTCGGTGATGGTGTTCAGGGCGACGTGCGAGTTCGCCGGCTTGACGTCGTCGGCGAGCTCCATGTCGGTGAACTTCGTACGGCCGATGACCCGTTCCTGCTCCTCGGTGCTCAGCCCGTTCCAGCCGGCCAGGTCATGCAGGTACTTCTGCACGACGACGTAGCTGCCGCCCTCGAAGTCCGGGTCCTCCGTGCCGACCATGGCCGCGGCTTTCGCCTCGTCGCCCACCGGGTTCTCCGTACCGTCGACGAAACCGAGCAGGTCGCGGTGGTCGAAGTAGCGGAAGGCCTGGACCTCGTCGACGACTCTCACCGCACCCCCGAGCCGTCCGAGGAGCTGAGAGGCCCACTCGTAGCAGACGTCCATCTGCTCGGCGCGGACGTGGAACAGCAGATCGCCCGGTGTCGCCGGAGCACGGTGGACGGGCCCCCGCAACTCCTGGAACGGGTGGAGATGCGCAGGCCTGGGGCCGGTGAACAGCCGGTCCCAGGCGTCGGACCCGATGCCCGTCACGCATGCGAGTCCGGCGCTCGGCACCCGGAACCCGATCGACCGCGCGAACGCCGCGAGATCAGGCAGCACGTCGCGTACGGCGGACTCGCCGCCCGGTTCGATCGTGGCGACCAGCACCACCGCGGCGCTGGTCAGCGGTGCCACGACGGGCTGGACCACGACTGGTTCCGGTACGGCGTCGGACATGCGCGCACTCCGTGGGTGTTGGACAGGACTCCCTGCCACTTATCCACACCACGCTCCGGGCCGCACGCCGGGCCGGACCGGCCGGGCGATGTGCCGGGCAGGGCAGGCCGTGGTCTCGGCCTGGCGCCCGAGGCCCTGGCGCCCGAGGCCCTGCCGCTACGATGGGAGCCGCTTGTCCGCAGGGAGTTGAATATGCCGAGCCGTCGCCCGGAGGGGGCTGCCTCAGGCACGCCCTGGAACCAGACGTTCAGCCACTCCATGTGGCGGGCGAACAACTCCGTGCACCGCGCCCTGAACGAACGGCTGCGCCCCCTGGACGTCACGATGACCCAGCTCGGGATCGTGATGACGCTCGACCAGCACGGGCCGCTGTCCGGTGCGGATCTGGCCCGGGGGCAGAACATCACGCCGCAGAGCGTGACGACGGCGCTCTCGCATCTGGAGCGGATCGGGTGGATCGAGCGGCATCCGCACCCCGTGCACAGGAGGGTCGTGCTGGTCGAGCCGACCGAGGCCGGGCTCAGGGGCATGGCCGAGGGGCGGCGGCTCGTCGAAGCGGTCGTGGAGCGGCTCCGCGACGTGGTCGGTGGGCCCGAGGAGCTGGAACGTCTGACGCTCGGCATGCGTCGCATCGCCATCGCTCTCGACGGCCCCGATTCCCCTGTGGCCCGCATGTGGCCGGACCCGCCCAGGACCGACTGAGACCGTTCCGCAGCCGGGCCGCCCGGCCGGATCCGTGGCCGGAGGGACGACGGTGACCGGACGGTGGTCTGCGAGCCCCTTCCGGGTGATCACGCCCCCATCCGCTGATCTCAGTCATTTGGGACTATGACAGGCAACTGATAACTTGGCCGCCGCGTTCGATCCGGAGGTCCGTCTCACCATGTCCGCGATATCACCCCCCCACCGCGCCGTCGCGCGCCCCGCGCTGACCACCGTGCTGGCCTGCCTCGGGATGTTCGCCGCATACGTGCCGATCGGCAGCGTCTCGGTGTCCCTGTCGCGCATCCAGCAGGGACTCGGCGCTTCCACGTCCGACCTGCAATGGGTCTCCGACGCGTTCATCCTGCCGATGGCAGCGCTGATCCTCACCTTCGGCCTGATCGGCGACCTCTACGGCCGCAAGAAGGCCTATCTCGCCGGCATGCTCCTGTTCGCCGCCGGTTCCGTGACCTCCCTGACCGCGCACAGCGTCGAACAGGTCTGGGTGGGCCAGGCCATCGCCGGCGCGGGCGCCGCGGCCCTCGCCTCATCCACTTTGGCCCTGATCAGCCATGCCTACCCGGACTTCCGGGCCCGCGCCAAGGCCATCGCCGCCTGGGCCGCGTCCCTGAGCATCGGCATGGCCCTCGGCCCGCTGATCAGCGGTGTCATCCTGGAGCACACCACCTGGCGCTGGATCTTCCTGCCGGCCGCCGTCATCACCGCTGTCACCGGTCTGGTGGCCGTGCGGATGCTGGAGGACTCGCGCTCCGCGCACGGCCGCGCCATCGACGTCCCCGGCCAGATCGCCGCGATCGTCTTCATCGTCGGCCTGATCTACGGCGTGATCGAAGGCGGCGGGGCCGACGGCTGGGGCCAGACCAAGGTCGTCGTCGCGTTCGCCGCCGCCGCGCTCGGCCTGATCGCCTTCATCGTCGCCGAGCTGCGCTCCGCCTCGCCGATGCTCTCCCTCAAGCTGTTCGCGGTACGTCCCTTCACCGGCGCAGGCGTCGTCAACGCGCTCGTGATGTTCGGGATGATCGGCTCCGTATTCACCCTCAGCCTCTTCTTCGGCAGTGTCCAGCAGCTCTCCGTCCTCGACATCGCCTGGCGGATGCTGGTCTTCAACGGCGTCTCCGTCGTCACGGGCCCGCTCGTCGGCCGTCTGATGGGCAAGGTCGCACCCGGCGTGCTCCTGTGCGTCGGCCTGCTCGGCGTCGGGGGCGCCATGCTGTGGCTGACCGGCCTGGAGACCGATTCCGGGTTCGGCGCGATGGCCGGGCCGCTCGCTCTGTTCGGCCTCGGCATGGGCTTCGTGATGACGCCGATCAGCGCGGTCGCCGTCGGCAGCGTGCCGCACCACCTGGCGGGCATGGCGGGCGCGGGCAACAACACTCTGCGGCAGCTCGGTGGTGCGCTCGGTCCCGCCGTCCTCGGCGCCGTACTCACCAGCCGGCTCACCTCCGCACTGCCCGGGCACCTCGCGGACTCAGGGCTGACCGCCGCCGACCAGCAGCGGGTGGGCGAAGCCCTCGCGGAGGGCGGCGTGGGCGCCGCGGGCCACCTGGGGCTCGCCCCCGAGGCGACCGGCCCCGCGCTCGGAGCGATCGGCGCCAGCTTCACCGACGCCGTCCACGTCTGCATGACCGTCGGGGCGGCCGGGATGCTGGTGGCCCTGATCGCCACGGCCACCTTGATCGGCTTCCGCCGCCCGCAGCCGGCCGCACCGGCCCCCGCCGGGGACCCGTCCCCGGCACCCGCCCCGGAAGCAGCCGGCACGCGTGTGGACCAGGCAGTTCAGGCACCCGTCCAGGACGGTCCCGCCCTCCATGGCCACATCCGCGGCTCCACCGGTGCCCCCCGCCCCACGGTCACCCTGATTTCCCTGACGGGACGTCAACTGGGCCGGACCGTGGCCCGTTCCGACGGTGCCTACGAGCTCGCCGTACCCGGCGCCGGCACCTATGTGCTGATCGCCGCAGCCGACGGGCACCAGCCACAGGCGGCCACCGTCGTCGTCGGCGACGGGCGGCTCGCGTACGACATCCTGCTCTCCGGCGTGCAGGGGCTGAGCGGGGTCGTCAGCGGCGCCGACGGGCTGCCGGCCGTCGCCGCCACGGTGATCGTGACCGATGTGCGCGGCGAGGTGCTCGGTACCGGGCAGACCGGCCCGGACGGGGAGTTCTCCTTCGGAGAGCTGCCCGCAGGCGACTTCACGGTCGCCGTGAACGCGGCGGGGCACCGGCCGGCAGCTGTTCCCGTCACGGTCGGCGACGGCGGATCCGGACGGGTGGAGGTCGTCCTCGTCGCGGGCGCCCGGCTCCAGGGCGCGGTGCGTTCCGGTGCCGACCTGCGCCCGCTGCCGGACGCCCGCGTCACGCTCGTCGACGCGGCGGGCAACGTCACCGCGACGGCCACCACCGGCGCGGACGGCGTGTACGCCTTCGCCGACCTGGACTCCGGTGAGTACTCCGTCGTCGCCAGCGGCTACCCGCCCGTGGCCACGGCTTTGCGCGTGACGGACTCCGGGGCCGATGCCCTCGACATCGAGCTTTCCCACCCGGTGACCTGAGCCCACCCCCGGTCCGGCCCGGCCCGGGGGAACCATTCCCCCGGGTCCTGCGTGACCACTGGTGTTGCCGGCTGAGGGTGGGGGACCGAATGAGGGCTCGGACGATGGTGAGCGTGGCGGTAGTGGCCTGTGTGGCGCTGGTGGCGTGTGGTCCGGAGGAAACCCGGGAGGACGCGGACGCGAAGCCTTCGCGGTCGTCCTCGTCCGCACGGGCGCAAGAGCCGTCTGCCACGCCGTCGGCGTCCGCCCGGCCCGGGAAGCCGACGGCGGCGCCGACCGGCGACACGCCCGCCCCCAGGACGGAGGAGCGCGCGATCCAGCGTTACGGGCAATACCTCCACGCCCTGGGGCGCGAGGACCTCCACACGGTCTGCGAAGTGGCTGGGCCAGCCGCGCGGAAGGCGCAGGACCAGGGGCTCGGCCCGTGCACGTCGACGTACGCCGTTGTGGTCCAGATGATCTCGCCCGAGCAGAAGAAGGCCCTGCAGACGGCGACGGTCGACCCTCGGCGCATCGTCGTGCGTACGCCCGACAAGATCGAGATGCCGGTCGAAGCGGTCACGGCTTCGGTGACCTTCTCCGAGAGCGACCTCGGCAGCTACACCCTGGAGTACCTCGAGGACGACTGGTACATCACCGACTGAGAGCGAAGAGGCGACGGCTGCGACCGCAGTCCGTCACACCGGTTCGACCGGGAGCCACAGTTCGCAGGTCGCGGTGCTGAAGTCCTCCGCGCGCTCGAGGACCGCGACGATCGAGGGCCCCGGCCGGAGACGCCAGGGGTTGGAGGGGAACCACTCGGTCGCGGTCGCTGCCCAGGCGGTCTGCAGGGCCTGCGGATGCGGTCCGGCGGTGCGGAAGACCGCCCACCTGCCGGCCGGTACCTCGATGGCGTCGAGGTCGTCGGGGGCCGACGTTTCCCGGGCGACGGCGACCCCGTGCAGGTAGGTCAGTTCGCTGCCCTCCGTCCCGTCGGGGTCGAGGTCGTCGCAGACCTGAAGCAGGCCCCCCGGCTCGGTATCACCGAGGGCTTTGAGGCGAAGGTGCTCCTCCTGCGGCAGTGCGGTGATGTGCTGCTGGATGTGCGGGTTGACGCCCTGGTGGATGAGCGGCACCCGGGCCGCGTGTCCGACCAGCCGGAACCCGGGGCGGTCGACGAGACGAGTGTCCATGGGGGTGCTCCCTTCGACGGTCAGGCGGATCCTGAGCCGTGGTTGTGTGCGCAGGGGGCCTCCGTCACGGCGCACGTCACTGGGACCGGCGCCGTGGACCGCGCGGAACGCGCGTCCGAACGCCTCGGTCGAGCCGTAGCCGTGCCTGACGGCGATACTCAGCAGATCGGCCTCGCCGCGGACGACCTCGGCCGCGGCGACGGTCATGCGGCGCCGGCGCACATACTCCGACAGCGGCATGCCGGCCAACGACGAGAACATCCGGCGCAGGTGGTACTCGGTCGTGCCGAGCCCCCTGGCCAGTCGGTCGACATCGAGCTCCTCGGCGAGATGCTCCTCGACGAGATCGACAAGCCGGTTGAGTACAGAGATCACGAGGCCCCCTTTCGATGTCCACCCTGCCGGAAGCATCCCGGCCGCACCCGACCATTGCGGTCCGATCCGATCAGGGTGCCCCGGCGGGCACGGGACTGACGACCGCTCGTGCGGGCGCCCGGCACGCGCACGGGGGCATGTACGGGGCGCCTGGCCGGTCAGCTTTCGGCTTCGGGAAGTGATCTCCCGGCAGCCCAGAGGGCCGTGTGCGTCTGCTCGGCACGCCGGAGCAGATGGCCGATGTAGTGGGGCAGGCCCGGCGCGCGTGCCACGGTGCTCCGTCCATCCGTCGTAGAAGTGGTGCCGGCCGGAGAGACAGCCGGCCCTGGACGGACTCTGAAGAGTGCGCGGCACCACCTGGTGTGCACGTCCGGGGTGCTGTTCGTACGGTGCGGCCCGGGAGGCGTCGACACCCCCTTCCGGACGGCCTACCCGCTTGATCTCCAGGACGACACGGTCTCCAGGGCTGAGTGGCCCCACTCCGGCCGGTGTGCCCGTCGCGATGACCTCTCCTGGTGGAGCGTCATGACCGACGAGGTGTGGAGCGTGCCGTGTTCCGTGGACGCGAGCATGTGCAGACGGTCTCGAGGGCGGGCGTCCAACCCGCTCCTCGGCGACGGGACGGGGCCGCGCGGAACCACCTGCTCCGGGCCGTACGCCCGCGATCGTCGTCCACGAGGCTGCTGCGGGCCGGAGGTGCAGAGCGTCGACGCTCTGCACCTCCGATGCGTTACAGCGCCATTCGCCTTCCCCCCGCCGCGGATCCGATCGTGCTTGATCCCGCAGTTGCCACTGCCGAGCGATCCGGCAGGCATTTAGCCGACAGGAACCGAGGTAGAGGGAGTGAGCGCCGGTCAGGTATCGATGCTCATGCCGGCGCGTAGCTTGCGCACGATACGGGTCAGCAGCCGGGAGATCTGCATCTGCGAGATGCCCAGCTCGGCTCCGATCTGCGCCTGGGTCATCTCGGCGCCGAAGCGCATCTGGATGATCAGGCGTTCACGGTCGTCGAGCTGTTCCAGCAGTGGGGCGAGGGCGTGCAGGTTCTCGACGGTCTCCATGGCAGGGTCCCACTCGCCGAGCAGCTCGGCGTAGGTCCGCTGGTCCTGGTTGACCTCGCCGTCGGAAGCGGGGGCGTCCAGGGAACCGGCGGAGTAGCCGTTGGCCGCCACCAGGCCCTCGATGACCTCTTCTTCACTGAGCTCGAGGTGGGCGGCGAGCTCCTTGACCGTTGGGTCCCGGTCGAGCTTCGAGGACAGCGTTTCCTTGGCCTTGGCCAGCTCGACCCGCAGCTCCTGCAGTCGGCGCGGCACGTGTACGGACCAGGTGGTATCCCGGAAGAACCGCTTGATCTCGCCCACGATGTAGGGGACCGCGAAGGTGGTGAACTCCACTTCGCGCGACAGGTCGAACCGGTCGATCGCCTTGATGAGACCGATCGTGCCGACCTGGATGATGTCCTCGGTGTCCTCCCCGCCCCGGCTGCGGAACCGCTGCGCGGCGAAGCGGACGAGCGAGAGGTTCATCTCGATCAGGGTGTTGCGGGCGTACTGGTACTCGTGGGTGCCTTCCTCCAAGGTCTGGAGGCGGTCGAAGAACAGCTTCGACATGGCGCGCGCATCCCGTGGCGCGACCTTCCCCGCATCCTCGATCCACGGCAGCTCCAGAACTCCGGCACCCGTGCCGGTAGCCGTCCGCGCAGCGCTCATGTCATCCGACTCTGCAGTCACGCCATGGGCTTCGGTGGTTCGCACCGACATCGCGGTCATGGTGTCGCCCTCCCTCTGGTTCCTCTCTTCCGGGCGACCGCTTACCCCCGCGACTAGGTAGTCATTCCTTCTCCCCTCCGACTTTTTTCATGAGAGCGAGCACGGCGTTGCGGCCGTGCTGCCACGGGGCGCGGAGTCGGCCAAGTGGGGGCCGGAGCAGGACGCCCGGTCCGGCGGCGGCCACTCATTGCCTGAACCGGGACGGCAGGCGCGCCAGCAGAAACAGTGCCGTTAGGCAGCTGCATCCCCGGAACGAACCGACGTCGCTCTCAGCGCTTTGGGAGCCCTACGGGATGGCGCTCTACGCGGCCGTCGGCGCCTGGGGTGGAGTGCCAGGCCATGGGACCACGGGGTCCTGTCGAAGGGGCGCCTGTATGCCCGTGGCGGTGCTGATCAGTGGCGGCCGTGAGCGCTGTCGGAGGCTCCGCCGAAGAGCCGTGCGACGGCACGGAAAGGAAGGGTCACCACGGTAGCGATAGCTCCTCCGATAGAACGAATTACATCTGCGATTGCTTTAAGCATGTGTTACTCTCTCACTTCTTTTTTCGACGTCACCAGCGCAGGAATCTGCGCTGGTGTGTTGATCAGCTGGTACCCACTTGAGTCTCTGGGAAACTCGTGCCCTTCTGGGCGATGAAAGGCTGGCGGTTCATTGTCGGCGACAACATATGTCGACGGAATGTAGCCGCTTGTCGTTGTTCGGAAGTTTCCCCGGGCTGCGGCGGCTTGACGAGCACTCTCTGTCGACCGCGCTCGTTCTCCTGCCCCGCTGCAACGCATTGTATTTTGTCCTGCGCGATTTTTTACTCGTTCCATAGCGGCGTCTTGAAGGTGCGCTGACCGGGCTCTGGCGCAGCGGCAGTGGGAAGCCGTTACTGATTGCATGGAGAGCGAGTCGAACGCCGGGCACCGGGCTTCTCCTGACACTGAAGCCGGGGCCGGCGTTCGTAGGAGGCGCCGTCGCGACGCATCGCGAACAGAATGCCGGCCCCGCGTCCGGCGAGGCGGAGCAGGGCCTGAATGTGGTGTTCGGCCTGGACGATCTACTTGTCGCAGGAGGCCCGGTACGCGGCGGCGCACGGAGCCTCGACGCTCCGTCCACCGAGGACGTATCCGAGACCTGGGCCGAGCCGACGGCCATATGACGGGTCGGTGGCGATGTTGCCGCCGGCGCAGTTGTACGTGCGTGACCTTCCCCCGGCCTCTCCACCGTCCGGGTGCGAGGAGTGCAGAGGTTTGGCCTGTTCAGTGACGCGCAGGTCAGCGGCGGGGTAGTACGCCCAGGAGGGTTGCAGTCAGGGCCACCTTCAGGGAGTCCTTCAACTCCAGGTGGAAGCGGGCCAGGTCGGGCTCGGCCTCGTAGGCGGCCCGCAGACTGGGTGGGGGTGTGCTGTACGCCGACAGCGCGCCGGCCATGACCATGGTTTGCAGGCTGAACAGTGTCGCGTTCTCGCCCAGCTCCGGCAGGTACTTCTGGATCAGGGCCGTCATGGTTGTCAGGCGGTCCAGGGAGGCGCGCTTGTAGCGTGCTACGACCTCGACTGAGACGTTGTGTTCCAGGACGCTGCCCTGTGCGCCGAAGAGGTCGCACAGCACCACTCTGCCGGAGAGTGAACGGCTGAGGATCTCGGCCACCGCTGCCGCTCGCTCGGCCATGGGCAGTTCTTCGTCGATGACGGCCAACTCACCTGCCAGTTCCGTCAGCCACTCCTGCAGGAAACGGTCCAGCAGTTCCAGCAGTACTGCCTCGCGCGACTCGAAGTAGCGCAGCACGTTCGGCTTCGCCAGGCCTACCCGGCGGCTGAGCTCGTTCAGGGTGACCGCGGCCACAGGCATCTCGTCGAGCATCGCCGACGCCATGTCGAGGATCGCCCGTCGGCGGATCTCCCGCTGCTCTTCGGTTCGCGCCCGCTGGAAAGTCACGATCGCCACTTTAACTTAGGTACCTGCGGTACGTTGACAACGTACCGAGAGTACTTTAATGTCGAGGCGCAAGATACCTTCGGTACTTTAGGTGGGGAGCCTGACATGAGCGAGAAGTGGACGACGGCGAACATTCCGGACCAGCGCGGGCGGGTGGCCTTGGTGACCGGGGCCAACACCGGACTGGGGTACGAGACCGCCAGAACGCTCGCCGAGCGCGGGGCGTCCGTGGTACTCGCCGTGCGCGACGTCGAGAAGGGTGAGCAGGCCGCGGCCCGCATGACCGGCGACGTGACCGTGCAGGCGTTGGACCTGACCTCGCTCGACTCCGTCCGGACCGCGGCCGCGGCGCTGCGGTCCCGGCTCGACCGGATCGACCTGCTGATCAACAACGCCGGCGTGATGTACACCCCGAAGCAGACCACCCGGGACGGCTTCGAGATGCAGTTCGGCACCAACCACCTCGGCCACTTCGCGCTCACCGGGCTGCTGCTGGACCTGATGTTGCCGGTACCCGGCTCGCGCGTGGTGACGGTCAGCAGCACCGGCCACCGCATCCGGGCCGCGATCCACTTCGACGACCTGCAGTGGGAGCGGTCGTACGGCCGTGCCGCCGCCTATGGCCAGTCCAAGCTGGCCAACCTCATGTTCACCTACGAGCTGCAGCGCCGGCTCGCCACGCATGGCACCACCGTCGCGGTGGCCGCGCACCCTGGCATGTCCAGCACCGAGCTCGCCCGCAACAGCCCCGCGGCCCTTCGTCTTCCGCTCACCTGGCTCGCTCCGCTGATCACCCAGACGCCGGGGATGGGCGCGCTGCCGACCTTGCGCGCCGCCACCGACCCCGCCGCGCTCGGCGGCCAGTACTACGGTCCCGGCGGGCGCAACCAGGTCAAGGGCCACCCCCGGCTGGTCACCTCCAGCCCGCAGTCGTACGACGCAGCCGTCCAGCAGCGGCTGTGGGCCGTCTCCGAAGACCTCACCGGAGTGAGGTTCCCCGTCGTTCAGTCCGAGCAGAACTCGTCTCCCTTCGGAGCGGCCGTCGCGATGTAGCCTGCGCTGGTGCGAGGCACCGTCTCGTCGCAGCGCGAGCGGGTGGCGCCGAGACCGACGAGGCGCTCGCACTCCGCTTCGAGGGCGGCCATCTGCTCGCCGCCGTGCAGGCCGGGTGTGGTGCGTACGTCCACGTGCAGGGGGTGGTGCTCCGGGCGGGCCAGGCCCCCGCGGAGCACGTCGCTTGCGGGGCGAGATCGGTGCTGCCCAGTTACGCTCGATGACGTGCTGCGGAACCGATCACGGAGGCTCGCATGACCATTGCGCTTGAACCGCGAGATGTGGCTCCTCGTCTCCTCATCGGCGCTTTCATCCTGAATTCCGGCCTGAGCAAGTTGAAGGCGGACGAAGACACCGCTCAGGGGCTGCACGGCATGGCCTGCACCGCGTATCCGTTTCTCAAGAAGCTCGAAGCCGGGCGCTTCACCCGGCTGCTGGCCTGTGCGGAGATCGCCGTCAGCGGGGCACTTCTTGCTCCGTTCGTGCCGACCCGGCTGGCCGGAGCGGTGCTGACCGGTTTCTCCGGAGGGCTTGTGGGTCTGTATTTGCGAGTCCCGGGGATGCGACAGGAGGGCAGCCTGCGTCCCACTCAGGACGGCATCGCGCTTGCCAAGGACACCTGGATGCTCGGAATCGGTCTCGGCTTCATGAGCGCGGGCCCGCGCCGCCAAGGAGCGGCGGGTTCCCACAACTCACGGCGCCTGTGCCGGCGCTGACTGTCCGGAGTCCCCACGGCGTCCTCCTGCGCCCCTCCGGGCGGCGGCAAGCGCAGATGAAGCCTCGTTGGAGGCTCGTTCGCTCCAGCTTGCTGTTGTGCGACGGCCCAGCCTGAATAGCGCCCCTGTGGTGGCGGGAGGGGCGTCGTTCGGGCTTGGACGTGCATCGCGGTGCCCCGATGGCATGTGGGAGGGCTTCGTCGTGTGCGTCCCGTGGCTGGTCAGGTCAGGTGCGGGCATCGTCCCAGCGAGGAACTCCGCCCTCCTCGCTGACCAGCTCAGGGACGGATGGGCGCGTTGACACGCGTCGGTGGTGGTTTGGGGCAGCACTCGCCCGTCTCACCCAACGAGACACGGCAAGCGAAAACGGATCCGCGGAGTACCCGCTGGATTCGGGGCCGTCTTGCCATGGTCAGCGGGGCAGTCGACATCGCGGCGTAACTGGAGGTGTCCAAGCGGTCCGGAAGTAGCACCCGTCGGCGACCGCGTGCGACGCACGTACGATATTCGGCGGAACCTGTACACCGGACAACCAACGGGGGATCTCATGCAATGGCCGGCCCGCCAGGAATTCGACCGCTGGGCCGGACGGCAGCAGAGCTGGGGTGTCGGCCTGATAGCGGTGTCAGCGGCACTGTTCCTCTGGCTGGGTTACCTGCTACTGCTCCCGTTCAGCGTGCAGGACCACCACGACGAAATCGCATGCGAAGCGCCGGTGTTCTACAGCAGCGAGAACACCCCGTACAGCCAAGGCGCGGGCAAGCTGTGCAGCACCGAGCGCGACTGGCCGGAACTGCTGGGGATCGGATTCCTCGCCGTGCCACCCGCTATCGCGGGTGCGGCGCTGTTCACCAGCGGGAGCGTACGCAAGCGGGCGAGCGCCCATGTCTTTCGAATCCTCGAGATGCAGGAGTCCGAGGAGCGCGCACGGCAGAAGATGGCGCGGCCAAAACCCTGAGTGCCAAACGTAGCCACAGCTGGGCCGCGGCTGCCGGCACCTGCCAACAGCGCTGCACGGTCGAAACAGCGGGCCGAAGTCAGCTGGGATGACCCCGGCCCGTGCGGATTGCCAACATCGCGCACAGCGCGACCGACCGTGCTGGCTTCCTCGTGCAACTGATCGCGCTCGCGAAGGAGAAGGGTTTTGTCGGCAGCGAACAACCCGAAGAGCGCTCATCCCGGCCGGAAAATGTTAGGAGTCGTCAGGGGCAGCCGCCGTCCCACCCATCGGTCTGTCGGGAACGGTCGGGTCATCGGCCGCGGGCCCGTGCCGGGACCTGCCACCCGAACCGCAGGCACTGCGGCCTTCGTGGTTGGTGTCTCGCATGCGGCCGCCTCGACCGTGCGCCACACCTTGACCCGCCCCTCGCAAGCGCGGGGCATCGGGTACGCCTCGCCCCGGACGTACCCGGCTGATGCGATGACGCGGCGAATGCGCGCGCCAGGGGTCGCTGGCCGAGCGGGACGTGCTCAAGCACGACGGGGAACGATGCCCAGGCCTGAGGTCGCAACACCATCACGCTCGACTGTCGCTGTTCGGGGGAGTGCGACACGCCGCATGGGTGTCCTTCAAGGCCTGCCCAGTCTGCTCATCCTCGACGACCGACAATGCCCCCGGCGCTGTTCGACCTTGATCGGACAGGGTGACGCTTGTCGCGCAAGCTGCTGTTCAAGGGCTGATGGCATGATCGAGACGTGATCAGTGAACCCGGCAGCCCTGGTGCGACGAGGTATGTCCTGTTTGATGTCGACGGCACGTTGATCGATGCCGTCGACAACCAGCGCCTGGTGTGGCGCACGTGGGCAAAGCGATACGGTCTCGACCCCGATGAGGTCTACCGAGTGGCGCTGCGGACGAGGCCCGTGGAGACGTTCGCACAGGTTGCCCCGGACCAGGACCCGCGGGAATGCCTGGCCGCACTGCACGAGCTGGAGGACGAAGACGTCCGTTTCGGCACCTATACGGCCTTCGGAGGAGCCTCGGAGCTGCTGAATGCTCTGCAGCCCGAGGCCTGGGCGCTGGTGACGTCGAACTATGAGCATCGGGTGCGTGGACGTTTCGCGCGCACAGGCTTGCCGGTCCCGAACGTTGTCGTGGATGCGGCCGCCGTAGCGGAAGGCAAGCCTTCGCCGGTGCCGTATCGGCAGGCCGCCGCACGACTTGGCGCCCGGCCGGAGGACTGCCTGGTCATCGAGGACGCTCCTTCCGGGGTGCAGTCCGGACTGCGCGCCGGGATGACGGTGTGGGGGGTCAACACCCCTGAAGCAGTAGGCGGCGTGCATCGTCACTTCGTCAGCCTGCGCGAAGCGGTCGGCGACATCCTCGCCTTTGCGTCCGGGCCCCGCCCTGACCGGCTGGAGAGATGAGCCAGAGTGGAATGATCTGGTACTGCCCCGCAGAAGGTCGTTGAGGGCCGATCACGCTGTCTTGATTCGGGTGCCGTCATAGGTCCAGCGGTATGGCTTCGCGGTGTTGTCGTGTGGATGACGTAGGTGTCCATCGTGTCGTGCCGGCGCGGGTGGGCGGCCGGCCATGTCTTGGTGTGCTTGGCGGTGTGCGAGGAGCCGTTGGCAAGGACGATGTGGATCTCCTTGCCGGGATCTACGGCGGCATCAAGCCGATCGAGGAAGACGGTGAAGGCGGCCGCGTTGTTCCGAGTGATGATCTCGGTGAGGACTTCGCCGCTTCGCACGTCGAGTGCCGCGATGAGGGAGGCGGTGCCGAGCCGGCGGTATGCAAACTCGTACCGGGCCGCCCGTCCAGGTCAGGGCGGCTGCCCGGGGTGCCGTCGGGATCGCACGGCGACGGCGGTCTTCTCGTCGATGGACAGCACCACCGCGCCCTCGGGCGGAGCGAGGGGCAAGTCGCAGACGCCGATGGCCCGCTGCCAGAAGTCGGGGGTGTCCCGGCGGGTGAGCCAGCCCCGTACCTGGTGCGGTTTCAGGTCCAGGTCCGCCAGGATTCGGCCAACCTGGGACGGTGAGATCGCGGCGAAGGCCGTGCCCACTACTTGCGCGGCAATCCTTCGGCACGACCAGGTCGACTCCGGGTGCGGGAGCTTGCTGGCGGCGGCTACCACAGCGACGCGCATCTACGGCCCGTAGACCCGTAGATACGGGGTCGGCCGCAACGTATCGCGTCGTTCGGAGCCCTTGGGCCACCGGTGGCGAACCGGCCCCGCCACTTGCGTACGGTGTTGACGCCGACGTTCAGCTCGCGTGCGATCGCGACGTTGGTCAGCCCGTCGGCCGCAGCAAGAACCATCTTTGCCCGCGGAGCCTGCCGGACCTCTGCGGTCAGGGATGTAGCCAGCCGCCGCAGGGGCGCACGCACCGACTCGCCAAGTTCCATCACAACCGCCGTTGGAACCAGCTTGATTGCGCGGGCCACGGCATACTCCTGGCGGCGTGGACGGGGCTCCGTATGGGCTTTGCATGGACTTCGGCGAGCGCGGAGTGGGTGTTGCGGCCCGGCAGTTGGCACGGCCCGCCAGCGGGACGAAACCGCCGAGTCCTGCCAGGCCGCCGTAACCCTCGCCTCGCTGCTGATGTGGGCGTGACACTTTGACTCCCGGCGTCGGCCGTCACGGGTACGGACATGGCGGGCGTGCACGTTGCTGTAAACGGTCTTGATCTTCGCCGTGGACCCCTGGTTGGGGGTCACCACACTTGCGGCGGGAGATGTCTCGAGGCGCTGTGCGGTTGAAGCCCGTCAGCGTGCACGCGCCCTGGGCTCTGGCGATGATCCGCTCCGAAGAAGCTGTTCCTAATGCGCTGACAGCGGTCCTTCAGGTCCATCTGACGGGCGTCACTGGCGCGGCCCTGACGGCCGTCCGTCGAAGGAGAGGCCGAGGTGCTGAACGTGGTTCGTGATGGTGCCGACGGACCACCCCGTCCGACCGGCGATCCTCGCGGCCCTGCTGCCAGGGGGAACCGGCGAGCGTCGGGGCCGTCGGCGCGCTGTCGACCAGGGCGTACCGCCCCCGACTCGGCTGGGACGAAGCAGCGCTTGGCGAGCCGGGCGAGGACCCACGAGCAGCAGGCCGAGCAGGCCGCCTCGCAGGCTCGGTAGCGCACCAGATCGATTCGCTCGGGCAGCCACTGCACGGCCACGCGGTCGTGATGGGGCCTTGCTTGCCGCAGTCTGCGATCGACTACCTCCGCAAGGGGTGAGGCAGCCCGGCCATCGACCGGCTCACCGAGGGCGCGCCGAAGCAGCTACGGTGAGTTGGCTCAGTTCGCGCTTCGCCTCGCCGAGTTCACGGTCGCGCCCGGTCTCTCTGAAGAGCGCGACGGTCTCGCGGTAGGCGGCAGCGGCCTCGGCCGTGCGGCCCGCGTCGCGCAAGGCCCGGGCCAGGTCTCGGCAGACGTTGCCCTCGCGGATGGGGAGACCGGCCCCACGGAAGAGGATGCGGGCGCGATCGTAGGCGGCGATGGCTTCCGGGTAGCGGCGCAGGGACCACAGAGCATTGCCCAGGTTGCGGCTGATACGGCCTTCGCGGTCGTGGTCGCCGGTTCCGTTCATGAGGGCGCGGGCCTGTTCGTTGACGGGGACGGCCTCGTCGTAGCGCCGCAGTCTGTTGAGGGCTACGCCCAGGTTGGCCCAGGCAAGGGCCTCACCCTGCCGGTCGCCGACACGGGCCGCCGTCTGCCGTGCCATTTCCGCCAGCGGGATGAGTTCGGCGATGCGGCCTCGCGAGTCCAGGTAGCGGTCGAGGAGGCGCGGCAGTTCGATCGTGAGGCCGGGGCGCAGCGTGCTCGCGACGCGGGCGACCACGGGCAGGGTGGCCCATTCGCAGTCCAGCCAGTGCAACGCGGCCTCGCGGTTCGGGAACCCCGACTCTGATGGGACGTCGGCTCCGGGGCGCACGTGCGCGATGGCGGCGCGTATCTGGGTCTCGTAGCGCTCAAGAAGCGCGGGCACGGGGCCTGCCTGGTGCAACTCGACGGGATTTTCAGCGAGTTCGTAGAGCCAGGCCACGGGGGCGTCGCCCGGCTGCGGGGCGAGGAGTTCGGGCAGGGTCCCCTCGAAGGTGGGCAGCCGGTTGGCGATGAGATGCCAGAAGCCGGGGCCGGAGCGGCTCGCGGCGTCGGTGAGCAGCTTCGCGCAGGCCGCGTTCCAGGAGTCGCGGTCGGGAGCGTCGGGGGACAGGCCGCTCCCGTAGAGCAGGACCGCGCCGGCGGGGCGTGCCGTTGCCAGTACCGTGCGGTCGTCGAGCACTCCTGCGGAACGGACCTCGTCGATCGTCGATCTCACGATGGCCGGGTTGTGGTGGAGGAGATTGTGGGCCGGGTTGGGGTCCGGCAGGTTGGCGAGGGCCATGCGGGCGGCCTCGGGCCCTTGGCCTGCCAGGTTGCTCAGCGGCTCGGTCGGCAGCGCGCCGAGCAGGGCCGCGGGGATGCCGGGGCGGGCGGCGAGCACCCACAGCACCGACTCCGGCAGCGGCTCGGCGGTGTGCGCTTCGACGAGCTGGGTCCACGGCGTGTCGTCGGCACAGCTCGCGTCAAGTACGAGCTGTGCCTGGACGGGGCCGGGGTTCGCGCGCAGTTCGGCCACCAGATCCGTGGCCGCGGGGCGCTCCGGCTGGGCGGCGGCGATCCGGCGGCGTATGCGCGGATGGGTCCGGGCGAGCCTGTCGACACGTCCGTCCAGCCCGTAGAGCCAGGCGGCCACCGCCGGGTCGCGCTCCCACGCGTACGAGCAGGTGTGCGCCCAGTGGGCGAAGACCTGGCGCGGAGGGACCCCGGCTCGCTCGACCCTGGCCAGGGCGGTGCCGAGGAGCTCGCCGCCCACGCGCACGCCGTTGGGCCGGGTGAACGCTTCGGCCGCCCCCTCCAGGGCCTTGTCGTCGAGGCCGGCGAGGACGGCGGCGAGGACCTTCGGCGGCGCCTGGGCCATAACACGCAGATCCGGGCTGCGCCGCTGGGAGCCGGGCACCGGTTCGCCGAGGCCGTCGAGGAGATGGCGCAGGCTGCCCTGATGCCTGGGCAGCCGTTCCGCGGCGGTCCTCCAGGCCGTCCGGCCCTCCCCCAGAGCGGCCCGCAGCTCGGCGCCGACCGTGTCCCAGAACGCGGGCATCTTCTCCACGTGGTTGCGGTCGCAGCGGTCCACGGCTGCCACGAGGCGGTCCATGCGGGTGGTCGCGCGCACCACCTCGCGGGTTCTGTCCGCGGTCAGCAGAAGGCGCAGCAGGGGGGCCCGGAGCCGGGAAAGTCGCGGCAGGAGCAAGTGGCGGGCCGAGTCGGGCAGTTCGTACGGAGGGGCCGGGGGCCGCGGGGCGTGCCAGCGTGCCGGGGATCGGCCGGCTGCCGACGGCCGGTCCTTCTGGCGGGCCGCGAGACGGTTGGCAACCTGCGGATGCCAGGGGGTTAGCAGCGCGGCGGTGAGTGCGTCGGGGCAGTCCCGGCGGGCGATCAGGGCCCGCGACGGCGTACGGCCGAAGGGTTCCAGCGCGTGAGCGGCCGCCACCGCGTCCCAATCCGCCGGGGCGGCGTCGAGCAGTGCGTCGCAGGCCTCCACGGTGCCTGCCGCGCGCAGGGCGGGGACCAGTTGCTCGTTGGGCAGGCGGACGGCGGGAGGCGTGTGGCTCCCCTCGCTCCCGCCGCTCTCGTGGCTTTCGTCGCGCTCGGCGGGGAGGAAGGGCACGGCCGCCGCGGCGAGGCCGGTGGCGGCGAGTTCGGCGGCGGCGCGCGCAGCTTCGGCAGGGGGCAGCAGCGTCGCCGCCCACCGGAGCCGGCTCAGGTGCTCAGCCGCGTCGCTCGCGGTGCGGGTCCGACCGTGCCCACTGGTCGCCACTGATCGCGTTCTGCCGCTGTTCTCCGCAGGGTTGGCCATCGCAGGATCGTAGCTTCGGTTGCGCGGGACGGTGCAAGCGGCTTTCGCCGTTCGGCACCAGGCGGGAACCGCACGGCCCCGACACGCCGTCGGAAACGGCACGGGGCACGGCGGACCGGTGGTGCGCGTTGTTCTTGATCAGGGGCGGTGACAGGGGCCACCGGCGAAGGGAGGGTACGGGGGAATGGGCGGTACGGGGGCGATGGGCGGGATCCAGGGCTGGGCCGGGGGGTCGGGGCGCTGGCAGGTCCACGACGTGATCGACGGCCAGTACGAGGTGTGGGGGGTGCACGAGCAGGGCGGGATGGGCCTCGTCTACCGGGTGCTGCACCGGCAGTGGAGAATCTTCCTGGCGGTGAAGACCCCGCGCCCCGAACTACTCACCACGGACGGCTTCCTCGACCGGTTCGTGGCCGAGGCGGAGACGTGGGTGTCGCTCGGGCTCCACCCGCACGTGTGCGCCTGTCACTACGTCCGGACGCTCGACGGCGTTCCTCGGGTCTTCTCGGAGTACGTGGGCGGCGGCAGCATCGCGGACTGGATCAGGGACGGCAGGCTGTACGAGAGCGGGGAGGCGGCTGCGCAGGCCAGGATCGTCGACTTCGCGATCCAGCTGGCGTGGGGGCTCGACCACGCCCACGGCCGGGGCCTGGTGCACCAGGATGTCAAACCGGGCAACGTGCTGGTGGGCCTCGAAGGCACGGTGAAGGTCACCGACTTCGGCCTGGCCCGGGCCGGCAAGGGCACCGGCACGGGCATCGGCTCGCCGACGGGCGTCGACCGGCCGGGCGGGACGGTCCTCGTCACCCACGGCGGCCTCACCCTGGCTTACGCCTCACCCGAGCAGGCGGCCGGGGAACGCGTGGGACGACGCAGCGACATCTACAGCTTCGCCGTCTCCGTGCTCGAGATGTTCACCGGTGAGGTGACGTGGCTGGCAGGTCCCGCCGCGGAAGAGGCGCTGGCCGATTTCCGGGCGGAGAGCGCCTCGGGCGGCCAGGACGGCCGGCCCGTCATGCCGGACGTGCTGGCCGCTCTGCTCGCGCGCTGTCTGCGCCAGGACCCGGCCCGCAGACCCGCCTCGCTGGCCGACGTCGCCGGCGTACTGGTGGATCTGTACGAGCAGCTGACCGGCACCCCGTACCCCCGCCCGGTGCCGACAGCCGCGGACCTGCGCGCCGACGAGCTGAACAACCGGGCCCTCTCCCTGCTCGACCTGGGCAGGTCGGAGGAGGCCGAGCGGGCCTTCGAGGCGTCCTTGGCCGCCGACCCGCGGCATCTGGCGGCGACGTACAACCTCGGGCTGCATCAGTGGCGCGGCGGCGTCCTCCTGGACGACGAGTTCATCGCCGGCCTGGAAGGCCTGCGCGCCGACACCGGCACCGACCCGTGGTGGGCCCGGTATCTGCTGGCCCAGGTGCATCTGGAACGCGGTGACCACGACAGCGCCCGCTCGCACCTGGACGAGATGGACCACGACCGCCCGGGCGCGCAGGAGTCCGCAGCGCTGCGGCGCGTGCTGGAGGCCGGCCGGGGGACCAGGGTTCGCACCGAAGCGCTGCCCGAAAGGGTCGGGTGGACTCGACGGCGCCTGTCCGCGGACGGGAATACGCTGCTGGCCGGCGGGAGCGACGGCCGGATCCGGTTGTGGGACCTGCCGCGTCGGGAGTGCCGGCACGCCCTGGAAGGGCATGTCAAGGAGATCGTCGCCCTGGACATCGACGCCGCCGGCCGCCGGGCCGTGTCCGCCGACGCCGACGGCGTCGTACGGCAGTGGGACCTCGTGGAGAGGCGCGGTCTCGGGCCGTGGGGGCCCGGCGTCACAAGTCCGCGACCGCATCGCGTCAGCGAGCTGCGGCTGACCCCCGACGCACGTACCGCGGCCGCTGTGCTGAACGGACGCCTCGTCGCCTGGGACTTCCCGGACGGCCGGTGGTACAAGGCGTCCGACCCGGCGATGCAGACGGAGGAGTTCACCGCTCTGGAGCTGAGCGCCGACGGCAGCCGCGCCCTGACCATGGCCGGCGCGAAATCCGACAAATTCGACCACATGGTCCAGGCCTGGGACCTGGCCACCGCACGGTGTCTGTGGAGGCTGCCGGAGAAGCGGCAGGTGAACGCCATGGCGCTCAGCGCCGACGGGCGTCGGGCCGTCCTCGCGGTGATCGCCGGCCCACGGCGGCACGAGATCCAGGTGTGGGACATCGACCGCGGCCGGCTGGTGCGCAGTATGACGGGACCCGGGTGGATCTTGACGACGCTCACGTTGAGTCCCGACGGACGCTACGCCCTCGCCGCGGTGGCGGAGGACCGCCGCCTGCGCCTGTGGGACCTGGACAAGGGCCGCTGTCTGCGGACCTTCCACGGGCGCAGGGCCGACCACGAGGGCCCGCTGATCAGCGTCGGCGGTCACACGGCGGTGGTCGTCGTCGAAGACGAGGCGCGGTGGCTGAGCTGGGACCCGCCCGGGATGTTCACCGCCGCGCCGGCACTCGGCCGGCCCCGCAGGCAGGTGGATCTGGACCAGCACGGCCGCTGGGCTGCGGCGCTCCTGGCGGCGGCCGAGAAGGCGCTCGCCGCCGGCCGCACCCCCGAGGCGCTGGACCTGGTCAAGCGGGCCAGGGCCGTGCCCGGTCACGAACGCGATCCGCGTGCCATGGACCTGTGGCGGACGATGGGAGCCACGGCCACCAGGGCGGGTCTGCGATCGGTCGGACCGGCGCGAACACTTCGGGCTCTCACCCCGGTGTCGTCGGTGGCGGTTTCCGCGGACGGGCGTATCGCGTGCGCGGCCGGGGGCGGGGTGGTCCGCCTGTGGGACACCGCGAGCGGCGCGCAGATCGTGGAGTGGGAGGACGACGGTTCGGGCGGAGTCGGACTGCCGGCCGGCGGACGGCGGGTGGTGGCGAGCGGAAGGCGGGAGATCGTCATGCGGTCGGCGCCGGCGGGACACTGGCCGGTGCGGCTGGACACCGACCCCCGCGACGGCCTGCGGGGCCGTCGCGGCATCGGCGTGACAGGAGACCGCGGGACGGCGTCCGTCAGCGCGGCCGGGCTCGTCCTCGCCGCCTGCGTGGACACCGGGCTGCGGATGTGGGACATCACCGAGGGAGAGTGCGTGCGGACGCTGCCCGGGCACGGTGTCCAGGTCAACAGCGTGTGGCTCGACCCCGACGCGCGGCGGGCGGTGTCCGCCGAATTCGACGGCACTCTGCGGGTGTGGGACATCGACGCCGGTACGCATGTCAACGTGTCGCAACCGGGCGCCTGGGTCAGCTCGGTGTGCCTCAGCGCGGACGGCCGGTACGTGCTGAACGCCGGGGAGCACGAGGGCTGGACGCTCTGGCTGACCGACGCGGTGAACGGCGGGTTCGTCCGAGGATTCGGTGAGGTGCGCGACGACGAGAAGGCCAAGGACGAGGACGAGGACGACGAGCCGCGCGAGGTCTGGGTGGCGCGGCTGAGTTCGGACGGACGGTTCGCGTTCTCGGGGGACGGCGAAGGGTACGTCCACATCTGGGAGACGGCCACCGGGCGCCGTATCAGGACCCTTGAGGGGCATGCCGAGGAGGTGCAGGACCTCGCTCTCACACCGGACGACCGCCTGCTGCTCTCCGGCAGCGCCGACGGGGCCGTCCACCAATGGGAACTCGACTGGGAACTCGCTGCTTCGGAAGGAGAAGGGGAGGCTTCGCGATGACAACACGAGTCGAGTGGTCGGCGGTCAGCAATGAGTGAGGGCGCCAGGTACGCCGACAGCGTCGTGTTCGTCCTGGGGCGGGCGCTCGTGGAGGCGCACGCCGGTCGGGCGGCCGAGGCGGAGCCCGACCATCTGCTGGTGGGGCTCGGCTCGTTGTGCCGGCCCGACCTCGCGGAGGTTCTTGGCCCCGGACGACTGGACGCCGACGCCCGGCGTACCGTCGCGGCCGATGCCCGACGCGTGAACCAGCACTTCGACGAGGCCGGCGTCAGCCCGCGTGAGCTGCGCCGCAGTCTGCGCGACGCGCTCGCCGCCCGGGCCACGCCGGAAGCAGGGGCCGCTGGTGAACGCCGTCTCGGCCGCGCCGCCCGTCGCGTGTTCGCCCGCGCCACCGAGCTGGCCGGGCCGGAGGCGGTGGATGCCGTGAACCTGCTGCGGGCCGCACTCGAGGCGCTGTCCCCGGTGGGGCGGAAGGTTCTGGAGGCGTACGGCATCACGGATGCCCCCGCGGCCTTCTTCCCCGCGCGGGCCGAGAAGCAGACCGGCACCCCGTTCCTCGACAACTACGGGCGGGACCTCAGTGCGCTCGCCCGCGCGGGTAAGCTGCCGCCGCTCATCGGCCGGCGGGACGAACTCCGGGCCCTCGCCCGAACCCTGGTGCGCCGGCACAAGGCGAACGCCGTGCTCGTCGGGCACGCGGGAACCGGAAAGACCGGCATCGTCGAGGGCCTCGCTCAACGGCTGGTATCTCCCGGCGCTCCCGCCGATCTGGCAGACGTCCGCATCGTGGAGTTGTCCATGTCCGCGCTGGTGGCGGGCACGAAGTACCGCGGCGAGTTCGAGGAACGGCTCCAAGCCGTGCTGGCGGAGGCCCGCGGCGCGCCCGACGTCGTCCTGTTCATCGACGAACTCCACACCGTCCTGCACGCCGGGGGCCGCGGCGCGAGTGACGCCGCCAACATTCTCAAGCCCGCCCTGGCCCGGGGCGAGCTGCGCTGCATCGGTGCCACCACGCCCGGTGAGTACCGACGCGACATCGAGGACGACGCGGCGTTGCAGCGGCGCTTCGGCGTCATCTGGGTGGACGAGCCGGGCCGTGCGGAGTCCGTGGCGATTCTCGCCGGTGTGGCCGAGTCGTTGGCGGCACACCACGGTGTTCGGATCGAGGCAGGGTCGTTCGAGGCAGCCGTCGACCTCACCGTCCGGCATCTGCCTGACCAGCGGCTGCCGGACAAGGCCATCGACGCCCTCGACCAGGCGTGCGCCGCCGCCCGTATCCGCACCCTCGGCCCCGACGTCGCGCCGGCCGGCGAGAGCCTGCGGGTCGGACGGGACGAGGTCGCCGCGGTGGTGGCCGAGCGGGCCCGGCTGCCCCTGCAGCACGTGGCGCAGGGAGAAGCGGAACGGCTCCTGGCGATGGAAGAGCATCTGGGCCGCCGCGTCGTCGGACAGGAAGAAGCGGTGCGCGCAGTGGCCGAAGCGGTACGGACCGGCCGGTCGGGGCTCGGTGACCCGCGGCGTCCGGTCGGCGTACTGCTCTTCGCCGGGCCGACCGGAACCGGAAAGACCGAACTGGCCAAGGTACTGGCCGAGTTCCTCTTCACGGACGAGCGGCGTCTGGTCCGCATCGATCTGTCCGAGTACAAGGAGCGTCATTCGATCTCCCGGCTGCTCGGCGCTCCGCCCGGCTACCTCGGACACGACCGCGAGGGACAATTGAGCGGCCCGCTCCGCGACCGTCCACACAGCGTCGTACTTTTCGACGAGGTGGAGAAGGCGCACCCGGAGATCCTCGACATCCTTCTGCAGATCTGTGACGAGGGGCAGTTGACGGACGCCCGGGGGCGTCGGGTGCCGTTTTCCGAAGCCGTGGTGATCCTCACCTCGAACCTGGGGGCCACCCCGGCCCCCGCGTTCCCCGCCGGCTTCGCACCGAACGGCGGCACCCCTCGCCGCTCTGCGAAAGAGGCTGTCATGGCCGCGCTCCGGCAGCGGCTGCGGCCCGAACTCCTCGGCCGTATCGCCCAGGTGGTGGTCTTCGCACCGCTGTCGGACGCCTCGATGGATCCCGTGCTGGACAAGCTGCTCGCCCAGGTGGACGCCCGGCTCTCCCCCCGAGCCGTCGACCTGACCGTCACTGCCGCCGCCCGTGCGCTGCTGCTCCGCCACAGCTCCGGCGCTCTTGCCGGGGCCAGGAAGCTGGAACAGGCCGTCGACCGTCTACTGGTCCAACCGCTCGCCCGGGCCCTGCTGACAGGAACCGTCACCGACGGCGCCAGGGTACGCGCTGACGTTCTTGGCCAGGAGTTGGTCTTCGTACCCGTGGATTCGCCCCCAGCGGAGGAAGAACGATGACCGCACCTGCCACCGTCACGCTCACGGTCGTCAAGGGGCGCCTGGAGCCTCCTGAGTACGTCTTCGACGCCCGTACCACTTGCGTTGTGGGGCGTTCCCCGGACTGTTCGCCGCGCCTGCCGAACGACGACCACCATCGCACGGTCTCCCGCCACCACTGCCTGATCGACATCAACCCGCCCGACATCCGTGTCCGCGACTTCGGCAGTCTCAATGGCACGTTCGTCAACGGGGAGAAGATCGGGCAGCGGAGCGCCGGACTCACCCCCGCCGAGGCGGCGGGAGATTCCTACCCGGAGCGCGACCTGGCGGACGGCGACGAGATCCGGATCGGCGAGACCGTTCTGCGGGTAGGGATCACACGGCAGGTCACGCGCGCGCTCGTGACCTGCGCCAAGTGCGGCCGGGGCGTCGGCGAGAAGGTGCACGGCCGTGACGGCGAAATGCTGTGCGCTTCCTGCCAGTCGGAGCCGGCCGCCGTACTGAACCTGCTGCTGGAGCTGGCTCGCGGCGGGCGTGAGGATCTCGCGGCGATCCGCGGCTACACCGTGATCCGCGAGCTCGGCCGGGGCGGCATGGGCGCGGTGTACCTGGCGCGGCACGAGTCCACCGCCGCGGAGGTGGCCCTGAAGGTGATGCTGCCCAAGACGGCGGCGAACGCGACCGCCCGGGCTCGCTTCCTACGCGAGGTGGCGCTCACCCGGGCGTTGACGCACCCGCACGTGGTCGCCCTGCACGACGCCGGCTTCGCGGACGGCACCTTCTACCTGACCACCGAGTTCTGCACCGGTGGCAGCCTGGACCGCCTGCTGGTCAGGCGTGGGGGGCGCCTGTCGGCCGAAGAGGCGGTGCCGCTCGCCGTGCAGGCCCTGCACGGTCTGGAGCACGCGCACCAGCAGGGCGTTGTCCACCGTGATCTGACGCCGTCCAACATCCTGCTGCACCCGCGCCCGGACGGCACGATGACCGCGAAGATCGCGGACTTCGGCATCGGGAAAGCCTTCGACCGCGCCGGACTGAGCGGCCTGACACGCACCGGGGCCACTGCGGGCAAGCCGATGTTCCTGCCACGCCAGCAGGTGGTCAACTTCCGCAGGGCGGAGCCCGCCGTGGATGTGTGGGCCCTGGCCGCCTGCCTGTACAACGCCCTGACCGGGAAGACACCGAGGGAGTTCCCGCCCACGAAGGACCCGTGGCAGGTCGTGCTGCAGGAGCCGGCGGTGCCGATCCGGAAACGTGAGCCCGGTATCCCGCCGGCGCTGGCGGACATCATCGACCACGCACTCCAGGAGCGGCCGCAGATCGGCTTCCTCAGCGCGGCGGAGCTGAGACGGGAACTGGAGCGGGTGTGAAGGGCTCGGTGCTGGCCGGACGTTCGTCGGCCCGCTCGTCACCCAGCTGCGGTGTGACTCTGGCGGGGATCACGTCGGCGCTTCCGGGATGCCCGGGCAAGCCGAGTTCAGAAATACCGCATCACAGCGGCATCGAACTCGTCGGTCCAGTCGAGAGCCGTAGGCGGCCGATAGCCCCGCGCCCGTACGTGCTCGACGAACTCTGCGGGTATTTCCAGCGGTTGGTGCGCCAGGTACTCGATGGAGTCGACCCGCCAGATCCATTCGCCGTCGGAGTGCAGGGAGGGCCCACCCGGGATCGTCTGCCGTTCGTCGAGCAGGTGCGGAGTGTCCTCCATCACGTCGAATGCCCCGGGGCCGTCGCGGAGATACCGGACGACTGCGTCCCGGTCGGGCAGCGCCCGCGTGGCCACAGACTCGTAGATCGACGGCAGGTGGCCGTGGTCGCCCTCGTACATCTCCCGGTACATTCCCACGGTCCTCAGCTCCACCGCACTGTCCTTCGCTTCGACAACCACTGTTCGGCACACCCGGCTTCGCGTCGAGCGTACCTGTCTGTAGCCTCACCAGGATGACGGCAGACAGGTACAAGGGCTGGGACTCGGAGACACGGTTCCAGAGCTTGCTGGACGAGCTGATACCGCTCGACATGGGCAGCTGGCTGCTGCCGGAAGTGCGGGCCGCGCTCGCCACGCTGGGATGGCAGCTTCTCCCCGTCTCCCCTGGGCAGCACCCTCCGGACCCGGCCCGGGGGCGGCGCCCGGAGGTGGCTTGGACCCTGGGACGTCCCCCCGAGGGCCCTCGTCAGGGCGTCGGGGTGCTGACGGTGGCGTCCGGGGACCCCAGGCAGGTGCTCGGCCTGGAAGTCAACCTCACCTATGGCATCGCTTACGACGATGACCACTCCAGCGAATGGCACTTCGCCCAGACCGCCCGCGAACTCACCGAACGCGCCCTCGGCGGGCCGCCCACCTGGCTGGCCGGCCCGGGCCCCCGGGCGGTGTGGCACAGGCCGGGCGTCAGCGTGGCCGTCATGCTGGACGAGGGTTGCGTAGTCCTCCAGCTACTCCGCACCGCCCACGGCACCGAGTCCCGCCCGGGGCAGCCGGACGTGTGGCGTGGCTCGACCCCCGCCCGCCCCTGCGCGCCCGAGGCTCCGCAGCCCGTGCGGAACTGGACGGACGCCCAGGCGCGGCTTAGTGGCGTGATGCAGGCGCTGTGCGCCCAAGTGCCCACCTTGCCGGGCTCCTTCACCCTCCACCTGTCCTCCGCCCGCGACCCGCTCCGCTTTGTCAGCGCCTGGAACGAGGAGGAGGACCTCCGGGTCGAAGCCTTCACTCACTTCGCGGACCTGGCCGACCCCGAGCGGCTCACCCGTCTCGGCTGGCGGCGCCACGGCGGCCTGTGGCAGCGCCGGTTCCGCGGCGCGCAGAAGCGGGGCGAGCATGCCCGCGAGGCCACGGCCCTGCTGGTGGACGCGCTCATCACCCTGGAGGTGGACACCTCCGAGTTGGTCTACTTCGGCGAGTTGTCCACCCCTCGCGGGCTCCGGCACCTGGAACTGCCGTACGTGGGTGTCCCCCGTGCCGCCCCGGAGGAGGCGACTCCGGCGGGGGCGTAGGCACGGAGGAGGCGCCAGGCGGACCCGGGAGGAGCTCCTGGACGCGGGAGCCTCCGACGGGATCGGACCTGGCGTGCTCACTGTCAATCCCCTGTTTTCGTAGGACCTTGGTTGCGCGGCCTGGCCCCGGAGACAAGTGTGGCTGCGTGCTTCTCGGGTGAGATGGACGGGAGCGTGGCCCCGCCCATCTCCTCTGATCTCTTCAGCGTCCCGGTGGTGCACAGGTCTCCAGCGTGCCTTCTTGACTGTGGCGGCGGTCTCAGACGGCAGAGTCGTCGAGCCCTGTGATCCACGGCAGGCGAACTGGCGCGTGCCGCCTCAGGGTCCGGTCCGCCGGCAAGAACTCGTGGACGAGGTCGTAGGAGGGAAAGCTCCCAGTCGGTGGCAGTCTCCGGCAAGCACTGTAGCGAAGGCCAGCAAACTGCGGGCGGCTCGGCCCTCCAGCAGGCACGCTGCAGCTTTGGCGCCTTCGCTTATTGGTCTCGTGGTGTTAATCAACTCGTCCTTGGCGGCTGGACCACCGTGTGCAAGGGCAGGCGACAAGCGGTCTCGTTCTCCGACTACATGAGCAGCTGCCAGGCAGAGAACCGTGGAAGCGGGACTGGAGACCAAGCGGACTCTGCCCATCCCTGCTCCACGCAGGTGAACAGCGCTTGGGTCTCGCTCCGATTCGCTCGCGCCAGACAGTTGGGCGGGCAGGGATACGTCCATCAGCACAGGATGGCACCAGTGCTCTGCCACAAGCCTGCTGGTTACACCGCATTCACCCGTGGCCTCCTACGGCGACGGTGCGGCTGCTTTGCCCTCCGTCTGTTTGGCCGGGTTTGTGTGGCGGGAGGCCCGAGCTGAAGGCGCGGCGCAGGCAGCTAATGGGCGGGCCCCTTCGGTGGAGTTCCTAGGCTGTCATGTGGTCTGGCCGCCGTCGACGACGAGGGCAGTGCCGGTGGTGAAGGCCCCGCCGTCGGAGCAGAGCCAGAGAACGGCGGAGGCGACTTCTTCGGGCTTGCCGAGGCGGCCGATGGGTTCGTCGGCGATGAGTCCTTCGCGGCCCCCGGGGCGGGTGTCGCCGAAGCGGCGGATCATCTCGGTGTCGATGATGCCAGGGCAGACGGCGTTGATGCGGACGTTGTCGGCTGCGTAGTCCAAGGCGGCGGATTTGGTCAGGCCGATGACGCCGTGTTTGGCGGCGGCGTAGGCGGTCTGACCTTGGAATCCCTTGACACCGGCCCCGGAGGAGACGTTGACGATTGCGCCGCCACCTTGGCGGACCATGTGGGGGATCTGGGCCTTCAGGCACAGGAAGACGCCGGTGAGGCTGACGCCGATGATGCGGTCCCATTCGTCCTTGGAGATGTCGGTGGTGGGCTTGACGGGCTGCTCGATGCCGGCGTTGTTGAAGACTGCGTCGATCCGGCCGAAGTCCTCGACGGCTTTGTCCACCGCTGCCTGTACGTCGTGTTCGCTGGTGACGTCACAGGTCAGGGTGAGGGTCTGGTGGCCCCCGTCTGCGGCGATGAGCCGGGCGGTTTCCTTCAGGCCGTCGGCGGAGAGGTCGGCCAGTGCCACCTGTGCGCCGGCGCGGGCAAAGGCGAGGGCGGTGGCCCGGCCGATGCCGGAAGCGGCGCCGGTCACGAAGGCCACTTTGCCGGTGTATACCTCGGGGGGCGTGGTCATTTGTTGTCCTTCCGCGAAAGCGGTACGGGGCGGGATCGTGAGGGGTCTGAGCGGACCGGCCGGTGGTTGCCGGTAGGGGAACCGGGCAGCACCGGCTACAGCCGGCTTTCCTGGGCTGAGGACCTCGCGGCTCAGCTGCCAGGGGGGATAGGTGCCACGCGGTTGCTCTGTCGAAACCGGCGGGGGTCGGTCCAGGTTCCGGCGGGCGTTGTCGGCCATGTGGCCGTCGGGGGGACGATGCCGTCCGCGTGTGGGGCATTGCCGCAGTAGGTAGGGCGAGAGCCCCAGGCCGAGTAATAGGAGCGCTCACCCGGCCGGAGGTCGGCCCCGTCGGGGTGCTCTTGGTGGACAGTTCGCGGCAGCGGATCCCTGGTTTTCTGTTCGTGGTTGAGGTCGCGCACGGGATACGGGTTCAGGGGGTGTTGTGGCCGGCCGCTTGGATGAGCCGGTACCACTCGCTGCGGGACATGGGGATGTCGGAGCCTGCGGCGGCGTCGAGGATGCGCTGGGGTTGGGTGGTGCCGAGTACGACTTGGATGCCGGCGGGGTGGCGGGTGATCCATGCGACGGCGATCGCGGTCGGCGTGACGTCGTATTTGGCGGCGAGGTGGTCCAGCTCGGTGTTCAGTTCCGGGTGGTTCTCGGAGCCGAGGAAGACGCCGTCCTGGAAGCCTTTCTGGAATGGGCTCCACGCCTGGAGGGTGATCTTGTTGATCCGGGCGTGGTCGACGAGTCCGCCGCCGTCGCGGGTGATTGAGTCGTCGAATCCGGCCATGTTGGACGACAGGCCTTGCGCGATGAGCGTGGAGTGGGTGATCGACAGCTGAACCTGGTTGGCGACGATCGGCTGGGTGACAGCGGTTTTCAGCAGGTCGATCTGGCGCGGGGTGTGGTTGGACACCCCGAATGCGCGTACCTTGCCGCTGGTCTCGAGGTGGTCGAACGCGCGCGCGACTTCCTCGGGCTCGACGAGTGCGTCGGGACGGTGCAGGAGCAGCACGTCGAGGTAGTCGGTGCCCAGTGCCTGCAGTGACTTCTCCGCGGAGGTCACGATGTGCTCGTAGGACTGGTCGTAGCCCCACGGGTCGGCGATGATGCCGGTCTTCGTCTGCAGGGTGATCTGTTCGCGCTCCGACGCGCTCAGTTGCAGCGCCTCGGCGAACCGGCGCTCGCACAGATGCGGTCCGCCGCCAGGATGCTTGAACCCGTACAGATCGGCGTGATCGAAGAAGTCGATGCCCGACTCGCGGGCGGCCGTGTACAGGGCGCGGATCTGCTCGTCGCTGTCGCCCGCGATCCGCATCATGCCCGCGACGACGTTGGGGACCTGGGTGTCGGTGGTTCCGAACGGGACGGTCTTCATGGATCCCTCTCGTGGGTGGTTCAGGTTCTGTCGAGGAGCCACCGGGTGGTGGATGCCTCGACGAGGATCCGGACGTCGCCGGTGCGTAGGGCTCGGTGATGTCCCAGCCCTCGTACGTGGTGGCGAACGCCTCGGTGATCGGAGTGGGGAATGGGGCCTGGTGGAGGCGAGCGATGCCTTCGGCGGCGAGCGGGGACAGGTCGTCCAGCGCGAGGGATACCTGCGACCGTTCGGGGATGTTGCGGACCTTGACCGATGCCGCGCCGGCGGAGATCCATCAGGTCGCCTCGAATCGGTCGAACACGAACCGGACCGGCACCAGGTGCGATGCTCCAGCGCGGAGGGTGGTCGCCAGCCACACCCCGTGCTCGCCGGCGAGCCGCGTTGCGACGGTATCGGACACGTGCACGCTCGCATGGGCATTGGCGCGAGGGCCGTTCATACCGTCCCGTCGGCATCGGGCAGGGCGAGCCCTGTGCGCGCGTGGAGGGCGTCGAGGAGCTGCCGATGGAACACCGGGTCCAGCGCAGCCGGGTGCGGTTGGCGTACGGAGCGGTGGTGCCAGTATCCGCCGGTGCGCGGATCGATCTCGCTCTCTGCGGCGGTGGCGAGCCACGCCTGGGTTCTATGCCCCTCGGCGAGGTCATCGGTCGCGGATGGACCGCCCATCCGGGTCGGCACCCAGCCGGGGTCGACGGCGTGCGAGAGCAACTGTGGGTGCCGGGCAGAGAGGGCCAGTGCGAGCGCGGTGACGAGCAGCTTGCTGTCGGAGTAGGAGCCGCCGTGGCCGGCGAGCACGGGATTGACGTCGGGGCGGCCGGAGTGGTGCATCGAGCTGGACAGGAAGATGGCCCGGCCCGGCTGCGGCATCGAGGCGGTCAGCAGGTAGGGGGCCAGGACGTTGACCGCGACCACGTCGGGGCCGTCCATCGTGCCGGCGTTGTGGATGACTGCGTCGAAGCGTCCGAACGCGTTCGCCTGCTCGGCCACGCCAGCCGTCTTGTTCGGGTGGGCGAGGTCGCCGAGCACGACGCCGCGCATCCGGTCGCTGACGCCCAGGCCCTCCAGACGAGCCGAGCTACGGGCGTGCAGGACGACGTCGTGGCCGCGGTCCACGAGCTCGGACGCTGTCGCCAGGCCCAGTCCGCTCGACGCGCCGGTGACCAGGATGAGTGACATGGAGCGTGGTTCCTTCCGTGCGCGGCCTGCGCGTTCACCTGCCGTGCGTGACGCAGCTCAGGCGGGTCGGTTCGAGGCTTCGGTGAGGGGGTCGACGGCGGACGCCGCCTGCGAGGCAACGGCCGGTGACGTCTGCTGGGCGGCGTCACCAGGACCGCTGCTCGTGCAACAGGTCAGCAGCGCCAGCGTGACCGGCTCACGGGCAGGAGGGCCGAGCGACCGCCTGCGCGCGTGAGGCCGCCGGTCACTTTGCTGCCTCGAGGGTGGCGGTGAAGTCGCCGGCTTGGTCGCTGATGACTGACAGGTTGCCGTGGATGCGCCCGATGCGGGCGATGCCGTCCCAGCGGCCGACGTCGCCGTAGTAGAGGACGACGTTGCCCGACGGGGCGTAGTAGCCGAGGTCTCCGACTTGGGGGTCGTCGCCGTCGGGCATCCCGTCCATCGTCAGCTCGCGGTCCAGGTGGCCGGCCTTCTCCTGCCCGTTGAGGTCCTCGAAGGACAGCGACAGCGGAAGCTGCTCAAGCAGTGCCCGGCCTGTGGAGTTGTCCCACACGGTTGCCTCCAGCGACTGATCGCCGATCCTGATCCGGATCGGCGTGCCCTCCTGTTCGTCGGTGGAGGAGGAGGGAGAGATCGATGAGGACGCGGCGGACGACGGGGACGAGGCACCCCCTTCGGGCCCCGAGTCCGACGCCTGGGTGCACGCCGCCAGGCCCAGGCCCAGGACGGCTGCGAGCGATGCCGCGACGGCTCCCCGTGAGATCGCTGTCATGCGGTGTCGCCCCCGACGAAGGTGCGGAACGCGCCGCGCTCGGTGTGCAGGGACCAGATGCGGTCGGCGAGCGCGTCGGGCTCGTGGTCGGGCTCGCCGCCGCCGATGCCGCGGGGGATGATCAGCTGGGCGACGTGGATGCCCTCACCGGCGAGGGCGTCGTGCAGCATCTGACCGTAGGCGCTCTCTGCGGCGAAGGCGACCGAGGTGCCCGTCACGTTCCCGTTCGGGGTGACGGCGCTGCTGCCGTTGATGAGCAGGATCGTGCCACTGCCCAGTTCGCGCATGCCGGGCAGGACGTGCTGGACCGCGGTGACCGGCCCGTACACCGACTGCTCGACGGGACCGACGAGGTCGTCCGGGGTGGTCTCCAGCACCGGCTTCATGAACTCCTTGGCGGGCACCGGGCTGTACTGGAGCACCTCGATCGGGCCGAGATCGGCGGCTGCGGCGTCGAGGGCGGCGTGCAACGCTCGCGGGTCGCGGGCATTCGCGGCGTAGCCCCGGGCCGTGATGCCCTCGGAGGCGAGTTCGGCGGCGAGGGCGTCAACGTTGGCCTGGGTGCGGGAGATGAGCGCGAGGGAGAAGCCCTCGCGGCCGAAGCGGCGGGCGGTGGCCTGGCCGAGTCCGGGGCCTGCGCCGATCAGGGCGAGCGTCGTCATGATGAGTCCTTCTTTCGATTCCGGTGTTTTCAGGGCCGTGAATAGCAGCGGCTGGTCAGGTGCGGGGCGGAGCAGCGAGCAGCCATGTGAACGGGGCTTTTATCGCACCACGTGACCTATGGCTGCCGTAGTGATGACACGTCCTGGCTTTGTGGTTGGGCACGGGTGGCGTCGTGCAGCACGCAGTTCGGTCCGGCTGAGGGGACTGCGACTCGGACGGTGTCGCCGGCCCGGGAGGGGAGGCTGGGTAACTGCGATGCGGTGCGGCCGCCGGCGGCGCGGCTCGCCGCGTCCTGACCGGTGGGCCGGTTTATGTCTTGGCGCGGTGCCGTTCGATGGATGGGGCCGGTGCGCTGGGACAGGGGCAGGCCGCTGGCGCCGTTGGTGTGGGCGATGATCTCCGCCGTGATGGACACGGCCGTCTCCTCGGGCGTGCGTGCACCGAGGTCGAGGCCGATCGGCGAGTGCAGGACGTCCAGTTGCCCTGCCGTGATGCCGGCCTCGTCCAGCAGGCGCAGGCGCTCGTTGTGGGTGCGGCGAGAGCCCATGGCGCCGACGTAGCCGACGGGCAGGGTGAGGGCCAGACGCAACAGGGGGATGTCGAATTTGGCGTCGTGGGTAAGGACGCAGATGGCGGTGCGGGCGTCGACGGCGGTCTGCTCCAGATAGCGGTGGGGCCAGTCGACGACCACCTCGTCCGCCTGGGGGAAGCGGGCGGCCGTGGCGAACACGGGCCGGGCGTCACAGACGGTGACCCGGTATCCGAGCAGGCGGCCGGCCCGGGCGAGGGCGGCGGCGAAGTCGACGGCGCCGAAGATGAGCAGGCGCGGCCGGGTGGCCGCAACGTGCACCAGGACGGTCAGCTGCTCGTGGCAGGTCGCGGCGTCACCGACGAGATGGCTGCGAGCCGTACGCCCGGCCCGCAGCAGCGCCTGGGCGTGCCCGGTCACGGCGCGGCTGGTGTCCTTGTCCAGGCCGGTGCCGGACAGCCGGCCGTCCCCGTCCAGGGCCAGGAGGCCGCCGAGGAGATGAGCGGGTCCGTCCACGACCTGTGCCACGGCCGCGGACCCGCCGTTCACCACCCGGGCGAGGACAGTGGCCAGGTGCGGCTGCGTGGCCGGGTCGATGCGCTGCACGTGGACGTCGAGTTCGCCGCCGCAGGTCAGGCCGACGGCGAAGGCGTCCTCGTCGGAGTATCCGAACCAGGCCCGCTGCGGAGCCGTGCGGTCTTCGAGGACTTGCCGGCACAGCTCGTACACGGCCGCCTCGACGCATCCGCCGGAGATGCTGCCGATGGCCGTGCCGTCTGCGTCGACCGCGACCGAGGTGCCCACGGGCAGCGGAGCGCTGCCGGTGACACCGACGACGGTAGCCAGCGCGAAGGGGCGTTGCTCGGCGTACCAGCGGTGCAGTGTGTCCGCGATGTTCAGCATGTGCCCTCCAAGCGCGGGTCGTGGTGGGTGGTTGAGGGCGGGCCGCCGCCGTCCGACGGGGGGACGGTTGCGGCGGCGGCCCGGGGTCCGGCAGGCGGTGGGTGGCTGGTGCCTGCCGGACGTAGTGGCGTGCACCGCAGGGGTGCACGGGTTACAGGAGTGCTTCGGCGGTAATGGGGAGTTGGCGTACGCGGCGGCCGGTGGCGTTGAAGACGGCGTTGGCGATGGCGGGCGCGACGCCGACGTGGACGACTTCGCCGAGCCCTTTGACACCGAGCGGGTCGGCTTCGCGGTCTTCGCCGTCCAGGTAGATGGCCTGGATGTCGGGGACGTCGGCATTGACGGGCACCAGGTAGTCGGCCAGGTTCGCGTTCACGATCCGGCCGTCACGGTGGTCGGTGACGGTGTGCTCCAGCAGAGCGGTGCCGATGCCGCCGGTGATACCGCCGATCGCCTGGCTCTCGGCGAGCTTGGGGCTGATGATGCGGCCCGCGTCGTACACGCCCAGCATGCGCCGCACGCGTACCAGTCCAAGGGTCGAGTCGACGGCGACTTCGGCGAAGGTGGCGTTGTAGGCGTAGAAGGAGTGCCGCTCCTTCGCCGCGGGCCCGGCGTAAGAGCCCTCTGCCTCCAGGTGGGAACGTTTGTTGCGGGTCAGCAGACTCTTGTACGTCTCGCCCCGCACCGGATTGTCCTTGGTGTGGAGCCGCCCGCCCCGCACGACGACGTCCCCGGCACTCACCCCGTACAGCGGTGACTGGCGGTCTTCGACGGCCAGCTTGATGGCCTGGCGGCGGACCTGGTTGCAGCCGTCGAGAACGGCGGAGCCGACGCTCGCCATAGTCATCGATCCGCCGTGCGGCGGGGTCGGCGGGAAGAGGGAGTCTCCGAGGCGGAACGTGACGGTGCGCATGGTCAGACCGAGGGCGTCGGCGGCGACCTGCGTTTGGGAGGTGTAGGTGCCTGGTCCCATGTCGCTGGCGGCGGCTTCGACCACCGCGGTGCCGTCAGCGTCCAGCCGGATGCGGGCCTGGGCGGGCATGCGGGCGGTGTCGTAGACGCCGGCGGCCATGCCCATACCGATCAGCCGGTCACCCTCCCGGCGCGAGCGCGGCTCGGCTCGGCGCTGGTCCCAGCCGAACTGGCGGGCACCGGTGGTGTAGCACTCGCGCAGCCGCCGGGTGGAGAACGGCAAGTTCTTGGACTCGTCCTCGGACGGCTCGTTGCGGCGGCGCAGCTCGATCGGGTCGATGCCGAGCTTGGCGGCGAGTTCGTCCATGGCCGATTCGATGACGAACGAGGCGGTGGCGAAGCCGGGGCCGCGCATGTAGAGCGGGGTGTTCACATCCAGCGGCACCGTCCGGTACGCCTGGCTGACGTTCGGCGTGCTGTAGAGCATCTGCCCTGGCATCAGGATGGACTCGGTGAACGTCTCGTACGAGGACGTCTCGGCGTCCATCTCGTGGGCCATCGCCGTCAAGCGGCCCTGCCGGTTGCTGCCCAGCTTCAGCCGGTACTCGTACGAGGGACGGAAGCCGGTGTTGAAGTACTGCTGCCTGCGCTTCAGGACGAGTTTGACCGGGCGGCGTGTTTCCCGGGCTGCCAGAGCGGCGACGACGGTGTGCGGCCAGCAGCGCAGTCCGCTGCCGAACGCGCCGCCGACGTACGGCGAGATCACCCGCACGGAGTCGGCAGGCACGCCGAAGACGGTGCACAATTCGGTCTGTGTGCCGACCACCCACTGCGTCTTGTCCCACACGGTCAGCTTGTTGCCGCTCCAGCGGGCGATGGTGGCGTGCGGCTCCATCGCGTTGTGGTGGTTGCGCGCCATCTGGTAGGTCGCGTCGATCCGCACGGGCGCCGAGCGCAGGGCCTCCGCCGCGTCACCACGCGCGTACTTCGTCGGCTTGTCCGCCTTCGCCTTCGCCAGGTCGGTGGACGGCTTCTGTGCGTTGTAGACGACCTTGACCAGACTGGCGCCGTGCTGCGCCGCCTCCAGGGTGGTGGCGACGACCACGGCGACGGGCTGTCCGTGGAAGAGGACCCTGTCGTCCTGGAAGACCCGCAGCCTGCGCCCACCCGGCGGGTTGTTCGAGGCGGGGTTGTCCTTGTAGGGGAGTGTCGGCGCATTGCCGTGGTGGAGCACCTTCAACACGCCCGGCTGGGCCAGGGCGTCATCGGTGTCGATGGAGGTGATGCGGCCACGGCCGATGCTCGCGTCGACGATGACCGCGTGGACGACGCCCTTGACGTCGTGCTCGGCGGCGTAAGGGGCATTGCCGGTGACCTTGAGCCGGCCCTCCACGCGGGAGAGCGGGGCGCCGACGGCTGCCTGAGGCTGGGGGCTCACTTCGTACCTCCTACGATGCGCAGCTGGCGTTCGACGGTCCGCTTCAACAGGTCGGTCTTGAACCCGTTGTGCCGCAGTGGGCGGGCCCCGTCTGCAGCCTTCGCGGCGGCAGCGGCCCACAGGGATGCGGAGGGACGTTCGCCGACGAGATGCTGTTCGACGGCTGGCAGCTTCCACGGGACGGTGCCCACGCCGCCGGCCGCGACCCTTGCCTCGCGGATCATTCCGCCGCGTACGTGCAGGGCGACGGCGGCCGAGGTCAGGGCGAACTCGTAGGACTGCCGGTCACGGACCTTCAGATACCCGGACGCGAGCGGGCGGGGCAGAGCCGGGATCTCCACCGCCGTGATCAGTTCACCCTTGCGCAGCGCCTGTTCCCGGTTCGGGGTGGGGCCGGGTCGCAGCAGGAAGTCGGCGAACGGGATCTGCCGCTGCCCGTCGGCGCCCAGCACATGGACCTGGGCCTCCAGGGCGGCGAACGCGACGGCGACGTCGGAGGCGTGGGTCGCCACGCAGGCTTCCGAGGTGCCGAGGATGGCGTGGGAGCGGTTGTAGCCCTCGTGGGCGGCGCAGCCGGAGCCGGGGTCGCGTTTGTTGCAGGCGGCGGTCACGTCGCGGAAGTAGGTGCAGCGGGTCCGCTGCATGATGTTCCCGCCTATGGTGGCCATGTTCCGCAGCTGCGCCGACGCGCTCAGCTCCAGGGCCTGGGAGACCACAGGGAACAGGGTGCGCACCTTGGGGTGGGCGGCGGCGTCCGACATGGTCACCAGGGCGCCGATGCGCAGGCCGCCGCGTTCGGTGGCGGTGACCTCGTCCAGCGGCAGTCCGCTGATGTCGACCACGGTCCCGGGGCGCTCGACGGTCTCGCGCATCAGGTCGACCAGGGTGGTGCCCCCGGCGATGTAGCGGCCACCGCGACGGCCCGCGGTGAGGGCCTCTTCCGTGTCGGAGACACGGGTGTAGTCAAAGGGATACATGATGCCGGGCCCTCACTTCCGGCCCGCGGCTTGTTCCACCGCGCGCACGATCTTGACGTAGCAGCCGCAGCGGCAGATGTTGCCGCTCATCCACTCCCGGATCTCCTCCGGCGAGTGGGTGTGGCCTTCCTTTATGCAGCCGACACCGGAGACGATCTGACCGGGTGTGCAGTAGCCGCACTGGAAGGCGTCCTCGTCGATGAACGCCTGCTGCAAGGGATGGAGGCGGTCGCCGTCGGCCAGACCCTCGATCGTGGTGACTTCCGCGTCCTCCAGCCGGACCGCGAGGGTGAGACAGGCATTCTGCCGGCGTCCGTCGACCAGGACGGTGCAGGCCCCGCACGCACCGGCGTCGCAGCCCTTCTTCGCCCCGGTCAGATCCAGGTGCTCGCGCAGCAGGTCCAGCAGCGAGGTGCGGTTGTCGACCGTCACAGTGTGGCGGGTGCCGTTGACCGTCACGGTGAGACGGCCGGTGGGCGCCGAAGGGGCGGCTGCCGCTCCGGACTCGGACAGCAGGTCGGTGCCGAGGACGGTACCGGCGACCACGGCGGTCCCGACGGCCGTGCCGGTGGCTATGAAGGTGCGCCGGGTCGGCGCTACGCGCGAGTGCGGCTCGGCGGGTACGGCGAGGGGTTCTTGCGGGACGGGTTCGGTGGGCATGTGGGGAGACCTTCGCGTCGTGGACAGGGTCAGCAGCACAGCGGTGGCGCCCGTGCGGGAGGGCATGGCCCGATGGCCTCCTGGCGGCCAGGAGACGTACGAGGGTTCGGTTCGTAGGAGAGCTGGGTCCGGACGTCGTGTCGTACCCGGCCCGGGAGCGGGTTACTGGGCGGTGTAGCCGCCGTCGACGGGGAGGGCGATGCCGGTGACGTAGCTCGCGCCGTCACTGCACAACCACAGGACGGCCTGGGCGATCTCGTCGGCGGTGCCGAGCCGGTCGATGGCCTGGCCCGCTTCGGCCTGGCCGCGGTCGAGTTCTCCGCCTTCGACCATGGCATCGACCATCGGGGTGCTGATCGTGCCGGGACAGACGGCATTGATCCGGACTCCGCGGGAGCCGTATTCGAGGGCGGCGCTCTTGGTCAGACCGATCACCCCGTGCTTGGTGGCGTGGTAGGCGGCGCGGCCGGGGTTGCCGACGAGGCCGCCGAGCGAGGAGCAGTTGACGATCGCGCCGCTTCCCTGCTCCCGCATGTGGCGCAGTTCGTGCTTCACGCTCGCCCAGATGCCCCGCAGGTTGATGCCCTGGACGCGGTCGAACTGCTCCGCGCTCTCGTCGGCGGCATCGGTGGGCGGAGGCATGATCCTGGCGTTGTTGTAGGCCATGTCGAGCCGTCCGAAGGTTTCGACCGTGCGGTCGACGGCGGCGGCGACCTGGCCCTCGTCGGTGACGTCGCAGACCAGAGCGAGCACTCGGTGGCCGCCGTCGGCGAGCTGCTTGGCGGCGGCGTTGACGGCGTCCTCGTTGATGTCGGCGAGGCCCACGGCGGCGCCTGCTTCGGCGAAGGCGCGAGCGGCGGCCAACCCCATGCCGGAGGAGGCTCCGGTGACGAAAGCGACCTGGCCGGTGAAGTCGTAGGTGGGGGTCATGGCGGTTGCTCCCAACGAAGGTGTACGGAGGCGGTGTCAGCGTGCGGTCGTCGTGGTGGCGTCAGCTGTCTGCCGCGGTTCGTCAGCATCGGTGGTGTGGCGGGCGACGATCCGCGAGGGGCCGCCGGTGCCGCGCAGCGCGAGGGCGATCAGAGGCAGCAGGGTGAGCGCGGCGAAGACGGCGCCGACCAGGGCCGGTCCGGTCAGGCCGAGCGAGGAGTCCAGGGCCCGGCCCGCAACGAGAGAACCGGCGGCGATGCCGGTGTTGTAGCCGGAGGTGGTCAGCGCCGAGGTGAGGGTGGGGGCATCGCCCGCGAAGCGGACGGCGAGGGAGGTGACGACCGGGTTGACGGTGAAGCCGGCCAGGGCCATGCCGAAGATCAGGACCACGGCGGCCACCGGACTGTTCGAGGCCGGGATCAGGGCCAGCAGGATGAGGGAGGTGGCCGCCGCCGCGGTGATCGTCGTGACCATGGGGCGGCGGTCCCCGAGACGCCCGCCGATGGCGGTGCCGCCCAGCGCACCGATACCGAAGGCGATCAACACCAGCGGTACGGCACCTGCCGGGATGCCTGCCCGGTCGGTCAGCAGCGGCGTGATGTAGGTGTACGTCGCCAGGACCCCGCCCATGATCAGCACGGCTGCGCCGAGCGCCAGCCAGAGCCGTCCCTGCTTGAGGGCCCGGACCTCGGCTCGCACCGACACCTCGGCGCGCTGTCCGGTACGGGGGATGAACCGGCCGACGAACGCGGCGGCCAGTGCGGCGAGGACGGCCAGCGCCCAGAACGGGCCGCGCCAGCCGGTGTAGTGGCCGACGAATGAGCCGATCGGCACACCGATCACGTTGGCCAGCGTGAGGCCGCCCATCATGGCGCCGACGGCCCGCGTGGCGCGAGCGGGTCCGGCGGTGGTGGTGGCGATGACGAAGCCGACGGCCCAGAACGCTCCGGTGGCCAGGGCGGTTACCACGCGGGCGGTGAGCACGAGGGTGAAGGAGGTGCTGAGCGCGGCGACGGCGTGCCCGAGAGCGAAGACGGCGAGTGCTCCGATGAGGGTGTGGCGCTGGGGCAGGCGCAGGGTGGCCATGGCCATGGTGGGCCCGCCGACGATCATGCCGACGGCGAACGCGGTGATCAGAAGACCGGCGTGCGACACGCTCACGTTCAGGTCGGTGGCCATCTCGGGCAGTAGTCCGGCGATGACGAACTCGGTGGTGCCCATCAGGAACGTGCCGGCGGCGAGCACCCAGACGACGAAGGGCAGGCGGCCGGGGGCGGACCCGGTGGCGGAGGGCATGCGAAAACTTCTTCCCGTACGAGGAGATGGATGGACTCGGGTGGCGGGTGAGGTCAGGGGGCGGCTTCGATGGTGATGCGGTCGGCCCCTGACAGCTGGTCGGCGTCGGCGTCGATGTGGCCGAGGACCAGCAGATCTACGGAGGCGGAGGGGCCGGCCTTGTAGAAGATGGCGAGGTTGCCCCACGGTGCGAAGTAGGCGATGTCACCGACCTTGGCCGCGGCCGGTTCGGGGGCGTCCTCGGTGGTCAGCTTCCTCGGTGGGTCGGCGATCCGCTCGGTTCCGTGGAAGTCCTCCAGGTCCAGGGTGAGCGGGAGCAGGGAGGCGAGGTCGCGGGCGGCGGGGCTGTCGTTCAGGGTCGCGTCGACCGGCCGGCCGTCGATGGTGACGCGGATGTACACCCGAGTGCTCCTGTCTGATGGGACGCGCTTGCTGACGCCGAGGTCTGCGGCTGCCCGGACGCCGGGGCGGACACGGGCCGCATCGCCCCAGGCAAGGGAGGCGTGGGATCACGGGAAGGGTCTTCACGACGAAGCCTTCGTCCGTGGCCGTGCAGCGCCTTGGCGACCTGAACCAGGGGCCCGGGTTCAGCTGCTGGCCGGGGCTGCGGCGTACTCCTCGTCGGTGACGGGGTCCAGCCAGTGCACGACGTCGTGGTCGTCGTCGCCCTCGTTGATGGCTAGGTGGACCATCAGCCGGTTCGCCGCGGCACCGTGCCAGTGCTCCTCCTCAGCCTCGAAGAGGACGCGATCGCCGGGCCGGATGACTTCCACCGGACCGCCCCGGCGCTGGCACAGGCCGACGCCCTCGGTGACGAAGACGGTCTGGCCCAAGGGGTGACGGTGCCAGTGGGTGCGCGCGCCCGGCATGAAGTGCACCAGGTTGGCGGTGACCCGGGAGGGGGCGGGGGCCGCGGCGACGGCGTCGATGTAGACGTCGCCGGTGAACCAGTCGGTCGGCCCCTCGGCGGTGTCGATCGAGCTGCGGGTGATCCGCACGGATGCTCCTCTTTCGGTTGGCGGGGCAGGTCAGGGGGTGAGGAGGGTCTTGATGGCGCGGCGTTCGTCCATGGCCTTGTAGCCTTCGGCGACCTGGTCGAGGGGGAGGGTGAGGTCGAAGACCTTGCCCGGGTCGATCGCGCCGGTGAGGACGCGGTCGATCAGGTCGGGAAGGTAGCGGCGTACGGGGGCGGGGCCGCCGCGCAGGCCGACGTGGGAGAAGAACAGTTCCTGCCCGTCGACGGCGACCTCGTGGGGGACGCCGACGAAGCCGACGTTGCCACCCGGGCGGGCCGACTGGAGGGCCTGCTGCATGGACTGGGCGGTGCCGACGCACTCCAGGACGCTGTCCGCGCCGATCCCGCCGGTCATCTCCTTGATCCGGGCCACGCCTTCCTCGCCGCGCTCGGCGACGATGTCGGTCGCGCCGAACTCCCGGGCGAGCTTCTGCCGGCTCTCGTGGCGGGACATGGCGATGATCCGCTCCGCGCCCATTTCCTTCGCGGCGATCACCGCGCACAGGCCCACCGCGCCGTCACCGACCACCACGGCGGTCGAGCCGGGCTTGACCTCGGCGGCCTCCGCTGCCCACCAGCCGGTGCCCATCACGTCCGAGACCGCCAGCAATCCCGGCCAGAACCGCTGGTCCGGCACACCGTCGGTGGCCACCAGGGTGCCTTGCGCGTTGGGAATGCGGACATAGTCGGCCTGGCAGGTGGACATGAACTCGCGGTTCAAGCAGTTCGACTGGAACCCGTTGCGGCAGTTCGCACAGGTGTTGTCGGAAGTCGCGAACGAGCCGATCACGAACTGGCCTGGCTTGACCGAGGTGACCTCGGACCCGACCTCCTCCACGAAGCCGACGTACTCGTGGCCCATTGGATGGGCGTGCTCCGTCGGTTCCGCCCCCCGGTACGGCCACAGGTCCGACCCGCACACACAGGTCACCGCCGTGCGGATGACCGCATCGGTCGGATTCTCGATCTTGGGGTCCTTCATAGTCTCGAAGCGGATGTCGCCGGGAGCGTGAATCACAGCACCACGCATGAGAGGTTCCTTTGCGTTACCGGGTACAGGGTGCGCACTCGAATCAGGGTGGGCGGACCACCCGGGCCGGGCACGGGGCTCCGCCGTTCTCGCTGTGATGGCGAGGAGGCGAAGCACCACGCCTTCCAGGTAACCCCCGCTTCACGCGCGGAGCGAGTCACTGACAAGGGGTGTACTGCCAGTACATCCCTATGGCCGCGTGCGGGACGTACCGTCGAAGGCATGGACAACCGTGAGGAGGTCCGCGAGTTCCTCACCTCGCGGCGCGCAAAGATCACCCCTGACCAGGCCGGACTGCCTTCCGGGTCCCGGCGCAGGGTGCCGGGCCTGCGCCGCAGCGAGGTCGCGGCCCTGGCCGACATGAGCGTGGAGTACTACTCGAAACTGGAGCGCGGCAACCTCGCCGGCGTCTCCCCGGCCGTCCTCGAAGCCCTCGCCCGCGCCCTGCAACTCGATGACGCCGAGCGTGCCCACATGGTGAACCTGGCCCAGGCCGCCGACGGCTCCGACGCCCTCACCCGCCCCCGCCACCGTGCCGCCACCCGGCAGTGGGCACCGCACCGCAGCCGGCAATGGACCCTGGACGCGATCACCGCGGGACCGGCGTTCGTCCGCAACGGCAGGATGGACATCCTCGCCGCCAATCAGCTCTTCCGTGCCTTCTACACCGACGTCTACGCCACGCCCGGCAACCGGCAGAACCTGGCCCGCTTCACCTTCCTCGACCCCGCCTCCCGCCGCTTCTACCCGGGCTGGGACTCCTTCGCCGACATCACCGTCGCCATCGTGCGCGCGGAAGCAGGCCGCAACCCTCACGACAAGGACCTTCACGACCTGGTTGGGGAGCTGTGCACCCGCAGTGACGAGTTCCGTACCCGGTGGGGGGCGCACAACGTCCGCCACCATGGCACCGGCACCAAGCACTTCCACCACCACGCCGTCGGCGGCCTCTCCCTGGCCTTCGAGGGCCTGGAGATGGCCGCTGCTCCCGGCCTCACCCTCACCATCTACACCGCCGAGCCCGGCTCGCCCTCCGAAGAGGGACTGCGCCTCCTCGCCACCTGGGCCGCCACTCAGGAAGCCGACCCGGATGCAGAGCGATCTGCAGCCAACTGACCGCGACGGCGCCAAGCCGGCCAGGGGGCGGTGCACAGACCTTCCACTCCCCGTGGGACCTGCGTGGCGCTTTCAGTAGCCGCGGGGCCCAGGCCGGCGCGGATCTCGCCGGCCGGGTCGACTGGTCGATGATCGGGGTGGACAGTGCGCTGGCCGGCGCGCCGACTGAGGTCCTGGGGGCGAATGGGACCTCGTCGGCGTCGGCATGAGCGGTGCGGCGATGTCAGCAGGGACGCATCAGCGGCCTTGCCCCTCCATCAGGCGCTCCGAGATGGTCGTTGCCGCCTGCTTGATGGCCAGGACGGCGTGCTCGACATCGACGTCACGCCGCTCCTTCTCGTCCCAGGCCGTTCCCACGCTTCCCAGGGCTGTCTTCTGGTCGGTGAGGATCGGTGCCGCGACACCATAGACACCGGGGTTGAATTCGCCCACGGTCAAGGAGTAGCCGTCTTTCTTGATTTTGCCCAGGTTCGCCCGGAAGGTGCTCCAGTTGTTGCCCAGTCCGGCATTCTCGATTTCGTCATGTTGGCGCGGGTAGATGGCCTTGAGACGGTGATGAGGGAGATGCGCCAGGATGACCTTCGAGATCGCTCCCTGGAACAACGGGCGCCGCTGACCGCGACTGAACCTGTTTTCGGGACTGTTCGGAGCGCGGCACTCACCGACGCACAAGACCGAATCCCGGTACACGGTGCACAGCAGAGCCGAGTGCCCGATCTTGTCCACCAGCTCCTCGAGTACCCCGTGACTGGCCAGGAGCAGTGGGTCCGTGAGGCGCATCTGCAGGTCCATCTCGATGATGCGCGGGCCTAGCGTGTAATGGCCACTGTGCACGGCATTGAGCAGTCCCGCCTCGTGCAGAGTCTTGATGTAGCGATATCCCGTCGACCTTGAGGTCTCCAGAGCTTCGATGATGGCATTGGTCGACCACACCGGCTCGGTTTCGCTGAACAGCTCCAGGATTTGGAGCATCTTGGCCAGGCTCGCACTGCCTTGAGTCGTTGCTGCTGTCACCATTGGATTATATCCCACAATGTGAGATGTGGTCAAAGGTGGCTGACGTTGCACGGATCGTAGGACGACAGGAGGCGGGCTCGGGCACCAAAGCCCACCGACTTCTGCCTCGTCATGGATATCCGGAAACCCATTCGGTAGGAAGGGGTTGTGCACCCGTGCGTTTGTCGATCTTATTGATGGCGCCGTCATGGGTCGCGCGACGGGCGCCTGCTCGCTGCTGTTGTTCAGTGCCCTGCCGGTACGGGTTCAGGGGGTGTTGTGGCCGGCCGCTTGGATGAGCCGGTACCACTCGCTGCGGGACATGGGGATGTCGGAGCCTGCGGCGGCGTCGAGGATGCGCTGGGGTTGGGTGGTGCCGAGTACGACTTGGATGCCGGCGGGGTGGCGGGTGATCCATGCGACGGCGATCGCGGTCGGCGTGACGTCGTATTTGGCGGCGAGGTGGTCCAGCTCGGTGTTCAGTTCCGGGTGGTTCTCGGAGCCGAGGAAGACGCCGTCCTGGAAGCCTTTCTGGAATGGGCTCCACGCCTGGAGGGTGATCTTGTTGATCCGGGCGTGGTCGACGAGTCCGCCGCCGTCGCGGGTGATTGAGTCGTCGAATCCGGCCATGTTGGACGACAGGCCTTGCGCGATGAGCGTGGAGTGGGTGATCGACAGCTGAACCTGGTTGGCGACGATCGGCTGGGTGACAGCGGTTTTCAGCAGGTCGATCTGGCGCGGGGTGTGGTTGGACACCCCGAATGCGCGTACCTTGCCGCTGGTCTCGAGGTGGTCGAACGCGCGCGCGACTTCCTCGGGCTCGACGAGTGCGTCGGGACGGTGCAGGAGCAGCACGTCGAGGTAGTCGGTGCCCAGTGCCTGCAGTGACTTCTCCGCGGAGGTCACGATGTGCTCGTAGGACTGGTCGTAGCCCCACGGGTCGGCGATGATGCCGGTCTTCGTCTGCAGGGTGATCTGTTCGCGCTCCGACGCGCTCAGTTGCAGCGCCTCGGCGAACCGGCGCTCGCACAGATGCGGTCCGCCGCCAGGATGCTTGAACCCGTACAGATCGGCGTGATCGAAGAAGTCGATGCCCGACTCGCGGGCGGCCGTGTACAGGGCGCGGATCTGCTCGTCGCTGTCGCCCGCGATCCGCATCATGCCCGCGACGACGTTGGGGACCTGGGTGTCGGTGGTTCCGAACGGGACGGTCTTCATGGATCCCTCTCGTGGAGTTCGTGTCAGCCGCTATGGCCTCGACAGGGGTGGATGGTGAGAGCTGATGCTGCCCGGGGGCTCCGGTCCGAAGTGGCCCGGAGGGATCAGGCTGCGGCCTCGGATGGAGCAGTGAGGTCACACTCGGGGGACTGCCATGTACTTGTACTCAAGGAATTCCTCGATGCCCACACGGCCGCCCTCGCGGCCGAGCCCCGAGGCCTTGATGCCGCCGAAGGGCGCGGCGGGGTTGGACACGACGCCGGTATTCAAGCCGACCATGCCGACCTCAAGGGCCTCGCTCACCCGGAAGCCGCGGTCCACGTCCTGCGTGAACAGGTAGCCCGCCAGGCCCCACGGGGTCTCGTTGGCCATGCGGATGGCCTCCCCTTCCGTGTCGAACGGGATGATGGGAGCCACCGGGCCGAAGATCTCCGTGGTCAGGAGGTCCGCCTGCACCGAAACGTCTGAGAGGACGGTCGGGGAGTAGAAGTAGCCCGCACGCTCCGGCCGGCTGCCGCCGCATACGACCTTCGCGCCCTTGCCGACGGCGTCGTCGACGAGTTCCTGCACCTTCCGCAGGGCCTTCTCCTCGACGAGCGGCCCGACCTCGGTGCCCGGCTCCAGGCCGTCGCCGACCGCCAGCGCGCCCAGGCGTGCCGCGAGACGGCGGGCGAACTCCTCGGCGACGGGCCGCTGGACGAAGATCCGGTTCGCGGCGGTACAGGCCTCGCCCATGTTGCGCATCTTCGCCGCGAACGCACCTTCGACGGCGCGGTCGAGGTCTGCGTCCTCGAAGACGATGAGGGGTGCGTTGCCGCCGAGTTCCATCGACGAGCGCATGACGTGCTGGGCCGCCTGCTCGAGCAGGCGGACGCCGACCTCGGTGGAACCCGTGAAGCTGATCTTGCGGGCGACGCCGCTCGACATCCACGGGGAGACCACCGAGGACGCCTTGGTCGTACACACGATGTTGAGGACACCTGCGGGCAGTCCGGCCTCAACCAGGATGTCTGCGAGCGCCAGGGACGACAGTGGGGTGAGGGCGGCGGGCTTGAACACGATTGTGCAGCCGGCCGCGATGGCAGGCCCGATCTTGCGCGTACCCATAGCGAGCGGGAAGTTCCACGGGGTCACGAGCACACATGGGCCGACGGGTTCGCGTGAGACGAGGATGCGGTTCTTCCCGTCGCCCGTCGTCGTTACGTCGCCGCTGATGCGGACGGCTTCCTCGGAGAACCAGCGGAAGAACTCGGCGGCGTACGCTACCTCACCCTTCGCTTCGGCGAGTGGCTTGCCCATCTCCGCGGTCATGATGAGGGCAAGATCGTCCTGCCGCGCCATGAGAAGGTCGTAGGCGCGGCGCAGGATCTCTCCGCGCTCACGGGGGGCGGTCCTGGCCCATTCGCTCTGTACCCGCCCTGCGGTTCTGATCGCACGCAAGGCGTCCTCAGGGCCGCCGTCGGCCACGGTCGCGATGACTTCCTCGGTGGCCGGATTCACTACATTGAAGCGGCCGCCGGACGCCGCGTCGGCCCACTGTCCGTCGATGAAGATGCCGGTGCTGACCCTGGCGAGGGCTTCGCGTGCCCGCTCGGAGATGCCGGGGGCGCTGACGTTGCTGGTCATGACAGTCCTTCAGTTCCCTGTGTGTGCGGTCTCTGGTGGTAGAAGCCGGAAGCGGCTGCCGTGTTCGTGCTTGGCGAGAGCGCCGGCCCGAACTGACACGAGCCGATACGCCGCCGCACATGCCGCTTGAGCCCCGTGCTGCTGCGTATCGGCTCAGAAGTCGCCCGGCGCCGTATGCAGGAAGGCGGTCGCGACCGGCATGGAGCCCTCGGTGGCCAGGAGTCCATACCCGGCCAGGGACCGTACTGCGTGCGGCGGGTGGCCACCCCGCCCGCGGACTGGAACAGGGTGAGCCCCCTCCGCGACTTGGGCCGATTCAGGCCGTCTGCTGCTGAAGCACACGCACAGCGTCCTCCGCCCCGCTGCGAGGGCTGGAGAGCACGGGCTTGCCGACGGCTTCGGCGATCACCGGGGCCAGTCGTGCCATCGATGCCTGGGCCAGCACGATCGCGTCGACCTCCGCCGCGAGCGCCCGTGCGCCGTCCAGCACCATCGCGTCGTGGCGATCGCGGTCGCCGGACATCAGCACGGAGAAGGCTCCCTCGGAGAGCGCCTCCTTGACGGTTATGTCGCGACCTGCCGCCTGTGCCTTCTCCTTGACGAGGGAGCAGGTCGGCGGCAGCGTCGTGGGGACCGTGGCCAGGACGCCGATGGTGTCCGCGGTCTCGACCGCCGATGCGGTCATGGCGTCATCGATCTTGACGATCGGGACGGAGACCAGACGGCGGGCTACGTCGATGGCCGGGCCTAGCGAGGAGCAGGCGGAGAAGATGACGTCGGCCCCTGCGGCCTCCGCGGCCTGTGCCAGGTGCACCATGCGCTGCGTGCTGGCGGATGAGATCTCACCATCGCGCATCACGGTTGCGAGCACGTCGCTGTCGACGAAGTGCAGGACCTTGGCGTCCGGCGCGAGTTCCGCGAGGTAGTCGTTGATGACCGGCTCGACGTTGACGAACACCAGGCTGGTGTGCAGAACGGCAATAGAGGGAGTGGCGGACATGGTGGCTCCTTACAGAGGGTGATGCTTTGGCTCCGTGCAGGACGGCACAAGAGCGGGGAACGGACGAATGGCACGTGCTGCGCGCAACGTGCAGGTCGGTGACTGTCGGGTCTGCCAGTCAGTGATGGGCCTTCCTAGGAAGCAGTTGCGGGCGGCGGCCAGGGAGGCTGAGCTGAGGTCAGGTGTTTCCCTCATGGGCGTGCGGGCTCAGTCGGCCGATGACCTCCAGAGCGGCGTCCCGAACCGCGTCACGGCCTGCCGCCCACAGGGAGACGACGTCGGAGCCGGGCAGCGCGGACGGGAGGGTCGCACGGACCGCCTCAAGGTAGGCGCGGCGCAATTCGGCGTTGACGTTGACCTTGGCGACGCCCCGGGCGAGGGCGCCGTGCAGTTCCTCGACGGGCAGACCGCTGGCGCCGTGCAGGACGAGGGGGACCGGTACGGTCTCGTGGATCTCGGCCAGCCGACCGAGGGCCAGGTGGACCGGGTCCTTGGTGAAGCCATGGACGTTGCCGACGGCGACGGCGAGCGCGTCCACGCCCGTCGCGGTCACGAACTCGCCTGCTTGCCGCGGATCGGTCATCGCTGCGGCCTGCGCGACGGCGTCGGTGGAGACGTCCTCGTCGCCCGGCAAGGCACCGAGCTCGGCCTCCACCCAGGCGCCGTGGTCACGAGCCCGCCGGACCGCCTCCTTCGTCAACGCGATGTTCTCGGTGAACGGCAGATGTGAGCCGTCGACCATGACGGAGGTGTAGCCCGCCTCAAGACAGGCGGTGATCTCGTCCAGATCCCGGCTGTGATCGAGGTGCACCCCGAGGCGGGCTCCGGAGCGTCCGGCCGCGTCCAGCGCCAGCCGCATCAGAGCGTCGCGCCCGGCGTGCTTGAAGGGGCTGGAACCCGCCTGGATGAGGACGGGCCGACCGGAGGCCTCGGCGGCGGCGGTGATGCCCTGCACCGTCTCCAGGTTGTAGGCGACGAACCCGGGGAGGGCCCGGCCGGAGGCCGCGGCCTCCTTGAGGGCATCGGTTCCGTGCAGCAGCATCAGGCACTCCTCAGCAGGTCGATGGCGTCGGCGAGCGCGTCGACGCCCCCGACGTTCCCGGCAAAAACGATGTAGGGGATGCCGGCGGCGGGGCCGTCTACGGGCTCCCAGAGCGAGACGATTCCGGGGAGCAGCGTGCCGCGTGCCCAGGCGCGGCGGATTTCCAGGCCGTGGGTGGCGGTGTCGCTGGAGGTGATGCCGCCCTTGGCGACGACAAAGGCGGGTCGCCGGGTGGCGTTGACCTGACGCACGGCCTCCACGAGCGCGGCGGAGACCCGGCGGGAGATGGACAGGCTGTCGTCCGCGTCTGCACCCGTCACCAGCGTGCGGGAGGTGCTGATCACGGCGTCCGCGGAGTTGAGCGCCTCGGCTGCCGCCGTCGCGATCTCGGCGATGTGCGCGTCACGCCGTTCTTCGTCGAGCAGGAGGGACACGTCCAACTCGAACTCGACGATCCCGCCCCGCTCCCGCAGTTGGCCCAACTGCTGTGTCGTCAGCGCGACATGAGACCCCACGACGATGAGGCCGTGTGGTGCGTCGCCGCGCAGTGGGCGCAGTTCCGCCGGCGTGAGCGGTGCCCGGCCCGCCTGTCCTGCACGAGCCCTGACGAAGGACGGCCCGACCCGGTACAGCAGCCGCGTACCGTTACCCTCCGCATGGGCGAGGGCCAGGGCGAGCACCCGAAGATCGTCGTCGCATACCGCGTCGACCACGGCTGTCCGTGCGCCGTGCAGCGAGGACAGCAACCGTGCTGTGTGCTCAGGTCCGCCGCTGCGCAGGTCGTCCAGGGTGATGCGCAGGACCTCGTCCGCGGGTACCCGGCCTTGGGTCTTCTCCTCGACCCATTCGGGCAGCGAGGAACTGCGGTAGCCGAAGGTGGCATCGCGGGCGAACTCGCTTTCGCCGACTGGCAGCAGCCCATCGGGCGTGCGCATCCAATGGCGGGAGTTCACGGTCAGGCGGCCCGCCTCGATGTAAGCGGGAACCAGTACCACTCCGTCCGGGGCCCCGGCGCCCAGCTCGGTCAACTCTTCGGCGAGGACATCGGTCTCCAGCGGGAAGTGGCCGCGCAGCGTCGAGTCTCCCCGGCTGGCCAGGACATAACCGATGCCCTCGGCCGCCGACGCCGCGTGCAGGGCGCGGACCACCTCGCGATTGCGGGCGGCGGCGTCCTCAGGAGACAGGCTGCGGGTGTTGGTGAGCACATAGAAGACGGCGCTGTCCTGGCGCAGCCCCCAACGCAGGTCGTCCACCGTCCAGGAAGTCAGGACAGGCACGTCGGCGACCGTCTGGGTGCCGGTCGGATCGTCGTCGAGGACGACGAGGCGGGGGTCGGCGGATATGCGGGCGGCCACTTCCGCGGCGTTCACCTTGCGGACTGGAGGGAGCTCTTCCAGTACGTCGGCCTCGCGGACGTGCCCCTGCTGGGCGTGGGCGGGGTGAGACATGGCGAATTCCTGGCCTGTTGGGAGTAGTTGAGGGAGAGCTGGAGTCTGAGGGCGCACTCGATCAGGCCGGTGCGCAGTTCGTCTGCGGTCTGGTCCATGTGGCGATCCACGCCGCCCGTCGGCTTCGGGGCTGCTGGCCCACAGCAGGGCCAGTCCTAGGGTGTGCGCAGCACGGGGCCTGGGCGTGAGGGACGCCCACGGGGCAACGCGTCGCCGTGGCAGCGTGTTGCCCCGTATCGGCTCAGAACGTGTGCAGCACCATGCGCAGAAACTCGGCCGGCTCGACGGCTTCGACCGGTACCGGACCTTCGTTGGCCAGGAATTCGTACCCCGTCTCGGGCCCGTACTCCGTGCCGCCGGCGGTCACCCTGCCCTTGGTCTGGAACAGGATCTCGATGGAGTTGAACTGGCCCGCCTGGTAGACCGCGCCGGCGTCCAGGCGCAGGAACCCGATGCGCAGGTCGCGTTCCGTGAAGCGACCCAGCCACTTCTCCTCGATGCCCGCGTCGTCGCCCTTCTGCCAGTCGTAGGCTTCCGGGTCCATCGCGATGACATCGGTGTAGCGCGGAGCCGCGAATCGAAGCGCGCCGCCCGTGGCGTGCTCGAAGATCGCTTCTGAGCCGTCCTTGCTCTGGGCCACGCCGTTGTCGTCGGTGTAGTGGTACAGGCCCTTCTTGAACTCACCGACCTTGTTCAGCTCGGCGTTCACCGCCTCGCGCCGCGCGACGCTCAGGTAGCCCTGGCCGCTCGCGCCCCCGCACTGCAACACCATGGTGCGCAGACCCTCGGCGCGCTCCTGGGGGCCGTAGTGGACGCTCTCGGGGAAGTATCCGACCCAGCCCTCCTTCAGCACCTCGGTCTCGGTGTAGGGCAGCTCGCCCTGGACGACGTAGCGGATCTGGTCGAAGTTGTGCCTGTGGCGCGGCGTCCGCCAGCCGCCGCCGCCCGTCAGTCCCATGTTCAGGTCGAAATTGTTGGGCGAGTCGTCCTCACCGAACAGCAGGTGCTTCTGGTCGAGCTTTCCCTCACGCATGGTGCCGACCTGCTCGACGTCGGTATCGGATGCCTTGCCTACACGCATGTTTGCTCCTCAATGGATTCGGTGTCACCCCGCGGTGAGAACCGGCGAGGGTGCACGGGCTGCCCGGTGGGCCTGCTGGAGAGCAGGGCGGGCCGCCGACATCGTTGACGATATCCCACATGGCGGGATACTGTCCATGGGTCAACGGGGTGCTCCCCCGGTTCTCACGGGTGGTGATCACGTCGTTCGGAGGCGTCACCCCCTCTCATCAGCGGTGCATTTCGTGCCGCATTCCCATCGCGAAGCGCGACGCCAGGAGGACTGATCCATGACGACCCCACCCCTGACCCACACCCCGCATGACTCCGGAGTGCCGGCGTCGGCACGCGATTTCAGCGTGGAGGGACGGGTGGTGATCGTGACCGGCTCCGCCCAGGGCATCGGCCGGGAGCTGGCGCGCCAGTTCGCGGCGGCGGGGGCCCTTGCCGTGGTGGCCGACCTCGACCTGGGCAAGGCCGAGGCCGTCGTCAAGGAGATCCATGACGCCGGCGGGACGGGCCTGGCCGTCCAGGTCGACGTGGCCGACGAATCGTCGGTGACAGCCATGGTCGACACCGTCATCGACGGGTGGGGCCGGATCGACGTACTGATAAACAACGCATCGATCTTCGCGGCTATCGCGAAGGGGCCATTCGACGAGATCCCCTTGGCCCAGTGGGAGCAGGTGCTGAAGGTCAACGTCACCGGAAGCTACCTGTGCGTGCGAGCGGTGGCTGCGCACATGCGCGCGGCGGGCTTCGGCCGGATCATCAACGTCTCGTCAGACGCGGTGACCCGAGGCACCGCCAACTACCTGCACTACGTCACCTCGAAGTCGGCCCTGATCGGCATGACCAACTCCTTGGCGCGCGAGTTGGGCGGCCACGGGATCACCGTGAACTGCGTTCGCCCCGGCTCGGTCGCCACGGAGGTCGAGCGCACCGTCAACCCCACCGTCGAGGTCCGTCAGCGCGCGGCGGCACTGCAGTGCATCCCGCGCGGCATGGTGCCCACCGACCTGGTCGGCGTCATGTTCTTCCTGGCCACACCAGCCTCAGCGTTCATCACCGGCCAGACGATCGCCTGCGACGGCGGCTACACCCACAGCAACTGACCACCATCAGACAAGCAATACGCAGGTTGAGGAGGCCTCGCTCATGAGGCAGTACCCGCACCTCTACATCGACGGTCAGTGGACCGAACCGATCGAGCCGCGCGAAGTCGAGCTCATCGATCCCACCCGCGAGGAGGCCTTTGCCCGGGTGGCTCTAGGCAGTGCCGCGGACGCGGAGCGCGCGGTCGCCGCGGCCCGGCGCGCGTTCGACAGCTTCTCGGTCACGTCGGTGGACGAGCGGATAGCGTTGATCGACCGCGTCATCGACGCCTACGAGTCGCACATCGATGAGTTCTCCGAGCTGATCGCGCGCGAAGTCGGTATTCCCGTAGCCAATCGCGCCCAGGTCACGGGCCCGGCTCAACACATGCGGGTGGCCCGTGACCTATTGCGCGAGTACCCCTTCGAGTCTCGGATCGGTGGCGCCGTTGTCCGCCGCGAACCGATCGGCGTATGCGCGCTGATCTCCCCGTGGAACTGGCCGGTCCAGACCGGTGTGATCAAGCTGATCTACGCTCTGGCCGCCGGGTGCACCATCGTCGCGAAGCCCAGCATCAACTCCGCCGCCAGCGGAGCGCTCCTGGCCCAAGTGCTGCACGAGGCCGACGTGCCTCCGGGCGTGTTCAACCTGGTCAACGGCAGGGGGCGCGATGTGGGCGACACGCTCTCCCGTCACCCGGACGTGGACATGATCTCCTTCACCGGGTCCACCGGTGCCGGTAAGCAGGTCGGAGCCGCCGCCGCAGACACCGTGAAACGGGTCTGCCTCGAACTGGGCGGTAAGTCGGCCAACATCGTGCTGCCCGACGCCGACCTCGAACGTGCAGCGCGCTGGAACATCCAACGCTGCTTCTTCAACGCCGGCCAGTCCTGCCACGCCCCCAGCCGCATGCTGGTGCACGCAAGCCAGGTGGATCAGGTCGTGCCGTTCCTGGTCGACGAGGCGCAGCGATTCCGCCTGGGCGACCCGCTCGAGAATTCGACGACGATGGGCCCGGTCGTCAGCGCCGCCCAGTACAAGTCCATTCGCGAGCTTATCCAGAGCGGTCTCGACGAAGGTGCTCACCTCGCCACCGGTGGCGTCGAGCGCCCCGACGGCCTGGACCAGGGTTATTTCGTCCGGCCCACGGTGCTCACCGGAGTCACCCCTGACATGAGGATCGCCCGGGAGGAGGTCTTCGGCCCTGTCCTGGCCGTCCTGTCCTACCGCGATGAGGACGAGGCCCTGCGTATCGCCAACGACTCGATCTACGGGCTCGGCGGCTTCGTCTTCGGCGGTGACCGTACGAAGTCCCGCCACGTGGTGAACGGCCTGCGAGCCGGACGTATCAGCTACAACGGCGCGGCCACCGATTCGTACACGCCCATGGGTGGATACAAGCAGTCCGGCATCGGCCGCTCCATGGGCCGGTTCGGGCTCGAAGAGTATCTCGAGGTCAAGTCTGTGTACGGGTTCGAGGACGAGGTGCAGGCGCTGCCGCCTCTCTTCGGCTGAGACACCCACCGCTGTGTCTTCAGCTGATGCCGCAAGTCGGCGGAGACACCCCAGTCAGTCAGGAACTTCCGAACATGAACAACGACCCCACCCCTCTGCTGCGTAATCCTGCCAAGGAGAAGCTGTCGAGGGGCGAGACGGTGTATTCGATGACCGCGCGACTTGTGCGCACAGTCGACATCGCCGCGATAGCCCACTCCGCGGGCTTCGACTCCATCTACATCGATATGGAGCACAGCCCCTTCCCGCTGGACGCCGCGAGCCAGATCTGTATGGCCTGCAACCACTTGGGGGTCACGCCGCTCGTTCGTGTCCCAGGCCTGGACCCCTCCTTCATCGGCCGAGTCATGGACTCCGGTGCCATGGGCATCATCGTGCCCGGCGTGAACTCCGCCGAGGAGGTGCGCGCTGCGGTCCGAGCGGTCAAGCACGCGCCCCTGGGGGAGCGATCCCTCGCAGGTTCACCGCCCCAACTGCACTTCCGGTCCTACCCGGCCGACCAGACCATTCGCGCACTCGACCAGACCTCCATGGTGGTGGCGCAGATCGAGACCCTTGCCGGTCTGGACGTGGTGGAGGAGATCGCCGCAGTGGAGGGCGTGGACGTGCTGCTCGTTGGCGCAAACGACCTCAGCCTCGCGCTGGGGATCGCAGGGCAGATGGACGACCCCGAGTTGCACAAGGCGTACCTGCGCGTGATTGAAGCCTGCAGAGCACACGGGAAGACCGCGGGCGTGGGTGGACTGGGCGGGCGGCCGGATCTCATCCGTCGGTACCTTGACCTCGGTGCCGGTTACGTCTCCACCGGCAACGACATCTCGTTCCTCAGCGCAGCCGCGGCCCAAAAGCGCCACCAGTTCGACTGACCGACGGATCGCGGAAGAGGAAGCACACATGAAAATCTGCGTGTACGGCGCAGGGGCCGTTGGCGGGCACATCGCCGGACGCCTCGTTGCGGCGGGAGCCGAGGTCTCGCTCATCGCTCGCGGTCGGCACCTGGCTGCGATCCAGCAGCACGGACTGCGGGTGGAAACCCGGGACGGAGAACTCGTCTCCCACCCGGCGGCGACCGACCGCCCCGGTGATCTGGAGCCGCAGGACATTGTCATCGTCGCGGTCAAGGCCCCCGCCCTGCCGGCTATCGCCGAGCACATCGGTTCCCTGCTCAAGAAGGACGGCCTGGCGCTGTTCGTCATGAACGGCATTCCCTGGTGGTACTTCCACGCGCACGGCGGGTCCTTGGACGGAACCCACCTCCGGAGGCTGGATCCCGGAGGCGCGCTGTGGGATCACGTCGACCCCGGGCGCGCCGTGGGCGCCGTGGCCTACACCGCCTGCAGTGTGGTTGAACCAGGAGTGATCCGGGCCGAGAACCCACGAAACCGCCTGATCATCGGACGCCCCGACGGAAGGCCCGACGCCCGGCTCGACGCACTCGTGTCGCTCCTGAACCCCGGCGGCCTGGAGGTCGCGGTCACGCCGAAGATCCGCGACGCGATCTGGGCCAAACTGACGATGAACCTGGTAGGAGGCTCGCTGGCCGTCCTCAGCGCCTCACCCATGAAGAACGTCCTCGACAAGCCCGCCATCGCCGGTATCGCCAAGGCCATGGCGACCGAGGCTGGGCACATCGCCCGCGCACTGGGTTGTGATCCGGGAGACCCGGAGGAGGGCCTGGCCAAGCTGGCGAAGTCCGGGCACCTCCAGAGCATCGCGCAGGACCTGCAGGCCGGTCGGCCCATGGAGATCGACGCGATGTTCCGCGTCCCTCTGGACCTGGCTGAGCTGACGCAGGTCCTGACTCCCAACCTCGATCTGGTGATCGACCTGGCCGCCCAGCGAGCCCGCGCCGCAGGCCAGTATCGCGACACCACCAGCTGACAAAGCTGACATCGCGTCTTCCCGCAACCGGAATTCGGGCCACTCCTAACCGTTGACGAATTCCCACAATGCTGGATACCGTCAATTCATCGCGGTGAAGGTTTGCGCGCCGTCGCCGTTGAGCCGCTGACTATCGCGCCCTTCTGTCCCAGCGGAGCTGGCCGCCCATCCGGGTCGAGGCGGCCCGCGTGTGCGAAGGGGTGGCGTCATCTCATCACACACCGTCGTGTTCGCGTTGTAGTTCACCGAGCACTGAGCCGAAGGTAGCAAGACGCATGATCGGACAACGTCGATCGAACCCATGCGAAGCCCGTTACTCCAGCTGTACCCGTGTCTCGGGAGCTGGCGTGGTGCGGGACGTACTCGCTGGTAGTGGTCTTTTCGTCACCAGTTTCCGTATCGCCACTCGTCCGGCGCCGACGGGAGGTGCCTGCTGATGGACACGCGCATCAACACGAGCCGGCGGCTCGACGATCTTCCCATCGGTAGGTTCCACCGCCGTCTGGCGGTGCTGGTCGGCCTCGGTTTGTTCTGCGACTCCTTCGACAACACGCTGTCCGCCGGTGTGCTGGCATCGATGCTGGACACCGGCTTCTCGACGCTGGAGCTGAACTCGCTCTTCCTGTCGGTCACGTTTGCCGGCCTTGCGATCGGAGCGGCCTTCGCGGGCTGGCTCGGTGACCGGATCGGACGCGCCTTCGCCTTCCAGTTCAGCCTGGCGCTCTTCGGGATCCTCGCGCTGTGCTCGGCGATGGCGCCGTCGATGGAGGTGCTCATCGCCCTGCGTGGCCTGATGAGCATCGGCCTGGGTGCTGAATACGTCATCTGTTACGGCATGATCACCGAGTTCATTCCGCCCGGGCGTCGCGGGCGCTACCTGGGCCTGCTCGGAGTCTTCGGCGGGGTCGGTGTCTCGATGTCGTCGATCCTTGGGTGGGTGGTCATCCCGGCTCTGTCCTGGCGCGGCATGTTCGTCATCGGCGGCTTGTTCGCACTGATCGCCTGGTGGCTGCGCCGGGGGCTGCCGGAGTCCCCGCAATGGCTGGAGGCGCGTGGGCGGCACGAGGAAGCCGAGGCCGTGATCCAGAGGATCGAAAGGGAGTCCGGCGTTTCGATCGGGGAGCCCGGCCAGGCTCCGGTTGCGCCCAAGACGGTCGGTGCGGCAGAGGAGAAGGCCGAGTGGGTGCCGATCACGGTGCTGTTCTCGCGTCCTGTCATCCGACGCACTGTGATGGCTCTGGCCCTCACCGTCACCTGCCTGTTCGGTTCCTACGTCGTTACCGGCTGGATGCCCACGTTCTTCGTGGAGCAGGGGATGACGGTCTCGAAGTCCCTGGGATTCAACGCGGCCATCATGTCCGGCTACGTGGCGGGACCGCTGGTGTGCATGTTCATCGTCGACCGCATCGGGCGGCGCACCAGCATCATGGCGTTCGGTGTGCTCTCGGCTGTCTTCGCCGGCCTCTATCCGTTCATGACGGCGCCCGCGCTGGTCATCACCGTCGGCTTCATCCTGGTCGCCACCGTGGCGTCGTTCCTGACGCTGGGCCTCGGCACGACCCCGGAGTTCTTCCCGACCGCCTTCCGCTTCCGCGGCGGCGGCTTCTCTCAGACCGTGGGCCGCATCGGCCTGATCTTTTCCCCTTTCATCGTCCTGTGGCTGTTCAACAGCTCCGGAGTCCTGGGGGTGATCCTGGCTGTCTGTGGCATGTATGTCGTCGTGACCCTGCTCATCGGTGTTGCCGGTGTGGACACATCTCGTGATGTGCTGGAGCAGATCGCTCCGGGTGATGACACCGGTGATGTGCGGCCCACCGTCATACCCGCGGCGCCGCAGGCTGCGCCGCCCACCTCTTGACCCCGAAGGAATGTAGACATGCAAGCAGTTATCTTCCTGGGCGAGGGCAAACTCGACCTCCGCGAGCTTCCCGACCCGGTGCCCGGGCCGGATGAGGTGGTCATCCGTATCAAGGCGTCCGGCATGTGCGGGAGCGACCTCCATCATCTCCATGGTCCACTGCGCAGCGGAGCCGAACTGGTGATCGAAGGCCACGAGCCATGTGGAGTCGTCGAGCTCGTCGGTGATGCGGTGCGCCCCAGTGAGGCCAGGATCGGTGACCGGGTCATGATCCACCACTATGACGGGTGCCGTACCTGCCGGTACTGCCGGTCCGGCTGGACGCAGTACTGCCCGAATGCCCGCAAGGTGTACGGCGGCCTCGACGGCGACGGCGGCCACGCGGACCTTATGAAGGTTCCCGCGCACACACTCATCCACCTGCCCGACGAGCTGTCGTACAAGACCGGCGCAGCCATCTCGTGCGGCACTGGAACTGCCTTCGGAGCGATCAAGAGGGTCGGTCTGTCCGCTGACGAGACCGTGGCCGTCTTCGGCCAGGGACCTGTGGGGCTGAGCGTCACCATGCTGGCCAAGGCCTTCGGCGCCCGCGTCATCGCCGTCGACGTCGAGCCCTCGCGCCTGGAGATGGCGAAGAAGTTCGGCGCCGACCATGTCATCGACGCACGGAACGAGGACTCCGTGGCCGCTGTCCGCGCACTGACCCGTGACGGCGCTGGCGCGGACAAGTCCATCGAGTGCAGCGCCAATTCCACTGTGCGTCGTCAAGCGGTCCAGGCGCTCCGACAGTGGGGCACCGCCTGCATGGTCGGCGTCTTCGGAACGATCGAGCTGGACAGTGAGGAACTCATCCAACTGCAGAAGACGGTCGTCGGCTCGCTGACCTTCAGCAAGAACCTTCAGGAGGAGTGCGCCCTGTTCGTTGCCGAGCGCGGCCTGGACGTGGAGTCGCTGTTCACCGACGAGTTCCGCCTCGACGAGGCGGAGCGGGCCTACGAGTTGTTCGACCGGCGCGAGATCGGCAAGGGCGTCTTCGTCTTCGACTGACGCCGGACGTCGACCGACGCAGCTTCGAAGGCCAGGTGAGAGGTAAGCAATGACCACATTTCAGCAGAACGTCGCCCCGAGCGAGCAGGCCCGGGCCTTCTTGTCCCGCGCCGCGCAACAGCACTTCATTGACGGCAAGAGTGTCCCGGCCGCCTCCGGGCACACGCTGACCACCATAAATCCGTCGACCGGGGAGGGCCTGGCGCAGCTCGCCGCGGGTGACCAGCCGGACGTCGACAGTGCGGTACTCGCAGCACGCAGGGCGTTCAACGGCCCGTGGAGCACCTGGACTCCGTACGAGCGTCAGGCGCTGCTCACACGCATCGCCCAGGTTCTCGACGAACGGTTCGAGGAACTGATCCAGATCGAGGCCCTGGACATGGGCGCCCCAGTGTCGAGGTTGCGGGGCAGCAAGCAGGCTCTGCTGAAGATGGTGTCGTTCTTCGCCTCCCAGGCGGCCAACATCAGCGGTGAGACGCTGCTGAACGGCATCCCCGGCAACGTCACCACGATGACGTTGAAGGCTCCGGTCGGGGTCATCGGAGGCATCATCCCCTGGAACGGCCCCCTCAACGGCCAGTTCTGGATCATCGGCGCCGTACTGGCCAGCGGGTGCACCGCAGTCCTGAAGCCGTCCGAGGAAGCCTCTCTGTCGGTGCTGCGGGTTGCCGAGATCCTGCACGAGGCCGGAGTTCCCAAGGGTGTCGTCAACGTGGTCACCGGCCTGGGTAAGGACGCCGGCCACGCGCTGGCAGCCCACCCCGACGTCGACCGTATTGCCTTCACCGGCTCCACCCAGACCGGCCGCAGCATCATCCAGGCGTCCACCTCGAACATCAAGAAGCTGCAGCTCGAACTCGGCGGAAAGTCGGCGGACATCGTGTGTGCGGACGCCGACTTGGACAAGGCGGTGCCGGGAGCCGCGATGGGAGTATTCGCCAACTCCGGCCAGATCTGCTTCGCCGGAACCCGGGTCCTCGTCCAGCGGCCCATCGTCGACGATTTCACCGAACGACTGCTGGCGTTCACCGACACCCTGCGCATCGGGTCCAGCCTGGACGACACCGCCACCCTGGGCCCGCTGATCTCCCAGGCCCAGCTGGACAAGGTGCTCTCCTACATCGATGTCGGGCGAGCCGACGGGGCCGAACTGCTCTGCGGGGGTGGGCGACTCGGGGGTGAACTGGGAAACGGCTACTTCGTACAGCCGACCGTCTTCGGCGGTGTCACCAACGACATGCGCATCGCCCGTGAGGAGATCTTCGGGCCCGTCCTGTCGATCCTTCCGTTCGACGATGTGGACGAGGCCATCGCCATCGCCAACGACAGCGAATACGGCCTCGGGGGAGCGGTGTGGTCACAGAGCCTCTCCACCGCTTTCCGCGTGGTCCAGGGCGTCCACACCGGCACGATGTGGGTGAACTGCTACGGCCACATCGACCCACTGGTCGGATTCGGCGGAACGAAGATGAGCGGCTACGGCTCCAAGGGCAGCGTCGCACACATGGACAACTACCTCTACACGAAGAGCGTTTACGTAGAGCTGTGATCAGGTCGGGCTGTCGCTGAGACGCCCCCTTCGGAACCCGCGAGGCCGTGCGTCCGCGAATGTCGAGAGCAGGAGCGGCATGGTAAGAAACGTCAGCCTGGCGCAATCCCCCCGCGCCGACGGCGGGCCGGTCGGGCCGAACCGGTTCCTTCGTAAGATCACCCTGGTGGCGACCCTCGGCGGGTTGCTGTTCGGGATCGATACCGGTGTCATCTCCGGCGCACTTCTCTATTTGCGGGAAGACCTCGGACTCTCCTCATTTCAAGAGGCCTTGGTCGTCACCGCCCTACTGTTTCCGGGTGCCGTAGGCGGAGCCCTGTTCGGTGGCCCACTCGCGGACCGAATCGGCCGCCGCAAAACACTGATGGTGTGCGCAGTGGTCCTGGCCCTTGCCACTCTGGGGTGTGCGGTCGCACCTGGGGTCGGGTCGCTCGTAGCCGCTCGCGTCCTGCTCGGGGCGGGAGTTGGGTGCGCCTCTGTCACCTGCCCCGTCTACCTGGCGGAGATGGCTCCCGCCGAGCGTCGCGGACGGATGGTGACCATCAACGAACTCATGATCGTCACGGGGTTGTTCGTCGCCTTCAGCACTAACCTGATCCTCGGTTCGGTGATCGACGACCCGCAGGTGTGGCGCTACATGCTCGGAATCGCGGCCGTGCCCGCTGTCGCGCTCTTCATCGGCATGCTCCTGCTGCCGGACTCGCCGCGCTGGTACGCCCGTGCGGGACGATGGGCCGAAGCCCGCGAGACACTCGTCCGCGGGAGAAACGCGGATGACGTCGACGCGGAATTCGCTGAGATCCGGGCTGCGGCACAGGCCGAGGTACGCCGGGAGAACGGCAGGCAGGCCCTGCGCCTGCTCCGGAAGAGCTCCGCGACACGAAGGATGCTCTGGATCGGCATCGCGCTGGCTGTCGCGCAGCAGGCATCCGGCGGGAACGCGGTGACGTACTACGCACCGTCGGTTCTGGCCGGCGCCGGGTGGGGCAGATCGGCGTCGCTCATGGCGTCCGTGGGGATAGGCGTGACGGTGATCGTCGCGACGGTCGTCGGACTCTGGCTGCTCGGGTTCGTACCGCGACGACGAATGCTGATGACCGGGTTCGGTGCAATGGTCGTGTCCCACGCATGCCTTGGGGTGTCCTTCACGCTGCCGGCCGGTTCGGTCAAGACTTACGCGATGGTGGCGTTCATGCTGTGCGTGGAGGCGTCCATGGCGATGTTCGTCGGTACATCGAGCTGGCTGGTGCTCTCCGAGATCTTCCCCATGGCCATCCGGGGGTTCGCCATGGGCATGGCTGTCGGCGGTCTGTGGCTCGCCAACTCGGCTATCGCGTTCCTCTTTCCACTGGTGGTGAGCGGGGTCGGGGCGACGGTGATCTTCTTCGTCTTCGCAGGCGTCAACATCGTCTCGCTGGGCTTCGTGGCCCGGTTCGTCCCTGAGACGAAGGACCGGCCTCTCGAGGAATTGGAGGCGGACCTGCGCGATGCCCCCGAGCTCACGGACCGCGCCGCGGAGGCCGGGAAGCAGTCCAAGACCGGTGCGAAATTGCCCGGGTAGCCGGCCCAGATGATTGAGCCGGTCGCCTACTTCGCGAAAGGACGGGTCATGGACGCACGACAACTCGAATACTTTCTGGCAGTGGTTGACCACGGCAGTTTCAACCGCGCGGCGGCATCCCTGCACCTCGCACAGCCATCGCTCTCCCAGGCGATCCGCAACCTGGAGCGCCAACTGGACGCCCAGCTGTTCCACCGAATCGGCCGCCGCATTGAACTGACCGAGTCCGGGCGGGCGATGATCGCGCCTGCCCGGCAGGTTCTGCGGGCCCTGGAAACCACCCGGGCCACCGTGGAATCGGTGAAGGGGCTGCGCAGCGGCCGCCTGGAGATCGCCAGCATGCCCTCGCCCGCGGTCCAGCCACTGTCCGAAATGATCGGCGCATATCAGCGCCGCCATCCCGCCATGCAAGTCGACGTCCGTGCCGTGCCCACCGCCGACGCGGTAATGGAGCACGTGCGCACCGGAGCGGTGGAGATCGGGCTGGCGGGCACAGCCACGGAACTGCACTCACCGGATGTGGAAGTGCATGCCGTCGCCCGGCAACGGTTCGTCGTGCTGGCCCCACCCGACGGTCCTCTGCCACCCAGCCGGACGGTGGCCCTGAAGGATCTGGCCGGCCTGACCGCGATCGTCGCTCCGCGCGGCACCCGGGCCCGACAGTTGCTGGACGATCTGCAAGAGCGCGGCGTAGCTGTCCGCTACGGGGTGGAGGCCGGCCACCGCGAAGCTATCCTGCCGCTGGTGCTCCAGGGCACAGGGGTCGCCGTCGTGACCGAGGTATGGGCGGGCCTGGCGCGCAGCGCGGGGGCACTCGCCCTGGACCTGGAGCCGCCGGAGTACCTGCATGTTTCCTTGGTATCCAGGCGCGGACCTCTGACGCCCGGAGCCCAGGCGTTCCTGGACTGTGTACTGGAGTAAGAACCCTTAACGAATTGATCTTCAAGGTGGTTGGATCGCTGCGGCCGAGGCAGGGGTGTGGTCGGTGCGAACGCCCTGGGCTTCTGCCGTACGGCGGTCGATGGCTCTCCCGCCCGGGCAGTGGCCGCCAAGGGCAACGGGCCGTCACCCCCCCCTTCGAGCACATCGACAAGCGGCAGCAGTGAGATGACGGTCGGAAATCTCGAGATCGTGCCGATCGTCGACGGCACTTCCCACTTGCCCATCGAGAACGCGGTACAGCATCCGGACGGCAAGATTTGGGACTGCGCGGACCACCCCACAGATGAGGACGGACGCATCCGTCCGGACATCGGTTCCTTCCTCATTCAGATCACGCGTGATTTCACCGTTCGGCGGCGGCGCAGTCTGCAGCGGACCGCGGTGCTGGCCTCACGCGGTGCCGACACCACGTACGCGCGAGCTTCGCGAACAAGCCCCTTGACCGGATGCTCCGAGGCACCGGTTCCGAAAGTTGACAGGCGCTCAGGTAGGCAGAGCAGGTGATTCGCTCTCATGCCCATTCGACGCTGCGGCGGCAGGCAAGAGCTGCTCGGCCCAGACGGTCTTGCCCTCACGGTCGTAGCGGGTTCCCCAACGTGAGCCCAATTGGGCGACAAGGAAGAGGCCGCGGCCGCCCTCTTCGTTGGTGCGGGCTCGTCGCAGGTGGGGGGCGCTGAGGCTGCCGTCGGAGACTTCGCATATGAAGGTGTCGGCGTAGATCAGGCGCAGAGCGATGGGACCGCGTGCATAGCGGATGGCGTTCGTGACCAGCTCGCTGATGATGAGTTCGGTGGTGAACGCGAGCTCTTCCAGGCCCCACTGGCCGAGCTGCCGGGCGGTGAGGGAGCGGGCCCGGGAGACGAGGGCGGGGTCGGCCGGCAGCTCCCAGGAGACGGCCCGGTCGGCATCCAGGGCGCGGGTGCGGGCAAGGAGCAGGGCAACGTCGTCCGGGCGGTGCTCTGACACCAAAGACGCCACCGTGGCCCGGCACAGTTGGTCCAGCTCCTGTGGTCGGCCGGACGCTTCCAAGGCGCGGGCCAGCCGGTCGAACCCAGTGTCCACGTCTCGCCCCAGAGTCTGGATGAGGCCGTCGGTGTAGAGCGCGAGGACGCTCCCCTCGGCGAGTTGACGTTTGACGGTCTCGAAGGGGAGGCCGCCTACGCCCAGGGGGAGGTTGGGCGGTATTTCATTGAGGAACTCCACCAAACCGTTGGGCTGGACCAAGGCGGGCGGCGGGTGGCCGGCGCACGCGAAGGTGCACAGGCGGGAGACGGGGTCATAGACGGTGTAGAGGCAGGTCGCTCCCTGGCATTCGAGGTCTTCTTCGGTAAGGCGGATGACGAGGTCGTCGAGTTGGGTGAGGACTTCGTCGGGTTCGAGGTCGAGGGCGGCCAGTGTGTGGACGGCGGTACGCAGACGTCCCATGACGGCCGCTGCGTGCAGACCGTGACCGGCGACGTCGCCTACGACTAGGGCAACGCGGGCTCCCGTCAGCGGCAGGACATCGAACCAGTCACCGCCCGCCTCTGCGTGGGCGGCAGCGGGCACGTAGCGGTGGGCTGTCTCGACCGCGAGGTACTCGGGCACGTCGTGTGGCAGGAGGCTGCGCTGCAGGGCCAGGGCGGTGGTGTGCTCGCGGGTGTAGCGGCGGGCGTTGTCGAGGCATACCGCAGCGCGCGAGCAAAGGTCCTCGGCCAGCGAGAGATCCCCCTCGTCATACGAATCCGGATTCCGTTGACGGCCGAAAAACGCTACGCCCAGCGTGGTCCCCCGGGCCTGCAGCGGCACCACCATGAGTGAGTGGGTATGGAACTCACGGAGTTTTTGAGCGATGTCTTCGTCGAAGGCCGACCACTCCTCGGTGGACAGCCTCTGCACCAGAACCGATCGGCCGCCAGTCAAACACTGGCCCTGCAGCGCGCCTGGGCGGAACATCACATTTTCGCCGTCGGGGTGCCCAACCTGCGGGTCTCCCTCCCGGTCCGAACTGACTGCCATCCGACAAAGCAGGACCTGCCCGTTCACTGGATCGAGGGCCGGTTCCTCGCCCTGCACTGTCGCCTCCAACAGGTCGACAGCGACGAAGTCCGCGAGTTGGGGACAGGCCGTGTCCGCCAGTTCCTGAGCGGTGCGTGCCACGTCGAGCGTGGTGCCGATGCGTTCGCTGGCCTTGGCCAGCAAGGCCAGCCGCTGCTGTGCCCGATGTCCCTCGGTGACGTCGACGTAGGTTTGGCACAATCCCAGGAAGCCGCCGACCGGGTCGGTCAGCCGGAAGGAGGACATGGACCATACATGTTCGCGATCGAGGTCCGATGGGACGTGACCGCTGATGTGGAGGTCCACTACTGGCTCGCCGGTATCCCGCACCCGACGCAAGACCTCCTCGATAGCTTCGACACCGCCCCTGGGGGTGAGCTCGCCGATGCGGTGGCCGATGAGCTGCTCGGCAGAGAAACCGGTTATGTGCTCTGCAGCGACATTTACCCACTGGTGCCGGAGTTCGTAGTCCATGACCGTGACGGAGATCGGAGACTGGCTGAACAGCGCCTCCAAGATCGCCCGGTCAACCTGCTCCCTCTCCAACTGCTGCATGTCGGCGGCGCTGACCGACCAGCCGGCCCGGCCAGCCTCGCTGGCCGCTGGACGTATCCGCAGCGCGATTTTCAGCTCATGCCCGTTGCGGTGCCTAAGGCCGAGCACGCCGTCCCAGCCTTGCCCGGTCACCCACCGCTCGAGGGCAGCGAGGGCCGCTTCCCGGTCCGCCGCGGAGGCCATCAGATCCACCCAGGGCGTGCCGCAGACTTCGCCCGCTGGGTATCCGAGAAGGGATTCCATCTCCGGACCCCACAGGGAAATCATGCCGTCTTCGTCCACGAATGCGGCGGCTGCGAACAGACCCTGGAGTAGGTCTTCTGCTCCAGGTCCTAGGCCCCGAGAGATGTTGGATGCGCTCATCGACACCAGTCCATCCCGGGCCTCATGCCTCCACGATAACGACGCGAGCGGCGCCGTGCCCGCTGAGGATCCGAGCCGGCCGAGCATCTTTGGGCTGGGGCTACCAGGGATCCCTAAAGGGCCCGCCCAGTCGTGGCCGGGGCAGCATAGAAGCGGAGAAGCACCCTGCGCTCACAGGCCCGCAAGGTCGTCGCGCACCCCTCGCTGAAGGCAGGGGGCGTTGGCCGAGCTGGCCCACTCCGGAACGCCCCAGCCGATCGCGGCCAGGTTGAGTTTGGCGGCCGCGGCCCCCCGTGGGGCTCACGACGGGCTTGGTACAGGCTGGTGGCCGGAGCGCCCTCGCAGGAGGCGACCTACTAGTTCATCTACGCGATGCCCCCGGAAGCTTCTCCGGCACAGGGCCTTCATGCGCTCCCAACGGACCGCCCATCCGATTGTCGGACTGAGAAGAACCTCAGTTCTCTGACCCACTCGGGTCGAGAGGAAGGGAGGTGTACACGAACGTTGCCGGTCGGGGTTGCGCGTTTCGGAGGTCATGCATATTGCCCCGCAATACGATCGAGTCTCCCACGCCAAGCGTTACCTCCCCGTCCTCCAGTATGACGATCAGTTCACCGCCGAGCATCGTAATCACGTGCAGAGAGAGGTCTGTGTGCAGGTCCGGTTCTGCGGGCTCGTCGCCGTTCGCGGCCGGCACCGTAAGGATCCGAACGACGGCTCCTTCGGTCGGTGCAGCTGGCCCCAGCGTCCACTCGGGCGCAGGCCGATCGTCCGGCAAAGCGGGGACACCCCGCTGTTGCCACACCTCCTGCAGCACGATCCCATTGGGGAGCCGAGTGCAGGGCACATCTCGCTTGTCGGCGACGATCGTGGACGCCCCGGTGCCGTTGTCGCCCACGATCACTCGACGAGCAAAGGGAGGCAGGTCAGGGTTCTCGTGTTGCATGGGGCTTTCCTTTCTGGCTGCGCGCACACTTGTACACAGATGGCAATCAGTCGGGCGCAGTGGCCGCGGATCTCCCGGGTTCTTCCCGCACGCAGTCAGTCGTTGAAGGGTCAGCGAGTCACGCTGATGTGAACCGCTGAGATCACGCAGGGCTTGTCGGTCCGGTTCCGCCAGGCGTGCTTGGTGGCACGCTGAACGATGGTGTCGCCCTGTCTCATGATCGTCTCGGCCGCGTCGAGCTGAACGCATGCCTCCCCGGAAATCACGGTGACGATATCGATCGTGTCCGTCGTGTGCATGCCGGGTGCATCCGTGGGATCCACTGCGTCGCCGGCACCCGACTCGGCCAGGATCCGTGCGTAGCCTCCTTCGTAGTCCCATTCGCTGTCGGGAGCAAAGGCCGTGATCACGTAGTTGTAGCCGGCCGGCGGTGGCGGGATGATCGAGGCGTCACCGGGGCCGTTCGGCGCCCCTACAGGCGTCGGTACCTGCAGTGCCTGCCATAGGTGGTTCCGGGTGTAGCCGTCGGCGACGAGACGGTCAGTCGTTGGACCGTCGCTCACGAATGTCGACCTGCCGTCGGCATCAAGTCCGGTGACGATCAGACGCGACTGAAATTCGCGATGTGCTCCAGTCATGATTGTGGACCTTTCCATGGTGGTATCTGGTTTTCGTCGAACGCGGGGCGGGGCGGGCACCCTATGAACGCACCGTCCGGCGAAGAACACGGGCACGCCGCTGCCTTCGGTCGCTTCATGGAGCACGTCACGCTCCTCGAGAACGGCGACGACTACGGTCGGGTAGCAACACATCACCGAAGAGGAAGCAGGCCCACCGACCCAAAGCTCGGAGTTCACATCCTCATCGGCCCCCTGATGCGGGTCTCGTCCGGGGTTAAACCGCACCCCGTACGAAGTCGTTCATTGCGTGGCCGTCGGACTGAACCCTCATGACGGGTCCAGGCCGACGGACGGGCTCGCGTCAGATGCCGACTGTCTGCCCACCATCGATGACCATTGCGTGGCCGGTCGCAAATCCGCCGAGGTCAGAGGAAAGCCAGAGCACGGCGGAAGCGATCTCCTCGGGGCTGCCCATCCTGCCGACGGGTTCCTGGCCGATCACTCGGGCGCGGCCTTCAGGCGTGCCGCCGGAGAACCTGTTCATCATGGGCGTTTCGATGATGCCCGGGCAGATCGCGTTGACCCTGACGCCCTGCGCGGCGTAGTCCAGTGCTGCCGACTTGGTCAGGCCGATCAGTCCGTGCTTGGCGGCGACGTACGCGGCCTGTCCTCGGATCCCGATCACGCCGGCGCCGGATGAGGTGTTGACGATGGAGCCGCCGCCGTTCTCGAGCATGGCGGGGATCTCGTACTTCATGCACAAGAACGCGCTTCGCAGGTCGATGTCGAGCAGCCGTGACCACTCTTCTTCTGCGATGTCGACGAGAGGCGCCGGCGGCTGTTCGATCCCGGCGTTGTTGAAGGCGATATCGAAGCGGCCGAATGCGCGGACTGCCTGCTCGACAGCGGCCCGGATGTCGCTGGAAGACGTGACGTCGCACTTGACGGTGAGCACCCGGCCGCCGTGCTCGGCGGCGAGTCGAGCAGTCTCTTCGTTGCCGGCCGAGTCGATGTCGGCCACGACCACGTCGGCGCCCTCGGCCGCGAAGGCTATCGCCGTGGCACGGCCAATGCCGCTACCGGCGCCGGTCACGAAGGCAACCTTGTTGGCGAACCTGTGTGCAGTCACTTTCGGTCTCACTTTTCTGTCGTGAACAGGGGGGTGTGGGTGGTGTCGGGTCAGAGGCGTTCGGTGACCGTGCCGCTGTAGCGGTCACGCAGTTCACCCTCGAGCTCTTCCAAGGTGCGTCCCTTGGTCTCCGGGACGCAGCGATACGCGAACAGCGTTGCCAGCACGTTGAGCAACATGAAACCGGAGAACACCGCCACCGAACCGAACCGTTCGGCGAGGATTGGGAACAGGAACGAGATGAGGGAGTTAGCGACCCACAGCCCGCCGAGGGAAGCGCCCATGGCGAACCCGCGGATCGGCAACGGGAACAGCTCCGAGAGCACGAGGAAGCCCGTGGTGCCCAGGAAAGTCACCATGAACGCCGTCACCAGCAGCATGAAGAGCAGGATCAGGTACGAGCGCAGGTTCGAGTCGGGCAGTAGATACGTGAGGAGCAGCCCCAAATGTGAGGCGGCAACACCGCCGAAACCGAGCAACATCATCTTGCGACGCCCCATCACGCCGAGAATCCACATGCCCACAATCGTGAAGACGATCATCGCGATACCGACGGTGGCGGAGGCGATCAGCGACGCGGATCGGGTGAGACCGGAGCTCTCCAGGACGGTTGGGGCGTAGTACATGACCACATTGATGCCGGTCGTCTGCTGCGCCACGGCCAGAATGATGCCGACCAAGATCAGCCGCTTCATCCACGGTTGACTGCGACAGGTGGCGAAGGCTGAGACCTTGCCCTTGATCGCGTCAATTTCGACGATGGCGGTGATCTGCCTGTACTCAGCTTCGACCCGGTTGGCGAGATGCGCCCGCTGCAGGGTGTGCCTGGCCTCGGACCACATCTGTTTGCTCGCGTACCAACGAGGTGTGTCAGGCAGAGTGCGCATCCCGAGGAGAAGGCCCACGGCCGGAATGAGAGCGACGCCAACCATGTAGCGCCATACAAGATGGTCGTCGATCAGGCTGGCGAGTACCGCGTTCATGACGAATGCCAGGAACAGGCCGGCGGTCAGCATGAGCTGGTTCACTGTGACGATGCGGCCTCGCTGCGAGGCCGGTGCCATCTCGGCGAGATACAGCGGAACGACAACGGACGCTACGCCGACGGCGTAGCCGAGGGCTATGCGCGCCACGATCAGGATGACGAGGCTGGGAGCGAGAGCGCAGGCGGCTGTGCTGATGACGAAGATCGCGCCGGCCATGACCAGCGACTTCTTCCGCCCCACACGGTCAGCGATGGGTCCGCCCAGAAGCGCGCCTGCCGTCGCACCGGGGAAGAGCAGTGAGGTGACGACCAACCCCTCGGTGACGGATGTCAGATGGAAGTCCTCGTGGAGATAGACCAGTGCGCCGGAGATCACCCCCGTGTCGAAACCGAACAGGAGACCACCCAGGCTGGCGATCGCTGTCAACCGGAACAGAAAGGTCCGCGGATCCTCGCGACCGCTGGTCCGGGGTAGGACGTCTGCGGAAGTTTGATGGTCGGACATGCAGTCTCCCTTTAGGTCGTCCCGTAACCGCAAGGTGATGGCTGGTGTGGTGGCCGGGTATGGGTGGGTCGCGCTCGGCGGCGGCCCGTTGGCCCACCGGATGTTGCCGGTGGCGACGTGTCGGCAGGTGGGCGTCGCTGTGCGAGGTGGAGATGGGTCGTCGGCCCCTTGCTCATTTGGCACGGGTTCCTGGCTGCGGAGGTGAACCTCCTGCAGAACTGTCAACTTGAGAGGCCGAAGCGTTCAGCACACGAAGACTTGGGCACCGCTCGGCTCCATAGCAACTGGCGTTCCATGCCGACGGCTCTACTGTGACGGTGCACACAACTACCGAGCGCGGGCTGGACAGTATCCTGCAGTGTGAGATTCAGTCAACGGTCCGGGGTGTCCCTTGCTGGATCTCAAGGAAATGAGATGGGGCCCGCGCCCCTTCTGTACGGGCATCGCCCTGTGGTGCCCGGCAGGGTGACAGCGGCTCCGCACGGCATGGGCAGCCCGGCCGAGTTCCCAAGGAGAGGTCTGTTATCACCATGCGTGCAAGCATCGAAACGGTAAAGCTGCTCACCGAGTACTACTCGGCCATGGAGGCGAACTGCCCCCGTGAGTTCGGCTCCTACTACGCGGAGGACATGACCCTGACATTTGGGAACAGCCCAGAGGTCAAGGGGCGAGAGAACGTCATCTCTGCCTTCCGGGGCGCGCTCGACAAGGTCGCGTCGCTCGGACATGACCTTGTGAACGTATGGGAGGAGGACGGGATCGTCTTCTTCGAGTCCGTCGGTCGCTGGACACTTCGCAGCGGGGCTGTGATCGAAATCAAGGCTGCTTCCAAGATCACAATTGTTGACGGCAAGTTCGTCGACCAGCGCATCTACGTGGACAACGCCCCCGTCTTCGACGCGCTCGAGCGAGAAAGCGCCTAGACGCCCGCGTCGGACGCGGAGGTGCACGCCGCTGCCGACTTCGCGCCCCGCCGCACCAACCGATAGGCGCTGCCTTCAAGCCGGGAAGCGAACCGGTCTTGGACATACGAACGACACGAGCCGTTCAATCACCAGTAACACGACCTGGCTGGAACGCCGGGCTACTGGTTCGACTGGACGGAGCCCCCTCGTGACCACTCTCCGCACCTTCCGCATCGCGGTGATCCCCGCGGACGGCATTGGCAAGGAGGTAGTGGCCGCCGGACGCCAGGTGCTTGACGCGCTCGCCGCCGACAGCACCGGCGCCGACGCGTTCACCTTCGACTGGCGGGAATTCGACTGGGGCTGCGAGTACTACGCACGTACCGGCAAGATGATGGCCGACGACGGCCTGGAGCAGCTCAAGGACTTCGACGCCATCTACTTCGGCGCCGTTGGCTGGCCCTCCGTCCCCGACGACGTCAGCCTGTGGGGCCTGCGCCTAAAGATCTGCCAGAACTTCGACCAATGGGCCAACGTCCGCCCCGTGCACTTCCTGTCCGGCGTGCTCAGCCCGCTGCGCAAGTCCGACGACACCGAGCTCGACTGGGTCGTTGTCCGAGAAAACAGCGAGGGCGAATACGCGGGGCTCGGCGGCCGCAACCTCTCCGGGCGCGGGCCGGGCGGCGAGGTGGCCGTCCAATCCTCCCTGTTCACCGAGGTGGGCTGCGAACGCATCATCCGCTTCGCCTTCGACCTGGCCCGCACCCGCACGCGCCGCAAGGTCTCCTCGGTCACCAAGTCCAACGCGCAGCAGTACGGAATGGTCTTGTGGGACGACGTCTTCAAGCGGGTGGCCGCCGAGTACCCCGACGTGGAGACCGAGAGCGTGCTGGTCGACGCAATGTCGGCGAAGTTCGTACTCAAGCCCGAGGACCTGTCCGTCGTCGTCGCCTCGAACCTCAACGCCGACATCCTCTCCGATCTCGGCAGTGCCCTGGCCGGCAGCCTCGGCCTCGCGGCCAGCGCCAACCTCAACCCCGAGCGACGCTTCCCGAGCATGTTCGAGCCGGTGCACGGCTCGGCCCCCGACATCGCGGGACAGGGCCTGGCCAACCCGATCGGTGCGGTGGGCAGTGCGGCGCTGATGCTGGAGCACTTCGGCCTGCCGGACCAGGCGGCCCGCCTGAACAAGGCGATCGAGATGGTCACCGGAGCGGGGATCCTCACCCGTGACGTCGGCGGCACCGCCACCACCGACGAAGTCACCAAAAACCTGATCGACGCCCTCAATCCCTAACCGCCCCCAACTCCCGGCACGGGACCCTGACTAGGAGCAGCCGATGACGTCCGCCTCCGCACCACCAGAGCCGCGCAACAGCACAGTCGGCAAGAAGCCCCTGAAGTCGATGGAAGTTCGCACGGTTGCCAGTGGCACCCTCGGATCCGCCCTGGAGTACTTCGACTTCGCCACCTACGGGATTCTCTCCGCGACGGTCTTCCCGCAGCTCTTCTTCCACCAGTTGGGGCCGACCGGCGGCCTGCTCGCCTCGTTCGCCACCTTCGGCGTGGGAGTCGCGGCGCGACCGCTCGGAGCGGTTCTCTTCGGGCACCTCGGTGACCGGATCGGCCGCAAGCCGATCCTGTTCGTCACCCTCGTGCTGATGGGTGCCTCGTCGATCCTGATCGGTTTCCTGCCGACGGGCCGGGGAGTCGGCATCGCCGTACTTCTCGTCGCGCTGCGCTTCGTCCAAGGAGTGTCGCTCGGCGGAGAGGCGACCGGCGGACAGATCCTCTCGGTGGAGCACTGCGACAGAAGTCGCCGCGGCCTCATGGGCAGTTTCGTCGTGATCGGGTCTCCGCTGAGCCAGGTGCTGGGCAACGTCGTCATCGCCGCCCTGAGCGCCTCACTGACCGAGGACCAGTTCCTGGCCTGGGGCTGGCGGGTCCCGTTCATCGGGAGCATCGTGATCGTGGCGACCGCGGTGTTCATCCGCCTCAAGCTGGAGGAGACACCGGCCTTCGCGGACGCCAAGGACGCGGGGACGGCGATGTCCGCCGAGGGCGGCTCCCGTTCCCGCGGTACCGGCATCCGCGTGCTCAAGACGCACCCGCGCCAGGTGATCGGACTGATGCTCGCCTGGGCCGGCACGACGCTCAGCTTCTATCTGATCGCGGTGTACGGGCTCAGCTACCTGCCCTCTGCGACTGGCATGTCCGCACAGACGGCGACGGTCATCATGGTGGTCGCGAACGGCCTATCCGCGGGCTTCGCGATCGCCGGAGGGTACGTTTGTGACCGCATCGGGCGGCGCGCCGTGTGGCACATAGGCCTCGGCGGCTGCTTCGTCGGCATCGTGCTCTTCTTCACGGCCGCGGTCTCCAACCCGGTCGCCACCGGCGCCATCGTCGCCCTCGTGATGTGCTCCATCCAGTTCCTCAGCGGTGCCCAACCGGCTCTGTTCGCCGAACAGTTCCCCACGAAGGTCCGCTTCACCGGCATGGCTCTCGCCTATACCGGGGCCAACGTGCTGTTCGCGGCGCCGGCACCGTTCCTCGCCGCTGGCCTGACGGCCCTCGGCGGCAGCAAGCTCGTGATGGCCGTGAACCTCGTCGTCCTCGTGGTGTCCGCCGTCGCCGTCTCGACGTGCCGCGAAGGCGGACACCGAGACCTGGCATCGGACATGGAACCCGTGCGTCCGCCCGGCCTGCGTGAGATGTCCCCCGCAATGACCCCCAGCAATGCCCCACAGTAATGAACTGCCAGTAAGGACAGGCAACATGAAGCAGTACCTGCAGTACATCGACGGCGCCTGGGTGGAGCCGGACAGCGGCGCCTGGATCGACTCGACGGACCCCTACCGCGGCGAGACCTGGGCTCGCATCGCCCGCGGCAACGCCACCGACGCGGAGCGCGCCGTCGACGCCGCCCACCGCGCCATGACCCTCGGACCGTGGGCCGACATGACAGCCTCGGAGCGGGGCGGCGTGCTCCGCCGCATCGGTGACCAAATAATCGCGCATGCGCAGCAGTTGATCGAGGCCGAGGTGCGCGACAACGGCAAGCTCCTGGCGGAGGTCACCGGTCAGATGAAGGCCGTAGCCGAATGCTGGTACTACTACGCGGGCCTCGCCGACAAGATCGAGGGCTCCTCGATCCCGCTGGAGAAGGCCGACTCGGTCGCCTTCACGCGCCGCGAACCGGTGGGTGTCGTCGCCGCGCTCACCGCGTGGAACTCCCCGCTGTGGTTCGCCACCGTGAAGGCCGCGCCGGCCATGGCCGCCGGCTGCTCCGTGGTCGTCAAGCCCTCGGAGTACGCCTCCGCCAGCACACTGGAACTCGCCGGACTGTTCGCCGAAGCGGGCGTGCCCCACGGGGTGTTCAACGTCGTCACCGGCCTGGGCCCGGATGTCGGCGCGCCCCTCGTGGAGCACCCCGACGTAGCGAAGATCGCCTTCACGGGCTCCGACACGACTGGCGCGAAGCTGTATGAGACGGCCGCGCGCAACGTCAAGCGGGTCTCGCTGGAACTGGGCGGGAAGTCGCCGAACATCGTCTTCGAGGACGCCGACCTCGACCTGGCCGCGGTCGGTGTCGTCTCGGGGATCTTCGGTGCGGGCGGGCAGATGTGTGCCGCGGGCTCCCGCCTCCTCGTCCACTCCTCCATCAAGGAGGCGTTCCTCGCCAAGGTCGTCGAACTGGCCAAGGGCATCCGGCTCGGCGACCCCATGGATCCGGCCACGAACGTGGGCCCGATCTCCACCCCTGCCCAGTACGAGAAGGTCCTGCACTACATCGATGTGGCCGAGCAGGACGGCGCCCGCCGCGTCCTCGGCGGCAGGCCCGCGACCGGCCCCGGCCTGACTGGCGGGCAGTTCGTCGAGCCCACCATCTTCACCGATGTCACCAACGACATGCGGATCGCCCAGGAAGAGGTCTTCGGGCCCGTCCTGGCCGTCATTGAGTTCGAAGACGAGGAGGAAGCGGTCCGTATCGCCAACGACATCCCGTACGGACTGGTCGCAGGGGTCTGGACGCGCGGCATCGGCCGGGCCATGCGCATGTCCAGGGCACTCAAGGTGGGCAGCGTGTGGGTCAACACCTACCGGACGTACAGCTACATGGTGCCCTTCGGCGGCATGAAGCGCTCCGGACTCGGACGCGAGCACGGTGTCGAGGCGGTGGACGCGTACCTGGAGACGAAGAGCGTCGTGCTGTCCACGAACGACGACGCGCCCGCCAACGCCTTCGTGATGCGCTGACCTTCGTCGGCGCGCCCCCTGCCCGCCACGGGCAGGTCCCCCTGGCACACCCCTGGATGGAGCAGAAGAATGAGCAGTGCACCGATACCGGCCGAAGCCCCGCGTGGTCGGCTGCGCGGCCGCCGCATCGCGGTGACCGGCGCGGCATCCGGCATCGGCCAGGCCACCGCCCGCCTCTTCGCGCATGAAGGCGCCTCCCTCGCCCTCCTGGACCGGGACCCCGGCGGCCTGAAGGAGACCGCCCAGGAGACCGGTGGGTCCGCTTTCGAGGTGGATATCACCGCGGAGGAAGAGGTGGCGGCTGCCGCCGAGCGCGCGGCCGTGGAACTGGGCGGCATCGACGGTGTGGTGAACGCGGCCGGCATCATGTTCCGCGGACTCGCCACCGATGTGCCGGCGGCCGACTGGCGCCGGGTCCTGGAAGTGAACCTGACCGGCACGTACCTCGTCACCCGCAGTTTCCTTCCCTGGTTGACCCGCGAGGCCGCAGCCAGCATTGTGAACATCGCCTCCGCGCAGGGCCTGCTGCCCAACTCCCCGGGCTACACGGCCTACGCCGCGTCAAAGGGAGGGATCGTCGCCCTCACGAAGGCACTGGCAGCGGAACTCGCCCCGCAGGTCCGGGTGAACTGCATCTCCCCGGGCATGGTGGACACGGCGATGGCCGACGGGCACCGCGACGGTGCCTCGAACTACGCCCTGAAGCGCATTGCCGACCCGAGCGAGATCGCGGCTTCCCTCCTCTTCCTCACCAGCGCCGACGCCTCCTATGTCACCGGATCGGTGCTTGGCGTCGACGGCGGCCGCGCCTTCCACTGAGGCCGCGCCCCGCCGCCGGGCGGGCGGCGGCGCCGGGGTGAGAGATGGACGACAACCCGCGTCTGCATGTGAGGCCCCGCCGCCCATCCCGTATCCCCCTGACCGGAGCATCCGGATGGGCGCTCCATCGGCCCTGCTGCCCATGTCCGCGTCTCTGTAACGAAGTTCCCTTCTTCGCTGGCCACCGAGGGCTCAGCCGTGCCCAGAGCGCCGTGGGCTTCGCCGTCATCAACGGTGCCCCCGCTGGGCGGGGCCGCCGGGCTGCTGCCCATCGACAAGGGGGCCAAAGAAGGCAACACCGCGTTCGGCCTCGTCGTCCCGGCGATGAGCCTGGCCGTCGCCATCGTGCTGATGGGGTGCCAGTGGTGGCGCGGCGGTGCCCGAGGAAGCACTGGCACCGACGGGGACAGGCTGAACAACTCGTCCCATCCCGACAATTTTTTGGAGTGAACATGAAGGGCGCAGTCTTCCTGGGTGACCGCACGGTCGAACTCCGGGATTTTCCCGATCCGCAGCCGGGCCCCGGCGAGGTCGTCGTCGCCATCAAAGCATCCGGTATGTGCGGCAGCGATCTGCACGTGTATCGCCAACAGCCGGGCCGGTACACGACCTCCGGGGAACACATCAACGGACATGAACCGGCCGGCGTAGTCAACGCCGTCGGCCCGGGCGTGCCCCCGGACACCGCCCGCGTGGGCGACCGCGTCATGGTCCACCACTACGTCGGCTGCACCCGGTGCGACCACTGCCGCTCCGGCTGGCCGCAGATGTGCACGGGGCAGCCTTTCCGCGCCTTCGGCACCCAGGAGCACGGCGGACACGCGCCGTTCATGCGGGTGCCCGCCGCGACCCTGGTCCCGCTCGACGACACGCTGAGCTTCGAGGCGGGTGCAGCCATCGGCTGCGGCACCGGCACCGCCTGGGGAGGCCTGGAGCGTCTCGGTGAGATCGGGGGCAGGACGCTCGCGGTGTTCGGCCAGGGCCCGGTCGGCCTCTCCGCGACCATGCTCGCCACGGCCCGCGGCGCCCGGGTCGTCGCCATCGACCCGGAACCGGGCCGACGCGCCCACGCCCAGCGGTTCGGCGCGGTCGCCGTGATCGACCCGGCCCAGGAGCAGGCACGGGACGTCCTGCGGGACCTGACCGAAGGAGAGGGCGTCCCTCTGGTCCTGGAGACCTCCGGCGCATCGTCGGCGATCAGGGACGGCATCGCGGCCCTCGCCCCGTGGGGCAGGGTATGCCTGGTCGGACTCGGCGGCGAGGCCCGCTTCGGCACGGTCGACGTGCACCGCAGCCAGATGACCCTCATGACCTCCTGGACGATGTCCCTCGTGCAGCAGCGGCAGTGCGCCGCCTTCGTCGCCCGCAACAAGCTGCCGATCGACGACCTCTTCACCCACCGCTGGCATCTCGACCAAGTGGTGGAGGCATACAAGGAGTTCGACCGCCAGGAAGCCGGCAAGGCAGCCATCGTCTTCGACGATGCCGGATGACGACTGCGGCGCCCCTGGGCCGTGCGGCCCAGGCCGGCCAAGTCATCGAATTCGTGCACAGACAGTGACAGGACCTCAACGAGGAGAGTCCGCATGACAGACGCAAACGCGCGACGAAGGATCATCGGTGGGTCCTTCGGGAACTTCGTGGAGATGTACGACTTCTTCGTCTACGGTTTCTCGGTTCCCATCCTGGCCTCGCACTTTTTTCCGGCCGGCGACTCTGCCGCGGGGCTGCTCAGTACGTTCGCGGTCTACGCGGCCGCGTTCCTGATGCGCCCCGTCGGTGGCATCGTCTTCGGTCGTCTCGGCGACCGCCTCGGCCGGGTCAGGATGATGGTGGTCACCGTCGTGACCATGGGTGCCTGCACCATGCTCATCGGGCTGGTGCCGACCTACCAACACATCGGCATCGCAGCCACCGTGCTCCTGGTCGCCGCGCGGCTCGGCCAAGGCTTGTCGATGGGCGGAGAAACCAGCGGCGCCTACAGCTTCCTACTCGAATCGGCACCCGAGGGCAAGCGAGCCAGGTGGCTCGGATATGGCGCCGCCATGGCCTTCCTGCCCGCCGCCGTCGTCGGCATGTTCATCGTGGGCCTGCGCAGCGCCATGGGAGACGACGCCTTCCAGGAATGGGGCTGGCGCATCCCCTTCCTCCTCGGCGGCCTGCTCGGGCTGATCGGGCTCCTGCTCCGCGCCCGCCTCACCGATCCGGAGGAGTTCGTCGAGGCGCGAAAAGCGGAACACGTCAAAGACCCGCTGCGAGCCGTCTTCAGGACTCAGCGACGCTCCATGCTCAACGCTGGATTCCTCTCCTCGGTCAACGGCCTCGTGACCTACGCGCTCAACGGCTACCTCTACACCTATCTGATCACCGTTGTCGGTCTCGGTCAGATCCCCGCGCTGCTCGTGACCTCAGCGGGGATCGCCGGCGGCGCGATCCTGTACCCGGTGACCGGCGCGTTGGCCGACCACTACGGTCGCAAGCCTCTGCTCATCGCGGGCACCCTGTGGACGGCAGCGGGCATCTACCCAGCGTTCGCGCTCGCGTCCAGCGGCTCCGTCGCGGCCGCCTTCGGCACCGCATTCATCCTGATGATCGGTACGGCCCTCACCACCACACCGCAATTCGCCGTCCAGGCCGAGCTGTTCCCGACCTCCATGAGGTACTCCGGGCACGCCATCGCCACCAACCTCGGCAACGCCCTGTTCGGCGGCACCGTCGCTCTCGTCTCGGGAGTTCTCGTGAGCGCGACCGGATCGGCGGTCGCCCCGGCCTTCTACATCATGGGCGTGAGCATCTTCGCCCTCGTTGTCGTGCTGTTCACGCCGGAGACCAAGGATTTCGACCTGCGACATGCGCGTACAAGGCCCCCTGCCGTACGGCAGGAAACGCGCGTGGCGGAGGAACCGGCGGCGAGCTGACACCGCACCGGTCTCAGTCGGCAAGGACATCCCACCCCGTACCTGTGGAGGTAATTCGATGCACCAGTACAGCCGCTACGACCGTCTCTCCATCGGAGGTGAGTGGGTCGAGCCCGCGACACAGGAGCGGATCGACGTGATGTCCCCGGTCACGGAAGAGCCGATCGCAGCCATTCCGGCGGGCACGCCGGACGACATGGACCGCGCCGTGGCAGCGGCCCGGGGGGCGTTCGAGGGAGGCTGGGCGACCAGCCCGCTCGAAGAGCGTGTTGGTGTCCTGCAGCGGTTGCGCGATGCGATCGAGGCGAACAGCGAGGAGCTGGCGCAGCTGATCACTCGGGAGATGGGTTGCCCGATCACGCAGTCTCGAAATATTCAGGTGGTCGCGCCACTCGGCGTCCTTGACAGCTATCTGCGGCTCGCGCGGGACTTCCGCTTCGACGAAGTGCGGCGATCCCTCAAAGGGGCGGCGGCGCTGGTCACTCGAGAAGCGGTGGGTGTGGTCGCTGCCGTCATTCCGTGGAACATGCCGTTGTCCATCGCTGTCCAGAAGATCACACCCGCGCTCCTGGCCGGGTGCACCGTGGTGTTGAAGCCCTCGCCCGAGGCGCCGCTCAGTTCCTACCGCCTCGTCGAGCTGCTCGCCGAGGCCGGACTGCCGCCCGGTGTGGTGAACATGGTTCCCGCCGACCGTGAGGCCAGTGAGTACCTCGTCACGCATCCCGGCGTGGACAAGGTGTCGTTCACCGGATCCTCCGTCGCCGGCCGTCGCATAGCCGCCCTGTGCGGTCAGGATCTGCGGCGCGTCAGCCTCGAACTGGGCGGCAAGAGCGCCGCGTTGATTCTCGACGACGCCGACCTGGACCAAGCGGTCGAGGCGCTGCGCCTGGGCTCCTTCCGCAACAGCGGTCAGATCTGCACCCTCAAGACCCGCATCCTGGTCTCGCCGCGCCGTCACCAGGAGCTGCTCGACCGTCTCGTGGCCCTCGTCGAGTCAATGCCGCTCGGCGATCCCGGACGGCCCGAGACACACATTGGCCCGCTGGTCAGCGCGCGGCAGCGGAGCGTGGTCGAGAAGTACCTGGCCATCGCTCGTGACGAGGGGACCAAGGCGGTGATCGGCGGTGGGCGCCCGCAGGGGTTCTCCCGCGGCTGGTACGTCGAACCGACGGTCCTCACCGGGGTGGATCCCGGAATGCGTATTGCCCAGGAGGAGGTGTTCGGGCCGGTCGTCTCGGTGCTCACCTACACCGACGAGGACGACGCGGTCGCCATTGCCAACAACTCCACCTACGGCCTCAGTGGCGCCGTCTTCACCACAGACACCGGCCACGGCCTGGAGATCGCGCGGCGGATCAGGACCGGCATTGTCGAGCTCAACGGCAACCCGTCGGGCCCCGGCGCGCCGATGGGCGGATTCAAGGGCAGTGGCCTCGGGCGCGAGAACGGGCCGGAGGGCCTGGGAGCGTACACCGAACTGAAGTCGATCGGCCTGCCGCGGGACATGGCCGAGCGGCTCGCCTGACGCAGGGTGGACGTTTCCCAGGCCGGCCCCCTCACAGATCCCTCCGGCAAAATACGACTTGCAACCGAGGTACACATGCCCCTCCCCACGACGGACATCGTCCACGCTCTGGCGGCCTGCATAGCCGAGACCGAGTACGGTGAACTCCCGCCGCAGGCCGCGGAAGCGGCCAAGAAGAGCATCCTGGACACGCTGGGGGTGATCCTCGCCGCCAGTGGCACGGAGCCGGCCGTGCGCGGTGTCATTGACCTGGTCCAGGAGAACGGAGGCCGCCCCGAGGCATCGGTGCTCGCCTTCGGCGGCAAGGTTCCGGCGATCATGGCAGCGTTCGCCAACGGCGCCATGGCGCACTGTCTTGATTACGACGACCAGACCCCGTGGGGCCAGCACTGTTCAAGCTCGATCGTCCCGGCCGTGCTCGCGGTGGCCGAGCGGCAAGGCGGTGTCTCCGGTGCCGACATGATCGCTGCGGTGGCAGCCGGGCAGGACCTCTTCGCCCGCCTGCGTCGCAATGTCGGCTGGCGCAAGGACTGGAACCTCTCCACGGTCCTGGGTGTGCTTGCCGCAGCGGGCGCGGCCGGCCGGGTCCTGAGGTTGCCGCGCGAGCGCTTGGCCCATGCCCTCGGCATCGCGAGCATGCAGTCGTGCGGTGTCATGGAAGTGGTTGCCGGTACTGGCAGCGATCTACGAGCCATGTACGCCGGGTTCTCCGCAAAGGGTGCGGTTACGGCAGCGCTCTTGGCGGACAAGGGAATCTCGGGGGTCGCCGATCTCTTCGAAGGTGAATACGGCTTCTTCCGGACGTACTTCGACAGCAGCTACGACCGTGAGGCGATCCTCGCGGGCCTGGGCAGCGACTACCAGGGCGCCGGGACTCTCTACAAGCCCTGGCCCACGGTGGGCACAGCCCACAGCCACATCCACGCCACCATCGGCCTCATCGCCCAACACGACGTGAAAACGCAGGACATCGAAGAGATCCGCGTCCACGTTGGCGACTACCACGACCTCATGTGCCGGCCGATCGAGGCCAGACGCGAACCTTCCACGCTCGTGGACGCGAAGTTCAGCCTCCCCTTCCTGGTGGCCGTCGCGGCCGTCCGCCGCGACGTGGGGCTGGCGGACTTCCTGCCGGAGGCTCTCAAAGACCCCGAGGTACTGGAGGTCGCACGGAAGGTCGTTCCGGTTCCGGACGCGAGTCTGGACTGGAAGATGGAGCTCCCGCCCGGGCGGGTGGAGATCGTCCTGCGTGACGGCCGCACCTTCGCCCGCACCGGTACCGACGTGCCCGGCAGCACCAAGACGCCCATGACCTGGGACGACCTTGCCCGCAAATTCGAGGATTGCGCCTCCGCAGCCCTCAGGCCTCCGTCACCGGGCCAGGTCAGTGGAGTCCTGAGGTTGGCGCGTGACCTCGAAACGCTGGACGATGCCACCGAGCTGACTCGGACACTCGTCGCGGACCTGCCGGGTCGACTCGGGGCGTGAGCGTAATGCTGGAGACCAGGCGCTCCCGCAGCCAGGCACCGGGGTCGGCGCGCCGGCTGGCGACATACTGGGTCCAAGACACAGCCAGAGCTTCGACCAGGGGCGGACGTCCGTCCCGTGCACGCCGAGAGGCTTCTCCCGGCGAGGCGCGGGGGATGTAGACGGACAGGCTTCGAGCGGTCAGCGGAGGGCAGTGGCGTTGGCCGGGGAGCCGACTCCGCCGGTGAGGTTGAGTGGCTTGACGGTGAGGAGGCTGTCCCAGCGGCCGGTGGCTCGGCAGTCCTGGGCGAGGGCCGTGAGGTTCCACAGTTCGCCGAGTGGAAGGCCGAGCTTGGCGATCAGTTCCTGGTGCATCATGCCGTTGTCCTCGGGGGCACTGTCGTGGAAGTCGCTGTCGGCTTGAGTGGGGAGGACTTCGACGGCGAATGTGTCGGTGGACATCAGTGCGATGCGGTGGTCCCAGCACCAGGCGGCGAATGAGCGGCTCTGTGCGAAGCCGGTGGCATGGCGTCGGGTGCGGGTTTCGGTGCGCTGTTCGGAGCTGGTCGTTAGGTACCAGTCGGACCATCCGGTGTGGACCATGATCAGGTCGCCGGGTTCGGTGCGGCAGCCCTGTTCGTCGAGGGCGTCGTCGAGAAGTTCGGGGCTCAGGGCGGGTGCGTCGGCGTGGGACAGCGGTGTTCCGCGGTCGCGGAGCAGTCCGTCGAGGTCGATCAGCAGACCGCGGCCGGCCAGGGGCAGTTCCGCCCACAGCTGCACTCCCAGACGCGGACTGCGGGGGGTGATCTCGTGGTCGGGTACGCCGTTGTAGAAGCCGTGTCCCGAGGCGCGGCGGTGACGTAGGCCGTCGATCTGGGTGGTGGCCTGGAGGTGGAAGTTGTCCAGGACGTCATCGCGTGCCTGTTCGTGCTTGGCGGTGATGCGGTGCTGGGGGATCCCGCGGGCTTTGGACATGGGCGGGTCGAAGGCGTCCAGTGGGTAGTCCAGATTGAAGGCGCGTCCCTGGAGGACGCTGTCGGCGGCGCGGCGGATCTGCTGAGGGCCCGCGAAGTTGGCCATGCCGCGTTCGGGGTGGTCGGTGAACAGGTGCCAGCTGGATCCGGCCGGGGCGTCGGTCCGTTCGGTGAGCTGTCGGTAGGTGGGCAGGGACATAGGGGCGGCTCTCTGTCAGGGGCAGCGCGCGGCGATCGCGTCGGCCGCCCTGCGTACTTCGCTGATGAGGCGGGTGTGGTCGTCTTCGGTGAGGTCGCCGCTCGCTCCGGTGATGCTGATGGCTCCCAGGATGTCCTCACCGTGGCGGATGGGTGCGCTGACGGCGGTGACGTTCAGGACGCGTTCGCTCAGAGACAGGGCGTATCCGTCGTCGCGGACCTGGCGGAGGTCGGCTGCCAGGTCGGCCCCGGTGACGTGTTCGCCGGAGATGCGCGTGAAAGGGGTGGCTTGGTCGATGAGGGTATGGAGTTCGGTGTCGGGCAGCCATGCGGCCAACGCCTTGCCGGCGCCGAGATGAAGGGGGAGTTTCTCGCCGATGGGGAGCTGGTAGCGGAGTGGGTTGCGGCCCTGGACGCGTGCGATGAGGACGCGTGCCAGGGTGACGCGCACGTAGAGGCTTGCCGCCTGGCCGGTGGTGGCGGCCAGTTCCTGCAGGACGGGGAGGGCGACCTGGCTGAGGCGGTTGTTGACCAGGAAGGCGTGCGCGGTGGCGACGGCGGCGGGGCCGGCGACGTAGCCGGTGTCCTCCTTCGCGGCGTAGCCGCGTTCGATGAGGACGTTGAGGATGCGCTGGGTGGTGGCGACGTGCAGATCCGCGCGGCGTGCGACCTCGCTCAGCCGCAGTGGCTGCCGGGTGCCCTCCAGGACGCCCAGGACGTCGAAGGCCCGTTCGAGGGAACGCATGGCGGGGGCGGCAGGGGTGGGCATCGACGGCTCCTGGATGGTCTGCTCGGCACACAAGGGTCTTGATAAGACTTATCAGCATGCGAGCAGAGGGTGGATCGCACAAGATCCATCCAGAAAGTACCGGCGATTACGAGCGGCTGGCGGCCGGCGCCTGCTGGGGGAGCGGGTCGGCGACCGTCGCGTCAATCGTCTCGGCGGGGCGTCCGTAGGACAGGGCGAAGGAGAGGATCCCGCAGATGCTCGCAGCGATGCAGGTGGCCGGCTGGGCACTTGCTTCCACGTGTTCCACCCATTGGGCATTGCCGAGGATGATCCCCAGGGCCTGGCCGAGGACGATGACGACGCCGCCGATCAGGAATGCGACGATGCTGAGGCGGAAGAGCGGTTGCAGCACGCGGTGAACCATGGCGCGGCCTTTCGGATCAGACGGGCAGGACACCGGTCGCCACTGCGGCCCCGATGAGCAGGATGGGAACGCAGTAGTAGGAGACCAGGGGCAGGAACGTGCGGGCCGGGTCGATGCCGGCGATGCCGCTGGCGACGTAGATGGGCGCGCCGGACGGCGGTGAGGCACCTTCGGTCGAGGCGAAAATGAGCACTGCGACGCAGGCCGTGGCAGGCGGCACGCCTGCGCCGACGAGTGAGGAGACGGCGACCGGGCCGATCGCGGCCATGGTGGCGCTCGCGGTGAGCGGAATGGCTACGCCGACCACGAGGACACCCACGATCAGGGCCATGACCCACAGTGGGGCCTCGATGCCGGCCAGCAGCTCGGTCAACTGCTGCGGAAGTCCGAGTTCCCCGAGCACGTTGGAAGCGGAGAACGCCGCCACGATGGTGACACCGATGACCCCGAACTGCGGGGCCGTGTTCCCCAGCACCTGCCACCACTCGCGCCCCGAGCGCGGCAAGTGGCGCCGGCCGAGAATGAAGACCGTGAAGATCAACAGGACGGGTATCCACGTGATGAGGCTGATCGCGTCCGACATCGTGGTGCCGACCCAGTCGGTCAGCGCGCCGCCGCTCGGGCCCTTGGTCAGCAGCAGCGGGATCACGAGCGCGGCGAACAGGAACAGGCTCGTCCAGCCCGCGCCCAGGCTCGTGCGCAGGGGGAGCAGGTCGGCACGGTCCATGGGCTGGATCTTGTGGCGGCGCACCATGATGAACGCGGCGACCATGCGGTAGCCCAGACACCACAGCCCGCCGATGAAGAGCGGCAGCACGATGTCGTCGGTAGTGGCCATGGACGCCACGCCTGCCGTGCCCATCAGGATGAACATGGTGGAGCTGAAGGGGAACGTGACCCCCATGCCCGCACCGCCCGCTGCCACTGTGGCGGCGAGCTCGCCGCTCACCTTCGAGCGTTTCATCCACGGGATCGTCACCGACCCGACGGCGGCGGTCACCGCTGCGCCGACGTGTGCGATGGCGCCGAAGACACCGGCGGCGAGGGTGGAGGTGTAGACGGGGCCGCCGCGCAGCCTCCCCAGCAGCGAGTTGAGGATGCCCAGCAGCTGGTCCAGCACCGGAGTGCGAGCCAGCAGGTAGCTCATGAAGACGAAGGCAAGCGCCGCGAAGGTCACCTCCTCCTGCATGGCCTCGGCGAAACCGTTCCACATGGCGTGGGCGATGTCGCCTCCGGCGAACAGGCCGGTGACCAGGAACCCGACGATCAGCGCCTCGCCGATGTTGCGTTTGAGGACAGCGTTCCACACGATGATGGCCGCTATGTAGCAGCCGAGGGCCCATACGGCGATCACGATGCTCCTCCTGGGACAGCGGCGGTGGCGGTGGCGCGGATGCTGACGCGCCGCCTGGCTTCCTCGGCCTCCACCTCCCGGGCGTCGGCCAGGACGGAGGCCGCGCGGTCGGCCGGGACGATCGCGACCCCGTCGCTGTCACCTGCCACGAGGTCACCCGGTCGGCAGACCACACCGCCCACGGCGACCGGCACCCCGACCTGGCCGGGGCCGAACTTGTAGGGACCGGCCGGAGTGACGGCCCTCGCCCATACGGGGAAACCCATCTCGGCCAAGACTTCGACGTCGCGGGCTGCTCCGTCCAGCACCATGCCCACCACACCCCGGGACCGGGCCCGCTCGGCGATCAGCTCTCCGACCAGCGCCCGGGACACATCGCCCTCACCGTTGACCACCATGATGTCACCGGGCTCAGCGATCTTGATGGCCTGGTGAAGCGCCTGGTTGTCCCCGGCGCGGGTCCACACCGTCAGCGCGCGCCCCACGGCCCGTGCACCGGGCCACAGGGCGCTGATGCCGGAGTCCAGGAGCCCCATCCGCTCGGTGGCGTCACCGATGTTCGCCGTCGCCAGGCCAACGTAGGCTTCCAGCAGTTCCGGGGTCAGCCGGGTGGTGTCCCGCAGTCCTTGGGCCCGGCCCGCCAGGAAGTGCAGCTGGCTGATCTCCCGCGCCAGCCCGGTATCGAGGCCCAGCTCCGCCACGAGCTCCGCGGCCGCGGACGCCTCGCGCCCACGCCGCTCGGCGTGCTTGTACGTCCCCTCATACAGACGCTCCAGACCACTGTCGCCATCGACGAGCTCCTTCGCGATCTGCGCGCGCACCCACAGCTCGTCACCGGCCGCCCGGCCCGCGTCCACGGCCTCCACGATGATGGCACCCAGCCCCTTCATGAACAGGCTGCGCAGCAGTTTGCGTGAGGAGGCTGCTCCGGGCCCGGAGCCCAGATCCTCCACTGGTGCACCGAGGGTGCCGAAGTAGTCCGCGATCACCGAAGCTCCTGCGCCGCTGGCCACCAGAGCGGTTCGGTGGCGGTATTTCGGCACCGAACCGATCACGGAAACGTCCGAGAAGATCGCCGGAGACGATGCGGTGATCACTTCCGCGATCCGGCGCTTCAACTCCGGGGCACTGGCGTTCATGTCCGCATAGACGGTCCTCGCCTGCAGGTGCGGGGCGACTTCCTGCGCCACGGCCAGAGCGGCTTTGGCGCCGGTCAGGCTGAGCACCAGCTCACAGCCCTGCACTGCCTCGGCTGCGGTGGCCGCCCGGTCCACGCTTTCCGGGGTGGGTACGTCGCCCGGGTCGAAGCCGGTGACCTGCCAGTCGTGTTCCGCGAAGCCCGTCGCATACAGAGCTCCAGCTTCACCCAAGCCCAGAATCCCGACCTTCATCACAACATCCTTCTCATAGAGTGATAACTTTTCTCACTGCGTGCGTGAGGATGTTGCTCCGGCGTGACGCGCGCGTCAATAGCTGACGAATGATCGATCAAATCCGGCCATCGTGAGACGGTCGACTTGCTCCGCAAACCCGCCCAGACTCAGACAGACCGGCGTGACGCGCCGTGGGTGACGTATCCCGTCATCGAGGAGCGTCGGGTGAGCGCCTCGGAAAGACGCAGGCTCGTGCAGCGGGGGTCGTCGGGGGCGGCGAGGCGGAGATGGGGGACCGCAAGGTGACCGTCTCAGCTCCCACGTGGTTCTTTGCTGCCCGTTCCGAGCCGTTCTGGAGTACCCATGCGTCGAACCACTGTCCGTGCGGCAGAAACCGCCAGTGGCGCGGCTGGCCACTGTCCCTTGATGAGCGCTGAGGAACTGGCCCACTCCCGGGGGTGCCGCTGAACACGCTCGACAGCGATCTGCCAGCGCCGCAGGTGCCGACGGTGCCGAAAGAGGATTAGGTTTTGCCTACCCCGACCTGGCCTTGTCGGCCGGATGACGCCGGGCGGCGTGCGGGGCTGTATCCGTGACGCTTTGGAAAGCAAGCCCGAGGAGAACGCGGGTCGGCTTCGGTAACCGGAGCCAAGTTCACCGACACGGCTACGGGTCCTCACGGAACGCGCCCGGTGTCGTGCCCGTCCGCAACCGGAAGAACTTCGTGAAGTCGCTCGCGTCGGTGAATCCGAGCTGGGCCGCGACCTCCCTCGCCGTGAGGCCGCTGTGCCTCAACAGCCGCTTCGCCTCCAGTAGCACCCGGTCGTCGATGTACTGTTTGGCTGTCCGGCCCGCCGCGGCGAGCGTCGCGCGGGTCAGCGTTCGCGGGCTGTAGCCGAGCGCCGCAGCGTAGTCCTCCACGCGGCGGGTGACCGCGTGGTCCCGCTCGACGGCGGTGTGGAAGCGGCGGAACGCCTCGGACGATGCAATCTGTCGCGGCGCCGGGCCGCGCGCCTGCGCGAGCCGCACCACGAGTACGGACAGCAGTGCGCGCAGCACTTCGATGTGCGCGGTCAGAGGAAGAGAGGCCATCGCCCCGTACTCGTAGGCGAGATGGTCGAGCGCCCGTCGTAGGCCTTCCGCCACCGGGCCCTCGGGCGTCAGCGGGCACTGTTCGTACGGCGGATCCATGTGCGCCGCCGACACGGTGGCGGGCGGCAGGAAGCCCGGCTGGAACATGACGACCACCCCGTCCGCCGCCACCAGGCCTGGGTCGAACCGCTGTACCTGCCCCGGCCGGATCCACAGCCACGACCCGGGATGCAGCTCGTGCTCGATGAAGTCGACCCACACGCGGAGCGGCCGCTCACGGACGCCGATCAGCTGGTGGAAGGAGGGGCGCAGCGGCGCGTACGGGTCGTTGCCGTGACGGCGGGAGCGCTCGTACAGCTCGGCGAGTTCTATCACCTCAAGCCCGGCCGGTGCGCCCACGGTCGGGGTGTAGGCGAGGTCCCTGACATCGGGGCGGCCTGCAGGCTGTCCGTTTTTCCCCATGGTGAGTCTCGAGGGTACCGCCGCCGCGCCCGAACCGCCTCTTAGCGTCAAGGCACAGGTCAGTGACGTGTGAGGAGTGGTCCTGTGAGGTTGGTCGTGGGAATGACCGGGGCGACGGGCGCCCCGTTCGGTGTCCGTCTGCTGGAGTGTCTGCAGGAGCTGCCGGATGTGGAGACGCATCTGGTGCTCTCCCGCTGGGCCCGGACCACGATCGAGCTGGAGACAGGCCTGTCCGTGGCCGAGGTGTCAGCGCTTGCCGATGTCACGCACCACCCCGAGGACCAGGGTGCCACCATTTCCTCCGGTTCGTTCCGGACTGACGGCATGGTGATCGTTCCCTGCTCCATGAAGACTCTCGCGGGGATCAGAGCGGGTTACGCGGACGGTCTTGTGGCACGTGCCGCGGACGTGATCCTCAAGGAGCGGCGCAAGCTCGTGCTCGTTCCACGCGAGACGCCACTGAGCGAGATCCACTTGCAGAACATGCTCGAACTGGCGCGCATGGGCGTGCAGTTGGTGCCGCCGATGCCCGCCTTCTACAACCACCCCCGGACCGTCGACGACATCGTCGACCACATCACGGCCCGCATCCTCGACCAGTTCGACCTGCCGGCCCCGTCCGCTCGGCGCTGGGCCGGCATGCGTGCCGCACGTGCCTCTCACCGCACCGCCGCCTGACCCCCGTACAGAAAAGGATTGCACCATGCACTATGACGATCTGCGCAGCTTCCTGGACACCCTGGAAAAGGAAGGGCAGCTTCTGCGAATCACCGACGAGGTGCTGCCCGAGCCTGATCTCGCGGCTGCCGCCAACGCTGCCGGCCGCATCGGCGAGAACGCCCCGGCCCTCCACTTCGACAACGTCAAGGGCTTCACCGACGCCCGAATCGCGATGAACGTGCACGGGTCCTGGGCCAACCACGCACTCGCGCTCGGACTGCCGAAGAACACCCCCGTCAAGGAGCAGGTAGAGGAGTTCGCGCGGCGCTGGGACGCCTTCCCGGTCGCCCCCGAACGCCGCGCGGACGCACCCTGGCGCGAGAACACCCAGGAAGGCGACGACGTCGACCTCTTCTCCGTCCTACCGCTGTTCCGTCTCAACGATGGCGATGGCGGCTTCTACCTCGACAAGGCCGCCGTCGTCTCCCGGGATCCTGAGGACCCGGACGACTTCGGCAAGCAGAACGTCGGTACCTACCGCATCCAGGTCATCGGCTCCAACCGGCTCGCGTTCCAGCCGGTCCCCATGCACGATGTCGCCCAGCACCTGCGCAAGGCCGAGGAAGTGGGCGAGGACCTACCCATCGCCATCACCCTCGGCAACGACCCCGTGATGGCGATCGTCGCCGGAATGCCGATGGCGTACGACCAGAGCGAGTACGAGATGGCCGGCGCGCTGCGCGGAGCACCCGCACCGATCACCACCGCGCCGCTCACCGGCTTCGACGTGCCGTGGGGCAGCGAGGTCGTCATCGAAGGCGTCATCGAATCGCGTAAGCGGCAGATAGAGGGCCCGTTCGGGGAGTTCACCGGTCACTACTCGGGCGGCCGCCGGATGCCTGTCATCCGCGTCGATCGCGTCTCGTACCGCACCGACCCCATCTTCGAGTCGCTCTACCTGGGCATGCCGTGGACCGAGGTCGACTACCTCGTCGGACCCAACACGTGTGTGCCCCTCCTCAAGCAGCTGCGCGCCGAGTTCCCTGAGGTGAAGGCGGTCAACGCCATGTACACCCATGGCCTGATGGTGATTATCTCCACGGCCAAGCGATACGGGGGGTTCGCCAAGGCCGTCGGGATGCGCGCCATGACGACGGCTCACGGCCTCGGCTACGTATCCCAGGTGATCCTCGTCGACGAAGACGTGGACCCGTTCAACCTGCCGCAGGTCATGTGGGCCATGTCCGCCAAGGTCAACCCCAAGGACGATGTCGTCGTCATCCCCAATCTGTCGGTTCTCGAGCTCGCTCCCGCCGCCCAGCCCGCCGGCATCACCAGCAAGATGATCATCGACGCGACGACGCCTGTCGCGCCCGACGTCCGTGGCAACTTCTCCACCCCGGCCAAGGACCTGCCGGAAACGGCTGCCTGGGCCGCCCGCCTGCAGCGCCTGATCGCCGACCGGCACTGACGCCCACCTGGATCCACCGAGAGGACAATTCCCATGAACAACTTGCCCGTCGAGTGCCCCCGCTGCGCCTCCGAGACCGTTACGCACCTCGCTACGTCACCAGTCCCCGGGGCGTGGGATGTGCTCCAGTGCGGTCGCTGCCTCTACACCTGGCGCACCAGTGAGCCCGCACGCCGCATCCGCCGCGACGCGTACCCGGACGAGTTCAAGCTGACGGAGGCCGATATCGAGAACGCGATCGAGGTGCCCGCGATCCCACCGCTGCAAAGCCGAGGCTGACTATGTCGGAGCCGACACAACGAAGGAGTCACCCTCCCGAGGCGTCAACCCAGTCACTCGTTCCCGATCTGAACGACACACTCATGTGGGAAGTCCATACTGATGCGGGCCGACGAGAAGAGGTGCTGGCATGGGTCGAGGACCGGGCAACGCCCGAGCTCGCCGGCGGACCCGGTTTCCAGAGCGCCGACATTTACCTCGGCGGCCAGGACCGCGTCGTAGTGGTCGCCCGCTACGACGCGGGCCACGCCCCGGCCCAGCTGCTTGAGGTGCCGACCGACGTTCTCACCAGCTCGGTTCACCAGTGGCCGTTCCGGTTCCACCGCAGCGTGCCGTGACTGTGTCCCACCGACTGGTCTGCCATCGCGATGTCTTCGTTTGACACAACTTCGCGCAGCTCCTGTCCTGCGCACCAGTGGGATGGCGCTCGCCTCGATCGCGGGAAGTGCTTTCACAGTCGCTGCCCCGAACGGCGGTCGGCGCCCGCCGAGGCTGTGCAACGTCAAGGGGGCTGTCAAACAAGCGGCTCTGTCTCACATTCGTCGGTGACTCTGCGTGGTGTTATCTGAAGGGCTCGGGCGGATGGCTGTGCGGTCAGATTCGTGTCTCAACAGGCCCTTCGGCCTGGGCGCCCTGCTCGGCGAGTGCGCGCAACTGGTCGGCGGCCAGGACGTAGCCCGTACCCAGGTGGCCGGTGGAACGGGCGAAGATCATTCCGTAGACGTGGCCGTCGGTGCTCAGCAGCGGTCCGCCCGAGTTGCCGGGACGGACGGTAGAGCGGACCTGGTAGACGTCCCGGCTGACCGTGGACTCGCCGTAGGCGTTCTGCGTCGTGGTATTCGTCCTGGTTGCCACGGTCGAGGCTTGCAGGTCCAGACTGCCGTTTTCCGGATAGCCGGCGACCACGGCGGAGTCCCCCGTCTTCGCGTCCTCCTCGGCGAAGGCAGCAACCGGCGCGTCGAGAGCGGGAACCCGCAGCACTGCGGCATCTGTGCTGGGCGCGAACAGCACCACGGACGCGGGCAGATGCTCGCCGACTCCGCTGATCTGGACGGACGGGTGGTCCACGCCGGCGACGACGTGGGCGTTAGTCATTACCAGGCCGTTGCCGTAGACGAAACCACTGCCCTCGGAGGCCCGCCCGGTGCCCTCGACAGGTCCAGTGACCTTCACGGTGCTCTGCTGGGCGACGCGTGTTGCCGCAGTGGTCACGGCATCACCCGATGGCTCGGCCACACCGGCGGCCGCCGCGCTCTGGAACGGATTGAGAATTTGCGGGAAACCGGCCTCGGAAAGCGCGCCGGAGGCCCTGTTGGCCCATCCGGCAGTCTGTGGGGGGAGTCGGTCAGTGAGAGTGTGCATGGTCGCTGACTGGCGAATGTGGTTCTGCAAGGCAACTGAAGTGTGCTGGGAGCCGAGAAGGGCGTTGCCCGAGATCCATAGGACACCGAGAAGTGCTGCGCTAGCTGCCAGGGCGCCGCCGACGCCGTCAAGCCAACGTAGCGGGCCGCGGGTGAAATGGCGGCCGCGTAGTCGGCGCAGAAGACGCCGGGAAATTGCGGCGCCGATCGCGGCGGGGATTATCAAGGTGAGCAGGGCGGCGGTGTTTCGGGTGGCTGAGGAGTCGCCGATTCTGTCGACGACCCAGGGCAGGAGAGCGAGGCCGAGCCACGCGCCCGCTGCGGTCAGCGCGACTACGACCAGAGTGGCCGCGAGGCCACGGCGGTAGCCGGACGCAGCGAAGAGCAGCACGGCCAGCAGGACAAGCAGGTCGAGCAGTGTCACGGAAGAATTCCTTTCGTACTCCAAACCCGGTTACTGGCCTGGGACAAGAAAGACGCCCATCGGCATTCTCATCGTTCCCGGATGTGAGTCATGCCACCTTGGCCCTATGAGGGAATAGGGGTTGCAGGTTGGCCGGTGTGTGCGGTGGCCAAACCCTGCCATTTAGCAGCGACTGGCTCGCGAGCGAGACCCCTGCAGCGCGCCTGTGAGTTCAAGGAAAGACCAGATCACTGGCCGCTGTAGGTTTCCATGAAGGCTGAAATGAGCGGACCTGGCGCTGCCGACTGGGCGGCGCCAGCTGTCACTGCGCTGATTGTGGACCGTGAGGGTGCGGTATGCCGCAGAGTTCCGGCGACTTCAATCTCAAGTGCCGTTCGTAGCCTCGCTGACGCCTGGCGGACTGTGATCGTCGTCAGGGCGCAGGCAGGCACCGGCTCAGAGTCTGGTGCCGCTTAGGCGTGTTCCTGGGTTGGTTCGGCCGCCTGGTGTTGGGGTGTTGCCCAGCTGGCGAGAAGCCTGAGTCGTTCTTCAGAGGTGGTGGCGGGTTCGGCGGTATAGGTGGTCAGGTCATGCAGCGCACCGTTGGTCAGACGCAAGTCCAGAGAGTGGTAGTTCAATTCCAGATCACCCACCTCGGGGTGCCGCAGCCGCTTGATTCCGTCATGCCGGATGCGAACGTCGTGTGCGGCCCACTGATGGCGGAACTCGGGGCTGAGTGTGGAGAGCTCGCCGATGAGCTCCCGTAGTGCCCTGTCGTGGGGCTCTCGTCCGGCCTCGGCGCGCAGTAGTGCGACGGTGGCGTGGCAGGCGGCATCCCAGTCGACACACGTTGTTGCCGCCGGCCATGTCGGCCAGGCGCTGGTCATGACGCAGCACGGCCAGGACGATCACCGCGATCTTCCCGGGCGGCAGGATTCGCCACCGTGACCGTATTGCCTTCAGGTGGCGTCGCAGCAGATCGGCGAGGTGGTTGACAGTGCTCGTGGACAGCGGCAGACGGCACTGATAGACAAGCGGGCAGGTGTCTTCGGCGCGTTCGTTGGTTTTCGTCACACAAATCCAACCGCCGCCGGAGGCACTCTGGTTACGCCCGCGCCGCCCCATTTCGGGCGGCGGCACCCCGGGTCACAGGCGGGTGGTGAACCGGCCGTCGGGCAGTTTCCGCAGCCAGCCGCGGTCGACCATCCTGATCAGCTTTCCGCGCAGCGGCTCCAGCTTGGCCCGCACGCTGACATCCACCCCCCGCCATCTCACCGACCTGGCGGGCCATGACCGGCTCGGCGGCCTGCCGCACGGCCGCGAGGATCCGCTGATAGTCCGATGGGAGCGCGGTCTCCTTCACACCCGCCGCGCGGTGCGGGATCATCATCACCGCCTGTCCACCCACATGCCCCGGCACCGGAGCGGTCTCTGCTCGCTCATGGGTGAGCTGCTCGCTCACCCGTTCAGAGACTTGCTCAGCGAATGATGGAGTTTTCCGGAAAAGGGTGTGATCGAGTGGCTTTGTTCACGAGCCGACAGCACCTGTACACGAGTTTGGGCAGCACTCGAAGTTCTTCAGACGTCGAGCAGTTCATGGCTTCGGGCAGCGCGGGCCCCTGCCGAGAGTCTGGCAGGGGCCCGTGGTGTAGAGAGCCGAGGAGGGCCGGGACCTGTCCCTGGATGAGCAGCACCCTGGCCAACACGGCTACCGTCTGCTGGTGGCCTGACGGCCCGGCGTCACTTCAGGTGTCGGGTGAAGAACTGGGCTGCGGCGTCCCCCGCGAACTGCGGGACGCCGGTGTGCCCGCCCATATTGGCGTGCAGGGACTTCTCCTTGGAGCCGAAGGCGTCGAACAGGTCCAGGGCCGCCTGGCGGTCGTTCCCTTCGTCGTCCCACTGCAGCAGGACGTGCAGAGGAATGGTGACTTGACGGGCCTCCTCGAACATGGCGCGAGGGACGAAACTCCCGGCGAACAGAACAGCGGCCGAGATGCGCGGCTCGATCACCGCCAGCCGGGTCCCGATGGAGATCACTCCCCCCGAGTACCCGACCGGGCCGCCGATCTCGGGCAGCGAAAGGAGGGCTTCCAGGGCGGCCTGCCATTCCGGGACCGCCTTGTCGACCAGGGGAAGAATGAGAGCGTCGATGATCTCGTCGCTGACCGGCCCGCCGGCCTCCATGGCCCGGCGCAGGTCGGCGCGGGCCTGCTCGGCGGCGACCCAACGGGACCGGTCGCCGCTGCCGGGGAGCTCGATGGTGGCCGCGGCGAAGCCATCCGCCGCGGCGTGCCGGGCCCGCCCTGCCAGTCGGGGGTACATCTTGCGCAGTCCGAGCGGGGGGTGGCCGAGCAGGATCAGCGGCACCGGTGCGGACGCGGATGCGGGTCCGGGCGTCCACAGGATGCCGGGGATCTCGCCGAGGGTGAATTCGCGCTCGAGGACAGCGCCGTCGAGACGCTGTTCAGAAGTGAATTGCATGGTCGTGCCTTTCAGGAGTGCCATTGAACGGCGCTCCCGGACGACCTATCGCCCGACCGTGACCCCGGAGGGGAGCACCCATGTCGATACGTTCACGGGTACCACCTCCTCGCTCTCTTGCACGGCTTCCGGAAACGTAGCAAGGGCTGGATGGTTCCGCCAACGCGTTTTTGCGGAGGCTCTGTGGCCGAACACCACGGCGTCGGAGTCACGCCTGTCACTGGTCGGGAAGCGCACGTCCGCCACCGATTCGAGCACTGAAAAACCGGCAATCAACCGCTGACGGACGATCTACCGCGCAGACAGCCGCCCATGACCAGCGTGAGCACCCTGAGCACCGGTCACACCAGCCCTTTGACCTGTGACTTCAAGTTGGCGGAGGCCCACGGCGTCAGGTCGGCAGTAGGAGACGAGGTTCTTCGGGCCGCATACGGTCCTGACCTCGGGTAACGCGCCCTGGCGGGCCCGGCAGCGCGAGTGCCGGGCCCGCGGACGGGCGGTCAGTCGTACGGGTGGAACCCCGCGCCCGACTTCCGGCCGAGGCGGCCCGCGTCGACCATGCGCTGGAGCAGCGGGGGAGCGGCGTACAGGGGCTCCTTGTATTCCGCGTGCACGAGGACATGGATACCGACGGCTGTGGATCGGGGCGTTCCTCTTGCTGGCGTCCTTGTCCGCGGCGGTGCGATGGACGGGAGCGCCGTGGCCTCGTCCATCTCCGCTGATTTCTTCAGCCTCCCGATCGCCTCTGAGGCGACTGCGCTCGGGCGTCCGCTTCCGCTGACGCCGGTCAGCTCTCGACTTCGGTCTTGTCGCCGCCCCAGAGGGTGTGGAAGACGCCGTCGCGGTCGACGCGCCGGTAGGTGTGTGCGCCGAAATAGTCGCGTTGGCCCTGGGTGAGGGCGGCGGGGAGGCGTTCGGCGCGCAGGGAGTCGTAGTAGGCGAGGGTGGCGGCGAAGGCGGGGGTGGGGACGCCCTGGGTGACGGCGGTGGCGATCACGGCGCGCCAGTCGTCCTGGGCGGCGGCGATCTCCTCGGCGAAGCTCTTGTCGGAGAGGAGGCTGGGCATGTGGGGCTGGGCTTCGTAGGCGCTGGTGATCCTGTCGAGGAACGCGGCGCGGATGATGCATCCGCCGCGCCAGATCGCGGCGACCTTGCCCAGGTCGATGTTCCAGTCGTACTGCTCGCTGCCGGCGGAGATCTCGTGGAAGCCTTGGGTGTAGGCGACGATCTTCGAGGCGTACAGTGCCTGTTCGACCTGGTCGGCGAAGGCCGCCGCCTCGTCCTTGCCGAGCTTGTGGGGGGCCGGTCCGGCGAGGTTGCGTGAGGCGTCGCGGAGGTCGGCGTGGCCGGAGACGGAGCGGGCGAAGACGGCCTCGGCGATGCCGGAGACGGGAACGCCCAGGTCGAGGGCGATCTGCACGGTCCAGCGGCCGGTGCCCTTCTGCTCCGCCTGGTCGAGCACGACATCCACGAAGGGCTTACCGGTCGCCGCATCGACGTGCGAGAGCACTTCTGCGGTGATCTCGATGAGGTAGGAGTCCAGGCGACCGGTGTTCCAGGTGCGGAAGATGTCCGCGATCTGCGCGGGGGAGTACCCGGCCACGTCGCGGAGGAGGTGGTACGCCTCGGCGATGAGCTGCATGTCCGCGTACTCGATGCCGTTGTGGACCATCTTCACGAAGTGTCCGGCGCCGTCGGGACCGATGTGCGTGACGCACGGGGTGCCGTCCTTGGCCTTCGCGGAGATCTTTTCCAGCATCGGCCCGAGTGAGTCGTACGATTCCTTGCTGCCGCCCGGCATGATGCTCGGTCCGTCGAGCGCGCCTTCCTCGCCGCCGGAGATGCCGGTGCCGACGAAGTGGATGCCCTGTTCGCGCAACTCGCGCTCCCGGCGACGTGTGTCCTCGAAGTGCGCGTTGCCTCCGTCGATGATCACATCGCCGGGTTCCAGGAGAGGCGCGAACTCCGCGATCACCGCGTCAGTGGGCTCTCCGGCCTTCACCATGATGACCAGGCGTCGTGGCCTCTCCAGGGCTGCGACGAAGTCCTCGGCACTCTCCGTCGCGATGAAATCGCCCTCGTCGCCGAACTGTTCGACGAGTTCGTGGGTGCGAGCGGCCGTGCGGTTGTGCAGGGCGACGGTGTATCCGTTGCGTGAGAAATTCCGGGCCAGGTTGCGCCCCATGACGGCAAGTCCTGTGACACCGATCTGCGCTGTGCTGCTCATTGTGGCTCTGCCTGCTTCCGGTCTCGTGGTCTCCGGCACTTCGCCGGCCACCATGATGGAACGGGCTGCCGAGCTTACGAGGTGCGGACGACCGCGGGCTGAGAGGCCGCCATGGTGTCGCCCATGTGGCCGTGGACGTGACACGCCCACGGCCACCGTGGTCAGCGGCCGGCCGCCGCGCGGCGCCGCGTGGACGCGTCCGTCAGGGACGGGGGCTGGTAGCCCTCGTCGGCCGCACTGATCGTGACCCCGGGGGACACGATCTCGTCGATCCGGTCCAGCACGTCCCGCGACAGGCGTACGTCCGCGGCGCCGAGCTGGCTCGCCAGGTGTTCCTGGGTGCGCGGGCCGATGATCACGGTGGACACGGCCGGATGCTCCAGGACGAACGCCAGCGCCAGGTGGATCAGGGACAGCCCCGCCTCGTCCGCGAGCTCCCCGAGCCGCTCCGCCGCCTCGCGCTTGCGCCTGTTCGCCTCGAGCGCGGGGTCATGGCGGTGCGGCTGACGTTCCAGGCGGCTCGACTCGGCGTGCGCCGGGTCTCCCTTTCGGTACCGGCCGGACAGCCAGCCGCCGGCCAGCGGGCTCCAGGGCAGGACGCCCAGGCCGTACCGCTCGGCGACGGGGAGCACCGCACGCTCGGCCGCCCGGGCCAGGAGGGAGTACGGAGGCTGCTCGGTGACGGGGCGCCGCAGGCGGAGACGCTCGGCGGCCCACTGCCCCTCGACGATCTGATGGGGCTCGAAGGTGGTCGTGCCGAAGTACCTGATCTTTCCCTGGTGTACGAGATCGTCGAGGGCGCCGAGGGTCTCCTCGAAGTCGGTGGACGGGTCGGGGCGGTGCACCTGGTACAGGTCGATGTGATCGGTGCCGAGGCGCCGCAGACTGCCCTCGACGGCCCTGAGGATCCAGCGCCGGGAGTTGCCCTGGTGGTGGGGGTTGTCGTCGACCCGGCCGTGGAACTTGGTCGCGAGGAACACGTCGTCGCGGCGGCCGTCCGCAAGGGCCTTGCCGACGATCTCCTCGTTCTCGCCACGCGAATAGACGTCCGCGGTGTCGATGACGTTGACGCCCGAATCCAGCGCCTGGTGAATGATCTTGATGGCATCGTCGTGGTCGCGGTTGGCCCAGGCGCCGAAATTCATGGCGCCGAGTGTCAGCGGGCTTACTTTCACACCCGTACGGCCGAGAGGCCGGTAGGTCGTCATGATGGTGCTCTCTTTCCGGGGTGGGGACGGTGGGGCGGGACGGCCGGGAGCCGTCAGGGGGACGGTTCGCGCAGCAGAGGGAGCAGCTGGTCGCCGATGCGGCTGATCTCCTGCTTGTAGGGGGTGTCGGAGAGGACGAAGTGGGTGATGCCGAGCTTGCGGTAGTTCTCCAGGGCCGTGCCGACATCGGTGGGGGAGCCGACCAGCCAGGTGGTCGCCGCCCCGCCGCCCCCGAATCTGCCCGGAGCGGTGTACAGGCAGGTGTCGAGCACCTCGCCGCGCGCGGCGAGGTCGAGGAGCCGCTGCTGTCCCACAGCTGACCGGTGCCCTGTCCAGGAGGCGCCCTCGGCGGATGCCATCGCGGCGACCTTCTCCTCCGCCGCCTGCCACGCCTCCTCGGTGGTGTCTCGCACCAGCGTGGTGATCCGCAGCCCGAACTCCAGCGGCTTGTGCCGACGGCCCACCTGCTCGCTCAACGTCTCGAGCCGGTCGATGCGTTCGGCGAGCCCGTCGAGCGGCTCGCCCCAGAACAGCTGTACGTCGGCCTCGGCCGCGGACACCCGTTCGGCCGCCGGCGAGGCCCCGCCGAAGTAGAGCGTGGGGTGCGCCCTCCCCTCGGTCGCGTACGGACGTGGTGTGACCGTGGAGCCGGCGACCTGGAAGTGTTCACCGCTGAACGTGACGTCCTCCTCGGTCCACAGGCGCCGCAGGAGATGCAGGAACTCCTGCGTACGGGCGTACCGCCGGGCCGGATCGAGGGTGGTGTCACCGTACGCGTCGAGGTTGTCCAGCCCACTGACTATGTTGAACAGGACCCGCCCACGGCTGAGTTGGTCGAGGGTGGCTGCCGCGCTCGCGAGATGGGCGGGCTGCCAGTATCCGGGGCGGACCGCGATCAGTGGCTCGAACGTCGTGGTGCGCGCGGCCAGCGCCGTGGCCACGGTGAAGGTGTCGGGGCGCCCCCAGCCGGTGCCGAGCAGGGCGCCGCTCCAGCCGTGCGCCTCCGCGGTGCGGGCGAGGTCCGTCGAGTACTCGATCGACCCCCAGCCGGTCGTGGTGTCGTCGCCCCGATGGCCGGGCTCGACGGTGTTGGGGATGTACCAGAGGAACTTCGAACTCATCGTGGCTTCCGATCACTGATCGGCCCGCGTGCCGGAGTGCGGCAGGCGGGACCGGTGGTGAAGAGGGGCGTACGTGGTCCCTGCCGGCGCCTTTCGGCGGCGGTGCGGGGCGGGACGGGGCCGGCCACACCGCGCCGGTCAGGCTCCGGGCCAGGACGGGGCCGTCGACGAGACCCGCGTCGATCGGCGATTCGCCGCGTCCAAGCAGCACATGACGGTGAAAGCGGATCAGGTGCGGGAGGACGGGCGCTGCGGGGAGAGGGGTGCGGTGAAGATCAACACCCGGCGCGTGACGCGCGGACGAGGCGGGGACAGCGCTCGCTGGGAAGGGGCTGGACCTCGTGCATGCGACCGAGTCTCAAGGTGATCGTCCGGAATGTCAATGAGCCCCCATTCCCGCCGCGCACGGGGCCCGAACGGCCGCTGCATCAGAGGAGTCAGGAGGTCGGCGGTCACGAGGCCCCCGGTGCGTGTGGCACCGGGGGCCTCGTGCGTCACCGTGTTTTTTCCGCCGCGGCGGCCGGCTCGTCGGTGTCGGACTCGACGAGGAACCCGCCGGACTGGTGGTGCCAGAGCCTGGCGTACGCACCGTCGGTGAGCAGGAGTTCGTGATGTGTACCCTGCTCCACGATGCGGCCGTGGTCGAGCACGATGAGGTGGTCCATGGCGGCGACCGTACTCAGCCGGTGCGCGACGACCAGGGCGGTGCGGCCCTCCATCAGCTGCCACAGTGCCTGCTGGACGAGGGTCTCGCTCTCGGAGTCGAGGGCACTGGTCGCCTCGTCCAGCAGCAGGATCGGCGCGTCGCGCAGGATCGCCCGGGCGAGGGCGACCCGCTGGCGCTGTCCGCCCGAGAGCTTGACCCCGCGTTCCCCGACCATCGTGTCGAAGCCCGCCGGGAGCTGGTCGGCGAACTCGGTGACATGGGCCGCGTCGGCGGCGGCGCGGATCTCGGCGTCGGTCGCGTCAGGACGGGCGAAGAGGATGTTCTCTCGCAGGGTGCGGTGGAACATGGCCGGTTCCTGCGGGACGTACGCGATCAGGCTCCGCAGATCCGACTGGCGCAGCCTGCTGATGTCCTGACCTCCGATCAGGATGCGGCCGGACCGGACGTCGGCCATCCGCAGCAGCAGCCGGGTGAGCGTGGTCTTGCCGCCGCCCGACCGCCCGACGAGGCCGATTCTCGCCCCGCTCGGCACGTCCAGTTCGAGGCCGTCGAAGATCGGGTCGCCCCCGTCGTGGGCGAAGGTGACGTTCTCGAAGCGGACGCCCGCGGCCTTCGGGGCCAGCGGCTCGGGGGTCGCGGGGTCGGTCACGGTGGGCTGCACGAGGAGCAGCTCGGTGAACTGGGCGGCCTCGGTCATCGAACTCTCGAGGCGGCGGTAGATCTGATTGAACTCGAACATGATGCGGGTCGAACCGGTGTAGTACGTGAAGGCGACCACGATCGCCTCCACGCTGCCGCCGCCGGCGCCGATCCCGACGGCGAGGAGCAGGCCGAGTCCGTTGGTGAGCACGGACAGCGGTGCGACGAGTGTGTCGATGCGGAGATTGCCGTAGTCCCACGAACGCAGCGTCAGCCGCCGGGACTCCGCGACCCGTGCCCGGTGTTCGGCGGCCTCACGCTCCTCGGCCGCGAAGGCGCGCACGGTGTCCATGTTCATCAGTGCGTCGGACACGTGGCCCGAGACCCGGGCGATGGCCTCCTCGCGCCGGTTGACCAGCTTCTGGCGGCGCCGGATGAGCGGCGCGGCGCATACGGCGGTCAGCGTGATCATCGTCAGCAGGCCGGCCACCAGCAGGGGGTCGTAACTCCACAGGATCACCGTGCCGAACAGCAGCGGGGCCAGGCTTCCGACGATGTTGAACGTGAGGGTGTCGACGAACTCCTCGAAGCGGGAGGCGTAACTCAGCACCCTCTTGGTCAGGGACCCGGCGAAGTTGTCCTGGAAGAACGAGGCGTCCTTGGCGAACAATTCGTCCATGCCGGTGACGTACAGGTGCTCGATGCCACGGGCGTCGACGCGGTTCAGGCAGTGGAGACCCGCCCTCCACAAGGTTTCCGCCAGGAGCAGCACGCCGGCGAACACGCCGACGTACGGGAGTGCCTCGCGGATGCCTATGGCTCCGTCCTCGGCGATCCGGCCGACGAGCTTGGCGACCACCAGTGGCGCGACGTACGTGATGCCGATGTTGCCGAGGGCCGGGAGCGCCAGTGCGGGAACGGAGAGTCCGCGCTGGCGGGACAGCTCCCGTAAGTAGTTGCGGAGAGCGAGCCGGACCGGGCCCCTGTGCGGTCCGGTGCCGTGAGACTGCTGCGATCCCATGCCGACCTCATGTCGTTATGTCGTTTCGCGGGCAGTTGCTCCGGACTTCACGGCGGTGGGGGCTCCGCCCCGAAGGGCGCGGCACCGTACCGGGCGAAAGCGCTCGCCGCCCGTCCGTGGCGAGAGATCCGGGAGAGAGGAGTCTTCCGTGGCCGGGCGGTCGGCGTCCAAGCGTTTTCGGGGGGACGGGCAGCGCAGCGGCGTATTCCGGCCGGTCCGAGGGTGCCGGGAGGCGGACAAGACGGGTTACGACCGGCTGTCGTCGTCGATGACGCGGGGCTCGGTCGTGAACCCGGTCCGTGCGAGGCTCTCGTCGCCGTCTCGAGGGTGCCCGTCGGAAGGGTGGCCCCGGGGGCGTCGGCGTGGCCGGTCCCCACCCCCGCTGCCTGGGCGCAGCGGTCGGGCAGCCGGTCATGGGGCGGTTCATTCGGGCCGCGTCGGCCCCATTGCCTCAGCACCGGCCTCGTCCGTGCCGTGGGCACCCCGGTATCGAACCTGGCGGTGCGCCCTCAGGGCACCGGCTCCTCCCCGAACAGATCCCTCTCCTCGGGGATCAGGTGCATCGCCGCTTCCTCGGCCGACGCCGCCGCGCCGTCGATGCCGACATCCTGCGCCGTGAGGGTGGACGGCACATGCCCGTCACCCTCCTGCGTGAGCCGGCCCGCGCGGTCCGTTCCCACTTCGGTGTCGTAGAGCTCCCCGTCACCGTCCGCCAGATCCCCCGGACCGTCCCGGGCCGGGGCGATGTCCTCGGGTACCTCCCTGGTCAGGCGCCTGTCGAGGGATTCGCCCGTGTGCTGCTCCGAGGCGGTGGTGCCCTCGTCGTCGACCGCCCAGGGCCGGTCCGGCGGGGAGTAGCCCTCGTCCAGGACGTCCTCGATCGCGGACGTGTCCAGGGTGTCCTCGAGATCCAGCAGGTCATCGGGGTCGGAGGCCTCCGGCTCCTGCGGCTGGTAGACGTCGTCCCCCCGGTCGCTGTCAGTCATGGCGTGGTCCCTTCCTCCGGGTCCCCTATTTGCAATTCCACTCCGGTCCGGCGAGGGACGCAACGGAAGCCGTTTCCCGGCAGTGGTGACGCTGTTTTAGATGACAATGAAAACGATTGTCGATAACGTGTGTGCGGTCGGGCCGGAAGCCTCCGCGTCAGGGGTGACCCCTGCCTGCCCGCAATCCCAACGGCACTGTGAGAAGGGGGAGCTCGTGGCTCATCTGTTGGTTGTCGAGAGCTGGGTCGGATCGATGAGCAGACTGCTGCCGCGGGCCCTGGGGGAGGGCGGTCACCACTTCACCTTCCTCACCCGCGATCTGCACCACTACCTCCGAGCGGCACCGGAGGGGGCTGGGCATCCGCTGCTCACCGCCCGTAACGTCGTCACGGCGCCCACCAATGAGGTCGATGCGCTGCTTCCCCAGGTCGAACGGTTGCACGGTGCTCTGCGCTTCGACGGGGTGGTCACTTCCTGTGACTACTACCTGCCGACCGCAGCCAGGATCGCCGCCCTGTTGGGTCTGCCGGGTCCCTCGGCCGAAGCCATGGAGAACGCCTGCCGCAAGGACGCCACCCGCCGCGTCCTGGCCGCCGCCGGTGTCCCCGGCCCCCGCTTCGCGGTGTGCGCGGACGGGGCGGAGGCCGCCGAGGCCGCCCGGGACATCGGCTATCCGCTGGTGGTCAAGCCGGTGGACCTCTGCGCGGGCATGTTCGTACGCAGGGTCGACGACGCGGAACAGCTGGCCGCGGCATGCCAGGCGCTGGCGGGCTTCCCGCGCAACGCCAGGGGACAGCGGCGCGCACCCCACATCCTGCTCGAGGAGTTCCTCCGCGGCCCCGAGGTGAGCGTCGAGACCGTCATCTGCCGCGGGGTCGCGCACATCGTCGGCGTGACGGACAAGAGCGTCGGCGGGGCCCCGGCCTTCGTCGAGAGCGGCCACATGTTCCCGGCCGCCCTGGATCCGGACGACCTGGCCGCCGCGACCGGCACCGCGGTGAGCGCCGGGGCGGCGCTGGGACTCGACGACGTCGTGGCGCACACAGAGATCAAGCTGACGGCCGACGGCCCCCGGGTCGTGGAGGTCAATCCCCGCCCGGCGGGCAACCGCATCACCGAGCTGGTCCGCCACGTCACCGGGATCGACCTCGCCGCGGCCTGCGTCGATGTGGCGCTCGGCCGGGAACCCGACCTCCGCCGCCGTGACACGGGGCTGCGCAGTGCGGCCATCGGTTTCCTCGTCCCCGCAAGCGCGGGCACCCTCGCGTCCGTGGAGGGCGCCGACGGCGTGCGTGACGCCGACGGGGTCCTGGAGGTCCAGGTCGCCGAGGCGGGCCGCACGGTCGAGGCGGCGGACAGCAACAACGCGTATCTCGGGCACATCATGGCGGGCGACGCCGGCGGACTCGGCGCACGGGCCCGCGTCGAGGCGCTGCTCGCGGACGTACGCCCCCGGCTGGCGCGCTCATGACGACGCCCTCGCCCGCCCAGACCCCGTGTCTCGGCACCCTCCTCCAGCGGGCACTCCACGGCGAACTCGGGCCGGACCCCCTGGCCCGCCGCATCTCCGTTGCCTTCACGACGTCCCAGGCCGTACGGCACGACGGGCGGCGTGGCGGATACCGCAACGAGGTCCTCAGCCTCCGGCTCGGCCGCGCCGTCGGGTCGTGCGCGGTCGAACCCGGGGCGCTTCCCGCCGGAACCGTCGAGGACTGCGCCGGCGCCGACGTGGCCGCACTCCTCGCCCACCCGCTGCTGCCCGTGCGCGTCGCGGCGCTGGACGCCTACCTGATGGACGTCATGCCGCACACACCGGCCCACGGCGCGCAGCCGGTGGCCATCCCCGCCGGAAGCTCGCTGGAGCGTTCGCAGGCGCGGGCCGCCGCCGTGACCGACCTGCTGGACCTGGAGCCCGGCTCCACCGTCCTCGTCGTCGGGGTCGTCAACTCCCTGCTGGCCGAGCTGCGTTCGCGCGGCCTCACGGGAATTCCCTGCGATCTGAAGGGTGGCACCACCGAGTGGGGCGAGCCCATCACACCGGACGCCCTCGGGGAGATCGGCCGCTGCGACGCGGTGCTGGCCTCCGGCATGACGCTCGGCAACGGAACCTTCGACCCGCTGCGCCTGCGCTCCCAGGAGCACGGGACGCCACTGGTCATGTTCGCTCAGACCGGAAGCGCGGTCCTGCCCCGCTTCCTGGGCGCCGGAGTGACCGCCGTCTGCGCGGAACCGTATCCCTTCTTCTGGCTCGACGGCGGGCCCGGCATCATCCACCGCTACCGCGCGGACGACGGAGGCACCTCGTGACCACGGCATCCCTGCCCGCCCTCGCCCCCAACCGCGAACTCCTCTCCCTCCTCGGCCGCACCCCGCTGGCCAGGATCACCACCGGACTGCCACTGCCCCACCCCGGCTTCTGGGCCAAGCTCGAAGGACACGCCGTCGGCGGGATGAAGGCACGGGCCGCCGTCTCCATGCTCCTGGGGGCCGAGGAACGCGGCCAACTGCTCCCCGGCGCACCCGTCGTGGAATCGACCTCCGGCACGCTCGGCATAGGACTCGCCTTCGCCGGGCAGGCACTCGGGCACCCCGTCGTGCTCGTCGGCGACAGCGAACTCGAACCCTCCATGCGGCAGTTGCTCCGCTCCTACGGCGCGCGCCTCGAAATCGTCGACCGCCCCGCCGTGCACGGCGGCTGGCAGGGTGCACGCCTGGAGCGACTGCACGACCTGCTCGGCCGGCTGCCAGGCGCCTACTGGCCCGACCAGTACAACAACCCCGACAACACCGCGGGTTACGCCTCGCTCGCGGCCGAACTGGCCACCCAGCTGGACCGCCTCGACATCCTCGTCTGCAGCGTCGGCACCGGGGGTCACAGCGCCGGGATCGCCGGACCGCTGCGCAGACACTGGCCCGGCCTGCGCATCATCGCCGTCGACTCCACCGGATCCACCATCTTCGGCCAGGCCGCAGCGCCCCGGCTGATGCGCGGTCTCGGCAGCAGTATCCACCCGCGCAACGTCGCCTACGACGCCTTCGACGAGGTCCACTGGATCGGCCCGGCCGAAGCCGCCGACGCCTGCCGGCGCCTCGCCCGGGGCAACTTCGTCAGCGGCGGCTGGAGCACCGGCGCCGTGGCCCGCGTCTCCGCCTGGGCGGCCCGCGCCCACCCCGGGGCCACCGTCGCCACCGTCTTCCCCGACGGACCCCACCGCTACCTCTCCACCGTCTACGACGACGACTTCATGACCGCCCACCAACTGGACCCCGCCCGCGCGGCCGGAACCCCCGTCGACGTCCCGCACCCGCGCGCCCCGCAGACCGGGGGCTGGTCCAGGTGCACCACCGTCACGGATCCACTGGCGGAACGACTGGAGAGGCAGCCGTGAAACTCACCCAGCGCACCGTGCGGCTCGTCCTCGCCGAGCCGCTGCGCATCTCGCGATCGACCATGACCGCCCGCGACGCCGTGCGACTCACCATCGAGCACGAAGGGCTCAGCGGCCATGGGGAGGCCGTCACCAGCGTCTTCTACGGCCTCGACACGACCGCCCTGCAACGCCTCGCCGCCCGTACCGCGGAGCGGCTCACCCGCTTCGCCGGACCGGAGACCGCGCTGCACGCCCTGCGCGTCGGCGAGCTCTCCCCACCCGGCACCCCGGCCGCCGTGACCGCCGCCACCGAGGCGGCCCTCCTCGACCTGGTCGGCAAGCGCACCGCCACCGCCGTCCACCGCTTCCTCGGCTCTACCGCCGCACCGAGGGCCGCCACCGCCCGCACGATCTCCCTCACCTCCCCGGGGCGGGCAGCCGCCCAGGCCCGCAGGCTGGCCGAAGCCGGATTCTCCGTCATCAAGATCAAGGCGGGCGACCCGGACGAGGAAGCCGATCTGGCCCGGGTACGCGCGGTCCGCGCCGCCGCCCCATCCGCCCGGCTGCTCCTCGACCCCAACGGTGCCTGGTCGGCGGGACAGGCACGCACTCTCCTGCCGCGGTTCGCCGATCTCGGCGTCGAAGCCGTGGAACAGCCCCTCACCCCCGGCGACCCGGAAGCCCTCGCGCGGCTCGCCGCCCGCTCACCCGTCCCCGTCATCGCCGACGAGGACGCGGTCACCTACGAGGACGCGCGGCGGCTCGCCGGACGCGTCCACGGCATCAACGTCAAACTCGCCAAATGCGGCGGTGTCCACGCCGCTCTCCGTATCGCCGCCCTGATCGAGGGCAGTGGCACGGATCTGATGCTCGGCTGCCTGACGGCCAGCACCCTGGGCATCGCCCCCGCCGTCCACATCGCCGACCGGGCCCGCTGGACCGACCTCGACGGCCACCTCCTGCTCGCCCACGACCCATGGACCGGAATCGGCGGTGACGACGGCTTCGTCGCCGCCAACGCGCTCCCGGGACTCGGCGTACGGCCCCGCGCCGAAGCCGGGGTCCGGAGCGCCGCCTCATGAGGACCGTCCACGAGATCCGCGGATTCCCGCTCGCCATCCGACTGCTGCTGGTCAATCAGCTCGGCGTCAACACCGGCTTCTACCTCCTCATCCCCTACCTCGCCACCCACCTCGGCGACGACCTGGGCATGTCGGCGGCCGTCGTCGGTATCGTCCTCGGCGTACGCAACCTGAGCCAGCAAGGCCTCTTCCTCATAGGCGGATCCGCCGCCGACCGGCTCGGCGCCCGTGGCGTCATCATCGCCGGATGCGCGATACGCACCCTCGGCTTCGCACTCTTCGCGCTCGGTGACGGACTGCCCGTGCTGCTCGCCGCCTCCGTACTCAGCGGAGTGGCCGGCGCCCTGTTCAACCCCGCCGTCCGCACCTACCTCGCGCAGGAGGCGGGGGAGCGCAGGGCCGAGGCCTTCGCCCTGTTCAACGTCTTCGCGACGACCGGTGCCCTCGTCGGACCGCTCCTGGGCAGCTTCCTGCTGCTGGTCGACTTCAGGGCGTCCGCGCTCACCGCCGCCGGCATCTTCGCCCTGCTCACCGTCGCCCAGGCCCTGGTGCTCCCCGCCCGGGACGTGCCACCGGCCACGGGCAGCGTCACCTCGGACTGGCGCGAAGCCGTCGGCAACCGCGCCTTCCTCGCCTTCGCACTGTCGATGGTCGGCATGTTCACCCTGGAGAACCAGCTCTACCTGCTGCTGCCGGCCGGCGCCCGCCAGGCCACCGGCTGGGACGGAGCCGCCGGACTCGTCTTCCTCATGGGGACGATCGCGGGCATCGCCTTCCAGCTGCGGATCACTCGCGTGCTCAAGAACCGGGGGACCAGAGGACGCTGGATCGCCACCGGCACGGTGCTGATGGGGCTCGCCTTCGTACCGCCGATGCTCGTCGCGGGCACGGACACACCGCCGGACGGTGCCCTGGACGCCACCCTGCGCGCCCTGCCCGTGCTGGTCGGCGCCCTCCTGCTCCACCTGGGCGTCATGACCGCGCAGCCCTTCGTCATGGAGCTGATCCCGGGCTTCGGCAGGCAGGCGCTGACGGGAACGTACTTCGGGATCTTCTACGCGGTCTCCGGCGTCGCGGCGGCCGTCGGCAACGCGGCTGTCGGCTGGGCCATGGACGCCGCCCGGCGGGGCGGGGACCACAGCACGGCCGAACTGCTCCCCTGGGCCTGCTGCCTCGCGGCCGGGCTCCTCTCGGCGGCCGGCGTGACCTGGCTGCACCGCAAGGGCGCCCTGCCACGGACACAGCCCGCGGCTGTGGCGGTGACGGCGTGAAGCACCGTACGGGGAATCTGCTCACCGACCGCCCCGAGCTGTACGAGGCCAGATTCCCGGACCCCGAACGCCTCGCCGGACGCTGGGCGGAGGACCTTCTGCGACATTACGGCGCAGGGTCGGCCGTCCTGGACCTGGGCTGCGGGACAGGCCGGGACGCCGCCGTCCTCCACCGCGCCGGACGCCGAGTCACCGGCGCCGACCTGTCCGGCACCATGCTCGCCCACGCCCGCGCCCACCACCCGGGACCGGAGTACGTACAGGCCGATCTCAGCCGGTTCGATTTCGGGCAGCGGGTCTTCGACGCCGTGGTGTGCCTGGACAGTTCGCTGCTCTACTGCCACACGAACGAGCAGCTCGACGGCTTCCTGGCGTCCTGCCGGCGCACGCTGGTGCCCGGCGGCCTGCTGGTCGGTGAGATGCGCAACGGCGCGTACTTCCTCGGCCGGGACGCACCCCCCACCGCGCCCGCCGTCTCCCGCTTCACCTGGCAGGGCACGACCTACCGCTCGTCCACCGCACTGCGCGTCGACCGCGCCGCCCAGCTCCTGCGGCGTACACGCGTCTGGACCACCGACGACGGCGGCCCGCCCGTCGAGGAGCACTCCGCATGGCGGCTGCTTCTGCCCCAGGAACTGCGCCACTTCCTCACCGCGCACGGCTTCGACGTACTCGCCCTGTACGACGGCCCCGGGCCACGTACCGAACCGGCCTGGCAGCCGGGAGCCGCCCCCGGCACAGCGGCCGACGGCGACCGGCTCCACCTCGTCGCGAAAAAACGGGCACAGGCACACGCCGGCAATTCAGCACATCCAGCAACGGGAGAGCAGTCATGACCGCATCAGCCGACAGACACGAACGCTTCCCCGGGCTGCGCAGGCGCGGCTTCCTCGCCGCCGCCGGGGGAGCCGCGGGCCTGGGAGCGCTCACGCTCGCCGGATGCTCCGCGCCCGCCGCCACCGGGGCCGGCTCCGGCAAGGGCGACGGCACCCCCCGGCGCGGCGGACGGGTGCGCGCCGCCTTCGCCGGGGGCGGCGCGAGCGAAACCCTCGACCCGCACCTGGGGAACCTCTTCGCCGACGCAGCCCGCGGCAAGGCCCTCTTCGACAAGCTCGCCGACTACGGTGCCGACCTGGCCGCGGTCCCACGGCTGGCCGAGACATGGGAACCGAACACCGGACTCGACCGCTGGACCATCACCCTGAGGCAGGCGGAGTTCCACGACGGGAAGCCCGTGACGGCCGCCGACGTCCTGTACAGCTACCGCCGCATCGCCGACCCGGCGAAGGCGTACCGGGCCCGCGCGTCCCTGGAGCCCATCGACCTCAAGGCGAGCCGCGCCACGGGGGAGCGGACCGTCGAGTTCGTGCTCAAGCGGCCGACGGCCGAATTCCCCAACGTGATGGCCGCCTTCGGCACCTTCATCGTGCAGGACGGCGCCACCGGATTCGACCGCGAGCCCATCGGTACCGGCCCCTTCCGCTTCGTCTCCTTCGCCGCCGGCCGGTCCACCGTCCTGCGTCGCAGCGACACTTACTGGGAGGGCGCGCCGCACCTCGACGAGCTCGAATTCGTCGTCGCCAACGAGGAGTCCGCCCGCATCAACGCCCTCCTCGGCGGCCAGGTCGAGTACGCGCACGAGCTCAACCCCGCCACCGGGCGCGCCCACGAGAAGGCCGGCGCCGTCGAGATCGTCCGGCTGCGGAACAGCGCCATGCAGGCGTTCGCCATGAAGACCGACCGCCCGCCCTTCGACGACCCCCGGGTCCGTGAGGCGTTCTTCCTCATCGCCGACCGCGAAGAACTGGTGGACGGCGCCCTGTCCGGCGCGGGCGAGAAGGGCAACGACCTCTTCGGCAAGGGATACGAGTACTACGCGGACGAACTCCCCCAGCGCGAACAGGACATCGGCCGCGCCCGCAGACTCCTCGCGCAGGCCGGTGCGCAGGACCTGAAGGTCACACTCGACACCTCCGCCGTCGCCGCCGGCTTCACCGAGGCCGCCGGCATCTTCCGGGACCAGGCGGCACGCGCCGGAGTCACCGTCGACGTACGGATGGGGAGCAAGGACTCCTACTGGAAGGACATCCTCGACTCCGGAACCCTGTGCTGCTACCGCTCCGGGGCCATGCCCATCGAGTCCCACATCTCCCAGCGGCTGCTCACGGACTCCACCACCAACGCCACCAGGTGGCAGGACAAGAGCTTCGACGCGCTCTACCGGCAGGCCCAGTCCACCAAGGACAGGACGGCCCGGGCGGCCCTCTACGGGCGGATGCAGCGACAGCTGCACGCCGAAGGAGGCTTCCTCGTCTGGGGCTTCGGCGACTGGATCCTCGGCACATCACGTTCCCTGCGCGGTGTCGCGCGCGAAGCACCCGCCAACACCCTGGACTGGGCACGCTTCGACAAGGTCTGGCTGGCGTGAACGGACTCCGTTCCTGGATCACCCGGCGGCTGCTCCTCGGCGCCCTGCAGACCGCGGCCGTCGTGCTGCTGGTCTTCGCGCTCACCGAGGCGCTGCCGGGCGACGCAGCGGTGGCCTTCGCCGGGGACCAGCCCGACCCGCAGCGCATCGCGGCGGTCCGCGAGGCGATGGGACTCGACCGTCCCGCCCACGAGCGGCTGGCGGACTGGGTCGTGGGGCTGCTCCACGGCGACTTCGGCACCTCGCTCACCTCCGGACGGCCCGTCGCCGGATTCCTCGCGGACGGCTTCGGCCCCACCCTGCTCCTCGCCACCGTCGCCGTCCTGCTCCTGGTCCCGGTGGGGGTGGGTCTCGGCGTCCTCGCCGCCCGCCACGAAGGGCGGTTCACCGACCGGCTGATCAGCTCCGCGACCCTCGGGGTCTACGCGGTGCCCGAATTCGCCCTCGGGGTACTGCTGGTGAGCGTCTTCGCCCTGCGGCTCGGCTGGTTCCCGCCGACCGCCGTCGGCTACGGCACAGGGCTGCTCGGGCACCCCTCCGTGCTCGTCCTGCCCGTCCTGGTCCTGCTCGCCCGGCCCGTCTGCTCGCTGGCCCGCCTGGTCCGGGCCGGCATGATCGAGGCGCTCGCCGCCCCGTACACCGCCCATGCCGAGCGATACGGGATCTCCGGCGCCCGCATCCGCTACGGGCACGCCCTGCCCAACGCCCTGGCCCCCGCCACGCAGCAGCTCGCCCGCACCATCGACTGGCTGCTGTGCGGCGTCATCGTCGTGGAGGCCCTCTACGTGATCCCCGGACTCGGCACCGTCCTCATGAATGCCGTCGCCGACCGCGACATCCCCGTCGTGCAGGGACTCGCGGTGGTCTTCGGCCTCGCCACCATCGTGCTCAACCTCGGCGCCGACCTCGTCACCCACCGGCTCGCACCACGCTCGGGGGTGGCGGCGTGAAGCGGCTCCGCAGATACGGACCCGGGGCCGCCGTCGCCGCGGTCCCGCTCGGTCTCGCCCTCGCCGGGCCGTTCCTCGTGGGAGAGCCCTCGGCCCGCGCCGCCTCCTTCACCCTCGGCGGCGGCCACCTGCTGGGCACGGACTTCGTCGGCCGGGACGTCGTGCACCAGGTGCTGCTCGGCGGACGGCCCGTGGTCCTCGTCGCGCTTGCGGCCACGGTCCTCGCGTACCTCGTCGCCCTGCCGCTCGGCCTGATCAGCGCGCTCACCCACCGGAGGTGGCTGGAGGAAGTGCTGATGCGTCCGCTGGACGTGCTGCTCGCCGTGCCCTCGCTGCTCATGATCCTGCTGGTCGCCGCCGTCTTCCCGCCCGGCGCGGCGGGACTCGCGCTCCTGGTCGCCTTCGTATCCGTCCCGGACACCACCCGGATCGTCCGGGCCGCCGCCGCCGAGGCTGCGTCCCGGCCCGCCGTCGAGGCGCTGCGCATGCAGGGGGAGAGCTGGTGGCGCCTCGCCGTCGGATACGTCGGGCGGTCCATCGTGCGCACCCTGGCCACCGACGCGGGAATCCGGCTGACCGGCGTGCTCTACCTGGTCGCCACCGCCGCCTTCCTCGGCATCGGGGTCGCCCCGGACGCCGCCGACTGGGCCGTGATGGTGGACCGTAACCGCGTCGGACTGCTCATACAGCCCTGGGCGGTCGTCGTGCCCGCCGTGCTCATCGTCGCACTCACCATGGGCAGCAACCTGCTCGTCGACGCCGCCATGGAGAACCGCACCCCGCCCCGGAAGGGCCGTCGCCCATGAACGAGAACCCCGTGATCGCCTCCGTCACCGGGCTGACCGTCGAGGTCGACGGGCGGACGCTCGTCGACCGGCTCTCGCTCCGGATCAGGGCCGGCACCGTCACCGCCCTGGTCGGCGCGTCCGGCAGCGGCAAGACCACGACCGGCCTCGCCCTGCTCGGCGAATACCCCGTGGGCGCGCGGGTGACGGGCGAGGTGGCCGTGCACGGCGCCCGGATCGGCTACGTCCCCCAGCACCCCGCGGCGGTCCTCAACCCGGCCCGCCGCACCGGCGCCCTCCTGCACGACATGGCACGTCAGCAGGTGCGGGACCTGCCCCGGCCGCAGCGCCGAGCCGCAGCACGACAGCGCGTCGCCCGAGCCCTCGCCGACGCCCAGTTCGACGGCTGCGACGAGGTGCTGAGCCGCTATCCGCACCAGCTGTCCGGGGGCCAGCAGCAGCGCGTCGTCCTGGCGCAGGCGCTGCTCCTCGGCGCCCGCGTCATCGTCGCGGACGAGCCCACCACCGGGCAGGACTCCCTGACCAAGCGCCGCATCGTCGACCAGCTCGCGGCGGTGACGGCCCGGGGCATCGCCGTGCTGCTGCTCAGCCACGACCTCGACGTCGTACGCGAACTGGCCGACGAGGTACTGGTGATGCGCGGCGGCCGCGTGGTGGAACAGGGAACGGCCCACCGGATCCTGGACGCCCCCACGCACCCGTGGACCAAGGACCTCCTCGCCGAACCGAGGACCCTGCCGTACGCGGACCCCGGGCGCACCGGGGCGGAGCTGCTGAGCGTCAGCGGACTCACCGCCCGCCACCGCACCGGCGGCACTCGCGTCCCCTTGCTGAGCGTGGACCGGCTCTCGCTCCGCAGCGGCGAATGCCTCGCAGTCGTCGGACGCTCGGGCAGCGGAAAGACCACCCTCGCCCGCTGTCTCGCGGGGCTCCACCGCGACCACACCGGGCAGATCCTGCTCGACGGCACCGCGCTGCCTCGCAGTCTGCGCGACCGCAGTCGCGAGCAGCTCGCCGCCGTGCAGTACGTCTTCCAGGACGCCCGGGCCGCCTTCGACGAACACAGGCCGGTCCTGGCCCAGGTGGCCCGCACGGCGGTACGCCTGCACGGCACCGGACACCGGGAGGCGACGGCGGAGGCCCGGCGTGTGCTGTCGGACCTCGGACTGGACGAAGGACTCGTCAGGAGTCTGCCCGGCCGGCTCTCCGGCGGTGAACTCCAGCGTGCGGCCCTCGCCAGAGCCCTCCTCGCACGGCCCCGGGTGCTGGTCTGCGACGAGATCACCTCGGGGCTGGACCCGGTGGCGCGGCGCTCCCTGCTGGACCTGCTCGCCACGACGATCCGCCGCCAGGACGGTCCGGGCGTCGTGCTGATCACGCACGACCTCGAGACCGCGGCCCCGGCCACCCGCGTGGCGGTGCTTGACGGCGGAGAGGTGGTCGAGGAAGGCCCCCGGGAACAGATACTGACCGCTCCCCGGCACCCGTTCACGGTCTCGCTGCTCGGTGCCTCGCGGGGGCGGGGGACCGCCCTGCGTCCCTGAAGCGGAACCGTGCCCACCTGTCCGGACGTACACTCGGCTCATGGGTCACATCGGCGTCACAGGGAAGTGCCTGCACAAGGCCGTCCCCGGTGTGCCCGCGAGATACCGCCTCGCGCTGCACGGACACGGCTAGCGACCTTCAGCGGCTGTCACCGCTCGTCCCGCCCCCCCACCGTGTCCGCGCCTCACGCGCCACGTCTCCACCTCGTACGCGCTCCACTTCACCACCGCAGCTTCGGCGCACCGCCGTCGCGGCGTTCCGGCGACGGCCGCACCACGGCTCGCGCCACCCCTCGAAGGGACCACCTTGAAGCTGAGCGAGCTGCTGGCCGGACAGACCCACCACACCCTTCAGGGTGACCCGGAGCGGACACGCATCACCGCCGGAACGGCATTCGACGTGGACCGGGTGGCGCCGGGATCGCTCTTCATCGCGGTGCCGGGACACCTGGAGGGCGGCCCCGGAGCGGTGGCCCCCGCCCTCGCCCGTGGCGCGGTGGCGGTCCTGGTGGAGGAAGGCTGCGTACTGCCGGGGGCGGCGGTGGACGCCTGCGTCGTGCGGGTGCCGGACACCCGGGCCGCGGCCGCCGTCGCCGCCTCCCGCTACTACGGCGAGCCGGGGCGCGGGATGGACATGGTGGCGATCACCGGCACCAACGGCAAGACCTCCGTCTCGTACATGGTCGAGTCCGTGCTGCGGATCTCCGAGGGGGCGAGTGCCGGCGTCATCGGCACGGCCGGCAGCCGCATCGGTGACGAGGTGATCCCGATGCCCCGGTCGGTGCTGTCCACGCCGGAGTCTCCCGATCTGCAGTACCTGCTGGGGTGCATGCGTGACCGCGGCGCCGGCACCGTCGTGCTGGAGGCCACGTCCATGGGCCTGCTGACGCACCGGGTCGACCGCACGTTCGTCGACGTGGGGGTCTTCACCAACCTGAGCCAGGACCACCTGGACGACCACGGCACGATGGAGAACTACCGGGACGCCAAGCTCCGGCTCTTCCAGGGACTCTGCGGGCACGCCGTGGTCAACGCCGACGACCCCGTGGGGGCCCGGATCGTGACGATGATGCCGGGCGCGGTGACCACGTACGCCCTCGACACCGAGGCCGACTACCGGGCCACCGATCTGGTCGTCGACGCCTCGGGCACCCGCTTCACGCTGCATCACGACGGCCGCAAGTACCCGGCCGCGATCCCCGCACCCGGCAGGTTCTCGGTCTCCAACGCGCTGGCAACGGTGGCGGCCTGCCACACCCTGGGGCACGGCCTCGCCGGGCTGGTCTCCGCGCTCGAACGGATGCCGCAGATCCCGGGCCGCTTCGAACGTGTGACGACCGTCGACGGCACCTCGGTGATCGTGGACTACGCCCACTCCCCGGACTCGCTGAACAAGGTGCTCGGCACCATCCGCGGCTTCGCCCGGTCCAAGGTCATCACCGTCTTCGGCTGCGGCGGGGACAGGGACACCACCAAGCGTGCCGAGATGGGCACGATCGCCGGGACCTACTCCGACCTGTGCGTCCTCACCTCGGACAACCCGCGCGACGAGGACCCCGAGGCCATCCTGGACCAGGTCGCCCCCGGCATCGAGTCCACCGGCACTCCGTACGAACGCCTCGCCGACCGCCGCCGGGCCATCGCCTTCGCACTCTCGGAAGCCGGACCCGGTGACATCGTCCTGATCGCGGGCAAGGGCAGCGAGCCCCACCAGATCGTCGGTGACCGGCTGCTGCCCTTCAGCGACATGGCCACCGTGCGGGAACTCGCCGACATCCCGGCCGTACGGACTCAGCCCGCCCTGCGGTAGGTCAGGGCGAAGTCGTGCTCCCACTCCCCGCCGTCGAAGCGGACCTCCCAGGCGCCGGTGATGGTGTCGCCGTCCTCGCTGAACGTGCCCGTGAAGCGCTGGCGGAACTCCAGGGGAGTGAAGTCGGGCGACTCCCGCGTGAGCGTCCACACCCCGTCGTCGAAGCGCATCGCGTAGAGGCGGGCCACGCCGCGTGAGTCGAAGTAGTGCTGCGTGTACGCGCCGGTGCCGGGGTCGGCGCGTACGACCATGAGGCCGTCCGGCGCCTCTGGCACCGGAATCTCCGTGCGCTGCACCAGGAAATGCCCGCCGAGGGCCCACTCGAACCAGGTGCGCGCCATCGGCACGTCCCCCGGCGGTGACGGCCGGCCCTCGGGGAACCGTGGCTCCAGCGACCACTCACCCACGAAGACGTCCAGGCGTGCCAGCATCTCCTGCCGCTCCCCGGTCATGACGGTCCCTCCGCTCCGGCGCGGTGCGCCCCTGCCGTACCGGCGGCGGGCCTCACTCGGGCCACGGTGATTCGAGAATGGTGCGTACGAAGTCCCCGCGCTCGAAGCCGGGAACGTAGTGCTGGAGGACGTCGGCCTTGACGTTGCCGAATGTCGTCTCCGGCTTGGGGCGGATCCCCTCGGTGAACGCGGCGAGGATCCGGCGCTTGAAGTCCGGCCGTGGGTGGAGCGCCACGACGGCGGCTCGGTCGGCGTCGGAGATGTCGTCGTAACCGATGCCGAGGACGTCGTACTCCACACCCGCGGTCACCAGGGCCACCTCGGGCTCCATGAAGGCCGGGATGCCCGGAGTGGTGTGCAGGGCGATGGCCGTCCACACCCGCCGCACGCTGTCCTCCGGAACCCCGTGGGACTGGAGGAAACGGCGCGCCTCGTCGGCGCTGTCCACCTCGAAGCGCCGACCACTGCCGTGGAAGCGCTCGCCGAGGCCCAGGTCGTGGAACATGGCGCCGATGTACAGCAGTTCCGGGTCGAAGGAGAGATCGCGGCGGCGTCCCTGCATCGCACCGAAGAGGAAGACCCGGTGCGAGTGGTGGTAGACGAGTTCGCCGGTCGTGTCGCGCACGAGCTCGGTCGCCTCGGACGCGAGCTTCGTGTCCGGCACGTGTACGCCGGCTGCCGGGGACGGGCCGCTTGCCATGGGTGTCACCGAGCTTCCTGTGCGGCGGGTCGGGTGGGCGCCTCCAGGATCGGCTCTTCGGGTGGCGGCGCCGGTACCGACAGGCCGTGGATCGCCCGACTGATTCACCTCGCGGACGTGTGGATCGGGCCCGTTCAGGCGTCGGCCCGGACCGCCCGTGCGTGACTGCGCAGGATTCGGGCCCGTCGCCCCGCAGCCCCCCGAGCTGCCCGGATCGCCGGCCTGGTCAGCGGGGGACGAGGACATTATCAGCCTCAACATCTGGACCTCCGGAGGCAGTTGCCACACGCTCCCCGTGCTCGTCGGATCCACGGCGGCGCCTACGTCTTCGGCTCGCGCCTGGGCGGAGTTCGCGGCCACCGGCGCCCCCCGGCCGGCCACCGCTCACCGCAGGGGGCGGACCCGTCCGGATCTGGGACACCTCGACGGGTACCGCGCCCGCGGGCCGGTGGGACGCGTTCCCTGCACCATGGCGCGCTTCGGACTGCCCGCTGCTGATGCCCTGACGTTCCGGAGAGGTCGCCGCATGCGGACGACGTCATTGGCATGGACCTGCCTGCCGAACTGGACTACAGTCCGTGGCGACAGCTCTGAGAGCGCTCTCAGACGGCTCTCGGATGCTTCCTGTTCCACCCCCACGATGCTGGAACAACAGAAGGGGCACTCCCTTGAGACATACGACGATGGTGCGGACCGGTCTCTCCGCACTGCTCATCATCGGCACCTGGGCGACCGCCGGCCTGACCCAGGCCTCCGCGGCGGACTCCGCTTCCTCCGCCGAACCTCAGGCGTCCGCCGGAATCATCACGGCCATGCAGCGCGACCTCGGACTGACGAAGAGTCAGGCGGAGGCGCGGCTCACCGCGGAGAAGGCGGCCACGGCTCTGCAGGGAACGGCACGGAACGCCGCCGGTACGTCGTTCGGCGGCTCCTGGTTCGACGCGCGCAGCGGTCGGCTGACCGTCGCCGTCACGGACAGCGACAAGGCCGGCGCCGTCCGGTCGACCGGCGCCGACGTCCGGGTGGTCGGTCACACGGCGCGCGAGCTCGACGCGGTCAAGAACAAGCTGGACGCGCTGTCCGCACCCAGCGGCGTCAGCAGCTGGCACGTCGATCCCCGATCGAACAGCGTCGTGGTGAGTGTCGTCGCCTCCGAACAGGGTGACAACGATGTCCGGGCGTTCGTCGCGAAGGCGCGCAAGGCGGGCCCCGTCACGGTGAAGCCGACCGCCGAGGCCCCGCAGACCTTTGCCGCGGGAACGGTCGGCGGCGACCCGTACTACACCGGCAACGTCCGCTGCTCCATAGGCTTCTCGGTGCACGGCGGCTTCGTCACGGCGGGCCACTGCGGCCAGGCGGGCGGGGCGGTCCGTGGCTGGGACAACTCCGCCATCGGCTCGTTCCAGGGCTCGTCCTTCCCCGACAACGACTACGCCTGGGTGAACGTGGGCAGCGGCTGGTGGACCGTGCCCGTGGTCCTGGGCTGGGGCACCGTGTCCGACCAGCTGGTCCGCGGCTCCAACGAGGCCCCGATCGGCGCGTCCATCTGCCGCTCCGGTTCCACCACCCACTGGCACTGCGGCAACGTCCTCGCCAAGAACGAGACCGTGAACTACAGCCAGGGCGCCGTGCGCCAGATGACCAAGACCAGCGTCTGCGCCGAACCGGGCGACTCCGGTGGCTCGTTCATCAGCGGCGACCAGGCACAAGGTGTCACGTCGGGCGGCTGGGGCAACTGCAGCGGCGGTGGCGAGACCTGGCACCAGCCCATCAACGAGATCCTCAACCGCTACGGGCTGACCCTCCACACGGCCTGACGGCGACCCCGCCGGGCCCCGGCCCGGCGGAACGCGACCGGTCTGCTGCGGCAGCAGGGTGGCCCCCTGCCGCAGCAGACCCACGGCCGCTCGTCCGTGCCGTGCCGGGCTCGCGGGCCCTTCGCGGCGGTGTCGTCACTCGCCATGCCCCTCCCCGTGCGGGTGAAGCGGGGGCGTCGGAACGCTCCCGCCCCCGCCCCGTGGTGTTGCCTGGCGACGGAAGCGTTCCCGAGCCTGGAGAGTCACGTGCAACTGCGCCCCGCCCTCGCCGCCCTCGCGGCCGCGGCCGTCGTCCTCGTCACCGCTCCGGCGGGACAGGTGGCCGCCCACGAAGCCGCCTCACCGACCGAGGCAGGCACGTTCCTCCGCAAGACCCGGGCGGAGGCCCAGGTCGACGCCTTCTTCCGGGCCTACCGTCAGGCTGTCCTCGGCCTGGGCGACCGGACCCCGGAACAGGTGCGCGCCCGCTACCTCGCTCCCGAGCTGGACACCCGGCTGGACGCGTGGGCGGCGCAGCACGGCGCGGACCCTGTGTTCCGCGCGCAGAACGTGCCCTCCGGCTGGTCGTCGCGCTACGAGGGCAGCGGCGCGGGCCACGCCACCGTGGTCGTGACCGAGAAGTGGGGGAGCGGTGCGACCCACGACGTCTGGTTCGCGGTCCGGTCGGCCGACCTCGTCATCGGCGACCTCAAGGATCCGCCGGTCTGATCTCCGAGTCGCTCCTGCCGCGCGATCCGGCGCCCGACGCCGCCGGAAGGTGACCGCGTGCCGTGTCGCCCGCGTACGATCAGGCGGTCGACCACCGCGTCCCAGGTCGCCCGTGCGCTCCCTGGCACACCCGCTGTCGTGGTTCCGCAGGGCGCGGGAGGGATGCCTGACCCGGCCCCCGGCGGGCCGCGAGGACGGTGTACCCGAGATGCGTGATCTCCCGGTGGCCCAGGACCTGTCCGGTGTGGTGCGCGAAGCTCTGGGGGCGGGGTGCCGCGTCCTCGGGGTGGAGCGCCTGCGCGGCGGAAGCAAGAAGGGCGTGTACCGGGTTCGGGTCGACGCATTTTCCGTCCCGAGCGTGATCGTCTACCGGTGGGCCGAGGAGGAGAACTTCTGGCCGGACGCCGGCGCCGGGCAGGCATCGGCGGACCCGTTCGCCCCCGCCTCCGGCCTGGCGCCCTTCCTGGCCGCACAGCGCGAGCTGGCCAGGGTCGGCGCACGCGCGCCCCGCGTGCTGTCCTCGGGCAGTACGGCGGACGCGGCCGACTTCGCGGTGGTCGAGGACGTCACGGGCGGCACGCTCGAGGAGCTCTTCGAGACCGATCCGGTGCGCGCCGCTTCCGCCCTGGCCGACCTGGCCGGCACGCTTGAGCTGATGCAACGTCAGAAGGCGTCGCGATACGGACGGGTGGACCTGCTGGAGCGTGATGGCGTGGCCCTCGGGAGCTCCTGCGAACAGGTGGTGCTGGACCGTGCGCTGCGGGATCTCGCGGAAGCGGCGGACCGCGACGTACGGGCCGGGGCGGCCCGCGGCCGGCTCGGCCGGCAGCTGAACGATCTGCGGGACATGGTGCGCCCACGCACCTCGTACGGCCTCATCCATGGAGAGCTCGGCCCCGACCACGTCCTGGTGGGCCCCGGAGGGGAAGCCGTCCTCATCGACATCGAGGGCCTGATGTACTTCGACGTCGAATGGGAGCACGTCTTCCTCCGCATCCGCTTCGGCCGGCGCTACGCGGGGCTGTCCCGTCCCGGCCTCGACCCCCGGCGCATCGCTCTCTACGCGCAGGCCATGCGGCTCTCCCTGGTCGCCGGCCCCCTCAGGCTGCTCGACGGCGACTTCCCCGACCGGGAGTTCATGCGGGGGATCGCCGAACACAATCTGAGCGAGGCGCTGGCCGAGCTCCCGTAGAGCCTCCGGCCAACTCCCTGCGCAGTACGTTCCGTTCACGAACTCTTGACATGTTCTCAGCCACGGCGTAACACTGACACCGCCCCGGGAGAGCGCTCTCCCGAAGGTTCCGTACGACGTTCCGTACGACGCACCATCCAGCTCCACTCTCCCCCCACCGCGCACCCGATGTGCGCGGACGCAGAGCGGCATGGAGGTCCGCATGGCCGAAAGAATCAGCAGAACCACCCTGGTGTCCGCGCTCGTCGTCGCCACCGCACTGGCCCTGGTCGTCATGGGGTTCACGGCGATCACCCGTGCCGGTGCTCCGGCGGCCGGGGTGGCCCCGAAGGCAGCCGGCGAGCCCGCCGCGGCGGCACACGTCATGCAGGGGACGCAGCAGACGCAGGGTCACGTCATGGCGGCCGCCGACCCCGTCCCCTCGGGGGACGACCTCGACGGTGACGGATACATTCCGGCGAACCCGCCGGTCACCGGGGTGGAGCCGTCCACCGAGATCCCGCCCCACCGGTACTTCCACGAGTTCCAGGCGAACTGCTCGGTCAACCACACCGGATCGGTCGACCCGATCGTCTACCCCGGCCAGACCGGCAAGTCCCACAACCACACGTTCATGGGGAACGACACCACGGACGAGAACAGCACCACCGCCTCGCTCGGTGCGGGCGGCACGGCCTGCAAGGCGCCCGGTGACCTGTCCGCGTACTGGATGCCGACCCTCTACAAGGGGGACCAGGAGGTGCGCCCGGTCGGTCCGCAGACCATCTACTACAAGGCGGGTGTCACCGACTACCGGACCGTTCGGCCGTTCCCCAAGGGGCTGCGCTTCGTCGTCGGCAGCCCGACGCAGACGGCCGAGGAGTTCCGCAACCACCCGGGCATGGTCGAGGGATACGAGTGCGGGGAGAGCTACCACAACTACGAGTTCCCGGCCGCCTGTCCGACCAGTCAGGACACGCAGCTCAACCTCCGTATGCAGGCGCCCAGTTGTTGGGACGGCAAGAACCTGGACACCCCGGACCACAAGGCCCACATGGCCTATCCGACCGTGATGGGTGCCAACCAGGACGTCTGCCCGGCCAGCCACCCGGTCGCCCTGCCGATGATCGAGTTCAAGATGGCCTGGCCGGTCAACGGCGACATGTCGCAGGTGAGGCTGGCCAGCGGCACGGGCCACTCCTTCCACTACGACTTCTTCAACGCCTGGGACGACGCGACCCTGGACGCCATGGTCGAGCACTGCATCGTGGGCGGCCTGCAGTGCGACGCCCGGGGCTACGACCAGAACAACCCCGGTGAGGGGGCCGCCCTGGACGAGAACTACGAACTTCCCTGACCCACCCCCGTCTCTCCCTCATGGTCGCGGTGCGCCCATGAGGGAGAGCGCTCTCCCGCCTACTCCCCCCACGAGGAGCTGTCACCCCCATGAAACTCTCACGTCTCACCCCCTCGACCCGTGGCCGCAGACGTACGACGGCACGTCTCGCCGTCGCCGCCCTTGTCGCCGCAGGAGCGGCCGCCCTCCCCGTGCCCGCCGCGCAGGCGGCCGGCAGCGTGGTGAAGGTCGAGGGATCGCAGGGCGCCTGGAAGCTGACCGTCGACGGTTCGCCGTACACCGTGAAAGGGCTGACCTGGGGTCCGGCCGTCGCCGACGCCGGGAAGTACATGCCGGACGTCAAGTCGATGGGTGTCAACACCATCCGGACCTGGGGCACCGACGCCACGACGAAGCCGCTCCTGGACAGCGCGGCCGACAACGGCATCAAGGTCGTCGCAGGCTTCTGGCTGCAGCCCGGCGGCGGACCCGGCAGCGGCGGGTGCGTCAACTACCTGACGGACACCGACTACAAGAACAACATGCTCGCCGAGTTCCCCAAGTGGGTGGAGACCTACAAGGACCACCCCGGGGTCCTCATGTGGAACGTGGGCAACGAGTCCGTGCTCGGTCTGCAGAACTGCTACAGCGGTGACGCCCTCGAACAGCAGCGCGACGCGTACACGACGTTCGTCAACGACATCACCAAGAAGATCCACGCGGTCGACGCCAACCACCCGGTCACCTCGACCGACGCGTGGACCGGGGCATGGCCGTACTACAAGAAGAACGCGCCCGATCTCGACCTCTACGCGGTGAACTCGTACGGCGCCGTCTGCGACATACGGAAGACCTGGGAGGGGGGAGGCTTCGACAAGCCCTACATCGTGACGGAGGGCGGCCCCGCCGGCGAGTGGGAGGTGCCCGACGACGCCAACGGCGTGCCGGACGAACCGACCGATGTCGCGAAGGCCGAGGGGTACGGCAAGGCGTGGAAGTGCGTCACGGACCACACCGGAGTGGCGCTCGGCGCGACGCTGTTCCACTACGGCACCGAGTACGACTTCGGCGGGGTCTGGTTCAACCTGCTCCCGGCGGGCCAGAAGAGGCTCTCGTACTACGCGGTGAAGAAGGCGTACGGGGCGGACACCTCGGGCGACAACACACCGCCCGTGATCACCGGCATGACCGTGGACAACGCCTCGGCCGTCCAGGCCGGCAAGCCCTTCACCGTGAAGGCGTCGGTCTCCGACCCCGACGGTGACCAGCTCACCCACCAGGTGCTGCTGGGCAGCAAGTACGTGGACGACAGCGGGCAGCTCAACGACGCGCAGTTCACGGACAAGGGCAACGGCACCTTCGAGGTCACCGCTCCCGACCGCCTCGGCGTGTGGAAGGTCTACATCAAGAGCTCGGACGGCAAGGGCAACGTCGGCATCGAGACGAAGTCCTTCCGGGTCGTCCCGCCCCAGGTCGGAGGTACGAACGTGGCGGCGGGCAAGCCGGCCACCGCGTCCACCTTCCAGCCGGACGGCACCGGCTGCCCCTGCCCCGCGGGTAACGCCGTCGACGGGTCCTTCGGCACCCGCTGGGCCAGCGACTGGGCCGACCAGCAGTGGATCCAGGTGGACCTCGGGGCGCGGACCGCGTTCGACCATGTGCAGCTCGCCTGGGAGACCGCGTACGCCAAGGGGTACACCCTCCAGACCTCGGACGACGGCCAGAACTGGACCACCGTCCACACCGTCACCGAGGGCAACGGCGGTATCGACGACATCGACGTCACGGGCGAAGCGCGCTACGTCCGGGTGAACACCACCGTGCGCGGCCCCCCTTGGGGCTACTCGCTCCACGAGTTCGGCGTCTACCGGAGCTGACCGCCCGCAGGATCCACCGCACCGTCCCACTCCCCGCCGTCGGTGCGGCCGGGGAGTCCGCGGCGGGCCACGGAGCACCGTGGTGCGCCGCGGACTCGTGCGGGTGAGCCGTGGGCACGGGGCCGATCGGCGACGGGCGTCACCGGACCGAGGACACCGTCCCGCCGTCGCGCAGTTCCGCCTCCACCGGGGACTGGCGTTCTGCGGTGCGCGGATCGCCGGCGTCAGGCCGTCGGAGCCCTCGCGCACGGATCCAGCGACCTCGATCCGCTCCACGGCGCGACTCCCGGCGGCGAGCACGTACCGGGCCCCGGCCGGCGACCTCCCGTGGGTGCCGGCCGGCGACGACGTGCCGGCCGAACCGGCTGCACAGAGCCGTGTTCTGGTGGTCGGACACCACCTCGGCCCGTGCGGAGGCGGACGGGGCGACTGCACCAGGCCCCGGCCGGGACCGCGCCAGGTGTCCGCCCGGGTGCACACCCAGTCGGCCGTGGAAGGGGTGCCGGGCAGCCTCTGCTGCGCGAACTCCCAGTTGTTGACCGCCCGCACCCCGGAATCACGCAGGTCCCGCAGTGAGCACGCCGTACGGGCCCGTCCGGCCAGGGCCTCGGCACCCGTCGCCTCACGCGGCTGCCTCGCCGGAGCGCCGGCCCCGGGGCCGGGTGTGGGTGAGATGCACGGGAGCGAGGTCATCGAGATCCGTGACGAGTAACGCGTGCTCTCCACGATCTTCTCCGACGACCGCAGCTGCATCACGGGCCAGGAGAAGGCATGCGTCCCTCTCCTCCGGGAGCGGCACCGCCGCGGTCACTCCACCCTCACCGTCAGGGAGTGCCCTCCGGGCCCTCGTCGCCCGAGCTCAGTTCCTCGGCCCGCAGGGCCAGATCCTGCAGCACGTCGGCAGAGGTCACGTCCTCCTGTCCGGAGTCGTGGATCTGGGCGAGCGCGATGAAGGCCAGCGTGAATGCTCCGACCAGCTGTTCCACGGCGCCGCCGACCTCGCGCCCCACCAGGGCGGCCATCTCCTCGACGGTGGCGTCGGAGGGGATGGCGATGTGCGGCATCGTCTCGTTGAGAAGGGTCGTCACCATGTTCTCGCCCGTGACGGGGTCGCCACCGTCCGTCTCCTCCTCGGCGTGGCGCTGCATCTCGCCCGCCTCCGTGAGGATGCCGATCACTCGCTTGAGGACTTCGCTCTGCTCCATACGGTGAGCATATGCGCCTGACCTCTCCCGTCCGATCGCCCTCCGGTGGTGTGCCGAACGGCGGATGCCCCCGGACACCGGCAGGTGGGGCTGCCGGGCCGGGGGCGCGGGCCGTCGCCCGGGGAAGGGGCTCAGGCCGCCTCGCGAGGCCTGTCGCCCGAGAGCTCGCGGATCAGCTCCGCGTAACGCCGCCCGCTGCTCTTGACGGTGCGGCGCTGGGTCGCGTAGTCGACGTGGACCAGGCCGAAGCGCTTGTCGTAGCCGTACGCCCACTCGAAGTTGTCCAGGAGCGACCAGGCGAAGTAGCCGGTCAGCGGTGCGCCCTTGCGTACCGCGCGGGCGCAGGCGGTGAGGTGCTCCTCCAGATAGCGCGTGCGCTCGGGGTCGTGCACCGAGCCGTCGGGCCGGACGACGTCACGGTAGGCCGAGCCGTTCTCGGTGACGTAGATCCGGCGGGCGCCGTACTCCTCGGTGAGGCGCAGCAGCAACTGCTCCAGACCCTCGGAGTGGACCTCCCAGTCCATGGCGGTCTCCCGGGCGCCGGGCAGTCGTACCTGCCGGGCGTGGGGGACCGGGCCGTGCGCGTCATCGGTGACGATCTGGCGGAAGTAGTAGTTCAGCCCGATCCAGTCCAACGGCGCCGCGATGGTCTCCAGGTCGCCCGGACGCAGGGGGAGTTCGACGCCGTAGAGGTCGACCATGTCCTGCGGGTAGCCCCGCCCGTGGATCGGGTCCAGCCACCACCGGTTGATGTGGCCGTCGGAGCGGACCGCGGCGGCGACGTCGGCCGGGCTGTCGCTAGCGGGCTCGATCGGGCTGAGGTTGTTGACGATGCCGACGCGGGCGTCCGGGGACAGTGCACGGATCGCCTGCACCGCCAGACCGTGGCCGAGGTGGAGGTGGTACGAGGCACGCACGGCCGCCGTCAGGTCGGTCAGACCGGGCGCCATCCTCCCCTCGAGGTGGCCGATCCACGCGGAGCAGAGCGGCTCGTTGAGCGTCGCCCAGTCCTTCACCCGGTCGCCGAGGCGCTCGACGACGACGGAGGAGTACGCCGCGAAGTGCTCGGCGGTCTCGCGCACGGTCCAGCCGCCCCGGTCCTGGAGCACCTGCGGAAGATCCCAGTGGTAGAGCGTGGCGAACGGGGTGATCCCGGCCTCCAGCAGGCCGTCCACCAGCCGGTCGTAGAAGTCGAGTCCGGCCTTGTTCACCGGTCCGTCGCCATCGGGCACGACGCGGGGCCAGGCCACCGAGAACCGGTAGGCGTCCGCGCCGAGCTGCTTGATCAGCCCGATGTCCTCGGGGACCCGGTGGTAGTGGTCACACGCCACGTCACCGGTGTCACCGTTGTCGATGGTGCCCGGGATGTGCGAGAAGGTGTCCCAGATCGACGGGGACCGGCCGTCCTCGGCCACGGCGCCCTCGATCTGGTACGCGGCGGTGGCGACCCCCCAGGTGAAGTCTTCGGGGAGAGCACTGAGGTCGTTCACTGACTGCCTTTCCGTACAGGTCACTTGACGGCTCCCGCGGTGAGCCCGGCGACGAGGTAGCGCTGCAGGAGCAGGAACCCCGCGACGACGGGCACGCTCACGACGAGTGAGGCGGCCATGACCTGGTTCCAGTAGACGTCGTTCTGGGTGGCGTAACCCTGCAGGCCCACCGCGAGGGTGCGGGTGGCGTCATTCGTCATCACGGAGGCGAACAGCACCTCGCCCCACGCCGTCATGAACGCGTACACGGACACCGCGACGATCCCCGGCACGGCGGCCGGCACGACCACCCGGAACAGAGCGCGGATCGGGCCGCAGCCGTCCACCATGGCGGCCTCGTCCAGGTCCCTGGGGATGGAGTCGAAGTAGCCGATCAGCATCCAGATGGAGAAGGGCAGCGAGAACGTCAGATAGGTGAGGATCAGTCCGCCCCGCGAGCCGTAGAGAGCCAGGCCGGTGCTGTTGCCGATGTTGACGAAGATCAGGAACAGCGGGAGGAGGAAGAGGATCCCCGGGAACATCTGGGTGGAGAGGACCGTGACGGTGAAGACACGCTTGCCGCGGAAGCTGTAGCGGCTCACGGCATAGGCCGAGAAGACCGCGATCACCACCGAGAAGACGGTCGCCGAGCCCGCCACGATCAGCGAGTTCACGAAGTACTTGGCGAGCGGGACGGTCTCCCAGATGTCGAAGTACGGCTGGACGGTCAGCTCGCGGGGGATCCACTGGAACTTCCCCGACACGTCCTGGAGCGGCTTCAGGGAGCTGCTGATCATCACGTAGACCGGCAGCAGGACGAAGCCCGCGAGGAGGGTCAGGACGACGCGGCGGGTCCAGAGGAAGGACCGGGGCGCGGCCATGGGGGACCGGGCGGTGCTGCTAGGCACGGGAGCCCTTCCTTCCGCGTGAGGTGAGGAACAGGTAGGCGGCGGTCACGACCAGGAGGAAGAGCAGCAGCAGCACGGACATGGCGGAGCCGGTGCCGAAGTTCCAGGTGACGAAAGAGGACTGGTAGATGTGGACCGAGATGAGGTCCGCGTTCTCGGGAGCCGCCTTCCCGAAGAGGACGTAGGGGGTGTTGAAGTCGTTGAACGTCCACAGGAACAGGACCAGCACCAGCACCTGGTTGACGGGCCGCAGCGAGGGCAGCGTGATCTTGCGGATCTGCTGCCAGATGCCGGCGCCGTCGATCGACGCGGCCTCGTACAGCTCACGCGGGATGTTCTGCAGCGCAGCCATCAGCATGAGGAAGGCGAAGGGCCAGCCCTTCCAGACCGAGACGATGATCAGCGCGTAGATGCTGTTGTCGCCGATCAGCCAGAAGGACGGCTGGTCGGTCAGTCCCAGCTGGTCGTGCAGGACGTGGTTGACCAGCCCGTTGTCCCGCTGGAACATGAACGCCCAGGTGATGACCGCCGCGTAGACCGGCAGGGCGTACGGGACGAGGAAGACGGCCCGCAGGAAGCCGCGGCCCCGGAAGTTCTCCTGGAGCATGATCGCCGCGGCGACCCCGAAGAGCCATGCGAGACCGACGGCGAAGAACGTGAAGACACAGGTGGTGAAGAAGGACTGGAGCAGGGCCTCACCGATGGGCGCGTCGAAGTCGACGGCGATCTCGTAGTTGTCCAGGCCCGTCCAGGGCGCCGCACTCCAGTTGTTGATGAAGAACTGGGTGAGCTGACGGAAGCTCATCACGATGCCGACGATCATCGGGATCAGATGGATGAGGAGTTCGAGCAGGACGGCCGGGAGGAGCAGGAGGTAGGGCAGTCCGCCGCGGCGGATCCGGTCGGGGATGCGCGGCATCCGGCGCCGCGCACCCCCGCTGCCCCGGCTCGTACCCCTGGTCGACTTGTCGACTCCGGGGTCGGTGGTCACGGTGGCGGTCATGGAGAGAGCCTCACTGCTGCATCGTCTGCTGGGCCTTTTCGAGGCGCGCCTTGACTGATTCGGTGGTGACGGGGGTGCCGGCCGCGGCGTCCGCGAACAGCTCCTTGACCGCGGTGCCCACGGCCGTCTCGAACTGCGACTCGTTCGGCACCTGGGGGAGCGGGGCGGCACTGGTGGCGAGGGTGTCGCGCAGGACCTTCAGCTCCGGGGCGGCGAAGGCGGGGTCCGACTGGGCGGCCTTGACGGGCGGGATCGAGCCGTAGGTCTTGCAGAGGATCTTCTGCTCCTCGTCGCTCGTCATGAACTTGACGAACTTCTTCGCGCCGTCGATGTTCTTGGTGTTCTTGAACACCGCCATGTTGATGCCGGCCACCATGGAGTTGGTCTGCTTGCCCGCGCCCGGCGCACCGGACGGCACGGGGACGGGGGCCACGCCCCAGTCCTCCGGCTTCATGCCCTGGGCGGCGAAGGTGGTGGCGGCGGCCTGCCACAGGACCATGGCCGTGCGGCCCTTGGCGAAGTCCGTCAACGACTGGTTCTGGGCGTACTCCGCGTTGCCCGGAGCGATGATCTTGTCCTTCGCCATGAAGTCGACGTACTGCTTCACGGCGGCGACGGCGCCGTCCGAGGTGAAGTCCGCCTTGCCCTCCTTGTCGAAGAAGTCCGCGCCGTGCTGCTGCCCCAGGACGAACGTCTGGTGGATGTTGTTGGACAGGTTGGAACCCTCGGCGCCGAGGGCCCACTTGCCGTCCTTGGAGAGCTTCTTCCCGTCCTCGACGAGCTGGCTCCAGGTGGCCGGCGGCGTCGTGATGCCCGCGTCGGCGAACATCTTCTTGTTGTAGTAGAGGGCGTACGACAGGGAGTAGAGCGGCACCGCGGCGGGAGGTTCGCCCTCCTTGCCGGCGGAGGCGACCGCCGAGTCGATGAAGCGGTCCCGGCCGCCGATCGCCTCGAAGTTCTTGTCGTCCCAGGGGAGCAGTGCGCCGGTGGCCTGCAGCGACGCCGACCAGGTGTTGCCGATGTTCAGCACGTCCGGGCCCTGACCCGACGTGGTGGCGGCGAGGATGCGGTTCAGCAGGTCGGCCCAGGGGACGACCTCCAGCTTCACCTTGATCCCGGTCTCCTTCTCGAACTTCTTCAGCTCGGGAGTGAGGATCTTCTTGTCGGCCTCGATGTTCGGCCCCTGGTTGGACGCCCAGTACGTCAGGGTCTTCGGCGACTCGTTGCTGCCGCCGCCCGAAGAGGTCCCGCCTCCGCAGCCGGTGACTCCGGCGGCGACGGATATGGCGAGGGTGACTGCTGCTGCGGCTCTGAGGTGACGCATGAAAGGTGGCCCCTTTCCGGGGAGGGTGCGGTTCGGGATCCGAACGACCCTCCCGCTCTTAATTTAAGATGTGATTTAAGAGGTGAAGAAAGTGCGCGTCAAGAGCCAGGGCCGGGGTATGTTGCCGGGACGAAGGGAGCAACATGGCTGAGCGCAGCAGACGGACCGTGCGTGACCTGCGAAGGGGCAATCGGGCGCGGGTATTGCAACGGTTGTATTTCGACGGCCCGCTGAGCCGTCAGGAGCTGGGACCCGCGACCGGGCTCAGTTCGGGATCCATCAGCAACGTGGTCGCCGAGCTGGCCTCCGAAGGGCTCCTGGAGGAGGCGGGCATCGTCGACTCCGACGGCGGGCGCCCCCGCACCCTGCTGCGGACCGCCCCGGGCGGAGGACTGTTCGTGGGCATCGACATCGGGGAGACCCGGGTGCGCGTCGAGCTCTTCGATCTCTCACTGACGGAACTCGCCCGCACCGACCGCCTGCTGGCGCAGCACGGATACGACGTCGAGCGCATCGTCGGCCACGTCCGGTCGGGCGTGGCCGACGTCCTGCGCGACGCGGGCGCCGACCCCCGCATGCTGCTCGGCATCGGCATCGGGGTGCCCGGGATCATCGAGCGCGACGCCCCGGCGGCCGCGGGCGGCCCGGGAGCGGTCGTGCACGGTCAGACCATCGGGTGGAGCGCCGTTCCCTTCGAGCGGCTGCTCCGTGAGGCCGTGGACGTGCCGCCCGAGGTGCCGTTCTTCATCGACAACGGCGCGAAGACGCTGGGGCAGGCCGAGATGTGGTTCGGCGGCGGCAGAGGCGCGGGCGCGGCCGCTGTCGCCCTGATCGGCTCCGGGGTGGGCGCGAGCGTCAACCGGGGTGACATCCTCGACGAGGACCTCTCGAACGCGGCCCTGGAGTGGGGCCACACCACGGTGCAGCTACGGGGCCGCCGCTGCCGCTGCGGCTCCATAGGCTGCCTGGAGGCGTACGCCGGTGCGGAGGCCATGCGGGAGCGCTGGCAGGAGGCGGGCGGCCCGCTGCCACCGGACGCCGACGACGAGACCGCCCTCGCCGCACTGCTCGCGGCCGCCTACCCGGGGCGCGGCGGCGCTGCCCCGGATCCGGTCGCGGTCTCGATCCTGGACGAGACGGCCGAGTGCCTCGGCGCAGCCCTGGCCGACCTGGTCAACCTCTTCCTGCCCGAACGCATCCTGCTCGGCGGGTGGGCGGGCCTGCTCATCGGCCCCCATCTGCTCCCGGCGATCCGCCGTTATGTCCAGGAGTACGCCCTCGAGCACGCAGTCGCCCGCACCACGATCGACCTGGGCCACCTGGGCCCGGACGCGGTCACGGTGGGCGCGGCGACCCTGCCCCTGTCCGACTTCCTGGCTCGCGGCGGTACCCGTCCCGCGCCCCAGCCCCTCCGGGACGCCACCCCGGCCCCGGACCGGGCGGCGACGGGTCGCGGCCGGACAGTGGCAGGCTGACCGGTGCCGTATCCCTCAGGCGGAGTCCCTCACCACCAGCACCGGTTCGAAGATCACCGACGTCGTGGGCCGGTCCGGTGCCGCCAGTCGGTCCAGCAGGAGACCGGCCATCTCCGCCGCCATGTCCTCCACGGGCTGCCGCACCGTCGTGAGCGGCGGGCGGCAGGCGGAGGCGGCGCTGCTGTCGTCGAAGCCGATCACGGCGACATCCTCGGGCACCCGCCTGCCGTGCTCCCGCAGCACATGGCACGCACCCATCGCCATCAGGTCGTTCCCCGCGAACACCCCGTCCAGGGCGGGGTGTTCGGCCAGCAGTCGCTCCATCGCGGCCTCGCCGCTCTCCTGGGTGAACTGCCCCTCGGCCACCGGGACATCGACATGCCCGTGCTGCGCCATCGCGTCCCGGAAGCCAGCGAGCCTCTCCTGTCCCGCGGGGACGTTCAGCGGCCCGCTGATGGTGGCGATCCGGCGGCAGCCCCGCGCCAGCAGATGCTCGGCGGCCAGCCGGGCGCCGTCCCGGTGGGCCAGGTCGACATAGCTGATCCGTACCGGCCGGGCAGGGCGCGCGAAAAGCACGGCGGACAGCCCCGCATCGGTGATCAGGCCGGGCAGCGGGTCCTGCGCGTGGGTCGACACGATCAGCGCCCCGTCGGCGCTGCCCTGGCGCAGAAACGCCACCACCTCGTCCCGGGCCCGCGAAGTCTCGGCGAACATCAGCACCGGGTGCATCCCGCGCGGCCGCAGATAGTTGACGATCCCCGTCACCACCCGGCCGAAGAAGGGGTCGGCGAAGATCTGCGCGGTGAAGGACCCCTCCTCGGCGGGTTCTTCACCCTCCGGCTCCACCCCCGCACCCGACACCACCAGCGCGACGGCGCCCGTGCGCCGGGTGACCAGGGAGCGGGCCGCGCGGTTGGGTGTGTAGCCGGTGACCGAGACCGCCTGCCGGACGGCCTCCTGGATCGCCGGGTCGACGTTGCGCACCCCGTTGACGACCCGCGAGACCGTCGCGCGCGAGACGCCGGCCGCCCGCGCCACGTCCTCCAGGGTGGGCGCCGCACCGGGTGGTCGCAGAGCATCCGTCATGAGGGCCTTTATAGCATCAGGAACGGGGCCGGATAGAGCGCTCTCCCATGGTTGCGGGACAGCCCGGAGAGCGGGAGCGGCCCCAGACCCATGGGTGGTGCGCCGGGGCGCGCGGGCGGCGTGCGGCAACTGTCACTTGTCACCGCCCTTTGTATGCCCATAAGTTGGCCGCTTGCGACGTGTCCTACTGCAGTGGGGGAGCCTGATCATGGCCGCGACCGGACGGCACCGCAGATACCAGCCCAGTCGGATCAACCGTGCCTCGCTCACGGTGACGGCGGGAGGCGCGGGGATCGCGCTCCCGCTCCTCACGGCTGCCTCGGCCGGAGCTGCCTCGACCGATGTGTGGGAGAAGGTCGCCGCCTGCGAGTCGACCGGCAACTGGCACATCAACACGGGTAACGGCTACTACGGGGGCCTCCAGTTCACCCGGTCGACCTGGGCGGCGTACGGCGGCACCGCCTACGCCGAGCGGGCCGATCTGGCGACCAAGGACCAGCAGATAGCCGTCGCCGAGAAGGTGCTCGGAGGGCAGGGGCCGGGAGCCTGGCCGACGTGTTCCGTTCGGGCCGGCCTGAAGCAGGGCGGCGACGCACCCGACATCGCCCCGCAGTCGCAGCGCCAGGTCGCCGTCGAGGCGACCGGGCAGGACAAGTCCGGCCCCGCGAAGAAGGCCGCCGACACCGCGGCGGTGGAGGCGTCGCCCACCGCCGTCCCCGGTCAGCGCGAGTCGTACACCGTCGCGCGCGGTGACTCCCTCTCCGGCATCGCGTCCGCCGAGCGGGTCCAGGGCGGCTGGCAACGGCTGTACGCGGCCAACCGCACCGTGGTGGGTGCCGATCCCGACCTGATCCTCCCGGGGCAGCGGCTGACCCTCGACATGGCAGGGGCGCCCCCGGCAGCCGCACCGAAGCAGGAAGCGACCCCGAAGCAGGAAGCGGCCCCGAAGCAGCAGAAGACCGCCCCGAAGCAGCGGTCGGCCCCCAAGGCCACGGAGAAGGCGGCGCCCCGGACCGCCACCCCCAAGGCCACGGAGAAGGCCCGGCCCAAGCCGGCGGCGAAGCCCGCGGCCCAGCCCGAGAAGAAGGCGTCCAAGCCGCGGTCCGCCCTCACCGCCCCCGTGTCCGCCCGCACCGGAACGCCGTACCACCAGGCCGGTTCGTGGTCCAGCGGCTACCACACGGGCGTGGACTTCCCGGTGTCCACCGGCACCTCCGTGAAGGCCGTGGCGTCCGGGAAGGTCGTCTCGGCCGGCTGGGCAGGCGCGTACGGCTACGAGATCGTCATCCGGCACAGCGACGGCAGGTACAGCCAGTACGCCCACCTCTCCTCGCTCCACGTGCGCGAGGGCCAGCAGGTCGGCAGCGGCCAGCGGATCGCCCGGTCGGGATCCACCGGCAACAGCACCGGCCCGCACCTGCACTTCGAGATCCGCACCGGCCCCGGCTACGGATCCGACATCGACCCCCTGGCCTACCTCAGGGCCGGCGGTGTCAGCGTCTGAACGGTCCCCGCCCGGGCATCTAAGTCACCCCGGCGAGCAGAGCCGGCGGCCGGCCGGCCGCCGAACTCCACGCGCCCGCCGCCATGGTCCAACGGCAGCGTCAGCGGGAGGGAGAGCGCCGTCGGGGCCGGGAAAGGGTCCGGCAGTACCGCCGCCCCCTGCAGGGCCGCGGGCTTCGCCGGCTCCGGCAGCACCACCGTATGAGGCACGTCCGGGGCGCCGCCGTCCTCCGGCGTACGCTCCTCGGACTCCTCCCGCTCCGCCGTACGCCGCTCAGCTCCCACCCGCTCCGTGGTCAGCAGCACCAGACCGGCCGCCGCCAGCGCACCGCAGCCGAGAGCGAGCAGGGTGCCCGTCATGCCGAAACGGAACTGCTCCCCGAACATCGTGATGCCCACGGCGGCCGCCACGACCGGGTTGACCACGGTGACCGTTGCCAGCGGCGCCGTCAGCCCGGCACCCCGGTACGCGGCCTGGGAGAGCAGCAGCCCAGCGGCTGCGAGCCCCGCGATCACCAGCAGCGTCGGCAGCCCGGAGGTCACCGAGCCGGAGGTCCACTCCACGGCCACGGTCTTGGTGAACACCGACGCCATGCCGAAGGCGATTCCGGCCCCGACGGCCAGTACCACGCTGCGCAGCATCGGCCGGTGCAGCCCCTTGGCCAGGACCAGGAGGACCACCACGGCACCGGCCGTCCCGGCCGCGAGCACCAGCTGCTCGGGCCCGGCCAGCGTGTGGGACCCGGCGCTCCCCGTCAGGGCCAGCAGGCCGGCGAGACCGACCGTGGCCATCAGGGCGCCGCGCCAGGCCGTCCGTCCCGCCTTGCGGCGGACGAAGACCGCCGCCATCGGCAGCGCGAACACGATCGTCAGGGCGCCGAGGGGCTGTACGAGGCTGAGCGGCCCGTACGCCAGCGCCACGACGTGCAGCACCGCTCCCACACCGTTGAGCGCCACAGCCACCCACCAGGTGCCGTTGCGCAGGGGCGCGTACGGGCGGCTGCCACCGGCCGCGGCCACGCGCTCCTGGACGATCGCCCCGGCCGCGTAGGCGACCGCGGAGACCAGTGACAGCAGCACGGAAAGCGCGAGGGAACTCATGTACACCACGATGTCCCGTCGGAGCCGCCGCGTCGTCGTCCCTGAGGCGGCGATTCGGCGTACTGCTCCGGTAGTACGTCCATCCCTCCAGGGTCCTCCTCCTGACGGTAGTCCTGCTTGCCCGAGGGCTCAGAAGTTCACCGGGAGGTGACACCATGCTGTCGCGGGACCGCACCGCGTGTCCGGAACGCGCCGAATCTTCCGCCGTTCCCGGACCGTGGCCGTACCGTCGTCGAGGTCGCTCAGGTGCTGAGCATGAACTCGGCACGGATGCGTTTGCCGACGGGCACCCGCTCCGCCGTGACCCGGTCGCAGAGCGCGACCACGATCTCCATGCCGTGACCGCCGAGACGGGCAGGGTCGGGGGAGTAGAGCACCGGGAGCGCCGTGCTGCTGTCGTACACCGTGACGCTGATGCGCCGCGCGTCGCCCTCCAGCTCCAGCAGATACGGGCCGTGGCTGTAGCGGTCCGCGTTGGTGATGAGCTCGCTGACCGCCAGCATCAGGTCACTGCGGGTGTGTTCACCGAGGACCGCGAGCCACTCCGCCACGAGCCGTGCCAGAAAACGGTCGGCGAGCGCCCGGGCCTGCGCGATGCACCCGGGCTCGCCGTCGAACACCTCCGCGGCGAGCAGAACCTCCGTGGACGGTGACCCCTGGAAGGGGTCGTCCGGCCGTGAGATGGCCTGTTCGTTCATGTGCTCCAGCCAGGGCGCCGCAGGGGAGGTCGTGGACCTCTTCTCGCCGTTCGTCTACCCGTGTCGAGAGATCCCACTCCGGGAGATCTCTGCAGATCTTACGCGTGCCGGGGCAGCCGGACCACGCTCACGAAGAAGTCGTCGATCTGGCGCACCGCCCCGATGAACTGCTCCAGGTCGACCGGCTTGGTGACATAGGCGTTCGCGTGCAGTTTGTAACTGCGGAGGATGTCCTCCTCGGCAGAGGACGTGGTGAGGACCACCACCGGGATCAGCGCCAGTTCCGGGTCGGTCTTGATCCGCTCGAGCACCTGCCGGCCGTCGTACTTCGGCAGGTTCAGGTCGAGAAGGACCAGGTCAGGGCGTGGCGCGTCGCCGTACGGACCCTGGCGGTACAGGAAGTCCAGCGCCTCCTGTCCGTCGCGGACCACATGGAGCGTGTTGCGGATCTTGTTGTCCTCGAACGCTTCACGGGTCATCAGTTCGTCGCCGGGGTCGTCCTCGACGAGCAGGACTTCGATGGGCTTGACGGCGTCGTTCACAGCGGTTCTCCCGACCGGGGGGTGAGGGCGGCAGGGGCGAGGAGCTCCGCCGTGGTGTGGGTGGGTGCCTCGGGCAGGACGGGCAGGGTGAAGTGGATCAGTGTGCCCTCGGCCGGCTCCGGGTCCAGCCAGATCCGGCCACCGTGGAATTCGATGATCTTGCGGCAGAGGGAGAGACCGATCCCGGTGCCCTCGTACTCGTCGCGGGCATGGAGGCGCTGGAAGATGACGAACACCTTGTCCGCGAATTCCGGCGGGATCCCGATGCCGTTGTCGGCGACCGTCAGATGCCAGTCGTCGCCCTCCCGGACACACGTGACGGTGATCCGGCACGGCACGTCACGCCGACGGAACTTGACCGCGTTCCCCACGAGGTTCTGCCACACCATGGTGAGAGATGTCGGGTCACCCAGAAGCTCCGGCAGCGGATCCTCGCGTTCGAGGGCGGCTCCGGACTCCTCGATGGCCAGGGTGAGATTTGACAGGGCCCGCTCCAGGGCCGCGTCGAGGTCCACGGGCTTCCAGCTCTGCTGCACCCGGCCCACCCGGGAGAAGGTCAGCAGGTCGTTGATGAGGACCTGCATCCGCTTGGCGCCGTCGACCGCGAAGTCGATGTACTGCCGTCCGCGTTCGTCCAGCTCCGAGCGGTACCGCTTCTCCAGCAGCTGGCAGAAGGAGGCCACCTTCCGCAGTGGCTCCTGGAGGTCGTGCGAGGCCACGTAGGCGAACTGTTCCAGTTCGGAATTGGACCGGCGCAGCTCCGTGGTCTGCTCGTCCAGCAGCGTCTCCCGCTCCTGGGACGCGGCCAGGTCGGCGGCCAGACGCCGGCGCATCTCCTCGGCCGCCGCGGCGACCGCCCTGACATCCGACGGGCCGCGGACCTCGATCCTGCCGGTGAAGGCGCCCGACCGCACCCGGTTCGACGCGGCGGTCAGTTCGGCCAGGGGCCGGCCGACCACGCGGCGCAGCAGCATGCTCAGCGCCACGACGGCCAGCACGAAGCCGATCACCAGGGCGATGAGCACCCGGTCGCGGGTCGCGCGCGCGTCATCCAGCTCGGCGCGGGCCGCGTCACGCGCGTCGTCCAGGTGGCTCTGCTGGGTGGTGTAAAGAGCGCGCAGGGCGTCGAAGTCCGCCTTGCTCCGCAGGATCGGTGCCGAGGACTCACCGGCGGGCCCGTTCGCCCGCACAGCCGCGATCAGCGGCTCCGCCCGGAGGGTCCGCCACTGCTGGGAGGCCCGCTCGATCCGGTCCAGGTCCGCGGCGTACGGCTCTCCGGCCCCCATGAGCGAGCGCACCCGGGCCAGCCGCTCTCGTTCGGCCCGTACACCCTTCTCGTAGGGATCCAGGAAGGAAGCGTCCCCGGTGAGTGCGTAACCGCGTACCCCGGTCTCCTGGTCGAGGAGCGAGTTCTGCAGCTGGAACGAAGCGGAGCGGGCGGGCTGGATACGGTCCACCAGGTCGGTGGTCCGGTCGGAGATGCGGGAGAGGACGAGCCCGCCCACGACGAGGCACCCGCAGACCACCAGTACGAAACCGGCCAGGATCAGATGGACCCAGTTCTGCACCGACAGCCGGGATATCGGGCCCGTGCCGGCCGGTCCCTCCGAGCTCATGCATCCGCCTTCCAGCCCAGGTGCAGGACGGCGACGTCGTCGGCCAGCCCGCCGTACGGAGAGGCGCCCTCGGTGGCCTCGGCGACAAGAGCGTCGACGAACGCGCGGGGTTCGAGCGCGCCGTACTTGCCGGCCATGGCCAGCAGCCCTTCCTCGCCCAGCCGGGACTTGGGCCCCGTACGCCCCTCGAACAGACCGTCGGTGAACAGGACGAGCTCGCTGTCGGGGGAGAGCTCCAGCTCCGTGATCGTCCAGCGGCCGACACCGGGCAGCAGCCCGAGGGCCATGCCGGGGTCGGGCTCCACCCAGGCGACCTCCGTGCCGCGCCGCACCAGCAGCCCGGGATGGCCGGCCCGAGCGACGAGTACCCTGTCCCGGCTCGGCGGGAAGACGAGCGTGGTCACGGTGGCGAACACATGGGGATCCGACCGCTCGGCGACGAGTATGCCTTCCAGCAGACCGGTCTTCTCCAGCTGTGTGACGCCGGTCAGTACGGCCGTGCGCCAGGCGACCCGCAGACAGACACCCAGAGCGGCCTCCGCGGCTCCGTGCCCCGACACATCGCCGATCACCGCGTGCACCGCGCCGTCGGCCGTCTGGACCACGTCGTAGAAGTCGCCGCTCAGCAGCCCGTGGGCGCGCCCCGCCTCGTAACGGGCGGCGACCTGGAAGCTGTCGTCCAGCAGCAGCGGGATCGGCAGCAGCGCACGCTCCAGCCGGGCGTTCTCCTGGGCGATCAGACGGCTGGTCCGCATCGCGGCCGCCGAGCGCTCGGCGTGCTTGCGCTGGAGGGCGTAGCGGACCGCGCGGCCCAGCATCTCGGGGTCGATCCGGCCCTTGACGAGATAGTCCTGGGCGCCCTGCGCCACCGCGGAGAGGCCCGTCTCCGACTCGTCCAGACCCGTCAGCACGATGACCGCCGCGTCAGGGGCGGACTCGACGAGCTGACGGACGGCGTCGAGGCCGTGGACGTCGGGCAGGTGCAGATCCAGCAGGACGCAGACAGACATACGGCAGTCCAGCAGGAACCGCCGCGCCTCGGCCAGCGTCTTGCACCACGTGAGCGGGGACTCCAGCTCGCTGTCGGTGAGCATCTCCTCGACCAGGAGTGCGTCCCCGGAGTCGTCCTCGACCAGGAGCAGGACAGCGTCGACGTCCCAGACGGACGTGTCGGTGGCGGTCAGGCCCCTCTGCTGCTCCGGGATTCCGCTGAGCTGCTGCACATGCGCAGAGGTGCCCAACGGTGTCTCGGTCACGCTCCACCCCTTCCGACGGACGGCACAGAAACTCACGGCCGTATCGGCGTGAAGCATATGTGACGGAGGCCCGGCACTCGGCCGGGCCTCCGTCGTTCAGTCGCGTGCGCCGTGCGTCAGGCCTCCACGCTCATGCCCGCTCGCAGGCGCTGGACGATCCTGCTGAGCAGGCGCGACACATGCATCTGGGAAACGCCGAGCTCCGCGCCGATCTGCGCCTGCGTCATCTCCTGACCGAAGCGCATTTGGACGATCTTGCGCTCCCGGTCGTCCAGCTGCCGCAGCAGCGGAGCCAGGGTGTGCAGATTCTCGACGCTCTCCATCCCCGGGTCGTCGTCGCCCAGGAGATCGGCGTAGGCGCGCTGGTCGCTCCCCGACTCGCTGTCGGCGTTGGGGGTGTCCAGCGAGCCCGCCGAGTAGCCGTTGGCCGCGACCAGACCCTCGATGATCTCCTCCTCGGGGAGATCGAGGTGGGCGGCGAGCTCCGCGACCGTCGGGTCGCGGTCGAGCTTCGCCGACAGCTGCTCCTTGGCCTTGGCCAGCTCGACCCGCAGCTCCTGCAGCCGTCGCGGCACATGCACGGACCAGGTCGTATCGCGGAAGAACCGCTTGATCTCACCGACGATGTAAGGCACCGCGAAGGTCGCGAACTCGACCTCGCGCGACAGGTCGAAGCGGTCGATCGCCTTGATCAGGCCGATCGTCCCCACCTGGATGATGTCCTCGGTGTCGTCACCGCCCCGGTTGCGGAACCGCGAGGCGGCGAAGCGCACCAGGGAGAGATTCATCTCGATCAGGGTGTTGCGGGCGTACTGGTATTCGTGGGTTCCCTCCTCGAGAACCTGGAGCCGGTCGAAGAAGAGCTTCGACATGGCCCTGGCGTCCTGAGGCGCCACCTTGCCCGCGTCCTCGATCCACGGAAGCGCAGCCGCGTCGGAAGCCGAACCCACCTCGTCACATCGCGTGGCCGCGCTGCCGATCGTTTCGGTGGTTCGCACTGACATGGCCGTCATGGTGTCGCCCTCCCTGGTGTCCGGTGCAGTGACGGGCGCATGCCCCGCTTTCCGGAAGTAATGCCACCGAGTATCGAAGATTTTCCCGGAAAGATGTGAACGGGCCGGATGGAGCCGCCAGATGTAACGATCCGTGATCGCGCGGGTGCTTTTCGTTCTTCTTCACGGCCGATGTGTGAGTCACGCCTCGTTCCGGGCACCTGTGGTTCCGGAAGCTGAGGAGGACTCATGAGCGACACCGGCACGGCAGGCGGACCCACTGTCACGACACGGATCCCGGCGCGGCTGGACCGGCTGCCCTGGTCACGTTGGCACTGGATGATCGTGATCGGCCTGGGAACGGTCTGGATCCTGGACGGACTCGAGGTCACGGTCGTCGGCAACATCGCCAGCCGGCTGTCCGAGGACGGCAGCGGACTGGCCATCACCGACGCCCAGGTGACCGGCATCGCCGCCGCGCTGTACGTGGCGGGTGCCTGCTCCGGCGCGCTGGTCTTCGGATGGCTCACCGACCGCTTCGGGCGCAAGAAACTCTTCCTGATCACCCTCGCCGTCTATCTGGCGGCCACCGCGCTCACGGCGATCTCCTTCTCGGCGTGGTGGTTCTTCCTCTTCCGCTTTCTGACGGGCTTCGGGATCGGCGGCGAGTACGCGGCCATCAACTCCGCCATCGACGAGCTGATCCCCAGCAAGTACAGGGGGCGCGTCGACCTCATCATCAACGGCAGCTTCTGGCTCGGGGCCGTGGCCGGCTCCCTCCTCTCCGTACTCGCGCTGAACACCGACATCTTCCCGAAGGACATCGGCTGGCGGCTCACCTTCGCGCTGGGCGTGGTCCTCGGGCTGGTCATCCTGCTGGTGCGCCGTCATGTGCCGGAGAGCCCGCGCTGGATGTTCATCCACGGGCGCGACGACGAGGCGGAGCGGCTGGTCGACGGCGTGGAGCGGGAGGTGGAGGCTGAGACCGGGAGCTCTCTTCCCCCGGCCGAGCCGCCCATCACCGTGCGGCAGCGAAAGAGCATCGGATTCGGCCTGATCGCCCGGACCGTCTTCCGCTCGTATCCCAAACGGGCCGTTCTCGGGCTCGCCCTCTTCATCGGACAGGCCTTCCTCTACAACGCCATCACCTTCGGCTTCGGCTCGATCCTCGTGAAGTTCTTCGATGTCTCCAGCGGTGTCACCGGGTACTACTTCGCCGTCATCGCCTTCTGCAACTTCCTGGGACCGCTCCTCCTCGGCCGCCTCTTCGACACAGTGGGGCGGAAGCCGATGATCGCGGGGACGTACGTCCTCTCCGGCCTGCTGCTCTTCGGCACCGCATGGCTGTTCGGCGCCGGCCTGCTGACGGCCGTCACCATGACCGGCTGCTGGTGCCTCGTCCTCTTCGTCGCCTCCGCCGGTGCCAGCTCCGCCTATCTGACGGTCAGCGAGATCTTCCCGATGGAGACCCGGGCGATGGCGATCGCGTTCTTCTACGCCGTGGGTACCGCCGCGGGAGGGATCACCGGCCCGCTGGTCTTCGCGGACCTGACCGCGAGCGGCGTGGTCGGCGAGACCGTCCTGGCCTTCTGCATCGGAGCGGCCCTCATGGTGGCCGCGGGTGTCGTCGCGTTCTTCTTCGCGGTGGCGGCCGAGCAGAAGTCCCTCGAGTCCATCGCCACCCCGCTCTCCGCCGAAGCCGGGCAGGCCGCCGGACCGACCTGAGCAACGCCCGACTCATGGCAGACTTGACCGGGGCATTCCGCCCGTGCGCGCCTGCCCTCGCCGGCTCCCGGCCGGACCACTCCCCACCGAAGCCCGACAACGGCATGAGTGACGAGTGACAGAGGAACGGCAATGACGGTGACAGAGGACAGCCAGGAGTTCGCTCCCGGGATCGACGAGTTCGGTCCCGGTATCGACCCGGAGCGGCTGGCCGTCTGCCTGGGCGTGCTCGACGAGCTGAACACCATCGAGGTCGACCACCCCGACGCCATCGCCGTGCGCCGGGCCACCGCGGGGATCTACCGCACCGTGAAGCAGCGCCGCCGCCAGGAGCGCCGCGCGGCCAAGACCGCGCACGACAAGGCCGTCACCGAAGCCACGGCGACCGGCTCGGCCGAGCGCATCGACGACGAGACGCAGGGCGTCCTCCCGTCCTCCTCGGCCACCGCCGAGATCGCGGGCATACTCCAGCGCCCCAGGTCCTGCTACATCTGCAAGACCCGGTACGTCGAGGTGGACGCCTTCTACCACCAGCTCTGCCAGCAGTGCGCGAAGGAGAACCGCAGCCGGCGCGAGGCGCGCACCGACCTCACCGGCCGCCGGGCCCTGCTCACCGGTGGCCGTGCCAAGATCGGCATGTACATCGCGCTGCGGCTCCTGCGGGACGGCGCCCACACCACCATCACCACGCGCTTCCCCAACGACGCCATCCGCCGCTTCAAGGCGATGCCGGACAGCGACGAGTGGATCCACCGTCTGAAGATCGTCGGCATCGACCTGCGCGATCCGGCGCAGGTCGTCGCGCTCGCCGACTCGGTCGCCGCCGAGGGGCCGCTCGACATCCTGATCAACAACGCCGCACAGACGGTCCGCCGCTCCCCGCAGGCCTACAGCGAGCTGGTGGGCGCGGAATCCGCACCGCTGCCCGCGGGCGTACTGCCGGCCGCCGAGGTCATCGGGACGTTCGGCAGCGGCACCGTCGACCGGGTGGCCGCGCTGCCGGCCGCTCGCAAGGAGGGCCAGGGGCTCAGCGCCCAGGACGTCACCGACCTGGCGCTGGTCACCGGATCCGCCTCGCCGGCCCGCATCGCCGCGGGCACCGCGATCGACGCGGGCGGCCTGGTCCCGGACCTGCACGACACGAACAGCTGGATCCAGACCGTCGAGGAGGTGGAGCCGATCGAGCTCCTCGAGGTCCAGCTCTGCAACTCCACGGCGCCGTTCATCCTGATCAGCAGGCTCCGGCCCGCGATGGCCAGGACCGAGGCGAAGCGCGCCTACGTGGTCAACGTCTCCGCGATGGAGGGTGTGTTCGGCCGCGGGTACAAGGGCGCGGGACACCCGCACACCAACATGGCCAAGGCCGCACTGAACATGCTGACCCGCACCAGCGCCCAGGAGATGTTCGAGAAGGATCACATCCTCATGACGGCTGTCGACACCGGCTGGATCACGGACGAGCGGCCGCACCCCGACAAGATCCGCCTCGCGGAGGAGGGTTTTCACGCCCCTCTGGACCTCGTCGACGGCGCCGCGCGGGTCTACGACCCGATCGTGCGCGGCGAGGAGGGCGAGGAGCTGTACGGCTGCTTCCTGAAGGACTACGCCCCCGCGGGCTGGTGACAACCTTCAGACGGCTCCGTACCTCCGACCTCTTCAGCACCTCCCGCCACCTGCGATGACAGGTGGCACGGCGGCGGCCCCGCGGACAGCGGGGCCGCCGCCGTTCTGTTGGCTGAAAGTGACCCAGGCCACACGTTCTGTCGAGCGCGACGGCGCTCATTTGGTTAGTCTGAGGTGAACGGACGCCACCAAGGGATCCACGAAGCTTCCTCGGCCGTCCTGGGACAGGGCTGTAAGCAGTCCGCCGTCCCACCCCGTACCGGCGCCACCGCGACCGAACTGTTTCTGCCCCTGCCCCGCAGAGGGCGGTCGACACGGTTCTCACAGCCGCAGCGTCGCCACCGCCCGGGGTTACGCGACACATAAGGAGTCCGCGGTGACACCTGACATGACGAAGACCGAGACGCGCCCGTCCGAACTGACCGGAGAGCGGGCCCGTCGGCCCGAGAAGCTCCGGAACATCGAGGTCTGGGCAAGGTCGGCACCGATCAGGCTGGCCGGCTACGAGGACGATCTGGCCGAGCCGCACATCCTGCCCGGCATCGACTGACCCGCGTCCGGCCCTCTTCGGGCAGCGCCTCATGCTTCTGCCCCCGTCCCCGGGCGGGGGCAGAAGCATGAACCGCTGTCACCGGCTGCGCTCGGGGCCGGGTCCGCCCGGCCGTAGCGGAACGGGCCGGGCCACCGGTCTCATGAAGTCCCGCACATAGGTCCGGTCCCACCAGCATCCGGTGGCCCGCAGCTCCTGCCGGTCCGTGAACCGGTAGTGGAAGACCCTGGCCCGGATATGGGCCGGCGGCCCGTCGGGGAACGGGTTGTGGCCCAGCAGCCGCAGGGTGTCCCGGTCTCCGCGCAGCAGCCGTTCGACGAACGGGCCGAACCAGGAGCGGGCATAGGCGGGGGAGAGCGCCGCGAACCACATCATCCAGTCCAGCCGCAGATGGTACGGAGCGAACTGGCGCGGCAGCCGGCGCGGATCGCCCGGCTTGCCCCGGAAGCCGTACTCCAGCCAGCGCGTCCCCTCGTGGATCACCGCCTCGTCGGTGCCCTCGAACACCACCTCGAGCCGCATCCTGCTGATGCTCCCGAAGGCTCCGTAGGTGTTGACCAGGTGCAGTGGGTCGAAGGAGCGGTTCATCGCCTGCCGGCGGGAGAGCAGATTGCGCGCCGGACGGTAGCTGAGGACCAGGACGAGGGCGGTGACGAGGATGACCACCACCTCGTACCAGAGCGGCGCTTCCGGCTGTACGGGGGGCGGACCGGCGATCAGCGACCAGTCGACCGCCGCGAGGGCCAGGACGATCGTCAGCCAGTTCAGCCAGGCGAAGTTCCCCGACAGCACCAGCCACAGCTGGGTCAGCACCATCAGCCCCGCCGCGGCGCTCGCCACGGGCTGGGGGGTGAAGAGCAGGAAGGGCACCACGAGCTGGGTGACATGGTTCGCCGCGGTCTCCACCCGGTGTGCGGGCTTGGGGAGATGGTGGAAGAACCAGCTCAGCGGTCCGGGCATCGGCTGGGTCTCGTGGTGGAAGTCCAGACAGGTCAGCCGCCGCCAGCACTCGTCCCCCCGCATCTTGATGAGCCCCGCGCCGAACTCCACCCGGAAGAGCAGCCAGCGCAGCAGCCACAGCACCAGCACCGGGGCCGCCGTCGAGTCGTTGCCGAGGAACACGGCGAGGAAGCCCGTCTCCAGCAGGAGCGACTCCCAGCCGAAGCCGTACCAGACCTGGCCGACCTGGACGATCGACAGGTACAGCACCCACGGCACGGCCCAGAGGGCCATCGCCGCGCCCAGCGGGAGGTACGCGTCCAGGCCGGCCAGGAGCGCGAGCGACACCGCGGCGCCCGCCCAGGCGACCAGCGCGAAGAAGCGGTCGGAGTAGTGCAGACGGAACAGGCCGGGCGCGGCCCGCCACGAGGTGTGCCGCAGGAGGTCGGGCGCCGGGAGCATGCCGCGGGAGCCGATCAGCGCCCGGAACTGCAGCGCCGCGGCGACGAACGCGACGAGGTAGACGCCGGCGAGCGCCCGCTGGAAGATCAGCCTGCTCAGCCAGTAGCCGTCTGCGGTGAACCATTCCATCGCTTCCAGTATCCGGCGTGCCCCGCCCGTCAGGCGGCCGACACGGCGGCCCGGCGCAGTACGGAGGCGAGCCGTCGGGCGTACCACCGCTGAACCACGGGGACGAGCGGGCCCGCCAGCCGGGTGTACCAGGAGGCGGGCCGGGAGAAGGCCATGACGGTGAACCACACCGTCCCGTCGTCCGCCAGCTCCACGACGAAGCTCTCCTCCCCGCACTCCGGATGCCCCGTCAGGGTCCCGTACCCGAAGCCGGTGCGGTCCTTCTCGTACACGGCCCAGACGATCTCGCAGGGGGCGGCGAGGCGGAGCGGCCCGATGCCCGCCGACACCTTGACGGTGACCCCGGCGGCGGCCCGTGCGGCGGAGGCGTTCACTCCGGCTCCAGTGGCACGGTGCGCGCGCCACTCGGTGACGGCGGCGCCCGCGGCCTCGAAGTCCGTACGGCCCCTGCCGACCGCTGCGCGGTGGTGCAGATGGTTGTACCCGTCCGGGAGCGGTCCCAGCCGGGTCGCTCCTACCTCGGGATACGTGAGCGTGCTCATGCGGTTCTGCCTTCCGGGTGGGTGAGGTCGTGGAGCCGGCGCCGGGCGAGCAGCGCGCAGAGGGCGAAGCCCAGTGCGTTGCCGAGGCCGTGCGTGGCCGCCATCCAGGTCAGTGTGGGGTGCGGCAGCCCGGTGGCCTCGCCGAGCGCCCAGCTCAGCGCCAGCACCATGGTGACCGCGAGTACGCCGGCCGATACGGCCAGCAGGGCGCGGGTGACACGATCCCGTCCCGCGACAGGGGCCGTGCGCCAGGTCAGGAGGGCGACCGTCCACATCCCGGCGGTGAGCACGAGGGCCCCGGCCAGCTCGGTCAGCTCCCCGGTGAAGTAGCCGACGAGGACGAGGAGGGTGCCGAGCGGCACGCTCAGGGCGGCGAACCGGCCCGCCGCGCCGTCCTCCGCCCGGCAGGCGAGACCGGCGACGAGGGCGGCGGCGAAACCGGCGAAGTGGAAGTGGGGCACGGTCAGCGCCAGGATGCCGAGCCCGAAGCCGAACAGTTCGTGGCCGGAGCGCTCGGCGACGAGGGCGAGCGCCGCGACCGAAGGGGCGACCAACGCGGTGAGCAGGGCGGCTTCCACCGGACGTGCGCTGCGTGTGCGAGCGAGCCGGCGGGGCGCCTGGGTGGCGAGGAGCAGTGTCCCCAGCGCGTAGCAGAGGGCGAGCGCGGTGGCGGCGCCGCCGCGTGGCAGCCACAGGGACACCGCTCCGGGCACCGCGAAGAGAGGCCACAGACGCCGTATCCGGTGTAGCGCGGGGTCGCCGAGGAGCCCCAGACCCAACGGAACGATCACCAGCATGCCCAGCATCACGATCAGCCCGACCAGTACGGACATCGCGCCCACCCCCTCCACACCCACGACCAGCATGAATTGAACGTGTTCAATTCGCGTCACGCCGAGCATAGGCGTCGCCTTGAACGTGTTCAAGGCGCCGGTTCGGTCGAGGAATCGGACAAATAATGGCAGAGTGGCGCACATGGATGATCGGGTAGCGGGTGCCCTGTCACTCCCGGACGACTGGCCCGCCCACCCGGATCTCAGCCTCGCCCTGAACCGAATGGGCAGCTTCGACTGGGATCTGGACAGCGGCCTCATGCACATGGACGAGCCCGCCCTCGGTGTGTTCGATCTGCGCCCCGACGAGTACGACGGCCGTCCGTCGGGGCTCGCGCAGCGTGTCCCGGCCGACGAGGCGATCCGGCTCGACGCGATGGTCTCGCAGGCGCTCAAGAGCGGCCGCAGCAACTACGGCGCGTACTTCCGCAGGACGCAGCGGGACGGCTCCCTGTGCTGGACCCACACCCAGGGGTTCATCCGCCGCGACGGAACCGGGCGGCCCCGCCGCATCATCGGGATCATCCGTGACGCCACCCAGGAACTGGCCGAGTCCACCGCCCGCCGGACCGTCGACGAGGAGCGCCGGCGCCGTACGAGCCTGGTCGAGGGCACCACGGCGGCCCTGGCGCACGCCCGGACGGTCAAGGACGTCACCGACGTGCTGAAGAGCTCCCGCGGCCTGGCCAACCTCGGCGCCACCAGCCTCGTCATGGGGCTGCTCGAGTCGGGGCGTATCCATCTGGTGGCGGACGGCCCCGAGGGGGCGTTCGTGCAGGGCACGCGCTACACGCGCACCGACGAGCCCTATCCGATGAGCGAAGTGATCCGCACGCTCACACCGCGTTTCATCGAGACACCCGAGGACTTCGCGACCTCGTACCCGATCCTGTGGCCTCACATCAGCCATCTCGGCATCACCGCCGCCGCCTACATGCCGCTCATCGCCCAGGCTCGCCCGATCGGCGCACTCGGGCTCCTCTACGGCAACAAGGCCGGCTTCACCAGCGACGAGCGAAACCTGCTGGTGGCTCTCGGCAGTTCGATCGCCCAGAGCCTCCAGCGGGCGATGCTCTACGAACAGGAGCACGACCTCGCCGAAGGGCTCCAGCAGGCCATGCTGCCGCGCCGGATCCCCGAGGTGCGGGGGGCCCAGGTCGCCGTGCGCTACCGCTCGGCGCGGCTCGGCAGGGACATCGGTGGTGACTGGTACGACATCATCTCGCTGCCCGGCGGCCGGGTCGGCGCCGTCATCGGTGACGTACAGGGGCACGACACGCACGCGGCGGCCGTCATGGGGCAGCTCCGGATCGTGCTGCGCGCCTACGCGGCCGAGGGACACAGCCCGGCGACGGTCATGGCGCGCGCGTCCGTCTTCCTCCACGAGCTCGACACCGACCGCTTCGCGACCTGCACCTACGCCGAGGCCGACCTGACCACCGGAGTGGTGCAGCTGGTCAGGGCCGGGCACGTGGACCCGGCCCTGCGGGACATCGACGGGAGCTGCCGCAGACTGCCCGTCGACGGTGGTATGCCGCTGGGCCTCTCCGCGGAGTTCGGACAGCTCGAATACCCGGTCAGCACCGTCGATCTGGACCCGGGCCAGACGTTGATCCTCTACACCGACGGAATGGTCGAGCTGCCCGGCACCGACCTCGACGAGGGCATGCGGCTGCTGGCCGCGACGGTCCGCGACGGTCCGCAGGACCTCCAGAAGCTGGCCGACCGGCTCTGCGAGGTCGTCGACGAGCGCGGCGGCGAGGACGACATGGCGGTGCTGCTGCTGCGCCGCGACGCGGCCCACGCGCCCCACCCGGGCGGCCGGCTCCAGCAGCACGTCGCGCAGAACGACCCGGAGGCGCTGACGTCCGCCCGCCACATGATCCGGGCCGCCGTGCGCGCCTGGGGAGCCAAGGGCCGGGCGGACGAGGTCGAGCTCGCGGCCGACGAGCTCATCACCAACGCCCTGATGCACACCGACGGCGGTGCCATCGTCACCATCCGGATGCTCACCGGGCCCGAACGCCGCCTCCGGGTCGACGTCGAGGACCGCTCCAGCGCACTGCCGCGCCGCAGGGACGCGGGGGAGTCCGGGGTCTCAGGCCGCGGACTCATGCTCGTCGACCGGCTGGCCGATGTCTGGGGTGTGGAGTCCCGTGGCAACGGCAAGTGCGTGTGGTGCGAGTTCGTCATCCCGGAGCACCGGTAGCGCGACTGCCGCGGCAGCGGAAGACTGTAACAGTACGTAACATGTCCATACTTGACCGTAACCGATCTTGCGGGATTGACTGCGATCCCGCCGTTCCGCTGTCGAAGACGCGAGGCCCCGTTGAGTACCGAGCTCCTGGCACCTCTTGATCTGGCTTTCTGGCACCTCGAATCCGATGCCCATCCGATGCACCTCGGCGCGCTCGCCGTCTTCGACCCGGTACCCGGCGTCGCCCCGCAGGACCTGCTCGAACTGCTCGGAGCCCGCGCCGCCGCGATTCCCCGGCTGCGCATGCGCGTACGCGACGTCCTGCTGCCCGTCGGCGGCGCGGCCTGGTTCACCGACAAGGACTTCGACGTGCAACGGCACGTCAGGCGGGTCGTCCTCCCCGAGGGCGACTTCATGGCGGAGGCGACCCGGCTCGCCGGTGAACTCATGGAGCGGCCGCTCGGACGGGGCCTGCCGCCCTGGCAGATGTATCTCCTGGAAAACCCGGGCGACGGCCCGTTCGCCGTACTCGTGAAGCTGCACCACGCGCTCGCCGACGGCATGCGGGCCGTCGCCATCGGCGCCGGCATCTTCGACCAGATCGCCTCCGCCGGCGCGGGCCGTGGCGCGGTGCGCCGCCGGACACCCGTGCCGCCCCGCTCCTGGCTGCCCGGCCCGTACGAGGCCGCGGGCATGGCGATCGACCGGCTCGGGGACGTGCGCCGGGCACTGGGGGTCGGTGCCTCCGTCGTACGCGCCAGCCGCCTCGACCTGCGCGCCGGCACGGCACTCACCGCACGCTCCAGCGGCACACGCCGACTGGCCACCGCCGACCTCGACGCCGAGACGGTGCAGCGTATCCGCCGCACCGAGGGCGGCACGGCCAACGACGTCCTGCTCGCGGTCGTCGCCGGTGCGCTGCGTCGCTGGATGCTCGAACGCGGCGAGCCGCTGCCGGGCGCCGACCCGCGTGCCCTCGTCCCCGTCTCCCGGCGCCGGCCCGGCGGGGCGGCCACCGGCAACAGACTCTCCGCCTACCTCCTCGGGCTGCCCGTCGGCGAGTCCGACGCCCGGGAAAGGCTGCGCCTCGTACGCGCGGGGATGGACCGCAACAAGGTGGCCGGACCGCTGCGCGGGGCGGGCGCCGTCGCCGTACTGGCCGACCAGCTGCCCGCGCTGGCCCACCGGTTCGGAGCCCCGCTGGCGGGGAACGCGGCCCGGATGCTCTTCGACATCCTGGTCACCAGCGTGCCCCTGCCCCGCTCGGCGCTCTCCCTCGGCGGCTGCCCGCTGCGCGCCCTCTACCCCATGGCGCCACTGGCCCGCGGACAGTCGCTGGCCGTCGCCCTGACCACGTACGGCGGAGGGGTGCAGGTCGGACTGGTCGCCGACGGGGAGGCGCTTCCCGATCTCGACCGGCTCGCCTGCGCGGTCCGCGAGGAACTGCACGACCTGCACTCACTCGTGCCCACGGTGCCCGCACCGGCCTGACAGCCGATCCCCCGGGCCCTGTTGACGCGGCGGATTGATCCGATGAATATTCCTCTACGGACCATCAGGGATCACCGGCGGGGGCGGCAGGGCCATGCGGCGCATCAGACTCGGACGCAGTGCGGTCGAGATCACCGAGCTCGCCTTCGGGGCGGCTGCCATCGGTAATCTCTTCACGGCGGTCGATCCGGGGCAGGCCGCCGCCGCCGTGGACGCGGCGTGGGACGAGGGCATCCGCTACTTCGACACCGCACCGCACTACGGCCTCGGACTCTCCGAACGCCGTCTCGGTGAGGCTCTGCGCGACCGGCCACGGGACGCGTACGCGGTGTCCACGAAGGCGGGCCGCCTGCTCGAACCGCTGCCCGCGGACGGGACGGCGGCCCATCGCGGGCTCTCCGACGGATTCGCCGTACCGCACACCCACCGGCGCCGCTGGGACTTCAGCGCCGACGGCATCCGCCGCAGCATCGAGGACAGCCTCGAGCGCCTCGGCCTCGACAGGGTCGACATCGTGTATCTGCACGACCCCGACGACCACGGGGAGGCGGCCTTCCGCGAGGGCTACCCGGCGCTGGAGAAGCTGCGCGACGAGGGCATGGTCGGCGCCATCGGGGCCGGCATGAACCAGACCGCGATGCTCACCCGCTTCCTGCGCGAGACCGACGTCGACGCCGTCCTCTGCGCCGGCCGCTTCACCCTCCTCGACCACAGCGCCCTCGACGCCCTGCTTCCGGAGGCCGTGGCCCGGGGCCGCAGCGTCGTCGTCGGAGGTGTGTTCAACTCCGGGCTGCTCGTCGACCCGCGCCCCGGCGCGACGTACGACTACGCGGCGGCCCCCGCGCCCCTCCTCGAACGCGCCGTACGCATCCGGGCCGTCACCGAAGCGCACGGTGTTCCGCTGCGCGCCGCCGCCCTCCACTACTCGCTGGGCCACCCGGCCGTCGCGGGGGCCCTCGTCGGCACCCGCTCCCCGGACGAGGTGAGGGACGCCGCGGCACGGCTCCGCACGCCGGTTCCGGACGCGCTCTGGGACGACCTGCGCGCGGAAGGGCTGCTGTGACATGACGCCCCCGCCGGTCATCGACGCCCACCACCATGTGTGGGACCTCGCGGTACGCGACCAGGACTGGATCACCGGCGAGGAACTCGCCCCCATCCGCCGCACCTTCACCCTCGCCGACCTGGAGCCCGAGGCACGCGCCGCCGGGGTGGTTGCCACCGTGCTCGTCCAGACGGTCACCGTCGCCGAGGAGACCCCCGAATTCCTCGCGCTCGCCCACGACAGCACGCTCGTCGCGGGCGTCGTCGGATGGACCGACCTCACCGCGCCCGGCATCGCCGACGCCCTCGCCGGACTACGCGCCCTGCCCGGCGGCGACCGGCTCGTCGGAATCCGCCACCAGGTCCAGGCCGAACCCGACCCCGAGTGGCTGCTGCGCCCCGACGTCCTGCGCGGACTGCGAGCCGTCGGCGCCGCCGGACTCGCCTACGACCTGATCGTCCGGCCCCACCAGCTGCCCGCCGCCACCCGCGCGGCCGCCCTCCTGCCGGAGCTCACCTTCGTGCTCGACCACGCGGGCAAACCGCCCGTGGTCCGGCGCACGACGCACCCCTGGGCCGGTGACCTGCGGGCGCTGGCAGCGTTGCCCAACACCGTCTGCAAGCTCTCCGGTCTGGTCACCGAGGCGGACCCACGGACCTGGACGGTGGAGGATCTGCGCCCCTACGCGGACACCGTCATGGAGGCCTTCGGACCCGGCCGGCTGATGTTCGGCTCCGACTGGCCCGTGTGCCGGCTCGCCGCCGGGTACACCGAGGTCCTGGACGTGGCACGCGAGCTGACCGGCCAGCTCGGGGAGGACGGACAGCGGTCCGTCCTCTCGGACACCGCTCGGCGGGTCTACGGGCTGCGAACGCCCGCCGCCTGAACACGGCGCGCATCCGGCGGGCATTAGCGGGGCCGTTGCGGCAGGCTGGAGTCATGCCCGAACTGCCGGAAGTCGAAGCCCTGCGGGACTTCCTCGACGACCATCTGGTCGGCAAGGAGATCGCCCGCGTCCTGCCGCTGGCGATCAGCGTCCTGAAGACGTACGACCCGCCGCCCACCGCCCTCGAAGGCGCCACCGTGACGTCCGTGGCCCGGCACGGCAAATTCCTCGACATCACGGCCGGAGAGCTCCATCTGCTCATCCACCTCGCGCGTGCCGGATGGCTGCAGTGGAAGGACAGCTTCCCCGCGACCCCGCCAAGGCCCGGCAAGGGCCCGCTCGCCCTTCGGACGGTCCTCACCGGTGGCGACGGCTTCGACCTGACCGAGATGGGCACCACCAAGCGCCTCGCCGTCCACCTGGTGCGCGACCCGTCGGACGTGCCCGGGGTGGCACGCCTCGGGCCCGACCCGCTGGCCGACTCCTTCGACCGGGACGCGTTCGCGATGGTGCTCGGCGGGGCACGCCGGCAGATCAAGGGGGCCCTGCGCGACCAGTCGCTGATCGCGGGCATCGGCAACGCCTACAGCGACGAGATCCTGCACGTCGCGAAGATGTCACCGTTCAAGCTCACCACCGCGCTCGGCGAGAACGACATCACCCATCTGTACAACGCGATGCGCACCACGCTCCAGGAGGCGGTCGAGCGCTCCCGGGGCGTCGCGGCGGGCCGGCTCAAGGCGGAGAAGAAGAGCAGCATGCGCGTCCACGGCCGCACCGGGCAGCCCTGCCCCGTCTGCGGCGACACCGTGCTGGAGGTGTCGTTCAGCGACTCGTCGCTGCAGTACTGCCCCACCTGCCAGACCGGGGGCAAGCCCCTCGCCGACCGGAGGCTGTCCCGCCTGCTCAAGTAGCGGCCCGGTCACCGCCACCGGCCCGGCGGGGAGCAGCGACCGGGCGGAAGCCGGCGCGCGTACGCCGCCAAGTGGGCCACCACCACGTCGAACTCGCGCACCTGGACCGCACAAGCGGAACACCCGGCCAGATGCTCCTCGAAACGGCAGGTGTCGGCAGCCCCGAGCACCCCGAGCGCGTAGGCTCCGGCGTCGCGGTGGAGTTCGATGGCGCGCATGCACCCAGGTACGTGACGAACCCGTGAATCACTCACGCCATCTCACCCTTGAAGCACCTAAACTCCGGCCTCATGCTGCGCGTACTCGCCGTCGACGACGAAGAACCCGCCCTGGAGGAACTCCTCTACCTCCTGCGCGCCGATCCCCGCATCCGGAGCGCCGAGGGAGCCACCGGTGCCACCGAGGCGCTGCGCCGTATCGGGGCCGCCGTCGACGCCGGACCCGAGGACCCCTCGGCGATCGACGTCGTGTTCCTGGACATCCACATGGCGGGGCTCACCGGACTCGACGTCGCCCAGCTCCTGGCCGGGTTCGCCGCACCGCCGCTCATCGTCTTCGTCACCGCCCACGAGGGCTTCGCCGTACACGCCTTCGACCTCAAGGCGGTCGACTACGTGCTCAAGCCCGTCCGCCGGGAGCGGCTGGCCGAGGCGGTCCGCCGCGTGGCCGAGCAGGTCGGTGAGCGCTCCGCGTCCGTCCACGACGCGGCCGCCGACCAGGTCGCGGTGGAACTGGGCGGGGTCATCCGGTTCGTACCCGTCGACGACATCGCGTACGCCGAGGCGCAGGGCGACTACGCCCGGCTGCACACCGCGACCGGCAGCCATCTTGTCCGGATACCGCTCACGACCCTGGAGGAGCGCTGGCGCTCCCGGGGGTTCGTACGCATTCACCGCCGCCATCTCGTGGCGCTGAACCGGATCGACGAACTCAGGCTCGACGCCGGCAGCATGAGCGTCCGCATCAGGGGCGCCGAGCTCGCGGTCAGCCGGCGTCACACCCGTGCCCTCCGCGACCTCCTGATGCGGCAGACCGGCCGCTGACCTGGCTCGACCGGGAGAGCGGCCCTTCCCAGCCGGGCCCTGCGCCGCCTACACTCCGGCCCCATGTCCGCAGAGAGCACGCCCCGTCGCGAAGTGGTCATGGGCGAGCCCCGACGGGTGCGTCCACTGCCCCGCTACCGTGCCCAGTCGGAGATCGACGAGCAGACCGCGCTCGGGGGCGCGTACGTCCGCTCCCTGATGCGCAGCCAGCTCCGTGCCGGACTCACCGCCTTCGCGGTGCTCGCCCTGGTCGCCGGAACCCTGCCCCTGGTCTTCGAGGCGCTGCACAGCAACGCCCTCGTCTGGGCGGTGCTCGGCTTCGCCACCTATCCGCCGCTCACCCTGGCCGCCTGGTGGTACGTGCGCAGGGCCGAGCGCAACGAGCGTGACTTCGCCAGACTCGTGGAAGGCCTCCCCGCACCGTGAGCGCACCCGGCCACCCGGCAGCGGTCCTGGCGGTCGCCCTCGTCGTCCTGGCCACTGTCCTCGTCGGCGGTTTCGGGCTGCGGATCTCCCGCACCACCTCCGACTTCTACGTCGCGTCGCGCACCGTACGGCCGAGGCTCAACGCCGCTGCCATCAGCGGCGAGTATCTGTCCGCCGCTTCCTTCCTCGGTATCGCCGGTCTGGTGCTGGTGCATGGCCCCGACATGCTCTGGTACCCGGTCGGTTACACCGCCGGATACCTCGTGCTGCTGGTCTTCGTCGCCGCTCCGCTGCGCCGCTCGGGGGCGTACACCCTGCCCGACTTCGCCGAGGGGCGGCTCGAATCCCGGCAGGTGCGCCGACTGGTCAGCGTGTTCGTCGTCGGTGCCGGATGGGTCTACCTCGTGCCGCAGCTCCAGGGAGCCGGACTCACCCTGAAGATCCTCACCGGTGCGCCCGGCTGGCTCGGCGACGTGCTCGTCGCCTCGGTCGTGGTGGTCGCCGTCGCGGCGGGCGGCATGCGCTCCATCACCTTCGTGCAGGTGTTCCAGTACTGGCTGAAGCTCACGGCGCTGCTGGTGCCCGCGATCTTCCTGGTGCTGGCCTGGCAGGGTGACGGCCGCCCCCGGGTCAGCTTCGACGAGCAGATCTCCGTCTTCCGCGCCGACCATCCGCTCTACGCGACATACGGGCTGATCGTGGCGACGTTCCTCGGCACCATGGGCCTGCCCCATGTGGTGGTCCGCTTCTACACCAGCCCCAACGGCCGCGACGCCCGCCGCACGACGGTCGCCGTGCTCGCCCTGGTCGGCCTGTTCTATCTGCTGCCCCCGGTGTACGGGGCCCTGGGCCGCCTGTACGCGCCCGAACTCATGCACGGCGGCGACGCCGACGCGGCCGTACTGCTGCTGCCCGCCCGGGTGATCGGCGGCCTCGGAGGCGATCTGCTCGGCGCGCTCCTCGCGGGCGGGGCGTTCGCCGCGTTCCTGTCCACGGCGTCCGGGCTCACCATGGCCGTCGCCGGGGTGATCACCCAGGACGTCCTGCCCTCGCGGGGCGTACGGCACTTCCGGCTGGCCACCGTCCTGGCCATCGCCGTGCCCCTGGCCGGCTCACTGGTCGTCAGCAGGGTGCCGGTGGCCGACGCCGTAGGCATGGCCTTCGCGGTCTCCGCCTCGTCCTTCTGCCCGCTGCTCGTCCTCGGCATCTGGTGGCGGCGGCTCACCCCGCCCGGCGCGATCGCCGGACTGCTGCTCGGCGGCGGCTCCGCGCTGCTGTCCGTGGCCATCACCGTCAGCGGCGCGGTGCGCCCGCCGGGCTGGCCGCACGCCCTGCTGGCCTGGCCGGCGGTCTGGTCCGTGCCGGTCGGCTTCCTCGCGATGATCCTGGTCTCCCTGGCCACTCCGGGACGGATACCGCCGGGCACCAACGCCGCCATGACCCGCTTCCATCTCCCGGAAGCGCTGACCTCGGGACGGGTGCGATGACCGGGGCCGGGATCGCCGTCATCACCGTGCTCGTCCTTCTGCTGTTCTCCACCGGCTTCCTGCTGGGCCGCACCGCCCGTCCCGTACGCACCAGCGATGTGGGCACGCCCGTCGAGCACGCCACCTTCGAGACCCTGCACACGGCCTCCCTCGCCGCGCCCCCGCTGCGCGCCGGGCTCACCGAGGAGAGTGCGCGCAGGTCGGCGCGCGGACTGCGCTCGCTGCTCGGCACCGATGCCCTGTGCCTCACCAACCGCGACCGTGTGCTGGTGTGGGACGGCGAGGGGGACCACCACGGCAAGGACGTGATGCACCAGGTCGAGGGGCTGCTGGCCAGCGGCAGGGGCACCGCCTTCCACAGCGACTGCGGTGACCTCGACTGCCCGCTGCGCTGGGCCGTCGCCGTCCCGCTGACGGTCGACCACCGGGTGCTCGGCACCCTCGTCGCCTACGCACCCCGCGAATCGGCGGTCCTGGCCAGAGCCGCGGGGGAGGTGGCCCGCTGGGTCTGCGTACAGCTGGAACTCGCCGAGCTCGACCGCTCCCGCACGCAGCTCATCGAGGCCGAGATCAAGGCGCTGCGGGCCCAGATCTCCCCGCACTTCATCTTCAACTCACTGGCCGCGATCGCCTCGTTCGTCCGGACCGACCCCGAGCGTGCGCGTGAACTCCTCCTGGAATTTGCCGACTTCACCCGCTACTCCTTCCGCCGGCACGGTGAGTTCACCACCCTGGCCGACGAGCTCCACTCCATCGACCAGTATCTGGCGCTGGTGCGCGCGCGCTTCGGTGAACGGCTCTCCGTGACCCTCCAGGTGGCCCCGGAGGTCCTTCCCGTCTCGCTGCCGTTCCTCTGTCTCCAGCCGCTGGTCGAGAACGCCGTGAAGCACGGTCTGGAGGGCGCCGTCACTCCTTCCCGGCCCCTCGACGCCGTTCGCGCGGGTGACGCCCCGATCCGCATCACGATCAGCGCACTGGACGCCGGCGCCGAAGCGGAGGTCGTCATCGAGGACGACGGCACCGGGATGGAGCCGGAGCGTCTGCGCCAGATCCTGCGCGGCGAGGGCGGCACCTCCACCGGCATAGGTCTGCTCAACGTGGACGAACGGCTGCGCCAGGTGTACGGGGACGACTACGGCCTCGTCATCGAGACGGGAGTCGGAGCGGGCATGAAGATCACTCTGAGGCTGCCCAAGTACCGTGCGGGCGTCCACGGTTCATGACCGGGCTGTCCGCAGGCCGCTCAGTACAGATGGACCGCCAGATGACCCAGCGGCAGCCCCAGCTGCCATGCCGGCGTCCACACCCGGGTCTCGGCGTCCTCGCCCCCCTCGCCGCCGACGTCCGCCGGATCCCACGGCGGCGGACCGATCGCGTCGAGGTCGGCCGCCAGCAGCTCGGTCTCCTCCAGCCAGCGCCAGGCGGCCCGTGCCAGCGCGAGGTCGGGTTCCGCCACCCCGGCCGGGGCGGTCGGCCGCTCCAGCGCCTCCAGGCGCGCGCAGACCCAGCGTCTCCAGGAGGCGCCGTACGCCGTGAGCAGCCGGAGCTCGTCCACCCGCGCCGCGGGGAGCTCGTCCGCGCCCGCCCCGTCGGAGAGGAAGATCGTCAGGGCGAGCGCGTCGCGGCCCGCACGGTACTCCAGGGTCGTCGGCTCCATCAGGTCGCCGGTCTCCAGGACCTCGTCAGCGATGTACTCGGAGTACATCCAGGCCATCGGGACCAGCAGCCCGCCCCCGCCGGTCCCCTCGTGGTGTTCGGGACGCATCCCGTCTCGCCTCTTTCGTCGACTCTGTACCGGGCTACACGCAGCATTGAACCGGGGGCACGCGCCCCGCGTGGGCAGAAGGGCAGGATCCGTCGGGAGATTCGAGGTGCCATGACCGCCGATCGCGGCGACGGCCCGCATGTGCGGCAGTTGCTGGGCGCCTATGTGCTCGATGCCCTGGAAGCGGACGAGAGCGGTGAGGTCGCCCGGCACCTGCAGCGGTGCGCGGCATGCGCGGCTGCCTATGTGGAGGCCGTGGAGGCCGTGTCCCTGCTCGCGCTGCTCAACGTGGAGGATCTGCTGGAGTAGCCGGGCAGATTGCGGCTGAGCAGCCGCAGCGCGTAGTACGAGCGGGACTTGACGGTACCCGCGGGTATCCCGAGGGCCTGCGCGGTCTCGCCCACGCTGAGCCCCCGGAAGTAGATCTGCACGAGCACGGCCCGGTGCTCGGGGCTGAGTGTGCTCACGGCCTCGCGCACGTCGAGGGCGTGGACCGCGGAGTCCGCGGTGTCGTCCCGGGCGGGGGCGCTCTCCAGGACCGCGTCGCTGACCTCCGTCGGACGGGCCTGGCGGGACCTGCGGGCGTCGATGGCCAGCCGCCGCGCGACGGTGAAGAGCCACGGGCGCATCGAGTCGTAGGGAGCGTCGAACGCCTCAGGATGCTGCCAGGCACGTACCAGCGTCTCCTGAAGGAGATCCTCCGCCCGCTGCCGGTCGCCGAACGTCAGGCCCAGCAGGAAGTGGAACAGAGCGGGGCCGTGTTCTCGCTGCAGCTGGGCGAGGTCCCGCTCATCGGTTGTCGCAGTGGTCATCGTGAACGTCCTTTCCCGAAGAGGCCCCTGGCGCCTCGCTCCCGCCTGGCGTATACGAACGCATCGGCGCGTGAGGGAACAGGAGGTGCACCGAGGTCTGCGCCGAGCGGTCGCACGGAGCGGCGAGTGGTGCGGTGAACGGTCACCCGGCGCCGATACGGCCGATTCAGGTACTTTGGCTGCTTTGTTCTTGACTCACCGGTATGAATATATGTGTATTCGGATGGCCGAAATCGTCCGAACTGGGAGTCGTGCAGATGACGAAGCGCATCCGACAGGGCGCGGCGATCGCCGTCGCCGGTCTCCTCGCCACCGCAACAGCCTGTACCGGCCAGCAGTCGTCGCCCCCAGGTTTCGCCGGGCGGCACCTCTCCGCCGAGCAGGGTGTGAACGGCGCGGGCGCCGGGGGAGCGGAGCGGACGCGCGCCTTCACGCTGCTGGCCTCGGGCGACATCCTGCCGCACTCCTCGATCATCGACCGGGCCGCGGCCGACGCGGGTGGCAGGGGCTACGACTTCCGTCCGATGCTCAAGGGCGCCGCTCCAGCGGTCTCGGGTGCGGATCTGGCCATCTGCCACATGGAGACGGTGTACGGCCAGGACGGCGGCCCCTACACCGGCTATCCGTCCTTCAAGTCACCGCCCGAGGTGGCGACCGCACTGCGCGCCACCGGCTTCGACTCCTGCTCCACCGCCTCCAACCACACCCTGGACGACGGCGCCCAGGGGATCGGGCGGACACTCGACGCGCTGGACCGCGCGGACATCGCCCACGCCGGATCCGCACGCTCGGCCGAGGAGGCGGCCCGCCCCACCTTGCTCAGGGCGGGCAAGGGCAAGAGCGCGGCGAAGGTCGCCCACCTCGCGTACACCTACGGCACCAACGACCTCCCGCTGCCCGCCGGGCAGCCCTGGGCGGTCAACCTGATCGACAAGGACCGGATCGTCGCGGACGCCCGGGCGGGCCGCAAGGCGGGTGCCGACGTGGTCGTCGTCTCCCTGCACTGGGGCACCGAATGGCAGGACGACCCCGACGACGTCCAGCTCGGGCTCGGCCGCGAACTCACGGCCTCCGGCACCGGCGAACGCCCCGACATCGACCTGATCCTCGGCACCCACGCCCATGTCCCGCAGGCGTACGAGAAGGTCAACGGAACCTGGATCGTCTACGGCATGGGCGACCAGGTCGCGGGTGCCATGGTCAACCACGAGGGAGTCCAGGACCCGCGCGCCAACGAGAGCTCGATGGGCCGCTTCACCTTCGAGCCGCCCGCGAAACCGGGGCAGCGATGGGCGGTCAAGAAGGCCGAGTTCATCCCGCAGTGGTTCGACCCCGAGGCGGGGCGCGTGGTGCGCCTGGCCCCAGGGGCCGCAGGCCCGGCGGGGGAGACGGACGGCCGGCTGGGAGAGATCCGGGACCGGATCCAGGCCGTCGTCCTGAGCCGTGGAGCAGCCCAGGACGGTCTCGTGGCCGGCAAGTGACGTCCCCCACCCACCGGGGCGTTCATGGCGCGAGGGTGACCGGCGGGTGCCCGTGGGGCGTCACGGCACGACGGTGACCGGCCAGCGCCCGGCCTTCACGAGCCGGACCGCCACCGAGCCGATGAAGCGGTGCCCGGCGGACTCCGACGCGCCCACGACCACGGCGTCCGCCTTCAGCTCGTCGGCAGCCGTCACGAGCCCGTTGTACGGATCCCCGTGGAACGTGTGGAACTCCCAACGGACGTTCCATATGTCCTTGAGCCGCTCGGTCGCCGTCCTGATCTCGTTCACCAACCCCTCGGCGACCTCGCCGGTGGCCTCGGCCACCGGGGCTCCCAGGGCGGCGCCGGCCGACATCACCGGCTGGACATAGACGAGGGCGAGCATCGCGTTCTGCCGGCGGGCGAGGCCCGCCGCGTACGCCGCGGCCCGCATCGAGGACTCGGAGCCGTCGATGCCCGCGACGATCACCTTGGGGCCGTCCGTGCCGCGCTCGAAGCGGTGGTGTTGCTGGTCAGTCACGGGCCTGAGGGTAGCCGCTCGTGTCCCGCGCCCCCCGGGCGGGCGGTGGAACCCGGAACCTTCCCTCCGGATTCCGCCGAGGCACTCCATCCATCGGGTGCAAAACACCACATCCCAGGTGTCGGCGCCAGACGGGGGCGTCACTCCGTGCGAGCAGTTAGTCATGAAGCATGATCAGATTCCGGCGGAACGCCGCACCTTCCTGCGCCTCGCTCTCACCCTGGGGGCAGCCCTCACCGTGCACGCCGTCGCAGCGGATCCGGCCGGGACGCCCGCGCGCCCCGGTGGTGAGCCCCCGCCCCCGGCCGCCGGGCCTCCGGCGAGGGCCCGGACGGCGCCGGGCGCCTACCGGCTGCGGCCCATGACGTCGACCACGCCGTCCCGCTTCCGGCCGGCCGCGCCGCCGGTCCGCACCCGGCCCTTCGAGGAGCTGCCGGAGCTGGGGAGCGACGCCGTGGTGCTCAGCTTCGACGACGGCCCCGACCCCCGGTACACCCCGGACATCCTGGCCACGCTGCGAAGATACGAAGTCCGGGCGATGTTCTTCGTCTGCGGTGAGATGGCCACCGACAACCGCGACCTGCTCCGCGAGATGGCGGACGACGGGCACGTCGTCGGCAACCACTCCTGGTCGCACCCCCTCATCCCGAAGCTCTCCCGGGGCGCGATCCGCGACGAACTGGGCAGCACCAGCGAAGTGATCGAGAAGACCCTGGGATCCCCGCCGCTCTGGTACCGGGCCCCGTACGGCGCCTGGAACCGCAATTCCTTCGAGATCGGCGCCGCGATGGGCATGGAACCGATGGCTTGGACCGTCGACACGCTGGACTGGACCACGCCGGGCACCGACTCCATCGTCCGCCGGGTCAAGAAGGGTGCGGCGCCCGGCGTCGTGGTGCTGTCGCACGACGCCGGCGGAAACCGGTCCCAGAGCGTGGCCGCCCTCCGCCGGTACCTGCCGGCGCTCATCGAGAGGGGGTACCGCCCCACAGTCCCGCACCGCAGCTGACGGGGGCGCCGGTTGCCCGGACCGGCTACCGCGTCTCGACCAGCCGGGCGAAGACCACCACGTTCCCGTCGTAGCCGTTGGCCTTCGAGTACCCCCCGCCGCAGGTGATGACCCGGAGTTCGGCGTACCCGGTGTCGCCGTACACCCGGGGGCCCGGGAAGTCGTTCTTGGAGAAGACCTCGACGCCGTAGATCTCGAACACCGCGACCCGGTTGTCGTAGCGGGACACCTCGATCTGCTGCCCCTTGCTGAGGGAGCCCAGTCCGTAGAAGACCGCGGGGCCGGCCAGGTTGTCGACGTGGCCGACCATCACGGAGGTCCCACGCTGGCCGGGGGCGATGCCGTTCTGGTACCAGCCGGCGAGGTTCGGATCCTGGGCGGGCGGCGCCTCGATCCAGCCGGCCGGGTCCAGGTTCACATCGACCACGGGTGCGTCGACCTCGATCGACGGGATCTGGATGCGCTCGGCGGGGGCGTACGCGAGCGGCTGCACGGACTCGCCGTCGGCCGGGGCGGACACCGTGGTGTCCCGGGGGCCGGCCACGGAGGCCGCTGCGGCGGGCTGCGGCGGTCCGGGTGACGTCTCCACGCCGTTGCGCATGAGAGCGAGCCCGGTGAGCATCACCAGGGCGATGGCGCCCCACGGTGTGCGTCTGCTCCGCTCGCCGCCCCATTGGTCCCGGCCCATGGTTCTCCCTTCGTCGCGACACCGTCACGCTAGGCGCGGTGGTGCAAGGCGGCGATCAGGGAAGGGCGAACGGGTGGCGGCCGACCGGGCGCCGTCGTGGGCGTCTTCTCTTCGGAGTAATGAGCGGATAAAAATTCTGACGGTCCGTGACCTGCGGCTCCGTCAGATTCCGGGTCCAGTCCGCGGCGTGTCGGCTCACCGGGGTGGAGCAGCGCCGAAATGCGATACCTGCGGTATTTGGTGAGGGTTCGTCATGGGACGCGTTCTCGTCTACTCCCGGGGACCAGACTCCGGGGCGCTTCCCGCTGGAGGTTCAAAGATGCGTGCTTCACGCACTCTCGCGGTGACCGCGACCGCATTCGCGGCGGTCGGGCTCGCTGCCCCGCTGGCCGCCGCCGGCGGCGGCCCCGGCAGCAACCCGAGCAACTTTCCGACCAATGTCACCGTCGACCCGTCCTCGGTCCACCAGGGCGCCACGATGCAGGTCAGCGCGGAGGGCTGCGGCCGCTCCGGCGGCAAGGTGTGGTCGAACGCCTTCCCGACGGTTAACCTCTCGCCGGGCCGGGTCGGCTACGCCACGGCGCACATCCGGAACAACGCGACGCCTGGTCAGTACAGCCTGTCCGTGAGGTGCAACGACAGCCAGAACAACTTCGGAGGCAACGGAGGCAACGGCGGCCAGGGCGGCAACGGCGGCCAGGGCGGCAACGGGGACGAGCGCGGCCAGGGCGGCAACGGCGGCGGCCAGGGCGGCAACGGCGGCGGCCAGGGCGGCAACGGTGGCAACGGCGGCGGCCAGGGCGGCAACGGTGGCGGCCAGGGCGGCAACGGTGGCCAGGGTGGCAATGGTGGCCAGGGTGGCAACGGTGGCCAGGGTGGCAACGGCGACCCGGTCGCCACGGCCCGCTTCACCGTGCTGAACTCGCGGGGCGCGCAGGGCGGCCTCGGCGGCTCGATGGGCCCCAGCTCCGTCGAGATGCAGGTCGGCGGCGGCCTTGTCGCGGCGGCAGCCGTCGGCGGAGCCGTCTTCGTCGTCCGTCGGCGGATGAGCAATGCGGCGATCTGACGCGTCGAACCTCCCGCCCGGCCCGATACGCCCGTCGCCCCGAGTCCTGGATCAGGACCCGGGGCGACTGTCGTGTGTCCGTATGCGAGCCGTCAGTGCTGGCGAGCGGTGCGGCGCTTGCGCAGGACATAGAAGGCGCCGGCCGAAGCGGCCGCCACCAACGCGGAACCGGCGGCGATCTCCGCGGGGTCCATCGTGTCGACGCTGCCGCCGAGCCCGCCCAGCACGCCGCTCGGAGAGGCGGTGGAGCTGGTCGTGGGGGCCGTGGTGGGGCTGGTCGTGGGGGAACTGGTGGCGCCGCTCGTGATCGTCAGGTTGGCGGACCGCGTGGTGGTGCCGCAGCGGAAGGTCACCTCGTAGACCGCGCCCCGCCTGGCGTCCCAGTCGACCGTGGCCGAGGCCGACCGCCCGCTCGGGATGGTGACCGTGTCGAACACGCCAGAGAACGCGGTCGCATTGCTGGTGCACCCCATGGCGCCGAGAGTCACCTGGCCTCCCGGCGCGACCGTCGACGGAGTGATGGTCGGCGTGAACGAGGTGGACGTGCCGCCGTTGTGCACATCGGCCGATGCGGCCGGTGCCATCAGGAAACAGGCGGCGGCGCCCAGCAGGGCGACGGGTGCGACACGTATCGCGCGCATGGTGAATCCTCCGGGTCCCGAGGAGCAGCCGCGGAACGGATTTCCGCGAGGTATGAGAAATGCACCTCGATGACCGAAACGGTAGAAGTGCCGCATACCACCCGCGATCGGTGTCAGGCGAATGGGGCAGCCTTGTCCCCCGACCGGCTCTGCGGCCGAGCGACAAGGCTGCGGGATACGCGCTCCTATCCACCCGTGGCGTGCGGGAACAGATCGACGAACGGGGCTGTGGTCGCCGAGATGCCCCGGCCGAAGGGGGCGTCGAAGTCCCAGATGAGGAAGAGCAGGAAGGCGATCAGGACGCTGAAGAGGCCCGCCAGCAGCAATTCACGGAAGGTTCTGCGGATCTGGAGCGTGAAGATCAATCCGACCGTGACCACGGCCCCGGTGATCAGACCGAACCAGACGACTCCCGGCATGGTCGCGCCCGCGTTCTGCCCCCGGGCCCCCCGTGCGTCGTCGACGGCGGCCACCTGGTCCACCAGCGGCTGGTACGCCTGACCTTCGTGGTCCGTCCGCGGCTTGTACTCCGTCACGTCGGCCCGCACCCGGTCGAGAAGTCTGGTGCCCTCCTCGGTGAGACTCGAGTGGTCCGTCATCGACTTCCATTCGGCGCCGACGACATGTGCCACATACGCGTCCACGTCGGCCCGGATGCGGTCGCGGACCTCGACCGGATAGACCGCCGACCGGGCGCTCACCTCGTGCAGTGCCTGCGCCTCCAGGCGTACGGACTCCTGGGCGGCGCTGCGGCCCTCCCAGACGCCTGCGATGGCCAGGCCGAGCACGATCGCGTACACCACGCCGATCATCATCGTCATGTACTCGATGACGTCGGGTGTCTCGGACGGATCGTCGTCCTCGGCGATGCGCCTGTTGCTCAGGACGGCGATGGTCAGCACGACGGCGCATGCCGATGCCATCGCAATGGTCAGAACAAGCCATTCCGACATGGGTTCCCTTTTTCGGTTCAGCGGGACGAGCGGGGCCGCAGTACGGCCACGGCGAAAACGGCGGGCGCGGTGATGAGAAGAGTGAGCGAGACCAGTGACGGCCCGGCCCGGGGTGTCTTGCGGGGAGGCTTTTTGTAGGCGGGCAGCGCGACGGGCGCCGGGGGTGGTGGCGCGGGGCGCACGGTGGCAGGCGGTGGCGAGGGTTCGGGTTCCGGTTCGGGCGGCGCGGGTGCGGGGGGAGGTGGCGGCGGTGGAGGCGGAGGCGGAGGGGGCGGTGGTGGAGGGGGTGGAGGAGGCGGAGGCGGTGGAGGGGGTGGAGGAGGCGGAGGTGGTGGCGGTGCTGGTTCGGGCTCGGGCTCGGGCTCGGGTTCGGGCTCGGCGATGACCGCCCCGCACCGTCCCTCGCCCGCCACGGCGACGGACGAGCTGCCGTCCCCCTGCCCGATGGAGGCGACGGCGCAGTCGTCGCCGGCCGCCGGCAGCGGGGCGGCGAGCAGCAGGAGCAGGGTCGCGGCCGTCAGCCGCCATATGCGTGATCCGTACACGCCGGGGAGCATGTTCCCCTCAGCCGCCGAACACGCGGAGGGCGGAGTTGATTCGCCTGATGGAGGGGACATTCGGTGATTCGCGTTTGCGCCCGCCGGAACTTGTCCGGGCTTCCGTTGAACGCAGAGGTACCGGTCGCCCGTACCAAGGGCCACGGAAGACGCGGACTCGCGTCCCGGACGGCAGAAGGACAACGGGAGTCGACATGAATACCTGGCGGAACGCCTCGCTCGCGGTGACGGCGGCGGCCCTCTTGGCGCTGACGACGGCGTGCGGTCAGGAGAAGGGCACCGCGTCTCCGAACGGCCAGGCCGTGGGGAACGCCGCCCCCGCACAGCAGCCGGCCGACAGCGGATACGGCTCGGACGGCGGCTACGGTTCCGGCGCGGCAGCGGGTGGGACGGCGAAGGAGGCCGGGCAACTCGCGGTGTGGGACAGCAAGAAGCTGGGCAAGGTGCTGACCGACAGTGAGGGCTTCACGCTCTACCGTTTCGACAAGGACACCGCCGAACCGCCCAGGTCGAATTGCGAGAGCGACTGTGGGAAGGCATGGCCCGCGGTGCCGGCGCAGAACGCCGAAGCGGCCGCGGGCACCGAGGCGTCACTGATCGGCGAGGTGACCAGGGGCGACGGGACCAAACAGCTGACCGTGGCGGGTTGGCCCATGTACCGCTATGCCGAGGACACCCGGCCCGGTGAAGCCAACGGGCAGGGAGTCGGCGGGACATGGTTCGCCGCCGCTCCGGACGGAAAGAAAGCGGCGGTGAACGCCGACGGAGCCACCGGTGCTCAGGCGGACCTCGCCGGACTTTCGGTCCGCGAGGATCCGGAACTCGGGAAGATCGTCGTGGACAAACGGGGCATGACGGTTTACCGCTTCAAGAAGGACTCGGCGTGGCCGATGAAGTCCGCGTGCACGGGTGAGTGTCTGAAGAAGTGGCCGGTCGTCGGTCCCGTGGAGAAGAATGACGTCGAAGGCGTCACCACGAAGGGATTCGTCACCTTCGACCGTCCGGACGGCGTCAAGCAGCAGTCGCTCGACTGCTGGCCCCTCTACACCTTCTCCGGCGACGCGCGGCCGGGAGACACCAACGGCCAAGGCGTCGGGGGCACATGGTACGCGGTGTCGCCCGACGCGAAACTGGTCGGAGCCTCCAAGTAACGCCCGGAAGATCCTCCGTGATGCCGGTCCGTCGCCGAATGCGCACACGCAGCGACGGGCCGCCGCACTTGCCTCCGGTGTGTGACCAATAACGGATCTCTAATTTCCGTTTCCACTCGCTCTCCTGGCGGTCGATCAGTAGCCTCTGGTCAACACTGACCATGAACATGGCCGGATCGCCGTGGCGACTTGTTGGAGACATCGATGGAGCGTCCCGCCTGGGCACCGCAAGGCATTGACATCTCGGTGCCGAGCGTGTCTCGCATGTACGACTTCTATCTGGGCGGTTCGCACAATTTCGAGGTGGACAGGGAAGCGGCCCGGAAGGCCATGGAGTTCATGCCGGGCCTGCCCAAGGTCATGCAGGCCAATCGTGCTTTTATGCGGCGAGCCGTGCACTACGCCACTGCTTCAGGCGTCAACCAGTTTCTGGACATAGGGTCCGGTATACCGACCTTCGGCAATGTTCATGAAGTCGCCCAGGCTGCCGATCCCGAGGCCCGGATCGCCTATGTCGACCACGACTCGGTCGCGGTCGCACACAGCCAGGCGGTGCTCGAGGGCAACGAGCGGGCCGTCATCGCAGCCGCGGATCTGCGCAAACCCCGGGAGATCCTGGCGGACCCGCAGATCAACGGCCTCCTCGACCTGGACAAGCCGGTGGCGCTGCTCCTGGTGGCGGTGCTGCACTTCATCGAGGACTCCGACGACCCGTACGCGGCGGTCGCGGAGCTGCGCGACGCGCTGGCCCCCGGCAGCCTGCTGATCCTGACCCACGCGTCGTACGAGGGGATCCCGCTCAGCCAGGAGGAGGCGGGTGGGACCGTCGGTGTCTACCGCACCATCCGCAATCCGCTGATCATGCGTTCGCGCACGGAGATCAGCCGATTCTTCGAGGGGTACGAGATGGTCGAGCCCGGGCTCGTCTCCATGCCCGAGTGGCGCCCCGAGTCCCCCGAGACACTCGCGCACGAAGACCCGTTCGCCTTCTCGGGCTTCGCCGGGGTTGGGCGCAAGGCGTGAGCATTCCCGCCCAGTCGTCGGGCGTGCCCGACGCGGAACCCGACGGCCCCGAGGGCCGGCTCCGGAGATTCGCCACCATCTGGAGCCGGGCGATCTTCCCGTCCACGGCCACCTCCATGTCCCGCCCCGAGTTCGAGGAACATCTGCTGCCGCTCGCACGGAAACTGAGCGACATCCTTCACACCCGGGTCTTCGACGCGGCACCCGCGCACGGCGTCGGAGCCTCCCTGGTCGCCGCACACTGCACGGACCCGGACGCCCTGAGCTCCACCCTCGGCGTCGTCGACTCCTACCTGGTCCTCTACTGCGGCGGCAACGGGCCGGTGGACCTGCCGACCGAGGAGAGCCGGGCCCGGTGCGCCCGGATCCAGCACGCGCTGGCCGGCGGGTTCACCCAGGCGCTGCGCGAGCGGACGCTCGCCGAGCAGGAGGCCATCGCCCGCTCCGCCCTCACCGCGCGGTCGCACGCCGAACAGGCACTGCACGCCACCGAGGCCCGCTTCCGTGCCGTGTTCAAGGACGCCGCCGTCGGGATCGGCATCGCCGACCTCGACGGGAACATCCTGGAGATCAACGACACCCTCACCAAGATGTTCGGCGGCCTGGAGAACCACGTCCGCAGCCACAAGGTGAACGAGTGGGTGCACCCCGAGGACTCGCCGTACGTCTGGAAGTACTACGACGAGCTGGTACGCGGCGAGCGCGAGCACTACAGCGTCGAAAAACCGTACTACCGCAACGACGGCACCGTCCTGTGGACCAACCTCACCGTGTCGCTGCTGCGTGACCCGGAGGGGCGGCCGGAGTACCAGCTGGCGCTCATGGAGGACACCACCGAGCGGCGGCTGCTCAACCTGCGGCTGCGCTACGAGGCCACCCACGACGCGCTCACCGGTCTGCCGAACCGCACGCTGTTCTTCGAGCGGCTGGAGAAGGCCCTCGCGCCCAGGGAGGGCATGCGCTTCGGGCTCTGCTACCTGGACCTGGACGGCTTCAAGGCGATCAACGACAGCCTGGGCCACGCGGCGGGTGACCGGCTCCTGGTCGAGGTCGCCGACCGGCTGCAGAGCTGTGCGACCGCCCCAGGCGAGATGGTCGCGCGGCTCGGCGGTGACGAGTTCGTGGCCCTCACGACCGGGCCGCACACCCAGGACGAGGTCCACGAGCTGGCCGGCCGCATCCTCTCCGCGCTCGCCACGCCCATCCGTCTCGACGGCCGGGAGCTGACCGTACGGGGATCCATCGGCGTCGTCGAAGGGCCGTCGGGCGAACGCACCGCCGCCGAGGTGCTCCGCAGCGCCGACATCACGATGTACCGGGCCAAGGCGGCGGGCGGGAACCGCTTCGCGCTCGCCGACGCCGAGGCAGACGCTCGCGCCATCACCCGCCACGGACTGACCACGGCGCTGCCCGCGGCGCTGGACCGCGGCGAGTTCTTCATCGAGTACCAGCCGCTGGTGCACCTCGGTGACGGCAGCGTGCACGGAGCCGAGGCGCTGGTGCGCTGGTGCCATCCGCAGCACGGCGTGCTCGGCCCGGACCGGTTCATCCCGCTCGCCGAGCACACCGGGCTGATCGTGCCGCTCGGCCGCTGGGTGCTGGAGGAGTCCGTCCGGCAGGCGAACTTCTGGCAGGAGCGCCACACCGACGGCGGGCCCCTGCGCATCAACGTCAATCTCTCGCCGACCCAGCTGCACCACCCGAGGCTGGTCGCGGAGACCGTCGATGTGCTGGAACGCTCGGGCCTGGAGCCTGGCGCCCTCTGTCTGGAGGTCACCGAGTCGGCGCTGATCGGCGCGGACGACGATCTGCTCAAGCCGCTGCGTCAGCTGGCGGAGATGGGCGTCGACATCGCGCTGGACGACTTCGGCACCGGTTACTCGAACCTGGCGAACCTGCGCCGCCTGCCGGTGAGCATCCTCAAGCTGGATCGTTCCTTCACCCAGGGCATGCAGCACCATCCGGCCGACCCGGTCGACCTGAAGATCGTCGAGGGCATCGTCTCGCTCGCCCACAGCCTGGACCTCGCGGTCACGGTCGAGGGAGTCGAGACCGGCGCCCAGGCCGAGCAGCTGCGACAGCTCGGCTGCGACACCGCCCAGGGCTGGTACTACGCGCGCCCCGGCGCCCCGGACCGGATCCACGCGCTGCTGCTGGCGGACGCGGTCTGACGGCTCCGTCCTCAGCCGCCGCCCGGGCCCGGCCGGCCGGCGGCCGAGGACGCTGCGGGCGGCCCCGCCCCCAGGAGCATCCGCTGGAGTTCCCGCGCCGCGCGCGGCGGTTCGACGTCGCTGCGGTGCGCCAGCGCGATCGTGCGCCGCAGCCCCGGCGAGGCCAGCGGTGTCGTCCGGAGGTCCTGGCCTGCCCGCACGGCGACCATGCGGGGCACGACGGCGATCCCGAGCCCCGCCCGTACGAAGCCGAGTACGGCGTCCATCTCGCCGCCCTCCACCGTGAACGAGGGATCGAAGCCCTCCGCCCGGCACGCGGCGACGGTCAGCTCCCGAAGGTCGTAGCCGTGCCGGAACATCACCAGCGGCTCGTTCTCGAGATCGGCGATGTGCACGGACCCCTTCCGCCCGGGTGCGGGCCGGGACGCCGATGACACCACCACCAGGTCCTCGTGCAGCAGCTCCACCGTGGTGAGCGCCGGCGATCCCGCCGGCAGGGGCAGCACGAGCAGTGCGAGATCCAGGGCGCCCCGTGCCAGCTGCCGCACGAGGTCGTGGGAGCCGCCCTCCTCGATCAGGAGCTGGATCCCCGGGTGCGCGCCGTGGAAGGCCCGCAGCACGTCGGGCAGCAGGCCCGTGCAGACGCTCGGGGTGGCGCCGAGCCTGATCCGCCCCCGGCGCAGCTGTACGAGCTCCTGCACCTCGTGCCGCGCGGTGTCCGCGTCCGCCAGGATCCTGCGGGCGAGCGGCAGCAGCGCCTCGCCCGCGTCGGTCAGCGCGATGTTGCCGCGCGCGCGGCTGAACAGCTCGGCGCCCAGCTCGTTCTCCAGTGCCTTGATCTGCTGGGAGAGGGAGGGCTGAGACACGTGCACCTCTTCGGCGGCCCTGGTGAAGTGTCTGGCCTCGGCCACGGCCACGAAGTAGGCGAGCTGCTGGAAGTGCATGCGGCCGACGATAGCGAACTCCATAGCCTGTGCCTATGGATATGAGTCATTTCATGTCTTGGACTGATGATGGCTTCGGCTCTAGCGTCGTGTCCATGGCATTGGCAACGCGGACGGACCGACGGCCGTCCATGACGCGTACGCTCTGGGACTCGTCCGTCGGCAAGAAGACGATCATGGCTGTGAGCGGCCTGATCATGCTCGGTTATCTGGCGGTCCACATGCTGGGCAACCTGAAGATCTTCTTCGGATCCGGCGAGTTCAATCACTACGCGCACTGGCTCCGGACCCTCGGCGAGCCCTTCCTGCACTACGAGTGGGCGCTGTGGATCATCCGCGTGGTGCTCGTCGCGGCCGTCGTCCTGCACGCCGTATCCGCCTATCAGCTGAGCCTCCGTGACCTCAGGGCGCGCCCGACGGCGTACGTCCACAAGAAGGCGCGTGCCAGCTACGCGACGCGCACCATGCGCTACGGCGGCATCATCCTCGCGCTGTTCATCGTCTGGCACATCCTGGACCTCACGACCGGCACCGTGCACACCGGCGGATTCCAGACCGGGCACCCCTACCAGAACGTGCTCGACACCTTCTCGACCTGGTACGGCAACGTCATCTACATCGTCGCCGTGCTCGCGCTGGGTCTGCACGTCCAGCACGGGTTCTGGAGTGCGGCGCAGACCCTCGGCGTGGGCAGCGCGACCCGGGACCGCGTCCTGAAGACCCTCGCCAATGTCCTCGCAGTGGTGCTGACGGCCGGCTTCGTCTCCGTGCCCGTCGCCGTGATGACCGGAGTGGTGAGCTGACATGAGCGACTACACGAACTACCGCACCGGCGACCCCGTCGTCGACGCCAAGGCGCCCGAGGGCCCCGTCGCCGAGCGGTGGGACACCCGCCGCTTCCAGGCGAAGCTCGTCAACCCGGCCAACCGCCGCAAGCACACCGTCATCGTCGTCGGCACCGGCCTGGCAGGCGGATCGGCCGGCGCCACGCTCGCCGAACAGGGCTACCACGTGGTCCAGTTCTGCTTCCAGGACTCGCCCCGGCGTGCCCACTCCGTCGCCGCCCAGGGCGGGATCAACGCAGCCAAGAACTACCGCAACGACGGCGACTCGGTGCACCGGCTGTTCTACGACACCGTCAAGGGCGGCGACTTCCGCGCCCGCGAGTCCAACGTCCACCGCCTGGCCGAGATCTCGGTCGAGATCATCGACCAGTGCGTCGCCCAGGGCGTCCCCTTCGCCCGCGAGTACGGCGGCCTCCTCGACAACCGCTCGTTCGGCGGCGTGCAGGTCTCCCGCACCTTCTACGCCCGCGGGCAGACGGGGCAGCAGCTCCTCCTCGGCGCGTACCAGGCGCTCTCCCGGCAGATCGCGGCCGGCAACGTCGAGCTCCACTCCCGCACCGAGATGCTCGACCTGATCGTCGTGGACGGCAAGGCCCGCGGCATCGTGGCCCGCGACCTCGTCACGGGGAGGATCGACACGTACTTCGCCGACGCGGTCGTCCTGGCGAGCGGGGGCTACGGCAACGTCTTCTACCTGTCGACCAACGCCATGAACTCCAACGCCACCGCGATCTGGCGCGCCCACCGGCGCGGCGCCTATTTCGCGAACCCCTGCTTCACCCAGATCCACCCCACCTGCATCCCGCGCACCGGCGACCACCAGTCGAAGCTGACGCTGATGAGCGAGTCGCTGCGCAACGACGGACGCATCTGGGTCCCGAAGGCCAAGGGCGACGACCGCCCCGCCGACCAGATCCCGGAGGACGAGCGGGACTACTACCTGGAGCGCATCTACCCCGCCTTCGGCAACCTCGTGCCCCGTGACATCGCCTCCCGCGCCGCGAAGAACGTCTGCGACGAGGGCCGCGGTGTCGGTCCCGGCGGCCAGGGCGTCTACCTCGACTTCGCCGAGGCCATCGCACGCATGGGCCGGAAGAAGGTCGAGGAGAAGTACGGCAACCTCTTCGACATGTACGCGCGGATCACCGCGGAGAATCCGTACGAGACGCCGATGCGCATCTACCCCGCCGTCCACTACACGATGGGCGGCCTCTGGGTCGACTACGACCTGCAGACCACGATCCCCGGCCTCTTCGCCATCGGTGAGGCCAACTTCTCCGACCACGGTGCCAACCGCCTCGGTGCCTCCGCGCTGATGCAGGGCCTCGCCGACGGCTACTTCGTGCTGCCTTCGACCATCAACGACTACCTGGCCCGCAACCCGCACGCCGGGGAGATCGACGCCGGCCACCCGGCCGTCACCGAGGCCGTCGCCGAGACCGAGGACCGGCTGAACCTCCTCCTCGCGGTCGACGGGGACCGCACCCCGGACTCCTTCCACCGCGAGATCGGCGAACTCATGTGGGAGTTCTGCGGGATGGCACGCACCGAGGAGGGCCTCCGCAAGGCCCTCGACCGGATCCCACAGATCCGCGAGGAGTTCTGGCGGCGCATCAAGGTGCCCGGCACCGGCGAACAGTTCAACCAGTCGCTGGAGAAGGCCAACCGCGTCGTCGACTACCTGGAGCTCGCCGAGCTCATGTGCCTCGACGCCCTGCACCGTGCCGAATCCTGCGGCGGTCACTTCCGCGAGGAGTCGCAGACCCCGGACGGCGAAGCCGCCCGCCGGGACGAGGAGTTCTCCTACGCCGCGGCCTGGGAGTTCAGCGCCACCGGCGACGCCCCCGTCCTGCACAAGGAAGACCTCGTCTTCGAGTACGTCCACCCCACTCAGCGGAGCTACGCATGAAGCTCACCCTGCGCGTCTGGCGCCAGCAGAACGCCGAGGCGCCCGGCGCCATGGCCACCTACGAAGTCGACGGCATCTCGCAGGACATGTCGTTCCTGGAGATGCTCGACACCCTCAACGAGGAGCTCATCCTCGGTGGGGACGAGCCCGTCGCCTTCGACCACGACTGCCGCGAAGGCATCTGCGGCGCGTGCAGCCTCGTCATCAACGGCGACGCCCACGGACCGGAGCGGACCACCACCTGCCAGCTCCACATGCGGTCCTTCCGCGACGGCGACACGATCGACATCGAGCCGTGGCGGGCCTCGGCCTTCCCCGTCGTCAAGGACCTCGTCGTCGACCGCTCGTCCTTCGACCGGATCATCCAGGCAGGCGGATACATCTCCGCGCCCACCGGCACGGCGCCCGACGCGCACGCCACGCCGGTGCCCAAGCCGGACGCCGACTCGGCCTTCGAGCACGCCGAGTGCATCGGCTGCGGCGCCTGCGTCGCGGCCTGCCCGAACGGCTCGGCGATGCTCTTCACCTCCGCCAAGGTCAACCACCTCAACGTGCTCCCGCAGGGCGCGCCCGAGCGGGAGACCCGAGTGCTCGACATGGTCGCCACCATGGACGACGAGGGCTTCGGCGGCTGCACCCTCACCGGAGAGTGCGCGACGGCCTGCCCCAAGGGCATCCCGCTGCCGTCGATCACCGCGATGAACAAGGAGTGGCTGCGCGCCAACCGCAAGGTGCGCCGCTGACCCTGCCCCCGCGCAGCGCCCTCAGAGCATCCGGCAATCGGGGGGCGGCGTCGCGGGGCCGGGTGCGCACATCTGCGGCGTTGACGTCAATCACCATGGCTCCGCCATGGCTCGATCCTCCGCCTTGCAGCTGCACGCACCCAGCCCCGCTCCTTCATCCACCCCCCAGTTGCCGGATGCTCTTAGCCAGGTAAGCGGCCGTACGGCTCCCCGTCGACCGGGCCACTTCCCGCGGCGTCCCGGTGGCGACGATCCGGCCGCCCCGGTCCCCGCCGCCGGGCCCCAGGTCGATCACCTGGTCCGCACCGGCCACCACCGCCATGTCGTGCTCCACGACCACCACGGTGTTCCCCGCGTCCACCAGCCCGTGCAACTGCCGCATCAGCACCTCCACATCGGCCGGATGCAGCCCAGTCGTAGGCTCGTCCAGCAGATAGAGCGTGTGCCCCCGCCGGGCACGCTGGAGCTCCGTGGCGAGCTTGATCCGCTGAGCCTCACCGCCCGACAGCTCCGTCGCAGGCTGGCCGAGCCGCAGATAGCCGAGCCCCACGTCGAGCAGCGCCCGCAGGCTGCGCTCGGCCGCCGGTGTCCCGGCGAGGAACTCCGCCGCCGCCTCCACCGTCAGGTCCAGCACCTCGGCGATCGTGAGCCCGCGCAGAGTCACCTCCAGCGTCTGCGGGTTGTAGCGCGCGCCGTGACAGTCCGGGCAGGGAGCGTACGTACTGGGCAGGAAGAGCAGCTCGACGGAGACGAACCCCTCGCCCTGGCAGGTCTCGCACCGCCCGCCCGCCACATTGAACGAGAACCGGCCCGCCCGGTACTTCCGCTCCCGCGCGGTCTCCGTCTCCGCGAACAGCTTCCGCACGACGTCGAACAGCCCGGTGTACGTGGCCAGGTTGGACCGGGGCGTACGGCCGATGGGCCGCTGGTCCACCTGCACGAGCCGGTCCACCGCGTCCAGGCCCTCCGCCGACGCGCAGCCCCGCGCCACCGGCGCGGCAGGATCCTCCGAGGCCTCCGCCGGCCGCCGGTCGGCGAGCGCCCCGGCCAGGACCTGGCCGACGAGGGTCGACTTGCCCGACCCCGACACCCCGGTGACCGCCGTCAGCACACCCAGGGGGAACGAGGCGTCGACGCCGCGCACGTTGTGCAGGTCCACCCCGCGCAGCGTGATCCATCCCGAGGGCGTCCGCGGCTCGCGCTCCGGCGCAGGGTCCTCGTCGAAGAGGAACCGCCGGGTCGTGGACCCCGCCACCCCGGCGAGGTCCGCCGGAGGCCCGCTGTGCAGGACCTGGCCTCCGTGCTCGCCCGCCAGCGGCCCGACGTCCACCAGCCAGTCGGCCTGCCGCACCACGTCCATCTGGTGCTCCACCACGAACACCGAGTTCCCCGCCTGCTTGAGCCTGCCGAGTACACCGAGCAGCGCCTCCGTGTCGGCCGGGTGGAGCCCCGCCGACGGCTCGTCCAGCACATAGACGACGCCGAAGAGCCCCGAGCGCAGCTGTGTGGCCAGCCTCAGTCGCTGCAGCTCGCCCGACGACAGGGTCGGGGCCGTACGGTCGAGGCTGAGGTAGCCGAGTCCCAGCTCGGTGACCGGTCCGATCCTGGCCAGCAGATCGGCCGTCAGCACCCGTGCCGTGTCACTGCCGCCGCCCGCCTCCAGCAGCACCTCGGTGAGGGCGGTCAGGGGGAGCGCGACGAGGTCGGCGATGGTGCGGCCGGCGAACGTGACCGCCATGGCCTCCGGCCGCAGCCGGCTGCCCCCGCACACCGGACACGGCGCGCTCGTCAGGAAGCGCTCCGCCTTCGCCCGCAGCGTCCGGCTCCTGGAGTCCGCGAACGTGTGCATCACATAGCGGCGCGCGCTGATGTACGTACCCTGGTACGGGCGCTGGATGCGGCCCGCGTCGCGCACCGGATGGACCGTCACCACCGGCTGCTCGTCCGTGAACAGGATCCATTCGCGGTCCGCCGGGTCCAGGTCCCGCCACGGACGCTCGATGTCGTAGCCCAGGGCGTCCAGCACATCGCGCAGATTCTTGCCCTGCCAGGCCCCGGGCCAGGCCGCGATCGCGCCGTCACGGATCGACAACGACGGGTCCGGGACGAGCAGTTCCTCCGTGGTGCGGTGGATGCGCCCCAGGCCGTGGCACTCGGGGCACGCCCCGGCCGCCGTGTTCGGGGAGAAGGAGTCCGAGTCGAGCCGTTCGGCACCGGGCGGATAGTCACCGGCGCGGGAGAAGAGCATGCGCAGGGAGTTGGAGAGCGTGGTGACCGTACCCACCGAGGAGCGTGACCCGGGCGCGGACCGGCGCTGCTCCAGGGACACGGCGGGCGGCAGACCGGTGATCTCGCCGACGTCGGGCGCCCCGACCTGGTGGATCAGCCGGCGGGCGTACGGGGCGACGGACTCGAAGTAACGGCGCTGGGCCTCCGCGTAGATCGTCCCGAACGCCAGGGAGGACTTTCCCGAGCCCGAGACCCCGGTGAAGACCGCGAGGGTGTCGCGCGGGATGTCGACGTCCACGTCACGGAGGTTGTGTTCACGAGCGCCGCGTACCCGGACGTACGGATCATGGGGGGTGGACATCGGCGGTGCGGCTCCGTGGGGGATCGGTGGGGTGGACATGCTTCTGCCGGTGATCCTCCCGCACGCGGACGGACCACCGGCAGGGCGGGTGCCGGGCCTACACCATGGGGTCCATGCCGCGGTCCGTCATGGAGCCCTCCTGCTCGCTCTGCTCCCGCAGGCGGCGGGCCTTGTCCTGGAGCCGCTGCCGCTGCTCCGGATCGGTGGCACGTTCCGCGGCCTCGTTCAGTTCCTGCGCCTTGGCACGGAGCTGCTTGGCACGGCCGCCGGACTCACCTGCAACGCTCATGATCACTCCTGGATCTGTGGGGGAGCGGACCCCACCAGCGAAGCAGCGCCCGGCCCCGCCTGCATCTCGAGCCGCCACGCTCCGCCACGTGTGCGGACCGGCCCCGTGCCCCGTTCGGACCTCTCGCCCAGCAGGCATAGGGGCGACGGTGTGGGGTAGTGGGTGCGGCGGGTCACCACCGTCGTCCGGCAGTGAGGAGAGGTGCCATGCCCGCAGGATCCAGCGCCAAGCGCGAGCGTCAGTACGAGCACATCAAGGAAGGTGCCGAGGAGCGCGGCGCGTCGACGAAGCGCGCCAAGGAGATCGCGGCGCGCACGGTCAACAAGGAGCGCGCTCGCTCGGGGGAGTCCGAGACCGCGAGCCGGACGTCCCTCAAGGACCCCAAATCCGCCTCGGAGCGCGGTGGGCAGCGCTCGCACAGCGGGGCGCAGGGGCCGACGAAGGACCAGCTGTACGAGGAGGCCAAGAAGCGCAACGTCGAGGGCCGCTCGTCGATGACCAAGGAGCAGTTGCGCAAGGCCCTGGGGCGCTGAGGGCCGGCCACTCCCCGGGGCACCTGCCGCCCGCGCGCAGGGGCGGCTTCTAGGGTGGGTGTCGTGAGTGACGACACCCGGCCGCTGGCCGTATTCGACCTTGACGGCACCCTCGCCGACAGCGGCCACCGGCAGCACTTCCTGGAGGGCTCGCGGCGCGACTGGGACGGGTTCTTCTCGGCGGCACCCCACGACCCCCCGCTGGAGGAGGGCGTGAGCCTGGCGCTCGCGAGCGCCGAGGAGTGCGAGGTCGTCTATCTGACCGGGCGGCCCGAGAAGTGCCGCAGGGACACGCTGGCCTGGCTGGAGCGGCAGGGGCTGCCGAAGGGCAGCGTCCATATGCGCGGCAACGCCGACCGGCGGCCGGCCCGCCGTACCAAGCTGGAGATCCTGGAACGGCTGGGCCGGGAACGTGAGGTTCGCGTCCTCGTCGACGACGACGAGCTGGTGTGCGACGCCGCCGAGCGGGCGGGGTTCACGGTCGTACGCGCCCGGTGGGCCGTCGCCCCGCCGTCGATGAAGGACGCGCAGGAGCGCGAAGGGCGTACCTGACGGGACCGGTCGCGGGCGGCGCCCGGTCCGGCCCCGCATGTGGAGCGACGTACCGGGTCAGGCGTTCTCGTCAAGGCGGAAACCGACTTTGAGCCCCACCTGGTAGTGGGCGATGCGGCCGTCCTCGATATGGCCGCGGACCTGCGTCATCTCGAACCAGTCGAGATTGTGCAACGTTTCGGAGGCTCTTGCGACGCCGTTCCGGATCGCCGCGTCGAGACCTTCCTCGGAGGTTCCTACGATCTCGGTGACCCGATAGGTGTGATTAGACATCTAATGTCTCCTTTCGTGGTTCCACGGTGCCTCACTAAGGGTCGGAGCGCGAGGCATCCGCCCCGCGGTCCGTGACGGGACGGGGCTTGACCTGCCTATTGGTCCATACCAAACTCCGGTCCATACACCCGTGCGAGCGCCGCCCGCAGTCCCCCCACCCGGGTCCTGTCATTCGTCGTGCTGTTTCGCAGAAGGTGACCCCCGTGAAGATCCGCATACTGGCCGGAGCCGTCGCGCTCGTTTCCTCCGTCGCCCTGAGCGGCTGCGGCTACCTTCCCGGTACGGGTGCCGACAGCAGCACCGTGACGGTGTGGCTGATGAAGGGCAGCGCCTCCCAGAGCTTCCTGGACAGCTTCAAGGAGTCGTACGAGGCCGAGCACCCCTCGGTCGAACTGGAGTTTGTTCTCCAGGAGTGGGGCGGCATCGGCCCCAAGGTCCTGAAGGCGCTCGAGGGTGACGACGCCCCGGACGTCATCGAGGTCGGCAACACCCAGGTCGCCCAGTACGCGGAGAGCGGTGAACTGCGCGATCTCACCCTGGAATCGATGCGCGACCTGGGCGGCGAGGACTGGCTTCCGGGACTCGCCGAACCGGGCAAGGTCAACGGCGGACAGTACGGAATCCCCTGGTACGCGGCCAACCGCGTCGTGATCTACAACAAGGACCTTTTCGCGCAGGCGGGGATCACCGAACTCCCCAGGACGCGCGAGGAGTGGGTGGACGTCAGCGAGCGGCTGAACACGGGCGGCCGGCAGGGTATCTACCTCGCCGGACAGAACTGGTACGTACTCGCCGGCTTCATCTGGGACGAGGGCGGCGAACTGGCGGACGACCGCGGCGGCGACTGGGAGGGCACACTCGACTCACCCGCAGCCCTGCGGGGCATGGACTTCTACAAAACGCTTCAGGCGCTCGGCGACGGGCCCAAGGACGCCGACGAGCAGACGCCCCCGGAGACCGATGTGTTCGCCGAGGGTGACGTCGCCCAGATCATCTCCGTGCCCGGAAGTGCCGCACTCATCGAGCAGCGGAACCCCGAACTCAAGGGGAAGCTCGGCTACTTCCCCATCCCCGGCAAGAGTGCGAAGAAGCCGGGCGCGGTCTTCACCGGAGGCTCCGACCTGATCGTGCCCGAAGGCGCCGACCAGCGGAGCGAGGGCATCGAGGTCGTCAAGGCCCTCGCGGGGGAGCAGTGGCAGACGGAGCTCGCCCGGGCCATGAGCTATGTGCCGAACAAGCCCGCGCTGGCGAGCGTCGTCGAAGGCCAGGAAGGGACATCCGCGATGGCGGAGGGTGCCACCGAGGGCCGAGCCACCCCCAATTCGCCCTACTGGCCGGCCGTCGAGGCGGACAACCCGATCAAGCCGTACATGACGGCCGTGCTGGAGGGCGGCGACCCGGTGGAAGAGGCGAAGAAGGCGTCCGAAAGCATCACGTCCAAGCTGATCACCGGCTGACGGGGACCAGGAGGGGCCGGCCGGGAGGGCGGCCCGCCCGCGAGCCGGGGATTCAGCCGTCGCGCATCCCCTCGCTCCGCAGCGGTCATGTCGAATCCAGCCGGCCAAGGAAGAAGTAGGGCGCCAGGCGTCCGCCCGTGCGCGCCGTCGCCCTGCTGACCGCCGGATGCGCTCTCACCCTCCTCGGGGTGCTCTGCGTGCCCGCGGTGCTGCTCCTGGGACCGTCGTACCGCGACCGGCTGATCCGCCGGTGGGCCTACGCGGTGGTGCGGGGCTTCGGCGTACGCCAGCGGGTCACCGGGCAGCCGGTGGGACGGGCCCGGCCGCCGGCGGGCGAGCTCGTGGTCGCCAATCACGTCTCATGGCTGGACATCCCGCTCGTGGCCGCCGCGCTTCCCGCCCGGATGGTCGCCAAGAGCGAGATACGGAACTGGGCGCTGCTCGGACCGTTCGCCGCGCTCGGCGGCAACCTGTTCATCGAGCGGCCCGGCTGCGGGCCCTCCCGCTCGCCGTGCGGGCCGTCGCCGGGGCGCTGGCCTCCGGCTCACGGGTCGCGGTGTTCCCGCACGGCAGCACACAGTGCGGCCGGAGCGACGGCGGCCGGTTCCGGCCCGCCGCCTTCCAGGCGGCGATCGACGCCGGCGCCGCCGTCCGCCCGGTCCGCATCCGCTACCGACGGCGACGACGAACGCGGCGGGAGCCGCCGCGTTCGTCGGGGACGACCCCGCTCGCCGCGTCGCTGTGGCGGGTGGGGACGGCCGCGGGGCTCACCGCCGAGGTCCGGATCCTGCCGCCGCTGCGCGCGGACCATGAACCCGGCCGACGGGCGCTGGCGCGGGCGGCTCAGTCCGCCGTGGCCAGCGACAGCGCGAACCTGCCGGCGGAGTCCGTCCACCACTGCTCCAGCCGCAGGCCCGCCGCGGCCAGCTCGTCCCGCACCTTCTCCTCACGGAACTTCGCCGAGATCTCCGTGCGCAGCTCCTCGCCCTCCTCGAACTGCACCACGAGGTCCAGCTCACGGATCTTGACCGTCAGCGCCCGGCGGGCCCGCAGCCGCATCTCGATCCACTCGTGGTCCGGGTCCCAGAGGGCCACATGAGTGAAGTCGTCGGTCGGGAAGTCCGCTCCCAGCTCACGGTTGACCACGGCCAGCACGTTCTTGTTGAACGCCGCCGTCACCCCGGCCGCGTCGTCGTACGCCGCGACGAGGGTCGCCTCGTCCTTGACCAGGTCCGTACCGAGCAGCAGCCCGTCCCCGGGGGCGAGCCGCGCCCGTACGGACCGGAGGAACTCCGCGCGCTCCTCCGGGAGCAGATTGCCGAGCGTCCCGCCGAGGAACACGACCAGCCGGGGGCCGGGGCTCTCCGGCAGCTCCAGGTCATGCGTGAAGTCGGCGACGAGCGCGTGCACGGACAGCCCGGGACGTTCCGCCAGCAGCGCCTCGGCCGCCCCTTCCAGGGCGCTCTCGCTGACATCGACCGGCACGTACGTGTGCAGCTCCGGCAGCGCGTCCAGCAGGTGCCGCGTCTTCTCCGAGGAGCCAGACCCCAGCTCGATCAGGGTCCGCGCCCCGGACGCCGCGGCGATCTCCCCGGCACGGGCGATCAGGATCTCCCGCTCCGCACGCGTCGGGTAGTACTCGTCCAGCCGGGTGATCTCCTCGAACAGGTCACTGCCGCGCGCGTCGTAGAACCACTTGGGCGGCAGCGTCTTCGGTTGGCGGGTCAGACCGCTCAGCACATCGGCGCGCAGCGCCGCGTCCGTCGCGTCCGCAGGCAGGGTGCGGGTCAGCAGGAAGGGACTCACGCGGTGGGCTCCTTGAGCGGGGTCAGAAGGACATCGGTGCGCGTCGCGGCCAGCAGGGTGCGGTCCGGGACCTCGCGCCAGTTCGGATCGTCGTCGTACGGCTCGGAGGCCACCACCGTGCGGCGGCCCGATTCGTGGAGATACCAGAGGGAGTCGCCCCAGGTGGTCGCCACGATGGTGGAACCGTCGGTGACCAGCAGATTGAGGCGTGAGCCGGGAGCGGCCGCGCCGACATCGCGGACCGTGTCGGCGACCGCCTGGGCTATCTCGTCACCCTGCGCCGCCCGGTGGAGCACCAGGGCCCAGATCAGCGCCGAGTCGCTCCGCGCCGCAAGGGCGAGCAGCCTCTCGGGGGGCAGGCCCCCGGCCAGCGGTGCCAGGGAGCCCGGCCAGCCCCTCACCGCGCCGTTGTGGCTGAACAGCAGGTGTCCCTCGGCGAAGGGAGCCGCAGCGGCCTCCCCGTCCGCGCCGGCGAACGTCGCGTCACGGACCGCGGCGAGCAGCGCCGTGCTGCGCACCACGCGGGCCAGATCGGCGAAGGTCTCGTCGCCCCAGACGGGCCCGGTGCGGCGGTAGCGGCCGGGCACGGGATCGCCCTCCGCGTACCAGCCGACCCCGAATCCGTCGGCGTTGACCGTGCCGTACCGCTGACGGCGTGGCTCCCAGGACTGGCGCACGAGCCCGTGAGCGGGGGAGACGAGGACCTCTCCCAGTGCCACAGGCGGCCCCAGATAGGCGATATGACGGCACATCAGGCATCCCTCGCCGTGCGGAAGCCGGAGAAGATCTGGCGCCGGACAGGGAGGTCCCAGTTGCGGAACGTGCCCCGGCACGCCACCGGGTCCACGGCGAACGAACCGCCGCGCAGCACCTTGTGCCCGGGGCCGAAGAACACCTCCGAGTACTCGCGGTACGGGAACGCGACGAAGCCGGGGTAGGGCAGGAAGTCGCTCGACGTCCACTCCCACACATCCCCGATCAGCTGGCCCGCACCCGACGGGGCCCGGCCGGCCGCGTAGGCGCCGGCTGCGGCGGGACGGAGGTGGCGCTGGCCCAGATTGGCCCGCTCGGGTGTCGGGTCCTCATCGCCCCAGGGGTAGCGCAGCGAACGCCCCGAGACGGGGTCGTGCCGGGCGGCCTTCTCCCACTCCGGTTCGGTCGGCAGGCGACGGCCCGCCCAGCGGGCGTACGCGTCCGCCTCGTACCAGCTGACGTGGAGCACCGGCTCGTCCGCCCGCACGGGCTCGGTCACGCCGAAGCGCCGACGCAGCCACTGGCCCGCGTCCCGGTGCCAGAACAGAGGCGCGGTCAGGTCGTGTTCGCGGACCATCGCCCAGCCCTCGGAGGTCCACCAGCGCTCGTCGGTGTAACCGCCGTCCTCGATGAAGCGCTGGTAGGCGCCGCAGGTGACCGGCGCGGTGTCGATGTGGAAGGCGGCCACCTCGCGCCGGTGCGCCGGGCGTTCGTTGTCCAGTGCCCAGGGCTCGGTGGACGTCCCCATCGTGAAGGGGCCTCCGGGGACCAGGACCTCGGACGGCAGTGTGACGGCGCCGGTGGGTCCCGGAGGCTCCGGCGCGTCGAGCACCGCCGGTCCCGAGCGGAGCTGATGGGTGATCAGCATCGTCTCGTCGTGCTGCTGTTCGTGCTGGGCGACCATGCCGAAGGCGAATCCCGCCTGCTCCAGCGGGCGTCCCCCGCCGTGCAGCGGAGCCCCGCCGAGGATGTCCAGGGCCCTGCCCCGCACGTCCGCCGCGTACGTCCGTGCCTCCGCCGGTGCCAGCAGGGGCAGGGAGGGCCGGCTGGCCCTGGAGTGCTCGAAGGCGTCGTACAGACCGTCGATCTCGGGGCGCATCGCCTCATGGCCGCCGACGGCCCGCAGCAGCCACAGCTCCTCCTGGTTCCCGATGTGCGCCAGGTCCCAGACCAGCGGCGACATCAAGGGGGAGTGCTGCGCGGTGAGATCGTGGTCGTCGACGCTGTCGGTGAGGAGAGCGGTGCGCTCGCGGGCGGTGAGGAGTGCCGCCAGGGCACGCTCGCGCAGCGCCTCCGCGTCGAACTCCTGGCCGGTGTGCGGAGCAGAGGTGTCGGTCATCGGGCCAAGCCCTTTCCGTGCGGCGCCTGTGCCGGGTCGGGAAAATCGTCGGCCGGACATCGGCCCCGGGCCACATAGCGGTCATGGAAGGCGGCGACCGTTCCGAGGACGTGGTCACTCGCCCCGATCCTGGGCAACGCCTCCAGCGCCGCCGTGAAGCAGGCGGCGGCCGCCACCGCCAGCTCCGGATCCCTCAGCCCGTCGCGGGCGGCGGCTGTCCAGAGCGGGTTGCGGGGCGCGGCCGGCAGGCCCGCGGTCTCGGCCAGAGGTTTCACGGTGCGGTACACGGTCTCTGCTGCCTCCGGGTCGTCGAAGAGAGCGGTGGTGACGGCCAGGGGCACGAGCCAGCCGTCGGTGCCGCGCTGGGCGTCGATCATGCGAAGCTCCAGGTGCCCGCGCGGGCGTACCGGCGGGAACAGCGTGGTGAGGTGATAGTCGAGATCGGCCCGCACCGGCGGCCTCGGCCCACCGCCGCGGATCCAGTCCCGGAACGTCAGACCGTGCGGTACGGCCCAGGGGCCGTCGTCGCTCCGGACGCACATCACCGGTGTGGCGAGCACGTGCTCGGCCCAGGCGTCCTGGGGCGCGAGACGGCTCTGCGGCGCGAGCGTCCTGTCCGGATCGAGTCCGGCCCACAGCGCCTGCCGGGTCGACTGCCAGCCGGTACGCCGGCCCTGCCGGAACGGCGAATTGGCGAAGGCCGCGACCAGCACCGCGCCGAGCAGGTTCCCCAGCTGCCAGCGCCGCCCGTAACCCAGCGGGCCCGGCTCCTCCTCACCGGCGTCCAGGCAGACCTGGACGGACGCCGAGGTGCACATCATGGCGCGGCCCTCGGAACCCGACCGGTCGAGTGCGGCTTCCATGGCGTCGTACCGTGGCTCTTGCAGCAGACGGCGCGGCGGATGCCACGGGTCCACGCCCATGCCGGCCAAGGTCAGCCCGGCCCGGCCGAGGGTGTCGCGTACGGAGACCAGATCGGCGGCCGTGGCCTCGACGCAGGCCATCAGGGAGCCCGCCGGCTGGGAGCTGAGCTCCAGCTGACCGCCGGGTTCGAAGGTCAGCGCAGCGTCCAGCGGGGTCGCGCGCACGGCGTCGGCCGCGGCGCGGAGGCGGTCGTGGGAGACGGCGACCTCGGGACGTTCACGGTCGTGGATGAGCCATTCCAGCTCCACACCGACCGTCCGGGGCGGTCCCGTCTTGAAACATATGCCGCGGAGCAGATCCTCCGCTTCTTCCTCGCCGAGCGGCGCCGCGCCGACGGGCGGGCCGTGCTGGCCGAGAGTGTCCGGGGGCATGCTGGGCCTCCTCTTCGGGTGCTTGCTTCCCACCCAAACCCTTACCGGGAGTTCGCACAAGGGTGCCCCTGTTCGACGGAAAACCGGTTGCGTCCATGCCGCCACGGCGCCCAGCATGCCCCGTATGCACCACACGGGGGCGCGCCCATGAGCGCACGACTGCGCGGCATCGCGCGAGAGACCGAGTCCATCGTCCTGGCCGGCCGTTACCGCACGCCCGAGGGGCGCGAGGTGACGATCGAGCGCGCCCTGGCCGCCGCGCTCTCCGGCACCCGGCTGTACGGGCCCGAGCCCGTTCATGTGGCCGCCCTGGACACCCACCGCAGCCCGGTCGTCGAGGTGACCGGCGAGACGAGCCTGCAGGCGGCGCGCCGGATGGCGGACGAGTCGGCGGCCAAGGTGGTGGTGCTGAACTTCGCCTCCGCCCGCAACCCCGGCGGCGGCTATCTGAACGGCGCCCAGGCCCAGGAGGAGTCCCTGTGCCGGGGATCCGCGCTCCACGCCACACTGCTGCGGGCCCCCGAGTTCTACGCGCACCACCGCGCCGAACGCAGCGCCTTCTACACCGACCGGGTCATCCACTCACCCGGCGTGCCGGTCTTCCGCGACGACCGGGGAAGGCTCCTGGAAACCCCGTACTCCGCCGGATTCCTCACCTCGCCCGCGCCCAACGCCGGAGTGATCCGCAGCAGGGACCCCGACCTGGTTCCCCGCATACCCGCCGCGCTGGCGAGCCGCGCCGAACGCGTGCTCGAGGTCGCCGCCGTCCGCGGGTACCGCCGGTTGGTCCTTGGCGCGTGGGGCTGCGGCGTCTTCATGAACGACCCGGCCGAGGTGGCCGCCGCCTTCCGTGCCCTGCTCACCGAGGGCGGGCGGTTCGCCGGCCACTTCGAGCAGATCGTGTTCGGCGTCCCGGACCGGGATCCCGACTCCGCCGTCCGGGCGGCCTTCGCCCGTGCGTTCGGCGGTCAGCTCCAGCCGTAGCGCTCCCGCAGCCGCCCCACGACCAGGTCGTACCTTCCCCGGTCCAGCTCACAGGCCTCGCGCCGCATCCCGTCCTCGTGCACCCGCAGGACCCGGTCCAGGTCCACCCAGGACGGCCGTCCCGAGCTGTCCCACGGCCCAGCTCCCAGGGAGACCCACTCGTGGTCCCCGTCGTGCTGCTTGCTGGACAGCTGCACGGCGAGAAGCGTCCCCCGCTCCTCCCGGGCCACGACGAGAACCGGCCGGTCCTTGCCGCGCCCGTCGTTCTCCTCGAACGGCACCCAGGTCCAGACGATCTCGCCGGGATCCGGATCACCGTCGCGATCGGGGGCGTACGAGGTGCGGACGGGCCCCGCGTCGCGCGGCTCGGCCTCCGTGGTGGCGGCCGGGCCGCTGCGGCCGGGGAAGTCGGTCGTGCTGTCGCTGCTGTGGTTGGTGTGCTGGAACGTCATCGCAACACCGTAGAACCTGTACGGCCCAGTCCGTGGAGCGGGTCGGCGAAACGGGCCGCAGGCTCGACCTCATGATCACCCCTTTCGTCGTCCAGCTGTCCCGCGCCGTCACGGTCGCCGGACTCCTCGCAGCCACGCTGCTGCCCACGGCTTCTGGCGCCGCGTCAGCCCCGCTTCCGGAGCCGCCCCCGGCGCCTGCCACCGCGTCAGGCCCGTCCGTCCGCCCCTCCGCACCCGCCCCGAGAACCGTGTCGGCGTGGCTGCCCTACTGGGACCAGGAGGGCGCCTACCAGGACGCACTGCGCCACGCCGACCAGCTGCACACCGTCAGCCCGTTCTGGTACGAAGCAGTCTCGGCCGGCCGGATCGACCCGCACCCCGGTGCGGGCGAGCGCCGCATCATCGACGGACTGCACCGGGCCGGGACGAAGGTCGTCCCCACGGTCATGGAGACGATGAAGTCCGGTGCCCTGGCGGCGATCCTCACCAGCCCCGCCCGGCGCACCGAGCACGTCGACGCGCTGATGCGCACCGTCGCCACGCGCGACTACGACGGCCTCGACCTCGACTACGAGTCCATCGCCGCCACCGGCGACGCCACCTACGCGTCGGTGCGCGACGGGTTCACCGCCCTGGCCACCGATCTCTGCCGGCGCCTGCACACCCTGGGCAAGCAGTGCGTGATGACGGTCTTCCCGAAAACCGCCACGACCGGCCGTATCTGGGACTACGCGGCCCTCGGGCGTGTCGCCGACCGGATCCGCATCATGGGCTACAACCTGCACTGGTCGGGCGGTGACCCCGGGCCGCTCGCGGACACCCGCTGGTACGACGACATCCTGACCCGCGCCACCGCAGTCGTGCCGCCCGCGAAGCTGGAGATGGGCCTTCCCGCATACGGCTGGGACTGGCCCGCGGACAGCGCGAGCACGGCCGCCACAAAGCACGTCACCTGGAAGGAGGCGGAGGCGCTGCGCGCCGGGCAGGGCGCCCCCTACCGGTTCGACGAGGTCTCCGGCACCCCGTACTTCACCTACCGCGAAGGCAGCGAGTCCCGCGAGGTCTGGTACCAGGACGCGCGGGGGGTCGCCGCTCACCTGCCGGTGCTGCGCAAGCACGGCGTGACGAACACAGCCCTGTGGGCGCTCAACTTCGAGGATCCGAGGATCTGGCCGGTACTCGCCGACGGCTGACGACCCGTTACGGAGCCCCGGCCCACCGGCGGGCCGGAGCGGTCTGGAAGACTGCCGGACGCCATGAGCCAGTTATCCGAGCAGCCCGCGGGCATCTCCGTACCGACCAGCACCGACGTGGCGCGGCTCGCAGGAGTCTCCAGGGCCACCGTGTCCTACGTTCTGAACAACAACACGACCGTGCGGATCAGCGAACCCACCCGGCGCCGGGTCAGGGAGGCCGCCGCCGACCTCGGCTACGTCCCGCACGCGGCGGCACGGAGCCTTCGCGCCGGACACACCGGCATGGTGCTGCTGCCCGCCACGCAGGCCTCGGCGGGCCCCCTGTACCAGCGGTTCTTCACCGGGCTCGAGACCGGCCTGCGTCGCCTCGACTACATCGTCGTGCAGTACGGCAGCGTCGGCCTGGACGCCGACGAGGCGGCCAGGGCGTGGGCGGAGCTCCGCCCCGTCGCCGTCGTGGCGCCCGGGGGTATCGCCCTCACCCCGTACGGCATAGGAGTACTCAACCGCTCCGGTGCCAAGGCTGTGATCACCCTGGGCCCGCAACCGGTCGAGGGCGCGCACGCCCTCGTCATGGACCAGCGCGAGGTCGGCGGCTGCGCGGTCCGGCATCTGCTCTCGCGCGGACGGCGCAGGATCGGGGTGGTCATGCCCCAGGAACCCGGCCTCGCCCTGTACGCCGGTCCCCGCCTGGCCGGGGCGGTCCGCGCCGTGGAGGAGTCGGACGTGGACGCCGGTGTCCAGCCACTGCCCCTGCGGTACGACGAGGAGTCGGCCGAGGACCTCGCCGCCCGTTGGCGCACGCTCGGCCTGGACGCCGTGTTCGCGTACAACGACGAATACGCCATGCTGCTGATGAGAGCGCTCCAGGACGCCGGTGTCGACGTACCCGCGGAGACGGCCGTGATCGGTGCCGACGACCTGATGCTCGGCAGGCTCCTGCGGCCCCGGCTCAGCAGCGTCACCATGGAACTGGCCACCGAGCAGCCGGCGGCCGAGATGATCGACCGCCTGGTGCGGAACCCGGGCGGCGCACCTGAGCGCCACTATCTGCTGCGGGCCGCAGCGGTGACACGGGAATCCAGCTGACAGGTCCGGCCGGGCGGCGTTGCGACATGCGCGGGTGCCCGGGGATGTCTAGCGTCGACGGCATGAGCCATCCGCAGAACTACGAGATCCTGCTGTTCCCGGAACCGGAGGAGCCCGTCACCGGGGCACCCGCGCCCGGCACCGCCATCCGTTCCGCGGTCGTGGCGGCCACCGGCGACACCGGGACATCCGGCTATCCGCGCTATGCCGGGGGCGGCATGGTGGCGGACATCGACCCCGCCTCGCACACGGTGGAGGCCCTGCTGGTGGACGGCTCGGAGCTGGACTACGGGCTCACGGCCAGGATCGCCGAGCGCAACCTCGGTACGGAGGAGGCGGAGCCTGAGCAGGCCGGTACCAGGGGAGCGGAGACGGGGCAGACCGGCACGGGGGAAGCCGAGGCCGGGCAGACCGGCACGGGGGGAGTGGAGACTGGGCAGACCGGCACGGAGCAGGCCCGGACCGACAGCTGAACCGTCACCGGTTGCCCATGACGAAGGCCCGGCCTTCCGGCCGGGCCCTCATCACGTCTCCCGCACATGAACAGGGACTACTGCTGCTCCTGCTGTGCCTGCTTCTGCTCCTCGACGGACTTGCGTACCTCGTCCATGTCCAGGTTGCGCGCCTGGCCGATGACGTCCTCCAGCGCCGACTCCGGCAGCGCCCCGGGCTGAGAGAAGACCGCCACGTTGTCACGGACGATCATCAGCGTGGGAATGGACTGGATCTCGAAGGCAGCCGCCAGCTCCTGCTGCGCCTCCGTGTCGACCTTGGCGAAGACCAGGTCGGGGTGGCGCTCGGACGCCGAGTCGTAGACCGGGGCGAACTGCCGGCACGGACCGCACCAGGAAGCCCAGAAGTCGATCAGCAGGAATTCGTTGTCGCTCACGACCTGATCGAAGTTTTCCTTGGTGAGCTCTACGGTGCTCATATTCTCTTACCTCTTCCTGGGACCGTTCGGACCTGTCCGGCACAACGGTGACGTCACTTGCGCTATTCCGCCTGCCCATGTGGCCGCCGCGCACACCCACGAGGACACTGTTCGCATGACTGTTGATGAGGGCGCACGGAACAGCGAATACGACGTCGTGGTCATCGGGGCCGGCCCGGTGGGGGAGAACGTGGCGGACCGCGCCAGAGCGGCCGGATTGAGTACCGCGGTGATCGAGTCCGAGCTGATCGGCGGTGAGTGCTCGTACTGGGCGTGCATGCCCAGCAAGGCACTGCTGCGCCCGGTCGTCGCACGAGCCGACGCGCGCCGTGTACCAGGGCTGAGCGGCGCCGTGCGGGGACCGCTCGACGCGGACGCCGTCCTCGCCCACCGTGACGAGCAGACCTCGCACTGGAAGGACGACGGGCAGGTCGCCTGGCTGGACAGTGTCGGCGCAGACATCTACCGGGGCATGGGTCGGCTGACAGGGGTACGGCAGGTGTCCGTCACGGCCGCCGACGGGTCCGAGCAGCACCTGACCGCGCGGCACGCCGTCGCCGTCTGCACCGGAAGCCGGGCCGTCGTCCCCGCCCTTCCCGGCATCGCGGACGTCCGGCCGTGGACCAGCCGCGAGGCGACCAGCGCCAAGGAGGTCCCGGGCCGGCTCGTCGTCGTGGGCGGGGGAGTGGTCGGGGTGGAGATGGCCACCGTCTGGCAGGGGCTCGGCGCCGAGGTGACCATGCTGATCCGCGGCAAGCGCCTGCTCCCCAAGATGGAGCCCTTCGCGGGCGAGCTGGTCGCCGAGGCCCTGACCGACGCCGGCGCGCGGATCCTGACGGGAGTCTCCGCCAAGGAGGTGCGCAGGGCGGGGCACGACGGCCCCGTCACCGTCGAACTCGACAACGGGGAGCGGCTGGAGACCGACGAGATCCTCTTCGCCACCGGCCGGGCCCCGCGCACCGACGACCTCGGCCTCGAGAGCGTGGGCCTCCGACCCGGGTCCTGGCTCTCCGTCGACGACAGCTGCCTCGTGGAGGGCAGCGACTGGCTGTACGCCGTCGGAGACGTCAACCACCGCGCGCTCCTCACCCACCAGGGCAAGTACCAGGCTCGCATCGCGGGAGCCGCGATCGCGGCCCGCGCGCAGGAGACCCCTCTTCTGGAGACGGACCGCTGGGGCGCGCACGCGGCCACAGCCGACCACGCGGCCGTCCCCCAGGTCGTGTTCACGGACCCGGAGGCGGCCTCGGTCGGCCTCACGCTCGCCGAGGCGGAAGAGGCGGGTCACCGGGTCCGCGCCGTCGACTACGACCTGGCCTCGGTCGCCGGATCCGGCCTGTACGCGCAGGGGTACAAGGGCCGGGCCAGGATGGTCGTCGACCTGGACCGAGAGATCCTGCTCGGCGTCACCTTCGTCGGACCGGGCATCGGTGAACTCCTGCACTCGGCGACCGTCGCCGTCGCCGGCGAGGTGCCGATCGAGAGGCTGTGGCACGCGGTCCCCGCCTACCCGACGATCAGCGAGGTGTGGCTGCGGCTGCTGGAGACATTCAGGGGTTAGGAACCGCCGTTGAGTACGCACGGCGGGAGACGTCGCGATGCGCTGTGGAGCCCGGAGCCTGTCGCGGGTTCCAGCGCGGTCGTGGCCGTCCGTGCTCGTCGGGGTAGCCGTCCACTCGACTCGTTACGGGCGATGTTGGCCTGTCCTACTTCCTTGCACGGTTCGAGGCGTCAGCGCTGGTGGCGTAGGCCGCGTTGAGGATGTGGCGCAGGCGGAGGCCGTCCGGGGCGAGGGCCGTGATGAGTGTGGCGGGCCCGGCGAGGGGGGTGAGAACCGCTTGACCGTCTTCCGGGGTCTCGGTGAGAACCTGGGGCTCAAGTGGGTTCTCGTCGAAGTCCGGGTCGACGAGGAGGATTTGGCCGGTCGTTCGATGGTGGCCGAGAACAGCCGGGGTGTCCCATCCGGGTGCCCCCGGCCCGTAGTCCGTTTCTTGGTCAAGGAGCACATGGCCGCCGTGACGGACGGTGAGCCGGGTTGCCACATGACCGGGTGGTTCGCCCATGCGTCCGAGCACCTGCTCTTCGCGCAGGACGAGCCGCGCGGTGGGGGCCAGATCGATGGTCCAGGTCTGCCGTAGATTGCTGCCTGCCGCGCTGATCAACGGTTTGGGCAGCCAGCGGAGTTCCGCGTGGTCCGCCACGGTCAGGTGTACGTCGTAGGTGGCGTGCGCGGCGGTGGGGCCTCTCAGAGCGAGAGTCGCGGCTGCGGAAGTGATGTGCAGGGAGGCACCCTGCTGGGCGGTGGCTTCGATGCGCAGGCGGTCGCCGCCGAGGGGGGCGCTCATGGCTCCGACGACGCACACCCGCGCCTCGGTGCCCCGTGAGCGTAGACGCCGGAATTCGAAGGGGCCGTCGCCGTCCAGGACGGGCAGGACGGTGGCGCCGGCCCTGGCGGCCGCGGTGACACGGGCGGTGGCCCGTACACCCACGACGGCTGTGTTGCGGCCGATCGGCGCGGCAGGCGCGGTGGTAGGGCTCACGCGGGGCCTGCGGACCAGGCGGTGAGGCGTTCGCGGACCCAGTCGGCGACCGGTTTGACACCGCCTTCCTCCTTGAGTGAGGTGAAGGCCACCGGGAGGTCACCGCGCTGGGTCCTGGCGTCGTGCGCCATGGCGTCCACGTCGGAACCGACGTAGGGGGCGAGGTCGGTCTTGTTGACGACGAGGAGGTCGGCGGTGGTGACGCCGGGGCCGCCCTTGCGGGGGATATCGTCGCCGCCGGCCACGTCGATGATGAAGATCTGGTGGTCCACCAGTCCCCTGGAGAAGGTGGCGGTGAGGTTGTCGCCGCCGGATTCCACCAGGATCAGGTCGAGGGAGCCGAGCGTCTCCTCCAGGTCCTCGACGGCTTCGAGGTTGGCGGAGATGTCGTCGCGGATGGCGGTGTGCGGGCAGGCCCCCGTTTCGACGGCCTTGATCCGCTCGGGCGCCAGGACCGCTTCCCGGAGCAGGAAGTCGGCGTCCTCACGCGTGTAGATGTCGTTGGTGACCACGGCGATGGACACTTCGGTGCGCAGTGTCCGGCACAGGGCCGCGACGGTGGCGGTCTTTCCCGAGCCCACGGGGCCGCCCAGACCGATACGCAGGGCGCGGCGGGTGCCGTCGGGACGCTCGGCGGCAGGAGCGCTGTAGGTGTGCCGATGGGGGAACTTCTCGTCGAGGTCGTGGCCGAGGTGCATGCGTTTCCTTGCGTGTTTCTCGTGGTGGGTGATCAGGAGGCGAAAAGGCGGGCGGGCCGGGTGGCGTGCTGCTGGGCGCTGATGTCCAGGAGCGGTGCGGAGGCCGCGGGCAGCACGTCGGTTCCCTCTTCGGCGACGCGCCGAGCTGTGGCTGTGGCGGCCTCAGCGACGCGGTCGAGCGCCGGGACGAGGCGGGCGAGCACCGTGGTGGCGTCGAACGGATCCAGGCTGAGCAGCCGCACCGTCGCCGTGGCCGGACCGCTGACGGTTTCGTACACCGCCGCATAGGCGGCGTCCAGGGGTTCGAGTCCGGCCGACCTTGCGGCCACACCCAGTACCACCGGCTGGTGTGCGCCCCGAGGCCGGGCCGTGGCGAGCGCGTGGAGTTCGGCCGAGGGCCATGTGGCGCGCGCCACCCGCATCATCTGCCGGCCCAGCTTCCGGGCGGTGTCCCGCAGGGCCGCCACCGGGGTGCGGGCGTCGGCGGCCCTGTCCAAGGCCAGTGGGTCGTAGCCGGCGGCGGCCGCGGCGGCCAGCGCCGCCGCGACCAGCCCGGCCGTGTGCAGCCGGCCCCGGCAGAAATCCTCCAGGGACTCGGCGTCCCTGATCCGCCCGGCGGCGACCGCCGGTTCGGCCCCGCCCGAGTGGGCGTGACCTCCGGCGGGGAACCTCCCGTCAGCCAGCACGAGCAGCGCGGCACGGTTCATTCTCATTCCTCTGCTTGGCGGTTCGGCTTCTGTGCTTCCGATGGCCTCAGAAGAGGAAGTAGCGCTGGGCCATGGGGAGTTCGGATACATAGGCGCGGTCGACGATGTGACCGTCGACGAACGTTGTCACGTCCGTCACCTTCGCCCCTCCGACGATGACCTCGTAGGTGTCGGGGTCGATCCTGACGGCGGGGGTGGCGCTGTTCTCCTTCATGTCGGCCTTCTTGACGGGGCGCGTGTCCGTGATGGCCCTGAACCGCTTGTTCAGCTTGCGGCCCTTGGTCACACCGTTCTTGACGGCACGCTCGGTGACGAAGTTGTAGGAAAGGGAGCCGGGCGCCAGGCCGGTGGCTCCCCACATCGGGCGGGGCAGTACCGGCTGAGGGGTGGGGATCGACGCGTTGGCGTCCCCCACCTGCGCGTACGCGATCTGCCCGCCCTTGATGACCATGTGCGGCTTGACACCGAAGAACTTCGGCTCCCACAGCACCAGGTCGGCCAGCTTCCCGGTCTCCACCGACCCGACGACGTCGCCGATGCCCTGGGCCAGGGCCGGGTTGATGGTGTACTTCGCGACGTACCGGCGGGCGCGCCGGTTGTCGGCCAGGGGCGGCACGGCCTCCGGGGTCGTGTCTGCCGGTGTCTTGGCCTTCCTGCCCTTCGGCTCGGCTCCCCGCTTGTCCTGGGGCTGGTCCTCCTCCAGGAAGCCGCGGCGGACCTTCATGACGTGTGCGGTCTGCCAGGTGCGCATGATCATTTCACCGATGCGGCCCATGGCCTGGGCGTCCGAAGACATGATGGAGATGGCGCCGAGGTCGTGGAGGATGTCCTCGGCGGCCATGGTGGAGGGCCGGATCCGGGAGTCCGCGAAGGCCAGGTCCTCCTCGACCTTCGGGTTGAGGTGATGACAGACCATCACCATGTCGAAGTGCTCCTTGACCGTGTTGACGGTCAGGGGCCGGGTGGGGTTGGTGGAGGCGGGCAGCACATTCGGCTCGCTCACCATCTTGATCATGTCCGGGGCGTGGCCGCCGCCGGCACCTTCGACGTGGAAGATGTGGATGGACCGGCCGTCGATCGCGTCGATGGTGTCCTGGACGAAGCCCGCCTCGTTCAACGAGTCGGCGTGCAGTGCGAGCTGCACCCCGGTCTCCTTGCAGACCTCCAGGCACTTCTTGATGACGGCGGGGGTCGCGCCCCAGTCCTCGTGGATCTTCAGCCCGATGACACCGGCGTCCACCTGGTCCAGCATGGACTCCTTCGACATGGTTGCGCCCTTGCCTAGCAGCCCGATGTTCACGGGGAAACCGTCCAGCGCCTCAAACATGCGGTCGATGTGCCACGAGCCCGGGGTGACCGTGGTGGCCGTGCTGCCCTCCGCCGGACCCGTGCCGCCGCCGATGAGCGTGGTGACACCGGAGGCGAGCGCCTCGTCGACCTGGTCGGGACAGATGAAGTGGACGTGGGTGTCGATCCCGCCGGCGGTGAGGATCCTGCCCTTGCCCGCGATGACCTCGGTGTCCGGACCGATGACGAAGTCTGTGGGCCTGGGACCGATGCCGTTGTGCTCGGTCCCCTCTTCGTGCAGAGGGTCCATCGTCTCCGGGTTGTACGCCTTGCCGAGCGCGGCGATGTTCCCGTCCCGGATGGCGACATCCGCCTTGACGACGCCCCAGTGGTCCAGGACCACCACGCCCGTGATGACCGTGTCCGGAGGCACCGCGCCGACGGGGGGCGCGGACCTGCCGGGTCGGGCCTTGCCCGGGTCGCGCGGCACGACGGACTGGCCCATGGACTCGCGGATCACCTTGCCGCCCCCGAAGACCATCTCGTTGCCGCTGCGCCCGGGGCCTCCCGACCAGTCGTCCTCGATCTTGATCCGCAGCGCCGTGTCGGCGAGGCGGATACAGTCACGAGTCGTCGGGCCGAACCGGTCCGCGTAGGCGGCGCGGGTCAACGGGTCGGAGGGCTTCGGCTCGTCCTGGCAGCACGAACAGTCCGGGCACCGTGCCATGGAATTCACACCTGCTCCTTGTCGAACGAGCCCTTGACGTTGTCGAGCGATCCCTTGACCTTCTGGGGCAGCCCCCTGACCTTGTCGCGCAGACCGTGCACCACGCGGTCACCCTCGATGGGTACGAGCTCGACCTCTTCGGTGATTCCGGGTTCGAAACGTACGGAGCTGCCGGCGGGAACGTTCAGACGCAGGCCCCACGCCTTCCTGCGGGGGAACGTGAGCCCGTCGTTGGCTTCGGCGAAGTGGTAGTGGGAGCCGACCTGGATGGGGCGGTCGGTCGGGTTCTCGACAGTCAGTTTCGTGACCTGGCCGAGCTGCCTGTGGCGTTCGTTGAAGATGACCACCTCGTCCCCCTTCCGGGGAGAGAAGTCCACCCGTCCCGGCGAGACGGCCGGCTCTTCGTCCTCGCCGGCTTCGGGGAACGGGCCGTGGATCGTGACCAGCTTCGTGCCGTCGGGGAACGTCGCCTCCACCTGCACGTTCTCGATCATCTCCGGGACGCCCTCCATGACTTCCTCCCGGGACAGGACCTTGCGACCGGAGGACATGAGCTCGGCGACGCTTCTGCCGTCCCTGGCCCCTTCGAGGACGTGCACGATCAACAGCGCCATCGTTTCCGGGTAGTTCAGCCGAACGCCGCGGGCCCGCCGCTTCTCGGCGACGTCCGCCGCCACGTGGATCATCAGGCGTTCTTGCTCGTGTGGGGTCAGGTGCACAGCCAATTCCCTGCATTCGCTCCCGCCCAGGACTCCTGTGCTGGGCTGTGAGCCGGGGGTGTGGCCATGCACATCCACTGTTCGGGAAGGCACCATGACGTTGCATCCGGTGCCCGTGGCGCAGCACGGATGTAGTTCTCGGCCGTACGGCCCCGACTCGACGTGGAACCATCATGATCACGTTGCCGGGCTCGTGGCCCTGTTACCGGTCACATGGAACCCAGATGAGTGATCATGAAGCGGAGGAGCTGACGGCCTGGGGTGACCGTGGGCGTCAGGGCGGGAAATTCCGGATCCGGTGCCCGATCAGTGGTGGCGGGGTGGTGGCAACCAAGGCGCTGGCAAACCATCGCACCCGCCGTGAGCCTGAAGAGCGCCCGCGAATCGTTCCTGCGGTGAACGTCTGCGCCCGTGCGGGTGAGAGACGGTCGTTGAGCATGACCCGGTGACGTGAGGCCGGTAGAACACGGGAAGACGGCGCCGCGGCACCGCGTTCCATGCCCGCGGCCGTGAGATTCCTCAGTAGTTCTGACCGCTGTTCCAAGACGTTGGTGAAGGGGGCTCGTCAATGAGCCGAGTCTTGATCGTCGTAGACGTGCAGAACGATTTCTGTGAAGGAGGCAGCGTTCCCGTCGCAGGCGGCGCGCGGATCGCGACGAAGATCGCCGACCTGGTGGAGCAGAGCGCGGGCCGGGACTACCGGTACGTCGTGGCCACCCGAGACCACCACATCGACCCGGGAAGTCACTTCTCGGAGAACCCGGACTTCAAGGACAGCTTTCCCGTGCACTGCGTGGCCGGGGACGAGGGCGGGGAGTTCCACCCGCACTTCGCACCTGCCGCCACCGGCGGCAAGGTCGACGCCGTCTTCTTCAAGGGCGCCCACAGCTCCTCCAAGAGCGGCTTCGAAGGCGCCGACGAGCAGGGCACGTCCCTGGCGGACTGGCTGCGCGCCCGCGGGGTGGAAAACGTCGACGTGGTGGGTATCGCCACCGACCACTGCGTGCGCGCCACCGCGCTGGACGCGGTGAAGGCCGGTTTCCGCGCGCACGTACGCCTGGACTACTCCGTCGGCGTCGCCCCCGACACGGTCGCTTCGACCCTGGACGACTTCCGTGAGGCGGGCATCGTCGTATCCGGAGAGGTGCCCGTACCGCAGTAACGCTTCACAGCGGGCCGAATGACGGGTGGGTCGTGTCGCCGAAACCGGTGGCACGACGTACTCACCGCACTCGATGTTGCATGCCGTGGCGTGAACGAAGCCCTCAACCGTCGTCCACCCCACGGCATTCACACAGCACGCGTCCGCGGAGCCCGGGCGCGGCCGGCGACCTTATGGGCCACGGACTGCACGCATCCGCCACCATGGGCCGCCTGCGCACCGCCGTCCGAAACTTTTCCGACCTCGACCTGCCCGTCGACGAGGTGTTGACCCGCCCTCGACGACCTCGTCGGCCGTCTCAACGAGCACACGGAAGGGGCCGGCAACGCCGAACTCGTCGGTGGCAGCCGCGTGTACGCGGTTTACGACCCGACCCTTCGGCTCTGCACACTTGCTCGGGCCGGCACCCGCCGCCAGCCCTTGTCCTGCCCGACGGCAAGACCGAATTCCTCGACGTGCCCGCCGGGCCACCTCTGGGCCTGGGGGGCCAGCCCTTCGAGACCTTTGCTCGAACTGCCCGAGGGCAGCGAGCCGATCCTCTACACCGACGGCCTGGTCGAGGACCGCGACCGTGATATCGGTGTCGAGATGGAGCGGATGCCCCACGTGCTCGCCCGTCCATCCGGCACTCCTGAACAGACCTGCACAGCGCTGCTGGACACCCTGCAGCCCGACCGGCGGAGCCGGCGTCCGTGTGCTGCGCGACTGCCGCTCCGCAGCTGCATTCACCATGTGAAATGGTTCTGATACCCAGCGTCATACGCCGCGGGCCCGGTGGCGGAAGGCTGTCGGCGTCTCGCCAGCCCGGGTGCGGAAGAATTTCGTGAAGACCGTGGGATCAGGAAAACCCAGCCTGTCCCCGACAGCCGTGGCCGAGAGGTCGGAGTGCACGAGTAGGCGCTTCGCTTCCAGAAGTACCCGGTCGTCGATGAAGTGCTTGGCGCCACAGCCGACTGCTGCTTGGGTGGCGCGGGTGAGGGTGCGCACGCTGTATCCCAGTTCCGTGGCGTAGTCCTCTGCCCGGTGGGTTCGGAAGAAATTCTGATCGACCGCTCGCTGGAAGCGGCGGAAAGCCTCGCCTGTGGTGGTTGCGCCGGCCTGGCCACCCGGCAGGTGGGCCAGACGCAGCACGAGGACAGCGAGCAGATGCCGCACGACCTCGACGTGCACTTCCAGCGGCAGCTCGGCCAGCCGGCGGTACTCGCCTTCCAATACGTCCAGGACACGCAGGGTGGCGTCGCCGGCTGAAACCGGCGGCCGTCCCGGGGAGGGCTGGTCTACGCGTGCAGCCTCGACCGTGGCGGTGCTCAGGAAGCCCGGCTGAAAGAGGACCACGGTGCCCCGGGCCTCCTCCAGGGGCGAGCGGAACTGCAGGACCTGTCCGGGGCGCACCCATATCCACGTACCCACGGTCAGTTCGTGGTCCGTGAAATCGACCGAGACACGCAGCGTGCCCGCACGCACGGCGATGAGGTGATGAAAGGACGGACGCATAGCGGAATACGCGTCCACGCCGTGGCTGTGGGCACGGGCCGAAAGCCGGGGGAAATCGAGCACCTCCGCGCCAGGCGGAGCCCCGGCCGAGGTCCTGAACGGCACCTCGGCGATTCGAGTGTGTCTGTTTTTGTCCATAGCGTGTCCCCAGCGTACGCCTTCCGCAGCTTGACACGACCCTAGCGTTGGTGGAGACGGAGCAGGTCACCACGGGTTGAAGCCCTGAGGACCCGCATCCGGGCAGTGACGCGGTGACTGAAAGAACCAAGACAGGGTCAGGTCGGCCGCGCACATGAACCGAAGGAGCTGAATCGTGCGACTGATCGTGGGAATGACCGGAGCAACTGGTGCCGCGTTCGGCATCCGGCTTCTGGAGAACCTGGCCCAGCTGCCCCAGGTGGAGACGCACCTGGTGCTGTCCCGGTGGGCGCGGACCACGATCGAGCTGGAGACCGGGCTGTCAGTCGCCGAGGTAGGTGCCCTCGCCGACGTCACGCATCAGCCCGAGGACCAGGGCGCCACCATCTCGTCCGGTTCCTTCAGGACGGACGGCATGGTGATCGTCCCGTGCTCCATGAAGACGCTCGCCGGCATCAGAGCGGGCTATGCCGACGGACTGGTGGGCCGCGCCGCGGATGTGGTGCTCAAGGAGCGCCGGAAGCTGGTGCTGGTACCGCGGGAGACGCCACTCGGCGAGATCCACTTGGAGAACATGCTCGACCTGGCCCGCAAGGGCGTGCAGATGGTGCCGCCCATGCCGGCTTTCTACAACCACCCGCGTTCGGTCGACGACATCGTCGACCACGTCACGGCCCGCATCCTCGACCAGTTCGACCTGCCCGCACCCGCCGCCAAGCGGTGGGACGGCATGCGCGCCGCTCGAGAGCTCCGCCCCGCTGTCTGACGGTGCCCCGTCTTACCTTCCCCCTTGTAAGTCCCCTGAAAGGACCCTCATGGCCTACGACGACCTGCGCAGCTTCCTGGACACCCTCGACAAGGAGGGCCAGCTGCTGCGGATCACCGATGAGGTGATGCCGGAGCCGGACATCGCCGCCGCGGCCAACGCCGCGCCGCGTCTGGGCGACGCCGCTCCCGCTCTCTACTTCGACAACGTCAAGGGCTTCACCGACGCGCGCATCGCGATGAACGTGCACGGCTCCTGGGCGAACCACGCGCTCGCCCTGAACCTGCCGAAGGAGACCGGCACGAAGGAACAGGTCCAGGAGTTCATCCGCCGCTGGGCGAAGTTCCCGGTCGCCCCTGAACTGCGGGAGGACCCGCTGTGGGCGGAGAACACCATGGAGGGTGACGACGTCGACGTCTTCCAGGTCCTCCCGCTGATCCGGCTCAACGACGGTGACGGAGGCTTCTACCTCGACAAGGCCGCCGTGGTGTCCAAGGACCCCGAGGACCCCGACAACAGCGGCAAGCAGAACGTCGGCGTCTACCGCATCGAGGTCAAGGGCAAGCGGAAGCTGGCTCTGCAGCCGGTGCCGATGCACGACATCGCCCAGCACCTGCGCAAGGCCGAGGAGGTCGGGGAGGACCTGCCGGTCGCCATCACCCTCGGCAACGACCCGGTCATCTCCATCGTCGCCTCGACCCCGATGAAGTACGACGAGAACGAGTACGAACTCGCCGGAGCACTCCGCGGCGCTCCCGCCCCGATCGCCCCCGCCCCGCTGACGGGCCTGCCCGTCCCGTGGGGCTCGGAGGTCGTCATCGAGGGCGTGATCGAAGGACGCAAGCGTGAAATCGAAGGCCCCTTCGGAGAGTTCACCGGCCACTACTCCGGCGGCCGCAACATGACGGTCATCCGCATCGACCGGATTTCGTACCGCACCAGCCCGATCTTCGAGCACCTCTACCTGGGCATGCCGTGGACCGAGATCGATTACCTGATGGCCGCCAACACCTGTGTGCCGCTCTACGAGCAGCTCAAGGCCGAGTTCCCCGAGGTACAGGCCGTCAACGCCATGTACACCCACGGCCTGATCGTCATCGTCTCCACGAAGAAGCGCTACGGCGGCTTCGCCAAGGCGGTGGGCATGCGCGTCCTGACCACGCCGCACGGCCTCGGCTACGCCGCCACGGTCATCGTCGTCGACGAGGACGTGGACCCCTTCAACCTGCCCCAGGTGATGTGGGCCCTCTCCACCAAGATGAACCCGGCCGGCGACCTCATCCAGGTCCCCAATCTGCCGATTCTGGAGCTGGCGCCGCAGGCGCAGAGCCCAGGCATCGTCGACAAGCTCATCATCGACGCCACCACCCCCGTCAAGCCCGACCACCGCGGCAACTACGGCAACCAGGTGCGGGATCTGCCCGAGATGAACGAGTGGCTCACCAAGCTCCAGCAACTCGCCGCCCGCCGCTGACCCCCTCCACGCCCGTCACGTTAGGACACCCCCTCATGGCCGACACCACGATCTGCCCTCGCTGCGCACACGACACCATCGACCAGCTCTTCACCTCTCCCGTCGCAGGCGTATGGGAGGTCCTGCAGTGCCGGCAGTGCCTGTACTGCTGGCGAACCAGCGAACCCGACCGCCGAACCCGTCGCGACGCCTACCCCGACACCTTCAAGATGACCGCCGAGGACATCCGGAACGCACCTGAAGTCCCCACGGTCCCGCCACTGCGGGCCACCGTGTGAACGGGTTCGCCCACATGCAGTGCCCGCCGGAATTCCGGCGGGCACTCGCCGCCCACACCACACTCAACCTCGCGTACGTCGACCGGGCCGGCGCACCGCAGGTCTGCGCAGTGTTCTACTCCCTCACCGAGTCCGGGACGCTCGTCTTCCTCAGCTCCCGCTCGACCCGGCACGGCCGCGCCCTGACGGCCGGCCCTCTGGACACCAGGGTGGCGTTCACCGCCCAAGCGGATGACCAGTCCTGGGCGGCCATCACCGGAGTCCAGGGCCGTGGCCGCTGCGGCCCTGTGGAGGGGGCTGCACTGCAGTCCGCCAGAGCGGCGTACGCCCGCCGCTTCCCCTTTGTGGCCACCGCCGAAGGGCCGGCTCGTGCGCTCGCGACCTCACATCTCTGGGAAGTGCGGCCGACTTGGATCCGGCTCATCGACAACACCCGGGGTTTCGGCGACAAGAGGGAGTGGGGAACCGGTGAGACCGAAGGCGACAGAGGGAGCTGGTGACGACGTGACGGGTGCGCATCGGCGTGTGCCTCCAGCGCTGTCGGACAAAGGGCTTGTCACGGGGGCCTGTTGTTCGCGGTCGTGTTGCCCGTACCCTCCCACCAGCCGTCGGCGTGAGCAGGTCCGTGCCGCTGAGGAGGTTCGTTCTCCAGGTGTACAACGTGGTGTCACGAACCCGCCCCCGCCCGGTACCCCAGGACCACTGTCCTTGGGGTGTCCCTGATCCCCCCACCCCAGAGGTCGTCACCCATGACAGAGCTCGACCGTCGCAGGTTCCTGCAGATAGCCGGCGGCACCGCGGCCTTCGCCATGCTGAACGAGAGCATCGCGAGAGCCGCCGCCATTCCGGCGCAGGGCAGCACAGGAACGATCCAGGACATCGAGCACATCGTCGTACTGATGCAGGAGAACCGTTCCTTCGACCACTACTTCGGAGCGATGAAGGGGGTACGAGGCTTCGGCGACCCCCGGCCGGTGCTGCAGGACAACGGCAAGTCCGTCTTCCACCAGTCCGACGGGGCCAAGGACATCCTCCCTTTCAACCCGCAGGTGGCCGACCTCGGGATGCAGTTCCTGGAGGGGCTGGACCATGACTGGGCCGGCGGTCACCAGGCGTACAACAACGGCAAGTACGACAAGTGGGTGCCGGCCAAGACGGCCACGACCATGTCGTACATGACACGGAACGACATCCCGTTCCACTACGCCCTCGCCGACGCCTTCACCGTGTGCGACGCCTATCACTGCTCCCTCATCGGAGCCACCGACCCCAATCGCTACTACCTCTGGTCGGGCCACACCGGCAACGACGGTACGGGCGGCGGCCCGGTCCTCGGCAATCAGGAGGCGGGCTACGGCTGGAAGACCTACCCCGAGCGGCTGGAGTCGGCAGGGGTGTCCTGGAAGGTCTACCAGGACGTGGGCGACGGCCTGAACGCCGCCGGGTCGTGGGGCTGGATCGACGATGCCTTCCGAGGCAACTACGGCGACAACTCCCTGCTGTACTTCAACAGCTACCGCAACGCCCAGCCGGGCAGCGCCTTGTACGAGAAGGCCCGCACCGGCACCGACGTCAAGGCCGGCGGCACGTACTTCGACCGGCTGCGCGCGGACGTGGTGGGCGGGAACCTGCCGAAGGTCTCCTGGATCGCCGCCCCCGAGGCCTTCAGCGAGCACGCCAACTGGCCGACGAACTTCGGTGCCTGGTACATCTCACAGGTCCTGGACGCACTGACGGCGAATCCCGAAGTCTGGGCGAAGACCGCCCTGTTCATCACCTACGACGAGAACGACGGATTCTTCGACCACGTGGTCCCGCCGTACCCCCCTGCCTCCTCCGCCTGGGGCCTGTCCACGGCCGATGTGTCGAAGGACCTGTACGCGGGCGGCGGGGGCTACGCGGCGGGCCCCTACGGGCTCGGCCCGCGCGTGCCGATGATCGTCGTCTCGCCGTGGAGCAAGGGCGGCTACGTCTGCTCCGAGACCTTCGACCACACCTCGGTGATCCGCTTCATGGAGAAGCGCTTCGGGGTGCGGGAGCCCAACATCTCGCCGTGGCGCCGCGCCGTGTGCGGGGACCTGACGTCGGCCTTCGACTTCGCCCGTACGGACGCGTCCCCCGCCACGCTGCCCTCCACGGCCGGATACGTACCGCCGGACAGGAACCGCCACCCGTCCTACCACCCGACACCGCCCGCCAAGGGAACCCTGCCCAAGCAGGAGGCGGGCTCCAAACCGACCCGCGCCCTCGGCTACAGCCCGTACGTGGACGGCCTGGCCACCGTCTCCACCGCCAAGTTCACCCTGACCTTCGCCGGCGGCCCCACCCTGGGCGCCCACTTCCACTGCACCTCGGGCAACCGCACGGACGGCCCATGGCCCTACACCGTGGAGGCGGGCAAGACCCTCTCGGACACCTGGAGCACCAGCAGCTCCACCGGCAACCGGATCGATCTCACGGTCTGGGGCCCGAACGGCTTCCTGCGCACCTGGCGGGGTCCCGCGAAGCAGGCCGGCCCCGAGGTCACCGCCCGCCACGCTGCGTCCGGCGGCAACCTGACGCTCAGCATGACCAACTCCGCCCCGGCCGCGGTCAACCTGACCGTGACCAACGCCTACGGCGGCGCGGCTCAGACCTTCAAGGTCAACCCCGGAGCGACCGTCACCCACACGGTCGACCTGCGCGCCACCGCCCGCTGGTACGACGTCAAGGTCGTCTCGGACGCCGACGCGACGTTCCTGCGCCGCTTCGCCGGGCACGTGGAGACGGGCGCCCCGGGCGTCTCCGACCCGGCGATCAGGACCGCCTGATACGGCCCGCCGGCCCTCTCCCCGGAGGGCGACCGGCGGCCCGGGCGGCGCCGGCCCCTGGGGACGGGGCCGGCGCCGCAGCGGGTCAGCCCGGCCAGACGCCCGTCAGGCGACGCGTGGCCACGGCGCCCGAGCGGTCGACTGCCGCCTTGACCACGGAGAAGATGACTCCCTGGAGAGCGGCGGCGAGCAGGATCTGCTTCCAGGACCGGTCTTCGTCCGTGGCATCGGGTGCGTCGCCCTCGCCCTCGATGACCTTCCACGCCTGCTTGAACGCCGCACTCGCGATCAAGCCGCTCGCCGCACCGAGAGCCATCCCGACCGGCTTGTAGGCGATCTTGGACATCTTCATCGGCGGCCTCGACGGTGGCGCACCAGCAGGACAGCGGCGAGCAGCGCACCACCCGCGAGGAGCGGGTTGCGGTTGGCGCGTGCGAACGACGTGGCCCGGCCCGCCTTCTCGAGCAGCGGGTCGGGAGCCTTGTCCGCCGCGTACTGTCCTGCCCGGGCCGCGGTCTCCCGTACGTGGGACGCGGCCTCGGCCGCCTTCTCCAGGACGGGATCGGGCGTCTTGTCCTTGACGAGCCGCGTGGCCTGCTCCGCCTTCCCGCGGACCTGTTCGGCCACCAGGGCGGCCTTCTCCGCAGCCTGTTCCTTCGCGGCGGCGGTCTTCTCCCTCGCCTGTGCCTTGACGTCGGCCTTGGCCGCCAGTGCTTCGACGGTCTGCCCGAGTTCGTCGCGGGTGCGCTCGACCTGCTCGCGCAGCTCCTCCGGGTTGGAGGCGTCGGGGACCGGGGTCCCTATGTTGGTCCGGGATTCCTTGCTCATCGGTGTGCCTTTCCCTTGATCTCGGCCAGATCGGCCTTGACGCTGCCGACGGTCTGCTCCGGAGCGGGGGAGCCGGCCTCGGCGATCTGCTTCTTTCCGGCCAGGGCGGCCGCCGCTGCGGCCGCCGCCAGCACTGTCGTGACGATGAGGGCCGACGCCCACAAGGGCAGCACCAGTGCAAGTGCCACGATGCAGGTCGCGACCAGCGCCTGGGCCGCCAGGATGCCGATGAGGCTCGCGGCGCCGAAGAGGCCGCCGCCCTTCCCGAAACGCTTGCCCTTCTGGGTCATCTCCGCCCGGGCCAGCTGCATTTCCTCGCGGACCAGCTCCGAGAGCTGCTGCGAGGCGCGCGAGACCAGGACACCCAACGAGTCGTCGGTGGTGTCGGTCTGCCGCTCTGCCGTGCTCATGGCCAGGTCACCTTGCCTTCCTCGATCTGTCGGAAACATCGGCTGCCCCAGGGCGCCGTCCGTCCGGTGAGGCAGGACCGGTGGACCTCGTAGCGCCGCCATGACGGAACCTCCTCGTCGAGCCGTGTATGCGGACGTCTCGGCTCGACTACCCCGCAACTGCTCCAGCACCCACCCCGCCGGGAAGAGCGTCCGGACCCCGCCGCACGCGTTAGTCCAACACCCGCCCCTCCTTTGTCCATGGGCGCGTTCACCCCGAGCGGCGCATCTTGGCGTGCACAGATGCCGTCCAGCGCCAGGAGAACGAGCATGCACGCACAAGACCCCGGACCGAGCCGCAGGACCGTGGTGGCAGCCACCGCACTGGCGGGGGCCGGACTGGCCCTCGCCGGCCCGGGCACCGCGTTCGCGGCGCAGCGGGAGACCGTGCTGCGCTCCCGCGAACTGGAGGTGCGCGTCGATCCGGATTTCCCGCGCATCGTCTCGTACACCGACCGCGCCGGAGGTGCCGTGCTGCACGGTCAGGAGGACCCGGTCACCTCCGTGCTGATCGACGGCACCGCCCGTACCCCGCAGGTGACCTCACGCTCCGGCCGCGACACGGCGTCGTACACCCTCGTCTTCGACGGCGGCACCGAGATCCGGGCCGAGATCCGCGTCACCGGCCGCCGGGTCGAGTGGCGGGTCACGAGGATCACCGACACACCGGACCTGCGCGTCGGCACGCTCCAGATCCCGTCGCTGGCGTTCCTGTCGGTACGCAGCGATCAGCCGGGCGCGGCCCTCCTCGCCGCGCGGATCCAGCTCGACAAGGCCACGAGCGGCGACACCCTGGTCCAGATCACACCGGACACCGCGCCCGAGGCGGCCCCGACCGGCTGCGCGTACGCCGTCGTCGCCCACGACCGGCTCGGTGGCGCCCTGGAGACCAACACGACGTACGACAAGCCCGACAGCGCGCCGGGCGCCACCTGGGAGAACGGCCGGCTGTGGCGCCGGACCGTCAGGAAGGACGGCTACGTCAAGGCCGAACTCGCCTGCGGGCAGTGGACGCACAGGGCCGCGACCGCGCCTCCGAACGCCACCGAGCCGCTCCCGTACGCCACCGTGATCATCACCGGTGACCGGAACGGCGACGGCGTCGTGGACTGGCAGGACGCCGCCATCGCCTTCCGCGACATCATGGTCGACCCGCTGGGCGCCGACGAGCAGCACCTGCGCGTCGTCCCGCACATCCCGTTCAACTTCGCCAGCCAGGCCACCAACCCGTTCCTCGTGACGCTCGACAACGTGAAGCGGATCTCCCTCGCCACGGACGGCCTGCGCCAGTACACGCTCCTCAAGGGCTACCAGTCGGAGGGCCACGACTCGGCCCACCCCGACTACGCGGGCAACCACAACGAGCGCGCGGGCGGCCTGAAGGACCTCAACACGCTCGTGAGCGAGGGGCGCAGATGGGGGAGCGACTTCGGCGTCCATGTGAACGCCACCGAGTCCTACCCCGTCGCGAACGCGTTCTCCGAGACGCTCGTGGACAAGAGCAACGAACAGTGGGACTGGCTCGACCAGAGCTACCGCATCGACCAGCGGCGCGATCTCGTCTCCGGCGACATCATCAAGCGCTTCCAGGACCTCAGGGACGAGACCGACCCTGCCCTGAACATGCTCTACATCGACGTGTTCCGCGAGTCCGGCTGGACCTCCGACCGGCTCCAGCGGGCCCTGCGGGAGCAGGGCTGGCAGGTCACCACCGAGTGGGGCCACGGTCTCGAACGCTCCTCCCTGTGGTCCCACTGGGCCACCGAGACCGATTACGGCGCGGACACGTCCCGGGGCATCAACTCCCAGCTGATCCGCTTCATCCGCAACCACCAGAAGGACGTCTTCGCCGACAAGTGGCCGACGCTCCTGGGGATACCGCGCACCGGCAACTTCGAGGGCTGGGTCAACAAGACCGACTGGAACACCTTCTACCGGCAGATCTGGACGGACAGCCTGCCCGCCAAGTACCTCCAGGCGTACCCGATCAGGAGCTGGGGCGCCCACGAGATCACGTTCTTCGGCCCGACGAAGACGTCCGTGGACGACACCGCCGGCACCCGCCGCATCACCACCGACGGCCGGGTGGTGTACGAGGGGGGACGCTATCTGCTGCCCTGGGAGCCGCGCGAAGCCACCGACCCCGACCGCCTCTACCACTACAACCCGGCGGGCGGAAGCAGCACCTGGCGGCTGCCGCGCGGCTGGGCCGGCCGGTCGAAGGTCTACGTCCACCGGCTCACCGACCAGGGGCGGGCATCCGTCCGTGAGGTGCCCGTCCGCTCCGGCCGCGTCACCATCGAGGCCGAGGCGGAGCAGCCGTACGTCGTCCACCGCACCCGGATGCCCGCGAACCCGGACCCGGAATGGGGGCAGGCGACGCCCCTCCACGACCCGGGCTTCAACTCGGGCTCCCTGGACGGCTGGGACGTCGACGGACCGGCGTCGGTCGAACTGAGCGCCCTCGGCGACTACGAACTGGTCGTCGGCGCCGGTCCTGCGGCGGCCGTCGGCCAGCGGATCGCCCGTCTCGCACCGGGCACCTACGCAGCCTCCGTACAGGTGGAGGTGGGGGAGCAGGCGGGGGAGCGGCGACGGGCCGCGCTCACCGTGCGCACCGCCGACGGCACCACGGCCGAGAACTGGACGGACTCCTCCACCGCCGTCAACCTCGTCGCGGCGGACCGCAAACACGACACCCGCTTCCAGCGGATGTTCACGTACTTCACCGTGCCGGACGGCGGCGGGCCCGTGGACCTCACCCTGCGCGCCGAAGCGGGGGACGCCAGGGTCCGCTTCGACAACGTGCGGATCGTCGCCGCGCGGCGCACCACCAAGGCCGGAGCCGTGGCCTTCGAGGACTTCCAGCACGTGCCCCAGGGCTGGGGGCCGTTCGTCAAGGGCGACGCGGGCGGTTCGACGGACCCGCGCACTCACATCGCACAGCGGCACGCCCCGTTCACCCAGCGCGGCTGGAACGGCAAGGTGATCGACGACGTCGTCGACGGAACCCAGTCGCTGAAGTCGCGCGGGGAGAACGACGGCCTCGTGTACCGGACCGTGCAGCACACCGTCCGCTTCGAGGCGGGGAAGCGCTACCGGGTGACCTTCCGGTACGAGAACGAGAAGGCCGGCCAGTACGCGTGGATCACCGGGGTCGACGCACCGGCCTCCCGCGAGCTCGACCGCAAGGATCTTCCCGTGGCCACCTCACCGGCCGTGCTGAGTCACGAGTTCACCGTGCCGTCCGAGGGGGAGACCTGGGTCGGTCTGCGCAGGACGGGTGACGACGGGACGGCGGAGTTCGTCCTCGACTCCTTCGAGGTGCGCGAAGTGTGACAGGCCGGCCGCCCCGCCCCCGGCGCCCACGAGTGGGTCCGGGGGCGGGGTGGCAGGACCTCGGTGGCGGTGGCCGCGCAGGCGACGGGCCGGGCCTCGTGCACGGGGATCATCCGCGTCCGGAGCTCGTGCCGAGGTCGGCGCCGGTCAGATCACAGCTCACGTCCCACAGCCGCGCCGCGACCGAGCGGTCGGCGAGGTGGCCCCACACCGCTTCACGCCGGGGCTCACCGCGCAGGCCGAGGACGCGCGGTCCCCACAGCTCGCCTCCGCGCACCGCCGGGTCGAGCACCGCCCGGACCGCGGGCCACGCGCCGGCGTCCTTGCCCTGGAGGAGAAGGGCCGCGGGTGCCGCGCCCAGCCGTGCGCCGGTGGCCCGCACATGGACCGGTGGCCGTGAGGGGGTGAGGGAGTCCAGCGCCCCGCCGGGATGGGCCAGCACGCTCGACACCGTGCTGCCGGCAGCACGCAGGCGGCGGTCGAGTTCGATGCCGAAGTACATCTGTGCCAGCTTGGAGCGTCCGTAGGTCCTCTTGGGCCGGTAATCCTTCCGGGACTGCAGGTCGTCGAGGTCGAGCCGTTCGGACTTCGCCGCGAAACTGCCCATGGTCACGACACGGGCCGCCGGGGCGGCAGCCAGCAGCGGCATCAGCGCAGCGGTCAGGGCGAAGTGCCCGAGGTGATTCGTGCCGAACATGAGTTCATGACCGTCCACGGTCTCCTTGCGCGGCGGGTCGTCGAGCGCGACGCCCGCGTTGTGGACCACCGCGTCGAGGTGCTCCACCCCCAGCGACTCCACCATCGTTCCGAGCGACGAGAGGTCGGCGAGGTCCAGCCGTACGGCCCGTACCCGCGCACCGGGGACACGCATTCGGATCAAGGCCGTGGCGGCCTCGGCCCTGGCCGGACTCCGGCTGCCGAGTACGACGGTGGCGCCGGTCGCCGACAACTGCTCCGCGACGAAGTACCCGATGCCGGCATTGCCGCCGGTGACCAGGATGACGCGGCCGTCCGCACCGGGCAGCCGATGGACGTCCCAGCGCGGGACGGAGGATGTGAGCGACACGGCGACGGGCTCCCTTGTTCTCGAAGGAGACTGCGGCTGCTCCCTCGGGCGGCTCCCACGGTTCCAGTGGCCACCGACACATCGCCTACGCCTCACCGACAGCCCCGTCGGACGGCCGGCGACCCCCGGACGCGGTGCGGGCCGTCGTCGCACCGTCCCGCACGCGGGCCCTCAGCCGAGAGCCAGCCGGCGGTCACCCGAGCGCTCCAGCTCCAGGACCCACACCTCGTTCACACCCTCGCGCAGCAAGGGCCCCGGAACGTACAGCGACTCCTGGGGCCCCACGCTCCAGTAGCGCCCCAGGCAGAAGCCGTTCACCCAGACGAAGCCGCGCTCCCACCCCGGCAGGGCCAGCCCGGCGTCCCCCGGACCGCGCACCTCGAACGTTCCCCGGAAGAGGCCCGCGGCGCCCTCCTCCGGGGCGCGGAAGGGAACCTTTCCGACTGCGTCCGCGTCCTCGAACGCGTCCAGGGCGAGCCCCCGCGCCCGCACGCCGTGCAGGTACTGCCGCTCGTGCAGGACACCGCCAGTGATCCCCTTCGGCTCGGCGAGACGCGGCCCGTAGTTGACCCGCCCCAGCGACTCCACCCAGAGCTCCACCTCCGCCGGTCCCGCGACCGGCCCGTCCAGCGCCGTGTACGAGCCCGCCTCGGCCGGCCCGCAGCCCAGCACCCCCGCCCGCGCCCCGTCGACGTACACCACCGCGCGGTCCCGGAGCCCGGTCACCCCGAGCGCATACGGCGGACGAGGCCCCGGCACCTCCACCCGATAGCGGACCACCCCCCGGTCCACCCCCAGCTCCTCGAACGTCGGTGGCACCGCACATTCGGCCTCCGGTCCGCCGAGGGCGTCCATGACGTCACCCGGTGGTGCCCACTCCACGAGCTCGGCGCCCACCGGGCCGGCCAGAGCGGCGGGCGGAGCCGGCACGTCGGGCAGCGGGACGCCCCCCTCCCGGTACCGCGCGAGGATGTCCCGGAACAGCCAGAACTTCTCGGTGGGGCGGCCGTACTCGTCGACGGGGGCGCCGTAGTCGTACGACGTCACGGTCGACCGGAGCTCCCCGCCGTGCAGTTCCCCGGCACGGTTCGCCCCCGACCAGCCGCCGAAGCTCGTACCGCCGTGTGCCATGTAGATGTTGACGGACGCGCCGCACCGAAGGATCTCCTCCAGCGCCGACGCCGCGTCGGCCGGCTCCCGTACCACCGGCTCCGCACCCCAGTGCCCGAACCAGCCGCACCAGAACTCCATGCACATCAGCGGGCCGTCCGGCCGGTGCCGCCGCAGCGTCTCGAAGCCCTCCCGGGCCCCCGAGCCGAAGTTCGCCGTCGCCAGCACCCCGGGCACCGAACCGCCCGTCAGCATGTGGTCCTCCGGGCCGTCGGACGTGAAAAGCGGAACCGTCACACCGAGCTCGCGCAACAGCTCCGTCAGACGGCCCAGATACACCTGGTCGGAGCCGTAACTGCCGTACTCGTTCTCGACCTGCACCATGATCACCGGGCCGCCCCGGCCGATCTCCCGCCGCAACACCTGCGGCAGCAGCCGCCCGAACCACCGCTCCACATGCCCGAGGTACTCCGGATCGCGGGTCCGCACCCTGGTGCCCAGCGTCCCCGTCAGCCAGTGGGGCAGACCGCCGTTCTCCCACTCCGCGCAGATGTACGGCCCCGGCCGCACGATCGCCCACAGCCCGGCCGCCTCCGCCGCGTCCAGGAACCGGCCCAGCGCCTCCACGTCGCGGTGGCGCCCCTGCTCCGGCTCGTGCAGGTTCCAAGGGACGTACGTCTCCACACAGTTGAGACCCATGGCACGCAGCATCGCCAGCCGGTGTTCCCACTGGCCCTCGTGCACCCGGAAGTAGTGCAGAGCACCCGACAACAGCCGTACGGGCCGTCCGTCGAGCTCGAAATCCCGCTCACCCACCGTGAACTCAGCCATGGTCCCCGCCTCTCGTTCCACCACCGTCCCCACCTCACCCCCTGGCGGCGGAGCGGTCCATGGACAAAGATCAGCTCTGTTTGGACACAACGGAAGCCGGACCGACCGGACGGGGAGGAAACGGAACCGGATGTACCACACCTGGATGCGCTATTTCACGCCGAGCCCCACCCACCACAAGCTGGGGCTGGTCTGCCTCGGAGTAGGCCTCCAGCACGGCACACTGCCCACCGTCGGGCCCCGCACCCTCGACCACCACGTCGCCGTCGTGATCAGCGCGGGCAGCGGCTGGTACCGCTGCCCGGACGGGGAACGCACCCCCGTGACGGCGCCCGCGCTGATCTGGCTCGTACCGGGCATCCCGCACCACTACGGTCCCGACCCCGCCACCGGCTGGGACGAGAGCTTCGTCGACTTCACCGGCCCGGCCACCGTCCCCTACACCGAACTCGGCTACATCGAGACCGACCGCCCGGTCGTCCCCCTCGCGGACACCGCGCCCGCACGCGCCGCCGTGAGCCGGATCGCCCGTGCCGCCCGCCTCGGCAACCCCCTCCTCGAGGTCGAGACCGGCGCCGCCGTGCACGAACTGCTCGTCGCCCTGCGCCGCGCCCGCGCAGACCTCGGAGCCGACGGGGACCCCGTGCTCAACGCCCTCGCCCGCGACGCCTTCCAGCCCCTGTCCGTCGCCGAACACGCCTCCCGCCACGGCATGACCCCCGCCGAGCTGCGCACCGCCGTACGCCGGGGCGCCGGATGCAGCCCCAAGGACTACCTCCTCGGCATCCGCCTCGGCCGGGCCAAGGAACTCCTCGCCACCACCGAGCTCCCCGTCTCCGCTGTCGCACGCCGCGTCGGCTACGACGATCCCGCCTACTTCTCCCGCCTCTTCACCCGCCGCGTCGGCATGGCCCCCGTCCGCTTCCGCGGCCAGCAGGGCCGGGCGGTCCCCGGCGGCTGGAGCGACCGGATCCCGGACCCCGCACACCCCCCGACCATCACCACCGCGCACGCGGCTGCTGACAGCCCCGCTCTGCTGCCCCGGTCCCGTGTGGCGGACGTCAGGGGCGCGGCGCAGACTGACGAGGGAGGACAGCAGTCCAGAAGGGCCTGGGGCAATGGGTGACTACGCGGACCTTCCTGGTGTCAGGACGTGGTACGAGACCGAGGGGACCGGCATCCCGCTGGTCCTCCTGCACGGGGGCTTCTGCACCAACGAGACCTGGGGCGAGCTCCGCTCCGACCTCGCCGTCACCCACCGCGTCCTCCTGCCCGAGCGGCGCGCGCACGGGCACACCCCCGATGTCGAAGGGCCTCTCACCTACCAGGACATGGCCGACGACACAGTGGCCTTCCTGGAGACGGTCGTGGGGGAGCCGGCGCATCTCGTGGGCTGGAGCGACGGGGGAGTCGTCGCGCTGATCGTCGCTGCCGCCCGCCCGGACCTGGTGCGCAAGGCGGTGGTGATCGGGGCCAACTTCCGGCCCGGCCCCGAGTGCTTCGTCGAGCCGGCGATGCTCGACGCGATGACGCCGGACGGGGACGACCTGGCGTTCTTCCGGGAGATGTACGAGGCCGTCGCACCCGACGGCGCGGGTCACTGGCCGGTGGTGGCGGCGAAGATGATCGACATGTGGCGCACCCAGCCGACGCTCACCACCGGGGACCTGGCGCGTATCGAGGCACCCGTCCTCACCATGGTGGGAGACGACGACCTGATGACGCTGGAGCACACGGCAGCCCTGTACCGGGCGATCCCGGGGGCACAGCTGGTCGTCGTCCCCGGCGCCTCCCACCTGGTCCCGCTGGAGAAGCCGGCCCTGGTCGGCCGGCTGATCCTCGACCACCTCGCGCAGGACGCGGTGGAGACGATGATGCCCGTCCTGCGCGCGCCGGCACCGCCGTCCCGCTGAGAACCCGCTGTGCGCGACCGTCGACACCCGTCACCACCGTCGCTGGAGTCCAACCATTGTGGCCGCCCCGGTGCTTGACACTCCGAGGCGTCCGTTCGTACCGTGAGTGCATGTTCAGTCATGGACGAATAGACATGCAGTCCCATGAAGGTGAACCTGTTTACGGCGCGGGCGTCTGGCACTTCGCCACCTACGTCGACCGCTATGCCACTGACGGATACGGCGAGCCACGTACTGTCCTCGACGCGATCGAACTGGCAGGATCCGTCGGAGGCCTGTCGGTCCTCGACCTCAACTGGCCCTTCCCGCCAGGGGACATCAGCACCGAGCAGGTCAAGGAGGCGCTGGCCGAGCAGGGGCTGAGCGCCATCGCCGTGACACCTGAGTTCTACACAGGCCGATTCGCCAGGGGCGGCTTCACCAATCCCGATCCGGGCATCCGTCGTGAGGCCATCGACCTGGTGGCCGCATCCGCCGAGGTCGGGCGGGAACTCGGCGTCGACTACATCAAGCTGTGGCCGGGCCAGGACGGCTACGACTACCCCTTCCAGGCCGACTACAGCGATCTGTGGGACAAGTCCGTGGACGCCGTACGTGAGCTCGCCCAGACCTTCCCCGACCTCAGGTTCGCGATCGAGTACAAGCCGCGGGAGCCCCGCAACAGGATGGTCTTCTCTTCCGTCGCCCGAACACTGCTGGCGATCGAGGACATGCGCGTGGACAACGTCGGCGTCCTGCTCGACTTCGGCCACTCGCTGTACGGCGGTGAGACCCCGGCCGAGGCGGCCCGACTGGCCATCGCCCGCGACAAGCTCTTCGCCATCGACGTCAACGACAACTTCCGGGGCTGGGACGACGACATGGTCGTCGGGTCCGTCCATCTGCTGGAGACCTTCGAGTTCTTCCACGCCCTCGACGACGCCGGATGGGAGGGAGTCTGGCAGCTGGACCAGTTCCCCTTCAGGGAGGACCCGGTCGAGGCCGCGCGTGCCGGGATCAGCACCATGCGCGCGTTCCACCGGGCCCTGGGCTACCTCGACCGGGAGGAGCTCGCCGCCGCCCGGTCCGCACAGGATGCGCTGAGCGCTCAGCGCATCGCCAAGCGCGCGCTGTTCCGAGCGCTCGCGGAGAGCGAGTCCGAGTGACCCCCACGCTGCAGACCGCAGCGCCCCTCGTGGCCGACGAGGCGGCGGCCGACGCCTACCGCAGGCGCAGCGCACGGCTGCGCGCGGCGTCACCGGCCGAGGCGGCCGCGGATCTCGCCCAGATCTCGGCCTCCGTGCGCCGCGACATCCTCACCACCATCCAGGCGGCCGGCATGGGCCACGTAGGCGGTGACCTGTCGGTGACCGACCTGCTGGTGACCGCCCTGTGGGGCACCCTCCGGCTCGATCCGTCCCGGCCGGGCGCCCCGCGGCGTGACCGATTCATCCTCAGCAAGGGGCACTGCGCCGCAGCGTTGTACTCGACGCTGGCCTCCTGCGGGTTCTTCCCGCGGGAGCGGCTGAGCGACTTCATGGCTCCGCTGTCACCCCTCAACGGGCACCCCGCACGGCTCAAGGTGCCGGGAGTCGAGACCAACACGGGCCCACTCGGACACGGCTTACCCGTCGCCACCGGCTGTGCGCTCGGTGCGCGGCTCAGCGGTGAGGACTGGCGCACCGTCGTCGTCCTCGGCGACGGAGAGATGCAGGAGGGCAGCAACTGGGAGGCCGCGATGACGGCTGCCCACCACCAACTGTCCAACCTGACGGCTGTCGTGGACCGCAACGGGCTCCAGCAGGGAGCCCGCACGGAGGACACCACCTCTCTGGACCCCTTGGACGAGAAGTGGGCTGCCTTCGGGTGGGAGGTCCGCCACGTCGACGGCCACGACCACCGAGCCGTCAAGGCCGCGTACGCGCCGTCGGCGGCCGGCCGCCCGGTCGCGGTGATCGCCCGTACGGTCAAGGGCAAAGGAGTTCCGTTCATGGAGGACCGCGTCGAGTGGCACCACAAGGTCCCCACCGACGAGCAGGTCCGTCTCGCACTCGAGGGGCTCAGCCGATGACCGTCGTCGCCGAGCAGGCGCCCACGCACGACTGCCGCGCGGACTTCGCCGACGAACTCGCCGCGCTGGCCCGCTCCGACGAACGCATCGTCGCGGTCTGCAACGACTCGGTCGGCTCCAGCAACCTGGCCGCGTTCCGCGAGGAGTTCCCCACCCGGCTGATCAACGTCGGCATCGCCGAGCAGGACATGGTCGGCGTCGCGGCGGGGCTGGCCAACGCCGGCTTCGTCCCGTTCGTGTCCGCTGCGGCGCCCTTCCTGACCGGCCGCGCCCTGGAACAGATCAAGGCCGACGTTGCCTACACCTATCGGCACGTGATCCTCTGCGGCCAGAGTCCGGGCATGGCTTACGGAGAGCTGGGCCCCACCCACCACTCGATCGAGGACCTCTCCTGGATGCGTGCGGTGCCCGGCCTTGAGATCATCGTGCCGGCGGACCCGGCCGAGACCCGCAGCGCGGTGCGCTGGGCCGTCGCCTCCGGAAGGCCGACGTACCTGCGCGTCCCGCGGTTCAAGGTCCCCGCGGTGACCCCGGCGGGCACCCCGTTCGCCGCAGGCCGGTCCACGTGCCTGTCGAACGGTACCGACGTCACCGTGATCGCCGTGGGCACGATGGTCTCGCGCGCCCTGGACGCCGCCGGGATCCTGGGACGACGCGGAATCTCCGCCCGCGTCCTCAACATGACGTTCGTCGAACCCCTGGACACCGAGGCAGTGGTGGCTGCTGCCCGGGAGACCGGCGCCATCGTCACGGCGGAGGAAGGGCTCCTCTCCGGCGGCCTGGGAGCTGCCGTCGCCCGCGTCGTCACCGAACGGCATCCCGCCCCCATGCGCATGCTGGGCGTGCCTTCCTTCGCCCCGACCGGCAGCGCGTCCTTCCTGCTGGAACACTTCGGCCTCACGGCCGAGGGCATCGCCACCGCCGCGTGCGAGGTCCTGGACCGGGTGTGATGGAGCCTCACATCCTTGCCGTCGACCAGGGCACCGGTTCCACCAAGGCACTTCTGGTGGACGCGGCAGGCGCTGTGGTGGCCCGGGCGGCGGCTCCCCTGTCGCAGACCCACCCGGGCCCCGGCCTGGTGGAGCAGGACGCCCTCGCCCTGCTGGACAGCGTCCATGCGACGGTGACCACATGCCTGCGGGCCGCCGGCCCGTGCACCGTCACCGGTGTCGCACTCAGCACCCAGCGCGAGTCCGTCGTCCTGTGGGACGCCGTCACCGGACTTCCCGTCGCGCCACTGGTCAGCTGGCAGGACCAGCGCGGAGGCGAGCGCGCGGCCCGGCTCGCGGCAGCGGGAGCGGGGGAGGAGATCCGGCGCCGTACCGGCCTCCCGCTCGACCCGATGTTCTCGGCCCTGAAGATGGCCGCGCTCCTCGACGAGCACGACCCCACCCGCACCAGCAGCCGCGCCGGCCGACTGCGCCTCGGCACGGTGGACGCCTTCCTCCTGCACACGCTCACCGGAAACGGCGTCACCGAGATCGGCAACGCTTCCCGGACACAACTGCTCAGCCTCTCCACCGGTGACTGGGACGACGACCTCCTCCGCCTCTTCGACATCCCTCGCGCGGCCCTGAGCCGAGTCGTCCCCTCCACGGGGCCCTTCGGGCGGATCGGCAACCTCCTTCCGCCGGCTTCCGGCACCCCCGTCCTCGCGGTGATGGGCGACTCCCACGCGGCACTCTTCGCCCACGCGGGCAGGCGCGAGGGGATCGTCAAGGCCACCTACGGCACCGGCTCGTCGGTGATGACAGTGGCCGGTTCGCCCTCGCCCGCAGGCAGCCTGTGCACCACCATCGCCTGGTCCACCCCCGACGGGACGACATTCGCCCACGAGGCCAACATCCGTTCCGCGGGGCGCACCATCACCTGGATGGCTGAGCTGCTGGACACCACACCGCAAACCCTCATCGACCTCGCGGAACGCTCCAGCGCGGGAGGCATCACCCTGGTACCCGCCTTCGGCGGTCTGGGCGCCCCCTGGTGGGACGCCGGGGCCGTTCCCGTGCTCACCGGCTTCGACCTGGGAACCGGCCGGGGGAGCCTGGCACGTGCCGCCCTGGAGTCCGTCGCCTTCCAAGTGCGGGACGTCCTCGCGGAACTGCCGGGACTGCACGAGGTCGTCGCCGACGGCGGCCTGACCCGGAGCGACGCCCTCATGCAGTTGCAGGCGGACGTCGCGGACATCACGGTGGCCCGCGCGCGCCATCACGAACTGTCCGCGGCGGGAGCGGCGCACCTGGCCGGGATCGGAGCCGGGCTGTGGACAGCGGCCGAACTGGAGGAACGGGCCGACTCGGACCGTCAGGCCTTCACACCCGCCTGGGACGAACCGCACCGCCAGGCCGCCGTCGCCGGTTGGCACCGGAGCCTGGCAGCTGCCCGCACGCTCGGAAGCGGGTGATCCGAGGCCTGGGACGCCTCGTGGGGGAGAGGGGAGACCGCAGGACGAGGTTTCGGTGGTGCCCCGTACGGTCTGCACATGGTTGATCAGAGGCGACCCTTGCCATCGGCAGAAGACTTTGCGACCTGGGAGCCTCTGCTGCGGCTCCTGCTGGTCGGCGACACGGAGCGGCGTGCCGGCCGGTCCGTCCGGGTGTCGGGACGCATCGGCAGACATGGCTGCAGTCTGTCCCGGCGGCGCAGGGGACGGATGTCGTCGGCGGAGCGGGCCGTTGTGGAGCACACGCAGAAGGCCCTCGCGCGCGGCGGTGTCGAGGAGGTCGCCTTCACGGCGGAGGTCCACCCGGCCGGCAGGACCACGCTCGGCCTGGTCCGGCACTGCCCGGCCGTGGAAGCCGCCTCCGGTGATTCGGGCCTGGGAGTGCTCGTCCTGGTCGACGGCTCCCTCCCCGAGCCATGGCGCCGCCTTCCCGCTCCGGCGCCGGAAGCGGTGCCTGCTCCTTCGGCAGATCCGGTGTTGCTGGAGCGGACACTCCGCGAGCGGTTGCCCGACGCCGTCGGCGCGACGGAGGAGGAGATCACCGCCGCCGAAGCGCGCCTCGGCGTCACACTGCCCGACGAACTCAAGGTGCTCTACCGGGTGACACGGGCACGGCGGGACGACTGGGGCGACGACCAGGAGGCGCGGAACCGCGTGTATTCGGCAGTCGGCTGCGAGCTCTCCGCCCTGGACGACCTGCACCGTGTCGAGGCGGCGACCCGTCACCCCCGGTGGGGACGCGAGGCGACGACGGCGGTCCGCACCCCGCCCGACGCAGCGGTCCAGAGCCTCGCCGGTTCACCGGGCTGGATCGTCTTCGCGGGCTACGGCGACGAGCTGGCCGTCGACCTGACACCTGGCCCACGCGGACACACGGGGCAGATCATCCTGATCGACCACGAGCAGAGCATCGGCGCCGAACTCAAGGCCGACTCCCTCACGGACCTGGTCCTGAACCGGATGAGGGAGGGACGCCCCGTCCATCGCGAGCGTCGGTCTCCCCTTGTGGCCGAGGTCGGCAGCGGAGGTCTGCCGACCGTCGAGGCCGCCGCTCACCCCAGCCTGGAGGTCCTGTCCGTGCGCGCGGGGCAGGGCGCGCCGTTCGGCCTCGGCCCCGTCACCGGGATGCCCCGCCTGCGTACCCTCATCGCTGACCCCGGCACGCTCGCCGACCCGCTGGAGATCGCCCGGCTCGCCGGACCGGAGTTCCTGGAGCTCGGCACCCAGGAGTGGCGAGTGCTCCTGGACGCAGGAGCCGTCCCCCGCACCCTGTCGGCCGCCGCCATCGCGGGGCGCGGCGATCAGGACCGACAACTGCACGTCGCCATCGCCAACGAACTCCTGGTCCTCTGGGGGCGCCCCCGGATATCCCGTACCGTCCTCGAAGGAGACCTCGGCCCCGCACGGGGGCAGTGGGCCGTGGACGGGATCTGAACTGCCGGGCGGCCGGTCCGCGGAGCACCGGCCGCGTTCGCCGGACCGGCGCCGCGCTCCAGCTGCGGCGATAGCATGGCCACCCGAGGGCCGGACACGGCACCCGCGACCGACCTGCACACCGAAACCGAGGAGGCTGGAGGCACGGTGCCGGCGACCACCCCGAGCTCCGACCACGTACGGCTCCTGGTGAAGGTTGCCCGTATGTACCACGAACGCGGCATACGACAGCCCGAGATCGCGGCCGGCCTGAACATCTCGCAGCCCCGGGTCTCCCGGCTGTTGAAAGAAGCCGTGGACCGAGGCGTCGTGCGTACGATCGTGGTGTCCCCCGAGGGTGTGCACGCCGAGCTCGAGGATGCCCTCGTCGACAAGTACGGGCTGCGCGACGCCACGGTGGTGGAGGTGGAAGGCACCGGCTCGCACGTCATTCCCGCCCTTGCCGCAGCGACCGCCACCTATCTCGACGCGACCCTTACGGGCGGCGACGTCATCGGGGTCTCGTCGTGGAGCGCGACCCTGCTCGAGTCCGTCAACGTCATGCGCGCCAAGACGTCTTCGGTGGCCCAGGAAGTCGTCCAGATCATGGGAGGCTCCGGCAGCCCGGAAGTACAGCTGCACGCCACTCGGCTGACCAGCCGGCTCGCCGAACTCACCGGCGCACGGCCAGTCTTCGCCCCGTCGGCCGCGCTGGTCGGCAGCCGAGAGCTGCGGGACCTGCTCTCGCAGGAGCCGGCCATGGCCGACGCGATGAGGGCTTGGTCCAGGATGACCCTCGCGCTGCTCGGGATCGGGACGCTCGAACCCTCACCCCTGCTGCGCCGTTCCGGCAACGCCATCACGCCCGAGGACCAGAAGACGCTCAAGGAGCTGGGCGCTGTCGGAGACGTCTGCGCGCGCTACTTCGACATCGCGGGGAACCCTGTCGATGCGCCGTTCAACGATCGCCTCATCGGTATCGCGCCGGACGAACTACGCGCAGTGGCACGGCGGGTCGGCGTCGCCGGCGGTGTCGAGAAGGTCGATGCCATCCGTGGCGCCGTCCGAGGTGAATGGATCAACGTCCTGATCACCGACGTCGAGGTCGCCCGGGAGCTGCTCGCCGCCCGAACGTAGCCGGACGAGTCCGGGCGGGCCGGTGGACCGCCGGTGGTTGCGCCGCAGGCCTACGGAGCCGAGAGCGCCCGCAGTCCGTGCCGCACCCGCTCCAGGCATCTCGTCGCGTTGACCGGTCCTGGTCGATCGGGCACCCGTCACCAGCGGCACCGTTGACACCTTCACCACCCGTCACTACCGTCGCGGCAGGTTTTCGGACGTGAGACGAGATTTCGAACGTGACGAAGAGGCAACTTCCCGCGCAAGGAGCCGCATCGACATGACGACCAGCAACGCCACGCACGACGGCGAACTCCACCGGGCCGGCGAAGGCGGCCACCGGAGCAGGTCCGGACCCTGAGGTCCCGTTCGGTACGCCGACGACATCGAACGGAACTCGACACGCCTACGTGCTGTGCGCCGTACCCCGCCGCACCGCAGTACGGCCATTCCTAGGGGTCCACCGCATGCAGCAATCGTCTTCCCCCCACCAGCCGGCCGACCTGCCCCGGAGCGTCAGCCGTCGCCGGCTCCTGGAGGGCGGAGCCGCCGGCTTCGGCGCGCTCGCCCTCTCGGCCCTCCCCGCGTTCCTGCCCACCGGCCAGGCCGCCCGCGCCGACTCCGCCCCCGCCGCCGTGAACCCGCCGGCCAACGGCTACCCGGAGTGGAACAACAACATCGCGGTCTTCGACGTCGGTTCGGAGCCACCCCACACCACGCTCATGCCGTACGCGAACGTCTCACAGGCCCTGGCCTGTGACCGGACACGCTCCCCGTGGCGCCTCGACCTCGACGGTACGTGGAAGTTCGCCTACGCCGACCGCCCCGACGACCGCGACCCCGACTTCCACCGGACCGACCTCGACGACCGCTCCTGGGACACCATCCCTGTGCCGTCCTGCTGGCAGCTGCACGGCTACGACTTCCCGATCTACTCCAACATCACGTACCCCTGGTCGGGCGCCAACGGCCTGGGCGAGGACGCCCAGCCACCCTTCGCACCCACCCGCTACAACCCCGTCGGCCAGTACCGCCGCACCTTCACCGTCCCCCGGGAGTGGGAGGGGCGGCAGGTCTTCCTGCAGTTCGAGGGGGTGAAGTCCGCACACTACGTATGGATCAACGGCAAGCCGGTGGGCTACCGCGAGGACTCCTACACCTCCGCCGAGTACGACATCACCCCGCACCTGGTGCGAGGACGGAACCAGATCGCGGTGGAGGTCTACCGCTACTCCGACGGCGACTGGATGGAGGACCAGGACATGATCCGGCTGAGCGGGATCTTCCGCTCGGTCCACCTCTTCTCCACCCCTGCCGTCCACCTGCGGGACTTCAAGCTCGACACTCCGCTCAGCGACGGCTACACGGCCGCCGGACTCTCCGTCACCGCCTCCGTGCGCGCCTACGGCGACGCCCCCGGGAAGGGCGAGTACACCGTGGAGACCCAGCTCTACGACGCCGACGGACACCCCGTCTGGTCCCGTCCCCTGAGGCAGCCCGCCGACCTCGGATCCGTCCCGGCCGGACAGGACGTGACCGTACGGTCGACCAAGGCCGTGCCGAAGCCGGAACTGTGGTCCGCCGAGCACCCGAACCTCTACACCGCCGTGCTGCGGCTGCGCGACCCGGCGGGCAGGGTGACCGAGACGCTGTCGCACCGGGTGGGCTTCCGGGAGTTCGCGATCGCGGACGGGCTGATGCGCATCAACGGCAAGCCCGTCTCCCTGCGCGGCACCAACCGGCACGAGATGCACCCCGACCGGGGCATGGCGCTGACCCGCGCCGACATGGTCACGGACATCGAGATCATCAAACGGCTGAACATGAACAGCGTCCGCACCTCCCACTACCCGAACAACCCGCTCTGGCTGGAGCTCGCCGACGAGTACGGGCTGTACCTCGTGGGCGAGACCAACCTGGAGACCCACGGCATCCGCGACACCTACCCGGGGGACCACGCCGACTGGACCGAGGCGTGTGTGGCCCGCGCCAGGAACATGGTCCACCGCGACAAGAACCACGCCTGCGCCGTCATCTGGTCGCTCGGCAACGAGGCCGGCACCGGCTCCGCCTTCGTCGCCATGCACGACTGGATCCGTTCGTACGACCCCACCCGTGTCATCCAGTACGAGGGCGACGACCGGCCCGGGATCAGTGACATCCGCTCGGAGATGTACACCAAGCCCGCCCAGGTCGAGCAGCGCGCCCGGGACACCACCGACACCCGGCCCTTCGTCCTGATCGAGTACTCCCACGGGATGGGCAACTCGAACGGCAACTTCAAGAAGTACTGGGACATCATCCGCCGCTTCGACGTTCTGCAGGGCGGCTGGATCTGGGACTTCGCCGACCAGGCACTCACCTGGCCCACGCCGGCCCGCAAGCTGTTCACGGAGGCCGGGCCCGGCGCCGTGAGCGGGGAGATCCTCGCCCCCAGCGGCACCTTCGACCGGGACAAGGGCGTGTCCGGGGGCACGGTCTTCGCCCGTGACGCCGGCCTCGACATCACCGGCTCCCTGACCCTGGAGGCCTGGGTCACACCGAACGTGACCGGCTCTCATCAGCCCATCCTCGCCAAGGGCGACACCCAGTACGCGCTGAAGCAGACGGACGGCAACCTGGAGTTCTTCATCCACTCCGGCGGCCGGTGGACCACCGCGAGCTGGACGCTGCCGAAGGACTGGACAGGCACGGAGCACCACATCGCGGGTGTCTTCGACGCCGAGAAGGCCACCCTGACCCTCTACGTCGACGGCGAGAGCAGGGCCACCAAGGCAGCGCCCCAGCCGCCCGGCAGCAACAACGCACCGCTGGCGCTCGCCACCGACGGGGAGAACCCGACCCGTGAGTTCAGCGGCACGATCAGGCGGGCGCGCGTCTACGCGCGTGCCCTGAGCGCGGCCGAGATCGCCTCCGGCTCCCGACGGCCGGGCGACGACGGCGTGCGCTTCTGGTTCGACGCAGCCACCGTCGCCTTCAAGGAGCGCAGGCCCACCGAGCGGACGTTCCTCGCCTACGGCGGTGACTGGGGCGACAACCCCAACGACGGCAACTTCTCCGGCGACGGCATCGTCACGGCCGACCGCGGGCACACCGGCAAGGCCACGGAGATCAAGCGGATCCACCAGGCGATCAACGTGACGGCGGACGACGCTCCCGCCGGGCGGTTCACCGTGAGCAACGAGTACCTCTTCACCAACCTGCGGGAATTCAACGGTGGCTGGGCCCTGGTGGCCGACGGCGAGGTCGTGCAGCGCGGAAAGCTCACCCGCGCCCAGCTGGACATCGCCCCCCTGGCCCGCAAGGCCGTCACCGTCCCCTTCACGCTGCCCGACGACCCGACGCCGGGCACGGAGTACTTCCTCCAGCTGTCGTTCACCACCAAGGAGTCCACGAAGTGGGCGAAGGCCGGCTTCGAGGTGGCCGGGCAGCAGCTCGCCGTCGACGCGGGCAGCCCTGCCGTGACGCCCCGGCCGCTCGACTCCGTACGGCGGCTGCGCCACCAGGACGGCGACGGCTCCGTGACGGTGACCGGGGAGGACTTCTCCGTCACCGTCGACAAGGGCAGCGGCGTCATCACCTCCTACGAGGCGGGTGGCGACCGGCTGATCGCCTCGGGGCCCGCCCCGAACTTCTGGCGGGCCCCGACCGACAACGACATCGGCAACGGACAGCCCGCCCGGAACGGCACCTGGCGCTACGCGGGCAGCGGCAGGAAGGTGACGGGGGTCCAGGTGAGCGCGGTGGGCGACCGGGCCGTCGTGATCGCCGTCAGCGGCACCCTGCCCACCTCGACGGAGTCCACGTACACCACCACGTACACCGTCTTCGGCAACGGCGAGATCAAGGTCGACAACACCCTGCACCCGGGCGCGTCCGGTCTCCCGTACATCCCGGAGGTGGGCACTCTGCTCCTCCTGCCCGGCAGGCTGCAGCATGTCCGCTACTACGGCCGCGGGCCGGACGAGAACTACTGGGACCGCGACAACGGAACCGACGTGGGCGTCCACACCTCCACCGTCCCCGGGAAGCGGACCCCCTACCTCCGCCCGCAGGAGAACGGCAACAGGACGGACGTGCGGTGGGTGGCGCTGACGGACGGCAGCGGAAAGGGACTGCTCGCGTCCGGTGAGCCGCTGATCGAGTTCGACGCCTCGCACTTCACCCCGGAGGACCTGTCGGCCGGTGTCCGCCACGACTACCAGCTGACACCCCGTGACGAAGTCGTACTGCGGCTGAACCACCGGCAGATGGGGGTGGGCGGTGACGACAGCTGGGGGGCGCACACCCACGACGAGTACAAGCTGTTCGCGGACCAGGACTACTCGTACACCTACCGGCTGCGTCCGCTGAGCAGCCCCGACGACGCGATGGCGGCGTCGCGCCGGCCGACGTCGACGGAGTCCGACGCGTAGCGCGGCGACGGTCCGGAGGCTTCGTCACCGGGAACGGGACGGCTGAACCGGACTCGGCACGACGGCCCGCCAGGTCTGCCCGGGCGGGCCGTCAGCCATGTGCGGACGGCAGCGGCTACGGGGCCGGCGGCCTCAGATGCGTTGCAGCTGCCAGATCTGCGGCCCCAGCCCGTTGCAGGTCCACTGCTGGACGTTGGCACCCGGCGTACGGGAGCCCTGGGCCACGTCGAGGCACTGGCCGCTGGACCGGGAGACGAGCCGGTAGTACCCACGGCCGACGCTCTCCAGCCGCCAGTCCTGGGCCGGTTGGGCGTTGCAGTACCACTGCCGGACGTTCGCACCGGGCGTCGCGGAACCGTTCTCCACATCCAGGCAGTGCCCGCTGTTGCGGCCGGTGAGGGTGAAGTGGCCACCGTCGCGCGCGCGGAGGGTCCAGTCCTGCGGCCCCAGCCCGTTGCAGGTCCACTGCTGCACGTTGCCGCCCGGCGCCCGGGAGTCCGCCGCCACGTCGAGGCAGTGCCCGCTGGAGACGTTCCTCAGCCGGTGGAGCGCACCGTCCGCCACACCGGACGCGTCACCGCTGCCGTTGAGGGAGCCCGTCGCGAAGTACGGCCGGCACACCGAACCGTCCCAGTCGGTGGCGATCTGCAGCAGCCGGCTCCCGTCGGCCGACGGAAGCAGTGGGGAGCTGTAGTTCTGGCAGTAGTTCACCGCGGGTTCGGTCACCCGCACAGGCGAATCGATCTCGTACCAGGGGCCGCTGCCGTTCTCCGTATTGACGAGAATCGTACGGCCGCTGTCCGCCGAAGGGGTGCCGTCCCGGTTGAGCAGCCGCTGGCCGACCAGCAGGATGCGGCCGTTCGGCCCGCCGTCGGGTGACGGAGCCCACGCGATGCTCGGCGCGGCCCTGAAGTACTTGCCGTCGACCGTCTCCGGCCGGTCGCCCAGGGCGGTCGGGTCACCCCAGTTCCAGCCGTCCGCAGACGTCCGGAAGTGCACCACGCACTGGTACTGGCCTCCGGGGTTGCAGATCTCGAAGCTCATGAAGTAGGTGCCGTTCGGAAGCTTCCGCACCACGGGCATGCCCGGCCGGTCGGGGGTCCAGCCGCTGGCCACGGTGTCGTGGTGTCCCTGCCAGGTGACGCCGTCGTAGCTGCGTGACGCCACCAGCTTCTGACTGTGTGCGGGGTCCGTCTCGTCGGCGTAATGGCAGACGAGCGCGCCGTCGGCGGCAATGGAGAACTCCGGTTCCCACAGGCCGCCTGTGCCGCTCGCGACGGCGCAGGCGGAGAGGTAGGACCAGGTGCGGCCCACGTCGCTGCTGCGCCAGATGCGCAGCGCCATACGCCGGTCCTGCTCGTCCTGGCCCGCGGACGAGGCCCAGAGCAGCGTGCCCGGCGCGAGAGCACCCACCTGGCGTGGCAGCTCGAACAGGGTCGCGCAGCACAGTCCCTGGCCCCCCGCGGACTCGGGGTCGGCGACCCGGCCGACCTCGCGGAAGGTCGTGCCCCCGTCGGTGCTCTCATGGATGGCGCCGATGCCGTTGTCGCCGTCGAAGGTGACGACGCTCGCGAGGACGCGCCCGTCAGCCGCACCGCTGTGGGCGAGCCGGACGGCGCGGGGATACAGACCGGTGCCGTCACGCAGTGGTGTGCCCGTGGCGGCGGGGGAGGCGGTGGTCCCGGGGGAAGAGCCGAGCGAGGCGCTGCCGGCCGCTGTCGGCACCGCGAGGGCCAGCAGGCTCAACACCGCGGCTACGCAGAGCAGGAGCCGTCGTACTCCGGCCCGCGGGCGGGGCGCGGCCGCACCGGAGAGCCGGTCGTTCCCTGGTGAGGTGTGGCGGTGAGGCCGTGGCCGGTGCAAACGCATCAGGATTCCTCTTCTCGGGTGACGGGCCGCAGCAGGCCCGGGGGGAGGTGGCCGCCGAGGCGAGTCGGGCGATGCGGGGGCGGACGGGCATGCCCCCGCATCCCCGGGCTCGGCGGTGTCGGAGTGCCGACGGGGAATGTACATCGATGTAAATTCGGGCCGTAAGGGTTCGGACGGATCGAGACTGTGGCACACCCGTGCGGAGGCGGGAAGAGGTGGGGCGCACGTGGCCGATTCCCGGTGCGGCCCGATGGCGAACAGGCCGGGAACAGCCTTCCTCTACTGCCGGGAGCCTGCTCCCGCCAGGTTCACCAGGTCGAAGAACGTGTCGCCGCGGACGACTTCGAACGGCTCGCCGAGCAGATCGCAGAGTTCGGCGATGTCGCTCGGTGTCCAGCTCCAGGCGTTGACGGCGCCGGCGATGAACAGTGGCGAGGCGCGGTCCCAGCCCTCGATGTGCCGGAGCAGCGCATCCCGGTACTCCACGGCCTTCCCCTGCGGAAAGAAGTTGCCGAGCACGGGAATCCCGGCGGGGCGGCTCTGCAGGTCTCCGGTTTCCCAGGACTGGATGATGCCGCGCAGCGGGGTGTTCTCCCGGTAGGAGCGGACGACGCGTTCGTCGAACGGGACCCATCCGTCGCCTGCCGCATTGCGGGGGTTGTACGCGTAGACCAGGTCCATGCCGGTTCGGCGCAGGAAGCGCCCGGTGAGTTCCGTGTACGCGTCCAAGGCGCTCTCGGGCCACGACCCGGGGTAGGTGTAACCCGCGCCGGAGGGGCCCGCGATCAGCAGATCGTTGTCGGTCGCGGTGTTCTGGTAGTGCGCCAACAGAGCGGGTCCGATGTCCGCGAGCAGCGGGCTGACGGTCCAGTTGACGGGCACACGGCCCCTCTTCGGGTCGTCCCAGATGGTGCGCATGCGGCGCTGGCAGTACTGGATGTTGTCACCCTCGCCGACGGTGAGGGTGAGGTAGACGCGGTTACGGAGCGCGGCCGCCGGCCTCGGCGGGACCTTGCCGGAGACCTTCGCGGGGACGCCGGCGTGCACGGTGGCGTTCATGTAGTAGTCGGCGGGCACCACCTCGATGCCGTGCCGAGAGGCCCGGTCGACGCCGCCCCACTCTCCGGCGACGTCGTCGGAGAACCAGCCGGCGTAGGGGGTGGTGGGCGCTACCCGGCTGAAGACCTCGTCGAGAAGCATGCCCGTCCCGCCGGACGGAGGCAGCCAGAGGACCATCGCCCGGCTCGCGACGGCGTAGTCCCGGAAGCAGGGGAACGGCTCGACCCTGGTGGGCGCGGTCGTGGTGGCGGAGACGAGGTACTGGTTCCACAGCTCGACCTCGACCAGGAGCTGTCGTGTACCGGCAGGCGGGGTGAAGTGGTAGATGAAGTACCCGTCGCCGTCGCAGAACCGGTTGGCGTCCCCGCCGATGGAGGAGTTGGAGCCGTCGAAGAGGTACGGAGCCTCGGCGGCCGTGCCGGGAGCGAAGGAGGCGATCACCTCGTCGCCGTCGGCCGTCACTCTGACCGAACCGACCGAAGCGCCCCAGCCGTCGTCGCCGAACGAGTCCTGGAAGCGCAGGTAGACGCCGTCACCGGCAGCGGTCTCCGGGCTCAGATCGAAGGTGCGGACCTGCCGGTTCGACGAGTCGCGGACGCGCTCGGCCTCCCGTGCGAGCTCTCGCCATCGCACGCTGTCCGACCGTACCGTCCGGGTGGGAGGCAGCCCGGCCAGCAGGGTGTGGGTGCAGCGCGGGAACAAGTGGTCCAGTTGCCAGCGGTACGTGGCGAGCACGTCGTCCGCGTCGAAGCGGCCCCGCAGATCGACGACGGTCTTCAAGCGGTGCTCACGGGCCTGTTCGGCGGTCGCCACGACGGCGTTCTCCAGGCCGGCCAGGGTGGTCGCCACGTTCACCGAGTCAGGGACCTCGGGGTCGTGCAGGATCGCGCCGCGTGTCTCGCCGCGATAGCGGGCGACGAGGTCCAGCGCGCGGTCGTGTCGGGTGACCGGGGCGCCGGTGCCGGGCAGCCAGCGGAAGTCGACCTCGCCGGCGTCGAAGTTGAAGTAGAGGCGTGGGCGACGTCGGTTGACGACACCCTGAAGGGTCGTCAGCAGCAGCTGATCGTCTCCGTCGAGGGAGCTGATGTCGGCGACGTCGAGCCGGGTGGGGCGGCCGAAGGACGGCAGCAGAGGGGCATTGTTGCGGGCCTCGGCCGCGACGGCCTCGGCGGGACGGGAGATCCCGATCCCGCTGACCGTGAAAACTGTTCCGCCTGCCTGCAGAAGGGTTCTTCGGGACACCATCGGCGATCACTGCTCCCTGGGAGAGGCGGCGTGACATCGTTGTCAAATACTCGGCGAACGTAGCGGCAGGGGCGGGCTGTTGTCCATGGTGCACGCAGGAAACAGTGCGGCCGGGCACGGGGCTCTCATGACACACGCCATGAAAGCCCCATGGGCCCGGCCCGGGACGGACGACGAGAGCGTGCTCCCCGTCCGTCCCGCGAGGTCACCAGTCGTGGACCGTCCCGTCGTGCAGCCGGTTGACCGGGAGGTACGCCGCCTCGTACGGGTGCGCGGCCGCCAGTTCCTCGTTCAGCTCCACGCCGATGCCCGGCGCCTCGCCCGGGTGCAGGTGGCCGTCCACGAAGGTGTACGCGTGGGGGAACACCTCCTCGGTGAGCGCCGTGTGGCCCGAGTACTCCTGGATGCCGAAGTTGTGTACGGCGAGGTCGAGGTGGACGGCGGCGGCCATGCCGACCGGGGAGATGTCCTCCGGGCCGTGGATCGCGCTCTTGATCTGGTACTGCGCGGCGAAGTCGAAGAGCTTGCGCAGCGGGGTGACGCCTCCGAAGTGGGTGACGGCGGAACGCACGTAGTCGATCAGCTGCTCGGTGATCAGGGACTGGTAGTCGTAGACCGTGTTGAAGACCTCGCCGATGGCCAGCGGTGTGGTCGTGTGGCGGCGGACCAGGCGCAGAGCCTCCTGGTTCTCGGCGGGCGTGCAGTCCTCGAGCCAGAAGAGACGGTACGGTTCCAGGTCCTTGCCGAGACGGGCGGCCTGGACCGGGGTGAGCCGATGGTGTGCGTCGTGCAGGAGGGGGAGATCCGGGCCGAACTCGGCGCGCACGGCCTCCAGCACGTTCGGCATGTGACGCAGATAGGCGTCGGTGTCCCAGTCCTCCACCAGGGGGCGGGCCTGCTGGTGGAGCACGGGGGAGCCGCTTTCGTCCGTGCTCGACACACCGTAGACCGCCTTCAGCCCGGGGATGCCGGACTGCACGCGTACGGCGGGGTAGCCCTCGGCGAGGCGGGCCCGGACCGAGTCGAGGAGTTCGGGGATGTCACGGCCGTTGGCATGGCCGTAGGTCCCCACGCGCTCCCGGCTCGCCCCGCCCAGGAGCTGGTAGAGCGGGAGCCCGGCGGCCTTCGCCTTGATGTCCCAGAGCGCGACGTCGACGGCGGCGATCGCGGCCATCGTCACCGGTCCGCGCCGCCAGTAGGCACCCCTGTACAAGGACTGCCAGGTGTCCTCGATGCGGTGCGGGTCCAGCCCCATGAGGAGGGGCACCACGTGGTCCTCGAGATAGCTGACCACGGCCAGTTCCCGGCCGTTGAGGGTGGCGTCACCGAGGCCGGTGAGACCCTCGTCGGTCGTCAGCCTGAGCGTGACGAAGTTACGGCCGGGGCTGGTGACGAGGACCTTCGCGTCGACAATTTTCATGGGGGCACTTTCTTCCGAATGCGGTGGTGAGGGCCGTTCAGCCCTTGGAGGCGCCGGAGGTCAGACCGGCCACCAGGTACTTCTGTCCGAGGACGGCGGCCAGCACGACGGGGACGGTGATGAGCGTCGCGGCGGCCATCAGGCCGCCCCAGTCGGTGCTCGCGTACGAGATGAAGTTGAAGAGGGTCACCGGCACCGTCTGGGTGCGGTCGTCGGCGAAGATCAGCGCGAACATGAAGTTGTTCCAGCTGAAGACGAAGGCGAGCAGGGAGGCGGTCGCCGTTCCCGGGGCCGCGAGGGGCAGCGCGATGCGGCGGAAGGCGCCGAACGCGCTCAGCCCGTCGGTGCGGGCGGCCTCCTCCAGTTCGACCGGCAGGCCGGCGAAGAAGCTGATCATGATCCACATGATGAGCGGGACGGAGACGAACATCTGGCTGAGGATCAGCACGGTGTAGGAGCCGACGAGGCCCATCTGCGCGAACAGGTAGTACCAGGGCACGAGCAGTGAGATCGCCGGCACGATGCGCGCGACCAGGATCAGCGAACCGGTGCGGTGCATGCCGAACCGTCCGACCGCCCAGGCGGCGGGCACCGCGATGACGGCGGAGAGCACGGTGGAGACCACGCCGACCAGCAGGGAGTTGCCCATCGACCGCAGGATCTGCCCGGCCTCGACGATGCTGCGGAAGTTCTCGAGGGTGGGGCTGAACCACAGACCCACGGACGGATCGGTCACCTGGACGTTGGTCTTGAAGGCGGCGGCGAACATCCACACCAGGGGCAGCGCGAAGACCAGCGTCACGAGGGCGATGGCGATGCCGCGCAGCCACGAGCGGATCGCGCGCCGGCGCAGGTGTGCCGGGACGGGGGTGGGGGCGACGGTGGCACTCATGCGGTCTTCCTTCCGCTCCGGCGGCGCAGCAGCACCACGACGCCGATGATGAAGAGCGTGAACAGGACCAGGACGGCGGCGGCCAGGCCGTACTCCTGGTAGTCGAAGGTCAGCCCGTAGGCGTAGACGTTGAGGGTCTCCACCTCGAAGTCCGAGCCGCCGCCCGCACCCTTGGTGGCGTAGAGGATGTCGAAGGTCTTGAGCGCGTCCACCGCGCGCAGCACGAGGGCGGTGGCGAGCGTCGGTCCGAGCATGGGCAGTACGACGTGCCGGAACCGCTGCCAGCCGTTCGCCCCGTCCATGCGGGCGGCTTCCTCCGGCTCCTCGGGCAGCGTGGTCAGCCCGGCGAGCAGCAGCAGGGTCATCATGGGCGTCCACTGCCAGACATCGATGAGCATCAGGGTCGGCAGCGACTGGCTGACGGAGCCGAGGAACTCCTGCCGGGGCAGCCCGACTCCGGCGAGCAGATGGTTGGCTATGCCGTTGGTGGGGTCGAGGATCAGCAGCCAGAGGATGCCGATCGCCACCGGAGTGGTGAGCAACGGGATGATCAGAACCGTACGCACCCACCGCATGCCCCGGAACGGCTTGCGCATGAGCATCGCCAGGGCGAGACCGAGCACCGTCTCCAGGATCACCGCCCCCACGGTGAAGACCAGTGTGCGCTGCGCGGCGGGCCAGAAGCGGCGGGTGTCGCCGAGGGCGTCGGCGAAGTTCCGCAGGCCCACATGCTCCTTGCCCGCGTTCACCGCGCCGAAGGCGTCGGTCAGGCTGAGGTTGACGGTGTAGACCAGCGGAAAGACGATCATCAGGCCGACGAACAGCAGCGCGGGGGCGAGCATCGCCCACTTCAGTCGCCGGTTGGCCTGTTCGAAGGTGCGAGGGCGGCGCGCTGGGGCCGGACGTGCGCCCGGCACGGCGGCGGGGCGGGCCGGGGAGACCTCAGTGGTGGACATCAGGACTCCGTGTGGCGGTTGTCGCGGACGAGGAAATCGGCGAACTCCGCATCGGCGTCACGGGCCACCGGACGTACGTCGTCGCCGAGGATGCCTGCGACCAGGGGCCTCCCGACGATGTCCCTGGCCCGGCCGACCTGAAGGACCCGGGGCCGGTCGTAGCCCAGGCCCCGCTCCGCGTTGAGCCGCATGGCCTCGGCGAGATCCGGGGGGAAGGAGGCCAGGGACGCGGGGTCGGACCACACCGAGCTACGGGCGCCGGGGATGCCGTCCTTCTGGAGCGCGGCGGTCACCTCGGTGCCGGCGGCCCACTTGATGAACTCCCAGGCGTCGTCGCGCAGCAGACTGAACTTGCTGATGCCCAGGCTCCAGGACGGGATGTTGTGCGGCCGGGCGCCGGCCGGTCCGGCCGGGAAGGGTGCGAAACCGACGGTCTCGCGCACGGTCGACACCTTCGGGTCGAGGAAGCTGCTGTAGATCGCGTCGGCGTCGATGTAGAAGGCCGCCTTGCCCTGCGCGAAGATCGGCATGGCCTGTTCGAGGCTCATGTTGGTGGCGCCGGGCGGGCCCGTCCTGGCCAGAAGGCTGCCGTAGTACTCGTACGCGGCGAGGGCCTCCGGTGTGCCGATACCGGACTTGCCCCGCACGACGAAGTCCCCGCCGTGCGAGTACAGGAAACTCGACCACTGCGACACGGCGCCGCTGCGCTGGCCCCGGCCGACGAATCCGTAGAACCCCTTCTTCTTGTCGGTGAGTTCCCCGGCCGCCGACATCAGCGCCTCCAGGGTGCGCGGCGGTCCCCCGAGGTCCTCCACGAGGTCCTTGCGGTAGTACAGCGCAGGGCGTTCCGTCACCACCGGGACGCTCAACACCTTGCCCGCCGTCACCGAAGCCTCGCGCGGGGCCTTCTGGAAGTCGGGCCAGGCGAACTCCTCGTCCTGGACTACGCGGTCGCTCAGGTCGGCCAGCCAGTCGTTGTGCGCGAAGAGCAACTGCTCCTGGAGCGCGCGGACCATCATGACGTCCACGTCGGTGCCCGAGGCGTTGAGCTTCACGTTGTAGCTGCTCGCCAGCTGGTCCGCGGTGAGCAGGGTCATGGAGACCCGCCGCCCGATGCGCTCCTCGAACTCCTTCGTGCGGCGGCGGATCGCCTGGGACCACACGTGGTTGATCGCCATGATCCGCAACGGGGTGTCGGCGGAGGGCCGCCCGCCCCTGCTCGTACACGCGCCGAGCGCCCCCATCCCGGCGGCTCCCGCGACTCCTGCCGCCAGCCTGCCGAAGGAGCGCCGGCTGAGGAGCTGGCTGCTCGTGGACATCGTCGTCCTCGTCTCTCTGCGCTGTCGTGCGTCCTGCTCACCTGGGGCGTTTCGCCGCCGCGGGAGCTCCCGATCCGTCTGGCCCAACTGGTAGGACCAGTTGAACCAGACGGACGTTAGCAGGGGAGAGGCGCGCCGAACAGCCCTTTGACGGGCCGGATTCACCGGAGAGCGGGTTCGTGGGCGGTCAGCGGTGCGAGGGCGCTACTCGGCCGTCCGGCCGGCGCCGTACCGGTTCCCGGTCCCGTCCAGCAGCGTCTCGATGTGGTTGCGCGCCATGATGTCGACCTGGATGTCGAGATCCTTGCCGTAGGTGCGCAGGCCGAGCATCAAGTGCTCGCGCATCCGCTCACCGGCCAGTTCCACGTCGCGCGCCTCGATCGCCTCGAAGATCTCGGGGTGGTGCGGAACACCGGGCTCGCCGATCGAGGGGTCGGAGTTGGAGCGGAGCATCATCTCGAACATCATTCCGCTGATCGACGAGAGCATGATCCTCAGGACCGGGTTCTTGCTCGCCTCGGCGACGGCGTCGTGAAAGGCCATGTCGGCCCGGGCCTTGACGACGACGTCGCTCGCCGACTCCAGGGCGTCCCGGGCGGACCTCAGCGCCTCGATGTCCTCGTCGGTCGCGTGCTCGGCCGCCAGACGTACCGTCTCGACCTCGAGCGGCAGCCGGGCTTCGATCAGCTGCCGGACGGTGGGCCGGCCCGCGCGGTACAGGGCGTCGTACCCCCTGGCCTGCCCCGAGGTCTGCTCACGCACGAAGGACCCACGACCAGGCGCCACCTCGATCAGGTGCTGGGCCTCCAGGCGCCGCAGAACCTCGCGCACGACGTTCCTGCTGGCTCCGAACTGGGTGGCGAGCTCGCGCTCCGAGGGAAGCTTGGTCCCGACCGCGATGTCACCGGACCGGATGTCGTGCTCGAGTTCCCGCGCGATCCGTTCCGTCAGGAGACCACGCCGTTCGGGGGCCGCGGCCTGGCCGGAACGCGCGGGGAAGGAAGAGGCGGACGGCTGCATCCCCGCAGCGTACAGGCTGGTCATGGGCGGGCGGAGCAGGAATTCCCGCAGCCGGAGGAGCGGTTCGGTCTACGGCCTCCCGGGGACGGACCTGCCCGCCCGGGTGGCGTCCTCGCCCCAGCTCGCCAGCAGGCGCAGTGCGTCGGCGGACGCCGAGCCCGGCTCCGGGTGATAGGCGATCACCGACTGCTCCGCGTCGTCGGGCAGAGCGAAGGTCTCGAAGCAGAGCGTCAGCTCACCCACCAGTGGATGGTGCAGCCGCTTGACGCCGTGGCTCTTCTCCTTGACGTCGTGCCTGGCCCACAGCCGCCGGAAATCCTCGCTCTTCACGGACAGCTCACCGACCAGCGCGGAGAGACGCGGGTCGTCGGGGTGGCAGCCCGCGTCCATCCGCAGGTAGCTGACGATGTCCGCCGCCTTCTGGTCCCACTCCACGAAGAGGTCCCGGTACTCCGGCTTCAGGAACGTCAGCCGCGCCCAGTTCCGCTCCTGCGGAGGAAGCTGCGACCAGTCGCCGAAGACCGCCGCCGCCATCCGGTTCCAGGCCAGGATCTCGGAACGCCGCCCGATGACGTACGCGGGGACGCCCTCCATCGTGTCGAGCAGCTGACTGAGGGTGCCGCGCACCCGCTGCTGCCGCGTCGACGGCTTCTTCCTGTGCTGCTTGGGCTTCGCGAGGTGCGTGAGGTGGGCCTGCTCGGCGCTGGTCAGCCTCAGCGCGGACGCGATCGCACCCAGTACCTCCCCGGACACGTTCTGTCCGTTGCCCTGTTCGAGACGTGTGTAATACGCCACGGACACCCCGGCCAGCTGCGCGAGCTCCTCGCGCCGCAGACCCGGGACCCGGCGATGGCGCCCGAAGTCGGGCAGACCCACATCCTCGGGCTTGAGCCGTGCCCGCCGGCTGCGCAGGAACTCGCTGAGTTCGGCGCGCCGGTCGAGGGCGTGCCCCGCACCACCACCGGGGACGTCTGCGGACTGCCGCTCGGGTACAGGCTGCTCCTCCATGGGTCCAGTATCCATGGTCGTACGCACACCATCCTGACCCCGCCAGTAGTAGGACCACTGGACGTAGGCAGAGCTGTGGCCTGGGTGAATGTGGGGAGACAGGGCAGGCTGGACGACGTGCCCGGACCGAAAGCCGCCGGGCGCAGGACCACTCCTTAGGAGAATTCCCGCATGACCACTGTCGCTGCGTACGCCGCCCCTTCCGCGAAGGCTCCGCTGGAGCGCACCACCATCGAGCGACGCGCGGTCGGCGAGTTCGACGTCCTGATCGACATCAAGTTCGCCGGCATCTGTCACTCGGACATCCACCAGGCCCGCGAAGGCTGGGGTGAGGGCATCTTCCCGATGGTGCCCGGCCACGAGATCGCCGGCATCGTCACCGAGACGGGCTCCGGCGTCACCAGGTTCGCCGTCGGCGACCGCGTCGGCGTCGGCTGCATGGTGGACTCCTGCCGTGAGTGCGAGAACTGCAAGGCCGGCCTGGAGCAGTACTGCGTCAAGGGCAACATCGGCACGTACAACGCCCTGGACAAGAACGGCGACCCCACCTACGGGGGCTACTCCACGCACATCGTCGTGGACGAGAACTACACGGTCCGTATCCCCGACGGCCTCGCGCTGGACGAGGCGGCGCCGCTGCTCTGCGCCGGCATCACCACGTACTCCCCGCTGAAGCACTGGAACGCCGGCCCCGGCAAGAAGGTGGCCGTCCTCGGCATGGGCGGTCTCGGGCACGTGGGCGTCAAGATCGCGCACGCGCTCGGTGCCGAGGTGACCGTTCTCTCGCAGTCCCTGCGCAAGCAGGAGGACGGGCTGAAGCTGGGCGCCGACCACTACTACGCCACCAGCGACCCGAAGACCTTCGAGGACCTTCGCGGCACCTTCGACATCATCCTGTCCACGGTGTCGGCTCCGCTGGACTTCGGCGCGTACCTGTCCCTCCTCAAGACGGACGGAGCGCTGGTGAACGTCGGCGCCCCGGAGGAGCCCATCTCCGTCAACCTCTTCTCCCTGATCGGCGGCCGCAAGTCCCTCTCGGGTTCAGGGATCGGCGGCATCCAGGAGACCCAGGAGATGCTGGACTTCTGCGCCGAGCACGGATTCGGCGCGGAGATCGAGCTGATCGGCGCGGCCGAGATCAACGAGGCGTACGAGCGCGTGCTGAACAGCGATGTCCGCTACCGGTTCGTGATCGACACCGCGACCATCTGAGGCCCGTCACCCCGGCCCCGGGCCCGGCCCGGGGTTGGGGTTCCCGCGGCGCGGTCTCCGAATCGGCTCCGGCCCGAGAGGTCAACCGCCTCCCAACAGCCCGCCGAGCGGTCCTCCCAGCAGGCCGCCTGACTGCCCGGCGGGTGCGGCCGTGTCTTCGCCCTCCGGCTCCTCGGCGTCGCCGTCACCGGCGTGCGGGGGCTCGGATCCGGCGCCGCTGCCGGTCGCCGGGGCGGCAGATGAGGGCCCGTCAACAGAGCCCTCGCCGTGCGTATCGGTCTGCGTCGTTCCGTCGTCCGTGGGGCCGGAGATCCGTGGCCCGGAGGTCCGTGGCCCGGAGGAAGGCCCGGTGGGACCGGCGCCGGAAACACCTCCGGCGAACCCGCACCGGGCTGTGAAGGCTCAGAGGCTTTCCGCATGGCGAGACGGCCCGGCATGCGGAGGGGCCGCGTCCGTATATTCGTACGCATGTCTGCATCGGCCCTGTCACTGTGCCTCGCGCTCTTCGCGCACTCGGCGTGGTGCGTCGACGACGGCCTCTGTCGCGGCTGAGCCCCGCGTCGGCGGCGCGTGCCGCGCCGTCGACAGCCAATGCCGCTGTCCGCCGAGCATCATCCCGGAGACCTTCGTGACCACCGCGCCACCTGCCGCGCCGGCCGCGCCGCCGCGCGCACTGCCCGCCCTGTTCGACGCCTCTCCCACCTCCGTGCCGCGACCGGAGGCGCCGCCACTGCCCCCGGTACGCAGGACGCCACTCATCGTGGCCGGACTGCTCGCCGTCGCCCTGACCGCGTACGTGTGGTCGGCGCACGGCGCCAAACCGGGTGTGCTGCTCCTGCTGGGGCTCGGACTGGGCGTCGCGCTCTTCCATTCCCGGTTCGGCTTCACCTCCGCCTGGCGGCAGCTCATCGCCGTAGGCAACGGCACCGGGCTGCGGGCGCACGCGCTGCTGCTCGGCACCACGGCCACCCTGTTCGCGCTCGTCATCGGCACGAGCACCGGGCTGTTCGGCTCGCAGCCGGCGCCGTCCGGCGGAGCGATCGGTGTCGGCCTTGTCGTCGGCTCGCTGCTCTTCGCCGTCGGGATGCAGCTCGGCGGTGCCTGCGCATCCGGCACCCTCTTCGCCGTCGGCTCGGGGCAGACCTCGGTGCTGCTGACCCTCGGCGGCTTCATCGCGGGGGCCACGCTCGCCGCCTGGCAGTTCGATCTGTGGAAGGACCTCCCCGCCTGGGAGCCGGTCGTGCTCTCCGACCACATCGGCTGGCTCGGCTCGTGGGCGGTGACGATCGCCGCGCTGCTGCTGGTGGTCGTGGTCACCCGACGCGTCCAGGCCCGTCGTAACCCGCCGCCGCTCGGCGCCGTACCCTCGGCGCGCACCTCGGTCGTACGCGCCTTCCGCGGCTCCTGGCCGCTGGCCGCCGGCGCCCTGGTGCTGGCAGTCCTCGGCGCGGGAGTGCTGCTGGTGTCCGGCGGCGCCTGGGGTGTCACGAGTGCGTTCAGCCTGTGGGGCTCGGAACTGGTGGGCGCCCTCGGCGGCCACCCGGAGAACTGGACCTGGTGGCGGCAGCCCGGCAACGCGGAGATGCTGTCCGGCCCCGTGCTGGCCGACAAGACCAGCCTCACCGACATCGGCATCATGATCGGTGCGGCGGTGGCCGCCGCGCTCGGCGGTACCTGGGCCCTGCACCGTGGCATCCCGTGGCGTACGGCTGTCGCGTCGGTGCTCGGCGGTGTGCTGATGGGCGTGGGCGCACGGCTGGCCGGAGGCTGCAACATCGGCGCCTACCTCGCAGGCATCGCCTCGGGCAGCCTCAGCGGCTGGCTCTGGGGAGCGGTCGCGCTGGCCGGTACCTGGATCGGGCTCGGACTGCGACCCCTGTTCGGCCTGGGCAACCCCAAGCCGGGGGACGGCGTCTGCTGATCGCGCCCGCGGGCCGCCGGACCTGCACTTCCACACCGCAGAATCCGGCGGCTCGGGCCCTCCTCTACGATCACCCCCGTGTGCGCAAACGTCATAGTCGCGGAAGACGACGCGAAACAGGCCGAGCTGGTCCGCCGCTACCTCGAACGCGAAGGCCACGCGGTCACGGTGGTGTCCGACGGCCTCGCCGCCCTCGAACAGGCGCGGCAGGGGGCTCCGGACCTGTTGGTGCTCGACGTGATGATGCCTCGGGCGGACGGGCTCGACGTGGTCCGCATACTGCGGTCCGAGGGTCGGGAGTTGGCGGTCCTCATGCTGACCGCCCGGGCCACGGAGGACGATCTGCTGCTCGGGCTCGACCTGGGCGCGGACGACTACATGACCAAGCCCTACAGCCCGCGGGAGCTCATGGCACGCGTACGCACCCTTCTTCGGCGGACCCGGCGGACCCGGCGGGACGGCGGACGCGAGGACAGCCACGTCCTGCGGGTGGGATCGCTCGCCGTCGATCCCGTACGTCACGAAGTGGCGGTCGAGGGCGTAGGAGTCGAGTGCACACCGGGGGAGTTCAGGCTCCTCTCCGCGATGGCCGCGGAGCCCGAACGCGTCTTCACCCGCGAGCAGCTGCTCGCCGAACTCCACGGGTTCGACCGGTACATCAGCAGCCGGACCGTCGACGTCCACATCATGAACCTCCGCAAGAAGATCGAGCGCGCGCCCCGGCGGCCGGCCCGGCTCCTCACCGTCTTCGGAGTCGGCTACAAACTCATGGACCCGCAGAAGGGCGCCCCGCGTGCCGCGGCGCGCTGAGCGCGGCGGACCGCGCCTGCGGCTCCCGCTGCGCAAGAGCCTCCTCGGTCGGTTGCTGGCGGTGTCGGCCCTCGTCGCGGCCTGTTCGGTCGCCGCGACCGCGTGGCTGGCCGTACAGACCACATCCGGTGCGATCGAGCAGGAGCAGGGCCGTAACCTCGCCGCGGACACCCGCGTACTCGACGCCCTCCTCGCCTACGCGGCCGAACACCCCTCCTGGGACGGGGTGGGGCCCACCGTGAAGGAGCTGGCCGAGGCGTCCGACCGGCGGATCACGCTGACGACACAGAGCCGGCAGATCCTCGCGGACTCCGCCGTGGCATCCTCCTCGCCGCCTCCGGCCCTGCCTCCCCAGGCATCGGCGGTCGTGGACCCGCTGTCCGTGGCCGCCCCCTCCGAGGCCGATTCGGGCTCCGGCTCCGTGACGGTCGCGGCACCCGGCACGGACGGGGCGCAGCGCTCCGGCAACGACAGGGTCGACCCTCGGGCCGTCGGGCCGTTCAGGCTTCCCGAGGCCGAACGTACGTCGTTGAGGCGTACCGCCGACGAGGCGGTGCAGTGCCTCAGCCGGTCCGGGATCGCCTCCGACGTCGTCGAGGGGCCCAGCGGTCGGCCCCGTATCCAGGTCGTGGGCAACGACCCGGACCGCATGCGCGGCAGCCAGTGCTCCACCGACGCCCTGGACAGCCCCACCACAACCGAGACGAAGGCACTCACCGCCCTCAACGAGCTCGTCAACGCGTGCCTGGACCGGCAGGGGCGCGAGGCCGTACAGCTCGATCTCGACCTCTCGTGGAGAACCGACGAGGAGCCGGCCGCCGCCACGGCCGTCCCCGTGCCGACACCCGTGCCGACACCCGTGCCCAGCATCAGCGTTCCGCGGGAGGCCCTGCCGACAGAACTCTCCACACCCGCGCCCCTCGACAGCGAGAACGACCGCGACATCGCCTCATGCGTCGGCATCGCCCGCCAGGAGCAGCTCAGTTCGTACGTCGCCTCACCCGCCCTGCTGTTCATCAGCGACCCGGGCGGCGGCACCGTGCCGGGCTTCGAGCTCTCCCCCGCGAACACGGCGAAGATAACCGGGGTCGCGGCGCTCGTCCTCGCCCTCACCGTCGGCGCCTCGATCCTCGCCGGAGTACGGCTCGTGCGGCCGCTCCACGCCCTCACCGGAGCGGCCCAGCGCATGCGGGACGGTGAGGAACCGTCGCATGTGGTGGTCGCCGCGGACAACGAGATCGGCCGGCTGGCCGCCGCCTTCAACGACATGTCGGCGCACCGTGCCCGGCTGGAGGAACAGCGCAAGGTGATGGTCAGCGACGTCGCGCACGAACTGCGCACACCGTTGAGCAACATCCGCGGGTGGCTCGAGGGCGCCGAGGACGGCATCGCCGACGTGGACGCGATGTTCGTCTCCTCGCTGCTCGAGGAGGCGGTGCAGCTGCAGCACATCATCGACGACCTCCAGGACCTGTCGGCGGCCGATGCAGGTGTCCTGCGCCTGCACCCCGAACCCGTACGGATCGAGGAGCTGCTCGCCCATGCGGCGGCCGCCCACCAGGCCCAGGCCGACGCCGCCGGTGTCGCCCTCACCGTGAGCGTCCCGGACGGACCCGATCCGGTCCCCGAACTCACCGCCGACCCGGTCCGGTTGCGGCAGGCGATCGGCAACCTGGTCTCCAACGCCGTACGCCACACCCCGGCGGGAGGCCGGGTCACCCTCCGCGCCTACGCGACCGGGTCCGGCGAAGCGCACGAGGAGGTGGTGCTGGAGGTCGCCGACACCGGACGAGGCATAGCGCCCGAGGACCTGCCGTACGTCTTCGACCGGTTCTGGCGCGCGGAGAAGTCACGCAGCCGGCGTACGGGTGGCAGCGGCCTCGGGCTGGCGATCGTCCGCAAGCTCGTCGAGGCGCACGGCGGGACGGCCGGCGTGGTCAGCACGGTGGGCGAAGGGTCGGTGTTCACCCTGCGGATGCCGCCGGCCGGCCCTGATCCGATGAACATGGCGGTCTGACAGCTTCCTCACAACTTCGCTCCAGTCTGTGGGCATGCCCGGCGCCCGACGCGCATCCGTGCGCGGGCACCACCAACGCCGAGCTGGAATCGGAGTTCTTCATGTCCCTTCGTCCGACCCTGCGCACCGCGATCCTGGCCACTGTCGGCCTGGGCGCGGTCCTGCTGCCGTCCACCGTGGCCGTCGCCGACGCCAAGCCCACGCCGGTGCCTGCCGAGAACAGCGCGACTCCCACCCCCGCGCCCGAAGGCGCTGAACCCACCGAGCTGGCGACGCCGGTCCCCGCCGAGTCCGTGCCGGCCGGCACGGTTCCGCGCGGCGGCGTCGACGCCGGTGAGCGCCCGGCCCAGGGCGCCGGTGACACCGCGCTCTACGGTTCCGCAGCCGGAGCGGTGCTGCTCGCGGGCGCCGGTGTCCTCGTGCTGCGCCGCCGGTCCGCCGCACAGCGCAACGGCTGACCCCGCCCGGTGGCGCCGCTCCCCGCCCGGGGGCGGCGCCACCCGTCGTTCCTCCTCCCGCTTCAGCTCGCCCCCGCACCCGGAGTGCTCATGCCCCTCAACCTGAACCCGTCATGGCGGACGGCCGCGTCCGTGACGGCGGCCGCTCTGCTGCTCGCCCCGCTCACCGGCTGCGGTGCGTCCGACACCCCCGAGCCGTCCGTCAGGGCGGCCTCCGACGCGCCCACGCCCGAGGAGGCGCCCAAGGCACCGGCGCCCACGCGGCTGACCGTCCCGTCGCTCGGGATAGACAGCACGCTGCTGCGGCTGGGACTCAACGAGGACGGCACGGTCGAGGTCCCGCCCGCGGACAAGGGCATGACGGCCGGCTGGTACGCGGGCGGAGCCGTGCCCGGCGAGCCCGGTGCGGCCGTGCTCATCGGCCACAACGACACACGGTTCGGCAAGGCCGTCTTCCACGACCTGCACGCCATCGACAAGGGGGCGGACATCGCGGTGTCCGGCGGGGGAGGGAAGGAGGCGCACTTCACGGTCACCGGCACGGAGACCGTCAGCAAGAACTCCTTCCCCACGGAGAAGGTCTACGGAACCACCGACGAGCGCGTGCTCCGGCTGATCACGTGCGACGGAGCCTTCGACGCCGACGGCCACCCCGTGGACAACCTCATCGTGTACGCGAAACTGCGCTGACGGCGAGCCGGCCGGCCGCAAACGTCAACACCCCTGCACACGCGCCGGAACGGGGACGCGCCGGAGACGCGCGGGCTCGTGATCACGTGCCCGGACCGCGCTCCAGTGCCCCCCGATCCGCTGCCGGGTCACGACCGACGCAATGCCACGAAATCCCAGCACAGCCTCAACTCCTCGCCCACCACGGGCGTGGGGTCGTCGAGGGGCCCACCGGTTCGAGTGCCGGCACACGGAACGAGAGGGAGAGCCCACCGGGCATCAACTGTGCCCCATCGGGCAGTTCATCGTGTCCACGCGGCCGGTGACGTCCCGTCACCCGCTTGTTAGCGTCGGGGCGTGAGCCGATACACCCCGCCGATATCACGCCCCGCCCTGGCGCCCTCGTGGAGTCGGCCCAGCACGTGACCAAGGACAGGGAAGGCACGGCGTTCCCCCACCCTGTGGGAACCACCGCGCACGACGACGGCCTCCAGCCGCTCCCCGCAGCGCCGCACCCCGATCCGGCTGAGAGCCGCCCGGGGCGGCCCGGAGGGACCGGGTACGGTCCCATGGGGGACGACACGGCAGAGCGCGGACCGAAGCCGCCCGCCACGGAGTCGGCCAACACCTCTCCGGCCGTCGACGCGTCCGACAACCGCACGCCCCCACGACGTAGGCGCGGCCCCCGTCCCGTCACCCTGATCGTGCTGCCCAGCCTGGTGATACTCCCCGGGGCCGCCATCCTGCTCGCCCTGACCGGCGGTCTCGACCTGGCCCCGCCGCAGGACCCGGGCCCGAGCCAGTCGGCGGTCAGCAATGTGGACGGATCCTACGTCCCCTGGCTGCGCAGGGCGACGGCGGACTGCACGGGCGTCACCCCCGCACTCCTCGCCGCGCACATCGACCAGCTCTCCGGATGGCAGGACAACACCGCGAGCCTCTCCGAGCAGGGCATCGCCCGCTTCACGGACGACGGCTGGAAGACCTGGGGCCGGGACGACGACGGCAACGGCAGTTCCTCGCCCAGCGACGCCGGGGACGCGATCATGGCGCTGGGGCGGCAGGACTGCTCCCTGGCGGAGAAGGTGACCGCGCTCCGTACCAAGGGCACCGTCAACGGTGACGTCGCCGACCTCACGCTCGCCGCGTATGCGGCCGGGGTGGACGGGGTCAAGGAGGCCGGCAAGGTCCCCGCCCCGGCCCGCACCTTCGTCGCCGACGTCAAGAAGCGGCTTCCGCAGTACGACGCACTGGTCCGGCGGAACCCCGAGCAGAACGGCCCGGCTTCCGGCGCGCTTCTGGCGCCGCCCGTCACCACGCTCACCGTCACCTCGTCGTACGGTTCGCGCACACACCCGCTGACCGGGGTCACCAAGCTTCACACGGGCGTCGACTTCGGCGCGCCGCAGGGGGCTCAGGTGTCCGCGGCACGGGACGGACGTGTCGAGTTCGCGGGCACGACCTCGGCCTACGGCAACCGCGTGGTGATCGACCACGGCACCATCGACGGAAAGCGGCTGGAGACCACCTACAGCCATCTGTCCGCCCTCCAGGTGACGACCGGCCAGAGCGTGACCACGGGCCATCCCGTCGGGCTGGTCGGCTCGACAGGGCTGTCCACCGGGCCGCATCTCCACTTCGAGGTCCTCTTCGACGGCCAGTACATGGACCCGGTCGCCTGGCTCGACAACGGCGGCTGAGCCGGCCGGAACCACCGGGAAATCCCGGGCCCCCGTCGCAGGGTCTGACCACCAGCGTGTTGCGGCTCTACGCCGACTCCGGGCTGCTGCCCCCTGCCGAAGTCGACCCCGTCCCGGGATACCGCTACTACAGCGCTGTCCAGGTGACACGGGCAACCGCGCTGCGTCAGCTGCGCGAGATGGCTATGCCCCTCGCGGCTGTCGAGGCGGTCTCGACGCCAAGGCCGATGACGCGTCGCGGCTGCTGGACGAGCATGCATCGAGGGTCGTGGGGGACGCGGCAGTGGCGCAGCAGAAGGCCGCAGCCGTCAAGTTCGCGTCCGGCGACGTGCCAGGTCCGCACCCGGTTCCCCCGCATGACGGTGGAGTCAGAGTTCAGCCAGTCGATCGACGCCGTAGCCGCTGATCAGAAGGCGTTCCTTACGGTTGCCGGTGAGCAGTTGGCTCCAGTCGACGAAGCCGCCGTCGGCCACTTCCAGGTAGTGGTCGTCCACGCGGGTGCAGACCTTGAAGCACATGCTCGTGTAGTAGCCGCGTCCGGTCGTACGGTCGGAGTCCTCGATCACGGCGACGCCCGGCACTACGGCGAGATCGCCGCGAATCCGATCGACGACCGGGCGGCACGCGTCCTCCAGGCAGGTGAGCCGGATCTCCGTGTGCTCCGCCCCGGCGGCGACCAGTGCTCGAGCGGCGAACCGTAGGTGCTCGGCCAGCTGCTGGTGCTCGAAGGATCGGTTGCCCGTGTCCCGGCCGGCGGTCACCAGGCCGAATATCTGGAAGTGGGCGAGCATCCCAGGAGCGTCGAAGTGCTGTGCCCGGGCCACCCTCTGACTGGCGGCCAGCCTGACCGGCACCGTTGAACGAGGATCGGCGGCCAGGGCCACGGATCGTCGTACGGATGCCTCCAGGGCCAACGAATTCGTCGGGTCAGCTGCCACCTCGCTGCCGCGAACCGTTGCGATCACCTTGCGCGGATCCACGGTCGCGACGGCCGAATGGGCTGCCAGAGGCAGGACCGGGGCAAGCACGAGAGTCTCGAACCCATGGGGCAACGCGGACACCAGAGCGTCCTCGGTACGGCGAAGTGCGGTGAAGCCGGTCGGTGCGGGTGCTACGAACCGGTCGTCGCGGTAGCGCCGCATCACCTCCGCCGGCGTGCGCCGGTCCGCTCGGCGCCGGAACACTTCCAGCAGCAGTGTGGTCAGATCGGCGCCGGACATGCCGTTGCTCAGCTGGTCCAGCAGTTCGGGGCCGCCGGGCCGTCCCAGCACTCGTCGTAAGGCCGGGTTGGCCGCGCTGTCTCCATCGGGCTCATGACGCTTCATGAGTGCGATTATCGGTTCAAGGGTTCCGGGCCGGCCACGGATTTTCATGCACGCCGCCGGTTCACCGGTGCGGAACCGGAGGGTGGCTGCCGCTGATCGTCCTGCGCGGCAACGAGCCTAAGGCCGCCGCAGCGGAGAGGATGCCGGCTCGTCGCGAAACCCCTCCGGGGCGGAGTCGGTCAGCGGCGGTACGCGGCCGTCGCGATCTCGATGAACGAACGGATCAACGGGTTGCGGTCACCCTCGTTCCATACCGCCACCACCCGGCTCGGCGCCATGTCGGTCAGCGGCACAGCGGCCAGCCCCGCGGGCATGTCGTGGCCCAGCGGGGCCAGACCGACCGTGCCGTTCCACAGCACGGCCTGCAGGCATTCCTGGACCACGCGCACCACCGGCCCCTCGCGCGGCTCGCCGCCGTTCCAGTACGACCGCCACAGCGGATCGGTCCCCTGCGGGAACTGGAACCAGCGGCGGTCGCTCAGGTCGGCCAGCCGCAGGCTGTCACGGCGGGCCAGCGGATCGTCGGCGCGCAGGACCGCGCCCACCGGATCGGAACGCAGCTCCCGCACCGTCAGAGCGGTCTCGTCGAACGGCGCCCGGGTCAGGGCGACATCGACAAGACCGGCACGCAGCCCGCAGGTCGGGTCGGTCAGGTCGGCGTCGCGGATGCGGATGTCGATGCCGGGGTGGCTGCGACGGTAAGCGGCGGCCAGTCTGGTCGCCGCCAAGTCGGTGCTGTCGCCCAGGATGCCGACGGTGATGGTCGCGCCGGCGGCCGCCGCGGTCACGTGCATTCGTACGCGGTCGGCGTGGTCGAGCAGGGCGCGCGCCTCGTCGAGCAGCAGGGTGCCCACCGGGGTGAGCGTGACGCCGGCAGGCGAGCGGACGAGCAGGAGGGCTCCGAGCTCCGCCTCGAGCTGCTTGATCGCCCGGCTCAGCGGCGGCTGGCTCATGTGCAGTCGCGTGGCGGCCCGGCCGAAGTGGAGTTCCTCGGCGACCGCCACGAAGTACTGCAGGGTACGTAGCTCCACGCTGCAACGCTACCCGCTGGGTATGGACCTGGCGGGACTGGTCCTGGACGGTCGCACGGCGCCGCCGAGCGTTCTCCGGAAGCCGGGGTGCGGTTACGCGTGCGCCTGGTCCGGTTCTCCGCCGGTTTCCGCGGCGGCGGCATCCTGCCGGGACCGCGTTCGTGTGCCCCAGCGTTCGATCGTGGGGCCGACCGCCCCCACGGCCGCGAAGAACACGCCGAGGAGCAGCCAGCCGGTCGTGCCCATCCCGAGCACCACGGTCGTGAGGATGGCGGGAGCGAGTGCCTGGCCTGCGCTGAAGCCGAGCCCGAGTAGCCCTTGGTACTGGCCTTGGGCATGGTCCGGTGCCAGGCCGAAGCCAAGGGCGAAGCCGGCCGAGGACTCCCATATCTCCCCGAGGCTGTGCACGAAGATCGCCGCGACCACGAGGCCGGCGGCCGCCCACACGGGAGCGTGCGCCGTCAGGGCCATCATCGGGCAGCTGAGGAGGAAGAGCAGCCCTGCTGTGCGGAACGCCCTGCCGCCATCGAGAGGGGTTTCGATGCGGGATCCGATCCTGGTCTGCAACAGGACGCAGACTCCGGCATTGATCGCGGACACCGCGGCCACGGTCCAGCGGGGCGCGTCCGTGTGCTCCGAGATCCAGATCGGCAGAAGCAGCGAGACCACCGGGTACTGGAGCCCCATGGCACCGTAGAGGGTCGTGAAGGCCACGAAGGGACGGTCGGTGAGAGCGATCCAGCGGCGGCCCTCCTGCGACGACGACGGCGCCAACGCCCTGAAGTTGGGGAGCAGGAACAGGAGGAGGGCGCACAGGGCGAAACTGGCCGCGTCGCCGAGAATCAGCACGATGTAGGCAGTACGCGTGTTCGCCGCAACCGCGAATCCGGCACCCACGGTTCCCAGGACGACGCCCAGATTCACGTACGTACGGAGCTTCGCCCTGAACAGCGCCGGGCGGTCGGTGCCGACCCTGACCACCAGGGCTCCCCAGGCCGCGCCGGCAGCGGCTGCGGCAAGCTGGTCGACGGCAGCGATGACGGTGAGGGCGGCCCAGCTCTCGACGAGCACGAGAGCGGACATCGCTACAGCCTGGACCGCCAGGGCGAGCATCATGACCGTGCGGGGGCCACGTCGATCGGCCAGATGGCCGCCGGGTATCCCCGCGAGCAGGCCGATCAGGCCGGCGATGGTGAGGGCGGCGCCCACCTGCACCGCCGGGAGATCCACGACCAGGGTGAAGTAGAGCGCGGATGCCGCGTTGAAGAGCCCGTTACCGACCCGGTTCACGAAGCTGGCCAGGATCAGTACACGTTCCGACCTGTTGCTCCCCGCTATGTGAGCCATACGGCCGGGCGGTCTTCCCTTGATCATGGGCGCAGGCTAACAGCGGCCCCACGCACGGTCAGGGGTGCGAAGTCTGTGGGCAGGGGGATGAGGATCAGGCAGCGGCCGGGGCTTCATGCCCGGCCCCCTGCGCCGACGTCCGTGCCCGGGGCAGGCCGAGACTCCGCCCGGGTGACGGCGACCAACGCCAGGTCGTCCCGCAGGACACCGTCCGTGTGGGCGTGGACCGTCTGGGCGAGTCTGTCCACCACGGTCGGCGGGCCCTGGCGCCACGACTCCCGCAAAACCTTGTCCGGTGTGTAGAAGCGCCCATCGGCGTCGCGTGCCTCCAGGAGCCCGTCCGTGCACAGCAGGAGCAGACTCCCCGGGCCGAAGGGGCGCGACTCGTCGGCCCACGGGCCGGCGTCGAATTCGCCGAGCCCCAGAGGCAGGCCGGGATGCTCGGGCTCCCAGACCTGCAGGCCGGTCCCGTTCACCAGGAAGGCCGGGCAGTGCCCACGGCTGATGAGGCGCACTTCCGTGCCGTCGTCCGGGATCTGCGCGATCACGGCCGTGATGAAGTGCTCACCGCTCAGGTTGCTCTCACCGCCGACCGCTGCTGTCTCCCTGGTGTGACGGGACACCGCCTCGTCCAGGTGGCGGGCCAGCTCGGGCAGCGTCGGGGTGTGGTGCGCGGCTTCGTGGAAGCTGCCCACCAGCGCGGCGACGTCGGGAACGGCGTTCAGCCCCTTGCCGCGTACGTCGCCGATGAGCAGGCGCACGCCGTAAGAGGTGTGCTCCGCCGCGTACAGGTCGCCGCCGACAGAGGCCGCGGCGGACGCGGCCTCGTAGCGCACCGCGATCCAGGTGTTCCCCCACCACGCCCGTACGGGTGGCAGAACTGCGCGCTGGGCGCTCTCCGCCACACGCTCGGCTCCCAGGAGCCGGCGCAGGAGCGAGAGCCGCAGCCGGCACAGCGGCACGGATGCCCAGGCGAGGACCACCATGGCGACGTAGTCGACCACCGCGTGCTCGCCGTCGGACGGCATGTGCCGTGCGAACAGGAACACCAGTCCGGCCACGCTGTTCAGGGCGGCCACCCCGATCACGGCCCGCAGTGAGTACACGCAGGCAGCGATCATGGAGCTCAGGATCAGGAAGACGTCCCCGCTGAACGCTCCCGGCGTGGGCAGATCGATCGCCAGTGCGAGTGCCACCAGCGCCAACGGTGCGAACCGTGCCCACCGGGGGAGCAGATCGCTCTCGTCCCGTGGTGCGTGCGACGTCAGCCCTGTCGCGGTGCGGTGCGGGCTCACGGCATTGCCTCCGGGTGAAACAGGCAGGCCTCCGTCAGGCAGGCTCTGCGTCCTGTCTCGACCTTGGAGCCGGAAGCCCTCTCCCGCACGTGGAAGCCGGGTGCCGGCGAGCGCCGAGCAGCCCGCCTGCCGCAGCTCTTGACGAGTACACGCATGCGGGCCAAGAATGATCGCGCAGTGCGCATGACAACGTTGTCTACGTCCGAGAGGCGCTCATTCCATGAGATGGACCCACTGGATTCGCGGGGCGGGGACGGTGGCCGCGACGGCCGCCCTCCTCGGCGGCGCCGTCGCCGCGCCTGCCGCGGCGGACGGAGAGGGGCACGCCGAGCGCGCCCGGCTCACCGATCTCGTCAACCCGTTCATCGGAACCGAGAACGAGGGCAACACCTACCCCGGCGCCGCGGTGCCCTTCGGCATGGTGCAGTTCTCGCCCGACACCGGGCACAACACCGGCTACGACTACTCGGAGACCCACATCAGGGGCTTCTCCACCGTCCACATCTCCGGTGTGGGCTGTGGACTCGGCGGAGACCTGCCGGTGCTCCCGACGACCGGTGACATCACGTCGACGGACAACGCCGCATACGCTGCGGAGTTCAGCCACGACGACGAGAAGGCGAGCCCCGGCACCTACGAGGTCGGTCTCAAGACAGGCATCAAGGCCGAGCTGAGCGCCACCGAGCGCACCGGAGTGCAGCGCTACACCTTCCCCGCGACGGACAAGGCCAACGTCCTTATCAACGCGGGCCAGTCACTGCACAAGACCGTGGACACCGACGTCGAGATCCTCGACAACCGCACCGTACGCACGGCCATAACCGGCAGCGGCTTCTGCCAGGACACCAAGCCGTACACCGTGTACACGATCACCCGCTTCGACCGGCCGTTCACCACCTCCGGCACCTGGAAGGGGGACAAGGTCACCGAGGGCTCGAAGTCCTCGTCCGCGGCCGCCGAGCGCAACGGCGCCTTCGTCCGCTTCGACACCTCCAAGGACCGCACCGTCGAGGCGACCACAGCGATCTCGTACGTGGACGCCAAGGGAGCCGCCCTCAACCTGCGTGCGGAAGGCGGTCGTTCGTACGACCGCGTCGCGCGCTCGGCCCAGGCCGCCTGGGAGGACCGCCTCGACGACGTCCGGGCGAAGGGCGGCAGCGAGACCCTGCGCCGGACCTTCTACTCGTCCCTCTACCGCTCGTTCCTCGCGCCGAACATCGGCAGCGACGTCGACGGCCGCTACACGGGCTGGGACCAGAAGACCCACCGCGCCAAGGGGTTCACCTACTACCAGAACTGGTCGCTCTGGGACACCTACCGCACCCAGGCCCAGCTCCTGTCGCTGCTCGCACCGCACGAGTCCCGCGACATGGCGATCTCGGTCATCAAGATCGACGAGGACAGCGGCTGGCTGCCGAAGTGGGGCTACGGCACGGTCGAGACGAACATCATGACCGGCGACCCCGTCACGCCGTTCCTCACCAACGCCTACCAGCAGGGCCTGCTCGAGGGGTACGAGGAACAGGCGTACCGCGCGCTGAAGAAGAACGCCGACGGCGTGCCGCCCGCCGAGTCCGCCCCCGTGGGCCGCGAGGCCAACAAGGAGTACCTCGCCGAAGGTTTCGCGCCGTACATCAAGGGCCGGGCCCATGTGAAGCCGGGCGACTCCGACTACGACCACGGTGCCTCCGCGACCCTGGAGTACGCGCTGTCCGACGCGATGCTCGGGCAGATGGCGAAGGAACTCGGCCACGACGAGGACGCCGCACGCTATGCGGAGCGGGCGCAGAACTACCGGAAGATCTTCGACAGTTCGACGGGCTTCTTCCGCGCACGGGACGCTAACGGCGCCTTCACCGGCCCCGCCGACCCGGCGCAGAGCGAGGGCTTCCACGAGGGCACGTCCTGGCAGTACCAGTGGCTCGTCCCGCAGGACCTGCCCGGCATGGTCTCCCTGATCGGTGGCACCGAGTCCGCCAACGAGCGGCTCGACTCGTTCTTCGCCTACGAGCAGTTGCTGCAGGACCCGGCGAAGACCGCCCGCGAGGTGTGGGTGAACGGGCCGTACGACTACTACAACGCGGACAAGTACAACCCTCAGAACGAGCCCGACCTGATCGCCCCGTACACCTACCTCTCCACGGGGCAGCCCTGGAAGACGACCGACGTGGTGCACGCCGCGCTCACGCTCTTCACGGACACCCCGACCGGCATGACCGGGAACGACGACCTGGGGACGATGTCCGCCTGGAACGTCCTCTCCTCGATCGGGATCTTCCCGGTCCAGCCGGGCACCGACACCTGGGGCCTGTCGACCCCCGTCTTCGAGCGGGTGGACCTGACCCTCGACCGGCGCTACTACCCCAAGGGCCGCCTGACGGTGAAGGCTCCGGGCACCTCCGACTCGGCGCGCTACATCCAGGCGGCGCGGACGGACGGCGCCGCGTACGGGAAGACCTACCTGACCACCGAGGACATCCGCGGCACACGCGACCTGTCCTTCGAGGTCGGCACGGAGCCCTCCCGGTGGGGCACCTCGGCGGACGCGGCACCGCCCGCCCTCAAGTGATCCACTGAACAACCTCTGTCCGCAGCCGGACCGGCCGGGGCGCACCCAGCGCCCCGGCCGGTCCGGGTCGTCAGGACGCCCGGAGCTCGCCCCGCACGGTGCGGGCCGCGGTCACGAGGTTCTCCAGCGACGCTCGGGTCTCCGGCCAGCCACGGGTCTTGAGCCCGCAGTCCGGGTTGACCCACAGCCGCCCGGCGGGGATCGCCTTCAGGCCGGTGCGCAGCAGCTCGGCGGCCTCCTCCGCGCTCGGCACGCGGGGCGAGTGGATGTCGTACACGCCGGGTCCCGCCTCCCGCGGATATCCGTGCTCCGCCAGCTCGTGGGCGACCTGCATGTGGGAGCGGGCCGCCTCCAGGCTGATCACGTCGGCGTCGAGGTCGTCGATGGCCCGGACGATGTCACCGAACTCGGCGTAGCACATGTGGGTGTGGATCTGTGTGTCCGCCCGCACCCCGCTGGTGGTGAGCCGGAACGCCTCGGTCGCCCAGTCGAGGTAGGCCTGGCGGTCGGCGGCGCGCAGCGGCAGCGTCTCGCGCAGTGCGGGTTCGTCCACCTGGATGACGGAAGTCCCCGCGGACTCCAGGTCGTTCACCTCGTCACGCAGGGCGAGGGCGACTTGCCGGGCGGTGTCACCGAGGGGCTGGTCGTCGCGGACGAAGGACCAGGCGAGCATCGTGACCGGCCCGGTGAGCATGCCCTTGACCGGACGGCCGGTGAGGGACTGGGCGTACGTCGTCCATCCCACCGTCATCGGCCCGGGGCGGGAGATGTCCCCGGCCAGGACCGGCGGACGGACATAGCGGGTGCCGTAGGACTGGACCCAGCCGTGCTGGGTCGCGAGGTAGCCGGTCAACTGCTCCGCGAAGTACTGCACCATGTCGTTGCGTTCGGCCTCACCGTGCACCAGCACGTCCAGGCCGGTCTCCTCCTGGAAGGAGATCACCTCCTGGATCTCCGCCTTGATGCGCTCCTCGTACGCGGCCGCGTCGATGCGGCCCGACCGCAGAGCGGCGCGGGCGGTGCGCAGTTCGGCGGTCTGCGGGAACGAACCGATGGTGGTCGTCGGCAGCAGGGGCAGGCCGAGGTGCGCGCGCTGCACCGCCGCCCGTTCCGCGTACGGCTGGGAGCGGTGGGCATCGGCGTCGGTCACCGCGGCGGTCCGGGCGCGGACGGCCGGGTCCCGGGTGACGGGGGAGTGGGCGCGGGAGGCCAGGTCGGCCCGGTTCGCGGCGAGTTCGGCCGCGATCGCTCCGGTGCCCCGGTCCAGGCCCCTGGCGAGGGTGACGACCTCGGCGGTCTTCTGCCGGGCGAAGGCCAGCCAGCGCAGGACCTGAGGCTCGATGTCCCGTTCGGCTGACGTGTCGAGAGGGACGTGCAGCAGCGAGCAGGAGGACGCCACGTCGATCCGTCCGGCGAGCCCGAGCAGGGTTCCCAGGACGGAGAGCGACTTCTCGAGGTCGTTGATCCAGATGTTGCGCCCGTTGACGACCCCGGCGACCAGGCGCTTGCCGGGGAGCCCGCCGACGGCGGCCAGGGCGTCCAGATTCGCGGCTGCTGCCTCCGTGAAGTCCAGCGCCAGCCCTTCCACCGGGGCCTTGGCCAGAACGGGAAGGGACTCGCCGAGCAGGCCGAAATAGGAGGCCACGAGCAGCTTGGGCCGGTCGGTGAGCGTTCCGAGCCGGTGGTAGGCGTGCTCGGCGGCCTCCAGCTCGGCCCGGCCGCGGTCCTGGACGAGTGCGGGCTCGTCGAGCTGTACCCACTCGGCCCCGGCCGCCCTGAGGTCGGCGAGTACCTCGGCGTACACCGGCAGCAGACGGTCCAGGAGTGTGAGCGGGTCGAAGTCCGCGGCCACACCGGGGGCGGGCTTGGCGAGGAGCAGGTAGGTCAGCGGACCGACCAGGACCGGCCGGGCGGCCAGCCCCAGGGCGACGGCCTCCTCGAGCTCGGCGACCTGCTTGGCGGAGTCCGCGGTGAAGTCGGTGTCAGGGCCCAGCTCCGGGACCAGATAGTGGTAGTTGGTGTCGAACCACTTGGTCATCTCCAACGGGGCGACGTCCTGCGTGCCGCGAGCCATCGCGAAGTAGCCGTCGAGTGCGTCGGCGGCGACCGCCTCCCGGTGGCGGCCGGGGACCGCTCCGACCATCACGGTGGTGTCCAGCACATGGTCGTAGTACGAGAAGTCGCCGGTCGGGACCTCGTCGATGCCGGCATCGCTGAGCTGCTGCCAGTTGGCACGGCGGAGTTCGGCGGCGGTGGTACGGAGGGCGTCGGCGGTGACCCGGCCCTTCCAGTAGCCCTCGACGGCCTTCTTGAGTTCCCGGTTCTGTCCCTGCCGGGGGTAGCCGTACACAGTGGACCGCGCTGCCGCGGTCGCGTGTTCGTCGGTCACGGAGATCTCCTTCGCGAGATGAATCCCTGAGATCCCGGGGACGGGACGAGGGCGCGAAGGGGCGACGTAACGGACGGGACCGTGTCGACCGACGCGGTGATCCGACCGGTATGTACGCCGACCCGCCCTCGAGGTCACCGGGATGTCCGCGCGCGTTCGTTCGCGCGCGGGCAGATGGCAGGTCTTCGGACTCGCGGGCACGTCCTGCGTGAGGACACCTAATGGCCGTCGCTTCCCAGGTCCGGTACGTCGGACCCAGTGCGTATGACGGCGGTCGTTCCCGCTCACCGCTGCGGGGCAGTCCCGGAATTCCACCGGGTTCCCTCTTGCGACGCGCCCCGCCTGGCGGACGGGGGCGAACCAGCTGCACCCACCAGCCTACGGGGCCGTACGAGGACGCGGTGCGCCAGGTCCAGGATGCGGATGGTGCCGGCGCCGGCTCAGACAGGACCCGTGTTCCTGGCCCATACGCGCTGAACGGCCCGGTAGTCGATCAGCGTGACGCCCTCCCGGGCCACCGCTTCCCGGGCCTCCGGCGACGTGAGGAACTCGTGGTCCGTACGCCGCACATGGTGGTCGCCGTCGGTGCTCCGTGACTCCTGGCCGGCGAGACCGGGATGGACCGCCCATTCGCTGAGTCCGGCCGGCAGGTCGTGGAGCAGCCGGCCGTAACGGGCCGCCTTGTCCTCGACCGGGAGGGAGAAGCTGTCGAGGAAGTCATGGTCGATCACGGGCAGTCCTCTTCGCCGCATGGCCCGCAGCCCCGGCTCCAGCCAGACGCGGACGGCGAGGCCGTACTCCGCGGCCAGCCCCACGGTCAGGTCGAGGATGTCGTCGCGGCCTCCGTCGGCCAGGCAGTGAAAATCCAGGTGGGTGGGCATGAGGCCCGCATCGGCGACGGCGTCGATCTGCGCGCGGAACTCGGTCTCGACCTCGTCGGGCCGGACGCGGCCGAGCAGGGCGGACCGCCCTGCGGTCGTCGGCTCGAAGAAATTGCCCGCCGGGTCGAGCAGGGAGGGAACCCTCTCCCTGGCCGTCAGGGGGCCCCAAGGACGGTCGGGCGTCTCGCACACCATGGTGAGGTGGAGCCCGAACGGAATCCCCGGCCTTCGCCGGAGCAGCCGCATCGCGTCCGGGGCCGCCGGACACACGGTCATGAGGCTGCATGAGCCGGCGATCCCCTCCTCGATCGACTCGATCACCCCCGCGTTGACCGCGGGGCACATGCCGAAGTCGTCGCAGTTGACGATCAGCAGGCGGGCATCGGCCGGGAACCCGAGAAGCCGGTTCCACCGCGCCGGCGACGTCATGATCGCGGGTTCGACGCCTTCTTCATCCATGCCCGCAGTCTGTTCCCCGTCCTGAGGTTGTGCACACGGATTTCGTCGAAGCGCTTCGACTGAATCTCTCGGGGAGTCGCGGAATGTGTCCGAGGCTTGCTCCGTGGAACTCCGTTCCCTCGAACTTCTCGCATGTGAACCCGAGTCCTGACGGGTCTATTGACACGCCTACGCCGGGCTGCCATCTTCGAAGCGTTTCGACGATCATGGCCTTGGGACGCCGTCCTGGCCCGAGCCTGAGGACAGCCCGTGGTGCTCTTCGACAATCCCGTGATACCCGGCTTCAGCCCGGATCCGAGCATCTGCCGCGTGGGCGAGGACTACTACGTGGCGACGTCCAGCTTCGAGTACGTACCCGGGGTACCGCTGTGGCACAGCCGGGACCTGGTGCACTGGCGGCTGATCGGACACGCCCTGGACCGCCCGTCGCAGCTGGCCCTCCCCGACACGGCTCCGTCGTCGTGCGGGGTCTACGCCCCCACGCTGCGGCACCACGACGGCCGCTTCTGGATGATCACGACCGTGGTCGCCGGTGCGGGCAACGTCCTGGTGACCGCCGAGGACCCCGCAGGTCCGTGGTCGGACCCCGTGCGGGTCGGCATACCCGGCATCGATCCCGATCTGGCCTGGGACGACGAGGGGGGCTGCTGGTGCGTGTACTCCGACGGCGGGATCCGGGGGGTGCGTATCGACCCGGAGACGGGCGAACTGCTCGGCGAGCCGGTGGAGATGTGGTCGGGGAGCGGGCTCCAGTACCCCGAGGGCCCGCATCTCTACAGGATCGGCGACTGGTGGTACCTGCTGCTGTCGGAGGGCGGAACGGAACGCGGGCACGCGATGTCGCTCGCCAGGTCCCGCTCGCTGCCGGGGCCCTTCGAACCGCACCCGGACAACCCCGTCCTCTCCCACCGCAGTACCGGACACCCGGTGCAGAACACCGGCCACGGCGATCTGGTGCAGGCGCACGACTCCACCTGGTGGATGGTGCTGCTGGGCACCCGGCCCCGCGGGGACACCCCGGGGTTCCACGGCATGGGACGGGAGACGTTCCTGGCGCCGGTGCGGTGGGAGGGCGAGTGGCCGCTGCCGGGGCCGCTGGAACTCCGCGCGGAGGCTCCCGGCCTGGCTCAGCACCCCTGGCCCGCCGAGCCGCACCGCGACGACTTCGACTCGCCGGTGCCGGCACCCTGCTGGGTGACGTTGAGGCGCCGCGATCCGGCTGACGCACGCCTCGACGAGCGGCCGGGCCACCTGGTGCTGCACGCCCGGGCGGACGGCATGGACAAGCCCGGCGCGCTGTTCGTGGGGCGGCGCCAGCGCGACCCCGACTGTGAGGCGCGGACGCGGGTCGACGTCGGCGAAGGAGGCCGGGGCGGCCTCGCCGTACGGCTCGACGAGGCCCACCACTACCAGGTGGAGACGGAGGACGGCGTGGTCCGTGCGGTCGCCCGCATCGGCCCGCTGCGCCGGACGGTCGCCGAACGGGCCGTGCCCGCCGGGCCTCTGACGCTGCGCGTCGACGTGACCACCACGGGAGTCCTGCCGCCCACCGTCACCGTCCGTCCGGAGGACCCCGATGCCGACGCGGGCCTCCGCGTCGGCGGCCCCGACACCCTTCGACTGGGGTTCGAGACCGACGACGGCTCCTTCGAGATCCTCGCCGAGCTCGACGGCCGCTACCTCACCACCGAGGTCGCGGGCGGATTCACCGGCCGGGTCATCGGCATGTACGCGACCCGGGGCACTCTGGCCTTCGACTGGTTCGAGCTGCGGCCGGCCTGACGGAGCGCCGCCACCCGGCCGCCGTCCGGGCGGGCGACGGCGCGGGTGCTCAGCGAGCCAGGGTGGTCTCCAGCCACTGCAGGATCTCGGGCGTGACCGGGTCGGTGATGTCGGAGAACTCCTCGTGCTTCTTGAGGAACTTGGCCACGTAGGGGCAGACCGGCACGATCCGCTTGCCCGTGTCCCGTACGTGGCTGAGCGCCTCCCGCACGAGGACGGAGGCCAGGCCCCGGCCCGCGAAGGCGTCGTCGATCTCGGTGTGGAAGAAGACGCGCTGCGCGTCGCGGTCGCGGTAGGCGGTGAACCCCGCGCTCGTTTCGTCGACCAGGATCTCGTAGCGGTGCCTGGCGTCGACGTTACGGACGACGGGGGCGTCGGCCTGGGTCATCGGGTGCTCCCTTTCGGGCGTGTCGGGTTGCCACGCGGTGCGATGGTGGCGTTGGGAAGAGCCGGGGCGGGGATGCGGGCGCCGGGGTAGCCGTCGACGTGGCCGAAACGGTCGGAGCCTGCCTCCCACTCCTCGCGTGCCTCGACGATGTCGTCATGACTGCGGCCCACGAAATTCCACCACATGACGATCTCTTCGTCGAACGGTGTTCCGCCCACGAGCACGGCCCGGGCGGGGGCGTCGGTCTCGTTGACCAGGGTGACTTCCCCGTGCCCCGGGCCGAGGTAGCCCAGCTCGGCCGCTCGCAGCAGCGTTCCGTCCAGACGGATGCTCCCCTGGTCGACGAGAAGGCCGTGCTCGAATGCCGGGTCCGTGTCGAGGATCGCGGTCGCGTGCGGTTCGAGGACGATCTCGGCGCCGAGCAGAGGGGTGAAGGCCGGGACGGGGGAGGTGTCTCCGGCGAGGGAGCCCAGGAACACCCTGATCACGGCGCCGTCCCGGCGGACCGGGTCCGGCACATGGTGCCGGAAGTCGCGCGCCGCGTCCCGGTGCTCACCGGGAAGCGCCACCCACAGCTGGACACCGTGCAGGACCGTGGTGCCGGGGGTGGAGACCTCCGTGTGGCTGATGCCCCGGCCACCGGTCATCAGGTTGAGCTCTCCGGGGCGTACGAAGGCGTGGCTGCCCAGGCTGTCACGGTGCTCGATCTCACCGCTGAACAGCCAGCTGACGGTCTGCAGGCCGATGTGCGGATGCGGGGCCACATCCATGCCGCCCGTCACGCCGACGTCGTCGGGGCCGTAGTGGTCGATGAAGCACCAGGCCCCGATGAGCGTGCGGGCCCTCTGCGGCAGCGTGCGCCGCACCGTCATCGCCCTCGGACCGCCCAGCGGTACGTCCCGCGCCGTCAGCACCTCCACGCCGGGGCGGGGCACCCGACCCCGGCCGTCGGTGCCCGGGGACGGCGCGATCCGGTCCGTGCCGGCGCCGCTCATCGAGGGCCCCCCGACGCTCCACGGGTGTTTGCATGTTCAACAATCATGCTTGATCATAAGCCGTCGCACAGTCGGGGCGCACGGCACGGCGAGGGGGACGGGGCACGTCCCGGTGAGGAGTCCAGGAATGAACGGTACCGAGGCGGAGCGTACGAAGAAGCGGGTCTACGTGGACAAGCAGAGTCCCGAGGCCTACAAGGCTCTCACCGCCACGGCCGAAGCGGTGCGCACGGTCGCCCAAAAGGCGGGGCTCGACCGCACCCTGGTCGAACTGGTCAACCTCCGGGTGTCACAGATCAACGGCTGCGCGTACTGCCTGGACGTCCACACCAGGGCCGCGCTGCGTGCGGGCGAGACGACCCAGCGGCTGGGAGTGCTGGCCGCCTGGCGTGACACCGAGGTGTTCACAGCGCAGGAGCGTGCGGCCCTTGCCCTGGCCGAGGCGACCACCCACCCCGCCGACGCCGCCCTGCAGGAGGACGCCTACTCCACGGCACGCCTCACCCTGTCCGACGACGAGACGGCCGCGGTGATCTGGGTGGCCGTCACCATCAACGCCTTCAACCGAGTGTCCATCATGAGCAAGCACCCCGTGCGGGGTGTCCCCCGGCAGTGAGGCGGCCACGCTCCCTTCCGGCAGCGGCCCCGGGCCGCCATGCTGGAGCCGTGACCGAGGACGCGAGAGCCGATGTCTTTCACTGGGAGATGTACCGGAACGACAGTCCGGGGCGGCGTGACCTCAGCTCCGGCATCGTCGTGACGCTCGGGCACGTCCTGACCGTGGGCGCGGTCAGCGTGGCCGAGCCCGTGGCCGGGCTGATCCTCGGGGGCGTGTTCACGCTCTTCTGGGGGAGCCTCCTGCTGCCGCCCTGGATACGCGACCGCCGCTCCGTCGTGGCGGTGGACATCAGGCCCGGCCCGCCCGCGGTGGTGGTGCTGCGCAGGCACAACGGCGCGGAGATCACCCGCCCCCTCGACGATGTGACGGACCTGCGGCCGCTCACCGTGGGACACCGGTCCGTGGACGGCGGCGGCAGCGAGGTCCTGGAGCTCCGGGCCGGCCGCAAGGTCTACCGCACGCGGGCGGCGTTCAACCCGCCGGCGAACGACGTACAGCTGCTGGAGAACGCGCTGCGGAAGGCCCGCCCCCGGATAAGGGTCCACCGGCACGAGGATCGTACGTCCTGGGTGTCCGACAGCGGCTGACCCCTAGGCCGACAGCTCCGTACGCGCTCCCGGAACCCCCGGGGCGCCGAGCCGCTCCGCCGCGCCCGGATGTCCCCCTTCGGCGCCATGGTTCCGCCCGCCGTCCGGGTGAAGTCCGCTCCGAACAGGCCGGGCGGCGGGCAGGCATAGGGGCATCCGCGGTCCTCGCGGCCGGAACCAGCGGTGGACGCGGAAGCGGACAACCGAGCGAAAGGGGCTGTCCATGCTCGGTCCACGGGCGACGCGGGCAGGAACCGGCGGCGGCTCCGGGCCCCGCCCCGACCTCGGCGGAGGCCTCCGCCCGGGCGGTCTCCCGCACTCGGCGGACGAGGCGGCCGCGGCCGTCGACGCCGTCCTCGCGGAGCATCTGCACACCAGGCTCCGGGAGGCCCGGCGCGTGGACGCCGTGTTCGCCGAGGAGGTGGCCTCCCGGGTCGCCGCGTTCGTCCTGAACGGCGGCAAACGGCTGCGGACAGCCTTCGTCCGGTGCGGATGGCTGGCCGCCGGGGGCTCCGGCGACCCCGGGACCCCGCTGCGCATCGGCGCCGCCCTGGAACTGCTTCAGGCCTGCGCACTGGTCCACGACGACGTCATGGACGAATCGCCGGTACGCCGGGGCGCACCCGCGGTGCACGCGGACTTCGCGCACATGCACCGGACGAGCCGCATGCGCGGTTCCGCCGCGTCCTTTTCGGGGACCGCCGCGGTGCTCGCCGGAGACCTGGCGCTGGCGTGGGCCGACGATCTGTTCACCGAGACCGCCCTGGCCTCCCCGTACGGCGAGGAGCTTCACCGGGAGTGGCAGGCGATGCGCGGCGAGATGGTCGCCGGGCAGTACCTGGACATGCGGGCCCAGGCGACCGGCTCCTCCGACCTCGACCGGGCCAGGAACATCGCGACGCTCAAGAGCGCGCTCTACACCGTGGAGCGGCCGCTCGCGCTGGGCGCGGCACTGGCGGGCGCCGATGCCCGCGTCATGGACGGGCTGCGGTCCGCCGGACGCTGCGCGGGACTCGCCTTCCAGCTGCGTGACGACCTGCTGGGCGCTTTCGGGGACCCCGCGGTCACGGGAAAGTCCTCGGACGAGGACCTGCGGGCGGGCAAGCTCACCTGTCTCCTCGCCGTCGCACTCCGGCGCGCCGCCGAGTCGGGCGACACCGAGGCCTTGGCCGTACTCGGTGCGGAAGGCGGCGGTGGAGGGACGGTCGACCGGATGCGTGCCGCTCTGGAACGTACCGGCGCGCGGGCGGTGGTGGAGGAGGAGATCGCCGAGCTCTCGGCGTCGAGTCTGCGTCACTTCGCGGCCGCCGGGACGGACGCCCGTGCCCGGCAGGAGTTCGCCGCGCTGGTGGCCAGGGCCGTGGGCACCACCCGTGACGGGGAGGGCGCATGAAAACCGTGTCAGGCCCCACGGACCATGTGGTGGTGGTCGGCGCCGGCCTGTCCGGCCTCGCCGCCGCCCTGCACCTGCTCGGCGCGGGACGCCGGGTGACCGTCGTCGAACAGGGCTCCGGCCCCGGGGGCCGCGCGGGACGGGTGGAACTCGGCGGATACCGGATCGACACCGGGCCGACGGTGCTGACCATGCCGCACCTGGCCGACGAGGCCTTTGCCGCTGTCGGGGACAGCCTCCACCGGCGCGTGGAGCTGATTCCGCTGCATCCGGCCTACCGGGCCCGCTTCGCGGACGGAAGTCTGCTGGACGTCCATACGGACGGCGACGCCATGGAGGCCGAGGTCCGCCGCTTCGCCGGGGGAGCGGAGGCTGCGGGGTACCGCAGGCTGCGCCGCTGGCTGGAGCGGATGTACCGGGCGCAGATGCACCGCTTCATCGACACCAACTTCGACTCGCCCTTCCAGCTCCTGCACCCGGACCTCGCCCGGCTGGCGGCCCTGGGCGGCTTCGGCCGGCTCGACCCGCAGATCGGCAGATTCCTCTCGGACCCACGGCTGCGCCGGGTGTTCTCCTTCCAGGCGCTGTACGCGGGAGTCGCCCCGGCCCGTGCACTCGCCGCCTACGCCGTCATCGCCTACATGGACACGGTCGCGGGCGTCTGGTTCCCGAAGGGCGGCATGTACGCACTGCCCCGGGCGATGGCGGACGCGGCCGCCGGCGCGGGAGGAGAGTTCCGCTGGTCGGCCGAGGTGACCGGGCTGGAGCGCGCCGCCGGGCGGGTACGGGCCGTCCGGCTGGCCTCGGGCGAGCGGATCGCCTGCGACGCGGTCGTCCTGACACCGGATCTCCCCGTGGCCCACCGGCTTCTGGGCCGCGCACCCCGACGCCCCGTGCCGCTGCGTCACGCGCCGTCGGCCGTGGTCCTGCACGCCGGCACGGACCGCACCTGGCCCGAACTGGCGCACCACACGCTCTCCTTCGGTGCCGCCTGGGAGCGCACGTTCGACGAACTCACCCGGTCGGGACGGGTGATGAGTGACCCGTCGCTGCTGATCACCCGTCCGACGACGCACGACCCGTCACTGGCCCCGGAGGGCAGACACCTGCACTACGTCCTGGCCCCGTGCCCCAACACCACGACGGGCCCGTCGGCAGGCACCTGGCGTGGCCTGGGGCCACGCTACCGGGACGCCCTGCTGGCGGAGCTGGAGCGGCGGGGTCTCGACGGCTTCGAGGCGTCCATGGACCGGGAGCTGCTGGTCACGCCGGTGGACTGGACCGCCCAGGGCCACGCGGCGGGCACCCCGTTCTCCGTGTCCCACACCTTCGCGCAGACCGGCCCCTTCCGGCCACGCAACCTCGTACGCGGCTACGACAACGTCGTCCTCGCCGGGTGCGGGACCACACCCGGGGTGGGCGTGCCGACCGTACTCGTCAGCGGCAAGCTCGCCGCGGCCCGCATCACCGGCCTCCCCTCCGCGAAGAGCACGCACCGTCGACCCCCCGTTCTCGAAGGGCAGAGCCGATGAACCACCGTGAACTGGACGCCGCAGGGATCACCGGGCCCGCCCTGCGCGCCGCGTACGCCCGGTGCAGGCAGCTAAACGCGCAGCACGGCCGGACGTACTTCCTCGCCACCCGGCTGCTGCCGCTCGAACGCCGCAGCCCCGTACACGCGTTGTACGGCTTCGCCCGGTGGGCCGACGACATCGTGGACGACCTGGACCGCCGGCAGCCCGCCACCGAACGCGACCGCCTGCTGCGTCTGCTGGAGAGCGACCTGGCCCACGGCCTGCGTACCGGGGGCGGGGAGGAACCCGTGGTCATGGCCGTGGCGGACACCGCACGCCGCTACGCCATCGACCACGGGCTGTTCGCCGACTTCCTGGTGTCCATGCGCAGCGACCTGACGGTCACCGACTATCCGACGTACGCCGATCTGTGCGCCTACACGCACGGTTCGGCAGGGGTGATCGGCCTCCAGATGCTGCCCGTGCTCGGCACGGTCGTGGCCCGTGAGGAGGCGGCTCCGCACGCGGCGGCGCTCGGCGTGGCCTTCCAGCTGACCAACTTCCTGAGGGACGTGGGCGAGGACCTGGACCGGGGGCGTGTCTATCTGCCGGCGGACCTGCTCGCCGCCCACGGTGTGGACCGACGCCTGCTGGAGTGGAGCCGCCGCACCGGGCGGCACGATCCGCGCCTGCGGGCCGCCTTCGCCGAAGCCGACGGGCTGATCCGCTCCGTGTACCGCGAAGCGGAGCCGGGCATCGCCATGCTGGAGCCGCGGGCGCGTCCCTGCATCCGTACGGCCTTCGTCCTCTACAGGGGCATCCTGGACGCGATCGCCGCCGACGACTACCGGGTGACGCACCGTCGCGCCGTGGTGCCGCGCCGGCGGCGGGCCGCCACCGCGGCGGGCGGACTCGTGCGGATCCTCGGGGCGCGGATGCGGACCCGCCCGCCCGCCGCCGTGCCGGACACGGTCGCCGGGGCGGAGGGATCCCCGCGATGAACACCCGCCGGAGAAGCAGGCCGTGGACGTCACCCCTGCGGGTGGGGCGCGCGCCCCGCTGGGAACGGCAGGCACCCACCTGGCGCGAGGCGAAGCCCACCGTGATCGCCGACGCTCTGAAGCGGGCCACCGCCCGCCCGTCGGGCAACTGGTACGCCGTCGGGGCCTCCCGGGCGATCGGGGCGCGGGACCGCCCGTACGGCCGGACGATCGCCGGACTGGAAGTCGTCCTGTGGCGGGCCGAGGACGGGGCGCTGCGCGCCGGCCCGGGGGAGTGCCCCCACCTGGGAGCCCCGCTGCGCGACAGCCGCGTGGTGTGCGGGACGCTCCTGTGCCGCTGGCACGGCCTGGCCCTGGACGGCGGGCCGTTCGCCGGGTGGGAACCGTACCCGGTGTACGACGACGGGGTCCTGGTCTGGGTGCGACTGGACCGGGCCGGGGGAGAGCCGGCGCTGGACCGCCCGGTCGTGCCGCCCAGGCCGCGACCGGTGGACGCGGTGGACGCGGTGTTCACGGCCGTGGGCCGGTGCGAGCCCGAGGACGTGGTCGCCAACCGGCTCGACCCCTGGCACGGTTCGTGGTTCCACCCGTACGCGTTCGTCGGACTGAAGGTGGCCGGCACCCCCGAGGACGGCGGGGGCGACGGGTTCGCCGTCGACGTGTCGTTCAAGGTCGCCGGCCGCCTGGTGGTGCCGGTGCGGGCGGTGTTCACCGCGCCCGGACCGCGCACGGTGGTCATGCACATCACCGACGGGGAGGGTGCCGGGTCGGTGGTGGAGACCCACGCCACGCCGCTCACCGCGCCCGGCGCCGCGGAACCGCGGACGGCGGTCGTCGAGGCGGTCGTCGCCGCTTCCGACCGGCGGGGATTCGCCCTGGCACGCGTCGCCGCGCCCGCCCTGCGCCCCCTGATGCGCCGGACCGCGGGCCGCCTCTGGAGGGACGACCTGGCCTACGCCGAGCGCCGGTGGTCGCTGCGGAGTGCCGGGCGCTTCCCCGGCTGACCGTCAGCGCCGCGCGGCCAGGCCGGCGAGGGCGCGCAGGGCCCGGGAGCGTCCGGCGCGCGGGACGGTCCAGAGCACCTGCCCCCGGACGCCCCAGCCGGCGAGGAGCGCGTTGGCGGCCAGGAAACCCGAGGTCGCGGCCCGCTCCATCAAGGCGACGGGGAGGCCGGTGCGGACCAGGTCGCCCGCAAGTGTGACGCGAGGGTGCGGCGTTCCCACGGCGGGCCGCCGACCGTAGCCGCCCACGGGGAAGACGGGGCAGTCGGCCCGCCATTCATGGCGTACGTCGACGACTCCGGCGTCCGCGGTCTCGGGATAGACCTCGTGCAGCCGGTCGACCATCCGGCGCTGGACCTGCTTCCGCTCGGCGCCCTCGTCGACCGCGTACGCGTGGAGTTCGACCACGGAGCCCCCTGTCCGCGCCGCCCAGCGGGCCGACTCGCCCTCCCAGCGGTCGAGGACGCTGATGTTGTCGAGCCCGTCGAAGCCGCTGGTGCCGAGGAACCCCGCACGGTCCTCGCGCACGGGGCGGTCGAGCCACAGCCGGGACACCAGGAACGGCGGCGCCGTGCGCAGGGACGCGATGTCCGCACGCCAGGACGCGTCCCCCAACTGCTCGGAGGCGCCCACGACATGGCGGAGGCCACGCGTGTCCAGTGCGAGGACCACGGCTTGGTGGCGGTCGGCCGCCCCTTCCGTCTCCACGGTCAGGTCCCCGCCGGCGGCCGGCCGGACGCGGTGGACCGGGGTGCCGGTGCGCACCTCGGTACCGAGCCGCCGCAGATAGCCGCCCAGCGGTTCCCAGAGCGCCTGGGGGAAGGGCTCGCGCGGCACGTCGAAGAGGAGTCCCTCGGACGACCCGAGGAAGTAGATGTGGAACATCAGCAGCAGTTCGGCGGCGGACAGTTCACGCGGGTCGGCGAAGAAGCTGCGGGAGAACACCTCGAAGGCCAGGTGGTGGGCCGCTTCGGGGAAGTTGATCCGGCGCAGGAACTCCTCGGCGCTGACCCCGTCGAAGCGTTCGTACACCTCGGGGACCCGCACGTCGAGGAGCGGCAGGGCCTCGCGGGGGTTCATCGCGGCGAGGTCGCGCCAGCCGAAGGCCGGACTGAGCGCCACGAATCCGAGCGCGCTCCACGGCGGGGTCCTCGGCACGCGGGCGAAGCTGTCCGACATCCCGTCCCGGTGCCGCAGCGGGTAGTCCGGCAGCGGGGTCAGCGCCGCCAGCCCGGGATCCGAACGGCGCAGCAACCCGCGCAGGTTGTAGTACTGCCGGAAGAACGCGTGGAAGCCGCGGCTCATCGTCACCCCGGAGCCGTCGGCGAGGCGGACGGGCCACCCGGCGAGACGGCCGCCGAGCGCCTCGCCCTGTTCGTACAGGGTCACCCGGACACCGCGTTCGGCGAGGGCGGTCGCCGCTGCGAGCCCGGCGAGGCCGCCGCCGATCACCGCGGCCGAAGGCGCATCGCCGGTGAAGCGCTCGCGCCCGGGCTCCGGCAGGAGCACCTCGGCCCGGCGGTCACGCCCGTGCCGGGCGGGACCGGGGCGGCGCCGGCGGGAGCTCATGACGCCTCGGGCCGTACGCCGTCCACGCCGCTCCGGGCCAGGAACGCATGGACGATGCCGGTCTGCCAGCCGCCGACGGGCACGGTCCGCACGAAGGGGAATCCGGCCCCGGCGATCCGTCGCTCGAAGACGGGCGCCGTGTCGAACGCCAGGACGCTGCGCCACAGGTGGTGGTACAGCGCGCGGTCGCCGGTCAGCGTGCCCGCCGGGACGATGACACCCCGGCAGACCGTGTTCCACACGGCCCGGTGCACGGGCGAGCCGCTGAGGCTGTACTCGTGGACCAGCAGACGGCCACCCGGCCGCAGGAGAGCGCGCACGGCATCGAGGACCGCACCCGGTTCGGCCACGTTGCGGAAGAGATAGGCGGCGAGGACGGCGTCGTACGAGCCGTCGTCGTCGGTGGTGGCGAGGTCCTCCGCGGACCGGTGCACGAAGCGGACGTTCGAGGGCCAGCGCTTCGCACGCGCCCGCTCCAGCATGCCCGCGGAGGCGTCGACCGCCGTGATCTCCGCGTAGGGGGCCGCCCGCAGCAGAGCCCGGGTGGACGCGCCCGTCCCGCAGCCGAGATCGAGCACCCGCTGTCCCCTTCCGCCGCGCGGCAGCCGTAGCCGGTGTGCCGAGCGGAGGAGGTCTGAGCGGTAGCCCGGATTCAGCGCGGTGAGCCGGTCGTACGTGTGCGACGCGTGATCGAAGGCGTGGGCCAGATCGTGGTCCCGCAGGAGGGTCATCGGGGGCTCTCTTCGGATCGGCCGGTGGCCCGGCGGGTGAGGAAGGGGAGTTCGGCCGCGGTGCGGAGCATCGGGACCACGGGCGTGCGCAGGCCGATCCCGAACTCCTCCCACGGCGTGCTCCCGCCGTCGAGGAAACGCAGCAGCCGCTCCATGGGAATGCGGCGGAAGAGGTCGGTGAAGAAGCGCGGCCCGTCCACACGCCCGGTGTCGAGGGCCCGGAGCAGCACGGCGTCCATGGCGAGCGCCCTGCGGCCGTGCGGCGGCGGCACCCCCGGGGACCCGCTGTGCAGGGCGGCGGCGATGGCGCGGCTCTGGCGCTGCACGGCCGCGAAGGTGTAGCCGGTCGCCGGCCGGGTGGCGCCCCCGGCGGCCCCGATACGGAAGACGGCGCGGCCGGTCCTGCGGGGGAAGCGTGCGTCGGTCATGGGGATGACGCCCTGCTCGGCCGACTCCACGACGAACCGGCCGAGGCGCAGGACCTCGCCCGTGTACTGCCGCAGGGCCGCCTCGTAGGCGGCCGTCGTGAGCGGGGCACGGGAGAACTCGGTGTACTCCACCAGCGCCAGGTCCGGTGCCAGCGGCAGCACGTAGCCGAACGCGAGGCCGTGGCGGGGTTGCGGAACCCGGAAGTCCATGAGGTCCGCCACGCCGGGGTCGAAGCGGGGGAGGGCAGTGCGCACGAACCAGCCCCGGAAGTGCTGCAGCAGCAGGGTGCGGTGCGGCGGTGTACGTCGCACAGGCCGCGAGTCGAAGACGTATCTGCCGCGCAGGGTGAGCGATCCGCCGTCGCCCGTCGTGCAGCGCACCTCGGCGCCGTCCGGTGTGTCGCTCACCTCGTGTGCGGTGGCACGCACGACGCGGGCCACCGGGCACGCCGCCAGCCGGGAGTGGACCAGCCGTTCGAAGGGGCCGGAGCGCACCATGCGGTAACGCAGGGGTGCGGGGTCCGACTCGATGACGCCGCCGCCCGGCTCCCGCACCCGCAGCCGCTCCCAGGAGGCGACGACGGCGTCCTCGAACTCGCCGGTGCCCGCCTCCCAGTAGCACCAGGTGCGCTCCGGAGGGCGTAGCGGCCCGTCGGGGGCCTCGACCAGCGTCACTGCCGTACCGGCCCCGACGAGCCGGTCGGCCAGGCAGAGTCCGGCGGCGCCGCCGCCCACGACGACGGCGTCGTCCACGCGCCCCCGGAAGCGTCCGGTCACGTCCCGGGGGTCCGCGCCGCCGCACGGTCGGCCAGCACCTCGCGGGCCGCCCTGCTCCCGGAGGCCAGCGCGCCCTGCACCGAGCCGGTGGCCCGGTGGTCCCCGCAGACGTACCGGCCCGGCGCGAAACGGGTCGTACGGCTCAGCGGCCAGGGAGGCCGCATGGCGGGCAGAGCGCCCTCCACGGTGTACGCGGCGACCGTGTCCCACGTGCTCGTGTCCACGTCGTACAGCTCGGCGAGGCGTGCGCGGACCGTCGTGTCCCCGCCGGGCGGGCCGGAGCCGAGCACGGAGGTCGACATCAGCGCCCTGCCCGGGGGAGCGTAGGTGGGGGCGACCTCGGTGAGGACACAGCTGTTCAGGACGGCGAGGCCGCTGTCCACCAGGAGGGTCGGCTCGGTCAGCGGTGACCGGTCGGCCGCGTGGTAGTACGTCGTCACCGTACGGCTGTCCGGTACCGGCAGGCCGGGCAGCAGACGGGCGGCCGCGGCGGAGTCGGTGGCCACCACGACGGAGGCGGCCGGCCGCTCACCGCCGTCGGCCAGGAGCACCCCGAAGTCCGTGACCTCGGCGACGGCCGCACCGAGCCGGAGGGCACCCTCCGGCAGCCCGGCGGCGAGCTGGGCCGGTACGGAGCCGATGCCCCGGGCCGGCAGGCAGAGCGTGCCGCGCGCCATGCTGCGCCAGACCAGGTGGAGGAAGCGCGCCGAGGTCTCCAGCCCCTCCTCCAGGAACACCCCGGAGAGGAACGGCCGCAGCAGGTCCTCGATCGCGCGCGGCGACAGCCCGGCCCGCACGAGCGCTTCCGACGCGGTGCGGTCGGGCATGCGTCCCAGGCGCTTCGCGGGAAGCAGGACGTCACGCGCGGTGAGTGCGGCGAGGGCCGCGAGGTCACGGGCCGGGAGTACACGTCCGGGCAGCAGCTGCGCCGCGTCCTCCGGCCGCCGGGTGGGGTCGGTGACCCGCACCCGCCCGGCGGGCGTACGGGCGATGAGACCGGGGGTGAACGGCCGCAGGCGCAGAGCGCGCAGGTCGAGGCGCCTCTTCACCTGTGGGTAGGAGGTGTTGAAGACCTGGAAGCCGCGGTCGAGGAGGAATCCGTCCTTGCGGTCCGTGCGCATCCGGCCGCCCACTCCGTCGGAGGCCTCCAGCAGCTCGACGCGGAGGCCGGCGCCGCACAGGTCGAGCGCGCAGGCCAGGCCCGCCAGGCCCGCGCCCACGACGACGGCGTCCGGTGCCGGCGGGTGCTGTCGGTTCGTCATCCGTGTCCCTCGGCTCGGTCCCCGTACGGCTGACGGGGTGTCAAGCCGATCACGTTCCGGGCTCCGAAGCCAGCAGCCGCCACGGGGATCGCCTCTTCGTGTGACCCGACTGCCCGCCCGTGGCCCCGTTCACCGGATCAGGAGCCGCCGCGCCTCTTCCGCAGGGCGTCGGGCCTGTGCACGGCGGACCGGCCGGACTTGTCGCTCTCCACCTCGTACTGCGGTTCCTCCTCGGAGGCGTCGACGGTCCGCCCCGCGGCACGGGTGCGGTCCGTGTGCTTCCCGGTGACCTTGCCCGTCACGTCCTGGCCGTGGCTCTTCCAGGCCACCTTGTCGCCCTTGCTCAGGTTGTCCTTCTTCTTCGTCACAGCAACCTCCTCGAACGGACGGCCGATCCCTGCGGCATCCACTCCAGCGTCGTGCAGATCGCACGGCCCCGCACCCGCTCGCTCGCCGTTCCCGGGGGGACTGGCTCAGGTCGTCAGGTGACGCAGAACGGTGCCCATGGCGCGGTGCACGGCGTCGCGTGACTCGTCGGTGCGGTCGATCGTCTCGAAGGCGTGGTGGCCGTTCGGCACGTCGACCACTTCGATGTCGGCCCCGCACCGGTATGCGGCGGTCAGGAACTCCTCCACGGTGACTGCGATGTCAGCGGTCTCCAGCCCGGCCCGGACGAGTACGAGAGGCAGAGACCCCGCGTGTGCGACCGCGTCCGACGGGTGGAACCGCCGGCCGAGCCGCCCCCAGTTCGGCAGCGGCGCCATGATGGGGTAGACGGCCGCCAGGCAACGCAGCCACGACGGCGGCTTCGCCATCCAGTCCGCGGTGAGCGGGCCGCTGCCGGAGAAGAACCACAGGGCGACACGGTCCGGGTCCACCCGTGGATCGGCCCGGACCCGTTCCACCGCGTCCGCCACGTCGGAGGCGGACCGCTCGTAGTCGGTCACGGCGTGCAGACGGTGGTCCAGGGTCACCCCCACCACTCCATGGTCGGCGGCGTACCGGGCGTATCCCGTGAGGACCGGCCAGTCCCGGGGGGTGGGGCGTGCCTCTGCGGGCACCGGGCCGCCGTGGACGAACACCACCGCCGGACGGGGGCCGTCGGCGCCGGGCGGCAGATACAGATCGATGTCGTCCGTCCGCTCGCGCGGCAGCTCGGGCACGTCCAGCAGGAACGGCAGCAGGTGCGAGGGCGGCTTCGTCGCGTCCACCGGAGTCAGCCGCTGCCCCTCGCCCGCCGCGGCCTTGAGCAGCGTCACCGCCAGTGCCGTGGGGCTCGACAGCATCGGCCAGTGACCCGTGGGCAGTTCGAAGAAGGTGACCCGAGGGCCGGTCAGCGCCCGCAGGCTGGGTTCGCCGAGGTCCACACGGGCCTGGACCATCGCGATGCTCGCTCCGTTGCCGGTGCACAGCACCCCGGCCATGGGCACCGCGGCCGCCGCACCCGTCAGCCGCAGTGGCTGGAGCAGCGTGCCCAGGGGGTGCGGCGAGGCGAGTGCCGTGAGCCGGTCGAGCGCCGTGCCGGGCACGTCCGCGGTGCTGCCCCAGAGCTGCCACGCGTCACGGGCCGGAGGTGGCAGCGCCGCGCCGTGCGTCCCGCCCTCGGCGGCCCGCAGCGCATCCTCGCGCGTACGCTGGTCGGCCACGGCGGCCAGGGCCGGGACACCGTCCTGGGGCAGCCCGGAGTCCAGGTACACGATCCGGGCGACCGACTCCGCCCGCCGGTCGGCGGCTCCCACGACCGGATGGATGCCGTAGTCGTGACCGACCAGCACGATCTCCTGTCCCGCCCCCTGTCCGACCGAGTCGATCACCGCGAGGACGTCCGCGATGTGCGTCTCCAGGTCGATGTCCGTACCGGCGGACGGGCGGGCCCCGCCGAGCCCGGTCAGGGACACCGCATGGACCTCGGCACCCGCCGAGGCCAGCCGCGCGGCTGTCTCGTCCCACACGTGCGGGCCGGTGAACACACCGGACACCAGGATGAACGCGGTCATGGTCTCTCCTCGATACGCCGTCGTCGGCGGACCGGCCGGATCGGCCGGCCCTCTCGCGGGTACCGTAGGAACTCCCCCTGAGGGAGGTTCAAGTGTTCTCGTCGTACGACGGACTGTGCGGCATCGGTGAACTCGCCGAGCGGGCGGGAGTCAGCGTCAAGACGGTCCGCTTCTACTCCGACAACGGCCTGCTGCCGGAGGCGTCCCGCAGCGCCGGCGGTCACCGGAGGTACGGCCCCGACTCCCTCGAGCGGCTACGGATGATCCGTTCCCTGCGCACCATGGACCTGCCGGTCTCCGCGGTGCGCCGCGTCCTGGACGAGGAGGAGGCCGCGGGGCGTGCGGGCGGAGCCCTGGAGGACGCCGTCGCGGGGCAGTTGCGCGAACTGGGCTCCCAGCTGAGGGCGCTGCGCTGGCGAGAGGCGGCGCTCCGCTCGGTGCAGGAGTGCCCGGCGGCCGAACGCCCGGACCGGCTGCGCCTGATCGGCGCTGTGACCGCGCCGCCGGACACCGCACCACTGGCCCGCTTCTGGCGCGGCTGGCTGCCGCCGCGCATGCCGGCCAGGGCCGTCACCGCGTTTCTGGAGGTCGCGGTACCGCAGCCACCCGAGGATCCCGGCCCGGCGCAGGTGCTCGCCTTCGCCCGGCTGTACGCGATGGTGTCCCGCCCGTGCGGCGGGGACGAGCCGACCCAGCCCCACGCGCACAGAGCCGCGGGAGCCCGTGCGTCGGCCGTGCTGTACGCCGGCCTGGCCGAGGCGTACGACCTCGCGGCCACCGAGATGCGCCAGGACAGGGCGCCCTGCCCCGGCCAGGCGCTGGACGGCTTCGTGGACGCGTACGCGAGCGCCCGGAACACGGCGGACACCCCGGGCTTCCGCCGCGCTCTCGCCCAACAGCTCGCCGCCGACCCGCGCATCGACCGGTACTGGGAACTGACGGCCGAGCTGGTCAGCCCACCGGCGGGCCGGCCCGAGCCGACACCCGGGTCGGCGCACGACTGGCTTCTCGCCGCCCTCGAGTCCCAGTCGGGGACCGCGCCGACCGCCTAGGACCGTCGAGCGGGCAGGTTCACGGACGTACGGTCAGGCCCTGCGCGGTGCCTTCCACGACCGTCACATAGGCGCGGGCGACCTCGGAGACGGGCGTGCCGCCCGCCCCGTCCGCGCCCATGCTCTCCAGGGTCTCCTTGATCCAGCCGGGGCTGATGAGATTCAGACGCAGATTCCTCGGCAGCTCAGCAGCCGCGTTGCGGACGAAGCCCTCCAGGCCGGTGTTGACGAGCGCCCCCAGCGAGCCGCCGGCCAGCGGGGCGGAGAAGGTGCCTCCGGTCAGCGTGACCGAGCCGCCGTCCCGCAGATGACGGACGGCTCGCCGGACGAGTGCGACCTGGCCCAGCAGCTTGCCCCGCACCCCGTCGGTGAACTCCGCGTCCGTCACCGAGGCCAGATCCACCAGCGGGCCGTTGGCGGCGCAGCACACCACCGCGTCGAGGTCCGGCAGGTCACCGAAGAGCGCGTCCAGCGAGGAGGGGTCCTCCAGGTCGACCTTCACCGGGCCACTGCGGGAGGCCTTGACGACCTGATGAGAGGTGTCGGAAGCCTCCAACGCGTGGGCCACAGCGCTGCCGATCGTCCCGGTCGCACCGATCACAAGTACCTTCATGCCGCCGATCATGTCAGCGAAGCCTGTTCGGGCGCCCGGAAATACTCAGCACGGCTGACGGCGGTCAGCCGTCGGGGCGGATGCACCATCCGCCCCGACGGCCCTCCCGCACGCGCATTCTCACTGCGGTCGTCCCAGCGCCCAGCCCGTCACATCGGCCAGACGCCCGCGCCAGAGGGGCAGTCGCAGGGACCCAGCCCCACCGAGGACCAATGTGGCGTCTCTCAGATGAATCCAGCGCGGCAGCTGCGTCGTGCCCTCCCCGGTGCTCAGCTCTCTGATCCCCTGGTCCACCGTCTCCGGGAACTCCGCTATCAGATTCGCTCCCTCACCCTCGACCTGGCGCAGGCTCCGCGCCCAGTCCGCCTTCCAGGCCTCGTGGCCGATCACGTCTCCGTGGAGGACGCCACCGGCCAGGGTGAGGGTGATCGGCAGGCCGGACCGCATTTCTCTGTCCAGTAGTTGGATCAGCAGCTGGAGCTGCAGATCGGGCACGGGCTCCGTCATCACCGCGGTCGTCTCCGGCCGTGTCTCGACAGACTCGCTCATGGACCACTCCCTTCACCTGACAAGCGGCAGGTGACAGCCCGTATGCCCCGGGCGGCAGCTGTCACACCCCCAGGAACCGGGTGATTGGGGCATCGCAGGAGGGGCACCCGCACTTCACCGTAAGCACACAGCACGATGAACCGACGGGAGAGAGTGATGTCGCACTACGACAGTTCGTCCATGGCCACTCCCAGGTCCGGGACCAATGGTCTCGCCGTGGCGAGCCTGGTCTGCGGAATCGTGGGGCTCGTCTTCTTCAGCGTGATCCTCGGCCCGGTCGCCATCGCTCTCGGCGCCTTCGGCCTGCGTCAGGTGGCCGCGAAGGGCGGTGCCGGGATGGCGAAGGCCGGACTCGTCCTCGGCATCATCGACGTGATCCTCTTCGTCGTCCTGATGGCCGTGGCCGCCTCGTCCGGCGGCTTCAGCTGGTACGTCGGCGGCTGACCGGCCGCGCGGGAAGCACGGATGCGCCACCACGGCTCGTGGTGGCGCATCCGTATGTACGCGTCACAGCCACCGGCGGATCGGCAGCACCGCGGCCTCCCGGATCCTCTGCGCGGGCGAGCGGCGCTTCCACCGCGCACCGTCGATCAGGGTGCTCCGCTCCACGTCCTCATCGAAGTGACCGTCGAGCGTCGCGGTGAACTCCCGGTCCAGCACGGCGAGCATCACCTCTTCGTCGTGGTCGAGGGAACGGCGGTTGAAGTTCGTCGAGCCGATCAGTGAGGCGATACCGTCCACCGTCAGCGTCTTGGTGTGGAGCATGGTCGGCTGATACTGGTAGATCTTCACACCGCAGGCGGTGAGCTCCTCGTAGTGGTGCTGCCCGGCGAGCCTGCACACCCGCTTGTCCGTGTGCGGCCCGGGGAGCAGGATCTCCACCTCGACGCCCCGGCGGGCCGCGTCGCACAGCACACCGATGAAGTACGGGTCGGGCGCGAAGTACGCCGTGGAGAGCCGGACCCGCTCCTCGGCCGACTCCAGAACGACGCGCAGCAGGGTCTGCATGTCCTGCCAGCCGAAGCCGGCGGAGCCTCGCACCACCTGGACCACGGCGTCGCCGTGATCCGTGGCGTCGACGAACCTGTCCCGATCGGTGAACAGCTCGTCGTGGCACTCCGCCCAGTTCTGCGCGAACGCGGCGGCCAGTCCGTCCACGGCCGGGCCCTGTACCCGCACGTGGGTGTCGCGCCACTCGTTCTCGTCACGGGCGTCGCCGCACCATTCCTCGGCTATCCCGACCCCGCCGGTGAACGCCGTCTCCTCGTCCGTGATGAGGACCTTGCGATGGCAGCGGTGGTTCTGCTTGAGCGGCGAGAGATACAGCGGCTTGCGGAACCACGCCACCTCCACCCCGGCCTCGTCCATCATCGCCAGCTGGCCCTTCTCGATGAGCCGCGAGCCGAACCCGTCCAGCAGCAGCCGCACCCGCACTCCGGCGCGCGCCCGCTCCGACAGCGCCTCGGCGAACTCGCGGGCGATGTCCCCGCGCCAGTACACGAACGTCATCATGTCCACGGTGTGTTCCGCACCACGGATGGACTCCAGCATCGACGCGAAGATCTGGTCCCCGTTGCGGAGCGGAACGAGCTTGTTGCCCTCGGTCGCGGCTATGCCGATGAGACGTTCCAGCCGCCGCCGGAGCCGTTGCGCCCGCGCGGCGTAGAGGTCGGCATCGGATCTGTCGTGCGTGGACCGCTCATCTATGTGGCTGGACATCTCTCACCTGGTGGACCTGGGGCGACTGGGCAGGGCGACTGTACTCCTGAAGAGCGCGCACTCCGCCACGGCCCACTGAGGTCCGGCCACCTGCAGGCCGGCGGACGGTTCCGGGGCCCGACGCGCGACGGGACACTTCCGGCTTCCGAACCACGGTGCGGGGACGGCCTTCTAGGATGCGTCCATGCCGGAAGCCCAGCCCCGCCCCGAGCCGTTCGTCCAGCAGACCGATCCCGCCGCGCTCGAAGACCTGCGCACGCGGCTCCGCGCGACCCGCTGGCCCGACGCGCCGGAGGACGCCGGGTGGTCGCTGGGGACCGATCTGGCCTACCTCCGTGAACTCGTCGCCTACTGGGTGGAGGACTTCGACTGGCCGGCGCAGGAGGCGGCGCTCGCCCGGCTTCCCCGCTTCCGCGTTCCGCTGGGCGGCCTCGGGATCCACTTCGTGCACGCCAGGGCCGTCGCGCCTGCCGGACAGCCCCTGCCGCTGGTCCTCAGCCATGGATGGCCGGACTCGTTCTGGCGCTACTCGAAAGTCATCCCGCTCCTCACCGACCCGGGCGCGCACGGTGCGGATCCGGCCGACGCGTTCGACGTGGTCGTGCCCGACATTCCCGGTTTCGGATACTCCGACCGCCCTGTCGGACCGCCCCTCGACTCGATCGCCGTCGCCGGCCTCTGGGCCGAGCTCATGACCGTCCTCGGCTACGAGCGGTTCGGCGCGGCGGGCGGGGACCTCGGCAGTCACGTGAGCCGCTTCCTGGGCCTGGACCACCCCGCACGGGTCGTGGCCGTCCACCGTACGGACGGCGGTCTGCCGAGGTTCACCGGCGACCCCGCGGACCTCGCGCCGGAGGAGCGGGCCTGGATCGAGTCCGCCACGGCCTGGGGCGGGACCGAGGGTGCCTACGCCGCTATCCACCGGACGAAGCCTCAGACAGCCGCCTTCGGGCTCCACGACTCACCGGCCGGCCTCGCGGCCTGGATCCTGGAGAAGCTCCGGGCCTGGAGCGACTGCGGCGGTGACGTCGAGCGGAGCTTCACGAAGGACGAGATCCTGACGAACATCACGCTCTACTGGCTGACCGGCACGATCGGGTCGTCCATGCGCATGTACCACGCGAACGCCGCCGTCCCGCCCGCACAGTACGAACGGAGGGTCGAGGTGCCGTCCGGCTTCTCGATCTTCTCCGGCGACGTCGTCCGCCCGCCACGGGCGTGGCTGGAGCGCACGACGAACATGGTGCGCATGACCGAACCCCCGCGTGGCGGACACTTCGCGCCGTTCGAGGAGCCCGAGATCTACGCGGAGGAGCTCCGGGCCTTCTTCCGCCCCTACCGGCCGGCGGCGACGGCCTGAGGGCGCCGCCGTCCCATGGGGCCAGGTGCCCGTCGGCTCACGCCGCCGTCCCGGTCCTGTGGTCGTCCCGGTTCTGTGACAGGGCGGGACCGGCCGGCTGAGGCGCCGTAAGTTGGCCTGCCATGAGATCCCGTATCGCCGTGATCGGCAGTGGCCCCGCCGGCCTCACCTTCGCCCGAGTGCTGCACCGTCATGGCCATCCTGTCACCGTCCTCGAACGCGATCCCGCCCGCGACGCCCGTCCCGGGGGCGGCACGCTGGACCTGCACGAGGGGCTGGGCCAGCTGGCGCTGGAGAAGGCGGGGGTGCTGGAGGAGTTCCAGGCGCTGTCCCGTCCCGAGGGGCAGGCCATGCGCATCCTGGACGTGGACGGCACCGTCCTCCGCGACTGGCAACCTCGTCCGGATGAGCGGGCCAATCCCGAGATCGACCGCGGGCAACTCCGTGACCTGCTGCTCGGGCCTCTGGACGTCCGGTGGGGGCGGGGCGTGACGAAGGTGGTGCCGGGGAGCCGGGACGGCGTGCTGGTCCATTTCGCGGACGGGCTACAGGAGACGTTCGACCTCGTGATCGGCGCCGACGGTGCCTGGTCCCGGGTCCGCCCGGCGGTCTCGGCCGTGACGCCGCGGTACACCGGCGTCACTCTGGTAGAGACCTCGCTGGACGACATCGACACCCGCCACCCCGATCTCGCGCGGCTGGTCGGCGACGGTTCCGTGGCTGTCTACGGCGTGAACCGCGCCGTCGTCGCCCAGCGCAACAGCGGCGGCCACGTCAAGGTGTACGCCCAGTTCCGCGTGGAGCTGGACCGGCGTACGGACGCGGGCCGGCTTACTGACCCGGCCGATGCCGACGCCGTGCGATCGGAGCTGCTGGCCCGGTTCGACGGCTGGGCCGCCCCCGTCCTCGATCTCCTCCGCCACGGCACCGCTTTCGCCCACCGCCCCATCTATGCTCTCCCCGTCTCCCACACCTGGGCCCACGTCCCCGGGGTGACGCTCCTGGGCGACGCCGCCCATCTGATGCCCCCGCTGGGGGCGGGCGCGAACCTCGCGATGCTGGAAGGCGCCGAACTCGGCGAGGCCGTCGCCGCCGCCGGGCCCGGCGATCTGGACGAGGTCGTCCGCGCTTTCGAGGAACAGATGTGGACACGGGCCGGCAGATGGGCGGGCATCACGACTGCCGGTCTGGAACGCCTCGTGAGTCCGGACCCTTCCGAAGCTCTCGCCCTCTTCGACGAGGTCCAGCCCTCCTGACCGCCGGGCAGCGTTCAGGATGCGGGGTACGGACTGCCGGTCAGCAGCCGTGCCAGATGGGCCGCGTTGACGGCAAGGGTGCGCGTCGTCGAGGCGACCGCCTCCGGGGGACCGTCGAGGTCCTTGTAGTCCGTGCCCTGCATGGCCTCGCCCACCCAGTAGGTGACGGCTCCCGGCGCCAGAGAGAACCCCAGGTCGTTGAGACCCTGGAACAGATCGGAGCTCACCTTGTGAGCTCCGTCCTCGTTCCCCACCACCGCTGCGGCGGCGACCTTGCCGTAGGTCAGCAGCCGGCCCTGCTCGTCGGTCTCGGACAGTTCGGCGTCCAGCCGTTCCAGGACGCGCTGGCAGACGCTGGACGGATGGCCGAGCCAGATGGGGGTGGCGATGAGGAGGATGTCGGCAGCCATGACCTTCTCGCGCAGTGCGGGCCAGGCGTCACCGTCGCCCATGTCGATCTCCACTCCCGGCCGGATGTCGTGGTCGGCCACACGGACCACCTCGCCGCTCACCCCGAGGCTCTCGAACTCGGCCATCACCTGGTCGGCGATGAGATGGCTGCTGGAAGGGGTGGGTGAGGAGTTCAGGGTGCAGACGAAAGCCAGAGCACGCATCGCTGGAAACACTCCTTCGGGCGGGGACCGGACGTCGGGTTCGGCGCCACTTGTCCCCTCCGAATGCCTGATCCACTCGGCACGGCCGCAGAAATGCCCCGTACGGCACGACGGTTGTACCGGTCCTGCCCGCGAGATCTGGACATCAGAATTCGACGTCGACGGCCTTTCGGATCGACGCGTCCATATTGCGCTCCATCATCTGGAGGGAAGCTTTCGCCAGGTCCGGATGGATATGGGCAACGGCATCGTCGGGAATCGTCACGCTCAGGTGGCGGATGTGGGCGTCGAGGGCGGAATACAGGACGCACTGCTCGGTGACCTGACCACAGAGGATCACACGGCCCACGTCCAGCTGCGACAGAAGGTAGGTGAGTGGCGTCTCGTAGAAGATCGAGTGCCTGGCCTTCACGACGAAGAGCGATTCGTCGTCCGGCAGCACGGGCTCCACCAGCTCGCTGTACGGCCCCGACAATGTCGCGTCGATGATTTCGCCGTGGTGGGACCGCCACTCCCCGAAATTGTCATTCACGTAGATCACCGGCACACCCCCGTCACGGGCGCGTTCGATGAGGTCCACGATGCGGGGGAGGGCCTCGCGTACCGAGGGAATGAGGATCTCGGCATCCGGGTGGCTGTAGGTGTTGAGCATGTCGATGACGATGAGGGCACTTCGGCTCATGGTTCCTCATTCTCGCCGTGCCAGGTCGCGAGGCGCGGCGGCGACACGGGCCGTCGGGTCCTCGGTATGCCCGTGGCCGGGGCGCGGGCGGCAGCCTGGAGGCGCCGAGGGCCTCACTGCCAGCAGAGACAGAACGGATGCCCCGCCGGGTCGGCGTACACGCGGAACCTGCGCTCACCGCCCCGGTCGTCGAGATCCAGCGGTGTCGCACCGAGCGCCAGCACCTCCTCCTGCGCGCGCTCGACATCCGGCACGTCGAAGTCCAGGTGTGCCTGCTGGGAGTTGCGGTCTCCGCGCGGCCACTCCGGTGGCCGGTGGTCGGCCGCCCGCTGGAACGCGATGTGGGCGCCGCCCGGAACGCGCAGGTCGTACCAGTCGTCGTTGTACTTCTTGATCTCACCGCCCAGAACGCCCTGGTAGAAACCGGCCAGTGACCAGGGGTCGCGGCAGTCGAGAGCGACGAGGGTGTACGTGGCGATGGGCATGTGGCCCGTCCTTTCCGTCGTGTCGCGCGTGAACCTCAGTGCCCCGCGCGGTCACGTCCCAGGGCCCGAGCCGTCCGCGCGGACACGCACCGTCCGCAAGGTCGGGTCGGCCGGGTCGGGGACGTTCATTCCCGCCTCGATACCCGACCGCAGATACCGGAGCAGGGGCTCGGTGAGCCGTTCGCCGGGGAGGACGGTGGGGATGCCCGGCGGGTAGGGGGTCATCATCTCCGCGGCGACGCGTCCCACTGCCTTCTCCACCGGAACGTCCTCGGTGGCGGCGAAGTAGGCGTCCCGGGGCAGGCACACCTGGTCCGGGCGCAGTTCGTCCGGTCCGGGGAGCTCGACGACGGGCGCCGGGCCGAGAGTGTGGGCCTGCCGGGACAGGTCGCGCAGGGCCTCCAGCAGGCGGCCGGCGGTGGACTCGTCGTCGGCGTGGGTGAACTGGGCGCTGATCCGCCGGTGGTCGACGATGTGCATGTCGATCTGATGGTGCGTACGGAGCCAGTCGGCTGCCCGGTAGCCGTTGGTCATCAGTTCACTGATGTCGATGATCACGGGGAGCGGATCGAACTCCGCGGCCTTTCCCGGCCCGCAGAAGTCCTCGCGGTCGTTCACATGCATCCCGTCGATCTTCTCGATCCGCTCCCGGACGTCTCCCGCCAGATCGAGGGCGCGGGACAGCAGTTCGTATCCGTTCAGGACCATCTGCCGTCGCCAGCCGTCGATGCCCGCGTACAGCAGGACGGACGGGCTCGTGGTGCCGAGAAGGTCCGCGCGTGAGGCGAGCGTGTCAGGGTCGACGAGGTCGCCCTGGAGGTGGAAGACCGAGCCCTGCTCCAGGCCGCTGCCCATCTTGTGGATGCTGGTGACGCAGACATCGGCACCGGCGTCCATGGCCCAGGAGGGCAGGTCGGGGTGGAAGGGAAGGTGGGCGCCCCATGCCTCGTCGACGATGACGGGCCTGGACCGGCGGTGGCACACCTCTGCGATGGCACGCAGGTCCGCGGCGGACCCGTACGGAGTGGGGCTGGTGACCAGGGCGCCACAGGCGTCCGGATGCCGCTCGAACGCCCTCTCGAAGGTTTCCGCCGACGGGGCGTGGGCGAGGTGCCGTTCGGTGTCCCACTGCGGCTCCACCCAGACGGGTTCGATGCCGGACAGGATCAGCCCGGCGACGACGGACTTGTGGGCGTCCCGGCCGACCAGGAGCTTCCGGTGCGGGGCGGCCACACTCAGCATGGCGGCCTTCACCGACAGGGAGCTGCCGCAGGTGGAGAAGAACGTGTGCTCCGCGTGCACGGCGTCGGCCATCAGCTCCTCGGCGCGGCGCAGCGCACCGGAGGTCTCACGACGGTCGTCCAGCCCGCCGCTGGCGAGTACGTCGCCGTGGAACACCGCATCTCCGAGAACGGCCCGCACCGCTGGATCGGCTCCTCGAGCCTGCTTGTGGCCCGGTGGGGAGAAGCCCAGCTCGCCCTTCTCCTTGTAGGCGGCCAGTGCGTCGAGAACGGGTGCTTCATGATGATCTGCACGCATGAACAGCGCTTTCCCTGGGATCCGTCGGGGCATTCACCGTCAGGGCAGCGGCGTACCGCCGGTCGCGTTCATGATCTCGCCGGTGATGAACGACGCGTTCGAGGACGCGAGGAAGACGTAGGCCGGCGCCATCTCGGCAGGCTGCGCGGGCCGGCCCAGGGGGCTCTGCTTCCCGAACTCCGTCGTGTCGGGCATGGTCGCGGGGATCAGCGGTGTCCAGACCGGCCCCGGGGCGACGGCGTTGACGCGGATTCCGTCGGACGCCAGCATCTGGGCGAGCCCCTGGGTGAAGGTGACGATGGCACCCTTCGTCATGGCGTAGTCCAGCAGATGAGGGCTGGGCTTGTAGGCCTGTACCGAGGTGGTGTTGATGATCGAGCCCCCTGCCGGGATGTGCGGCAGAGCGGCCTTGCACAGCCAGAACATCCCGTACAGGTTGGTACGCACCACACGGTCGAACTGAGCGGTCGAGATGGCGGCGATGCCGTCGGGCTGAGACATCTGGTAGGCGGCGTTGTTCACCAGGACGTCGATCCGTCCGAACTCCGACACGGCCTTTTCGATGAGGGCCCGGCACTGCTCCTCGTCACGGATGTCGCAGGCGACCGCCACCGCCCTCCGGCCGGCTTCCTCGACGAGCCGGGAGGTCTCCTCCGCCTCGCTCTTCTCGGCGGGCAGATACGTGAACAGCACGTCCGCCCCTTCCCGCGCGAAGGCCAGGGCGACAGCCCGGCCGATGCCGGAGTCGCCGCCGGTGACGACCGTTCCGCGGTCGAGCAGGAGACCGTTGCCCCGGTAGGAGTCCTCCCCATGGTCCGGTGTCGGATCCATCGCGTCGGTCCGGCCCGGATGCTCCTGCTCCTGTTGGGGGAAATCGGGCTGCGGATGGCGTCGTGTCGGGTCCTGCGGCTGTTCGGCGTCTGTCACCGGCGTCTCCCTCTCTCCGTTGACGGCTACGGGTGTGCTGCCATGTGCCGCCGCGTTCCCCGGAGGCGGCTGCTCAATCATCTCGGGCGGATGAACGGCGGGCACGTCGGGAGGAGTGGCCCCGGTGGAGCCGCGGAGACTGTAAATTCGAACAATGAGTTCCACCACCGAGCCGGTCCCTCACCCGTCGGGAGGCCGTGGCCGACTCCTCGCGGTCAGCGATCTCCACGTCGGGATCGCCGACAACCGGCCCATCGCCGACCGGCTGCACCCGACTGCCGACGAGGACTGGCTCATCGTCGCGGGGGATGTGGCCGAACAGGCGGAGGAGGTCGAACGCGCGCTGGAACTGCTCGCGGGCCGATTCGCCCATGTGGTGTGGACTCCCGGGAACCACGAGCTGTGGACCGTGGACAAGGACCCCGTACGGCTGCGCGGCCACGCGCGGTACGAGCACCTCGTCCAGGTGTGCCGCGAGCTCGGCGTGACCTCGCCCGAGGACCCCTACCCTCTGTGGCGGGGCCCGGACGGGCCCGTGGCGGTGGCCCCCGTGTTCCTTCTGTACGACTACTCCTTCAGGGCCCCGGGGACGACGACCAAGGAGGAGTCCCTGGCCCGCGCCCACGAGGCGGGCGTCGTCTGTACCGACGAATACCTGCTGCACCCAGACCCCTATCCGACCCGTGACGACTGGTGCCGGGCACGGGTGGCACTGACCGAGCAGCGGCTGGCCGCGCACGACCCGGATGTACCGCTCGTGATCGCGGGGCACTGGCCTCTGCTGCGCGAACCCACCTCCGTGATGTGGTATCCGGAGTTCGCCCAGTGGTGCGGAACGGAGCTCACCGCCGACTGGCACCGCCGCTTCAACGTCGCGGCCGTCGTCTACGGACACCTCCACATCCCGCGGACGACCTGGCACGACGGCGTACGGTTCGAGGAGGTCTCGATCGGCTACCCCCGGGAGTGGCGGAAGCGGGGCCACCCGCGCGGGCTGCTGCGGCAGATCCTTCCGTACGACGGAGAGCCGCCCACGGCCGTGAAGGGCGACGCCTCGTGATCGAACGGCTCCTTCCCGCGTACGTCGCGTGCGCGGACACCTACGAGGCGGACGCTCCGGCAGGCAGCCTGTACCCGGAGGAGGCACGGCTGGTGGCCGCGAGCGTGGACCGGCGCCGGCACGAGTTCGCGGCGGTCCGCGCCTGCGCGCGACGCGCCATGGCCACCCTGGGACTGCCTCCGGCTCCCGTGATGACCGGCCATCGCGGGGTGCCGTTGTGGCCGGACGGGATCGTCGGCAGCATGACGCACTGCGTGGGTTATCGCGCGGCGGTACTGGCGAGGGCGTCCCAGGTGCGCGCGCTCGGTATCGACGCCGAGCCCAACGAACCCCTTCCGGCCGGCGTGTGGGAGACGATCTCACTGCCTTCGGAACGAGCGAGGGTGCCCCTGGACACGGACAGCCCGGTTCACTGGGACCGGCTGTTGTTCAGCGCCAAGGAGAGCGTCTTCAAGACGTGGTTCCCGCTCACCCGGATCGAACTCGGCTTCGAAGAGGCGGACATCAGCTTCCGCACGAGTGCGGACACCGCCACCGAAGGCACATTCGTCGCGACACTCCTGCTGACGGCGCCCGGGATGCCGAGGTCGTACGAGGGCAGGTGGCTGATCGACGACGGCTTCGCGGTGACCGCGATCGTGCTCCCGGAGAGCTCTTCCGTGTGACGCCGGGCGCGTCCCTTCTCACCGGACCGCACTGTCGGACCACGGCACTTCCTCTCCCGGGGAAGTGCCGGGCCAGTCGACGCGGTAGTGCTTCAGCCGTTCGTCCACCGCGACCAGACGCATGCCGGCCGATGCCATGACGCGGTGGGATCCGACGTTGTCCAGATCGGTGTCGCCCTTCACGGAGCGAACCCCCTGGGACCGGGCGAAGGTCAGGAGCGCCCTGAGCGCCTCGGAGGCGTAACCCCGGCCGCGTGCCGAGCTGATGAGGCCGTATCCGATGGTGACCTGGCCTGCGGCGTCCGGTCTGCCGTGGAAGGCCACGCCGCCGATCGCCATCCCGTCCGTACGGCGTCGTATCTCGTACGGGCCGAAGGGCTGCGGGTTTCCGGTGCTCGCGCAGGCCGCCAGGAAGCGTCGGGCGCCTGCCCGGTCGCCCTCGTCGGGGTAGCCGGGCGCCCACCGTGCTCCGTCCGGAGGGGTGTGCGTGTCGCCGCTCTCCACCACCCCCGCCTGCGCGGCGGTCAGCGGATGCAGGGCGAGGCGGGTGGTCATGAGGATCTCCAGGGCCATGACGCCTGACTATCAGGGGTCGGAAGGCGGATGCACCCGAGTATTCATTCCCTTCCGACCGGGGTAGCGACGCTAGTAACATCGCTATCGTCCTGAAGTAGCGGCGCTAACGCCTTGGTGTTAGCGTTGTTGTTGTCAGGGTTTGTGGAACCGCCGGCAACTTCTTTGCCATAGGAGCAACGTCATGACCGAGCAGCACACCACCCCCGCACGCAGGGTCGCGATTGTCACCGGAGGTTCGCGAGGTATCGGCCGCGAGTGTGCCGAGCGGCTGGCGGCGGACGGGTTCGCGGTCGTCGTCAACTACGCCGGGAACAAGGCCGAGGCCGAGGCGGCCGTGGCCGCCGTCGTAGCCGCGGGTGGCGAGGCCGTCGCGCACCAGGCGGACGTCGCCGACGAGGCGGCGGTCGCCGCTCTCTTCGACGCGGCCGAGGAGGCCTTCGGGGGAGTGGACGTGGTCGTTCACGCCGCGGGCGTCATGTCGCTCTCCCCGCTCGTCGACCTCGACCTGGACGCGCTGGATCGGATGTACCGCACCAACATCCGTGGGACCTTCGTCGTCGACCAGCAGGCTGCGCGCCGTCTGCGAGCAGGCGGGGCGATCATCAACTTCTCCAGCTCGGTGCTGGCGCTGGCCATTCCCGGATACACCGCCTATGCCGCCACCAAGGGGGCCGTGGAGGCGATGACGCTGATTCTCGCCCGTGAGCTGCGCGGCCGGGACATCACGGTCAACGCCGTCGCCCCCGGACCCACCGCCACCGCGTTGTTCCTGGACGGCAAGGACGAGGAGACCATCGCGAGGATGGCCGCCCAGCCTCCGCTTGAGCGGCTGGGAGCCCCCGAGGACATCGCGGAGGTCGTCGCCTTCCTCGCAGGTCCCGCCCGCTGGGTCAACGGCCAGGTGCTGCGTGCCAACGGCGGAATCGTCTGACCGGCCGGTCGGTCCGGTCATGCCCCGGGACGCCGTGGGCCGACGTGCCGAAAAAAAGCAGGCCGCGGAGGGCGGGCCGCCCCCGCCCGCACCGTCCGGTAGGCCCCGTACGGCGCTTGATAGCGTCCCTCCGGTGAGTACACGAGCGCGCATCCTCGAAGTCGCGGCCCGGCTGGTCGCGGAGTCCCCCGACGGGGACATCTCCACGCGCGCCGTGTGCGAGGCGGCGCAGGTCGGAGCACCTGCCCTCTACAGGTACTTCGGGGACAAGGAAGGCCTGCTGTCGGCGGTCGTCGACCATGGCTTCGACGCCTATCTGGCGACCAAGCGAGAGCGTGGGGAGACCACCGACCCCGTCGAGGATCTCCGTAACGGCTGGGACAGCCACGTCGATTTCGCTCTCCGGAACCCGAATCTGTACCGGCTGATGAACTCCCCGGCGATGCGGACGCCGCCGGCGGCCGCCTTCGAGTCGCATCGCATCCTGACTCGGGACCTGGAGCGGGCGGCCGAACAGGGGAAGCTGCGCGTAGCGCCCGAACTGGCCGCCCAGATGATCATGTCGGCCACGACGGGCGTCGCGCTGATGCTGGTCTCCCGGCCCGCGACCTTCCACGACGCCGGGGTGTCGGTGCGTGTCCGTGACGCCGTGCACGCCGCCGTCTTCACCCCGGACGCACACGCGAGCGAGCCGGTGGACGCCGAAGTCCCCTCCGCCGCCGCCCGGCTGGGCGCCCTGCTGCGCCGGTCGCACGGATCCGGTCTCAGTACTGCCGAATCGGCGCTGATGACCGAATGGCTGGACCGGGTGTCGAACGCGGAAAGGTGACCCGGGCCGGGGGAGTGAAGCATTCTCCCCCGGCCGGTGTGTGTCACCCCTGGTTCGGCTGCTCCCGCGCAAGAAGCTCGGGTCCGAGGTCCCCGTTCATCGCCCGGGCCATCCGCAGATGGGGGGCAGCCTCCGCGTGCCGGCCCTGACGCTCGAGGGTGCGCCCGAGCATAAGCCGCGCATAGTCCTCGACAGGACTGCGCTCCAGCACCTCGCGCAGCTCGGTCTCGGCCTTGGCGAGCCTGGCCGAGTGGTAGTAGGAGCGGGCCAGCAGCAGCCGCGGCGCCACCTGCTCCGGTACCTCCTGCACCAGCCCGCCGAGGATCCGCGCCGCGGTCAGGTACTCCTTCGCCTCGAAGAACAACTGGGCCCGGTCCCAGCGGTCGGCGGGCGTACCGAACTCGTAGTAGGTGTCGTTCACTTCTCCTCCTCGGCCGCGATGTCTACAGACCCGTCAACAGCGCACAGTGGTTGAACATTCCACTAAAATTTCGGCGTGGGGACCGGTGCTCCATAGCCGTACGGGAATAGGTTGTGCGCCATGAGCAATCTCGATCGCCAGGCCGCTCTCTCCGTCTGCGGAGGACGCGGCTTCGTCGTCGCCGAACCGGTACGTGAACTCCTCACTCCGCGCCATGTCCAGCTCGGCGAATCCACCGAGGTGCGCAGACTGCTGCCCAACCTGGGACGCCGCATGGTCGGCGCCTGGGCGTTCGTGGATCACTACGGCCCCGACGACATCGCGGACGAGCCCGGGATGCAGGTGCCGCCGCACCCCCACATGGGGCTGCAGACGGTCAGCTGGCTGCATGAGGGGGAGGTGCTGCACCGGGACAGCCTGGGCAGCCTCCAGCAGATCCGGCCGCGGGAGCTGGGCCTGATGACTTCCGGCAGAGCCATCAGCCACTCCGAGGAGAGCCCGGAGCAGCACGCCAGGTTTCTGCACGGTGCCCAGCTCTGGGTGGCTCTGCCCGATGCCCACCGGCATGTCGAGCCGCACTTCCAGCACCACACGGACCTGCCCGCCGTCACAGCGCCGGGAGTCACCGCCACCGTGATCCTGGGTGAGCTCGACGGAGCCGCCTCGCCCGGGACGGCCTACACCCCGCTCGTCGGGGCCGACCTGTCCCTGACCGCGGGCGCCGAAGCCCGGCTGCCGCTGGACCCTGACTTCGAGTACGCCGTGCTGTCGATGTCCGGCGAGGCCCATGTCGACGATGTCCCGGTCCTCCCGGGGTCGATGCTCTACCTCGGCTGCGGCCGCACCGAACTGCCGTTGCGCGCCGAGTCCGATGCCGGGCTCATGCTCCTCGGCGGAGAGCCGTTCGAGGAGGAGATCGTCATGTGGTGGAACTTCGTGGCCAGGACCCAGGACGATATCAGGCAGGCCCGCGAGGACTGGATGAACGGTGATCGGTTTGGCGCCGTACGTGGCTACGACGGCCCGCCCCTCCCGGCTCCAGCACTGCCTGATGTGCCCCTGAAGCCGCGTGGACGTGTGCGCTGAGCTGCGGGTTCTTACGGGTTCTTGGCTTTCGAGGCATGTCCGATCGTGCCTGCATCGTACGGCGGGCGGGGGAGGCCTGGAAAGCGGCTGACGGTGTCTCCGGGGGGAGCCCTCCGCTGGACCAGCGTTCCCATCTGTGCCCGCGTCCGACCTTGTGTGCCAGGACGGATGCTGACTCAATGCTGACTTTCCTGACTGAGTATCAGGTACGTTCAGCGGCTGGTTGGGCGAACGGAGATCCGGGCGCCCCTCGGGTGAAACCGAGGTTCAGGGCTACCGCCCGGGCGACCGTGAACGGTGCACGGGTGCAGTGGCAGTTCGCCGGAGTGGCCATCCTCGGTAAGACACCGAGCAGCGGCTGCTGCACCTGGGCCACGCGCAGCGTGATGCCTCTGGTGGAGGGTGGGCCGAGCCCGCGTGTCCTCAGCGCTGAGCTGCCGGCGGCTCCGCCGGACGACCAGGGCATTGAATGGCCAGCCAAGGCGTCGGGCCCGAAGGGTCACCCTCGCAGCTCGTCGGCGTCGTACAGCCGCCAGGCCGGCCAACGAGCCGCTTCGGCTTCGCCGTCACCACCGCTCAGCAGCTTTCGGCGGTGCAGCATGAGCCGGAGGTGGCGTGCCGCGTCCCCGTTCTCTTCCACTCCTCGGTCGAGAAGCACGGGTTGGGGGGCAGCTCCGCCGACGCCACGCACCACGGCGTCCGCGGGATACCCGTGAACGGTCTCGCCAAGCGTGACCGTGGCTTCTTCCGCGAGGGAGAGGGTCTTGTACAGGTGTTTGAGCAGCTACGTCCTCGTCTTTGCCGCCCCGGGACTAGGCCGTTTCCTCCGGAACGCCTTGCTGACCACACGAAGATGCGTTGGTGTTCCCGCCAGTGACAGTGAAAGCGAGCGGACGTCCCAGGGCATCGCAGGCCAGGTGGATCTTGCTGGTCAGTCCGCCCCGGGAGCGTCCGAGTGCGGGAATGCCCCCTTTTCGTGCTCCGGCGGCGTGCTGGTGAGCCCGGACGGCCGTGGAGTCGACCGACACAAGCCAGTCGATGCCCCCGGCCGCGTCCGCCTTCGTCTGGGCGGCCCGGAGCATCCGGTCGAAAGTGCCGTCCAGGGCCCACCGGCGCAATCGGGTGTGCAGCGTGGCCCACGGGCCGTACCGCTCAGGAACGTCCCGCCATCCCACCCCGGTGCGGAACTTCCACACTATGCCGTTGAGCACGGTGCGATCATCCAACCGCTTCCGCCCCCGCAGCGACGCGGGTAGTAGCGGCCGGACGAACTCCCACTCGACGTCGGACAGGCCCTCGAGGACGCCGATCAGCTCGGCGGTCGTCGTGATGGCAGGCAGGGCGATGTGACGTGACCGGATGCCGGCCTTCGCGCACCGCGCCCGCTTCATGCGGACGTACGTGACGGACGCGGGGTCCTCGCCCACCCCCGGCGGATCCGTGTCACGCGCACCCGCACCGAGTGCCCACGATCGCGCCCTCCCAGGCAACCGGTGTCGCATGCGCCGCAGGGATGAGGTCAGGAGGGGCGAGCGGACTGCGCCGAGAGCGCGCCGGGACCGGGTGGGCGGTCGCGCAACGCGACGGCGACCGACACAACGGCGCCGCAGGAGAGGACCGCCGCGAAACCGATCATCGCGGTCTGCACGGCGAAATGCCGCAGGGCGATGCTGAACAGGACGGAGGGCAGGCCCATTCCGAGGTACGCAACGACGAAGAACACGGCGAGGACCCCCGCGCGTGAGCCGGGCTCGGCCACTGAACCGGCACGATCGACGCCTCCCTTGAACAGCAGCCCGGAGCCGGCTCCGGACAGGGACACGGCGACCATGTAGAGCCAGAGCGCCGGGTGGTAGAGGGCGACGGCGCACAGGACCAGGCCGACCGGGAAGACCACTGCCCCCACGGTCAGGACCCGGGGCAGTGGGAGGCGTCTCAGCACCAGCTGGGCGGCCGCCGCGGAACCGAACATGAGGAAGGCCGCCAGGCCGACCACGAGGCGCGAGTCGGTGTGCAGTGTGCCGTGGAGCACGCTCGCCCCGAGGGAGGAGATCAGGCCGAGGACAGCGAAGGCGAAGGCACCCAGCGCGCCGGCCGCGCCGAACGCCCGTCGGCCGCCGGGGCGCAGGACGAACCTGCTGGGCGGTTCGGCCGCGGGCAGCTCCAGGTCCACGGTCTCCGGGGTGCACAGCACCAACGCCAGGCACACCGCCATGGCGAGCGTGAAGATCGCCTGGGTGGTGATCAGGGGCGTGGGAAGCCACTCGGCGGCGGCTCCGGCGACCAGGGGCCCTGCGGCCAGGCCGCCGAGGTTGGCCGCGGTGGCCACGATGCCGGGCAGCACCGAACCCGTCCGTTCCGGACGGGCCTCGTGGTGGAGGTCGTGCAGGTACGTCGTCGCGGTCGAGGCCATCAGCCCCAGTCCGACACCGTTCAGGATCCTACCCGCGATCAGTCCCGGCAGGTCCTGCCACATGATCAGTACGACCGACGCGACGATGCCGACAAGCAGCGCCGGGACGATGATGCGCCGCCGGCCGAGCCGGTCCGAGAGGTGTCCCAGTCCGAGGAAGGCGGCCGCTGCGCCCACGACCATCGAGGCGTACGCCACCGTGACCGTGGTCGCGCCGAAGTGGTCCCGGGCCTCGTACAGCGGCCACAGCGGGGTCGGCGCGGTGCCGAAGGCCATCAGCACCGTGAAGGCCACCGCCACGAACCAGAAGCCGGTCGCGTGCGAGGCAGGGCGCCGGGCGGGGGTGCGGGGCGGCAGGCCGGCGGGAGCGGGTGCTGGGATCCGGGGGGTCGGGTGGCAGGGAGCGTCGGCTGTGGGACGGTTCAGCGGCGTCGGAACGGCGGCAGGCAGGGGTACCCCTCCTCGGGCGGAAGTGGATGGCGCTTTCCATCCATCCTCCTCACCAGCCAGGATCAGCGCCAACGAATGTTTTTGCTGGATTCGAGCAATGCAAGTGATACTTCTCGTGTGGAGCTACGTCAGCTGGAGCACTTCATCGCGGTCGCCGAGGAGCTGAGTTTCACGCGTGCCGCCCGTCGGCTCCACGTGGTGCAGTCAGGGGTGTCCGCCGCGATCCGCTCACTGGAGCGCGAGCTCGGCTGCGCGCTGTTCGAGCGCACGTCGCAGCAGGTCCGGCTCACCGGGGCGGGCGCCGCGCTGCTGCCGGAGGCTCGGGCCACCCTGAACGCCGCCCAGGCCGCCCAGGACGCCGTGCGCGCCGCACAGGACACGCTGCGCGGCACGGTGAACGTGGGGGCCATGGCCTCGGTCGAAGTGGTGGACCTGCCTGCGCTCCTCGGGCAGCTGCACGCGCGGCATCCGGCGATCGACGTCCGGCTGCGGCTGGCGACAGCCGGCTCGGCGGGACTGGCGCACGCGCTGCTCAGCGGGGACCTTGACGTGGCCTTCCTGTCGCTGCCCGAACGCAAGCCCGCCGGGATCGACGCACGGGAGCTGGCCACCGTGCCGCTCGTCCTGGCGGTGAGCGCCGCCCATCCCCTCGCGCAGCGGGGAAAGGTGGCGCTTGCGGACCTCGCAGGGGAGCCCTTCGTGGACTTCCCGCCGGGCTACGGCAACCGCGAAGTGGTCGACCGGGCGTTCGCGGCGGCGAGCGTCGTACGCCGGGTGGCACTGGAAGTGCCCGACATCGACATGGGGGCGGCACTGGTCCGGCACGGTCTGGGCATCGCCTTCCTGCCCGCGTTCGCCGTTGCCCGCACCCCCGGCCTGCACGTCCTGGACGTCCACGGCACCATGCTCCGCTGGAGCATGCATCTCGGCACGTCGTCGACCCGGCGGCCCAGCTTGGCTCTGCGGGCGCTGCTCGACCTGGTCGACCTCCACGTCATCGCCCTGTGACGGGCGGGCCGCGGCCCGGACGTCACCCGTCGGTAGTGTCCGGCCCCCAGCGTTCGCCTGGCTCCGGCCGCGACATCTGCCGGAGAATCCGCTGACGTTCCCGATGCCGTCGTCCATAGGCGGCGTCGGACACCTTCTCGTCCCCTTCGAGGCTAGTGCCGAAGGCCCCGCCGATCATCGTGATGGCGGTGATGAACCAGGCCAGGAAGAGGTAGTCGCCGACAACATCCGCGACGGCCTGCCGCACCCGACGCCGAAGGCGGCGGACCTCCAAGGACGGGAGGGGAGATGAGCGCGGCACGGAGCGCGGTGTCGGGCCGGTGGTCGGTAGGAGTTCCATGGCGGAGAAGTTCGCCGGCTCCCCGCCGTACACCTGGCGGGCGATCATGTCCCCGACGAGGAACTGCAGCGGCATGGCGATCGCGGCGACCGTGAACGGCACGGCGAACCCCGGCCGTGGTAGTGGTCCCGGCTCCCCTTGAGCAGGCCCCACGCGTACACGCCCGCGACCATGAACCCCGCGACAACGTACGCCGCGAGGAGCATGTGCACCATCTCCCACCAGAACGCGCGCCGTTGAAGAAGACCTGGGACGGGATCACGCCCACCACACGCCCGTTCCGCACCGCGATTCCGGCGGGCTGGTTCATCGAGCCGTTGGCCGCAATGACGGAGGCCGTTCCGCCGACGCCCGCCAGGGCGACCACGACGCCGGTGAAGAAGTGCGGCCACAGGGGCAGCCTCCTCCAGCCGTAGATGTAGATGGCCACGAAGATTGCTTCGAGGAAGAAGAGACTTTCGACGCGAACGGAACCCGAAGGCCGGCCCGTACTTGCCCATGAGCCCGGGCCGGAGCAGCCCCAGCTCGATCGTCAGCACGGTGCCGGACACGGCCCCCGCCGCGAACAGCACGGCGGCCACCGCAGCGCCTTTGGAAGCGCCCGGGTGTGAGCCATTACCCGCACCCGGGCGAGGGCGGAATGCGGCGTCAGCCGCCGGCCACGGCGCGCACCGCCTCCTCGACCGGGGTGGACCCACTGATCAGCTCGAGGATGCGCCCTGCGGTCCTGGGCTCGTGGAGCAGGGTGGCGAGCACCGCAGCCACGTCATCGCGCGGCACTTGGCCGCGGTCGGTGTGCTCAGCGAGCGTGACACGGCCGCTACCGGGGTCGTCGGTCAGCATCCCCGGGCGCAGAATCGTCCAGTCCAGTCCCGGACGGGAGGCGATGTCGGCGTCCGCCTCGCCCTTGGCCTTCAGGTAGGTGGCAAACACCGGGTCGGTGCCGGGCGGCGGCAGGCTGTCCACGCCCATCGAGGAGATCACCAGGAAGCGGCGCATCCCGGCGCGCTCGGCCGCGTCGGCGAGGAGGATGGCCGCGTTCCGGTCCACCGTCTGCTTGCGGGCCGCGCCGCTGCCCGGTCCGGCGCCCGCGGCGAACAGTGCCGCGTCGGCGCCGCCAAGGTGGCCGGCCACGTCGTCCACCTTGGCGTGTTCCAGATCGCACACCACCGGTTCCGCACCGTCCGCGCGCAGGTCGTCGGCGTGGTCCGGGTTGCGGATCAGCCCTGTGACGTTGTCGCCGCGCGCTGAGAGCAGCCGGGTCAGCCGGCGCGCGATCTTTCCGTGTCCACCCGCGATCACAATGTGCATGGGGTCATTCTTGCCACACGCGACCGCTCACGCCGGGCTGTGGGACTGCCGCGGCAAGTCGGGTCCCGCGGTTGGCCGCAAAGTCGGCGTACTCGCGCACCGCGCTGGTGCGCGAGACCACCCGACCACCGGGTCGCGCCGCAGGTGCTCGGGGATTCGCGATCGCGATTCCGTCGTCAGGAGCGCGCGAGCCGGGCCGCGAGATAGGGTGCCGTGGCGCTGCGGCGGGCCCTCGCCACCTTGGCCGGCGGGCCCGCCGCGACCACCCGCCCGCCCGCGTCGCCGCCGCCCGGACCGAGGTCGATGACCCAGTCGGCGGTAGCGATCGTGTCCAGGTCGTGCTCGACGAGGACGACCGTGTTACCGGCGTCGACGAGTCGGTGCAGCTGTCGCAGCAGTAGCGCGATGTCCGAGGGGTGCAGCCCCGCCGTCGGCTCGTCGAGCAGGTAGAGCGCGTGCCCGCGGCGGGCTCGCTGCAGCTCGGTGGCCAGTTTGATGCGTTGCGCCTCACCGCCGCTGAGTTCCGTCGCGGGTTGGCCCAGCCGCAGGTACCCCAGTCCCACCTCGCGCAACGTCTCCAGACTGCGGGAGGCGGCCGGGACGGCGGACAGGAACTTGGCGGCGGCGTCGACGGACAGAGCCAGTACTTCCGCGATGTTCTTGCCGCGGTAGGTGACTTCCAGCGTTTCGGCGTTGTACCGGGCGCCTTCGCAGGTCGGGCACGGCGCGTAGGTGCCGGGCAGGAACAGCAGTTCCACCGCGACGAATCCTTCGCCCTGACACGTCTCGCACCGGCCTTCGGGCACGTTGAAGGAGAACCGCCCGGCCGAGTAGCCGCGCGCCCTGGCTTCGTCCGTCGCCGCGTACAGCTTGCGCACCGCATCGAACATCCCGGTGTAGGTGGCCAGGTTGGACCGGGGAGTTCGGCCGATGGGCCGTTGGTCGACCCGGACCAGCCGGTCGAACGACTCGACCCCCGAAGCGTCCTGGACGTCGACCTCCAGCTGCGCCTCGTCGGGTTCCTCGGGTACGAGTCCGAGGTGGCCGCGGACGACCTCGGCGAGCACCTGAGTCACCAGCGTCGACTTTCCGGAACCGGACACGCCCGTCACCGCCGTCAGCACGCAGAGCGGCACGTCGACGGACACGTCGTGCAGATTGTGGCGGGAGACGCCGCTCAGGTGCAGCCAGCCGTGCGGTGTGCGCGGGCGGTGATCGAGCGGCTGGGCGCGCCCGAACAGGTACTGGCTCGTGGCCGACTCTCCGACCCCCTCAAGACCGGGGACCGGGCCGCTGTACAGCACGCGTCCGCCGCCCTCGCCCGCACCGGGGCCGATATCGACCACCCAGTCCGCCCGGCGTACGACGTCCATGTCGTGCTCCACGACGAACAGCGAGTTGCCCGCCGCCTTGAGGCGGTCCAGCACATCCAGCAGCGGTTCCGCGTCAGCCGGGTGCAGGCCCGCGGAGGGTTCGTCGAGGACGTAGACGACGCCGAACAGCCCCGAGCGCAGCTGGGTGGCGATCCGCAGGCGCTGCGCCTCGCCCGGCGACAGGGTCGTCGAGCGGCGCCCGAGACTGAGATACCCCAGGCCCAGGTCGAGCAGTACGTCGACCCGCGCGACCAGATCACCGCAGATCCGGACCGCGACCTCGGTCGTCTCCCCGGAACGGGCGGTCGACGTGGTGGCGTCGGCCTCGGGCCGCTCCGCGACGGGCCGCAGCAGCGCCACGACCTCGGTGAGCGGCATCGCGTTGATCTCGGCGATGGAACGTCCGGCGAAGGTCACGGCGAGCGCCTCGGGCCGCAGTCCGCTGCCGTGACACGCGGGGCAGGGCACACTCCTGACGAACCGGAGCGCCCGTTCGCGCATCTTCTCGCTCTTGGAGTCGGCGAGGACGTGCATGACGTGCTTGCGGGCGCTCCAGAACTTGCCCTGGTAGCCGTAGTCGACGCGGTCCTCCTCCGGCTCGATGTACACGGAGGGCTGGTCGTCCGTGTACAGCAGCCAGTCCCGGTCCTTCTTCCTGAGCCTGCGCCACGGTCGGTCGATGTCGATGCCCAGGCCGCTCACGACACTGCGCAGGTTGGCGCCCTGCCAGGCGCCCGGCCAGGCGGCGATCGCCCCCTCGCGGATGCTCAGCGAGGGGTCCGGGACGAGCAGGTCCTCGGCGACGTCGTGCACGACGCCCAGTCCGTGGCACTCCGGGCAGGCGCCGGCCGCGGTGTTGGGGGAGAACGACTCGGCTTCCAGCCGCGCGGCCCGGGGCGGATAGGTGCCGGCGCGGGAGTACAGCACGCGCAGCAGATTGGACAGCGTGGTGAGGGTGCCGACCGTCGAGCGCGAGCTGGGCGACCCGCGTCGCTGCTGCAGGGCCACGGCCGGTGGCAGGCCGGTGATTTCCTGCACGTGCGGTGCGCCGACCTGTTGCAACAGCCTTCGGGCGTACGGTGCTACGGACTCGAAGTAGCGCCGCTGGGCCTCCGCGTAGAGCGTGCCGAACGCGAGCGAGGACTTGCCCGAACCGGAGACGCCGGTGAAGGCGACCATCGCGTCCCGCGGAACGTCGACATCGATGTTCCGCAGGTTGTTCTCACCAGCGCCCCGGACATGCACGAAGGGGTCGGTCGCGTCCTTGTTCACCGTTCCTGATTACCTGATCGCGCCGGGAACCGCGCGACAGGCGCCGTCACCGGGACCCTCATACGAGCATCCGGAGAAACCCCGTATGAGCCGCTCCCAGGGAACATTTGAGAGTGCTTCACCGTTGATCCATACGTGGGCGTGAAGGGAACTGTGTCCCCGGGCCTCAACCTTTGCCCATGAGGACGATCGTCCGGCTGAAGCCTTATGGAGCCCCCGCCGCGAGGCGACCGCCCTTCGCGCCCACTCTCGATCGGCCCCGGCTGGGGATCCCCCGAACCAGTCGGGGCCTTCGCCTGCCCCCTGCCGGCCGGCTTCGGCGAACGCGGTGGTTCGCCTCCCGGTGACGCACTCGCCCGGCGGCTCAGCCCCAGGTCGCGAGCATGCGCCCATGGCGGCCATGACCGAGGGCGGCCAGCACGGCACCCCCGCACCGGATACCTGGGCTCCAGCAGCGGCAGCGCCTTAATGGTCGGCGCCTGCCTACGTTGACACATGTCGAACCAGCGCGGCCCGCCCGCGCTGGAGATCACCCTTCCCGGGGTCTTCGTCGCCGCCGACGTCAGGAGCGGCTCGGTCTAACGGATGGCCTCGGCGGTCGGTGAGGGTGCCATGGCGATCCGCCTCGTGCACGGGCACCGGGAAAACGCGGGGATCGACAGCAGCGTGAACACCGCGTCGCAGAGCAGCCCCACGTGGAGGTGACCGGCAACATGTCGCTGCTGACGAGGCGGGGACCGCGCGTCGGCGGCCGCGAGGGTGCGGAAGATGTTCACCTGGTTCCCACGACCGATCCCGTCCGTCTCCAGCTCGCCCAGGAAGCACTCGACCACGACAGGCGTGACGGAATTCAGCTTCCGCGATTCGAGGCGGGGGATGATGTGCACGTTGATTGAGCTCTCCACGTGCCACCCCGTGGAGTATTCGGTCATTCTGCGCTGCCGGGGCCGCCGCTGCTTCGCGGATTCCGCGACCGTCTGCCGACCGAGCTCGCGGCGGACCTCGGCTACAGATGGAGCCGTAGGACGGTCAGCCCACCGTCATAGAAGAACTCGTTGGAGATCCCAGCGATGTGCGGATGACAGCGGAAGTGCTCGTCGAGAAGCAGTGTGCCGCCCGCGGGCTGTTCGGCCGCGTGGAAGGCGGAGTGACGCCGGTAGGCGAGATGGTGCTTCTCCAGCCAGATGGACCGTAGCCCGTTCCCGCGCCGGATGAGAGCCTCGCTGTTGCGGGCTGGTCTGAGTGATGTGCGTGAGCTGCATGGGGTCCCCGATGACCAGGGCGCGCCGAGGCCGCACGGGCCGCGTTGCACACGCGGCTCGTCGAGCCCCTGCACAGGCGATTCGTCCGTGAGGGAGCGGACCGGCCGCGGCTGCGCGCCGGGCAGGTGGCGGCCGCGATGACCGGGGTCCTGCTGGGACGTCACTCCGGCGCCTTCGACGAGCTGGCCGGCGCCGATCCCGCGGACCTGATCGAGCTGCTCCGGGGGACCCTCCTGAGCGAGGACTGATCAGCCAGGCCATCGGCTGCGACGGAAGTGCGGGACGTCAGGCATCAGATCCTCCCGTCGGCCATCTGCCGGACGAGGCCGGCCGCCGGGCACTCCTGGCTGTGCTGCCCCCTTCCCGAGCGCCCGCTCGGCGAGGGGGGACAGCTCTCTCCCGGGTTGAATTACCCCCTCGTTGAATTCCGCTGAGATATGTACGGTGCGCATGGCGAAAACCTGTCGGCTTGAATGCACCTGTCATACTCAATAATTCCGCAGATCCTCCTCATGCCCGTAAAGAGGAATTAACATCGAGAAGGCTCTGCTCTGCTAGCGTCTCCTGCAGGTAAGTTGATCGGCTCGGGTGGTGTGCAGGATTCGGTGGGGGCGCAGATGAAGATTGGAACCCCCCGGGTCATCCGTGCGCAATTCCTTGTGCTTCTCACCACATTCCTGCTGCTCTTGCCGTTCATCACGTCATCCTCGGAGGCGGCGCCTGCGAACGGCACACCCGTGTCCCTCGCCGCCGCCTCGGACGCGGACGCGACCACGCTCCCGGCCGGTTACACACAAGCGGCAACCGATCAGGAATCCGTGTCGTGCGGATCGCACGGGGAAGCCGACCCGCACGGCCTCCGGCGTACGCGCGACCGGCACCGCCCCGCAACCGGCCCGGTTCCGGACGACACGCGCACGCGTTCAGCGGCGGTCCGAGCCCCCACCTTCGACGTTCCGGCGGCCGTGCTCGCCGCGTTCGATCACTCCCATTGCCCGCTGAGAGCCGCAACGGCCCATTCCCCCGCGGTGCTTCAGGTGTTCCGCTGCTGATCCGACCTGTAGGTCCCGGCGCCTGACGACCCACCCGCCACGTCCGCATCGCGCATCGACGTGGGGTCATGTCGTCGTGCCCGTATTCGCCTTCGTAGTCGTCCGTACACCCGACGCGCCTTGATGGCGCGCCAGGAGGAACAACTGTCATGCAACCGTTCATCGAGCACGCTCGCTCGCTGGCCATACGCTCCGCCGTGCGTCCCGAGGAGTTCGCCCGGCTGGCCGCGGGGCAGTCGCCCCAGGTCCTGTTCATCACCTGCTCCGACTCCCGCGTCGTCCCGGCGCTGATCACCGGCGCCCGCCCCGGTGACCTCTTTGAATTGCGCACCGCGGGCAACATCGTCCCGCCGCACGACTCCGGGCACCCCACGAGCGAAGCAGCCACGGTGGAGTACGCGGTGGAGGTACTTGGGGTCCGGGACATCGTCGTCTGCGGTCATTCGCACTGCGGCGCCGTCGGCGCGCTGGTGCGCGGGGACGACCTGACCGCTGTTCCTGCGGTGCGCGACTGGCTCACGCACACGACACCGTGCCCGGAAGGAGAGGCCCATGACGCGGCCGTGACCGAGGCCGTGCAGAACCACGTGTTGACACAGCTGCTGCGTCTGCGCTCCTATCCGTGCATCAAGCAGCGCCTGGACGACGGCAGGTTGAATGTGCACGGCTGGTTCTACGAGGTGCACACGGGCTCCGTAAGCCGGCACGACGTGCACTCCGACTCCTTCCAGGCGCTGTGAGGGAGACCGTGGGCTTCTTGATGAAATTCCCTCACCTGCGACAGGACTTCGCCGCTTCGCTCGTCGTGTTCCTCGTCGCTCTGCCCCTGTGCGTGGGTGTCGCGGTCGCCTCAGGTGTACCGGCCGAACTGGGCCTGATCACGGGCATCGTGGGCGGCCTTGTCACCGGCCTGATGCGGGGGAGCAGCCTTCAGGTCTCGGGCCCCGCGGCCGGGCTGACCGTGCTTGTCTTCGAGGCTGTGCGCGAATTCGGGCTGCCGGCGCTCGGTGCCTTGGTGCTGGTAGCTGGAGTGCTGCAACTCGCCATGGGGACGCTTGGGCTGGGGCGCTGGTTCCGCGCCATCTCGGTCTCGGTCGTCGAGGGCATGCTTGCCGGGATCGGGCTCGTCCTCATCGCGGGGCAGATGTACGCGGCCACCGGCCGGGAAGCCCCTGCCTCCGGGCTGGGCAAGCTGGCCGGGCTGCCGTCGATGCTGATCGAGACCGTCGGCGACACCACGGCCCTCACCTCGCTGGCGCTCGGCGCCGTGACCGTGAGCGTCATGGTGCTCTGGAAGCGGACACCCAAGAAGGTGCAGGTCGTTCCGGGCGCGCTGGCCGCCGTGGCGCTGGCCACGCTCGCCACTCTTGCTCTCAACCTGCCGGTCGCCACGGTAGAGGTGCAGGGCCTGCTCGGCGCCATCCAGCCTCCCGGGCTCGACGCATTCGGTGAGATGGTGAGCGTGAGCGCGCTCGGAACCGTGCTGGCGTTCACGTTGATCGCTTCAGCCGAGTCGCTGTTCAGCGCTGCGGCTGTGGACCGACTGCACGACGGCCCGCGCACTCAGTACGACAAGGAACTGATGGCCCAGGGGGCCGGCAACGCCGTGTGCGGTGCCCTGGGCGCGCTCCCGATGACCGCTGTGATCGTCCGCAGCTCCGCCAATGTCCAGGCGGGTGCGCGGACGAAGGCGTCCCGTGTCCTGCACGGCGTATGGCTGCTGCTCTTCGCGGCACTGCTTCCGTCCGCTCTCGCGCTGATCCCGCTGCCCGCTCTCGCCGGCATTCTCGTGCACGCGGGCTGGAAGCTCATCCCGCTGCGCGCGATCCGGGCCCTGTGGCGGGAACACCGGGGCGAGGCGCTGATTCTCGTCGTGACTGCCGTGTCCATCGTCACGGTGAACATGTTCGAGGGCGTGCTGATCGGCCTGGCCCTGTCCGTCGCCAAGACCGCCTGGGCCGCTTCACACATCGAGTTGGAGGTCGTCGACAAGGGGGCCGGCCCGCTTCAGGTGTACCTGTCCGGCAACGCTACCTTCCTGCGGCTGCCGAAGATTCTCGACAGTCTGGAGAAGCTGCCCCAGGACCGGCCGATCGGACTCGACCTCTCCGGCCTGCACCACCTGGACCACGCGTGCCGGACAGCGCTCGAGAACTGGGCTTCACGCCACAGTGACTCCGAAACCGAGTCGGTCACGATGACCGGGGCGCGTATGACGAAGGCCATGGCCGAGTAACGAATCCGCACCTGTGGGCGAGAGCCGCATCGGCTCTCGATGCGATTGCTGACCGCTGCGTGCCTGGGAGCGCCTCCCGTGGCACGCAGCGGTTCCACCTATGTCCGGCTGCTCGACCGCGAGTGTTCAGGGCGAACCGCGTTTCCCGGTTCTGGGTGCAGCCGGGCGGGTCGGCACGCTGGCCTGGCCTGTTCGAGGCTTGTCTCCGGTGCTCCTCGCTGACCACGTCGCGCACCTCGACCGGAACGCCGTCTGGCTCGCGCGCCCGCGGGCCGGGACGTGCGGGGTGGGTGTGAGCTCAGTCCTGAGCTCACACCCACCCTCGAGGGGCCTTGGCTGTTCCGACGCTCCACGAAGCTAGGAGCCGCAGGGCGGCCGGGCGCAGAGTACGGAGGACTCCGTCGAGGACTACGCCCAGCGCACCGCGGAGGCCACGGGCCGGGGGCCGGATCCGTCCCGCGCACCACGTCGCCACCCTCAGCGTGGGCACCAAGGTCGTCCACCACCCGGTCGCCGGCGAGCTCTCGCTGGACTGGGACACCCTGAGCGCCAGCACGGACCCCGACCAGCAACTGGTCGTACGGACCACGGAAGTCGGCTCCCCTTCCCCTGACGGCCTGCGGATCGTCGCCTCGTGGGCCGCAGGGCAGCATTCGAAGACCGTCGTCGGCCCCGCCGGCTGAACGGGCTCCCGGAAGCTGCCGGCAGTCCGTTGCGCCCTGCATGCCGGGCGTGGGTGTGTCAGGCGCTGCGCGCTCACTCGCGCAGCAGGAAAGCGCCGTCGACGACGACGTCGACGGCGCAACCGAGCGACCGTGCGGTCTCCTCGAACTCCCCGATGTGGATGAAGACGTGGCCCTGGAACCCGGACGTCGAGGGACTGGCACTCATTCGGGATGTCAGGCTTCGGGGATGGCACGGCCGTAGTCTGCGAGTGTGACGCTCGTAGGCTCGGGGCCGCCGCGGCGGCCGGTCTCCAGGGTGTCGATGGCCTTCAGCTCGTCCATGGTCAGCTCGAAGTCGAAGACGTCGATGTTCTCCGCGATGCGGTGGCGCTTGGTCGACTTGGGGATCACGGAGCGGCCGTGCTGCAGGCCCCAGCGGAGCAGCACCTGGGCGGGGCTCTTGCCGTGCGCCTCGGCGATGCCGGTGACGACGGTGTCCTCCAGGACGCTCTTGCGGTTCTCTCCGTACCCCGGGTAGAAGGTGATGCCGCCGATGGGGGACCACGCCTGGTTGAGGATGCCGTGCTCCGTGTCGAAGTCGAGGACGGCGCGCTGCTGGAAGTAGGGGTGGCTCTCCAGCTGGTTGACCGCGGGGACGACGGTGGTGGCGTCGAGCAGCGCGGTCAGGTGCTCGACCATGAAGTTGCTGACGCCGATGGCCCGGACCTTGCCGTCCGCCAGGAGCTTCTCCAGGGCACGGTAGGCGGCGAGGGTCTTGTCGAAGTCCGACGGGAGGGCCTGGTGCAGGATGAGCAGGTCGATGCGGTCGACGCCCAGCTTGGCGGCGCTCTTGTCGAAGCCGTGCAGGGTCTCGTCGTACCCGTAGTCGCTGATCCAGATCTTCGTCTCGATGAAGATCTCTTCGCGGGGTACGGCGGATTCGCGGATGGCTCGGCCGACCTCACGTTCGTTGCCGTACGCCGCGGCGGTGTCGATGTGCCGGTAGCCGAGGTCGAGCGCGGCCGCGACGGCGGCCCGGGTCTCGTCCGGCGGGGTCTGGAAGACGCCGAGTCCGAGGGCGGGCATCTCGACACCGTTGTTGAGGGTGAGGGTCTGCATCACAGGAACCTTTCGGTGGTGGCCCGTGAGGGCATGATGAGGATGACGACGGCCAGGACGGCCAAGGCGAGCAGGAGGGCGGAGCCGGTCAGAGCGGCGCCCGAGCGGCGGGCGATGTCGGCGGCCTCGTGGCCGGTGGAGACAGCGGCGGCGACCGCGGTCAGGATGCTCAGGCTCAGTGCGCTGCCGATCTGGTGCACGGTGTTGACGAGACCCGCGCCGGCGCCCGCGTCCGCCGGCGCGACGCCGTCGACACCGCTCGAGGTCATAGGAGCCAGAGCCAGCCCCTGTCCGGCGCCGATGAGCACCATGGGCAGTGCCACTCCCGTCATGTAGGGGGTGTGCAGGTCGAGGCGGCTGAGCCAGGCCATGCCGGCCGCGGTCAGGGCGACCCCGGTAAGCAGCACTTTCGGCCTGCTCATCCACTCCAGCAACCGCGGCACCTGGACCGCGAGGACGAAATTGATCAGCGTCATCGGCAGGAAGGAGAGACCCGCCTGCAACGGCGTCCAGTGGTAGACGCTCTGCACGAACTGCGCGGTGAAGAAGAACCCCATCATCGCGCCCATGTAGAGCATCCGGGTGACGTAGGCGCCGCTGCGCTCCCGGCTCGGTCGCGACGCCGGGCGCGGCGCGGTGGTGGTCAGGTCACCTGACGTTCCCAGGGCTCCTCGGGGGCTCGGGCCCGTTGGACGCCCGTCGTGGACGTCCCCGGTTCCGGACGAAGGCGCTGTGCGCACGGTGCTCCTCAAGATCGGTCTCTGGCTGGGGCCCGGTATCGACCGGCCGGGACCTCGCCCTGTCCAGAGAACCGCGCCTCGGCCCGAAGGTGGGAGTCACTGCTCTTCCAGGTAATGGCAGTACCTCGCAGGCACTCGCTGACAGATCTACCGTGAGGAGACCGGCACGGGATTCACGATGATCGAAGGAGCCACCGCATGTGCGCCCTCGCAGCCACCGCAGAAGCTCCGGGACCTGAGCATGGCTGACACCGACAGGAAGTCTCTGGCCGCCGAGGTCCGCGAGTTCCTGAGCACCCGGCGGGCCCGGATCACCCCGGAGCAGGCCGGGCTGCCGGTCTACGGCGGGAACCGTCGTGTCGCCGGCCTTCGCCGTGAGGAGGTCGCGCTGCTCGCGGGCATGAGTGTGGACTACTACATCCGGCTCGAGCGTGGGAATCTCACCGGCGCTTCGGACTCGGTGCTCGACGCCCTCGCGCACGCACTCCAGCTGGACGAGGCCGAACGCACCCACCTCTACGACCTCGCCCGCACGGCGACGCCCTCGGGCCGACGGCCCACGGTGACCGCGTCCCGTGTGCGGCCCACGATCCTGCGGCTGCTCGACTCGATGACCGACGTGCCGGCGTATGTGCGCAATGCGCGCTTCGACATCCTGGCCGCCAACTCACTGGGACGGGCGCTCTACGCACCCGTCTTCGACTCGCCTCTTTTCGCCAGGCGCGGTCCGGTCAACAGCGCCCGCTTCATGTTCCTCGACCCTGCCGGCCAGGAGTTCTGGACGGACTGGGATAAGGGCGCCGACGACGCGGTGGCCTTTCTGCGCACCGAAACGGGCCGGGCGCCCCACGACAAGGCGCTCACCGATCTGATCGGAGAGCTGACGACCCGAAGTGACGGGTTCGCCAGGCGGTGGGCCCGCCACGACGTGAAGTTCCACCGTTCCGGCGTCAAGACACTTCACCACCCGCTGGTCGGCGATCTCGCGCTGCCCTACGAGGCGATGGACCTGCCGGCCGATCCCGGCCTGCGTCTCAACTTCTACACCCCCGAACCGGACTCCCGGGAGCGGGAGGCGCTGGACCTGCTCGCCAGCTGGGCGAGTGCCGGCACCGTCGTTCCCACCGTGAACGACTGACCACCACACGATCGAGGAGAGCTCTTTCATGCAGTACCGACCACTCGGCCGCACCGGCGTCCACGTCAGCCCGCTCTGCCTGGGCGCGATGATGTTCGGCCCCTGGGGCAACGAGGACGAAGCCGACTCGATCCGGATCATCCACCGTGCCCTTGACGCAGGGATCAACTTCGTCGACACCGCGGACGTGTACTCGGCCGGCGTCTCGGAGGAGATCGTCGGCAAGGCCCTGAAAGGCCGCCGCGAGGGCGTGTTTCTGGCGACCAAGTTCTTCATGCCGATGGATCAAAACGACGCCAACCAGCGCGGCGGCTCGCGGCGTTGGATCATCCGTGAGGTCGAGAACTCCCTGCGGCGGCTTGGTACCGACCACATCGACCTCTACCAGGTCCACCGCCCCAGCCCCGACACAGACGTCTCGGAAACCCTCGGCGCCCTCTCCGACCTCGTCCACCAGGGGAAGGTCCGTTACATCGGATCCTCTTCCTACTCCGGCTCCCAGATCGTCGAGGCCCAGTGGGTCTCGCGCGAGCGCAACCTGGAGCGGTTCGTGACCGAGCAGCCGCCCTACTCGATCCTCGTCCGCGGCATCGAGGAGGACGTGCTCCCCACCGCGAGCCGCCATGGCATGGGCACCCTCACCTACAGTCCGCTCTCCGGAGGCTGGCTCTCCGGTCGCTACCGCAAGCACGCCTCCGCGGGGCCCGCCTCTGCGGCCCGGCCCCAGGCACGCTTCGACATGAGCACCCCCGCCAACCAGCGCAAGCTCGACGCCGTCGAACAACTCGCCGTCCTGGCCGAGAAGGCCGGTCTCACACTCATCGAGCTCGCCGTCGCCTTCGTCATCAGCCACCCCGGCGTCACCTCGGCGATCATCGGGCCCCGCACCATGGAACAGTTGGACGCGTTTCTGCCCGCCGCCGACGTCACGCTTCCGCCGGACGTACTCGACGCCATCGACGAGATCGTCGCCCCCGGCGTCACGGTCAACCCGGTCGACAACAGCTACGGCGCCTTCGAGCTGCACGCCGACCAGCGGCGAAGGTGACGCGGCACGGTCCCGCAGGTCACGGGTTCGCCGGCCGGGGACACGGGAGGCGCACCTCGAGGGCCGCCGCCTGGCCGCGGCCGACCATCTCGGCTTGCACGTGGTCGTCTAGACGCCGGGAGACCGCAGCGCGGGGAAGACCGTGTTCACCAGATGGAGAACGGTGCGTGTCAGCATCAGGTGCAGGTCGCTGCGGCTGAGAGTGCCACGCACCAGCCATTCCCGGGAGGCGGCTTTGAGCATGCCGCTGTGGGCGCGGATCATTGCCCGTAGTTGCTGCCGGCCTTCGACGACGTCGGTCATCATTGCCGCCTCCAGCACGCGGTCGGTGGCGATCTCGTCGGCCTCGAGCATGATCCGGTCGATCTCCGGGTCGTTGCCGAGTGCTTCCAGGCCGATGGCGGACAGCCACATCTCACGGTTGCGCTCTACGACTTCGAGCCATCTGTCCACGCAGATCGACAGGCGTTCCTCCGGGGTCGTCGGGGGAAGTCGCTCCGACACCGACGCGGGGACGACCATCATCTGCCGTACCACCTCCAGGTAGAGCTGCCGCTTGCTGCCGAAGTAGTGACTCACCAGAGCACGGGCCACTTCGGCCTCTGCGGCGATGTCGGAGATGGACACCGTGGCGTAGCTCCTGGCCCCGAACAGCCTGCGCGCCACGCCGAGAATCTCGGCACGCCGGGCCTCCGGCTCCATTCGGCGTAGCCGGGTCCGGCGCTGAACGCTCATGCCGTCATTCTCCCTTCGTGCCCCTGGCGGAGCGGGCTTCAGGTGTACATCGACTCGATCGTGGCGGCGTGGAGTTCGTCGATGGCGCGGCGACGCAGGCTCAGTTTCGGTGTCAGCTCGCCTGTCTCCACTGTCCACGGGCCCGGCAGCACACGGTGCTTCCTCACCCGCTCCGGGCGGGACAGTGCCGTGTTGGCCTCTGCGACCGCCTCGTCCAGGGCTGCCAGCACCACTGGGTGGCGGGACAACTCCTCCAGGCCGCATGCGTCGACACCGTTCGCCTCCGCCCAGAGCGGTGCCGTCTCCTCGTCGAGCACCACCAATGCCGTGATGTACCTACGCCTGTCTCCGATCGCGACGGCATGGGCGACCAAGGGGTGGGCCCGTAGCAGGGACTCGACCCTGGTCGGGGCGACGTTCTTGCCGCCGTCGGTGATGATGATCTCCCTCTTGCGATCGGTGACCGTCACGACCCCTCTGCAGTCGACCATCCCGACATCGCCGGTGGCCAGCCAGCCTTCCGCGTCGGTCGCCGGATCGACGCGTCCGTCGGGCTGAAGGTAACCGGTGAAGACCACGGGGCCACGAACGAGGAGCTCGCCGTCCCGGGCCTCCTTGACTTCCATGCCAGGCGCCGGCAGCCCGACCGAGCCGATCGCGAACACCTCGGCGGTACTCACGGTCGCCGCCCCGGTGGTCTCGCTCAGGCCCCACACCTCGTAGACGGGAAGGCCCACGCTCGCCAGGAACTCCAGTACAGCGGTGGAAACGGGCGCCGCACCGCTGAAAGCCCGGCGGCATTCGTCGAGCCCGATGGCGGCGCGGAGGGGCCGCAACAGCTGCGTGTCCAGTTGTTCCAACGGCTCGGTGAGGTCCGCAGGAAGCTGCTTGCCTTCGGAGTGCAGGCGAAACACTTCCAGGACGGTGGTCCTCGCCTGTGTGATCGGCTCGGCCTGATCCTCGGTGAAGACGGCCAGCTTCGCCCGGAGACCGACGGCGAGTCTCTCCCACACCCGTGGGACCCCGAAAAAACTGTGCGGGCGCACCACGAGCAGAGTGGGCAGGAGCTGGTCGGGGTGCGGGCAGATCGTGACGTGCCCGGCGTTGCAGATCGGCATGTATATCCCGAGCACCCGCTCGGCGACGTGCGCCAGAGGCAGGTACGCGACCGATCGGGGATGCTCCGGTACGGGGGCGAGCTGATCCTGCATCAGGGACTCGTAAATCACGTTCCGGTGGGAGAGCACCACTCCCTTGGGGTCGCCGGTGGTGCCGGATGTGTACACAAGGGCCAGCGGCTGGTCGGCGGTGGTGGCATCGGTAAGCGCCTCGAACGCCTCGTCGTCGGGCGGTACGGCGCCACGCAAGGCCGTGTAGCCGACGAAGCGCGGATCGTCGACGGGAGCGGCTGCCCAGTCGAGGACGACGACGGCGCGCAGGTCCGGCAAGCCGTCCAGAACCGGCTTCCAGCGCCGCACCTGTTCCTCCCCCTCCAGGACGACGACGGTGGCTCCGCTGTGCCGGGCCACGGCGCCGATCTGTTCGGTGCTCAAGGTGTCGTAGATGCTGCACGGCAGTGCGCCCACGTGAATCGCGGCCAGGTCGGCGATCCAGTGCTCCGCCCGCTTGGACATCGCGATGAGCACCCGGTCGCCCCGCTCCAGGCCGAGCGTGCTGAAACCGCGGGTGAGGGCAGCGACTTCCGCACGCAACTGCGACCAGGTCAGTGTTACCGCTCCCGGATCGATTCCGGTGGTCAGCGCGGGATGGTCGGCGAATTGCTGTGCGTTCCGGCGCACCAACCCAGTGATGGTCAAACCTTCGACGGACTTGTGCAGCTGCGCTGCTGTAGCCACGACGGGCTCCCTCCATTGTGAACCGCGAGCGCTTCCGTCGAGCGGCTCTCACAGTGGAGCCCTTATTGGCTTGGTGTCAACAGTGCTGCTGTGCCGAGAGGGGCGGGCGGGAGACTCTGTGGGGGCACTGCCAAAACACCTTCTGCGTGGGGCTGTTGGAACCAAGTCTGCGATTGACGCTGAGCCGGCAGACAGTCGTTCCGCGACGCCGTACGTGCCCCCTGCAACCTCCCTGATTCCGCTGAGGCTCTGGCGCCCAGGCTCCTGTTGTGCTCCCCTGAGATACAGAGATGCTCGATGTGTTTCACCGTATCAAAAGGGTCGCAGGGCTACAGGTCTGCACGCAGGACTCAAGGAGGAGTTCGAAACGATGGATCGACTCAGCAGGCGAAGGATGCTGCTCACCGGCGGGGCTTTAGGCGCGTTCGGGGCGCTGAGCATGGCGTCACCGGCTCACGCCCGGTCCCTGTGGACGTGGGCACCGAGCGGTTCGGTTGCTGGCAAGGGGGCGGGGCTCGACCCCGACTGGGTCTGGGACGAAGAGGTGGACCGGCTGGTCGCGGCCGTGATCGACCGGGGTGACGTTCCCCGGGTCAACGAGTTGCTACGGCAGTGGACCCGCAACGACCAGTCGCTGCCGGCCGCCCTCCCGGCGGACCTGCGGGAGTACATGGAACGGGCGCGCCAGCTGCCGGCCTGGGCCGACCGGGCCAAGCTGGAAGTGGCGGCCGAGTTCAACAAGTCGCGGGGTCTCTACCTCAACCTGCTCAACGGAGTGGGCGGCGGCATGCTGAGCACCGCCATCCCGAGGGAGGCGCGCAGCGTCTACTACTCCAAGGGCGGCGCCGACATGGAGGACCGTGTCGCCAAGACGAGCATGCTCGGGTTCGCCGTCGGAGACCTGAAGGCCTATCGCCCCGACGGCGACGTCATCGTGCAAGCCGTCAAGACCCGGCTGGTGCACGCGGCGGTCCGGCACCTCCTGCCGAACTCCCCGGGCTGGTCCAGGACCAGCGGCGGCCAGACGGTTCCGATCAGTCAGGCGGACATGCTGGTCACCTGGCACAGCCTGCCCACCTACGCCATGCGGAAGATGCTCGAGTGGAAGGTTCCGATCACCTCCACCGAGGCGGAGGGCTATCTCCATGTGTGGCAGGTGACCGCGCACATGCTCGGCATCCGTGACGAGTACATCCCCGCCACGTGGGACGAGGCCGACGCTCAGTCCAAGCAGGTCCTCGACCCGATCCTCGGCCCGACGTCCGAAGGCGTGGAACTGACCGACATCCTGCTGGGACAGCTCGCGGAGCAGACCAGTCCTGGCGGCATTGACCGCCCCCTCGTCAACGCGCTCGGCCGGTACCTGGTCGGAGACCAGGTGGCCGACTGGGACGGCATCCCCAAGGAACCGTTCTGGGAGAAGGCGATCGCAACCGCCTGGCCGAAGCTGGTGGCCTTCCGGGAGAAGCTGATCCCGCTGCCGCTGGTTCCCCCGCTCGCCTGGACGATCGACGAGGCGGCCCGGAAGTACATCCTCTTCTACCTCACCAAGGGACAGGGAACGGAGATCAGCCTCCCCGAGACCAACCGTCCTGGCTGAAGCCACGACGGACATTCTCGGAGCAGCCGGACTCCGGTCGGCCCTCGGGCTCGGTGCGGAGGCCGGAGCACCACCTTCATCAGTGCACACGTCTTCGCGTTCTCTCGCAGGACGGTGCCCATCGGTCGATCCTCAAGGAGGAGTTGAACGACATGGACGGACTCAGCAGGCGCAGGATGTTGATGGCGGGCGGGGCGCTGGGAGCGCTCGGTGCTCTGGGGGCGGCCTCACCCGCTCAGGCGCGCCCCGCGTGGACGTGGGCGCCGAGCGGCTCGGTGGCAGGCAAGGGGGCGGGGCTCGACCCCGAGTGGGTGTGGGACGAGGAGGCCGACCCGGTACTCGCCGCGGTGATCGAGCGTGGCGAGGTGGCCAAGGTCAACAAGTTGTTGCGGCAGTGGACCCGCAACGACCAGTCCCTGCCGGCCGGACTCCCCTCGGACCTGCGGGACTTCATGGAGACGGCCCGGAAGATGCCGACCTGGGCGGACAAGAGCAAGCTCGATGCCGCTGCCCGGTTCACCACGAAGAAGGGGATCTACACCGGCGCCCTGTACGGTCTGGGCAGTGGAATGATGAGCACGGCCATCCCCAGGGAGGCGCGCGCCGTCTACTACTCGAAGGGCGGTGCGGACATGAAGGACCGCATCGCCAAAACCGCTCAGTTGGGCTACGACGTCGGCGACCTGGACGCCTACCGGCCCCAGGGCGGGATGGTCGTCACCGCCGTGAAGACCCGGCTGGTGCACGCGGCGGTCCGCCACCTGCTGCCGCAGTCCCCTGGATGGGCCAGGTCCGGCGACGGCCAGACGATCCCGATCAGCCAGGCCGACATGATGGTCACCTGGCACAGCCTGCCCACGTTTGTCATGCGCAAGTTAATCGACTGGAGGGTCCCGATCACCTCCGCGGAGTCGGAGGGCTTCCTGCATGTGTGGCAGGTGACCGCGCACATGATGGGCATTCTGGACGAGTACATCCCCGCCACCTGGGACGATGCGAACGCCCAGGCCAAGCAGGCGCTCGACCCGGTGCTGGCCTCCACATCCGAGGGTGAGGAGCTGACGGACGTACTCCTCGACATCGTCGCCGAACTCGACGCCGGCCTGACCCGGCCCCTGATCAACGCCTTCGCCAGATACACGCTCGGGGACCGGACCGGTGACCTGGTCGGGCTGGACAAGGAACCGTTCTGGCAGCCACTGATCAGCGCCGCCTGGCCGTTGCTGGTGGCCTTCCGCGAGGGGCTGATCCCGCTGCCGCTCGTGCCCGCGGGCGCGTGGGTCGTGGAGGAGGCCATCCGTAAGTTCGTGCTGCTCTTCCTCTCCGAAGGAAAGGGAATTCACCTCGAGATCCCTGACGCCAACCGCCCGGCCTGAGCCGAAGGCACAAGGCGCGCCGCGGGGTGGGCCGCTGGTGCAACCCCGCGCCGCGCCCCAGGCCCTGGACGTACCCTCCTGGCCACCACAGACCTGGATGCCCAGAGCGATGACGACGACGCGCGGTGATGGAATGATGAAGACGATCTACAGGCATGCTCCCGAGACTGGTTCCGCCACAACCACACATGGAAAAGCCGAGCATCGGCCGCCCTTGCGGCATCATGACGGCTTCGGCACCGCGAACTCCGTCAATGCCGCGGCGGCCGAGCCGGGAGAAGGAACCATATGACCGGCACCGACCACACGGCTCAGCAGGAAGCGGATCCGCACAGCGTCGGCAGGCGCAGGTTCCTCGGCTACGTGCTGGCCGCTCCCACTCTGATGGCGGCCGCCGAACTCGTCGCCGCCCCCGAGGCCCAGGCGGACATCCCCTCGCCGGAAGTCACGGAACTGGTCGATCTCAACGACGTGATGACCGTAGCGGCCCTGCCGACCTCCGGGTTGATCACCGTGGAGGTCAATCACGACGGCACCGTGTCCTTCGCGCTGCCGCGGGCCGAAGTGGGACAGGGCATCACCACATCGACGGCCATGCTGATCGCCGAGGAACTCGATGTGCCCGTGGAGCGGATACAGGTCACACTGGCCGACGCACGGCCGGAGCTGCTGTTCAACCAGCTGACCGGCGCGTCCAACACGACGATCTCGACCTACACCCCGGTCCGGGTCGCCGCGGCCATCGCCCGGGGCCGTCTGCTCGAAGCCGCAGCAAGCAGACTCGGCGCCCCCGTCAGCGAGCTGACCTTGAAGGCGGGGGTCGTCACCGGCCCGTCGGGCAGGAGTGTCGGTATCGGCGCACTGTCGGCCCAGGCCGCGGGTGTCCGTACCCAGCGGGTGGCCGTCGCCCTCAAACCGCGGGAAGAGTTCACCGTCATCGGCAAGCCGCACAGCCGCGTCGACGCTCTCGCCGCGGTCACCGGACGTAAGACGTTCGCCATGGACCTCACGGTCCCGGATGCCCAACCGACCATGGTGTGCCGCCCGCCCACCATCAACGGCAAGGTGGGATCGGTGGCCAACCTCACCGAGGTCCGCGGTATGCCGGGTGTCACCGACGTGGTCACGATCTCCACCGGGGTGGCCGTCCGTGCGAGGACCTTCGGCCAGTGCATCGACGCGGTACGCGCACTGCGTGTGTCGTGGAAGCCTGGCAGTGCCGAGGGAAAGTCCGACGAGACCGTGCTCAAGGAGTTGCAGGCCGCCGAACTCCCGCTCGGCCTGCCACCTCTCACACCGAGCGTGGAGGGCAAGTTCACCTTTTACTTCCGCAGCAACAGCGCACTCGAGACCAACTGCGCCGTAGCCGATGTACGACCCGACCGGGCCGAGATCTGGTCGAGCCTGAAAGCACCGATCGTCGCGAAGGAAGCGATCGCCGCCAAGCTCGGCCTGCCACTCGGAGCGGTCACCGTGCATGTAACCGAGGGCGGCGGTTCCTTCGGCCGGAAGCTGTTCTTCGACGCCGCGCTGGAGGCCGTTGAAATCTCCCGGAAGATCGGCAAACCGGTCAAGCTCATGTGGCACCGCGCGGACGACTCCCGGCAGGGGCGTGCCCACCCCATGGCCACCTCACGCGTACGCATCGCCTACCTCGGCAACACCGTCCTCAGCTACAAGCAACGGCATACGAGTGTCGCCACCGACCTCAGCCACGGCCTCGGTGAAATCTTCACCGCCCTGGCCGCGAAGCTGCCCGTGGGAGACATCGGTTTTTCCGAGACGTTCTTCCAGCTCTCCCAGTCGATGCCCTACAACTTCGGTGCGAACAGCCGGCTTCTGAGTGAGACGGACAAGAGCTTCAACACGGGCAGCATGCGCAACGTCTATTCTCCGGACGCCACCTGCGCACGAGAGCTCGTGGTGGACCAGCTCGCCGAGAAGATGGGCAAGGACCCCTTCAGGATCAGGCGTGACTTCCTCAGGGACGACCGATCCCGGGCGGTGCTGGAGAAGGTCGCCGAGGTCGGACAGTGGGGCCGGACGATGCCGGCGGGCACGGCCCAGGGAATCGCCTTCCACTCGGAGTACCACGCTGTCAGCGCGGTGCTGGCGGAGATCGACTGCAGGCCGGAGACGGTCGAGCGCCCCATCCGCAACGGTGTGGCCGGACCACGCGTGACCAGGGTCGTCGTCGCTGTGGACGTCGGCCTCGCTGTCAACCCACGCGGTCTGGAGGCGCAGATGATGGGTTGCGTCATGGACGGCATCGCCCTGACCTTGACGTCCAGCCTGCACCTGCGCGATGGGCACTTTCTGGAAGCCAGCTGGGACAACTACTTCTACACCCGTCAGTGGAACACGCCGCCCGAGATGGACATCATCGTCATGCCGACGACCACAGGCAAACCAGGGGGTGCCGGAGAACTGGGTGTCGCGGCGTCGATGGCCGCAGTCGCCTGTGCCTACGGCCGCGCCACCGGAACGATGCCCACCAGCTTTCCGGTCAACCACGGCACGCTGTCCTTCGACCCCAAACCGACCGTGCCCCCCATCCCCGAGTCGCCCACCGACGGCCTTGGGCACGTCCGCTGACGCAAGGAGAGCCCATGCCTGAGCACACATTTCGCCTCAACGGCGAGCTGGTCACCGTCGACGTCGAGAACAACGTGCGCCTCCTGTGGGTGCTGCGGGACATCCTGGGCGTCACCGGTCCGAAGTACGGATGCGGCATCAACGTCTGTAAAGCGTGCACCAGCCATCTCAACGGCAAAGCGGTCAACCCCTGTGCGGTCCCGGTCAGCGCCCTCCGGGCCACCGACGAGATCACCACGATCGAAGGACTCCCGGCCACGGTGGGGGCGGACCTGCACCCCATGCAGCAGGCGTGGATCGATCAAGACGTCGCCCAGTGCGGTTACTGTCAGCCCGGCCAGATCATGGCCGCCGTCGCACTGGTCCGACGGGTGGTCGAAGAAGGCCGCGAGATCACCGAAGCCGACCTGGACGGCATCCGCAACATCTGCCGTTGCGGCACCTACTTCCGTATCCGGGACGCGATCAGGACGGGTGCCGAGAACATGTGAGTGACACGGCACGCGTGGCTGGACCGGGTGGGGCAGGTTCTTCGCGGCGCTTTCGAACAGACCGGGACCGCGGTGGGAGGCCGTGGTCGGGGTCACCCGCGTGACGTCGCGCGTGGTCCGACGGTCGGGCGGCGTGGAATCAGGTCCGTCGTGCCCCCTGTGGCCGGCCGCGCCAGAGTCGTCAGGGCTGCGTGGTCGGGGGAGAGCGAGCAGGCCGGGTCGGTGCGTGTGGCGTCGCCGGTCAGGGCGAACGCCTGGCACCGGCAGCCTCCGAAGTCCTGGTCGCGACGTTCGCAGGAGCGGCACGGAGAGGGCATCCAGTCCGTTCCTCGGTAGAGGTTGAATGCCTTGGACTCCTCCCAAATCCAGCGCAGGGCGTGGTCCTTGACGTTGACCGGGTCGAGTCCGGGCAGGGTGGCTGCCGCAGGGCAGGGCAGGACTGTGCCGTCCGGGGCCACGGTGAGGGAGACGGCTCCCCAGCCGCCCATGCAGGCTTTGGCCACTCCGTCGAAGTAGTCCGGTGCCACCCAGACAATCTCCAGGCTTCCGTCGAGTCGCTCCCGCCATCTGCTCACGGACTCCACCGCACGGGCGACCTGGTCCCGCCCGGGCATCAGGGCCTCCCGGTTGAGGAGGCCCCATCCGTAGAACTGGGTGTTGGCCAGCTCGATGCGGTCCGCTCCCCAGCGCAGCGCGAGCTCCACGAGGCCGTCCACCGCGTCCAGATTGTGCCGGTGCAGTACGGCATTGATGCCCAGGGGCAGTCCGGCCTTTCTGACGAGTCCGGCCGCAGTCTCCTTGGCGGCGAACGCCCGGCTGCCCGCGATGCGGTCCGAGGCGGCGGGGTCCGCATGCTGGACCGAGAGTTGCACGCTGCGCAGTCCCGCGCGGGTCAGGGACCGCAGGCGGTTCTCGGTGAGCCCTGAACCGCTGGTGACCAGCTGGGTGTATACGCCGGCTTCCTCCGCCCCGGTGACGATGGTTTCGAGGTCCTTGCGGAGCAGCGGTTCGCCTCCGGAGAGATGGGTCTGCAGGACGCCGAGATCCGCCGCCTGGCGAAAGACGTCCACCCAGTGAGCGCCCGTCAGCTCGCTGGACCGACGCGTCAGTTCCAGCGGGTTGGAACAGTAACCGCAGTGCAGCGGGCAGGCGTGTGTCAGTTCTGCCAGGAGGCCCCAGGGGGGTGCGATCGTGCTCACCGGATCCAGCCTTCCTTGCGTATCCGTTCCACGAACGAGGCCACTTCTGCGTCCACAGGGGCTCCGGGAAAGCGCTCCCGAAGTTCATCGGTGATCTGTGCGACCGTGCGTGTGCCGTCGCAGAGTTCCATCACGTGAGGGGCGCTGCCCGTCAGCACGACGACGCGTTCCGGCATCAGCAGTACGTGGTTGTCGCGCGCCCGGTCGTGTCGCAGGACGACGGCGGGTGCGGGTCGCGGGCGCCAGTGGCCGGGGTCGTGGGTGGTCATCGCGAGCTCACCGGTCGGCTCCCGTGGTGCACGGCATCCAGCAGTGACCACAGGACGTCACACTTGAAGGAGAGAGCCGACAGGGCGGCGAGTTGTTCGGATCGGGTCAGCGCCCAGTCGGTGACCCAGGTCAGCGCTTCAACTCCGTCGCGGCGGCCCTGGGGGACCCTGCTGCGGAAGTAGGTGAGCCCCGGTTCCTCGATCCAGGGATAGTGGATCGGAAAGGTCTCCAGCCGGGTCAGCATGATGTCCGGCGCGCAGAGTTCCGTGAGTGAGGATGCCACGGCCTCCAACGCGGGGCTCAGGCGGCAGAAGTTCACGTAGCCCTCGACTGCGAACCGCACCCCAGGGAGGACGGACTCGCCCGATTCCATCTCGGTGCGGTCCAGGCCGACCGCCTCGCCGAGCCGCAGCCAGCGCTCGATGCCGCCTTCGCCGTCCGCGAGACCGTCGTGGTCCTGGATCCTGCGCAACCAGGATCGCCGCATCGACGGCTCGGGGAGTTTGGCGAGGATCAGCGCGTCCTTCACAGGGATGCTGCGCTGATAGTGGAACCGGTTGGCGACCCAGGTGCGGAGTTCGTCGGGACTGAGCCCGCCCTCGTGCATCCTCACGTTGAACGGATGGGTGTCGTGGTAGCGGCTCCGCGCGAGCTCTCGCAGTTCGTGCTCGAACGCGGCAGGTGGCAGGGGGCTGTCTTCCTGCCGTGCCATGGCTGTCGCGGCCCCGGTCGGCCGTGCGGGTGCGGTTGTCATAGTTCGATCACCATCCCGTCCTGTGCCACTTCGAGCCCCCACCCGCGAAGGACACCGTGCTGCGGGGCCAAGGGGTCGACCAAGGGGTTCGTATTATTGAGGTGCGTGTAAAGGCAGCGAGCCGGCAACTGCGCCAGTTGCTCGGCTGTGCCACCGGGGCCCTCGACGGGCAGATGTCCCATCCCGGTGGACGTCCGGTCCGAGATGCCCAGCCTCCGTGGTTCCTCGTCGTCCCAGAAGGTCCCGTCGACGAAGACGCAGTCCGCTCCGGCTGCCTCCTTCGCGAAACCCTCGGTCCATGCGGCGAGCGCCGGTGCATAGAGTGCCGTCCTGCCGCTGACGGGGTCATGGAGGCGGGCAGCCACGACCCAGGTGGCGTCCTCCGAAGCGTCGGCGGCGTACCGGGGGCGTTTGGTGGACAGGGGAACCGCGGACAACTCGATCCCGGCGACCACGGCCGGAGTTCGCCCGGTCGGTGGCAGGTCCCGCCAGGTGAGTGTGGTGTACGGCGTGAGGACGGTGTCCAGTGCCAGGCGTTCCCGCAAGGCCTTCCGCACGGGTGCGGTGGCGTAGATCTCCATGTGCCGGGCCTCCCGCAGCCGTAGAAGGCCCAGGGTGTGGTCGAGTTCCGCGTCGGTGAGCAGGACCCGGACCACGGGTGTGCGCTCCTCGCCGGCGCCGGGCCGAAGTTCGGTGTGCGTCTCCAGGTGATCCGTGATGTCCGGTCCCGCGTTGACCAGCAACCACGAGGACGGACCGTGTCCGAGGACGGCGAGGGAGTCGTGGCTGCGGCGACGGTCAGGGTGGGCGCGTGCCCCGGAACATCCGGGGCACGCGCAGTTCCATTGGGGAACTCCTCCGCCCGCTGCCGTGCCCAGTGTGAGCAGCAGCACGGCGGGTGCTAGAGGGTGTTGAGCGAGTAGGCGGTGACCTCCATGGCCGTGTCGACGACCGTGAAGTCCGGGGTGACCCAGCCGCCCGGCGTGGCGGGGGCGGCCTCTGCCTGCTGCTGGGCTGTGGTGGATTCGAGCATGGTCGGTATCCCTTCAGAGAAACGGAATGGGGCGAGGAGAGGGGAGGTGAGGTCGTCCGGGCCCGGCCCGACGCTTGTGAGGTGAACAGCGGACCCCTGGAGGCGCAGGCGACGGACTCAAGCCAACCGTGGTGCGGTCTATGTGGTCCGTCAGGTGGATCGATATTTACGCTATGCCTGCGCTTCGGCCGTGGCAAGGGGGCGGACGCAGTCGACCATGGCACTCGGGAAGGGCCGGGTGGAGCGGGCTACTTGCAGAACGGCTTCATGCCTGCGGCGGACTGGATACCTCCGATGACGAGCTTCTGGAACTCGGCGGCACCGGCGAAGGACCCGTCCGTGGTGAACTGCTTGGCGTCGTGGCCCAGTGTGGTGACCCAGGAGCGTCCCCCGTCGTAGTACTGGCACCATGCGACGGCGTGCTCGTTGCCATGGCCGGGGTGGCTGTAGTTGCCGGCCACGCCCTTCGCGAGCGTGCTCTCGTCGACCTCGGCCAGCACGCGCACCTCGGTGGGGGCGGGCACCAGGTTGTACCACTCGTCGGTGAAGTTCCAGCGGGCCGGCAGCTCCTTGGTGGAGACGTCCTTGCGCCCCACCGTCTGCACGGTGCCCAACTGCGAGGGGCCGTGGTCGTAGAAGTTGGCGTTGCCCAGCAGGCCCTCGTACCAGGGCCAGTTGTATTCGGTTCCGAAGGCGTTGTGGAGTCCCACGAAGCCGCCGCCGCCGCGGATGTACTGGCGCAGGGAGGTCTGTGCGGCGTCGTCCAAAGCGTCCCGGCTGGTGGAGAAGAAGACCACCGCGTTGTACTTGAACAAGGTGTTCGGGGAGGCGAGCTGGGTGACGTCCTCGGTGTAGTCGACCTGGAAGCCCCCCGTCTCGCCCAGCTTGATCATGGACTTCTGGACCACGTTCGCATCGGTGAGCGGCGGGTTCAGCCCGGTCGCCAGGGCGGGGCCCAGGTTGGCGTGGCGCGGCCCCGCCGTGCGGGTGTAGAGCAGAACCCGATAGCCCTTGGCCGGGTCGAAGTTGCCCCAGTCGTGGTAGCAGTCGGGATCCAGGCCACGGCACACCCCGTAGTCCGGGTCACCCAGCTCCTTTGCGCCCGTGCCGATCCGGCCGTGGGCGACGCTGAGGGTTCCGGTCGCGAGGAGTGCCGCGACCAGGGCGACCGCCATCCCGAGCGTGGCGAGGACGGCCGTGCGGGTGCTCAGGGCTCTCGCCCGGAGCGTTCTTCCTGACATGAGAGTGCTTCCTTCTGTGGTGGACGGCATGCGAAACCGGCACGACGAAGAGGCAGTGCATCGGGCCGCGCCGGCGACTCGGCGGGCAGCGGCCACGCGAAGGCGCCGGAGGCATTACGCCATGCAGGGGCGGGCGCGCCTGGCGGCAACGTCTGCCGCGGCGTGACGGTGGGAGTGGCGGCACGGTCGGGCCGCGGGGGAGGAGCTAGGAGACGACGATCTTGCCTGTGCTCTGGGGGGAGACCGGGTCGTTGTAGAAGAACTCGCCCGGGGAGTCGAAGGTGTACGTGTACGACTCACCCGGCATCAGCAGCCCGGTGTCGAACTCGGCCTCGAAGAAGGCCACCGCGCCGTGGGCGGTCTTGTTGCCGGCGGGGTTGGTGAACGTCACGGTGGTGCCTCGGGCGATGGACAGGTGTTGAGGTGACATGGCGTTCTGCGAGACGAGGTTCTCGGTGGCCCCGGGCGCGCCCTTCGCGCTGTCCCATACGCGGCCCAGGGTGACGGTGTCTCCCGCGGTGGCGCCGCTGACGGCCGCCGCCCGGATCTGGTTGCGCTTCGACGGCGGTGTCGGTGCGGGAGCAGGGCCGACCTTGCCGCCGACCTTGAACGCCCACAGGTGGTCGCCCTTGGGGATGTCCGGGTAGGGCAACCCGTTCCCACCGGCCAGCACCGCCACGTACTGCTCGCCGTCGACCTCGTACGTCATCGGGCTCGTGTTGACGCCCGCGCCACACTGCCAGGTCCACAACTCCTTCCCCGTCGCGTCGTCCAGGGCGGTCAGCACACCGTCGGGACGCCCCTGGAAGAGCACGCCGCTCGCGGTGGAGAGGACGCCGTTGCCGTGGGCGAGCGACCAGTCGCCCTCCTGTCGCCAGGAGACGGTATTGGTGCGTGGGTCGACGGCCACGACCCCGCCGGCGAAGTACTCGCCGAGCGGGCGCGCGGTGTTGACCCTGCCCTCATGGGTGTTGGAGTAGGCGGAGTTGATCAGCCCGTATCCCACGTAGACCAGCCCCGTGCGGTGACTGAAGGACGGCGACGACCAGTCGGCGCCGCCGCCCGCGCCCGGGTAGAGGATGGTCGGCCGGTCCCAGTGCACCTCGAAGAGGCCGCCGGTGGCGTAGAACGGCACGGGCCGGGTGGCCTTGTCGATCCGTGGCTCCGTCTCGACGAAGGGTTCGCCCCCCGGGAACGGCTGAGTGAGTGCGGTCTTCTGCGCCGCGTGCTGCGGCACAGGGCGCTCCTCCATGCCGTGTACGGGGTCGCCGGTCGCGCGGTCGAGAATGTAGTACATCCCGGTCTTGCTGCCGTAGACGACGACCTTGCGCTTGCGCTTCTCGATCTGGATGTCCGCGAGGACCGGCGACATCACACCGTCGTAGTCCCAGATGTCGTGGTGGACGGACTGGAAGTGCCAGCGCCTCTTCCCCGTCTTGGCGTCGATGGCCACCAGGCAGTTGGCGAAGAGGTTGTCCCCGCCTCGGGTGGAGCCGTCAGTGCGCGGATACGGGTTTCCGAACGTCCAGTAGACGAGCCCGAGTTCGGGGTCCACCGCAGGGTGGATCCAGCACACGGCCCCGCCGGTCTTCCAGGTGTCACCTTCCCAGGTGTCGTGTCCGAACTCGCCGGGCCCCGGGGTGCCCCAGAACGTCCAGACGACTTCGCCGGTCGCCGCGTCCAGGCCGTAACCGCGGCCTCGGGCGCCCGCGGTGCTGCCCTGGGTGCCGACGTAGATCATCCCGTCCCAGTGGACGACCGCGCCGGCCAGGCTTCCCCTGCTGCCGCCGCACTGGCCGCTGGCCGGGTCGCACCCGGGGTCGCCCTGGTCCTCGATGAGCATCTCCCTGGTCCACACGACCGCGCCGGTGCGCTGGTCCAGGGCGTAGACGATGTTCTCACCGGAGATGGTGAAGGCGAGGCCCTGGCCGAGTGCGACCCCACGCATGTTGGTGGTCTCGCTGCCGACGTTCGTCTTCCATTTCACGGCGCCGGTACGCCCGTTGACGGCGAAGATGTTCTGCTGGGTGGTGGCGACGTAGAGCACGCCGTCCTGGGCGACGACCGCGCACTGCTGGGCGCGGGCAGCTTCGCCGCCCTCCAGGTTGATGTGCCAGGCCCCGCCGAGCTGCTTCACGTTGCGCGGGGTGATCTTCTTGAGGGCGGAGTAGTTCTGGTTGGCCAGGTTGCCGCCTGCCTTGGGGAAGTTCTTCGCTGTTGCCTCGAACGCCTGCCTGGGAACGGGAGTTGCCAGAGTGCCCGTGCGCGTTTCAGCGGCCTGGGCGGGTGAATTGAGTACGGCGATGCTCGCGGTCGTGCCGGCCGCGGCCGTGGCGAGAAAACTGCGTCTGTCCATGAACCCTCTTCCGTGACATGCCCCTGCCGAGCTGCGGTCCACCTGGTGGTCCGGTGCGCGGTGAGGGGGAGGGAGAGCAGGAGGCGGATCTTGGTCCGCTGTGCGGTTCGCTAGACCCGCATGATGGTCGCCGAGAGGCGCTTCCATACGTTAAGGACGTGGCAGCGGCCTGACAAGGGTCAGGACGCGGATTCCTCGGTGGCAGACGGATCGACAGGGTTCAGGCGGGCGGGGAGGACGGACCGGGGGATGGGCCCCTTGTTCCGGCGCCCCTGCCCGGTCTCCTCCCACGCGTGGGCCAGGATGCCCACCGACCGGCTGATCACGAACAGTCCCCTGGCCAGCGGTGCGGGGAAGCCGAGCTCGGCGTAGATGACGGCAGTGGCGCCATCGATATTCATCGGCACGGGGCGCGCGCCGACACGGCGCTTCTGCAGGGCGCGCTCGACGGCCAGAGCCGCTTGCAGATGGTCGCCCGCCACGACCCCGGCGGTCACGGCCTCCTCCGTCAGCCGCAGAAGGGGGTCGCGGCGGGGGTCGACGGGATGGAAGCGGTGGCCGAAGCCGGGAAGGTATCGGGAACGCGCCTGGCGCAGGGCCATGACATCGGCGGCGGCCGCGTCCCAGTCCCGGCCCGCCACATAGTGGGTGCGGATCTCCTCGAGCATTTCCACGCACTGCTGTCCCGCTCCGCCATGGACGTCGCCGAGCATGTTGACACCGGTGGCGATCGCGTTGTTGAGCCCCACCCCGCAGGTCGCTGCCATGCGCGCGGCTGCGATCGAGGGCGCCTGCGGCCCGTGGTCCACGCCTGCCACCAGCGCCGCTTCCAACAGCGCGGACTGGCGTGGTGAGGGAAGGGTGCCGCGCAGCAGGAGCCACAGGGTGTCCACCAGGCCTACCGAGCCGATCAGTTCCTGTACGGGCCGGTCCCGTAGTTCGATGGAGCCGGGCTCGATGTGGCTGACGGCGGTGGCCCACCACTGTGCGGCCTCGTCGTGGGCGGATGCGGATGCGGATGCGGACGTACTCATGAGCCTGTCGCCTCCTTCGTGGCGGTGGCAGTGGCGGACCAGCGCGATGCGAGCTCGCTCCTCTCGTGGTTGTGCTCGCCCAGAAGTGGGGGCGGTGTGCGGGGCAGGAAGGCCTCGCCGTCGAAGAGGACGCCGCTGCCGAGGACCGGCAGCGCGATGTTCGAGGCGTCGGGTCTGCGGAATTCACCGATGAACCCCCGGTGCCGCAACTGGGGCTGATCGAGGGCCTGCGGGACGGTGAGGACGCGTGCCGCGGGCACTCCGGCGGCGGTCAGCAAGCGTTCCCACTCCGCTGCCGGGCGCTGCGAGAGCGCGCTGTTGAGAGCCGCGTTGAGTTCCTCGCGATGGGCCTTGCGGCCCTCCCGTTCGGCGAATCGGGCGTCCGTGACGAGCTCGGGGACACCGACGAGCCGGCACAGCGTCTCGAACTGGCGCTGCTGGTTGGCCGCGATGTTCAGCGGTCCGTCCGCGGTGCGGAACGTGCCGGACGGCGCCGCGGTGGCGTTCTGGTCCCCCATGGGTTCCGGGGGTACACCGCTGACCATGTAGTTCGACACGGCCCACCCCATGGCCGACAGGGAGGTCTCCAGCATGGAGACGTCCAGCCGGCTGCCCTGCCCCGTGCGTTCCCGGTGCAGCAGCGCGGCGCTGACCGCGAGCGCCGCGGACAGCCCGCCGGTGGTGTCGCACACCGGGAAGCCGACCCGCAGAGGGGCGGTGTCGGCGGTCCCGGTCACGCTCATCATTCCGGAGAGCCCCTGGATGATCTGGTCGTACGCCGGTGCGTCACTCATCGGCCCGCTCTGCCCGAAGCCGGAGATGGAGCAGCAGACCAGGCGGGGATTGATCCGGTCCAGCCGCTCCTGGTCGTACCCCATCCGTGAGAGGACCCCCGCGCGGAAGTTCTCCAGGAGCACGTCGGCGCCGGCCAGCATCTCCTCGAAGACCTCGCGGTCGGCGGGGTTCTTGAGGTCGAGCTCCACGGACTTCTTGCCCGCGTTCTGCGCCAGGAAGGAAGCCCCGATGCCGGCGCGGTTCAGGTCGGCGTCGGGGCCGAGGTTGCGGGCCAGGTCTCCCTGTCCGGGGCGCTCGATCTTGATGACTTCCGCACCCAGGAGCATGAGGTGGTAACTGCAGTAGGGACCTGCCAGGACGTTCGTCAGGTCCAGGACTCTTATGTTGTCGAGCGGTCGCGCATCCATGGGCATTGTCTCCTTACGCGGCGCCGGCGGACGGCCCCGCTTTCCGGCACGGTTGTCAGCCCCGCGGTCCCAGGGGGTGGTCGAATCCCTGCGACATGATCTCCGCGGCCACCTGCATCAGGTCCTCGGCGAACTCCTCGATCGATCCTTGCGTGATGCGTGCACTGGGGCCGCTGAGGGAGAGCGAGGCGACCACCACGCCGGAGGAGGTGGCGAGTGGAACGGCCACGGCCGTGAGGCCGACGTCGCGTTCGCCCTGGCTCACCGCGTATCCCTGCTGCGACGCCTCGTCGACCCACCCCCGTAGCCGTTCGACGTGCGCCTCGCCGTGGGGCGAGTCCCTCGCGACCCGGTGCATCAGCGCGTCGCTCGCGCCGCTCAACAGCACCTTGGACGAGGCGCCCGCCCAGAGCGGGAGTTCGTCCCCGACCCGCACCACGTGACGCAGCGGCTGGGGACTCTCCTGCTGCGCGACACAGACGCGGTGGATGTCGCGCCGGATCATCACGTTGGCCGTCTCACCACGCCGGTCGGCCAGCTCGCGCAGCAGCTTGATCGTCTCCTGGGGCAACTCCCAGCTTCCGTGTGCGAGATGGGCCCATCTCCACAACCCGGGCCCCGCGGTGAACCCCGCGTCGGTGGACCACAGAAGCCCGTAACCCTCCAGTGTCTGCACCAACCGGACCACGGTGGTCTTCGCGAGACCGGTCGCCTCCACCATGGTTCGGAGGGAGACGACGGGCTGGTCCTCGGTGAGCAGCGACAGGATGTCCAGGGCCCGGCGCACACTGCGCACACCGCCCTGTCCTTGCTCGGAATCCATGTTTTCTCCTTCGTACGTCCTTGCCGGGAGAGCCTGCCAGGGATGGTGCGAGGTGGGCGCATCCACACGTGCGGCAGCACCGATTTCGGCGGGAAACCTGAGGATTCAACTTCTTTTGGCCGGGCTCTTGCCAAGCTCAACCGGCGCCCGTACGTTACACGCCAGTCCACAAGGCGGTCTATGCAAACCGCTAGATGGCTTGTCTGGAGAAGTGATGCTGGAAGTCATCCTCAAATCCGTCGCCGATTCGGATGTCGTCGACGCACTGCCCTTCCTAGCCGGTGCATGGTCGGGTGACGGACCGACGGCGGAACGCACCGGCCCTTACCTGCGGCGAACCGTGAGCCGCGCTCCCACCGCTCTGCCGGCCGAGATCGACAAGGCCGTCGCCGATGCCCGCCGGTACGCCCCTCAGGTCGCCACGCTCGCCCCGGCAGCGCGGGCCGAAATCCTGCAGCGCGCGTCGGTGGCCGCTCTGAACCACCGCGACCGGCTCGCCCGACTGCTGGCCCTGGAACTGGGCAAGCCGGTCAAGGACAGCCGCGTCGAGATCGAGCGGGTCGCCTCGACCTTCGAGGTCTGCGCCGCCGAAGCCCGCCGCATCGACGGGGAGACACTGCCGGTCGCGGGCTGGAACACCGGTGTCGGCAACAGCGCCTTCACCTACCGCGCTCCTGCCGGGGTCGCCCTCGCGATCACGCCCTTCAACGCTCCCGCGAACCTGCTGGCACACAAGCTCGGCGCCTCGTTCGCCGCAGGCAACACCACGCTCGTGAAGGCCCCGCCGCAGGCACCGGGCATCTCGGCGGCGCTGGTCGCCCTTCTGCTCGACAGCGGACTGCCCCACCAGGCGGTCCAGTTGCTCCACGGGGGAGGCGACGTCGGGGCGGCCCTGTGCGCGGCCACCGAGGTCGATGTCATCAGCTTCACCGGCAGTGCCGCCACCGGCGCGGCCGTTGCCCGTGCCGCCGGCGCCAAGCGACTGGCCCTCGAACTCGGCGGCAACGCGGCCACCATCGTCTGCCAGGACGCCGACATCGAAGCGGCTGCCAAGGCATCCGCTCGCACCGGGTACAGCAACTCGGGGCAGAGCTGCATCTCAGTCCAGCGGGTCTACGTGCACCGAAGCCGCTACGCCGACTTCCTCGACGCCTTCACCGACGCGGTCGACACCCTGGTCATCGGTGACCCGATGGACCCGCTGACGGACATCGGCTCGATGGTCGACGAGGACGCTGCCGAGCGAGTGGTCCGCTGGTCCGCCGAAGCGAAAGGACTCGGGGCCTCGGTGTTGCGCGGCGGTACGCGAGACGGTGCCACCGCAGCTCCGACCATCATCGCCGGGCCGCCTGCGAACGCCTCGGTGGTCGTCCACGAAGTGTTCGGCGCTCTCGTCGCCGTCATGCCCTACGACGACTTCGACACGGTCATCGGTGAGTGCAACGCCAGCCGCTACGGGTTGCAGGCCGGCCTCTTCACCCATGACATCAACCGCATCTTCACCGCCTGGCGCACCCTCCAGGTGGGCGGGCTCATCGTCAACGGAACCTCGAACTACCGCCTGGATCACATCCCGTTCGGCGGGGTCAAGGACTCCGGGTTCGGACGCGAGTCGCCGCGCTGGCTGATCGACGACTACACCGTCGTCAAGACCCTCATGCTCCGCGGCCTGTCCATCTGGGGCGATCGCCACGACCTCACGGAGGAGAACCAGTGACCAGCGTCACCGCTGCTGAAGCCCTTGTCGCCCAGCTCGAGTCCTACGGCGTCGAGTACGTGTTCGGAACGTGCGGGCACACCAACATCGCCCTGCTGGACGCCATGGGCCCCAGCTCCATCCACTTCGTGATCGCCCGCCACGAGCAGGCTGCCGCCCACGCCGCCGACGGATACGCCCGCGCCTCGGGCAAGCCCGGAGTGCTGCTCACCCACGTCGGCCCGGGCATGATGAACGCGGTCACCGGTGTTGCCACGGCCGCCATGGACTCCGTCCCGCTCGTGGTCATCTCCGGTGACATCCCCTCCTATTACTACGGCCGACATCCGCACCAGGAGGTCAACCTCCACGCGGACGCCGACCAGACCGCGATCTACCGCCCCTTCTGCAAGCGCGCATGGCCCGTCCAGCGCAGCGCCGACCTGCACCGGACCTTGGAACGCGCGTTCTGGACGGCGACCTCCGGCCGTCCCGGTGCCGTGCTCGTCAACGTACCCATGGACCTCTTCTCCCGGCAGGTCGAGCCCTACGTCCCCGGGTCGCACGCCATGCCTGAGAGTTCTCTCCCCGGCATCACGCAGGAGGCTGCGCAGCGCATAGCCCAGGCGCTGGTGGACGCGGAGCGACCGCTGATCTACTTCGGCGGCGGACTGCGCACGCCGGAGGCCAAGCAGGCGCTGCTCAGCCTGGCCGACCACCTCGACATCCCGCTGGCGCACTCCCTCATGGGCAAGGGCGCCGTACCCGACCGGCACCCCCTGCTCCTGGGCATGCCCGGCTTCTGGGGACTGGACTCCACCCACGCCCACACCAAGGACGCCGACGTGGTGCTGGCGTTGGCCACGCGCTTCGCGGAAACCGACGCCAGCTCGTGGGAGGCGGCGTACACCTGGAACTTTCCGCCGAGCAAGCTCATCCAGATCGACATCGACCCGGCTGAGATCGGACGTAACTACCCGGTCGAGATCGGGGCTGTCGCCGATGTCGGACACTCCGTGCGCGCCATCGAAGCGGCCGTCCGCGCCTTGCGGCCCGAACCCACGCGCCGGCCGGGACTGCGCGAGACGATCGCCGCCAGTCGTACGGAACTCTTCGACACCGCGGCGGTCAACGGGGCGAGTGACAATTTCCCCCTGCGGCCCCAGCGCATCCTCGCCGATCTGCGGGCAAGCCTGCCTGCCGACGCGATCCTGGTGACGGACGTCGGCTGGAACAAGAACGGCGTCGCCCAGTCCTACGACCTGCCGCCCGAGGGCCGCTTCATCACCCCCGGCGGAGCCTCCACCATGGGCTTCGGACCGGCCGCCGCCGTCGGCGTGCAGATGGCGCAACCGCAGAGGACAGTGGTCGCCCTCATCGGCGACGGCGGGATGAGTGCACAGCTTCCGGCCGTGCCCATGGCCGTGGAACAGGGCCTTCCCGTGATCTTCGCGGTGATGAACAACCGGGCTCACGGCACGATCTCCGACCTCCAGCGTTCCAACTACGGCCGCGGATACGGATGCGACTTCACCGGCCCCGACGGTGAGTCCTACAGCCCCGACTTCGCCGCGTACGGACGGTCCTGCGGCGCCGACGGCTACGAGGTGGCGGCCGCGGAGGACCTGGCCAAGGTGCTCACGACCGCGGTCGAACGCCGCCGGCCGGCGGTCATCGACATCCCCATGGTCAACGAGCCGGTTCCCACGCCCGGCCACTGGAACATCAACGACATCTACCAGGGCAAGTTCGAGGACGAAGGATGATTCCCATGCGCGCCAGAACCCGTCACACCGTCCCGGCCGTCGCCCTCGGTGTCCTGCTCGCCGCATCGGCGTGCAGCGCCCCCGGTGATTCCGGCTCAGACAAGGCCGACGGCAACGGTCCCATCGAGATCGCTGTGGTGAACGCCCAGAGCGGCCAGCTCGCAGCGCTGGGCGACTGGGAGGCCAAGGGCGCCAAGCTCGCCGTGGACGAATGGAACAAGAAAGGCGGCATCGACGGCCGGAAGATCAAGGTCACGGTCTTCGACGACCAGGGCGACCCCACCACCGGCACCAACATCGCCCGCAAGCTGGACAACGGCAACTACGTCGCGATGATCGGTACGGCCGAGAGCGCCGTCACCGTCGCCATGGCGCCGATCCTCCGGCAGGCGGAGATTCCCAACATCACCTCCGGCCAGGCCACGGCCCTCGTCGACGTCAAGAGTCCCTTCCTCTTCCTCAACGGCCCCACCAGTACGACCTACGACTCCACGCTGGCCGATTACCTGGTCACCACGAAGAAGTTCAAGAAGATCGCGATGATCTCCAACAACGGGTCCTACGGCAAGGGCGAGCACGACGCCTTCACCGCCGCGCTCAAGAAGGCCGGCATCACGCCGGTGAGCGACCAGGTCGTCACCACCGACCAGAAGGACTTCAGCGCGTCGCTCTCGCGAATCCGCCAGTCCAAGCCGGACGCCGTCTTCCTCGGCGCCGAGGAGGTCCAGGCCGGGCTGATCGTGAAGCAGGCACGTGACCTGGGCATCAAGGTCCCCTTCGCAGGCGCCGCCCCCCAGGGCACCCCGGTCTTCATCGAGACTGCCGGTGCCGCGAACGCCGCTGAGACCATCGTCAGCTCGCCCTACCTCAGCAACGAGATCAGTGACGCCAGCCGCGCGTTCGCCACTGCCTACAAGGCCAAGTACGACAAGGACGCCGAACTGCACGGGGCCAAGGCCTACGACGGCACCAACATCGTGCTCACCGCGCTGAAGAACAGCGACCTGGCCACCGGGAAGAAGCTCGCCGACGAGATCCGCGCCACCAAGTACCAGGGCCTGCTCGGTGACTTCGCCTACGACGAGACCGGTGTCGGCATCTTCAGGACCACCATCGGCGTCATCAAGGACGGAAAGCTCTCCGCAGCTCAGTAGCCAGCCCGTCGAGCCGAGAGCCGGGCTCCGCACCGGCTTCAGGGAGCCACCATGCAAGTCACCCTGCAAACCCTCGTCGGCGGCCTCAGCCTGGGTGCCGTCTACGCCCTGATCGCTGTCGGATTCTCCGTCGTCTACCGCACCATGGGCCTGGTCAACTTCGCCCACGCCGACGTCGCGATGATCGGCGCCTACGCCGCCTCAACGTTCTATCTCACCACGCACGTACCGTTCGGCATCGCCATCGTCATCTCCATCGTCGTCACCGGCGCCATAGGCCTGGTCATCGAGCGGGTCCTGCGCCCGCTGGAGAACAAGGACTTCGACCTGATGCTGATCGGGACGATCGGCTTCGGCACCGTCCTCCAGGCAGCCGCCACCCTCATCTGGGGGACCACGGGGCGGGCCATGCCCTCGCCGATCTCGTCCGGACCCCTGGAAATCATGGGCATCCGTATCCGTACCTACGATCTGATGGTCATCGCGATCACCGCAGCATGCGTCGTACTGCTCACTCTGTTCCTCCAGCGCACCAAGCCGGGGGCCGCCATGCAGGCAGTGGCGATGGACCACGAAGCGGCCACCGCCGTCGGTATCCACGTGGGCCGCAGCAACGCCCTCGCCTTCGCGATCGGGGCAGGCATCGCGGCCCTCGCCGGCAGCCTCGCCGGACCCATGCTCTACGTCGACGCCACCCTCGGCGGCGCCCTCGGCGTAAAGGGCTTCGCCGCGGCGATGCTCGGTGGGTTCGGCAGCATTCCCGGAGCGGTGGTGGGCGGCCTGGCCATCGGGGTCCTGGACTCCTACGCCGGCGACCACTTCCAGGGCTACTCCGTCCTGGTCACCTTCCTGGTCTTCACCGTGGCCATCATGATCCGGCCCACAGGCATCTTCGGCGAGAGGACGGTGAGCCGGGCGTGAACATCCTCAAATCCAAGGCGTCGCTCATCCTGCTGGCGTGCGTAGCGGCCTTCCTGCTGCCGTACGGCCTCAACGGCTACTCGATGCACGTGGTGGACATCGCGATCATCTTCGCGCTCCTCGCCGTCGGCATGGGGCTCGTCATGGGGGTCGCGGGCCAGATCAACCTGGCCCAGGTCGCCTTCTTCGGAGTCGGCGCCTACACCACCGCCATCCTCACCACCCACTCCGGATACGGCTTCTGGGCCGCGGCACTCGTCGGTCTGGCGGCCACCGTCCTGGTGGGGCTGCTGGTAGGGCTGCCGGCATTGCGCATGCAGTCGCACTACCTCGGAATCGTCACGCTCGGCCTGGCACTGGGATTCGTCAACTGGATCACCAACGCGGAGATCACCGGCGGCGCGGACGGCATCTCGGGCATCCCCGTACCGCCGCTCTTCGGGATCGACCTCGCCGACGAGTACATGTACTACTACCTGGAGATCGTGGTCTTCGGCCTCGCTCTCGCCTTCGGTACCTTCGTGGTGCGGACCCGGCTCGGCCGCCGGCTCCGCGCGATGCGCGACGACGCCCTCGCGGCCGGGGCCATGGGCGCGGAAATCCCCCTGTTGCGGATGACCGCCTTCCTGCTCGCCAGTGTGTACGGCGGTGTGGCCGGCATCCTCTACGCAGGTCTCATCCGCTACGTGGCACCCGAGACCTTCAGCCTCAGCAACATGTTCCTGCTGCTGGCGATGGTCATCATCGGCGGCCGGCGCAGCCTCGTGGGGTGTGTCGTGGGCGCGGTCGGACTCGTGCTGATCCGTGAGGCACTCGTCGACTTCGCCGTCTACGCGCAGCTCGGGTACGGCGTCGTCGTCGTCCTCATGGTGGTCTTCGCCCCCACCGGGCTCGCCGGGATCCCTGAACGCATCCGGGAAGCCATCGGCCGTCGCAGGAAGAACGACGACGTACGCGCCGCCGAGTTGGGGCCCTACCTGCCTGAGACCGTCCCCGCGGATCAGGCTCGCGAGACCGGTTCCGCCGACGGGCCGGCGCTGGAGATCAGCCACGTCACCAAGCGGTTCGGGGCGCTGACCGCGCTCGACGACGTCACCCTGACTGTGGAACGGGGAGAGATCCGTGGCATCGTCGGCCCCAACGGGTCGGGCAAGACAACCCTGTTCAACGTGATCAGCGGGCTGTACCGGCCATCCGCCGGGCGGGTCGCCGGTGTCGGCCGCGACATCGGCCGGGCGCGTCCGTACCAGCTGTCCCTGGCGGGAATGGCGCGCACGTTCCAGAACCTGCGTCTCTTCTCCCAGATGACGGTCCGCGAGAACATCCTCGTCGTCCTCGACCGGTCCCGCACCAGCACGGTCTGGCAGTACGCCGTGTGGCCCGTCGGTGTCCTCCACAACGAACACCGGTTGCAGGCGGAGGCGGACCGCATCCTGAAGGAGTACGGGCTCACCGATTTCGCCGGCGCACACCCGCAGTCGCTCCCGTACGGCATCCAGCGCCGCATCGAGATCGCGCGGGCCATGGCGGGACGGCCCAGCTTGCTTCTCCTGGACGAGCCGGCGGCCGGTCTGAACGGTGAGGAGGTCGGGCAGCTATCGGCGATCGTCCGCTCCATCCGAGACCAGGGGATCACCGTCGTTCTCATCGAGCACAACATGGGACTGGTCATGTCCCTGTGCGAACGGATCACCGTCCTCGCGGCCGGCAGCGTCATCGCGGAAGGGACGCCCGCCGAAGTGGCGGCGACTCCCGAAGTCATAGAGGCGTACCTCGGCGACTCGACGCCGGCCGACATACCCGTTCATGCCGCACCGGAGGTTCCGTAATGACCACGACCGCCGCGTCCGGCACCGCCACCGACAGCCTCGCAGTCACCGACCTGACCGTTCATTACGGGGGAGTCTGTGCGGTCAGATCCGTGGAGCTGAGTGTCGCCCCGGGCGAGTCCATGGGGATCATCGGCTCCAACGGTGCCGGCAAGACATCCACGCTCAAGGCCCTGATGGGGCTCATCCCGCGCAGCAGCGGCCGGATCACCCTCGGCGACACCGACCTCAGCAAGGTACGAGCTCGGGACATGGTCCGGCACGGTGTGGGCTATGTCCCCGAAGGCCGGCATGTATTTCCAGGACTCTCCGTCGAGAAGAACCTGCTGCTCGGCGCCTACAGCAGGTCTTGGAAGGGAGAAACGCGGGACACCCTCGCGCACGTGTACGACCTGTTCCCCATCCTGCGGGACTTCCGGAACCGGGCAGCCGGGGATCTGTCGGGAGGCCAGCAGCAGATGCTGGCCATCGGCCGTGCTCTCATGTCCCGGCCCAAGCTGCTCCTGCTCGACGAGCCCTCCATGGGCCTCTCACCGAAGCTGATCGAAACCGTCCTGGAAATCCTCGTACGGCTGCGCAGGGAGGGCCTCGGTCTTCTCCTCGTCGAACAGAACGCCAAGCTGACGTTCGGCGTCACCAGCCACTGTCTGGTGATGGAGAACGGCTCGGTCGCCATGTCGGGCACCTCCGAGGAACTCTCCCAGGACGAGCGCGTCCGTCAGATCTACCTCGGACTGTGAGTGGGCCCGATCCGGGCGCACCGGCTCCCCGGAACACGCGTAGGGACTGAAACCCGGCCGGCCGCCGCGCAGGCGGTCGGCCGGCGAACACCGTGCCCACGGGGCAGCGGTCGCCCGCCGTGAGGCCGACCCAGGTTCGGGCAAGGGGCGGGCCAAGCCGGGCAGCATGGCGGTCAATGCCGCTGGACGCAGATTCGTGGACGAGTCGGTGTCCCGCCACCGTTCCGTTCGTGCCTGCACGAAGCGCGCGGGTGAGGGGTCAGGAATCGTCCGTGACCGTCAGCAGTTCCAGGTGGGCGAGGTCTCCGGGTGGCGGCTTGGTCACCGACCAGAGCGGTGCAGGAGTTCCGTCGGCGACTGCGGCCGGGGCATCCGTCAGATTCATCCGCTCGCGCAGACGGCCGTAGAAGTCCATGCGGTCCAGCCGGACCGCCCGCAGGCGGCGCGGGGCGGCGTACACGCCGATCCAGTCGCCCGGCTGGAGCACGCCCTGCAGCTGCCCGTCGATGCTCACCGCGGCAGGGCCCGAACGTTCCAGCAGGCGCATTCCGATGGGTTCGTCCGGGGCCGTGACGACGGATCGGTCGAACGTCATGTGCGGAGCGACCGGCGTGAAGACGAGCGCTTCCGCGCGCGGTGACAGAACGGGTCCGCCTGCGGCAAAGCTGTAGGCCGTCGAGCCGGTAGGGGTGGCCACCAACAGCGCGTCGGCCGAGTAGGACGCGAGGAGGCGTCCGGAGACGTAGACCCCGACGGACACCTGACGGTCCCTGGACAGCTTCTCCAGCACGATGTCGTTGAGCGCGGTGACACTCAGCGCAATGCCCCACTCGTCATCGATCTCGCAGTCGGGCTGGACATGAGGAGGCGGCAGAAGCGGTCCACGGCCGTACTCCATCAGGGCTTCCATCTCCGCCGGCACCTCAAGGCGGCGGGAAGCGCGCAGGGTGAGCAACATGCGGCTGTCGATCCTGATCCGGTCCTCGCGCACCGCGTCCAGCGCCGCACGCACGTCCTGCACGGAGGTCTCGGTGAGAAAACCGACACGTCCCACGTCGACTCCGAGGACCAAGGCGTCGTTCACGGCGGCCAGCCGCGCACCGCGCAGAAAGGTCCCGTCGCCGCCCAGCGTCACAACGAGATCGGGGTCGCCTGCTGCGTCCACCTCTTCGCGGGCGGTGCGCCGGTTTCCTTCGTGCCACACGTCGATGTCCGCGCACCGCACGGAGTGCTCCTCGCACCACGCACGGACCACGTCCGCCGCCTCCAAGGCCTCCGCGCGCCCACCGTGCACAACGAGACCGACCTGGTGCACCGCCATTTGCCCATCCGGGGCATCCGGGGTCACCACGTCGTGGCCACAGTGCGAAGCGTCACCCAGGCGCCGCTCTCGCGAGCGTAATCGGTGGCCGGTTGCAGCCGCCAGTTCGCCCGTGTGCCGTACACGGTGGCATCGGTGACGGTTCGTGCGACCAACCGGGCAGTGTCGTCCTGGACGTCGAGGTCCATGTCCTTCCCGTCGATCGAGTGATAGATGAACTGTCCCTCGCGCATCTCGGACAGCCACTCGGACCTCGGCTGCACATGGCCCGCCATGTGCGTGAGCGTGAAGCGGTCGCTGAGCAGATCGGCGAGCGTCGGCGTATCTCCGTGGCTCATCGCTTCCATGTAGGCACGGTGAGCCTCGATGATCTCGATACGAGCGCTCGTACCTGCTGACGGTTGCACGGGGTCTCCAGACGGTGTGCGGGGCTTGTTCGGGAAGCGCGGAGTGACGAGTGGGTCCGGCCTCCCGCGTGCAGGGATGCCGGATCCGGGTTGGTGCTGCCCGCCGCCATGCAGTGAGATGCCTGTTTGCGCAGCGGGGCTGAGTTCAGCGTCCATCAAGTGCGTTCTCCGCGCGCGGTGGCGGCGGCAGTCCGGACTTCTCCGAAGAACGGTGAGCGGGGAAGGGCGGGGCCCCGAAGCCCGTAGGCAACCACCGCTTCCGCGCGCCGACCACGACCATCACCTGAACAGAGGGTTCCCGAGGGCTCCGGTGGCGCTCTTCGGTAACGATGGAAGATCGACGCCCGCTGATCCGCGTTGATGCAAGCCGGTCTTGCGGGTTCCCCCGGCCCGCCGGGCAGGGACCGGACGACAGGGAGAATGAACCATGACGGGCCGCCCCATGACCGTGCTCGTAGCAGGCGCCACCGGAAGTGTCGGACGTCTCGTGGTCGCCGAGGCGATCGCTCAGGGATATTCCGTCCGCGCCTTGGTACGCAACCCTTCCAGGGCCGACCGGCTTCCCCCGGAGGCGCAGGTCGTCGTGGGTGACGTCACGGATCCCGAGTCCCTGCCCCCGGCCGTGGCCGGCGTCGAGGCGATCGTGCTGACTCCCGGCTCGGCCGGGACCGGCAGCTCGAGCCCCGAAAGCGTCGACTACGGCGGCGTACGCAACATCCTGAACGCTTCGGGTGCCCAGATACCGTCCACCCCGCAGGCAGGAGCGTACGAGAAGGGAAGACGGACCCTCGGGCGCACCGATCCCGCGTAGCCGACTGCCGCACGGGCCCACCCGGCGGATGACGGTGCTTCACGTCCCGCCGCCGTCGACGGGACGTGAAGCAGGCCAGTCGGTCGAGCGCCCGCAGACATGCGGCAACGGCCGTCGCAAACCGCCCTGAGGTTCTGCTAGCAGCTGAGACCGTCTCCGGGATCGACGCCCAGGACCTGGGTGAAGCGCTCGTAGATGTCGATACGGCTCTGGACCTGCGCGGGGTTGCCGCCGTTGCATTCCAGACTGCCGTTGATGGCACGGATGGTCTCGCCGAAGCCGGCGCTGTTGACCATCGCGTCGTGCGGCGTCATGGTGCCGGGTCCGCTCTGGGTGTTCCAGTACCACAGGCCCGTCTTCCAGGCGACGGACGCGTCGTTCCGGACCAGGTCGGGGTTGTTGAGCAGGTCGATGCCCAGGGCGTCTCCTGCGCTCTTGTAGTTGAAGTTCCAGCTGAGCTGGATGGGCCCGCGTCCGTAGTACTTGTCGTTTCCTGCCGGACAGCCGTACGGCTGGGTGGCGTCGCAGTAGTGCGGGTAGTTGGCGGTGTTCTGCTCGACGACGTACACCAACCCACCGGTTTCGTGGCTGACGTTGGCGAGGAAGGCCGCGGCCTCCTGCTTCTTCACCGTGTCACTGCCGGCATTGGTGAAATCCGGATAGGCGCTGAGTGCGGCCGTGAGACCGCTGTAGGTGTAAAAGGAGTTCCTGTCCGGGAACATCTCGTCGAACTGTGCCTCGGAGAGCACGAACTCTGCGGCCGTGGACGGCGCGTCCGTCTTCTGGGCAAGCGCTGTCGGGGCGAGGGCCAAGGTGCAGAGGGTGGCGGCCGCGCCCGTGGCGGCCAGTAGTGCGAGTTTGCGGGACTTCACGAGGTCGACTCCTGCTGGACGAGGGCGAGGACGAAGGCGAGGTGAGTGGGAGGTCGGGAGGGACTCGTCGTGACAAGCCCCTCCCGCGGGCGGGCGAGCTCGGTGGGCCCGGACGGGACCACCGCTCTCCCGGCCTCGCTCCACTCGATGTGTCAGGAGCCGACGTTGACGTCGATGCAGGCGTAGAACGCGTTGTCGGTGTCCGCCACGTTCCACACGGCGAGCACCTTCTGGTGTCCTGTGAGGCCGCCGAAGTCGACCTCGTGGTTCACCACGGCGCCGGGCTTGGCGCCGCCGTCGTCGAACAGGGCGATCTGCTGACCGCCGACGTAGTACTCCCAGGTGCTGGTGGAGTGCTGAGCCGTGAGCTTCCAGGAGAACGTCGCGTTCTTCGGGACCGAGGTGACGGCCCAGCCCTTGCTGTCGTCGTCCAGCTCCGCGAAGCGGCTGTTCCCGCCGCTGCAGCTGGTGAGGCCCTTGGACCCTTCCACGCTCTGGGGTTCGTAGGTGATGTCCCCGCAGGACACCGTCCCCGCGGCGCACTGAGCCTGTCGGCTCGGCGGATCCGAGATGTAGCCGTGGGCGCTCGCCGAACCGGCGGGCAGACTGATCGCGATGACGGGGGCCAGGGCGGCACCGATCAGCGCCGCTGTCTTCCTACTGGCGTGCATACGTAACTCCTTCACATCAGGCCGCCCCGGGGCATGTGCGGTCATGTGTGGGGGTGACCGCACGTGCCGGGTACGGCCTCTGGGTGGGGGCCAAGAGGCGCGAAGGTCACGCGCACTCACCGTCCTCGCCGGCGCGCGGAGATGCCGGTCGGACTCAACTCCGCAAGCGGAGCGGTGAGTTCTGTTGGACTAGACCATACAAGCGGACGTGTTCGTGTCAAGCATGTGTCGCGGCATCGCTGGCGGGCGCCGCCGGCTGCCTCTGTCCCGGCCTCCTGGCGACGCCCGGTGCGCGCGGAATGAGGTGCCTGGCGGAGTGGTCGGGGCCCGCGTTCACCGCGTCGGAACCATTGAGTTCCCGCAAGGCCGGGAACCGGATACCGAAGGTCACCAGCGCAGTGGCCCGTGCGGGGCGTGTACGCCGGGGCACGGATGTGATGACCGGCCATCAACCCCCGGCAAGTATTCATCGGATGTTGACTGGCACCCTTCAAAGGTGCTCCGCGGGGTAGAACGCCGTTGCGCCATTGGCTCCATGATCCAGCGGGCGTGATATTCATCCGATGAATCTCTTGTCGCCAGGGGACTCCTTCCCGTAATCTCCCCGCAATCGCCCGCCTCGCCCGCAGTGGTCGGATGACAAGGAGAATCATCGGCGGTGAGGCAGCGAGGTGCACCGTCTTTGGCCCCGCTGCAGACTCGGCCGCGAACAGCACTGCCGGGCGTACGGACCCACCCGGTGTACGGACCGGTCCCCTCCGTGAATGACCAGGTGCCCCGGACCTGGCCGGGCGGGCGGCGCCCGGCACAGCAGAGCTGGACCTGACTCGTCACACCATGCCGACGCCCGGCGCCGGCCGCGAAGAGGGAGTGCGCCATGAAGCTCACCAGTGTTCGAACGGCCGCCGCAGCCACCGCGGTGGTCATGGTCGCCGGACTCGCGACGGCCTGCAACCGCGAAAGCGGCGCCACGGGCGACGGCGCGGGGGGCAAACCCAAGATCGGCGTCGACCTGCCCCGTTCCGACTCCGACTTCTGGAACTCCTACGCCCAGTACGTGAAGAAGGAGGCAGCCGACGGAGACCTCACCATGCTGCCCACCAGCAACTCCCAGAACGACGTGACGAAGCTCGTGGCCAACATCCAGGTGTTCCAGAACAGCGGCGCCGAAGCCGTCGTGATGGCCCCGCAGGACACCGGCGCGGTCTCTTCGACGCTCGATCAGCTGGCCGCCGAGAAGATCCCGGTGGTCAGCGTCGACACCCGTCCCGACAAGGGCAATGTCTACATGGTCGTACGCGCCGACAACCGCGCCTACGGCACGAAGGCGTGCGAGCAGCTCGGCGAGCAGCTCGGCGGCAAGGGCAAGGTCGCGGAACTGCAGGGTGCACTCGACTCCATCAACGGACGCGACCGCTCGGTGGCGTTCGCCACCTGTATGAAGACCAAGTTCCCGAAGATCAAGGTCTTCGAACTGCCCACCGACTGGAAGGGCGACGTGGCCTCCGCCAAACTCCAGAGCCTGCTCGCCCAGCACCCCGACCTGAACGGCATCTACATGCAGGCGGGCGGCGTGTTCCTGCAGCCGACGCTCGCCCTGCTCCAGCAGAAGGGCCTGCTGAAGCCGGCCGGTACCCCCGGTCACATCACGATCATCTCGAACGATGGCATTCCGCAGGAGTTCGACGCCATCCGCAAGGGTCATATCGACGCCACCGTCTCACAACCCGCCGATCTGTACGCGAAGTACGCGCTGCACTACGCGAAAGCCGCGGCCGAGGGAAAGCCCGTCAAGGAAGGCCCGACCGACCACGACTCCAAGATCATCAAGCTGCCGAACGGCTACGAGGACCAGCTGCCGGCGCCGTTGGTGACCAAGGAGAACGTCGATGACGCCGCGCTCTGGGGCAACAGCGTGAGCAAGTGACCGGGCGCGCCGGCGGCAGGAGAGCCGGCAGCGCCGCACCGGCACGAAACGGCACCCACGGAAAGGACGGCACATCCGCCATGGTGAACACGGCGACCGCTCCGGTTGCCCGGACCCCTGTGGCCGAGGCGACCGGCATCTCCAAGCGCTTCGGCGCCACCGTAGCCTTGCGCGACGCCCGCATCACCGTCATGCCCGGCGAGTCGCACGCACTCGTCGGCCGCAACGGCGCAGGGAAGTCGACCCTCGTCTCGATCCTCACCGGCCTGCAGAAGCCGGACACAGGCACCCTCGCCTTCCAGGGCGAGCCCGCACCCGCTCACGGCGACCTCGACGCCTGGCGGTCGAAGGTCGCCTGCGTCTACCAGCACTCGACGATCCTGCCCGAACTCACCGTGGCGGAGAACCTCTTCATCCACCGCCAGAGCGCCTCCGCCCTGCGCCCCATCCGCTGGAAGGAACTGCGGCAACGGGCCCGCGACCTGCTACGCGAGTACGGTGTCGACCTCGACCCCACCGCGCGGGCCCGCGACCTGACGGTTGAGCAGCGGCAGTTCGTGGAGATCGCCCGTGCCCTGTCCTTCGGGGCCCGGTTCATCATCCTCGACGAGCCGACCGCCAAGCTGGACGCCAGGGGCATCGCACGGCTCTTCGGCAAACTGCGCGACCTCCAGGCCCAGGGCGTGGCTTTCCTCTTCATCTCCCATCACCTGCAAGAGGTCTACGACCTTTGCGCCGCCGTCACGGTCTTCCGGGACGCGCGACACGTCGTCACCGCACCGGTTGCCGAACTGGACCGCGACGCGCTGGTGGAGGCCATGACGGGCGAGGCGTCATCGGCCACCGCCGAGTGGGCCGCCGTCACAACTGCCGCCGCAGGGCGTCTTCTGCTGCGCCTGGACGGGCTGACGCTCCCCGGCGCTTACGAGGACGTGTCCCTCACGGTGCGCTCCGGCGAAGTGGTCGGCCTCGCAGGTTCGGCCGCGAGCGGCAGCGTCCAGCTCGGAGAGACGCTGGCCGGGCTGCACCGCGCGACGAGTGGTCGGGCCACCGTCGCGGACCGGCCCCTGCGCACCGGCGACGTTCCCACCGCGCTCGCCGCAGGGGTCGCACTGGTCCCGGAGGACCGTCATCTGCAGGGACTGGTGGCCGGTCGCAGCGTCGAGGAGAACGCCACACTGAGCGTCGGCGACCAGCTGGGCCCGTACGGCACCGTACTGCCGTCCCGCTCCCGGCTGTTCGCCCGACGCATGATCGAGGACCTCGACATCAAGACGCCCGGGGCGCGCACACCCGTGTCCGCCCTGTCCGGCGGCAACCAGCAGAAGGTAGTGATCGCCCGGGCCCTCGCGACCGGCCCGCACGTACTGGTGGCCGTCCGGCCGACCAACGGCGTCGACGTCAAGTCGAAGGAGTTCCTGCTCGGCAGGATCCGGAAGGTCGCGGAGGACGGGAAGGCCGCGCTCGTCGTCTCGGACGAACTCGACGACCTGCGGATCTGCGACCGGGTCGTGGTCATGTTCCAGGGCCGCGTCACCGCGGAGTTCGACCGGGACTGGAGCGACGAACACATGGTCGCCGCCATCGAAGGCATGGCCGGCACGCACGAGAAGGAGGCCCTCGATGCCGACCAGCACTGACAGCCCGGCGGCCAACGAAGCGGCCACCGCACCGGCGCCGCCGCAATCGTCGCACCAGCGGGGCATCGACTTCTCCAGGCTGCGCGACCTGTCCCTGGTGCCCGTCCTGCTGGTGCTGGGACTGATCGGATTCATCGTCTCGCCGGCGTTCCTGACCGCCGACAACCTCATCGGGGTCGCGCAGCAGTCCACCGAACTCAGCCTGCTCGTCCTCGCGCAGGCACTGGTGCTGATCGTGGGCCGCATGGACCTCTCCCTGGAGTCGACCATCGGCGTCGCCCCGGTCATCGCCGTGTGGATGGTGCTGCCCTCGGACGCCGGCCGGTTCAGCGGACTCGGCCTGCTGCCCGGCTCCTTCTCCGTGCCGCTGTGCCTGCTCGTCGGCGCCCTGATCGGCGCGATGAACGCCTTCCTCATTCTCAAGCTGCGGCTCAACGGCTTCATCGTCACCCTCGGCGCACTGACCATGCTGCGCGGTCTGCACATCGCTGTCTCCGAGGGGCAGTCGATCGTCGACCTGCCTCCCTCGTTCACCTACCTCGGCCAGACTTCCTGGCTCGGCGTGCCCGCTGCGGTGTGGATCACGGGACTGCTCTTCGCCGCCGGCGGAGCGGCCCTCTCCTGGCTCAGACACGGCCGCGCGCTGTACGCGATCGGCGGCAACCCCGAGGCGGCCCGCACCGCCGGCATCCGGGTCGACCGGATCGTCTGCGTCGTGCTGATCCTGGCCGGCGTGCTGGCCGCCCTGGCGGGCATCCTCTACACCGGCCACTACGGCTCGGTGTCGGCGAACCAGGGCAGCGGCTGGATTTTCCAGGTGTTCGCCGCCACCGTCATCGGCGGCGTCAGCCTCAACGGCGGCAAGGGCACCCTGCTCGGCGCGCTCACGGGCGTGCTGACCCTGCAACTGGTCGTCAACATCATGACGCTCGGCGGAGTGCCGCCGCTGTGGAACCAGTTCCTCAACGGCGCCATCATCATCGTCGCACTGATCATCTCCCGCTTCGCCTCCGGCGAGAAGCAGGAGTGAACCACCGCCCGGACCGGCCGGGCTGGACAAGCCGCGCGAGCTCTTGGACGGCCTCGGAGACCAGCTGACGTGTGTCCCGGGTACCGCGACGAGGTGGACCGTGACGTCCGCGGAGCTTACGCGGGCGCCACGGTCCGGTCGGTCCTCGTCCTGCCGTTCCGCCGATCAGGGCCAGTACCCGCGCCCCAGGCCTCGGGGTCTCACTGCCTGGCTCCCCGCACCTCGACCTCGGCCAGTGACAGCGGATCCGTGCCCGATGCCAACTGCACGCGGACGTGCGCGGCCTCCGTTCCCGGCGGGAGAGTGACAGAGGTCGGGCGGCCCGCCTGCGACGTGACATGGACGGCTGTCACACCCGGCTCGGACCGGGCCCCGGTCAGTGAGTCCGACTTTATCGGGTCCTTCGACGCCAGCACCCAGAAGTCGCGCAGGCGGTTCGCGCAGCAGTCGGTGCGGTTCCACACCTCGACCTCGTCCACGCGGGCGCTCCCGCCCAAATCCACCTGCCACCAGGCCTGGTTCGCCGGTTCGGCTGTGTGCGTCACGGAGCCGTTGCCGAACGCTCCGTCAGTGTTGCCGTCCACCGCCCGGGGGGCCGGTGCGTCCCAGGCCGTTGACTTCTGGGTGGCCGGGCGCCCTGCCGCCAGGTTCTCCCGGGTGACAACCACCGTCACCTTCGTCGTGGTGGTGAGCCGCCCGTGCCGCAGCGTGACGTCCAGCGTGTACGTGCCGGGTGCGGTGGAGGCCGGCGGAGTGAGCGTGAACGGGACATGCGCGGCCGCGCCGGGGCCGAGGGGGCCGAGCCGGGCGGACGACGGTGTGACCGCCCAGCCGGCAGGAGCCGACAGCACCATCTTCGTGGAAGGAGCTGTCCGGCGGGCGGTGTTGGTGACCGTGAGGTCACCGCTTGCCGCACGGCCGGGGTTCAGCTCGCGCGGGAGTTCCGTACGCGTACGCACCAGGCTGTTCACCCCCGGCGTCCGCACCTTGAAGACGTACGCGTGCTTGCCCGACTCCTCCGGGGTCTCGACCACGACCCGCCCTTGTCCGTCCCGGTGCCATGGCAGCGGGCCGGCGTCGGATCCGAGCAGCGTGATCCGGGAGTTCTCCGTGACGGGGGTGTCGGAGCCGAGAGTGAGTTCCTCGCCCGGCCACTTCAGGGCGGTCGCGTAGAGCGCGCCGTCCTTGACCGTGTAGCGGACGTCGTCGCCGCCGGACGGCTCCTCGGCGTGGTGCCAGTACGTCGTCCCGTAGATCGCCTCGCCGTTGGTCCTCAGCCAGGCGCCGATGTCCAGCAGCCGCTGCCGTTGGATCTCCGGGATCGTGCCGTCGCCGCGCGGGCCGACGTCGAGCAGCAGGTTGCCGTTCTTGCTGACGATGTCGACGAGGGAGTCGACGAGCTCATCGGAGGTCAGATGGTCCTCCTCCGGCTCGTTCCGGTTGTAGCCGTAGGAGTGCGCGATCCCGCGGCTCGCCTCCCACTTGTCCGGGTCGATGTCGTCCTTGACCGTGTATTCAGGGGTCTGGAAGTCGAGTTCGCGGGAGTCCAGCGCACCGGTCTCGATCTTGCAGCGGTTGGCGACGGCGACTTCCTTCGGGTTCGGACGGTTCTTGGCCTTGTTGTAGTAGTCGGCGATGACGGGCGCCGTCCTCCAGTAGGAGGCGGGCTTGTCCCACTGGCCGTCGCACCAGATGATGTCGGGGTCGTACTGGTCGATCAGCTCGCTCATCTGTGGAGCCATGTAGTCGGCGACGTAATCGCCGCCGACGGGGGCCCCGGTGTACGGGACGGGGGCGCCGGTGTACGGGTTGATGGCCGGGCGGCCGGTGTAGGACGGGTTGTACCACTCGTACAGCGAGTAGTAGAAGCCCGCCTTGAGCTGCTTGTCCGAACGGCCCCTGCGAGCCGCCGCGAACAGTTCGCCCGCGAGGTCCCGCTTCGGGCCGAGGTCGACGGTGTCCCGCCCCGACACCTTGCTGTCGTACAGCGCGACGCCCTCGTGGTGCTTCGAAGTGAGCACGAAGTACTTCGCGCCGGCGTCCCCGAACAGCTTCACCCAGTCGTCCGGGTCGTACTTCTCGGCCTTCCACTCTCCGATGAAGTCGTCGTAGTCGAAGTCCGTGCCGTAGGCGTCCCGGTGGTGCTTGTTGGTGGCGCTGTCCGGGTCGTTCATGTAGTTCCAGTACCACTCGGCGTAGCTGCCGCGCGGCCCCCAGGCGGGCACCGAGTACGCGCCCCAGTGGATGAAGATGCCGAACTTGTCGTCCTCGAACCACCCGGGTGTCGGGTGGCTGTTGAGCGACTCGACGGTCGGCTCGTAGTCCTTCGCCGCGTCGGTGCCACCGCCACCGCCCCGGTCGTCCGCGCCCGAGGACGGGGGCGCGAGGAGCAGTGCCGCACAGGCGGCCAGAGCCGCCGAGATCGCGGTGCGTCCCGCTGTGCGTCGTCTCACCGTACGTCCTTTCCGAGGAATGCCTGGGCCTGGGCGGGCTTGAGCGCCTCGTCCCAGGTGAGGAGCTCGTCGAGGTCGCCGCGCAGGCTCGCCTTCTCGGTACCGATGGAGCGCATCGGCAGCGGGATGGATGCCTCGACCGTGCCGACACGCTCTCCGTCGGCGTACAGCGTGGTGCGGCCCGGCTCGGCCACCCAGGTCAATGTGGTCCAGCGGTCGAGCGGGAGCGTGTAGGCGAAGGAGTGATCGGCGCTGCCGTAGCGCGTGATGCCGACCCTGCCGGTGCCGTGCTGCATGAGCTTGAGCGCCCCGGCCTTCGAGCTCAGCAGGATCTGGTCGGGGGTGCGGGCCGTGGGGCGTACGCGTACCGATACCGTCCACGGTTCGCTGACGTCGAGTCCGCCGAAGCCGACACCGTCCCGGTCGTGGTCGAAGCGCCAGGCTCCGCCGACGCTGCCCTCGCCCGTGACCGGCGACGGGTTGTTGATGATGTACGAGGTGCCGGGCAGGTCACCGGCCGTGTCCTCGGCGTACAGCGTGTTGCCGGGGCTGCCGGCGTACGTCCAGCCGCTCGGATACGGCGCCGGGTCGAACGTCCAGTGGTGGCTGGGGCGGCCGTCGTCGGTGGGCTGCCCCGTGGGCTCGGCGTGCAGGCCGGGCGGGTCGCCGATGCGGGCCGTCAGCGAACGGAATTCGTCGATGCTGCCCGGTGTCGGTGTGGCATTCCAGGCACGGTCGGCGAGGATCGCTCGGGCACCGGCCATGTGCTGCTCGAAGTACCCGTCAGCGGCCCAGAAATTGTAGTCGGCCCAGTTGGGCAGACCGGAGCCGAGCATGTCGGGGGAGCCGCTCGGGGTCCAGGTGTCGTACATCCACGGCTCGTCGGGATACAGGTTGTGGTAGTTGTTCGGGGTGACGTAGAAGGGGCCGATGGCGATCTCGTCGTGGCCGGGGATGACCGGTTCCCCGCCCGTTCCCTCCCAGGTCAGGAAGACGACGGGGGCGCGGACCGTCTGCTGGGGCGCGTCGAGATGCTCGGAGCCGTTGTAGACGGCGGTGCGCTTGCCGTGCTCGCGGACCACGTCGTCGAGGGTGTTGATGTAGCGGTTGAGGAGATCGCCGAGTGTGGTGACGTCCGGGTCGGTCGCCAGGAAGTCCTTGACACGCGGGCAGTTGGCGAGCTGTCCCGGGACTTCCTCCGCGCCGATCGAGAACAGCGGGGCGTCGAACCAGCCCGCGAACTCGTCGACGATCGCCTTGGACTTCTTGATCGCCTGCTTGCTGGTCATGTCGATGATCCAGTCGGGCGTGAGATGCGAGTGGGTGTGCGCCGCCGTGCAGGGGTTCGCGCCCGCGCCGAAGCCGATGTCGAAGGTCTCACTGATCACGGTCGCGTGACCGGGCAGTTCGAGGCCGGCCATCAACTGGACGTGGTGGCGGGCGGCGAAAGCCTTGAGATGCTCGATGTCGGCGCGACTGTAGCTGTGCTCCGGATCGGCGAGCCCGGGGAACTTCGGGCTGTACAGCCGGAAGCCCTCCGACTCCGAGAGATGCAGGAACAGGGTGTTGAGCTTCTGATCGCCCATCCGGCGGATCAGGTTCTCGAGGTACGAGATCTGCCAGTACTTGCGGGCCGCGTCGAGATGGACCATGCGGACGGACTGGGCCGGCGCGTCGGTGGCACGGGCCCGGGGCAGCGTCCGGTGGGCGGAGTCGGTGGCGCGAAGCAGCTGGAGCAGGGTGCGGGAGCCGTAGAACAGGCCGTGGGTGGACTCGGCCTCGATCCGTACGGGACCGGCGCTGTCGAAGCGGTACCCCTCGGCACCGAGCGGAGCGCCGTCCTTCGATGCGCCGAGGCGCAGGACGATGTCGCCGGCGACCGCATGGGACGTGCCGGAGCCGATCCTTGGCGAGAGACCGCTGATCCGTGCGATCTCACCGCGCAGCTGACGGGCAAGCTGCTGCACCGACTGGCGCGCCGGGCCGGGGAGTTCGGCCTGCCCTGCGGGCAGCGCGGTCCGCGCACGGGTGCGGGGGTCGATCAGGATGCGAGTGCGCGGCGTGAGGACGGTGCTGCCCCCGAGATCGGACCATTCGGTGGGGCGGGGAACAACAGGAGCAGGTGGCGCCGCGGACGGCGGCTGGTCGGCCACGGCTGCACCGGACGGTGTCATAGCTCCGATGACCAGGCTGAGGGTCACTATGAAAGCGGACAGGAGTCTGCGCACTATCGCCTCCAAGCATCAAGGGACATGGGGACCGTAGTGCGGGGGCGAATCTCTGGCAAGAGATAGATCGGATGTATCCCTTGGATTGCTGGGCGCACGCGCTGCGTTTCTACGAGCGCGAGGGCCTCTTCGTGAATCCCGTACGACGCGGTCCTGGCGGGCGCCTTGTCCACAGCCGGAACGACGTCGACCGGCTGACCGTCTGCATCATTCTCCGTGCCTCAGGCATGCCCCTGCCCGCGCTCAGCGCTCAGCCGGTACGCCGACCGCGTGGGGAGGGAGCCGGCAATCACCGAGTCCCTGGACCTGATCCGGTCCAAGGTCGGCGTGTACGAGGATCTTGTCGACCCGGCCGGGCCCGACGATCTCTGCACCGGTGCGGCTCAGCGGGTCCGGTAGCGCGCGTAGATCAGGCCGCTGTCGAAGGCACGCTTCTCGACCAGTTCGAGATCGAGGCGCACGCCGTCGGGGAAGAACCGCTTGCCGCCGCCGACCACGCTCGTGGTGATGAACAGGTGGTACTCGTCCACCAGGCCGGCCGCGATCGCCTGGGCCGCGAGGTTCGGGCCGTCGACGGTGAGGTCGTGATCAGCCTCGGCCTTGAGCTTGCGCACGGCTTCCGGGTCGAAGGTCCGCTCGATCCTGGTTTTCGCGCTGGACACCGACTCGAGCGTCGTGGAGTAGACGATCTTCTCCGCGGCCTGCCAGACGCGGGCGTACTGCAGGATGTGCGGCGGCTGGTCCGGCTCGGTGTGTGCGGTCTCCCAGTAGACCATCGTCTCGTACATCCGTCGGCCGTAGAGGTACGTACCGACGGGGCGGAAGAGGTCTCCGACGAAGGTATGCACCTCCTGATCCTCGGCCCCGGTGCCGAGGTCGCCCTCCGCCGCCTCGGCGTAGCCGTCGAGGGAGGTGATCATCGAGTAGACGAGCTTTGCCATGCCGGTCTCCTTCGGGTGCGCGCGTACGTCTTCCGGCGGTCCTGCAGACTGTGACCTCCGCACGACCCGAGACTCATCGATCGGTGGCCGACCAGTTTTATGGGCCGTCAGATCACGGACCGGGCCCACCCCGTTGCCGGCTCGCGCCCTGGCCATCCGCTGCGCGAAACGAGTGGCTCACCACCGGTCGGAGGACATCATCGCGGCCGTCATGTTGTACCTGCGCGCCGACTCACCGGTCAGCTGCCCGGGGATGTCGCGGGCGGCCAACCGCATGGTCCGCCTCCGACAGGGTGACAGACGGATCAGCGCGGGTGCGGAAGCCGAAGCCCGGCCTCTCGGAGCGCCAGACTGCCCGGGGCCCGTTCGCTCTCGCACACCCGGAGCTCCCTCATGTCCCAGCCCTCCACCGGGCCGACCGAATCGGACACCTATCTGGCCGTGTGCGGCCACACCCACCTGTTTCCGGGCGCCCGTTGCCGGGTCACGGGGCTTCCGGATCTCCAGGCCTTCGCGGCAGACCCATGGCCGGTCGACCTGGACCTGCGCTTCTCCGACGATGTGGTCGCCGAGGTGGAGTTGCGCATCGAAGACCCGGCGGGCCCCGTCCTCACCGTCCGGGCCTACACCACCGGCGCCGGCACTCGCATCGCTGGGCGCAGGTGGCTGATCCGGGAGTTCGTCCCAACGGGAGACGAGGTCGAGCTGACGATCGGCAGTCCTGCCTGAGGGCTGCGGAATCATCACGGCAGGCTACGGTCGCTTCGACGGGCTGAGGGAGTTCGCAGGCCAGTTCCGGAGGGGGCAGCCTCGACCTCCACGGTCGTACCGTCCAGGAACGTCAGCACCACGGACGCCTCATCGGCTGTGACCCGCACGGACACCGCCTCCCGCAGTGCCTCGGGATGCAGCGTGTCGCGGGAGAGTGCGACGAGGGAGACCTGAAGGCTCCTGCCGCCCGGATGACGGTCCAGCCGCAGGCAGGGAATCGCCGAATGCGGTCCGTACGCGTTGGACTCCACATCCCGGGCAACCTCCGCCGCTGCCCGGCCGGTGCCCGCCGTCCCGTCCCAGCCGTGGAGTGCGACCACCGCACTGCTCAGCCCCTCGGCCGTACGGGCCATCGACCAACCGGGCCCGGTTCCGCCGACGGGAGGCAGCGTGTGTGCCACCGGGTGGCCGCCCTCCCGCACTGTCGCCCCTGCGGGCGCGTCGACATGGTGGACGCGGATCTCCCACGGGCCGTGCAGCACACTCGTCGTCCCGATCCGGTACTCCCGCTCGTCGCCCGGCAGCCGGGCGGCATACCAGGAGCTCGCCGTGCGACCCGCACAGTGCGCCCGGTGGATGCGACTGCGACGGCTCGGTGTTCCGTCCGGGGCGAGCAGCGCCAGGTGGTTGTCGATCCCACGGGCTGCCGCGTGCGGGGCCGACTCCGGTGCCGTGGCCGTCGAGTAGGCGAACCGTGCGTAATGCGGGTCCTCCTCTCCGTCCGCGCGATCGGCGTCTGGGTCGAAGGGGGGCTTGTGGTCGCTGCCATGGTTGACCAGCCGGACGATGCCGTCGTGCCGTGTACCGTGCAGCAGCCAGCCGGGCGCGGGCAGCGCGGTGTACCGGTCGCCCTCCTCGATAGGCAACGGCACTTCCCGTGCCGTCCACACCGGGTGGTCCGCCGGGAGCAGCAGCCCGAGGAACCCTTTGCTCGCCCAGTACGGGGAGGCGGGCCCGGAGTACGGCTGGGTGACGGGCAGGAAGGTGTCGTACCAGCCCAGTGTCAGCAGCCCACGCTCGTCCGGCACCCCGCGCTCGGCGAAGTGCCGCATCGTGCCCGAGGCGAGCCGCCGGGTCAGACCGGGGGCCAGAGGTGTGCAGTCCGCCAGGGCGCCCATCCAGACGGGGGCGAGGGCCGCGAAACGGTACGTCAGCGAACGCCCGTGGTGGACAGGGGCCCCGTCGGCCCCGAAGAAGTGCGGGTAGTCCTCCAGGAACCGGCTGAGCCGCTGCCGGTAGACAGCGGTGCGGCCCCCGTCGTCCGGCCCGGCGATCCGTGACCACAGGAGCGGGTACAGATGCATCGCCCAGCCGATGTAGTAGTCGAAGTTCTGCCCGTCGCCGTCGGTGTACCAGCCGTCACCGACGTACCAGTCCTCGATCCGGTCGAGGCCGGACTCGATGTCCGTACGGTTGTAGGGCGCCCCGACCGAGGCCAGGAACTGCTCGGACACCACCTGGAACAGCCGCCAGTTGTTGTCCCAGGTGCGCCCGCCGACGAAGCCGGAGAGCCAGTCGGCCACCCGTTCCCGCACCCCGGCGTCCAGCCGGTCCCAGATCCACGGCCTCGTCTCGTGCAGCGCCACCGCGATCGAGGCGGCCTCGACCATCTGCTGCGAACAGTCCGTGATCCGTGGCCACGACTCGCCGCTGTCCGGGTCGGTGCCCGCCGCCAGGCCCGCCGCGTACCGCTCGATCAGCGCGGGCTCCACGGCCCCGCCGGCGCCCGCGATCCGGAAGGCGGCCAGCAGGAACGTCCGGGCGAATCCCTCCAGCCCGTCGCACACGATCCCCGACCAGCTGGACCGCCCCGGCAGCCGGTACTGGGCGAAGCCGGGGGTCGCGTACGGCACCAGCGCGTCCAGCATCCGGTCGGCCGTCACCTCCCAGTGGGCCCGGGTCCACCCGGTGCGGGAGGACAGCGCCCGGTCGGTCGGCGGGAGGTGCAGGTACGGGGCGACGGGCATGGAGGATGCTCCTGGGAAGTCGGACTACAGGACGAGTTCGGCGTGGTGGGTGTGGCCCCGGGACCCGCCGACCGCGACGGTGATCAGCGTCCGACGGCCCGGCACCACGCTCATCGTCGCGTCGGCGCCACCCACCTTCCGTACGTGGTAAGGCAGTTCGAGAGTGAGTGAGGTCTGCGTACGGCCCGGGTCCGCCACGGCGACCGAGAGGCGGGGCCCGTGCCGTCGCACCAGCACCGAGGAAGGACCCGAGGCGGTGATTCCGCCGGCGCTTCCCGCCGCCCAGAAGTTCACCGCGGTCAGACCCAGCCGGCGCACGTCCACCGCCTGTGCGGTGGCATCGTTGACGAGAACGTGCACCGGCCGCGAGTGGGACCACACGGCCGTGGCAGCGGCCGACGCGCCCGGCAGCAGGACGTAGGCGTACCGCGCGTCGGTGGGTGAGACGCCGTGACCGACCCAGAGTGTGAGGTAGCGGCGAGTGACGGGGTCGGCCGAACCACCCGTGTCAGCACCGGTGTTGATCTCACGCCAGGCCCCGGTGCGTTCCTCGCGCAGGGTGTGCAGTGTGGTTCGTTCGAGCAGGGCGTAGCCACCCACGTCCTGGATGTGAGCCCAGCGGGCCCGGTCGAAGTCCGCGGGCCGTCCCTGGTCGAGCGGTTGCCGGATGCCGTCCACGGTCAGCCGGTGCCGTCCGTCCGTACCGAGGTTGCGGTTCTCCAGCACGGTCTCGACAGGGTGCCCGTCGCCCGATGAGATGCCCGATCCGAGTGCGACCACCGCGTTGTCCAGCAGGAACCAGGACTTGCGGGCGCGCAGCGTCGTGCCGGGCGCGCCGGTCACCTCCATCGCGGCCGCACCGTAGCGGTCCTGGAGGACCGCGCCGCCCGCGACGGCGTTCCCCGGCCGGTACGTGGAGGTGCCGCCACCGGTGCCGAGGTCCGTACGACGGCGTGTGTCCACGGTCGTGCCGGGCAGCCGGTAGGGGTCGACCGTGGGCCAGAAGCCGTCGTTGAACTGTCCGAGGTCGTCGGCGTCGTAGAGGTACGTCATTCCGTCGCCGGTGTACCAGCCGTGCAAATTCTCACCGTTGCCCGCCTCGTAGGCCGAGATCCGTTTCGAGGACATCGACAGGGTGAAGGCCCACTGCGGCCGGCGGTGCACCACCCGGTCCATGTCGGCGAATACGGACAGGCCCGTGGTGCGGGGCTCCGCCTGGATCTTCCGGTCGCCCAGTACGTCTTTGGCCAGGGCGAGTTGGGGGAGAGTGGCGAGACCGGTGAAGGGGGTGGTGCGGTTGCGGGTCAGCCAGCCCTTGACGACCGCACGCCAACGGTCCGCGTACGCGGTCGGCGCGCCGGCCGCCAGCAGCAGGATCGCGGCCACCGCCGCGGCGCCGTCCCGGTGGTCACCGGCCCGCTCCCGGGAGACGGCGCGGCCGCGCACCGCGTCCATCATGAGTCCGTCGAAGATCACGGGAGTGAAGGAGCGTTCCACGGCCTCGTACATCACCGAGACCTTCGGATCGGCGACTTCCCAGGGCGAACCGGCCAGCAGTGCCAGCAGATACGCCGCCCCGCCCAGCAGCACCGTGCCGTACGTGCCGGTGTACGCGACCACGTCGTGTTGTACGAAGGAGCCGTCCTCGTAGAACCCGTCGCCCGAAGCGGCGTACCTGAAAAGGCTGTTACGGCCGGAATCGCGTACGTCGGACAGGGCGTCCCGGGCCGAGGCGAGCTTCGCCGTGTCCTGCCCGAGCAGCCCCCGCAGGGCGACGATCACGGCCTTGTCGGTGCGGTTCGCGCCGGTCTCGGCGAGAGTGGGGGAGTTGGTGCGACGGTCCGCGTCGGGACAGAACCGGTCGACCACCGCGAGGTGTGCGGCGAGGTCGGTGCCGGGCAGCCGGTCGCGCAGCAGCACGCAGCAGTCCATCAGTGCCCGCGGTGCACCGATCTCCCAGAACCACCAGTTGCCTCTCTCCGGCAGCCCGGGGTTGTAGGCGGTGTCGTGGACGAAGCGCAGGGCCGCCACGAGCGTGTCCGCCACCTCCTGGTCGGCGGTGAGTGAGGTGCCGGGGGTGGCCCAGGCCGTGGCGAGGGTCCGCAGCCGCGTGTAGCTCTGGCCGAAGTTGCCGGCGTCGGTGAGCGGTGCGAGATCGGCCCACAGTGCGGTCCGGCCGGTGGTGTCGCGGTCCAGGGTGCCCCAGAAGCCACGAGCCGTGGTGTCGAGCGTGTCGAGAGCCATGGCGAAGTCCGGGTCGGCGGAGTCGAACGCGCCGCCCGTCAGCAGTGTTCCGGCCCGTTGGAGGAGCGCGCCGAAATCGTCCGCGTCGGTCGAGTCCCGTGCGTTGCCCGACGCCGGTCCGGCCGTGGCGATGAGTGCGGTGGCGGCCGTGGCGCCGGTGGCGGTGAGGAGGGATCTCCTGCTCATGTCCATGCTGGCTCCGTTCCGGACGGTCAGTCGGTCAGGGTGCTCGGGTCGACGGGCGGCTTCGGCAGATTCAGCGCGGCCAGCTCCGCCCTTCCGGTGGCGTCGACCGGGAAGGCCCAGGTCCCGATGAAGAACTCACTGAGGTCGTAGCCCGCGATCCGGCTGGAGTACGTCGCCAGCGCCCGGTAGCGCTTGGCGTTCTCCGTGGAGTCGGACTGCGGATTCTCCTCGCGCACCAGGCGGTGCAGCCGGGGCCAGAAGTCGTCACCGAAGGCCAGCTCCAGTTGTCGGAGCGGGACGAGCTTCTCGTAGGCGCCGAACGACTTCTCGTACGTCAGTCCCGCCGTCCCGAACTTCGCTCGTGCCGTCTGGAAGGCGGTCAGCCCGGTCGCCGGGTCGACGGTGAGGAGGTTGGAGGGCTGCCCCAGGGCGCGCTGGGCGGCCAGGGAGTAGATGTTCACGGTGACCTCGGTGAGCCCTCCCGGCTTGTACGCCATCTGCTGATGGAGGTGGCCGAGCTCGTGGTAGAGGCCCCAGCCGCGGGTGCGCAGCCCCTCCACGGTGGTGGCCCGGTCGAGGTAGGCGCGCGGGAAGCCGTTGTATCCGTGTGTGGCGTAGGCACCGACGCCCGTGGGGACCTTGCTCACTTCGGTGAAGTGATAGGGGCCGGCCTTGCGCCGGTGGACCGGCTTCGAGCCGTCCAGGCCGCTGATCGCGGCCGCCGAGTCGATGATCTGCTCGACGAGGCGCAGCAGCGCGGAATGGTCCTCGCCGCGGTGGAGCAGAGCCCCTTCCCGGGTGAGCGTCATGATCGTGCGCGGCGCGTGCAGTTCCGCGTACGGCACCCCGGGTGAAGTGTCCAGCATCCGCTGGTAGCCGGCTTCGGTGGTGCTGCCCAGGGCGAACACGGGCATGGCCTCCGAGCCGGAGCGGAAGACCACCTCCGCCCGTTCACCCGCTCCGGCCAGGGTGAGGTAGGCCGGACCGCCGTGCGGGTCCGTGACGGTGTTGGATCCTGCCATGAGCGGGTAGCGGCGCGGCTCCTTGACCTCGCCGTAGTAGTCCCAGGCGCCGATCCACAGCGTGGGAAGCAGACCGTCGTGCGGCCCGACGGTGAGATCCAGCGGTGAACCCGGCGGGACGTACCGGCCGGTGGGCTGGAACTCACTGCCCCGCAGGGCCTGGGCCAGCCGCAGCCGTTCCGCCTCGGCTGCGGGCCGGGCGACCACCGTCACCCGGACGTTGCGGTGGGCAGACGTGCGGGCCGGGGCGAGGGCCGCCGCAGGGCCGGAGGCGGCGCCCAGAGCGGCGAGGGCGCCGGCCCCCACCGCGGCGGAGAGGACGGAACGGCGGCCGACCGGGGCGGCTGAGGCGGAGAAGCGCATGCGGAACTCTCCCTGCTGAAGTGAATGAGGGCACGAGCGGGCGGAACCGGTGGAGCCTGCCGTCAGCATGTAAGCGGTTGCCATCAAGCCGCAAGAGGGGTCGGAAAGTTACTACGATTTACTATGGCCGGACCGGGGTGACCGTCCGGCAAGCGATTACGCTCTGGACCCGCGTCCCGCCCTCGGAGCCACGGAATCGCGTACCACGATATGGGTGCCCAGCCGGAGCGCCCCCGTCGTCGGTTCACGCCAGTCGTCGTCATCGCCACCGGACACGGCCAGCCGCACCGCCTGCCGGCCCATCTCCTCCAGCGGTACGTGCACCGTGGTCAACCGGGGGCGCAGCTCCTGGGCGACGGGGATGTCGTCGTACCCGACCAGTGAGATGTCCTCGGGAACCCGCAGCCCGGCCTCCTCCAGGGCCTGGGCGGCGCCTGCTGCCACGACGTCGTTGGCGGCGAAGACAGCCGTGAAGTCCAGCTTCCCGCGCAGGAGTTCTGTCAGTTTCAGATAGCCGAAGTTGCGGCTGAAGGCGCCGGGCTGCACCAGGTCCGGGTCCCGGGCCACTCCGCGCAGCTCCAGGGCCCTGGCGTGCCCGGCCAGCCGGTCGCGGGTGGTGGAGAGCCTGGGCGGGCCGCCCAGGTACAGGATGCGCTCGTGACCTCGTGTCAACAGGTGGTCCGTGATGGCGAAGGCGCCACCCTCGTTGTCGTACTCGACAGCCATGGTCGGTGCGGGTTCGTCCAGCGGGGGTCTGCCGCACAGCACGAGCTTGGAGCCGCCCGCGTCCAGTTCCCGGGCCCGCCGGGCGAGTTCGGAGGTGTAGCCGCGGTCGGCGATGCTGCCGCCGACGACGACCACCGCGTCGGCGCGGCGCTCGTGCATCAGGTCGATGAAGGCCAGTTCGCGCTCCGGGTCGCCCTGGGTGCAGCACACCAGGCAGAGCCGCCCGCCCAGGGCCGCCTCCCGCTCGACGCCTCGGGCGATATACGCGTAGAACGGGTCGACCACCTCGTTGACGATGATGCCGACGGTGCGGGCGGAGACTCCGGCCAGCGCGCGGGCGTGTGCGTTGACCACGTAGCCCAGCTCCCGCATGGCGGACTCGACCCGCTCCCGGGTGGGCTCCGCCACGGGGTAGTTGCGGTTGAGGACGCGGGAGACGGTGGCGGTGGACACACCCGCCCGTCGGGCCACATCGGTGACCGTCGCCCGCCGCTGTCCGTCCGCGGCGCTGGTCTGCCGGCGCATCCGGCTCACCCCCTGCTGGCTGATGTGTGATGCCGAGCCTAGAGCCTGTGGGGCGGCCGGGTTCATGCGATCCTTTCCAGGTCGGCGCGGTGTATTGGATGGGCGAAGGGCGACCCCGCCGCGTAGCGCACCAGTTCGTCGACGGCGAGAGCTCCCAGGCGTCCCACCTCGTTGCCCTGCGCGCCCGCCAGGTGCGGGGTGATGAAGACGTTGGGCAGGTCCCACAAGGGGTGTCCGGGCGGCAGCGGTTCCGGTGACGTCACGTCGAGGACCGCGTCCAGCCGTCCGCTGACCAGGTGCCCGGTCAGTGCCTGGGTGTCCACCAGGGAGCCACGCGCGGTGTTGACCAGCAGGGTTCCGGGGCGCATGAGTCCGATCCGCCGGGCATCGATCAGCCCCCGGGTCTGCGCGGTGTCCGGGGCGTGCACGGTGACCACGTCGCTGGTCGCCATCAAGGTGTCCAGGTCGACAGGGGTGACACCGAGCAGGCCGGCCTCGGCCGCGTCGACGTAAGGGTCGTACAGGAGTACCTCGGCGTCCAGGATCCTCAGCAGCTCGATGACCCGGCGGCCGACACGGGAGGCGCCCACCACACCGATGGTCAGCCCGTGCGTGCCGATCCAGTGCTGCCGGTCCAGGTCCGCGCCGGTGCGGTGGGTGCGCCGGTCACGGAACATGGCGGCCAGCGGGAAGACCCGCTTGGTGCCCATGATGATGGCGGCCAGCGTGTACTCGGCGACCGGGACGGCGTTCGCCGCCGCAGCCGAGGAGACGACGATGCCGCGGTCGAAGGCGTCAGGGGACAGGAACGTCTTCACCGTCCCCGCCGCGTGGATCACCGCACGAAGCCGCGGGGCCCTTTGCAGGAGTGCCGCGTCGACGGTCGGGCAGCCCCAGCCCGTCAGCAGGACCTCGGCATCGGCCAGCGCAACGGACGCCTCGGGGGAGTCGAACTCGCTGATCACCGCGGGATGGCGAAGCTCCGCCGCGTCTTCGATCCGGGCCCGGACGAGTGGCGGGAAGACATCGTCCAGCAACCCGGGACGCATCACGAGGACCGTGCGCGGCCGCTGGGGTGGCGGCGTCGCGGTGTCGGCACCGGACCCAGCCGGCGCCTCTTCGGTGGTTCGCACCCTGCCTCCGCACAGTAATCGCGTTCTATGGAATGACCGGCACGCTAAGGAGCCGGACCGGTGAGCGTCAAGCGACGCGCGCGTCCAATTGCCGGTTTAGGTATGCCTTTTGGGGTTCTGTGGCTGTGGATTGAGCCTCAGGATCCGTTCCTTCGACAGCCTTTTCTCTGGATCCCTTGACCGCTGGGTTAACCGCTTACTACCTTGCGGCCGCAGAAGGCTCACCACGCGCCACCCAGCCGAACAGGACGCACTATGGCTGACACAGCACCCCCGCTGACGCGGGAAAAGCGGTCAAAACGTGGGAAGGGGGACGAGGGATCCGCGCCGGCGAACGCCACCCCACCAGGCCGGGCCGCACGGGCACAGAACCACCTGACACTCCGGCAGCGTCTGAAGCGGGACTGGGTGATGCTCCTGCTGACCCTGCCCGGTCTGCTGTACTTCGTCATCTTCCACTACGTCCCGCTGCTGGGATACGTCGTGGCGTTCCAGGACTACCAGCCCTACCTCGGATACATGCACAGCGCCTGGGTCGGCTTCGCCAACTTCACCGCGGCGTTCGGCGAGCCCGCCTTCTGGTCCGCGACCCTCAACACCCTCGAGATCGCCCTCGTCCAACTGGTGTTCTTCTTTCCCGTCCCGATAGCCCTGGCCCTGCTCCTCAACAGCATCGTCAGCGAACGGCTGCGGCGCTTCGTGCAGAGCGTCGTCTACCTGCCGCACTTCATCGGCTGGGTCATCATCGTCTCGGTCTTCCAGCAGATCCTGGGTGGCGCGGGACTCCTGCCCGACGTCCTCGGCGGTCTGGGGCTGCCGCGCTACGACATGATGAGCGACCCGGACGCCTTCCCATGGCTGCTCACCCTCCAGGTGGCCTGGAAGGACGCGGGCTGGGGCACGATCATCATCCTGGCCGCGCTGCTGAACATCGACAAGCAGCAGTACGAGGCGGCCGCGATCGACGGAGCGGGCCCCCGGCGCCGGCTCTGGCACGTCACGCTCCCGGGAATCGCCCCGGTGCTGATCCTGCTGCTCATCCTCAACCTCGGACAGATCCTGTCCGTCGGCTTCGAGCAGATCCTGCTCCAGCGTGACGCCGTCGGCCCCGATGCCGGCGAGGTGCTGGACACCTACGTCTACTACCACGGCATCAAGGACAACGACTGGGGCGTCGCCGCCGCGGTCGGACTCGTCAAGGCGGTCATCGGCACCGCACTCGTCCTGGGCGCGAACAAGTTCGCCCACCGCCTCGGCCACGAAGGGGTGTACCGCGGTGCTGACCGCTGAGAAGCCGACCGCCACGTCCGCACCCACGGCGCCGGCGAAGAAGACCACACGCACCACCGAGGCCGACGGCCGCCCCCCGTGGATGGAACGTCCCACACGCCTGGGCCAGTTCGCCAAGGCCCTCGCCGTGGTCGTCGTGGTCACCGCCGTCGTCTACCCGCTGCTCGGTGTCATCGGCACGAGTTTCGCCTCGCAGTCCGACATCATCCGCTCGACCGGCCTCGTCCTGTGGCCCGACCACCCCACTCTCGACGCCTACCGGACCATCTTCACCGGCGGAGTCGTCACCCGCGCCCTGTTGGTCAGCATCGGGATCACCCTGGTGGGCACCTCGGCCAGCCTTCTCGTCACCGTGGGCATGGCGTACGGGCTCTCCCGCCGCGATGTCACCGGCTCCCGCGCCATCCTGATGATCGCGCTGTTCACCATGCTCTTCAACGCGGGCATCATCCCCAACTTCCTTCTCATCAAAGGCCTCGGGCTCTACGACACGTACGCGGCACTCGTGATGCCCACCCTGGTCAGCGCGTTCAACCTGGTCGTCCTCCGGTCCTTCTTCATGAACCTGCCGGAGGAGCTGTACGACGCGGCGAAGGTCGACGGGGCCGGGGACTTCCGCATCCTCGTACGGATCGTCCTGCCGCTGTCCAAGGCCGTGCTCGCCGTGATCAGCCTCTTCTACGCGGTGACGTACTGGAACGCCTTCTTCAACGCACTCCTGTACCTGGGCGACTCCGACAAATGGCCGCTGCCCATGGTGCTGCGCACCTACGTCCTCCAGGGACAGAGCCTCAACAGCGCCTCGGCCGGAGAGGTTCTCGCGCCACAGCAGGCCGTGCAGATGGCCGTTCTCGTGATCGCCGTCGTGCCGATCCTCCTCGTCTACCCCTTCCTCCAGCGCTACTTCACCAAGGGCGTACTCACCGGCGCCATCAAGGGCTGAGCGCGCGCCCACCCCGGCCTGTCGGCCCCTTCTCCCAAGGAGATCCAGTGTCGAGCTCCACCCCCATCAACCGCCGATCGCTGTTCCGCATGGGCGCGGGCCTCGGTCTCGGGCTGGCCGCCGGGCCGCTGCTCGCCGCCTGCGGCGACGGTGGTACCACCGCCGAGGCGGAGGCCAAGAGCGCTTCGCTCCTGCCGGACACCGCCGTCCGCAACATCGGTCTCAAGCCCGACCTGGCCGGCACCGCTGCCGGAGTGCCCCAGGGATTCTTCGGCTACCCGGCCAAGCCGCTGCGTGCCACGAAGAACACCCCGCTCAAGGGGGCGGCACCGATCAGCGTGACCATGGAGACCTTCTCGCCGCCACCGCCCGGCCGGGGGAGGAACGCAGCCTGGCGGAGCATCGAGAAACTCCTCGGCGGCGAGGTGAACATCACCGCCGTCCCGGCCGACGACTACGGCACCAAGTTCTCCACGATGGTGGCCAGCGACAGCCTGCCCGACCTCTTCATGTATCCCGAGGTCGGCGGTGTCGACAACAAGGCCGCCTTCCTCCAGGCCAAGTGCGCGGATCTCACCCCGCACCTCGCCGGGGGCAAGATCAAGGACTACCCGAACCTCGCCGCGATTCCCGAGGGGGCCTGGCAGGCCGCGATCTTCGGCGGAAAGCTCTACGGCATCCCGATCGCCCGCACCGGCACCGGCGGCGCCGGGGTATACCGCCACGACCTGTTCGAGGAGGTCGGCGTCACGAGCCTCGACCAGATAGACGGCCTCGACCGGTTCGTCGAGGTGTGCAAGGAGCTGACCCGCCCCGAGAAGGACCAGTACGCCATCATCGCGGGTGCCACCAGCATGCTCGCCATGTCCGCCGGGGCGCCGTACTACTGGCGTCTCGACCCCGCGACCGGAAAGTTCACCTCCGACCTGGAGACGCCCGAGTACCGCACAGCCGTCGAGACCGCGCGCGCCCTCTACAAGGCGGGGTGCTTCTACCCCGGCACCATCCAGATGTCCGGGGCGCAGAAGGCCCAGTACACCGACATGTTCAAGAACGGCAAGGGCGCGTACGTCTACGACGGCATGCCGACCTACCTGGCTCCGGGCGTGGGTTACGTCGCCGCCATGCAGGCGATCGACAAGAAGTACGACCCGCGTCCCTTCGTCCCGGTCGGCAAGGGTGCCGTCGCCTGGATGGACAACGTCAAGCTGGAGAACACCCATGTGAAGAAGGCCTCCGGCGACCGGGTCCGGCAGATCCTCGCACTCGCCGACTTCGCCGCCTCGCCGTTCGGGAGCGAGGAGTACACGCTGATCAACTACGGCGTCGAGGGCACCGACTTCACCCGTGACGACAAGGGCAACCCCGCCCTGACCGAGCAGGGCACCCAGGACGTCACCGTGCCCTGGAAGTTCATGGCCTCCGCCGTCCCCGCCATCTACAGCGCCGACTCCGAACAGGGCGTCCGTCACGTCCACGAGACGTTCACCAAGATGATCCCGATGATGGAGCAGGACCCCACACTCCAGTACTCCTCGCCCACCTGGGACTCGAAGGGCAGCGGCAGCCTCCTCACCCTCAAGCTGGACGCGCTCAAGGACATCATCGCGGGCCGCAAGCCCATGTCCGCCTACGACCAGCTCGTCAAGGACTACCTGGCCAAGGGCGGCGAGCAGGCCCGCGGCGAATTCGAAGAGGCCTACCAGAAGGGGAAGAAGTGACCACGAGACGCTCGGCCCTCAGACTCGGCGGCGCGGCCGTCGCCGCGGCCGTGGGGGTCCCCGCCCTCGGAACGCCCGCCGTGGCCCGCCCGCACGCCTTCGACCCCCGGCCCGGTTCCGACGGCGTAGGCGACCCGCTCTTCCCGACCCTCGGCAACGGCGGCTATCACGTCCTCCACTACGACCTGACCTTCGACTTCACCCCGGTGACCTACGACTTCACCGCCGTCGTGAAGATGAGCGCGCGAGCCACCCAGGACCTGTCGGCGTTCAACCTGGACACCGACGGCCACACCATCGACGCCCTCACCGTCCAGGGACGCGCCGCCACCTGGCAGCTCACACCCGGACAGAGTGGCCAGGAACTCACCGTCACCCCCGCCCGCCCGCTGCGCGACGGGCAGGCGTTCACCGTCGAGGTCCGCTACCGGGGCAACGGCAAGGCACCCCGGCTCGGCCTCACCGGCTGGAGGTTCGGCACCGACGGCGGGTTCGCCTCCGCCGCCCAGTCCTCCCGCGCGGACACCTTCCTGCCCTGCAACGACACCCCGTCGGACAAGGCGACCTGGACGTTCCACATCAGTGCTCCCCAGGGCTTCGTCGCCACCGCCAACGGCGAGATCCTGCACCGCACACCACGTGCCGACGGTTCCACCGTCTGGCACTTCGCGCTCCGCGAACGTATGGCGACCGAGCTGATCGGCATCGCCGTCGTCAAGGGCACCTACCTCTACGGCACGGGCCCCCACGGGCTGCCCCTGCGCCACATCGTGCCGCAGGGGCAGGAGGACACGTACGCCCCCGTCGTCGCCCGCACAGCGGACCATCTGGCCTGGTGCGAGGCGAAGTTCGGCCGCTACCCGTTCTCCGTCTACGGCGTGCACATCTACGACGGCTACACCGACGCGCTGGAGAACCAGACCCTCTCGCTCTTCTCCACCAACTGGTTCAAGACCGACGCCGAGGGCCGGCCCCGCTACGAGACCACCATGGTCCACGAGCTCGTCCACCAGTGGTTCGGCGACTCCGTCACCCCCGCCGACTGGCAGCAGGCCTGGTTGAACGAGGGCCCGGCCGTCTACTACGCCGCCGTGTACGGGGAGGAGCGCGGCTGGTCCGTACTCACCGACAAGATGAAGGCCACGTACGAGAAGCTGGACGCCGTCCGGGCCCAGGACGGACCTCCCGGACTGCCCAAGGCGCTCGGTGGCACGAACATCTACGACGGCGGCGCCCTCGTCCTGTACGCCCTGCGCCGGCAGATCGGCGACCGGGACTTCGACCGCGTGATGAGGCTGTGGCCCGAGCGGTTCAGGGACGGCAACGCCTCCAGCGAGGACTTCATCGGTCACGCCGTCGCGGTCACCGGAAGAAAGTCGCTCGACCCGTTCCTGCGCGACTGGCTCTTCGGAGCCGTGAACCCGCCCATGCCCGGCCACCCCGACTGGAAGGCCGCCACCGCATGAACCGCACCGTGCACATCCTGCGAGGCACCGCCGCTGCCGTCACCACCACCTTTCTCGCAGCGCTCCTCGCCGCTCCCACCGCCCAAGCGGCCCCGGCCGTCCGCACGCTGTACGCCGCCCCCGACGGCGACGGCACCTCCTGTACGGTCTCCCGGCCGTGCAGCACCGACGGAGCCCGCGACGCGGCCCGCACCGAGCGCGACCGGGACGTCCGGGTACTCCTCGAAGGCGGTACGTACCGTCTCGACGAACCCCTCCGGCTCGGCGCCGGCGACTCGGGGAAGGACGGCCGCACCGTCACCTGGACCGCGGCCCCCGGTGCACGCCCCGTATTCTCCGGCGGCCGCGAGATCACCGGCTGGCAGCGCGACACCGATGGCACCTGGACCGCGTCAGTCCCCGACGGCGTCACCCCCAGGCAACTGTTCGTCGACGGCGAGCGGGCCGTCCGGGCCCGGGGCGAGGCCTGCGCGGCCACCGTCTGCGACGCCACCGACGCCGGGATGACGGGGGCGGAGACCACAGGCATCGCCGACTGGAAACGTCCCACCGACGCGGAAGCCGTCATCCGGATCCGCTGGCGCAACTACCATTGCCGGATCGCGGGCGTCATCGGCGACGACATGACCTTCGCCGAGCCGTGCTGGACCAACTCCTCGGCGGGCACCGACCGCACCGGCCCAGCCTGGGACTCCACGACGGTCGACTCCGGCCGCTACAGCGGAGTCGCCTTCTTCGAGAACGCACCCGAACTGCTCGACGAACCGGGCGAGTTCACCTGGAACTCCGAAGCGCGCACCGTCACCTACCTGCCGCGCAAGGGCGAGGACATGCGCCGTGACCACGTGGTCACCCCGCACACCGAACAACTCCTCGTCCTCGACGGCGCCCACGACGTCACCGTCAGCGGCATCGGCTTCGCTTACGCCGCCTACCGTCAGCCCGGCACGGACGAGGGGTACGCGGGCACGCAGGCCGGCCTCACCCTGACAGGTGCGACGGGCCCCGTCGACCACGCCGGCCGCTACTACACCAAGCCCGCCGCCGCCGTCACCGTCCGCGGTGGCCGGCACGTCGCCATCGACCGGGCGGTCTTCAGGCACCTCGGCGGAGCCGGAGCGATTCTTGAATCCGGCACCAAGGACAGCTCCCTGACCCGATCCGCCTTCACCGACCTGTCCTCGGGCGCCGTGTACGTCGGGGACACCGAGCCGCGGCCCGCGGCGGCGCTCGCGGGGGAGCGCAACACGATCGCGTACAACACGATTCACCGCTCGGGCGTCGAGTACACCGACTCGGTGGGCATCTGGGCCGGCTACGAGGCCGGACTGACCATCGACCACAACACCCTCGAGCACCTGCCGTACTCCGGAATCTCCGTCGGTTGGGGCTGGAACCAGCCCGAGGCACAGCAGTCCGTGCTGCGTGACAACGAAGTGACCGGCAACCGCATCACGGACGTCATGGAAGTCGCCCAGGAACAGCACGACGGCGGCGCGATCTACACCCAGGGCGCCCAGCCCGGCACCGTCCTGTCGGGGAACTACATCAACCGCTCCGCCTTCGGCAACACCGAACGCGACGGCAACGGCATCTACCTCGACGAGCAGTCCTCCCACATCCTCGTCGAGAAGAACGTCATCACCCGCATCGGCTACAAGTGGGTCTCCAACTGGGCCGACTACGGCATCGGGAACACCGCCCGCGGCAACTGGACCGACACGGCCGCTCCCGCCCTCGGCGGCGCCGGCTCCGTCATGACGGACAACCTCACCGGCCTCGACCGGCTTCCCGCCGCCGCCCTCGCAGTGGCTTCCCGGGCAGGCGCCCACGGCGGGCCGGTCGAACAACTGCGGACCGACCTGGCCCGCACGGGTACGGCGACCCAGTCCTCCACGGACGGCGTCGCCACCGCGGCCCTGGCGCTGGACGCCGACACCAACACCGACACCCGCACCCGGGCCGAGGCAGGCGCCTGGTGGCAGGTCGACCTCGGCGCGGAGCGGCGGGTCCGCCAGATCGAGGTCTGGAACAACGCCTCGTCCACGACGGCGGACTTCGACGTCATCACCGACGACCGCACCGTCCACGTCACCGGGAAGGCCCTGCGCCCGACCGTCATCGACCTGGACAGCCGCACCCGCACGGTGAAGATCCTGGTCCGGGGAAGCGGAAGCGTCGCACTCTCCCAGGTCCTCGTCCATCCGTGACGGAGACGACGCGGTACCACTGAACGACGACAAGCACCACTGAACAACGAAGGAAGTCCTATGACCGACCTCCGTATCGGCGTGCTCGGCTACGGCCTGCGCGGCTCGCTCGCCCGCACCGCCCACCGGCCCGGCTCCGGCGCCCGCGTCACGGCTCTGGCGGAACCGGACCCACACGCCCGTACGGAGGCGGCACGGGCCTTCCCGGAGGCCCGCACGTCCGCCGACCACCGCAGGGTTGTCGAGGACCCCGAGATCGATGCGGTCCTCGTCCTCACCCCGGACCACACCCACGCCGACCTGGCCTGCGAGGCACTGCGGGCCGGCAAGCCGGTCTTCGTGGAGAAGCCTCTCGACATCAGCATCGAGCGGTGCGACACGATTCTGCGCACCGCCCACGAGACCGGCACCCGGCTCTACATCGGCCACAACATGCGCCACATGCCCGTCGTCCGGCTGATGCGTGACCTCATCCGCGACGGCGCCGTCGGCGAGGTCAAGACCGTCTGGATCCGCCACTTCGTCGGCTACGGCGGCGACTGGTACTTCAAGGACTGGCACGCCGAACGGCAGTACACGACCGGCCTGCTGCTGCAGAAGGCCGCGCACGACATCGACGTGCTGCACTGGCTGGCCGGAGGCTACGCGCGCGATGTCCAGGCGCTGGGCGACCTGATGGTCTACGGCGACATCCCGCACCGGCGTGCGCCGGGTGAGCCCAAGGCCGACGACTGGTACACCAAGGACGGCCACTGGCCACCGCACACCCAGCGCGCGCTCAACCCCGTCATCGACGTCGAGGACGTCTCACTGCTCAACATGCGCCTCGACAACGGCGTCCTCGCCTCCTACCAGCAGTGCCACTTCACCCCCGACTACTGGCGCAACTACACCGTCATCGGGGACGCCGGACGTCTGGAGAACTTCGGCGACGGGCCCGGCGGCCATGTGAAGGTGTGGAACGCCCGCCGGTCCGGCTACCGCGCCGACGCGGACCAGGTCCACGAGATCCCCGCCGCCGAGGACAACGCCGGACACGGTGGCGCCGACCCTCTGCTGATGGACGAGTTCCTGCGGTTCGTCCGGGAAGGCGGACGAACCGACACCTCACCGGTCGCCGCGCGGATGGCGGTAGCCGCGGGAGTGCAGGCCACGGCCTCCCTGCGGGCCGGAGGCACCCCGGCCCGCGTGCCGGAGCCGGACCCCGAGCTGGTCGCGTACTTCGAACGGGGCCAGCTTCGCGGCTGACACCTCGGTCCGCCGCCCGGCGCCGGCTCAGGTACGGCCCGTGCCCTGGTAGACATCGAGTTCTCCGTCGAGTTCCAGTGCGAGCACGGTTGCGTACGCGTCGACGTCCCGCGAGCCCGGCGCGTCGATCCAGGCGACGCCCGGCACGTCGTGCAGACCGCCGACGACGCGGTGTGCGAGGGGCTCGCCCGTGCCGACGACCGACACCCGCTTCACGCGGCTGCGCAGCCCGCGCACGGCCACGTACTCGCGCGGCGGGTCGAAGCAGAACAGGTAGAGGGTGCGACGGTCGGCGGACAGGGTGCTCGGTCCGTAGTGGTGCCCGGCCGGCAGGCCCGCGACGGTCCCGTACACCGCTTCGCTGTGTGCTGCGATCCAGGCGCCGAGTCCTTCGAGGCGTGCCGCCTGCTCGTCCGTGACGGTGCCGTCCTCCCGCGGGCCGACCCCGAGCAGGAGGTTGCCGCCCGTCCCGATCGTCTCCGCGAAGTACCGCACCAGCTGCCGCACCGACTTGTGGTTCGTGTCGCCGGGCTGGAACCCCCAGGAGTCGTTCACCGTCAGGCAGAGCTCCCACGGCCCGTCCGGTGCGCGCAGCGGTACTCCCTGCTCGGGGGTGGCGTAGTCCCCGTGGCCGATCAGGCGCGCATTGCACACCGTGTCCGGACCGGCGCCGAGAACACGGGCGGCGAGCGCGTCCGTGCCCCACTGCTCCTCGGCGCGTTCCCACTCGCCGTCGAACCAGAGCAGATCCGGGCGGTATCGGTCGACGAGCTCGCCGACCTGGCCGTCGCGGTAGGCGAGATAGCGGGACCAGGCCTCCGGGTCCTCCACCCCGTTCCGGGGCGCGACCCAGCGGCTGGTCAGCACGTCCTCGTGGGTGGGGGAGGGGCGAGGGTGCAGGACACTCGCGTAGTCGGGGTGGTTCCAGTCGGAATGGGAGTAGTACAGGCCCACCTTGAGCCCTTGTTCGCGCAGCGCCGTGGCGTACGGTCCGACCAGGTCACGCCCGGCTGGCGTCCGCCGGACGACGTCCAGGTCGCCGTACCCGGTGTCCCACAGGGCCACCCCGTCATGATGACGCGCCGTCAGGACGGCGTACCGTGCACCGGCACGCGCGAACAGGGAGGCCCAGCCGCGCGGGTCGTAGCGTGCGGCGGTGAAACCGCCGAGCTGCTTCATGTACTGCTCGTGCGAAACCCGGCCCGTGTAGAAGGCCCAGGACTCGGGGACGCCCTCGACGGCGTAGATGCCGTAATGGACGAAGATTCCGAGCTTCGCTTCGGAGAACCAGGACTGCATGGGCATCGGGCAACACCTCTCTCCGGTGAACGGCGACTGACGGGGCGGCTCGTGCCGCCCCTGGCCGACGGAATGCCGGGCGCCGACCCGGACGCGCCGGGCCGGCTCAGCCTCCGCCGGTCCATTTTCCCCGCCGCTGAGCAGACGCAGTACTGAAGCGACGACGGGGCGCAGTTCAGCTGGACCGAGCCTTCGGCTCCGGTGCGTATGACAAAGCGCTTATGGTGCGCGAAACGGCTCCGCCCAGGCAGGGCGGAGCCGTTTCGCGTTATGGGCGTACGGATCAGGCGTGGCGGCGGTTGCCCGAGATGACGCGGTAGAGCAGGAGGAGAATGAGCGAGCCGATGATCGCGGCGATCCAGGTGGAGAGGTCGAAGAAGCCATCGATGGAGTCGATGCCGAAGATGACCTTGCCGAGCCAGCCGCCGAGCAGTCCGCCCGCGATACCGATGAGCATCGTGATGATGATGCCGCCCGGGTCCTTGCCCGGCATGAGCGCCTTGGCGATGAGGCCCGCGAGCAAGCCGATGAAGATCCAAGCAATGATGCCCATAATGCCTCTCCTACCTGGGGGGATAAAGACGGTGTCAAGGACCGTCTTTACCGTGCCGGTGCTTTCAAACGTGGATCATCCAGTCTCTGTGCGGTGAACGGACGGGGGTCCCGGACCAGTGCTGTGCGGCTCCGCATCAGGGCCGAGGCAGTGCCTGCGCGAGACCGCTGTCGGGGAGTCGCGGCGGATTCCGCGGTGGAGGACGTCGGTCCGCAGAGCCGAGGCTGCGCCGAGACGTGCAGACCGCCTGTCAGGCTGCGCTTCCCGCTGAGGTCCGGGTGGTATCGGGGACCGTGACGGCGCCCGTGTCCTCGGCGACCGCGGCCTTCGCCGATACCCCGATTCCGAGCTTGTCGAGGATCTTCTTCTCGATCTCGTCGGCCAGGCCGGGGTTGTCCTTGAGGAACTTTCGGGAGTTCTCCTTGCCCTGGCCGAGCTGGTCGCCCTCGTACGTGTACCAGGCGCCGGCCTTGCGGACGAAGCCGTGCTCCACGCCCATGTCGATCAGACCGCCCTCACGGCTGATGCCCTGGCCGTAGAGGATGTCGAATTCGGCCTGCTTGAACGGCGGCGCCACCTTGTTCTTGACGACCTTGACGCGAGTGCGGTTGCCGACGGCGTCGGTGCCGTCCTTCAGGGTCTCGATCCGGCGGATGTCCAGACGCACCGAGGCGTAGAACTTCAGCGCCCGGCCACCGGTCGTGGTCTCCGGCGAGCCGAACATCACGCCGATCTTCTCGCGCAGCTGGTTGATGAAGATCGCGGTGGTCTTGGACTGGTTGAGCGCGCTGGTGATCTTCCGGAGCGCCTGGCTCATAAGGCGGGCCTGCAGACCCATGTGGGAGTCGCCCATCTCGCCCTCGATCTCCGCTCGCGGCACCAGGGCCGCGACGGAGTCGATGACGATCAGGTCGAGCGCGCCCGAGCGGATCAGGATGTCGACAATCTCCAGTGCCTGTTCACCGTTGTCCGGCTGCGAGAGGATGAGATTGTCGGTGTCGACGCCGAGCTTCTTCGCGTACTCCGGGTCCAGTGCGTGCTCCGCGTCGATGAACGCCACCGAGCCGCCGAGCTTCTGCGCGTTCGCCACGGCGTGCAGCGTCAGCGTCGTCTTGCCGGAGGACTCCGGTCCGTACACCTCCACCACACGGCCGCGCGGCAGACCGCCCACACCGAGGGCCACATCCAGCGCGGTGGACCCGGTGGGGATCACCTCGATCGGCTCGTTCGGCCGCTCACCGAGGCGCATCACCGCGCCCTTGCCGAATTTCCGCTCGATCTGTGCGAGCGCGGTGTCCAGCGCCTTCTCGTGATCGGTTCCTGCCATGAGCTTCACCCGGTCCGATTGAGTGGCACGCCGCACGTCGGAGAACGTGAGCGTCTACTGCCGACAACGGACGTGTCGGAGATCCCAGAAAGCGAACATCCGATCGATTTTCGTGTCCAGTGAAAGGTATCAAACCGAGGGAAGCGGGACGGGTTGCGCGCCGGACCGCTCCGGACGCAGGTCGCGCTGCCCACTTCGTGACGTACGGGGGCCGGAAACGCCACGCTACGACGAGAGCCCCGGAAACCGGTGCGCCGACGCGTCGCCCCGTGACGGGCAACGAGGTGCCCCGGTTGACCATCAGGGTCGGGTGCTCGAGTCTGATCGCCATGGATTACCGACACGTCCGGCCTGAGGCGGTCTCCGACCAGCTCCGAACATTCCCCGAGCGACAGAATTTCGTGCGGCTCGCCGCCGGCGGGAACGGCGCGGACGGCCGGACGAGGCCCGTGGGCGGCTCGGGTGGTCCGTGCGGCAGCGAGGTCGTCGGCATCCTCGCACTGCGCGGCTGGGCAGGAGGGCTGACGACATGACGAATCGCTGGGCCGGAGTGACGATCGACTGCATCGACGTGGAACGGGTGGCGAGCTTCTGGAGCACGCTACTGGACCGCCCGCAGGGACCGTCCGAGCCAGGCTGGATCTACCTCGGTCTCCGCGAGGACCCCCAGCCCCGCCTTGTCTTCCAACCGGTGACCGAGCCGAAGCGTGGCAAGGTGCGCCTCCATCTCGACATCGCGGTCGACGACATCGAGCTTGGAATCGCCCAGGTCATCGCGCTCGGCGGACGGTTCACCGGCGAGCGGCATGACTACGAGGAGGGCGTGGTCGTCGTCATGACCGATCCTGAGGAACACGAATTCTGCATGGCCCAGTACTACTGACCCCGCTGCCGATCCTTCGTTGCTGCTCGGTGACGGTCTGCCGCGTCCGTCGCTCGGCGATGACTTTGCTCGAGGGCGAGAGTCTGTTCATCAAATGTGCTGCAGGGGGGGGGGGCACTCTCGTGCTCCCCTGCAGTGCAGGCCACGCACGACTGACAACAGGAGGCCTTCCACATGTCTGGTTCGAATCCGGTGCCGGATCGAATCCCGGAGGCTGCGGTCTGGCCACTGGTCCGTGCCGAGCGAGCCGCCCTGGCAGCCGGTCTTGCAGGCCTGTCCGACGAACAGTGGGCGACACCCTCCCTGTGCAGCGGATTGACGGTACGTGAGGTGCTCGCGCACCTCACTGCCGGGGCGAGCCTCAATTCGGTGCGCTGGCTTGCGGGTGTTATCCGCTGCCGATTCGACTTCGACAGGCAAGTAGCCATGCGGCTGGCCGAACATCTCGGCGCGACGCCGGCCGAAACCCTTGACCGGTTCCGGCGCATCGTCCCCAGCAGAACCAAGCCTCCTCTTCCTGCCATTGCCCTGCTCGGCGAGACGATCGTGCATGCGGAGGACATCCGGCGCCCGTTGGGCATTCGCCGCGACTACCCGATCGGGACGGTCACACGGGTGGCGGAGTACTACCAGGGGACGGATCTCGTTGTCGTCGCCAAGGGGCGCATCGGCGGCCTACGGCTTGTCGCCGACGACGGACCCTTCACGACCGGATCCGGGGCGCTCGTGTCCGGTAGCACCTTGGCCTTGACGATGGCCATGACCGGGCGCGAGGCATACGTCGACGAGCTGGAAGGCGTCGGCGTCGAGCGCCTCCGCGAGCGCTGCGGAACGGCCTGATGGCCAAGGCGTCCCACGGGCCCTGCGTGCGGCCGGCTGCCGGACGCGGGCCCGCAGGCGTCGGCCGGCCATGGACCGGACCGCACCTGGCCTTCTTCAGGACCCGCTGACAGTTGCTGCCGGCCGGCCGACGGGCAGGTGACGGTGCTCGCGACGAGGGCATCGGAGTCCGGTGCCGGCCCGGTGGCGTTCACGCTCCTGGAAGAAAGAGGCAGAACGGATGGCCGTGCGGGTCGCGGAGAACCCGTACATCCTTCTGCGGCTGGTGATCCTCCAGCGTGGCGCCCAGAGCACATGCCCGCTCGGTCTCCGCCTCCAGGTCGTCCACCTGTAGATCCAGGTGAGCCTGCATCTGCTGGGTACCAGGGCGCTGCGGCCAGGTCGGAGGCGTGTGATCGGGCTCCAACTGAAAGCTGAGACCCGGGCGTTCCTGTTCCACTGCCCTCAGGCGGACCCACTCCGGGGTGCGCTCCACCTCCTGCCAGCCGAGCAGGGCTCGGTAGAAGTCGGCCAGCGCGGGAGGGTCGGGAGTACCGAGGACAAAGGCACCTAGTGTCGTCGTCATACCTCCAGCTCTGCCCCGGGCGATCACGCCCACACTTCGGAGGGCCGAGCGTCGCCGGGACGGACCATGTGCGAGTGCGGGCAGCTCCCGATCAGATCGTCCGTGGCGGTAGTGGGCGCAGGCACCAGGACGCGTGAGGGGGTGGTGCGGGTGCACCAGGGGAGGACGGCGGCTGAGGACGATGCCCGGCGGGGCGCCGGAGGGGAGTGTTGGAGGCCCGCAGCCAACACCGAAATGGACGTCCATGTCCCAAGCTGTGCTTTCTCCGGCCCGCATCGGGAGACTGCCGATCGGCGCTCTCGGCATCCTGGCACTCGCCCTCGGCACCCTGCAGTCGGTGGTGGAGCCCGCGCTCCCGCTGCTGCAGGGTGAGTTGGGGGTGAGCAGTGGCGATGGGGCTTTGATCGCCAACGCGTTACTCATCACCGGCGCGGTCATCACCCCCGTCGCAGGCAAGCTCGGTGACCGCTACGGCGGAAAGCGGGTACTGGTCCGGCTGATGGCCGTGGTCTCGGCCGGTGGTCTGCTGGCCGGCCTGGCGCCGAATCTGCCGGTGTTGTTGTTCGGTCAGGTGTTGCAGGGCGCCATGGTGGGCGCGCTGCCCCTCTCCTTCATCCTCGTACGCAAACACCTCTCGACGGGGGAGTCGCAGGCGGCGATCGGGGTGGTCCTCGCGCTGTTCACGGGCGGCAGCATGGTGGGGATGTTGTTCGCCGGGCCGGTCGCGGAAGGAATGTCCTGGCATTGGATGTTCGCGCTGCCGACGCTCGTGATCATCGTGATGACGTCGGTCGTGGCGTGGCTGATGCCGAATGATCCGCCGATCGAGTCGGACGACAGGATCGACTGGCCTGGGGTCCTTCTGCTCAGCGTCACTCTGCTCGCCTTCATGCTGGGTTTGAGGACGGTGACGAAGGGCGGCGGCGTGTCGCCCCTCGCGGCCGGTGGCATCGTGGTGGGCGTGGCCGCCCTCGCGGCCGGATGGGTCGCCGTCGAGCGCAGGGCGGTCTCGCCGATGGTCGATCTGCGCATGCTCGCAAGGCCCGCGTTACGGAACGCGCTCGGGCTCACCTTCGTCATCACCACCAGTTTCGGGATGGTGGGCTTCCTTCTCCCGCAGATGTTCGGGGCGCCGGCCGACGGGTACGGCATCGGGGCCGGCACCACCGACATAGGACTGCTCCTGCTGCCCGGCGCCATCGCCGGGTGTGTGAGCGACTCGATCGGTGGTATCGCGGCACGGCGTTTCGGTACGCGCGCCGTCGTCATCCTCGGCGCCGTCGTCACGGTGGCCACCGTGACCGCGTTGACGGTGCTGCACACCGCGGAATGGCAGCTCGCCCTCGCCAAGGTGCTGACGGCGTTCGCCGCAGGCGTCGCCTGTACGGCGTTGCTCACCAGCACCGCCACCGCCGTCGAGACCAAGGACACCGGGATCGCCACCGGCCTGATCACGGTGACACGCGTGATCGGCACCGCCCTGGGCGCCCAGATCGCCAGCGCGGTCCTCGACGCCGGCGCCGACCCGATGACGGGCCTGAAGAGCGAATCGTCCTTCGTCGCAGCCTTCACCGGCGCCGGCCTCGTCGCCGCGCTGTCACTGCTCGTCGTCCGTAGCACCACCGAAAAGGGAGCTCAGGCATGACACCTCCTGTCTGCCGACAGACGTGACCACCACCGAGAAGCGCAAGGTTCTGATCTCCGGGGCCAGTATCGCCGGACCCGCGCTCGCCTACTGGCTGCACCGGTACGGATTCGCGGTCACCGTGGTGGAGAAGGCGGGCGCACTGCGCGACGGTGGTTACCCGGTCGACGTCCGCGGTACGGCGACGGAGGTGGTCCGGCGGATGGGGATCCTGCCGCGGTTGCGGGACGCGCACATCGACTCGCGTCTCTGCACCTTCCTCGACGCCGACGGCAGTCCACTGGCCGCGGTCCACCCACGAGCCGTCGACGGCAGCGTCGAGGGACAGGACCTCGAGGTGCGTCGTGGGGATCTTGCCGCTGCCCTCTACGCGATTGTCCGAGACGACGTGGAATTCCTCTTCGGAGACTCCGTCGACACACTCGACCAGTCCGGACGAGGCGTCGACGTCACACTCCACAGCGGGCGACGGCGCACGTTCGACCTGGTGGTCGGCGCCGACGGCATGCACTCGGGCACCAGGACGTCCCTGTTCGGCCCCGAAGAACAGTTCCACCGCTACCTCGGCTACTGCTTCGCCATATTCACCATGCCGAACACCCTCGGTCTCTCCCACGAGCTCGTGCTGTGGAACAGTCCGGGGAGAGCCGCGGCGCTCTACGCCGTCGGGGGCGATGACGAGCTGCACGCCTTCCTGAACTTCCACCGCCCTGCGGTTCCGCTCGATGCCCTCAGGAATCCCGGCGCCCAGCGGGACCTCGTCGCCACGGTCTTCGAGGACGCGGGATGGGAGGTCCCCGCCATGGTCGACGCCATGCGCGAGGCGGATGACCTGTTCTTCGACACGGCCGGCCAGATCCGTATGCCCCACTGGTCCAGAGGTCGCGTCGCGCTCGTCGGTGACGCCGCGTACGCTCCCTCGTTCCTCACGGGGCAAGGCTCGAGCCTCGCGCTGGTCGGCGCCTACATGCTCGCCGACGCCCTGGCCAGGCACCAGGACCACACCGCCGCGTTCGCCGCCTACGAACGGGGCGTCCGCGAGTTCGTAGCCATGAACCAGGCACTGGTCGACAACGGTGCGGCCAGGCTCTTTCCCACCACGGTGAGGGCCCTTGAGCAGCGCAACACCATGCTGCGTGACCTCGTCACCATGCCCGCCCCGGCAGCACGACCGGCCCACTCGGCCCTTGCGCTGCCCGACCTCCCTGACCGGGCCCGGCCGGGCGTGCGGGGGCTGTCGGTGGATCCAGGTGAACGCCCCAGTCGCTGATCAAGACACGCTCGCGTTCACCGGACGGAGAACGCTCCGGCAGCCGCCGCCAGCACCGCCGCTGCGGCGGCCTGTTCCGGCAGTCGCGGATCGGGATCGGCGCGCAGGAGCACCAGCTGGTGGTAGACCGGCGCCGTGGCGGCGATCAGCAGACTCTGCGCGTCCGTGGGCCGCGAGGGGAGTTCGCCCCGTTCGGCAGCGCGGTCGACGAGAACCTCGCACTGGGTGTACCGGTCCGCCCACAGCTTCTTCTGCGCCCGCGCGGCCTGCTCGGAGTGGAACGAGACGGCCATCAGGGCGACGGCGAACGACGGCTGCACGGCCAGGGACTCCTGGATCTCCTGGTTGAGGGCCGTCAGATCGCCTCGTAGGGAGCCGGTGTCCGGTGGCTGCCAGTCGATCTCGCCGGCGGCGTCGATGACATCGACGAGCAGGCCGCCCACGTCGCCCCAGCGCCGGTAGACCGTGGTGCGGTGTACACCCGCGCGGGCCGCGACACCCTCCATCGTGAGCCCCTCGTGACCGCCTTCGGTGAGTTCGGCGCGCACCGCGTCGAGGACCTGGGCGCGGATGCGCGCGGTGCGACCGCCCGGACGGCGGCCCGGCTTCGTGGCCGGTGTGTCTGTCATCGGGAATCCAGTATTCGCTTGATCAACGTGCCGTGGCTGTGTCAGCATCTTAACGCAACAGATGTCGCACTAGCGTCCCTCCCGAGAGGAACCGCCTTACCGATGCCACCCGTTCCCGCCGACCCCACCGTGCTCCACCCGATGCCCGAGCATCCGCGCGTCGTCCTGCTCAGGCCGTTGGTGAAGTCGCCGCTGATCGAGGTCGGTGACTTTTCGTACTACGACGATCCGGACGACCCCACCGCCTTCGAGACGCGCAACGTCCTGTACCACTACGGGCCCGAGCGGCTCCTCATCGGCAAGTACTGCGCGCTGGGCACGGGCACCCGGTTCATCATGAACGGCGCCAACCACCGGATGGACGGCCCGTCCACGTTTCCCTTCCCGACCATGGGCGGATCCTGGGCCGAGCACTTCGATCTGATCACCGGCCTGCCGGGCCGGGGCGACACCGTCGTCGGCAACGACGTCTGGTTCGGCCACGGCGCCACGGTCATGCCCGGCGCGCGGATCGGGCACGGCGCGATCATCGGTGCCGGCGCCGTGGTCACCGGCGACGTCCCCGACTACGGCATCGTCGGCGGCAACCCCGCCCGACTCATCCGTACCCGCTACAACGCCGAAGACGTCGCCCGGCTCCTCGCCGTGGCGTGGTGGGACTGGCCCGTACAGCACATCACCGAGCACGTGCGGGCCATCATGTCGGGGTCGATCGCGGAACTGGAGGAGGCCGCCGCGCTCATCGGCCGTCCCTGACAGTCGGGCGTGCCCTCGTGCCGGCGGACACGTCCCGGCCTCACCCTCCTCGCCGCCCCGCCTACCGGAAACGAGTGATCGGCCATGCCCCGCCCCCGTGCCCATATCGCGATGGTCGGCGTGCCCATCGTCAGCCACGTCCTGCCCAGCCTCGCGATCATCCGGGAACTGGTGGCCCGCGGCCACCGGGTCACCTACGCCAACGATCCGGTCGTGGCCGACCGGATCCGGTCCGCGGGCGCCGAACTTGTGCCCTGTGCCTCGGTGCTGCCGGTCGTCGACAACAAGTGGCCCGACGACCCCATCGCCGCGGCGAGCCTCTTCCTCGACGACGCCGTCCAGGCACTCCCACAACTGCGCGCCGCCTACGAAGACGACCCGGCCGACCTGTACCTCTACGACATCGGCGCCCACGCCGCGCGCGCCCTCGCCGAGGCGCAGGGCCGCCCCCTCCTGCAGTTGTCCCCGACGTTCGTCGGCTGGGACGGCTACGAGGAGGAAGTCGCGGCCCATCTCCGGAAGTTGCCTGGCGCCGACGCGTACCGGGAGAGGTTCGCGCAGTGGCTCGCCGACTGCGGGGCGACCACCACGGACGTGGACGCCTTCTCCGGTCCGCCCGCACGGGCCCTCGCCCTGATCCCGCGAGCGATGCAGCCGCACGCCGACCGGGTCGACGCCGGGACCGTGACCTTTGTCGGCCCCTGCTTCGACGCCCCTGCGGACTCGGACAGCTGGACGCGCCCGGCAGCCGTCCGCCATGTGCTGCTGATCTCGCTCGGCTCCGCGTACACGCGTCAGCCGGAGTTCTACCGCCAGTGCCTCGCCGCGTTCGGCGATCTGCCCGGGTGGCACGTCGTGCTCCAGATCGGCAGGCATACCGACCCCGGCGAGCTGGGGGACATCCCTCCCAATGTCGAGGTGCACTCCTGGGTCCCGCAGCGGGCGATCCTGGAACAGGCGGACGCCTTCGTCACCCACGCGGGCATGGGTGGCTGCGGCGAAGGGCTCCTGGCGGGTGTTCCCATGATCGCCGTGCCACAGGGGGCCGAGCAGTTCATGAACGCCGACCGGCTCGTGGCACTCGGCGTCGCCCGCCGTGTGGACACAGCTGATGCCACCGCCGAGACTCTTCGCGCGGCGCTGGATGATCTGGTCGGTGATCCGGAACGAGTCGACCGCTCCAAGCAGTTGCAAGCTGCCGCACGGGCCGAAGGCGGCACCGCACGCGCCGCCGACCTCATCGAGAACACGCTGGCAGCCGCCGGGAACCCCGCCCTCTGAACACTGCAGCCATCCCCGCCCCGAGCACCTCGAGCCCAACTGGAGACACACGCACATGCCCACGATAGGCATCATTCTCGGCACCACCCGTCCCGGCCGTGTCGGACCGCAGATCGCGCAATGGGTCGAGAGAACGGCCGGGGCGCGGGACGACGCGACGTTCGAGCTCGTCGACATCGCCGACTACCACCTGCCGCTGTTCGACGAACCGCGCTCGCCACGGCTGGGCGAGTACGAGCACGACCACACCCGCACCTGGGCCGCGAGGATCGACGCGCTCGACGGGTTCGTGTTCGTCACGCCCGAGTACAACCGCTCGATCCCGGCCGCACTGAAGAACGCCATCGACTTCGTCTACAACGAGTGGAACAACAAGGCGGCCGGGTTCGTCGGTTACGGCAGCAACGTCAGCGGCGCCCGCGCGCTCGACCATCTGCGCCACATCGCGGGGGCGGTCCAGCTGATGGCCGTGCACACCCAGGTCCATCTGTCGCTGCAGAGCGACTTCGAGCAGTACTCGACGTTCGCGCCCGCCGAACGGCACGAGAGGGCGCTGCAGCAGATGCTCACCGAGGTGGTCACCCTGACCTCGGCGCTCTCCCCGCTGCGCCGGTCCTGAGCAGCCGCCCCAGGCCCGCGCGAACAGTTCGAGGGGGGTGCCCGGCGGTGGCGACCGGGCACATCACCCCAGTGGCACGCGACTCGCCGTCCGGGGAGACCGAGCGTGCTGACCGGACTACGGCAGGCGGTCGGTTCCGCCGTCGGGGGCGGTGTGGGCCAGGCCCGTCCGGTAGGCGATGACGACGAGCTGTGCCCGGTCGCGGGCCTCCAGCTTCGTCATGGCGCGCCGCACACCGTGTCGCGCTGCTTCGGTGCGGAGACGAGCCGTACGGCGAGGCCCGCGAAAACCCGTGCCGCTGAAAGCGCCGAGCCCGCAGGCCACGCGGCCGCTGCGCCGCAGTATCGACGAGATCCGGCCGGAGAGCAGGCCGATCGAGATGTCGGCGGCGGGGCCGACGAGTACCAAGGATCAGGAGCTGCCATTGTCCCGACTGCAGACCTACGTCTCCGGTACCGGTCCATCCCGGCCTGCGGTCCGATCCCCCGAGGCCTCACGGCGGCTAGCGTCACAGCATGCGTATCGGACTACTTGGCACCGGCAATGTCGCCCGAGCACTCGCCCACGGCTGGAGTGCCGCCGGACACGACGTACTACTCGGTTCACGCCACCCCGAGGAGCGGACGGACCTGGATCTCCCCGTGGCATGCCTCCCCGAGACAGCGGCCCACGCGGAGGTACTGGTCAACGCCACGCCTGGGACCGTCTCCGTGGAACTGCTGCACTCCATCGGAGCGCCGGCGCTCGCCGGCACCCTCTTGATCGATGTCGGCGTCGGTCTCTCCGACGACTTCACCGAGCTCTCGCACCCCAACAGCAGCCTGGGTGAACAGATCCAGGAAGCCTTCCCCCTGACCCCCGTCGTCAAGACGCTGTGCACCATGGACTCCACCGTGATGACCGCCCCGGACGGTCTCGACGGGCCGAGCACCGTCTTCCTCTCCGGTGACGACGCCGAAGCCAAACGGACCACCGGGCGACTGCTCACCGACCTCGGCTGGCCCTCTACGTCCCAGCTGGACATCGGCGGCATCACCACCGCACGCGGACAGGAGCACTTCGCGCTCCTCTTCATAGGCATCGCGGGCGGCCTGGGTGCCCATACGTTCAACATCAACGTCGTCACCCGTCCCACCTCCTGAACCGGGAGCTGCTGAGGGGAAGTCCGTCCCCCACCAGCAGCCTCGGTCTCCCGTAGACGCCGGTGCCGGCGCGGTCGTGGAACTGGCCCGTCAGATACTGCGGTTGACCGGCCTGTGTGACCGGGAGGCAGGCGCCTCGCTCAACGTGGGTGTGATCGACGGCGGCACCCGAGCAGGCCCGTATCGGCGCGGCACCGGCCGTGCTGCGGCCGGTGGACGGGCGTACGCCGGTCGAGGTGACGGGCGGCTGGAACCGTCCCGACTTCGAACGCGCCGCAGGCGTAACCGAGTTGGCGGAACTGGCCCGCACCTGCGCGGCCCGGGAGGCGGGGCGCGATCACGCTGTGCTGTGGGGCGGCCCCGCCCCCGTCCACGACGCCCCGGTCCCGGCCGGATCCGACGCGTAGGGCACGACCACGACCTGTACGTCGTCCTCGTAGACGACCCGCCCCGGATCCACGGAACGCAGCACCCGGCAGTCGATGCCGTGAGCGGCCAGGATCTCGAGATAGCCGGGGAGCCTGGCGAGGAGATGCGCGGCTGAAGGCTTGAACCACGCGGCTGCGCCAGGGTTGACCTCATCGTCGTACACCGTGGGGTCGACGGTTGAGGGGTCGGTGTAAGCGGCGTCGTACCAGCGATTGTTGCTGCGGCGGAAGGACTCCTGCTCGTCCGAGAGTCTTCCCTCCCGCGCCAGAGTGTTGACGAGTCCGAAGACACCCGTGAAGTGGCCTCGGCCGTTGCGGTGCGGCGACTGGAACCGTACGTACTGGACGGTCTCGCCGTCGGTCATCCCCATCCGGTCATGCTCTCACTCGCCCCCTCACTCCAGGGCAGTTGGCGTCCCGGCGTGCAGCTCCCGTCCGTGACCCACCTGCGCCACCGCGTCCCGAAGCAGTAGGTGTCCACCGGCCGTCGGCGAAGGGTGTCACCGACGGCCGGCGTGCGCGGATTCAGTTGACGTAGACCTCGGCACGGTCGACGCTCACGAAGGACCCCTGGGACTGGGCGTTGTGCTGCCCGGTCACCCGGATGCGGAGGGTGTGGCTGCCGTTCCCGAGCCGTGGGCTCCTGTACTGCACGGCCTCTCCGATGCGGATGGCGCCGTGGAAGTCCACTGTCTGCTCCGGCCCGCCGTCGATGCTGATGGCCGCGTAACCGTTGCCCGTATCCTTCACGGACAGCAGGAGGATGCGGGTGCCGGTGAAGGAGAACGTCGCCGTGGCACCCGCGCTGTCGCTCCAGTGGTCATCGCTCCAGAAGCACTGGGTCGCGCAGCCTGCGCCGGAGTTCCAGGCGCCGCTGTAGGTCACACCGCCCGCCCCGCTCGAGCGGCCGTCGTCGTTGATCCAGTAATTGCCGGAACCGGGATCGCCGGAGGGCAGGTCCTGGGTGGCGCCGAGGGCGAGGGGCCGGCCGAAGTCAGGAGTGCCGTCGGCGCGCCAGGTGAACTTCTGCGCCCGGGTGGTGCGGTTGGTGTAGGTGGACACGGACGTGGTCTTGGCGTGATAGACGATCCAGTCCTCCGTGCCGTCCGGGGAGCGGAAGAAGGCGTGGTGGCCGGGGCCGAACACGCCCCGCTCGTCGGCCCGGGAGAACACCGCCTCGGGATGCTGGTACCAGGCGCCCGGTACCAGCGGGTCGGCGTTCGCCGGCAGCGACATCATCCGGACCTGGTAGTCGGGCTTTCCGGTGTCGCAGGCGGAGTACGTCATCCATACACGGCCGTTGCGGTAGAGGAACTCCGGTCCCTCGCGTACTTCCGGGCACCCGCCTGCCGCGTCGAAGGCGACGGCGTTCCCGGAGACGGTATACGGGTTGGACATCGGGGCGATGTTCAGACCGTTGTGCTGGTACTGGTTGATGCCGCTGTAGGCGAGGTAGAGACGGCCGTTCATCTGGAGGATGCCGGCGTCGATGGCGAACTCGTCGGCGTGGTTGGGCGGGGCGAGCTTCGCCTTGAAGTGGTAGGGGCCGGTCGGATCGTCGCGTTCCGACTCCAGGACGTACAGGCGGTGGTGGTCGTCGACGCCGTCGTCCGCCGTGTAGTAGAGGTACCAGCGGTCGCCGAAACGGTAGAACTCCGGAGCCCAGATGTTGCGGTTGCGGGAGGGATTGGAGTCGGTCCACACGGTGACGGGGTCGGCGGCGGCGAGGTTGCCGAGGGAGGGCGAGCGCCACATCTTGATGCTGTCGCCCTGGGTGGTGGTGAGGTAGTAGTTCCCGCTCCAGTGGGTCATGAACGGGTCGGGTCCGGTGTTGAGCGGGTTACGGAACGTGCCGGCCGCGGCGGCCGCCGGTTCCGGTGACGGTGCTGCAGTGGCCGGGGCTGTGACAACGGGAAGCAGACCCAGGACCAGCCCGAGGAGGGCGGTGACGAGGGCGCCGATGTGTCTCGTGGGGCGTTTGGGCGATCGTGAGGGCATGAGGCGTCCTTCCGGGCCGAGCCCGTTGGGGGGATGGGGACCACACGCGCATTTACATCGATGTAATGACGGGGCGCCACGTTAAGTAAGGGCGGTCACCGTGTCAATGCCTCGCACAGAGGTGCGCGTTGGGGCCGCGGCCTCGGGTGCCCCGCGCGGCGGGCCGGCCGACGCCTCCTGCGGCGTGGGGCCGGGCAGGGGCTGTCCGGAGCGGGACCGGCGGCCCATAGGCTGACCCCCATGTCTGTCACGTTGAGCTCCACCAAGACCCGCGCCGCCCTCCGTGTTTCGGCCCGCGTCTCAGGCGAGTTGCTGATCGTCCTTGCCATGACCGCAGTGGCGGTGTGGGCGCTGGGACGGATGTGGTCGGTCGTCTGGCCGCTCATAGTCGGCCTGCTGCTCACCACCCTGACCTGGCCCATAACCCGATTCCTGCGCCGGCGCGGGTGGCCCCCGGCCCTCGCGGCGTCGGTCGTGACGGTGCTGTTCCTCCTGGTCGCCGCGGGAGTCGTGGCATTGATCGCGGTACCGGTGTCCTCCCAGTCCGGACAACTGGCCGACGGCGTGGTCGAAGGCATCCAGAGGCTGCGCGAGTGGGCATCCGGGCCGCCGCTCAACATCGGTGACGACCAGATCACCGGAGCGTTCGACTCCGCGACCGCCCGCATCCAGGACAGCCTGGGCAGCATGGTCACCACCGTCGTCACGGGGGTGAGCACCGTGGTCAACGGCGTGGTCACCGCCGTCCTCGCGATCTTCCTGATGTTCTTCATGCTCAAGGACGGCCCTCGGTTCCTGCCGTGGCTGGAGCGTCAGCTGCCCGGCCGGCTCGCCACCGATGTTCCTGCCGTGGCGTCCCGTGGTTGGGAGACGCTGGGTGAATTCGTGCGCTCCCAGGCCTACGTCGGCCTGCTCGACGCGGTCCTCATCGGCCTCGGACTGTGGATCGTGGGGGTGCCGCTCGTGCTCCCGCTGGCGGTGCTGACCTTCGTGTCCGCGTTCGTGCCGATCGTGGGAGCCCTGTTCGCCGGTTTCGTCGCCGTGCTCATCGCCCTGGTGTCGAACGGCCTCACCGACGCGCTGATCGTGCTGGCGATCATCGTCGTCGTGCAGCAGCTCGAGGGCAACGTGTTCCAGCCCATGATCCAGAGCCGCGGGCTCGGTCTGCACGCCGCTGTGATCCTGCTCGCCGTGACGCTGGGGGGCAGCCTCGCAGGCATCGTGGGCAGCCTGCTCGCCGTGCCGGCCGCCGCACTCATCGCGGTGGCGTGGAACTATCTGCGCGAGCAGCTCGGTGAGGAGCGGCAGGAGCCGGACGTGTCCCCCGGTGGCGACCCGTCATGAAGTTTCCCGGCTCGTCCCGACGGGCGGGACGAGCCGGGGAGCCGCCTCCATGCCTCGGAGGGCGCCGTACGGGGTCAGGGCTGTCCGCCGCGCTCCAGCGAGATCCTCTCGCCCGTCTCGATCGCGACCGGCAGCCGGTTCTCCGCCGGAGGCAGTGGGCACGTCGCCAGGTCCGTGTAGGCGCAGGGAAGGTTCGCGCCACGGTTGAAGTCGAGACTCACCCTGTTCTCGGCGACCGGGGGCGCGATCCGCAAGGAGCGGTTCGCCGCGTAGGTGGTCACCCCTGAGGTCTTGTCCGTGAACAGCACGGTCAGGCTGCCGGCGCCCTTCCCGTTGAACACCGTGAGCCGGTGAACCGCGCCGGCCAGCTCGAACTCGACCTGGCCGGGGGATTCGTAGACATGCTCAAGCCCTTCGACCGCCGCGCCGACGGTCACCGCGCGCGGGGGGCCGAAGGGCACGAAGCGGCTGGTGAGGACCCAGCGGGGGTCGGGGGCGTACGCCGGGGCCCGGGTGAAAGCGGTGCGGAGGGCGTTCCCGGGGTGGCGGGGACGCAGGGCGTCGTGTCCGCCGCGCTTCGCGACCTCGATCACCGCATCGCCGAAGCCGGGGTACAGGCCGTCCCGCTCGCCGACGACGCCGAAGTCGTACCGGCCGTGGACCGCCACTCCGTCGACGGTGAGTTCCTCACCCTCCACCAGCTCGAGCACCACTCCGTCGGGCGTGCTCGACCAGGCTCCGGGGGCGTCCTCGAAGCGGGTCGCTCCGGGGGGCAGCCAGTGCAGGCTCGTGATGGCGAGGAACCCGTGGGGTCGGGCCTCGTCGTGCTCACGGTGCCACTGCTTTCACTCCTGGGCGAAATTCTCCTGGTCGACGTCGTGGGCAGTCATGTCCGCTCCCTCGTGCGGTGTTCGTAGGGCAGGCGTGGCTGTGTGCAGGTCACAGGTCCCGGCCTCCGTCACGGACATCGTCGACAAGCTCGTCCCGGAACTCCAGGAACGGGGCGTCTACCGCACCGCGTACCGGGGGACCACATGCCGCGAACACCTCGACCTGGCCCCGCTGCAGCGGGAGCAGGCGGCCCGGGGGACGGGACGACCGGTCCCGTCCCCCGAGCCGGAGCCTCATGCGGGTGAGGTACCCCCCGAGCCGGCCCCTACCAGGGAGGGCGGGGCCGCCGGTGAGGGCGGGGCCGAGGCGGCCGGTCCGGTCGGCACGTGCTGGTCCCCGTCCCGGAGCCGGCTGGTCGCCCACACGCTCACCAGGCCGGTCAGCGCCAGGTAGCCGCAGGCCCACCACGGGCTTCCCGTACCGAGGGCCAGGAGCGCGGTCATGATCAGAGGAGTGATGCCGGACGCGAAGATGCCGGACATCTGGTAGACGAACGACATGCCCGTGTACCGCACCGGCGTGGCGAACAGGGCCGCGAACAGGGTGCCCTGGGCACCGTAGAACGAGCCGTGCACGATGCCCAGCGTCACGACGAGTGCCGCCGCGAACGCCCAGGTCCCGCCGGTACCGAAGAGCCAGAACGCCGGGAAGACCGAGAGGGTGAACGCGGCCATGCCCACGAGGTAGACCCGGCGGGCCCCGTAACGGTCGACGGCGGATCCCGACACCGGAATCAGCGCGGCCATGACGAGCGCGGCGGCCGTGACCGCCAGCAGCACCGGGGTGCGCTCCAGCTCGAGCGTCCCCGTCGCGTACGTGATGGCGAACACCGCCCAGGTGTTGAAGGCCGCCCCCTCGCCCCACCGCGCGAGCATGCCGAGCAGGACGTGACGGCGCGCGGCCGGCTCACGCAGCAGCTCCACCAGCGGCGCCGCGCGGGGCAGTTCCTGGAGGCGGCGCGCCGCACGGAAGGCGGGCGTCTCATCGATCTTCAGACGCACGGTCAGTCCGACCACGACGAGCACCAGGCTGATGAGGAAAGCGATCCGCCATCCGTAGTCGAGGAACGCCGACTCGCTGAGCACATTGCTCAGCAGCGCGAACACCCCGGTGCCCAGCGCCAGCCCGATGGCGAGCCCGATCTGCGGAAAGCTGCCGAACCGGCCCTTGCGCCCCGCCGGCCCGTACTCCACGGCCAGCAGCACCGCCCCGGCCCACTCCCCGCCCAGCGCCACGCCCTGTGCGACGCGCAGGACCAGAAGCAGAGCGGGAGCGAGGACACCGACCTGCTCGTACGTGGGCAGCAGACCGATCAGCGCGGTGGAGACCCCCATGAGGCCCATGGTGAATGCGAGGGTGTGCTTGCGGCCGATCCGGTCGCCGAGGTGCCCGAAGAGGAGGCCGCCCACGGGACGGGCGACGAAACCCACCGCGAACGTCGCGAACGACAGCATCGTGCCGACCGTGCCGTCGGCCGTGGGGAAGAACAGCTTGTTGAAGACCAGCCCGGCAGCCGTGCTGTAGAGGAAGAAGTCGTACCACTCCACCGTGGTGCCGAGCAGGCTGGCGAGCACCACGGTCCTCAGCCGCCGGGGCGACGTGGAACCCTGTCCCGGCTCCGGAGCGCTCTGCCGTGCCTCCGGGGGCACGGGCGTGGCGCTCACCGGCCGGCGAACGGGACGATGCCCGCCTCGACGGTGCGCGGACCGGCCGGGTGCTGCCACAGACCGCGCTTCTCCAGCAACGGCAGGACACCCTCGCCGAACCAGTACGCCTCCTCCAGGTGAGGCACGCCGGACAGGACGAACTCGTCGATGCCCAGCCGGTGGTACTCCTCGATGAGGTTGGCGACCTCCGTGTGACTGCCCACCAGCGCGGTGCCCGCACCGCCGCGGACCAGGCCCACGCCCGCCCACAGATTGGGGTAGATCTCCAGGTTGCCGGTGTCCCCGCTGTTGTGCAGCTCGCGCATCCGCCGCTGTCCTTCGGACTCGCTGGTCGCGAGGCCGCGCTGCACCGCCTTGACGCGCTCCGGATCCATGGCGGCGAGGAGCCGCTCCGCCTCGGCCCACGCCTGAGCCGATGTGTCCCGGCTGATGGTGTGCAGGCGGATGCCGAACCGTACGGAGCGTCCCTGGGCGGCGGCCAGCGAGCGCACCCAGTCGATCTTCTGCTTCACCTGCTGCGGCGGTTCGCCCCAGGTCAGATACACATCGGTGTACCGCGCCGCCACCTCACCGGCCGCGGGCGACGAGCCGCCGAAGTAGATCTCCGGCACCGGATCGGGCAGCCTGGTCAACTCGGCCGCCTCGACCCGCAGATGCTCGCCGTGATGGTCGACCGTCTCACCGGCCCAGAGCCGACGCACGATGTCCAGGAACTCCCCGGTACGGGCATACCGCTGATCCTTGTCGAGGAAGTCACCGTACGCGCGCTGCTCCGCGGACTCGCCTCCCGTGACGACGTTGAGCAGCAGCCGGCCGTGGGACTGTCGCTGGTAGGTCGCCGCCATCTGCGCCGACAGCGTCGGGCTTATCTGGCCGGGGCGGAAGGCGACCAGGAACTTCAGCCGCTCGGTGACCTGGGTGAGCATGGCCGTGGTCAGCCAGGCGTCCTCGCACCACGCCCCTGTGGGGGTCAGCGCCCCGACGAAGCCGAGCTGTTCCGCGGTGCGGGCGATCTGGCCGAGGTACTCGATGGAGGCCGGCCGGTCGCCGCCGGCGCTGCCGGGCGTCGAGCCGTGGCCGCCGCCGACGACGTGGCGGCTGTCACCGGTCGTGGGCAGGAACCAGTGGAAGGTAAGAGCAGACATGCGGGAGCTCCCGAGGGGTGCGGAGGACGGCGTGCCGGCATGCCGGCAGGGCATGCCGCGGCTGCCCGGCGGCGTACGGTCAGGTACGCGTCGAGGCACGCGGGGACACGGGGAGAAATGGCCGCGGCGCGGTTGGTGGTGCCGCGGGGACGCGGATGCGCGAGAAGCTCAGGGCCGGTGGCGCTGAGGCCCCGAGGGCTCGGCCGACGTCAGCGGCGACAGGTCGCGCTGGACTGGCGACACAGGTCGACGTGCAGGCGCGCCACGAGGAGGTCGGCAGCAGCGGTCATGTCAGGCATTGTGGGGGAGCCGCACCGCCCGGCTCAAGTCCTGACCGGCCGGCGTTTCAGCAGGTGAGACTGGCGGCGGGCGAAAGGTGGTCGAGGGCGAGTGCCCCGGCGGGCCGCGGTGGGAAACTCCGCCCGGTCTGTGTCAGGGCTCGCGGAGGCCGGAACCGAGGCCTGGGGCAAGGTCGGTGCAGTGCGCGACGGTCGCATCGTCCGCCGCCACCGCGTGGCGGGCCTCCGCCTGCCGGACCCGGTGGATGATCTCGGCGGGACCGCTCGACGCCACGACGGCCATGACCTCCGGCCAGTCGGACAGCCGGAACAGGTCGACGAGCCGGCCGGCGCCGTTGCTGAGCAGGGCGGCACCGGACAGCCCGGAGACCGGACGGCGTCCGGTGACCGCCTCGTCGGCCGCCCGCGGGTCGTCCTTGGCCACCCAGAAGCCGCCCGGCCGGTTCCGGTTGGCGCGCAGGTCCCGGAGAATCCGGTGGTACGCGTCGCTGCCCTCGGCGGTGGCGTCGAGCGCGGACCGGTACGGCCGGCTGACGTCCACCTCCCGGGGATCGGAGAAGACGAGCGGTGGCCCCTCCGCCGTGTCGAGCACGAGGACCGCGTCACCCAGGACCAGATAGTCGGCGATTCCGTCGGACACGCGCAGCACGGCGACGGCCGCCGACGGGCTGACGGGGTCGGCGACGTCGCAGGTGTCCCGGTGATCGTCCGTCACCTGCTCGATGGCAGCGGCCAGCAGCGCCGGGAGGCCGCTGCCCGTGGAGAGGGACAGGAGGCCGAGAAGGCTGCCTCCCAGACGCGTGGCGTACCAGGCCACGCCGTGCGGGCAGATCGATCCGGTGCCGGGGATCCCGGCCCCGTCGACCAGTACCGCCGCCGTCGGCACGGCACCGGTGAAGTCCTCGTTCGCGTGGCCGGGCCGTGCCGCCGCGCTCGCCATCGTCACCCGCATGTCGCGCCGCCTCCTGCCGGTCGATGCGTCGACGGTACAACCGCGGACACACACCGGCAGGAGGACGTCGGCCCGAGCGTCAGAGGCGGCCGCCGGGGACCACCGTGAAGGTGGCGGGCCCGGCCGGCAGGTCCACCGTGTACTGGCTCAGGTAGGTGTCCAGGTACGGCGAGCGGGCACCGCCGGTGGGGAGGTCGTCGGACGGGTCGTCCAGGGCCAGTCGGAGCCGGGCGCCCTTGACGTCGATCGTCTCGCCGGACGGGGTGTCGCGCCATGAGCCGGTCCGGATGGAGCCGACCTCCACCGCCAGGACGTGACCGGCTGCCAGCGTCCAGTCGGTCGCCTTGAGATCGACGGTGAGCCTGCCCGTGGAGAGCAGCGAGACCTGCTCGTCGAACATGACGGCGGTGCCGTCCGGGGCGACGTCGTACAGCTTGAGCATGACGTTGCCCTCTCCCTCGGCTTTCAGAGAGATCTGCGGGGTCCCTGTGATCCGCACGGACTTCTTGAGCGCCCCGGACCACACGAAGAAGCTCGATGTGACCTTCCCCGCCTCCTGGAGCAGGGCCTGCCCCTCGGTCAGGCCCCTCGGGGCCGCCGGGTCGGTGGTGGGCGCGTTCTCCATGTCCCATTCACCGGACGGCTTCACGCGCTCCCGGAGGGACGGCAGCCCGGAGGTCGCCAGGGCGGCGAGGGAGGAGAGGCCGCCGTCGTCCACGTACGAGCCGCCGCCCAGGGGGAGGTTGACGGAGCGATCCACGACCGGCCAGGTCTTCTGCGCCCGCCACGCACCGGTGGAGTCCTCGACCGAGTAGGCCGGGTAGCGGACCTCCGGCCTGCTGCCCTTGAGGTACTGGTCGTAGAAGGAGAGCGTCTCGTCGTACCAGCCCTCACGCCCCATGGACAGGCGCCCGTCGCCGGTGCGGTCCCCGCCGCGTACGTGCTCCCACTGGCCGACCCAGCCGCGCTCGGGACCCTTGTGGTTGTCCAGGTACTCCTGCATCTCCTCGGGCTTGGTGTTGTTCTCGATGAAACCCTGGGTGACGAAGAGCGGGGTGTCGGTGCCCTTGGCCGCCTTGGCCAGGTTCCGTGCGGTCCAGAAGGGGTCGTCCTGGTCGGCTATCCGGTAGCCGGCCGTGTTCTGCGTCAGGCACTCCGGATGGGATTGCTCGTAGCGTGAGTTGGCCAGGTAGCGCGGGTCGTCGTCCGGCAACTGGGCCAGCGTGGCGATGGAGTTGTAGGCGCTGGCGGTGCCGGTGACGTTCGGGCGGGGCACGCCGTTCGAGTAGATGTACTGGTACATGTCCCAGACCGGCTCCTGGGCGACGACGGCCTTGAGCGCGCGCTGGTCCAGGTTGTTGCCGATCAGACCGGTCACGGCGTCGTACGACTTGCCGTACAGGCCCACCGCCCCCGTCGACCAGGGCTGTTTCGCGGCCCAGTCGATCGCCGCCCTCACGTCCGCCTGCTCGCCGGGGCCACCCCAGTCGAGGCAGCCGGTGGAGCCGCCGAAGCCGCGCAGGTCGACCATGACGAAGGCGTAACCCTGGTCGAACAGGTCGGTGCCCTCGATGAAGTCCTGGAACCTGTCGGAGGGGCCGGTATGGGTCCAGCCCTCGGCGCCCGACTGCCCGGAGTGCCCGAAGTACGGGCCGACCGACAGGATGACGGGCACCTTCGCCTTCTTGGGCAGCCCCTCGGGCAGCAGCACGTCGGCGTGCAGTTCGGTGCCGGAGCGGTCCGAGGACGGGAAGTAGTGCTGCGTCCAGAGGGAGCCCTCGGGGACGCGGTCGTTCTGCTGATGTGTGACGGGGCCGGCCGCGGTGGCGGCCGGCCCCGTCCGCTCCTGCGCCGCGGCGGGCCCGGAGGCGGCTGCGGGGCCGGCGAGGACGCCGGTCAGCGCGAGAGTGGTGACGAGTGCTGAGGCGGCCCATCCGGTCGTACGACGTGCTCTCACATGCTTCTCCCGGCTTGGTGGGTACGGGGTGTCGCAGTGGTGCAAGCCGAGCAGCGGCCCCCGGGCCCGCCGTGAGGAGCGCAGCGTTGGACGCGCACACCCGCGGAGCTGGATCACGGACGGGGACGCGAACCGGAGCCGACGGCGGTGAAGTCTATGATCACTCCGAGAAAGCTTCAACAGGCACGTGTGTCACGTGTGTTACCGATTTCCGGGGCCGGGTGGCGTGGGGGCGGGCGCACTGGCCAGGATGTTGTGGACCAGGGCCAGGAACTCCTCCTCCGTGAGGCCCAGTTCGCGCGACTGGCCGATGACGCCCTGCACGGCCTCGGTGAGCCGGGCCCGGCCGGCGGCTCCGGGCGCCGCGGTGATCACCGCACCCCGGCCGCGGCGCAGCTCGATGAGGGCCTCGTCTCGAAGCCGCTGATAGCCGCGGAGCACGGTGTGCACGTTGACGCCCAGCGACTCGGCGACCTCACGGGCGGGTGGCAGCCGCTCACCAGGGGCCACCGTGCCGTCGGCGATCGCCCCGCGCACGCAGGCGGCGATCTGCTCGCCCAGCGGTACGGGTGAGCCTGGGAGTACCCGGAACAGCATCGCTAGTCGCACTCCCTTGCGTGACGGTCCGTCAGGCCGTTGAGCAACGCGGCCGCGGTGGCCGAGTCGTCGACGGTGACCACGTATTCGCGTCCCCCGGCCGTACGGACGGAGAGCGCCTCGCCCGAACGCAGCAGGACGCCTCGCCGGTTCGGTCGTATCCGGTAGCCCCAACCGCCGAATTCTCCCACGGGGTCGACCTCGACGCTGTCGGCGCCGACGATGCTGCCGAGCGGCAGCGCGACTCGGGGCCTGGGCAGGACCGTCGAGGTGACCGTGACGCCCCGCCGGTCGACGGTGACCCGGACGCCGGTGAACGCGGCGCAGATCAGGCCGAGTGCGAGCAGTGGCAGGCCCGTCTGCAGGGAGCCGAACACCAGGACGAGCAGGCCGGCGAGTGCGACCGCCCCGGCCACCGGCGCCAGTGCGCGGGACACCACGGTGCGGCTCCAGGCGGCGACCTCACCCTCGGCGAGAGGCAGCGCGGGTGTGGGTGGTGCGGGCTCCGGGCGCGGCCCCGCATCCATCAGCCGCCAGAACAGGGCGCCGGTGGCCACACCCCCTGCGAGCAGTACGGCGAGATGCCACAGGGGCAGTTGCACCTCGGCCGGATCCTGGACGTCCACGTTGACGAGAACGCTGACGACCAGTGGATAGCCGACCGTGAACGCCGTGCCGGCTCCGACGGCGGCGTTCACCCGCGACCCCGCGCTCCTCCTTGAGGACAGGGTCATGACGGTGAATATCAGCCCGAGACCGACGAGCAGGGCCAGCCCGGACCACAGCGCGGTGGACCGGCTCATGTAGTCGTTCGCCCCGCCGCCCACCGAGAAATGCGTGGCTATCCGGCCGGGCAGCCGGTCCCGGTTCGCCAGATGGACCCCGGTGTACGCGGCGGTGGCGACGCCGAACGGCGCTGCTGTCAGGACGCCCCTTCTGATGGCGGTCATCTGACTTCCCCCCTGAAGTTGTTTGCATTGAAGTAGAACAATAGCACCAGCTTCGGGTCCGTGCCCGGAACGGTGCTCGTCCTACCCGTGGCCGGGGGACCGGGTGGCGTCGGTGACGCGGTCGAGCCGGTAGTAGTCGGCGACGCACCCCCCGGGCCAGTACGAGCGCCCCCGTCGGCTGAACGGCTCCAGCATCTGACTGATCACGAGGCGCTCGTACGGGAGGACCCTGGCGCCCGCGCTCGCCCCCTCACGCAGACGCCGGTCCTGGGCGTCCCACTCCTCGGCCCGAGCACGCATGTTCGTGTCGAGGTCGAGCAGCGCGACGGCCGGCCCGAAGCAGACCAGGACGCAGAGCACCGCGCACGCCGCCTGAAGGGGGCCGGTCCTCCGCGCACGCTGCCGGGCCGCCACCCCCAGGAGCGCACCGGCAGCGACGAGCAGGGTCACGTAGACCAACAGGTAGTCGTTCCAGAGCCGGTTGGCGCTCGGATCGCTCACCCGGTCCTGGAACACCGGATAGGTCACGACCGTGCAGAGGAAGCCGGACACGAGAAGCGCGGCCACCGCCGCACAGGCCGTCGGAAGCCAGTGGGCGGGCGGGCGCGGCGTGCTCCCGTCCGGGCGCCGGCACAACAGCCCCAGGAGCACCCCCACCGCCACCGCCCCGATGTACTGCCATGTGGTGGCCACGGTCAGCGCGATCTCCGCGAATCCGCGCAACGAGGCGGCGAGCGACTCCGGCGCGACCATGGACGTCGTACCCGCACCGAACCGGTCACGCCGGGTGTTCGATCCGGGTGAGGTGATCAGCACGACGGCCCCGGCGGCGACCCCGGTGATGCCCGCCGCGCACCAGAGACGGAGGAAGCGCCGGAAGGGGCCGGCGGCGGCGCGGCCGCTGAGGACGAGGACGGTGACCAGCAGCACCGCCACGACGATCGCGGTCTCCTCCGACAGCGTGCCGACGGCCAGGCCGACGACGAGGGCCACGGCGAGGGCCGCACCCCTGCCACGGGGCGAACGGGCCCCCAGGAACGGGAGCAGTGCGGCACAGGCCAGCACCGGTGGCATCGTGTGCGAGACGGACGCGGCCGGCCAGTAGAACGTCTTGTACGTGTTCGGCGTGACGAAGAGGAAGAGCGCGGTCGCCATGGCCGCGACCAGCAGCGGCAGGCCGCGCGGCACGGAGAGCCGGAGACGCCGCAGTGCCAGGACCGCCGCAGCCCACAGCACCGCCAGTGTCAGCACACCGGTGACCAGGCCGAACCACTGGTGGCCCGCGATCTGGAACTTCGCGTAGGCGCCGACCAGTACGGCGTTGGCGACCCGCCCGTTGTCGTCGAAGTAGAACCGGCCGATGAGGCCGGTGACGCCGTGGTCCCGCACCGTGGGCAGGAAGCACCAGTCGTCCGCGCCGGGCCGGACCGACCGCCCGAACCACGCTGCCGCGGCGAGCAGGGCCAGGGGCGGGAGGGAGAGAGCGGTCAGCCAGACCGAGGCCCACGAGCGCGGCCGGGAGGCGCGCCCCGGACGCCGGGGCAGACCCCGGGGGTCGTGCACCGTGGCGTCCGGCCGGTCAGGGGCCGTGGATTCCGGTGTGCTGTCGGACATCCGCGCTCACCGGTCCTCGGAGGCGCGGACGGGGAGGTCGGGGACCGGCGCGCCCACGGGCGGCTCGGGCTGCTGCGTGGACCGCCCGGCCGGGGCGGGGGCCTCGCGGCGGCCCGACATGATCGCCCACCGGGCCAGCAGGAAGGAGACCGGGGTGACGAGGACACCGGCGACGAGCGCGGACAGGTTCTTGTCCATGCCGAGGCCACTGACCGCCCCGTAGAGCAGAGCGCCCGAAGCGACGAGGTTCACCAGGCTCGACACGGGATAGCGCACGAAGGCACGCCATGTGGGCTTCGTACGGCAGGTGACGTAGGAGTTGAGCAGGAACGAGCACACGATGCTGACCGCGTACCCGAGGACATGGGCGACCAGGTAGGGGATCCATCGGTTCAGGACGGCGTAGACACCCAGATAGACAGCTGTGTTCACGCATCCCACCAGGACGAAACTGGCGAACTGGCGCGCGGTGCGGCCCCGGGGGGAAGCGGGCGTCGTCATGGCGGGCGGAGGGTGGTCCGGCGGCGCCGGACAGCTCTCGTCGGTCTCCCGCACCACATAGGGCGGCCGGTGCTTGGCCTCGTGGTAGATGCGCCCCACGTACTCGCCGATGACTCCGAGGGTCACCAGCTGGATGCCGCTGAGGGCCACCACCGCGGTGAGCAGCGTGGCATAGCCCGGTGTGTCCGCGCCGTGCAGCACCACGGACACCACCGTCCACACCGCGTAGGCCAGGGCCGAGAGGAAGACCCAGAAGCCGGTGTAGATCGCAAGGCGGAGCGGGCGGTTGTTGAAGGACAGGAGCCCGTCGATGCCGTAGTTCAGCAGTCGCCGGCTGCCCCATTTCGAGCGGCCCGCCACGCGTTCGCTGTTCCGGTAGCGGAAGCTGACGGTGTCGAAGCCGATCCAGGAGAAGATCCCCTTCGAGAAACGGTTGCTCTCCGGCATGGACAGGACGCTCTCCACCGCCCTCCGCGACAGCAGCCGGAAGTCCCCGGTCCCGTCGAGGAGCTCCACGTCCACACAGCGGCGCACGACCGCGTAGTAGGCATGGCTGAGCGTGCTGCGCACCATGCCCTCGCCCGAGCGGTCACGACGCGGGATGACCTGGTCGTAGCCGTGACGGTGCAGTTCGAGCATTCGGGGGATGAGCTCGGGCGGGTGCTGGAGGTCGGCGTCCATGATCACCACGGCGGCGCCCCGCGACATGCGGAGCCCGGCCAGCATGGCGGCCTCCTTGCCGAAGTTCCGGCTGAACGCCGTGTAGCGGGTCCGCTCGTCCTGGGCGGCGAACGCGTTGAGCAGCAGCCGTGTGCGGTCGTTGCTGCCGTCGTCCACGTAACAGATCTCGAAGGTCTCCTCGAGCCCTTCCAGGACGGCGGTCAGCGCCGCGTGGAAGGAGCCGATGCCCTCGGCCTCGTCGAAGCAGGGCACGACGACCGACAGCTGAAGGCCGGTCACGCGACACCTCCGGACGTGCGGGGACCCGGAGCGGCAGGTTCGGCGCGCTCCGCCCCGCAACAGTCGCGCATCCGGTGGAGAAGTCCTCCTCCTGCCGCTCGGGACGCGCGAGCCGTCGGACTCTTTCGCACGAACGGCGCATGGTCAGGCTAGGTACGGGGCGCCCGGCGGCCGGATCACCGGTGGCCCACGACGTTGACGACGCTGCCGTTGGGGTCACGGACGAAGAACCGGCGCACACCCCACTCCTCGTCCTGCAGGGGATGCACGATCTCGGCGCCGTTCGCCCGCATCACCGCGTAGGCCGCGTCCACGTCGTCCACCTCCACGCTCACGTCGGGCACCACCGGCGCGGTCTTGTCGTGGCTCATGAAGGTGATCTGTGCCGTGGGGTTGGAAGGAGAGGCGAGCGTCATGACCCACCCGAGGTTCATGACCTCCTCGAACCCCAGGAGTTCGTAGAACCCCCGGCTCTCCTCCATGGCCTCTGAACGGATGTCCGGCATGACGCGGCGGATGGACACGGTGGACTCCTGCTGACGGACGACGGCGGATGTGCCTCTGATTCTGTCCAGGAGGCTGCCGGGCCGCACCCCCTTCCCGTCCGCATCAGCCGCAACTCGTCCCGGGGGCGCGGCGGTGGACGGCCGGCGGTGCGGGCACCGGTCTGGCGGCCGGAGCCCGCACCGCCCGGTCTCAGCGTCGCGTGCGGACCAGCAGGTACAGGAAGTACGGCGCGCCGATGACAGCCGTCATCAGACCCGCCCCGAGCTGGGCCGGCGCGATCACCGTGCGCCCCGCCAGATCCGCCAGGCAGACCAGCACCGCACCGAGGAGGAGCGAGACCGGGACCACCCGCACATGCCGCCGGCCGACGAGGGCGCGGGCCGCGTGCGGTGCGACCAGTCCGACGAAGCCGATCGTGCCCGCGGCCGCGACGGCGGAGGCGCTCAGCAGGACGGCGACCACGAGGAAGCCGAGACGCGCCCGGGGGAGACCCAGGCCCAGAAGCCTCGGGGTGTCCTCGTCGAGCGCGACGAGGTCCAGTTCCCGTCGGCGTACCACCGCCAGGACGATGCCGACGACGAGTACGACGGCCACCGGCAGCGCATCGGGCATGTTCCGCCCGTACGTCGAACCGGACAGCCAGGTGAGGGCCTTCGTCGTGTCGAACGGGTCGCTGAGCACAATGATCAGGCTGATCAGCGCCGCCGCGGCGGAGGACACCCCCATACCGAGCAGCACCAGCCTGTTCTGCCGGAAACCGCCCCGTGCGGCCAGCCCGAAGACGAGCGACGCTGTGACGGCGGCTCCGCCGAACGCCGCTCCCGCAACCGCCCACGAACCGGGGGCCTGCGCGGTGGTCACCAGCAGGACCGCGCCCAGACCGGCGCCTCCGGAGACTCCCAGGACGCCCGGTTCCGCGAGCGGATTGCGGGTCACGGCCTGCACCAGGGTGCCGGACAGGGCCAACGCGGCACCCGCGAGGAGCGCTGCCGTCACCCGCGGCACCCGGGTGTCGAGGACGAACGTGACGACACGGCCCGCCCTGCCCTGCGCCCAGTTCACGACATCGCCGAGCAGCAGCTTCGAGTCGCCGAGGAGTACCGCCGCCACCAGCACGCCCACGAGGACGACGGCGAGCACGGCCACGGTCACCAGGAACGCGGTCCGTCCGGGGATCCTCAGCCGGTCCGGCGCGTCCGCGGCTTCGGTGTCACGGGTACGGAGCGCCATCACGACGAGGAACACGCCCCCGACCACGGTCGTGACGACGCCGGTCGGCACCTCGACGGCGGTGTCGGCGGGCACGAGCGCGCGCAGCAGCACGTCCGAGCCGAGCACGAGCGCGGCGCCCACGAGCCCCGCCACGGGCAGGCTCACCCGGGAGCGGGCGAGTCCCCGGAAGCGCCGGGTGAGAGGCCGTACGAGCGCGGGCGCGCAGAGGCCGACGAAACCGATCGGGCCCGCGAGCGTGACCGCTGCCGCTGAGAGCAGGGTGGCGAGCACGACCGTGGTGACCCGGGTGCCGCGGACGGGCACGCCCAGTCCACGGGCGGTGTCGTCGCCCAGGGCCAGGGCGTCGACGCGTCGGGCGACGACCATCAGCCCGACGAGTCCGACGCCGATGACCGGGGCCATCTGGATGACGCCGTCGAAGCCGTTCTGGCCGACACTTCCCTGGTTCCACCGGTAGAGCCCCTCGGTCTGCTGAGGGAACAACAGGAGCAGCGCTTCGGTCACCGCGTTCAGTCCCAGCGCGAGCGCGCTGCCCGCGAGGACCAGACGGACGGTGCCTCTGCCGAGCCCGGACAGCCCGAGGACGACGGCCGCGGCGGCGAGTCCGCCGACGAACGCGGCGCCGGACGAGGCGAGGAGCGGGAGGGTGGTGCCGGTGACGGCGAGCACCCCGAGCGCCAGGTAGGAGCCGGCGTTCACGGCGAGTGTGTCGGGTGAGGCGAGGACGTTCCGGCTGACGGCCTGGAGGGCGGAGCCGGCCATGCCGAGTGCCAGTCCGACGAGGACGGCGGCCACCATCCTCGGCAGCCGGGAAGCGACCACCACGGAGGCGTCCCCCGCCTCGGCTTGCCCGACGATCGCGTTCCAGACCTCCGACGCTCCGACATCGGCGGTGCCCTGGGTGATGTCGACGGCGGCGAGGACGGTGACCAGCAGCACGAGCGTGGCCGCCACGGCGACCGCGCCCGTCGTGGCCGCGGTGGTGCGGTCACGGCCCACCGCGGTCCTGTCGATGACGGCCACGGCGCGCTACTTCGTCAGCGCGTCGACGAGGGAGTCGGCGTACGCCTCCATCGAGCGGGGGCCGCCGAACATCCAGACGCCGTCGGGCAGCCGGTGCACGTTGTCGTCCTTCACGAAGGGGAGCGACTTCCACACGGCGTTCTTCGCGAGGGTGCCGGCGAACGCGTCGCCGTCGACGTCGTTCGCGATGTACGAGAACTGGACGTCCCCGAGGCCGGTGAGCCCTTCGACGTCGGTGGTGGCGAGGCCGTAGCTCTTGTCCCCCTTCACGGTCCAGGCGTTCTTCAGGCCGAGACGCTCGTTGACCGCGCCGAGAAGGGATCCGCTGGTGTAGGCGCGGACGGAGACCTGGTTCGACGCGACGTAGCCGTCGGCCGAGGCGATCTCGGCGCCGCCGAGGCCGGCGTCCGCGAGGGCCTTCCTGCCCTCGGCGAGGCTCGCTTCGAAGTCCTTCTTGACGGTTTCCGCCCGGTCCTCCTTGCCGGTGGCCTTCGCGATGAGGTCGAGGCCCTCCGTCATCGTGCCGATCTGGTCGGCGGCGTCGGCGGACGTGACCTCCAGGACGGGTGCGACCTTACGGAGCTGCTTCACCACCGCCGGGGCGAGGTCGCTGGTGGCGACCACGAGGTCGGGTGCGAGGGCCGCGACGGTGTCGATGCTCGGCTCGCCGCGGGTGCCGACGTCCTTGGGCTTGCCGGTGAGCGGGGCCGCGGTGTTCCACGCGGTGTAGCCCTTCACATCGGCGACGCCCACGGGGGCGACTCCGAGGGTGACCAGGTCCTCGACCACGTTCCACTCGGTGGCGACGACCTTCGTGGCGGGGCCGTCGAGGGTCACCTTCGTGCCCTTGGCGTCGGTGAGGGTGATCTTCCCGGCGGGCTCGGCCGACGCCGCGGAGTCGTCGGAGGAGGGCTCCGTGGTTCCGCAGGCGGCCAGGGACAGGGCGGCGACGGCGACGGTGGCCGTGGCGAGGATGCGGCGTCTCATGAGGAGGTGCTGAGCCTTTCGGTTCTGGAATGGTGGCGGCCGATCGCGCGGGTGCGGAGCCGGCCGGTCGAGGGATCGGTGTCCACGTCGATGCGTATGCCGTAGACGTCCGACAGGAGTTCCGGCGTGAACACGTCCTCGGGCACACCGTCGGCGACGATGCGTCCCGCGTGCAGCAGTGCTACGCGGTCGGCGACCGCCGCGGCCTGGTCGAGGTCGTGGAGGACGACGCCCACGGCGATGCCGTGGGCGTCGGCGAGATCGCGGATCAGGTCGAGGAGTTCGACCTGATAGCGGAGATCGAGATAGGTGGTCGGTTCGTCCAGGAGCAGGACATCCGTCTCCTGCGCGAGACAGCTCGCCAGCCACACACGCTGGAGCTGCCCGCCGGAGAGCTGTTCGACGCCCCGCCCGGCGAGGTCCTCCACCCCGGTGAGGCCGAGGGCCCGGTCCACCGCGGCGGTGCCGCGGGGATCGGGGCGGCCCCAGCGGCCCCGGTGGGGGTAGCGGCCGAAGTCGACCACGTCCCGGACGGTGAGGCCGCCCGGCGTCGACCGGGACTGTGTCAGGAGCGCGACGCGACGCGCGAACTCGCGGGCGCCGAGCGCGAAGCCGTCCGTGGCCCCGTCCGTGCCCGGGCCCACCGTGAGCGAGCCGGCGCGGGGGGCCTGAAGCCGGGCGAGCGTGCGCAACAGCGTCGACTTCCCGCTGCCGTTGGGGCCCACGAGTGCGGTCACCTCTGCGGGCCGCAGGGCGATGGCCGCCTCGTGTACGACGTCGACCTGCCCGTACGCCACGGTCACCCCGTCGGCGGACAGTCCGTGACCGCGCGCACGCGGCAGACCGGCAGCCATGGGGGCATCCACAGCGCGGGAAGTGCTCTCACCAGCTCTCATGCATCTTAGGTTAGCCTGCCCTTAGGTAAAAGTGGACCACCCCCTCCCATTACACAGAGTCATCGGAACGGACGGATCCCGCGGGCCGCTCGGCCGCCCGCGAATGCGAGCCTGAGAGAGCGCCGGCCGGTAGCTGGGTATTGGCTGGTCCACCCCGTCGAACGCGGCCTGGCAGGGCAGTTGGTCCGAAGTGAAGTGGGGCGCGAAGTCATGGGCCTGCCCGGCGAGGACCACGGCACCAGTCGCTCTGTCGCAGGACGAGCGACTGGTGCCCGGGGTGTGGTCGTCCTGTCGGGCGGCGGCCGGCTCGAAGTGGATCTGTCCCTGGGGGTGCCGGACGAGACAGGCGAGCGCGGGCTCGACCCGAGGCAGTGGTCCGCCCGCCTCCGGAGCGGGTCGCACGAGCCCAGGTCCAGCCGGCGCACAGTCATGTCCAGCCCCATCGAGCTGTCCCGGCACGGTGCGGCAGGCCGGTCGCCCGGATCTGCCGTCAGCCGAACGCGGTGTCAGGCCGCTTGTCGCAGTCCCGCCACCAGGAGCTCGACCATTTGACGTGCGTCGTAGCCGCGGTTGCCTCCGGCGCCCGCGCAGAGACCCCCGACGCCACGCATGAGCGAGTAGGCGTCCATGCCCGGACGGATCTCACCCGAAGCGGCCGCCGCGTCGAGCAGTTGACCGCACACGGGTACGAGCCGCTCGACGAAGTAGGAGTGCAGGGGGTCGAAGCAGGGGTCGTCGGACTGCAGCACGGTGGCCAGTCCCTGTTTCGTGACCACGAAATTCACGAAGAGGTCGATCCATCGCGCGAGCGCGTCGTACGGGGACGGGCCGGTGACGAGGAGGGAGGGGCCGGCCTCGGCGAGCGCCTCGACCTGGTGGCGGTACACGGCGACGATGAGGTCCGCCCGCGTAGGGAAGTGGCGGTAGATCGTGGCTGTCCCCACGCCTGCCTCGGCGGCGATGTCGCGAATCGGCGCCTCCACGCCCGAGGCGACGAAGACCGCCGCGGCCGCGTCGAGGAGGACCCCCTCGTTGCGTCGCGCGTCCGCCCGCTTCGGCTTGGACGCACCACTGGTGCCCTGCTGGCTGCCGCCCACCGCGCTCACTCCTCCGCTGTCGCTCGCTAAACGGGACAGTGTCCCGTATGTTTTATCCGGGACGCAGTCCCGTTTTCCATGATGGCAGATCCGATCGAAGGGAGACCATTCCATGGCTGCTTCGGAAATGGCGACGGCCGCCGACGTGTCCACCCCCGTCATCTCGGTGAAGCCGGTGGTGCTGGAAGCGCCGGGGCGGGGTGAAGACCTGCGGGTGAGGGTCTCGGCGCCGGCGACAGGCAGCGCGCTGCCGGTCATCCTCTTCGCCCACGGCTTCGGTTCGTCACTTGACGGCTACGGCCCCTTGGCCGACTTCTGGGCCGCTCACGGCTTCGTGGTGATCCAGCCCACCCACCTCGACTCCAGGACGGTCGGCCTGTCCCAGGACGATCCCCGTATACCGCGGCTCTGGCGATTCCGTGTCGAGGACATGAAGCGCGTCCTGGACCGACTCGACGTGCTGGAGGCCGCCGTACCCGGCCTCGGCGGCCGCCTCGACCGCGGCCGGATCGCCGCGGCCGGCCACTCCTTCGGCGGCCAGACGGCGGGCAACCTGCTGGGCCTGCGCGTCCTCGACCCGGTGAGCAAACAGGAGGAGGACCTGTCCGACGCGCGGATCGGAGCGGGGGTGCTCCTCGCCACCGCCGGGAAGGGGGGCGACGACCTGACGCCGTTCGCGGCCGAGAACTTCCCGTTCATGAATCCGAGCTTCGCGAACATGATCACGCCGACCCTGGTGGTCGCGGGCGATCAGGACGACCTCCCCCTGTCCGTCAGGGGGCCGGAGTGGCTTGCCGACCCCTACTTCCTGAGCCCGGGGGAGAAGAGCCTGCTCACCGTGTTCGGGGGTGAGCACTCGCTCGGCGGGATCACCGGGTACGAGGCCAGGGAGACGACGGACGAGGACCCCGGACGCGTGTCCATGATCCAGCGGGTCACATGGGCCTACCTCCGTCACGCGCTCGATATCGAGCATGCGAGCTGGGCGGCGGTGCGGAAGGCTCTGTCGGAGAGCGCCGATCCCATAGGAAAGATCGAGTCGAAGTCCTGAGGGGCGCGAGGCCCCGCCGGGGCGCGTGGTGCCAGGGACGGCCCGTCAGGTACCCGCCCATGGCGGTGAAGTACTCCGTCGCGGGCAGTTCCCGGCCGTCCTCGGCGCGTACGCGTGTGATGGCCAGGCCGTGTTGCCGCCGGTACGGGCATCCGCCCCGGCGGCGATCACCACGCCGTCGCCCTCGCGGTAGAAGACGCGGCCGGGCGTTCCGCCTTAGCGGCCCTGGGACACCACTGCGGCGAGGACCTCGACGCGCTTGCCCCTGTGCAAGGTTAAGGCGCCGGGGTACGGCTCGGACCGGGGGCGGACCAGGCCCACTTCGGACTCCCCGTTGATGAGGGCCCAGTTCGGCGGGGAGAAGCCGCGTATTTCGCCAGCAGCGAGTCGTGGATGTTCGGAGTGCCCCATGCCGTGCGCTATCGACAGCTCTCCAAGATGAGCTTAGGCTCACCTAAATTGCAGCGGGGCGCTCCGTTCGGTGTGCCCGGCCCTCGGCGCGCCGCGCCTTCGGGCGGCTTCCCCGCACGATGGGAGTGACATGTCACAGGTTCGGCCTGGCGACGCACCACAGGTCCACGACCTCATCGGCATCGGGTTCGGACCGTCCAACGTGGCCATGGCGATCGCCATCGGCGAGTGCAACGCGGGGACGGGCGCGCACGAGCCGGTCACCGCCCGCTTCTTCGAACAGCAGCCGCGGTTCGGCTGGCACCGCGGGATGCTGATCGACGACGCGACCATGCAGGTGTCCTTCCTCAAGGACCTGGTGACGCTCCGGAACCCGGCCAGCGAGTACAGCTTTCTCTGCTACCTCAAGAGCAGAGGCCGGCTGGTCGACTTCATCAACCACAAGAACCTCTTCCCCCTGCGGGTCGAGTTCCACGACTACTTCGAGTGGGCCGCGGCCAAGGTCGACCCCATGGTCTCCTACGGCCATGAGGTCGTCGGCGTCACGCCTGTCGTGGGCGACGGTGCCGTGGAGTACCTGGACGTGACGGTCCGTTCGGCCGAGGGGCTCGTGGCCCACCGGGCCCGCAACGTGGTCATCGGGACCGGGCTGCGGCCGCTCATGCCCGAAGGGGTGGAGCGCGGTGACCGTGTCTGGCACAACTCCGACCTGCTGGCGAAGGTCGACGGCCTGAAGGGCACCTCGCCCTCCCGGTTCGTCGTCGTGGGCGCCGGACAGAGCGCGGCCGAGAATGTCGCCTACCTGCACCGCCGCTTCCCCAAGGCCGAGGTCTGCGCGGTCTTCTCGCGCTACGGCTACAGCCCCGCCGACGACAGCGCTTTCGCCAACCGGATCTTCGACCCCGGGGCCGTCGACGAGTACTTCGCCGCACCCGGAAGCGTCAAGCGCAGACTGATGGACTACCACGGCAACACCAACTACTCCGTGGTGGACATCGACCTGATCGACGACCTGTACCGGAAGACGTACCAGGAGAAGGTCCTCGGCACCGAGCGGCTGCGCTTCCTCAACGTCTCCCGGCTGGCCGCCGTTGAGGAGGGGGCGGACGCGGTCCGTGCCACGGTGAAGTCCCTCGTCACCGGGGAGGAGACCGTCCTGGACGCCGATGTCGTGGTGTTCGCCACGGGCTACAGCCCCGTCGATCCCCTCGGCCTGCTCGGCGAGGTCGCGGACCGCTGCCTCCTCGACGAGGAGGGGCGTGTCCGCGTCGAGCGTGACTACCGCATCGCGACCGGCCCCGGACTGAACTGCGGCATCTATCTGCAGGGTGGCACCGAGCACACGCACGGCATCACGTCGGCCCTGCTCTCCAACACGGCGATACGGGTCGGCGAGATCCTGGACTCGCTGGTCGGCCGGGGACTCAAGGAAGCACCCGACGAGGTCCGGCTGGTCGCGGAGGGTATCGGCGGCACCGCCTGCTAGACCGCACGGATTCATCTCCCGGCCCGCGCCGGGCGCCCAACTGCCGATGCGTACCGCGTAGATCAAAGGGATATCGTACGTCGCCATGAGCACGACTGCAGTGGAGCGGACCGCCCCCAGGGGCACGACAGGGGCCCGCCGAAGACGGGTGGCGGGCTTGGCCGCTCTGGTGGCGATCCTGGTGATCGGGTTCGCCGCGTCGCTGGCCGTCGGGGCGCGGTCGCTGAGCCCCGCGGAGGTGTGGCACGGGCTGTTCGCCGCGCCCGACCCCGACCAGCGCCTCAGCGAGATCAGACTCATCGTGCGGACCGTGCGGGTGCCCCGGACGGTGCTCGCGATCGTCGCCGGCGTCGCGCTGGGCATCGGCGGGGCGCTGATCCAGGGGTACACCCGCAACCCGATCGCGGACACGGGGCTGCTGGGCGTGAACTCCGGGGCCTCGTTCGCCGTGGTGACCGTGATCGCCGTCTTCGGCTTCGCCGACCCGTTCCAGTACGTCTGGTTCGCCTTCCTCGGCGCGGCGGTCGCCGGTGTCGTCGTGTTCGGACTGTCCAGCATCGGCCGGGGGGCCGGCAATCCACTGACGCTCGCGCTGGCGGGCCAGGGAGTCACGGTGTTCCTCGCGGCGATGACCACGGCGGTCGCGCTGTCGGATCTGAAGTCGCTGAACGCACTGCGGTTCTGGAACGCGGGCTCCGTGGCCGGCGTCGGCTTCGAAGTGATCTGGCCGGTCACGGCGTTCGTCGCCGTCGGCGTGGTGTTGGCCCTGACCACGCTGCCCTCCCTCAACCTGCTCAACCTGGGGGACGACGTGGCGCGGGGGCTGGGCGTGAACATCGCGCTGAGCAGGACCGTCGGCATCGTCGCCATCACCCTCCTCGCGGGAGCGGCCACGGCGGCATGCGGCCCCATCGCGTTTCTCGGGCTGATGGTGGCCCACGTCGCCCGGTATCTGACCGGACCGGACTATCGCTGGCTGGTGCCGTACGCGGGTCTCCTCGGAGCGGTCGTCCTTCTGGTCTGCGACATCGTGGGACGCGTGGTCGTGCGGCCGGGCGAATTGGACGCGGGTATCGTCGTCGCCCTTCTCGGCGCCCCGTTCTTCGCGGTTCTCGTGTGGCGAGGAAAGTTCAGGAGCGCATGAACGGGACTGATGTGGAGCGGCGGGTGACGCCCGGCGTGCGGCTCGGCCAGGTGTCGTTCGTCTGGCGGCCGTGGATGGTGAGCGTCACCCTGCTGCTGGCGGCGGTCACCTTCCTGGTGTTCTGTCTGTCCATCGGGGTCGGTGACTTCCCCATAGGCCTCTCCCGGGTGATCGCCACGATCCTGGGCCGGGGCGAGCAGGTGGACGAGTTCGTGATCATGGACCTGCGGATGCCGCGTGCTCTGGCGGGGCTCCTCGTGGGAATCGCTCTGGGCGTGTCTGGGGCGATCACACAGTCCGTGGCTCGTAACCCACTGGCCAGCCCCGACATTCTGGGGATCACCGGGGGAGCCAGTGCCGTCGCGGTGTTCCTCGTGACCGTGTCCGGCGGGACCACCGCCGCGGTCGTGAGCACCGTGGGCCTGTCGGCGGCGGCGCTCGCGGGCGGCCTCTGCACGGGGTTGCTGGTCTACTTCCTGGCGTGGCGGCGCGGGATCGACGGTTTCCGGCTCATCCTCATCGGCATCTCGGTGACCGCCATGACGGAGGCGATCACCACCTGGCTCCTGACCGCCGCGGACATCAGGGACGTGGCGCGGGCACAGGCGTGGCTGGTCGGGTCGCTGGACAACCGGTCGTGGGACGAGGTCCGGGTGGTCTTCTGGTGCGCGCTCGTCCTCATGGCGGTCGTCGCGGCTGCCGCGTTCCAGTTCAAGCCCATGCACCTCGGGGACGAGGTCGCCGCAGGGCTCGGCGTCCGCTTCTCGAGGGTGCGGGCGGTTCTGCTCCTGTGCGCGGTGCTGCTGGCCGCCGCTGCGGTGAGCGCCGCCGGACCGGTCCCGTTCGTGGCGCTGGTGGCGCCGCAGATCGCCATGCGCCTGGCCAGATGCCCGACACCTCCACTGGTGGCCTCCGGCCTGGTGGGCGCGTTGCTGCTGATCGGCGCGGACCTGGCCGCGCGCTCGGCGCTGCCTGTCACCCTCCCGGTCGGCGTGGTCACGGCCGCGATCGGCGGGCCCTTCCTTGTATATCTGCTGGTGCGGGCGAACCTCAGATGACCGACGAACACGACCGAACGAACCGGGCAACGGGGGGACCTGTGGGCGCTGAGCACATGACGAGGACCGATTCGGCGGTCGACGACGTCTCGCGGCTGGCGGCGAGGAGCATCACGGTCGGCTACGGCGGGAGGACCGTCATCGACGGCCTCGACGTGACGGTCCCGCCCGGACTGATCACCACGATCATCGGTCCCAACGGCTGTGGGAAGTCGACCCTGTTGCGCACCCTGACGCGGCTGCTCAAGCCGACAGCGGGTGCGGTCGTGCTGGACGGCGAGGACATCGTCAAGCTCAGGACCAGGGACGTGGCGAGGAAGCTCGGTCTTCTGCCGCAGGCCCCGGTCGCGCCGGAAGGCCTCACGGTGGCCGACCTGGTGGCAAGGGGGCGCCACCCGCACCAGAGCTGGCTGCGGCAGTGGTCGTCCGACGACGCCTCCGTCGTGGAGCGCGCGCTGGCCATGACCGGTGTCTCCGAACTGGCCGACCGTCCCGTCGACTCGCTGTCCGGCGGGCAACGCCAGCGCGTGTGGATATCGATGACGCTGGCTCAGGGCACCGACCTGCTGCTGCTGGACGAGCCGACCACGTACCTGGACCTCGCTCACGCGATCGACGTGCTCGATCTGGTGGATGACCTGCACGAGTCGGGCCGCACGGTGGTCATGGTGCTGCACGACCTCAATCTGGCCACCCGTTACAGCGACAATCTGGTCGTCATGCGGGAAGGGGCGATCCTGGCGCAGGGGCACCCGCGTGACGTGATCACGGCCGATCTGCTGCAGGAGGCGTTCGGGCTGCGGGCCAAGGTGATCGAGGATCCGGTGGGGGACCGCCCGCTCATCGTGCCCATCGGCCGCACGCACGTGCAGCTCAACTGAGGTTCTCGTCAAGGAAATACGCCAGTTAGGCTAGGCTAACCTCACTCCGTATGGATAAGGTTTGCCTGCCCTCACACGGGGTGTAGCGACAGCGCGAAAGCAGGGGATTCCCGGATGCTCTTCCACAGATCGACGTTTCAGAAGCCATGGCGGCGGCTGGCTGCGACCCTCACCGCCGTGACGCTCGGCGTCGGCCTTCTCGGGGGATGCGGTTCCGACTCGGAGGAAGGGACGAGCGACAAGGCCCCGGCCGCCGCCGGCGGTGCGTTCCCGGTGACGGTGGAGCACGCGTTCGGGTCCACGAAGATCGACAAGGCGCCTGAGCGGGTCGTCACCGTCGGCTACACGGACGACCAGGCGGTGCTGGCCTTCGGCATCAAGCCGGTCGGCATGGTCGACCAGTACCCGAACCCGGCGGGCCAGTCCCCCGACATCAACACCCAGTGGCCCTGGGTGAAGGACAAGTGGGGCGACGCCCGCCCCGAGGTCGTCATGAAGAACGGCGACGCGGGCCCCAACTACGAGAAGATCGCCGCCCTTCGGCCCGACCTGATCATCGCGGTCTACTCCGAGATCGACGAGGCCGCCTACGGCAAGCTCTCCAAGATCGCTCCCACGGTGGGCCGCACCAAGGCCGAGAAGGATCTGTTCAGCGCTCCGTGGCAGGACAACGCGGTCCACATCGCCAAGGCGCTCGGCAAGGAGGACGAGGGTACCGAGCTCGTCAAGGGCATCCAGGGCAAGCTCGACGCGGCGCGTGAGGCGAACCCTGAGTTCGGCAAGGAAACCGCCGTCGCGGTGTCCTGGTACAAGGACTCGATCTCGGCCTTCACCACCACCGACGTACGCGGACGGCTGCTGACGGGCATCGGCTACAAGGGCGCGACCCAGATCGACAAGGTCGCGGGCGGCCAGTTCTCCACCGAGCTCTCCCCCGAGCGCGTCGACCTGATCGACGTCGACCGCATCTTCGTCATCAACGACAAGGCGGACACGGACGCGCTGAAGAAGTTCGAGCTGTTCAACAACTTGTCCGCGGTCAAGGACGGCAAGGTCTCCTACCTCCTGGACAGCGAGGGCCCGGCGGTCGGTGCGGCTCTCTCCCAGGGCACCCTGCTCTCCCTGCCGTACGCGATCGACGAGCTCGTCAAGTCGGCCGGCCGGTGACACACGCCGCCCGGTCACGTCGCCGCTCCGGACCGGTGCCCGGGTGAGCGCCACCGCCACTCGCGTCGCCCCGGCGGACACCCTGCGCACGGCGGCCGGGGGCGAGTCCACCCGCTGGGTCGCCGCGCGCTGCCGCGAAGTGCCGTGGCTGACGTCCGCCACCGTGCTCACCACGGTGGCCGGGGCGGCGCTCCAGGTGCTCCCGGTGCTCCTGCTCGGCCGGGTGGTCGACGGCGTGGTCGAGGGCGACGGACGCTCGGTCCTGGTCACGATCGGGGTCCTCATGGGAGCCGCCGCGCTGCTCGGCGCGGCGGCCACCGCCGTGTCGACCTACCTGATCGGGCGGCTGGGCGCGGATCTTCTCGCCCGGCTGCGGGAAGCCGCGGTCCGGGCGGTGCTGGGGATGCCCAGCGCACGGGTGGAGCAGGTCGGCCGGGGCGACGTGCTGTCCCGGGTCGGCGACGACGTCGCCGTGCTGTCCAGGGGCATCCGTACGGCCGTCCCCACGGTGTTCTCGGCCGGCGTGCTGGTCGCCATCGCCACGGTCGGAATGTTCGGGCTCGACTGGAGACTCGGCCTGGCGGGCGCCGGTGCGCTGCCCGCGTACGCGCTGGCACTGCGCTGGTATCTGCCCCGGTCCGCCCCGCTGTACCAGCAGCAGAGAGCGGCGCAGGCCGACCGTGCGCAGGCGCTGATCAGCGGACTGAACGGAATCGACACCGTCAGGGCGTACCGCCTCGAGGGTGCCTTCCGTGAGAAGGTCACCGCCAAGTCCTGGCGCGTGCGCGATCTCGGCATCGACGTCTTCCGGATCTTCGGCCGGTTCGTCGGCCGGGAGAACCGTGCGGAGTTCATCGGGCTGGTCCTGATCCTCGTGGTGGGGTACGTCCTCCTGGAGGCCGACGCCGCGAGCCTGGGCGAGGTCTCGGCGGCGCCGCTGATGTTCCACCGGCTGTTCACGCCCCTGGGCGCCATCATGTTCACCTTCGACGAGGCGCAGAAGTCGGGCGCGAGCCTCACCAGACTGGTCGGGGTGCTGGGGGAGTCCACCGAGGACCGGCTGGTGGGCGACGCCTCCGTGGCGTCGGCGGACGCCGCTGACCACCCGGTGACGGTGGAGGGGCTGACCTTCACCTATCCCGGTGCCGAGGATCCGGTCCTGCGGGACGTCAGCCTGACGATCCCGGCCGGCGGTTCCCTCGCCCTGGTGGGCGCCACAGGAGCGGGCAAGTCGACCCTCGCCGCCCTGATCGCCGGCATCGGCAGCCCGCAGGCCGGTTCGGTGCGCGTCGGGACGAACGACCTCGCCGGCATGGACGAGGCGGGCGCCCGCGCTCTGGTCAGCATCCTGACGCAGGAGACGCACGTGTTCTCCGGTCCGCTCGCCGAGGACCTGCGGCTGGCCGCACCCCGAGCGACCGACGGAGAGCTGATGGACGCCCTGCGCACCGTCGGCGCCGAACACTGGGTCTCCGCGCTCCCCGACGGGCTGGACACCACGGTCGGCGAGGGCGGCGAGCGCCTGGACGTCACGAAGGTCGCCCAGATCGCCCTGGCCCGGCTGGTGCTGAACCGGGCACCGGTCGTCGTGCTCGACGAGTCGACCGCGGAGGCGGGCAGCGAGGGCGCCGCCGAGCTGGAGAGGTCCGTACGGGCCGCCTGCGCGGGCAGGACCACGCTGTTCGTGGCGCACCGGCTGACCCAGGCGATGGCCGCGGACCGGATCGCCGTGCTGGACGAGGGACGCGTGGTGGAGCAGGGAACCCACGAGGAGCTCGTGGCCCTGGGCGGACGGTACGCACGACTGTGGCGGGCATGGCGCGAGGGCAGTTGAACCATCCCTGAGTTGAGTTGGTCCCACTTTCACACGCCGGAAGGACGATGGGTCTTCGATGACGGATCCCACAGCTCGCCCCGTGTCGCTCTCCCCGACGAGCCTCGACGGCGTACGCCGGCGAATCGGTGACTATTCGGACAGGACCATCACCGAGGCCTGCGCCATCGGCCTGTCGTACTGGGCGACGGGCCGCAGCCCCGATGGCATCGACCTCACCTCGGGCACACTCTTCCCCGACGTCCTCCGGTGGGTGGACAACGGGGGTTCAGTACCCGTCGGCTGGGAGGTCGGCGCCGACGGCCGGAGCATCCACGCCCCCGAAGGCGTCGCGCCCGCCGACGCACAACTCGCGCTGGACGACCTGGCCGACTTCCCGGACCGGCCCCTCGGCACCATCGGCCCCTTCGGCCCGGCGGCGAGGATCAAGGCCCTGACCGAGTGGAACGACACCGAGGTGGACCGGATCCGCCCGACCGTCGTCGAGATGTTCCGCGAGCAGGCACGGACGAGGCCGGACGCCGTCGCGATCGTCGACGAGCACCGTTCGCTGACGTACCGTGAGACGGCCGAGCTCTCGGGCCAGCTGGCCCACCATCTGATCGAACGCGGGCTCACCGCCGAACAGGTCGTCGGCATCTCGCTGGGCCGCTCGGCCGACATGGTGATCGGCCTGCTCGGGGTGCTCCAGGCGGGGTGCGCGTTCGTCCCGCTCGACCCGCAGTGGCCGGCCGAGCGCCGAGCCGTCGTCATCGAGGACGCCCGGGTCGTGCTGCAGCTCAACGCCTCCGGTGAGCCCCCGGCGGGCGAACCCGCGGCCGTGGCCGTCTCCATCGGGGCCTGGGGCTTCGGATCCCGCCCCTCCGAGGGGCCCGAGATCACCGTCCCCGGGGCCGCGCTGGCGTACGTCATCTTCACGTCCGGTTCCACAGGCCGGCCCAAGGGGGCCATGATCCGGCACGAGGCGATCAGTGAGCGCCTGTTGTGGCAGTCCGGGGAGATCCTGGGCTTCGGCCACGACGACGCGTCGCTCTTCAAGGCGCCGCTGTCCTTCGACATCTCCATCAACGAGATCTTCCTGCCCCTGGTGTGCGGCGGCAGACTCGTGGTCCTGCGGCCCGGCGGCGAACGCGATCCCCACCATCTGCTGAGTGTGCTGTCCGAACAGCGCGTCACCTTCACCTATCTGGTGTCGTCCATGCTCGACGTGCTGCTGGAGATGGAAGGCGGCTCCGGGCAGCTGGACAGCCTGCGGCACGTGTGGTGCGGCGGCGAGGTGCTGACCCCGGAGCTCTACGAGCGTTTCCGCACCCGCCTCGGCATACCCATGTACCACGGGTACGGCCCGGCCGAGACGACGATCGGCGTCTCGCACGTCATCTACCGCGGCGCGGCCGAGCGCCTGTCGACATCGATCGGCAAGGCGAACCCCAACACCCAGCTGTACGTGCTCGACGACGAGCTGCGCCCGGTCCCGGTCGGGGTCGGCGGCGAGCTGTACGCCGGAGGCCTCCTGCTGGGACGCGGGTACGTCAACGCGCCCGGCCTGACCGCCTCCCGCTTCGTCGCGAACCCCTTCGCCGCGGACGGATCCCGGCTGTACCGCACCGGTGACCTCGCGCGGTTCGCCCCGGACGGATCGCTGGACTTCCTCGGCCGGGCCGACAACCAGATCAAGATCCGCGGCATGCGGCTGGAGATCGAGGATGTCGAGCTGGGCCTTGCGGAACACCCGTCCGTACGGCACACCTGCGTGGTCGCGAAGAAGAACACGGCGGGCGGCACCTATCTGGTGGCCTACGTCATCCCTTCCACCGGCAGCGAGGAGCTGCACGCCGACGAGGTCAGGGCGTGGGCCGAAGAGCACATGGTGGAGTACATGGTGCCCGCCCATGTCGTCGTCCTGGAGGCGTTCCCGCTCACCGCGAACGGCAAGGTCGACCGGGCCGCGTTGCCGGACCCCGTCACCGGGACCGGCTCCGTCGTGGCGCCCGTCACCGGGAACGAGCGTGTGGTGTGCGCGGCGGTCGCGTCGGTCCTGGGTCTCGACGAGGTCGGCGTCGACCAGGACTTCTTCCGGCTCGGCGGAGACAGCATCCTGGCGATCTCGCTGCTGGGCGCGCTGCGCGCCGCCGGTCTCCACGTCACGGCCGGGCAGATCTTCACCCACAGCGTGGTGGGCGCGCTGGCGGCGGTCGTGAACGGTGAGGACGTCTCCTGCGCGGAGGACGGGGACGAGGCGACCGGCTCCGTCGTCGGTTTACCCGTCGTGCAGTGGCTCGGCCGGACGACGGACGCGATCGACGGCTTCGTCCAGTCGGTCGTGCTGAACACCCCGGCGGACCTCACCCCCGACGCCCTCGACACGATCCTCACCGCCGTGGCCCGGCGCCACGACATGCTGCGCGCCCGACTGGTGCGCGGCGATCGCTGGGGATTCGACATCCCGGAGGCGGACGGAGCCGTCGTGGGATGGCGGGAGAGCGACCTGTCGGCGGACGCCTGTGCGGCGCTCGCGGCGGAGGGGCTCGACCCGGACCACGGTGCCATGCTGTGCGCCGTCTGGCGCCGCGAGGCACGGCAACTGGTCGTGGCCGTCCACCACGTGGTCGTCGACGGTGTGTCCTGGCGGATCCTGATGGAGGACCTGGCCACCGCATGGCGGCAGTTCACCTCCGGCGTGCCCGTCGAGCTGCCCCCGGTGGGGACCTCGTTCCGGCGCTGGACGCAGCTGCTGGAGGGCACCGATTTCGAACGGGACCGCGCTGCCTTCCGGCGTTCACTCCCGGGACCGGACGGACCGCTGGGCAGGCGGCCGCTGACCGAGACCGACACCGTCGCCCGGGAACGGAGCCGGACCGTATCGGTGGGCGCCGAGGCCACGGCCGCGCTGCTGGGGGAGATACCCGCGAGGTTCCACGCCGGCGTCAACGACGTACTGCTCACGGCCCTCGCCGTCGCCCTCGCCCGGTGGCGCCGCGACCTCGGGCAGGACCAGTCGTTCGCACACATCGAACTGGAGGGGCACGGCCGCGAAGGCCGGTTCGTGGCGGAGACCGCCGGCTTCGAGCCGGACCTCTCCCGGACGGTGGGCTGGTTCACCACCCTGTTCCCGGTAGTGGTGGACCCCGGTGCGGCGACCGACCCGACCGCCCCCGCGTATCTGTCCGCCGCGCTCAAGGCGGTGAAGGACGACCTCGGCCGGGTTCCCGGCAACGGGCTCTCCTACGGTGTCCTGCGGTACCTCACCGACACCGGGCTCGACACCCCGGCACCGCAGGTGCTGTTCAACTATCTGGGCCGCCTCGACTCGGGCACCTCCGATGAATGGCGGTTCGCCGGGGCCGCAGGGCAGTTGGGCGAGAAGCGCGACCCCCGGATGCGCCTGCCGCGCGCCCTGGAGTTCAACGCGGTCGCCGAACCCGCCTCGAACGGCGAGTACCAGCTGGTGACCACCATCTCCTGGCCCGACGGGATGTTCACCGACGACGACACCGCCACCATCGGCGCATATCTTCGCGAGGCCCTGACCGGGCTCGCCGTCCTGGACCACGGTGGCCATTCTCCCGGCGACTTCGCCCCCGTGCCGCTCACACAGGCCGACGTCGACGCCCTGGACGGCCCGGCGCTGCGGGACATCCTGCCCCTGACCCCGCTGCAGGAGGGCCTCTACTTCCACTCGGTCTTCGACGACGACGCGGCGGGCAGCTACGTCGAGCAGCAACTGCTCACCCTGGAGGGCGAGGTGGACGCGGACCGGCTGGCATCGGCGGCGACGCGTCTGCTCGCCCTGTACCCGAATCTGGCCGCGCGGTTCGTGGCCCTGGCCGACGGCCGGGTGGTATCCGTGCTGGAGGGCGGTGTGGAGGCCCCCTTCACCACGCTGGACCGCCCCGGCATCACCGACGCCGAGATCCGCGACCACGCCGAGCGGGACCGGCGCGCGGGATTCGGACTGTCCACCGGTCCGCTGATGCGGTACACGCTCATCCGCGCGGGCTCCGGCAGGAACGTGCTCGTGCAGACCGTCCACCACATCGTCGCCGACGGCTGGTCGGTGCCGCCGATGCTCCGCACGCTGCTGGCCGAGTACCACACGCCGGGGGCCCTGTACCCGCTCGGCGGCTTCCCCGACCACGCACGACGGATCGCCAAGGCCGACGACGACGAGAGCGACCGGGTCTGGCGCGACCAGCTCGCCGGCCTGCCCGGCCCCTCCCTGGTCGCCGAGGGGCACACCCCCTCCGACCGCTTCGCCGACGCCACTGCGGAGCCCGAGGAAGACATCGACGCGGCCGTCCGGGCGGCGGGCATCCCGCTGAGCGTGGCGGTGCACAGTGCCTGGGCCGTGACACTGGGCGGCATCCTGCGGAGCAGGGACGTGGTCTTCGGATCCACGGTGTCCGGCCGCGACGCCGAGGTGCCCGGGATCGAGGACATGGTGGGCCTGTTCATCAACACGATTCCGCTGCGCGCCCGTTGGGACGGGGACAGCACGGCCCATGACCTGCTCGCCTCGGTCCGGGAACACCAGGGCGCCGTGCTGGCGCACCAGCACGTCTCGCTGGCGCGGATCGGCCACCAGGCCGGTGGCGGCGCCCTGTTCGACACCCTGGTGGTCTTCGACGTGGCGACCGACGTGGGGGCACTGCGGCAGCCCGGCGACGAGCTGGTCGTCACCGGCATCGTCAACGAGGGCGCCCCCCACTACCCACTGACCCTGGTAGTGGAACGCACACCCGCCGGGCGCCCCCGCTTCAACCTGATCCACGACAGGGAACTGCTCCGCGAGGAGAGCGTCCAGGCGATCCTTCGCACGTTCACCGCGACGCTCACCCGCCTGCTCACCCGGCCGGACGCCCTGGTCGACGAGCTGGCGCCCGAAGGGTCCCGGCGCCCCGCCCGGATCGCCCCGACCACCCTGGGCCAACTGTTCGACGCCGCCGCGAACCGCGCCCCGGAGTCCACCGCGGTCACCCACTGCGCACTCGACGGCGGGACAAGGTCCCTGACGTACGGCGAACTGGCCGACGCCAAGGACGCGCTGGCCGCGGCCCTGCGCGCTGCCGGTGTCGCGCCGGGCACGCGAGTCGCCGTGGCCCTCCCGCGCTCCGTGGAGCAGGTCGTCGCCCTGGTGGCGATCGTCACGGCGGGCGGCGCGTACGTACCCCTGGACCTGGCCTACCCGGACGAACGGCTGGAGTACATCCTCACCGACGCCGCTCCGCAGGCCGTTCTCGTGGACCGTGAGCAGCGGGACCGCTTCACGGAGCTGCTCAGCCGGGGACCGGGCGTGCCGCCCCGCGTCATCGTGCTGGGGGAGGAGCTCCCGGAGGAGCGCGAGCCGGCGCCCGTCACCACCCGGGCCGGATGGCACGACCCCGCGTACGTGATCTACACGTCCGGCTCGACCGGCAGACCCAAGGGTGTCGTCGTCCCGCACTCCAGCGTGGTGACGCTGCTCGCGAACACCCGGCCCGCCATGGACTTCGGCCCCCAGGACGTGTGGGTCCAGTTCCACTCGTACTCCTTCGACTTCGCGGTCTGGGAGCTGTGGGGCGCGCTGGCGCACGGCGGTGAACTGCTGGTGCCCGATTACGGGCTGACCCGCTCCCCGGTGGACTTCCACCGGCTGGTCCGCGAGCGTGGAGTGACCGTGCTCAATCAGACCCCCTCGGCCTTCTACCGGTTCGTCGAGGCGGACCGGCACGCGGCCGAGCCGCTGCCCGCCCTGCGCCGGATCATCTTCGGGGGCGAAGCGCTCGATCCCGCGCGGCTGCGCGGCTGGGTGGAGCGGCACGGCACCGGCTCGCCCGAGCTGGTCAACATGTACGGCATCACCGAGACCACGGTCCACGTCACCCACCGAGTGCTCACCGACGAGGACTTCGACGCGGACGTCAGCCCCATCGGCGGTCCGGTCCCCGGGCTGGCCACCTACCTCCTCGACGACCGGCTCCGCCCCGTGCCGCCGGGCAGGGTGGGTGCCATCTACGTGGCCGGTGACCAGGTGTCGCTCGGCTACCTGGGCAGACCGGGGCTGACGGCGGGCCGGTTCGTGGCGAACCCGTTCGCGGACGACGGCTCCCGCATGTACCACACGGGTGACCTGGCCCGCCGCACGCTCGACGGGGAGCTGGAGTTCGCCGGGCGCGCCGACGACCAGGTGCAGCTCAAGGGTTTCCGTATCGAGCTCGGCGAGGTGGAGGCCGCCGTCAGGGCGCTCGACGGAGTGGTCGACGTGGCCGTCACCGTGGCCGGCAGCGGTGACCACCTGGTCGCGCACGTGGTGGGTGAGGTGCCGGGCGACCTCACCGGCCGCCTGTCCGCGAAGCTGCCCGCGCACATGGTCCCGGGCCGTGTCCTCCGGGCCGACGCCCTGCCGCTGACGGTCAACGGCAAGCTGGACCGGAAGGCCCTGACCGAACGCTCCGCGGAGGATGCCCCCGGGGTCGCCGTGACCGGTCCCGCGACCGCCGTGACCGGTTCCGCGCTCGCCGCGCTGGTGGAGATCTTCGCGGAGACACTGCCCGGCTCCCTGTCCGTGGACGGGGACACCGACTTCTTCTCCGCCGGGGGCGACAGCATCGTCGCCATCACCGTCATCAACCGGGCCAGGGCGCTCGGCCTGTCGATCGCGCCACGGGACGTGTTCCTCTTCAGGACACCCCGCGCGCTCGCCGAGCACCTCAAAACGCGTACACAGCCGGCCGTGGCATCCGCGCCCGGTCTCCGTGCGGACGGCCCGCTGACACCCACACCGGTCATCCTGCGCCAGCGGGAACTGGGCGGCTCACTCGCCCGGTTCGCCCAGGCCAGGACCGTCGTGGCGGCCGAAGGCACCGGCTTCGCCGAAGCCGAGGCCGCGGCGAACACGGTCGTGGCCGCGCATCCGGCGCTCAGGCTGCGGCTCCACGTGGAGCACGGCGTGTGGGCGCTGCGCACGGAGCCCGCCCGCGACATCGCCGTCGTCCGGACGGACACCGCGGACGCCACGGCAGCGGCGGAGGAGGCGGCCGGGCGCCTCGATCCCGAGGCCGGCGAGGTCATCGCGTTCTCCTGGCTGGAACCGAGCCGGACTCTGGTGGTCACCGTCCACCACCTCGCCGTCGACGCCGTGTCCTGGCTGGTCCTGCTGGACGACCTGGCCACCGTCATGCGCGGGGCGACGCTGCCACCGCCGACCACCCCCTACGCCGAGTACGCCGAAGCCCTGAGCGCCGGGGCCGCCCATGTCACCGACGGCCTGGGCCACTGGATCACCACGCTCCAGGCGCCCCAGCTGCTGCCCGTGGCCGAACGGTTGCGGCACACGAAGGTCGTCCTCGCACCCGAGGTGAGCGACCGGGTGACGCGCACCGCGCCCGCCGCACTCGGTGTCGGCCTGACCGAGTTGCTGTGCGGCGCGCTCCGGGCCGCGCTGACACGCGTACAGCCGACGCCCACCGACCTCGCCGTCGATCTGGAACGGCACGGCCGGGTACCGGCGCTGGAACACCACGACTACACCCGCACGGTCGGCTGGTTCACCTCCATCGCCCCCGTACGGCTGACCGCGCACTCCGACCCCGTGGCGGCGTCCCGCGAGGTGGCCGAACGCCAGCCCGACGAGTGCGGACACGTCGCCTACGGCCAGCTCCGGTATCTCAACCCGCAGACGGCCCCCCTGCTGAGGGCCCGCCCCCAGGTGCTGTTCAACTACCTCGGCCGGGGTGGCGAGTCCCAGGTTCCGCACATCACCGGCGGAGACCAGGGCAGCCCGTACGCCGTCGAGGTCAACGCCTGGACCGACGAGGCGAGCGGAAGCCTGCACGCGGCCTTCACCCTCGCCGAGGGCATTCCCGACGAGCTGACCGGGCACTGGCTCGACGCACTCGAACGCCTCGCGGACGCCTCCGCCACGGCCGAGCGATCGGCACCGGTCACCCCACTCCAGCGAGGCCTCTTCTTCCAGGCACAGATGGCCGGCCCGGCCGGACACTACGTCGCCCAGAGCTACTTCGGCTTCGACCGGCGCCTGGACACCGACGCGCTGTCCGAGGCGATGGCGCACGTCATCGCGCGACACCCCGTCGTGGGCGCCGGCTTCACCACCGACGACGACGGCAACCCCGTCCAGGTGCTCGCCGCGGGCCGGCGGGTCGTCGTCCGTACGGCCGAGCTGCTGACGGACGCGGACGTCGAAACCCTGCGGGCACGGGACCGCGACACGGGATTCGACCCCGGCGAGCCGCCGCTGATCCGGATGACGGTCGTACGTCTGCCCGGCGGACGCGACGGCCTGCTGTTGAGCTACCACCTGCTGCTGTGGGACGGCTGGTCCCGGGAGATCCTGCTGCGGGACCTGTTCGACGCCTACGAGGCGGTCCTCGCGGGCGAGGAACTGGACCCCGCCCCGGCGACGCCGAGCTTCGAGGACCACGCCCGGGCCCTCGCCGCCCGGGACCCCGAGGTCTCGGAGCGCTTCTGGGCGGAGCACCTGGCCGGCCTGACCGGTCCGACGCTCCTCGCCGGCCCGGACCCGTCCCTCCCGGACGCCCTGCCGCGCGCGCTCGTGCACACGTTGTCCGCCGGGGAGTCGGACCTCCTCCGGGAGACGGCGAAGGCGCACGGCGTCACACTGAACACGGTGCTGACCGGGGCGTTCGGCCTCCTGCTGGGCGCGCACACGGGCCGGAGCGACGCGGTGTTCGGCGTGACCGTCTCCGGCCGGGAGGGCGAGGGGCTCTCCGGCATCGTCGGCGTGCTCCTCAACACCGTTCCCATGTGGACACGGGCACGGCCCCAGGACACGGTCCAGCAGTACCTCTCGGGCGTCCAGGCGGCCAGGGTCGAGGCGATGGAGCACGAGCACCTGGGGCTCGGAGAGATCCAGCGGGCCAGTGGGCACGGAGGCCTGTTCGACAACCTGTTCGTGCTCCAGAACTTCCTGGACATGGACGCGTTCGCCGCGATGAACGCCCGGCACGGCATCACGTCGGTGAAGGCCGACGACTCGACGCACTATCCGTTCACCTGGGTCGTCACACCCGGGGAGCGGCTCACGGTCAAACTGGAGCACCGGGACGAGGACACCGGGAGAGCCCGGCGTCTCCTCGACGACTACCTGCGCCTGCTCGACGACCTGGCGCGGCGGACCGGACCGATCGGCGCGCTGCGCGGCCCCGGCCCCGAACCCGAGCCCGCCGGGCGCACCGACATCGGCACGGACACCGTCGTCGACCGGTTCGACCGGGCGGCGGCCCGGAACCCGCAGCGGACCGCCCTCGTCGCCCACGGCTCGACCATGACCTTCGCCCGGCTACGCGACCGCAGCCGTGCGGTGGCCGGAGTACTCGCACAGCGGGGCATCGGCCCGGAGACGACGGTGGGCCTCGCCGTCCCGCGCTCCCTCGATTCGATCGTGGCACTCTTCGCCGTACTGCGGACCGGTGCCGCCTACGTGCCGCTGGAGCTCGACCACCCGGACGAACGGATCACCGCGATCATCGACGCCGCACGCCCGGACGTGATCCTCACGGTCAGCGCCGTGTCGCCACGGCTGACCGGTGACCTGATCGAACTCGACCGGCCCCTGTCCGAGTCCGAGCCGTACGTGACGTTCGCGCCGGACGACCCGGACCGCCTGCGGCACCCCGCGTACACGATCTACACCTCCGGATCGACCGGGAAGCCCAAGGGCGTGGTGACCGAGTACGCCGGGCTCACCAACATGCTGATCAACCATCAGCGCCGCATCTTCGAACCCGTGCTCGCCGAGCACGGGCACCGGACCTTCCGGATCGCGCACACCGTGTCGTTCGCGTTCGACATGTCCTGGGAAGAGCTGCTGTGGCTCGCCGACGGCCACGAGGTGCACATCTGCGACGAGGAACTGCGCCGCGACGCGCCCCGGCTGGTCGAGTACTGCGCGGAGCACGGGATCGACGTCATCAACGTGACCCCGACCTACGCACAGCAACTGGTCGCCGAAGGCCTGCTCGACGATCCCGCCCGGCGCCCGGCGCTGGTGCTGCTGGGCGGGGAGGCCGTCACCCCCACCCTGTGGCAGCGGCTCGCGGAGACCGAGGGGACGGCCGGCTACAACCTGTACGGACCCACCGAGTACACCATCAACACCCTGGGCGTCGGCACCTTCGAGTGCCAGGACCCGGTGGTGGGCGTGGCGATCGACAACACCGACGTGTACGTCCTGGACCCCTGGCTGCGGCCGCTGCCGGACGGAGTGCCGGGTGAGCTGTACGTGTCGGGCATCGGCATCGCGCGCGGGTATCTCGGGCAGCCCGCCCAGACCGCGGACCGGTTCGTCGCGTGCCCCTTCGGCGAACCAGGCGAGCGCATGTACCGCACAGGGGACCTTGTCTCCCGACGGCCCGACGGGCACCTGATGTACCTGGGCCGGACCGACCAGCAGGTCAAGATCCGGGGCCACCGGGTCGAACCGGGCGAGGTCGAGGCCGCTTTCGCGGCTCACCCGGCGGTGCGGTTCGTCGCCGCGGTCGCGCAGCCCGACCCGCAGGTCGACGGCGCCTACCGGCTGGCCGCCTACCTCGTGCTGAGCGGCTCAGACCTGGCCGCGGTCGCCGCCGAGGTCGGCGCGCGGCTGCCGGACTTCCTGCGCCCCACGCACTACGCCCAGGTCGACGGCATCCCGCTGACCGTGAACGGGAAGGCCGACACCAAGTCCCTTCCGGAGGCCAGGCCGCTCGGCGTGCTGACCACGGGAGGCGAGCGCGGGCCGGAGACGGAGACGGAGACAGTGGTCTGCGAGTTCTTCGCCGAGGCGCTGGACCTGGACGACGACGAGGTCAGCGCGGTGAGCGACTTCGTCTCCCTGGGCGGGCATTCCATGCTGGCGGTGCGGCTGATCGGGCTGCTCCGCCGGGAGTACGGTCCTGTGATCACGATCCGTGATCTGCTCACCCTTCGAACCCCGGAAGCGATTGCCCGCCACCTTGATGACAACACCTGACGTGCACCGCCCCCGCCCGGGCGCCGACATCCTCCGGACCGCCCTGCGCCGCAACGCCGGCGCGGTGGTGCGGGGCACCGTCCTCATGGGCCTGTACCAGGCGGGTGAGACCGCCTTCCCGATCGCGCTCGGCCTGATCGTCGAGCACACGATGCGGGACCGGAGCCTCGGCTCGCTCGGCCTGTCGATCGCCGCGCTGGCGGTGATCATCACGACAGTCTCGCTGTCGTGGCGGTTCGGGATGCGTGTCCTGCAGAAGGCCAACACGACCGAGGCACACCGCTGGCGGGTGCGGGTGGCGGCCTGCGGTCTCCAGCCGGTGGCCAGGGACGTCGGCCTGAAGTCCGGCGAGGTGCTGACCATCGCCACCGAGGACGCCGATCAGACGGCCGACATCGTGGAGGTGGTGCCGCTGCTGGTCAGCTCGCTGGTCGCGGTGGTCGTCGCCTCCGTCGCGCTGGGCCTGGCGGACGTCCGGCTCGGTCTGCTGGTGGTCGTGGGGACGGTCGCGATCCTGTCGATCCTGAGCGTCATGTCCAAGCGGATCGGCGCGAGCACCCGCGAACAGCAGGCCCGGGTGGCCCGGGCGGGTGCCAAGGTCGCCGACCTGATCTCCGGTCTGCGCCCGCTGCACGGCTTCGGCGGCAACCACGCGGCGTTCCGGTCCTACCGGAAGGTCAGCACGGAGGCCAGGGTCCAGGCGATCACGGTGGCCAAGGTCAACGGTGTGTACGCGGGTACCGCGCTGGCTCTCAACGCGATCCTCGCCGCCGCCGTCACCCTGACGGCGGGCTGGCTGGCGTACGGAGGCCGCATCACCATCGGGGAACTCGTCATGGCCGTGGGGCTGGCGCAGTTCGTGATGGAGCCGCTGAAGATGTTCTCGGAGATGCCGAAGTACGTGATGATGGCGCGCGCCTCGGCCGAGCGGATGGCGCTGGTGCTGGCAGCGCCGCCCCTCACGGCGCCGGGCCAGGACACTCCCGCCACCGGCGGGGACCTCGAGGTCGACGCTGTCCGCCACGGGTCTCTGCACGGGCTCACGTTCCGGGTGCGCGCCGGCGAGTTCGTCGCCATCGCCCCCTATCAGCCGCGAGCGGCCGCCGATCTCGCCTCGGTCCTGGGGGCGAACGTCCCGCCCCAGGCCTACGAGGGCGCGGTGCGGGTCGGCGGGAGGGAGATCGCGGAGCTGTCCGTCGAGGCCCTGCGCGAGCACATGCTGGTGAACCCGTACGACGGCGAGATCTTCGCGGGCAGCCTCCGCACGAACATCGACCCGTCGGGCACCAGCCGGATGGTCCCCGAGGCCGTGGAGGCGTCGCTCCTGACCGACGTCGTGGCCCTGCACCGCGAGGGGCTCGACCACGGGGTACGTGACCGTGGCGCGAACCTCTCCGGGGGGCAGCGCCAGAGGCTGTCCCTGGCGCGTGCCCTCGCCGCCGATTCCGACGTACTGGTTCTGCACGACCCGACGACAGCGGTCGACGCGGTCACCGAACAGCTGATCGCCCGTAACATCGCGAAACTGCGCAAGGGCCGCACCACCGTCGTGATCACCAGCAGCCCCGCGCTCCTGGACGCCGCCGACCGTGTGCTCGTCATGGACGACGGTGCCGTCACGGCCGACGACACCCATCGCCGCCTCCTCGCCACCGACGAGGCCTACTGCAGGGCCGTGGCCCGGTGACCGCTACCGGGCGAGCGTCCAGGCGACGTCCCTGACGAGCGCGTGCCGCCAGCCCGCCCGGTCGTGTCCCGAAGCCGACCGTGAGACGCGTACGGCCGCACCGGCCTGCTCGGTCAGGGTCTCGGCGAGCTCGCAGTGGGGGAGCATCCGCGCCTCGTGTTCCCCCACGTCGAACGCGACCCTCAGCCGGGACAGGTCGGGGCGCTCCCGGAGCCGCGCGGCGATGGCGCCGCCCATGGGGCCCTCCATGAGGTCCGTCCGGTCCAGGGCCCCGGGCGCCCACCAGAACGACGGGGACTGGCAGGCGACGCGGGACACCAGACCGGGGAACTCCAGCGCCGCGTACATCGCGCTGAGTCCTCCGAGGCTCTGTCCGGCGACCACCAGCCGGTCCCAGTCGGCGGGCACACCGGATTCCGCCACCAGCCGGGGCAGTTCGTCCCGGACCGCCTCCCACAGCTCGGGGCTGCACTGGAATTCGGCCGCCCTGTCCTTGGCAGGCAGGAAGACCAGGGTGACAGCCGGCATCTCGCCTGCTGCGAAGGCCGAGTCGAACGCTGTCATGGCCGGGTGGAGATACAGCCAGTCGTCGCCGTCGAGCAGCAGGACCACAGGACCGCCGCCGCCCACCGGGTGGACCCGCACGGTGCGGCGTCCGCCGAGCCGGCCGCCTGCCCAGCGGATACGGGCCTTCGGCACCGGCAGGACGTCGTCGGCACCCACGGTGGGCCAGTACGGGTGGGGAGGGGCGTCCGGCGTCGCGGCGATGGACCGGTCACCGCCCGCCCCGACCGGGTTCAACGGATCGGCGTACACCGCGTCGTCCACGAGGAACCGATAGGTCACCCGCAAACGCGGGGGCATGGGCACCTCGGCGTACCAGCAGTCGGTGTCGCCCCATCGGCGCAGGGGGAGGGGCTTCGACCAGCTCTCGAAGACGATGGTCGCGGGCGACCCGCGCCACAGGAACAACGTCACCCAGCCGCCCTCGTCTCCGGGCACCGACCAGGGCGACCGCGCGGCCGCCCAGAACGCGTCGGAACCGGGGCTTCCGGACAGCCCGAACGCGCCGAACGCGTTCTCGGAGCCGGCAGCGAGAACGGACGCGGGTTCGCTCATGGCCGACCCGCCGGAGCTGCTGAGGGACATGAACGTCTCCTTGTGAGAGGGGAGTTGCAGAGATGAGCTCGCAAATGATTAGGTGAGCCTAACCTAATCATCGTCTTCGCTTCCATCCCCCGCCCACCTCAGAACGGTCCTTCCATGTCCTGCCGAGCAATCCGTCCGCGACCGGGTGAGGAGCGGCTTTGATCACGGTCACGCCGCGATCCGCCCCCTTGCCCGGCGAGCTGCGCGCCGCGAAGCCCGGCCTGCGTCCCGGCCGCGCGGCGGACGCTGCCGCACTCGCGGACCTGGCCCGGCCGTTCGTGCGCTCGGGGGCCTTGCGTGAGCGGCCCGTCGCGCTCTACGCGGCCCGGGCGGCGGACTTCCTGGTGGCCGAGGGTCACGGAGGCTCCCTCGAAGGCTGCGTCGGCCTGCGGGTCTACCCGGACGATGTCGAGGACCAGGGTCCCGCGGGCGTTCTGTACAACTTCTGCGTGGCCGGGCACCGGCAGGGCCGAGGGGTGGGAGCCGGGCTCCTGCGTGCCGTGCTGGCCCGGTCGCGCGACCAGGGCGTCGGAGCCCTGTTCACCGCGACGACCGGCGACGGCGCACTCTTCCTGCGCCACGGGTTCACGCCCGCGACCGCACGTCCGGCACCGCTGTCGTGGGTGAAGTCGCTGGATCCCCGGCGCAACGTGCGGGTGCTCGCGCTCACTTGGTGAGCGCAGGCCGTCAACTCCCGTCGGCGACGGCGGAGGCGTGCGCAGACCGGGGACGACCGGAGCCGGTCCCGTCGGGTGCGACCACGGCCCCCGGGCCCGTCCCGCCGGGCACGACCGTGGTCCCGGGGCTGGTCTCGTCGAGCGCGCCCCGCAGCACCGCGTGCGGCACGCGGCCGTCGAGCACGTGCGCGCTGCGCACGCCGCCGCGGACGGCGCGCAGGCAGCCTTCCATCTTGGGCAGCATTCCGCTCGCCAGCCCCGGCAGCAGTTCGTGCAGCGCGTCGGCGGTCATCCGCTGGATCACCTCGGAGCTCTCCGGCCAGTTCGCGTAGAGCCCTTCCACGTCCGTGAGTATCACCAGCCGCTCGGCGTCGAGGGCGACCGCCAGGGCCGACGCCGCGAGATCGGCGTTGACGTTGTAGACGTGCCCGCCCTCGCCGCGTGCGACGGGCGATACCACCGGGATGTGTCCCTGGTCCAGAAGTGTGCGCAGCATCCCCGGGTTCACGTCCACGACGTCACCGACGAGACCGATGTCCACGGGCAGGCCGTCCACCCATGCCGGCCGCCGGACTGCCGTCATGGTGTGTGCGTCCTCGCCCGTCATGCCGACGGCGAAGGGGCCGTGGGTGTTGATGTGACCCACCAGCTCCCGCTGCACCCCGCCCGTCAGCACCATGCGCACCACCTGCATGGTCTCCGGTGTGGTCACCCGCAGACCCGCCTCGAAGCGCGTCTCGAGGCTGAGGCGGTCCAGCATCGCGTTGATCTGCGGCCCGCCCCCGTGCACGACGACGGGGCGCAGCCCGGCGCGCCACAGCTCCACCACGTCGTGTGCGAAGGACCGTTGGAGGTCCGCGTCCACCATGGCGTTGCCGCCGAACTTGACGACGACCACGTCCATGGGTCAACTGCCTCCGTCGAAGACACACGCATCCCTGGGGAATCCCGGGCGTAGATAGCTTAGCCTAACCTAATCCGCCTCGCCGGTACCCGGCCGTGCTCAGGTGGCCGGCAGAGCCGCACGGTGGGGCGCGAGGAAGTCGGCGAGTGACGTCGGCTGACGGCCGGTCAGCCGCTCGACGGCGTGCGTCGTCGTCTCGATCCGGAGGCAGCGGGCCTGGAGGCGGGCGGCGCCGGATGACGCAGGGCCCCGCGGTGGCGGGCAGGACCGCCCGCCCGCCACGCACGTTCACTGGGCGGCGATGCGCAGCACCCCGGTCACGGTGCCCTGCAGATAGGCGCCGTCCGGTGCGATCGTGCCCGCCATCTGAAGGGTGTCGTACAGCGATCCCACCCCGACCTTCGTGGAGCGGGTGATCTGTCCGCCGGCCGGGTCGATCTGCACATAGCGGTACGGGTCCAGCAGGCTCGTTCCCTCGGTGCCGGGGATCAACGGGTCGCGCACCACCGTGTGGAGCATCCCGTCGGCCGTCGACAGCTTCGGCACGGCTGCCGACCGCAGCGCGTTGTCCCACACGAGTGAGCAGCCCGAGCCGTCGGCCCGTACGTCCACCCGGGTCAGGCCGCCCGCGAAGTCCGCGGAGGAGGGCACGCTGGTGCCCGCGCCCTCGGGGACGGCGGGGTACGGGTATCCGTAGGTGCCCGCGACGAAGACACTGCGGCCGGCGCCCACCGGGGAGTTCTCGCTGCCGGGGCCGTTCGCGGCCCTGAGCACCGGGACCGAGCAGACGTCGGAACCGTCCGCGGTGCGGTACACCTTCAGGTTGGCCGCGGTGTCGGCGTTGTCGACGACGGCGACGTACTCGGTTCCCTCGGCCGGACCGAAGAACGTGGGGGTCGACCCGCTGCCCCAGCTCAGCAGGCCGGGCTTACGGGCGGAGCCGCGGTCGTACTCCTTGCGCCAGCGGATCGTCGGCGTGCCGCCCTCCGCGGTCAGCAGGTAGGTGGCATGGGTGGTGGTGACCGCGGTGCCCTCCGGGGCCGTGGAGATGCTGTTGGCCACGCGCTCGCCCGCAGGGAGGGACAGGGCCTTCACCGTGCCGGTGGTGTCGTCGGCCGTGCCCACCACCCCGCCGCCGGTGGCGAACCAGACGCGGCCCTCCCAGTCGGGCGACAGGCCGGTGACCGCGTCGCCCTCGGGTACGGCGGAGGCCAGCGACAGGCTCCGGTCGATCCTCAGACTCCAGTCGCCGTCGCCGTCCCGGTGGTGTCCGACCCGGAGCAGGCTGCGGCTGCCGTCGGCGACGACCAGCCGGTCCTGGTGGTCGATGTAGGCGTAGACGCCGCCCAGCAGCGATCCCTTGGTCAGCTTCAGCGACGCCAGGGAGGCCCCGTCGTCCGGATCGAGCAGATGGACCGTGGGCACCTGGCCGAAGATCGGGGTGCACAGCGCGACGGGGTAGCCGTCGGCCCCGACCAGGACGGTCGGGCAGGCCGAGGCGAGGGCGGTGCGGGAGGACGTGAGGGTGCCGGCACCGGGCCCGGCCAGAGGTGTCGTGTCGGAGGAACCCGTGTCCCCGTGCATGGTGGCGGTGCCGTCGGGGCCAGCGTAGGGGTTGTGAGGAGGCGTCGGGCCGAAGGGCGCCGCGGAGACGGCCGAGGCGGGGACGGCGCAGCCGAGGGCGAGGGCCGCGAGCAGGGCGCCGAGGGTCCTCCGGCGCGAGACCCGGCGGGGAGCGGGGGAGAGGGACACGGCAGGACCGTCCTTTCCGGTTCGGATGTGACCAGGGGGCAGGGGGAATTGGCGCGAGATGCCGACCGTCCTGTGCGCAGGAAGCGTGGGGAGTCCCACGGGCAGGACCGGGCGCGTCGGCTACGACGACGAGGCGGGCAGGCGGGGACACCCTGCGGCAGCGTCGAAAGTGGCCGCCACGGAGCCGCGAGGGGGCCCAGGCGACGGACGGGTGCGGGGGCAGCCCGTCGGCGGTGTCAGCCGGTGCGCGGACAGAGCGCGCCGGCGGTTCGCACGAGATCGACGTGGCGTCGTCGCGTGAACTCCTGGCAGCGCTTCATGCGGGTGATCCAAGCAGCACGGCTGACGCCCGGTCAAGAGCCGCCGAACGGCGTGTGCTTGGCCGTCGCTGTGATCCCGCCAGGCGGTGCGGAGTGGATCGACGCCCGTGTGGACAGGCTCGCGAGCGGGAACCGGCGCCGCTGCCGGGTCCGCGTCGTCGACGGAGACGGGCCTTCCTCGACGGCGGTTGCGCCGCCGTTCGCACGGCCCGGAATCATGGGTGCCGGGCGCCGCACCACGAACACGGCCCCTGTGACACGACCGAGAGGACCCCGTGGCCGACCCCAGGAGCTACATCATCGAGTCATTGGACACAGGGTTGCGTCTGATGCGTCTCTTCCTCACCCACGACACCCTGTCGGTCACCGATGCCGCCAGAGAGCTGGAAGTGGCCCGCTCCACCGCGCACCGGGTGCTCAGCACCCTTGAGTCGCGAGGCTTCGCCACCCGTGACACCTCGGGCCGGGGCTACTCCGCGGGGCCCGAACTGGTCGCCCTGGGCCGTCCGGCCGGCTACGGCCCCGGGATCCGGGCCCGCCTGCAAGTGGTGCTGGACGCGGCCGCCACCGCCACCGGGGAGACGATCAGTACCGCCGCCCTGATCGGCGACCAGGTGATCATCACCGATGGCCGGGAATCGCCGCACCCCGTGCGTGCCGTCCTGGAGACCGGCCGTGCCCACCCCGCACACGCCACCTCGGCGGGCAAAGTGCTCCTTGCCCAGCTGACCACCGAACAGGTCTGCGCTCTCTACCCGGAGGAGCAACTCCCCGGTGTGGCCGGCCACGCCCCCGTCTCCCGTGAAGCCCTGCTCTCGGAGCTGGCCGGTATCCGTACCCTCGGCCGTGCCGACAGCGCCGGGGAGTGGGTGCCGGGGATGAACGCGGTCGCCGTGCCGCTGGCGGGCAGCAGCTGGCGCGACCGGCTCGCGCTGATGGCATCCATGCCGGCGGACCGCGGCGGCGAACCCGAGCTGGCCCGGCATGCCGTCGAGCTGCGGCGTGCGGCGGGGCTCCTGCCGCCACCGTCCTCCTGACCGAGCGCCTTCGGGCGGGTGAACTGCCGGAAGACGACGGTGTACTGGCTTTGCGCAAGAATCTGAAAGGGCTTGCAGAAATCCTTGACGGCGGTACGGACGGAGCGGCAGGCTCCGACACGTTCCCCCCACGGCAGCCTGGCGCGTGGCTGTCTTCGAGGGCACAGCTGTGCCCTGTCGTCGAAGGAGCCGCACATGCAGCACCGATTCCGCCTGATCGGCGGAACGCTGGCCGGAGTCATGACCGTCGCCGGTCTCACCCTGCTCGCCCCCTGGCAGTCGCAGGCGACACCGCCCGGCGAGAAGACCGTCACCGTCACCATGTTCGAACGGCCGTACGTGGATGTGGCGTCGGCCTGCACCGACCAGCTCGGCCCCGCCGGATACGGCTACGTGCAGGTGTCACCCGCCACCGAGCACATCCAGGGCGACCAGTGGTGGACCTCGTACCAGCCGGTCAGCTACAGGATCGCGGGCCGTCTGGGAGACCGCGACGCCTTCGCCGCCATGGTGGAGGCCTGCCACACCGCCGGGGTCAAGGTCGTCGCCGACGCCGTGGTCAACCACATGGCCGCCGGGTCCGGGACGGGCACGGGAGGAACGGCCTACACGAAGTACGGCTACCCCGGTTACTTCGAGGATGCCGACTTCCATGCCTGCCGCACCGCCATCAAGGACTACACCAGCCGTAGCGACGTGCAGAACTGCGAACTGGTGGGACTGTCCGATCTCGACACCGGCAAGGAGGGGGTCCGCTCCACCATCGCCGCGTACCTCGAGGACCTGCGGTCGATGGGTGTCGACGGCTTCCGCGTCGATGCGGCGAAGCACATGGCGGCCGATGATGTCGCAGCCATCAAGGCGAAGATGAGCGATCCCGGCTTCTGGGTGTCCGAGGTCATCCATGGTGGCGGGGAAGCCGTGCAGCCCGAGGAGTACGCCGGAATCGGCGACGTCGACGAGTTCCGTTACGGAGGCCACCTCAAGAGCGCTTTCCAAGGAGGCGGCATCGCCCAGCTGAAGTCCGTCGCCGACGGAAAGCTGAGCAGTGACTCCGCCCGTACGTTCGTCGACAACTGGGACACCGAGCGCAACGGCTCGACGCTGACCTACAAGGACGGCGCGGCCTACACCCTCGCCAACGTCTTCATGCTCGCCTCACCGTACGGTTCACCGAACGTCTACTCCGGTTACGAGTGGTCGGACAAGGACGCCGGCCCGCCGAGCGGCGCAGACGGCTGGACGGGCACGCACACCCAGCAGGCGGTCACCGGCATGGTCGGCTTCCGCAACGAGGTGGGTGCGGCCGAACTGACCGACTGGTGGGACGACGGCGGCAGTGCGATCGCTTTCGGCCGTGGAGACAAGGGGTTCGTCGCCCTCAACAACGCGGACGGCGCCCTGGAGGAGACCTTCACGACCTCGCTGCCCGGCGGCACGTACTGCAACGTCGCCGCCGCCTCGCCCGACGACTGCGACGGCAACACCGTCACGGTCGGCGACGACGGCACCGTCCAGGCCACGGTGCCGGCCCGCGGGGCACTGGCGCTGCACACCGGAGCCCAGGCGGGCTGACCGAAGCCGCGACACGGACCGACGACGCGCAGGACGGAGCCCGCTCCGTCCTGCGCGTCGTGGGCCGACCCGACCGAACGGCGACACCATGAGCGAATCCCCTGAAGCGAGCGGCACGACCACCTTCATGCACAAGCAGACCGACGTTCTCGTCCTGGGCGGCGCGGGTGTGGACACCATCGTCCACGTCCCCGAACTCCCGCTCCCCTTCGCGGACAGTTACATGATCCGGCCGGGCATCGAGACCCGCGCGGGACAGAGCGGGGACTTCGTCGCCCTCGGTCTGCACGCCCTCGGTCTGCGTACCCACCACCTCGACGTGATCGGCGACGACCACGAAGGGGACCTGGTCCGCGCCCTCCACCGCGACCGGGGAATCCCGCTCACCGAGGCATCCCTGCCGGGCGGCACCAAACGCGCCGTCAACCTCGTCGGCCCGGACGGGCGTCGGCTCTCCCTGTACGACGCCGCCCGCTCGCAGGAATCGGACCGGTTCGAGGAGGCGACGGTCCGCGCACTCGTCGCCGCGGCCCGCCACGCCCACGTCGTCATCACGCATCCGTGCGCCTTCACGCTGCCGGTGCTCCGTGAGGCCGGCGTGACCGTCTCCACCGATCTGCACAACTGGGACGGCGTCGACACCTACCACGAGCCGTTCGCCCTCCAGGCGGACCACGTGTTCCTGTCCACCACCGCTCTGACCGACCCGGAGCGCACCATGCGTGACATCGCCGACCGTGGAAGGGCCCGGACCGTGGTCGCGACCGCGGGCGCCGACGGGTCGTACCTGCTGTACGACGGCGAGGTGACGCACACCCCCGCCGTCACTCCGCCCGCTCCGGTGGTGGATTCCAACGGCGCCGGTGACGCCTTCGCCTCAGGGTTCCTCCTCGGCCTGCTGAACGGTGAACACCCCCGGCGCTGCGCCCTGTACGGGACGGTGGCCGGCGCGTACGCCTGCACCGTCCCCTCGACGCGCACCGATGCCATCGGCCTGGGGGAGCTTCTCGCCAGGGTTGCCGAGGTGGAGAGGGACAGTGCGGCAGGTAACCGAAAGTGTTTCGAAACTTTCGAAAATTAGCGTTGTGGTTCTGCTTCAGGAATCAAGGCTTCCGAAGGCTTTCTCTGGGTCGGTGTCATCAAATAGGGGATTGAACTGCTGTTATCTGCATGACCGGAACGCTGGACCCGATCGAGAGTTTCGTGATTCGTGCGGAAACTGTTGACTCTTGACGGGTACCGCTCAACACTGTCGGCATCGCCAGGCCACAAGCCCCGGCGGTCCCGGGCCGTGCGCACGACCCGGTCTCCCGGGCCTCCCCGCAGGGCCGTCGGGCCCCCACGCGCCGCCTGGCTCCCAGCAAGCCGTCACAAGGAGGAAGCATGAACATGGACAACACCCCCACCCGGCCCGTGAGCCGCAGAGGCTTCATCGGCCGGGCCGGCGCCCTGGCGCTGGCAACGTCCGGACTGATGCTGCCTGGCACCGCTCGCGCCGACACGGTCATCACCACGAACCAGACGGGCACCAACAACGGCTACTACTACTCGTTCTGGACCGACGGCGGCGGTTCCGTCTCCATGAACCTCGCGTCCGGCGGCAGCTACGGCACCTCGTGGACCAACTGCGGCAACTTCGTCGCCGGCAAGGGCTGGGCCAACGGCGCACGCCGGACCGTGAACTACTCCGGCAGCTTCAATCCGTCCGGCAACGCCTACCTGACTCTCTACGGGTGGACGGCGAATCCCCTCGTGGAGTACTACATCGTCGACAACTGGGGCACCTACCGCCCGACGGGCACGTACAAGGGCACGGTCACCAGCGACGGCGGTACGTACGACGTCTACCAGACGACCCGCGTCAACGCCCCCTCCGTCGAAGGCACGAAGACCTTCAACCAGTACTGGAGCGTCCGCCAGTCGAAGAGGACGGGCGGGAGCATCACCGCCGGCAACCACTTCGACGCCTGGGCCCGGTACGGGATGCCACTGGGCAGCTTCAACTACTACATGATCATGGCGACTGAGGGCTATCAGAGCAGCGGGAGCTCCAATATCTCGGTGAGCTGAGCCCCCTGAGCCACCCCCGGCCGGGCACGGAGCCTCTCGGTCACCATGCCCGGCCGGGTGCTTTTCGGACGCTGTCAGACGGGCGCCACCTTGCGGCCGGTGTCCGACGGGCGGCGGTTCCCGTAGAGCTCCCTCTCGATCTCCTCCAGGCTCCTGTTCTTCGTCTCCGGCACGAGGGCGAGAGTGAAGAGCAGGGCCAGCAGGGAGACGCCGGAGAATATGAAGAAGGTGCTGGAGGAGCCGATACCCTCGACGAGCATCGGGAAGAACTGGGAGACGAGGTAATTCCCGCCCCAGAGGGCGAAGGTGGCGATGGAAGCGGCCACTCCGCGGATATGAGTCGGAAAGATCTCGGAGATGATCACATACGTGATCGTGCCGAAGGAGACCGCGAAGAAGGCCACATAACCGAGGATCAGCGTCAGCAGCAGAGGCGCGTTCGGGTGCGGGCTGCGGAACACCAAGCCTATGCAGGCCAGCAGCACGGTCATGGCGGCGGCGCCGGTCAGAAGAAGCGTGCGGCGGCCGACCCGGTCGATGAGCCACATCGACACGAGTGTGGCGGCCACGAGCGTCACGCCGATCAGGACGGTGCTCGACATCGCGTCGTTCGTCCCCAGACCCGCCGATTTGAACACTTCGGGGGCGTAGTAGAAGATCGCGTTGATTCCGGTGATCTGCTGGAAGAGCGCCACCCCGAAGCCGATGACGAGCGTCTTGCGGAAACGGGGCGCGAGTACGTCCCTGACACCGGCCCTCCCGCCCTCGACGGCCATCGAGGCCTCGATTCCCGAGAGTTCCGCTTCCGCGGACCCCCTCGTGGGAGTGATCCTCAGCAGGACGTCCAGGCCCTCGGCCCTGCGTCCCTGGCGTATCAGCCAGCGCGGGCTCTCGGGGACGAGGAAGAGCAGAGCGAAGAAGACCACGGCCGGGACGATGCCGATGACGAACACGTAGCGCCAGCCGTGCTCGATGTTCCAGGCCTCGGTGGAGGCACGTGCGATGAGTGCGCTCGCCGAGAACACCACGAGGTTCCCGACGGTGTTGAAGAGCTGGTTGAAGGAGACGAGCCGTCCCCGGAGGTGCGCGGGTGCCACCTCGGCGATGTACAGCGGTGCGATCGTGGTCTCCGTACCGATGCCGATGCCGACGAGGATGCGGGCGGCCACGAGCAGTTCCGCGTTGGGCGCGAGCCCTTCACCGAGCGCCCCCACGAGGAAGACGACCGCGGTCCCCAGCATGACCTTCTTACGGCCGACGGCATCGCTGAGACGGCCCGCGACGACCACCCCGATGATGCAGCCCACGATGATGCTCGACGTCACCCACCCGAGGCCGCCGGCGCTCAGGGCGAAACGGTCCTGGATGAAACCGGCCGTCCCGGATATCGCTCCGTTGTCGAAACCGAAGAGGAAGCCGCCGACGGCGGTGACGCAGGTGATGACGATGACGCTACGCATGTGACCGGCGGAGGGCCGGGTCGTGCTTTCCATCAGAACCTCCGTGGTGAGTGGCCGGGACGGCGTTGTCCCGGTCCGGTTCCCGGTGTTCCGCGGAGCTCCGCGCCGCGGAGCCCCGTCGGATGTCGGATCAGCCCCGTGTGCCGTCGGTCCGGGTGTCCGAGCGCCGGGCGGGCCGGAGCGCGGATTCGCTCACGGTCACCCGGGACAGGAGGGCGGCGGGGGAGTGGGTCTCGGTCAGACCGGCTGTGACGCCCGCCGCGTTGGACGCCCCGCACGCGGCCGCGAGACGGAGATGGGCCGCCCAGCCGGCCTCCGGGGCGCCGAGCAGGCTCCGTACGAGCCCCGCGCAGAAGGCGTCTCCGGATCCGACGGCGCTGCGCACCGGGACCTCGGGCGCTCGCACCTCGTACGCCACGCCGGCGGTGTACGCGCGGGCGGGACCGCCGCCGTCCGTGACGATGACGCAGCGGATGCCCGAGTCCAGCCATTCCAGGGCCCTGGCCCCAGGATCGCCGGGCCCCAGGGACAGGAGTTCCTCCCGGTTGACCTTGACGACGTCCGGCAGGGCCGCCGCGCCCCGGGCGAGCACCTCGCCGTGCGCGTCCAGCACCGACAGGACCCCCCTGTCGCGCGCCTGGGTGATCCAGCGTGCGTACTGGTCGGAGGGGACACCGGGCGGGATGCTGCCCGTACAGACGAGCGCATCGCTGTTCTCCAGGACGTGCCCGAACGTGCTCTCCAGCGCGTCGAGTTCGGGCTCCGTGACCTGTGGGCCGCTCGCGTTGTAGACGGTCGCCCCAGCAGGGTCCGACAGATCGACGAGCACCTCGCAGACCCGGGTGCCCCCGGCGGTCGGGACCAGGGCGGAGTCCAGCCCCTCCGCCCCGAGCAGATCCTCGAAGAGCCGTCCGGTGGGGCCGCCCGAGAAGTCGAGGAGCCGGGGAGCGGGCACCGGCGTGGACGTCCCGTGTCCACCGGCCGCCAGTTGGGCGAGGACCCGGGCCACGTTGACGCCCTTTCCGCCGGCGAGTGTCTCGCTGCGGGTGAGGCGGTGGACCGAGCCTGGCCGGTTGGCCTCCACGGCAAGGAGCCTTTCGACCGCACTGTTGAGCGACGTGATGGCGATGTTCACGATGTCTCCTTGCCGTCGTGGCCGGGGTGCGGACCGCCGGACCGTGTCAGGGCGTCCCGGGCGATGGCAGCCGCGCCGGAGGCGACGGGCTCGGCCAGCGGACTGATGTGCAGTGGAAGCTCCCAGCGCTCACGCCGGTGCGCCGCCATCTCGGGCCGCCTGAAGAGGGAGCCCATCAACGCGACCTGACCCGGCTGCCTTCCGGCCAGTTGACACATCTCGCCGATGGTGGTGCGCGCGAGGTCGGCGAGGTGATCGAGCGTGCCGCGCACGACCGCCGCCGGACCCGCCCCGGCCGGCAGACCTGCCAGGGTCAGCAGCCCCTCGGCGCTCTGCGCCGCCTCTCCGGTGGGGCCGACCGTGACGTGCAGTGACGGGAGGCTGCCGGACCGGGTGGCGGCGAGATCGGCGAACAAGGCGTCGAAGTCCCCGCCGTGGAACAGTTCGGCGAGCAGTTGGACGACCTTGCCCGAGGGGATGGGACAGCCGAGCAGGAAGCCCTCGTCGTGCCACGCGCGCTCGTGGTCGAGGCCGAGTTCGTATGAGCGTGCCCGCGGGGCGAACGTGTCGGTGCCGACCATGAGGTACTCGGAGGTGCCGATCGAGTCGAAGACCTCGGCCCCGCTCATGGCGTGCACCTGACGGGCGGCCACGACCTGGTCGTGGCCACCGATGACGATTCGGGCGCCGGGGGCGAGGGCAACCCCGGGGAGGGACCCGGCCAGGATGTCCCCGGCGACCGCCCCGGTGGGCAGCGGGGGCGCGAAATGCCCGGGGGTGAGGCCCAGCCTCTCCATCGTCGGCGCGTACGGGGCCAGGGTGGCCAGCTCGAAGCACTGGCTGTGAGTGATCTGGCTGGCCGCGCAGGCCCATTCGCCCGTCATCCGGTGGGTGACGAACGTGCAGAAGTCCACCCAGCGAGCCGTCGCCCGCCATACCTCCGGCTCGTGTACGCGCAGATGGGCCGTGCGCTCCGGAGTCTGGTCGAGCCGGTGCCGCAGCCCGGAGACCTGGAACTGCTCGAAGGAGTCGAGCCACCGGACCGTCTCCGCGTCCAGGGCCCGCACCGGGCGCCGCTCCCACCACGCCAGCGACGGGTAGAGCATCCGCCCCGTGCTGTCCACGGCGACGGACTCCTCCTGGCCGAAGGACGCCACGGCGGCCCCTCCGAGCGGTCCGTGCGGGGCGGCCGTCGTCCGCGCGTACTCGGCGATGAGCTCCGACACGGCGCGCCAGACGGCTTCGGCGTCGTGGAACACGAGCTTGCCGGCTTCGAGCGTGGGCGTGCGGATGCGGCCGGCGGGAAGCGGTGTGCCGTCCTCGTCGACACCCGCCACCTTGATATGGGTGGTGCCGATGTCGATGCCGAGAAACCACATGGGTCGGGGCCTTTCCTCGGAGCGGGTGGGATCAGAGGCCGAGCTTGCCGGGGTTGAGCACACCGTTCGGGTCGAGGGCGCTCTTCAGGCGGCGCAGCAGCAGGTGGGAGGAGCCGAGGGAACGCCTGGTGTACGGGGACCTGGCGAGGCCGCCGCCGTGGTGATGGGAGAGCTCGGCCCCGTGTTCGAGGCCCACGCGCATGGCGGTGGACCACACCTGCTCGAGCCGGCGTACGGCCTCCTCGTCGCTCGGGGCCTTGCCGCGCAGGATCAGATAGAGAGAAGTGCCTTGGGTGTAGACGTGCGAGAAGTGGGCGAGGACCTCGTCCGCCAGAGGTGCGAGCGCCTCGGTGAGCGCGTGGTACAGGGGGAGGATGCCGCTCCAGTTGTGAGCCACCTCCACCGTCTCCGCGTATCCGCCGTCCTCGGCGAGCAGATTCTCCACACCGGAGAAGTCGAAGCGCCTGGCCATCCACTTCTCCGTACCGCCGGGGCCGGTGGCGGTTCCGCCGTGCTCGGCCACGATGGAGCCGAGTGCCTCGAACTCCGCGCGGGCGACCGCTTCGAGCCCCTGGGTGCCCGCGAACATCACGGGGCTTTCGACCGTGTCGTCCTGGAGTGCGTGGCGCGCCTCGGCCGTGTCGTACAGCCGCAGTACGAACGGGCGCAGCCCGGCCGCCGCCTGTGCCCGCATCACGGCCACACCCGCTTCCACCGACGGCAGCCGGTAGGTCTCCAGGAGGCGGACGGGCGGAACGGGGAAGATCTTGAGCGTGACGGACGTGATGACGCCGAGCGTGCCCTCCGATCCGAGGAAGAGCCGGCGCAGGTCCGGCCCCATCGCGGCGCGGGGCGACGCCGACAGCCGCAGCGTCTCACCGGTCGCGAGGATCACGGTGTAGCCGACGACGAGGTCCTCGATCCCTCCGTAGTACGAGGAGAACTGGCCGGTGGCGAGGGTGGCGAGCCAGCCGCCGACGCTGGAACGGTGCAGGGACTGCGGCGAGTGGCCGAGTGTCCAGCCCCGCTCCTGGAGTTCGGCCTCCAGTTGCCCGCCGTTGTAGCCGGCGGACGCCTCGACCGTGAGGTCCTCGGTGTTCACGGCGTACGTGGCCGGCAGCGCGGAGACGTCCAGGACGATGCCGCCGCGCACGGGAAGGGGCTGGCCGGTCACGGAGGAGGCGAGGGCGCGGACGGTGACGGGGACGTCGTGGTCCGCCGCCACGGCCAGCACCGCGCGTATCCCCGCCTCCGACCGGGCCGTGACCACGGCGTCGGCGCGATGGGTGTGGCGGCCGAGCATGTCGAGCTTGGTGGAGAGCGGCCAGGAGTCATGGCTGGAGGCAGTGAGGGACGCCTCGTCGGTGTGGACGGCATCCGGCCCGAGCTCGTGTGCCAGGGCGGTCAGTGCGGCGGGGAGGTCTGTCATGGGTGCTCCAGAAATTGCTGATTCCGGGGGAGGCGGGGGCGTGCGCCGAGTGGACGTGGGCCGGAGCCGGCCCGCCGGGGCGGCTCGATTGACAGCCGCTGTGGTGGGATCCTAGGGTCACAATGCAATTCTCTGCAAGCTGCATATTGGAGCGATTTCATGGACGCGCGAACCGGTAAGAAGATCCGCCTCGGGCGGCTGGTCAGGCCCGCCAGCGGACGGGCCGTCGTGGTCGCCGCCTCGCACGGGGTGACGAGCGGCCCGCCCGCCGGACTGCGCAGCACGGCGGAGATCCGGTCCGTCTTCAGCAAGCTGATGACGGCCGACGGCGTCATGGTGACGCCCGGAATGGTCCCGCTACTGGAGGACACGTTCACCGGGCGCGACAAGCCGGGGCTGATCCTCCATCTGGACTGGAAGAACCACGCCCGTGGCATCTATACGCCCGGCGCCGACGGCCGCGGAGAGGGCGTACTCGCCCAGCTCGCCGACCTCGAGGCGGTGGCGGCCGCCGGCGTCGACGCCGTCATGACCTACCTCTACCTGGGGCAGCGCGACACCCGGCTCGAGCGCGCCGAGGTGGAGCGCAACGCCCGCATCGCCCGTGACTGCGAGCGCCTCGGCCTCGGCCTGATCATCGAGCCGCGCTCCGCGCTGGAGGGCGTCGACCCGGACGCGCTCAGCGCCGAGGTCATGAGCATGTACTGCCGGATCTCCGCCGACATCGGTGCCGACCTCGTCAAGGCGCTGTGGCCCGGCTCGCCGGAGGCCTTCGCCGAGGTCACCGAGAGCTGCTACGTGCCGATCCTCCTCGCGGGCGGCAAGGGGGGCGACGACCCGCTCGACACGCTCGAGCTGGCGCACGACGCCGTCACCGCGGGAGGGGGTGGCGTCATGTTCGGACGGCGCGTCTTCCGGGCCGAGCGGCCGGAGCGCGTGTTGTCGGCCCTGCACGCGGTCGTCCATGATGGTGACCCGGTCGACCGTGCCAAGGCGCTCCTGGCCTGAACACGCATCAGCCCGCCGGGGCGTTCAGCCGCGCCACGGCATGTCCGCAAGTCCGCATGTCCGCAACGGAGTCCGAAAGCACCGCGTGACCATGGCAGCCTCGAGTTCCACCACCCCCGTAGGTACCACCCCCAGGGAGGTCATCGCCCGGGATGTGCTCCGTGCGGGGATCGGTGGACGCCTGCCGACCACCGTCCACTACCAGGAGTCGCTGGGGGTCGGCTCCGGCACGGTCCAGAAGGCGCTGAAGGACCTGCGTAACGAGGGTGCGATGTCCCTGGTCGCCCGAGGACACCAAGGCACCTACATCACCGAACTGGACGCGGCCCTGCTGTGGTCGGCGGCCCGGCTCAGCCCCGTACACCTGCTGCTTCCACCGAACGCCCCGCCGGAGTCGATGCGCGTCGCCACGGCGGTGGCGGAACGCTTCGCGCCGGTGGGGGCGTACACGACGGCCGGTCACCTGCGCGGAGCCGAGGCCAGGTTGCAGGCGATCGAGGCCCGCCGGGCGGACATCGCCCTCATGTCCGCCGGAGCCGCCGGAGACCTGCTCGCCGGAGGCCCGGCCGGACATCGCACGCTCACCCTGGGGAGCGGTACGTACTACGCGCCGGGAAGCCTCGTCGTCGTCACCCGTGCAGGCGGGCAGCGGCACGGTGCGAATGGGGCGGAGCCACGGATCGGCATCGACCTGGACTCCGACGACCACCAGCGGCTCACCCATGCCGAGTTCCCCGAAGGCGTGGGACGCTACGTGCCGACCGACTTCACGTCCGTGCCACGGGCGGTCCTGCTCGGCGAGATCGACGCGGGCATCTGGCACACGGTCGACTCGCTGATCCCGCTCGACGCGGCCGGTCTGACCACCACCCCCCTCACCCGCCCGGACGCGGTGGAACTCGCCCGGGCCATCTCCGCCGCGGTCCTGGTGGCGACCCAGGACAACATCCCTGGCGTCCTGCTCTCCCGCGCCACGGGCGACGGCGGCGACCTGCTGGCCGCATCGTCCGTCACGTCCCGGACGGCACTCCCCGGCGGGGACGAACCCCTGCGGCTCCGGGTGTGAACGACGCCGGCCCCGGCGCTCTCAGGCGAGGAACGGGCGCACCAGATCAAGGAGTGCCTGGGGCCGGTGCAGCGGAATCATGTGACCGCAGTCCTCGACGACGTGACCGGTGAGATCGTCGGCGACCGGGCGCAACTGCTGTTCCAGCGAACGCCCCACCGGCCGGGCGCCGACGGCCATCGTGGGCACCGACAGCCGGCCGGCCTCCACGGCTCTCCGGATCTGCCCGCCGCTCGTGGGCATGGCGCGGTAGTAGGCGAACGCGCACCGCAGGGCCTCGGGGCCGGTGTACGCGCTGACGAAGGCGTCCCGGATCTCCGGGGCGATCCCTCCCCCCAGGGTGCCCTGGTCGAGGAACCAGTCGACGTAGGCCGCCTCGTTTCCCGGCAGCACGGTCTCCGCGAGGCCCGGGACCGAGTGGAAGCCGAACCACCACGGCGCACCTCCCGCCAGGAACCCTTCCGCGCCGGGGAGCGGGCCCAGCAGTGACTCCATGAGTACCAGCCGCCTGACGCGCTCGGGGCTGCGCATGGCCATCAGAAAGGCGGGCGGGGTGCCGGCGTCGATACCGATCACGGCCGCGGACCTCTCGCCGCACGCGTCCAGGAGCGCCAGGAAGTCCCCGGCGAGCGTCTCGGCGTCGTAACCGTCCGCGGCGCGCGAACTCGCGCCGAGGCCCCGGAGGTCGGGGGCGATCACCCGGTGCTGTCCGGCCAGGCCGCCCATCACGTCGGTCCACAGCCGCCACGTATGGGGAAACCCGTGGAGCAGCAGGACGGCGGGCCCCGTGCCGGCGGTCGCCACATTGAGTTCCACGCCGTTGACGGAGACGCGACGGAGTTCGGTTCCCGGCACCTGGCTGGGCTGCGCGGGGTTCGGTGCTACGGACACGGTGGCTCTCTTTCGGTTACCAATGGTGACAAGAAAACGATAGGTAACTACTCTGGAGCCGCCAAGACCGCACTTTCATCCCAGGTGGTGAGCTCCAGGTGACCCCTCAAACCACGCGTCCGCCCGTAGGCGCCCGCGGCGATCTGTTCGACCCGCTGTGTCCGACCCGGCGGCTCCTCGACCGGATCGGCGGCAAGTGGACCTCGATGGCCGTCAAGGTGCTGGCGGAGGCCTCCCCTGACGAGGTTCGCTTCGCGGAGTTGCAGCGGCGCATGGCCGGCGTCTCGCAGAAGATGCTCTCCGTCACGCTGCAGGCCCTGTGCCGTGACGGCCTCGTCAGCCGGCGGGTGGAGTCGAGCGTGCCCCCGCGCGTGTACTACGGCCTCACCGATCTCGGACTGTCACTGGAGATCCCGCTGGCCGCTGTCCGTCAGTGGGCCGAGGAACACATGGTCGAGATCGACCGGGCCCAGCAGCTGGCGGACGAGGGTGCCGCCGATTCCTGAGGAACGGCCGGCCCGGTCACCGCTGCCCGGTGCGCGGCCGGAAGGAGCGGTGACAGAGGATGGACAGATCCTCCTCCGGATCCCCCGACACCTGGAGACACGTGTGGCCGGTCGTACCCTTCCCCCGCTCTTCCGTCACAAGCGCGCCTCCGGTGTGGCAGCGGGCCTTGCCTCCGCCCTCGCAGCATGTGTGCTGATGGGGTGCTCCGTCGCGAGCGGCTCACCCGCCGGTGACGGAACCGAGCAGCCGACGAAGACCGCCGACGTGACCCTGCCGACCGCCGGCATGGAGTTCGACTACCAGATCGGCGGAGGCTACACGCCGCCCGACGGGGTGCGCGCCGTATCGCGCGACCGTGAGGACGAGCCGGCCCCGGGCCTGTACAACGTCTGCTACGTCAACGCATTCCAGACGCAGCCCGGCGCGCTGAAGTGGTGGCAGGACACCCACCCCGACCTGCTGCTGCGTGACGACGACGGAGAGCCGATCATCGACGAGGGCTGGGACGAAGTGCTTCTGGACACCTCGACGGAGGCCGGGCGGGCCGAGCTCGCCGGGATCGTCGGTGAATGGATCGACGGCTGCGCGGACAGCGGCTTCCAGGCGGTGGAGCCGGACAACCTCGACTCCTTCGAACGTTCGAAGGGGAAGCTGACGGCGGATCACAACGCCGCCTTCGCCGAAGTACTGGCGGAGCGGGCGCACAGCGCCGGCCTCGCGATCGGGCAGAAGAACACCACCGACCTGCTCGACCGGCACACCACGATCGGCTTCGACTTCGCGGTGACGGAGGAATGCGCCCAGTTCGACGAATGCGGTGCCTACGCCGACGCGTACGACGACCGTGTCTTCGCGATCGAGTACGAGGGCGAGGGCGAAGTGAGCTTCGACGAGAGCTGCTCGGCGTGGGGCGACAGGGTCTCCCTCGTCCTGCGGGACCTCGATGTGCTCCCCGCGGGCGAGAAGGGGTACGTGTACCGGACCTGCTGAGCTCCGGACGCGCTCACCATGGACCTGACGGTGGTTCGGGACAGGGCCGCCCACCACCGGGAGCCTGATCATGGGCGCGAAGAACCTCGGGGGCGCAGGCAGCGGCGGCACCGGCGAAACGCGCGACATGCTCGATCTCTGCGCCCGTAACAGCATTTCCGCCCGGACCGAGATCGTGCCGGCATGTGAGGTCGACACCGGTCTCGACCGTCTGGCCCGCAACGACGTGCGCTACCGGTTCGTCCTCGACAAGACGCGCTGAAGGCCCGGGTAGACGCTGGCGCCCTCCACCCCGAGGAAGACGAACACCGTGGCCAGCATGGTGCCGCGCACCTGGTTGAACAGGGAGCCCGCGTAGTCCGCTCCGCCGAAGTTGTCGGCGAAGACCCTCGCGTCGAAGAAGAAGAGGGCGAGGATGACGAAGACGATGATCGGGACCACCTTGGCCACGGTCACCACCCTGTTGATGGCCGCGGCCTCCTTCACGCCCCGGCGGATGAGGAGGTAGAAGGCCCACAGGCCGGCCGTGGACACGATGACGGCCGGTACGGTGTCGCCGTCGCCCAGGGCCGGCCAGACGGCTCCGATCGTCGACGTGATCAGCACCCAGTACGTCACGTTGCCGACGCAGGCGCTGGCCCAGTAGCCGAAGGCGGAGAAGAAGCCGAGGTACTCGCCGAAGCCCGCCTTGGCGTAGGCGTAGACGCCGGCGTCGAGATCGGGTCGGCGTACGGCGAGGGTCTGGAAGACGAACGCGAGCATCAGCATGCCCGTGCCGGCGATCGCCCAGGCGATCAGCGCCCCGGCGACACCCGTCTCCTGCGCGAAGCGTGACGGGAGGGAGAACACCCCGGCGCCCACCATCGAGCCCACCACCATGGTGGTGAGCGTGAGCAGCGTCATCTTCACCGCGGTGGTGGGGCCTTCGGGGACGTCGGTCCCTGTCCGGGAGCTGGTCATCCTGTCCCCTCATGTGATGCAGATACGAGGGAACTTTAACGGCAAACAGGACCTAACGTCCGATAAGGTGCCTGGGTGGCGGCGGGTCGGGTGGTGCGGCCGGGCTTTGGTGCGGCATCGCGCCGCTGACGACTCGTCACCCGATGGCGGCGGCCGGCCGGGACTTCGGCGGTGAACCCGCGCCGCCGTGACCGGCGGCGCGGCGCCAGGCCGATTCGCGCAGCAGTCGGAGGCCGTTGAGGCCCACGATGACGGTGGAGCCCTCGTGCCCCAGGACGCCCAGCGGGAGCGGCAGATGGCCGACGAGATCCCAGACGACCAGGCCGGAGATGAACACACCGGCGACGACGAGATTCTGCACGACCAGTCGGCGGGTCGCCCGGGACAGGGCCACCACCGTCGGCACGGTCGCCAGTTCGTCACGGATGATGACGGCGTCCGCGGTCTCCAGCGCGAGATCGGAGCCCGCGCGCCCCATCGCGATCCCGACGTGCGCGGCGGCCAGCGCGGGCGCGTCGTTGACGCCGTCACCCACGACCAGCACCTTGCGCCCGGACCGCTCCAACTCGCGGACGGCCGCCGCCTTGTCCTGGGGGAGGAGCCCCGCCCGGACATCCGTGATACCGGCCTCGGTGGCCAGCCGTGCGGCGGAGCGCGGGTGGTCGCCGGTCAGCAGCACCGGGGACCCGTCGGTCAGCCGGGCCAGAGCGGCGACCGTCGCGGAGGCGTCGCTCCGGATGCGGTCGGCGATCCCGAGCACCCCGACCGGCAGGCCGTCACGCAGGACGAGCACCGCGGTGCATCCCGTCTCCTCCAGGGCGGCGGCCGACGCGGCGGCGCCGGCCGCCTCGGGTGCAGCGGAGCCGCGCAGGAGACGGGCGGGGGAGCCGACCGCGATCCGGTGTCCGCCGACATCGGCCGCGACGCCGGTTCCCGGTGCCGAGGTGAAGTCCGCGGCGCCGGGCAGGGGAAGCCGTCGCTCCTGGGCGGCGTTCACGACGGCACGGGCCAGCGGGTGCTCGCTGGGATGTTCGGCGGCGGCGGCCAGGGTCAGCAGTGTGTCCGCGGTCAGCCCGGGCCCGGGCAGCGGGTGGACGCCGGTGACACGCGGAGTGCCCTCCGTGAGGGTGCCGGTCTTGTCCAGGGCCACCGCGTCGGTCTGTCCGAGGCGTTCCATGACGACGGCGGACTTGACCAGGACGCCGTGGCGCCCCGCGTTGGCCATGGCGGAGAGCAGGGGCGGCATGGTCGCCAGGACCACGGCGCAGGGGGAGGCCACGATCATGAACGTCATGGCGCGCAGCAGACTGCCCGTCACGTCGTCACCGAAGGCGAGCGGTACGAGGAAGACGGCCAGGGTGGCGGCCACCATGCCGAGCGAGTAGCGCTGCTCGACCTTCTCGATGAACAGCTGGGTGGGGGCCTTCGTCCGGGACGCCTCCTCGGTCATTGCCACGATCCGGGCGATCACCGATTCGGAGGCGTCCCGGACGACCGCCACCTTCAGCGTGCCCGTCCCGTTGAGCGTCCCGGCGAACACCTCGTCCCCGGGCTCCTTCGCCGTGGGCAGCGGCTCGCCGGTGATGGTGGCCTGGTCGACCTCGCTCGCCCCGTCGAGGACCCGCCCGTCGGCACCGACGCGCTCCCCCGGCCGGATCCGGATGACGTCGCCCACCACGAGCTCCCCCGTGGCGACGCTCTCCTCGCCACCCCCGGCGGTGATGCGGGAGGCGGTGGCCGGAGCCAGATCCAGGAGCCCGCGGACCGCGTCCTGGGTGCGCGCGGTGGCCAGTGCCTCCAGTGCCCCGGAGGTCGCGAAGATGACGATCAGCAGGGCCCCGTCCATCACCTGTCCGATCGAGGCGGCTCCGAGCGCGGCCACGATCATCAGCAAATCCACGTCCAGGACCTTCTCGCGGAGCTCCCGCAGTCCCGACAGGGCCGGCTCCCACCCGCCTGCGGCGTACACCAGGGCGTACAGCGGGCCCCATGTCCAGCCCGGGGCGCCGGTGAGCTCCAGGGGGAGTGCGAGCAGGAAGAGCACAAGAGCCACTCCCGCCCAGCGGGCCTCGGCCAGCGCGAGGACGCGTGTGCGACGCCGGGGGACCACGCCGGCGCGGGCGGCGGCGGCCCGTGAGGGGCGCGGGAGGACATCAGCGGGCATGACGGAACGACCCCTCATGGGCGGCGGGACGACGACGACCTCACCGTACAGGAATATATGAACAGGTCTTCATGTGTCATCCGTAGAATGGTCGGCATGGGTCACGGACGCGACGAGCAGACGACCGCCACCACCCGCGAGCGCCTGGACGCCGTAGGGGCGGCGGGTGTCGCCGCGACCCTCCAGGCGCTGGCCACTCCCTCCCGGCTGCGCATCCTGGCGCGCCTCCAGGAAGGCCCCTGCGCCGTCGGTGATCTGGCCGAAGCGGTGGAGATGGAACCTTCCGCCTGCTCCCACCAGCTCCGTCTCCTGCGGAACCTCGGGCTCGTCGCGGGGGAGCGCCAGGGGCGCTCCATCGTGTACGCCCTGTACGACCATCACGTCGCCGAACTCCTCGACCAGGCCCTCTACCACGTGGAACATCTGCGCCTCGGGCTCCGTGACGCGCCCGCCGAGATCGCCGCCGCGGCGTCGCGCCGCTGAGCACACGACGTCTTCGCGGTGCTGAGCGTACGGCCGCGTCGCGGTACCGGCCGTGCGGTGGTGGGAATCCCGGCGCGCCGAGGGCGTTGAACCATGCGTGAGCTCTTCCATCGCATCGACCCGGTTCTCCTTCCTCGACCGCTCCCGCACCCGCGAGGGGCACGATGCCGCGCAGGCGCTGCGGGACACCGTCACGCTGGCGGGTACCGCGGAGGCCCTCGGCTACCACCGCTTCTGGGTGTCCGAGCACCACAGCGTGCCCGGCGTGGCCGGTTCGGCGCCGACGGTGCTGGCGGCCGCCGTGGCCGCGGCGACCTCGGCCATCAGGGTGGGAACCGGTGGCGTGATGCTCCCGAACCATCAGCCCCTCGTCGTGGCCGAGCAGTTCGGGGTGCTCGCCTCGCTCTTCCCCGGCCGCATCGACATGGGGCTCGGGCGTTCCGTCGGCTTCACCGACGGGATCCGCAGAGCGCTCGGCCGGGACAAGGATGACGCCGGCGCCTTCGCGGCGCAGCTGGACGAGCTCCTCGGGTGGCTGGACGGCAGTCAGCGGGTCCACCCCCAGGTTCACGCCCGTCCCGCTGAAGGGCTGCGCATTCCCCCGTACGTCCTGGCCACCGGTGAGGGCGCCGCCATCGCTGCGGCTGCCGGCCTGCCCCTCGTCGTCGGCGACCTCCGCGGCCGCGACAAGCTGGTGAGGGCGGTCGAGGGCTACCGCACCGGTTTCCGCCCTTCGGCGTGGGCCCGGGAGCCCTATGTGATCGTGGCGGGCACCGTCGCGGTGGCCGGCACCGAGGAGGAGGCGCGGCGGTTGCTGGTCCCCGAGGCCTGGTCCATGGCGTACTCCCGCACCCACGGCTCCTTTCCGCCGCTGGTGGCGGCCGAGCGGATCGAGGCGCTGGCCATGACGGAGAAGGAGCGGGGCCTGTTCGAGAACGGACTGCGCGGCCACCTGGCGGGCACCGAGGAGACCGTGGCCGCCGGGCTGGAGCTGGTGATCAAGGAGACCGGTGCGGACGAGGTGCTGGTCACCACGAGCACGTACGACCGTGAGGCGCTGGTGGACTCGATGCGGCGGCTCGCACGGATCGCGGGCCTGGGGTAAGAGTCAGCCGCCGACGGGGTGGCCGAACAAGAGGTCGTACCCCGGGGGGAGTTGCAGCAGTACGCGTTGGAGCAGTTCCTCACCGGCGGCATCGGCCACCACGCTGAGCACGGCGCTCGTGTCCCAGGCCGCCGTCTGCTCGTTGGCGCCCTCGATCCAGGCGGAGACCGCCCGTACGAACCGTTCGGAGCTGAGCGGTTCGGCGGCCTGCAGCGGGTTGAGGAGAATGAGCGCGAACGTCTCCGGCAGCCGGGCGGCCAGCTCGTTGCGCTCCTCCCCGACCAGATGCGCCCCCAGCAGGGCCAGCACCACGCGGGACGCCCGCTCCGCCTCCAGGCCCGATGGGTAATCGCCGCGTTCCTGGACGGCTTCCAGGAACGGCTGCCACTTCATGTACGTCACCGGTTCCCCTTCGCGGAGCGCGGGCGGAGAGCGGGGCTGGGGAGGGGAAGCCCGTGCCCCGCCCTCCGCGTATCCACCGCATGTCACCTCAATTCCGGATTAACATGTGATCCCGGTGGTGGCAAGCGGAGCCCGGACCCGCAGCCGCGCGAGCCGCGACAGCGGCCTACTCCATGGGGTAGATGTCCCCGCTCGCCATGCCGCTGACCTGCACGCTCTGTGATTCGAGCCGATGCGCCTCGTCCTGGAGGCGCCGGCGCTCCGCGGGATCGGTGGCCTGCTCGGCGGCCTTCTCGAGATCCTCGGCGCGGCCGCGCATCTGCTGGAGACGGCCGCGTACGTCCTCTGACTCGCTCATGATCACTCCCTGGCACTGGGCGGAGCGGACTCCTCCACCGAACCAGGCACCCGGGGGTGCGCGCATCTCAGCGGGGGTGCCGGAAGCGCGGAGTGACCGTGCGTGCGGTGCGCTACTCGAACCGGGAGACGTCCCCGGCTCCCCGGCGTACGATCTCCAGCTCGCCCCCCGAGAAGTCGATGACGGTGGTCGGCTCGGTGCCGCAGTCGCCGGAGTCGAGCACGATGTCCACGACGTGGTCGAGGCGCTCCTTGATCTCCCATCCCTGCGTCAGCGGCTCCTCCTCGTCCGGCAGCAGCAGCGTGCTGGAGAGCAGCGGCTCACCGAGCTCGGCCAGAAGCGCCTGCGTGACCGTGTGATCCGGGATCCGGACGCCGACGGTCTTCTTCTTGGGGTGCAGCAACTGCCGCGGCACCTCTTTGGTGGCGGGGAGGATGAAGGTGTAACTCCCGGGCGTCGCCGCCTTGATCGCGCGGAACACGTCGTTGTCGACCTGGACGAACTGGCCGAGCTGCGCGAAGTTCTGGCACACCAGGGTGAAGTGATGACGGTCGTCGAGGTTCCGGATGGACCGGATGCGGTCGATCCCGTCGCGGCTGCCCAACTGGCAGCCCAGGGCGTAACAGGAATCGGTCGGATACGCGACGAGGGCGCCGGACCGGATGCTCTCGGCCACGGTGGTGATGGTGCGGCGCTGGGGGTTCTCGGGGTGCACGTCGAAGTACTTGGCCATCCGGCGATTCTACGGCCTCGGGGCAGACGCGTTCCGCTTACGGCGTGCGGGGCGCAGGAGTCGAGCGAATCCGCGCCCGGATCGGACCGCTGTCCGTCCCCGGACAGCGCCGCGCCCCCGGCGCCCCCTCGAAGGGGTGCCAGGGGCGCGGGGCGGCTCGCCGGCTGTCAGGCTCCGGAGGCGTCCAGCATGGCCGCACGCTCGACGACCTTGATGCGCTCACGGCCCTGTTCGGCGCCGAGCGCCTGCTCGTGGGCGTCCAGGCGGTGCCAGCCCTCCTTGGTGGTGTACCGGACACCGCGCTGCTCCAGGAAGTCGACGATCGCGTCGGGCCCCGGCTGCGTGGGGACGGGCAGCCGCCCGGCGGCGTGGTCCTCCAACAGGCAGGCCACGGTCTCGTTGGCGTCGCCCTTGGTGTGCCCGATCAGGCCGATCGGACCGCGCTTGATCCACCCGGTGACGTACACCGAGGGCATCGGCTCGTCGCCCGCCAGTACGCGTCCGGCCGCGTGCGGGACGGTGCCGGAGACCACGTCGAAGGGCAGCTTCGCGAGCTCCTCCGAGTAGTAGCCGACCGCGCGGTAGACGCTCTGCACGTCCCAGTCCGTGTGACGGCCCGTGCCCTTCACGTTGCCCGTGCCGTCGAGCTCCGTGCGCTCGGTGCGCAGCGCGACGACGCGGCCGTCCTCGCCGACGACCTCGACCGGGGACTCGAAGAAGTGCAGGAACAGCTTGTGGGGGCGGTCGCCCACGTCCCGGATCGCCCAGTTCTCCAGCGTGGAGGCGACCATGTTGGCCTGCTTGTTCTCCCGCCGGGTGGCGATCGAACCCTCGTCGTAGTCGATGTCCTCGGGGTTGACGATGACCTCGATGTTCGGCGAGTGGTCCAGCTCGCGCAGCTCCATCGGGCTGAACTTCGCCTGGGCCGGCCCGCGCCGTCCGAAGACGTGCACCTCGAGCGCCTTGTTCGCCTTGAGCCCGTCGTAGACGTTCGCGGGGATCTCGGTCGGGAGCAGCTCGTCCGCCGTCTTCGCGAGGATGCGCGCGACGTCCAGGGCCACGTTGCCGACACCGAGCACGGCGACCTTCTCCGCCTCCAGCGGCCAGGTGCGCGGGACCTCGGGGTGCCCGTCGTACCAGGCGACGAAGTCGGCGGCACCGTAGGAACCCTCGAGCTCGATCCCGGGTATGTCGAGGGCGCGGTCGGCGTCGGCGCCGGTGGAGAAGATCACGGCGTCGTAGAAGGAGCGCAGATCGTCCAGGCCGATGTCGTTGGGGTAGTCGACGTTGCCGAACAGCCGCAGCTGCGGCTTGTCCAGGACCTGGTGCAGCGCCTTGACGATGCCCTTGATCCGCGGGTGGTCCGGGGCCACTCCGTACCGGATCAGGCCGAAGGGCGCGGGCATGCGCTCGAACAGGTCGATCGATACGCCCGGCTCCTGGGCGGCCTCGGACTTGAGAAGCGCGTCCGCTGCGTAGATTCCGGCAGGACCGGCTCCGACGATGGCGACGCGGACGGGGCGTGTCATGGAGTGATGTTCCTTAGGGCGGGCGAGCACGGGCAGAGTGCAGCGGGGTAAGGCTTGGCTTACTCCGCTGCCCCCACGGTACGGCCTGCCTCCGGAAGCCCCTGGATCGGGGCGAGTGCATATTTCGGAAATAAAGGGACGTATCAACATCAAGAGGCCCGGATTCTGTGAGCGGATTCCTCCTCCGTCGTCTCACGGGGTTCCAGAGAATGAGACAGCAGCCGACGGGCAGGCCGTACGCCGGTGTCCCTGCGCGCCGCCGGTCCAGGGCGGAGCCATGATGGGCACACGACCGCAGCACTCCGACGAGAGGACACGTGTCATGCCGATCGAGGGCGAGTACGAGCCGAGCCCGACCACGTGGGTCCGTGAGCAGGTCGAGCTCATCGAGAGCTCCGGCGGAACCCAGGGGACCACCTTGCGCGGCAGGCCCGTCATCCTCCTGACCACGCTCGGCGCCAAGAGCGGCAAGCTCCGCAAGACCCCGCTCATGCGGGTCGAGCACGACGGGGAGTACGCCGTGGTCGCCTCCCTGGGCGGCGCCCCCAAGCACCCCGTCTGGTACTACAACGTGCAGTCCCACCCCCAGGTGGAGCTGCGGGACGGGACCGTGAAGCAGGACATGGTCGCCCGCGAGGTCACGGGGGAGGAGAAGGCCCTGTGGTGGGACCGCGCCGTCGAGGCGTTTCCCGACTACGCCGACTACCAGACCAAGACCGACCGGGAGATCCCGGTGTTCGTCCTCTCCCCGGCAGGGAAGAACTGAGGCTCCGGCCGACGAGCTGACCGGCCCGGCCCGGAGGGCACACCGGGGCGGGATGATCCGGGCACGGGCGGGGCGGGCTGATCCGGGCACGGGCCGGCCGGAGGCCGAGGGCGTGGACCGGCCCGCGGCCGGCCTCGGGAGCCCACCGCCCGGGGGCCCGGTCCGCCCCGTACCCCGTACGCGCCTTCCTCCGAACGGCCGAGCACGCCGCGCGATCGCTGCGCGGCCCCGGATCCAATGGACAGGTGACCGCGCCCCCCGACGACTGCCTCGCGCGCAACGAGTGGATCTGCGGCGCCTACCTCACCAGCCGTCGTGAGATTCTCTTGGACGCGACCCTCCAGCACCTCCAGCTGACCGCCGTGTCCGTGGTGCTGGGCCTCGTGATCGCACTCCCACTCGCCCTGGCCGCCCGCCACAGGCGCTGGGCGGCAGGGCCGGTGCTCGGCGTGACCACGGTCCTCTACACGATCCCCTCGCTCGCGATGTTCTCGCTGCTGCTCCCCGTGTACGGACTGTCCGCCGCGCTCGTCGTCGCCGGCCTCGTCCTGTACTCGCTGACCCTCCTCGTACGGAACATCCTGGCCGGACTGCGCGCCGTCCCCGAGGAGACCCGGCAGGCGGCGCGAGGCATGGGTTACGGCCCCCTGAGGCTCCTTCTCACCGTCGAGCTCCCGCTCGCCCTGCCCGCAGCGATGGCCGGGCTACGGGTCGCCGCCGTGTCCGCCGTCTCGCTCGTGACGGTCGGCGCCATCGTCGGATTCGGCGGCCTGGGCAACCTCATCTACTCCGGCATGAACACCTACTTCAAGGCCCAGGTGCTCACCGCCTCCGTCCTCTGCGTCGTCATCGCCGTCGCCGCGGACCTGCTGCTCCTCGGAGCGCAACGGCTCCTGACGCCGTGGACCAGGCGGACCTCGTGAACACCCTCACGGACGCCTGGTCCTGGCTCACCACCTCCGCCCACTGGTCCGGCCCCGACGGCATCTGGAACCGGCTGGGTGAACACCTCTTCCTCACCGTCGTCTGCCTGCTGATCAGCTGTGCCCTCGCCCTGCCGGTAGCCCTCTGGCTCGGCCACATCGGCAAGGGCGGTGCGCTGGCCGTCAACCTGTCCAACATCGGACGTGCCGTCCCCACCTTCGCCGTTCTCGTCCTCCTGCTGCTCACCCCGGTCGGCCGCTGGGACCAGGGGCCGACCATCATCGCGCTCGTCCTGTTCTCGATCCCCCCGCTCCTCACCAACGCCTACGTGGGCATGCGCGAGGTCGATCCCGACGTCGTACGGGCGGCCCGGGGCATGGGGATGACCGGCCGGCAGATGCTGCGGCAGGTGGAGCTGCCCCTCGCCCTGCCGCTCGTCCTCACCGGCGTGCGCATCGCCGCCGTGCAGCTCGTCGCCACCGCCACCCTCGCGGCACTCGTCGGCGGAGGCGGGCTCGGCCGGATCATCACGGCCGGATTCAACCTGGCCTCCACACCGCAGGTCGTCGCCGGAGCCGTGCTCGTCGCCGTGTTCGCCCTGCTCGTCGAGGGGCTCTTCGAAGCGGGCCTCCGGCTCGCGCCTGACCGGAACCGCGGACGGGAGGCGGCGTGAGGGGACTGCGGGGAGCCGCCCGCCTCCTGCCGGCGTTCCTCCTCGCCGCCGCCTGCACCACGGGGCCCAGCCTGGAGAGCCAGGGTGACGTGACCGCGCCGCCCGGCGACAGCAAGCACCTGACCATCGGCTCGGCGGGCTTCACCGAGAGCGACCTGCTCGCCCAGATGTACGCGCTGCTGTTGGACCAGGCCGGCTACTCCGCACGCATCATCTCCGTCACCAACCGGGAGATCTACGAACCTGCCCTGGAGAGCGGCCAGATCGACGTCGTACCCGAATACGCCGCGACCTTCGCCGACTGGCTCAACGCCAAAGCACATGGAGCCGATGCCGCGCCGGTCGGCTCACCCGACCTGGAGACGACCATGAAGGCTTTGCGCCGCCTTGCGGAGCCCCGCGGTCTCACCGTCCTCGACCCCGGCCGCGCCGTCGACCAGAACGCCTTCGCGGTCTCCGTGCCGTATGCCGCGAAGCACCGGCTGAAGACGCTCAGCGACCTCGGGAGATCCGGTCTGCCCGTCCGTCTGGCGGCGGGGGACGAATGTGTGCAGCGCCCCTACTGCGCTCCCGGCCTGAAGAAGACGTACGGCATCGACATCACCGCCGTCGACCCCAAGGGCGTCGGCACCACCCAGGCGAAACAGGCGGTCCAGCGCGGCCAGGACCAGATGGTGCTGACCACCACGACCGACGCCACTCTCGACGACTTCGGCCTCGTCCTGCTGGCCGACGACAAGCGACTGCAGAACGCCGACTACCTGGTCCCCGTGGTGAACCGCGCCCGGGCGGGCAGCACCGGGGTGCGTGACGCCCTGGGGAAGCTCAACACCGCTCTGACGACAGCCGACCTGGCCCGGATGAACGAACAGGTCGACAGCTGGCGCCGGCTTCCCGAGGACGTCGCCCGTACCTATCTGGAGTCCCGGAAGCTGATTCCGAAGAGCTGAGCACGGGCAGCACCGCAGGGTGCTGCCCCCTTGCCCGACGCGCCTTCTACGCCCTCGACAATCCGGGCAACCGGCTCGAGTTCCTGGAGCGTGCCCCCGGCCCGGCCGGGGCCCACGTACGCGGAACAGGCCTGACCGTCACCAGCGGGTCCACACCGGAGACGGTCGGGCGCCGCCGTCAGGCCGGTACCTCCGCGGGCTGTCCCGCACGTTCCGGCGCCCAGCCGGGCGCGTCGCCGTGCAGCGCGCCGTAATACGGATCGCCGGGTCCGATCTCGCCCGCCCGTACGGTGCCCCCGGTGAAGGCAGCCTTGTAGAGCGCGGCGACCAGCTCCAGGCTCTTCCGGCCGTCCGCGCCGCTGCTGCGCGGCCTGCGCCCGGCCCGCAGGTCCTCCAGCAGCCCCTCGAGCTGTGCCTCGTGCGAGCTCGGCACATCGGGCCCGAAGTCCCGCCAGGCGTCCGCCACTTCGGAGGTGACTCCGGGAGCGGGTGTGATCCGCCAGTCCGCGTTGCGGTGTCCGTACAGATGGGTGAGTTCGACCGTCGCACGTTCGCAGTCGATCCGGATCCTGCTGACCTCGTCCGGGCTGAGCACGCTGTTCACCACGGTGGCCACCGCACCGTTCTCGAAGCGGACGAGCGCGGTGGAGACATCCTCCGTCTCCACGTCGTGCACGAGCCGCCCCGCCATCGCGCGGATCTCCGCCCACGGGCCCAGCAGATCGAGCAGCAGGTCCATCTGGTGGATGCCGTGCCCCATCGTGGGCCCGCCGCCCTCGCTGCTCCAGGTGCCCCGCCAGGGAACGGCGTAGTACGCCTCGTCCCGGTACCAGGTCGTCTGGCAGTGGGCCACCAGCGGCCGACCCATGGCTTGACCGGCGAGCAGCTCCCGGACGTGCCGGGCGCCCGAGCCGAAGCGGTGCTGGAACACGATCGCGGCGTACGGGCCGTCACCACCGGTGCCCTCCGCCGCCTCCATCGCGTCGAAGTCCTCCAGCGACGGGCACGGTGGTTTCTCGCACCACACCCACGCCCCGGCGCGCAGCGCCGCAACCGTCTGATCGCGGTGGAACCGGGGCGGGGTGGCGAGCGTGACCAGGTCCGGACGCTGCTCGGCCAGCATGCGGTCGAGGTCGGTGTACGGGTGGGCTGTCCCCGCCTCGGCACAGAACGCCTCGACCGAGGCCGGGTCGACATCGACCGCGGCGACGATCTCCAACGGCTGGCCGGCGGCGAGCGAGGTCAGCGCGGGCAGATGGCTGCCCCGCGCGATCGCGCCCGTGCCGACGATCGCGACCCGCACCGGCTTCCGGTGCGAAGGATTGCTGGTCGTGACAAACACCCCTTCAGGCGAAGAGAGGCGCCCACCCGGCAGTAAGCGCTTTCCATACGGAAACCTAGGCTCCGCGCACGGGGTGGGTCAAGAGGTGCGGGCCGCGTGCGTCCGTCAGGCCTTCAGCAGTCGTGGGAGCCGCGTGAGCTGTACGGCGTGCTGGAACGGGCCGCCGCCCTCGTGGTCGTTGAAGTCGTAGACCTCGATCTCCTTCGTGGCGTGCCCGTACGCGTTGAACGCGGCGAACACCGTGGACGGCGGGCAGGTCAGGTCCTCCATGGCCACGGAGAACAGCGCGGGTGCCCGCCCACGTGCGGCGAAGTGGACCCCGTCGAAGTAGGCGAGGGTTCTGGCGGTCTGCTCGGCCCGGCCCCGGTGCGTCTTGAGGTAGTCGCCGATCTCGCGGTAGGGCTTGCGGTCGGTCATCCGGGTCGCCCGGGGGAAGTCGCAGAGGAACGGCACGTCCGGCGCGACGGCCGCCAGGTCCGGCACCAGCCCGCCGACGGCGAGGGCCAGGCCGCCGCCCTGGCTCGCGCCGATCGCCGCGGTGCGGGACGCGTCGGCCAGCGGATGCGAGCGAGCCGCCTCCACCGCGCGTACGGCGTCCGTGATCACCCTGCGGTAGTAGTACGTGGCCGGGTCCTCGATGCCCTGGGTCATGAACCCGGGCAGGGACGGGCCGGAGCCCACCGGGTCGGCGGTGTCGCCCGGGGCCCAGCCGCTGCCCTGGCCCCGGGTGTCCATCACGAAGTGGGCCATGCCGGCCGAGGCCCACAGCAGGTGGGTGTGGGGGAGGCTGCGACCCCCGCCGTATCCGATGAACTCCACGACCACGGGCAGGGGTTCGGTGGCCCCGGCCGGTATGACGAACCATCCCTTGACGGGGTGGCCGCCGAAGCCGGCGAACGTGACGTCGTACACGTCGACCGTGACGAGGCCGAGGTCGGTCCGCAGCTCGAAGCGGGCGTCCAGATCGTGGGTCCTCGCCTCGTCGAGCGTGGCCGACCAGAACGCGTCGAAGTCCTCGGGCTCCACCGACCGGCTGCGGTAGGCGTGCAGTTCATCGAGAGGAAGATCGAACAGGGCCATGCGGGACCACCTCATGTCGTGAGGGTGAATGAATGGTCACACCGTACGACGGTCGGCCCGAACGTCAACAAGCTCTCGAGTGGTGGGAAAAGGCGTTGCCCGTCCTGAGGGCTCCTGCGAGGCTTCCGGCATGCCGGATACGGAATCACGAGGTTCGCACCAGGTGGCCGCACTCTTCTCGGGCGGGCGCCTGACGGCGCTCCCCCGAAAGCCCGCCCGCCGCGAACAGTTGCTGGTGCACCTCGCGCACACGCTCTTCGAGCGGGACCGCGTCTACACCGAACGCGAGGTCAACGAGGCGCTGCTCACGGTGCACGAGGACTGCTCGGCCCTGCGCCGCTACCTCGTGGTGGCCGGCCTGCTCGAGCGGCCCAGCGACGGCAGCAGCTACCGCCGGGGGCGGTAGACGGCGGGCCCGTCTCCGCGTATGCGGAACGCGGCCGGGCGGCGCCTGCCCGGCCGCGTTCCACGGTCCGGGCGGGCCGCCGGCGTGGGTCAGTTGAGTGTGTCGGGGTCCGGGCCCGTGCGCAGGCCACGGTCGAGGCCCGCGATCGCGTCCATGTCCGCGGCTGACAGCTCGAAGTCGAAGACGTCGATGTTCTGCTGGATGCGTGCGGGTGTGACCGACTTGGGGATCACGACGTTGCCGAGCTGGAGGTGCCAGCGCAGGACCACCTGAGCCGGCGTCTTCCCGTGGCGTTCGGCGAGGGAGACGATCGCCTCGTCCTTCAGCAGTGCGCCCTGGGCCAGCGGGCTCCAGGCCTCGGTGGCGATCCCGTACTCCGCGTGCACGGCCCGCAGCTCGCTCTGCTGGAGCCCGGGGTGCAGTTCGATCTGGTTGACCGCCGGGACCAGGGAGCTCTCCTCGCGCAGGTGGCGCAGGTGCGCGGGCTGGAAGTTGGAGACACCGGCGGCCCGGATCCGGCCGTCGGCCAGCAGCTTCTCCAGTGCGCGCCAGGTCTCGACGTAGAGGCCGCGGGCCGGGGTGGGCCAGTGGATGAGGTAGAGGTCCACATGGTCGAGGCCGAGCTTGGCCAGGCTCGTGTCGAAGGCGGCGAGCGCGGCGTCGTAGCCCTGGTCCGCGTTCCAGAGCTTCGTCGTCACGAACAGCTCCTCACGGGCGAGCCCGGACTCGGCCAGTGCGCGGCCCACGCCCGCTTCGTTGCCGTAGACGGCCGCGGTGTCGATGGAGCGGTAGCCGGCCTCCAGTGCCGCCGTGACCGCGGCGGTGGTCTCGTCGTCGGGGACCTGGAAGACGCCGAAGCCGAGCTGCGGAATCGGGACGCCGTTGTTGAGTGGGACGGTGGGCACCGTGGACATGGTGGGGCCTCTCGTGATGTCGGACCGAGCCGACCTGCGTACGATGGTTACTGGCGTAGACAATAGTTGCACGCGCGGGTTAATGGCAAACGCCGGTAAAGCTGGCGGCGGGCCTGTCCGGCGTCCGCGGCGGGATCTCAGGCATCCGCGATCGAGTCGAACCGCACCTGGTCGCGCCCCACCCCCTGCGCGTCCGCGTCCACCGACCGCCGCAGCGCCTCGTGGAGCTTCGCCGGGGTCAGGACGCCGAGGAACCTCGCTCCGTCCAGGACCGCGACCCATCCGGCGTCGTGCTGCAGCATCTCGCTGAACGCCTGCTTCAGCGGGGACCCGACAGGCACCCACGCGTTCATGCGCCGTGCCAGACCGCCCACGGTGCCGTCCTCGCCCGCGCCCCGCAGCGCGTCCGCCGCCACCCAGCCGTGCAGCTCGCCGCCGCCGTTCAGGACGACAGCCCAGCGCGCGCCCAGGGCGTCCAGGCGCTCGGCGGCCGCATCCGCGGGTTCGTCCGTGCGGGCGACCGGAGGCTCCTCCAGGTCGTCCGGCTCGATCGCGGTGACCGACAGCCGCTTCAGACCGCGGTCGGAGCCCACGAACCGCGCCACGTACGGCGTCGCGGGGGTCCCGAGCACGGCACCCGGGCTGTCGTACTGCTCGATGCGCCCTTCGCCGTACACCGCGATCCTGTCGCCCATCCGCACCGCCTCCTCGATGTCGTGCGTGACGAGCAGCACGGTCTTCCTCACCCTCGACTGGAGGTTGAGGAATTCGTTCTGGAGGTGCTCCCGCACCACCGGGTCCACGGCTCCGAACGGCTCGTCCATCAGCAGCACCGGCGGGTCCGCGGCCAGGGCCCGCGCCACCCCCACCCGCTGGCGCTGGCCGCCGGAGAGCTGGGCCGGATAGCGCGGGCCGTAGGTCTTCGGGTCGAGCCCCACAAGATCCAGCAGCTCCGCCGCACGCTCCCGAGCCCTGGCGCGCTTCCAACCGACCAGGGCCGGGACGGTCGCCGTGTTGTCCAGCACGGTCCGGTGCGGGAAGAGTCCCACTTGCTGGATCACGTAGCCGATCCGGCGGCGCAGCCGCACCGGGTCGATCGTCGAGATGTCCTCACCGCCCACCAGGATCCGGCCGGAGGTCGGCTCGATCAGCCGGTTCACCATCATCATCGTGGTCGTCTTCCCGCAGCCGGAAGGCCCGACGAGCGTGACCAGTTCCCCCTCGCCGACCTCGAAGGACAGGCCGTCCACAGCGGTCGTGCCGTCCGGGTAGACCTTGCTGACCTGCTCGAACCGGATCATGAGTGCACGTTAGGAGCCACCGGGGCGAGCCGCACACGGGCCGCGACCGACCGGGTAACGGCCGTGTGCTGAACTGTCCGGGAAACACCGGATACAGGAGTTCCCTTGAACAGCTACCGCCAGCCCGGCATCGTCCTCACCGACCGACGATTCACGGTCCCCCTCGACCACGACGATCCGGGCGGCGAGACGATCGAGATCTTCGCCCGTGAAGCCGTGGCGAGCGGGAAGGCGGCCGAGCACCTGCCGTGGCTGGTCTATCTGGAAGGCGGTCCCGGCTTCGGTGCCCGCCGCTTCGTGGGCACGGAGGCCTGGCTGGGGCGGGCGGTCCGGGAGTTCCGCGTGCTGCTCCTGGACCAGCGCGGCACAGGCCTGTCCACCCCGGCCAACCGGCAGACCCTGCCGAAGCGCGGCGGCGCCCGCGAACAGGCCGACTACCTCGCCCACTTCCGCGCCGACAGCATCGTCCGCGACTGCGAACTGATCCGCCCGAGGCTCACGGGCGGTGCGCCCTGGACCGTCCTGGGGCAGTCCTTCGGCGGCTTCTGTGCCGTCCGTTACCTGTCGGCCGCCCCGGAGGGACTCGAGGCCGTCCTCATCACCGGCGGCCTGCCCTCCCTCGACGCGCACGCCGACGACGTCTACCGGGCCGGCTATCCGCGGATCGAGCGCAAGGTGGCGGCGCACTACGCCCGCTACCCGCAGGACGTCGCCCGCGCCCGCGCGATCGCGGCGTATCTCGCCGAGCACCGCCCGGACAGCGCCGGGCACACGCTGACACCCGAGGGATTCCAGTCCCTCGGCATCATGCTGGGCGGCGGCAACGGCAGCCACCAGCTGCACTACCTCCTGGAGAACGCCTTCGTCGAAGGCCCGCACGGCACCGAGCTGTCCGACGCCTTCCAGGAGGCCATGCGCACCGCCACCTCGTTCGCCGGCCACCCGCTGTACGCCCTCATGCACGAGGCGATCTACGGCCAGGGCGCGCGGCCCACCGACTGGGCCGCCGAACGCGTCCGCGCCGAGTTCCCGCAGTTCGACGCCGCCGCAGCGCTGGCTGGCGACGGCCCCGTGCTCTTCACCGGCGAGAGCATCCACCCCTGGCACTTCGACGTCGATCCCGCGCTGCGCCCCCTGCGCGAGACCGCGGAACTGCTCGCCGCCCGCACCGACTGGCCCGTCCTGTACGACGCGGAGCGGCTCGCGGCCAACGAGGTCCCGGTGGCCGCGGCCGTCTACCACGACGACATGTACGTGGACACGGGCCACGCGCTCCGCACCGCGTCCTCGATCCGCGGCCTGCGTACGTGGGTGACCAGCGAGTACGAGCACGACGGCGTGCGCGCCGGCGGTCCCCGTGTACTGGACCGGCTGCTCGCCCTCGTCCGGGGTGAGGCCGACCGCTAGGAGGGTGTCGGGTCAGCCCTGCAGGGCGTCGAGGGTGGCGTCCAGGCCGGCCGCCGCGTGCGGCGCGCGGTTGTACGGGAGCTTCGAGAGGGCGGCGGCCATGCCGCAGGTGTTGCTCACCGCGGAGTAGACGAGTCCGGCGCCGATGCCTGCCGACAACCACCGCGCCGCCGGGAAGCGACGGCCCGCGACGAGGCCGGCCACGACCAGTGAACCTGCGGCGAGGCGCACCTGGCGCTCCATCGGCCAGGTCGCCCGGGCGCCCACCGGCCGGTCGAGCCCGCGCCCGTCGCCCTCCCAGGCGGACGTCCCGCCGGTCAGGGTGGCCGCGTCGATGTCCGCGTCGGCGAGGATCTCGCACGCCCTGGTGGACCGCACGCCCGAGGCGCACACCACCAGCAGTGAACCGCGGGCGGAGGCCGACTTCAGGGCGGGCACCGCCTCGGCGAGCCGGTCGAGCGGGACGTTCAGAGCGCCGGGCACGTGCCCGGAGGCGTACTCACCGGGGGCCCGGACGTCGATGACGGTGAACTCCTCCAGCCGGGCCGCGGCCTCGGAGGGGGAGAGGGAGACGGGGCTGATCACGAGCGGGGTTCCTTTCGGTCGCCGGAGCGGGGGTGGTGCGGGGTCCTGCTCACCCCGGCGCCCCGGACGGTGAACAATACCCCTAGGGGTATTTCTCTCCGGCTCTGCACGGCTGGTCGTACGGCGCGTCCGGCCGGAGCGGCTCCTTGCTCCCTGCCCCGAACCGCTTCCGGAATGCACGCATCCGTCACCTTCCGCTGGATAGCCTGCCGGGTATGACAGAGCAGCTGGAACCCATGCCCACGGACTGGCGCCGTGCCCTGGCCGTGGTCGCCCACCCCGACGACCTGGAGTACGGCTGCGCCGCCGCCGTGGCCGGCTGGACCGACGAGGGGCGTGAGGTCACCTATCTCCTGGCGACCCGCGGAGAGGCCGGGATCGACACGATCGCCCCTGCTGAGTGCGCCCCGCTGCGCGAGCGGGAACAGCGCGAGAGCGCCGCCGCCGTCGGTGTCGCCGCCGTGGAGTTCCTCGACCACCGTGACGGCGTCATCGAGTACGGCACGGCTCTGCGACGCGACATCGCCGCGGCCGTCCGCCGGCACCGGCCCGAGCTGGTCATCACCCTCAACCACCGGGACACCTGGGGCGGCGTCGCGTGGAACACCCCGGACCACCGCGCGGTCGGCCGCGCCGTCCTGGACGCCGCCGGCGACGCGGGGAACCGCTGGATCTTCCCCGAGCTGGGTGAGCAGGGGCTGGAGCCGTGGGACGGGGTGCGCTGGGTCGCCGTCGCGGGCACCGACCGGCCCACCCACGCGGTCGACGCGACGCCGGGGTTCGAGCGCTCCGTCCGGTCGCTGCTGGCCCACCGCACGTACATCGAGGTGCTGACGGACGAGGACCCGGAGGCCTACTGCCGTACGTTCCTCACGGGCACCACGGAAGCGGCCGCCGAGCGATTCGGCGGCCGGCCGGCCGTCACCTTCGAACTCTTCGCACGCTGACCCGTACGGCGGGCGTGGCTACGGGTGCCTGATTGACAAACGAGGTTGCTGATTCTGCAATGGGGTCATGAGCGAACAGAATCAGGGCGACCCCGAACTCGACGCCGTGCTCACCGGGGTGGGTCCACGGCTGAGGCGGTTGCGCAAGGACCGCGGTGTCACGCTGACGGGGCTCTCCGAGGTCACCGGAATCTCCGTCTCCACCCTGTCCAGGCTCGAATCCGGTGGCCGGCGCCCCAGTCTGGAACTGCTGCTCCCCATCGCCCGGGCCCACGAGGTCCCGCTCGACGATCTCGTAGGGGCACCGCCGGTCGGCGATCCGAGGGTCAGGGCGAAGCCGATCGTGCACGGCACGAAGACGTCCCTGCCGCTCACCGCCCGGCCGGGGGGCCTCCAGGCGTACAAGGTCATACAGGAGGCGCCGTGCACGGAGGCGCCCGAGCAGCGCACCCACGAGGGGTACGAGTGGCTGTACGTGCTCAACGGCCGGCTGCGCCTCAAGCTCGCCGAGCACGACCTGGTCCTGGCCCCCGGTGAGGCCGCCGAGTTCGACACCAGGCTCCCGCACTGGTTCGGCCCGGCGGGCGACGAGCCGGTCGAATTCCTCAGCCTGTTCGGGCCGCAAGGGGAGCGGATGCATGTGAGGGCCAAGCCGAAGCGGTCGTGAACGGGTCCGGGCCGGGTGGCCGCGAGGTGTTCCCAGACGGGCAAGCGACCGCTTAGTATGCGGCGGAGCAGTGGTAATGCCGACAGTGTTGTGGAGGCCCCTCATGCAGGCATGGCGAGTGCACCGGAACGGCGAGCCGAGCGAGGTGATGGAGCTCGAGGAGACGGACCGGCCGACCCCCGGGGACGGGCAGGTGCTGCTCGAAGTGCGAGCGGCGAACATCAACTTCCCCGACGCGCTGCTCTGCCGCGGCCAGTACCAGGTCAGGCCCCCGCTGCCCTTCACCCCCGGTGTGGAGATCTGCGGCGTGACGGAGGACGGACGTCGCGTGCTCGCAACCCCCGCACTCCCGGCGGGCGGTTTCGCCGAGTACGTCGTGGCGGACGAGGCGTCCCTGCTGCCGGCTCCCGACGCCCTCGATGACGCGGAGGCCGCCGCCCTGCACATCGGCTACCAGACCGGCTGGTTCGGGCTGCACCGCCGCGCACACCTGCAGGCCGGTGAGACGCTGCTGGTGCATGCGGCCGCAGGCGGGGTCGGAAGCGCGGCCGTCCAGCTCGGCAAGGCCGCCGGTGCCACCGTCATCGGGGTGGTCGGCGGGCCCGAGAAGGCCCGGATCGCCCGCGAACTGGGCTGTGACCTGGTCATCGACCGCCGGAGCGAGGACATCGTCGCGGCGGTGAAGGAGGCCACGGGCGGGCGCGGCGCGGACGTCGTCTACGACCCGGTCGGCGGAGACGCCTACGCCAAGTCCGTCAAGTGCATCGCCTTCGAGGGCCGTGTCGTCGTCGTCGGCTTCGCGAGCGGCGCCATCCCGGCACCCGGCCTCAACCACGCCCTGGTGAAGAACTACTCGATCGTCGGACTCCACTGGGGCCTCTACAACACCAAGGACCCCGCAGCCGTCCGCGCCTGCCACGACGAGCTCACCAAGCTCGCGGCGCAGGGCGTCATCAAGCCGCTGATCAGCGAGCGCGTCCCCATGGCCGACGCGGCACGGGCCGTCCAGCGGGTCGCCGACGGCACCAGCACCGGCCGCATCGTCGTCCTGCCGTCAGGAGGCGCCCGATGAGCACCGCCATCGACGCGGCACGGATCCGCCGCCTCACCGAGGAGCTGCTGGCGGCCCATCCGCCGGCCACCACCGACCGCACCGACTTCCTCAAGGCGCGCTTCGACGCCGGCCTGGCCTGGGTGCACTACCCCGCCGGGCTCGGGGGCCTCGACGCGCCGCGCTCCCTGCAGCCCGTAGTCGACGCCGAGCTCGCCGCCGCGGGCGCCCCCGACAACGATCCCCGCCGTATCGGTATCGGCCTCGGCATGGCCGCTCCGACGGTCCTCGAATACGGCACCGAGGAGCAGAAGCAGCGCTTCCTGCGCCCTCTGTGGGTCGGGGAGGAGGTGTGGTGCCAGCTCTTCAGCGAGCCGGGAGCCGGTTCCGACCTCGCGGCGCTCGGCACCCGCGCGGTCCGCGACGGCGAGGACTGGGTGGTCGACGGGCAGAAGGTCTGGACGTCGAGCGCCCATGTGGCCCGCTGGGCGATCCTCATCGCCCGCACCGATCCGGACGTGCCCAAGCACCGCGGCATCAGCTACTTCATCTGCGACATGACCGACCCGGGCGTCGAGGTTCGGCCACTGCGCCAGATCACCGGGGAGGCCGAGTTCAACGAGGTCTTCCTCACCGGCGTACGCATCCCGGACAGCAGGCGTCTCGGCCCGGTCGGTGCCGGCTGGAAGGTCGCCCAGACCACCCTGATGAACGAGCGCGTGTCCATCGGCGGAGCCCGCATCCCCCGCGAGGGCGGCATGATCGGCACCGTCGCGAAGACCTGGCGCGAGCAGCCCGGTCTGCGCACCCACGACCTCCACCAGCGGCTGCTCACCCTGTGGGTCGAGGCCGAGGTCGCCAGGCTCACCGGTGAACGGCTGCGTCAGCAGCTCGTCGCCGGACAGCCCGGGCCCGAAGGCTCGGGCATGAAGCTCGCGTTCGCCCGCCTCAACCAGGAGATCAGCGGACTCGAGGTCGAACTCCTCGGTGACGAAGGCCTGTTGTACAGCGACTGGACCATGCGCCGGCCGGATCTGGTCGACTTCACCGGACGCGACGCCGGCTATCGCTATCTGCGGTCCAAGGGTAATTCCATCGAGGGCGGTACGAGCGAGGTCCTCCTCAACATCGTCGCCGAGCGTGTCCTCGGTCTGCCCGTCGAACCGCGTAACGACAAGGACGTCGCCTGGAAGGATCTTGCCCGATGACCGCACAGACCGAACCCGCCCAGGCACCCGACCTGCTCTACTCGGAAGCCGAGGAGGACCTGCGGTCGGCCGTGCGCTCGCTGCTCGCCGATCGTGCCGACGCGCCGACCGTGATCACCGGGATCGAGTCCGACACGCCGTACGACCTGCGTCTGTGGGAGTCGCTCGCCACGGGGATCGGGGCAGCCGGGCTGCTGGTCCCGGAGAAGCTCGGCGGCCAGGGGGCCACCCATCGCGAGGCCGCCGTGGTCATGGAGGAGCTCGGCCGCAGCGCCGCCCCGGCGCCGTACCTGACGAGCGCCGTCGTCGCGACCGAGATTCTTCTCGCGCTGGGTGCCGATGACGGCCCGGCCGCCGGACTCCTCGGTGAGCTGGCGGCGGGCAGCCGGATCGCCGTGCTCGCCCTGCCGTTCGCCACGCCCCCCGCCGACGGGGCCGCCGCGATGACCGGCACCCTGGAGCGGACCGTGACCGGCGTCGCGGAGGCGGCGGCGGCCGACGTGCTGCTGGTGCCCACCGCGGAAGGGCTGTACGCGGTGGAGACCGGCGCGGACGGTGTCACCGTCCAGCCGCTCGTCCCGCTCGACCTGACCCGCCCGCTCGCCACGGTCACCCTGACCGGGGCCACCGGGACGCTGCTCGCAGAGGCGGGCCCGGCGGCCACCGCCGTGAGCAAGGGCCTGCTCGCCGGTGCGGGGCTCCTCGCGTCCGAGCAGCTCGGCATGGCCGAGTGGTGCCTGACCGAGACCGTCCGGTACACCCGCGAACGCCACCAGTTCAACAGGCCGGTGGGCTCGTTCCAGTCGCTCAAGCACCGGATGGCCCAGCTCTGGCTGGAGGTCGTCTCCGCGCGCGCAGCCGCCCGCAACGCAGCGGACGCGCTGGCGACAGGCAGCCCCGACGCGCCGCTCGCGGTGGCCGTGGCGCAGGCCTACTGCTCCAAGGTCGCGGTGCACGCCGCGGAGGAATGCGTACAGCTGCACGGCGGCATCGGGATGACCTGGGAGCACCCCGCGCACCTGTATCTGAAGAGGGCCAAGGCCGACTCGATCGCGTACGGAACCGCGGGACGCCACCGTGAGGCCGTAGCCGATCTGGTGGAGCTTCCGGCTCCGTGAGCCGGCGACGGGCGGGGGGCACGTGATCACACGTGCTCCCGCCCTGTCAGGCCCGGCGGTCGACCGGAGCGGTGAGCAGGGGAACAGCAGACGCAGCGCAACCGACGTGCGGACGAAGGGCGTTCCAACTCTTGGCAGGTACCTGCCTGTCGGTCGGTCCTCGCCTCCATAATCGTCGCGTCCCCCCGCCCGCTCTGCCCGCCCGGCCGCTTCAGGGAGATCCCATGGCATACCTGACCCGTCGCAGAGTCGTCACCACCGCCCTCGCCACCGCAGCCGCGGGCGCGTTCATCCCCGCCCAGGCAGCGGCCGCGGCACCCGTCGCGACCGAACGCCCCGGTGGGCCCCGGCCGCTGGCCCGGGCGCACGCCCACAACGACTACCTGCATGCACGCCCTCTCGACGACGCGCTCGCGCACGGCTTCACGAGCGTCGAGGCGGACATCTTCCTCGTCGACGGCGAACTGCTCGTCGCCCACGAGGCCGAGAGCCTCGACCCCGCCCGCACCCTCGTCTCGCTCTACCTCGACCCCCTGCTCGCCCGTGTCCGGGCCAACCACGGCACCGTCCACGCGGGACACCCCGCCCCACTGCAGCTGCTGATCGACATCAAGACCGACGGCGCGGCCGCCTACCTCCAGCTCGACAGGGTGCTCCGCCGCTACCGGCCGATCCTCACCCGCTCGGTCCACGGCCGGGTCCGCACCGGCGCGGTCACCCCCGTCATCTCGGGAGACCGGGCCGCCCGGGTCCCGATGGAGCAGCAGACCACCCGGTACGCCTTCTACGACGGCCGCCCGGAGGACCTCGGCACCGCCGCTCCCGCCTCCTTCGTCCCGCTCATCAGCGGCAACTGGGCCACGAGCTTCAGCTGGCAGGGCACCGGTCCCTTCCCCGCCGCCGAGCGTGACAGGCTGAACACCTTCGTCGCCTCCGCCCACGCGAACGGGCAACGGGTCCGCTTCTGGGGCACGCCCGACCTGGCGGGCCCGGCACGCGACGCCGTCTGGACCGAGCTCGTCGCGGCCGGCGTCGACCACCTCAACAGCGACGATCTGGCGGGGCTGGAGGCCTTCCTCCGCCGACACCGGGGCGGCGGCCGGCGAAACGGCTGACCGTCGCCGGCAGCCGTCTCCGGTCACCGTGCGTCAACACCCGTTCGGCGGACACGCCAGTGTGCCGAACGGCCTCTCCGCTGCGCCACACTGGCGGCCGAATGCCGCAATTCCGGCGCGGCGGAGGAGGTTGGCCATGGCCATTTCGATCTCAGTGGTGCTGCTTCTGCTGGTCCTCGCAGCGATCTTCCTGCGCAACGGCGGACTCAAGCTGTCGCACGCGATCGTCTGTGCGTTGCTCGGCTTCCTGCTGGCCAGTACGAGCATGGCCCCCACCATCCATGAAGGGATCACCGCCACCGCGAACGTGGTCAGTGGCCTGAGGCCCTGACTCCGCACGCACCGTCCGGGTGCGGGAGAATGTCTGCCCGATCGCGGCACAGTGCCGCGGGGGACCCGACCGGGGCGGTACCGTCGTCCGAGGGCCCCTGCGCGCGCTTCGTCGACATGGCTTGGACCTGACCGATCCTCGCCACGTACCTGGAGAACGCATCCATGTCATTCCCGCCCCCCGGACGGCACTCGGGCGCCGCCCACCACGAGTACTGCAACAACGCCCTGTGCTGCCGCTGCCAGCAGCGGCAGTGGACGACGAAACTCGGCGACGAGCGTCTCTGCGGCCCGTGCGCCGCCTGCTGCCGCGACTGCGGCCGCGCCCCCGCGCCGCATCTGGACGGGCTCGACGACGGACTCTGCGCAGAGTGCCGGGGCCGCTGCGGACGGTGCCAGCGGGTCCTGCCCGCCGAGGGCACCTGTACCTGCCGCAAGTGGCGCGAACGCGCGGCAGGCGATCCGGTCACCTACATCCTTCAGGCCCTCCCGCAACCGCTGGTCCAGGCGCTCGGCCACCGCCACCCGCGTACGGTGCACGATCTGATCCACCAGGAGCTCGGACGGCGCACCCCGGACCAGCTCCTGGAGCGGCTCGAACGCAGGTGGAACGTCCGCTGGTCCCACGCCCTCCACGAGAAGGACGAGGAAGGCCGCCGTCGCTGGGCACCTCAGGAGATCGCCGAGGCGCTCGTGAGCCCGGGCCGCTGCGCGGATCCGCAGTGCGAGGACGGCTACCTGATCACCACCGACACGCCGTGCGGGCAGTGCCTGCGCCCCACCCACCGCTTCGTCACATCGGTCGCCGACCGGACGGCCACCTCGGAACACGCCCGTGCGACCGCCGCGCAGATCCGGCGCGCGCTCGTGGAAGGCCGCTCCACCAAGCCGGGCAAGCGGCGGCCCGCCGGCTGACTCCGCTCAGCCCTTGTCCAGCGCGCCCCGCACCAGGGCCGCGGCGAGTACGGCCGGGTCCTCGTCCTTCGCGAGCCGGACGAGCTTGTCCGGCGTGGTGGGCAGGCCGAGCCGTTCCGCTCCCTGGAGCGCCTTCGCGTCGAGGTAGGGCGACGCCTCGGGCCACACCGTCTGGACCTCGCGCAGGAAGATGTCGGCGCCCGCCGGCCCTATGCCGGGAAAGCGGCGCAGCCCGGACCGCAGCGTGTCCATATCGCCGTCGGCCTTCCGGCGCAGGCGCCGCAGGTCACCGCCGTACTCGTCTCGCAGAAGCAGGGCACCGTCCCCCAGCTGGGTCGCCGTCCGTTCGTCGTACCGACGGTAGCCGCCCTCACCGAGCGCGTCGACACGCTCCTGCCATGTGGCGTCGGCCATACGGTGCGGAGTGCGCAGCCCGTGCGAGAAGAGCGCCTGCGCCGAGGCCACCGCCACCTGCGCGCGGATCCGCGCGCTCAGCAGATGGCTCAGGACGAGCAGCTGGTACAGGGGCTGGGGGGTGTCCCGCAGCCGGATGCCGGCCTCGGCGGCGTACGTGGTGCCGTGCCGCTCCAGCAGCGCCTCCAGAGTCCGGCGGGCGCTCACGTGAACCCGAAGATCCGCGCGATGAAGTAACCGGCCACGACGAGTGAGCCCAGCAGCACCACGGCTGCCCAGAAGACCGGGTGTTCCCAGATCCCTCCGTCGGCGCGTTCGACGTGTGCTTCGCTTATGCAGCCCTCGGCCGGAGGTGTCTCCGTGGGGGGCGTGAGTGAGATAGCCATGTATCCACCTTCTCTCCGGGCGCCCGTCCCCGCGAGGCCGGTGCCGATGGGGGCACGCGTACGTCCGTACGGAGTCCGACCGGCCCCCGAAGCGCTGCGGTGCCGTGGAACGGGGCACCGTCAAGGAATGCCTGCAGTTTCCACGCCCGAGCCCGTCGTCAAACTCGTCCAGCGCACCGCCGAACCGGCCGCGGCCCAGACACTGCGGTCGACGGCGGCGGCCGTCATCGCCTTCGCCGTGGCCCAGGCCGTACTGCCCGAGCCGCACCCCGCACCGCTCACCGCCCCTCTGACCGCCCTCCTCGTGGTGCAGGTGACGCTCTACGCCACGCTGACCACCGGGATCCGGCGTGTGAACGCCGTCGTCGTCGGAGTTCTCATCGCCAGCGGATTCAGCTCCCTGGTGGGCCTCAGCTGGTGGACCCTGGGCCTGACCATCTTCACCTCCTTGCTGATCGGGCGGCTCGTACGGGTCAACGAGTTCGTACCCGAGGTGGCCATCAGCGCGATGCTCGTCCTCGGCGTCGCGCAGGTCGCGGACACAGCGTGGGAGCGCGTGCTGGAGACGCTGATCGGCGCGGGCGTCGGCCTGCTCTTCAACCTCCTGCTGGCACCGCCCGTCTGGGTCGAGTCGGCGGGTGCCTCCATCGGCGGCCTGGGAGAGCGGATGGGCAAGATGTTCCGGGCCCTCGGCGATGAGATCGGCGGTAATCATCCCGTACGTGAGGCCGCCGCCCGGCTGCACGAAGCGCGCCGTCTGGACCACGACATCGTCGAGGTCGACGCGTCCCTGAGGCAGGCCGAGGAGAGCCTGATGCTCAACCCGCGCGTCAAGCAGGGGCTGCTCTACCGCGTCGTCCTGCGGACCGGGCTCGACACGCTGGAGATCTGCGCCGTGGTGCTGCGCGTCCTGACCCGCACGCTGACCGACCTCGCCAAGGCGCGCACCGACGAGGCGCTCTTCCCCCAGGACGTGGCCACGGACCTCAGGGAGCTCTTCGGGCACATGTCCGACGCCATCGAGGGGTTCGCAGTCATGATCACCACGCCGATGGCCGAGAGCGGCGAGGAGGCCGAGGACCGACTGGCCGACGCCCTCGCACGCAGTCGCGCGACACGCGACCGCGTGGCGGATCTGCTGCTCGAAGACGTCCAGGAGCACCCGAGGCAGTGGCAACTGCACGGCGCACTGCTCGCGGAGGTCGACCGCATCCTCGACGAACTCGACATCGACAAGCGCACGGAGCGCCTGGCCGAGGAGCTGGACCGCCGTTCCGCCGAGGCCCACGAGCGCCACCCACGGCTGCGGGAGGTGTCCCGCCGACTGCGCGGTGCGACACAGTTCCGGCTGCGGGCCGGCGAGTGAGGGATGTCAGTCCGCCGGCCGGCGGGTCTCCTCGCCGGGCCGCGTCCGGCGCCGGTGGCTGGTGTCGCACCACGGATACATCCGGCTGCGTCGGCACATGCAGACGGCCACGACGAACCGGTCGGAGACGGCCACACTGCCGTCCGCGCACGTGACTTCCACCGGCCCCTCGACCAGAAGAGGGCCCTCGTCGCCGAGGGTGATGCGGCACGGGCGTTCAGGATCGTTCGGCACGGATGACCACCAGTTCCTCCGCCGTTTCTTCCTCGTCCATCAGCCCCGTCGCCCGGAGCCACCGCAGTCTGGAGCGCAGCACGGGCCCGAGGGGCACCAGGGCGCGGGAGCTGACATGAGCCCGCATCCCGGCATCCGAGAGGCGCCGGAGGGTCACTTCGCTGTCGCACATGCCGGAGTGCACGAGGAGGAGGCGCCCTCCGGGGCGCAGCGCCGCCGGGGCGGTCTCGCAGACCCTGTCCAGGACGGCCCGGCCGTCGCGCCCGGCCTCCCAGGCCCGCGCCGCACCGCGCCCGGGGAGCCGGCCCAGGGGGGACGGCACATAGGGCGGGTTGCAGATCACCAGGTCGTAGGACCGGCCGGGCAGGGCCGAGAGGAGGTCGCTGCGCCGCACGGTGATGCGCCGACGGTGCATCAGCGCGTTCAGCCGGGCCGTCGCCACGGCCCGCCACGCGACGTCCACGGCCGTGACCCGCGCTCCCCGCCGCGCGGCGTGCAGGGCGAGGGCGCCACTGCCCGTGCCGACGTCCAGGACCTCGGTGCCCGGGCCGATGTCCTCCCGGTTCAGTGCCGCCATGAGCAGGAGGGTGTCGTGCTGGGGTGCGTACACCCCGGGGAGGGTCATCAAGCGGGCTCTACGGGTGTCCTCGGCCATGTCTGCTGACATCTGTGACTCCATTCGATGCTTCCCCGGCGGTGCGGACCAGGGCTGTGGTTCAGGCCTGCCAGTCCGCGAGCAGCCGGTCGCCGAGCCGGTCCTCGAGACACGAGGTGGCGGTGATGCCGAACGCGATGTCGGCCGCCAGTTCGGGTTCGTCCTCGAGCAGACCGCCGATCACCTCGCGGCGTACCACCTGCTCGTGCACCGCGTCCGCTTCGACGTGCTCGGTGTAGAAGAACTCCGCCGCGGGACCCGCGCCCGTGCGCTTCATGGCGTCCGCCAGGCGCCGGGACGCGGGGGAGGAGGTGATCTCGACAGCGGCGAAGTGACCCACCAGCGCTCCGCGCAGCCGGCGGTGCAGACCGAAGAGCGACATGAGGTTCACCAGGGCCAGCATGGGCGCGCAGCCCTCGTCCAGATAGCGGCCGTACGTCGTGTCCAGGCCCAGATCCGTCATGAGGTCGGCGAACAGCTGAGCGTGGACGCGGTCCGCGCGCCCGGCGCCGAACTCGTCGTACTCGATCGCCGCCATGCCCGCCTTGGCCCGTCCACTGAGCCGGGGCAGCACCCAGGCGTGCGGATCGGCCTCCTTGAGGTGGTACAGCGAACGCTGCGCCGCGTATTCGCGCAGATGGCGCAACTCGCCCCGGTCCTGGAGGAACCACGAGACGCCGGATCCGCGGACCGGCTCCACGAGGAGGCCGTCCAGGACCTCGTCCAGGCTCGCGTGCACCGGGGCGTCGCTGCGGAGAGCCGTCAGGAAACGGTCTTCCAACGCTGCGCGTACGGCGAGCAGGGGCGGGTCCCACTCCAATTCGGGCCGTACGCCGCTGAACCCGCGATAGTGCAGCTCGTAACAGGTGTACAGGGCGAGCTGCAGGTCGCCGCCGTACGGCTCGGCGGCCCCGGCGGCATCCGGGTCCGGCAGAACGCCGTCGTCCCGCAGGTAGTCGATGACCCCCGTGGACAGTGGGCCGCGTCCTCGCGGAAGTGAAGGTTCTGTGCGTTGACGTGACATGGTTTTCCTCCTGCCCCGGCATGCCCCGGAGTCACATGGACAACCGTGATCGACTGTACGCCGAACGCCCGCGACCAGCCTGTCCACAGGGACGCACCCCTGCGCGGGGCCCTACGGGCGGGGTTTCCGCGTCGTCCAGTCCAGGAGCCGTTCCACCGGCCAGGTGGTGACCACACGCTCCACGGGCACTCCGCACTCCTCCGCCCGCGCGCACCCGTAGATCTGCCAGTCCAGCTGTCCCGGGGCGTGCGCGTCGGTGTCGATCGAGAGGAGGGCACCCGACGCGACGGCCTGCCGCAGCAGGTCGCGTGGGGGATCGAGCCGCTCCGGGCGGCAGTTGATCTCCACCGCCGTCCCGGCCTCGGCACACGCCGCGAAGACCCGCTCCGCGTCGAACTCCGATTGCGGACGCTTCTTCCCGCCGAGGAGCCGGCCCGTACAGTGCCCCAGGATGTCCGCGTGCGGGTCGCGTACCGCGGCGAGCATCCGCTCCGTCATCGCCCGCGCGTCCATGCGCAGCTTCGAATGGACCGAGACGACCACCACGTCGAGCTGCTCCAGCACGTCGGGGTCCTGGTCCAGCGAGCCGTCGTCGAGGATGTCGCACTCGATTCCGGTGAGCAGACGAAACGGCGCCCACCGCTCGTTGAGCTCCGCCACGACGGACAGCTGATCGAGCAGGCGTTCGGTGGAGAGCCCGTTGGCCACGGTCAGCCTGGGGGAGTGGTCCGTGAGCACCGCCCACTCGTGGCCCAGCTCGGCCGCCGTCCGGCCCATCTCCGCGATCGGGCTGCCCCCGTCGGACCAGTCCGAATGCAGATGGCAGTCCCCGCGCAGGGCCGAGAGGAGCGCCTCACCGCCGGAGGCCAACGGTGCGGACGCCTCTTCCTCCAGCACCTCGAGGTATTCGGGCGTCGTGCCCTCCACCGCCTCACGGATCACCTTGGCCGTCTTCGGCCCGATGCCGCGCACCGTCTCCAGCGAACCGTGCGCCACCCGCTGGGCGACCTCCTCGCCGTCCATCGAGCTGATCGCCTCCGCCGCCGTGCGGAAGGCCTTCACCCGGTACGTGGCCGCCTGGGACCGCTCCAGGAGGAACGCGATCCGCCGCAGTGCGTCTGCCGGATCCATCGTCAGGGCCGCTCGGTGTGATGAGGGTGCCCGTGCGTCCGGCGGGCTTCCTTCATCTCCGCCTCGTAGAGATGGCGCCGCCCACCCACGAGCTCCCGGCGCACGCGCTCCTCGACCGCGACGAACGGCCGGTAGTACGTATCGTCGTACGCCTCGACGATCTGGAAGGTCCAGCAGCCGGGGATGACGTTGCGGCCCAGGATCTCCCGCTCCACCAGCTCGGCCTGGGCCGCGTGACCACCCATCCGGAGCAGCTCGACCGCCCGGTCCAGCGTCAGATCCGCACCGCCCGTGAGCTGGTGGAACCCGTAGAGCTGCCCCCGCGCACGCTCGACCCGTTCCAACGCCTCCGTCAGCGCTCCGAGCGCCTCAACGGTCGTGTCGTCAGCCCCGGACGGCCGAATGTGCTCTTCCTCGGGCCCGTCGGGGCCACGGCTCTCACTCATGCATACGACTGTGCACGCGTCCCGGGCGATGCGTCCCGCCGGAACGGCGAAAGGGTGAGAGCGCCTCCGGCCGCCCCCGTCCGCCGAGGTGCGGCGGAACCGATTCTGATCAGACTGGATCTCATGGCAGAGAACAGTCGCGCCCGGTCCGGGCACACAACGAAAACGGCAGCCCCACGCTCCTCGTCCCGACGCGGCCCCGAGCACGCTGCCCGTGCTGCCTGCGAGAGCCTGGAAAGACTGATCTGCCACGCCGCGGAGGGGGTGTCGGCGGTGCGGCGGAACGACGACGGATGGTGTGTCGTCGTCGACGTGCTCGAAGTGCCCCGCATCCCGGACACCACGAGCCTTCTGGCCTCCTACGAGGTGCAGATCGACGAGCGGGGCGAACTCATGGAGTACAGCAGAGTCCGCCGCTACCGGCGTGGCTCCGCCGACGAATGACCCGTTTCGCCTCTCACCCGGAAGGACGCTCCATGACCACAACCATGTACGCCGACGAAGTCGCCCCGTGCCCGCCCAGGGCCGGAACGCTCTACGACGTTCTGGAACTCATCCTCGACCGCGGCATGGTCATCGACGTGTTCATCCGGGTGTCGCTGGTCGGCATCGAGATCCTCAAGATAGACGCGCGCATCGTCATCGCGAGTGTGGACACCTACCTGCGCTTCGCCGAGGCGTGCAACCGGCTCGACCTGGAGCGCGACTCCGGCAGCACCACCATCCCCGAACTGCTCGGCGGCCGTGCCGCCAAGTCCATGGGCAAGCGCAAGGTGCGCAAGGCGGCGGAGTCCGTCGGCGACTCCGTCCGCAAGGCCGTGGGGAGCGGTGACGATGACGACGACGAGAAGGAAGAGCGGCCGAAGAAGCGCCGGGCGCCCGCCCGCGACGGGGCGAGCCGCCGCCAACGCGCGGAGGCATGAGCCGTGACCGATAGCCGCGTGTACGTGTACGCGATCACCCCGGCGGGAGCGAGGCTTCCGGCCGACGCCGTCGGCGTGGGCAGCCCTCCCGCCGGGCTGCGGCTGGTCGGTGACGGGGACGTCACCGCAGTCGTGAGCGACGCGCCGGAGCAACTGCGGGCGCGCCGACGGGATCTGATGGCACACCAGGACCTGCTGCTGCGCCTCTCGGACAGCGGCCCTGTGCTGCCCATGCGGTTCGGCGTGATCGCACCGGACGAGACGTCGGTCCGTGCCCAGCTGGCCGGATCGCAGCGCGAGCACCTGGCGACCCTCCACCACCTCGACCGGCGCGTGGAGATCAACGTGAAGGCGCTCCCCGCCCAGGACGCGCTCGCGGCTCTCGTCGCCGAGGAGAAGCACGTACGGCGGCTGCGCGAAGAGGTCCGCCGCCGCCCCGGTTACGAGGCAAACGTCCGACTGGGTGAGGCCGTGGCGACCGCGCTGTCGCGCCGGGCGGCGGAGGCCGGGAAGAAGCTGCTTCACCAGCTCACGCCCATGGCTCGCGAGGTGGCTGCAGGGCCCGAGGTTCACGGGTGCGCGCTGAACGTGTCGTTTCTCGTCGAGCGGAAGGACGGCGACGCCTTCCGGTCGACGGCGCAGCGGTTCGCCGACGCGCACAGGGAGCGCGTCGAGATCCGCGTCGCGGGCCCGCTGCCCTGCTACAGCTTCGTCCCTTCCCGTGCTCCACGGCCGACGGTCTCGAGGATCTGACATGGGACTGTTCACCGGCCTGCTCCTCCTGCCCCTCGCGCCGGTCCGCGGCGTGATCTGGGTCGCCGAGAAAGTGAACGAGGCGGCCGACCGCGAGCTGCACGACCCGGGTGTGATCAGGGCCCAGCTCGCCGCGCTGAATCAGGAGCTCGAGGACGGCAACGTCGGTCTGGAGGAGTTCGAACGGGAAGAGGCGGAGCTGCTCGACCGGCTCTATGCCGGACAAGCCCGCCCCGCGCCGAACCATCGAAGGTGACTCACTCATGGAAGATCAGACAAAGGTGACGCTCGCAGCAGCCGTTGTGGGCGGATACGTACTCGGTCGCACGAAGAAGGGGCGCGTGGCGCTCTCCGTCGCGACCTATCTGGCAGGCAGGCGCTTCGGCCTGGAGCCGCGCCAGCTCGCCGCCGAAGGCATGCGCCGGCTGGGCGAGATGCCCCAGTTCGCCGAACTTCAGGACCAGTTGAAGGGTGAGGTCCTCGACTCCGGCAGGAAGGCACTGACAGCGGCGGCCGACAGGGGCATGAACTCGCTGGCCGACGCACTCAGTGACCGGACGGCGCGGCTGGGAGCGTCCGACGAGGACGAGGACGAGGGCGAGGACGAGTACGAGGGCGAGTACGACGAGGACGAGCCCGAGGACGAGGAGTACGAGGACGAGGAAGAGCAACCGGAAGAGGAAGAAGAGGAAGACGAGGACGAAGAGGAAGAAGAACCGGAAGAGGACGAGGAGGAAGAGGAAGAAGAGGAAGAGGAGGAAGAACCGGAGGAGGACGAGGAGCAAGAAGAGGACGAGGAGGAGCCGGAGGAGCCGCGGCCGAGCTCTCGCAGGGGCAAGTCCTCCGATGAGACAGCCGGCAAGAAAGCGGCGGCGAAGAAGCAGCCCGCCGCGAAGAAGGCTGCCGCCAAGAAGACACCGGCGAAGAAGTCCGCACCGGCGAAGAAGTCCGCACCGGCCAAGAAGACCGCTGCCAAGAAGACCGCTGCCAAGAAGACCGCAGCGAAGAAGACCGCAGCGAAGAAGGCAGCACCGGCCAGGAAGAAGGCCGCGGCCAAGAAGTCGGCACCGGCGAAGAAGTCCGCGGCCAGGAAAGCGCCTGCCAAGAAGTCGGCTCCGGCCAAGAAGTCGTCGGCCAGGAAGAGCGCTTCAGGCAAGAAGGCGACGTCATCGAAGCGAGCCGCGTCCCAGCGCGGCGCACGGCGGAGGTAGGCAGCAATGGCCAGGACGGACAAGGACGAGCCCGAGTCGGAAGCCTCGGGCATGGACCGCCTTCGCGAGGAGCTCACGAACTTCGTCGGCGCACAGACGGGGAAGCTCGCGCAGAAGGCCGGCGACAAGCTGACCGGTCTCACGGGGCAGCTCACCGACATCGCCGAGAACGGCGGCTCGCTGCCGTCGATCGCCTCTCGCGTCATGCAGGGCGATTCCCCGGTGAAGGCCTTCGTCTCGGAGAAGGCCGGGGACGTCAAGGACAAGGTCGTGGACAAGGCCAAGGACGTGTTCGGGGGCGGGAAGGGCAAGAGCCAGTCCGGCGGGGGCAAGTCGATGAACATCATCGAGGTCCTCGATGTGGGTGTGCCACTGCGGGACGCGTACGACCACTGGACGCGGTACGACAAGTTCGGCAGCTTCACCAAGGGCGTTCAGAGCGTCTCGATGGATGAGGAGATGTCGAGCGACTGGAAGGTCAAGATCGGCCCTTCCTCGCGCGGTTTCAAGGCGACGGTCCAGGAACAGATCCCTGACGACCGCATCGTATGGACCTCCGAAGGGGCCAAGGGCTCCACACGCGGTTGTGTCAGCTTCCACGAACTGGCGCCGAGCCTCACCCGGATCGTCCTCGTGATCGAGTACTACCCCTCAGGTTTCTTCGAGAAGACCGGCAACCTGTGGCGGGTACAGGGCCGGCGCATGCGACTCGACTTCAAGCACTTCCAGCGGTTCGTGACGCTCACCGATGAGGAACCCGAGGGCTGGCGCGGCGAGATCCGCGACGGGGAAGTCGTCATGACGCACGAAGAGGCTGAGGAGAAGGAGGAAGCCGAGAACGAGGAGTCCGAGGACTCGGACTACGAGGACGAAGAGGAGCCGGACGGGGACGAGGAGGAGGAAGAGGAGCCGGAGGGCGAGGAGGAGGAGGACGAAGAAGAGCCCGAGGAGGAGTACGAGGACGACGAGGAACCCGAGGACGAAGACGTAGAAGAGGAAGACGAAGAGCCTGAGTACGAGGACGAAGACGAAGAGCCCGAGGAAGAGGAAGAGGAAGAAGAGGAACCCGCCCCCAGTAAGCGACGCGGACGGAGGGCGTCGAGGTGACTGATCTCGACGTCGGGCGGGAGGCGTACCCCGTTCCGGGTCCGCAGAACACCAACCTCGCGGACATCCTCGAACGCGTCCTCGACAAGGGCATTGTCATCGCGGGTGACATCAAGATCGACCTTCTCGACATCGAGCTGCTCACCATCCGGCTTCGCCTCTTCGTGGCCTCCGTCGATACCGCGAAGAAGGCCGGTATCGACTGGTGGGAGACGGATCCCGCGCTGAGTTCGCGCGCTGCCCGCGACTCCCTCCTGGATGAGAACCGTGAACTGCGCGAGCGTCTGGAAGCGCTCGAGTCCAAGACGGACGAGACGTCGGACAACTGATGAGCAGGGAGAATCGAACCACATGACGGAGCGGGGACCCGGACAGCCTTCGGACAGAAGTGCCCTCTACGTATTCGCGGTGTGCGACGCACCGGATCCGGCGGTGTTCGAAAAGCTGCCTGGTGTCGCGGTCGGCCATCCGCTGCGCCTGCTGCGTTTCGGTGAGCTGACCGCGATCGTCCAGACCGTCCGGGCGGCCGATTTCACGGACGAGGTGTGGCAGGTCCGTATGTCGGACCGGGACGAGCTGGAACGATACGCACGCGCGCACCACGACGTGGTGTCGGCAGCCGCCGCGTCGTGCCCCACCGTCCCTCTCCCGCTCGCCACCCTCTATCACGGGGAGGACCGGGCCCGGCAGGCTCTCCTCGAGGAGACCGTCCGCTTCAGCACCGCTCTGGAGCGCACGGCGGGCCACTTCGAATGGGGAGTGAAGGTCTACGCGGCCGATTCCCCGGTGCCCGACCCGAGCCCCGCTCCGCTCCGGCCGGAAACGCCGGCCGGGCGTTCCCGCCCGGCTCCCGGAGCCGGTCTGGCCTACCTGGAACGCAAGCGAGGGGTACAGGCGCGGCGCGAACAGCGACATGAGGACGCCCTCCGGCTCGCCGAAACGGTGGACGGGGCGTTCGGGAACCTTGCCGCCGCGGGGCGCCGTCTGCGGCTGCACGCTCCCGAACTCGTGGGAAAAGGGCGTGTCCAGGTGCTCAACGCCACCTACCTCGTGGCGGAGCACCGCGGAGCCGAACTCCAGGAGCTCACCCGGGCACTGAGGGACGCCACCGGGGCCGGGATCGACATCTCCGGGCCCTGGGTGCCGTACTCCTTCGTCGGTGAGGTGTAGAGATGGAGCGCGAGGTGGTGGCCTGGGACAACCCCGAACCACTGAGCGGACCCATCGGGGTGCCGCTCGTCGATCTGCTGGACAGGGTCCTGGCGACGGGGGTGGTGATCAGCGGTGACCTGGTGATCGCGATCGCGGACGTTCCGCTCGTGCGGCTGTCGCTTCACGCCCTGCTCTCGTCCGTCAACGAACGCGTTCCGGCGCCCTGGGCGGACGGAGGCCCGCTGTGACCACTTCACGACTCGACGTCGACTCGGACCAGTTGGGCCGCGATCTCGTCGCCCTGGTGCTGACAGTGGTGGAACTGCTGCGGCAGCTGATGGAGCGGCAGGCCATCCGCCGTATCGATCAGGGGGACCTCACCGACAGCCAGGTGGACGAGATCGGCACCACGCTCATGCTGCTCGACCAGCGGATGACTGAGCTCTGCGAACAGCACGGGGTGCGTCCCGAGGACCTCAACCTGGACCTGGGTCCGCTGGGCACCCTTCTGCCTCGCGACTGACATGCCCTGCGACTGACGCAGGCGAAGACCCGGAGTTCACAGAAGCAACTGGATGTGCTCGGGCCTGGGCGTTGGGGCGGCAAAGGCATATGCTCATATATGTCCACAATGTTCGCACGGGGTGTTCGTTCCGGAGGCAGTCATGATCATCATCGGAGCCATCCTTCTGATTCTCGGCCTGGTGACGGGTCTCGGTGTCCTGTGGACCATCGGGATCATCCTGCTCGTGATCGGGCTCGCCCTCTGGCTCCTCGGCGCTGTGGGGCACGCGGTCGGAGGCCGCCGGCATTACTGGTGATGTCGCCTCGGGCACGTTTGAGGTGAGGGTGGCGGGGCAAAGCCACAGTGGCGCGGGAGCGCTCCCACGCCGGTGGATCCCCCCACCTCCCCTCGAAATGGAGATCGCACCATGACCTGTCATGATCGCGTCAACTTAGGCGGCTGGGTGCTACGCCTGGGCGGCATATTCGTCGCCGCACTCCTCTGTCTCCTCCCGTGGACAGGGACCGCGAGCGCCCACGGCTCCGTCGTCGACCCGGCCTCCCGCAACTACGGCTGCTGGCTCCGCTGGGGCGATGACTTCCAGAACCCGGCCATGGAGCAGGAAGACCCCATGTGCTGGCAGGCGTGGCAGGCCGACCCGAACGCCATGTGGAACTGGAACGGGTTGTACCGCAACGGTTCCGGCGGCAACTTCCCGGCCGCCGTGCCTGACGGTCAGCTGTGCAGTGGCGGCCGGACGGAGAGCGGACGGTACAACTCCCTCGACACCGTGGGCGCGTGGAAGACCACCGACGTCACCGGTGACTTCACCGTGAAGCTGTACGACCAGGCCAGTCACGGTGCCGACTACTTCCAGGTGTATGTCACCCGGCAGGGATTCGACCCCGCCACGGAGGCGCTGGCCTGGGGTGATCTGCAACTGGTCGCGGAGACGGGCAGCTATGCCCCCAGCCAGAACTACGAGATCCCCGTGAGCACCTCAGGTCTCAGCGGCCGTCATGTGGTCTACACGATCTGGCAGGCGTCGCACATGGACCAGACGTACTTCCTCTGCAGTGACGTGAACTTCACCTGACCCTGCGCCGTGCTCCCGACCCGGACCCCGTCGGCCGTTCCTGTCCGGCGGGGTCATCGAACGACCGCACGTTCGAGCGCGTGTGCGTCTGTCAGGTGATCGATTGGCGGTCCGGTCGGGGCCGTCCTAACGTCGATGAGTGAACGCTTCCGTTCTCCCCTGACTTGTTTGGCGACTAGTGCTATGACCGGATCGCAAGCGAAGTCTGCTCCTGTTGCCGGATCCCCGGAGCGGGGCCAAGGCAACGGGATCGCCCTGCTCGTCATCGCCTCGTGCCAGCTGATGGTGGTCCTCGACGTCACCATCGTGAACATCGCTCTGCCGCACATCCAGTCCTCCCTCGGGTTCTCGACCGAGAGCCTGTCGTGGGTGATCAACGCCTACACCCTGACCTTCGGCGGGCTGCTTCTGCTCGGTGGACGGCTGGGTGACATCCTCGGACGCCGCAGAGTCTTCGTCTTCGGTGTGCTGCTCTTCGTGGTGGCCTCGCTGCTGGGCGGACTCTCGCAGGATTCCTGGCAACTGCTCGCGGCGCGTGCCCTGCAGGGTGTCGGCGGCGCGATCGCCTCACCGACCGCGCTCTCCCTCATCACCACGACCTTCCGCGAAGGACCCGAACGGAACAGGGCGTTCGGTGTGTTCGCCGCGGTATCGGCGGGCGGAAGCGCGATCGGCCTGCTCGCCGGCGGTCTGCTGGTCGAGTGGCTCGACTGGCGCTGGGTGCTCTTCGTCAACATACCCATCGGCCTGCTGATCGCCCTCGGAACGCCTCGCCACATCAAGGAGTCCGAGCGGCATCCCGGCCACTTCGACCTCCTCGGGGCGCTGACCTCCACCCTGGGCATGGTGCTGCTCGTCTACGGCTTCATCCGGGCCTCCGAGGACGGCTGGAGCGACAGCCTGACCCTCGCCTCCTTCGGCGCCGCCGTGGTGTTCCTCCTGGTCTTCCTGGCCGTCGAGCGCGGGTCGAGGCAGCCCATCACGCCCCTGCGCATGTTCAGCGACCGCAATCGCTCCGGCGCCTACGCGATGATGCTGTGCCTGGCCGCGGCGATGTTCGGCATGTTCTTCTTCCTTACCCTCTTCGTGCAGAACATCCTCGACTTCAGCCCGCTGCGCGCCGGGCTTGCCTTCCTGCCCGTGAGCGCGATCATCGCGATCAGCGCGGGTCTCGCCTCGCGGCTGCTGCCCCGATGGGGCCCCAAGCCCTTCATGGTGACGGGTGCGGTCCTGGCCGCCGTGGGGCTCGGCTGGCTCACGCAGACCGATGTCCACAGCACCTACCTGGGCAGCATCCTCGGCCCCATCCTGGTCTTCGGCTTCGGTATGGGCATGCAATTCGTGTCGCTGACCCTGATGGCGGTCTCCGGTGTGGCGCCGAGAGAAGCGGGGGCCGCGTCCGGAGTCCTCAACGCCACCCAGCAGGTCGGCGGTTCGCTGGGACTGTCCATCCTGGTCACGGTGTTCGGTACGGCCAGCCGCAACGAGGCGACGGATCAGATTCCGCGCTTCCTCTCCGAAGCGACCCCCGCGCAGCAGCTGGAGTTCCGCAGGACGGGGGAGCTCCCCGCGCCGTGGGGTGACCAGGTACTGGCATCCGGCGTCTCCAGCGCGTTCATCGCCGCCGCCGTCTTCTCCGTCGTCGCGGCGCTGGTGGCTCTGCTGGTCGTCCAGGTCCGGGCCTCCGACCTGGAACGCCTGCGGGGCGGAGGAGCCATGGGCCCGCCGATGGCCGAGCAGGACGCTCCGGAGGCAGTCGGGGGCGGAGGGGACCCGGATTCGGGCCGCGCCGGCGACGCGCGCGACGCCGGAGTCCCGACACGAAAACGAGACGGAGGCGAAGGTTCCCCTCCACTTGGATAGTGTGCCGTTCGCCATCAGTGTCCTTCGGGGGAGATTCAAGTAGATGAGTGGGCAGCAGCAGGACCGGGGCAACGGCTCCCAGATCTTTCAGCCACTGACAGGGGACGACCCGGCGACGATCGCCGGCTACCGGATCGCGGCCAAGCTCGGCGCGGGCGGGATGGGCAAGGTCTACCTGTCGTACACACCTGGCGGGCGCCCCGTCGCGATCAAGGTGATCCGCCCCGAATTCGGTGAGGACGCGGAGTTCCGGCGTCGCTTCGCCCAGGAAGTGCAGTCCGCGCAGCGGGTGCAGGGTCTGTTCACCGCGCCCGTGATCGACGCCGACACCGAGGGCGCACAGCCCTGGCTGGCGACCGCGTACGTGCCCGGGCCCTCCCTGGCCGATGCGGTCGCCGCGCACGGAGCGCTGCCCGTACAGGCGGTGCTCCTGCTGATCGCGGGCATGGCGGAGGCCCTCCATGTCATCCACGGTGCGGGCATCGTCCACCGCGACCTGAAACCCTCCAACGTGCTGCTCGCCGCCGACGGGCCCCGGGTAATCGACTTCGGAATCGCCTACGCGGCCGACGCGACCTCGCTCACCGGCAGCGGGGTGACCATCGGCACGCCGTCGTTCATGGCGCCCGAGCAGGCCGCCGGCCGCAAGGTGACCCCGGCCACCGACATCTTCGCCCTCGGCCAGGTGGCGGCGTACGCGGCGACGGGCATTCCGGCCTTCGGCGAGGGGACCTCGCACGGGGTGCTCTACCGGATCGTGCACGAGGAACCGGACCTCACCGGGGTTCCTGAGCGGCTCACGGAGCTCGTCACCCGTTGCCTCACCAAGGACCCCGCGGGCAGGCCGTCGATCGCCGAGATCATCGAGCTGTGCCGGACCGCGAACGCGGAGACGGTCCTGCGCCGTCCCGAGGACTGGCTTCCCGCGCCGGTGGCCGCCGACATCACCGTGCGCGCGGCCGCTCCCGCTCCCGTCCAGACCCCGCCGCCCCCGGCCACCGCACCGGGCGCGGCGTACTCTCCCACCGCGCCCGCGTCCCCGGCACCGGTCGCGCAGGCCCCGGCCACACCGCCCCCGGGGTTCGGGCCGCCGCGGCCCTACCCGCACCACCAGCCGCAACACCCCACGCAGCCGTCCGGCGCGCAGGGCCACGCCTACGCACCCACCCAGCATGCCTCGCCTTCGCATCCGCAGTCGTACCCCGGGCCCGGGCGTCCCGTGCCCGCCCCCGTGAACCAGGCCGCCCCGCCGAAGAAGAGCACGGGCAGGCGCGCTCTGTTCATCGCTCTCGCGGCCGCCCTGGTCTTCGGTATCGCGGGCGGTGGTACGGCGTACCTGCTGAGCAAGGACGACGAGAAGCAGACAGAGGGCGGGAGTTCGCCCCAGGGCGGGCAGAAGGAGACGCCGAGCGGGACGCCGAACCCGGACGCGAAGCCCGCGGACACCTCGGACGACGACGCTGAGGAGAAGCCCGCCCCCGAGCCCGCCGAGTACAACGGCATCAACCTCACCGCCGGCTACCACCTGACCCTCGCGGACGAGGACGTACGGCCCCAGGAAGGCGAGGACGCCGGGTACGAACTCTCCTACGACACGGGCGGATACCTCGACGCCGAGAGCACCGACGGCAAGCTGGTGCTGCTCGACCCGTCCCAGGAGGGCTCGCTCGAGGCCTGCCGGGCGGACACCAGGTTCACCGAGAACATCGACACCGAAAAGCTGTCGAAGGGCCGTCAGGTCTGCGTGTTCACGGGAAGCGGCCACATCGGTCTCGTGACGGTGCAGGGCTTCTCGGCGGAGGACTCACCGAGCAAGTACATGACTCTGGACCTGACGGTCTGGCGCAACGCGGCCGTCTGACGGACCGCGGCGACCGACGCGGGCGGTGGGGCGTTCCCGGCCCCACCGCCCGCCTTCCGCCGAGGCGGGTATCAGACCAGATTCACGAGTCGGATGTAGCGCACCCAGTCCCAGTGGACCCCGGGGTCCGTGTGGTCGCTGCCGGGTACCTCGTGATGGCCGATGATGTGCGCGCGGTCCTTGGGCAGGCCGTAGCGGTCGCAGATGTCCGCCGTGAGCCTCGCCGACCGCTCGTACATCGTGTGGGTGAAGTACGACGGCTGGTCGACCCAGCCCTCGTGCTCGATGCCGATACTGGGCGTGTTGTAGTCCCAGTTCCCCGCGTGCCAGGCGACATCCCGCTCCCGCACGCACTGAGCCACGAACCCGTCCCCCGAGCGCACCACGTAATGGGCGGACACCTTGTCGGCCGGGTTCCGGAAGATGCCGATCGTCTCGGTGAACGTCTGCTGGGCGACATGGATGATGACGCGGTCGACGGAGTACTCCGAAGGACGGTTCGCCACCGTGTAGTTGGACGTGGACGCAGGAGCCCACTGGGCACCTGGGTAGTCCGTGTCCGCCGTCGGCGCGGCCACGGCGCGGGCCGAGGCCGGAATGAGCGCCGCGGTGGCCGTCACCGCGGCGCTCCGAAGGATCCGTCTGCGCTGCATTGGTGCTCCTGTGCGATGGACATGTGTCCGGTCTACGGCACAACACGCGCTGCCCCACCCGTACGGTTCCGTCCCGGAGAGGGACCGTACGGGCCGGGGCACACCGGCAACCCGCACACCCCGGCCCTCAGGAGCCGGACTGCACCCCGGCCAGGGCAGCCGCGGGATCGTCCTCCGCCGGGCCTGCCGGGACCCACCGGCCGCGCTCCTTGGCGTACGGCCACCATCGCCCGTCGGGCCCGTACCGCAGCTGCGCCCCGGAACCGACCACCGTCCAGCGGTTGTCGGCGGCACGGAGCTGCGGGCCCTCGCCCTCCTCCCACGCGGAGGCGAGCTGCGCGCGGGCGCGTGCGAGTTCGTCGGGGCCGGGCAGCCACTTCCCGTCGCACACCGCCAGCGCGGCCGTCCCGCCGTACCGCCAGGCCCGCACCGCTACGTCGAGTCCGGCCGGTCCGCATCCGGCCGCCACACCGAGACGGGCCGCGAGAAGGGCGTCCGGCCGGCCGTCGGCAGCCAGCCGCACGGCGTCCTGCTCCGGCGTCAGCACGGCTGCCAGGGGCTGCTGTCCGTGCCCGGCCGAGAGCGCCTCCGCGAGCATCGCGAACGCCCGTACGGCGCTGTCCGCCGCCAGGAACTCCAGAGCCGAGGGGTCGACGTCCCCGGCCGGATCCGTCTCCGTGTCCAGCGAGGGCGGCACGCCCGGCTCCGCCGGCAGGGGCGGGGGAGGGGGCAGCGGCGGCAGGATGTCCCGCGCCGCGTACGCCTCGTCGGCCCGCACCCCGCGCGCCGCCGGACCGCCCGCCGGACTCCCGGCCGACGACTCGTCACGCGTCCCGCGGACAGCACGCGCGGCGCTGCGCACCTGCAACTCGTCGAGCAGGCGCCGCTCGTCGCGTCCCCGCAACAGCAGCAGCACGAAGGGGTCCTGGTCGAGCAGCCGCGCCACCTGGTAACACAGCGCACCCGTATGCGGACAGTGGTCCCAGGCCTCGCAGCTGCACTCCGGCTCCAGGTCGCCGATGCCCGGCAGCAGTTCGAGACCGGCGGCGGCCGCGTCCTCCACCAGGTGCGGCGGCATCTCGCGGTCGAGCAGGGCGGCGATGTGACCCGACCGCTCGGACGCCATGCCCAGGAACGTGTCCCACTCCTCCTCGGTCAGCTCCTGGAGCAGCACATCACTGCGGTACGCCGTCGAGTCGCGGTCCTGCACGACCGCTGTGATGCGGCCAGGCCGGACGGAAACCGCGCCGACCCTGCCCTCGCGGGCCAGCCGGCGCCCCTTCTTGAGCTGCTGACCGTCGAGTGCGGTGTCCTCCAGGGCCTTCAGCCACGCCCGCCCCCACCAGGAAGAGGCGAACCCCCGGCCCTGTGCGGGCGGCAGTGCGGCGAATGTGCGCTCCGGCTCGTAACCCTCGTTCATCGTGCGCCCCCTCGCAGCTCGACCAGCTCGGCCAGCTCCGCATCGCTCAGTTCCGTCAACGCGGCCTCGCCGCTGCCGAGTACCGCGTCCGCGAGCCCCTGCTTCCGGGCCAGCATGGCGGCGATCCGGTCCTCGATGGTGCCCTCGGCGATCAGCCGGTGCACCTGCACCGGCTGGGTCTGCCCGATCCGGTACGCGCGGTCGGTGGCCTGCGCCTCCACGGCCGGATTCCACCAGCGGTCGAAGTGCACGACGTGAGCGGCCCGGGTGAGGTTGAGCCCCGTACCCGCCGCCTTGAGTGACAGCAGGAAGACCGGCACCTCGCCTGCCTGGAACCGGCTCACCATGGCCTCCCGCTCGGCGACCGGCGTGCCACCGTGCAGGAACTGGGTGGGGACCCCGCGCGCAGCCAGATGCTGTTCCAGGAGCCGGGCCATCTGTACGTACTGGGTGAACACCAGCACCCCGGCGCCCTCGGCCAGGATCGTGTCGAGCAACTCGTCCAGCAGCTCAACCTTCCCCGAACGGTCCTCGATCCGCGGCCGGTCCTCCTTGAGGTACTGCGCCGGGTGGTTGCAGATCTGCTTGAGCGCCGTCAGCAGCTTCATGACCAGCCCGCGCCGGGCGAAGCCGTCCGCGCCGGAGATCTCCTCGAGCGTCTCGCGTACCACCGCCTCGTACAGTCCGGCCTGCTCCGCCGTGAGCGACACGGCGCGGTCGGTCTCCGTCTTCGGCGGAAGCTCCGGAGCGATTCCGGGGTCGGACTTGCGGCGCCGCAGGAGGAACGGGCGGACCAGAGAGGCGAGCCGCTCGGCCGCGGCGGGGTCGTTGCCTCCCTCCACCGCGCTCGCGTAGCGGGTGCGGAAGGTGCCGAGCCGCCCGAGCAGCCCGGGGGTCGTCCAGTCGAGGATGGCCCACAGCTCGGAGAGGTTGTTCTCCACCGGCGTACCTGTGAGGGCGACACGGGCCCGCCCACCGACGGCGCGCAGCTGCCTCGCCGTCGCGGAGTGGGGGTTCTTGACGTGCTGTGCCTCGTCGGCGACGACGATGCCCCAGGACGTCTGCGCCAGGCGCGCGGCGTCGAGGCGCATGGTGCCGTAGGTGGTGAGGACGAACTCGCCGTCCACCAGGTTCTCCAGCGAGCGCGACCCGCCGTGGAAGCGACGCACCGGTGTCCCCGGGGCGAACCTCTCGATCTCTCGCTGCCAGTTGCCCATCAGGGAGGTGGGGCACACCACGAGCGTGGGCCCGGCAGCAGATGCGATGCCCTGCCGGTGCAGATGCAGGGAGATCAGCGTGATCGTCTTGCCGAGTCCCATGTCGTCGGCGAGGCAGCAGCCGAGACCGAGTGAAGTCATGGTGTGCAGCCAGTTGAGGCCGCGCAGCTGGTAGTCGCGCAGACTCGCGTCTAGCGCGTCCGGCTGTCCGACAGCCCGGCGGTCCTCCGACTCGGGGTCGGCGATCCTCTCGCGCAGCTGCTCGAGCCAGCCCGTCGCCGCCACTTCCACCCGGTGCCCGTCGACGTCGGTGGTTCCGGTCAGCACGGCCCCCAGCGCGTCGATGGGGGTGACCTTGCGGTCCTGGGTCCCGCGGGCCCGGCGGGCGTCCTCCGGATCGATCAGCACCCACTGGTCGCGCAGTCTGACCAGTGGTCTGCCCGCCTCCGCGAGCTGGTCGAGCTCCGCGCGGCTCAGGTTCCTGCCGCCCAGCGCGAACCGCCAGTCGAACGCCAGCAGCGCGTCGGCAGACAGGAACGACGGAGTGTCCCCTCCCGTCCGCGCGGTCGGCGCCCCGTCGTCCTGAGGGCCGATCACCGCTCGCGCGGTGAGCTTCCCCGACAGCTCTCTGGGCCAGTGCACCTGGACGCCCGTCGCGGCGAGCGCCCTGGCCGCCGGGCCCAGCAGTTCGGCGATCTCCTCGTCGGCAGGCTCGATCGCGTCCGGAACCGCGGCCGACAGAAGGGGCGCCAGCGGGGGCCAGGCCCGGGCGGCGCGCCGCAGGGCGAGCAGGGCGTCCATGCGGGCGCGCGGACCGAACAGTGAGGCGGCGGGGGAGCGGTCGGCCCACACGTCCGCCGCGTCGGCGACGTGGGCGGGGTCCTGGACGCTGTGGATCTGCAGGACCGCACGGAACGAGGGGACGGGGCCGGCGTCCTCAACGCCCTCCGCATCGCCCAGTCCCGAGACCTCGACACGGAGGGAGAGCCGCACGCCCGCATCGTGACCGGCCGCGACGTCGGCTGCCCACGGCCGGAGCCCTGGCAGATGCTGCGCCTCCGGCGAGGCGAACGCCGGTGTGCCCGTGGCCGATCCGGCCGCCGGGGTGCGCGGGAGTCCGTCCACCACCGCGTCGAGGAACGACCGCAGCAGCGACTCCGGTTCGGCGAGCAGCAAGGGCTCGGCCGCGGGATCGATCGGCACCGCATGAGCATCGGGCGGCATGGAAGCCGCCAGCACCCGGATCCGCTCCAGATCGTCTGCCGTCAGCGGACCGGCCCGCCAGGCATCGCGGTCGGTGGGGCTCAGCCCGGGCAGCAGCAGTCCACGCGCGACGAGTTGGAGCGCGAGGACGCCGGCAGCGCCCCAGAACGCTGCGGAAGGGGACGAACGGGAGTCCGCCCGCGCCCGCGTCAGGACCGGCAGCGCGTCCCGCACAGGCACCAGCAACGCCGGGACCACACAAGGGCGGACGTCGCCTCCGACGACCGTCAGCTCCGCCGGACTCCCTGCTTCACCGGGAGGGGTGCTACCGTCCGCATTCCAGAACGCGATCAGGCCGGTACGGGCCGGATCCGCGGGGAGGAAGACTGCGGAGCAGCGGGACAGTTCAGAGAGCTGGTTGAGCGTTGCCGCAGGGAGCCTGTGCACAGCGATGTCAGATTCCTCAAATTTGACTAGTGAGCCCGGGGTTCGCCGAGGGTACTCCACCCACGGCCCGTTCCGGGAGAAATGCACAGTGATCCACCTCACTCATTTCTGCCTTCTGAAGCTTGGGGTGCAGCCCGCGACACCACCGGACAGGGGGATTTCCCCCGCATGACCGGGGTGATGGCGCCATGGCTGCCGCAGGCCCGCTCTCCGTACGTTTGACGAGGTCAGCAGATGCCCAGAAACCGGAGACGTCATGCCCCAGGCGGTAGCAGCCACCGTTGCGCAACACATCGGCGACGGAGCGGAGGGTCCGGCGGTCCCGCCGGCCACCGGAAGTGATTTCGCACCGCTCCTGAAGACCGTCAAGGGGCAGGGGCTCCTGGAACGGCGCACGGGCTGGTACGCGGCAGGGATCGCCGCCAACACGGTCGCTCTCGGAGCCGTGATCACCGGCATGGTGCTCCTCGGTGACACCTGGTGGAACCTTTTCCTCGCCCTGCCGCTGGCCGTCCTGTGGACCCGCACGGCGTTCTTCGGGCACGACGCGGGCCACGCCCAGATAACCGGGGACCGCAAGGCCGGCCGGATCGTCGGTCTCGTCCACGCCAATCTGCTCCTCGGAATGAACGAGGCCTGGTGGAACGACAAGCACGTACGTCACCACGCCAACCCCAACCACATAGACAAGGACCCCGACGTCGGGGTGGGCGCGCTGGTGTGGACCCAGAAGCAGGCCGCCCAGCGGGAGGGGTTCGCCCGCTGGCTCACCCGCAACCAGGCGCGGCTCTTCTTCCCGATGCTGCTCCTCGAAGGCATTGCGCTCAAGATCTACGGCTTCCAGTTCCTGCGGCGGCAGCCCGCCCGTGAACGCGTACTGTCCGGCCTTCTGCTGACCGGTCACCTCGCGCTGTACGCCACGCTGCTCCTGACCGTCATGTCCCCGGGCAAGGCCGTCGTCTTCGCCCTCGTGCACCACGCTCTGTTCGGTCTGCACCTGGGTATGGCCTTCGCTCCGAACCACAAGGGCATGGAGATGCCGGACCCCGACGGTGACCGCTGGGGGCACCTGCAGCGCCAGGTCCTCACCTCGCGGAACGTGAAGGGTGCCGTGCTCACCGACTGGTTCCTCGGCGGCCTCAACTACCAGATCGAGCACCACCTCTTCCCGAGCATGCCCCGGCCCCACCTCAGGCTCGCCCAGCCGCTGGTGAAGGCGCACTGTGCCTCGATCGGGATGCCGTATGCGGAGACCGGCATCATCGAGTCCTACCGGCAGGCGCTGGAGCACATGCACGAGGTCGGCGAGCCGCTCCGGTAGACCGTCGCGGTGCTCGTGCCGCGCAGCCGGAACCGACTGACGCTCGCAGGCGTTCTCTCACCAGGAGCGGCCCCGGCCGCGGAGGAGGCACGGATCATGTCGAACGGTGCAAAGATCGCCATCGGGGGAGTTGTCGCGGCAGTCGTCCTGATTCCGTTCATCGGATTCTGGTGGTCGCTGCTGGTCCTCATCGGCGTACCCACGGTCGGGTATCTGATGCTCGACCCGTCGCAGAGGCGCAGGCTCCGCAGGATCAGCCGTAAGGAGATAGGGCGCTGAACAGCACGGTCATCGCGGTCAGCAGCAACGGCGACTACTCCTTCACCAAGCCGAACAGGGGCAGCGTCACGCTCCTCGCCGGGCTCGGTGTGGAGGGGGACGTCCACGCCGGTGTCACGGTGAAACACCGCTCGCGGGTGGCCCAGGACCCGACGCAGCCCAATCTGCGTCAGGTCCATCTCATCCACCAGGAGCTTTTCGCCGAGCTCAGGGACGCGGGATTCGAGGTCGGCCCGGGCGACCTGGGGGAGAACATCACCACGGGCGGAATCGATCTCCTCTCGCTCCCCGTGGGCACGCTGCTCCACCTCGGCGGCGAAGCCGTCGTCGAGGTGACCGGCCTGCGGAATCCCTGCCTGCAGATCGAGAACTTCCAGAACGGACTGCTGAAGCAGGTCGTCGGCCGCGGGGACGACGGCACCGTCGTCCGCAAGGCCGGAATCATGGGCGTCGTCACCGCGGGCGGAGTCGTGCGGCCCGGCGACGCCGTCGAGACGGAGCTTCCCGTCGGGCCGCACCGTCCCCTGGAGCGGGTGTAGTACGCACGGGTCATGCCGGGCGAGCCTCGCTCGGCAGGCTCAGGACGGCCGGACGGCCAGTTCGTCGAGCGACTTCAGCAGGCCCGGCAGCTCCGGGCCGCGGCCGACCGGCATGATCTCGCCCGGCTCCTCGTCCAGCAGGATGAACGCGATGTCGTCGGTCCTGGCCACCAGGGACCAGCCTGGGCCGTCGGCCCGCAGCGTCCGGGCCCCGCCAGGGGCGAACGCGGAGCGGATCCGGCCGGGCGGGGGCGGAGATTCGACATACGCCCGGGCCGCTTCGAGCGCCTTGCGTACGCCGGGGTGCTGACCGGAAGCGGCGGGCTCCGCCGTGCTCCTCGCCTCCCCGGCCAGGGCGCCCCCGTCGGGAGCCTCGGTGTCCTGCGTTTCTCCGGCCGGAGGCCCACCGTCCGGCCCGGGCTCCCCGGACCGGACGAACGCGGTCTCGTCGTCGATCTGCTCGCGCCACGCGGTCCACTGCAGGGCTATCTCGTCCGCGCCGAGGCGCCGCTGCGGAGCCCCCCAGACCTCGGTGTCCGGCGGCGTCAACGGCGCCGGGCCCTCGTCGTCCGGGCCGGGCAGCGGGTCATGCGGCTCGGGAACGCCGGGCGCGGCGACCGAGAGTGCGAGCGGCCACCCCGGGAGTGCGCAGACCACCGAGCGGTCGTCGGGGGAGAGGTCGTACTCCATCCCGCAGTCCCACGAGGCGATAGCGAGGGCCACCAGTGAGACGTCCTCGACGACCACCGTCCACCGGGCACCGCCGCTGTCCTGGCCGAGCACGAGGCCGTACCCCTCGGCATACGGCTCGAGACCGAGCGCGGCGCACGCGGCCACGTAGTCGTCGCCGAGCACGCTCGGGAACTGCGCGGGCGTCAGCAGCACCGCGGTCAGCACAAACAGCGCGTCTTCGTCGGCGACCGTGTCGTCCGTCGCAGCCACAGCACCCACCCTCATCCCTGATCGCTTGGTCCGTCGGCGCACCTTAACTACTCGGTAACCCTGTCGTCGAGGCCCTGACAAGCGATAACGGCCACGTACCCGGAGTGCGCCACCGGTCACCGGGGCACGCCGCGGCGCCCCTCGTGCCGTGGTGCCGGCCTGCCCGGCACACGTAGGGTTGTGGCTCCGGCCGACGAGGGGGACAGCATGGTGAAGCGGTTCGAACGTCTGAAGGAGATCCAGCGGCTGGACCCGGAGCGGGACTTCCTCGAGATCTACAGGCTCACCGTGTCGTACGAGTTCCCCTGGGACATCACCCGCGCTCTCGAACTCGCCCTGTACCGCACGTACGCCGTCCCCAGCATCGGCCGACTGCTCGCCGAGACGGGCGAACTGACGGAACGTTCACAGAAGAGGTACGACGACACCGCACTTCTTCTCGACGCCGTGGTCGAGCACGGTTTCGACAGCGAGGAGGGCCGTACGGCCGTCCGGCGGATCAACCGGATGCACCGCAGCTACGACATCAGCAACGACGACATGCGCTACGTGCTGTGCACCTTCGTCGTCACCCCCAAACGCTGGCTCGACACGTACGGCTGGCGCAGGCTGTCCGGCCACGAACTGCGGGCCTTCGCCGCGTACTACCGCACGCTCGGCGCCCGGATGGGAATCCAGGACGTGCCGCAGACCTACGAGGACTTCGAGCGCGCCCTGGACTCGTACGAGGAGGAGCACTTCGGCTGGGACGAGGGCGCACGCGCGGTGTCCGACGCCACCCTGGCCCTGATGGGCTCCTGGTACCCGCGCCCGCTCGCCTCCGTGGTCCGCGGAGCCAGCCTGGCTCTCCTGGACGATTCGCTGCTCCGGGCGTTCCGGTACGAGCGCCCGGGGCCCCTCGCCCGGGGACTGACCCGCGGGGCCCTGCGCCTGAGGGCCCGCGCCGTACGGCTCATGCCGCCGCGTTCGACCCCGCATTACGCCCGCCAGAACCCGGAGATCAAGGGCTACCCGGACGGCTACGAGCTGTCCGGGCTCGGCACGTTCCCGACACCGGGTGTGCGCGGCTGCCCCGTGCCGCACGGGCGGCACCCGGACACACCGGCCGAGTGACCGGGAGGGCGCGGCCCACAGTGCCCGGGGCCCGAGGGCGACCGCTCAGCCGGTCCGAACGGCCAGTGCCAGGAATCGGCTGTCCTCGTCGGTGTAGGTGTCCAGCCGCCAGCCCGCGTCCGCCAGAAGGGGCGTAAGGCGGGGTTCCGCCCTGAGATCGTCGTCCGAAAGGACCCGGCCGTGCCGTGCGGCCAGCGCGGCACGGCCTATGGGGTGGAACAGCGCGAGCCGGCCACCGGGCCGCACCACACGCGCCAGCTCCGAGAGCCCCTGCCCGGGGTGCGGGAGATGCGAGATCAGCCCGGCGGCGAAGACGGCGTCGAGGGACCCGGCGCGCAGCGGAAGCCGCGCGGCATCGGCGAGCAGCAAGGTGCCGCCTGCCGCCTTCCCCACCCGCCGGGCCGCATCCAGCATCGCGGGCGTCAGGTCGGCCCCGAGAACCGTCCCACCGGGCCCGACGGCGGCACGCAGCGCCGCCAGCGCGCGCCCTGTACCGCACCCCGCGTCGAGCACGGCGCCGCCGGGACGCAGACCGAGCTCCCCGACGGCGACGGCGAAGGCCGGGCCGTCATCGGGGAAACGGCTGTCCCAGTCCGCCGCCCGCGCGGAGAAGAAGTCCTGCACCTGTGTCCGGTCGTCGGCCATACGGACATGATCGCGCAGCCCGCACCCGAGCGGAACGGCACGAAGCGGTGCACATGTTCGAACGTTGCCCGATCGTTCGGGAACATCTCTCTGTCATATCCCAGCACCTTTCGAAATGCGCCCCTGGTGTGCGCCCCGGTGCGGGCTAGCGTCCCGGACCCATGGGACACCTGGACCACGCCACCTTCGGCTGGCTTACCCCCGTGCTGTCGTACGCGATGGCAGCGATCGGCGCCGCACTCGGACTCCGCTGCACCGTGCGCGCGCTCGGCACCAGCGGCCGATCACGCCGCAACTGGCTCCTCACGGCCGCGTCCGCCCTCGGCACCGGCATCTGGACGATGCACTTCGTCGCCATGCTCGGTTTCGGCGTCACCGGTACCGACATCCGCTACGACGTGCCGCTCACCCTCCTCAGCCTCCTGGTCGCCATGCTGGTGGTCGGGGCGGGAGTCTTCACCGTCGGCTACGGCCGGGACCGCACCCGGGCCCTCCTCGTGGGCGGCCTCACGACGGGCCTCGGCGTCGCCAGCATGCACTACCTGGGCATGGCCGCTCTGCGCCTCCACGGGACCGTCGCCTACGACCCCCTGCTGGTGACGGTCTCCGTCGTCATCGCCGTCGTCGCCGCCACCGCCGCCCTTTGGGCCGCACTCCACATCAGGTCACCCGGGGCCGTGGCCCTCGCGTCGCTCGTCATGGGCGCGGCGGTGAGCAGCATGCACTACACCGGAATGCTGGCCGTCGGCGTGCGGGTCGCACCGTCGGGATCCGAGCTCCCCGGAGCCACGGTGATGCAGTTCATCTTCCCGCTTGCCGTCGGCCTCGGGTCGTACCTCTTCCTGACCTCGGCGTTCGTCGCCCTCTCCCCGCCCGCCCGGAACCACACGGCCGAGGCGTCGACCACGGCCCCCAGGGGCGCCTCCGCCGAACGGCCCGCCGAGGCCGCCACCTGACAGCCGCCGGACCTGCAGCTCACCTGCCGTATGCAGCGATTCGGGGCACAGAGCTCCCCACCCGGAACGAGGAGGCCATGCGCACACCCCGTACGACGACCCCGGACCCAGGCGCGCACACCGGCCGGTCCGTGACACCGCCGCGCGGACGGCGCGCGCACGCCGGACCGCCCGCGGACGAACGTCCCGCGCCCGAGGCGGAGCGGCCTTCCCCCGCCGGGCCCGTACCGGGACGCGGGTCTCTACGCCCCCGGACCGTACGGGCAAAGATCATTTCACTCCTGATGGTGCCCGTCGTCTCCCTGCTCGCCCTCTGGGGGCTCGCCACCGTCACCACGGCGCAGGACGTGGCACGCCTGCGTGAGGTCCAGCGCGTGGACAGCACGGTACGAGCCCCGGTCGCCGCAGCCGTCAGCGCGCTGCAGGGCGAACGTACTGCGGCGCTGCGCCAGCTGGCCGCCCCTGGCGCCGGGCACGCCGGGGCCCTGCAACAGCGGGCCGAACGCACGGACACGGCACTTGACGCACTGCGCCTGGGTGATTCGCACACCGTCGCCGACGCCGGCATCCTCTCCGCAGGAGCCGCCGGCCGGCTGAGCACGTTCCTGGACCAGGCTCAGCGGCTGCGGACCCTGCGCACCGGGATCCTGGACCCGCCCGTGGGGGATTCCGGCAGAACCCGGGCCACCGACGACGAGACGCGGGCCGCGTACACGCGGTACACCGGGACCATCGCCGCGGCCTTCGAGGTCTCGGGGGCCCTGACCGGCACCCATGACGCCGAAACCGGATCGGAGGCCCGCGTTCACCTCGAACTGGAGCGGAGCGGGGAGATGCTGGCCCGGGAGGAGGCCGTGCTGGCATCGGCCCTGCCGACCGGCAGGCTCGACGGGGAACAACTGCGCCTGTTCACCGGCGCCGTGGCGACCCGCCGGGCTCTGTCCGGGTCCGCCGGAGCCGATCTGCCGGCCGCCGGACGGGAGGCATGGCGCGCCCTCACCGACCGCACCGCCTACCGGCGGCTCACGGCGGCCGAGGACACCGTGCTGGCCGCACCCCCCGGCCGCCGCGCGGCGGAGGCGGTGCCCGACGCATGGGAGCGGGACGTGGCGACGGTACGCACGGAGCTGCGCGCCATCGGGACGCCGGCCGGCGGCCACACGTCCGACCGCGCGGGCCCCTTCACACATGCGCTGTTCAGCCCGGCGGGGGCAGCCGTCCTGCTCGGATTCCTCGCCGTCGCCGCTTCGTTGGTGATCTCCGTGCGGATCGGCCGCGGGCTCGTCGTCGAACTCGTCGGCCTCCGGGACGGCGCGCTGGAGATCGCCCGGTACAAGCTTCCCCAGGCAATGCGGCGCCTGCGTGCCGGTGAGGAGATCGACGTACGGGCCGAAGCGCCGCCCGGGCGGACGTCCCACGACGAGATCGGCCAGGTCGGGGAAGCCCTGGACACCGTGCACCGGGCGGCTCTCGACGCCGCGGTCGAGCGCGCCGAACTCGCCAGTGGCATCTCCGGGGTCTTCGTCAACCTGGCCCGCCGCAGCCAGGTCCTCGTCCACCGCCAGCTCACGCTCCTCGACGGCATGGAGCGTCGTGCCGACGACCCGGGCGAACTCGGGGACCTGTTCCGCCTCGACCACCTCACCACCCGCATGAGACGGCACGCCGAAAGCCTGATCATCCTCTCCGGCGCCGCCCCGGGGCGCGCCTGGCGGATGCCCGTACCGCTGACCAACGTCGTACGCGCGGCGGTCTCGGAGATCGAGGACTACGCGCGCGTGGAGGTGCGGGCGCTGCCCGACGCCGGCGTGAAGGGCGCGGCGGTGGCCGACCTCACCCATCTGCTGGCCGAACTCGTGGAGAACGCGGCCCAGTTCTCGCCACCGCACACGAAGGTGCGGATCAGCGGGGAACCCGTGGGCAACGGTTACGCCTTGGAGATCGAGGACCGCGGGCTCGGCATGGGCAAGGAACTGCTCGACGAGGCGAACCGCCGCATCGAGCAGTCCGAGGCGCTCGACCTCTTCGACAGCGACCGGCTCGGCCTCTTCGTGGTGAGCAGGCTCTCCGCCCGTCACCGGGTCAAGGTCCAGCTGCGCACATCCCCGTACGGGGGCACGACCGCCGTGGTCCTGCTGCCGACGGCGCTGCTCCAGAGCGCGCTTCCGGAGGGCTCGCCTGCCGGTCCGGCGGGCGCCGCTACCCGGACGGCGACGGTGGCCAGGGACGACGACGGTCCCGGGCCCGGAAGGCTCGCCCCGCACCCCGCCGCCCGGCCCCGCCCCCCCGCCTTCCCAGCACCGGCCGCCGTGCCCGCCCTCGAGCGGGGGGCGGCCCCGGGGTCCGGGTCCGGGCCGCGGCCCGGACCGGCACCGGTGACCACTCTGCACCGGCGTCCTCGCTCCACCGAGGAGGACGGCGATCTGCCTCGGCGCGTCCGCCAGGCCAGCCTCGTACCCCAGCTGCGTGAGCAGCCGAAGCCGGAGGAGGGCGTGCCGGACCCCGACGGAGGGCCCACGCCGGGACGCACTCCCGAACAGGCCCGAGACCGCATGACCGCATACCGGGACGGATGGGTCCGCGGGGGCGGCAGGGCGCCGGGGAGCAACTCCTCGGGCCGCTCGGCACCCGTGTCCCCGTTCCGTCGGCACACCGAAGGAGAGCAGACATGATCGTGAACGAGAGGCCCGGACGGGCGCCCCGCGGTTCCGGCGAACTCGACTGGCTGCTGGACGATCTGGTCGCGCGGATCGCCGAGATCCGGCACGCCGTCGTCCTGAGTAACGACGGCCTTGCCGTCGGCGCCTCCCTGGCGCTGAGCCGTGAGGACGCGGAACACCTCGCGGCCGTGGCCTCGGGCTTCAACAGCCTGGCCAAGGGTACGGGACGGCACTTCGGCGCCGGGGGCGTACGCCAGACGATGGTCGAGATGGACGACGGCTTCCTGTTCGTCGTCGCCGCCGGGGACGGTTCCTGCCTCACCGTCCTGAGCACGGCGTTCGCGGACATCGGCCTCGTGGCGTACGAGATGGCGCGGCTGGTGAAACGGGTGGGCGAACACCTCGCCACTCCGGTGAGGCTCGCCGGGCCACCGGCGACGGGCTGAGGACGGGCACGTGCGGATGAGCGAGGGCGGGGTGCCGCCGGGAAGCACGGGCGGAGTACCCCCGGGCCACGGGTCCCTACCGCCGGGGAGTCAGTGGTACGACGCCGAGGCGGGCCCACTGGTCCGCCCGTACGCAGTCACGGGCGGCCGGACGCAGCCGGGGCCCAGTGGGGTCCGGTTCGACCTGATCGCACTCGTGACGGCCGACGACGGAGCAGGCGGCCGTCAGGGCGAGGCGCTGCTGGGCCCCGAGCACCGGGCTCTGCTGGGCCTGTGCCGTGACGAGGTCCAGTCCGTCGCGGAACTGTCCGCCGACGCCGATCTGCCCGTAGGGGTGGTGCGGGTGCTTCTCGGAGATCTGCTCGAAGCCGGCTGTGTCCGGGTCAGCAGGCCCGTCCCGCCCGCCCAACTCCCCGACGAGCGCATCCTGCGCGAGGTGATCGACGGCCTGCGGGCGCTCTGAGGGCTCCTGTAGTTGTCGTGCGCACCACCTACTCAGGACGGATAGCGACTTCATGCGGGCATTGAGCGAACCAGTCCGGACATATAAGTCAAAATCCGTTCACTGTCTTCGGCGACTGCCTCTGATTGTCATGCTGTCGCCTCTACCGACGGCACTCGCGAGAGAAGTGATCGATGTCCTCCGAGCATGTGGACAGCACAGACCAGGAAGAGGCCGGGGACTCCACGGCACTCGCCCTGAAGATATTGGTCGCCGGCGGCTTCGGAGTCGGCAAGACGACCCTCGTCGGCGCGGTGAGCGAAATCCGGCCGTTGCGGACGGAGGAACTCCTCAGCGAGGCCGGACATTCCGTCGACGACACCGGCGGGGTGGATCAGAAGACCACCACCACGGTCGCCATGGACTTCGGACGGATCACCATCCGCTCCGGACTGTCGCTCTACCTGTTCGGCACGCCGGGGCAGGACCGCTTCTGGTTCCTTTGGGACGAACTGTCGCAGGGGGCGCTCGGAGCCGTCGTCCTGGCCGACACCCGGCGACTCGAGGACTGCTTCCCGGCCGTCGACTACTTCGAGCACCGCCGCATCCCCTTCGTCGTCGCGGTCAACTGCTTCACGGGCGCGAGGACCTACGCCGAGGACGACGTCTCGCGCGCACTGGATCTGGACCGGGGCACCCCCGTCGTCCTGTGCGACGCGCGCGACCGTGCCTCGGGAAAGGAAGTTCTCATCCGCATGGTCGAGTACGCGGGGCGGATGCATACCGCGCGGCTGCTCGACTCGGTCGGCCAGGCCGCCGGCCCGGCTTGAGGCGGGCGCCCGTCAAGGTCATCCGTATCCCACGCCGAGAACCGTCCGCCCGGCCCCGGGCCGGGCGGACGGTGGCGCGAAGCAACGCCCCGGCACCGGGGAGGCGCTTGCCCGCAGGGGAGCCGTGCGCAAGGCTGGCGCGACAGGCGGGGGAACGGATGAACGGGGAGGACGAGCACATGGCGCTGGACCGGGGACTTGACTGGCTTCTTGACGATCTCACCAGCCGGGTGGAGCACATCCAGCACGCGCTGGTGCTGTCGAACGACGGGCTGGTGACCGGGGCCAGCACCAGCCTGGCCCGGGAGGACGCGGAGCACCTCGCGGCGGTCTCGTCCGGGCTGCAGAGCCTGGCCCGAGGATCGGGGCGTCACTTCGGTGCGGGAAGAGCACGCCAGACCATGGTGGAGTTCGACGAGGCGCTGCTGTTCGTGACGGCGGCCGGGGACGGCAGCTGCCTGTGCGTACTGACCGCCGCCGAGGCCGATGTCGGCCAGGTCGCCTATGAGATGACCCTGTTGGTCAATCGGGTGGGCGAGCACCTAGGCGTGACGGCGCGCTAAGGGCTCCGAATGCCTGGCCAACCTCTGACCTGCGACTTCTGTGGATTTCCGGGAGTTATCCACAGGCTCGGCGGATGATTCCTCCCCGAGCTACCGTGGTCACAGAGAGTATTCGACCTCACGGGGGAGGACGGCCATGACCATTACGGAAGCCACCCGCACGCACACCGCCGACGCGGCGGTATCCGGCTGCCTGTCCGTCGGACGCGCGGCTCGGGAGCTGACCTTGAAACGGGGCGAATTCGATCTCGCCGTCCATCTGGGACTGATCCGTGCGGAGCCGGCGACTGCCGGGGCGAGGCCCCGGATCCGTCAGCAGGAGATCGACCGGCTGCGTGGGCTGCCGGGGTTTCCCGGATCGCTCCGGGACCAGGTGCGTACGGCGGGCACGGCGGAGGGTGCCACCCTCCTCGGAGTGAGGCCCGTGCGCTTCACCGGCCTCGCCCGCATCGGGTGCATCTCGCCGGTCGCGTTCTATCTGAACCGCTACCGCGCGGTGGTCTGGCTCTATCTGGTGGACGAGCTTCTCGCCTTCGCCGCGAGAGAGCCCGATTTGATCGGGGGTAAGAATCCGGTGGGGATGCGGACCATGCTGGAGGGCGGCACCGACTGGCGTGCGCGCAACTGGCGTTCACGCAGGATCGACCGCCTGCTGAGCCGCACTGATGACCCCTGGACGCGCGCGGCCCTGCAGGCCTCCGCTCTGGACCCCGTCCAGCTCGCGGAGGTGGTCGAGGACCCCTATGAGCGGGCCTACCTGGCGCGTATGCAGCCGGACTCCGTCTTCGGGCGCCCGGGCTCCGTGTCCGGGAAGGAGGCCATGACGAGGCTGATGCTGGCGGATGATCCGGACGAAATCCTCTGGCGCCGGGTGAATCTGACGCTGGAGCTGGAACAGGCGCGTGAAGTCCGCCCCGCGCCGCGACCCGGATTCGACCCCGGGATCCGCCCCGCTCCGATCCGCCCGGCGGCCGTACGGCCGGCCCCGGACGTCCCAGGACCGGCATTCGGGCAGAGCGGCCACGTTCCTCGCCGCCCTGGCGGGAGTCCCGGCGGGGGACGGGGGCTGCTCGTCAGGCTGGGGCTGCGCCGGCCGGGACGCGGTGATCGATAAAGCGATTGCACGGGGCGGTCCACCGGGGCATCTTGGCCTCCATGTTGATCAGGGAAGCCACCGACAGGGACTGGCCCGCCATCTGGCCGTTCTTCCATGCCATCGTCGCTGCGGGCGAGACGTTCACCTACCCTGTGGAACTCGGTGAGGACGTGGCCCGGGACTGGTGGCTCCTCCCGGAGCCGGCCCGTACGGTGGTCGCGGTCGACGACGCCGGGACCGTCCTCGGCACGGCCAAGATGAACAGGAACCACATGGGCAACGGCTCGCACATCGCCAGTGCGAGCTACATGGTGGCCCCCGAGCACTCGGGCCGGGGCGTGGGCAGGGCCCTCTGCGAGTACACGGTGGACTGGGCGCGTACGGCGGGGTATCGCGCCATGCAGTTCAACGCCGTGGTGGAGACGAACATCCACGCCGTCCGTCTGTACCGCTCTCTCGGGTTCGAGGTCGTCGGGACCCTGCCCGAGGGGTTCAACCACCCCGCGCAGGGCTATGTGGGACTGCACATCATGCACAAGCCCCTCTGAAATCACCCTCACAGAGAGCCGGAAGGACTGTGAGCACAATGGCTTCCGGCCATCCTGGTGTGTCCGTCATGTCACAAGTAGCGGCGATCTGGGCACGGTTGGCGCACAGCTGAGGGATGGGGCGGGTGCGCCCCCTGGGATGGGGAGCAGTACTGTGCGCCCCACCGCCATCTCAGCGGTGAACTCATATGGAGGAATAATCCATGACCATACCCAGGAGATCGTGGCGCGGCGCGGGAGCATTCGCGGCCGCCGCGGTAGTCGGCCTGGCCGGCGGAGTCCTCTCCGCAGGACCGGCCGCAGCTCACACCCCCACCTGGGCCGTGACCTGCTCCGAAGTGACGCTCAACCTGACGGCCTACTCGGCCGACGCCACCAACGAGGTGACCGTTTCCGTCGTGGGCGGGGACGATCTGCTTGCCACGACCCAGTTCGGCCGCGACTTCAGCACGAAGACGCCGCTCCAGCTCCCGGAGCACGACAAGGAGCTGACTGTCCGCCTCGTCGTCAAGGCCGGGGACAACGCCAAGTACTCCGTCGACGCCACGAAGACCGCTCCGGTGTGTGAGGACGAGACCCCGTCGCCCACCCCGACCGAGGCGACGCCTTCGGAGACCCCGAGCACGGAGCCGTCGGCCTCGGAGACCCCCGAGCCCAGTGCGACGCCGAGCGAGACCGCCACGGAGGCCGCACCCGCCCCCGCGGAGCCGAGCACCAGCGCGCCGGACCTGGCCGAGACCGGGTCGTCGTCCGCCACGCCCGTCATCGGCGGAGCCGCTCTCGCGGTCCTGCTCGCCGGCGGCGGCATCCTGTGGTCCGTCCGTAAGCGCCGTAGCGCGCAGCACTGACGCGTCCCGGCATCCCGGCACGGTGGTGGCAGAACACCGGCGGGCCGGGCGGGGGCGCACCGCAACAACTCTGTTGCGGTGCGCCCCCCGCGCCATTCCACCGCAGCGCCCCTAGCCGCTCCGTAGCCGCGCACCAGCCGCCTCCTCGGTCGGAGGATCAGGAGGCAGGTCCGATCTCGCACCAGACGGCTTTGCCTTCCCCCCGGGGCTCGATGCCCCAGCGTTCGGCGACGGCGTCGAGCAGCAGCAGACCACGTCCCGAGGTCGACGTCTCGCCCGGAGTGCGCCGCCGTGGCCAGACGCTGGAGCGGTCCTGGACCGACAGCCTGATGCGCCGCACGGGTTCCGGCAGGACCTCCAGCGTCAGTACCGCCCCGCCCTCCGTATGCAGCAGCACATTGACCAGCAACTCCCCGGTGACCAGCTCCGCGTCGTCCGCCAGTCCGGCGAGCTCCCAGTCCGTCAGCGCCTGACGGACGATGGACCGGGCCTCCGACAGGCCCTGGGGGTCCGCCTGATGGATGTACTGGTGCAGCCGGGGCGCACGCGGAGACCCGAGATCCGGGCTGCGCCTCAGGACCAGCAGTGCCACGTCGTCGCCCGAACCCCACCGCTCCCACAGCCGGTCCGACAGGTGGTCGGCCAGCGCCTCGGCGCCGTCGGGCCCCTCGCTCACCTCGTGGATCAGCGCCGCGACCCCCGTGTCGACGTCGGCCCCCGGTTCCTCGACCAGGCCGTCCGTGTACAGGACGAGGGTCTCGCCCGGCACGAGGTCGAGGCGTGTCTCCGGATACTCCTCGTCCCGGAAATCCGTGGAGATCCCCAGCGGAAGACCCCCGCGCACCTGAGGGACACCGACCCGCCCGTCGGTATGCCTGATCAGCGGCCCGAAGTGCCCGGCGCGCGCGACACGCACCGCCCCCGTGGCGAGGTCGGCCTGCGCGTACGTCGATGTCGCGAACCGGTCGGTGTCCAGCTCGGCGAGGAAACGGGAGGCCCGCGCCAGCACGGTCGCCGGAGGATGTCCCTCGGCGGCGTACGCGCGCAGGGCGATACGCAGCTGGCCCATGATCGCCGCAGCGTGCGTGTCGTGTCCCTGGACATCGCCCACCACGACGCCGATGCGGCCTCTGGGCAAGGTGATCACGTCGTACCAGTCGCCGCCGACCTCGCGTCCGCTCCACGCGGCGTGGTAGCGGACCGCGATCTCGCCGCCCTCGATCTCCTGGATCCGGCGCGGAAGCATCGCAGACTGGAGCCCGGTGGCGAATTCGCGCTCCTCGTCGAAGAGGATCGCCCGCTGCAGGGACTGGGCCACGATGGCGGCCAGTCCCAGGCACAGGATCCGCTCGTCCGCGCTGAAGACCGTGCGGTCCCGGTAGAAGAGGGCGAGTCCCCCCAGCGAGCGGGCCTGAGCTATCAGTGGAAGGTAGGCGACGGCCCGGAAGTTCAGCTCTCCGATGTGCGGCTCGAGCGCCGGGTAGCGCCGGATCAGTGATCCGAGCGAGGTGATGAACCGGGGGCGCCCGCTGAGGATGGTGTCCCCGAGCGGGAGCGCCGCGTCGAGCTGCCCGGAGCCCAGGCCTTCGAGAACCTCCACCGAGTCACCGCTCAGTGCGATGATCTTGAGTGCGGAGTTCTCCACCAGCCCGAGTGCCAGCCCGTCCGCCCCGATGCCGACCAGGCCGCCCGGACCGGTGAGCGCGGCGGTGACGTCGTCCACGGTCACCGCACGTGACATCGCGGCGGTGGTGCGTTCGACGATGCTCGTCTGGCGGCGGCGCCGCTTTTCCAGATCGAGCACGAAGGCCGAATGGGTGACCTCGGCCGTCGCGTCCCGCACCACACCGATGACGCGGTGTGCCCGGCCGTCCTCGGACCGCAGGATCCGAGCCTGGACGTGCGTCCACTGGCGCGACCCGTCCTGCAGGGGCACCTGGAAGTGGACGCTGTAGGAGCTGCTTCCGCCGGAGATCGCCTCCTGGATCGCGGCGTCCAGGCGCGCGCTCTCCGTCGCGTCCAGCCGCTCCAGCACTGCCCCCGGCCGCGCCTCGAAGGTCCCGGGATCGAGGCCGAAGACCAACAGCCCCGCGTCGTCGATGTCCAGGGTCCGGGCGTCCAGATCCCATTCGAAGCTGCCGGTCCGGTTCATGGCGAGGCGCTCCGCGGTCCCGGTCTCGCCGGCGCTGCGCCGGTCGATCCGGAGCCGCGACGCTGTGTCGTCGTCTGCTCGCCGTGAAGAGTCGGTCATGCCTGCTCCGGAGGTCGTCCGGCGGGGCTGCTGGACGTCGCGGCCCGTAGATCTCAATTGTCGAGCCCGCGATGCCGGAGTGCCACAGCGGTATCACGGGAGACCCGGCGCCGGGATCCCGCGACGGGCGACGCAGAATGGCACGCAGAGATCGTCCACGGCTGACCGGAGCGCACACATGAACGACGACGAACCCGTCCTGCTGCACACCGAGGGCCACGTCCTGCACATCACCCTCAACCGTCCCCGGGCACTGAACGCGCTCACCCACACCATGGTGCGCGCTGTCGACGAGGCGCTGGCCCTGGCCGCGGACGACGACGCGGTCACCGCCGTCGTGATCGGCGGAGCCGGCGGCAGGGGCCTCTGCGCCGGCGGCGACATTCGGTCGATCTACGAGGACGCCCGCGCGGGCCGACGCGCGTCCGTGGACTTCTGGCGTGACGAGTACCGCCTCAACGCCCGGATCGCCAGGTTCCCCAAACCGTACGTGGCGCTGATGGACGGCATCGTGATGGGCGGAGGGGTGGGGGTGTCGGCCCATGGCGACGTGCGCGTCGTCACCGAGCGCTCACGCGTCGCGATGCCCGAGACCGGGATCGGCTTCGTCCCCGACGTCGGGGGCACATACCTGCTGGCCGGCGCGCCCGGCGAGCTCGGCACCCACCTCGCACTCACCGGGCGGGCAGTCGACGCCGCGGATGCCATCCTGTGCGGGCTGGCCGACCACTTCGTCCCGTCGCACCACCTCGCCGACCTCACCGCCGCGCTCGCCGGGAGCACGACACCCGCCGAGGTGACGGACACGGTGCTGCGGTACACGACCGACGCGCCGGAAGGAGAGCTGGGCGATCACCGCGCGTGGATCGACGACTGCTACGCGGCCGACACCGTCGAGGAGATCATCGACCGGCTGGTCGACAGCGGACTGCCCGCCGCGAAGGAGACCGCGGACGCCCTCCTCACCGCATCACCCACCGCGCTCAAGGTCACTCTCGCCGCCGTGCGGCGGGCCGGGCGGCTCAGCAGCCTCGAAGCCGCCCTCGACCAGGAGTTCCGTGTCTCCTGCCGGGCCTTCACCGGGCATGACCTGGTGGAGGGCGTGCGCGCCCGGATCATCGACAAGGACCGCACCCCGCGATGGAGCCCCGCCGAGCCCCGCGAGGTCACCGACGCCGAGGTCGCCCGCCACTTCGAGCCGCTCGGCGACCAGGAACTGGGACTGGCCTCGGTCTGACCGGCCACGCGCGCAACCCCGCCGTCCACGCATCGGATTCCCTGGCCGCCGCCCGTCGGCGGAGGTAGCCAGGGAATCCGCTCACACGCGTACCGTCAGCCGGTCCGCCGCGCGGTCCCAGGCTCCCGGGTCCCCCTGCGGGGTGTAATGGCGCAGTTCCTGTGTGCGTGCGACCAGCCTGCGCATGTCCGCCAGTTCGCCCACCAGCCCGTGCGCCCGCGCCTGGAGCAGCACATTGCCCAGCGCGGTGGCCTCGGCGGGACCCGCGGTGACCGGCAGACCGGTGGCGTCCGCGGTCCACTGGCAGAGCAGCTCGTTGCGCGAACCTCCGCCCACCAGATGGATCCGGGTCAGCTCGCGGCCCGCCAGCGCGGCGGCCTCGCGCAGTGTCCTGCGATGGGCCAGGGCCAGACTCTCCAGCACGCACCGCACATAACCCCCGTGGCTGCCCGGCGTCGCCTGCCCGGTCCGGGTGAGAGCCGCGTCGATCCGCGACGGCATGTCACCCGGCGCCAGGAACACCGGATCATCCGGGTCGATCACAGCGGCGAACGGCCGTGCACGCGCCGCGTCCGCGAGGAGACGGGAGAGGTCCGTCGGCGTACCGTCGCGCTCCCACGTCCGGCGGCACTCCTCCAGCAGCCACATCCCCATGATGTTGCGGAGATAGCGCACCGTGCCGTCCACACCGCGCTCGTTGGTGAAATTCGCGGCCCTCGACTCCCCGGTCAGCACCGGTGCGTCCAGTTCGAGCCCGGCCAGCGACCAGGTACCGCACGACACATACGCGAACCCCGGCTCGGTGGCGGGGACAGCGGCCACAGCTGACGCCGTGTCGTGCGAGGCGACGGTCGTCACCGGTGTGTCCTCCGGCAGGCCGGTGAACCCGGCCACGTGCGGAAGCAGGGTGCCCGCCCGTTCACCCGGCTCGCGCAGGGCGGGAAACAGCGAACGCTCCAGCCCCAGCCGCCCGATCAGCGCATCGGACCAGTCGCCGGTCCGCGCGTCGAACAGAGCGGTCGTCGACGCGTTCGTCACTTCCGCGCCCACCGATCCCGTCAGCCAGTACACCAGGAGATCGGGCATCAGCAGCAGCGTCCTGGCCGCCGGCCACTGGGCCGTCGAACGGTGGGCGGCCAGCTGGAAGACCGTGTTGAACGGCAGATGCTGCAGCCCGCCGATGCCGTACAGCTCCTGCGCGTCGAAACGCGCCATGACCTCCTCGGCGGCCCGCGTGTTACGCGCGTCGCGGTAATGGAACGGCAGGCCGAGGAGTGACCCGTCCGAATCCAGCAGACCGTAGTCAACGGCCCAGGTGTCCACGCCCACCGAGGCCACCGGGCCGCTGCGCGCAGCCGCGCGCAGCCCGTCCAGCATGCCCTGGTACAGGGCGAGTACGTCCCAGTGCAGCCCGTCGGGGAGCCGGACCGGCGTGTTGGCGAAGCGGTGTGCCTCGGTCAGCTCCAGCTCGTCGGGGCCCACCCTGCCGGTGATCACCCGGCCGCTGGTGGCGCCCAGGTCCACCGCGGCGAACACCGGGTCGTGCCGTGAAGTCGCAGACATGGAAAATCTCATCCGATCCGGGCGGAGCCGCGCCCCGGGTGTGCACGGAACAGCATCCGGGGCGCGGCGGGGTGGCACTTGGTCAACGCAGGAACGCCGCCGCCACACCGGCGTCGACGGGGATGTGGAGGCCGGTGGTGTGGGTGAGGTCCCCACCGGTCAGGGCGAAGACGGCGTTGGCGACATGCTCCGGGAGCACCTCGCGCTTGAGGATCGTGCGCTGGGCGTAGAACTCGCCCAGCTTCTCCTCCTCGATGCCGTAGGTCGCCGCGCGCTGGGCTCCCCAGCCGGCAGCGAAGATTCCGGAACCCCGCACCACCCCGTCCGGGTTGACCCCGTTGACCCGGATGCCGTTCTCGCCGAGCTCGGCCGCCAGCAGTCGTACCTGGTGTGCCTGGTCGGCCTTGGTGGCCGAGTACGCGATGTTGTTCGGGCCCGCGAACACGGCGTTCTTGGACGCGATGTAGATGATGTCGCCGCCGAGATCCTGGGCCCGCATCACCCTCGCCGCCTCACGGGACACCAGGAACGAACCGCGCGCCATGATGTCGTGCTGCAGGTCCCAGTCCCGGGCGGTGGTCTCCAGCAGGGGCTTGGAGATGGAGATCCCCGCGTTGTTGACGACCAGGTCGACACCGCCGAAGGCCAGTGCGGCGGCCTTGAAGGCGTCGGCGATCTGCTCCTCGGACGTGACGTCCACGGTCACCGCGACGGCCTTGTCCGGACCGCCGAGCTCCTCGGCGACAGCTGCCGCGTTCACGGAGTTCAGATCCGCGACGACGACACACGCCCCCTCCGCGACGAGGCGGTGCGCGATGGCCTTGCCGATGCCCGACCCCGCTCCGGTGACCAGCGCGACCCGTGTGGCCAGCGCCTTGGGCTTCGGCATCCGGCGGAGCTTGGCCTCCTCCAGCTCCCAGTACTCGATCCGGAACTTCTCGGACTCCTCGATCGGCGCGTACGTGGAGACCGCCTCGGCGCCCCGCATCACATTGATGGCGTTGAGGTAGAACTCCCCGGCGACCCGGGCGGTCTGCTTGTCCTTGCCGAACGAGAACATGCCGACACCGGGCACCAGCACGATCGCCGGGTCCGCTCCACGCATCGCGGGCGAGCCGGGCTCCGCATGGCGCTCGTAGTACGCGCGGTACGCCTCCCGGTACTCCCCGTGGAGCACCTCGAGCCGGGCCACCGCCTCCTCCAGCGGAGCGTCGGCAGGCAGATCGAGGACCAGCGGGCTGACCTTCGTACGGAGGAAGTGGTCCGGGCAGGAGGTGCCGAGGGCGGCGAGGCGGGGGTGCTCGGCCCGCGAGAGGAAGTCCAGCACAGGTGCCGCGTCGGTGAAGTGCCCGACCTGCGGCCGGTCCTTGGACGCCAGCCCCCGGATCACCGGAGCGAGGGCCGCGGCCCGTTCCCGGCGCGCCTCCTCCTCCAGGGCCTCCCGGCCGGGGAGTACGGGGCCGAACGGCTCGGCCCTGCCGTGTTCCTCGAGGAAGGTCTCGGCGGTCCGGATCATCCAGAGGGCGTTGCGCTCGCACTCCTCGGAGGTGTCACCCCAGGCCGTGATGCCGTGACCGCCGAGGATGACGCCGACCGCCTGGGGATTGGCCTCCTTGACGGCCGCGATGTCGAGACCCAGCTGGAAGCCGGGCCGGCGCCAGCCCACCCAGGCGACCTTGTCCCCGAAGCACTCGGCGGTCAGCTTCTCGCCGTCGGCGGCGCACGCCAGAGCGATGCCGGAGTCCGGGTGCAGATGGTCGACGTGCGCGGCCTCGACCAGCGCGTGCATCGCGGTGTCGATCGACGGGGCGGCGCCCCCCTTGCCGTGCAGGCAGTAGTCGAACGCCGAGACCATCTCGTCCTCGCGCTCCACCCCCGGGTACACCGTCTTGAGCGCTCGCACCCGGTCCAGCCGGAGCACTGCGAGACCTGCCTCGGTCAGCGTGCCGAGGTCGCCGCCCGAGCCCTTGACCCAGAGCAGTTCGGCCTCGCCACCGGTGACCGGGTCGGCCTCCGTCGCCTTGGCCGAGGCGTTGCCGCCGGCGTAGTTGGTGTTGCGGGGGTCGGAGCCGATCCGGTGGGCGCGCTCCAGGAGCGCGGCGACTTCGGCGTGCGTCGCGGACGTCATGAGGGTTCCTTCGGGAAGAGGGTCGGGCGGGTGCGGCTGGACGTACGCAGGCGGGGGAGCGGGGCTCAGGCGCCCCAGCCCGCCTGCTCTCCGCCGACGCGGTCGGCGGCGATGCGCTCCTGGTTGCCGGAGGCGAGGTAGGCGGCGAACGGGTCGCGCGCCAGGCCGAGCTCTTCCCGGACCTCGGCGAGCAGCGGCCGTACGTCCGTGTTGAACGCGTCCATCAGCACTCCGTTGGAGGCAAGGACATCACCGGAACGCTGCGCCTCCGTCAGCGCCTCCGCGTCGATCAGCAGTGCCTTGGCGGTCGCTTCCTGGACGTTGGTGACCGAGCGGATGACGGCCGGGATCTTGGCCTCGATGTTGTGGCACTGGTCGAGCATGAAGTTGACGTTGGTCTCGGCCTCGAGGCCGCCGTTCTTGACGACCTCGTGCATGATCCGGAACAGCTGGAACGGGTCGGCGGCGCCTGCCATCAGGTCGTCGTCCGCGTAGAAGCGGGAGTTGAAGTCGAAGGCGCCGAGCTTCCCCTCGCGCAGCAGGAACGCGACGATGAACTCGATGTTCGTGCCCGGTGCGTGATGGCCGGTGTCGACGACGACCTTGGCCTTCGGCCCGAGCTTGAGGCAGTGGGCGTACGAGGTGCCCCAGTCCGGGACGTCGGTGGTGTAGAACGCGGGCTCGAAGAGCTTGTACTCCAACAGCATCCGCTGGTCGTCGCCGAGCCGCTCGTACACCTCGGCGAGCGCTTCGGCCAGGCGGTCCTGGCGACCCGCGATGTCGTCCTGGCCGGGGTAGTTGGTGCCGTCCGAGAACCACAGTTTGAGGTCGGGGGAGCCGGTGGCGTCCATGATGTCGACGCATTCGAGCAGGTGATCGGTGGCCTTGCGGCGGACCTTCGGGTCCGGGTGGGTCACCGAACCCAGCTTGAAGTCGTCGTCCTGGAAGACGTTGGAGTTGATCGCACCGATCCGCAGCCCGAGCTCCTCGGCGTGCCGGGTCAGCGCCGCGTAGTCCTCCACCCTGTCCCACGGAATGTGCAGCGACACCTTCGGGGCGACCCCGGTATAGCTGTGCACCTGAGCCGCGTCCGCAAGCTTCTCGAACGGGTCGCGCGGGACACCGGGCTGGGCGAAGACCTTGAAACGGGTTCCGGAGTTGCCGTAACCCCAGGAGGGCGTCTCGATGACCTGAGACTTCAGAGCTGCCTTGACGGCCGACACATCAGACATGAACACCTCGTAAGCAGAGTCATCCGGCGACCGCTCAGGATCGGGGATGTGAATCGTTTCATCCGGAACGTACGCTAGGTTTGGGCAGTGCACTAGTCAAGCGGCCAGTCCACTTTCTTCGGGGTTTGAATCAATTCATCGCGACGGGGAGATGACACTCGAAGCTCTGGCGGAACCGACGCGGCGCGTCCTGCTCGACGCTCGTCGAGAGGGTGGTGGCTCGCCCGAACGACCGGACGGGGCTCCTCCGAGCGGCCGGTCGCGGACGGCCTGCCGCGGTGGGCGCCCCGGAGGAAGCCCGGCCACATGTGTCGGCCGGCCTCCACTCGGGGCGGGGCACCTACCGCGGCCTGGGAACCGTCAGCGACCGGAACCCGTCAAGCTCGGCTGAAGCTTCCGTACGAGAGCGAAGAGCCGGTCCTCGTTCCCCGCGAGACCCGCGCTGCGCAGGGCCTCGTCGGCCTCCTCGATCGGGGAGGCGAGCAGCGGCACGTACAGAGGGGCATCGGCCGGGTCGGCGAGCGCGGCGCGCGTGGCGGCCAGTAAACGGACGTACGCCTGGGCCGCGGCGATTTCGGCTTCGTGCATCTCAGCATCTCCCGGTCAGAAGGTGTCGGACCGTCAAGCATCCCTCATGGGTCCGACAACGCTCCCGCGCCCGCTGCGGAGAGGCGTCAGGACCGGGCCGGGGCAGGTGGTTCGACCTCGAGAAAGCGCCGCCTGCGCGGACCGCGGTAGAGCAGGGCCGTCCACCCCAGCCGTCGCAGCACGGTGGCGCACCCGGCCAGCGCCTCCTCCTCGTCGTGCGCCGCGCCACTTCCCGGCGGACCTGCCCACTCGACGCGCACGGAGCCGGCCGTCTCGCCCTCACGCACGCGGTAGCCCACGGCCGACCGCTCACCGGACGGGCCGACGGCCGACGCGGGTATGTCGGCGGCCTCCAGCGCCAACGCCACGGCCCGTAGCGGCCGGTGCAGCTCCCAGGAAGCCGGCACACCTTCGGGGTCCGCGCGCCCCGCACCGGTCAGCCGCCTGATCTGAAGCAGTCCCTCGAAGGCGGTCCGCACCTCCCCGGCGCGCCCACCCGGGTTTCCACCGGCCTCGGGGCCGTCGCCCGTGGCGGGCTCGAAACCTCTCTCCTGTTCCTGCGACGCGCTCATGTCCTGTCCCCTCGCCGGTGCCGGGCCCTGTTGCCAAGTGTGCGCCGCTGCACCGACAGGGGACGTGCCGCCGGAATCGAGTACGGCCGTAAGCTTGGCGGAGACTGCTCACCGGAGGAACCAGGCACGTGCCCGACGACGATCCGACAACCGCACCCGTCACCGAACGCTCCGCCCTGCGCGCCGACTGCGCGAACTGCTTCGGGCTGTGCTGCGTCGCGCTGACGCTCACCGCGTCGGCGGACTTCGCGATCAACAAGGAGGCGGGAACCCCCTGCCCCAATCTGGCGGAGGACTTCCGCTGCGGCATACACACCCGGCTGCGGCCCGAAGGCTTCTCCGGCTGCACCGTGTACGACTGCTTCGGCGCGGGCCAGAAGGTGTCCCAGGATACCTACGCCGGCCGGGACTGGCGGACGGCCGCGGACACCGCCCAGCAGATGTTCCAGGTCTTCCCGGTGATGAAGCAGCTTCACGAACTGCTCTGGTATCTCACCGAAGCGCTCACCCTGCCCGCGGCGGCGAGCCTGTACGCCGATCTCCGCGACGCCCTCGGGGCGACCGACCGCCTCACCCGTCTGCCGGCCGAGGAGCTCGCGGAACTGGACGTGTCCGCACACCGGGACAGGACGGCGGCCCTGTTGCTGCGCGCCGGCGAACTCGAACGCGCCACGGTCCCCGGGGGCGGGAAGCGCAGCCGACGAGGTGCCGACCTCATCGGAGCCCGGCTCAGGGGTGCCGATCTGCGCGGCGCCGAACTCCGCGGGGCGTACCTCATCGCGGCCGACCTGCGCGGAGCCGACCTCCGCCGCGCGGAGCTGATCGGCGCCGACTTCCGGGACGCCGACCTCTCCGACGCCGACCTCAGCGGCGCCCTCTTCCTCACCCAGGCGCAGCTGAACGCGGCGCGGGGCAACGCCGCCACGAAGCTGCCGGGCTCCCTGACCCGGCCTCCCCACTGGCCGGTGAGCAGTCCCGGAATCGCCTCGGCGCGCCAGGCCGGCCGCCGGGCCCGTCGCCGTACGTGAGGGCGCCACGTTCCCTGTGCGCGAGCACCGGTTCACGCGGGCGGGGGACGATCACAGACTTCTGACGAGGTCGTCGAGCGGAGCCGGTACCTCTCCGGGGCCGAGCGGCTCCACCAGGAGACGGCCGTATCGGATCTTGCGGCCCTTCTTCGTGCCCAGGAAACGCCGCAACTGCTGCTGCCGGGGCCGGCCGTGCTGTGCGGGCTGCCGCAGGAACGTCTGCCAGGCCCGCAGGTCGCCCTCGGCCCGGATGACCTCCTCGACCCGCGCCGTGCCCAGCGCGCGGATGAGCTCGTCCTCCAGGTCTGCCACGCACACGAAGAAGCCCCCGTGCGGAGCCCGCGCCCGCCGCAGTCCGTGGTCGTAGAAGCGCTGCTCGCGCTCGTCGCACAGTCCGCGCAGGCGCAGACCGAGACCGGGCGGCCCGAGAAGACCGGCGAAGCGGCCGATGCTCATGGCCCCACCCATCGGCACGACACACACCCCTTCGGCGGCGAGGTCCCGGCCACGTTGTTCAGCCAGTGTCTCGACTGCGGCGAGGTCGCTCGGTCCTTCCAGCAGCACCGCCGTCCGCAGCCCCAGTCGGGCCGCCAGGTCGCTCGCCGGTTCACCGGGGCCGCCGGCTGCCCAGTCGCTGACCGCATCCCGGAATGCGCGCATGTCCGTCATGGAGCGAGTCTGCACGTCCCCCGCCCGGTACGGCACCGGATATTCGACCCCGCACGGCAGGCGCGGCGCTTCGTCACCGAGGCGGCCCGACGCGAGAGGCGGTCAGGCGAGCATTCCGGCGCGGAGCTTGCTCAGCGTGCGGGTGAGGAGACGGGAGACGTGCATCTGGGAGACGTCCAGTTCTGCGCCGATCTGCGACTGCGTCATCTCCTGCCCGAAGCGCATCTCGATGATGCGGCGCTCGCGCTCGTCGAGTTCCTCGAGGAGCGGGGCCAGGGCGTGCAGGTTCTCCACCGTCTCCATGGCCGAGTCCGGCTCGCCCAGGATGTCGGCGAACGTGCGCGACGCCTTGCCCGTGGTCTCGCCCCCGTCGGTCGGGAGGTCCAGGGATCCCGCGGTGTAGCCGTTCGAGGCGATGATGCCCTCGATGACCTCGTCCTCGGTGAGGTCCAGGAAGTCGGCCAGTTCCTTGGCCGTGGGGTCACGGTCCAGGTGTGTGGAGAGTTCGTCCTTCGCCTTGGCCAGATCGACGCGGAGTTCCTGCAGACGCCGGGGTACGTGGACGGCCCAGGTGGTGTCCCGGAAGAAGCGCTTGATCTCGCCGACGATGTAGGGGACGGCGAAGGTGGCGAACTCGACCTCCCGGGAGAGCTCGAACCGGTCGATGGCCTTGATGAGGCCGATCGTGCCGACCTGGGTGATGTCCTCCATGTCGCCACTGCCCCGGTTGCGGAAGCGCCGCGCGGCGAACCGGACCAGGGAGATGTTCATCTCGATGAGGGTGTTGCGCGCGTACTGATACTCGTGCGTGCCCTCCTCGAGGACCTGCAACTGCTCGAAGAACAGGGTCGACAGCGCGCGGGCGTCCTTCGGGGCCACCTTGCCCGCATCCTCGATCCAGGGCAGCTCGCCGATGTGTCCCGGCGAAGCCCCCGTAGTCGGCGCCTTGTCAGCCGATACGGTCCCGGCAGTCTTTTCAGGAATCACTGTATTCCCACCCTCCCTGGTACTGAGCGCACTTCGTGACCAGCCCCTGCCCCGCCCCGGAGGGCCTATGCGCGATGACACGAATTTTCTTGCTGTGCGGAAACAGTTGTCCCTGGACATCGTAAGATGAGCACGTCGGCCACCGGTGCGACCTCCAGGGCGCGCCGCGATGGACCGGGGTACAGGACCCGTACGCTGGAGGCCGACGGCCGGGGCCCACAGGCGGTCCGGGTTTCGGTGCAGCACGATGAGAAACAGGATCACGTGGACAGATTCGCTGCCGTCGAGCGGGAGCTGCGTAAGGCCGCACCCCATCTGCTCCTCGACGTCGTCACGGCGGCTCTGCGGGAGCAGTGCGACGTACAGAGTGTGGAATTGCGGCTCGCCGACTACGGCGTGACCACGCTTCAGGTGGTGTCCGAGGCGCCCCTCGCCGAACCGGTGCCCATCCATGACAGTCCGCAGGGGCGTGCCTTCGGGGCCCAGGAGCCGTTCGTGGAGCCCCTGACCACGCCGGGACCGGCGACGGTGCACCTGCCTGTGACCGTCCGGGGCGACCGGCTGGGAGTCCTCACCGTCACGGCGCCGGAGAGCAGCTGCACGGCGGCGGGCCTGGCGGGGATGCAGCAGATCTGCGAAGCGCTCGGCCACGAGATCCTGGTCGCCGAACGGGACACGGACCTCTACCTGCTGGCCCGCCGCGCCACCCGGCTGACCCTGGCCGCGGAGATGCAGTGGCAGCTGCTGCCCGGCCGCTCCGTCTCCCGCCCCGAATTCGCGCTGGGCGCCCAACTGGAGCCCGCGTACGCGATATTCGGCGACAACTTCGACTGGTCGGTGTCGGCCCATCACCTCACGCTCACCGTCACCAACGGCATGGGCAAGGGGATGGAGGCGGCCCTGCTGACCAACCTGGTCGTCAACGCGCTGCGCAATGCCCGGCGTGCCGGTCTCGACCTCCCCGGCCAGGCCAGCCTCGCCGACCAGGCCGTCTACGCCCAGCACCGCGGCGCGCTGCACGCGTCGGTCCTGCTGCTGCGCTTCGACCTGGCAACGGGGGAGGTGGAGGCCGTGGACGCGGGATCTCCCCGGATGTGGCGGCTCAGGGGGCGCGCCGTCGAATCCCTCGACTTCGACGCGCAGCTCCCGCTGGGCATGTTCGAGGAGACGGAGTACGTCGCGGAGCACCTGCGGGTGGAACCGGGCGACCGGCTGCTGATCGGCAGTGACGGTGTCTACGACAGCGCGTCGGCGGCGGGGGAGCGCTACGGACAGCGTGCCCTCGCGCGCTCGCTGTCCGCGCACCGCTTCCTGCCGTCCGAGCAGGTGCCGCTGGCAGTGCTGCGGGATCTGCGGGACTACCGAGGGGCCACACCGCTGGACGACGACGCCCTGGTGGTCTGCCTGGACTGGTTCGGCCGGCAGTCCGCCGCCGGCGGCGCGCCCGAGTGACCGGCGCCTTCGGGCGGAAGTGCGGTCGGCCGGTCTCTATCCGGTCGACCGCAGGGGTCTCGCGCCGCCGCTGTCCTGCCCCGAGGCCGCGTTGCGAAATGCCCTGAGCCCTTCGAGGAACGAGCGCCGCGCCTTGGCCGGCATGGCGTCGATCGTGGACATCAGCACCTCCTCCCTGCGCGCACGCAGGTCGACGAGGTACGCCTTGCCGTGGCTGGTAAGCCGGAGCTCCAGCTCCCGGCGGCTCACCGGGCTGGGGGCGCGCTCCACGAGCCCCGTGGCCTGCAGGCGGTCGCACAGCCTGCTGACCGAGGGGGAGGCCGATCCCAGGGCTTCGGCGAGCATCCGCAGATTGATGCCCTCCTCGCGGTCAAGCGTGTACAGCACGCGAAGCTGAGAGGGGGAGACCGGGCCGGTCGGCGCGGCCTCACGTCCGTGCTCCCAGAGGACCTCGAGGAGTTCGACGAACTCGGAACCCTCACGGGCCGCATCCCGGGACCGCTGGTCGGCTTCGGGGTTCAGGCCCATATTGATGACACTCCGATTCGACATCGCCTCACTCGTCCGTCTGGCCACCGGACCGAGCAAACGAGCCGGGCATTCGATGCGCTCGTATGGAAAGCCAGGACAAAAGGTTCAGGGGCACGCGCGTGGCCCTGAATATCGTACCCCTGTCTGCCACAGGCTTCCGAGGTCGCCACCGACACCCCGATCAGTTTCCTCATGACAACAGTTGCCATAGGGTACGGTTCTGCGGTTGACATCCGATCTGTGATCTTCCAGCGGGCCATCGCTGCTCCCGCCATGGTGGCGGCCCGCTCCCGGCCTGGAGTACTGAGACCCATGACCCACAGCCAGACCCTCGAGCTCACCGTCCGGTACCCGGCGGAGAGCGTGGCAGTCCTCACTGTCGCCGGCGAGATCGACGTGGACAGTGTTCCGGCCCTGAGGACCAGGGCTCTGGAGCTGATCAGGCAGGGGAGACCTCATGTGGTTCTCGACCTGGAGCCCGTGGAGTTCTGCGACTCCTCCGGCCTCAACGCGATGATCGGCATCCTGCGGTACGCGAAGGACCGGCACGGGTCCCTGTGCCTGGCCGCCGCGCCGGCACACCTCGCGAGGCTGCTCGACATCACGGGCGTCGGTGTCCTCATACCCGCGGCCCCCACCACGGCCGAGGCTCTGACCCGCATCGTGATGCCCGGCGAAGCCCCCTGAGGGCCGCCACCGAGCTCCGCGGACGCGGACGGCCGGCAGGGGCGGGTCCACCGGACCGGCCCGACGTCTCACCCCTGGTGCGGGCCGTCCTCCACGAGGCCGGACTCCGCCGCGTCGTCCTGCTCCATCGCGGCCTTGAGGCGCTCCAGTGTCGTACGGATGTTTCCGCGCTGGAACTCGGCGAACGTATGCCCCCGCGTCGCGACCCGGTCGAACGCGTTGGCGAGGAAGTCGGGCCACGCCCGCCGGTTGTCGGTCCAGGTCTCGGTGACCCGGGTGGAGCCGCCGACCGCTTCGAAGCGGTACTCCCACAGTGCGATCGCACCCGACAGCCGCGGACGCCGCACCCCGATCGCGTGCACGCGGAACGCGAACCGCTGACCCGGGTCGGCGGCCGTCACCGTGCACCTGGTCGTCCAGCGGAAGGACCCGCGCTTGTTGCGACCTTCGAAGACCATGCCGACATGAGCTCCCCGGCGGTCCCCGAGCACCCGGGCGCCCCGGTTCTCGGGACTCCACCGCCCCATCGCCGTGGGATCGCTCAGCTGTTCGTACACCGCCGACGGGGTCGCCCGGATCAGGATGCTGTCCGATACGGACATGGTGCGGGGCATGAGAGGTACTCCTAGTCCTCGGCCGGCCGGGTCGAATCACACAAGCCGGGCGGGTCATCTGCGAACGCTTGACGGTGCTGGTTCGTTGGACAGTGTGGCGTACACGCAACAGCGTCCAGGACACCGGACCCGAGGAGCCCGCACATGACAAGCCCCAGCGAACCCGGCACCACCCGCGCCGCCGTCACCGGCGACCGGACGCGTCTGGTGGAGCAGCTCATGGAGCGGTTCCCCCATGTGCCGAGAGAGGCCGTCCTCAAGGAGGATCTGCTGCGCGGCGGCATGGCGTTCGACGACTCCGCACTCAGCGACAACGAGCACGGGGACATCAAACCCAAGTCGTATTTCATCTTCTCCTTCGACCACGGCACCCTGCCCGAGCTGGGAGCCGCCGCGCTGCGCCGACCGCCTGAGGAGATCGTGCTCACCGGCGGCCCCTACGACCTGCGCCGCACGGTGGTGTCGGTGCGGGTCAACCCCGCGTCTCCGTACCGCGTCGCAGCCGGATCCGACGGGGTCCTGGGGCTCTATCTCGACGGGATCCGCATCTCCGACGTGGGCCTGCCCCCGATGCCGGACTACTACCGCCACACCCTGGCCAACGGAAAGTCCGTGATGGAGGTGGCGCCCACCATTCAGTGGGGTTATCTGATCTACCTCACGGTCTTCCGGGTCTGCCAGTACTTCGGCGCCAAGGAGGAGTGCCAGTACTGCGACATCAACCACAACTGGCGCCAGCACAAGGCGGCGGGCCGCCCCTACACCGGGGTGAAGGACGTCGAGGAGGTGCTGGAGGCCCTGGCGATCATCGACCGCCACGACACCGCGCGGACGACCACCGCGTACACGCTCACCGGTGGGGCCATCACCTCCCACATCCAGGGCCGCGACGAGGCCGACTTCTACGGGCAGTACGCCAAGGCGATCGAGGAGCGCTTCCCCGGCCGCTGGACCGGCAAGGTCGTGGCCCAGGCGCTGCCGAAGGCCGACGTCCAGCGTTTCCACGACTACGGCGTGCAGATCTACCACCCGAACTACGAGGTGTGGGACCGGCGGCTCTTCGAGCTGTACTGCCCGGGCAAGGAGCGCTACGTGGGCCGGGACGAATGGCACCGGCGCATCCTCGACTCGGCCGAGGTCTTCGGCGCACGCAACGTGATCCCCAACTTCGTCGCAGGCGTGGAGATGGCCGAGCCCTTCGGTTTCACGACCGTCGACGAAGCCATCGCCTCGACCACCGAGGGTCTTCGCTTCTTCATGTCGCACGGCATCACCCCGCGCTTCACCACATGGTGCCCCGAGCCCACCACACCCCTGGGAAAGACCAACCCCGACGGCGCGCCGCTCGAGTACCACATCAGGCTGCTCGACGCCTATCGCTCGACCATGGAGGAGTACGGCCTGTCCTCACCGCCCGGATACGGTCCCGCCGGCGCCGGCCGGGCCGTGTTCTCGGTCAGCTCGTTCATGGACAGCCTCCCTCCCGAGAGCTGAGCCTGCGCCCGACGGCCGCGCCGCCCCCCGCCCCGGCGGGCGGGCGGCGCGGCAGGCTCGCCGCAGTCAGGCCCGCCACTCGGCGGTGCGTTCCGGGGAGGCGTCGGCCAGCGCCTTCGTGATGGCGTCGGCGTCGCCCCGATTCCCGTAGACGGGTGTGCCCGGCTGCTGGCGCCACGACTCGTCGAGGCCACCCGCGTCCACGGTGTCGAAGCCCAGCTGGTCGATCAGGTCCCGGACCGCCTGCTTGGCCGCAGGGGCGTCGCCGGCCACGGGGAGAGCCTGCCGACCAGGTGTGCCCTGGGGCCGGCCCTTGTCCAGGATGTCCTGGGCGTATGTGCCGTTGAACGCCTTGATCACCGGGTGGCCGATCTGCTTCTCGGTCCAACGGCTCTCCGTGAGCCCGTCCTCGATGGCCGCGATACGTCCGTCACGCTGCTGCGGGTAGTAGTTGCCCGTGTCGATGACGGCGACATCGTCGGCCGCTCCGTCGAGGATGCCCGAGGGCAGGTCCGGTACCGACTTGAGCGGAACGGTCACCACGACGATCTGTGCTCCCCGCGCGGCCTCCGCCGCCGTGACCGCTGTGGCACCCGTTTCCTCGGTGAGGTCCTTGAGCGTCTCGGGCCCCCGGGAATTCGCGACGGACACGTCGTGTCCGAGCGCGGTGAGACGCCGGGTGAGGTTGCCGCCGATGTTGCCCGCCCCGATGATGCCGATCTTCATGAAAATCCGACCTTCCGATGCCGAGTTCCTGGAGTGAAAGGGTCTCGACGGACCACCAACCCCGGGGGTGCGGACGCTATTCCAAGAGTGCCGAATCGGTTCACCACCCGGGTGACGGATGGGAAGGCTCCGGGTGGGCACGTATGGGAGAGAGAAACGGAATCACAATGCTCCACTTGGAGGTGGTGCCCGTGCTGCACGGCGTAGATGTCAGCGCCTTTCAGACGGACTACGACACGGACGGCTCGGACTTCGTCTTCGTCAAGTCGACCGAAGGCCGCTCCTATGTGAATCCGAGACTGAAGAGCCAGGTCAAGCGCGCGAGGGACGCCGACTGCATCGTCGGCTTCTACCACTTCCTCTGGCCCGGAAACGCGAAGGAGCAGGCGGAGTACTTCCTCGACAGGACGCCGGAGAAGGAGGGCGACCTCCTCGCCGTCGACTGGGAACAGACAGGCGAGGGCACGCACGCGAGCAGCGCGGACAAGGACCGCTTCATCCGGGAGGTGAAGAGGCTGAGGCCCCATCACCGGGTGCTCCTGTACTGCAACCGCTCCTTCTGGATCAACCACGACACGAGCTCGTACGCCGGTGACGGACTCTGGATCGCCGACTACGGCAAGGCGGCCGCACCACGGATCGAAGCGGAGTGGCGCATCCACCAGTACACCGACGACCCGCTCGACAAGAACGTGGCCGACTTCCCCTCACGGAAGGCGATGCGGGACTGGGCCACGGCCTGAGAGCGGACCCCGCTCCCGTGGACCGCGCACTCGTCAACACACCGTTCATGGGCATCGGCCAGTGGAGTGTCCTTTGCCAGCCACTGGTGCAGTGCGCACGGTGATGACCTGCGGTACCCCCGCGGGGAGTCCATCCTGGTCGCCGAGTCAGCAATCGGCCGTCGACCGAAGGAGTGCCGTAGTGACGACGAGGGGTCCCTCAGTATCGGCGGAAGCCGATGCCGCCTACCAGGACGAACTGCCTGTACGGCGTCGGCAGCCGGGGAAGGTGGTCATCAACTGGCTGACCACCACCGACCACAAGACGATCGGCACGCTGTACCTGATCACCTCGTTCGCCTTCTTCATCGTCGGTGGTGTCCTGGCGCTCGTCATGCGCGCCGAGCTGGCCCGTCCGGGTGACCAGATCGTCTCGAACGAGCAGTTCAACCAGGCGTTCACGATGCACGGCACGATCATGCTGCTGATGTTCGCGACGCCGCTGTTCGCAGGGTTCGCGAACTGGATCATGCCGCTGCAGATCGGCGCGCCCGACGTGGCGTTCCCGCGGCTGAACATGCTGGCCTACTGGCTGTACCTCTTCGGCTCGCTGATCGCCGTGGCCGGCTTCCTCACCCCGCAGGGTGCGGCCGACTTCGGCTGGTTCGCCTACTCGCCGCTCACCGACTCGGTCCGCTCGCCGGGTGTCGGCGCGGACCTGTGGATCATGGGTCTGGCGTTCTCCGGTTTCGGCACGATCGTCGGTTCGGTCAACTTCATCACCACGATCATCTGCATGCGCGCCCCCGGCATGACGATGTTCCGCATGCCGATCTTCACCTGGAACGTCCTGCTGACCGGTGTCCTGGTTCTGCTGGCCTTCCCGGTCCTCGCCGCCGCGCTGCTCGCGCTGGAGGCCGACCGTAAATTCGGCGCACACGTCTTCGACGCGGCCAACGGTGGCGCACTGCTCTGGCAGCACCTCTTCTGGTTCTTCGGCCATCCGGAGGTGTACATCATCGCTCTGCCGTTCTTCGGGATCGTCTCCGAGATCATCCCGGTGTTCAGCCGTAAGCCGATCTTCGGCTACGTAGGCCTGATCGCTGCGACGATCGCCATCGCCGGCCTCTCCGCGACGGTGTGGGCGCACCACATGTATGTGACGGGCGGCGTGCTGTTGCCGTTCTTCTCCTTCATGACATTCCTCATCGCGGTGCCGACCGGTGTGAAGTTCTTCAACTGGATCGGCACGATGTGGAAGGGGTCGTTGTCCTTCGAGACACCGATGCTCTGGTCGGTCGGCTTCCTGGTCACCTTCCTCTTCGGTGGTCTGACCGGCGTGATCCTGGCCTCGCCGCCGCTGGACTTCCATGTCTCCGACTCGTACTTCGTCGTGGCGCACTTCCACTACGTCGTCTTCGGCACCGTGGTCTTCGCGATGTTCGCCGGGTTCCACTTCTGGTGGCCGAAGTTCACCGGCAAGATGCTGGACGAGCGGCTCGGGAAGATGACCTTCTGGACGCTGTTCATCGGCTTCCACGGCACCTTCCTGGTGCAGCACTGGCTCGGTGCCGAGGGCATGCCGCGTCGCTACGCGGACTACCTCGCCGCCGACGGCTTCACCGCCCTGAACACGGTCTCCTCGATCTCCTCGTTCCTGCTGGGACTGTCGATGCTTCCGTTCATGTACAACGTCTGGAAGACCGCCAAGTACGGCAAGAAGATCGAGGTCGACGACCCCTGGGGCTACGGCCGTTCGCTCGAATGGGCGACGTCCTGCCCGCCCCCGCGGCACAACTTCCTGACCCTTCCGCGGATCCGCTCCGAGTCGCCGGCGTTCGACCTGCACTACCCCTCGATCCGTGCCCTCGAGGAAGCGGCGAACCAGCCTCACGAATCGGTCACCGTGGCTCCCGGGGACAAGCAGGCCTAGACCCCCGGAGCGACGGGCCCAGGAGAGGAGGACCGTGTGAAGCCGGACAAGGAGAGTGCCCGGGGCCTGGCTCAGGTGGAGGGCTACCTGCTCTGGAACGCCGAGATCGAGGAGGCCCGCCGACAGGCCCGCCGCTTCACCGACGCGCTGCCCTGGCTCACCACCGCCCAGCGCGAGGACGTCGAGCGCGTCTACGCGGTGGACAGGATCGAGGCCTGCCGGGACACGCTCACAAGGATCGCGGGCCGTGCCCACGAACTCCGGGGTGAGTACACCGAGCGCTACGACCGGCTCAGGGCCCGCTGCGTGGCGCTGTCCGTCCTGGCCGTCAGCACGGTGGGCGGCATCTGCGCCGCCCTGACGCTGATCGTCCGCTGACCCCCGCCTCGGGTGCCTGTGTCCGTGATCCGGGCACCCGAGGTCAGTGGCGCAGCAGACAGAACGGATGCCCGGCCGGATCCGCGAACACACGCCAGCCGCGTGCGTCGTCCCCGCGGTCCAGCAGCGTCGCCCCCAGCGCGAGCACCTGCTCCTGGGCACGGTCCAGGTCCGCGACACCGAAGTCCAGGTGGGACTGCTGGGGGTGAGCGGGATCCGGCCACCTCGGAGGCAGATACCCCTCGACCCGCTGGAAGCAGAAGACGAACCCGGCCGGAGTGTGCACCGTCGCCCAGTCCTCACCCAGGGCCCACCGCTTGTCGGGCCGGTCGGCCTCCCCTCCGGACACGGCCGCGTAGAACCGGGCCAGACGCGACGGATCGGGACAGTCCAGCACCACACACTGCAATTCAGCGATCATGCGCAGCATCCTAGGGACCCGTGCTCACCGGGCCGGGACCGCCCATGCCCGGTCCAGCTCGGAGAGGTGGGCGGCGAGCAGTTCGGAATGGGGCGAGGGCAGTTCGTCAGCCGGGTGCTCCAACTGCACCGCACACGCCGTCGTGGTGTCGATGAGCCTTTCCAGAGCACCGGCCACACCCTCGGACCCGGCCGAGTGCCGGGCCACCGGCGGGAGTTCGGCCGCCGACAACTCGATCGCCGCGCGGGCCGCCGCCAGCGACCGGTAGGCGTCCCGGCGCAGTGCCGCCCTTCCGGCGTGGTCCTCCCGGGCCTCCAGGACATGTCCGAGATAGCGGTGCGCCGCCCCCACCGCCGTATCGAGAGCGGCCCGTACGGCGTGGCCCCTTCGGCCCGGCAGCGGGAGGTGCCCCACGAGCAGCACCGTCGCGCAGGCGAGGAGCGACTCCACCACCCGCCCCCACGAGGCGGGCGGTTCACCACCCAGGACGACGAGGGACAGCACGAGGACGGTGACCACCGCTGTCTGCACGGCGAAGTGACGGGTGGCCACAGGAAGAAGCGCACCGCAGAGCGCGACCGCCGCGACCAGAGGGTACGGGCCCGATGCCAGCAGGGCCGCGCCACCGAAGACCGCGGCGCCCACGACCGTACCCACGGCCCGGCACACGACGCGCGAGACCAGCGGTCCGAGATCGGGCTTGACGAGGAACACGGTGGTGGCGGGCAGCCAGTACCAGTGGTCGTGGTGCAGCCACTGCGCCACGAACGTACTGGTCGCACAGCACATGGCGACCCGAAGACCGTACTCACGCCCCGCCGCACTCCACGCGCGGCGCACGACGGACGCGTACGGGCGTCCTCCGCGCCTGCCCGGCGGCGCGTCGGCGGGGCGGTCGAAGGCCGCCGCGGCCCGCAGCAGGGCGTCGTCCAGAGCCCGCAGCCCGGCCTCCGTACGGGCCGGAGCCGCCAACGGCCCGCACGGGCCGCCGATCCGCACCGCGGCCGCCAGCCTGCGGGGGCCCTCCGCGATCCTGTCCGGCAGCGGGGCCCCGGCCCACGCCAGGGCGGTCGCCGCCTCGGCCAGCGGAAGCGCCGCCGCGTACCGGGCGTGCAGCCGACGCTCCGCCGCGGAGCTCGCGTAACGCCGCAGCCGTGGCCCGGACAGAGCGTCCTGTGCCTGGTCGAGCGCGGCACTCAACGCTGCGCGCCCCGCGCGGGCCCGCCGGCCGCCTGTGGCCCTCAGCAGCCCGGCCACCGCCTCGTACACCGCGGCGACAGCCTCCCGCTCCCCGTCGAGCCGGTACGGCCCGCTGCCTATGCTGCCCGGCGACGGAAGGACCAGCCTCAGCAGGAGGAGCCACCCCGCACCGGCGAGGAACAGCAGCGCGCGTACCGGGCCGGGCTCGGGCAACGGCATGCCGGCTCCGATCACGACCGTGACCAGCACCTGTGTGCCGCACGCGGACGCGACGGGCCCCGTGGAACTGACCGCTCCCGCGACCAGACCCAGCAGCCCGAACAGGAGCGGCAGAAGAACCAGGGACCGGCCACCGCCGACAGCCGCCGTGATCACCGTGCCGAGCAGCAGACCCGCTGCCCCCGCCAGGGCGGGGAACCCCAGCCGGGCGACCGACGCGCGGCGGCTGCCGGGCCGGTCGTTGATGCCGGCCAGCATCGCGCCGAGAGCGGCGGGGACCCCGGCGGTCGGCCGCTCGGCGAGGACCGACACGAGCAACGGCAGGGCGGCCAGCGCCCCGCGCAGTACCGCGTTCCACGGCACCGGTCCGCGCTGGGCGCGCAGCACATGGGCGAGCCAAGGGGGAAGCCGGCCGGCGAGAAGAGAAGGCGTGGGCACCGTGCTCCTGTCCGCGTGGGAGGAAGAGATCGCCTGCGGACACCTTCGGCCTGGGCTCGTGCCCAGCCTAGATCCTTTACGTGGAGGGTGTGCTACCTGCCCGTTTCCGTGACATGACGGCATTCCGGAATGGGGGCGCCAGAGGGCGGCGCCGAAGTTCCGGGTCCACACGGGACCGTCAGAGGGCGGCGCCGAAGTTCCGGGTCCACACGGGACCGTCAGAGGGCGGCGCCGAAGTTCTGGGTCCACACGGGACCGCCGGACGAATCCTCCCTGCCGATCCCGATCTCCTTGAAGGCGCAGTTGAGGATGTTCGCCCGGTGGCCGGCGCTGTTCATCCAGGAGTCCATCACCGCCGCGGCGGTCGGCTGGCCCTTCGCGATGTTCTCGCCGTACGTGCTCCACCGGTACCCGGCGGCGGTGATGCGCGCCCCGGGGTCCGTGCCGTCCGGAGAGGTGTGGGAGAAGTAGTCCCGCGCCACCATGTCCGCCGAATGACCTGAAGCGGCCTTCGTCAGCGAGCTGTTGCCGCTCACCGGCGCGCACCCTTCCTTCGCCCGCTCGCTGTTGACCAGGGCGATGACCTCTTCGGCCACCGACGGGGCCGAGGAGGCCTTCGGCGCCGGCGCCGGAGCCGGCTCGGAGGAGGGCGTGCGCGGCTTCTGCGTCTTCTCAGGAGCGGGTGTGGCGCTCCGGCTCCTGGACGCGGACGGAGACGTGGTCGCCGAAGGCGACGGCGACGCCGAGGAGGGCGAGGGTGCGGGGGAGGAGGGCGACGACGACGACGTGGTCACAGGTGTCGAGGGACCGGTGAGCGGAGCTACGGCGCTCGCCGGGTCTTCGCCCTCGTCGTCCGTGTAGAGGTGGACGGCGGCCCCTCCGCCTCCCAGGACCGCGACCGCGGCCAGGCCGGCGAGGACCGTGGTGCGCCGGCGCCGTCTCACGCCGTCCCGTCGGCGCTCGGCACGCCCGGGGCCGGACACAGCGGCTTCCGCGGGCAGGAACGCCGTCGGGAGGAACTCTGCCGCCGGTCCGCCCGCGGACGCCGCCACGGGGACCAGGGCCAGGCCCACCAGCAGACCCTCCGCCGGGACCAGCCCCGACCGGTGCCCGGCGCACACCGTGCACTCCCGCGCGTGGCGCGCCAGGCGCTTACGCCAGAGGGCGGACGGCACCCCGTCCCAGTGGGCCGTCAGATCCTCGAGCAGGACGCAGCGCGGGTCCGACGTCAGAGCGCGTACCACCACGCGGGAGGCCTCCAGGCGTTCCTTCATCCGCTGGACACGCACCGCGGTGTGCTGGGGAGACAGGTCGAGGGCGCTCGCGACCTCCGCCCTGGACAGCTCTCCGGCCGTCTCGAGCCACCAGAGCGACACCAGCTCGCGGTCGTCGTCGTCGAGCCACCGCGTGGCCTCGGCGGCCTCCCGGCGCTGGCCCGTCAGACCGAGCCGGACGATCGTCAGCTCGACGAAGTCGGCGGCGGGATCGACGACGTCGTACGCGTCGTCCATCCGGTCCGCGGATATCTCCCCGGTCCTGCGCTCACGCCAGTGCCCGCGTATCTCGTTCATGGTGATGGCCACGAACCAGGACCGGAAGCTCTTCGGGGTACGCAATGAGGGCAGGCCGCGGAGCATACGCAGCACGCTGTCCTGGACCACGTCGTCGACGTCCGCGTGCCCGTTCAGCGCCCGGCCGACGATGTTGTAGACCAGCGGCAGGTAGGACGCGACGAGCCGGTCCTGCGCCTCGGGGTCGCCCTTCTGCGCGGCCTTGATCAGCGCCGTCTCGCGTGTCTCGCCCATGCTGTGCTCACTCTTCCGGGATCCTGTTCCGTCACTTCCCACACTCGGGAGACGCCGTGCGGCGGGGACGATAACAGGAATCCGGTCAGGTGCTCGATTTCCGCTCCGGGATCCGTACACGCAGCTGCCCGGCCCGGTGACGGAGTGATCCGTCACCGGGCCGGGCACCGGGAATGGGGCCGGGCGACGAGCCCGACGCGTCGCCGTCAGGAGCGGGGCGGGTTGTCCTGGTCGCGGTCCGCGCCGAACTGCTGCTTCAGCTTGTCCTGGCCGGTGTCGACATGCTTGCCGTACTTGCCCTGCGTCCGGTCGTCGATCATGTCTCCGGCCTTGTCGACGCCCTTTCCGGCCTGGTCCTCGTGGCCTTTCAGCATCTTCTTGATCTTGTCCAGCGCGGACATGGCGGATCCTCCTCGTGTCGGCTTCCCCCACTCGTCAAGGGTCACCGCACATCGCCCGGTCCGCATCCGCGAGCACCGCCGGACGGGCCTGAGGGCCGTCGGACGTGTGAAGGGCTGCTGGGTGGGCAGATACCGGGTTACCAGGAGGAGGTGGTGGCCGTGGGCCGCATCCAGATCGTCCGCCGTCCGCAGCCCCCCACGGGGCCGCCCCCGCTGGACCTGCGAACACCGTCCGGACGGCCCCTGCCGTACTGACCCCCGGAGCGGAGCCCGGACGTGCACCCGGCGCCATCCCGGTGTGTGAGGCTTCGACATGAGCGATCACCGAAAGTCACCGGACGACCGGCTCAGGACCGACGTGCCGCACTCGGCCCGCGTCTGGAACTACCTGCTGGGAGGCAAGGACAACTACCCCGCGCACGCCGAGGCGGGGGAGATGATCCTCGCGACCTTCCCGGACATCGCGGGCATCGCGCGTGACCAGCGGACCTTCCTCGCCCGCGCCGTCCGTTTCCTGCCCGGGGAGGCAGGGGTCCGGCAGTTCCTCGACATCGGTACGGGACTGCCCACGGCCGACAACACGCACGAGGTGGCGCAGCGGACAGCCCCTGAGTGCCGGATCGTGTACGTCGACAACGACCCGCTCGTGCTGACGCACGCCCGCGCTCCTGACCAGCACTCCGGAGGGCGCGGGTGCGTACGTCGACGCGGATGTGCGCGACACCGGCCGGATCATCGAGGAGGCCGCCCGTACCCTCGATCTCGGCCGCCCCGTCGGGCTGATCCTGCTGGGCATCATGGGGCAGCTGCCCGACGACGAGGACCCGTGGGCTCTGGTCGCCCAGCTGGTGAGGGTGCTCGAGCCCGGAAGCTACGTGGCCCTCGCGGACGGCACGGACACCAGCGAGACGATGAACCGCGCGATCGAGGCGTACAACGCGCATGCGCCGAGCCCCTCCAGCCTTCGCGGTCCGGACAGGATCGCCTCGTTCCTCGACGGGCTGGAACCGGTCGAGCCGGGCGTCGTCAGGACGGTGGACCGGCGTCCCGACCCTGGCCCGGACGGGTGGGGCCGCAGCACCGACCCCGCCGTCAGCGGTGTGGGACGCAAGCCCTGAGCCCGAGGCCGACGGAGCGTAAGCTCCGGAGGCATGATCGACCATTCGGCGTACGCCCCGCCTGCCCGTCGGACGAACTGGGCAGGCAACATCACCTTCGGTGCGGAGCGGCTGCACACACCCTCCTCCGTAGCCGAACTCCAGGACATCGTGTCCGCGGGGACGGCCGTCCGGGTGCTGGGCACCGGGCACTCCTTCAACGCTGTCGCCGACACGGACGGCGCCCTGATATCCGTCGCGGGCCTGCCTCGCTCCGTCGAGATCGACCGTGAGGCGCGTACCGCGACGGTGAGCGCCGGTCTGCGTTTCGGGGAGCTGACCGGCACCCTGCACCGCAGCGGGTTCGCCCTGCACAACCTCGGCTCGCTGCCCCACATCTCCGTAGCGGGAGCGTGCGCCACGGGTACCCACGGTTCGGGCGTGGGGAACCGCTCCCTGCCGGGTGCCGTCAGGGCGCTGGAACTCGTCACCGCCGACGGCGACATCCTGTCGCTGGAGCGGGGCGACGCGGACTTCGACGGCGCGGTGGTCTCCCTGGGCGCACTCGGAGTGGTGACCCGGCTGACCCTGGACCTCGTGCCCGCGTTCGAGGTCCAGCAGTGGGTGTACGAGGGGCTCCCGCAGGAGCAGCTGCTCGACCGGTTCGACGAGGTGATGTCCGAGGCCTACAGCGTGAGCCTCTTCACCGGCTGGCACGGCGGCCCGATCGACCAGGTGTGGCTCAAGCGGCGTGTCGGCGGCGACGGCCCCCGCACCGCCCCGCACCGGTGGCTCGGCGCGACGCTCGCGGAAGGGGCGAGGCACCCGGTCCCCGGGGTGGCGGCGGAACACTGCACACAGCAGCAGGGTGTCCCGGGCCCCTGGCACGCCAGACTCCCTCACTTCCGCCTGGAATTCACGCCGAGCAACGGGGAGGAACTCCAGTCGGAGTACTTCGTCGCCCGGCACGACGCAGTGGCGGCCTACGAGGCCCTCGACCGGATCCGGCAGCAGTTCGCGCCGCTCCTCCAGATCGGTGAGATCCGTACGGTGGCGGCCGACGACCTGTGGCTGAGCCCGGCACAGGGGAGGGACTCCGTGGCGTTCCACTTCACCTGGGTGCCCGACACTGCCGCTGTCACGCCCGTCCTCGGGGTCATCGAGGAGGCTCTCGCCCCCTTCGGGGCCAGGCCGCACTGGGGCAAGGTCTTCACCACTCCGCCTGGTGCGATCCGCGAGCTGTACGGCCACTACGCCGACTTCGAGCAGCTGACCGAGCGGCTCGACCCCGCGGGCACGTTCCGCAACGACTTCCTGGCGGACCACTTCCCCCGTAGCGGCTGACGCCCGGGGTTCCCCGTCCGGACCGATCCGGACGGGGAACCTACTTCCAGCTGGACGGCGGTCCGCCGGGCCGGCGTCCCTGTGGCGGACCCGGAGTGAGCTCCTCCACGAGAGCGGCCAGCTCTTCGCACGCGAGCTCCGTCTCACGACGGATGTTGTTGTGCTCGGTCACGATCGCTGCGAGCAGCAGCGCCGTGAGCGCCACGCACCCGTTGAGGATGCACAGGTTGAGCATGACCTCGAGCACCGAGTGGCCGGCGAAGGGACCGATCCCCTCGGTCCCGGCGATGATCGCCATGACGGACATCAGGAGAGCGCAGGGGGCGCTCCCGGCCAGCTGGAAGCGGAGCGCCGCCCAGACGAGTACAGGGAAGAGGAGGTAGATCATGGACAGCGAGCTTCTGGTGGCGACGACCGTCGCCCCCACCGCGACCACGGCCAGCGCCACACCCTCCACCCATCGGTCGTCCGTCCCGGGCAGGCGTGCCTTGCGCAGGAGGAGCAGCAGGGGTGTGACCATCAGTACGCCCATCGCGTCCCCTGCCCACCAGGCCCACCAGACCGGCCAGAACTGAGAGGCGGACAGCCCCCCGCTCAGCAGCTGGACCCCGCTGCCCACGGTGGCGCTGATGATCATGCCGCCCAGGGCTCCCAGAAAGACCAGGGCGAGACCGTCGCGCAGGCGGTCCAGCTCCCTCCGGAAACCCACCGCGCGCAGGGCCAGGAAGGAGCACAGAGGGGCCAGAGAGCTGCCCGCGGCGACGGCGAGGCCCCAGAAGGTGAATCCGTCGCTCATGGAGATGACGGTGAGGAGAGCCCCGAGGGCGATCGCCGGCCAGATCCGTGGCCCCAGGTAGAGCAGGGCGGCGAGGGCGATTCCGGAGGGCGGCCACAGGGGGCTGACGACCGCGCCCTCCACCTCGACCTGTCTGAGGAGACCGAGCCGTCCGGACGCGTAATAGGCGGCGGCGATGCCCAGCATCTGCAGAACGATCACGGCTCGGCGTCTGGTTCCCTCGCTGCGGATCACGCATCTCATAAGACACCGCCCGTGACGACGGGCCGTTGAGACACGCGCGGGGGCGGGGCCGGCTTACCCAGGGCCCGATGGGTGATCGTGGCGCAGTACGAGCACGGCCGCGTCGTCCTCATGGCCAGTGAACACCGCGGCCTGGAGTACCCGGTCCGCCAGTTCCTCGGCGTCCGCGCCGACGTGGGCGCTCACCAGGCGCCTGATCCGGTCCAGCCCGTCGTCGATCGACAGCGAGGGTCCTTCGATGACCCCGTCGGTGAGAAGGACGAACGCACCGGCCACGTCCAGATCGCGCCGGGTGACGGGGTAGTGCTGGCGCAGCTCGATGCCGAGGGGGAGCCCGCCGGCATCGGCGGTGATGCCCGAGCGTCCGTCGGCCGTCGCCCACACGGACGCGACGTGGCCCGCGCGGGCACTCCGGAGCTCCCGTGTCCTCGGGTCGAGCCGGAGGAACGAGCAGGTGGCGAAGAGCGTCGAATCCATCGAAAGGATCAGATCGTTCGCGCGCCCCATCACCTCACCGGGGTCGGGTGCCGAACTGGCGATGGCGCGCATGGCTATGCGGATCTGCCCCATGAAGGCGGCTGCCTCCACGTCGTGCCCCTGGACATCGCCGATGGCGAGGCCGAGCGACCCGTCCGGCAGCACGAAGCCGTCGTACCAGTCGCCGCCGATGTCCAGGCCGTCCCGGGCGGGAGCGTAGCGAGCCGCCGTCTGCAGCCCCGGGAAGACGGGCAGCGTCGCGGGCAGCATCTTGCGCTGCAGGGCCTGGGCCAGCTCGACGCGAGCCTGATGCAGCTCCACCTCTTCCCGGGCCCGGGCGGTCAGATGCTGCAAGGTGCTGAGCAGGTCCTCGGCGCTCGCCGACCGGGGAGTTCGACGCCGGTTCATGGGCCGCTCCGCGTTGCGATAGTCCCTGCATCCTATTTCGGCGTCGGAACTCGTGCGAGCGCTGGTGCGGCCCCGGTCGCGGACGCCCGGGGGCCGGCCCGTCAGCCGGCCCGGCCGAGGGAGGCGGTGAGCCGCCCCAGGGTCTCCTGCAGGGCCAGCACCTCTTGGACCGACAGGCCCGTGGCCTTGAGGATCGAACGGGGGACGGGCAGCGCACGCTCGCGCAGGTCCGTTCCGGCGCCGGTGAGGTGGACAGTGACCGACCGCTCGTCCTCCGGGCTGCGCTCACGCCTGACGAGGCCGGCCGATTCCAGCCTCTTCAGCAGGGGCGACAGCGTGCCGGAGTCCAGGTGCAGCCGCTCGCCGATGGTTTTGACGGGGAGCGGACCGTGCTCCCACAGAACCATCATGGCCAGGTACTGCGGGTAGGTGAGCCCCAGGTCCTTGAGCGCTTCCCGGTAGACGCCACCGAAGGCGCGGGAGGCCGCCTGCAGCGAGAAGCAGACCTGGTGGTCCAGCTTGAGCAGTTCCGTGTCCGGCAGGTCGGTCAGTCCGGGTGCGGGGGTGGGTGGCGTCATGAGTCCAGGGTAGCTTGTCGGCTGCCATTGAGTTGTGTGCAATTGAATTGTGTGCCACTCTTATGGGGTGGCCGGGCCGCGGTCACCGTCGTACGAGAGAAGGTCACCCCATGGACGCGCTGTACACCGCTGCCGCAACCGCCAACGGCCGTGAAGGCCGGGCGGTGAGCTCCGACGGACAGATCGACCTCGCGCTCGCCCTGCCGCCGGCCCTCGGGGGAAACGGGGCGGGCACCAACCCCGAGCAGCTCTTCGCCGCCGGATATGCCGCGTGCTTCGCCAGCGCGATGAGCTCGGTCGCCCGTGAGATGAAGGTCGACACCAAGGACGTCTCCGTGACGGCCGAGGTCTCGATCGGCAAGGACGATTCGGGCTTCGGCCTCGCGGTCGTCATGCGCGTCGAACTGCCTGAGGCGCTCGAGGGGGAGACCGGCCGTCGCCTGGTCGAGGCGACGCACGCGTACTGCCCCTACTCCAAGGCCACGCGCGGGAACATCGACGTCGAGCTCGTCATCGAATAGGGGGCCAGGTCCCCCCGCCCGTCGTCGGGCGGGGAGACCGGTCCGGCAGGGGAGGCAGGAGTCGAACCTGCGGCATCCGGTTTTGGAGACCGGCGCTCTGGCCTCTGAGCTACACCCCTTCGGTGTGACCAGCGTCGCAGCCGCCCCCGCCGCCGACAACCGGTTTTACGGCGGCCCAGGTCCGTTCCCGGGGTCCGCCCCCCGACGGCCGGAGGGGAACGCGTACACTCGGCTCCCGTTTCCGCTGATTGGCGGGCATAACCGATCGATAGGCAGTTCACGTGAGTTTCACAGAGGCGTCCGACGCACCGATCTACGCCGGTCTGGTGGAGGAGCAGGGCGACGTTCCGGCCGAGGTCCGGCGGGTGGCCGAGGAGACGCTGCTCGAGGTGGAGAGCGCGCTCGACTTCAGCGCGGTGCGTGCCCCGGCCGCCGCCCGTTGAGTCCGGTCCGGACCACGCCGGATCCCCGCGGGCCCGGTCCGGATCAAGCTGGATCTCCTGGGGCAGGATCATCTCCGTCGACCCCTGGATCCTTACCCACCGGAGCCCGCGTGACCATCAGCCTGCACCGCTCGGCAACCGTCCTGTTCCAGGGCGACAGCATCACCGATGCGGGACGGCTGCTGGAACGGGACTGCCCTCTGGGTAACGGCTACGTCCGGATGGCCGCCGAACACGTGCGGTCCGCCCTTCCGGACAGTGACATCACGTTCGTCAACCGGGGCGTCGCCGGCGACGGCGTCTCGGACGTGCGCGCTCGGTGGCGTGAGGACGCCCTGGCCCTCCAGCCGAGCGTGGTGTCGGTCCTGATCGGTGTGAACGAGACCTACCGCCGCTACTTCTACGGCACCGTCACCCCGGTGAGCGCGTACGAGAACGACTACCGCGCCATCCTCACCCAGGTCCGGGAGGAGTCGGACGCCCAGCTGATCCTCATCGAGCCCTTCCTCGTGCCGGTTCAGGACGAGCAGTGGGCCTGGCGTGAGGATCTCGACCCGAGGATTCAGACGGTCCGCAGGCTGTCCGAGGAGTTCGACGCCGCGCTGCTGGCGGCGGACGGCCTGCTCAACCAGGCGGCGCGCGCCGCCGGCGGTGCCGAGTACATCGCGGGCGACGGAGTCCACCCGACCCCGCTCGGGCATTCCGTCCTGGCGGAGGCCTGGACGGCCTTGGCGGGGCTGTAGGTCGCCGGGGGCCGGAGTACCGGAACCCTGGCCCAGACGGTCTTGCCCGCCCCGGTGTGCCGTGACCAGCCCCAGGAACTGCTCAGCGCGTCGATGATGCGCAGGCCCCGGCCACGCTCGAACGACTCGTCCGCCGGGCGCAGTACGGGCACGTCGGGGCTGGGATCGTTGACCGCGCAGACCAGCGCCCCGTCCTGGCACGCAAGGCCGAGCCGGGCCGTCGAGCGCTCGGCGGGCAGCAGCCCGTGACAGACGGCGTTGCTCGCCAACTCGCCCGCGACGAGAGCGACATCGTCCGCGCAGGAGCCCAGGCCCCAACGTTCGAGTGCGGCGCGGACGAAGGCACGCGCCTGCCGCAGGCTCTCCGGATCCGCACCCAGGCCGCGCGTGGTGAATCCCGGGGGACCGATACCGAGGTCCCGTGCCAGCTCCTCGTGCGGGTCCGCGCCACCCGCGGCAGGGCCGGGCGCTGGCGCTGCCGCTCCGTGACGTCGCGTGTTCTCCGCGTGCATGAGCGCTGACAACCCTCCGTCGAAGCCCGGCGCAATGGTGCAGTGGGGGCCGGATGACCACTAGTATCCTCGCCGTCCGCACCCGCGGTGCAATTGCATCCGGAATTGCACCCGGGGGTGTGAGCCAGGGACACCTGTTCACCCTGCGCGGGCCCTGGTGGCACACCAGGAAGTGTCAGCGCAACGAAAAGGACGGACCGCATGCAGCACATCGACAACGGCATTCCCGCCAACTCCCTGACCGGCGTGGAGTGGAAGAAGAGCCATCACAGCAATCCCAGCGGGAACTGTGTCGAGATGGCGCTGCTGCCCGGTGGAGCAGTGGCCGTACGCAACTCCCGGTACCCCGAAGGGCCCGCCCTCGTGTACACGGGAGACGAAGTGCGCGCGTTCCTCGCGGGCGTCCGGGACGGCGACTTCGACACCATGACGGGCTGAACTCGCGGCAGGACGGGCTGAAAAGTCACGGCACTCTCGCATCGGCCGGGCCATGACGGGGCTCCTGATGGCACACTGGCATCACGACGCCCGTCCTCAGGAGCCCGCATGCCCGGCATCGAACAGCTTCAGCCGTCACGGAGGCCGACGCTCACCCCCGCCACGGGGGCGAGTCCCACGGCTCTGCGCCTGGTGCTGGGGGCGCAGTTGCGGCGGATGCGTGGCGAGGCGGGAATCACCCCCGAAGTCGCCGCGGAACGGATCCGGTGCTCGACCGCGAAGATCAGCCGGATGGAGACCGGGCACTCTCCCTGCAAGGAACGCGACGCGGCCGACCTCCTCACGCTCTACGGAGTGACCGATCCCGCCAGGACGGCCGAGTTCATCGACCTGGTGCGCAGGGCCGGACAGCGCGGATGGTGGCGCAACTACGCCGACGTACTGCCGGACTGGTTCGAGCCCCTGGTCGGTCTGGAGGAGGCCGCCGCGTCGATCCGTACGTACGAGGGGCACTACATTCCGGGACTGCTGCAGACAGCCGACTACGCCTATGCCGTGGTGCGTTCCGGTCACGCTCTCGAGTCGGAGGAGATCACCCGCCGTCGCGTCGAACTGAGGCTCAGGCGGCAGCAGTTGCTGCAGCGGCGGGACGCGCCGAAGCTCTGGGTGCTGCTGGACGAGGCGGTGCTGATGCGCCCGACCGGTGGCGCCCGGGTGATGCGTGAGCAGCTCGCCCATCTGCTGGAGATGACGGAGCTTCCGCATGTCATCGTGCAGGTCGCCCCTTTCGACGTGACCGCACACACGTCCCCGGGCAACGGCATCACCTATCTGCGGTTCGCGGTGGACGGGCTCCCCGATGTCGCGTACATCGAGCACCTGACCAACGCCACGTCCGTGAACAAGCCGGAGAGCACGGACGAGTACCGCTGGATCCTGGACTCGCTCAGCGCCCAGTCGCCGAGCCCGGTCGAGAGCAGGGACCTCCTGAGGCGGGCGCTCGAGCGCTACAGCGCCGACGGGCTCCCTGACAGCGGCCCCGCTGTGTGACCGCCCTCCCGCAGGTGCTCAGCCGGTCAGAGCCTCGGTGATCTGCCGGGTCGTCTGTGCGGGGACCCGTGGGTCGGCCGGGCCATATGAGGTGCAGGCGTTCAAGGCGGTGGTGAGGCCCAGCCGAGGCCCCGTGCCCAGGTGTCGTCGTCCACGCCGAGCGCCGCCCGGCCGTCATCAGAGTGAACGCGATGGTCAGGTCGCAGGCCGGGTCGCCGATGCCGAGACCGCCGAAGTCCGCGCTGAGGCGGCCGCCGACGGTCAGCAGGTTGCCGGTGTGGAAGTCGCCGTGGAACCAGACCGGGGGGCGGTCCCACCCAGGGGCGAGCGGCGCGGCGCCCTCAAGGGTCGGTCGTCGCCGCGACATCGAACGCGCCGCCGGCCTCCGCGATGGCGGCCCGGGTCGCGCGGTCCCGGTCGCGCAGGGACCCGGCGGTGAGGTTCCCGCGGGCGTGACCGGCCGGTCCTCGGGAGCGAACTGGCGCAGGGCGGTCAGGAACGCTGCGAGTCGGACCGCGGTCGGAGCCTCCACGGTCGCGACCTCGCCGTCCAGTCAGCGGGACACCGCCCAAAGTCATGGACAGCCCAAGCCGGGTTCACCCACCGCAACCGAGCGGGGATGGCCAGGGGCGGATGCGGAGCGAGCCGGGGCAGCCACTCCGCTTCCTCCCTGGCCTGCCCGATCGCCCCGGCGTGACGGGGCAGCGAACGGACAGCTCTTCGCCCAGCCGGTGGATCGCATGGCCCGACCCGGCCGGGTCGAGCACCACCAGAGGTAGTTCGGCCCACTGGGGAAACTGCGTGTCGGCCAGTCGCCTGGCCGGCCCGGCGTCTATCGACGGGCGGGAGCCCGAGGTCCTCCCGGTCACCACCGCCATGACGCCACGCGATTCACCACTTGCGACCGACGCCGCCGAACTCGATCCACTCCTGTGTCTCCTGCTTCGGAGCGAGATCCGAATCGGGACGCCATGTCGACACCTCCACCAGCCCAGGCTCCAGCACGTCCAGGCCCTCCAGGAACTTGTGCACATCGGCCTCCCGGCGCACGCGTCCCCACTGGTTGCCGGTGCTCTTCGCCATGAAGTCCGTGACGAAGTCACGGATGGTCTCGTCCTCACTCACGAGCTGGCACACCACCAGGAAACTTCCCGGAGCCAGACGCTCCGCCACCCGGCGCACCAAGCCCGCGGGGTCGTCCTGATCGGGAATGCAGTGCATCACCGACACGAACAGCGCGGCCACCGGCTCGTCGAAGTCGATGAGCCGGTTCACCTCCGGGTGGCCGAAGATCCCCTCGGTGTCCCGCATGTCCGCCTGGATGACCGCGGTCCTGTCGTTCTCCTCGAGTATGGCCTTGCCGTGCGCGAGGACGATGGGGTCGTTGTCGATGTAGACGATCCTGGCCTCGGGGTCCACGAGCTGGGCGACCTGATGGACGTTGTCCTGGGTCGGCAGGCCGGATCCGTGGTCGATGAACTGGCGGATTCCGTGCTCGGATGCCAGGTGGTGCACGACGCGCCGCAGGAACCTCCGGTTGTTCACCGCCAGGACCTTGGTGCTCGGAACATGCTCCAGCAGCTGTTCGGATGCCACCCGGTCCGCAGGGTAGTTGTCCTTGCCCCCCAGGTAGTAGTCGTACATCCGTGCGACGCTCGGCACGTTCACGTCGATGTTCTTCGGAATGGAGGTGTCCCCGTTGCTCATCCGGCCCTCGCGGTTCTCAGGGAGTGAAGTCGGTGTTTGTGAGGGGTCATGCTATGGATCTCGCCGGACGGCTGACAGTCCGCGGTGGGGTGAGGCAAGGCCGCAGGGTTTCGAATCAGCCACTTGAGGCCCGGTGGAGGGAGGCCGTCACGGGGTCCGGACCTACGGGTGCGCCCACTTCGGGGCGACGGAATGTCAAGTCTTGCTGCTGGAGGGCCTATTGTCGCTTCCGGTCGATGTTCGGAACCCGTGCGCGAGTCACGCGGAGGGCTGTTCCAATGCGGCCGGAAATCGACGGTGGCCACGTCAACCGCTCTCCGCGAGGGCCGTCCGGAACAGGTGCCCAGGACCGCGTCGAAGGGCCGCCGCCCGCACCTGGCGGTCTATCGTGGGAGTCATGTCCGCCCCTGAGCTGATCCGCATCGTCTCCCGTGACTCCCCCATGGCCCTGGCCCAGGTCGAGCGCGTCAGGGCCGAACTCGCGGCCCGTAATCCCGGCATCGTCACCGAGGTCGTCCCCGTCAGGACGACGGGTGACAAGTGGATGGGCGATCTCTCGATGGTCGAGGGCAAGGGAGCCTTCACCAAGGAGGTCGACGCCGCTCTGCTCGCCGGGGAGGCGGACCTGGCCGTCCACTGCGTCAAGGACATCCCGGCCGACCGCCCGCTGCCCGCCGGCACGACGTTCGCCGCGTTCCTCCAGCGCGACGACATTCGCGACGCCCTCGTACACCCGGACGGGCTCACGCTCGACCAACTCCCGGACGGCGCTCGCGTCGGTACCTCATCCGTCCGCCGGACCGCACAACTCGCGGCGTCCCACCCTCACTTGAATTGCGTTCCGTTCCGCGGCAACGCCAACCGGCGGCTGGCGAAACTCGCGGCGGGGGAGGCCGACGCCCTGCTCCTGGCCGTCGCGGGCCTCCACCGCATCGGCCGCCCCGACGTGATCAGCGACATCCTCTCTCCGGAGACGATGTGCCCGCCCATCGGCGCGGGCGTCCTCGCCCTGCAGTGCCGAGAGGACGACACGGCGGCCATCGATGCCGTGAGCGCGCTCAACCACCCGGGTACCTACCGGGAGATCACGGCCGAGCGCATGTTCCTCCATGTCCTCCAGGGCCACTGCAACTCGCCGATCGCGGGGTACGCCACGGCCCACCGCAACGGAGACCTCTCGCTGCGCGCCTGCGTGTTCACCCCCGACGGCAAGACGGTCCTCAACGCACACGAATGGGCAGGCCCTCTCGACCCCGCCACCCTCGGCACCTCCGTGGCCGTCGCGCTGCTGCGCCAGGGCGCACGCGAGCTGATCGACACCATCGCCCACTGAACCCGCATGTCCAGGGCGCGGCCCGGCGGGCCTCGTCATCCGCCGGGCCGTGCCGGCGGATCGGAGTGCCCAAGTGGGCCGGCAGGCCGAGGAACCGCCCGTCAACAGGGACGGCACCGCGACGAGGTCGTCGGGCGCAACGGCCGGCGACATGCCCGGATGGCGCACCTGAGCACGGTCCGCCGCAGGTCACCCCACATGTGGTGAACCTGTTGGACGCGTAGGGAGCGGGGTGAGGTGCGAGGAGAGGGAACGGGCGGGGCGTGCCCGTCCGTGCCGGTTCCTCTCCCCAGCCTCTGGCCTGCGACGCCGCCCGAGTTCTGACGGCGTCGGCGGGGCGGGCTCCGGATCCAGCTTCCCGCGGCCGACGACACTCGATTGCACGCCGGATGTGCCTGCCCGGCTGCCGAGCGGCCACGGAGCGCGGATCCTTGAACCAGCGCCACCCCGGGTGCGCCGCGCCCGTCGTACCGGAGGAGACCCCATGGCCCGCTTCGAGGCGACGGTCGACATCGACCGTCCGATCGCCGAGGTATTCGCCTTCCTGGCGGATGGCGAGAACGACAGGAAGTTCAGCCCGCGTGTCCAGAACATCGCGAAGTCCCCGGCCGGCCCGACGGCGGTGGGCACGGTGTTCCGCAGTACCGTGAAGGACGCCGGGATGACGACCCGGCGTGAATTCAGGATCGGTGAACTTGCCGCTCCGACGCGTATCCGCTGGCACGAACTGTCGTCCAACCTCGTGACGGCCCGGGAAGGGGGCTACGACCTCGAGGCCCTGGCAGATGACCGAACGAGAGTGCGTATCTTCAATGATCTGGAGGGCCACCGTCTGGGCAAGCTCCTCGTCCGGCCGGCCGTCGCCGCCGCACGTAAGGACGCCCCAGCCTTCGGGCAACGGATCAAGGCCGCGGTGGAAGCCTCCTGACCGCAGGCCTGGTGGAGGGGCGAGAGGGACACTCCCCCCGCATCGTCCGCGTAGGGTCTTGACCATGGTGCACGTACTGAGCAGCAGGGTATTGCTGAGGCCCCGTGATCCGGAGGCCTCCCGTGACTTCTACGGACGGACGCTCGGGCTGCCCGTCTACAGGGAGTTCGGTACCGGGCCGGACCGGGGAACGGTGTACTTCCTCGGCGGGGGCTTCCTCGAGGTGTCGGGCCGTTCGGAGACACCTCCGACCGAGTCACTGCGGCTCTGGATGCAGGTCGCGGACTGTGCGGCGGCACACGAGGAGGTGGCGGCCCGCGGGGCGGTCGTCCTGCGCCCGCCTCTCCAGGAACCCTGGGGTCTGATCGAGATGTGGATCGCCGACCCGGACGGCCACCGCATCGTGCTGACTGAGGTACCCCCCGACCATCCGCTCCGCTACCGCCCCTGAACGCCGTGAAAGCGGGTGCCTCAGTCCTCAGGCGAAGGCGGTGAGTGCGGCACGGGCGGCCTGCGCGACGAGCGCGTCCTGCGGCTCGGCTCCGCGTGCCTCTCCACGTGTCAGCACGGCGAGGACGATCGGCGCGGACTCGGGCGGCCAGAGGACAGCGATGTCGTTACGGGTGCCGTAGCCGCCCGTGCCGGTCTTGTCGCCCACCACCCAGCCGTCCGGGGCGCCGGCGCGGATGAGCGCGTCGCCGGTGGTGTTCCGCTTGAGCCAGTCGGTCAGGACGGCCCGCTTGTCCGCGCCCAGGGTGCCACCGAGCACGTAGGCCCGCAGATCGGCGGCAAGGGCACGCGGTGTGCTGGTGTCACGGGGATCGCCGGGCGCGGCTTCGCTGAGATCGGGTTCGTAGCGGTCGCACCGGGTGGTGCGGTCGCCGAGAGCGACGAGGGCGTCCCCCAGCCCCCGGGGGCCACCGAGCTCCTGGAAGAGCAGATTGGCGGCGGCGTTGTCGCTGTAGCGGATGGCCGCGTCGCACAGTTCGCGCAGGGTCAGCCCCGAGTCCACGTGCCGCTCGGTGACCGGGGAGTTGGCGACGAGATCAGCAGGGCCGTATCGCACGCGCCGTTCGAGCCGCTGGAGCGTGTACCTGTCCAGCAACGCGCCCGCGAGCAGCGCCTTGCAGGTCGAGGCGTAGGCGAAACGCTCGTCCGGACGGTGCGTGACGGACTGGCCGCTCCCGGTGTCGACCGCGTACACACCCACCCGAGCGTCGAACTTCCTCTCCAGTTCCTGGAACGCGGGCTCCGTCCGGCGTGGGGCGCCTTCGGACGGTGAGGGCGCTGTCCTGGAGGGCGCCGGTGGAGCGGCGGCCGGCGGGGACGTGTCGCACCCGGCGAGAGGAAGGGCCACGAGTCCGGCCAGGGCGGAGAGCGCGGCACGGCGGGGGATCGGGGTGGGCACGAGGGCGACGACTTCCTGACTCCGAGGGTGCTGCCGGGCAACCGTCCGCGGATCGCCCCGGATGGCACGGGCGTTCGGGGCGCAGGTCCGCGGCCGACAGCGTTCTGACGCCCCAGAGTAGGGCGGGCGCTTCCGTTCACCACCGATATGCCGCCCGTGTCGTCGTCCGACGCGGCCAAGTCAGCAGGCGGGGCGCGGCGCGTGCGAGCCTTGGGAGGCGAAGCGTATGCGCGTGAGCCCGTCCTCGCCGGAGGGACCGGAGCCGGACTTGTCGACGACGTAGGCAGTGCTGTCGTCGGTCACCCTGACGTGGTTGGGATACACACCGGTGGTCACGCTCTCCACGACCGTCCCCGCACGCGGGTCGACCACCGACAGGCTTCCGGCCAGTCGGTTAGCGACCAGGACGCGGCCCGTGCACGGGTCGACGGCCACCGACTTCGCGCCCTCGCCCGTCTCCACCGACCTGGCGACGGCGCCCCTGCCCAGGTCGACGACCGAGACGGTCCCCGACGTCTGGTCGGCGGTGTAAGCGGTGCGCCCGTCCACGGAGAGCGCGACCGAGAGCGGTCCCTCGCCGGCAGGAATGGGGCGCGGGGCCCGGGAGCCGGGGCCGACTTCGATGATCCGGTCGTTCGTGAAGTCGGCGGCGTAGACCGCGCCGGTCCGTTCGTTCAACGTCAGCCCCGTCGGCCCGCTCCCCTCGACGATGACACGCCTGATCTCCTTGAAGGTCCGGCTGTCGAAGGCCACGAGAGCGCCGTCACCGAAAGCGCTGGCCCACACGATGTCGCCCTTCTCGTCCACGACGACCTCGCGCGAGTGGTTCACGTTCGGCCGGGTGACGAGATGCCTGCCGGTCCTCTGGCTGTACACGGCCACCGAGTTGTTCCGGGTGCTCGTGACCCACAGGGTGTTGTGCTCGTCGTCGACGTCGACGTCGATGCCGTAGACGGCTTCGACCGTGCCGTTCGTGGGGGGCGTGTAAGCGGCGTCCACCTCGAGGGTGTGGGGATCGATCCTCAGCAATCGGGAAGCCGTGACCGGTGCGGGTGGCTGCCCCACGGAGGCGGTGGCCCAGAGCACGTCGTTACGCTCGGAGTACGCGGACCGGCTGTGCCGGTGGGTGCGATGCCGGTACGCGCGGTATCGGTTCCCGTTGTGGCGGTCCTGGTCAGCGCGAGAGTGCCGCCGAAGGCGAGCGCCACAGCGGTCGCGGCTGCGCGGCGGACACGGTGATCGAGCGAGGCCATGGTGTGCTGTTCTCCCTGGACGCGCGCCATCGGTGAGGCGCCCGCGGTATCGGGCACGGTCGGGCCGCACCCCTCTGTCCCACGTAAAGGTTAGGTAGCCCTAAGCTTGGTTTTGCGCAAAGGGCAACCGTGTCAGGATGCGATGCATGTCTGTTCGCGCACTGAGCTTCGGAGCGATGGCGGAAGCGTACGAGCGGTTCCGGCCGGGCTACTCCGCGGAGCTGTTCGACAAGGTGACGGCGTACGCGGGACGGCCGGTGCGGACCGCCCTCGAGATCGGTGCGGGGACGGGTAAAGCCACTCGCCTGTTCGCCGGACGCGGGGTCTCGGTCACCGCGACCGAGCCGGACGCGGCCATGCTCGCCGAGTTGCGCAAGCACGTGCCGGAGAGGGTCAGGACGGTGCGAGCCGCGTTCGAGGACCTGCGGCCGGGCGCGAGGTACGGGCTCGTCTATGCGGCTGCCGCGCTGCACTGGACGAATCCTGAGGGCCGGTGGCCGCGTGTGGCGGCGCTGCTGGAGCCGGGTGCGGTGTTCGCGTCGTTCGGTGGGCCGATCCAGCCGGCCGATCCGGCTGTGGAGGAAGCCGTGCGAGCGGCACGGGCGCCCTTCCTGGAGAGTGACGGGGTTCCGTCGCCGGACGGGACGCCCGCAGGTCATGCCATGCAGTGGCCGGGTACCGAGCTTCAACGGTCCGACTGGTTCACCGACGTACGACAGACCGTGATCGAACGGCGCTTGACCGTGAGCGCCGCCGACTATGTCGGCCACCTCTCGACCGTCTCGGCCTATCTCGTGCTGCCGGCCACGGAGCAGCAGCAGGTGTTCGACCGGATCATGCGGGTTCTGCCGGAGGCGGTCGAGGTCGACGCTGACATCACCGTCCATCTCGCGCGCCGGCGGCATGAGCCGTGATGCCCCGTGGGCACTCAGCCGACGATCATGTGGGGCATGATGAGGTCATGCGGACGCGACCTGTGCTCATCTATGACGGAGACTGCGCCTTCTGTACCTCCTCCGTGCTGTTTGCTGAACGGCACGTCCGGCCCAGTTGTGAGATCACTCCCTGGCAGTTCGCGGCAATGGAATCCCTCGGGTTCGCCCAAGAGCGGGCAGAGTACGAACTGTTGTGGATCACACCCCCCGGAAAGATCTACGGTGGCGCGCAGGCCGTCGCCAAGATGCTGCTGAACGCGGGAAGCGGCTGGGCCGTGCTGGGGGCGCTGCTCACCCTGCCTCCCCTCCGCTGGATCGCTCACGGTGTCTACCGGCTCGTCGCGAACAATCGTGAGCGGATGCCGGGCGGGACGCCGACCTGCGCCCTCCCCGCGGACCGTCGGCCGCGCAACGGGACATCCGCGTCGGACTCCGTGCGCTGAGCGCCGGACAAGTCCTGCCGGAGCTGTCCCGAGGGCTCGTCGACGCTCATTCCACGCCCGCGGAGGGGTATCCGTCGGCGCGTCTGTCCGACGTCCGGCCTGCCGGTCCGGCGGCAGGTACCTGCCGCCGGACCGGCAGGCCGTGGCGCTGTCCGCGCGGGCCGGTCCGTCGCTCGGCCGGTTCAGAGCTGGAATTCTGCCGGGGACAGTCCCAACGCCGCGCAGGCCTCTCGGAGAATCATGTGCTCGGCATGCGAGAAGTCGCCGTCGGAGCCGGCGATGACGATGCCCGTCTGGAGCACGGCCCTTGCCTCGGTCGGCTTCTTGGAGGTCTTCACGATCTCCTGCATGGCGTCGGTCTTGCCCTGCTGGAAGTTGAGCGTGAGCTGGTCCACATGCTTGTTGAAGCGCTGGCGCAACTGCTCCGGCGGGAAGTTCTGCAGGACGTCGTTGCCGAGGATCATGGACTCCACGTGCTGACGCTCCGCAGGATCCACATGCCCGTCAGCGGCAGCGACGAGTGCGCACATAGCCATACTCGCGTCGCGGTAGGCGCCGCTCTTGAGCTCCGTCTTGAGGGAGGCGAGCTGCGACTTCAGCGTGCTGACCAACTGGGCGCGCGAACCACCACCGGATCCCTGCCCGCCGCTTCGTCCGGCCGCGGACCCGCGCGCTCCTTGGGACTGCTGCAGATTCTTGGCCTGATCCTTGAGTCGGTCCCACACTGCCATCGAGGTCACCTCGGTCTTCGTCTGAGTTGTCGGTCACGAGCCCGTGCGCTCACCCAGCCAAACGGCCGGGTACGGGTAAAGGTTCCGCAAAATGGCAGATCGGTTCGGGTGTGGCGCCCTGAAGTGATCGACGTGCCCGACCGTCAGCCCGCCGCAGAGGCGAAGGGACCGTCCAGGGCTGCCCATTGGAGCAGCATGATGGTCTTCCCGTCGGTGATGCGCCCGTCGCGGATCATGGCGAGGGCCTCGGTGAAGGGCAGTTCGAGGACCTCGATGTCCTCGCCTTCGTGCTCGAGGCCGCCGCCCGCCCCGGTCAGGTCGGCAGAGGTGTAGGGGGCGGCGAAGAAGTGGAGGCGCTCGGTCACGGAACCGGGGCTCATGTAGGCATCGAAGACGTGGGTGAGGGAGCCCAGGTCGACGCCGAGTTCTTCCGCGCTCTCGCGTCGTACGGCGGCGCGCGGGTCGTCCGCGTCGAGCAGCCCGGCGGCCGCTTCGACGAGCATGCCGTCGGGATGGTCGTTGACGTAGGCCGGGTACCGGAACTGACGGGTGAGCAGGACCCGCCCGCGCCCGGTGTCGTAGGGCAGGACCACGGCGCCGTCGCCGCGGTCGTAGGTCTCGCGCTGCTGGGTGTCCCAGTGCCCGTCACGGCGGCGGTAGTCGAAGGTGGTGCGCCGCAGGACGTGCCAGCTGTGAGAGGTGAGCTCGACGTCGCGGACCACGACATCGGGGTTGCGGTCCAGGCCGCGACCGGCCTGGTCGAGGCCGGTGCGGCCGCGATGGTCGGGGGCGTCGATGCCGGGGCGGCCTGTCACGCGGTCTCCTTCGGGGTGCGGAGGGAGTTCGGCTTGTCGTTCATGTGCGCTACCGTACAGGCAGAAACGTGCAAGAACAGGAGAGAGTGTGCATGCTGGCTGCTGAACGGCGCGACCACCTGCTCGGTCTGCTCACCCGCGAGGGCAAGATCGTCGCCAAGGACGTGGCCGCCGAACTGGGGATCTCGGAGGACAGCGTCCGGCGCGATCTGCGCGATCTCGCCGCAGAGGGGCTGTGCCAGCGGGTCTACGGCGGTGCGCTGCCCGTCTCGCCCGCGGTGGCCGGCTACGCCGCCCGGCAGACCGTCGCCCCGGACGGCAAACAGAAGGTCGCCTCGGTGGCTGCCGGGCTGGTGCGACCCGGCGGCGCTGTGATCCTCGATGGTGGAACCACCGCCCTCGCCGTCGCCCGCGCGCTCCCGCCGGACCTCGCCTGCACCGTGATCACCCACAGCCCGACGGTCGTCGCGGCCCTGCTCGACCACCCGGAGGCCGAGCTCTTCCTGCTGGGGGGCCGTATCTTCAAGCACTCGGCGGTCGCCTGCGGAGCCGCCGCGGTCGAGGCGGCGCAGAACGTCTCCGCCGACCTCTGCCTGCTCGGTGTCACCGGCGTCCACCCCGAGACGGGACTGACCACCGCGGACGCCGAGGAGGCGGCGATGAAGCGCGCCCTGTCGGAGCGGGCCGCGGACACCTACATCCTCGCCTCCTCCGAGAAGATCGGCACGGCTTCGCGATTCCGCGTACTGCCCTGGGAGAAGGTCACCGGCCTGATCACCGACGCGGATCCCCGTGACGCGGTCGTCGAGCGGCTCCTGTCGCTCGGTGTGGACGTCATCGCGGCCGGCTGACACCCCCTCCCTTCATCCGTTCGGTACCTCGCCGTGAATGCAGTGCAACCATCCGTACCGTTCGAGGGTCACATCAAGTGGGAGTAAAACGCTCTCAGGGACACAAGGGGGAAATATGAGAATCGTTCGTAATGTCGCGGCTCTCGGGGCGGTCACCGCGCTGGCGGTGGGCAGCACGGTCGCGCTGAGCACGACGGCCTCCGCCGCACCGAACGTCACGCCGCAGGGCGTCTGCGGCAAGGCCTACAAGACGGTGAACTCCGTGCCGGTCGGCTCGCTGGGCACCGTCTACCTGACGTACAACTCCTCCAACGGCCAGAACTGTGTCGCGACCATCCGCGCCAACCCGGGGACGGCCAAGCTCATGTCCGCGTACATCTACGTCCCCGCGACGGACGCGTGGGCCGGGGACGACGGTAGCTTCACGTCGTACGCGGGACCGGGCTACGTGTACGGCAAGGGCTACTGCGTGAGCTGGGGAGGGAGCATCGCCAACGTGTACGTGTCGGTGGAGAACTCCAACTGCGCCGCACGCAAGGAGCAGCGGGTCACCGAGATCCGCTGACCCGGCCGTGAGGACGGGGCGTCGGCCGGCGCCCCGAGCAGCGGCGGGCCCGGCAGAGGACCATCTGCCGGGCCCGCCGGCGTATGTGGCGGCCGGTCCCTCTCAGGCCGCACGCCGGCCGGCCCGCAGAGGCGTGCCGCCGGCCAGCTCCTCCGGGTCCAGTGCGAGCGACGCCGCCGCGGTGGCGCCGACGTCCGCCAGGCTGTGTGAGTCCGGCAGCAGTTCCACCCCATCGGTCCCGGGCCGGTGGATCAGGACCGGCACGTACTCCCGGGTGTGGTGCGCGTGGCCGATCGTGGGATCGTTGCCGTGGTCCCCGGTGACGATCAGCCGGTCGCCGGGCTCCGCGAGCAGCGCCGTCAGCCCGGCGAGCCCGGCGTCCACCTGCTCCAGCAGACGTCCGTACCGTTCGGTGTCCTGCTGATGCCCTGCCAGGTCCGTCTCCTGCACATTGGCCACCACGAGTGCGTCGCCTTCCGTGCGTACCGCTTCCAGGGTGTGGGACAGCACCTCGTCGGTGGCCACCGCCGGATGACGCCCGGCCGTCTCACACACCAGGATGTCGGCGGCCTTGCCCACCAGAGTGACCGGGATGCCGGACCGGGCCGCGAGGCCGGGAAGCTGGCGGGTGTGATCGAGCGGGGCGCCCAGGTGTTGCACCTGAAGGCCGCCGTTGCGGTAGAAGCCGGTGGCCGGAGTGTCCAGTCCGACCGTCCCTCCGTCGCCGGGGCGGACGAACGAGCGGAGCGGGCCGTCCGCGTGCCCCCCGACCGCGATGACGCGGGCCACCGGAGCGACGGAGCGCACCGTACGAGCGATGGCGAGGATCCCCCCGGGCCCGTCGAAGGAGAGGTCGTCGAGGCGGCCGGACGCGTTCCAGTTGATCCCGGGATCGGCCTCGAGGTTGTCATGGACCAGAACGGCGTCGTCGACGAGGAGCAGGGGTTTCCCGTCGACCGGTTCGGCCCGGTGGCCGGCCGCCCGGAGCGCACGGGTCACCTCGTCGAGATGATCGGCGAGCCGTGCCACCGTCACCCGGCTGAAGTCGGCACCCATCATGGTCTGATGGCCCGCGAAGGTGTCCGCTCCGGGATAGCCGAGTGCCGCCCTGCCCGCGGCGACCGGCAGATGGGTGCGGCGTGCCAGGTCGGGGTGCGGGTGGACCAGCCCCAGCCCCAGGGCCCCGAGCATCGGCAGGCGCAGCGGCCGGCCGAACGCGGTGCGGGCGTGGTCGAGGACGTGCCCGCAGGTGTCGGCGGCGAGATCGCCCGGACGCAGGGCACCCGCGTCGGGCATGGCGCCGACCCCGAACCCGTCGATGACGACGATGACGGTCTTGGCCATGGGGTTGCTCCTTACTGCAGGGCTCGGCCCTGGGCGTCGTACAGGCCGTTCAGCCGAGGGGAGCCGGAAGCGACTCCGGAGACGACGGCGACGGTCGAACGGGTGACGAAGATCTGGGTGCGGAAGGCGAACAGCACGGTGTCGCCGAGGCGGACGTCGGCCCCGTCTGCGGGTGCGTCGAGCAGCCTGTAGTAGTCGATGTTCTCGGGGGGCGCGTCCTGCACGCCCAGCCGCTTGCCGGTGCGGGGCAGGAGAGCGCCGCGGATGTGGGAGCGGGCGTAGAAGCCGCCGCCGAAGACCGCCGGACGTCCGTCGTCGAGTGTGTGGGCGACCTCGCTGACGTACACGTACGCGGGCTTCTCGGGCTGCGCCGGATCGACGGCGTGCAGCGGGGTGGTGCCCGTGAGGGCGTGGCCCGGTTCGCCGTGGGTGGCGCCCAGTTCCGCGAGCAGCGGGAGGGAGGCCATCGAGGTGGCGCTGGGAGCGCTGAGCCTGAGGTCGTGGTGCCCCCGCGAGACGAGGAGTTCGCGGGCCTTGAGGGCCAGGCCGAAGTTGGGCGTGGCGGCCGGCCGGCCCGTCGACGGATCGCACAGGACACAGGGGAAGGCGGTGACGCCCCCGATCCGGATGCCGTCCAGGGCCTCGGCGGCCTCCGCGAAGACGTCCAGCCGGGCGAGCGGGACGCCGCCCTCCTGGCCGGGATACACGGAGCCTTCGGCGCCCTCGATCCGGATCAGGATGTCCTGGACGAAGCCCAGTTCGCGCGCCGCGTCGGAGACGGCGCGGGCGTTGGCCGGATCGAAGACGGTGACGGTCTCGGGGCGCCGGGCCAGTACCTCGGGCAGGGTGCGCCGGGGAATCTGGACGAGGTGCCCGACGTTGCCGGGGCGTGCTCCGGCAGCCAGCAGGACACGGGCCTCGGCCGGGTCGATGGCGGCGGAGCGGGGGATGTGCCGGGCGATGGCCTGGATGAGTTCGGGATTGCGGCCGAGCTGCTTGACGACGAACCAGAGCCCGACGCCGAGGCGTTCGGCCTCAGCCGCCAGCAGCGCGGCGTTCGCCTCGACGGCGTCCAGGTCCATGACATACGTGTCCGGGGGGATCGCGCCGTCCCGGTGCAGAGCGGCCGCGGCGTCGACGAGCCCGGGGTTACGGGTGAGCAGGGTGTCGAGAAACACGGTCAGTCGTCCTTCGGGTCGTCCAGGGCGGCGAGCGAGCTCCGCAGGATGTCGACGACGAGGTCCGCGCCCGCCCGCATCGGGTTGATGCGCACGGTCCAGTCGGCCAGCCCGGGGGAGTCGTCCAGCGCGGAGCTGGACATGCGGTAGAAGAGGGGGGCGATCTCGTAGCGGGAGTTGGAGCCGACGGGATACGGGGCGGCTCCGAAACGGGCGGCGGCCGAGGGAAGCTCCCGGGCGACAGGCCGGTCCAGCCGGACGAGCAGACAGCGGTCCTGGGCGTTGGCGATGCGTACCTGGGCCACACCGTCCACCTCTCCGGCCGCCAGGCGTTCCGCGACCTCGGCGCCGACGCGCGACTGCACGGACCACATGACGGGAACGTGGGTGAGGGCGCGCAGCGCGTCGAGTGCCTGGTGGCCCTGGACCTGCCCGCCGCCGGAGTAGTTGTCCCGGCGGACGTGCGCGACGAGGTCCCGGGCACCGACGACCAGGCCGACGCCCTCGGGCCCGTGCAGCTTGAAGAGCGAGAAGCAGGAGGCGTCGGCGCCCAGTTCCACACCGGCCGCCGGAGTGCGCATGACCGCGTAGTTGTCGTCGACGATCGTGCGGACCCCGGCCGCCCGGCATGCAGCGAGGACCTCGGCGGGATCGTAGGAATCGGCGAGCCGTTGCCGGGTGTGCTGGACGTATGCCCACCGGACCTGCCCGGACGCCAGCGTCTCGTGGAGAGCGGAGGGGTCGTTGTAGTCCGCCTCCACCGTCCGCACCCCGATGCCCCGCAGGGTGACCTCGGTGGTGCGGTAGACCGGCGCACGGTGGATGAGCAGCGGGTCGCCGGCCCGGACGGCGGCGTTGAGGGCGGCCCGGATCGCGCCGGTGCCCGCGCCCTGCACGAAGGCGGCGTCCTCGGCTCCGAAGAAGTCCGCGAGCACCGCCTCGACACGTGCGGTGGTGCGGGGACGCCCGAGTCCTGGGACGACTCCGGCGTCCGACGAGAAGAGCTGATCGCCCTCGAAGTGGGCGGCGGTGGCCTCCAGCAGCCGGAACTGCATCGCCACGGCGTCGTCCAGGGCGACGGTCGCAAGCGGGAAGGTCGGGGGGAGTACGGGGCTCATGTCAGTTGTCCTCCTCGCTCGCGCCGGTCAGGAAGCGCAGCGGATTGCGGCGGGTCAGCAGGTCGACCAGATCGTCGTCGGCGCCCGCCGCCCGGAGCCGGGGCAGAAAGCTTCCGAAGAGGTGGCCGTAGCCCTGGCCCCCCTCCTCCACGAGATAACCGTGGCGGGAGATGTCGCAGCTGAGCAGAACGCGGTCGGCGTGCCCGGCCTCCAGCAGGGCGAGCAGGAGCGCGAGCCGGTCACGGTCACTCCGGTACGACGACTTGCCCACGGTGTCGAAGGCGACGTACGCCCCTCGCGCCGCGAGCTCCCGGTGGACGCCCGGATCGTCGAGCAGGTCCTGGTGGCCGACACTGATCCGGTCTGCGGGCAGGCCCTCACCGGTCAGGAGTTCCACCTGGGCGAGCCCGCCCCGGCCGAGTTGGGCGTGCGTGGCGAGGGAGAGGCCCGTGGCGAGCGCGGCCCGCGCACCTGCCCGGAGCACCTTGGCCTCGGGATCGGTCGGCACGTCGCCATGGCTGCCGATCTCACCGAGGACACCGGGCAGGACACCGGTCGCGCCGATGCCGTCCTCGATCTCGCGGACGAGGACTTCGGTCAGCTGTTCCACGGTGCCGGCCTCGATCTCCGGCGTGTGGAACGGCTCGTAGTACCAGCCGGTCGAGGCGACGACCGCGACCTGGGAGTCCCGGGAGATCCGGGCCAGGGCACCGACGTCGCGGCCCATGCCCCGGCAGGTCAGCTCGATGAGAAGGGAGAGTCCGAACTCCTTCCGCAGGGCGGTGAGTTCGGCGGTCACGGCCGCCGCGTGGCGCTCCGGGTGAAGGATGGCCGCGCCGTCGCCCTGACGGTCCAGGTCGAGGACCAGGTGCTCGTGGGCCAGGGCGGGACCGCGCACGGAGGCGGCGGACAGCTCTCCGGTGACGGTGCGCAGGGCGCGGGGTGCGGGGCGGTTCATCGTGGGGCCTTCTTTCGCGTACGGGCCGGTCCTGTCCGTGAAGTGGTCAGCCCTTCAGCGGCGTGAACAGGTCGAGCCAGTACAAGATGTTGAGGAGGATCCCGCCGACGATCACGGCCGCGGGAGCGGCGGCCATCCTCACCACCGGACGGCCCATCGCCTCGTTGAGCAGGTAGAGACCGCCGACGACGAGGATGCCGAGCCCGCCCCCCATGGCGTTCGCCGCCATCAGCGACCCGAACAGGATCGCGAGCTGCAGGGCGTCCCCGATGGCGCTGCGCAGATGCTCGGAGGAGTCCCGGACGCTGGGCAGCTTGCCGAGGAGCCTGCCGATCCAGGAGAGTGCCAGCACCTCGACGGCGAACACGAGTGCGCCGACCACTGCCGCCAGGTACGGGTTCGGCATGAGATAGCCGATCGGATACACCAGTGTGAATCCGGCGATTCCGTACGCGCCGGAGGCCAGTGCGGTCGTCGCGATCAGCGGAATGAAGCCGAACACCCGGTAGAAGTCGACCTGGGCGGCCTCGGAGTACTGCCCCTTCGCGATCAGGAAGCTGGTCGCCTCGCCGCCGCCGAATATGTGCATCTGCGCGAGCACACAGACCCCGGCGCCGAGCACCATGAACAGTGGCAGGTACCTGCGCAGACGTGCGGCGCTGGCGCTGAAGAGCGACGCCATCGGATCGTCCGGCGGGACCTCCTCCACGATGCCCGACGTCCGGTCGGCCCGGCGCTGCCTGACGTCCTTGGAGACGGCCAGGCCGATGAGCATCAGCACACCGACCGCCATGGCCAGCGCGCCGGCGAACATGTTCGGCCACAGCTTCATCGTCATGACGACGAGGGCCAGTTCGAGAACTCCGGCGACACCGCCCCACTTGCGGCCGAACTGCTTGGTGATGGCGAGCACCGGGAACAGGGTGAAGAGGAACAGGATCGGCGTCGACATCTGCTGCATCGCGGTCAGGAAGTCGACCGGGAGATCATGGGCCACGTTGTTCGCGCCGTTCAGCCCGAACACGACAACGGCCCCCCATGCGGCGCCCAGGACCGGGGCGAGCCACTTCTTGGGCGACAGCATTCCGAGGATGTCGGTGGGCAGGAAGACCAGCCACGGATTCAGCACACCGGTGGACAGCGCCATCGGGGCACCGAGCCCGAAGATGAACCCTGCGGAGAGACCGAAGGAGACGGCCGTCGTCGCGCTGCGCGTGGTGCGCCCCTGGACGAAGTCGAGGAGGAAGGGACGCACCCCGTCGTTGAAGATCGCCAGGGCCATGTGCGAGATGTAGGCCGTCAGCGCGCAGAGGGCGATCACGGTCAGTTGCTGGGCCAGTGTGAAGTCGAGGCTGGTACCGGCGGCGAGTGTGGTGCTCACGAGTCACTCCTTGGTGCCCGGGATGATGCGAAGAGGCTGATGTCAGCCGCGGGCAGCGATGGCGCGTGCCATGAGGGGGGCGATGGTGTCGATCTGGTCCATCGAGAAGCCGAAGACCTTCTTGCCGTCGGCGAGCAGAGCGGCGATCTCCTCCTCGGTGGGAACGCTCCGCCCGAAGGTGTGGCAGGCCGCGCTGCCCATGAGGCCGACGAGTACGCCCAACGAGGCGCCGGCCCCCGTGTGACAGGTGCCCAGGTAGTAATCGGCCTGGCCCGTACGGAGTTTCATCGCGGCGTCCATGTCGCTGGAGGGGACGATGTCGAGGGCGTCGATGCCGAGCCCGCCGATGGCCTGGGTGACCTCGACCTTGCCGACTCCACCCGTGAGGATCTTCGTCATCGCTGCTCTTCTCTCTGTAGCGGTTGGTGTTACGGAACGGGAGGTCCGGTCAGCCGGCCGCGGCCGGTCCGGACGGGGGTGCGGAAGGGGACTGCTGGGCCAGGACAGCCAGGTGCATACCGAGGAAGTTGACCTCGGAGTCGGGGAGCGCGGCCCCCAGCTGCCTCTCGGCGCGGACCGAGACGGCACGGGCGCGGGCCACCGCATCGGGATGCCCGGCGAGCTCGGCGGCGACCTGGGCGTCGGTGAGGAACTGCTCGATGGGCTCACCGTCCAGGAGCCGGCCGAGGGCCATCATCAGATGACTGGTGAGCATCCCGGCCGTCGCTTCGGTGACGGTCAGGCCCTCGGACTCCAGGGAGGTCAGCTCGGCAGTGACGAAATCAGCCACCTCGGGCCTGACCTGACCGCCCTCGCGGAAGAGCTGGAGCCGCAGTGCGAGCTGGTCGTCCATGATGATCCTCCTAAAATCAACAGTAACCAGGATTCTGTATTTTGAGGGCGGACGACGCTCTGGGGAAATGAGACACCGGTCACCCTGCCGTCCGCCGGTCAGTACGAGGGCACGCGCTCACCCCTCAGGACCTCGCCCTGCAGCTGCTTCACGAGGGACAGGTCGAGCGACGCGCGGATCGCGGCCAGCGCCTGCGCCCCGTCCGACCGGCAGATCAGCGCGGCGCTGGAGTTGCGGAGCGCCAGCTCACGGGTGACCTCGTCGCCGAGTGGAAGCACTTCGACTCCGGGGCCGATCCGGTCCTGTGCCTCGTCGAGATTCCAGACGGTCGCGTCCACCTCGCCACGGGAGAAGAGGTCGGGCAACTGCATGTACGAGGTCTCCCGCCACACGATGTCGTCGCGGCCGGCGAAGACACGCTCCACGAGCATCCGCAGGTCCTCCGAGGTGTGGTCGATAGCGACCCGCAGGCCTGGCGCCTCAAGGTCGGTCCCCCGGCGGACGAGCATGCCGTGCGCGCCCACATAGGTGGCCGGCCCGAGGTCGGCCACCAGCTCCACCGGGTGCTCCGCGGTCAGCCGGTCGGCGGCGAAACGGGACAGCACGACCAGATCGACCTTACCTTCCAGCAGTGCCGTGGTCCGGGCGCCGGCGCCCCGCATGAACGTGACCGCGAACGGCGCGCCCGCCTCCTCGAAGGCGCCGCGCAGCCCGGTCGCCAAGCCCTCGTACCGCCGCGAGTAGGGGAGTGGCATGGCGGCGAGCAGGGTGCCGAGACCCGACAGCCGCCACAGGATGGTGCGGTCGGACCTGACGAGGAACGTGCCGAGGTGACCGCGTGCGGTGGTGGAGATGGCCCCCGACTGCTCCAGCAGTTGGAGTGCCGCCTGGACGGTGCCGTTTCCGCAGCCCAGCTGCTCCGCGAAGTCCCTCACCCGGGGCAGACGGGTGTCCGGCTCGTGATGCAGGAGCACGGCGGCGAGCTGCCGGGCGGCGAGGCCGTTACGTGTGAGGAAGCGGTCGTCCAGGTCGTTCACGAATCAAACAGTAAACAGGATCCTGGATATTGACAAGGGAATCTCGGAGGTCGCCGCCCATGGGGCAGCGAGCCGCAGGCCCGCAGCTCCACCCGCCCCGCGCGATCTGTTCCGGTATGCCGAGCTGTCCAGGCGTCATGGGGTGTGTGCTTGCGGTGTCACTGCCTGTGTATTGAGTAGCATTTCGGACGAAAAGGGTGGTTCTCGGGTAGGTGCTGGGGCGCAGCAGAACGAGTGGACCGAGGTGGCCGTGGTGGCGGAGAGTGTTCAGTACCCGAGTTCGATCGTCCCGGTCGGGCATGTCGAGCCCGTGCCGCGGCGTATCCGGGGGACGATCGGCGGTCGCGTCGCTTTCGACACCCGGCGTGCACTGTACGTGTGGGAATGGTCCGCCTACCCCCAATTCAGCATCCCGGCAGCAGACTTGGTCGACGCTGTGCTCACCGACGACGACCACGTGGAACAGTTGGGCGCCGGGCCCGCGCGGCGTCACACGCTGCAGGTCGGGTCCGACGTCCGCGAGGGTGCGGCATGGGCGTGGGACCACGGCGCCCCGGCATATCTGCAGGGCACCGTCCGCTTCGAGTGGGAGGCGCTGGACTCCTGGTTCGAGGAGGACGAGCCGGTGTTCGTGCACCCGAGGAGTCCCTACTCGCGGGTGGATGCGCTGAGTTCGTCCAGCAGTGTCCGAGTGGAGCTGGAGGGCGTCGTGCTGGCGGACGCCCCCCACTGCGTCAAGCTGTTCGAGACCGGCCTGCCGACCCGCTACTACCTCGACCGCACGCACGTCGACTGGACCCGTTTGCGTCGCTCCGACACGGTGACCCGCTGCCCGTACAAGGGCACGACGAGCGGCTACTGGTCGTTCGCCGATGACGTCGCCGCCCACCCGGACATCGCCTGGGTGTACGACTTCCCGACGATCCACGCCAATCGCATCGCGGGAATGGTCGCGTTCTACAACGAGAGGGTCGATCTGTCCGTCGACGGAACGCCGCTGCCGCGGCCCTCGGCCCCGGCCAAGTAGAGCAACGCGATGACGAGAGCCTGGCCAAGGTCACCCCCTCGGGTGGCGCGCCGCCCGGGACCGGGGGAGAGGTCAGAGCCCGGTGACCTTTGCGCTCGCGGACAACTCGTAGGCCAGGGTGACCGTGCGCCGGCCGCCGGGTGGAAGAGCGACGTCCCAGCGGACGATGCCTTCGGCGTCGACCGCGTCGGGCTCGGGGGAGCACGATTCCTTCCGCAGGCGTACCTCCACGGCCGAGACTTCGGAGACCGGGATCCGCTCCCGCAGGGTGACCACCCGGTCGTCCTCCTCGCCGGGGGCGGAGAAGCGGGACAAGTGGAGTCGGACCGTACGGGTGATGACCGTCCGCTGGGTGATTCCGGCGGTGTCCCGTGACTCCTCGGCATACCGGACCACCCGATGGTCGTCGCAGCTGCCGAAGGCGAGCTCGACCGGGGCGCCGGGGGCGGCGAAGTCCAGCGTGCCGCGCCCGGCGAACCCACTGCCGCGGACCAGATCCACGGGACCGGCGAGCAGCGCGTGACCGGCCAGGTTGTCGAACCGTACGACCCGGGTGACCAGGGGAGACAGCTCGGGTGAGCAGGCGTACTCACTGCGCGCTTCCGTGGTGAAGGCGGACAGCGGCACACGGTGTGCGCGGCCGTCACCGGGCACGGAGACCTGGGCGGGGGACCGCAGCACCCGTGCCTCGCCGCCGTCGTCCACGCCCGGCAGTCCGACGACCGGGGCCGGCCCGAGGGTCCCGATCTCCTCCTCGCGCAGCTCGACACCTACCGTGCGGCGCTCCGCGGCGGAGCGGTCCATGAGTCTCAGCCGGTCCTCGTCGAGGCGCGGCGGATCGGTGGCGAGCGCGGAGCGGGCGGTCGACAACGTCAGCCGTACGTCGGACCAGTCCTCTCCGGTGCGCTGCCAGACCATCGCGTCGGTCTCCAGCGTCAGGGAGTCACCGTCGAGCACCGCACGGTAGGCGGGCCGCCACAGCGCACACGAGGTGAGGTGAGTCAGTCGCAGCCCGACCGGTCCGGCTACCGCGGCATCCACGGTCAGTTCGATGTGGCCGACGAGTTCGGCGGGCTCCTCCTCGGCCACGTGCATGGCTTGCTCGGTCTGCCCGAGCTCGTCGGCGAGGGCGGCCAGCCGCGTCTCCACGGTCCGCAGCTCCTCGCCGCACGAGGCTCGTTCGCCGTCGACCCGGTCCAGTTCAGCCGCCCAGCGGGACCTGTCCGTCTCCCCTGAGCCGGCACCCTCGCCGATCTCCCGCAGCAGATCGGCGGCGAGACGGCCGAGCAGGTCCCTGCGTGCGTGCAGCCGGTCGCGCCGCTGTTCCGAGGTGAGTCGTTCGTCTTCGAGGGCGTGCAGCCGTCGGCGCAGGGCGGAGTCGTCGTCGCCGGGCGGCAGCGGCCCGCGCGGCATCCAACTGCGCGTGATCCGGACGTCGAGAACGGTCGCCGGGTGATCGGCGGACAGTTCGGCATGGAGCGTCCGGTCGACGGTCAGCGCACCGACCGGGCCGAGACGCAGCCGCTGGACCCCTGCCTCCAGGTCGAGCACGACGGCACGCTCGACGTGGGCGCGATCCTCCAGACAGGTCACAGCGGTGACGGGAAGGGCGATGGACTTGGGAGTCGTCGTCATGGCGTGTGTCAGCTCCTGCGGTTGCCGCCGACGAGGGCCTTGCCGGCCGGCATGCGGATCTCGTAGCCGCCGTCGAGCACGGCGGTGCCACCGGCAGGCAGTTCCACCCGCCAGACGCGGGTGCCCGGGGCATGCCGATCGGGCCCCGGACCTTCCTGGGGCGTCGTCCAGCCGGCCCGCTCCTCGATCCGGACGTCAGGCTCGGAGGTGACGGGCACCCGCTCGCGGACCTCCAGGGCGACGGGCCCGGGGAGCCGGTTGGCCAGTTCCACGTGGACGCGGTGGTCGAGCACGGTGGTGCTGTTGCGCAGGCCCGAGGTGGACTCCTGCAGGTTGGTACGGCGGACGACCTGGATGCCCTCGGCGGGCCCGAGCCCGACCCTGCGTACGCCTCCGGGGGCGAGCGTGGGCAGGGCGGCGGTCAGCAGGAAGTCGTCGTCGACCGTGACTTCCACCGGGCCGGCGAGGAGGGCCTGGTCCGAGGCGTTGGAGAGGACCAGGGTCGCGTACACCGTCTGTTCCACGGACGGTACACAGAGGTACTCGGTGTGCATGCCTACGGCGATCTCGCCGACGGTGACGGTGTGCCAGCTGCCGTCCGACGGAATGTCGGCTCGGGCGGCGGTGTCGAAGCGGTGGTCGAAGGAACCCGCCGACTCCCGGGGTCGCACCGCGTGACCGGGCAGAGGCAGCGTGGCCACGGACTCGGCCCGTCGGCGGTACTCGGCCGCCACCGGGTCGAAGGGAGAACCGGGGAACAGCTTCCCCCTGCGGCCTTCCTGGGCGTCGGGCCCGTAGAGGACGAGCGCGGCGTAGTCGAGCTCGGCGCCGCTGGGCCGAGGAGGACCGGAGGCCGGGGGCGGAGGCGGCGGAGCTCCGCCAGGGGCCGCGGGCGCCTTTGCGGCCGGCGCACCGGAGCTCCGACCTCCGCCCGTACGCGGGCGGAGCCGCTGCGGCGGGGCGGGCGGAGCTCCGGCGAAGAGCTCAGGGGAGGCGCTGCCCACGTGGCTCGGCGCCGAAAACGCGGGAGGAGGCCCGCCGTAGCCCTGGGGCGCAGGTGGCGGTGGAAGAGGCCCGGACGAGCCGGCCACGGGCGGGGCGGACGCGGCCGGGCGAGGAAGGGCGGCGTCGTACCCGGCGAACAGATCGGTGAGACCCGCCGGCGGCTCGCGCCAGCCGGAAGGCACGGAGGCGGGCTGACTACGTCCGATCCGGATCGAGCGGAGCTTCGGGAGATCGGTCCCGCGCCGCAGATCGGCCGTCGCCAGGCCGACGGACACGCCGGTCCAGTCCTCGCCGGTGCGCTGTGCCACCGAGGCGCGCAACACCAGGCGGCCGTTGCGCTCGCCCTGACGGTAGGTGAGCCGGTAGGCCGGGGCCCAGACGGCGCCCGGCACCCCGTACTCGAGCTCCAGCTCCACCTCCGCGCCGGGGTCACCGGCGCCGGAGACGTCGACGAGCAGTACGGCGGACACCGTGGTGTCCACGTGCGCCGACGGGGCGTCGGTGGAGGCGCGGGCGAGCCTGTCCACGGCGATCCCGAGCTCGTGCCCGGCCTGCCGCAGCGCCTCCTCCAACTCGACGAGGCGGGCGTGCAGGCCTGTCAGCCGCTCCTCCACGAAGCCGGCGAGCTCCAGCCACGCGTCGACCGGGGTGCGACGATGACCGTCCTCACGTCTGCGGGCCGGTGGGACCGGACGCAGAGCCCCGACCTCCTCGATGAGGCTCAGCTGGTGGTCCCGGCGGCCCTGCGCTGCCGTGTACTCCTCGCGAAGCCGCTCGACGCTGCTCCGCAGGTCTTCGGACGCGGGCGTGCCGAGCGGCTCAGCCTCGACCTCCACCCGGGCCTCGCTGACCCGCGCCCCGCCCGCGCCTTGAACGCGGGCGCGCAGTGAACCCGGATCGAGCGAGCGGGGCAGTCCCGTCACCCGAACCCTGCCGCCCGGCGGCACGACGCCCCGGGCCAGACGGCGGCAGACCGCCCCCTGCTCGTACACCACCACGGAGTCGAGGACCGACCCCCACCTCTGCACTGCCTCGGCCGTCATGTGTTCCGCCCCCCGTCGGTGCCGAGCCGAGTGTACGCCGGGGCTGCCGCGCGCTTCCGCGTCGGACGGCCCTTCGCGCCAGGCCACTTCGCCCGGGGCGGGCAGCCGGCGGAGGGCTCAGCCGAGCCGCCCCACCCTGAACGTGGTGGTGTACGTGCGTTCCTCGCCGGGAGCCAGGAACGTCATGGAACCGTTCTCCCGTGCCGCGGTCTCGCCCTCCACATGGTGGGTGGACGGCTCGAAGCCCACCGCGTACGCGCCCTCGCGCAGATGCAGCCACTGGAAGAATGCAGGGAACTGTGCCGCGTCGTACTCCAACTCGAAGTACACGCCGAGACGTTCGTTCACCAGGCGGGGGCGGACGCGGCCGTCGGCGTCCGGCTCCAGCTCGTGTTCGTAGACCTGCTCGACGAAGCCCGTCCGCGGGCCGGGCATCGAGGTGTTCGAGACACCTTGCTCGGCGACGCTGTCGCTCTGCCACAGTGTGCGGCGCACGGGCACCTCGTAACGCGCGCCCTCGTCCAGGAAGGGCCAGCCGATGTTGATGTGGTACAGGTACATGTGCGGTGTGGCGTCGAAGCCCGCGTTGCGCACCCGGTCGGTCAGCCGGATCTCCGTGCCGCCGAGATCCGCCTCGATACGACGGGTGAGCCGCAGGTGCTCACCGAAGATCGCGGCCTGGCGCACCTCGCCCTCGGCCCACAGCACGCAGCGGCCGTCGTCCTGCCACTGTTCGCCGTAACCGGTCAGCCGAGCGGGCAGGTTGGCGACGCGCCCGTGCAGGCCGTGCGACACCGTGCGGCGCGGGGGATACCGGTACTGGGAGGCGTCCACCTCGGCGCCGAAGAGTGTGTGGTCGAGGCCTGCGGTGAGCAGCAGTCCCGAGAAGCTGCGCATCATCGAGAGGCCGTCGTCGTCCCGGTACTCGTGCAGTCCGGGATGGCGGAACCCGGTCGCCGAGCGCCAGCCGAAGCCGCGGCCCTCGAACTCCGCCCCGCCCAGGTCCATGGCCCGGTCCACGAGAACGTCGAAGGAGAGACCCGCACCGGTACGGAACTCCAGCGTGCGGATGCCGCGTTCGGAACCGTCGTCCAGGACGACGGACCGCACGCCGCCGGCCGCGCTCAGGTCGCCGGCGAGCCGCGCGAGGGCCTGACGGTCGTAGTCGCGTCCGTTCAGCTTCACGACATCACCCACCCTCCGTTGACCTCGATGCACTGGCCGGTGACGAAGGAGGCATCGGGGCCCGCGAGGAAGGACACCACCGAGGCCAGTTCGCCGGGGCGGCCGCGCCGCTTCAGGGACTGACGCTCCAGCACATGGCGCCGGTAGGCGTCGGGGTCCTCGTGGATCTCTTCGGCCGCGGTGGGAAAGGCCCCGGGGGAGACGCAGTTGACGCGAATCTCCGCCGGTCCCAGTTCCCGGGCCAGAGCACGCGTGAGCGCGACGGCGGCACCCTTGGTCGAGACGTACGCGGCGAGCGAGTCCCAGCCCCCGTGCATGGTGATCGACGCGACGTTGACGATCGCCCCGCCACCGGTGGCGGTCATGCGGCGCGCTGCGGCCTGTGCGGCGACCCAGTAGGCGCGCTGGTTGACCGCCACCACCTCCTCGTACTCGGCGAGCGGCACCTCGAGGAACGGCCGGCTCGGGTACACGGCGGCGTTGTTGACCAGGACGCGCAGCGTGCCCAGCTCGGCCGAGGTCCGGTCGACGGCGTCCTCGATCGCCTGCGGGTCGCGCAGGTCGGTGGTGAGCGCCAGCGCCCGGGCGCCGGCCTTCTCCACCCGCTCGACGGTCTCCTTCAACGACGCGGTGTCGCGGTCCAGTACGGCGACATCGTGTCCCGAGGCGGCCAGGCGTGAGGCTATCGCCCGGCCCAGGGCGCCGCCTGCACCCGTCACGAGTGCGGCTTGCTGTTGCTTCATCGGTGGGTCCCATCTTCCCGGTGCCGACCGGGCGCCGAGGGGGCGGATCGTGGCATTGACACTGCGAGCGGAGCCCGCTTAGCGTGCATGTTAGCGCTACCGGTAGCGCTAACAACAGGGTGCGGAACGACAAACACGGCCACGAAGCGACGAGTTCGGCGCGCTCCTTCCCCTCTTCTCCTTCTTCGCCTCCTCTCCTCCAAGGAGCCCCATGACTACGCGCGACAAGCCCGGCATACTCGCCGGGTACCGGGTCCTCGACTGCTCCATCGCCATGGCCGGCCCATTCGCGGCGCAGCGGCTCGGCGACCTCGGCGCCGACGTCGTCAAGGTGGAACCCGTCACCGGCGAGTGGCAGCGGCACGCAGCCGCCGGCGGCGCGGGCGGCAACCGGATCAACGTGTCCTTCCTCTCGCTCAACCGCAACAAGCGCTCGCTCGCCGTCGACCTCAAGGACCCGGCAGGCAAAGAGGTGCTGCGCAGGCTGGTGGCCGACGCGGACGTCTTCCTGCAGAACTACCGGCCCGGAGTCGCCTCGCGCCTCGGCGTCGACCATGCCTCGCTGGCCGAGATCAACCCGTCCCTCGTGTACGTCTCCATCTCCGGGTACGGCGAGGACGGCCCGTACGCCCAGCGGCCCGGCCAGGACCTGCTCCTCCAGGCGATGTCCGGCGCCATGCTCTCCACCGGCCGGGCGGGTGAGGCCCCCCGCCCCGCAGGCCAGTACCTCGTGGACGCGGTCACCGCGTCCACCGCGTTCGAGGGCGTGCTCGCCGCGCTCCTGCACCGCGAACGCACCGGCGAGGGGCAACTCGTGACGGTCAACATGCTGGACGCGATCACGACCCTGCAGATGCAGGAGCTCTCGGTGCACACCGTCGGCGGCCTGGCGCAGTCACGCTCCGACGAACCGCACGCGCACGTCTACATCCGCGCGCCCTACGGCACCTTCCGGACCGCCGACGGCTTCATCGTCCTCGCCTTCCCGCCCCTGAAGAAGCTGGGAGAGATCCTCGGCGAGGACAGCTTCCTGTCCATGGAGGACGAGGAACACAGCTGGACCCACCGCGACGAGATTTTCGCCCGCACCGCGACCCGTCTGCTGACCAGGTCCTCGCGCCACTGGCTCGACGCCTTCGAGGCGGCCGGCATCTGGGCCGGTCCGGTCTACGGCTACGCCGACCTGGTCGACGACCCGCAGATCCGGCACAACGGCACCTTCGTCACCTACGATCACCCCACCGAGGGCCGCGTAAAGGTTCCGGGCTTCCCCTACAGATTCTCCGCGACGCCGCCGCGCATCGACCGTGGCGCCCCGCTCACCGGCCAGCACACCCGCGAGATCCTGGCCGAAGCGGGGCTCGACGACGGGGCGATCGAGGACCTGTTCGCCTCCGGAACCGTGGTGGAGACCTCGTGACCTATGCCGGACTGACATGGGACCACCCGCGTGGCTACGACGCCCTGGCAGCCTCGGGGGGCGACCTCGTGCACTGGTCCGTCCAGCCGCTGGAAGGGTTCGAGTCCCACCCCGTCCATGAGCTCTGCGCCCGCTACGACCTCGTCGTGCTGGACCACCCGCACCTCGGTGAGGCGCTGGAAGCCGGCTGCCTGGTACCACTGGACGACCTGTTCGCCCCCGAGGAACTGCACCGCTGGCGCACCGGAGCGATCGGCCCCACCATGCGTTCGTACGCGATGGACGGCAGGCAGTGGGCGCTCCCGCTGGACGCGGCCACCCAGGTCGCGGCCACCCGGACCGACCTCGCCGGAGAGGCACCCCCGACCTGGGACGAGGTCCGGAGCCTGGCCCGGCGCGCCCCTGTGGCGCTGTCGCTCGCGGGGCCCCACGCGTTCCTCACCTTCGCCTCCGTCGCGGTCGCCCTGGGGGAGGAGCCGGCTGGGGAGCAGGACGAACTGATCGGCGACGAGACGGGATTGGCGGCGCTCGACCTGATGGCGGCAGTCGACTCCGCGGCGCCTCCGGAGACGCGTACTCTCAACCCGATCGGGCTGCTGGAGCTGATGTCGCGCACCGACCGGCTCGCCCACTGCCCGCTGGTCTACGGCTACGTGACCTACGCCGACCGGCTGGACTTCACCGACGCCCCGACGGCCCGGCCCGGGGGACGCCCCGGATCCACCCTCGGCGGCACCGGGCTCGCCGTCAGCTCCCGTTGTCAGCCCGGACCCGAACTCCTGGACCACATACGCTGGTTGATGTCCCCATCCGCCCAGTGCCATTTCCTGCCGCAGCACAGGGGACAACCCAGTGCGCGTGCCGCGTGGGCCGATCCGGCGATCGTCGCCGCGGACTTCTACCGCCGTACCACCACCACGTGTGAACAGGCATGGGTCCGGCCCCGCCACCCCGGCTACATCGGCTTCCAGGCCGCGGCGTCCGCCCTCGTCCGGGAGGCACTCGCCAAGGAGACCGGCCACCGGGCGGCACTCGACCGGATGCGTGCGCTGTACCGGGCGAGCCTCATGACCCGGGCACCGAAGGAAGGACGAGCATGAACGACACCACCAGCACCCCGCCCGAGCTCGGCACCGAGCACGTGCTGCTCGACGTGGCCGGCCGCGTCGCCACCCTCACCCTGAACCGGCCCGAGAAGCTCAACGCCGTCACCCCGGAGATGTCCCGCGCGCTGGTCCGTGCCGTCGAGTGGTGCGACACCACCGACGACGTCCGCGCCCTGATCGTGACAGGCGCCGGCGGACGCGCCTTCAGCGCCGGCTCGGACATTCGCGAACTGGACGGCTACCGGACTCCGTGGGAGTTCCGTAACCGCGTCGACTACTGCGACGCCATCCGCGAGGCCCGGACCCCGACCATCGCGGCGGTCGGCGGCTACGCCCTCGGCGGCGGGCTGGAGACCGCACTCTCCTGCGACATCCGCATCGCCTCGGAAACCGCCTCCTTCGGTGCGCCCGAGATCACGCTCGGCTGGATCGGCGGTGGCGGGATGGCCGCCTTCCTCGACCGTGCGGCGGGCCCCAGCAACGCCGCACTCATGCTGCTCACCGGCGAACGCATCGACGCCACGAAGGCGCTGGCATGGCATCTGGTCAGCGAGGTGGTGGCCCCCGGGGAACTGCTCGGCCGGGCCCGCGCTCTCGCCGCCGTGATCGCCTCCCGGGCCCCGGTGGCCGCCGAGACCGCGAAGATCAATCTCCGGGCCGCCGGAAACCTGCCCGAGGACCAGGCCCTCGCCTACGAGCGGGACCTGCAGACCATCTGCTTCGCCACCGAGGACGCCGCCGAAGGCCGCCGCGCGTTCGCGGAGAAGCGTCCGCCCGTCTTCCGTAAACGCTGAGAGGAACGACATGAACCAGTGGCCGGACGCCACCGCCACCCTGCCGGAGGACGGTACCGAGGGGGCCCTCGTCGGCCGGGTCTGGCGACCCGGTCTCGGCCCGTCCGTCGTCGCCGTCCGCGACAGCGGTGTCCACGACGTGACCGCACACTTCGCGACCGTACGGGATCTGTGTGAAACGCCCGAGCCCGCAAGGCAGTTGCGCGCGGCCGACGGCGAGCGCGTCGCAGGGCTCGACGAGCTGCTCGCCAACACCCCGCCCGACACGCGCGATCCTGATCTGCCATGGCTGCTCGCCCCGGTGGATCTCCAGGCGGTGAAGGCCGCCGGAGTGACCTTCGTGGTGTCGATGCTGGAGCGCGTGATCGAGGAGAGGGTCCGGGGCGACGCATCCGGGGCCTCGGAGGTACGCGAGCGTATCCGAGGCCTCATCGGGGACGACATCGCCGCTCTGCGGCCCGGCTCCGAGGAAGCCGCGGCGCTGAAGGAGATCCTGGTCGCCCAGGGGGTGTGGAGCCAGTACCTGGAGGTCGGCATCGGCCCCGACGCCGAGATCTTCACCAAGGCCCCCGTGCTTGCCGCCGTCGGCAGCGCCACCGACGCCGGGGTGCACTCCGCGTCGCGGTGGAACAACCCCGAGCCGGAGGTGGTGATCGTCGTCTCCTCCACCGGGGAGGTCGTCGGCGCGACGCTCGGGAACGACGTCAACCTCCGTGACGTGGAAGGGCGTTCCGCCCTGCTCCTGCCCCAGGCGAAGGACAACAACGCTTCGGCGGCACTCGGTCCGTTCGTGCGGCTGTTCGAGCCCGGCTTCGGTATCGAGGACGTGCGCGAGGCACCCGTGACGCTGACGGTCGAGGGCGAGGACGGGTACCGGCTCGACGCCGTGTCCTCGATGTCCGCCATCAGCCGTGATCCCCTCGACCTCGCCGCCCAGCTGACCGGGCCGCACCACCGGTACCCCGACGGCGCGGTGCTCTACCTCGGCACGATGTTCGCCCCCGTGGAGGACCGCGACACGCCCGGCCAGGGATTCACCCATCACGACGGTGACCTGGTCACCATCGCCACGCCCCGGCTCGGCGCACTCGTCAACCGGGTCAGGGCGAGTGAAGCCTGCGAGCCGTGGACCTTCGGTCTCGCCGACCTGATGCGCTCGCTGTCCGCGCGGGGAGCACTGTGACGACAGGCCCCGCAGCCGACGGCCCGGGCCGGGGCGACGGGGCGGTGGGCGCGGCGATGGATATCGTCTCCGGTGTGACTCAACCGCCCCGCCGCCCTCGCAAGCGTTCCGCGACCCGTTCGGTGACCCTGTCGGACGTGGCGGCGTCTGCCGGGGTGTCCGCCCAGACGGTCTCCCGCGTCGTGCGCGACCCCCTGTCGGTGTCGGACACCACGCGGGTCAAGGTCGAGGCCGCCATCGAGGCGACCGGTTACGTGCCCAACCTGGCCGCCAGCAACCTGGCGTCGAACCGGAGCCGCACGGTCGCGGTCCTGGTGCCGCAGATCAACGCATCGGTCTTCGCGGACACCGTCCACGCCTTCTCGACGGCCCTGGCGGCCCACGGCTACCAGATCTTCGTCGGGACGACCGACTACCGGCCGGAGCACGAGGAGGAGGTGCTGCGCAGCTTCCTCGGCCGCCGGCCGGACGGGGTGCTCATGGTCGGCACGGACCACACCCCGGGCACCCGCGTCCTGCTGGGAGCGGCCGGGGTGCCCGTCGTCGAGACCTGGGGCTGGTCGGACGAGCCGCTGGACCTGCTGGTCGGCTTCTCCAACGCGGCCGCGGCGTCGGCCATGGTCGCGCACCTGGTGGAGCGGGGCCGGCGCCGGATCACATTCGCGGGCCGGCACACCTCCGGCGACCCCCGGGCGGCGGAACGCCTCGACGGCTACACGGCCGCGGCCCGTGATCTGCTGGGCGCCGCACCGCGCACGGTGGACGCGGGTCCCGAGCCGGTCACCATGGACACCGGTGTGGCACTCCTCGACCTGGCGCTGGAGCGGTACCCGGACTCCGACGCGGTGATGTTCTCGAGCGACGTGTTCGCCGCCGGCGCTCTGCAGGCGTGCGTCCGGCGGGGGATCGACGTACCGGGCACGCTCGCCCTGGCCGGCTTCGGCGACTTCGAGTTCGCGCGTCATCTCGTGCCCGCGATGACCACGGTGGCCGTACCGGGCTCCCTCATAGGGGAGTTGGGGGCCGAACTGCTGCTGACACGCATGCGTGGCAACCCTGTCGCGGTGACACGGCGGGATGTGGGCTACCGGGTCGTCGTGCGTGAGAGCACCTGACGGGGCATAGGGACAAAGGGGGCGCGGCCGGGGAAGCTCAACGGGCCGCCCACTCCAGGCCTCGCTCGACGAGAGTCGCCGTCTGCGGCACTTCGAGATCCGCGACGCGGTGGCCCAGGGTACACACGAAGACCTTGCCCGCCCCCCAGCGGCGCGTCCACACCACGGGGAATTCGACCGGCTCGTCCCACGGGCCACCGGTGGGTTCCAGCACGGAAGTGGCCAGCACGGTGTTGAGGCCGTCCGTCAGCACCCAGTAGTGCTCGGTGACGACGTCGTAGTCCTCGACGCCGGCTGTGATCCGGCCGTCGCGGTCCGGGGAGCGCGTGATCCGTACGGTGAAGTCCTGAAAGTCGTCCGGGTGCCAGAGGAACCGTCCTCCCACCATCCGCAGATAGCGCGCGTTGCCGACGTTCGTGCCGATGACGCCGCCGTGCCAGCCGGCGAACCCGGTGCCGGCCTCCACGGCCGAGACCAGGGTGTCCTCCTGGAGGGTGGTCAGTTCACCCCCCGACCAGGAGTGCACGACGAGGTCGGTGGCGGCGAGCAGGTCCGCGTCCTCGTACACCGCCAGGTCCTCGGCGACCGTGACGTCGAACCCGGCGCTTTCGAGCCGGGGCACGAACAGCTCCGTGCAGCCGACCGGATCGTGCCCGTCCCATCCCCCGCGGACCACCAGGGCCGTGCGTGCACTCATTTCGCGATCCCTTCGTACGGCCGCCGGCTCCCGGCGGTGTGTGCGGCCGTGCCGCCGGACGTGAGGCGCAGACCGGCATCGACCGGGCGGACGTGCGGACCGCCCGGGACGGACCACTGCCCCGAGGCGGCCTGTGCGGCGATCCTCGCCTCGTCGACCTCGATGCCGAGACCGGGTGTGTCGCCGAGGACGATGCCGCCGTCGGCGATCTCCTGGTCCACCCGGAGCCCGACCGGGAAGGTGAGGTCCTGCACTTCTGTGACCAGGTGGTTCGGTACGGAAGCGGCCGCGTGCGCCACGGGATTGGCGTTGTAGCCCACAGGGCTCACCGGCAGGCTGTGCCCGTACGCGAGCGTCGAGACCCGCAGGAAGTGGGTGATGCCCCACACGCTTCCGGTCTGCACCACTCCCACCGCCCCGGCGTCGAGCAACGCCCGGTAGTGCTCCAGGCCCGTCAGGTTCTCACCGGTCGCCACGGCCGCGCGGATGCCCGCCGCGACGGCACGGTGTCCGGCGACGTCCCATCGCCGGACCGGCTCCTCGATCCAGGTGAGGTCCACCCGGTCTTCGACCGACCGGGCGAGACGCACCGCCTGGTGGGCGCCCCAGGACTCGTTCACGTCGTACATCAGGGCGGGGCGTTCGCTGTTGACCCGCAGGACGTCACGGACGGCGTTCAGGCGCCGCACGTCCCGGTCGATGTCCAGTCCGCCCTTGACCTTCGCACCCGAGAAGCCGCGCTCCGCCCAACTCCCGTAGAACGACACCAACTCGTCGTCGGTGAGTGCGTACTCCAGGCCCGAGGCGTAGCCTGGCACGAAGCGGTCGGCGGCTCCCAGCGTCCGCCACAGCGGCTCCTGAGCGATCTTCGCCTTGAGGTCCCAGAGTGCCATGTCGAGTGCACCGATGGTCCCGAACACTTGGCCGCCGTGCCCGGACTTGAAGACGTAGGAGAGCATCCTGTCGTACAGCGAGGTGACCGCCCGAGGGTCCTGGCCTTCGAGCGCGGGGAACACGCGGTGCACGTCCGGATGACTGCCGAGACCGACGCCGGTGAGGCCTTCGTCCGTCTCCAGCAGCAGGACGGGCACCTCGGTGATGCCGCTCGCGACGACGCCGTTCACGTCGCCCACCGGGCGTCCCCACTCGTGCACCGTGGTCAGGGACCGGTATCCGGTGATTCGCATCGCGCTTCTCCTTGGTCTGCGCGCGTGGCACGGTCACCATGTGCGCCGCGTGCTTCGAGAGGTCCGACCGGATGTGCGCGGGGTCTCTGCCGTGAGCGACGGTGTCCCCGCCGCGGGGGCGGCGTCCGGGCAGCCCCGCTTCTCCCGCGACTATCAGTCATAACTTGTGATACGAGTGATGACCTTAGCATGTTCCGCTAGCCTGGGGACGTCGGACGGCAGGGCCGGCAGACCTGCACACACATGGGAGTCTCTGACCAGATGAGTAAGCCATCCGCGGACACCGTTGCCGTGTCCCGCCATCAACGGCGCCGGCCACCGCTCGCCGCAGCGGTCGTCCGGAGCCTCGCGACGGCCATCGTGCTGGGGGAGTACCCCCCCGGGACGGCCCTTCCGTCGGCGGGTGACCTGTGCGACGAGTACGAAGTGAGCCGCACCGTGATCCGCGAGGCGACGACGACCCTCGCCGAGAAGGGCCTCGTCGCAACTCGTCAGGGCTGGGGCACGGTTGTGCTCGACCAGGAGCAGTGGAGCCTGCTCGATCCGCTGATCCTCGACGCGCTCTTCCAGCGGAAGGACCGTCTGGTCTTCCTGGACAACCTCATCGAGATAAGGACGACTCTGGAGTGCGCCATGGCCGCCCGGGCGGCCCGGCGTATCGACGACGTCCAGGCGGCGGCCCTCTCGGCCAAACTCGACGAACTCGCCGGCCTGCGGGACGACCCCACGGCCTACACCCGTGCGGACATCGAGTTCCACGAGATCATCCACCGGGCCTCGCAGGACGCGTTCGGGCGCGCCATCGTCTCCAGCATCCAGGGGAAGGCGGTCCGGTCCCCCCAGTACAGCGGTGACCCGACGCGCGAGGACATCGACCTCACCCACGAGGCGCACGCCCGGGTCGCCGCGGCGGTGCTCGCCCGGGACGCGGAGGGCGCCGCCGACGCGATGCGGTTCCACATCACGTCCTCGTGGGAGCGCCGCCGCCCCCACGACACGACAGAGGTGTGAGAACGCCGGGGCACCCGCCTTCCGAGGGATGCCCCGGCCCGGTGCGGGACTACCGCCCGGCGGCCGAGCAGACGCCCCCGTCCTGCCACGGGCCGTTCGCGTCACCCGGTGTCCCGTTCCGCGTCCACCACTTCGCCGTCCAGAGCCGCCCGTCGTGCGCGACCGTGTCGCCGGCCCGGTGGACAGAGGAGGCCGTCCACGCCGGCTGCGTGCCGCCCGCGCACTTCACGGGAGCACCGATCTCCGCCCAGGCGCCCGTGGCGGACGTGCCCGGCTCCTCGCCGCGTGCGTACCACAGGGCCTCGTACGCACGGCCGCCGTGGAAGACGGTGTCACCCTCTCCGTAGGCCTCCGCAGCCGACCAACGGCCGTTCCGGTAGGCCTCGATGGCCTGCTTGAGCGCCGTGACGGCGTCGTCGATCTGCTCCTGGGAAAAGCCGGTGGCCTCAGCGACGCCGGTCGCGGCGGTCAGCGCCGCGGTGAGCGGTCCGGTCTCCCCGCCCGGCTCGTCGGACAGCACCCGCGCGGCCCGGTCGACCGTGCTCCAGAGCACCTCGGCGTCGCCGCGCTGCGGACGGCCGATGCCCTCCGAGGTGACGCCGCGGTTCCACTCCGTGATCCAGTCGGCCCCGTACGAGGCGGCCACCGTGCCGGAACCGGAGAACTTCAGCGTGCCGAGGTCCAGGCCCGTCTCCACGACCGAAGCGGCGAACACACTCGCGGTGTTGACCTTGTCGCTCCACCGCGACACGTTGTAGACGGACGTCGGTTCCGAGAACGTCGCGTTCGTCTCGACGAACCCGGCCGAGGAGCCGACGACCACCGCGTGGTCGATCTCGACCCGGGACGGCACCCAGACCGAGTCGGGGTCCTCCCACACCGTCGCCCGGCTGCAGCCCTCTGTCCCGTCGGTCGAGTAGGTGGCTGCCGTGCACTCCTCGCCCGTCGCGGTCACCCGGGGGACGTACCAGTCCGTGATCTCCGGGTACGTGATCGGGGTTCCGTCCGAATACTTCCGCCTGCCGTCCGTGTAGTGCTCGTGCCAGGTGGCGACGGACTCCGGGGTCGCGGTGTACTTCTCGCCCTCGCGCACGTCGAGGAAGGCGTTGTAACGGCTCTCCAGAACCCAGCTGTTGGCCAGCGGCAGACGGGTCTCGCCGTTCTTGTGATAGATCCCGCCGTGGCCGGCGTGCTTCACCCCGATGAAGACGTTGTCGTTGGCGGTGTTGCTGTGGCCCGAGTTGAAGTTGACGCCGGAGTTCGATCCGTTCACCACGTTGTGGTGGAACCTGACGCCGGTCGCTCCGTCGTCCATGTACAGCGCGTCGTTCGACCCGCCGATCTTCTCGAAGTGGTTGTAGGCGATCTCGTTCCCGAGGTAGGTGAAGTCACGTCCGGCGTAGACGGCGCCCTGGTCACCCGCGTTCTTCACCACGTCGTAGAAGTGGTTGTGGTTGACGCGCATGTCGTTGCCCATGATCTGGACCGCCATGTGCGGGGCGTCGTGGACGTAGTTGTACTCGAAGGTGTTGCCGACCCCGTACAGGTAGCCGGCCGGGGTGTACGTGGCGAGTTTGGAGAAGCGCGTGATCTCGTTGTGGCGGGCGACGTTGTCCCCGCGCTCCAGCGTACGGCGGTCGCCGCCCCCGAGCAGGACTCCTCCGCCTCCGAGGTCGTGCAGGTAGGAGTTCTGCACGATGTTGTCGTGCCCGCCCTGCAACGTCTCGTAGTCGGGCATGCTGGTGATCGTGTCGGTCGTACGGCCGATCCGGATCGCGTCCATGCTGACGTTGGAGATGTCGACCCCGTCGATGAGCGTCCCCACGGCGTCCAGCAGCTGCACCCCGCTGATCAGTGATCCCGTCATGGACAGGCCGCGCACCGTCACGCCCTGGGTGGAGTCCAGCAGCATGAAGTTCTTGTCGAACGTCTGCAACGTGGTGGTCCTGCCCTCGATCGTGCCGCCCTGCGGACGGTAGTAGAGGACGTCGTTGTCGTCGTAGCGGTCGATGTAGTACTCACCGGCCGTGTCCATCTCCGAGAGGACGTTGAGCACCTTGACCTTGGTCCAGGAGTCCTGCGGAATGTACATGGAGGGGTACTTCGTGTAGAGAGTGTCGCCGCTCCACGACAGGATGCGCAGCATGTCGTTGGCGTAGTTGTTGCCGAGGTATCCGGAGAGCCATCCCTCGGTCTCCGACGTCGTGTTGTCGATGTCCTCGATCCACCGCGGGTCCAGCTGGACCGGCACGTCCGCGTAGTCGCCGAAGCCACGGGTGCCGAGGTCGTCCACCGTCGGCACCGCCTCGGGCGCCCAGCTCCTGAAGCGGTCGCCCTCCGCCGCGCGCCCACCGACGGTGAACACCGACGGCGTCATGCGCCGCATCTCCTCCGGGGCCCAGGTGTCCCGGTCCGCGCCTTCGGGGAGTTGCTGCTTCTTGTCCTCGAACTGGGCGCGTGGTGTGGTGCCGGAACCGTTCCAGGCGCTCTCCGGACCGAACCGGGCGTCGAGATCCACGTTCATCAGGTCCCCGGGACCGGCCGCGTCCCATTTGGCGCCCGTGCCCCACAGGTGGCACCCCGTCTCCTTGGTGGAGCACGTGTTGCCGTTCGGGTACTCGGCGAGCACCTGGGTACCGCCGCCCACCACGAGCTCCGGAGCGAACGGCTGCTGAACCCAGTTGAACCCGTTCTTGTAGAGCGTGCCCGGGTCGATGCCGTGCGCGCCCAGGTCGTACACGTACACCCCCTCGCGCAACTCGGGGGTGTTCAGGCGACTGTTGGAGGAGTACTGCGGCTCGGCGAGCTTCTCGGCGGAGAGGTCGGTGAGCTTGGACCAGCCGTCGGCCGGCAATTCGTGCGAGCCGGTGATCGTCACCTTCTCGTTCCGGTACGCGGCGTACGTGACCCACGAGTTGTCCGTGCCCTTGAGCCGGATCGTGTCGTCGAGGACGTACGTGCCGCCCCGGATGTATACCGTGCCGCGTGCTTCGGCCGACGTGCGGCCGGCCAGGGCGTCACGTGCGGCCGCGATCGTCCTCAGCGGGGCGTCGACGCTGCCACTGTTGCCGTCGTCGCCGTCGGTGGCCGACACGTAGACCGTCAGGTCCGCGGCGGAGGCGGCCGACGCCGGGGCCGCTGCCGCCGCACCGGCCGCCGGTCCGCCGACGCCCGTCATCAGCGCCAGTGCCACGGAGGCCATCACGATCCGCGCCGGTCGTCTCCCAGTTCTCACCATGGAGGAGCCTTTCGTTGGATGCCATGTTCCTGGCACGGCCGCGACACGCGAACCCGTGAACAGCCCGGGACGAGGCCACAGGCAAACGGAACATGTATGACATGTGCAATCTAGGGCCCCGTGGGGCCGGGCACAAGCATCCGGACGGCAGGGAAACGAACCCGGCGGATCAGTCCAGGTGGAACACCTCCTCGGCGTCCACCCAACGCTCCCCGGGCTCCGCCGAGTCGAGCGGACGCTGGCAGGGGTCGGTCAGGGCCCACCACTCCTGGGTGGCCGGATCCCCGGCGATGGAGGCCATGTCCGCCTCGTAGTCCTCGCCGGTGTACTCGTAGTAGGCGAACAGGGTGTGATCGCGCAGGAAGATGGAGTACGAGGTGATGTGGGCACGGGAGAGCGTGTCCAGCACCTGCTGGGGGACCGCCCGGTGCAACTCCCGGTAGCGGGCCTCCTGTTCAGGGCGCAGGCCGATCACGGACGCGACGCGGCGGGGGGTGCGGGGTGCGGACATGGCAACGGCTCCTCTATGGGGACGGTGACGGCCGGTGGGAGGGGGGAGAACGGCCTCCGCCGGCCGGGCGCGGTGGCCGGGCCGGTCGGAGGTCCTCGAGCGGAGGCGCTGCGACGGTCAGCCCTTGACGGCTCCCGCCGCCAGGCCGCTCATGACATGACGCTGCATCACGACGAAGATCACCAGGATCGGGATCACCGCGAGCAACAGGGTCGGGAACACCTTGGTGTAGTCCGTGGAGTACTGGCCGACGGCCGCGTACACCCCGGTGGTCACCGTGTACACGCCGCTGCCGGGACCGAGGATCATCTGCGGGCTGGCGAAGTCGTTCCAGACGCTGAGCGAGTTCAGGATGAACACCGTGGCGAGGATCGGCCGCATCAGCGGCAGGATGATGCGCCACAGGGTGTAGTACCTGCCGGCCCCGTCGATGGCCGCCGCCTCGTCCAACGACCTCGGCAGCACCTTGATGTAGCCGAAGAAAACGAACAGCGTGAAGGGGACGGTGGTGGCGGTCATGAACAGGATGAGCCCCGGCATGGTGCCCATCAGGCCGACCGCCCTCAGCACGAAGATGACCGGCACCAGGATCACCTGGGTCGGGATGAACATGCCCGCGATGAAGAAGAACAGCAGGATCCGTGAGACCGTCCTCGGCGTGCGGGCCAGCACGTACGCCGCCGGGGCGCAGACCCCCATCGCCAGGACGTTGACGCAGAGCACCAGCCCGATGGTCGTGCCGTAGCCCTTCAGGATGCTGAAGTCCGGGTTGTTCCAGGCGTCCGCGAGGTGCTGGACGGTGGCCGAGCCGAAGTCCAGCGTGAACGGGTTGGCGAGGATGTCCTGCTGGCTCTTGAACGCGTTGACCACCAGGATGTACATCGGCACGAGCATGCCGAGGGACACCAGGCCTATGAACGCCACCCGGACGAGGGCGGCCGAGGTGAGTGTTTTCTTCATCCGATGGACTCCGCGTCGTCCTCGGCGCGCCTGCGCAGGAAGAGGACCGTGAGGGACAGGACCGCAGCCGCGAGTATCAGCAGCACGGCCTGGGCCGATGCGAGGCCGATGTCCCGCTGGGGGAACGAGACTGCGAGGATCGAGTAGGCGAGGGTCTTGGTGGACCCGGCGGGGCCGCCTCCGGTCAGCGACACGACGACGTCGTACGTCTTCAGCAGCGAGATGCCCGAGGTGATCACGGCCACCGTCGTCGTGGACGCCAGCGAAGGCCAGGTGACGGCCTTGAACGTCTGCCACCGGCTGGCGCCGTCCAGTCTGGCCGCCTCCAGCAGGTCCGCGGACACGGTCTGTAGGCCGGCCAGGTAGAGGATCAGCTGGACCCCGAACAGGGACCAGACGATGACGACGATCATCGACCACAGCGCCCAGTCGGGGTCGCTGAGGAAGGGCAGGGCATCGGTCCCGACCTTCTCCAGCATCGTGTTGACCACGCCCTGCGGCCCGAGGATGGCCTGCCACAGGAAGCCGACGACCAGCGCGCTCAGCACGTGCGGGTAGAACATGACCACACGGCCGAAGGTGTTGAACCGGTTCGTGCGCTGCAGCAGCAGCGCCAGCCCCAGCGCGGCCAGGTTGACGGCGATCGCGCCCACCACGGCCACCACAGCGGTGATCACCATGGTGCCGGTCATGTCGTCGGAGCCGAAGACCGTCCGGTAGTTCTCCAGACCGATGAACTCGGGCACGCGGCTGGGGAATCCGTTGTACTCGGTGAAGCTGTAGTAGATCGCGTAGATCACCGGTACGACCAGCAGAGCGGCGTAGAGGAGAACGGCGGGGACGACCATGCTGACGGCTGCTGCCGCATTGCGCAGTCCCCGAGGCTTCCCAGTGGATTTCAGTGCCATGGTCAGCGGTTCTCGTCGACCCACTGGTCGATGGCCTCGGCCGCGTCGGCCGGGCTCGCTCCGGTGTAGAGGCTTTGAGCGACCTCGGTGAACTTCGGGTTGAAGCCCGTCACGGGCAGCCGGACGTTGCCCTGGCCCTCACCGACGGCGACCAGCTCGGGGGCGTCGTCCAGGATGCCCTGGATCTGGGAACCCACACCGCTCTGCTCGACCTTGGAACCCTGCCGGAACACCCCGTCGGAGCCGAGCTGCGTCTCCACGGCCGCCGGGTCGGTGACCAGGTACTCCACCAGCTGCTTGGCACCGTCCGCGTCGGCCGCTCCCTTGTTCACCATGTACGGGTTGGCCATGGTGGCGCCCTGCGGCCCCGGGTAGCTCCCGCCGTCGTCGACCGGAGGGGAGAACACCCCCACCTCGAAGGGGAGCTTGCCCGCCTTGTCCAGGGTGGCGGCGAACCAGCTGCCGTTGGTGTACAGGCCCACCTTGCCCGCGACGAAGTTGCCGTCCGCCTGCGAGGGGTTGAGACCGACATCGCTCTTGGCTATGTAACCGGAGTCGATCCACTCCGCGTACTTCTTGAACGCGGGCTCATAGGCGTCGCCGACGGTGAGCTTCTCGCCCTTGACGTCGCTCTGCCACTTCGGGTGCGCCTGGTTGAGCGTGGGGTGGAAGATCTGCTGGAGCTGAAGACCGGTCATGTAGTCCCCGGCGGTCTGCATGGGAGTGAAGCCGGCCTTCTTCAGCCTGGCCATGTCGTCACCCAGCGCGTCCCAGGTCGTGGGGGGCGCCTTGATGCCGGCCTTCTCGAACGCGGTCTTGTTGTAGTAGACGAGCGACTGCGTCTGGGTGCCGACGCCCACCGCGTAGTGGGCGTCGCCGATCGCGTACTCGTCGAACATCGAGGTGTCCTCGGCCCAGGCCTCACCGCTGAGATCCAGCAGCTCGGGGGCCGTGTCGTCGTCAGGGAAGATCGACTGGATGACGTCGGGCGCGGTGCCGGCGGCCAGCTGCTGGGGGAAGGACTCGGCGACGGACTTGCCGGTCGGCCCCTCGATCTTCACCTTCAGACCGGTCTTGTCCTCGAACGGCTTGACCAGCTTCTCCCAGTAGGCCTGGTCCAGGTTGTCGGTCAGGTTGACCATCATCCGGATCTCGCCGTCCTCGGCGCCGGACGAACCGGCGCCCTGAGAACAGGCCGCGAGGAGCGTCAGCGGGACCACGGCGGCAAGGGCGGCGAGGCGGGCCTTGCTCCCTCTGTGGGCAGACATCATTGTCGTCTCTCTTTTCCTGCGTGGGGAAAGCTGGGGATCAACATCCACTGGACGGTGAGGTGGGGGGGCCGGTGTCCCGGCGTCACAGCCGGCCCCGGTAGGGCAGGGGGCCGACGGTTGTGACATCGGTGGGTGCCTCGTCGCCGTCGACGCGGTAGATGCCGTCGTTGGCGACGAAGAATTCGGGAACGCCCGGGTAGTGAAGGTCCTCGGGCAGCGGTTCGCGGTCCGTCCAGGAGAAGAACTCCCGGGTGAAGGTGTCCTTGTCCTTACGGCCGTAGATGTGCAGGTCTCCGGCGGTGAGCGGGGAGCGCACGCACCAGTGGACACCGGACTCCGCCCAGAAGGCCCGGTCGCTGACCAGTACCGACTGGCGCTCCCGGGGCGCGAGCACACTGTCCCAGAAGCCTTCTCCCGGACCGAGCCTGGCCATCAGGAACATGAGGTCGTGGGCGTGCCAGGCGGTGCTGGGCGCGATGTCGGCCTCGTTGTGCCAGCCGCTCGCGGACGCGAAGTAGCCGGCCGGCGTCTGGTAGTGGGCGTACGTCGTCAGACAGGCCTCGGTGAAGGCCTCCAGTTCGGGGTCCGGCCCCTCGGCCAGCACCTCGTGGATGCCGTACAGAGTCAGTCCCATGCCCGCGATCAGCATGGGTGTGTCCGTCTTCAGGGAACGGCTGCCCTGGACGTACCAGTAACGGTGGTAGCGGGTGGCGCCGGTGTCGTCCGTCCAGGCCGACCGGGCCACGTGCCGGCACAGGCGCCTCGCCTCCGCCAGAAGAGCGGGGTCGCCCTGGGCGCGGTAGCCGAGCACCAGGGGGACGATCATCAGGCCGTAGTACTCGGCGGGCTCCAGGATGCCGCCCTCGGCGCGGTCCCGGGCCGTGCGGAAGGTGCCGGTGCTGTCCGCGTCGGGCACTCCCCGGTGGTGGAAGAGGCTGACCAGGGTGGCGAGATCCTCGGGTATCTCGTCCGCGTAGGTCTTGTCGTCGGTCAGTTCGGTGTAGAGCTGCTTGACCCAGACCCGCGCGTACTCCTGGTTGCAGGTGCCGTCCTCGCCGGGCCGGCCGCCGCCGTACATCTCGCAGGCGTCCAGATTGCGCCGGACGGCCGCCAGCGCGTCGCTCACCTCGCCCGCCGGCAGCAGATGACGAGCGTGCTGGAGTGCGAGCAGTATGCCGAGGCTGCCGACGGCGTTGTGGATGAGCCCGGTGGTGGCCGACTCACCCACCTGGAAACCGATGTGCTGGTACTGGCCGTCGGCCTGCAGCTCGGTGGACTGATAACGCAGCAGCCGCCGCAGGAGCGCGATGCCCCGCTCGTCCGGCTGCTCTGCCAGGGCTTGGGCGAAGGCGCCGACGGCCGGACCGGCGAAGGTGGTGTGCCCGCTGGTGAAGTCGAGGAAGGTGAACGGATTCGTCCCCCACACGCTGTGGTTGTGGAAGCCGTTGACCGCCCCTTCGTCCGTCACCCAGCTGTGCAGCCAGCCGGCCAGCGCGGCCGTGTCCGGCCTGGTCGTGCGGTGTTCCATGGCGTTCCTTCCGGGATGGTTCACACAGCCGCGTGGCGTGCGGCGTCCAGCAGGGTGGCGTCGATGCGGTAGAAGCGGGCCGCCGTTCCGCCCAGCACGGCCGCCCGGTCGTGCGGGCTCAGCGGGGCGAGCAGTTCCCCGTACGTCTCCCGGGCCCGTCCGTAGCCTCCGGCGAGCACCGACACCGGCCAGTCACCGCCGTACATCAGGCGCTCCGGACCGAACAGCTCCAGGGCGTCCTCGACGAACGGGCGCACCTGAGCGGTCTTCCACGCGTCGAGGGGCCCGGAGGCGGAGTAGAGACCGGAGAGCTTGGCGTGTACGAGAGGGTGGTGCGCGGCGGTGGCGATCAGCTTCCGCCACACGGCGTGCTCCTCCGAGCCGCCGCCCACCGGCGGCTTGCCGAGGTGGTCGATCACCAGTCGCAACTCCGGATGGCGAGCCGTCAGCTCGGGTACCAGGGCCAGAGCCTGCGGCGACGACGTCACGAGGTCGAAGGTGAGCCCGGCCTCCGCGACCAGCTCCAGCCCGCGGGTGACCGCCGGCCGGAGTATCCACTCCGGGTCGGGGATCTCGTGGAGCAGGGTGCGTACGCCCACCACGTGCGGGTCGTCGGCCAGCTCCGCGAGCCGGACGCGAGTACGCCGGGGGTCGTCGAGCGGAACCCAGGCGACGACGGCGACGACCTCCGGATGCGCGGCCGCGGTCGCCAGCATGTGGTCGGTGTCCCCGTCGTTGTCGGCGGCCTGGACCAGCACGGTCGCCGTGACTCCGGCCGCCTCCAGTGCCGGTCGGACGCCCTCGAAACCCATGGCGCCGTCGATCGGTGCCATCTCCGGCCCGAGCCAGTCGTAGCGGGCGCGCGCGGGATCCCAGACGTGCTGGTGCGCGTCGACGACGGTCATCGCCGCTCCCTTCCGGTCGGCGTCACGGTTGCCTGGGGGAGCAGCCCGAGCACGGTCAGTTCGGCCCAGAGCGCGTCGGGCACCGAAGCCACCAGCCGGTCGGCGTTGGTCCTCGACTGGCCGGCGTCCCGCGCGCCGAGCACCACCGACGTGACCCCGGGGTGCAGCAGGGGGTAGGCGATGGCGGCCTCCGGGAGGCTGGTGCCGTGGCGTTCGCAGACGTCTGCGATCGTCGCGGCCCGGACCGTCAGTTCGCGGGACGCGGGCTGGTAGTCGTACGTGGCGTCGACCGGTGGCCGCGGGGCCGCCAGCAGGCCCGAGTTGTAGACCGCGGCGGCGACGACACCCACACCGCGCTGCTGGGCGAGAGGCAGAAGCTCGTCCTGGGCGGAATGGTCGAGCAGGGTGTGGCGGCCCGCCACCATCACCACATCGATGTCGCACCTGCGGACGAACTCGGTCAGCATCGCGGCCTGGTTCATACCGGCGCCCACCGCCTTCACTACCCCCTGGTCACGGAGTTCCACCAGGGCGTCGACGCCGGTGGTGGAGGCCTCCGCCCAGTGGTGGTCGGGATCGTGCAGATAGACGACGTCGACGCGGTCGAGACCGAGGCGTTCCAGGCTGCTCTCCAGCGAGCGGAGGATTCCGTCGCGGCTGAAGTCCCAGCTCCGGCGGAACGCCGCCGGCACCGCGAACCCGCCGTCGTCCTGGAGGTGCGCCGTCTCCGGGCTCGGTTCCAGCAGCCGTCCCACCTTGGTGGAGACGATGAACTCGTCGCGGGGCCGGCCCGTGAGCGCGGCACCGAGGCGGCGTTCGGACAGCCCGAGGCCGTAGTGCGGAGCGGTGTCGAAGTAACGGACGCCGCTCTCCCAGGCCGCGTCGACGGCGCCACGGGCGTCCTCGTCGCTCGTCAGCCGGGCCAGATTCCCCAACTGGGCGGCACCCAGGCCGAGTTCGGTCAGCTCGGGAAGGCGTGCGGAGCTACGGGTACGCATCGGGTTCACCGGACCCCCGTAAGCCCGGACGACGCCAGGTCCTCCGGGTGGGCGAACGGGAGGCCCGCGGCGAAGCGCTCCACCTCACCGGCGACGGCGTCGCCGATGCGGTGCAGCTCACCACCCATGGAACCGGCCATGTGCGGGGTCAGCACCACGTTGCCGAGCGTCCACAGCTCGCTGTCGGCGGCGGGCGGCTCCGGATCGGTGACGTCGAGCACGGCGTCGATCCGGCCGGTGCGCACTTCCGCGACCAGGGCTTCATGGTCGACGACGGCGCCGCGCGCGGTGTTCACCAGCGTGGCCCCGTCGCGCATCAGCGCGAGCCGTCCCGCGTCGATCTGGCCCCGCGTACCGGGGGTCAGGGGCTGGTGCAGCGAGATCACCTGACTGCTCCTCATGAGTTCGTCGAGCTCGACCGGCCGCGCACCGAGGCGGACGGCTTCTTCCTTCGTGAGCGTGGGGTCGTACAGGAGTACGTCGAGGTCGAAGGCGCGCAGCAGGGCGAGGACGGCGCGGCCCACGGTGGAGGCGCCTACGATGCCCACGGTCTGCCGGTAGTTACCGAACCCCTCGGGGACGGCGAGACGGTCCGGCAAACCGCGGTCCCGGCGGTACGCGTGCCCCGCGGACAGCACCCGCTTCCCGGCGAGGAGGATCATGGCGAGCGCGTACTCGGCCACCGGCCCGGAGTTGGCGACGCGGGCGTTGGCGGCGACCACCCCACGGGCGGCGAACGCCGCCGGGTCCGCGAGGCAGGTAGCGGCGACCCCGCCCGCGTAGACCACGGCTCGCAGCCGGGAGGCGCAGGGCAGATGGGCGGCGACGACGGGTGCGTCCCAGCCGGCGACGAGGATGTCCGCTCCCGCCAGCGTGTCCCGGGACCGCTCCGACTCCAGCTCGGTGAGGACGAGACCGGTGTCGATGTCGGTGACACGGCGCAGGCGGGCCAGGGCCGCCTCGTCGAAGAGGGACCGGGCCAGCCGCGGCGGGTTCATGGCGAGGACGGCGCGTGGTCGCGTCACGGGGTGGTCTCCTTCTCTGTCCGTCCTTCGCGGGGAAGGGGGCCGGTGCCGAGGCTGGATTCGGCGACCAGACGCAGCCCGGCGACAGCGGGCCGTACGTGGGGCCCGGCGGGCTGGGCCCATCCGGCGTTCGCCTCGAGCCGTGCGAGCGCGGCTTCGTCGACGGAGATACCGAGGCCCGGGGCGTCACCGAGGACGATGCCGCCGTCCGCGACGACCTGGTCGACGGTCAGACCCACCGGCGTGGAGGTGTCCTGCACCTCGGTGACGAGATGGTTGGGGACCGCGGCGGCGGCGTGTGCGACCGGGTTGCCCTCGTAGCCGACCGGGCTCACCGGCAGGTCGTGCCCGTGTGCCAGGGTGGCGACCCGCAGGAAGTGCGTGATGCCCCAGACGCTGCCGGTCTGCACCACCTGGACGGCGTCCGCGGCCAGCAGCGGACGGAACTGCTCGAGACCGGTCAGATTCTCACCGGACGCGACGGCCGTACGGGCCGCCCGGCCCACGGCCCGGTTGCCCGCCACGTCCCAACGGCGCACCGGTTCCTCGATCCAGGCGATCTCGATCCGGTCCTCGATACGGGCCAGGAGCCGGACGGCCTGATGCCTGCCCCAGGTCTCGTTGACATCGAGCATCAGGGCGGGGGAGCGGGTGTTGGTCCGCAGCACGTCCTCCACCGCGTGGAGCCGGCTGATGTCGCGGTCCGTGTCGAGACCACCCTTGATCTTGGCACCGGTGAAGCCGCGTTCGGCCCAGCCGGCGTACAGGGCCACCAGTTCGTCGTCGCCGAGTGCGATGTCGAGACCGGAGGCGTAGCCGGGTACGAAGCGGTCGGCGGCGCCGAGCGTGCGCCACAGCGGCTCGTCGGCCATCTTCGCCTTGAGATCCCAGAGCGCCATGTCGAAGGCACCGATGGTGCCGAAGACGGTGCCGCCGTGGCCGCTCTTGAACGTGTGGGCCAGCATGCGGTCGTAGAGCGCGGTGACGGCTCGCGGATCCTGGCCCTCGACGGCGGGGAATATCCGGTGCGCCTCGGCGTGGGCGCCGAGCCCCACACCGGTGAGACCTGCGTCGGTCTCGACGAGCAGGAGTGGGACTTCGGTACTGCCGCTCGCGACGACGCCGTTCGCGTCCCCGACCGGGCGGCCCCAGTGGTGCACCGTCCGGAGGGTCCGGTATCCGGTGATCTTCATCTGCTCCCCCTCTGCGTGCTCGTTCGCCGTCCCTCGGACGGAGGCGTTTCCGCCTCCGCGGTGACACCGGGGCGGCCGGTCCGTCTCCGGCTCCGGTCGTCCTCGGACGCGGGTCGTGGCGCGGGCCGTGGGGGAGTGTGCCGGGACACGTGGCTCGCGGTCGACAACCGCACCTTGCTGATGTTTCGGGGTGTCTCTTCGTCAGGGCGGGAAGGGCGTTGTGCGCCTCCGGGGAGAGACCCCGGACCGCGCCCTCAACAGTCGTAACGTATCATACAAGTGACGACCTGGAAGCCCCTCGTTAACAGCGGATTTCCGCGTCAAGGGCGGTCCGAAGGCGAGAAACCCCACGTCGGAGGGTGCGGCGGGTGGTGCCTCTCGGCGTCACCGATGTCCGGTTGCGGGGCAAGCCCCCGGCGGAGGACGACGCCGACCGGCCCGCGTCCCCGGCAGACGCCGGGGACGCGAGTTCGGTTCATGCCGGTGGACGGCTCCCGGCCATCACGCCGGGCCTTCCTGGAGACGGCCGTTGACCGTCACGCGGTGCAGGGACAGATCCGTGACGGACTGGAGCAGCATGTCCTGCGCGGCGTCACCGAAGGTGAGCCGGTCCAGGCGGATATCGCTGACCGGCGCCTCGGGACGGGCGCGGACGCGCACCGGGTACTCGCAGTGGCCGCCCACCGACCAGCGCGCGGCCGACAGCCTGGACACCTCGGCGAGCAGCTCCCCGCCCGTGCCTCCGGCGTACTGGAACGTGACCTCGAACGGCACATACGTCCAGGCCGGCGCGTCGACGTCGGTCACCCGGACGTCCCGCACGTAACCGCCCCGGGTGGGAGTGGATTTGACCACCAGGACCGAGGCGACGGAGGCCTCTCCCAGGTCCGGATCGAACGGCAGCCGTAGCCGCCGGGCGATCACGTCCGACACTCCGCCGCTCATCTCGCTCCCGATCGCCACCGCCGCCCCGCCGCTGAGGTACACGCAGTCCTGGATCCGGATCCGCCGCGACGGCACGCCGACCCGACGGCCGTCCTGGTCGCGGCCGGACTTGATCGCGATGCAGTCGTCGTGCGTGGCGAACGTGACGCGCTCGATGGTGACGTTCTCGCACGAGTCGGGGTCGCAGCCGTCGCTGTTGGGTCCCTCGCACTCGATCCGGACGTCGCGGACGGAGATGTCGCGGCTCAGGACCGGATGGATGTTCCAGAACGCCGAGTTGCGCAGCGTGACGCCCTCGATCAGGACATCGGTGCAGCCGTAGGGCTGGATGAAGCTCGGACGCAGGTAGTGCCCGCCGCCGAGAACGCGCTCGGTGACCGGAACGCCCTCCGTGCCCCACCGCTCCAAAGTCGCCCAGTCCGCCCGCTCGTCGGGCATTCCGGGCTCCCACCCGTACTGGCCGGAGCCCTTCCAGGGCCACCAGTGCGTGTTGTCGCTCCGCGCGTCGAGCACCCCTCGCCCGGTGACCGCGATGCCGTGCTGCCCGTAGGCGTAGATCATCGGCGAGTAGTTGTACACCTCGATGCCCTGCCAGCGGGTCCGCACCACCGGCAGGTACGCGGCCGGATCGGTGCTGAACAGCAGCGTCGCTCCCTCCGCGACGTGCAGGTCGACCCCGCTGAGGAGATGGATCGCGCCCGTGGCCCAGCGGCCGGGCGGGATCAGGACGTGCCCGCCGCCGGCGGCGTGGCAGGCTCGCACAGCCGAACGGACGGCGGCGGTGCAGTCGGTGGCGCCGTCGCCGACAGCACCGTGGTCGGTGACGGGGAACCAGGCGTCGGGGAAGCGGGCGCGTCCCCGGCCGGCGGCGACCGCCGTGCCCGGGGCCTGGGCCAACGGGGTCGCTGCTGCCGCCAGTGCCCCGAGGCGGAGGAGTTGTCTGCGTACCGGATCAGTCACGGATGTGTCCCTCGGTGAGATGGGCTGGTGATCCGCGGTGACTTCCCTGATCGCTTCACTGCCCCGAAGGGGCGCCGGGCCCGGCCGGACCGGGGAGGTAGCGCTCCACCTCACCCGCGGCGTGGGCGGCGAACATCGGCCCGGCGACATCGGGGTCGCCGGAGCGCAGCACGTCCAGAAGTTCCGCGTGGTGCTCGGCCAACGCGCCCCAGCCGCCGACGTAGCGGGGGTCGCCCAGCACGTGCAGATCCCACAAGCTGGACTCGATCATGCGCCACAGGCGGATCAGCGCGTCGTTGCGCGCAGCCTCGCACACATGGCGGTGAAAGGACATGTCGGCGCTGCGGAAGGCCGCGATGTCGCCCTTGTCCGCAGCCCTGCGCAATTGCTCCACATCCTCGGTCAGCAGCCGAGCGTGCTCGGCGTCCAGGTGGCCGGCCGTACGGCGCGCCACGTACTCCTCGAACATGACGCGGATGTCCCGGACGTCCTGGGCCTGCCGCCCCGAGATCCGGGCGACGTAACTGCCGCGGTGCGGCTGGGAGATGACCAGGCCTTCGTAGGCCAGCCGCTTGATCGCCTCCCGGGGCGGGGCCTGGCTGGTTCCGACCCGGCGGGCGATCTCCGACTCCACCAGCCGCTGTCCCGGCACGAGTTCGCCGCCGACGATCCAGTCGCGCAGCAGCGCGTACACGTGGTCGGAGAGCAGCTGGCGCGGCATGCGCGGCGGGACCGGCGCCGGGTCCCCGCCGCCCTGCCCGGCCTCCGGACGGTGCCGTGGCTCCGGCGCCCCGTCGAGCTCGGCCGCCTGCTCGCGCCAGATGCGGGCCACCGTGGACTGCGACAGGCCAAGGGCGTCCGAGAGGGAGCGGGTGGAGGGCACCGGTGAGCCGTTCCTGGCCTGTTCGAGCACGGCCGCGATGCGCCTCTCCGCCTCCCGCCTGGTGACGCTGCGCGGTCGCCCGGAGCGGGGGGCGTCGCTCAGACCCGCCATGCCCCGGCGCAGATAGCGATCCCGCCACTTGGCCACGGTGGCGGGACTGACCTGGAGCCGCTGGGACACCTCCGCGTTGGTCAGCCCCTCGGCGCAGGCCAGGACGATGCTGCTGCGCAGCCGCAGGGTCCCGGGCGGCTGACGGGAGTAGTCGGACAGGGCCGCCCTGTCCCCCTCGCTGAGCTGGGGAAACGACGGCGGATCGGGAACTGCCATGGCGTCGCCGCCTCCTGGATGCGTGAATTTATGACTCGGAGGGCCCTGGTGATGTCGCCCCGCACACATCAACTTATTGCTCGCGCCGGGCGTATTGACGGCACCCGGGCGCGAACATCTTACTTATCGTGCTCGATCAGTGACCCACTAGATCGTGCTCAGCGATGCTCCCGAGGAGGAAACGCTGCGTGAACGAAGGACCGGACAGGTGGGGCCCGGAAGGGCCGGCGCCACCCCGTCCGTCCACCCCTGAACACCGATTCCAGCCCGGCCCGGAACTCCCGGGACCCACCGACGGGGGCAGCGTCCCCCGGTAATGACGGCCCGCGCGACAGCACCACCCGTGCCCGCGTGTACCCGGCCGAATCATCTCCCGCGCCCATGACGTATCCGCGGCCCGGGCGGAGCATGCCCGCCCCCGGCGACCGCGAGCGACGGCAGGCCGGACGTGGTCCCGCGGTGACGTGTGCGGACATCGTCATCGCCGTACACGAGCACGTTCCGGTGCGGCACCCACCTGTGCCCTCACATGTCATCCACGCGTCCACGGCCGAACGACGAAGCCACACAAAGCACGTGGCAAGGAGGCTCCATGCCCATCACCACCTTCGTAAGACAGAGGTCCAGACTCCCGCTGCTGCTCGCGGCCGGCGCCCTGCTGGTCAGCGGCGCGACGCTGAACGTCCCCGACGCGAACGCGAAGCCGGCCGGCTGCAAGGCGACCGAGCTCTTCGTCGCGCCCGACGGGAGCGACGAGGCCGCGGGAACGAAGAGCCGGCCCTTCAAGACGATCGAGGGCGCACGCGACCACATCCGGGACAAGGGTCTCAACCGGGCCGGCCGGATGCGCTGCGACATCAACGTCAATCTGCGCGCCGGCGACTACCCGGTGAGCAGGACGATCGACTTCGACGACCGCGACTCGGGCGCCGGCGGCCACAAGGTCGTCTACCGCTCCTACGACGGGGCGGGCAAGGCCCGCGTGACGGGTGCCGCGCCGGTCACGGGCTGGGAGGAGTACAAGGACGGCATCTACCGTGCCGACGTCGGCACGGACAACCCCTTCTACACCCTCTTCGAGGACGGCAAGCGCGCCACCACCGCCCGCTACCCCAACCGCAAGTCCGACGACGAGTGGGCCCCTTACCTGACCTCCGTCCTCAAGGAGCCGGAGAAGGAGGCCGTCCGTCAGTGGCTGTACTCCAACCCCGGTGAGTGGGACGCGAACTGGAACCTGGACCAGGCCTCGGCGGTCGTCTGGTCGGGCGGCAGCTGGAGCTGGTTCACCGACACCGTCCCGATCCGGGACTGGAACGCCGCGAAGAACCAGATGACACTGAAGTACTGGACCCGCTACGCGCTCATCAACTCGCGCGGCGGATCACGCTACTTCCTGCAGAACTCGCTGGATTTCCTGGACCAGGCGGGCGAGTACTACATGGACTTCAAGAAGGGGCAGGTCTACTACAAGCCGCGCGGCGACATCAACGACGTCACCGTTCTGCGGCCCACGGTGAAGACCCTGTTCAACCTGGCCGGTGCCGACCCGGACCGCCGGGTCCAGAACATCACCCTCGACGGGCTCTCCCTGCAGTACACCGACTTCGTCGACTGGTACCGCTACGGCTGGATCAGTGACGGGGACTCCGGCGAACCCCGGAAGTACCCCGAGTACGACCGGCAGATCGAGATGCCCCGCAACCGCTTCGGGGCCGTCACTGTCACCAACAGCAAGGACATCACCCTGTCCCGGCTGCACATCTCCGACACCGGCTACCACGCGGTCTACGCCCTCTTCGCCAACGACGGACTCACGGTCCGGGACAGCCTGCTGGAGAACACCGGCGCGGACGGGATCAAGGTCGAGGGGCCGTACCCGGGAGAGGGGAACACCTCCAACGGCCATCTGCTCACCAACAACTACATCACCCACGTCGGTGAGCTGGTGCCCGGTGACGCCTCCGGCATCGAGCTGCAGAACACCGGGAACAACACCGTCAGCCACATCCACGTCAAGCACAGTGCCCGTTACGGCGTGAGCCTCGAAGTACGCCCTGAAGTGGCCATCGAGGACGACTACGCCCGCAACAACACCTTCGAGTACCTGCGCATCGACGAAGCCGGCCTGGACAGCGGGGACATGGGCGCCTTCTACACCTACGGCGTCAGCAACTTCGAACCGCACAAGATCGACAACCATGTGCGCCAGGTCGTCATCGGAGACGTGATCCCGGACGGCTCGATGCCGGACAGCGGCACACGAGGCATCCACATGGACGCGGGCGGCTGCGGCTTCAGCTTCGAGGACATCGAGGTCGGCAGGACGACCGACCAGTCGTACCAGAGCTACCAGTGCAACGACGTCAAGAACGCCAACTGGGAGGACGGCTACGACGCGTCGAAGATGGAGTACGACAAGATCGGCGTCACCGCCTCCTTCCCGTACCCGCTGCCCGACGGTGACACCCAGTGACCGGTCACTGATCTGACACCTCCGGGGGTTACGGACCCGGCCGCCGGGAACCACCGGCCGGACGGGTCCGTACGCGGACCGGCGGAGCCGCGCAGCCCCACCGGGCCCCGCAGCCGGGACGCCCGGCGGCCACGGCTCCGAGCGGCCCCGCACATACCACTGCCCGAGCCCTGCGAGGCGAGGCCCGCTGAGTTCGCGCCCCGCCACCGCCGTCCAGGACACGGCGAGCCTACGACCAGCTGAGAAGGAGGCGGGATCGTGAGGAACCCCCCGGCCATGGTGCACACCGGCACCACCGGACTGCGCGGGCTGGCCTGGGACCACCCACGCGTCTACGCGCCCCTGGAGGAACTCGCCCGACTCGACGCCTCGCTTCCGGCCGGATGCGAGACGGTCGGCCTGCCGCTGCGCTGGGAACGGAAACCGGCGGCCGCGTTCGAGTCGATGCCGGTCTCCGGATACACAGACGACTACGACATCCTCGTCGTCGCCCATCCGGGACTCGGCTCAGCCGTCGAGTCCGGCTCCCTGATGCCGATGGAGTCCCTCTTCACGCCGACGGAGCTGAACAGCTGGCAGCGGCGGTCGGTCGGCGCGAGCTACGAGAGCTACCGGCTGGACGGACGGACCTGGGCTCTGCCGCTCGACGCGGCCACCCAGCTGGCCGCCCTGCGACCCGACCTGGTCGACCGCAGACACCCACCCCGTACCTGGGACGAGGTGTGCGCACTGGCCCAGCACGTCCCGGTGGCCCTCTGCCTCGGTGGGCCGCACGCCTTTCTGACCCTGTGCGCGCTGAGCCTCGCCCAGGGAGAGGACCCCATGCGGGAGGACCCCGGGCCGGTGGTCCCCCGGAGCACGGGCCTCGCCGCGCTCGACATGATGGCCGGGCTCAGGGCCAGCACACCACCTCCGCTGCGCACCGCCGACCCCTCCGGTGTGCTGCGGGCCATGGCTCACGGCACCGGCCCCGCCTACTGTCCCCTGGTGTACGGCGATGCCGCGTGCACCTGGTCGGGGGCGTATCCGCTGGCCTTCTCGCGTCCGCCCGGCTGGCGGCCCGGCGGCCCGGCCGGCAGCGTGCTGGGCGGGGCCGGCCTCGCGGTGTCCGCCGGTCGCGTGCGCGATGCCGGGACGCGCGCCGCCGTCCGTGACCATCTGCGCCGCCTGCTGTCCGACCCGGTGCAGCGGGAGCTCCTCCCGATGACCGGAGGGCAGCCCGCCGCCCGCTCCGCGTGGACCGGCCGGTCGGGCGACCGGCATTGGCGGGACTTCTCCCGCGACACCCTGAACACCGTCGAGGACGCATGGCTCCGTCCCCGCCGCCCGGGCTTCCTCGCCTTCCAGGAGCATGCTTCGGAGCTGCTGCGCGACGGGCTGGAAGCGGGTACCCCGCACCCGGCCCTGCTGGACGCCCTCGACACCTGGTACCGCCGGGGGAGTTGGCGCTGACCGCCCTGGAGACCGCGGCGGCGCCCACCCCGGCACGCAACAGCACACCCCCAGCACACCCCAGCACCACGGCCATGCCCGGCGCTTCCCGCGCGAGCCGCACCCGGTCACGGGCGCGTCGCGGGGCCGGCGGCCTCCCTGTCCGCACGATGAATCTGGAGGCACACCATGTCTGAGCTGTCCCGACGACACATCCTCGCGGCGGCCGGCGCATCCGCCGCGGCGACCGCGTTGAGCACCGGCGTCGCACAGGCCGCGGCCGCAACGGCCGGGACCACCGCGGTGCCGGCCACCGGTACCGGATCCCATCCGATGCGGCTCTGGTACCAGGCCCCGGCCGCGGAGTGGCTGGAGGCACTGCCGGTCGGCAACGGGCGGATCGGCGCCATGGTCTTCGGCGGCACCGACACCGAGCGCCTGCAGCTCAACGAGGACAGTGTGTGGGCGGGCGGCCCGCACGACTACATCCGTCCCGGCGCGGGGTTGCACCTGGACGAGATCCGCCGCCTGGTGGTGGAGGAGAAGTGGAACCAGGCGCAGAGGCTGATCGACACCAAGTTCATCGGCAGCCCCTCGGAACAGGTGGCCTACCAGGTCCTCGGCGATCTCGAACTCGCCTTCACGGGCGCCGGGGAGACCACCGGCTACGAGCGTGAACTGGACCTGGAGTCCGCGGTCGTCCGCACGCGTTACACCCGGGGCGGCGTGCGCCACGTGCGCGAGGTCTTCGCGAGCACCCCCGACCAGGTCATCGTCGTACGGATGACCACGGACACTCCGGGCAGCATCGGCTTCACCGCCCGCTTCACCACCCCTCAGCGGGCCACCCACTCCGCCGTGGACGCCCGTACCGTCGCGCTCGACGGCGTCAGCGGGGACTGGTACGGCCTGCCCGGATCCGTGCGCTTCCGCGCCCTGGCACGGGCCGAGGCCGAGGGGGGACGGGTCACCACCGACCAGGGGGCGCTGACCGTGGAAGGTGCCGACTCGGTCACCCTGCTGATCTCCATGGCGACCAGCTACCGCAACTACCTCGATGCCGACGCCGATCCGAAGGCCAGAGCCCGCCGTCACCTCGAACCGGCCGCGAAGCGGCGGTTCGAGCAGCTGCGCGCCAGGCACGTGGACGACTACCGGCGGCTGTACTCCCGGGTCGGCATCGACCTCGGCCCCTCGGAGCGGGCGGACCTGCCCACCGACCAGCGCATCCCTCTCTTCGCCGACGGCAAGGACCCGCACCTGGCCGCCCTCTACTTCCAGTACGGCCGCTACCTGCTGGCCTCCTGCTCCCGCTCACCCGGACAGCCCGCCAACCTCCAGGGCCTGTGGAACGACAGCTTGAACCCCGCCTGGGAATCCAAGTACACCGTCAACATCAACTTCGAGATGAACTACTGGCCCGCGGGCCCCGCCAACCTGGCGGAGTGCTGGGATCCCGCGGTGCAGATGGTCCACGAGCTCGCGGAGTCCGGTGCCCGCACCGCAAAGGCGATGTACGACGCGCCGGGCTGGGTGCTGCACCACAACACGGACGGCTGGCGGGGGACCGCGCCGGTGGACGCCGCACAGTACGGCATGTGGCCGACCGGTGGCGCCTGGCTGTGCGTGATGCTCTGGGACCACTACCGCTTCACCGGGGAGACCGGCGCGCTCAGCCGCAACTACCCGGTGATCAAGGGCGCTGTGGAGTTCTTCCTCGACACGCTGGTCGTGGACGCGAAGACGGGCCGGCTTGTCACCAACCCCTCGCAGTCGCCCGAGGTCACCCACCACCAGGACGAGGGCGAGAGCGTCAGCATCTGCGCCGGCCCCACCATGGACATGCAGCTCCTCCGGGATCTGTTCGACGCCTACCGGCAGGCCGCCAAGGTGCTGGGCCGGGACCCCGGACTCGTCGAACGGGTCAGCGAGGTACGCGACCGGCTCGCGCCCACGAAGATCGGCTACCTCGGCCAGATCCAGGAGTGGCTGGAGGACTGGGAGGAGGCGGCGCTGGTGCGGAGCCGCCACGTGTCCCACCTGTACGGGGTGTTCCCCAGCGCGCAGATCAACCCTCGTACGACCCCGGAACTCGCCGCCGCAGCGGTGAAGAGCCTGGAGCTGCGAGGGACGGCCGGACAGGGCTGGTCGCTCGCCTGGAAGATCAACATGTGGGCCAGGCTCCTGGACCCTGCGCGCGCCTACAAGCACCTGTCGGACCTGCTCACTCCGGCGCGCACCGCCCCCAACCTCTTCGACCTGCACCCGCCGTTCCAGATCGACGGCAACTTCGGCGGCGTCTCCGGCATCACCGAGATGCTGCTGCAGAGCCACGCCGACGAGATCGACCTGCTGCCCGCGCTGCCCGACGCGTGGCCCACCGGCTCCTTCCGCGGACTCCGCGCCCGTGGCGGTTTCGAGGTCGACCTCGCGTGGACGGCCGACGGGATCACGCACGCGGAGATCCGCTCCCTGCTCGGCAACCCGGTGCGCGTCCGCACCCCGCATCCGGTGGACGTCACCGGCGCCGTGGCCGGCCGACCCGAGGAGTGCGTGGTGTCCTTCGACACCCGCCGGGGCGCGCGGTACCGGCTGACCCCTGCGAAGGCCGGCCGCTGACAGGTCGCTGACGAGCCGTCAGTCGCGCAGCGGCATCCACACCCGCATCGCGCCGTCGCCGCGGTTGTCCCACTGGAAGTAGGGCACCGCGGTGGCGGTCGCCGGCCGTACGGAGTCGGCGCTCTCCGGGCCGCCGCGGGTGCGGTAGGGCAGGCCCGCCTCGTGGGCACCGGTGACCGCGACTGCTGGGGTGCGGAGCGCCACGGTGGGGCCGAGACCGTCCAGGTCGTCGTGCGCGACCTCCTCGAACACCGCGTCCGGGGAGATGGCGAGATCGTCGACGGCGACTCCCTCCCGCTGGTCCGTCTGCTCGAAGCAGTAGACCAGCGGGCCGCGTTCCACGGCGGCGCATCCGCGCACGGCGTCGATGCGCGGATGGGGCGACGTCATGCGGGGAGTCATGTCCAGGTGCAGCACCACGGTGTCACCCGTCCGCCACGGCCGGCGCAGTACGACGTACCCGTCCTCGTCGGCGGTGACCACGAGGTCCTTCCGGTCAGGGGTGTCCAGGCGGGTCGTCACGCTCCAGGGCGGAATGCGCAGGGCGAGCGCCCACGGCCCGCCGGGCGCCTCGGTGACGGTGATCCCGACCTGCCCGCTCCAGGGGTAGTCGGTCTCGACCCGCAGCCTCAGCCTGCCTTCCGCGAAGGGGGTGGCCAGATCGATCGAGGCGTACTGATGCAGGTGGAAGGTGGGCACACCGGCATGCTCGGAGACGGTCGCGGCGTAGTGCTCCAACGAGGCGACCAGGCGGGTGACCGCGGGCGGACAGCAAGCCGAGAAGAACCACTCGTCACGGCAGCGGGGATCGCCCACCGCCTCGGCGTGGTCGGCGCGCCTCTGCAGAGGATTGCCCTTGTAGTACGTCCGGCCGTCGTCGGACCGCGCCGCGGCGAACGCGTTGTAGAGCGTGCGCTCGATCAGGTCGGCGTAACGGGCCCGGCCGGTGGCGAGCAACAGCCGCCAGCTCCACTGGATGCTCGCGGCCGACGCGCAGGTCTCGTTGTACGACAGGTCCGGGGGCAGTTCGTACCGTTCGCCGAACACCTCGCCCACCTGGCGCGAGCCGAGCCCGCCGGTCAGCGAGGTCCTGGTGGCCACCATGTCCTGCCAGCGGCGCTCGGACGCCGCGAGGAGCGAGCTGTCGCCGGTCTCGGCCGCGAGGTCGACGATCCCGGCCTCCAGGTAGAGCCCGCGCACGGCGTGGCCGGTGACGGCCGGCGCCTCACGCACCGGCAGATGGTCCTGGCGGTGCCGGTTGCCGTGCTTGTGCGTGCCGACCAGCCCACGTCCGCGCCGCTCGACGAAGGCGGACGCCAGCCTGAGGTGGCGCTCCTCACCCGTCACCCGGTACAGCTCGACCAGGGCGGTCTCGATCTCGGGATGGCCGTCCAGCCCGGGGCCGTCGTCGTCGAGGAACACAACCGCGAGGTGGTCGGCGAACCGGCGTGCCACGCCGAGCAGCCGGGTGTCCCCGCCGGTCCGGTGGGCGGCCACCGCCGCCTGTATCAGATGGCCGGCGCAGTACAGCTCATGGCTGTCGACCAACCTGGTGTAGCGGGCATCCGGATTCACCACCTGGTAGTGCGAGTCGAGATAGCCGTCCTCCTGCTGGGCGCGTTCCAGCAGCCGGGCCGTGCTGTCCACGAACTCCGCAGCTGCGGGGTCGTGGCCGCGCCCCAGCTCCCAGGCCGCGGTCTCCATGACCTTGTACACGTCCGAGTCCATGTAGACCGGACCCCGGTACCCGCCCTCGGCCTCCCCGGCGGCGACGCGGAGGTTGTCCAGGTTGCCCGCCCGCTCCAGCCAGTGCAGGGCCAGAGGCAGGCTGACGGTGCGGTTGACGTCACGCCACCGGCGCCACAGTCCGCCGGTCAGCTCGGAGTGCTCCAGATGCGGCGGACGGTGCGCCGTGCGCGCGGTGCGAGTGGGTACCGCTGGTCCCGACATGGTCTCCCCTAGATAGTGGGCCTGGCGAGGAAGGCGATGGTCTGGTCGCGGACCCGCAGGATGTGGGCCTCCAGCAGATCCCGGGCCGCCGACCGGTCGCCGCGCTCCAGCGCGTCGACCACGGCGCGGTGTTCCGAGACGGCGGTGTTCAGCCTGGACGCCGTGATGGGAGCCTCCATACCGGTGCGGGTCACATGAATGCTGAGATGCAGGTCGTCGTGGAGCTCCAGCAGCCTGGGGAGGCCCCCCAGTTCCACCATGGCGCGGTGGAAGCGGCTGTCGTTCTCCCGGAAGTCGATGTAGCGCGTGTGGTCCTCCACCGACTCCCGGGCCAGTACGTCGGCCTCGTCCACCAGTTCGCGGAGTCGGGCCGGCGGCTCGCGGTCGGTGCGTTCACCGAAGAGACGCAGGGCGTGCGATTCGAGCATCAACCGCAGCTCGAACAGTTCGTAGATGCTGGAGAGCGAGGGAATGGCGACGGTGAAGCCGGCCACCGGGTCGTAGGCGAGCAGCCCCCGCTCGTAGAGGCGGCCGACCGCACTGCGCACCGGGGTCCGGCTCATCCCCAGACGCCTGGCGAACTCCCGGACGGGAACCGGCTGTCCGGGAGCCGGGTGCTCCTTGGTCAACCAGTCCACAAGCGCTTTGCGTGCCCGGGTCTCCAAGCTCTCCTCAGCCACGCTCGTCATCGACGACGTGGCCGGTTCGCGTGGGGCCGAAACCGCCTTCGGTGGGGTCATGCCGTCCTCCTGGCACTCCGTGACTGCTGTCCGGGTCACCGTACCGTCCGTCCCACGCCCACCGGGCACATGGTATGCCACTGGTGGGCCAAGTGTCTGCCCGTCGGACAGGTCGACTCGCCTCCGGCGCGAACGAGACCGCGCCCACCGGGTTCCGGAGGCCCTGGCGACGGGCCCGGATCCGGGACAGCCAGAGCCGTCGGCCCTTGTTCCGAAAGGGATACGGCAAGGTGCGTGGGCCGGTCGGCGCCCCGCGCGCCCACCGGGACTTTCCTGGCGGGACGGCGTCCGGCCGGTCGCCGGCCGGTCACGGGTGGGGAGGGCGGGACGACAGGCCCGCCGCGTCGCCGGCCGCAACTCCCCCCGAGGGGCGTCGGTTTCGCTCCGTACAAGGGGTGTTCACCCCGTGGCTCATGTGCTTCCATCGCTGGCATGCCATAGGTATGCCGGACTCAGGAGCGCTCCCATGCGATCGAAGATCCGTCAACTCGTAACCCGCGTACGACCGGTGCTCCGTGCCGGTCCGGTCCTCGCCGTCCTGCTCGTCCCCGCGGTCGTGACCCCGCCCGCCGCGGCCGGCACCGTCGCCGCCACCGAACGCACCGCCCCGGCGCTGGTCGCTCCGAGCGGCATCGCACAAGGGGTCTGCGCCGACACACCCCTGCGCCTCACCTTCGCTTCGGACGTCCGGGTCGGCACCGAAGGACGTCTGACCGTGCACAGCCCGGACGGCAGTACCGTGGACACCATCGACCTGGCCGACCCGGCGGCGTACCAGCGCTACATCGGCGGCGCACGCTCCGACTACGGTGAACTCCACCGCTGGACCTACGAGCCGGTCGTCGTCGCCGGCCGCACGGCCACCGTCCTGCTGCACCGCTCCCTGGAACCCGGGCGGCAGTACTACGTCACCGTGGACCCAGGCTTCTTCGAAGGCCACCCCGGCATCACCTCGCCCCGCACCTGGCGGTTCCGTACGGCGGACGGCCCCCGCCCCGGAGCACGGGAACTGCGTGTGGACGCGCGCGGAGGCGGCGACTTCTGCACCGTGCAGGGCGCGGTCGACTTCGTGCCGGAGGGGAACCGGCACGAAGTCGGCATCGACGTGGCACCAGGTGTGTACCGGGAGATCGTCTACATCGGCCGGAACCGGCCGCATCTGAGGGTGAGCGGCGCCGGGGCGGGCCGCACCGTCGTCGGATATCCGAACAACAGCGTGCTCAACGGCGACTCCGCGATGGCCGACGTGCCGCCCGAACAGAGCTACTGTCCGCACCGGGTGCTGCCGCAGCCCGACAGGTTCAACTGCTGGCGCGCCGCGTTCGGCGTCGACGCGGACGACTTCCGCATGCGGGACATCACCGTCCACAACCTCACGCCCGAGGGCGGATCCCAGTCCGAGGCGTTCCGGGGCAACGGGGACCGCATCGTCCTCGACCGCGTACGCGTCCTCAGCTACCAGGACAGCCTGCGCATCCAGGGGCGTGCGTACGTCCACGACTCCTACATCGAAGGCGACGTCGACTTCCTCTGGGGGACTGGGGGCGTCTTCGTCCAGGACTCGGAGCTCAAAGCACTCGACCTCGGCTACATCAGCCAGATCCGCAACGCTTCGGACGGGCCCGGCGCCGTCTTCGTCGACACCAGGCTCACCCGTGCGGACGCGGTGGCCGACGGCAGCGTCCTGCTCAGCCGAATCGACAGCCGCTTCCCCGCGAGCCAGGCCGTCTTCATCGACACCACCATGGACACCCACGTGGCGCCCGTGGGCTGGGGCCTGACCGGATTCGACTGCACCACGGCGCAGCAGCTGCGCTTCTGGGAGTACGGCAGCAAGGACTTGGGCGGGACGCCCGTGGACACCTCGAAGCGCCTGTCCTGCTCACGGCAACTGTCCGACGCCGAGGCGCGCACCTGGCGTGACCCGGCCCACCTGCTGGACGGCTGGGACCCGTCCGCCGCACCCGACCACAGCCGAGGCAACTGAGGGGCCCCTCATGTCAACCGTCAGCCGCAGAGCCCTCCTCGCAACCGTCGGAGCCACCGCGACCACCGCGGCGCTCGGAGACATCGGAGCGAGCGGGAACGCGCACGCCGTAGAAGGCTCCCCGGGCAGCCGTCCCGCCCGTCCGCGACCCGTCGCGCCCGTCGACCAGGAGGTGGCCGCCGCCCACAGCATCGACTACAAGGCTCTGCCCCAGCAGGTCGTCGGGGTCGACGTCGAACAGCTGATGACCGTACACACCGAGGCGGACACGGAGCGCCTTCGCGCCCTGCTCGTCGCCGAAGTGTGGAAATCCGCCGACGGCCGGCTTCCCGGCACCCTGCCCGAGGTGGAAAACGGGGTCGCCGCACCCGAACTGCCCGCCTTCACCGGACTGCGGCGCATCGACAGACTCACGGTGACCCTCCCGTACGACCTGAGGTCAGTGGTCTACCTCCTCCTGCCGCGCCGCCCTGCCGGCCACGGGCGCTTCGCCCTCTACCACAACGGTCACGGTGAGACGCCCGAGACCATGCAGCGCACCGCGCAGGCACTCGTGGACGCCGGCTACGGCGTGCTGCTGTGCGCGATGCCGCTCTACCACTGGAACCCGAAACAACTGCGCAGCCCCACCGACCCGGACACCATGGTGACCCCCGAGTCCCACAACGACCTGGGGCCCTGGGAGACCGAGACGTTCTCCACCCTCCGGTTCTTCCTGGAACCGCTCACGGCCGCGGTGAACCATGTCAGCCGGACCTACCGTCCCCCCTCCCTCCAGATGATCGGCCTGTCCGGCGGTGGCTGGACGGCCACCGTGTATCCGGCGCTCGACCCGCGGATAACCCGCAGCTACCCGACCGCAGGATCACTGCCGTTCTTCCTGAGGTCCGCCCCGCCCAAACCGAGCCCTACCACCGGCGACTGGGAGCAACGCCTCGACAGGCACCCGGTGTTCTACGGCATCAGCGACTTCCCGGACATCTACGCGCTGGCGTCCGTCGGGAGGCACCGACGTCAGATGCAGATCCTCAACCGTTTCGACGCCTGCTGCTTCAACGGTGTGGGGCATCGCAGCTACGAGCCCGTGGTGCGGCAGCGGGTGGCGGTCATCGGCAACGGCCACTGGGAGCTCCTGGAGGACGCCACGCACGGGGAACACACGATCAGCCCGCACGCCCTCGACGTCATCCTCTGGGACCTCGACGTGAACTGTTCCGACGAACCCTGAGAGGCGCACACCCCTCCCTCGGCGTGCCGGACCCCGTCTCCGAGGCGCCGAAGCACCCTCGATCCCCTGAGGAGAGACCCGTCATGAAACCACTGAACGGAACCGCCCCCGGCACGAGCGACGGGACGGACAGACCGCTGGGACGGCGCGCCTTCGTCGTGGGCGCGGGCGTCATCCTCGGCACCGCCGCGCTCCGGATACCTTCGGCCCGGGCGTCCGGGAAGCTCGCCGCGGCGGCCGAGGCCGCCGGCGGCGTACTCGCCTTCCCCGGAGCCGAGGGCGGCGGCCGGTACGCCACCGGAGGGCGCGGCGGCTCGGTCTACGAGGTCACCACCCTCGCCGACTCCGGGCCGGGCTCCCTGCGCGACGCCGTGTCCGGCAGCGACCGCACCATCGTCTTCCGGGTGTCGGGCAACATCGAACTCGAGGGCGGCCTGGACATCACGGGGTCGAACATCACCATCGCCGGACAGACCGCGCCGGGCGACGGCATCTGCGTCGTCGGCAACGAGACCAAGGCCAAGGACGTCGAGAACATCATCATCCGTCACCTGCGGTTCCGCGGCACGGATACCCTCGGCACCCCCATCGACACCTTCGGCATGGAGCGCTGTCGCAACGTCATCGTCGACCACTGCTCCTTCAGCTGGGCGGTCGACGAGGTCTGCTCCGCCTACGGCAACGAGAACTTCACCCTGCAGTGGTGCGTCATCGCCGAAGGGCTTGCGATGTCCGTCCACGAGAAGGGCCTGCACGGCTACGGCGGCCTGTGGGGCGGCGACAACGCGAGCTACCACCACAACCTGCTGGTCCACCAGGGAGGGCGTAACCCGCGCTTCAGCTTCGTCGAGGACGTGCCCCAGCGGGCCGACCACCGCAACAACGTCATCTACAACTACGGATACACCTCGTGCTACGGAGGAGAGTGGGCCGACGGCGTCAACATGGTCGGCAACTACTACAAGCCCGGCCCGAACACTCTCGCCACCATCGCGCCGGTCATCGTCTCACCCGACCGCGGCGGAACCTGGCACGTCGGGGGCAACGTCATCGAAGGCCATTCCGACATCACGGCGGACAACACCCGCGGGATCGTCCTCCCGGTCGGCGGGGCCACCCTGAGCCAGGAGCCGCTCGACGTCCCCGACCCGATCGAGGCGCAGTCGGCCAAGGACGCGTACGAGGCGGTCCTGGCCGGTGCCGGTGCGATCCTGCCGCGCCGCGACGCCGTAGACGCACGTGTCGTCAACGATGTGCGCCAGGGCACCGGGCGCATGATCAACTCGCAGAAGGAGGTCGGCGGCATCGTCCCGCTCGTCTCGGCGGAGGCGCCCCGGGACAGTGACCACGACGGCATTCCCGATGCCTGGGAGAAGAAACACGGGCTCGCGAAGAACGATCCCGCGGACGGTGGCGCCATCGACCCGGACACCGGCTACAGCAACCTGGAGCTGTACCTGAACTCCCTGCGGCGGACCGGCGCGGCGAACCCCACGGTGACACTGACCGCTCCGGCCGCCGACAGCGTGTTCGCCTCCTCGGCCGGTACCCACGACATCACCCTGCGTGCCGACGTCGCGGCGCAGGAGGGCGCGACCATCGCCTCGGTCGTCTTCCACGCCGACGACAAGAAGATCGGTGAGGTGATCTCCGCACCGTACGAGGTCGTCTGGAGCAACGCCCCCGAGGGCACCCACCACCTCACCGCCCGAGTCACGGACAGCACGGGTACGTCCACGACGTCCAGCATGGTGCCCGCACACGTCAACCGCGTGACGACGCTGGGGGACTGGACCGCCAAGGACATCGGCAAGGTGCCCATCGAGGGGGCGGCCGCCCTGAAGGGCAAAGTGTTCACCCTGCGCGGCTCGGGCAAACTCAGGGGCCGCAAGGACTCGGGCCTGTTCGTCCACCGGACCGTCGACGCACCCGGCGACGAGGTCGTGGAACTCATCGCCCGGCTCGACTCGCTCAGCGCCGTCTACGAGGACGTCCTCGCGGGCATCATGATCCGGGAGAACCTCACCGCCGACTCGCCCTTCAACCTCCTCGCCGTCTACGCCGCCAAGGGCGGCATCAAGGCCGTCGTGAAACGCATCCACGCGAACGGCACGGAGGTGAGCGCCGGCACCTATCCCTACGAAGAGGACGAGAAGCTCGACGACGGGCCTTACTGGCTGCGCATCACCCTGCGCGGCGACGAGTTCACCTCCGAGATCTCCCCGGACTCCCTCCAGTGGACCCGCGTCGGCTACGAGCGGATCCCGATGGGCGACAAGGTCTACGCCGGGATGTTCGTGGACGGCAACAAGGAAGCCAACGACGTCGCCCACTACGTGACAGCCGAGTTCAGCCAGGTGAAGATCAACCACTGACCGCGGAGCGGCCGCCGGTCCTCGGCCGCCGGGCCCGGAATCGCTCCACGCAAGGCCGCCCGGAGCCGTCGCACCAGGCGGCCCGTACGAGCCATGCCCGACGGGCGGACCCCTGTGGTATGCCGCAGGTCGACCACGCCTGATTGAAGTCCACGTGCACAGACCCATTGCCTGTGTCGAAAGGGTTGACGACCGATGTCGCGCTCAAGAGACTCATGGCATTCCACCGACATGCCGCGAGGTACCATGCCGAGACACGAGCTCCACGGGATCATCGCACCAACCGTTCTCCCCATGAACGCGAAGGGCTCACTCGCCCGGTCCTCGCTGGAATGCCACCTGACCGGACTGATCGAGGCCGGCGTCCACGGCCTCTGGATCAACGGCACCACCGGGGAGTTCCACGCACTGGACGCCGGCGAGCGTGCCCTCGCCGTGACCGTCGCCGCCGAGACCGCCGGAGGCCGGCTGCCCGTCATCGCACACGTCGGTGACACCGCGACGGCGGTGACGGTGCGTCATGCACGGGCGGCGATCGACGCAGGGGCCGACGAAGTCGCCGTCATCGCACCCTACTTCGCCAACTACGGCAGGGAGGAGCTTCGCGACCACTACCGCGCCGTGGCGGAGGCCGTGGGCTTCCCCGTCCTCGCCTACCACATGCCCCAGCTCACCCGGTGCTCCCTGACCGTGGAATGCGTGATCGACCTCACCCGCGAGGGCGTGCTCTGCGGAATCAAGGACAGCGCGGGCGACATGACCTGGCTGCGGAGGCTGTTGCGCCGGGCCGGCGGCCAGGGCGTCGATGTGCGCTGCTTCGCCGGCGGCAGCAGCCTGACCGACCTGTCCCTCTACGCCGGCACCGTCGGAGCCACGTCCTCCCTCGCCAATGTGACACCCCGTCTGCTGGTCAATCTGTACGACGCGGCACGCGCCGGGGACTGGCCGTACGCCCGGATGCTCCAGGAACAGCTGGAGGACCTGCTCGAGCTGATGCGCGCGGCGCGCCACGAACCGACGCTGCTCGCACTCGTCAGCACCTTCAAGTTCGTCCTGGCCGCCCTGGGCCGCATCGATGAAGCCCACGCCGCCGTTCCGCTGGCACGCCTCGACGACGAGGAGCGGCGCAAGCTGACCGCCACCGTCGTCCCCAAGGTCCGTGAGCTGGAAGAAGCGGCACGTACACGCAAAGGAGCGTGGACATGAATCCTGACCGCACGCCATCCCCGGCGCAGCGCGGCGTGCTCGACCGGCGCACCCTTCTGCGGGCCGGCGGCGGCCTCCTGGTGGCCGCGTCGCTGTCCGGCTGCGGGTTCTTCGACACCGAACCCGAGGGGGCCGCGGCCACCGGAGGAGCGAAGGGGAAGGAGGCGCCGGCGCTGAAGAAGCTCGCCGACGCCGGCAAGCTCCCGAAGGTCGCCGACCGGCTTCCCGGCACCCCGTTGAAGGTGACCCCGTTGGAGAAGACGGGCGTCTACGGCGGGACCTGGAACTCGGCGATGATCACTCAGGAAGACGTGATGTGGCTCCGCTACAGCATGGGCTACGAGCCGCTCGTCGCCTGGGCGCCCGCCTGGCAGGGCATGACCAAGACGAAGATGCTGCCGAACGTGTGCGAGAAGTACGAGGTCAAGGGCGGAGGGAAGGAGTTCGTCTTCACCCTCCGCAAGGGCCTGAAGTGGTCGGACGGCAAGCCGGTGACCACGGACGACTTCGCGTTCGCCTTCACCGAGTACAACGTCGATCCGGACCTCCACCAGGACGGCGTCTACGGCCTGTGGCTGTCCCGGTCAGGCAGACCCGCGAGGTTCGAGGTGGTGGACCAGCACACCGTGCGGTACGTCTACGAGGAGCCGAAGCCCGGCTTCCTGGAGGAGATCGCAGGGACCTCAGGCGTCGTCATGCTCCTGCCCGCGCACTACCTGGGCCAGTTCCATCCCAAGCACGGCAGGAACGCGGAAGCCCTGGCCAAGAAGGCAGGCCTGGCGAGCTGGATCGACTACATGCCCCTGCGGGCGGACTGCTGGGCCAACCCGGAACTGCCCACCCTCAACGCCTGGGTGGCCAGGAACGAGGTCGGCAAGGGCAGCAGCCTCGTCGCCGAACGCAACCCGTACTACTGGAAGGTCGACCCCGACGGGAGCCAACTCCCGTACATCGACAAGGTGGTCGTCGAGAACATCCAGGACGTCGAGGTCGAGGTGCTCAAGGTCACCAACGGCGACCTCGACATGCAACTCACCCACTTCGGGACGATCCGCAACAAGCCCGTGATCGCCCGCAACCGGCAGAAGGGCGGCTACCGGCTCATCGAGGTGAAGTCCGCCCTCGCCAACACGATGATCATCGGGTTCAACCAGACGCACCCCGACGCGAGGAAGCGCCGGTTGTTCGCGAACAAGGACTTCAGGATCGGGCTCTCCCACGCGATCGACCGGCAGAAGATCATCGACACCATCTACGGCGGCCAGGGCGTCCCCTGGCAGTGCGGTCCGGCCGAGGGCGACGAGCTCTACGACCGCGAACTCGGGAGCCAGTACACCGAGTACAGCGCCGCCCGGGCGAACGAGTACCTCGACAAGGCCGGCTTCACCCGGAGGAACGGCGACGGCACACGGCTCACGAAGGACGGTGACCCGCTCTCCTTCACGGTACTCGTCGTCTCCGACCAGCCGGACCAGGTGGACGCCCTCGACCTGATCCGGACCGACTGGCAGAAGGTCGGCGTCAAGGCGAACATCCAGCGACTCGCCGAGACCCTGTACTGGGAGCGCGTGGAGGCCGGTGAGTCGGAGGGTGCGACCTGGCAGGGCAGCTCCTTCGACGTGCGCACGGGCGAGGGCGGCAACCACTACTACCTCCCCTCCAACCCCCGGGGCTCCTCCCGGTTCGGCGGGCAGTGGGCCAAGTGGTACACCCGGGGCGGCAAGGCGGGGGAGCGGCCGCCGGCCCGGGTGCGCGAGCAGCTCGAACTCTTCGACCGGATGCGCCTCACCTTCGACCCGTCCCAGGCGCTCGGCCTGGCGAAACAGATCCTGGAGATCACCAAGGAGGAGTTCTACTACATCGGGATCTCCACCCCGCCCGCCGAGTACGGCATCGTCAGGAACAACGTGCACAACGTGCCTGAGGAGTTCAGCGCGGCGGTGGCGCACCAGGCCCCCGGGCCGAGCAACCCGTCTACGTACTTCATCTCGGGCAGAGTCTGACGCGGACGGGAGACGCCCATGCTCGCGTTCCTCACGCGCCGGGTCATGTGGATGGCCGTCACCCTGTGGGCGGTCTCGCTGGCCTCGTTCTTCATCATCAGCCTGCCGCCGGGCGACTACGTCTCGACCCTCCAGGCCGAGGCGGAGAGCCGCGGCGAGCTGATGAGCACCGCACAGCTGTCCGCCCTGCGGTCACGGTACGGACTGGACCAGCCCTTCCTCGCCCAGTACTGGAAGTGGATCTCCAACATCATCTTCCACGGCGACTTCGGACAGGCCTTCGCCTGGAACAGCCGGCCGGTCTCGGACCTCATCTGGGACCGGGTCGGTCTGTCCTTCTTCCTCTCCGTCTCCACGCTGCTGCTCGTCTGGGCCATCGCCTTCCCGATCGGGATCTTCTCCGCCGTACGCCAGTACTCGCCCGGGGACTACGTGGCCACGTTCTTCGGATTCTTCGGGATGGCGGTGCCCGAGTTCCTGCTCGCCCTGGTCTTCATGTGGGCCGGCATGCGCTTCTTCGGGCAGAGCCCCGGCGGCCTGTTCTCCCCGGAGTACCAGGACGCCGCCTGGAACCTCGGCAAACTGCTCGACCTGGCCGGGCACCTCTGGCTGCCGATCCTGATCATCGGCATGTCAGGCACCGCCGGCCTCATCCGCATCACGCGCGCCAATCTCCTCGACGAGCTGTACAAGCCGTATGTGGTCGCCGCCAGGGCCCGGGGCATGCCCGAGTGGAAGCTGCTGCTCAAGTACCCGGTGCGGATGTCCCTGAGCCCGTTCTTCTCCACCGTCGGATGGCTGCTGCCCGGACTCATCAGCGGCGAGACGATCATCTCCATCGTCATGAGCCTGCCGACCACCGGACCGCTCCTGCTGAGCGGTGTGGAGAACCAGGACATGTACCTCGTGGGCAGCTTCATCCTGATCCTGTCCACCCTGACCGTCATCGGGACCCTGGTCAGCGACCTCGCCCTCGCCTGGTGGGACCCCAGGATCCGGCACCGCTACGAGGGAGGGTGAGCCGCCGTGCTGACCAGGACCAAGAAGCCGGCCGCGGCGCCGGAGGCCGAGGGGTACACCGACGCCGACCTGGACGTCGCGTCCGGCCGGAACAACTCCCCCTGGCGTCTCGTGTGGCGCAAGTTCCGCAAGCACAAGCTGGCGGTGGCGGGCGCCGTGGTCGTGCTGCTCGCCTACTTCGTCGTCGTCTTCGCGGAGTTCCTCGCCCCGGGCTCGCCGAGCTCCGGCGACTCGGCACACACCTACGCACCGCCCCAGATGGTCAAGGTCGACATCAGCTGGGACGACGGCCTGCGGATGTACGTGAACGGCTACCGCACGGTCCGCGACCCGGAGACGTTCGAACAGATCCACACCGTCGACCCGGACCAGCGCGTCCCCGTGCGGTTCCTGGCCCGGGGCGACTCCTACGACATGTGGGGGCTGATCCCATGGGACCGCCATCTGATCGGCGCCGTCGACGCGGACGACAGCGTGTACTTTCTCGGCAGCGACCGGTCCGGACGCGACCTGCTGTCCCTGATCATCCACGGCTCGCGGGTCTCGCTCTCCATCGGCCTCATCGGAGTCGCCGTCAGTTTCCTCCTGGGCCTCTTCTTCGGCGGGATCTCCGGATACTTCGGCGGCGCCCCGGACACACTCATCCAGCGGATCATCGAGTTCCTGATGGCCATCCCGACGCTTCCGCTGTGGCTGTCGCTGTCCGCCGCCGTGCCGGCCGACTGGGGGCCGATGATGCGGTACTTCGCCATCACCACCATCCTCTCCGTGATCGGCTGGACCGGACTCGCCCGGGTGGTGCGCGGGCGCTTCCTCTCCCTGCGCGAGGAGGACTTCGTGACCGCGGCCCGCCTGGACGGCTGCGGACGTGTCCGGATCATCTTCCGGCACATGGTGCCCTCGATGTCGAGCCACGTCATCGCCTCGCTCACCATGGCGGTACCGGCGATGATCCTCGGCGAGACCGCCATGAGCTTCCTCGGCCTCGGCCTCCAGTCGCCCGCGATCAGCTGGGGCGTCCTGCTCCAGGAAGCGCAGAACGTACGGACGCTGGAGACCGCGCCGTGGCTGCTGATCCCCGGAGCGGCGGTCTTCGTGACCGTGCTCGCCATGAACTTCGTCGGCGACGGGCTGCGGGACTCCGCGGACCCGTACAAACAGTAAGGGGGCGCGATGCCTGCAACGGAAGCATCGCGGGAGCAAGGGCTGACGCCACCGTCGCGGAACATCCTCGAAGTCGAGGGCCTGCACACCCGGTTCGAGCTCGAGGACGGCGTGGTGCACGCGGTCAGCGGAGTCGACCTCACCATCGGGCACGGCGAAGTACTCGCCGTCGTGGGGGAGTCGGGCTGCGGCAAGAGCGTCATGGCCCGCTCGGTCCTGCGCCTGGTCGACCGGCCCGGCCGGATCACAGCCGGGGAGATCCGGGTCATGACCGCCGACGGCACGGCCGACATGGTCACAGCCGACCCGGCCACGGTGCGGGAGGTACGCGGCAAACGCGTGGCCATGGTCTTCCAGGAGCCCATGTCCTCGATGAGCCCCATGCACACGCTCGGCAACCAGATCGGCGAGGCGATCCGGCTGCACGAGCCCGTGACCAAGGCCGAGGCGCGCACACGCGCCGTGGAGCTCCTCGGCCGCGTCGGCATTCCCGCCCCCGAGCGGCGAGTCGACGAGTACCCGTTCCAGATGAGCGGAGGCATGCTGCAACGCGTCATGATCGCCATGGCGCTCTCCTGCGGTCCGCAACTGCTCATCGCCGACGAACCGACGACGGCCCTCGACGTCACCACCCAGGCCCAGATCCTCGACCTGCTGCGCACCCTCCAGCGGGAGACCGGGATGTCCGTCATGCTCATCACCCACGACCTCGGGGTGGCCGCCCAGATGGCCGACCGCGTCGCCGTGATGTACCTGGGGACGGTGGTCGAGGAAGGACGTGTCGAAGACGTCTTCCGGGCTCCGCGCCATCCGTACACCAAAGCCCTCCTGCGGTCCGTGCCCAAGCTGGGCTCCGGATCGCGCGAGCGCCTGCGCCCCGTGCGCGGCATGGTCCCGCACTCCTACCGGCGACCGCCCGGCTGTCCCTTCCACCCGCGCTGCGACGAGTTCATGGCCGGCCGCTGCGACGTGACGGTGCCGCGGCCGGTGCCGGATCCCGGACGGGCCGGCGCAGTGAGCTGCCTGCTGTACGAGGAGACCACCCCATGACCGCACCGTCCTTCGAAGCCCCGGCAACGGAGGCCGCGGGCGCCCCCCTGCTGCGGACGCACGCACTCACCAAACACTTTCCCATCCGCCGCGGGCTGCTGGGACGCACCGTCGGGCAGGTGCGCGCGGTCGACGGCGTGGACCTGACCGTGCCGGCCGGACGCACCGTGGCCCTGGTCGGGGAATCGGGCTGCGGCAAGAGCACTCTGGGCCGCTGCCTGATGAGGGTGTTCGAGCCCACCTCCGGCGAGATCTCCTACCGTCGCACGGACGGCACGGTGATCGACCTCGCCCAGCTCGACGAGCGGGCCCTCAAGCCGTACCGCAGCGAGATCCGTCTCGTCTTCCAGGACCCGTTCGCCTCACTCAACCCACGCATGACCCTGCTCCAGATCATCGGCGAGCCCCTCCGCGTCAACCTGGGCCTCGGCCGCGCCGAGACCGAGGAACGGGTCGCGGAACTGCTGCGCCGCGTGGGACTGCGCCCCGAGTACCTGCGGCGCTACCCGAACGCCTTCAGCGGCGGCCAGCGCCAGCGCGTCGGCATCGCACGTGCCCTGGCTCTCGCGCCGCGCATCGTCGTCGCGGACGAGGCGGTCAGCGCGCTCGACGTGTCGGTGCGTGCCCAGATCCTCAACCTGCTGAAGGATCTCCAGGACGAGTCCGACCTGACGTATCTGTTCATCTCGCACGACCTGGGCGTCGTGGAGTACATGGCCGACGAGATCGCGGTGATGTACGTGGGCAGGGTCGCGGAGACGGGTGCGACAGCCGATCTGTACGGGCAGCCGCTGCACCCGTACACCGAGGCCCTGCTGTCCGCGGTGCCCGACCCCGACCCAGGCGCGCGCCGCCGGGAGCGCATCGTGCTGCGCGGCGAGGTGGCCGACGCCTCGGACGTGCCGCCGGGCTGCCCGTTCAACCCGCGCTGTTTCTACGTGCGCGACCGCTGCCGTACGGAGGTCCCGGCGCTGCGGGAGATCGCCCCCGGCCGGACTGCGGCCTGCCACTTCGCCGGAGAGCTGGACCTGAAAGGAGTCGGAGCATGACAGGGACGGAACAGGGGAGCCGGCCGGAGCAGGACCCGAGATTCGACGGCGTACTGCGCCCCAGGGCGGGCGACCCCGCCGTCCGGGAGGCGCTGCTGCCAGCCCCGCACCCGGGCGACAGCCACGCCGCGAGCCTCCTCGAACTCGACGACGGCGACGTGCTGTGCGCCTGGTTCAACGGCCCCGACGAGGGCGACCGCGACACCGACGTCGTATTCTCCCGGCTGCCGCTGGGCGCGGGCCGCTGGACCGGCGCCGTCGCACTGTCCACCGACCCGGACCGCTCCGAACAGAACCCCGTCCTCGCCCAGCGGCCCGACGGAACGGTGTGGCTCTTCCACCCGTCGAACGAACCGCACGACCAGAAGACCGCCCACCTGGTCGCCCGCGTCTCGCACGACCGCGGCCGCACCTGGGACCCCCCGCACATCGCCCACGAGGGCCCCGGCGTCTACGTGCGCAATCCTCCGCTGGACCCCGGCGACGGCACCTGGCTGCTGCCCGCCTACCGCTGCCGCCGCGACGCCGAGCACAGCATCGTCCTGATCAGCGAGGACGACGGTGCCGCCTGGAAGGAGTACGACGTCGCCGGGACCGATCACCTGGTCCAGCTGAGCGTCGTCCGACGCGTCGACGGATCACTGCTCGGCCTATTGCGCAGCCGCGCCGCCGACCGCATCCACTCCGTGACCTCCACCGACGCGGGCCGCACCTGGAGCCGCGCAGTGCCCACCGAGCTGCCCAACAACAACTCGGGGGTCCAGTTCACCAGGCTCAGCAGCGGCGCACTGGCCCTCGTCTACAACCACGCGAGTCTGGAACGCGGCGAGTTCCGCTGGGTGGGGGAGGGCGCGGGCCGGCGGAAGAAGGCGCTGCGCACCCCGCTCACGGTGGCCCTGTCCGACGACGACGGACGCACCTGGCCCTGGCGCCGTGACCTGCAGACCGCCGACGACGAGTACCGGGACACCGAGTACGGCTACTCCTACCCGTGCGTCATGCAGAGCCGCGACGGTCTGCTGCACATCGCCTACTCCTACCTCCGCAAGACGATCAAGCACGTGACGGTGACCGAGGACTGGGTCAGGGAGGGTGGCTCGTGACCGCCTGCGAGACGGTGGAGCGGTGGGGCACCTTCGAACTGACCCTGAACGGTCCGTCCGAGGGTAACCCCTACCAGGACGTCACGTTCGGAGCCGACTTCCGGCACGGCCACCGGGTGGTGCGCGCCGACGGGTTCTACGACGGCGACGGCGTCCACCGGGTGCGGTTCATGCCGGACCGGGAAGGCCCGTGGACGTACACGACGCGATCCTCCGCGCCCGCCCTGGACGGCTCCGAGGGCGGGTTCACCTGCACACCGGCCGGCCCCGGCAACCACGGCCCGGTCCGTGTGGCGGGGCCGCGCACCTTCCGGTACGCGGACGGCACGCCGTACCTGCCCTTCGGCACCACCTGCTACCACTGGACCCACGACGAGGACGACAAGGCGGAGGAGCAGACGCTGCGCACCCTCGCGGCGTCCCCGTTCAACAAGGTCCGCATGTGCTTGCTGCCGACCCGTGACATGAACCCGCCTCGACTCGTGTTCCCTGGCGTCACCCCGGGGCCGCCCGGACCGGGTCACCTGGACAGGACCCGCTTCGACCCGGCCTTCCTCGACCGTTTCGAGCGCAGGGTCCGGGACCTGCGGGATCTGGGCGTCGAGGCGGACGTCATCATCCTCCACCCGTACGACAAGGGGCACTGGGGCGTCGACGACATGAGCCGCGACGAGGACCTGTTCCTCGTCCGCCACGTCGTCGCGCGCCTTGCCGCGTACCGCAACGTGTGGTGGTCGATCGCCAACGAGTACGACTTCAACACCGCCAAGAGCGTCGAGGACTGGGACCGCATCGGGCAGTACGTCCAGCGGTCGGACCCCTACCAGCACCTCAGGTCCATCCACAACGGCACCCGGATGTACGAGTACGAGCGGATCTACGACTTCCGCACCCCCTGGACGACCCACCAGTCGATCCAGCACTGGGACGCGAGATTCGCCCGGGACTGGCTGGAGAAGGCACCCAAACCGGTGGTGATCGACGAGATCGGCTACGAGGGGATCCTCGGCCGCCGCTGGGGCAACCTGTCGGGACGGGTACTGCTGCGGCAGTTCTGGCACGGCATGACCGCCGGTGCCTACGTCGGTCACGGCGAGTGCTTCCCGGAGCAGGACCCCGACGGCCGGGCCTGGATCTCCCGGGGCGGCCGGCTGCACGGCGAGATCCCGTCCCGCATCGCGTTCCTGCGGCGGCTGTGGGAGGAGTCCGCCGATGACGAGTTCGTCTACTTCGGTGACCGGCGCCACCGCCACCGCGACGTGACGCTGCCCGGTGACGGCGGCCCGTGGGCCGTTGACCTGATCGACACCTGGAACATGACGGTGACCCCGCTGCCCGGCGGGCCGCACAGCGGCCCGGTGCGCGTGCCGCTGGACCACCGGCCGGACCTGGCACTCCGTATCCGGAAGGCGACATGACGACTCACCCGGCGACCCCGCACGCCGACCACGGCCCGGTACGGGCGCACGGCACCCGTTTCCGGCACGCCGACGGCACGCCGTTCCACCCCTGGACCACCAGCGTCCCGCAGGCAGGCGACGACACCCTTCGCGCGCTTGCGGCGTCCCCCTTCAACAAGGTGCGGCTCCTCGACGCCTCCCTGCCCCTGGACCGCCTCGACCACCAGGTCGGAGCCCTCGGCGCGCTGGGCGTGCAGGCCGAGGTCCAGCTGCGCGGCCGCGACATCCCGGAGACCGTCAGGCGCCTCGCCGGCCGGTCCAACGTCTGGTGGTGCGCGCCGCCCGACCCCGAAGCGCAGACCGACATCCAGGAACACGACCACGGCCATCACCCGCTCACCGTGCACGGCGCTCCGGACACCGACTTCGGCGCTCCGTGGATCACGCACGCCTCCGTGGCGCACCCGCAGACGCGGGCCGTGTCCGGACTGGTCCGGGACCTGTGCAAGCCGGTCGTCGTCGACGACTGCGGCTCCGAGGGGGACGACCCCGACGACCCGGAACAGGCCCTGCCCGGAGCCGAGTTGCTGTGCAGGATCTGGGAAGCGGTGTGCCGCGGCGGCTACGGCTCGCACGCCGAGTCGTGGGGCCCGGACCCCTGGAGCGCGGGCGGCGGGCGGCTGAGCGGTACCGCCGTCGAACGCGTCGCGTTCCTGCGGACCGTGCTCGACGAGGCACCGGCCGGTCTCGGCCACACACCCGAGACGCACGACGCCTCGACGCTGGAGGCGCCGGGCGAATACGTCCTGCAGTATCACGGCCCGCACCGCTATCCCCGCAGGTCCTTCGCACTCGCCGGAGGCCCGTGGAGCGTGGAGATCCTGGACACCTGGAACATGACCGTGCGGTCCCTGGACGACTCCGGCGGTGGCAAGGCGACGGTCGAGCTGCCTGCGGAGCCGTATCTCGCGGTACGGCTCCGCAGACGGTGACTCACCAGTCGAAGCCGGCCGCCACCTGCGACTTGATGTAGGCGGGGATGTCGACCGTCTCGGTGACCTTCAGTGCCGAGGAGACCCGCAGGCCGTCCTGGAGGACGTGCTGCCGGAACACCGAGTACATGGGCAGGTCCCAGTACTCCGTGTTCTCGTAGTTCTGCAGGACGGCGTTGTCCCCCCAGAAGACCGCCGAGGTGTCGATCCCGTCGAGCTCGGGGATCGCGGTGCCGAAGGCCGCCTCGACGGCACGCGAGCGCAGTGCGGGCTTCATTCCGTGCCGGGCCAGCTCGACCTGCCCCTCCTGGGAGACCAGCCACTTGAGGATCTGGAGGGCCTGCGCCTTCTTGGCCGACTGCGGGGGCAGGAAGGCCGCGATGCTGTTGGGCTGGTAGACCGCGTTGTCGCCGCCCCCGAGGACCGGCACGGACGTGATACCCAGTTCGATGCCGTCGGCGAGCCCGCGCCACTCCTCGGCGTCGTCCTCCTGGAGGTAGAGAGGGCTGAGAGCGTAGGCGTTGAGCTTCCAGAGGCTGTCGACCGCCATGGCCACATGGCCGGTCAGCAGGTAGTCGTCCACCGTGGTGAAGATGTTGTGGGGATGGAGCAGGAAGCGCTCCAGGTTGATTCCGAGCCGCTGCCAGCCCTCCGAGGTGATGTTCACCTTCACGTCCTCGGGCGCAGGCGTCCCGCCCGGGCCCGGCACGAACGGGTACAGCCCGAGTTGGTTGAACTCGAGGTAGAGGTCCGGGTGCTGGAGATACCCCTTGTACGCGACCAGGTTCTTCTCGAAGGTCAGCTTCTTGGCGAGGCGGAACGCCTCGTCGTAGGTGACGCCGTTGGCCGGTGTTCTCAGGCCCTTCATGTCGAAGATCTTCTTGTTGTGGAACATGACGTACTCGTCCACGAACACGGGAACGCCGTACATCCCGCCGTCCGAGCGGGCCTTGATCGTGGCGACCGCGGCCGGGTTGAGCGAACCGAGGTCGATGCCGGTGGTGCGGAGGTCGTCGGTGAGATCGCGGGTCCAGCCGAGCGGTTCCAGGTCGCGGTCGATGCGCCGGCGCGGGTCCTCGAGGATGATGTCGGGTACGACACCGGCCTTCTCGAGGTCCTCGTACCGCACGGGCTGGTCCCAGGCCACCGCCTTGATCTTGACCCCCGGGAACGCCGCGCGCATCGCGTCGCCGATGACCGTGTCGAAGAAGCCCGGGTTCTCGAAGGGCTTGTAGTTGGCCATGAAGATGAACAACTCGTCGTCGCACACTTCGAACGGCTCGCCGTACTTGTTCGGGACGACCGTGCAGGTGGCGGCCGAAGGGGCGGCCGCTGTCCGCCCGGTGGCCGGACGCGCCTGAGCTGGAGCGGACGCGCCGAGCGTGACGCCCGTGAGCGCGGCCGCGCCCACCGCGGCGGCGGCACCGCCGACGAACTTCCGGCGGCTGGGCGGCGGCTGTTCGCTCTGCTGCGGTTGTGAGGTCATGCGGGTGCCTCTCCTTCGGAGGGGGAGCGCCGACGGTCCTGGAGACGCGATCGGCGAAGGAACGCCACTGGTATGCCAGGCGAATGCCACAATGGTTCCCCTGACGGAAGATGCGGTCAACAGTCCCTGCAGAGATGGGAGTTGTTAATGTTCCGGATCAACGACGGGCAGAGATACGCCGAGTTCACCGAAGGCCCCGCCCAGGAGCCGCCCCACCTGGTGCTCGGACACACCGCGGGGGAGGGGGACGACCTCCTCGACGTACCGCTGGGCAACCTGTTCGTGGTGTCCGTGGGGCGCCCCTGGGAGCCCTCCCGGCCCGGCGTGCGCTCCTGTGCTCTCGCGCGCGCCGGAGAGGGCCTGGAGGCCCGCTGCACCCTCGCGGGCCTCCCCGGGCTGGAGGTTTCGCTCTCCCTGGTGTTCGAGGGCGGGCTGCTGCACCTGCGGACCGCCTGGCGCAACACCGGCAGAACGCCCCGCACGGACGCCGTGCTGGGCATCGCGCTGCCGCTGCCGTCCCTGCGGCCCGAAGCGGTCACCCTGCCCCAGGTCCTGTACCGGGGCAATCCGTCGGCCGACCCCGGACGCACCGTGCCGCGGCTGGCGGCGGACACCGGCGGTCTCGTCGTGGAGGACCACCGGCTGCCCGTCCCCTGTGTGCACGCGGAGTGGGAGACGGCCGGGCTGAGCCGGTATGCCACCCTGTACGCCGCTCGCCCCGGGCCGGGCTCCCTCGGTGCGACGCACCGCCCCGCCGGGGTGACCCTGCTCGCGGTGAGTGGCGCGCTGCTGTTCGACGGGCGCCCCGACACGGCCTATGTGCACAAGTCCCGCACCGCACCCTGCGAGGAGGGGTACCGCGATCTCGCGGCCGGCACCGAGTACCACGCCCATCACGCCCTGGACTGGGGATACCCCGCCCGTCCCGGCCACGGCTTCCGCGCGCTCGTGCACCGCGGCCTCGCCCTGTACCGGCCGCGCGGAGCGAGCCCGCTGTCCCCGGACGCACTCGTACGGCTCAAGACGGCAGCGCTCGACCGGCGTTGGCACGAGGACGGCGACGTCGCCGGCTACCTGAAGTTCATCGGCCCCGGCCACACCGCCGGGTTCATGTACGGGTGGACCGGGCAGAGCCTGCGACTGGCCTGGTGCGACGCCCGCCTGGGGGTCGAGAACGACGAACCCCGGCGCGTCGAACGCTGCCGCCGGGCCGTCGAGTTCTACCTCTCCGGCAGCTCGCTCCCGGACGCCCCCGGGCTGCGCCAGAGCTTCTACGCCACTGAGGACCGCACCTGGACGGGGTTCGACGGGGAGGAAGGGCCGTACGTCTCGGCCCGTGCCCTCGGCGACAACCTCTGCGACCTCGCCGACATCGTGCGTCTCTTCCGCCGGCACGGAATCGACGTCCCCGGCCCCTGGGTACGGGCGCTCACCGAGGGTGTGCGGGCCGCCTGCGGCGACGGCCCGCCGCCCTTCGGCTGGCGACCGGACGGCACCCCTCTCGCCTCGTTCCCGGGGACCGCCGGCCTGCCCTGCGTACTGGCCATGCTGAAGGCTCACCGCGTCACGGGGGAACAGGACCTGCTCAGCGGTGCCGAGGCACTCGTGGACGACTACCACCGGCGGTACGCCGACGACTACGCGACCCCCTTCGCACGCGCCACCCTCGACGCGGCCTGCGAGGACAAGGAAGGGGGCATGGCCTACTTCCTCTGCGCGTACGAGCTGCTGCGGCTCACCGGCGCGGAACGGTGGCGCACCCGCGCCCAGGAGGCCGCCGACTGGCTCCTCACCTGGGTCTACCAGTGGAACCCGCCCTTCAAGGACGGCTTCGCCACCACCGGCTGGCCGGGCGTCAGCGTCCAGAACCACCACGTCGACGTGTTCTTCCCGGCCTACGAGCTCGCCCGCCTGGGAGACCTCGTGGAACGGCCGGTCTACCGCGAGCTGGGCGAGCTGGTCCTGAACGCCTTCGGGCAGGGCGTCTGCACCCGGCCCGGGGAATGGGGATTCGACGCACCTGGCGAGCAGGCCGAGGGCTTCTTCCCCACCCATTGGCAGGACCGCGGAAACAGCAACACCTGGAACCCCTCCTGGGTAACCGCCCAGGTGCTGTCCCAGGTGCTGCGGATGCGGTCCGGCCCGTCCGCTCAGCCGAGGCCCGTGCGCGCCGGCTCGGGCCGGTGCACCCCCCTGGGGCGGTAGCCGAGCGCCTCGCCGGCCCCGAGGTGGTCGGCGAGGAGCCAGGTGACCGCGAGCCACATCTCCGTCCCCTGGAGCCCGGCGAGGCGGTCCGGCCGCTCCCCGGGCTCCAGGGCGAAGGAGAACCCGGCCCCGTCCTGCCACCGGGTCAGGACCCGCTCCAGCTGCCCCCGGGCCCAGTCCCGGCCCTCGCCGGCCCGGTGCCCCGTGCTCCGGGCGCAGAGCCACAGCGGATGGATGACGTCGAGGACGTCGCACGCGGTGCCGCGGTCCGGGCCGAACCACGCCGGGTCGAGGCTGTGGGTCAGCACCGTGTCCACGGTCCGCTCCGGATACGGCACGGGCAGCCCGAACTGCGCGAAGGACCCGCGCGACGTCCGGTAGAACCCGTTCACCGGCTGCCGCCAGCCCTCCTTCGCGTCCGGTGCGCCCCACAGACCGTGCCGGGGGTCGGCCCGCGTCAGCAGCCAGCCGAACAGCGCCTCGGTCTGCGGCGAGGCGGTGGGGGAGGCGAAGTGCAGCGCGGTGGCGACCCCGTCCACCCAGTTGCCGCTGCGCCACGCCTCGGTCCGCCACGGCAGGCCGTCCAGGCGTTCCACCAGCCGCTCCGCCGGCAGCTCGGTGACCGCCCGCACAGGGTGCGCGAAGTGCGAGCCGAGCAGTTCGAGCGCGTAGCCGGCGCAGAGGACGTGATACATCGCGACGTGGTCGTCGAGGGACGGGGCGGGCCGCCCGAACTCCGGCACCAGACCCGTCTCCGGATCCTGGAGGGAGCGCAGCCGCTCCACCATCGCGTCACGGTCCTCACCGGGCGGGGGGCCGCCCAGCAGCAGATCCGCGATCTCCACCGCGTCGCACACGGCTCGCACCGTCGGGGCGGCCCCGGGACGGTCGGCCCAGGAACCGTCCGCACGGCAGCGTTCCAGTACCTCACCCGCCTGCTCCCTGGCACGCCGCGCGAAGCGTTCCAGCCGGGTGTCGAGGCCGCCCGCAGGCGACCCGGACGCCGACGGCGCACCCGGGCCCGCCGGTGCGGTGTCCCGCCGGTCGCGCAGGCGGCGCGCCGGGCTGCCCGCCGCCACCGACCAGGCCGGCAGGTCCTTCGTGACGACCGCGCCCGCCCCGACGACACAGTGGTCGCCGATGGTGACCCCGTCCACGACGACGGCGTGCGAGCCGATCCAGACGTCGTCGCCGAGCACGATGCCCTTCGAGACGAGGGGCTGACGATGGACCGGCTCGGCCGGGGCGAAACCGTGGTTGAAGCCGAGCAGCGAGGTGTGTGCCCCCACCCGCACACCGTCACCCATCATGACCTTGCCGCGTGCCGTGGAGAACGGGTTGAGCGTGCAGTTGCGGCCCATGACGACCTCGTCGGTGACCACGGCGTGCGCCCCGATGTACGAGCGGTCCCCGAGCCGCAGGGAGTCGGTGTGGACCCCCGCCCACGGCGACACGAACACCCGGTCACCGAACTCCGCCGTGCCCCCGTCCGCCTCGAAACGCCGCACGAGCGCTGCCTGGTGGGCCAGCTGGGCGGCCCGCTCCTCCTCGTCGCTCCTGCTCCAGAACTCCCACGGGCAGTAGTCGTACCGCCCGGGGCGCGCCTCACCGTCCGTCGGACCCACCGGTCACCTTCTCCCTCACGTAGCCCTCCACGTGCTCGACGATGTCGTCCTCCGCGAGATGCGTGAAGTGGCATTCCTCCAGCCGCAGTTCCCGGATGGGAGCGTGGGCGTAACCGCGGGCGAGGACACCCCGGCGCGCCCGGTCCACGGTCGTCCGGCTCACGCTGACGTCGCGCACCAGAGGCGGGTACGCCCCCGTGTCCCCCTCCCCACGCTCGAAGTCGCAGGTGAGGAACTCCTTGGTGAGATGCGTGACCGTGAGGTCCGTGAGATGGACGTTCTCGGCGAAGCCGCCGCGTACCGAGTTCGTCTTGATGTAGAGGCCGAAATAGAGGCCGGGGCCGCCGATGCGGCAGCGGCGCACGTACACGTTGCGGATGCCTCCGGTCATGTCACTGCCCAGCGTGACCGCCCCGTAGCGGTGGCGCAGCACGCAGTCCTCGATCACGATGTTCTCGCTGGGCCTCGCGACACGGCGGCCGTCCGCCTCGCGGCCCGACTTGATGGCGATGCAGTCGTCGCCCGCCGTGATGTCGCAGCGCCGGATCACGACGTCGTGGCAGGACTCGGGGTCGATGCCGTCGTTGTTGGGGCCGGGGCTGTCGATGACCACGTCCTGGACGGTGACGTTGCCGCACAGCACCGGGTGGATCTCCCACATCGGGGACCGGACGATCGTCACCCCCTCGATCAGGATGCCGTGGCACCGCTGGAACTCGATGAAGTTGGGCCGGAAGTGCCGCCCGTCGGCGTACACCCGCTGCTCGACCGGATCCCCGTCCTCGGCCTGCCGCCAGAGGTCCGGCCAGTCCTCCTCCTGGTGACGCATCCCGGGTCGCCAGCCGAACTCCTCCTGGCCGGACCACGGCCACCAGTGCTCCTCGTCGGCCTGGCCGTCCAGGGTCCCGAGCCCGGTGACCGCGATGTCACGCTCGTCCCGGGCGTAGACGAACGGGGAGTAGCCGTAGCACTCGACGCCCTGGAAACGGGTGAGCACGGGCGGCAGGTAGCGCCCCGGATCCTGGCTGAAGCGCAGCGTGGCGCCCTCCTCCAGATGGAGTTCGACATGGCTGCGCAGCCGCACGGGTCCCGTGAGGAAGATCCCCGGCGGGACGGTGACGCGCCCGCCCCCCGCCGAGTGGCAGGCTGCCACGGCGCGCCGGAGCGCGGACGTGCAGTCGGTCCGGCCGTCGCCGTTCGCCCCGAAGGAGGTCACCGGGAAGGTACGGCCGGGAAAGCGGGGCGGCACGACGCGGGCGACGACCGCGTCGGCCTCGCGCCACGGGTCCCGGGCCGGGCCGGACCTGTCGGTGGTGTGCGTCGGGTACGTCAAGGTGACGCCTCCTGGCCGTTGATCGTGACGCGGCGCAGGACCAGGCCCTCGATGTTCCGCTGCTCGTTCGGGCCCGTCATGCCCTCGAAGACGCAGTCGCTCAGCAGCACGTCGTGGATCGGATTGGCGTCGTTGCCGATGAAGGTCCAGGCGCGCGGTCCCGCCGTGGTGGTGACCCGGTGGACGGCGATGTCGCGTACGTCGGGATAGAAGTCGCCGGTCTCGACCCGCTCGTAGTTGAGCGCGATCTCCACGACCGCGTCCCCGACCTCGCCCACCGTGATGTCGTGACACAGCACGTCGCGGATGTAACCGCCGCGCATCGGACTGGACTTGAGGCGGATGGCCCGGTCGAGACGGGGACTGTCCATCACGCAGTGCCGAGCGACGATGTCGGATACGCCGCCCGAGGTCTCGCTGCCGATGGTGACCCCGCCGTGGCCGTCGCGCATCTCGCACCGCTCGACCAGGGCGTGCTCCATCGGCACACCGACCCGCCGCCCGTCGGTGTTCTTGCCCGCCTTGAACGCGATGCAGTCGTCACCGGTGTCGAAGAGGCAGTCCTGGACGAGGACGTAGGAGCAGGACTCGGGGTCGACGCCGTCGTTGTTGGGGCCGACCGGGCTGTCCACGGTGACACGGCGGACGGTGACATTGGTGCAGAGGACCGGATGGATGTTCCACATCGGGGAGTTGCGGACGGTGACGCCCTCGATGAGGACGTCACGACAGCGGTAGAACTGGATCAGGTTCGGCCGCAGACAGTGGCCCCCGCCGAACACCCGCTCGGCGACGGGGGTGCCCGCGTCGCCCCAGGCGAGCAATTGCGCGATGTCAGCGTTCTGCGGCGCGGGTGCGCCGTCGACGCCCTTCGTCCAGTCCCACCAGTGCGTCCAGTCGGCCTGCCCGTCGAGGGTGCCGCGCCCGGTGACCGCCACCGTGTGGCACTCGAAGGCGTAGACGAACGGTGAGTAGTTGAAGCACTCGGTGCCCTCGTACCGGCTGTAGACCGGGGGGAGGTAGGCCTCCGGCTCCTGCCGGAACCGCAGGGTGGCGCCCTCCTCCAGATGGAGGTCGATCCTGCTGCGCAGATGGACGGCTCCGGTCAGCCACTCGCCGGGCGGTACGACGACGTGCCCGCCGCCCGCCCGCGCGCACGCTTCGACGGCTGCGCGGATCGCCTCCGTACAGTCGTGCACGCCGTCGCCGACCGCACCGTGGTCGGTGATCGGGACCCGCCGGCGCGGGAAGTGCGGGTCACGCACCCCGGCGAGGATGCGGGCGGCACGACGTTGCGCGCCGGGCACGGCCGGGACCTCCTCGGCGTGCGCCGCGGGGGCGGCCGCGACACCGGCGGCGGCGAGACCCGCGGCGGTGAGGAACGTCCGGCGGTCGGGGCCGCTCACCAGGACCACTCCTTCGCGGGAACGTGCAGGGCGCGCTCGCGCAGGGGTGCCTGCGGCGCGGGGGTGCGGTGCGGATACATGGGTCGGGTCTTTCCTTCCGGTTCGATGCCGATGACGTCGTCGCCCCGCCAGCGCACGCGGTAGTCGCGTCCGGCGGCAGTCTCGTCGGTGACGGTTTCGGGCAGGGGAAAGGTGACGGTGACGCGCTCACCGGCGCGTGGACCGAGCACGGAGAGCGAACCGTCCGGCGCCCACAGGCCGGGCTCGTTCCCCTGGCGCGTGTGTTCGGAGCCTCCGGCCGCGGTGCGGACGACCCGTACGTGGGCGTAGCCCGCCCAGTCGGGCACACGCAGACGCAACTCGCGGCAGTCCTCCCGGATGTCGAGGTCCACCCGCCCGGTGTGGGGCAGATGGCTGAGCACGTTCACGAACCTGCTGCCGCGGTTGAGCAGCAGGTTGACGCGGACCAGCCGTTCGTCGCCGGTCACCGCGAGGGACCAGCCGGTGAACAGGCCGCGTACCCCCGAGCCCACGCAGCAGGCCTGCACGTCGGCGGTGTGACCCCGGCCGAGGACGCTGTCCGAGACGTAGTCGTTGGGGGCGCCGTAGCCGGCGAACGCGCCGCGCAGCCGCTCGCCGACCCGGTGACGGGTGACCCACCCCGGTTCGTCGAGCTCGCGGTCGGGTGCCGAGCGGACCCAGGAGACGTCGAGGAGCTGGGCGGACGTCAGGTGCCCGCGCAGGAAGCGTTCCAGGACGCCCCAGTAGCGGTCGTGGCCCGCGCCGGCCAGTGTGCCCGCGACGGCGATGAGATCCACCAGGGAGCAGGTCTCGTGCTCGAAGCGCTGGCCGCCCAGGTCGCCCGGCGTCCAGCCGAAGGCTGTGCACCGGCCCAGCGCCCAGTCGAAGGAGCGGCGCACGAACTCGGTCAGCGCGTGGTTGCCGGAGTCCACCGCGTACCTGGCGATGCCGTCCAGGGTGCCGAGGCGGGTGTGGAAGTGCCCGCTGCGGTAGGCGAGCGCCGGATTGAACGACCCGTCCGGCAGGAACACGCCGCTGTATTCGGTGATCAGGCGGGTGAACCAGCCGCACAGCTCCCAGGCCTGGTCGTTCCCCGTCAGCCGGTGCCACCGCAGCAGCGGCATGATGAGGCGCCCGCAGAAGGACGCCGGGTCCGGCGCCAGGTGGAGCTGCACGGCGTTGGCCGACGGCCAGCCCCGGTCCGTGTACTCCGACGCGGGGTAGTACCAGACGTCGCGTTCCTTGACCGCGATCCGGTGAAGCGCGGCCACCAGCCGGTCGGCGGCGGCCGCAACCTGCTCGTCGCGGGTCTGCTGGTACCAGGTCGTGAGTGCGAGCAGGGTGGCCCGCTGGTCGATCAGGTTGGCGTGCGGCTCCCAGTGGCCGCGCGGATGGCTGCGCCGCCGGGTGAGCCCGTCCTCACCCATGAGAGCGAGGAGCGTCCCCTTGTACATCGTCTCGACGGCGCTCCACGACGAGTTGCCGGTCATCTGCCGGGCCAGGACCGCGGCGTCGGTGAGCCTGCCATGGCTCGAGCCGTAGTCCCAGTCCCCGTGGCGCAGTTCGGCCGGGTCGGCGAGAAGGTCCGCGCCGAAGAAGGGGATGCCGCCGAGGTCGGGGTCCGCCAGGCCCACCACGGCGTTCATGGCCAGCTCGGCGCGTTCTTCCAGGAGGAGGGTCGCTGGTATGCCAGTCATAGTTTCCACGCCGTCTCGGAGTCCGGAGGGAGAGTGCTGCAGGCGTCCGGCAAAGACGCTAAGCGCGGTGGTGAAGGGCGTCAAGGGGGCCCGAAAGTGCAGTACAACGCCATGTACCAGGAAGGCGCGGGGTGTTGACGCGTCTCTCCATGGGTTCTACGGTTCCGGACGTCCGCCTCTCTCAAGTGGCATGCCAGCAACGATTTCGAGGGACGAGGGACGAGGGGCGAGGGGCGAGCGAGCCGAGCGAGGTGGAGGCGTTCGTCCGGACGTTGAGCCCGGCCGGCCTCTTCGACCACCTCGCCGGGCGCCACCGACCTGACCACCGATCCACGCAGGGAGCCCGGGACATGACGATCGCACCGCACACTCTGCGCACCTCTCACCTCCCCGAGCCGCTCGGCATCGACGACCAGCACCCCGACCTGTCCTGGCGGCCCGGCGGGCGGCAGCGGGCGTACCGGATCCAGGCCGCCACCGGCCCCGTTCTCTTGGATTCCGGCACATGCGACCTGTGGGACAGCGGAGACGTGGAGGGCTCCCGCAGCACCGGGATCCGCTACGCCGGCCAGCCGCCCGGCGCGCGGCGACGCGTCTGGTGGCGGGTACGGGCCCGGTACGACGACGGGCTCTCGCCCTGGAGCTCCGCCGCGACCTGGGAGACCGGCCTGCCCACGGCGTCCGACTGGGCGGGCGCCCGCTGGATAACCGCCCCGCACACCACCAGCCGGCTGCCGCTCCTCGCGAAGGACTTCCTGCTGCCGTCCTGCCCCGTCTCGGCCCGGCTCTACGCGACGGCACTGGGCACCTATGAGGCCACGGTCAACGGTGTCCGCGCGGGTCGCGCCCTGTTGGAGCCCGGCTGCACCGCCTACGGCAAGCGCCTCCTGTACGCCGCGTACGACATCACCGGGGCGCTGCGGGCGGGCGACAACACCGTGGGGCTGAGCCTCGGCAACGGCATCGCGCACGCACCGCGCGTACCCGGCCGCTACGCCAAACTCCATGTCGACCACGGCCGGCCGCGGGCGATCGCCGTCCTGTTCGCCGTCCACGCCGACGGCACGTCCACCACGATCGTCACCGACGACACCTGGCGGGCCGCGGAAGGCCCCGTGACACTGTCCGCCTGGTTCGGCGGCGAGGAACACGACGCCCGCCTCGAACGGCCCGGCTGGAACAGCCCCGGCCACGACCGCCGGAACTGGACCGCCGCCGTCCACGCCCCGCTCGACGGTGTGACGCTCGACGCCCGGACCCATCCGCCCGTCGAGGTCGTCGACACCGTCACCCCGGTCTCGGTGAGCGAACCGCGCCCCGGGACACACGTCTTCGATCTCGGCGTGAACATCGCCGGCCGCCCGCGACTGCGCGTCACCGGACCCGCCGGAGCCTCTGTCGTGATCCACCCCGCCGAACTGCTCGCCGAGGACGGGACGGTGAACCAGCGCTTCACCGGAACGCCCTGCTACGACCGCTACACCCTGCGCGGGGACCCCGCGGGTGAGGAGTGGGCCCCCGCCACCGTGTACCACGGCTTCCGCTATCTCCAGGTCGAGCAGCTGCCCGGCGCACCCACACCGGAGACCGTGAACGGCGAGGTGATGCGCACCGCCAACGCCCGCGCGGGCGGCTTCAGCTGCTCGTCGGACCTGCTGAACGGGATCCACCGGATCATCGACCGTGCCGTCCAGGGCAACATGTTCAGCGTCCTCACCGACTGCCCGCACCGCGAGAAGCTCGGCTGGCTGGAACAGACCCACCTCGTCTTCCCCGCGGTCGCGCACGGTTACGACGTCGCCGCCCACTACCGCAAACTCGTGCGCGACATGGCCGACGCGCAGACCACGTCGGGACTCGTGCCGGGGATCGCCCCCGAGTACACCGTCTTCGAGGACAAGTTCCGCGACGACGCCAACTGGGGAGGCGCTCTGGTCCTCGCGCCCTGGCACCTGTACCGGACGTACGGCGACACCACGACGCTGCGCACCCACTACCCGGACATGCTGCGCTACCTCGGCCACCTGCACTCCCGCTCCGACGACGGACTGCTGCTGCACCACGGTCTGGGCGACTGGATCGCCTTCGACGACTCCACCCCCCGGACCGTCACCGCGACCCATGCCCACCACCGCATCGCCACCGCGCTGGGCGACATCGCCGAGGCGATCGGGCGGCCGGACGAAGCAGCGGCCCACCGGAAGCTCGCCGACCGGATCGCCGCAGCGTTCCACGCACGGTTCTTCGACCCGCACGGCCACACCTACGGCAGCGGCAGCCAGGCCTGCGACGCGCTCGCCCTGGACATGGGGGCGGTGCCCGGCGAAGAGGTCCCGGCGGTGCTCGCGCATCTGGTCGACGCCGTCCGTGCCGAGAACGACCATGTCACCGTCGGTGAGATCGCCCTTCCGGCGCTGCTGCGCGTCCTGTCCGCGCACGGGCGCGACGACGTCGTCGCCGACGTGCTCGCCCGCACGGACAGCCCCAGCTACGGCTACCAGCTCGCCCACGGAGCGACCGCTCTGACGGAACGCTGGGACGGTCCCACCCGCGGGTCCTCGCAGAACCACTTCATGCTGGGCGCCGCCGCCGAATGGCTGACCGCCTCCCTGGCGGGCCTGCGGCAGGCCGCCGACTCCGTCGCCTACGAGCACATCGTCGTCCGGCCCGCCCCGGTGGGCGGCATCACCCGGGCGAGCGCCTGGTACGAGACGCCACGCGGACGTGCGGCCGTGACCTGGTACCGGGGGCAGGACGAGTTCAGGCTGACCGTCACCCTGCCGCCCGGCGCGCCCGCACGGGTGGAACTGCCGCTCCCGGACGGCGGCCGGGACGTACGGGAAGTGCCGCCCGGCAGCTCGGAGTTCACCGTCCCCGGCGATTGGTCGCGCGGTGTGTGAACAAGCCGGACCACGCCGACAGCGACGACCTTCGAGGAGAGGTGGGGGACAGTGACGGACATGGACGCAGAGGTGGGTGCGGCCCGCGGCAGCGGCGCCGGCCGCCCGGGCGCAGGACAGCGGGACGGCACGCCGGCTCCGTACTGGGCCGACCTGTCACCGGGCACCGGAGGCCTCACCCCACGAGCGCACTTCCCGCGCGGCGGCCGTAGCCTCGCGCTCGGCGGGACCTGGTCCTTCCGTCTGTCGCCGGCAGCCGACGCCCCCCTCGACTTCCTCGGCCCCGGCGGTCCCGCCCAGGGCGACGGCGACTGGTCACCGCTCCGCGTCCCCGGCCACTGGGTCCTCCAGGGCCACGGCATTCCCCGCTACACCAACACCGCGTACCCGTTCCCCATCGACCCCCCGCACGTGCCCGACGCCAATCCGACGGGCGACCACCACCGCACCTTCCACCTGCCCGACGGATGGCGGCTGCCCGGTACCGTTCTGCGTTTCGACGGCGTCGACTCCTGCTTCAAGGTCTGGCTCAACGGCCGGGAGCTGGGCACCTCCAAGGGCAGCCGGCTGCCGTCCGAGTTCGACGCCGGGCAGGCTCTGCGCGCCGGCCGCAACGACCTCGCCGTACGCGTCCACCGCTGGTCCTCCGGCAGCTACCTGGAGGACCAGGACATGTGGTGGCTGCCCGGCATCTTCCGGGACGTGACACTGCTGGAAGTCCCGGCAGGGGCGATCGGCGACCATTTCGTGCACGCGTCCTACGACCACGGACGGGGGAGCGGGACCCTGCGCGTCGACACCGATGTGCCCGCCCTCCTGTCCCTGCCCGAACTCGGCGTCCACGGTCACCCCGCCGGCCGGGCACTCCATCTGCCCCGGGTCGAACCGTGGAGTGCCGAGAACCCCCGCCTCTACACCGGCGAGCTGGCCCCCGTCTCCGGCGATGCCGCGCCCGTCCGCCTGCGTGTCGGCTTCCGCACCGTCGCGATCCGCGACGGCCGCTTCACCGTCAACGGAGTCCCCGTGCTCCTGCGCGGTGTCAACCGCCACGAACACGACCCCGACCGAGGACGCGCCGTCACCCTCGACACCATGCGCCACGACCTGGTCCTGATGAAGCGGCACAACATCAACGCCGTACGCACCGCCCACTACCCCCCGCACCCCGACTTCCTCGCCCTCTGCGACGAACTGGGTATGTGGGTCGTGGACGAGTGCGACATCGAGACACACGGATTCATCCACGCCGACTGGGCCGGCAATCCCGCCGACGACCCCCGGTGGAGGCCGATGTTCCTGGACCGGATGCGCCGCACGGTGGAACGCGACAAGAACCACCCCAGTGTCGTGATCTGGTCCCTGGGGAACGAGAGCCATCACGGGGCGAACCTCGGTGCCGTCGCCGACTGGACCAGAGAGCGCGACCCGTCCCGGCCACTGCACTACGAGCGGGACCGCACCTACCGCCACTCCGACTTCTACAGCCTCATGTACACCCCCGTGGCCGAGGTCGACCGCATCGGCCGCCACGAGGAGGACGCCCCCGCCGAGACCGCCGACGAGCCCGGGACGGAGCAGCGCAGACGCCGGCTGCCCTTTCTGCTCTGCGAGTACGCCCACGCCATGGGTAACGGCCCCGGCTCCCTCGCCGACTATCAACGGGTCCTGGAGTCCCACCCGCGCTGCGCCGGGGCGTTCGTCTGGGAGTGGATCGACCACGGTCTGCGCCGCACCGACGGGAGCGGCCGTGAGTACTTCGCGTACGGCGGGGACTTCGGGGACAGTCCGCACGGCGGCACCTTCTGCATCGACGGGCTGCTCTTCCCCGACCGCACCCCCTCGCCCGGTCTGGACGCTTACAAGAAGGCCATCGAACCGGTCGGCATCGACATCGAGCCCGACGTGGGCCGGATCCGGATCCGCAACCGCCATGACGTACGGGACCTGTCGCACCTGCGCTTCGGCTGGACCCTCGAGACGGACGGGGTCCACGTCGCGGAAGGGGAGCTGGGAGTGGGGCCGGTGGCCGCGCGCCGGGAGACGGACCTCGCCCTGCCCGCCCTGCCCGCAGGGCCCGCCGGCGAGACCTGGCTGACGGTCCGGGCCGTCCTGGCCGCCGACGAGCCGTGGGCCCCGGCCGGTCACGAGGTGGCCTGGGCGCAGTCACGCGTCCGGGCGGCCGAGCCCCGGCCGGCCCCCGGCGGACGGCCGACGGCCCCGGCCGTCGGCACTCTCGACGAACACACCGGACTGCTGCGCGGACTGGGCGGCGTCGATCTCACGGGCCCCTACCTCGACATCTGGCGCGCACCCACCGACAACGACCGGGGGATGGGCGACAACTCCGTGCTGCGCCGGTGGCGCGCCGCGGGCCTGGACCGGCTGGTTGTCCGTACGGAAGGCGTCGAGCGGAGGCCGGAGCAGGTACTCGTCCGTTCCCGCCACGCGCCCGACGGCCTGTCGCACGGTCTGCGGACGCAATACACCTGGACGCGGGAGGACGACGCCCTGCGTCTCACCGTCGACATCACTCCGGAGGGCCCCTGGGACGGTCTCAGCCTCCCGCGTGCCGGAGTCAGATTCACGCTGCCCGCCCGCCACGACCGTGTCCGCTGGTACGGAAAGGGCCCCGGGGAGGCGTACCCGGACAGCGAACACGCGGCCAGGACCGGCCTGTTCGCCGCGGACGTCGCGTCGCTCCAGACCTCGTACGTCGTCCCGCAGGAGAACGGCCGGCGCGCGGCCGTCCGCTGGGCCGAGCTCGTGGACCCCGCGACCGGACAGGGGCTGCGCGTCGAGACGGCCGGCTCCGGCCGGCCCTTCGGCCTGACGGTCAGGCCCTGGAGCAGTGAGGAGCTCGAAGCGGCCGCTCACCCGCCGGAGCTCGTGGCCGGCGACCGTCTCCATCTCCACGTGGACGTAGCCCAGCACGGACTCGGCAGCGCCTCCTGCGGGCCGGGCCCGCTGGAGGAGCACCTCCTACTGCCTCAGCCCTGGCGGATCGAGCTGTTGCTCCGTCCTCTCGGGTCCGGCGGGCCGTCGTGAGGGCCGCCCGCGCGGAGCACCCGCACGTCCCACGCCCCCAGCCGCAGCGCGGCGCCGGGAGCCAGACGCTCCTCGCCGAGCACGTCCAGGACCGCCTCGGGGACGGCGACCCGCACCGGCTGCCACGCCCAGTTGTGCACGAACCACAGGCGTTGCCCCAGCGAGTTACGGGCGGAGGTCACGGTCACCGACGCGGGCAGCGGCGCCCAGCGTGCCGAAGCCGTCGCGCCACCGACGGCGTGCCGGGACAGCGCCTCGGCGAACGCGCTGTCCGGCAGCGTTCCCACGTACGTCACCCTGCCCCGCCCGTGTTCCCGGACCGTCGCGGCGGGCCATCGTCCGAAATGGGGATGCGTGTAGTGCGCGAGCGGCCGCGCGTCGTCCACCTCCAGACCGTCGGCCCACTCCAGAGCCCGGGCGCCGGGGGTGAGCCTCAGGGACGCCCCCTCGGCCGGCTCGACGGCGAGGGGGCCGGGCAGATTCGCGTACTCCGTGTAGTGCACCCCGGACGCCGCCCGCAGCACGGCCCCCGGTGCCACTCCGGACCGCGCCCGCGCCTCACCGTCGGCGTAGCCCGTGCGGAACGTCAGCACGAGGTGACCGCCGGAGCGTGCGTACGAGTCGAGGAGACCGGGCAACTCGTCGTCGCTCACATAGAGGGCGGGCACCACCAGGCAGGCGGGGATGGCGGGGGAGTCCGAACCGTGGCGCAGGACCGACGCCAGCTGCCGGGGCGACATGATCCGGGCCTGGGCGCCCGCGTCGAAGAACCCCTTGTAGAACGCGCCGAAGATGCGCCCGTACGACCGTGGATCCGGATCGAACGTCCCCGGGAAGGGCAACGGCGGCTGGAACTGCATCGCCCAGTCGCTCTCGACGGACCGTACGAAGACGGCGTCCACGTCCGGCACCAGTCCCGTCAGCGCCTCCCCGGCCGCCTCGAACTCGGTCGCGACCCGGGCGACTTCGCGCTGGGTCCGGCCCGGTTCGAGGGCGTGCCCGAGGATGCCGCCCCAGTAGGTCTCCGCCCCGTACGGCAGTGTGTGCCAGTGCCAGTACTGCACCAGGCGCGCCCCGCGCGCGGCGAGTGCCCAGGCGGCCTGTCTCAACTGGCCGTCGTATCCGGTGTGGTTGGCGTGCGAAGCGTTGATGCTGGTGGCGTTCGTCTCGGTGACCAGAAAGGGTTTCTGGCGCGCGCCCCACAGCCGGTCCGCCGACTGGTACAGCTGCCAGACCCCCTGGCCGAACCAGCCGCCCTCGTGGCGCCGGCCCGCGTCGGGCAGGGCCAGCTCGTCCTGCGCCACGTAGTAGACGTTGCCGGCCGTCACGTCCAGCGCGCCGGTGACCGCCTCCTCGTCGACCGCCGGACGGGTCACCGCCAGGCAGGTCGTCACGTACTGTCCGGGCCGTGCGTACTCACGCACGATCCCCGCCTGCCAGGCGATGAACTCGGCCGTCAGTTCCGCCTGATGGCGGCGCCAGGCCAGATCGTACGAAGGGGTGGTGTTGCCCGCCGGCGTCCACAGCTCGTCCCACGAGGAGAGCCGGTGCGACCAATAGGTCAGCCCCCAGGCCGCGTTGAGCGCGGCGACGGTCCCGTACCGGCGCCGCAGCCGCGCCACGAACTCCGCGAACACCCCTTCGTTGTGCAGCTGCAGGAGGCCGGGCTCGTTGTCCACCTGGAATCCGGCCACAGCGGGGTGGTCCGCGTACGCGGAGACGATGCGCCGCACCAGTCGTTCCGCGTAGCGGCGGAACACGGGGTGCGTGAAGTCCATCTCCTGCCGGGCGCCCCACGGGACCCGGCTGCCGTCCGCGCGGACGGCAGCGATCTCGGGGTGGGTGCGCTGCAGCCAGGGCGGCACCGCGTAGGTCGGGGTGCCGAGCAGCACCCCGATGGACCGCTCGTGCGCCCCGTCCAGGACCGGAGCGATCCAGTCCAGGTCGAAGACCCCGTCCTCCGGCTCCCAGGTGGACCAGACCGATTCGCCGACCCGGATCAGCGAGAGCCCCGTCGCGGCCATCAGATCGAGGTCCGTCCCCAGCCGGTCCGTGGGCTGGTACTCGTGGTAGTACGCGGCCCCCAACCGGACCCGGTCCGCACCCGATGACGCTCGTTCAAGGAAGTTCGACATGGCCCGAAGGTGGCATGCCACCTGAATGCCGTCAATGGAAGGGGAGTTGCATGAACACCGGCCACGACCGGAACATCACGTACCGGCCCGACTGGGAGTCGCTGCGCGGCCACCGCATCCCGGACTGGTTCCGCGACGCCAAGCTCGGAATCTGGGCGCACTGGGGCCCGCAGTCCGCAGCCCGCAGGGGCGACTGGTACGCCCGCCATCTGTACGGCCCGTACGAGGGCACCGAAGGTTTCGAGCAGGAGCGGACCGCCCGGCAGACCGCCCACCACCGCGAACGCTTCGGCCACCCGTCGGTGTTCGGCCACAAGGACCTGTGCCACTCCTGGAAGGCCGACCGCTTCGACCCGGAAGCCCTGATGGACCGCTTCCGCCGGACCGGCGCACGGTACTTCGTGTCCCTCGCGACGCACTGCGACAACTTCGACCTGTGGAACTCGGCCCGCCAGCCGTGGAACTCCGTCAACGTGGGACCGCGCACCGACATCGTCGCCCGCTGGGCCGACGCCGCCCGCTCTGCCGGCCTGCGCTTCGGCGTGAGCATGCACGCGGGGTCATGGACCTGGCGGTGGCTCGACGCCGCGTTCGGGCACGACACGGACGGCCCCCACGCCGGCGTCCCGTACGACGGGCACCTCACCGCCGCCGACGGGGCAGGTTCCTGGTGGCAGGGGCTCGACCCGCGAGACCTCTACGGCCGCCCTCGCCGGCCCGGCGAGAAGCCCGACGCGGCGTTCGTCGACGACTTCTACGCCCGCTTGAGCGACGTCGCGTTCCGCCACGACGCCGACCTCGTCTACCTCGACGACTCCCGCCTGCCCTTCGCCGAGGGCAGCGTGTGCCAGGCCGCCCCGCCCAGCCGCCGCGGCCTGGAATTCCTCGCCGACTACTACGCCCGGCGGCCCGAGGGCACCGTCTCCGTCAAGACGATCCCCGACGAGGACCGCGGCGCCGTGCTGCTGGACGTCGAACGCGGCCAGCTCGGCGGCCTCGACCCGCACCCGTGGCAGTACGACACCAGCATCGGCGACTGGTTCTACTGCGACGGCGAGCGCTACAAGACCGCCCCGGAGATCGTGCACCTGCTGGTCGACACCGTGGCGAAGAACGGCTGCCTGCTGCTCAACGTCCCCCAGCTCCCGGACGGCACCATCGACGAGCCGACCGGCGCCGTCCTCGACTCCCTCGGGGCCTGGACCTCACTGTGCGGAGAGGCCGTCTTCGGCAGCCGCCCCTGGAAGGTCCACGGAGAGGGTCCGACCGACGTGACCGGCGACCGCGCGCTGGAGAAGACCCTCAACTACACCCCCCGCGACATCCGCTTCACCACAGGCCAGGGAGACCGCCCCGCCCTCTACGCCTTCCTCATGGCCTGGCCCGACGACCGCACCGTCCGGATCGAGAGCCTCGGCACGGCGCGAGGGCTCGTCACCGCCCCGCCCCGCCGGATCAGCCTGCTCGGGACCGACGCCCCGGTCCGGTGGACGTCCGGCCACGACGCCCTCGACGTTCGCCTGCCCCCCGGGCCGCCCCCCACCCCCTACGCGCAGGTCCTGCGCGTCGAACTGGACTGAGGAGTTCCGGCCGTGCAGCATCCGACGACAGTGACCGCCCCCGTCCTCGAACACCACCGCCTCGCCCTCGGCATCGGCGAACCGGCCCCGCGCCTGAGCTGGCGGACCCGTACCGACGAACCCGACTGGGTCCAGCAGGCCTACCGCATCCGGATCGTGGGGGCCGACGGCGCCACACTCGCCGACACCGGCCGCACCCCAGGAGCCGACTGCGTGCTGGTGCCCTGGCCCGGCCCGCCGCTGCCCTCACGCACCCGCGCCAGCGTGCGGGTACGGGTGTGGGGCGGCGCGGACGGCGCACCCAGCCCCTGGTCCGAGGCCGCCACCGTCGAGACCGGGCTGCTGGCACCCTCCGACTGGTGCGCACGGCTCGTCACACCCGACACCGGCGACGACGAGGAGGCCCTGCCGGTGGCCCTGCTGCGCAGGGACTTCCGCATCGAGGGCGACATCGTCTCCGCCCGCCTCTACATCACCGCCCACGGCACGTACGAGCCCGAGATCAACGGCGCACGGGTGGGGGACGAAGTGCTCGAACCCGGCTGGACCTCCTACCACCACCGGCTGCGCTACCGCACCCACGACGTCACCGCCCTGCTGCGGCCGGGCCCCAACACCATCGGCGCACTGCTCGGTGAGGGCTGGCACTCCGGGCGCCTCGGCTGGGACGGCGGCCGGCGCCACCACTACGGCCGCCACCGGTCCCTGCTGGCCCAGCTGGAGATCCACCGGACGGACGGCACCACCCAGCTCGTCACGACCGACGACCACTGGACCTGGGCCACCGGACCGCTGGTGCGCTCCGAGCTCTACGACGGCGAGACCTACGACGCCCGCCTCGAGCGGGACGGCTGGTCACGGCCGGGCCACGACAGCCGCGACTGGACACGGGTGCGCGAACTCCCCCCACCCACCGCCCGGCTGACCGCGCCCACCGGCCCGCCGGTCCGCCGCACCCGCACCGTCCCCGTCCGCGAGGTGCTCACCACACCCTCCGGACGCACCGTCGTCGACTTCGGACAGAATCTGGTGGGACGGATCCGCCTGCGGGTGACCGGGCCGGCCGGACACACCGTCACTCTGCGTCATGCGGAGACTCTGGAGAACGGCGAACTGGCCCTGCGACCCCTGCGGCAGGCGTCCGCCACGGACAGGTACGTGATGCGCGGCACGGGCGCGCCGGAGACCTACGAACCCCGCTTCACCCTGCACGGCTTCCGGTACGCCGAGGTCGACGGCTGGCCCGGACCGTTCGACCCCACCGGCGTCGAGGCCGTCGTGCTGCACACCGACCTGGAGCGCACCGGCTGGTTCGAGAGCTCGGACCCGCTCCTGAACAGGTTCCACGAGAACGTCGTGCACTCCTTGCTCGGCAACTTCGTCGACATCCCGACCGACTGCCCGCAGCGCGACGAACGGCTCGGCTGGACGGGCGACATCGCTGTCTTCGCGCCCACCGCCGCCTTCCTCCACGACTGCACCGGCATGCTGGGCGGCTGGCTGCGGGACCTCGCGGCCGAGCAACTGGCCCGCCCCGACCACTCCGTGCCGCTGGTGGTCCCCGACATCCTCGACCCGCCGGCGGGCCACCAGCCGCACGCGCTGTGGGGCGACGCCGCCGTCCTGGTGCCGTGGGCGCTGTACCGCAACAGTGGCGACCTCGGACTGCTGCGCGCCCAGTACCCCTCCATGACCGCCTGGGTGGGTCTCGTGGCCGGCCGCGCGGCGGAGGGCGGCGGAGTCTGGCGGGACCCGGACCAGCTCGGCGACTGGCTCGACCCCGCGGCCCCGCCCGAGGACCCCGCCGCCGCCCGTACCGACGCCGAACTCGTGGCCGCCGCCCACCTCATCCACTCCACCGACCTCCTGGCCGAGATCGGGGAACTCCTCGACGAGAAGGACGATGCCGGCCGCCACCGCGCCCTGGCGGCACGCCTGCGTACCGCATTCGCCGACGAGTTCGTCACCCCGGCCGGCCGCCTGGCGTCCGACTCGCAGACCGCCTACGCGCTGGCGCTGTGCTTCGGGCTGCTCCCCGGGGAGCGACAGCGGCTGCGGGCCGGGGACCGCCTGGCGCAACTGGTGCGCCGGGCGGGCTTCCGCATCGCCACCGGCTTCGCGGGGACCCCCCTGATCTGCGACGCCCTGTCCCTGGCAGGTCATGCCCGTCTCGCCCATCGCATGGTCGCGGAACAGCACTGCCCCTCCTGGCTGTACCCCGTGACCATGGGGGCGACCACCGTGTGGGAGCGCTGGGACTCGATGCTTCCCGACGGCACCGTCAATCCCGGGCAGATGACGTCCTTCAACCACTACGCCCTCGGCTCCGTCGCCGACTGGCTCCACCGGACCGTCGCCGGACTCTCGGCGGCCGAACCAGGCTGGCGCCGCATCCGGGTGTCGCCGTCCCCCGGTGGCACGCTCACCCGGGCATGGGCCGCGCACCTCACCCCCTACGGGCGCGCGGAGGCGGGCTGGCGCATCGAAGGGCCCACCCTCGTGGTGGAGGTCCTGGTGCCGCCCGGGGCACAGGCCGACATCCACCTCCCCGGCCGGTCCGCGCCCCTGACCAGAGGCGCGGGACGCCATGTCGTCGAGGCCCCGCACCTCATCGACGACCGGCCCGTCACGGTGACGGGCCACCCGTTCGTCGCGGGGAGCGACCGCGACTGCGGCTGCGGGGCGCCGAACGCCGCGCCGCACCCCGAGCCGCACGGCCGGCCGCACGCGGAGACACCCCCCTGATGACGCGATCAGCGGTGGTACGGAGGCATGGGGCCGCGCAGTTCGGCCCCCACCTCCTCGCAGGCCGCGAGCACGTCGCCGGGCAGCGGGCCCGCCGAGGCCGCCTCCAGGTTGGCGCGCAACTGGCCCGTACCGGAGCAGCCGATCAGCACCGCGTCGGTCGACTCCCGGTGCAGCAGCCAGCGCAGCGCCAGCGCGGCAAGAGGAATCGCGGCGCCGTCGGCGACGGCCCGCAGCCGGGCCACGGCCGAGAACAGACCGTCGTTCCAGTAGCGGTCGTGGTAGGTGCCGGCGAGACGCGACGTACCGAACCGGCCCGCGCCGGGTTCCCTGCCACCGGCATAGCGGCCCGTCAGCAGACCGCCGGCCAGGGCGTTGTACGCCATGGTGCGCAGCCCGCGCGACGCGGGGTGCGTGGTGAACCCGGTGTACTCCTCCTCGACGCGACGGGCCAGCAGGTTGTGCAACTGCTGGGCGATCATCGGACGAGGCGCGCCCAGCTCGTCCGCGACACACATGAGATGAGCGATCTGCCAGGCGGGATGGTTGGAGACCCCGAGCGCCCGGATGCGGCCCTCAGCCGCGAACTGGGCCACCGCTTCCAGGGTCTCGGCGGCCGGGGTGACGTGATCGGGCTGGTGCAGATAGAAGATGTCGACATGGTCGGTGCCGAGCCGCTTCAGGCTGCCCTCGAGCGCCGCACGCAACCCGGCGCGCGACAGCGGGGCGTGGCCCTGATGGTCCTCGTGCGGCATCCCTGCCTTCGTGGCGAGGACCATGCGGTCGCGGCGGGAGGGGAGCAGCCCGGCGAGGATGCGCTCCGTCTCCCCGTCGGCGTAGACGTTCGCCGTGTCCACGCCCGTGACACCGGCGTCGAGTGCCATGTCCAGGAGACGGGCGGCATCCGCGCGGCCCACGGTGTCGCCGAACGTCATGGTGCCCAGCACCAGAGGGGAGAGCGGGAGGGAGATGTTCGGCAGGCGAACGTCATGGGCGGTGGACATCGGGAGACCCCTTCCACGGAGACGGCAACTGCGGTGAGTCCGCACGGCATTTGAGGCCTCGGGCGCCGACCAGTGGCCCGTCGGCACGACGGTGGCAGTCCTGCGTGATTCGCGCAAGAGTCATCGCGCGAATCACGCAGAGCTGCCATGCTGTGTCGTCGGAAGCCTCGATCGGCGGTGAGCCGACCGCACGGTGGTGCCCGCCGGTGACCTCGCGCAGCGCAATGGGAAAGGAGGCCGCTCGTGCCGCACGACCGGTTCGACCGGAAGACCTGTCCGTCCCTCGTCGTGCTGGCCGACGACCTGTCCGGTGCCGCGGAGTGCGCGTCCGTGCTGCCGTCGTGCCGGAGCATCGCCCTCGCCCCGGCCGAAACCCCGCCGCCGGGGGAGACCCTGGTGGCCGATCTCGACACGCGCAGACGCACCGTCACCCAGGCGGCAGGGCTCGTCGCACAGGCGGTCCGGCGGCACGGAGGAGACGGCGTCCGACTGCTCAAGAAGAGCGACTCACTGCTCCGGGGCCATTTCGCCGCCGAGGCCTCGGCATTCGCGGCGGGCGCGGGCGGTCTCGTCGTCGCCACCGCGCTGCCGGCAGGCGGCCGGACCGTCCGCGACGGCGTCGTACGGCTCCACGGCACGCCCCTCCACCACACCGACGCCTGGCATGCGGAGCCCGGCCCCCCGCCGCGGTCCGTGGCCGAGGCACTGGGCGTGGACGCCTCGGTCGTCCCCCTCACGGAGATCCGGGCCGGGATCCCGCATCTGGAACACCGTCTGCGCTCCGGCCTCGCCGGCGGAGCGGCCATGGTGTGCGACGCGGAGACCGACGCCGACCTGGACGCTGTCGCCGAGGCCCTGCTCCGTCTTCCGGAGACCGTGCGGACCATAGGCTCGGGCGGCATCACGGCCGCCCTGGGACGGCTGTCCGGCACGGCCGAACACCGTGCGGGTCCCGGCCGGCCGGGCGCTGGGCGCCGTCCCGTCGTGGTCGTCGTCGGCACCGCGCACCCCGGCGCCGGTGCGCAGATCGCGCAACTCACGCGGCGAGGAGCCCGCCACATCGCCTTCCACGCGGCGCCTCTGCTCGCCCACCCCGACGGCAGCCACCCGGCCGTCGCCGCCCTGACCGTCCCGGACTCCACGGTCCTGGTCCTCAGCATCGCCCCCACCACCGTCGTCGACCCTGCGGCCTCCCCTCACCTGGGCCGGGCCCTCGCCCGCACCGTCGCCCGGTTCCTTCCCGGCGAAGCGGACCTCGTCCTCACCGGCGGGGAGACCGCCCGCAGTCTCCTGGACGAACTCTCCGTCACCGCACTGCTGCCGGTCGGCCAGGTGCACCACGGCGCCGTGCTCTGCCGGACCGCGGACGGGCGCGGCGTCGTCACCCGCCCCGGCAGCTTCGGTGGCACCGACTCCCTCGTGCGCATGGTGGGTGCCCTGCGCGAACAGACCGGCCACGAAGTCCCGCTGACACCGCACACATCCGACGGAGGACCGCGATGAACCCCGCCGAACACACCCCCGGCCGCGCCCGCACGACGACGTCCGACCGCCGCCCGCTCGTCGCCGTCACCATGGGGGACGGCGCGGGTGTCGGCCCCGAGGTCGTCATGGCGGCACTCGGGCACCCGGACACCGTGCGCCGGAGCCGCCCCCTCGTCATAGGCGATGCCCGCAGGCTGCGCAGGGCCGCGGTGCTCGTCGGCAGCGAGGACACCGTCGTGCCGGTGGCCGGCCCCGGACAGGCGGACTGGACCCCGGGACGCGTGAACGTCGTCGACCTGGACCTGCTTCCCGCGGATCTGCCCTGGGGCCATCTCTCCGCCGAGGCGGGCGAGGCCGCCTACCGCTACGTCGAGGAGGCCGCACGACTCGCGGTGCGCGGCGAGGTCGACGCGATCTGCACGGCCCCCCTGAACAAGGAAGCCCTGCAGCTCGCCGGGCACCTCTACGCCGGGCACACCGAGCTGCTCGCGAGCCTCACGGGCGTCGACGAGGTGTCGATGATGCTGACGACCCCCGGCCTGAACGTCATCCACGTGACCACGCACCTCGGCCTGCTCGACGCCGTACACCGGATCGACCCGCCGCTCGTCGAGCGCACCGTGCGCCGCGGCCATGAGGCCCTGGTCCGTGCCGGTACCCCCGAGCCGGTCATCGGGGTGTGCGGCATCAACCCCCACGCCGGTGAGAACGGCCTCTTCGGCAACGGCGAGGAGGAGACGAAGATCGTCCCGGCGATCGCCGCGCTGCGCGCCGACGGCATCGACGCCCGAGGCCCGCTCCCCGCCGACACGGCGTTCTTCCTCGCGGCCCGCGGCGACTACGATCTGATCGTGGCGATGTACCACGACCAGGGCCACGCCCCGGTCAAGGTCCTCGGTATCGAGAACGGCGTCAACGTCACGGTCGGACTCCCCGTCATACGCACCTCCGTCGACCACGGCACCGCCTTCGACATCGCGGGAACCGGGACCGCCCGGGGCGACAGCATGGTCGAGGCGCTCCGCCAGGCGGTCGTACTCGCCACCGAAAGGCACTGATGACCAGCGCAGCCGCACGCGCCCGACGCGAAACCATCGTCGCCCTGGCCCAGGAGAGCGGTCTCGCCGGGGTCGACGAGCTGAGCACCCGGTTCGTGGTGAGCCCGTCCACGATCCGCCGTGACCTCGCCAAGCTCACCGCCGACGGACGCCTCGCCCGTACGTACGGCGGCGCCATGGCACCCGAGGCTCCGCTCCACCGGCGTACGGCACAGGCCCCCGAGGCCAAGCGGGCCATCGCGGCCCTCGCGATGACCCGCGTCGCGCAGGGCGGGACGGTCCTGCTCGACGCGGGCTCCACCGTCGCCGCACTCGCCCGCGCACTCCACGGCGCGAGGGACGATCTGACCGTGGTGACGCCCAGCCTGTCGGCTGTGCTCGAACTCGCGGGAGCCGAAGGCGTGCACGTCACCTGCCTGGGCGGCCACTACCGTCCGCTCAGCCACGCCTTCGTCGGGCCGCTCACCGAGGCCGCCCTGGAGCGCATGACGTTCGATGCGGCGTTTCTCGGCACCGACGGTGTCTCGCCCGAGCTCGGCATCTGTGAGGCAGGCGCGGAGCAGATCAGGCTCAAGGAGCTCATGGCCCGCCGTTCGCGCCGGGTGTACGTTCTCGCAGACGCGGCGAAGCTGGGCACGGCCCCCTTCCACGCCTGGGCCCCCTGGCAGCCGGGCTGGACGCTGGTGACCGACGCCTCGGCGGACCCGGACCAGGTGGACGCTCTGCGCACCCGCGGTGTCGAAGTCCTGCTCGCCGGACCGGCGGTGAGCTGACGGGCCGCCCTGCGCGCCGCCCCGGGTCGCTCCGTTCAGGATCCGGATCCATCTCCGCCGCCGAGTGCCCAGGCCTCGATGTCCCGGTAGTGGATCGGCCCACGGCTACGGCCGGCGTTGCTGCCGACCAGATGCAGACGCTCGGCAGTCCATGGGCTGCCGGTGAAGCCGGCGAACCCCTCGGCGATCTCTGCCGCCGAGGTGTGGTCCCCTCGGCGGGCACGAGCCAATGTCAGATGGGGGCGCAGGGGCCGGTCCTCGAAAGCGACACCGGAGCCCTTCACCGCCGTACGCACCTCGGCGGCGAGCATCTGCAGTTCGTCGAGCCCTCCGGCGATTCCGCTCCACAGCACCCGGTCGTCGAAGGTGCCGCTGCCGCGCAGGGCCAGCCGGGGCGGCCGGCGGTCCGCCGCCAGAAGGGCGAGGGGCCGGCGCAGGAGCGGCACGGTCTCGACCGGAAGCTCACCGAGGAAGGCCAGGGTGATGTGCCAGTCCTCGACGCGGTTCCAGCGCATGTGAGGGTGTGTGTCGTACGCGGGGCGCAGCTCCCGGGCCAGCTCCTCCTTCGCGTGGTCGGGCGGGGCGAGGGCGATGAACACGCGTACGGTCGCGGGCTGGGTCTGTTCGTTCACACAGGTCTTCGTACAGCATCCGGTAGGCCGGGCTCCGTACCGGGTCCGCATGGAGCCGTTCACAGCCGCCCCGGGAGGCCCGGCCCGGCGGCCGTGCCCGGAGGAGGCGCCCCCGCGCGGGGCCTTTCCTCCGGGCACGGCAGGGCGGGTGAGCCTGCTGATCCGGCCGGATCAGTTCGGGTTGTCGCCGTGGGTGAGCGTCTCCCAGGCCACGAAGAGGTTGTTGCTGCCGGCCGGGCGGTTCCGCTCGGTCAGCCGCTGGGTGTTGGTCATGGCGGTGCCGAGGCGGTTGTGCAGCGCGTTGTAGCCGACCTCGGTGACGGGGCCGAGGCCCGGATGCAGCGATCCGCCGCACAGCCAGGCCGGCGCAGGCTCGCCCAGCTCGTACTTGGACTGGAAGCCGAGCGCCTGCCGCAGCCGCTCTCCGACGTCCGTGCCGTAGAGGTCCTGGCCCTGGATCCGGCTGGTCTCGGCGATGTGGGCGATGGCAGAGATGCCGTACCCGGTGTGCGTGAAGTCGCGGCACGTTTCCTGGGTGAGCCCGGTGACGAAGGTGGACTGACCCTGCCAGTACTTGACGATCTTCGCGGTGGTGTCGAGGTTCTGGCTGGGCACGGTCCTGGGCACGGCGCCGTCGGAGGCGAGGTAGACGTACGCGGCCGTACGCGTCCGGAATCTGGCCATGGCCTTGTCGTAGGACGTCTTGTCGTCGAGGAACACCGATATGCCGACCGCGGCCTCCATCATCGACAGCTCCCAGTTGCCGTTGGAGTTGGAGCCGTTGATGACCTGGGGCAGGTAGACGTCGCGCAGCATGGTCGCGAAGCGCCCTGAGTTCGACCACGTTCCGGTGTAGGTGTACTTGATGATCTCGGCCGCCTTCGGCCAGGAGGAGCCGGCCCAGCCGGTCTGCAGCGGGGCGTTGCTGTTGGTGTGACTCTTGATCACCGCCGACCAGGCGTCCATCAGCTCGATCGACTTCTTCGCGTACCGCTCGTCGCGCGTGATGTACCAGGCGAGGGCGTTGGTGTAGGCGGCTATCGCGTCCTCACGCTCGTCCGTGCAGCCGTAGTTGGGGTTCGAGTAGGAACCGCACTCGACGGTCACCCGGGGCTTGGCGGTGCGGCTCGGGTCGGCGTACTTGCTCGCCATCATCTGGTCGAACGCGCCCTTCCAGGGCTGGGCCCCGGCGTCGACCTTGTCGCGGGCGAAGTCCAGCTGGCCTTCGGAGACGGTGACGCCGGGGTGCGTGAAGGCGGCGGGCGCGGCCTCGGCAGGGTGGACGCCGGGCAGGGAGAGGAAGCCGGCGGTCAGAGCAGCGGTCGCGACGGCCGCGCCGAGCGTGAGCGCCGGCCGTCGAACGTAGCGGTGGAACGCGGAGATGTCAGGCATGTGGGGGCCCGTCCGTTCGTTTATGTGAACGATGCACTGGATGTTGAACACTCGCGCTGATCGGTGACCATAGGTACAGACCAGAAACCCGTCAAGACCCTGCCGTGAAACAACTGCCCAATTACCGTTCACGGATGAGAACTTGGCCGAGCAGGGGCCCCGACGCCGAACCGGGGTACGCCGTTCGGCGACGCGAGGCCCGGGGGCGGTGACCTGAGGAGGCCGTGCGTCGTTGAGCCGCTGATCGATATCGCACGGCGAACCGGGAGTACTGATGGTGACGGCTCGGCAGAAGTGCTCCCGGTCGGGCGTCGCGCTCCGGTGCGGTGCCGCGACGCTCGTTCTCGTCCTGACCGGCTGCGGGGACGGCCATGGGCACGGCGAAAGCGACGCGAAACCACCCACGGACCCGACCACGAGGGCCACGTCCGCCGCAGCGGTGCCCAGGGCCGCGCACTCTCTCCCGCCGAGCGGTACGGCTGACGGGGCGACCGAGGCCGAGGTGCTGGAGGTGTACGGCCTGATGTGGGCGGAGCAGATCAAGGCGTACCGGGCTGCCTCGGCCGGCGGGACGGACCTGAAGCGGTACACGGCGCCCGACGTGTGGACCGCGTTCGAGGCGGATCTGGCCCGCATGGACAAGGAGCGCACGGTGATGCGTGGCGACCTCCGACATGAACCGGAGGCCATCGTGCCCGCCGACGCGCAGCCGCCCGCGGCTACGGTGAAGGACTGCGTGGACGCGTCGAACTGGCAGACCCTCGACACGACGACCGGCTGGCGGATTCCGCCGCCGCCCGGTCAGCCGGCCAGGTACGCGGTCACGGCGAAGTTGGAGCGGGTGAACGGGGAACGTTGGACGGTCACCGAGTACACCCCGCACAGGACCCGCCCGTGCCAGGGCCTGTCCGACAACTGATCATCGAGCCGCGTGCCCTCTGACGCATTGGCCTTGCCCTTCCGCGACCGGCCGGTGATTCTGGACCGGTGCCAGGTCAGAGGAAGAGGAAGCACCGGCAGGAGGCGGCGAGGCAGCGGCTCACTGCTCGCACCGCCCCGGACATGGGGCGATGGGAGGTGCTCCTCGAGACCCGGGACGAGGCAGAGTTCCGTGACTGCCTGCGCCGTCTCCGGGAGGCACGGATCGACGAGTCGCTGATCCGGATCGACACGCTGTGCGGACGCCTGGTGCAGCCGACCACCTATCGGCTGAGCCGGTTCGTGGCAGGGCCCGACGCACGGACCGGCTGACCCGGGCGGCTGGGAGCGGACAGGGCCCAGGGGGAGTCCTCAGCCGTGCAGGGCCTTCGACTCGGCGCGGTCGGCCACCGGCACGTCAAGGGGGCGGGCGAGCCCCACCACACCCTCGTCGAGACGCTGCAGGTGACGCAGCACGCGGAAGGTCACCGTCCCCGACGGCTGGGTGCCGGACCCGTCGTCCCGCAGCGTCGAGGCGATGGTGGCACCGGACTCGACCTCACCCTTGGCACCCTCGTCCTCGACGTAGGCGCCGAGCACCTCGATGTTGTGGGCGATCCGCTGCCCCGCCCGGTGGAGCCGCGGATCTGCCGCGACGGTCTTGCTGTGCGGCACGAGCTCCGCGGTCGCCGCCAGCGAACGGGCGTGATACGCACACGTCTCCAGGAGCGCCACCAGGTAGCGGACGGTCTGGCGGCGGCCGCGCAGAGGAGTGATCGGGTAGGTCAACGGGTTGGTGGAATCGCGTAGTTCGTCCAGCGCCGTGTCCAGGCTGCGCGCCTTGCCGAGCAGGTCGGACGCGGGCCCACCGCTGAGCTGCTCCACCGCTGCGGACGCGACGTCACCCAGCCGTTCCAGGACGGTTCCCAGCAGTTCGTCGGTACGGCGGTCGGTGCGCACCGGCAGCACCAGGACAGCGGCGATGACACCGCACGCCGCGCCGATCGCGGTTTCCTCGATGCGCAGCACCAACACGTCGAAGCTGTACGAGTTCAGCAAGGTGTACAGCAGGCCCAGCATGGCCGTGACGAAGAAGGACATGACCGCGTACGACAGCGGTGCGGTGAAGAACATCGCGAAGATGAAGACGAGGACCAGCGCGAACGAGACCCACGTGTGGTCCCCGACCAGCCCCGCCAGCCCGACACCCGCGACCGCGCCCAGCAGGGTGCCCAGGAGCCGCCGGTAACCCTTGACCAGGATCTCACCGGTGGAAGCGGTGTTGAGGAAGACCACCCAGCACGTGAGAACGGCCCAGTACCAGCGCTGGGAGGAGAGGAACTCGCCGCCGACCATGGCCAGCACCGAGCCCACCGACACCTGGAAGGCGGCCCTCGTGGTGGGACGCTGCAACCCGGACCGCTCCTCGTCCCCAGGCGTCTCGGAGGAGGCCAGCGCGATGTCCTCCGCGTCGAATTCCTCACGCGAACGGGTCGTGGCCGGAGAGTCGTCCGACTCGTCCTGGGGCCCGTCCAGCGCGAGCCGCAGCCCGAGGACGGACCGGGCGGCCTCGCCGATGCCCCGGAACGCGTCCTGGATGCCCGACGGCGCGGAGGGAAGCCTCTCCTCGTCGCGGTAGCCGAGCAGCCTGTTACGGATGTGGGCGACCGCCGTGCCGCCGTCGCGCGCCGCCGGACGGCTCACCAGGAGGTGCAGCGCCTTGAGGTCCCGGCGCAGGGCGATGGTCGCGTCGTCCTCGGCCGGCCTCCAGTCCCCGGTCAGCGGCACGGGCGCGTGAGGCAGATGCAGGGTGAGGGTGTCGGCACTCTCGACGCTGCGGGCGTTCAACAGCAGCATTCCCAGCCGCTCGGTGGCGATCTCGGCGTCCGCGACCCGGCGTTGGAGCAGCGCCGCCTTGTCCGCGTCCGAAGTCCCCTCCTCCAGGCGGCCCTGGATCATCAGAGCGGTCTCATGCAGCCGCGCGGTGCGCCGCCGCATGTCGTCGAGCACCTTCTCCAGCTGCTCGGGGCCGGCGTCGAGGAGCTCGATCTGCACGGAGACGAGCTGGGCCAGCCGCGTCCGGAACGCGTCGCGCAGCCGTGCCAGGACGCGTTGGGGCGTTTCCGGGACGACGCCGAACCGCACCACCGCGCTGCAGCCGAATCCGATGGCCAGAGCCAGATAGAGCTCCGGCAGGGCAGCTGTCGAGGCACCGACGAACAGCGAGAGGAAGTAGACCTGGAAGCCGATGAGGCCAAGTGCCGTGCCACGCTCGCCGAACCGGCGGCAGTAGACGGCACCGAAGATGAGGGCGATGAAGAACAGGTCGCCCGCGACGACCTGCGAAGTCAACAGGGCGCCCAGCGACATCGCGGCGAGCGAGACCGGCAGGCCGAGGGCGAGCGTGACCGCCTGGTCGCGCACCAGCTTGTCCTTGACGGCGAAGGTGGCGGTCATCGCCGTCATCGCCCCGGCGACCATGTGGTTGACGCCGGTGCCCAGCAGGGCCAGAACCACCAGCGTGAGGGCGATCGCCGAGACGGTCCGTAGCCCCGCCGTGAGCCTCAGCAGCCCCGGATCGGACGCCGCGAACCGATCCCACAACCTGGCCCCGCCCCGCCGCACTGCCCTCACCCTGCACTTTCTCCGCTACCCGCCGTGGTCCTACGTGCCCTTCAGCATTGCACGGCAGGGAACCCGAGGACGAACGGTCGGCCCCGTCCTGAGACGCGGTGCACACCGCCGAACTCCCGCCGAGGCCGGGCTCACGGGCCGTCGGCACGATACGTCCGGTGACCTCGTCGGGTGACCGGCCCGGGGAATTCCGCGAGCCGCGAGAGCCCTGCGGCATCCGGCGGCCGTACTGTCGAACCCGTTACCGAGGAGGACTGCTGATGCGCAGCGTGACCTATTCGATGGGCGTCTCACTCGACGGCTACATCGTCGGCCCGGACGGCGACTTCGACTGGACGGAACCCGACGAGGAGGTCTTTCGCTTCTGGATCGACGACATCCGAGAGGTGGGCGTCCACCTGATGGGGCGACGGCTGTACGAGACGATGCTGTACTGGGAGACCGCCGACGAGGACCCGGCGCTCGACGACTCGACGCTCGAATGGACCGCCCTCTGGAAGCCGCTCCCCAAGGTGGTGTTCTCCACCACGCTGTCGGCGGTGCAGGGCAATGCCCGCCTCGCCTCCGGCGGCCTTGCGGAGGAGATCGAACGGTTGCGGGCCGAGCCGGGGGAGGGCGACATCGCGATCGGCGGCGCGACCCTGGCCGCCGAGGCGGTCGCGGCGGGTCTGGTCGACGAGTACCGGGCCATGGTCTACCCGGTGCTGGTCGGCGGTGGCATCCCGTTCTTTCCCCGGCGTGAGCAACGGGTGGACCTCGAACTCGTGGAGACCCGCACCTTCCGCTCGAAGGTCGTCTACCTCCGGTACCGCGCAGCGCGTCAGCCGGCTCGTCCGCAGAACTCCGGGACACCCTAGGGAGCACGACCACGCCCGCCCAACTGCCCCGCCCGCCCATCCGCGCAGTCTTCGCACGGGTTAAAGGCGCGGGTAAATCCGAGGGGGAGGGCTGTTAGTGTCCAGGGGTGGAGGTGGACAGGCATGGCATCTGAGGAAGAGCTGTTCGCCTCGGTCGACGCGCTGTTGGAGGAGGGGCCTCAGCTCCCGCCCCCGTCGGAGCGCGCCCGGCTCCGTGAGGCCGCCGGCATCGTTCCTCGACCTCTCTCACATCGAGCTCGACCCACGTCTGCCGTCACCGTTCACACCGACCGGTGAACGGCCCACCTGACCGGCCTGGTACCAGACCCACACCGTCGCCTACGCCCAGGAGCTCGGCCACAACGTCGCCCCGCTCGAGGCGTACCTGCGCCGCGAGACCGGTGCGTATCTCGACCCGTGGCACGACCGCCTCAAGGCCGCCTACGTCGAAACGCTCGCCGACCTCGGCGTCACCAAGGACCTCACCGACACCGAATTCCGACGGCCGTTTCCGCCGCCTCACGGTCCGCCTCCCCGCCGAGTTCGCCCAGCGCCTGTTCGACGCCCGTGACGCCGGTGCCGGCGACCAGCAGATGCGCGACATCATCGCCGAGGGATTCAAGGAAACCTACTTCCAGGACGGCGGGAGCCGCGCCATGGGAATCTCGGACGTCGCCATCAACGACATCGACTACCTCGACCTTGACTACTGATCAGGACATGCGAGGAGTGCGACACATGGCTTGCTCCGTCTCCCGCGGACACGGATTCGGACCACGCCCACAAGGCGTGCGATAGGTTGCCCGCCATGACTGGACTCGGACCCGTGGCCTGGCCACCCACCCCTATAAGGACCGCACGGCTTGTGCTCCGCGAGTCCGAGGCCCGGGACCGTGCGGCGTTCATCGAGCTGTTCTCCTCGCCGGAGGTGCGCACCTACCTCGGTGGCCCACGACCGCGCGAAGAGCTCGAACGCGCGGTGCCTGAGGTGCCCGGGCAGCGCCCCGGCCTCTTCGTGGTCGACCTCGACGGAGCGATGATCGGGATGGTCGCGCTCGACAGGCGCGAAGCCGAACGCCCGGGGCACGTCCGCCCGGATGCCGGGGAAGCCGAACTCGGCTACACCTTCCTGCCGCAGGCGTGGGGCCGCGGGTACGCCGTCGAGGCGTGCGCAGCCGCACTCGACTGGCTCGCCGACGTACGCCCCGGCGAGCCGGTGGTGCTCTGCACCCAGACCGCCAACGACCGCTCGATGCGCCTCGCGGCCAAGCTGGGGTTCACCGAGGTGGAGCGCTTCGAGGAGTACGGCGCCGAACAGTGGTTCGGCGTGCGGTCCTGGGACAAGTCGTCCGGTTGAGGTCCGGCCCGAGCGGCCTCGCGCGTGTTCCCGCCGACGAGGCGGCGGAGCAGATGCGGCCCGTCACCCTCCGGGGGCACCTACCGGGACACGCGCGCCCAGCACTCGCTCCGCGCTCGCCGGCGTCTACTCGAAGGACATGGGTGTGCCGTGCTCGACCGGCGAGCCGCTTTCCGTGGTGTGAAGTACGGGCGCGCGGCCGGGCAGCAGCCCCCACCCGATGCCGCGCTCCGTGCGCACGTACAGCAGGTGCGGCGGGGTGCCGTAGCCGGGGACGATCAGACGGCCGTCCGCGTCAAGGTGCCCGTCCGTCGCGGACACGTGCGCGGACCGGTTGACGAAGTCGTCGTCGGCCACACCGGGGAAGCCGACCCCCGTAACGAGAAGTGCGTGCCGCGCATATTGCGCGGCACGCACAAAACCGGGGACCGTGCTCGGGGGCCCGCGTGCCTCTACCTCTGTCCGCTGATCACGCCCGACGCAGTGCGGAGCCGCCCGCGTAGTGCGCCGAGTCGCCCAGCTCCTCTTCGATCCGGATGAGTTGGTTGTACTTCGCCGTGCGGTCGGAGCGGGAGAGTGAGCCGGTCTTGATCTGACCGCATCCGGTCGCCACCGCCAGATCCGCGATGGTGGTGTCCTCCGTCTCACCCGAGCGATGTGACATGACAGCAGTCCAGCCCGCCTGGTGGGCCGTGGTCACCGCGGCCAGCGCCTCTGTCAGCGTCCCGATCTGATTGACCTTGACCAGGACCGAGTTGCCGACGCCGGTGCGGGTGCCCTCGCGCAGCAACGTCTCGTTGGTGCAGAACACGTCGTCGCCGACGAGCTGGCAGCGGTCGCCCACGAGGGCGGTCAGCTCGCGCCAGCCGTCCAGATCGTTCTCCGCCATCGGGTCCTCGATGGAGACGACCGGGTAGGCGTCGATGAGCTTGGCCAGGTAGTCGGCGTTCTCGGAGGGTGTGCGGCACACCCCCTCGCCCGCGTAGTCGTACACGCCGTCACGGAAGAACTCCGACGACGCCGGGTCCATGAGCAGGCCGATGTCCGTGCCGGGGCGGTAGCCGGTGCGCTCGATGGCGGCCATCACGAAATCGAGCGCCTCCTCGGCGGTGCGCAGCGCGGGTGCGAAGCCACCCTCGTCGCCCACGGCCGTGGAGTGTCCGGCGGCCAGCAGGTCGCGGCGCAGGGTGTGGAAGACCTCGCTGCCCATCCGGACAGCCTCGGCGAAGGTGTCCGCGCCCACGGGGGCGATCATGAACTCCTGGAAATCCAGCGGATTGTCGGCGTGGGCGCCGCCGTTGACGATGTTCATCATCGGCAGCGGCAGGAGGTGGGCGCCGGCGCCGCCGAGGTAGCGGTAGAGGGGTAGGCGGTGGGCCGCCGCAGCGGCCTTTGCGGCGGCGAGGGAGACGCCGAGGATCGCGTTGGCGCCGAGCCGGGACTTCGTGGCGGTGCCGTCGAGGGCGACCAGCGCGGCGTCGAGACCCGCCTGGTCCGCCCCGTCCCGGCCGCGCACCGCCGCCGCGATCTCCCCGTTGACGTGGGACACCGCCCGGTCGACACCCTTGCCGTGCCAGCGCGCGGGGTCCCCGTCGCGCAGTTCCACGGCCTCCCGAGTACCGGTGGAGGCGCCGGAGGGGACAGCCGCCCGCCCCAGGGAGCCGTCCGCCAGGACGACGTCGACCTCGACCGTGGGGTTGCCCCGGCTGTCGATGATCCGGCGCGCGGTGACGGTCTCGACGGTGGCGTCGGTGTTTCCGGCGGGTTCGGCTGTTTTTGCGGACATGGGAGTTCCTTCCCGTTGTCATGTGCCGTGGCCCGGCTGCGACAACGCTGGCGCTGAGCCCGACAACGCCAAACTCTACAGCAATGCTGCTCAGTTTGGCTGTACAGCTTTGCTGTGCAGATCAGCCGCACAGCGACGCTGACCAGCGGGGTAGAGTGCCCTATGCCCACCTCGGAAGCCGCCGCCATCGCCGCCGAACTGCGCACGGCGATGGGCAAGCTCACCCGACGCGTCAAACACGAGGACCGCATCCCGCTGGGCCAGGTCGCCGTGCTCGGCGTACTCGACCGCGACGGGGCTATGACCACCAGCGATCTCGCCGCCGACCAGCGCGTACGACCCCAGTCGATGGCGCGGGCGGTGGGGCTGCTGATGGAGCAGAAGCTGATCACGCGCCGGGCGCACCCCACGGACGGCCGCAAGTCGCTGGTCGAGCTGTCGGACGCGGGCCGGGCCGCACTGGAAGCAGAGCGCGGCCGCAGGGCCGGTTGGCTCGCGCAGGCCATCGAGGCCGAGCTCACGGAAGAGGAGCGGGCGTTGCTGGCACGGAGCGCCGCCCTGCTGGAGCGGCTCGCCACACGCTAGCGCCCCGACAGGCAAGGGCCGCGTACCCCTTCGCCGCACCGGCCCCGGACGCCCGAACGGCGTGTGGCCCCCACCCGGAGGCAGGGGCCACACTCAGCGTTCAGCCGGGCGCAGGAACAGCCCGGCCGGCGCGATAAGGGCTCAGGCGTCCTGCCCGGCCCGTGCCATCTCGCGCACCCGGCCGCGGACGACGAACCAGCCGCCGACCAGCGCCGCCGCGATCAGCGGCAGGAACATCACGGTCGTACGGCCGACCCCGCCGCCCCACCACATCAGGAAGGCCACGCAGCAGAGGAACAGCAGGGTGACGATCTGGGTGTACGGGGCCCACGGCAGGCGGTAGGCGGGCCTCGTGACCCGGCCGTCCTGCGAGCGGTGCCAGAACACCAGGGAACAGAGCATGATCATGCCCCACGTCCCGAGGATCCCGATGGACGCGAAGTTCAGCACGATCTCGAAAGCCTGGCCGGGCACCACGTAGTTCAGCCCGACGCCCAGCACCCCGAACCCCGCCGTCAGCAGAATGCCTCCGTAGGGGACCTGCCCCTTGTTCATCAGGCCGGTGAAGCGGGGGGCGGAACCTGACAGCGCCATGGAGCGCAGGATGCGGCCGGTGGAGTAGAGGCCGGAGTTCAGGCTGGACAGGGCGGCGGTCAGTACGACCAGGTTCATCACACCGGCCGCACCCGGAACGCCGAGCTTGTCCATCACGGTGACGAACGGGCTCTGGTCCCCGGAGTAGGCGGTGTAGGGCAGCAGCAGCGCGAGCAGCACCACCGAGCCGACGTAGAACAGTCCGACCCGCCACATGATGGAGTTGATCGCACGGGGCATGATCTTCTCGGGATTCTCGGTCTCACCGGCGGCGACACCGCACAGCTCGACGGACGCGTAGGCGAAGACGACGCCCTGGATCACGAGAAGCATCGGCAGCGTGCCGACAGGGAAGACGCCGGTGTCCGAGACGGTGGACAGGCCCGGGGTGTGGCCGTCCACCGGATGCTGGGTGACGACGAGGAAGATGCCGATCAGCATGAAGGCGACCAGGGCCGCCACCTTGATGATCGCGAACCAGAACTCCATCTCGCCGAAGTACTTCACCGAGATGAGGTTGGCCGCGAGTACCACGGCGAGGGCGGTCAAGGCGAGGATCCACTGCGGGACGTCACTGAACATGCCCCAGAAGTGGGCGTACGTCGCCGCCGCGGTGATGTCCGCGATCGCGGTGGTGGACCAGTTGAGGAAGTACAGCCAGCCGGCCGCGAAGGCGCCCTTCTCGCCCATGAACTCACGGGCGTAGGAGACGAAGGCGCCGGACGACGGGCGGTAGAGGATCAGCTCACCCAGCGCGCGTACGACGAAGAACGCGAAGACACCGCAGACGGCGTAGGCGATGGCGAGCGAGGGGCCGGCATCGGCGAGACGCCCTCCCGCACCCAGGAAGAGCCCGGTGCCGATCGCTCCGCCGATGGCGATCATGTTGATGTGGCGGGATTTGAGGTCCTTGCTGTAACCGGCGTCGCCGGCGTCCACGTGGGGGGAGCTCGCCGGTGTCTCGGTGGCGGGCTGACCGGCTGCTGCGATGCTGCCGTCGCTCATGGAAGGGGTTCGCCTTTGTGAGGGGAAGATGGCCGATCCCGGCCGGGCCCGTGGGGGAAGGACCCGGCGATGGCTCGAAGGCGCATGATCAGGAACCCTGTGATTCTGGCAGTGCGCAGCACCTGGCGAAAACAAATCTGAGGTATTTCAGAGGTTTCGGCACAGTAAAGTAAGCGAGATCTCACCCCCGGGGGAGTGGGGCGCAGAAGCGCCATGCGGCCGCCCCCGCCTCACACAGGCCCTGCCGACTCCTCGTCGACGGGGATGCCCAGCCGGGCTGCGACAGTGGTGAGGGCCGTTCCCAGCGGGAGGGCGATGCGGGTCACGGCGAGAGAGTCACCCCGGGTCGCGTCCTGGTTGACGATCAGCACCGGCTTCCCGGACTGAGCCGCCAGGCGGACGAACCGAAGCCCGGACATCACTGTCAGTGAGGAGCCGAGGACCAGCAGCGAGGCCGCCTCCCGGACCAATTCGCGGCAGTGCTCAACCCGCGGAAGGGGAACGGATTCGCCGAAGAACACCACGTCCGGCTTGAGGATGCCGCCGCAGACCGTGCAGGGCACCACGCGGAAGTCCCCGACCTGCTCGTCGGTGAGGTCGGCGTCACCGTCCGGGTTGATCGTGGAGGCCACCGGCCTGAACCCGGCATTGGCCGCCTCGAGCCGCTGGGCGAGTTCGCGGCGCGGACTGAAGGTGCCGCAGGAGAGGCAGACCACCCGGTCCAGGCTTCCGTGGAGATCCACCACGCCCTCGCTGCCGGCGGCCTGGTGCAGGCTGTCGACGTTCTGGGTGATCACACCCGAGAGCCGGCCGTGCCGCCCGAAAGCGGCCACGGCCCGGTGCCCGGCGTTGGGGCGGGCGCGGCCGAACGTCCGCCAGCCGAGGTGGCTGCGCGCCCAGTACCGGCGTCGGGCCTGGGCACTGGCGGTGAAGTCCTGGTAGGTCATCGGGGTGTGCCGGCTCAGGCTCCCGCCCTCGCCGCGGTAGTCAGGAATGCCCGACTCCGTCGAGATGCCCGCCCCGCTGAGCACCAGCACGCCGCCACTGCTCAGCGCATCGGTGACCGGCGCCAGATCCGTGGTGCCCGGCGGGAGGTCCTGGGCAGGGGTCCAGCTCAGAGTGGGGCGCATACGCATGCCCCCAGGGTACGGAACAGTGGCCGACCCCCGCTGCCGAGAATGCCCGGCCACACCCAGGGCGTGCCGGGTGGGACACGCCCGGTCAGAGCGCGACGCGGGACCGGGGCCGACGAAGGCGCGGCTGGTTCGGGTTTCGGCTCGCATTCCGTGACCCATGCGCCCGTAGGTGACGTCAGGCGTGGCAGTGGAGCCTGACGAGGATGGTGTCGCCGGGAAGGTCAGCGAGGGGTGGGCGGGATAAGCGCCGATCAGAGGCTGGGCCCGGTAAGCGGAGAGCATCTCATCCCCGACCGATCACCGGGAGGAAGCGTGCACAGCACGCCGGGAAGGCTTGCCCTCGCCGGTCATGACGTCAACCGTCGAAGCCGTTCCGGATGAGTTCCTCAGCAAGGCGACGACGCACCACGGCAAGCTCGTCGGAGATCCGCCTCTCGTGATCGTCACTCATGACCACGGCCGCCGGGGCAGATGGGCAGGCGAGCAAGCGTTCGCGACGAAGGTAGGTGGGCGGATGGCTCGAATCGACACGGTGTTCCCTCGCCGCGCCGACCCGCCTCCTGCGTTCGTACTCGCGTTCCGGGATCGATTCCACATCGCCGGCGAGGATCTCCCACAGCCTCTCCGCCCCCTCTTCGGCCTGGCCGGGATCACGGCGCCCGCCACGCGGCTTGTTCGCCTCGCGCCGCAACGTCGTGGCTGCCGACTCCGCGATCAGGAGTCTGTCCATGAGTTCCACCGCCGCATCGGTCGAACCGGCCCGGCTCGCGAACGAGTCGGCCACATACTCGCCGCGCCGAGCGACGCTGGAGGTCAGCCGGTCGAGTATCAGCAGCACACCCCGGATCAGTGAGCGCGGCACGAGGTAGACCAGGTTGACGGCAATCTCGGCTGGGGCCGGGTCGGCCGTCGGCGCCAGGAAGTACCGCCAGGTGAGCAGTGAACGGTACGCGGTCGCGATGATGAAACCACGGCGGGTGTCGCCGTTGCTGTAATGGCCGAGCTCGTGCCCCAGCAAGGCGACCCGCTGCTGGGGCCTGAGCATCTCCCACAGGGGAAGCCCGAGCGTCAGGACGCGCTGACCGCGTAGCCCACAGGTCATCACGCTTGCATTGATGTCCGTGTCGACCACGATCACGTCCACGCCGCGCGTTCCAGCCACCTCGGCGACCTCGTCGATCAAGCTGTGCAGCGCGGGGGCGTCCTCGCGGCGGAACGTATGCCCTTCCTCGGGCGGTCGGGCCAACCGGGGTCTGAGGGTCCACGCGAGAATCAGGAACACGATGCCCAGCAAGACACCCAAGCCGCCCCAGCCACGGACGATGCACCAGACCGCAAGTGCGATCAGGGCCAACGTCACGGCATGTACGGCGACTGCGATCGCATAGGCGCACCCCAGGGGCAGGCTCCCTCCGCCGTGCGCCGGCTCACTCTCGCCCACTCCGCCGATAAGCCCTTCTGCGTCTCGGTGTGCCGTGGACCTTGGCACCCTGCCGGATCGTCCCGTGTTCTCCTCCGGCGCCTCCGGATCGACATTCCAGTCGCACTCCGTGCACCACGTGGTGAATCGAGGGTCGGCGTGAATCTCTGTCCCGCACTCCGGGCAGGACTGAGACGTTTCTTCTGTTGCGACGCGCATCGGGGCGCTTCCCCCTTCCCCGCGGCCCCTCCCCAGAGGCCGCCTGTACATGACGTGGCGAAGCTGATCACGAAGGTGCGCTTGCGTAAAGGCCGCGATCGTGATCAACAGGGCCACAGCCGCGACCGAGGCGCCGACCAGTTCCTTCGCGCCGCCGGTTGCCAGAACCGAACCACCGACCTCTGTCGGCGCGGCACTGCTCGCCGAGTTCGTCAGGACGTCTCCGGGCCTCGGCCCGCCCGTCCAGGGGGAGGGGTCAGCGCCTCGGCAGGCGGCGAAGGACGACCTCGTCGAGCACTCCGTCCGCAACCGTGCATGTCATGAATGTGCAGTACGGCTGCCGTCTGCGGTCCGTCGGCGACCCCGGGTTCAGCAGGCGCAGCCCGCCCGGCGCTTCGGTGTCCCAGGGGATGTGACTGTGGCCGAAAACCAGGACGTCCAAGTCCGGGTACTGGGCGGCGCAGCGCGCCTCCCGCCCGGGGGCGGCCCCTGTCTCGTGGACGACGCCGAACCGCAGGCCACCCAGCCGGACGCGGGCAACCTCCGGCAACCGGGCGCGCAGGTCCGGGCCGTCGTTGTTGCCGTATACCCCGACCAGGCGTCGCGTGCGCCCTTCCAGCAGGTCCAGGGTGGCCACGTCGACCCAGTCCCCGGCGTGGACGACGACGTCCGCCCGGTCCGTTTCGCGCAGCAGCTCATCGGGGAGCCGCTTGGCGCGCAGGGGCACATGGGTGTCCGAGACGAGCAGCAGCCGCACGGGAAGGTCTGCCGCTGCCCGGGATGTGTCCTCGTCCATTCGCCTGCCATTCTCCTTGGGTTCGCCCGGTTTACCGGTCGAAGACGTCCCTGCGCGATCTTGCAGGCCTGGGCCGGCGTCGGCTCGACCGGCGCGCGCGTCAGAGCCGGGATGCTCCGATCGTCCGGTCGGCCGTCGCGAAGCGGTGCTCCGTCGGCTTCAGCACGTCGTGGAGACAGTCGAAGTACTCCGTGTCCGCCGTTCCTGTGAGCACGGCCAGCAGGAAGGCCGAGCACCCCATGTCGTGGTGCTCCCACAGCGGCCCGCGCCCCTCGTTGTAGAGCACGGTCCACTCGTCGGGATGCTGACCGGGCCTCGCCAGCCAGTACAGGAACGCCCCTGTGCCCTCCTCCCATGCCCACGGCAGGACCCGCGCCCCAGCCTCCAGCAGACCGGGAGGCTTCGCCTCGAACTCCCACAGGCCGGCCAAGACCTCGTCACGTTCCGACGTCCGCGCGTGCAAATCGCAGTCGTCGTAGGCGGAGCCGGGGACGAGCAGCCAGATCGTGTCGTCGAAGACGCCGTCCCCGTACGCCTCGACCAATTGCTTGTAGTCGGTGGGCAGCGCCGCACCCAAGGCGCGCTCGGCCTGCGCCCAGTCCACCGCGGGCGGCGGTTCGGCGGGCGGGTTGCAGAGGCGGACGAGGGCATCGAGGGCGATCATGGAACGGACGCTACTGGAACCTCAGCCGGTGCCCGTGGGCGGGATGAGCGCCGCGAGAGCGCACTGCGGCATCACGACCCGGACCGGCACGTGTGGTCGAACTCGTCGCTCTCGCCGGCCCGTTCCCTTTCGCCCTCGGTCGGTCCCCGCTGGGCGAGGGCGCAGAGTCGCTCCATCGACGTGTCGGCGTCGAGCGGAACCGTGAAGGAGCGGGAGCCCTCGACCATGGTGATCCGCTCGCCTGTGGAGTTCGGCGAGAGCGTGTCGTCGTAGTGCACCCACTAGCGGTACGGCTTGGCCTTGTCGCAGTCCGGGCCTGTGCACCTGAGGGGCGCCGCGGGGCCGACGCACGCTGGCGCGCACACCCGGGCGTAGCCTCGGTGCCCGCTCTTTCGCAGCTCTTTCCGACGGCGCGTGCGCGGGCTCCCGCTGGGACTACTCGGCGTCGCGCCGCCGGCGCGCGCGCTCGAACTCAGCGGCATCCGGTATCCAAGGGCCGTGCTGTTCGAGTGCGGCGCAGCCGCCGCGGACGAAGGTGCTCACCAGGTGCCGGTACCCGCCGATCCCGTCGACCAGGCTGTACTCGACCCGGTATTCCGGATCCGACCCGCCGCCTTCACCCTCGTGCACCGTCGTGACCCGGGCGATGGAATCCGCGTAGAAGTGGAGCTGGATCCCTTCACCCATCTCCTCGTCCTCGATGGTGAACACTTCGTTGTCCGAGGCAGAACGATCGCCGACGAACTCCCAGAATTCCGCAGTGGCAGTGCGGGGATTGTCAGCGCTCCACTTCTTCTCGACGCCCTTGTCGTCGGTGAACGACAGGATCGTCTTTCTCGCACTCCCGCCGGAGTCGGCGCGGTCGCCGGCAGCTTCCTCGTGATCCTCCATGGGCGTGCTCCTGGAGCGGTCCACGGCCTCCGAGCACATCAGGAAGCTCACGGTACGCACCACGTCATCGACGAGCTCAGGGTGTGCCCGGCGCACGGCCGCGTCGACCGCGGTCGCCATCCGATCCCAGTCGCGCTTGTCCGTGGCGCGTTTTCCGCGTCGCGGATCGAGGCCTATGCGCATCCCGGTACACGCCTGCTCCGCGGTGGCGATCACACGCATGACCTCGGGCAGCAGCGCGGCATCGACAGCATCGGGCGTCCGCCCCGGAATCGTTGAGCCGTGCAGGTACTGGCCCGTGTACCTCAGAACCGCGGCGTCGAGTGGACCGAGTACTATTCCGCGCTCGGCGCGACGTCGGTCCGCGTGGTACTCCTGAGCTCGTTTCCCGTTGGGCGTCTCTGTCGCCGCGCGCATCGCCGCGTAGACCTGACCGCGCTCGAGCAGATCGATGTCAGCTCCATGGGCGATGAGCCGGCCCCTGTCCCACCGGATGCGCTGGAAGAGCGCGTCGACGTCTGCTGGCGGCAGGAGGAGGATCGGGTCCAGGAGCGCGACGGCAGCGTTCTCATCGAGCGGGCCCCGGGTTCCGGCGGCGTCGCACAGCGGAAGGACCGCACTCCACAGCAGCAGATGTCTGGCCAGATCCTTCCGGATCACCGCAAGATGGGCTTCCCCGATCGGGAACCTGAACGTGCGGGGCTCGTGGTTTGCGTCGGCCCCGGCGCCGAGCACCAGCTTCAGCCCGCCGTCCTCGCGGATCACGTTCGGGATCCAGCCGCTCTTGCGCGCGAAAACGATGTCTCTCATGAACTCAGTCTTCCCCATCGGAGGAGTGCGTCCGAGACCAGACGTCGAACGGCTCCGCGCCATGGGCCGCGGCGATCCCCGAGCCGCGCACGCGCCTTCACGGGCCCGCACAGGTACACGCGGGCCCGTGGGATCCGGCCGGGCGGATCAGCAGTTCGGAACGCCGGGCAGCCAACTGTCGGCCACGTCGATGAATATGTTGGAGATGTATCCGCCGTAGTCCGGGAGGTAGGACCACGCGTCGTTGCTGTGACCGTCTGCCTCGACGAGCTGGCCGTGTACCTGGCACTGCACGCGCACGGTCGTGGGGCCCGGGAGCTGGGCGACGCGGGTCGACGCGCCGGTGGGCTGCTGGCGGATGTTGACGGCGGTGCCCCAGGTCGGGAACGACGTGGTCGGAGCACCGGTGCCGGTCCACAGATAGGTGACGGTGACCCAGCCGTTGTCGTTCAGGCCGACGTTGTAGAACGTTCCGTCGGCCAGGTCAATGCCGGCCGGGTTGAGCACCCGGCGACCCGACCCGTCCAGCCCGCCGTTGTAGCCGTTCTGGTAGGCCGCCTGTGCCTCGGGCCTGCCCTGCGGCAGGTCCTTGAAGCTTTCGCGGACGGACGACGGATTCCAGTAGTCGTCGCGGGTGTTCCACGGGCCGACGTCCCACACCGGCGCGGTCTCGCAGCGCACCGGTCCGCAGACACGCACCGAGTACTGCCCGCTGCCCTTCGGGGAGAGACCGCGCCGGGAGGGCAGCGCCACGAAGTGGTCGTTCGGGACGATCACGTGCCCATTCGCCGTGGTGCCGCCGACCAGGCCCTCCCGGGTTGCGTAGACGCTGGTCGTGAAGGCCTCGGCGGCCTCGGCCTTCCTGGGCGTGTCGCCGAGTTCGGCACTCAGGCGCAGGGCGCTGACGGTCGGAGCGGCGCCGTTCGGCGCGGAGATCAGGGTGATCCGGGTCTGTACACGGGTGACGGCCCGGGGGAGCAGGGCCGGGGCGTCGTCGCGCGCCTCGCGCCATTCCGTCCACCGGCCCAGCCCGTCGCGCCCCCGCACGTCCACGGCGACCCGGGCTCCGGCAGGGACGGTGGCCTCGAGGTCCGGGGTGACGAGGTCGACGGCGCGGTCCAGTACGCGTACGGGCAGCACGACCGTCCCCTGGCCACGGGGGGAGCGCGAGGAAGCAGGGGCCAGGCCGGCATCGCGCAGGCGCAGACCGTCGTCCGTACGGCTGACGTTGCTCGCGTCCGTCGTCGGCGCGGACAGGTCCGCCCGCCAGCTGATGCCCCCGAGCGGGGCTTCGCCGTTCCCGGCGTCGCGGGCGGCGGCGGGGCCGGCGGTGAGTGTCAGACCCACGACGGCCAGCAGCGAGACGGCCACAGCCGTCCCTCGGCGGAGGCGGACGGTGGGGGAGTTCGGTCTCTGGTCGCGGCGCATGGCGCGCCTCCTTCTGTGGGGGTGGGGAAGGCGATTACGAGCAACGAGGCACGCCCGGGAGCGTGTTGCCGGAGGAGGTGATGTAGATGTTGGTGATCCAGCCGCCGTACTGAGGCAGATACGCCCACCAGTCGTTGACGTAGGGCGGGACCGAGACCTGCCCGCCCTGCCGCTGGCACCCGACGAGGACGTCCACCCCGGCGGGCAGAGTCGTGAGGGCGGCGGAGGAGGTGGTGGCGGAGGCGCGCACACGGACACCATTGCCCCAGGTGGTGAAGCGGGTGCCGGAGGGGCGGACGGCTCCGGGGACGTCCAGGGAGCTGGTGAGGGCGGTGACCTTGCTGTACGCGGTGCCGTACGGGGTGCCGTCGGGGTGCAGGGTGAGGACGGCGACCACCGTCCGGTCGTCGGGGCCCACGGTGCCGGTGGTGTGCAGAGCGTCGGACGTCAGATCCACCGCGGTGGCGGAGGCACCCCCGGGGGGAGACGCATCGCCGGCGAACCTCCTTGGGGATCCGGCCCCCTCTACGCCGTCTGCCTGGATGGACGTGCGGGGACCTGCGCCCGCGACGCTGCCGGGCGTGGCAGCCGGAGGCCCGGAGGGGGTGCAGCCGCCGGAGGCGAAGCCGGACCAGCCCTGCTTGACCGCCCGCGGTCCGTCGAACGCGGAAGGCAACCCGAACCCCTGGTCGAAGCCGTCGGCGGCACACCTCTCGGACCGGTGCAGAGCCCCCATGACGAGGTCCCGGACCGGCGCCGGTGCCGCGTCGAGGAGGTAGCGGTAGACGCGGACGGTGTCGGCGGCGGTGGTCGCCGTGTAACCCCAGTAACCGGGGTAGCCGGCCGGTGGAGGGGCCGTACCGGTGAGCCCCAGACGAGGCACCATTCGCGAGACCACGGCGCTGCTGCCACCCGCGGACCAGTAGTGATTCGCGGCGTCGTCGTCACTCCTGCTCAGCATCGCCTCGAGCCGGTCCCGGTCCGCCTGCGGCAGCTCGTGGTCGGGCCCCCGGCTCCACAGGAAGTCCAGTGCGAGCAGCAACTTGACCACGGATGCGGAACGGAAGGCGCGGTCCGGCTGGAAGGACTGGGTGAAGCGGCCGGTGACCCGGTCGAACACCGCGACGCCCGCCGTGACGTCAGCAGGGATGTCCACGACGGTGCGGGCCTCCGTTCCCTCCACTACCCCCTCGGCTTCGGAATCCCCCCTCGCGGGACCGGCGAGCGGGAGGGCGACGGATCCGGCGGGGGGCGGGCCGTAGCGAGCGGCGGTGGCGGCGGGATCGGCGGACTCGACGGGTACGGCCAGGGCGGAACCGGACAGCGCGAACAGTAGCCCGGCAGTGGTGAGAGCGGTGCCGAGAAGAGACGGGCGGCGGGCGGCACGGAGCGAAGGCATGGGAGTCGGGGGCTCCTTCGGGGCACGGACGCACCGGGGCCGACGGCCCGGTGGTGCTGTGGCGCGTGGAGCCACGGTGGTGGGGCGGCGCGGGAGGCGCAAGCAATTCGTCCCTGCTCGAAGGAGCCCGGCGCACGCTTGTCAGCGGTACGGGCCCTCGCTACGTTCCCGACGTCTCCCCGCGCCTCGGCCCGGCTCCGTCCGGGCCGCCTCCCCCACCTAGGAGCATTCGTGAGGTTCCTCAGACGCCTTCCCGCACTGTTCGTCGCTGCCTTGATGGCCGTGGCCGGACTGTCGGTCGCCCCGGCACAGGCGGGGGAGGCCGGTACGACGGCCGCTCCCGCCTTCAAGGCGCCCTACCCCTGCGGCCAGCGCTGGACGTACAGCCACCACTCGGCCGAAGTGCGCCGGGCGCTGGACTTCGTGCGCTCCGACGGCGGTGCGACGGCGGGCACCCCGGTGCTCGCTTCCGCGGCCGGCACAGCGACCCGCTACTCGCAGCCGAGCGGTGCCGGCAACTACGTGGCCATCGACCACGGCGGCGGCTGGAAGACGTACTACTTCCACCTCTCCGCCTACTCCGTCCCCAGCGGCGCGTCCGTCGCCCAAGGGCAGCAGATCGGCGTCACCGGCAGCACCGGCAATTCCTCAGGGGCACACATCCACTACGAGCAGCTGCTCAATGGAGTGGGCCAGAACATCGTCATCAACGGCGCCGCCCTCTCCTACCCCGGCAGCTACAACCAGGCGTACCTGACCAGCGACAACGGCTGCGGCGGCAGTGGCCTCCCGTTCAACACGTGGGGCAGCGGCGTGAATGTCCGTTCCGACGCCCGCGTCAGCGCGCCCGTCGTCACCACCCTCGCCGGTCCGACGGCTGTGCGCGTGCTGTGCCAGAAGCAGGGCGACACCGTCAACGCCGAGGGATACAGCAACAACTGGTGGAGCAAGCTGCGTGACCAGAACGGCTTCATCAGCAACATCTACATCGATCACCCGGACGCGAAGCTGCCCGGCGTCCCGCTCTGCTGAGCCGTCGCAGTGGCTCGTAGGTGGTCCGGCCGGCGCGTAGTTCCGGTCGGACCGCCGCACATTCCGGCCGATCCGGCGTCGGGACGCACCAGATTTCTGGCATGCATGCGTCATTTCTGTGATGCGCGTAGAGTTTCGCCGGACGGGCGTCACCGGCGCCCGTGACCACCGGGGGTGCGCGTGCTACGGGTGGATTTCACGAGCCAGGAACTGGCCCGCTTACGCGTCGCGTCCGGCGTGGACCCACTCTGGGAGACCGCGCTGAGTCTGCACCTCCTGCAGAACCGCCAAGCGCCGCTCGCATTCGGGACATGGCGCCGGGAGGTGGTCGCGGCCCTGAGACGGTCCGGCCTCGTCCCCGTGACGCGTGCACTGACGCGACTCTGCCCGGACGGCTCCTACTTCCCGGATTTCCTCACGCCCGGCCGCGGGGACACGGATCTGGAGACCGGGCTCGACCGGCTGCTCTCCACACCTCGACACCGACTCCGTGCAGAGATCGTCCGGCTCCACGCTCACTCGGCAGGCCCGGTCCCGGCCGGCCTGCGCACGCTGGCGGAAGGGTGCCCCGAAGCGCTGCACCGCCTTGGAATGGCCCTGCGCGCCTACCATCAGGTCGCCGTCGAGCCCTACCTCACCGCGATGCGCGCGCAGGCGGCGGCCGACCGGGCCGTACGCGCCCAAGCCGTCCTCAGCCACGGCGCGGAGGGCCTGCTCACCGGGTACGACCAACTGCCCGGGTGGCGCTACCGGGAGGGGAGGCTGCGCGCCCCGTACCCCGTCGAGCGTGAACTGAGCCTGCGGGGCAGGACGCTGACGCTCGTGCCTGCCTTCTTCTGCGTACGCGCCCCGCTCGCCCTCGTCGACGAGGAACTGCCGCCGGTCCTCGTCCACCCCCTCTCGCCCGCGCCCGGCTGGCTCGAACGCAGCCGCTCCGGCGGGGACGCACCGGTGGCGCAGCTCATCGGTGCCTCCCGTGCCGAACTCCTCCGGATGCTGGACCGGCCGATGACCACGATGGACATCGCCGCGGCGCTGCGCCTGGCGCCGTCGACCGCCAGTCGGCACGCCACCGTGCTGCGTGAGGCGGGACTGCTGCTCTCCCAGCGTCAGGGCGTGCGGGTGCTCCACCATCGGACGGGGCTCGGCCGGGCGGTGCTGGAGGGCGTACTGAAGTGAGCCGGGGTGCAGGCGGCCCGGGGGAGGGGAGGCGGCGGCGCGCGGCGCAGCCGCCTGACGAGCGGGGCCGTGCCTGACAGCCCTCCGGATCTCAGGCAGGTCCCCTTCGGCTGAGGCGGGCGTACCCGGGTTGAGCGCCCGTCACCCCGACGTCCTTCAGTAGGTGTGTCCCATGTGCGCCAGAGCCTGCTTCAGCAGCACTCCGTGGCCGCCCGGCATCTCGTTCTGCACAGCAGGTGAGGCCGCCTCCTGCGGGCTGAACCAGACCAGGTCCAGTGCGTCCTGCCGCGGGCGGCAATCGCCGGCCACCGGCACGACGTACGCGAGGGACACCGCGTGCTGGCGCGGATCGTGGAACGGGGTGACGCCGGTGGTGGGGAAGTATTCGGCAACGGTGAAGGGCTGCAAGGAAGCCGGGACACGCGGCAGGGCCACCGAACCGAGATCCTTCTCCAAATGGCGCAGCAGAGCGTCACGGACCCGCTCGTGGTGCAGGACGCGGCCGGACACGAGAGCGCGGTTGATCGTTCCGTCGGTGCCGATCCGGAGGAGGAGCCCGATGCTGGTGACGTCGCCGCTCTCGTCCACCCGCACAGGGACGGCCTCGACGTACAGGACGGGCATCCGGGCCCTGGCCATGTCCAGTTCGTCCGTGGTGAGCCAGCCGGGCGTGGTTTCCGTCATGTCAGACATCGCTTGATCATACTTACCCGGGCTGGGATTCTGGTCGCATGTCTGACAGCCCGCTCGTCTCCGCCGATGAGGCGCGCGGGGTCATCACCTCTGCCTCCGGGACTCCGCCGGGAGGACACCGCCCGGCCCCGGTCCTCCACAGGGAGGCCGAACTCGCCAGGGCGATGGGACGCCGTGCCTCCTGACCGCCGCGCTGCGCCCTGCTCCAGGGGGGCCTCAGCCGTCGTTTCCGGTGCCTCGATCGGGTGCGCTCATGTCCCCGGTGGCGGGAGTGCCGTCGGCGAGCCCGTAGCGCAAGTAGACCGTTCCTTTCGGGCTGGCCACCGGAGGTGCGAGGAGCGCGACGTTGGTGGGCACCGCGCCATCGTCGAACACCTTCTTCCCTACGCCGAGCACGATCGGATGCAGCCAGAGGTCAAGACGGTCGAAGAGCTTCTCGCGTAGGAGGCTCTGGACGAGGTTCAGGCTCCCGACGACCTTCACGTGCTCGTGCCGCTCACGGATCTGGCGCACCGAGTCGGCGAGGTCCGGGCCGAGCTGCGTGGACCCGGCCCACGCCAGGTCGGGCCTGCCGCGAGAGGCCACGTACTTCGGGACGCTGTTGAAAAGTGTGGCGATCTCGCTGTCCTCGCCGCCCTCCTGGTGAGGCCAGTAGGCGGCGAAGATGTCGTACGTCCGCCGGCCGAGCAGAAGCGCGTCCGTGCCTTCATACGCGGCACCGACCTGCGCCCCGGCGACCTCGTCCAGCAGAGGCGCCTGCCAGCCGCCGAACGGGAACCCCACCGGGTCCTCGTCAGGGCCGCCGGGCGCCTGCCCGACGAGGTCGAGGGTCGCGAACAGCTCAATGTGGATGAGTCCCATGGCTTACTCCCGATGCATCGTTTGTCTCCCTACAGAGGTAGACCTGCGGATGCCCGCAGGCTCATCGCCACGACGGAACCCGGTTCACCCGGTTCACCCGGTTCACCCGGTCGGGGAATTAGGCACGCGATCGCCCCGCAGGGCACCGAGAAGACGACCTGGCCGTCGCGGGGGCGTTTCACACGGTGTCGGGCGCTCTCCCGCGGGCCCCCACAGCGCTCACCCGTGGCGACCGGATCGCTCAGGGCTCATCCGTAGCGTTCGGTCACGTCGCCTGTGAACGTGCGTTGTAGGGGCCCGCCGGCCAAGTGGGTGCTCAGCAAGCCCTGAAGGTTGGGTCGGCGGGGGCGCCCCGCGCCCGTACGCAGAGATGGTGACGAGCCCTACTGCAGGCGGGCTCTCAGTCGTCGGCGATCTGCAGGGCCAGCGTGAAGTGCTCACCGTCCGTCCCTGCGAGCAGGCTGTCGAACAGTGGGGTGAGTCCGTTCACCGCCCCGCATTCGGTGTCGTGGTTGGTCCACCATCTGGCCGCCGGTCCGAGCAGGGACGTCACCCGGTACGCCGCGCGGTCGGCGGTCTCGACGGGCAGGTGCCGGTGGCTCGGCCAGACCAGGTCGACGGTCGCGACCTGGGCCAGGAACGAGGCGGCTCCGTGCGTCTCCACCGCTTCCAGAGAGGCGCAGATCTCCGGGACGGACGGCGGGGAGTACCCGGGCAGGAAGCGCCGCCAGGCATCGTCCGCTGCGATTACGGCCAGCAGCGTGCGGATCCTGGCTGCCAGCTCCGGCAGGTCGGGTTCCGGCTCGGTGAACCGCCCGGCCGCCACGTACACCCGCATCGGCGTGGACAGATCTGCCATGCCGGCTTCCAGCTCGGCCAGGACCCCCATGGACGTCACAGCATGATTCTGCCGTACACCCCAGCCCTTCCTCGCTCCGCACCACGGGCGAACGATGCGGGGGGAAGATCACAGCAACGCAGCGATGCCCTTCCGGTCCTCGGGCAGCCCGGCAGCGCGGAACCACAACCCGTTCCCGGCGATGCCGCCGGTCACCTCGTCGGTGTCCACGAAGGCCCGCAGCAGGTCGCGTTGGGCGGAGGTGAGCGGGTGGCTCGGGTCGTAGCCACCGGCAAAGGCTCTGAGCAGGATGGGCCCGCGTTCGTGGTCGACGAGCGACGTGCCGCGGGCGGCCACGATGCCGATCGCCTCCGGTGCCACCTCCTCGAACGATGCGGCCATGGCGAGCGCCGACCGCAGCACGGTGAACCGGAACCACCCGTCGAGCCCGGGCAACGGCTCGGGGAACCATCCGTCCGTGGTCCGAGGGTCCCGCAGGGCGTCGAGGAGGACGGCGAGAGCGCGTGGCCGATCGACGCGTGCGGGACCGAGTGCGGCACAGACCCGCACGGCCGGGTCGGAGTCGGCGAGCAGGTCGGAGGTGTCCATCCCCCACAGGCTGAGCGCGCGCGCCGCACCGGCTCGCTCGCGTCGCCCCGCTGCGGCGCCCAGGTGGGCCCGCAGTAGCGCGGCGGCCTGCGGTACCCGGTCGGCGAGTCCTGGGGCGGAGAGGAGTGGGACTGCGGCGCCGCGCGCGGCCTCACGGACGTGGGGGTCGGGAGAGGAGAGGAACGGCTCGACGGCGTCGTACAAGGCGGGGCGTATGCCCCGGCACGCGTGCAGTGCGGCGAGCTCGTCCGGGTCGTGCTCGCGTCGCGTCTCGTCGTGCCAGGGCGCCCACTGCCAGTCGGTTCGGTCCCGCACCGGATCCTCCCCGTAGGCGGCCGACTCGGCCACCTGCCCCAGCCAGACGAGCAGGGCGGCCCGGAGGCTGCGGGGCGGCCCGTCGTCCCACGGGACGTGCCCTTCGTGCTCCTCGAGGCCAACGGGGTGGTCGAGGATCGCGGCGACGAACAGCGCCGTCGGCGCCGTGACGGTGTACAGCGAGCCCTGGTGCAGCACGCCCATGTCCAACGCGGCCAATGCCTCCGACCGAACCTCGGGATCCTCGTCCACGAGGGAGCACAGCGAAACGGGTACATCCCCGGCGGGACCGTAGGCGTGTCGGAGGGAACCCCAGTCCGTCATCGACAGCAGTTTCCGGGCCACCGTAGGCAACCCGCTCAGAATTCGCGTCACGCGCACGCTTTCGCCACCCGTCCCCACGGGGACGGGTGATGCGGAGTCGTCAGCCGTCACTGCTGGCTCCCCACACCGGAGTGGAGCACGAACGCCACTTCCGGCACGCGGGCCGGAGTCATCTCCGTGCGCAGTTCGACGGCGAGGGGATGGCCGGCTGGCTCGAGCTCGAGGAAGGAACGCTCGCCGACCGGGCGAGTGTGTACGTGCGTCTTCAGGTGGGCGAAGTAGTGCTGTTCCCGGACCACGCACCGGTCGGAAGAGGGCAGGCAGTCCCGGGCGTCGCCGAAGGCCGGATCCCACACAGCCGGGCCCCGGCTGTGTGGTTCATCGTCAGTTCAGGGTGCTGGCCCCCGTCGCACGGGCAGGTGAACCCGAGATCACTGGTCATGGTGCTGGAGCCTAGTGACGGGCTCTGACAGGACCTCAGGCTGGAGTCCCTCCCACCGCCTTGACGGGGCTGCCAACCAGCGTGTTCAAGCGTCAACTCTCGCTGAGAGCGGGCACTCCACATGACACCCCACCCGCCGACTGCCGTGCTCAACCATTTCTCGTCAGGGCCGGTTCGGCGGCCGGCCCGCATGTCGCACTGTCGCAACTCCGTGGCACAAGTCGCCTTCAGCCGGCTCGGCTCAGGCGGCCCGTCGTGCCTTGGTGAGGTTGGCGATGAGCTCGGCGCGGGTCTGGTGCTCGTGTGCGTTCCACGCGGGTTGGCCAGGACCGCTGCGCCACGAGTCGCTGAGAGGGCTGTTGTCGACGGTGTCGAACCCGAACTGGTCGTACAGGCGTGTCACGAGTTCTACTGCTTCGGGAAAGTTGCTGGAGGCCGACAGCGCGAGGCGGCCGGGCGTCCCCGCCGCTCTGCCCGCCGTGGTGATGCGGGGGGCCTGAATATGAGTGAAAGCCTTGACGACCTTGGATTGCGGCAGGTGTTCCTGGCGGAGCTCGTGAACGGTCTTCTCTCCCGAATCGATTGCCGGAATATGGCCGTCGCGCCAGATCATGTAGTTGTTCGTGTCCAGCACGATTTTTTCTGCCAGTTGCTGTACGGGCATATCGTTGATCACCTTGAGAGGGACCGCCACGACGACGAACTCTCCGGCGGCGGCGGCTCCGGCGGCAGTTGCGGCGTGCGCTGAGGGACCGAGCTCGTCGATGAGATCGTTCAAGGTCTCGGGGCCTCGTGAATTGGCGATGACGACGTCGTAGCCGTTCACGATCGCCGCGCGCGCGATCTGACTGCCGACTTCGCCTGCACCAATGATGCCGATGACTGTCATGAACCCTCGTTCCTCTGTCTGGTGGGCGGCTGTGCCGGTGGGCGGCGCAGCCGGGCTCGTGGGCGCGGACGGCCGGGCGAGGCTCCGCCTTGCCCGGCGCACGCCGCGGTCCGCCGGGCAGGAGGCTGAGCCACCCCGACCATGGTCGTGTCGATCGCCGGGACCGTCCGGCGCGCTGATGTGTCGGCCGGCTCGGGGCCCTCCGGCTCGCCTGCCGGAACCGGCCCGGCCGGCCGGACGCAGCCGTCTTCGAGCTCAGATCTGGTTCAGGCCGCCGTCGACGTACAGACTCGAACCGGTGATGAAGCTGCTCTGTTCGGAGGCGAGGAAAGCCACGGCGGCGGCGATCTCCTCCGGGCGCGCGAGTCGGCCCAGCGGGACTTGTGCCGCCAGGTGCTGCCGCAGACCGGCGGCCTGCTCCGGATCGGGAGCGAGTCCCGACAGACCAGGGGTGTCGGTCGGGCCGGGCGTGACGGCGTTGACCCGGATCCCCCGGCCCCTGAGCTCATTGGCCCAGGTCCGGGCGAAAGACCGGGTGGCGGCCTTGGAAGCCGCGTACACCCCGAACGCCTCCGCGCCGACGTCGACGTTGGTGGAACCGTTCAGGATCACTGAGGCGCCGTCGTTGAGCAGAGGCAGCGCCTTCTGGACGGTGAACAGTGTGCCCCTGACGTTGATCCCGAAGAGCGTGTCGAAGTGCTCCTCCGTGATCTGCTCCAACGGGACGAACGCGGCGACGGAGGCGTTCGCGAACAGGACATCCAGACCCTGCCCGCGGTCCCGGACCGCCTCATACAGCCGGTCCAGATCGGCGAGGTCCGCGATGTCGCCGATCACACCGGTCGCCGAGCCGATCGTCTCGACGGCCGCGTCGAGTTCCGTCCTGCGCCGGCCGGTGATGAACACGTGCGCACCCTCGGCAGCCAGCCGCACAGCGCTGGCCAGACCGATACCAGTGCTGCCCCCGGTGACGAGAGCGGTCTTTCCTTCCAACAGTCCCACGGCAGTACCCTCCCCAAAGTTCCGTATCGATCGATGCGGAAGTCGAACCGTAGCACTTCTGCATCGCTCGATGCGGAAGGGGTAGTCTGTGCGGGTGGGCACCAAAAAGAGCCGCTCCATCGGCCGACCGCGGGGATTCGACACCGACGAAGCACTTGAGCGCGCCATGCTGGTCTTCTGGGAGCACGGCTACGAGGGCGCAAGCCTGGCCACCCTCACCGAAGCGATGGGCATCTCCACCACGAGCATGTACGCGGCCTTCGGAAACAAGGAGGAGCTCTTCCGCAAGGCCCTGGAGCGCTACACCGAAGGCCCGAGCGCCTACCTGGACCGCGCCCTCAGGGAACCGACCGCCCTGGGCGCCGTCACCGCGATCCTGACCGGCACCATCCTGACCACCACAAGCCCGGCCCACCCCCGCGGCTGCATGGGAGTCCAGAGCGCCCTGGCCGCCGGCGACTCCGGACGGACGGTCCGTGACCTCCTCGTCGCGTGGCGAAACAACGGCTGTTCCTCCCTGCGGCAGCGGTTCGAGCAAGCCGTGGACGACGGCGACCTGCCTCCGCAGGCAGACCCAGCGCTCCTGGCCCGCTACGTCACCACCCTGGCCTTCGGAATCGCCGTTCAAGCCGCGAGCGGCGTCAGCCGTGCAGAACTCCAGGCGATGGCTGACGCCGCGCTACGCAGCTGGCCACTCTGCTGAGAGCCGTCAGGCCTCGGCCAAAGGGCGCCGGGCAACTCGGGGAGCTGGAAGGAGTACCGGCCGAGCAATCTGATGCGGTGGCGCACCGTCATCTCTGCCGGCCACAGGCGTTGGCGCACCGGGCTTGTCCTGGTGCGGGACGGCCCACGGCATCTCGACGCGGCGGAAGCCGACCACCTGCCTGGCCGCTCTCCACCTCACGGGCGTCTTCATCATCTGGTCTGCGTGCTGACTCGAAGTAGCCTTTGGCGCAGAATGATCGCGTGCTTCCTCCTCGACTGCTGTGGCGCGATCCCCGGCCCATTCCCCGGTACAACCGTCAGGAACCGGTGACACTGATCGTCCGGGGGATCGGGTTCTACGAGCCGACCGATGAGGACGACTGCACGGTCTTCTCATATTTCTGCCAGGCCCACGACCGCTTCTACGAGCGCGAGGCTTGCGGGGAGGGACCACATCTTCTGGCTCTGCGCTGTGAAGAGCACGGACCCGAAAGCACCTGGCCGCAGCCACTCACGCTGGTGTTCCCTGATGGTTTTGAGCCTCCGCTCAGCAAGGCGCAACTCTGCTGGCTGCAAGCAGAGTGGGATGCCGCCCAAGCGTGATCCGAACGAAAAGACCCCAGGGTTTATTGATCATGAGCTGACCGACGACTTCGCACCCGGATGGCGCCGCCCTGAGCGCACCTGGACGGCGACCTCCCTCGCCCGGCTCGCCCGGTGGCGACCCCGGGCGGTGACACCCCGCTGCAGTCCGACTTCATCGACATCGACGTAACGCTGTCCAAGGCCGACCGCGACGAGATCTGCCGGCATGAGGCTGTTGAAGGCGCTCGCGAGACGCAGGATGTACACGGCGTCCGTCCCGGGGGCTGCGGGCCATCCAGGTCGAGCGGACCGCACATTTTCGCTCACCGGGGCGACTCGCCCGGCACCACCCCAGGATTTCACTCGAAGGTGTACACAGTGGACGGGTAGCCGACACGCCCGTCGGCTCCCGCCCCAGGGGCTCAGCCGCAGCCGTGATCCACGTGAGCGGGGGAGGAGTTCAGCAGGCCACCAGCCTGGCCGCATCGGCGGTGAAGACGGCCCGCCCGGCGTTTATCCGGCGATTCCGTTCGGGGCCGGGGTGCACCAGCCGGTCCAGCGAGCTGAGCAGCGTGACGTCGTCGGCGACATGCTCGGTGATGCCCGCGCCGGCCATCTCGCTCACGCCCTCTGCCCCATGGCCGGGTATCGGTCGGAATCCGACGACCGGCACCCCTGCGGCCAAGGCCTGCATGGCCGTCTGTCCCGCAGCGTTGTCGACCAGCGCGCTGGACGCTGCCATCAGGTCGGGCAGATCCTCGATCCAGCCCAATGCGAGGACGCCGGGGAGCCGAGAGGCGCGGGCCCGCAGCTTTGCGTCCTTGCCGCACAGCAGCACCGGCAGGTGGCCTGCCCCGGCGAGCAGGAGCGCGGTCCCGGTGAGCCTCCGGCCCACACCCCAGGCCCCGGCCGATACCAGCACGGCAGGCCGGCCTGGGCCGAGCCGCGCCAATTCCCGCGCCCAGCGCGTCGGCAGTCGGCCCGTGTGTGGGTGGCCGGCCTCGGCGAAGGCAGCGGGGACGACTGGTCCGCACACCTTTGCCGGGCGGCCGGTCGCCGCGCGGACTCGTGCCGCGGCGGCGCCCGTCAGACACAGGTACAGGTCGTTGCCCGGGTGGAGCCACTGCCGGTGCACGGCGAAGTCGGTGACCACGACCGTGCTGGGTGGGCAGTCGCCATGGGCGGCCCGCAGCCGCCCTGTGACCTGAGCGGCCTGGTGGAAGGTGGAGATGAGCGCGTCCGGGCGCCAGCGGTCGACGACGTGGCGCAGGCGAGGCTCAAGGGCTGCGGCCAGCGGGCCGGTGTCCGGCATCCAGCCGTCCCGCGCGACGGGCGCCCCGCGGTCGCGGAAGAACGCCGTGTAGACCGCTTCGTAGGCCCATGGGCACCGGCGGAGCGCCGTGCGGTAGGCGGCGCGCAGCCCGCGGCCGGTACCGGGGGGCAGCAGGTTCAGAAGGTCCACGCATGCGGTCCGGTGGCCATCCCCCTGCAGCCGCCCGGCCAGTTCGGCAGCGACGGCGTCGTGACCGGCACCCATGCTTGCGCTGACTATCAGAAACCTACTCATTCCTGCATATTCTCCGAGGACGGCCAGGTGTGCCAAACCCGCACCGGTTACGCCGTTAGGCCAGTGGGGCCATGCGCGTTTGCCGGTGCGCCGGTTGCATGAAGGATGACTCAGTACGGTCCGGTGCAGGCTGGCTCGGAAAGGAGCTCAGCACGTCGGCGGCCACGAAGGACGGAAGGCCCATGCGCGCGAGCCCCCCACCCCGCGGTAACCACGCGGTCGAAGCCGACGTGTCGCCGTCGGCCGCGGCCGGCCAGGCTGCCCGCAGCCGGCGGAAGGTCGTGTTGATCACCGGCGCGTCCTCCGGTATCGGCGCCGAAGTCGCTTCCCGGCTCTCGGCCACCGGCCGGTGGGAGCTGCTGCTCAGCGGACGGGACGAGGACCGGCTCGGCGAGGTCGCCGCCCGCACCGCCGGTACCTCGCTGCCGATGGACCTGGCTTCCCAGGAGGGCTGCCGAAATCTGGCCGAGGCGGCCCTGGCGCACAGCGGCAGGGTCGACGCACTGGTCGCTGCAGCGGGGCTCGGCTGGGCCGGTGCCTACACCGACATGACACCTGCTGCCGTGAATCGTCTGGTGAGCGTCAACGTCTGCGCCGTCCTTCATCTCGTCAGCATGGTGCTGCCGCAGATGGTGTCCCGTGGGTCGGGTCGGCTGGTGTTGATCGGCTCAGTGGCCGGGCGGTTCGGCGTGAGGGGCGAGGCGGCGTACGCGGCGACGAAGGGCGCGCTGATCCCCTTCGCGGAGAGCCTGCGATACGAGCTCCAGGGCACAGGCGTACAACTCTGCCTGGTACTGCCGGGCCCCGTCGACACGCCGTTCTTCGCTCACCGTGAAGCCCCGTACACGCGCTCCTGGCCCCGGCCGGTACCAGTCGGGCGGGTAGCGGCAGCAGTCGAGGAAGCACTGGCCGGGGGCCGGGACGAGATCACCGTGCCGCGCTGGCTGGGCGTCCCCGGCCGACTGCAGGGCATGGCCCCGCACCTCTTTCGCAGGCTTGCCATGCGCTTCGGCTGACCGGCTTCCGAGCAGTGGAACGAATGCGGGGTCGTGACACGTGATCGTCCTTTCCGTCGCACTGGCGCTGTTCGCCGCGCTCGGGAACGCGGCCGCCTCCGTACTGCAGCGACGCGCCGCAGCGGTCGACCTGCCCGATACCTCCGGCGGCCGCCTCATCGGCCGTTTCGGCTTCGTCCGCAGTCCGGCCTGGCGCTGGGGGGCGGGACTTCTGGTCGTCTCCGGGGCGGCGCAGGCCCTCGCCCTGGCGACCGGTCCACTGTCAGTGGTTCAGCCGGTGATGGCGACGGAGCTGTTGTTCACGCTGGTACTGGCCGCCGTCGCGTTCCGGTGGCCGCCCGGGGCCCAGACCTGGGGGGCGTTTTTCGGGATGGCGCTGGGTCTGGCAGCCTTCCTCCTCCTGGCCGATCCGACGGGCGGCGTGGAGACCGTTCCTCCGAAGAGGTGGCTCATCAGCGCCGTGCCCGCCGTTGCCGCGTCGATCGTGCTGGTCGTCGTGGGCAAGAGGCTGCGGGGCTCGGCGCGGGCGGCGTTGCTCGGGTCAGTGACAGCCATCGGCTTCTCCTTCACCGCGGCATTGATCAAGGACACGCTCGGTCTGGCATCCGGTGGACCCGGGGACCTGTTCACCGCGTGGCAGATCTACACGGCCGCAGCCGTCGGCCTGGGCTCCTTTCTGATGCTGCAGGCCACGCTGCGGGCCGGCTCGCTGGCGGCATCGCAGCCCGCGCTCACCCTCGGCGACTCGCTACTGAGCGTCGTGTTGGGTGTGTCGCTGTTCGAGGAGCGGATCTCTCTTGGCTGGCGGGTGCTGCCGGAAGTGGCATCGCTCGGGCTCATCGCATTTGCCTGTGTGCGTCTGAGTACGTCACCCCTGGTCTCGGGCAAGGAGTCACAGCGATGGTGAGACACCCTGGTTCGGAGAGTGCGGGCGTCGTCTCCGGAGCCGTGGCCGGTGCGCTGGCTGCGGCTGCTGTGTGGCACGTAGGCCCGGCCGCTACCTGGCTGCCACCTGTACGGAGGATCTTCTGCCCCGACCTGGACGGCCGGGGCCGTGCCGACCACGTGGCGCTGACATTCGACGACGGGCCGGACCCGGCCAGTACCCCGTACTTCATGCGCGTGCTCGCCAAGCACGAGGTGCGGGCCACGTTCTTCCTCGTCGGCGCTTCGCTGCAACGCTATCCGGCCCTGGGCCGGGCGCTGGTGGCAGGTGGTCACGAGGTCGCTGTGCACGGCTGGCAGCACGACCGCCCCTGGTTCCCCGCGCCGTTGCGCGACGTACGGGAGGTGGCGCGAGCCGCCGCCTCGGTGCGGCGGATCTGCGGGACGGCACCGCAGTGGTACCGACCGCCCTACGGCATCCTCACCGGCGGTCGACTGGCTGCCGCCCGCCGCGCAGGGCTGCAACCCGTGTTGTGGTCGACGTGGGGCAGGGACTGGACGGAAAACGCTGGCGCCCGCTCCGTGAAGGCATCGGTCCTCAGGGATCTGACCGGAGGTGGCACTGTGCTGCTGCACGACGCGGACGGGTGGAGCGCGCCGGGCGCGTGGCGGGCCGCGCTGGGCGCGCTGCCCGGCCTGCTTGCCGAGTGCCGTCGACTCGGTCTGAGAGTCGGCCCGCTGGGCGAGCACGGCATCGGACAGGTCGACGCGCTACCGACTCGTCGGCGCCACCTGTTGTTCCGGGGACGGTTCTAGTCTCTTTCATGAAGCTGACTGTCCGACGGGTGGTCGGGTAAGCGACAAGTGCCTCTGACCAGCAAGAATAAGGATTGTCGAGGTCCTTGTCGCTGCCGCCGTCGGAGGCACTTCCAGGTGAAGAAGCGTATCGGGTCCATCCACACGTCCACATCCAGGGCGGCGGCCGGGCGGTGGTGTCTCAGGCCGCACCGGGAAATCCGTGCGCCGGCCGACGGCGTGGGTCGATCGCGTGGGGCGCGGTCGCCGATGGCTACCACCCTGCCCGTTTCGACGTTCTCGGCGCGCCGGTCTGCCGGGCAGGGGTGGTGGTCATCATGCACGCCCGGTGCGGTCACCGCGCTGGCCGTGCCGGGCTCAGGACAGGCTCTGGACGGCGTACAGCGCGCCGAGGGCGGCCGCGAGGGTGCCGAGCAGGAGCCGGAGTGCGGTCTCGGGCAGGCGGGGCTGGAGCCGTGCGCCGAGGTAGCCGCCGATGAGTCCGCCCGCGCCGCTGGCCAGGCCCAGCCACCAGTCAGGGGCTACGGGCCCGGGGCTCGCCAGGGCCAGCACGGTGTAGGTGGCGGCTCCGGCGATGGAGGTGGTGAAGGTCGCGGCGAGGGTGGCCGGTGCGATGCGGGCCAGGGGGATGCCGCGCGCGGCGAGGATGGGGCCGAGCAGGGAGCCGCCACCGATCCCGTAGATCCCGCCCACCATTCCCACGGTCAGGGCGAGGGCGGCCAGCGCGGGAGCTGACGGTACGGCAGCTTCGGGCCGCGTGCGGGCGGGGCGCAGGGTGCGCAGGCACAGCCAGGTTCCGAGGGGCAGGAGGAAGGCGGCGACCAGGAGGCGGAAGACGTCGGGGCCGGGGAGGGCGAAGACGCGGATGGTGGCGCCGGCGATGACGCCGGGCAGCGTCCAGGCGACGAGGCGTCGGGCCAGGCTGCCGCGCAGAGCGCCGTTGCGTCGGTAGCGCCACAGGGCGCCAGGCCCGGCGACGACGTTGAACAGCAGGTTCGTCGGTGTGACCGCGGGGCTGGGTACACCCAGGAGGCTGAGCTGGACCGGGAGGAGGAAGACGGCTCCGGAGACGCCGACCGGAGCGGTCACTGTCGAGATCAGCAGGCCGGCCGCGAAGCCCGCCCAGATCGTCCACTCCACTGCTGCCCCTGCCGTTCCTCGATCGCCCGGTCAGTATCGACGGACCGGGCGCGGGAGCGCGAACCGGTAACGAGATGTTCATGAGCAGCAGGTGCGGCCCGGCTTGCAGCACGCGGCCGCCTTCGGCCGCGATGGCCCCCGGGGTAGCCCTGACGGCCCGTTGGGTGAGCGGAGCTTCCGCCAGGCCGACGCTGAAGGCGTGCATGGTGACCAGCAGCCCCACCCGTGATCGCGCGGCTTCCAGATCGTCGCTGATCGGCGTCAGCAGCGCGACCGGCAGCAGCAGTTCTGTGGTGACGACGACGAAGGCGAGACAGCGAGAACGAGCGGGCCGGCCCGGCGCCGGGCAGCGGGCTTCGTGTGAGGAGCGGTGCGCTCACGCCGCCGTGGCGGGGAGAGCGGCGAGGAACGCCCGGACGTGGCGGAGCCAGGTCGCTCGGTCGGCCGCGTTCGGGACGTGGGCGGCGCCGGGCAATTCGACCAGCCTGGCGCCCGGGATGCCGGCCGCCAGGCGGTACGAGCTTTCGGGCAGCACCAGCCGGTCGCCGGTCGGCGCCACGACCAGGGTGGGCGCGGACACCTTCGCCAGGTCGGTCCGGACGTCCACGCGGGACACCAGGTCGAAGTGGTCCAACGTTCCCGGCGGCATCGCGGTCAGCGTCTGGGCGACCGGTGCGTCGAGGTCGGCCGGTTCGAGGCCCGCCAGGTCCGCCGGGGACATGCAGGACAGGAGGGCGAGTCGTGCCAGGTCGTCCCACTGGCCTGCGGCCGCCAGGGACTTGATCAGCTGGGCGACGAGCGCCAGGACGGGGTCAGCGGTAGGGAAGCCCGCGGTGAGGACGAGGGCCCGGACACGATTGGGGTGCCGTGTGGCGATCCGGACGGCCACGGCGCTACCGAGGGACTCTCCGAGAACGGCGAATGAGTCCTGGCCGGCTGCAACGGCTGCTGCGACCAGGCGGTCGGCGAGGTCGTCCAGGTCCAGTGGTTCGATGGCTGCGGGAGAGCCACCCGCTCCGGGGTAGTGCGGGCCGACCAGGGTGTGGTCCTGGGCGAGGTCGTCGAGGACGAGGCCGAAGTTCCCCTCGATGCCGCCGCCGGCGCCGTGCGCGAGCAGAATTGCGGGGCCGCGCCCCCGCACGAGAACGTCGAGTTGAGAGGTGGGAAGCGCGTGATCAGTGGTCATGACTCCGACGCTAAACTCCGACATCGGTGTCAGAGTCAAGTCGCGGCGTGGGCAAGGGGAGCAGGAATGAGGCGAGCGGGATGCGCATGAAGGAGATGGTGCGGCGTACCGGGGTCCATGAGCGGCTGCTGCGCTACTACGAACAGCAAGGACTCCTGACGCCCGACAGGCTGCCCAGCGGCTACCGCGTCTACGGCGAGTCGGACGTCGAGACAGTGCGCCGCATTCGCTGTCTGCTGGCGGCAGGCCTTCCGACCGCTCTGATCTCCCAGGTCCTGCCGTGCATCCGGGCGGACGACGAGCACCTCGTGCCCACCTGCCCGGACCTCCTTGCCCAACTGCGCCGGGAGAGCGAGCGGATCACCCGCGCCATCGAAGATCTACAAGCGTCGCGCGCGATCCTCGGCACCATCATCAGTGCCGCGCCCTCAGGGGGTGCCGAGACACTGAGGCCGACTCCCCCGGCCGCTGCCGAGGCAAGCTGACGGGAAGCCCCTGAGCGAGCCGCTCGCCAGTACGAGGCGGAAGGCGTCGTACGGGTTGAGGTCCGACCAGAACTTCGCTGGCGCCACCGCCAGACCGTCCTCGGCGGCTTGCACCTCGTCGGTCTCGCCCTCTCCTGCCCGCCGGAGTATCGCCTCGGTGATGTCAGGAGGACAGCGAAGAGCCACACGCAAGTTCCTGACGCGACCATGAGCGGCTGGTGAGGTTGTCATGCGGGCGATGCCGAGTACGGCGTGATGGACGCCGTCGCCCTCAAGGCTGCAGTCGCGAAGAATTTCTCCGCGACACCCGGCGCACACTCTCACCGCACCCGCCGAAGGCCCAAGTACGTCCAGTACGAGGGCCTCCGGCCGCGCGCCGACAGCACGCGCCGGACGCCGCTCCTCTACGGAAAACGTTGCCCGCCGCGGCACCAGGTCCGCGTCAGGCGGACGCCTCGGTCCGGGCGGGGGGCGCCGGGACCTCACCCTCGTCCAGGGCGACGTCCTTCGTCTCCTTGCCGATGAGGAGGGCGGTCAGGGTGAGGACGGCCATCACGGAGAGGTAGACGCCGACCAGCCACGGGGAGCCGTCGCCGGCCTCCCAGAGGGCGACCGCGACGAACGGGGCGACGGCCGCGCCGAGGATGGAACTGACGTTGTAGGCGATGCCGGAGCCGGTGTAGCGGACGCTGGTCGGGAAGAGCTCCGGGAGCATCGCGCCCATCGGGCCGAACGTCGTGCCCATCAGAGTGAAGCCGAGGACCAGCCACAGGACCACGCCGAGCGTGCCCAGGTTGATCAGCGGCACCCAGACCAGGCCGAAGACGATGATGCCGACGGTGACCCAGGCGAGGGTCTTGCGGCGGCCGTACTTGTCCGCGAGCGGGCCGGAGATCAGGGTGAACGCGGCGAAGAACAGCACACCGAAGATCATCATCAGGACGAATGTGGTGTAGCTGTAGCCGAGGCCCGGGACGTCCGCGTCCTCGGCGGTGCGGCCGTAGCTCAGCGAGAACGTCGTCATCAGATAGAAGAGAACGTACGTCGCCAGCATCGCGAAGCTGCCGAGGACCAGCTGCTTCCAGTGGTGGCGGAAGACGGTGGCCAGCGGCAGCTTGCGGACCTTGCCGGTCTCCTGCGTCTTCGCGAAGACCTGCGACTCGACCAGGCGCATTCGTACCCACAGACCGATCGCGACCATGACAGCCGAGAACAGGAACGGGATCCGCCAGCCCCAGCTCTGGAAGGCGTCGGAGGGCTGCGAGGGGTCGGCGCCCGCCGCGGAGGGCAGCAGCGCGCCGATGATCAGGAAGAGGCCGTTGCCGATGATGAACCCGAGCGGAGCGCCCAGCTGCGGGAACGTGCCCCACAGCGCGCGCTTCCCGGCGGGTGCGTTCTCGGTGGCGACCAGGGCCGCGCCGCTCCACTCGCCGCCGAGCGCGAAGCCCTGGGCCAACCGCATCAGCACCAGCAGTGCCGTGGCGACCCAGCCGGCTTGCGCGTACGTGGGCAGAACGCCGATCAGGAAGGTCGCGATGCCCATAGTGAGCAGCGAGGCCACCAGAGTGCCCTTGCGGCCGAGGCGGTCGCCGAGATGGCCGAAGACGATCGCGCCGATCGGGCGGGCGACCATCGCCGCGCCGAAGACCGCGAAGGAGGAGAGCAGGGCCGTGGTCGCGTCGCTGCTCGGGAAGAAGAGCTTCGGGAAGACCAGGACCGCGGCGGTTGCGTAGACGTAGAAGTCGTAGAACTCGATCGTCGTGCCGATGAGGCTGGCGATCAGGACGCGGGACCGCGAGTTGGCGGGCGCGGCCTCGGCCGGGGACTGCGACGGGGCCCGGGAGGGCCCGGTAGTGGGAGCGTACATCTCTGGGACTTTCCCACGAGGGCGGAGTGCGGCCGTCGACCTGGAGGGCCGACGGTCCCGCACGGCGGCGCAGGACCCCTCGTGGCAAGGCCGCGCGACCGGTGCGGGCGCCCAAACGATCTCATGTATCTCACAGGCCGGTTAGATATTGTCCAGAATGTGGGATCATGGAACCGGTCGCGGGGCGGCGCCAGCCCGTTCGCTCGCCGCGCCCGGGACCTTGGAGACGCGGTGCCCACAGGCGTGGACGCTCACACCCCGGCCGCCTCCACGCGGACCGCGAGGTCGAGAAGGCGGCGGTCGCTTCCGCGCGGGCCCACCAGGCACAGGCCCACGGGGGCGGTGCGGCTGCGGACGGGCATGCTGACAGCGCAGCGGCCCGTGAGGCCGGCAAGGCAGGTGAGCTGGAAGGTCTGGGCCCTGGCCTGCTCGATGACGGGGCCGCCGAGTGCGGCCTCCTCACGGGTGGGGGCCATCGACGACGCGGACGGCAGGATGAGTACCCGGTCGCCGAGCAGGTCGTCGACGAGGGCGCGCGCCTCGCGCAGGACCCGCTCGGCCGCGGCGAGATCGTCCGGGGTGTACTTCGACGCGGTCTCGAACCGGGACCTGACATCCGGGTTGAGGGACTCCCAGTGCCGCGAGACCCACGGCCCCCACTGGCGCCAGGCCTCCACGCCCTGCTTGGTCTGGAAGGCGCGCACCCAGCCGGGCAGCACGCCGGCGTCGAACCGTACGCCCCGGACGCGCGGCAGCCCGGCGGCGCGCCAGCCGGCCACCGCCCGGCGAACCGAGGCGGCGACCTCCGGCGAGGCCACGTCGATGATCTCCTGCGCGAGTACGGCATCCGACGGAGCCGGGCCGACGCCGCGGGGCAGCAGCACCCGCCCCGCGGCGCGCAGTGCCCTGGCGTCACGGGTGATCCAGCCGACCGTGTCGAAGGACTGCGCCAGCGGGAGCAGCCCCTTGGTGGACACCGCACCATGGCTCGGGCGAATTCCGTAAAGGCCCTGGTAGGAGGAGGGGATGCGGATCGAGCCTCCGGTGTCGGTGCCGAGACCGATATCGGCCTGACCCAGTGCGACGGCACTTGCGGGACCGGAGGTCGAGCCGCCCGAAATACGCTCAGGGGCCGCCGGGTTGGGCGGCGTACCGTAGTGGCCGTTCGTGCCCGCCAGGCTGTACGCGAACTCATCGGTACGGGCAATCCCGGCAACGGCGGCGCCCGCCGCGAGCAACGCCGCAACCGCCGAAGCGGTGGTGGTCTCCGGGTGACTCCCGGCCAGCCAGGCGGGGTTGCCCGCGCCCACCCGATGCCCCTCGACGGCGAACAGGTCCTTGACGGCCACGGTCAGTCCGGCCAGCGGACCGAATCCCGTCGCGGGCACCAGCGGGTCGCCGAACTCTCTCCACACCGTGGGATCGGGCTCCGCAGGCGTACGAGTGTCCGGTGCCGGCTCCCTGCCGGCTCCGGTCGCCGCGACCGCGGGCTGTCCTCCGGTAGCGACCAATGCCCCTGCCCCTGCTGCCGCCGCGAGTCCCAGAAACGACCGCCGGTTCGTCCATATCATCTGCCGCACCCCTCATCTCGTAGGCCGGTGATGGACGTTAGGCGGGACGTATATCGGTGCTGTTTCACAGTCGTGGGCGAGAAGTAAACGGCCGGGCCGGACCGGCAAGGTCACCTGCCTGATCGGCGGAGCCGGTATACGACACCCAGCCCGCGGCCGATGGTGTGGCGCAGCCCCGCCTCAGTGATCTCCTGTCAGCGAAAAGGAGGCGGGGACCGGGTCGCTGTTGAGGAGGGGGTGGTAGCTCTCCGAAGGAGCGAGGTAGCTGGTGGCAAGTTGCGCAACCGCGGGCTGAAGTTCCTCGCCGCACGGCTGAACCACCCACAACCACCAGCACGTCATCGATACCGACACTCCCCTCGCCGTTGTAGTCGGGAGGCCGCTGCCGGGCAACCGGAACGACTGCAAGGCGTCGGAGGAGTCGGGGGCCGAGGCAGCGGTCGTGCGGACGACCTTGATAGCTGACGGCGGCTGTCCAGGGACCGGATTGATCATGCCGTTCGCACCACCGTTCCTATGCGAGAAGTGCCCGGCCGGAAGCGGGAGCACAGCCGCTCACACAAGCAGGTCCGTGCACGAGTGGAGCACGTTTTTGCTCGGATGAAGACCTGGAAGATCCTCCGCGACTGCCGGCTCAGGGGCGACGGCGTCCACCACGCCATGCGCGGCATCGCCCTTGCTGGATAGGACTCAGGCAGGTGCCTCACTCGTGTTCGCCAGCGGGGGCGGCGTGTGCCGCGGCCACTGAGCGCCCACCTGTTCCACAACAGCGCCCCGGAACGCTTCCAAGAGGACGCATCCGGGGTAAAGCCCAAACGCTCCGTACCTCCAGCGGTAGTAGCACGACCAGTAGCTCACCACACGCCGCTCAATGCGTGCGAAGAAGGCCGGGTTGCGCGCGATGAACTCGCCGTAGAGGTGGCGCTGGGTTGAGCCCGGCTCCGCGAGCCCAGGCAGCCCCCGGCCGATCGACTCAATGATCTCCAGCACGTATTCGCCGGCCAACTCCACCACGAACGGGACCGTCCACGGCTCACCCGACGCCGTGATCTGCTCGAGGTGCCGCTGGCGGACCCGGCCATCGTGGTGCCGGGAGTACAGGCAGTGCAGAATCACCTGCTGGGTCCCGGACAGGGCCCGCTCGAATCCGGGGTCCGGCTCCTTGTTGTAGAGGCGCGACGGGATGGCGACGGTTTCGCCCTGCACCTCGACCTCGAAGGGCATCATCGGTGCGGAGCTGGCTTCCGGCATGACCGCCAGGACACTCTGCACGTCACCGGCAAGACGGGTCGGAAATGCCGCCACCAGGGTGTGGGCGACGTTCGACGGATCCCGAGGCAACTGCACAACGGGAGGATAGGCGGCGAACCTCTCCGTCTCTCAACCGCCCACCTCAACGTTGCCGGACAGCCCTTCGGTACGAGTGCGGACCAGGAGGAAGCTCCGTACCGGACGACCTGTGCCGGCGTCTTCTGGCGGAGCACGGCGAGGCTCGTACTCAGTGGCCCTCCCGCCAGTACGATCCGCGCCTCGAAGGTTCTGCGCGCCGAACTTGTCGGAGACCTTGCCCAGACGAAGGTGACGCTCCAGCAGATCCGGGCTGGCACGTTCGCAGGGACGAAGCCCGAGGTGACTCCTCTCGCCCATCGGCTGCGTGCCGGTGGTGTCGAGGCGGAGACCGAAGGTCCGCAACCGACTGACGGAACCCCAGCTCGAGACCAGCATCCCGGTCGAGCACGTGGACGAAGCGGGATGCCCGAAACTCACACCCCCGGCAGCCCCATGGCCGAGGTGGAACTGGTCATCGATCAGGTCACCATCGTGAACCCGGTCGAAGCCACCGCCGCCGTGCGCTGCATCCTCGGTCCGCTCCGCCGCAGCGCCCGCTTCAGCCGCATCCCCGACTCGGCAGAAACCATCGACCTGCAACTGACGCAGTCACGGCTGGATCGTTGGTAGCAACACCCCTCGCCGTTGGGCATCGGTATGTGGGTCAAGGTGCCAGCGCGGTGGCCACCCGAGCCAGGCGATCGGCTGACAGGGCGAAGAGATTGGTGGGGTTGCGGAATGAGTACTCGCCATCGTTCACGGAAAAACCGTGCCCGGCTGGCGTCCAGCGCGCGGGGCCCGGGCCCCCTTGGTCCTCCAGGAGAGCAGCGGCGAGGGCCTCGGGGTCTTCCACGCTCGTGCGGGCGCGTAGCGCACTCGCCAGGCGGCCAACAGCATCGTCGGGGACTGCGTCGTCGCCGAACGCAGGCAGCAGGAGCAGCAGACGGGAGTGGGGATCGGTGGTGCTGCCACCGGGCAGCACGCTGTCCGCAGCTGCCACGAGTTCTGGCCAGGACAGGCCCGGTCCCATGAAGTGACCATCGTCCTGGGCGAGGAGTTCTGCCTGGTTCCAGTCGGGGTGGTGGAGGAGGTAGTCGGTTCCGGTGTCGTCCGCGAAAGTGCGGTAAACCACGTGGAGACGGTGGTCAGCGGCTAGCGGAACCGTGAATGCCGGCCATTCTGCTCGCTCCCACAGCAGCCGCTGGAAGTCGCCGGCTGCGTCGTAGTCCGCGCCGAACAGCAGTTCCTCGGCCTCCTCGGACTGGATACACGAGGAAAGGTGCCCTAGCCAGAAGAGCGGCTCGTCCAGGAGCCCGACCTGGTACGTGAGGGGGCCGCCGTCGTAGCCCGGTATCCGGGCAGGCTGTAGATCTGCACTGTTCATCACGGGGACATCATGACTACCAGGTTCCGCACCCTTGAGGCCGGGAGAACCAGCCGATCCTTATGGGACAGCCCTCAGGCTGTTCAGGGGCGGGCGGCTGCATAGAGGACGTCGCGCAGTTCGGGCATGGCCTCACGGTCCTTGCGCCACACGAGGCGCAGTCTGAGGTCGGGTACGGGGAGGGCCAGCTGGACGAGGGTGCCGGCGCGCAGGCTGTCGGTGACGGCGAAGCGGGGCAGCAGGGTGACACCGAGGCCGTGTTCGGCCCATGCGCGCATCACGGGGACGCCGCCGGCTCGGACGCGTTGGGGCCCGCTGCCGAGGAGGTGCTGTCCGGCCAGCCAGAAAGAGCATTCCGGGACGTTGACCAAGAGCCGTTCGTCATCGAGGTCGGTGGGGGTCAACGTGGGGCGGTTGGCCAGGGAGTGGGTCGGGGCCGCGACGAGGGCCAGGGGCACGGGGTCGAGATCGAGGAAGGCGAGAGGTTCGGCGGGGGCGGGGAAGCCGAGCCCGCCGAGGGCCTCCCCTGCGTCCAGGAGGAGGGCCGCGTCGAGGCGCCCATCCGCAACATCGGTGAAAAGCCCTTGGCGGGTGCGGTCGGAGTGGACGTCGACCGAGATGTCGGGGCGGCGTTCGGCCAGCCGGGCGAGGACAAGGGGAACGTGGGAGCCTGCGAGGGTCTCCAGAGCGCCGAGCCGTAGCCGCCGGCGCTCTCCGCGGACATCGTGGACGGCTTGTTCAGCGGTGTCGAGCAGGGTGCGTGCCCAGCCGCGTAGGCGCTCCCCGGCGGGAGTCAATTCCATGCCTTTGGGGCCGCGGGTGAACAAGGCGACGGCGAGGCCGGTTTCAAGGGTGCGGATCTGCTGTGAGACGGAGGAGGGGGCGAGGCCGAGGGCGACGGCAGCGTCCGTGACCGTGCGGTGTCGGATCACGGCCTCGAAGGTGACGAGTTGGCGTAGTTCCACGTACGCGCCCAACACCGCGAGACCGTTCGGAAATTCCGAATGCAGTGTGCGACTGAGCCGGTGGAGTGCCCTGCCCGGTCGGACCGATGGTGGGCGGCGTTACTGATCTGGCTGCTCACCGGAGGCTTCCTCTTCCATGGCTGTTGTGAATTCTGTCGCGTCGCCCGCTCCGTCCCGGGCGAGGCGGGCAGGCGCGCTGACCGGCGTGTCGCTGGGCTATTTCATGGTGCTGCTCGACACCACCGTGCTGTCCGTCGCCGAACCCGACCTGGCCGCCTCGCTGCATACGTCGATGGCCGGTCTGCAATGGGCCACCACCGGGTACACCGTGGTGTTCGCGGCTCTGCTGCTGTCGGCGGGGGCGGCAGCCGACAGATTCGGCGCCGACCGAGTCTTCCGGACCGGCACGAGCGTGTTCGCGCTCGCGTCCCTGCTCAGTGCCTTGGCCCCGAATCTGGGTGCCCTGCTGGTCCTGCGGGCCGTGTCCGGGGCGGCAGCGGCCGCGTGCGTGCCGGCCTCGATGGCACTGATCGCCCGTCTGTACCCACAGCCTGCGGCGCGAGCTCGCGCGATCTCGGTGTGGGCCGCCGTCAGCGGGGCGGCCGTCGCGGCCGGCCCGATCGCCGGTGGCGCTCTGGTGGAGGCATCCGGATGGCGGGCCGTGTTCCTGGTCAACGCGCCCCTCGGACTGGTCGTATTGGCCCTGACCTGGGGACGGGCGGTGCGCTGCCCACGCGGCGGCAACCGTGTCGACTGGCCGGCGCAGACTGCGGCTGTCGTGGTGCTGGCACTGCTCACGGACGTCCTGATCGCTGCCGGCGCGGGCGCATGGGTCCGCACCGCGTGGTCGGCGGGCGGGCTCGGCATCGCGGTGACTGTGTTCACCGTGCTCGAACGACGCAGTCAGGCCCCGGTCGTGAACCGGACGCTCCTGCGGTCGGCACCGGTACGGGCCGGTCTGCTGGCGGGCGCGGTCACCAACTTCGCCTTGTCCGGCGCCCTGTTCGTGCTGCCTCTGCTGCTGCAGCGCGAACGTCACCTGAGCGCCCTGGAAACGGGGCTGGCGTTCCTGCCGCTGACCGTCCCCTTCGTCGCGAATCCGCCGCTGACCGGCAGGATCGTCACCCACACAGGCCCGCGGCCCCCGATTCTCGGCGGCCTGGCACTCCTGACCGCCGGAGGCACGGTCCTGGCCGGCACGGTTTTCGCCGAAGGCGCCTACGTCTGGCTCGCTGTGGGCCTGCTACTCACCGGCTTCGGCATCTCGTTCATCCTGCCGGCCCTCGTCGCGGCCGTCATCGGCGCCGCCCCGCCCGGCACGGCCGGCTCGGTCGGCGGCCTCCTCAACGCCATCCGCCAGATCGGCGCCACCTTCGGTGTCGCCCTCATGGGCACCGCCGCGGCCGCCGACACAGGATGGTCGCTGCTGTTGTCGGGCGGCCTCTGCGCCGTCGCCTGGCTGGCCTTCGCGCTGACGCCCGGGAGTGCATCCCGGTAATCAGCACAAGATCGGAACGTGGGCCAAGCACCGCCCAGGCGGAGCTGACCGCGCAGCAGGCGCCATCGCCCGATTCGGCGATGGCGCCACACGGACCTTGGAGCGCGAGTGGGGGAGGAGTTGTCCAGCACCCCTTACAGCTCCTTCTTGGGCCAGCGGGCGCGAGGGCCTTGAGGAGACCGAGGAACCTCGCGTAACCGCTTGCGTGCTCCGCGTGCCGGGACCTGGGGCTGCAGGGGCAGTACTCCACTCGTCCGGGCGCCCCCGCGCCTCCAGCGACAAGACGTCAGCACCGTCCTGATCCAAACCGGTACCGCAATAAGCAGTCCGATGGTCGACGAATATAATCGGCGCCATGTGTAAGCCTGACACGCTGCTTGTTGACATTGCCGCCCTGGTGGAGTCCGGGCACAGCAATCAGATGCCTCTGACCGTGGTGGCCGGTGGTGCTGTCATCACGGGCCGGCTGGCTCCCGAAGCCGTCTGGAGGCAGCGGGTGTCGGAGGTCCTGGCGGACTCGGCCCGCCTGAGCGACTTCTCCGCCGTGTTCACCACCCCGGCACCCGAGGAAGGACCGCCCACGCATCTGCACTTCCACGTAGCTCGGATTCTGCAGGGCACGGTAGGGATCCCGGAGACAGGCGGGATGTACCGGGTCGCGATCGAAGACGTCAGCGCCTGGACCATGGGCGACTTCAGCTACTCCGACCACTGACCCACTGCCGGCCGCGAGAACTCGGTACATGGTGAAGGGCCGACCGGGGTGCGCCGGTCGGCCCTTCACCCCTGCTTGCTGACGGATCGCGCCTGCCCGTCGGTCAGGCGGCCACAGGGGCGCCGAGCATCGCGGACGCGTGCTGCAACGGGTTGAGAACGCGGGTGGCTGAGGGGGCCTGTGGAAGGCCGCGGCAGGTGAAGCCGAGCCGGGCCATGGCCCGGACGACTTCTCCTGCGCTGAAGTCGCGGCGGTCCTGGCCTGTGACGACCTGGCCGACTTGTTTGACGGGGTAGGTGCGTCGGCCGATGATCACGGACTCGCCGGGTCCCTGCTCGGGCTTGATGCCCTTCATCGATTCCAGGACGCCGCTCCTGGTCAGGTCGAACGGGAAGCGGGCGATGACACAGCGCATGATGCCTCACAGGGAGAAGAACGATAAGGGAGTGGCTCTGCCGCGGTGGGGACGGCTCAGTGGGCAACGGTGAGGACGCCCAAGGCGCTGCCGTGTTCGTCGACCACAGGCAGGGCATTGACGTGGCTGTTGCGCATCACGTGCGCGGCTTCGGCATGGTGATCACGGGTGAGGTGACCGGTCCGCGGTCGCCGACGATGTCCCGCAGCTGGACCATGTCCGAGGACGCGGAGCTGCCCTGGGCTGCTTTGAGCTGGGCCTGGGCGACCAGTCCGACACACAGGCCGCTGTCGTCGCGGACAAGCATGTTCCCGGTGCGGGCGCTGGTCATGACCGCGAGTGCCACCTCGACGGTCATGTCGTCACAGACCTGCGGTCCGGCGGTCTCCATGACGTCGGCCACCGTCCTGCGTACGGCAGCGGCACTGACCGGGCGGGGCTGCACCTGAACCAGCGTCAAGAGATGTCTCCTGTACGGGTGGGTCAGCTTCCGTAACAAAGATCTCAGGCCGCCGCGTCGAAGGAGGACTGATGAGCGGACACGCGCCGGGCGGCCGAGGCGGGGCTGCACCGGCCGTGTGAGGACGCGCCGCGTCGGCGGCGCTCGCCCACCGGCGCGGTAGTCGTCACGGGGATGCCTGAGGGGGTCCGGGCACCGGTGATCCGGTTGAGTGCCTCTTCGCCGGAGCGGACCTGGGTGGTCTGGGGCACGATGCCGGCGGCGGTCATGAGGCGGGTCATGTCACGGCGCTGGTTGGGGGTGACCAGCGTGACGACGCTGCCGGACTCCCCGGCCTTCACGTGCCGCGATCTGCGTCGTCGTCCGGTGCTTGTCAGTACCGTGGACGTGCAGCACGTGGTGCTCCATCGTCGTGACCGCACCTGTGGACGGGTCGACGGAGTGAACGACCGGGTCGCTGAGGTAGCGGCGGACCAGGCGATCGACGTTGCGGTCCAGCGGGGCGGAGAACAGCATCCGCTGACCGTCGGGGCCGGACCTGGTCCAGGAGCGCGGTGACCTGGGGCATGAAGCCCATGTCGGCCATCTGGTCGGCCTCGTCCAGCACCGTGATCGCGACCTGGTCAAGCCGACAGTCACCACGGTCGATGAGGTCCTTGAGCCGGCCCGGCGTCGCCACGACGACCTCGGCGCCGCCACGCAGCGCGTTGGCCTGCCTGCCGATCGACATTCCGCCGACAACGCTGACCAGGCGCAGCCTCACCGAGCGGGCGTAGGGGGCCAGTGCGTCGGTCACCTGCTGGGCCAGCTCACGCGTCGGCACGAGGACCAGCGCCAGCGGCTGACGGGGCTCGGCACGTCGACCGGCGGTGCGGGCCAGCAGAGCCAGGCCGAAGGCGAGGGTCTTCCCGGAGCCGGTGCGTCCACGGCCCAGGGCGTCGCGGGCCCGCGAGGGTGTTCGGCAAGGCACCCTGGATCGGGAACGGGACACTCACGCCCTGCGCGGTCAGCGCGGCCAGCAACTGCCCCGGCATGTCGAGGTCGGCGAACGCCCCTACCGCGGGCAGCGCGGGAGTGACCGTGACCGGCAGGGCGAACTCGCCCTGGACTGCGACGGGCCGTCCGCCCGAGCGGCGCGGACCGCCGGAACGGGCCAGGGTGGTCGGGTTGAGGCGGCTGCCCCGGCCGGAATCGGTGGTACGGCTGCGGGATCAGGGCCCCGGGGAGAGTCCTGTTCGTCCGACTTGATCACGTGTCGGCGCGGCCCGAGCCGGACCGGAATCAAAGTTCAGTTGGCGGCAGGCCGAGGTGGTCGTGCCATGCCGCGCGTCCTGCGGGTGTCACGAGCAGGGCGCGGGTAGTGCCGATGCGCGTCATCCATCCGGTGGTGAGTGCGTGGGTGCACAGGGCGGCGCCCACGGCGCCGGCCAGGTGGGGACGGCGCTCGGTCCAGTCAAGACATGCGCGTACTGGTGGGCGGCGTGAACCGGTGGGCACCGTGATGCCGATCTCGACAAGCCAGAGGGTGCCCTTGTTGGTCAGGCCCGGTTCGGGTCCCCACTCCAGCAGTCCGCGCTCGACCATCGCGTCGGTGATCGCCAGTGCGACGGTTCCGGCCAGGTGGTCGTAGCACAGCCGGGCGCGGGCCAGTGCATGCTGTCGGCCGGAGGCCGACAGTGAACGTGGCCGGGCTTTGTCCTGCGGGGCCAGCGCGGCAAGGCTTTCGATCAGTTCGACCACCCTGCGGTCGGCTACCCGTACATAGCGGTGGCGTCCGTGTCGCTCCTCGACGAGGAGTCCGCCGTTCACGAGCAGGTTCAGGTGTGAGGTTGCAGTGGACGGTGCGATGCCGGCGTAACGCGCGAGCTCATTTGCCGTCCACGCCCGGCCGTCGAGCAGCGCGAGGCAGAAGGCGGCCCGGGTGCCGTCGGCCAGTAGTTTGGCCACCCCTGCCAGGTCCACTCCCACGTCCTGACCTGCGCGCTGAAAGTCCACGGTGTCCATTGTCGCCGACGTCTCTTCGACGGCTGTCGAAGCGTCCGCGTCCTAGCGTCGGCACGTGCGCAGGGCTCGCCGGCCCCGCATCCGCCCGCGAGGCCGCGCCGCCTCTGCTCACGTACTGGAGCAACCATGACTTCGTCCGACAACGCTGCCAGAGGCTCCCACCAGCCTGAATCCCGGACGGGCTTCGTACTCACGGACGCGCCCGCCCCGGCGGACATCGCGGCGATCTCCGACGCGCTGGACCGCTTCAACGTCGAGCACACGGGGATCGCCGACCGCAGACCTCTCGCCGTCCTGGTCCGTGATCCCGCAACGCGCCAGGTGGTCGGCGGGCTGACCGGGCGTACCTCGCTCGGGCTGTTCTTCCTCGACCTCTTCTACCTGCCACCCCGGTTGCGGGGCAGCAGGCTGGGAACACAGATCCTCCGGAAGGCCGAGGACGAGGCCCGTGCCCGTGGCTGCCGCACGGCCGTGCTCTACACGATCACCTTCCAGGCTCCCGGCTTCTACCAGAAGTACGGGTGGAAGCGGCTGGGAGAGGTGCCCTGCGATCCACCGGGTACCAGCCGCGTCTTCATGACCAAGGACCTCACCGCACCAAGCGGCGAATCAGTTCGGTCCCGGTAAGGTCGCCGTGCTCGTTGCACCATCATCCTTCCCGTCCGCTCCGCTCCTGCCACAGGCCGCGTCCCGAGTGTCACGGACCGAGGCGGTGGTGCCGTCCGGGCTGCTCGACGCGCTGGCCCGGGTGCCCGATCCGCGCAATCCGCGCGGCGTACGGTTCCGGCTGGCGACGTTGCTCGCGGTCGGAGTGTGTGCTCTCACCAGCGCCGGCCACAACTCCCTGACCACTGTCGCTGAGTGGGTACGCCGCTGCGACCAGGATGTCCTGGCTCGACTGGGCTGCCCCTTCGATCCCTTTGCCGGACGGTTCAAGGCTCCGGGCGAGCGCACCCTCCGCGATGTGTTCGCCCGCCTCGACCCCGCGCTACTCACCGCCGCCGGCTTCACCAGGCTCACCACACTCCAGCCCCGACCGGTCTGCTCGACAGCCCCGGACGGGACCGTCGAGCGCGAACAGCGCCGCGCCCACCGCATCGCCCAGCGCGAGACAGACCCGCCGCAACCGCGTCGTGTGGCCTTCGCCGTGGACGGCAAATGCCTGCGCGGAGCGGTCCGCGCGAACGGCAGCCGCGTCCACGACGCGTTGACTGCCGCTCTGCGCGAGGTCGGTGCGAAGACGAACGAGATACCCGAGTTCGCTCCGCTGCTGGACGCCCTTGATGATCAGGACCTGACCGGCTCCGTCGTCACGGTCGACGCCCTGCACGCCCAGACGAGCCACGCCCGCTACCTCGTCGAGGACCGAAACGCCCACTACCTGTTGTCGGTGAAGAACAACCAGCCCACCCTGTCGCGCCAGGTGACGAATCTGCCCTGGAAACAGGCACCGGTTCCTCAACCGCTCCCGCGACCGCGGACACGGCCGGGACGAGGTCCGCGAGGTGAAGGTGGTGAGCGTGGACGGCCTGCTGTTCCCCCATGCCCGCCAGGTTGTTCGCATCCACCGAAAACGCCGCCGAATCAACACATCGAAGTGGCAGACCGAGACTGTCTACGCCGTCACCGATCTCGCGGCACACCAGGCGACTCCCGCTGAGATCGCAACCTGGGCACGCGGCCACTGGATCATCGAGAACACCGTCCACTGGACCAAAGACGTGGCCTTCGCTGAAGACGCCAGCCAGATCCACCGCCACCGCACCCCCGCGGTCATGAGCGCCCTGCGCGATCTCGCCCGCGCCACCCTCCACCGCTCCGGATGGGCCAACATCGCCAGCGGCCGACGAGCCCACACCCATCCCGCAGCCACACTCACCCTCCACGGGATTCCATGATCAAACCAGGCGAACGCGACTCTCCCCGGGGCCCTGGCTGCGGGATGAGCGGTTGTCCGGACGTGTGGGGTTCATTCAGAACCTTCCTTGATACGGCGCGTATCAAGGAATTCCCGCTGCGGAAGAACAGTGCGGGGAATCACAAGAACGGGCCGAGAAGAATGCGAAAGTAAATGTGCCGTGCGGTTAGCCCCGGAGCGGGGTGCAGGTGAAGGCCGTGAAAATGGATGACGTCGCCTGGATGTGAAATTCAGAAAGCCGAAAGGGCGCAGCCCTCAAGGAGCGGGCCTCGAGCAGACTCCGTAGCGGGGGCCCCGCACCCCTCGGGGTGCGGGGCCCCCGCTACGAAGTGCGCGTCAACGTCAGGCGGGAACGATGTTCTCGGCCGTAGGGCCCTTCTGGCCCGGTGCGATGTCGAAGGTGACCTTCTGACCTTCGAGCAGCTCACGGAAGCCCTGAGCGGCGATGTTCGAGAAGTGGGCGAACACGTCAGCCCCGCCACCGTCCTGCTCGATGAAGCCGAAACCCTTGGCTGCGTTGAACCACTTCACAGTGCCTGACGCCATGTCATATCTCCTTTGAGGGCAGTACGCCGGACCCGCGATGCACGGGGGCCGGGTCGCCGTGATGATGCCCCGCCCGGAGAAAAGAAACCGGAATACAATGAAGCTCCTCCTGGCTGCAAATAGCCACGAAGGGACTTGAAGTTTTGGGAACCACAACTGCAACTGAGATCGACAGTAGCACGCCGTAATGGCCTGTGGACGTCGAATAATTCCACCCTCTTCGCTGCGACAAAAACACTCACGGCGCGGCACGTTGAACCCTCATCCCGCGCCCGTAGATATTGATCCACCCGGAGAACAGCGTTGCAGGAAGAACGATCACCCTTTACGGGGCGAAGGGAGGGACCGCTCGGCCGAACGTCAGGCCGGCGGCGCACCGACCGGCCACGACGCAGACCCGTCCGGGTCGCTGCCCTCGGCGCTACAACCGTAGCGCTTCACCCGTTGACGTCACCCACAGGTCCGCAGCCGGCTCCCTCTTCGGCCAATGGGCATCTTGCGCAGCAACAAGCGAAAAAGGGCAGCGGCACGACAGGACGCCCACGCCGAAGGCGTGGGGCAGGCTTTCGAAGTAAGACAGCCGGAGCCGACGCTTTGTGTCCGCGCACTCCGTCAACGCGGGACATGGCCCTTGCGGGTGCTCCCGGCGCGTGAGCGCGCACGGCGGGCACACCACGTCAGCTGGCAAGTGGTGAACCGGCAGGCTTGGCGGTGCGGTGGTATTCGGCGTTGATCCGCCGGGCTTCCTCGAGCTGGTCCTCGAGGATGACGATGCGGCGCGCGGCCTCGACAGGAGTGCCGGCATCGACGAGTTCGCGGGCGCGGGCCGCGATGCGGAGCTGGTAGCGGGAGTAGCGGCGGTGGCCGCCCGCGGAGCGCAGCGGTGTGATCAGTCGGGCTTCGCCGATGGCCCTGAGGAAGCCCTGGGTGGTGTTGAGCATCTCGGCGGCCCGGCCCATGGTGTAGGCGGGGTAGTCATCATCGTCGAGACGGCCGAACGAGTCGTCCGCTGTCATATGTACCTTCCTGTGGAGCGCGCGTGGGAGGGGCCCTGGTGCCATTGGCACCAGGGCCCCGAAGGAACTGCTACACCATCAGCCGGCCGTGATCGGCTACGCCGGCTCTGTGTTTCCGCGTACCCGCCGGAAAAGGCCGGGGGGGTTGCGGGGATCGCGGTTGCTTGACCGGAGACCACCTCGCTATCGGTGTCCTGCGGTACCCGGGCCCAAAAATTTCGCCCGGGCGATCCTGATGGCGCTCAACTCCTCCATCCTTCCCTCTGGATCAACAACTCCGTACCTTCGGTGGCCTCTCACAGCGCCACTTCGGCAGCCAGCCCCGTCGCCCGTCCTGCATCTGCTCTGGCTTGGAACCCCGCTGCTGAACCTCCCGGCGCGCGCGTCCGCAGCCGACGCCTTTGCCAAGGTGCGGCTCAACTACCTCGCTGCTGGGTACTGCTGACCACTATGTGGCACTGCTTACGGCGGCCCTGAGCAATGCGGGCCACCGCCCGAGGCGGGGTCACCCGTAGCCGTCCTCAACAATCCTGGCTTCGGACCTCCACCGCCGCGCGAACTGCAACTGCACGTACTTATGCCCGGCAGTCCATCTCTGCCAGGCCCCTCTGTCCCTCTGGGCTACGAGAGAAACCATAACCACACCACCACCCAATGTCTACTCCAGCCGACATAGATTTCCACGTGTGGAGCAGGAAGGCTATTGGCCTGGGGTATCTGTATCCAGCCCCGTCGGGCGGACACCGGGCTCCCCGTTGTCTCTCAGCTCAGCGGTGGAGCTGGGCGTGGATGGTTTTGCCGTATCCGGGGCCGGTAGTGATGGTCCGGTGGGTGGTGAGGTGGCGGGTCATGTGCCAGCCGAAGCCGCCGCTGCCGCCGTCGAGGTCGGGGGTGTGCTCGCGCGGGCGTGCCGGGCTCGGGTCGCTGACCGCGGCGGTCACCGTGTCGGGGCCGGCGGAGAGGCGGAGGGTGTACCGACCGCCGCCGTGACGCAGGGCGTTGGTGACGAGCGCGGAGACGACCAGGACGAGGGTGTCCGCCATGTCCGGATCGGGCGCCCGGGTGAGGCGGTGGGTGAAGGCGCGGGGGCGACCTGGCGGACCTGGCGATACCGACCGCACTGTCGCCCCGCACCGCGGTCGGTACGGGGAGCGTCGGGGTGATGGCCATTGTTGTGCTGTCCATGCGGGTACACCCCATCTGTGATCGTTTGTGCCGTTTGTTCCGTGCCGCTCCACCTGCCCGTTCCGAACGGGCCTCACGCTCCACCGGGTGTGCTCCGGTGCAGGTTTCAAGCGATGCGGACCGCAGGACTTCGCTGTCAGTCCTCACAGAAAACCTGTCCTGACGGAAGTAGACATGTGGGCGTGGCTGGGGTTAGTGTCCTGTCCGTAGCCAAGAGATCGAGCAGGCCCGGCAGAGATGAACTGCCGGGAAGCAGTACATGTAAGTGCAGGTCGGTGCGGTGGTGGAGTTCCGAAGCCAGAGCGGTTGCAGGATGGTGACGGGACTGACGGCCGGACCGGGTGGCCCGCAGTGATCAGGGGCCGCCAACAGCAGAACCGCAGTACACAAGTGCAGTCCGCAGTACCAGCGGTCCCTCGGTAAAGGCGTCAGACTGCGGCGCGCGTACCGGGCAGTTCGACAGTGGGGTTCCAAGCCGGAGCAGACGCAGGACGGGCGACGGGGCTGGCTGTCGAAGAGCGGTATAAGAAGTTCGCATCACCAGCAGTAGGTCATTCAGAGGGAAGAAACGGAGGATTGAGGCGCCATCAGGATCGCCCGGGGTGGAAGTGAGCCCGGGTACCGCAGGACATCGATAGGCAGGTGGTCTCCGGTCACGCCATTCGCGACCCCCGCACCCCCGCCCGCGGCGGCTGTGCGGACACAGTAGGCCGGTGCAGTTCCAGGACCGGCAGATGGTGTAGCAGTTCCTTCGGGGCCCCGGTGCCATACGGCACCGGGGCCCCTCCAACGTGTCCGCAGCGAGGTGAGATGACAGCAGACAATTTCTGCGGCTGTCTCGACGACGGCTACCCTGCCAACACCATGGGCCGGGCCGCAGAAATCCCCGGCACCACACCCGCCTTCTCCCGTGAAGCCAGCGTCATCACCCCGCTGAGCTCGCAGGGCGGACACGCCGCTACTCCCGCTACAAGCTGAAGATTGCTGCCCGTGTCTCTGGACGGTGTTGCGTGGTTCTCTCCTGCCGCTCCTGGTCTGGTCCGGCGCCGCATGCTTCCCGCGGGGTACCGGCGCGGCAGGCAGGAATCTCGCCGTGTGCGTTCTTCCGGCGCTTCGTCGAGGAGAGCGGCTGCACGTCGATGCAGTGGACTTCGGGGTGCAGGCACGAGCCGTCAAATGGAGACGGAATCGGCCTGACGGTCAGCCCGGACGGCACCGGACCGAACCGACCGTGGGTCTGGACTCCGGCTGTTCCGGCCAGGCAGAGTCAACGGCTACGGGATCGCTCTGGCCGCACCGCTTTCTACACTCGCGGTATGAACAATTACACGTGCACCCATTGCGGCACCGTTGGCCTGGTGGATGGATTCATCGAGGACGCAGGCGAGCATTCGCGCGGCTACGCGCGCTGGATCGAGGGCGCGTTGGAGCGGGGAGTTTTCGGGGGTGCCAAGCGGATGGGCCGGCCCCGGCGGCAGATAGAGGCGTTCCGCTGCCCCAAGTGCGGGCACCTCGAGCTGTTCGCCACCGGCGAGCTGTAGCCGGGCTCGTTGTCGGGGGCAGCCCGTACGGGCTGCCCCGCGTCGGCCCTCCGTGCTTCGGCCGCCCCGCCCGTATCTTTTCAGGCTCCCGGCACCCATTCTCCCTCTCCGCGGGGCCGCCCTAGCCGGCCCCGCCTCACGGACCTACTACGACAAGAAAATCCCCCAAGGGAAGTACCCCACCACCCGAGGCTTCCACGTCCAGCCACGCCGATGGGTCGTCGAACGCACCCTCGGCTGGCTCATGCACCACCGCCGCCTGGCCCGCGACTACGAAACCCACCCCCACCGATCAGCCGCAATGATCCAGCTGGCTGCGATCAACCTCATGACCCGCCGCCTCACCCACGAGACCACCCCCAACTGGCGCAACACCTAGCCCAAGACGCGCTTCAGCCCGGGGACCCTCGTCTTCACCGTGGGCGGCCCGGCGTGGCCGGAGCACATAGCCATGGTCATCGGAGGCGTTCTCGTCGTCCACGCGCCCAAGCCTGGACGAGACGTAGAGGTTGCGAAGCTCTCCACGCACGGGCGCCTCCTGGTGGCTCGTCGCATCGCGTAGACGTCCTTCTCACAGGTTCCGAATAGAGCTGTCGTTGTCCAAGTGACTTCTCATCAACTGGTCGCCCGACTCGGCCGACTGAGTCTCCACTCGTGTCCTGCCACATGCGAGATGTCGGATTCTTAAGACGCAGAACCGGCTTCAGGCGGCCCGAGCCGCTGAGCCCGGTCCTCACGGCTTCAGTACGCCACAGACGGGGGAGGGGGATGTGGGCCGGACCGTTCCGGGTTGCGCCAGACCGGAACGGCCCAGCCTCAGCGGCCCGCCTCGGCCGCGTGGCCATCCGCGTCCCTGAGCTCGCGCTTGAGGACCTTGCCGGTGGCGTTGGTGGGCAGGGCCGCACGGAACTCCACGATGCGGGGGTACTTGTAGCCGGCCATCTCCTCCTTGCACCAGGCGATCAGCTCCTCCTCGGCGAGCGTCGCTCCTGGGGTGCGGACCACGCACGCCTTGACCTCCTCGCCATGGCGGCCGTGCGGCACCCCGATGACGGCCGCCGTGCTCACGGACGGATGGGTGAGAAGAACTTCCTCGATCTCCCGCGGATACACGTTGAAGCCACCACGAAGGATCATGTCCTTGGCCCGGTCCACGATGTAGAACCACCCGTCGGAGTCGCGGCGGGCCAGGTCACCGGTACGGAACCAGCCGTTGCCCAACACCTCGGCGGTACTCCGATGCGGCCTCACGGCATGGCAGGCGTCATGAAGGTCGCCCGGCGCCGCAGCTGAGCCGACCGGGGGAAGCCGATCCGCCCAATGGCCCAGCAGCGGCCCGCCTTGACTGCGGCCCCGCTCGTCCGGTGATTGCCTGATCCCCGCCTGCCGGGCCGTGGCCGGGCGGACCGGAGCCGTGTAGCGAGGAGACAGGGCATCATGGATTCCCACGTCGAGGCAGTCCGGGGTGCTCTGCCGTCCGACTTGCTCAAGGGCCAGACAGCTCTGGTGACCGGGGCCAATTCCGGCATCGGTAAGGGCACGGCCATCGCGCTGGGCCGGGCGGGCGCAGACGTGGCGGTGAACTACGTGAGCGACCGGGAAGCCGCCGAGCAAGTGGTCGAGGAGATCACGTCGTTCGGGGTGCGTGCGGTGGCCTACGAGGCGGACGTGTCGCAGGAGACCCAGGTGACCGCGATGGTGGACCGGACGGTCCAGGATTTCGGGACCCTCGACATCCTGGTCGCCAACGCCGGTATGCAGCGTGACGCCAAGTTCACCGACATGACCCTCGCCCAGTGGCAGAAGGTCCTCGACGTCAACCTCACGGGCCAGTTTCTGTGCGCAAGGGAGGCGGCCAAGGAGTTCCGTCGGCGCGGCGTGGTTCCGGAGGTGTCCCGGGCAGCCGGGAAGATCATCTGCATGAGCTCGGTGCACCAGCTCATCCCGTGGGCGGGGCACGTGAACTACGCCTCGTCCAAGGGAGGCGTGCAGATGATGATGCAGACCCTGGCGCAGGAGCTCGCACCGGAGAAGATCCGGGTGAACGCCGTCGCCCCCGGGGCGATCAAGACCCCCATCAACCGCAGTGCCTGGGAGACGCCGGCGGCCCGGGAGGACCTTCTGCGTCTGATCCCCTACGACCGGATCGGAGACCCCGAGGACATCGCCCACGCGGTCATCCTGCTGGCGTCCGACCTCATGGACTACGTGGTGGGGACGACTCTGTACGTCGACGGCGGTATGACGCTCTTCCCCGGGTTCGCGACCGGCGGCTGACCTCTTTCGCAGGACCCGAACAGCGAAGGCGGTTATGCACACCTCGGTCCACCTCCTGGCGAGCGCTCCGGATCAACTCCTGCCGGCCCGGGAGCTCATGGCCTTCACTCTGGCTTCTCACATCATCCTGGTCCCGTTGGGCGTGGCCCTGCCTCTGATCACCCTGGTCATGCACTACCGCGGGCTGCGCCACAAAGACGCGACAGCCCTCCTGCTGGCACGGCGCTGGTCGGCGGTCATGGCGGTTCAGTTCGCCGTCGGAGTCGTTACCGGCACCGTGCTCTCCTTCGAGTTCGGCCTGCTCTGGCCGGGGCTGATGGGCAGGTGGGGCGATGTCTTCGGAATCGGCTTCGGGGTCGAGGCCTGGGCCTTCTTCCTCGAAGCGGTCCTCATCGCCATCTACCTCTACGGATGGCGGCGGTTGAAGCCACGGGCCCACTTCCTGCTCGGACTGCCGCTCCCGGCCGCGGCGCTCCTGGGAGCGTTCGGCATCCTGGCGGCCAATTCATGGATGAACACACCGCAGGGCTTCTCCCTCGACGCTGCGGGCGATCCGACGGACGTGAACATCTGGAAGGCGATCTTCACGCCGATGTTCGGGCCGCAGTACTGGCACTTCGTGGTGGCCATGCTGCTGACAGCGGGATACATGGTGGCCGGCGTCTACGCGGTCGGCTGGCTGAGGGGGCGCCGGGACCGATACCACCGGCTCGGCTTCACCGTTCCCTTCACCATCGCTGCGGTGGCGACCCCGGTGCAGTTCGTCCTGGGCGATGCGATCGCCCGGTCGGTGTTCCACAAGCAGCCGGTGAAGTTCGCGGCCATGGAGATCGTCTGGAAGACGGACACCCGTGTGCCCGAGTACCTGTTCGGCCGCCTGCACTCCGACGGTTCCATCTCGGGCGGTATCAAGATTCCGCTGCTCGACTCCGTCCTCGCCGGCTTCAGCCCGAACACCGAGGTCGTAGGTCTGACGTCCGTCCCGCCGGACCAACGGCCGACAGCCGTTCAGGCGACGATCGCGCACTGGGCTTTCGACATCATGGTCCTCATCGGCTCCGCCCTGGTACTCCTCGCCCTCTGGTACCGCCTGGTCTGGCTGCGGCATCGCAGACTTCCCGGGTCCGCGTGGTTCTACCGCAGCGCGGCCTGCGCGGGGCTGGCCTCGGTGGTGGCTGTCGAATGCGGCTGGATCGCGACCGAGGTGGGACGCCAGCCGTGGATCGTCTACCAGAACATGCGTGTCGCCGAGGCAGTCACAGCGACGCGCTCGTCCACGTTGTGGATCATGCTCGGCCTGGTGATCGTCGTATACGTGTTCATCTTCGGTTCGCTCCTGGCAGTGCTGCTCAAGCTACGCACACGATGGCGGCTCGCCGACGCACAGCATGCCCCTGGGCCCCCGGTGGACCTGCCGGAGACGGACAGCCCGTACGGCCCCAGAGGTCCTGTCCCCGCAGGTGACGGCGGCGTAGCCGCGTCCCAGGGAGACCGGTCGTGACGGCCGACCTGATGGCAGTGGTCCTGCTGCTGGCCGTCACTGCGTACACCTGCGCAGGCGGTACGGACTACGGAGCCGGCTTCTGGGACCTGACGGCGGGAGGCTCCGAACGAGGCAAGCGGCCCCGATGGCTCATCGATCACGCGATGGCACCCGTGTGGGAGGTCAACAACGTCTGGTTGATCTTCGTCTTCGTCATCATGTGGACCGGGTTCCCCACTTTCTTCCAGGCCGTGTTCTCCGCGATGTGGCTGCCACTGGCGCTGGCGGCCCTGGGCCTGGTCCTGCGTGGCGCCGGCTTTGCCTTCCGGAAGGCCGCCCGCAAGCTCGCCGACCGGCGCCTCTACGGTGCCGTGTTCGCCTCGGCCTCGCTCGTGACGCCGTTCTTCCTCGGCGCCGCCGTGGGGGGAGTCGCCTCAGGCCGGGTGAGGCTCGGTACGGAGGCGTCGGCGGATGCCTGGTCCAATCCCACCTCGATCATGTTCGGGATGCTCGCCATCGCCGCGACGGCCTTCCTGGGCGCGGTCTTTCTGGCAGGGGACGCCCGCCGCTTCGACGCACCCGACCTGATCGCCTACTTCCGGCGGCGCGGGCTACTGAGCCTCACCGCACTCCTGGTGCTCGTGGTGATCACCCTTTTCGTCACCAGCGAGGACGCCCCGCACGTATGGCACGGGCTCACCCACGGGGCGGGCCTGGCCTTCGGCGTCGCGGCCGGAGCGGCCTCCTTCACCACCGCGTGGCTGCTCATGCGCAGACCGGGCGGCTGGGCCCGCGCCTTCGCCGTCGGCGCCGTCGCCTGCGCGGTCATCGCCTGGGGCCTGGCTCAGCGTCCCTACCTCCTCCCGACGTCGATGACCGTCGCCGAAGGCGCCGGCGCATCGACCACGCTGACCTGGCTGGCGCTCGTCACCCTGGTCGCGCTGGTGGTCGTGGTGCCGGCCGTCGTCTTCCTGTACTGGCTCGACACCCGAGGCGATCTCGAAGAACTCACCGAGGCCGACCTGCGACGAGGCGGCGATCCCGAAAGCGGTGGCAGGGCGGGCAGCACCTGATCGTCCGCAAGGTTCCCCACTCACCACGCCAGGACTCTGCCGAAGGGAGTTGCGGTGACAGACGACGAGATCTACCTCGGAATCGCACTGACCCTGATCCTCGCCAGCGGGTCACAGATCCTGGCGAGCAAGCTGCGCGTTCCCGCCCTCATCATCCTGCTGCCCGCAGGGTTCACCGCAGGCGCGCTGACGGACGTCATCCATCCCGACAAACTGATGGGTCCGAGCTTCGACGTCCTCGTGTCGATGTCGGTGGCGGTGATCCTCTACGACGCCGGCCTCGGGCTCAACCTGCGCAAGCTCACCGGCCGCACGCGGTGGATCGTGGGACGGCTGCTGCTGCTCGGTGTGCTCGTCACGTTCCTGACCACGGCAGCCGTAGCACCGGCGATGTTCGACATGCCCCTCAGAGTGGCGTCGATGCTCGGTGTCATCCTGGTCGTCTCGGGCCCCACGGTCGTGGGCCCCCTCCTCGACTTCGTGCGGCCCACGGACAGGGTGCGCCGCATCCTCATCTGGGAAGGGACCCTCACCGACCCGATCGGCGGCATCCTCGGCGCACTGGTCTTCCACGCCATCGCCACCACACATCAGATCGACATCGGCCGGGGTTACCAGTTCGGCCAGTTCGCCCTCAGCATGGCCGTGGGCCTGGCCGGCGGCGCGGTCGGCACGGCCTTGCTGTGGCTGACGCTCCGCACGCTGCGGCTCGGCGAGACCCTCGGCACGCTGGCTCAGCTGGCCACGGTGATCGTCGTGTCCGCGGGCGCCGACGTCGTGAGGGACGACACAGGACTCATCGCCGCCATCGTCACCGGCCTCGCCGTCACCAACATAAATGGATTCGACATGCCGGCGCGGCGTCCCTTCTTCGAGACTCTGGCCCAGCTGATCATCGGCCTGCTGTTCGTCTCCATCTCCTCCACCATCACACCGGCGTCGCTCGTCCCCGTGCTCCTTCCCGCCCTCGCCCTCATCGCCGTCCTCGTCCTCGTGGTACGTCCACTCGTCGCCTACGTGTCGACTGCGCGCGCCGGGCTGACCCCGGGCGAACGGGCTTTTGTCGGATGGATGGCTCCGCGTGGCATCGTCGCGGCAGCCACAGCGACGGCCTTCTCCGCGAACCTCGTCGACAGGGGAGTCGACGGGGCCGCCAAAATCCTGCCCGTCACGTTTCTCGTGATCGTCGGCACGGTCCTCCTGTACGCCCTGAGCGCGGCGCCGGTCGCCAGAATGCTGGGCATCGTCAAACCCGCCGGAACACGAATCCTGCTCGTGGGAGGCGAGCCGTGGGTGGTGGATCTGGGAAGGAGCCTGAAGTCCGCGGGCCTCGACCTTCTGATGTGGGCAGGCCTCGAGCAGGAGCGCCAACGGATCACGGACGCCGGTGTCGAACTCGCCACGGGTGATCTGCTGGCCACGGCCACCAATCCGGGTGCCCGGCTGGAGGGCGTGACGGCAGTGTTCCTGGCCACGGACGACGACGACTTCAACGCGCTCGCTTCGGTCGTGATGCAAGACAGCGTCGAAGGTCCGGTCTACCGGGTCGGACCTCCCCACGACAGCCATGGAGTCGTGGCTCCCTATACCGGCGGGGACATCCTCTTCGGCAGGTCGCTGGTCCGCCACGCCCTGGCCGCGCGGTACGAGTCGGGGGCGCGCTTCCTGGTGCAACCGGCCTCCTCTCCACCGCCGGCAGGGAGCGAGACCCTCTTCGTGGTCCATGACGACCAGAGGCTGGAACCCGTCACCGAGAAGCGGCGAGCCACTCCCGGGCAAGGCGACCGTGTCGTGCTGCTGGCCCCGGGACCCGAGCAGTGAGGCTCACTCGCGTACGTGTCGCGCCTGGCCACAGCGGAATGTGCCCGCACCGTGGTGCCGAGGAGCTGCCGTCCGAAGGGAGAGATGCCGCATGCGCATCATGATGTCCTGGGCCTCCGCATTCCGGCTGCGGCAGTACGTGAAGGCCAGCTTGTGGATCAGCCCGTTGTTCGGTCTCGTCCTGGGAGTCGTTCTGGCCGAACTGGCCATCTCCGCCGACGCATCGGACTGGCCACCGAGTGGGTGGCGTTATTCGGCGACGACGGCGAGCGGAGTGCTGAGCTCCATCGTCGGGTCGATGATCGCCCTTCTGGGATTCGTCGTGACCATCGGTGTTCTCGTCATCCAGCAGGCCACCGGAACACTGTCCCCGCGGTACATGCGGCTCTGGTACAGGGACCGGCTGCAGAAGACCGTGCTGGCCACCTTCACCGGCACATTCGCGTTCGCCTTCTCGTTGCTGCGCAGTATCGAGTCGAGTTCGGTGCCGGACCTCGGGGTCACTCTCGCCGGCGGGGCAGTGGCCGTCAGCCTTTTGCTGCTGCTGGTCTATCTCAACCGTTTCACCCACAATCTCAGGCCGGTGGCCATCGCCGATCTCGTCGGCCGCATGGGGGAAGACGTCTTCGAGCGCGGGACCGGGATGATCAGGGCCTCGCCGCCGAATGGTGGTGAAGGCGCAGACAGCCTGGGCGGAAGGGTGACCGTCGTCCGCGCGACCCGAGGCGGTGCCATCCAGGCACTGGACACGGCAGGCCTCGTGGCTGTCGCCGAGCGGCACGACTGTGTGCTCTCGGTGCCCCACGTGATCGGTGACTACGTCCATCGGGGCGCCGTCCTCGTCGAAATCCATGGCGGCACGTCCACCCCCGACAGTCGGCGCGTCACCGGTCTGATCGCGCTCGGCCCGGAGCGGACGATCGAACAGGACCCCGCCTTCGCCCTTCGGGTGCTGGTCGACATCGCCATCCGGGCTCTTTCGCCCGCTGTCAACGATCCCACCACCGCTGTGCAGGTCCTCAATCACACCGAGTCGTTCCTCACCGTGGTCGGCCAGTCGCCGCTCCCTGGCCGGTACGTCCTGGCCGGCGACGACGGCAGGCCGCGGCTCGTGCTGCGGGGGAGGGCATGGGAGGACTACCTTCAGCTCGCCGTCTCCGAGATCCGCGACTACGGGGCAACGTCCGTGCAGGTCTGCCGGCGATTGCGGGCGTTGCTCGACGGGCTGCTCGACAGCCTGCCGCCCGCCCATCGTCCGGCGGTCCAGGCGGAGTTGGATCTTTTGCGCGACTCGGTGGAACGGGCATTCCCGGACGCGGCGCGCCGTTCCGTCGCACAGACGGCCGACAGCCAGGGCGTGGGAGGCAGCTCCCGGCCTGGCCGATAGCCGGGGCCCGTTTCCCCAGCCGGGCGGAGCAGGCCTCGGACCGAGCCCGGGCACCCGCTCAGTGTTGCTCCACCCAGCCGTGTCGGACGGCATGACCGCCGAGCTGCATCCGTGTCCGGACTCCGGCTATGTCCATGAGACGGCGAAGACGTCGGTGCAGCGTGCGCGGTGACACTCCGAGCTGTGTCGCGGCCGTAGGGTCGGTCAGACCGGCGAGCAGGAGGGCGAGGATCCTCCGGTCCAGGTCGGTCGGGCCTTCCGCACCGACTTCGACAGTCGCATCCGCTTCTCGGCCGAAGCCTGACAGTTCGAGCGGGTGCGCGGCGCGCCATACGGTCTCGAACAACGCGTCCAGCGCGTCCAGCAGGCCACTGCGGTGCAGCAGCACGGCGCCAGGTTCCCCCGCGGGTGTGACGGCGAGCGGGACGAGGCCGAGGTCGGCGTCGGCCAGCACGAGTTTCATGGGCAACTGGTCCGCGACACGCAGTTCCACGCCGTTGCGCAAGGACTTGATCGCATCGCTGACGATGCCGGGCTCCGCCAGTACGGCCCGGTCCAGTACGGCCCGGAAGTGCACGCCGCGGCCGATGGCCATCGGTTCGGCCGAGTTCTCGTCCGGGGGCACGGCGACGAATGGCGCGGTGATGAAGGAGCGGACCTGTCTGCGAGCGGCCTGCTGCACCTGGAGGAATCGATGGCGGATGGCATCGACGCCCGTGACGACCTCGATCAGATCGCTGATGCTGCTCCCGGTCATCGCCGCCCGATGCTCCTCGGCGAAGGTCACCAGCGCCTGCTCGGCCACCCGTAGCCCGTCTCGGCGCTGGGTGATGAGAGCGCCCAGTGCCATGGCCGGCGGAGCGGCGGTGAACCGCTCGTCCGCCGAACTGATCACCAGCCCCCACCCGACCAGGTGGCACAAGGCTCTGTCGATGTGGACCCGCGGCACCTCGAGCAGATCCGACAGCAGCGTCGCGGTGCAGTTCGGCCGTCCGAGCAGCGCCCGGTAGACGCGTTCATCATCGGGCTCGAGGCCCAGGACATCCAGCATCGGCGACCGACCCTCTTCCGCTTGTCGCAGCGGGGAGAGTATGCGCCATGGCGGCAGACCCTGAATAGTCCCTGATGGGAGTGGGTGCGACGGGAAGGGTCCCGGGGAGGCGACTCCCCGGGACCCGACAGTGTGGTTCATCGCAGTCCGTACGCCCGGATGACCTCGTTCTTGACGCTGAAGCCCTTTTCCGTTGCCGCGCTCGCCCGGACCGAGACGAAGCCGCCGGACTTCTTGGCCGTTCTGAACGAACCCGTCCAGTATCCGTGGGCGCCCTTGGCCAGGGTCACCTTCCGCCAGGTGGCGCCGTCGTCGTACGAGACGTCCAGCTTCACCGTGGTCACCTTTCCCGGCACGGTACCGTCGTCCATCGACACCGGCTTGAGCCCGATCCGCTGGTTCTCACCGGCCTTGACGTCCCCGTGCAGGTCCGTCCCCAGCTTGTAGTCCAGGTTCAACACCGAGAACCGCTCGAAGAAGTCCGAGTCGACGGTGTCGGACCTGTACGTCCACTCGGTATGGGTGCGTGTCGACAGGCGGAAGACGTCACCGGGACGCTCCGCGTCGAGGACGGCGCGGTAGGGCAGGTCGCCCGCCGGTACCTCCACCCACTGCATGTCCCCGCTGACCGGGTTGTCGTGTATCAGCGTGTCGCCCTGGAAGACCTGCAGGTGTTCCGGCGTCGCCCCCCACGGCAGGTTGCCGCCCAGCCGCATGGTGTCGCTGGCGGAGGCCCACGCCTGCACGTTCCAGGTCATGTAGTTCTGCCAGCGGGAGTTGTACACGCCGAAGGACTCGCCCTGGCCGGGCCGGGTCAGCGGAGCGAACCAGTCGAGACGGGTGGCGCTGCCCTTGGCGTACGTGTTGTCGCCCGACACCATCACCCACGGCAGGTCGGTGTCGACGTCCTGCGCGTGGAACTCGCGCCAGACCTGGCCCGGCGTCACCCATTCGGTGCGGGTGCCCGGGTGCCACTCGATCTCGGGGAGGTTGAACGACGGACTGAGGGTGAAGTCGGACCTGTATCCCTCCGACAGCTTGCCTTCCGTGGCCGAGTAGTAGCGGGCATCGATCCGGGCGAGGTCGCTCCGGGACGGCTTGTAGACCAGGGCCCGGTCCGGCACCCGGCCGGGATAGTCCCGGGTCAGGTCGTAGACGAACGGCGTGTACTCGGTCTGCTTCACGGCCAGTTCGAAGACGCCGGCCTTGGCCATCGCGATGAGGCCCTTACCCGCGTCGCGGTGCACTGTGGCGACCGGGATGGCCGACTCGCCGACGTACTCCATCAGGGCGCCGACCCCGTCGTTCACCACGATCAACGCCTTCGCACCGGCCGTGACCGCGGCCTGGGTGCGCTCCTGCGGCGGGACCTCGTCGCTGCGCTCGATGACGACGACCTTGCCCTCGGCGCGGACCTTCTCGTATGCGCTCGCCGCACCGTCGCCCGCATAAACGGCGCCCAGGGTGTCCGAGGCGGTGCCCAGGGCGCTGCCCGCCTGCACTCGTGTCTCGAAGCGCAGCCGACCGCCCGACGTGCTCAGGCCGAGCTGTGGCTCGCCCTTGCGCCAACGGGTGGTCAGCAGGAACTCACCGTGCTTCATCGGCTTCGTCGGTGCGACGTAGACGTCGTCGTACATCGGCGGCAGCACGTACGCGCTGCGGTAGTCCATGAACGGGTCGAGGCCTCTGTAGTGGACGTTGAAATCGACCTTGCGCTGGCGGTCCTCGGTGCGCTGCGGCGCCTCGGTCTGCAGCAGGCGTGCCTTGCTCGCGTCCAGCACCACGTCCACGGAGCTGTCCTTGAGTACGGTCTCCGGGGCGACGAGGACGGCCAGACCCGAACGGTCCGCCTTCTCGCCGGCCACGTCGAGGTACCCCGCGACGGTGTACAGGCCGGGTGCCATGCGCATGGTGGTCGAGCCGTCGACGTGGACCGACCACGGCCAGACGTCGCCGGCCAGGTTGATGGCGACCTGGCCGGCGGCGGGCTTACCGTCCCGGCCGACCAGCTTGATGTTCAGGTCGTAGCGCTCCTCCTCCTTGAGTAGCGCCACCGAGGTACGGGTCACCGGCTTCCCGGTGGCTGCGTCGGTACCGATCACGTGGCCGACGTGCCGGCCTGCGGAGGCGGTCCTCGGGTCGCCGGTCACCGGGACGGCGGCGGTTCCGCCCGCCGGAACGGTCACCGCGGTGGCTCCCAGCCCGAACGGTCCGCCGTTGGTCGTGAGGGCCAAATTCAGCGTGACGTCGGTGGGGCCGGTGTTGGTGAAGGTCAGCTCCTTCGTGACGACTGCGTCGCTCGGCTCGTGCGGCCATGTGTAGTTACCGAAGAGGAGCGATCCGGTGCTGCGGACTTTGGTGCGCACGGCGGCGGCGACGTCGAGACGGCCGGTGCCGACCTCGTACGGCGAGTACCCGTCTTCCAGGCCCTTCGCGGTGCTCGTCAGGTGTTCCTTGAGCTGCGCGCCGGTCCAGTCCGGGTGCTGCTGAGCCACGATCGCCGCAGCGCCGGCCACATGCGGTGTGGCCATCGAGGTACCGCTGATGGTGCGGTAGAGGCCCTCACCACCATCGGTCATCTCCTGGGAGCGGGCCGCGGTGATGTCCACGCCGGGCGCCGTGATGTCCGGCTTCATGCCGCCGGAGTAGGCCAGCGGGCCGGTACTGGAGAAGGACGCGAGCTGGTCCTGCTTGTCCGTGGCGGCCACGGTCAGCGCGGAGGCGGCGGCGCCCGGGGCGGAGATGCTCTCCGGGCCGGCGTTGCCGGCCGCGATGACGAACAGGGTGCCGTACTTCTCGGACAGCACGTCGACCGTCTGCGACATCGGGTCGCTGCCGTCCGTCGGGTAGGAGTCACCGAGGCTCATGTTGACGACGTCCGCACCGGATTCGGCGGCCCACTGCATCCCGGCCATGACCCAGGAGTCCTGGCCGTAGCCCTCCGCGCCGCCGAGCACCTTGCCGACGAACAGGTCGGCGTCGGGCGCGACGCCCTTGTTGTCCCCTCCGGAGGCGGCGCCCGAACCGACGATCGTGCCGGCCACGTGCGTGCCGTGCCCGTTGACGTCGGCGACCCCCTCACCCGGCACGAAGCTGGTCGTGCCGTCGATCAGGCCGGCGAAATCAGGGTGGTTGACATCGATGCCGGTGTCGAGCACCGCGACCTTGACGTCCTTGCCGGTGTACCCGGCCGCCCAGGCCTCGGGCGCGCCGATCAGGGGCACGCTCTCCTTCAGGCTCGTCTTCACGCGGCCGTCAAGCCAGAGCTTCGCCATACCGGCGCCCAACTTCGCGCTGCCCTGCGGTGCGACGTCGGTCCAGAAGGTGCGGGCCCGTCGCTTCTCGGTGCTGACTGCCGCACCGCTGATGGCCTTAAGCTTGCGGGTCAGCTTGCTGCCCCGGGGGGCCGTCGGCTCGACGGCCGAGCGCGACTTCGACCGGTCGTACGTCGCGATCAGTGGTACGGCGGCCGACCTGGCGTCGTCGTAGCCCATCTCGATCAGGCCGGTGACGTTGAACAGCCGCCTGTCCAGCTTGTCCGTGCCCAGGAGCGGAGTGGCCTCGTCCGGGATGACGAACAGGTCGCCCTTGATCTCCTGGATTTTTACGCCGCCGATGGCAGTGTCTGGCCGGTCGACTTCGGCGGTCTGCTTGCCGTCGGCCATCGTGGTGACCGTGACGACGTCGCCGGTCACGAGGGTGACCTTGTGGGTCGCGGAGGGCTTGGCGGGAGTGGTGGGCCTACTCGGTGCGGCTTGTGCGGGCGTTTGTAGAACTGCGAGTCCCGACGCCAGCAGCGGCACCACGGTGGCAGCTGCGATCAGTTGCCGGCGTCTGCCTCGGAAGGCGGACGACTGAGAGGGGGAGAACATGCCATGGGTCTATCGGCCGGTCAGGTCCGATGTGAAGGCCCGAGGGCGGCAAGTCCGCGCCATGGCAAGGACTTGCCAGCCGCAAAGAGCCGGAACCCGGGCAAGGCGCACGTACGGATTCCGGGTGATGGTGCTGCCCTGTGCTCGGCTTCGGAGTGAGGGAAACGGGGGCGTTCGTGGGAAGGTGGGCTGCTGCGGCGATCGGGGAGGTCAGTAACCGGTCCCGCGCTTGACCTGGGCCCGCTCGACGCCGTGTGTCGAACCCTTGTCGTCCAGGGTGCGGCATGCGTCGGTGATGTCCTGGCTAAGGCGATGGATCTGCTCGCGGCTCAGAGTCTCCTTGACCAGGGCACGCATGATCTTCACACCCTCTGCCTTGGGCGGGAGGGTGTACGCGGGCACCATCCAGCCGCGCTCGGCCGAAAGCTGCCAGGCGACGTCGGACTCGTCGTAGGAGTGCTTGCCGGCGAGTCGGAAAGCGACAAGGGGCAGCTGCTCAGCCTCGCTGCCGATCACTTCGAAGCGGCCGCTGTTACGCAGGTTCTCGGCCAGCGCGTGGGCGTTCTCCTGCATGATCTTCATGACGTAGGTGTAGCCCTGGCGACCGAGACGCACAAAGTTGTAGTACTGCGCCAGCACCATGGCCGAGCCGGTGGAGAAGTTCAGGGTGAACGTCGCGTCCGTCTTGCCCAAGTAGTTCTCGTAGAACACGAGGTCCTTGGCGAGGTCCGACTCCTCACGGAAGACCAGCCAGCCGACGCCGGGGTAGACCAGGCCGTACTTGTGCCCCGAGACGTTGATGGAGCGGACCTGCTCGAGCCGGAAGTCCCACTTCGAGTCCGGGTAGAGGAACGGCCACACGAAACCGCCGCTGGCGGCGTCGACATGGATCGGGATGTCGAGGTCCCGCTTCTTGCGGACTTCCCGCAGGAGCTCGTCGATCCCGACGACATCGTCCTTGTGTCCGGTGAAGGTTGTGCCGAGCACGGCGACGACGCCGATCGTGTTCTCGTCGAGGTGGGGCTCCACGTCCTCCGGGCCGATCGTGTACTTGCCCTCGGACAGGGGCACGATCCGCGGCTCGACGTCGAAATAGCGGCAGAACTTCTCCCACACGACATGGACGTCCCCGCCGAAGATCAAATTCGGTCTGTCCATCGACAGGTTGGCCGCTCGACGGCGTTCGCGCCATTTCCACTTCAGTGACAGCGCGCCGAGCATGATCGCCTCGGAAGAGCCCTGGGTCCGGCATCCGGTCGTCTTTCCCGGCGCGTGGAAGAGGTCGGCGAGCATGCGTACGCAACGCTGCTCGATCTCGGCGGAAATGGGGTACTCCGCATGGTCGATGAAATTGCGGTGGAGATTCTCGGCGATGAGTCGTTGCGCCTCCGGCTCCATCCATGTGGTGACGAAGGTCGCGAGGTTGCGCTGGGGGTCGCCCTCCATGGCGAGATCGACGTCCACGAGCCTCATTGCGTCCGTTGCGGCCATGCCTTTTTCGGGGAAAGTTTCCGAGGGGGCGGGCGCGGTCAGAAATCGGTTTCCAAAGAGGGCTGCGTCGTCGCGCATAGTCATACTGCGGATTCAAACAGTTGCGGTGCTTGCCTACGGGAGGGACACGCCGAGGCGCATACGAGGCTTCGGATATGGATGAGGCCGCATATCGCCGCTCTTCGCGTATGAATTCCGACCCACGAAGCAGCCAGGGCCGACCCGCCGGAGGCGCGGAAAGGGTGCCGAGTGCACCCCGCTTCGACCACGTCACCCCCAACGTGCGCAGAACCCGCGGTACACCGGAACGCGCTGCGGGGCGCACGCGGTGGCGGAGAGCGTTCAGCCCCCTCGCCACCTGGCGTCACCACGTCGCCAGGACGGGGCACCGTCGCTGGCCTACGCTTGTCATTCGGGGCCGAAAGGGGTTCAAGATGGACGATTATCCCCTCATCGAGAACCACGGTCTGATCGGCGATCTGCAGACCGCAGCACTCGTGACGACCGATGCGACCATCGACTGGTTCTGCTGCCCGCGCTTCGACTCACCCAGTGTCTTCGGCGCTCTGCTCGACCGGTGGAAGGGCGGCCACTTCACCGTCAGGCCGGCGGCGGACACCTACACCACCAAGCAGCTCTACCATCCGGACACCGCCGTGTTGGTGACGCGCTTCATGACCGAAGCCGGGGCGGGCGAGGTGGTCGATTTCATGCCGGTGACCGGCACGACGGCGACGGACCGGCACCGTCTGGTCCGCATGCTGCACTGTGTCCGGGGGAGCATGACGTTCGAGGGCGAGATCGCTCCGCGCTTCGACTACGGCCGTAAGCCGCACGAGCTGCACATCACCGAGCACGGGGCCGTGTTCACTTCACAGGACATGGACCTCGCTGTCCACGCCGTCCGCGAGCCCCAGGACGAGCGGCTGCTGACTATTCTCTCCGGTGAAAACGACCTGCGCTTCACCCTGACTCTGCAGGCTGGGCAGCAGCGCGGGCTGATCATCGAGTCGTCCCCCGGCGGGCCGCCGCACGAGGTCCGAGGAGCGCAGTTCGAGCAGCTTTTCGACGAGACGGTCCTCTTCTGGCGCTCCTGGCTGGGGCAATCCACCTACACGGGCCGTTGGCGCGAAGCGGTGGAGCGTTCAGCCGTGACTCTGAAGCTCATGACCTACGCGCCGACCGGCGCCTTGGTCGCCGCCCCCACCACTGCTCTGCCCGAACAGCTGGGGGGAGAGCGCAACTGGGACTATCGGTTCACCTGGATCCGTGACGCGTCCTTTTCGGTGTACGCCTTGCTCGGCATGGGATTCAAGGAAGAGGCGGCGGCGTTCAACAGCTGGCTGCACGATCGCGTGAAGGAAGAGGCCGGCCAAGGCGACGGCGCGGGGCCACTGAACATCATGTACCGCGTCGACGGTTCGTCCGACATGGTCGAGGAGGCCCTTGAGCACTGGGAGGGCTACTGCGGCTCCGCGCCGATCCGCATCGGCAACGGAGCAGCGACACAGCGGCAACTGGACATCTACGGCGAGGCACTCGACAGCATCTACTTCGCCCACCAGCACGGTATGCACCTCGACCACAGAGGTTGGACCGCTCTGCACACCCTTCTCGACTGGCTGGTGGACCACTGGGACCAGCCCGGAGAGGGGTTGTGGGAGACCCGCGGCGGACGGAAGGACTTCACCTACGGCCGGGTGATGTCCTGGGTCGCCTTCGACCGTGCCCTCCGGATCGCCTACGACGACGGCCGCCCCGCCGCCCGGGGCCGCTGGGTGGACGCGCGTGACGAGATCTACGCGCAGGTGCTCGACCGGGGATGGGACCCGCAGAAGCAGGCCTTCGTCCAGCACTACGGCGACGACGTGCTCGACTCGTCGCTGCTGCGCATGCCGACGGTCGGCTTCATCACCCCAGATGACCCGATGTGGAAGTCCACACTGGACGCGATGGAGCACGAGCTGGTCAGCGACAGCCTGGTCTACCGCTACAACCCCGAGGCGTCACCCGACGGGTTGCGGGGCTCCGAGGGAACGTTCTCTCTATGCACATTCATGTACGTCGATGCCCTGGCGCGGGCCGGGCGCACCGACCAGGCCAGACTTGTGCTCGAGAAGATGCTCACGTACGCCAACCACCTGGGCCTGTACTCCGAGGAGATCGGCCTCACCGGGCGGCAGCTGGGCAACTTCCCGCAGGCCTTCACGCACTTGGCACTGATCGACGCCGCGATCACCTTGGACGCCAACCTCAATGGGCCAAGCAGGGACGGGGCCTAGTAGTGCTTTGTTACCTTGGGTGAACTTGCCTGGTGGTGGGCATCTTCAGAGGTGTGAAGCTGGGGCGGATCCGGGATGAGTCGGCGGAGTTCGCGGGTGATGTGGCCGGGTCGTTGCCGCGGCGGGATCAGCGGCGGTGGGGTGCCTGTTATCTGCGGGGCCTGATGCTGGACGGTCGGCGTAAGTCGATCCAGCCGATGGCCGAGCGGCTGCCGGACGGGAGTATGCAGGCCCTGCAGCAGTTCGTGAACCATTCGCCGTGGGATCCGGTGCGGCCGGATCGCCCGGAGACGTCTCAGCTGCCAGCCGAACCCTCGATACCCTGGCGCGAGTCTCGTTCACCCATCGTTACGGAGCGGCATGCCTGTCCGGCCTGAGTCACACGCCAACACGCTCCACGACGAGCCGTTTCCCGAACTGCTCGGATACCCGTGCCAAGTAGTGATCAGTAGCGACGGGCAGTGGGTCGCGGGCAGTTCGGTGATGCACCGGTACAGCCGAGTCGCCGTGTACCGCGCAGCCGACCTGTCCTGCGCCCACCTTCTGACCTTCACCATGGAGGCCGAGACGATCGCCTTCCACCCCACGCTGCCCCTCCTGGCCATCGGCCTCGACAACGGCGACGAGTACGACCGCGAAGGGGGCCTCACGCTTCTCGAGTGCGGCACGGGCCACCGTGTCGACTTCACCGACCCGGCGTGGGGCATCGAGCCCGTCCGCTGGCTGGACGACCACACTCTGGAGCTCGTCTTCTTCGCAGTGGTAAACGGAGTCGACCACCTGTGGGCCCAGGCGACGGTCGTACGCGAGAACTGGCTGGGCCTCACCTCCGAGGCCCTGGACCTGACCGCACTCGACCGAACACCGCTCGACCCCGAGAACCCGAGGGTGTACGACGACATGTCGCCCGCGCAACCGCTGCTGCGCACGCTCGCCGAGCGGGCCGGACGCAGTTACGACGCGCAGGGCGGGGTCCGGGCCGTGGCCGGGCTGGGCGACGGCCGCGTGCTCGCCACTCGCAGGCACGTGGCGGTGGAGTGTTGGGCCCTGGACGGATCGGCGCTGTGGAGCGTGCCCGCGCCATCGGCGAGCGGCGGCACCCGGATCGAGGTGGCCGCAGACGAGCGAAGCGTACGCGTGGCCGTCTCCGGTCCCGACGCCCGCGCTCGGACCGACTTCCTGCTGGTGGACACGGCCGACGGCACCGTTCGCGACCGGCACTCCGTGCCGTTCTCGGCCGCGATGTCCGCTCGTACGGACGGGGTCTGGGCGATCAGGGACACGTACGACCGCAGTTTCGGGACGGAGCCGCCCACCCCGCCCAACACACAGATCTTCGCCGCCGGTGGCAGCGACCGGATCGGCGCGGTCCACGTGCCGGACCGGTACGGTCTCGTCCCGCTCCAGGTCCGCCGGTGCCCCGAGCTGCTGTACGGGAGAAGCGGCCGGAGTGTGGTCGCGCTCGCCCCCGACGGTGCGATCGAGACCGCGCTTTTCTCCGTCGACGCACCGCTCGGTCCGGTGGTGTACGCATCCGACGCCGCCGGCGCTGCTCTGCTGCACGGGCGCACGGAGCTTGTCCGCCGAGACTTCCCGTCCGGCGAGGTCCGCTGGAGCAGGCCGTTGGAATCCGGGGTCATCGATCTCGACTCCCATGACGGGACCTTGCACGTCCTGTGCGCCGACGGCAGCCTCGTGTCCCTCGACGCGATCGACGGGACTGTACTCAACCGGCGGCCGCTGCCCCCGTACCAACCTCTCTCCCTGCACGCGGCACCCGACGGCACGATCCTCGTCGGCACCACCGCAGGCCAGATCCTGCGCTGTCCAACGATCCGCGAGCAGGGCCGGACGGACGACCAGTAGCACGATGCAGCAGCACCCACGGCCTGGTCGGCCCTCACGGACTCCGCCCGCGCGAACCCGTGGCCGAGAGCCGACGCCGCGTACGGCAGCTCTTACGGGCCCTGCCCGGAGTCAGCCGAACGCAACTTCACCCGTCTGAGAACTGACGTGCCCCCAAAATCCGTACTGCACTTCCGCGCCGTGTCGTGAGCGTGAGGCATGTGGCGGGCTATGAACTTGAGTTCGTCCTCGGTGTGGCCGTCGAGCAGCGACTGCCAGGCCAGGCCGGGGGCGTTCCTTATCCGGCGGCGGTCCTGCCGACCCGAGGGCGCGGACCACGCAGCTCTCGTTCGAGATGGTCCACCGGCCGTCTGACGGAGCCTGTGAACAGGCCCGTCATGTCGGCGATCCGCCTGACGATGATCGGCCCCGGCACGCCCACATTCCGGCCACACCTGGTCCTTACACGCCCTTGTGTACCCTGAAGTTAAGATGCCCCGCCCACGGTTGCCCTGACGGAACCTTGGGGGAAGTACTGGTGTCCGCGTCAAATTTTTGGACCCGCGGAGATTCCAAGTGCTGCGCCAGCACTGCGTGGAACCGATCTGTTGGACACCTAGCCGCCGCGGCGTAATAGATTCACCCCCCTACCGCCCCGACCCGATTCCGTACGCGACGTGCTGTTGTGACGTCGTCCGCGTACTCGTCGGCGCCGGGAAATGAGGCATCATGCCGACCACTCGTCGTCTCTTGACGACAACCTGTCCCCGCTCTGTTCGCGAACGACAGGACCGACGATGACCACAGACGCGAGGCAAGGCGCGAGCGACACCGTCGCACCGACTCGGGAACGCCGCGCAGGCAGTGACTTCTCGCGGCTCTCCAAGCAGATCAAGGATGCCGGACTGATGCGGCGTCGCCCCTTCTACTACGGCGTGCGCATGGCGCTGGTGACCGCGGCCTACGCCGTGGGCTGGCTGGCCTTCGTGACGGTCGGCGACAGTTGGTGGACCCTGCTCACCGCCGTGTTTCTCGCTGCGGTTTTCGGGCAGGTCGCGCTCGTCGCGCACGACGTCGGTCACCGTCAGGTATTCCGGCGCAGCAGTTCCAGCGCGCTGATCGGGCGGCTCGCCGCCAACATGGGGATCGGTATGGGATACGGCTGGTGGCAGGACAAGCACTCCCGCCATCACGCGAACCCCAACCACGAAGAGCTCGACCCCGATGTGGCTCCCGACATCCTGGTATGGAGCCAGGCCCAGGCTCACAAGGCCACCGGTCTGCCCCGCCTGCTCGGCAGGGTGCAGGCGTATCTGTTCTTCCCTCTGCTGACGCTGGAGGGCTTCAACCTCCACGTCGCGGGGATGAGGGCCCTTGCAGACCGTACCCTCAAGCAGCGCCGGATTGAAGGAACGCTTCTCGTCGCGCACTTCGTCCTGTATCTCGGCGCGCTGTTCCTCGTGCTCTCTCCGTGGAAGGCCGTGGTGTTCCTCGTCGTGCACCAGTGCCTGTTCGGGGTCTATCTGGGAGCCATCTTCGCCCCGAACCACAAGGGAATGCCGACACTCACCGCCGACGACCGGCCCGACTTTCTGCGCCGTCAGGTCCTCACTTCCCGCAACGTGCACGGAAACTGGTTCAAGGACGTGGTGCTCGGTGGGCTGAACTACCAGATCGAGCACCACCTGTTCCCGAGCATGCCCTCGCCGAATCTCCGCAAGGCACAGCTTCTCGTTCACCGTTACTGCGACGAACTGGGCGTGGCCTACCTTCAGACCTCGCTCATCGCCTCCTACGGACAGGCGCTCAGGAGCTTGCACCAGGCAAGCAGCCCGCTGCGGCACCGGTCACAGATCATCTGACGCCGGTGACACCGGACGCGCGAACGCGCGAACACGCGAACGCGCGAACACGCGAACGCGCGAACACGATGGCGCTGATGCACGGCGGAGCTGCATCCGGTACCTGACGAGCGCGGTCCACGTCTCCCGCGAGTACGCGGTGATCGCGTTGACGGAGCCTGACGTCCAGCCGTGCGAGACCTGCCGGCGGGGCACCGGGCTGACGCAGAGGGGAGGGCTGTACGGCCGTGGCCGCGTGCCCCCGGGGCTGGGCCGGTCGGAGGATTACCCGATCAAAGTGGCGTTGTCGCAGGCTGTTCCGCGAGCTTGGACTGATCGAGCTGACTGTGAGGAGGCCCTGTTGCGTCTCACGTGGCGATGCCTCGACACGGACTGCTCGGTCGAACGGGGACTCCATGGAGCTGCGCCGAACCCCGCGTTCTCGCTGCCCCTCAGCCGCTCAATAGCTTCTTGACCCTCACACCGTGTCGGGCGGCCAGCTCGCAGACATCATGTTCACTATCGGAGACTTGGCCCGGCCGGCCGCGGCTCAGTTCGGATGCTGAGTCACTACGACGCGACTTGCCTGCTGCCCGGCCCAGGTCGATCCTGTCCGGCTATCGCAGCGAGGCCGGGAAGGCGAGGAAGTGTGAGCCGGTCCGCTCGTATCGGACGGTGAGGCGGCGGCAGTCGAACAACCAAGCGATCGACCGCTCGATCTTCCAGCGGTGCCCCTCGAGCCGCTCGCCGGACTCGATTCCCGGACGTGCGATCCGCGGGGATCAAGCCCCGGCTGCGGAGCCAGGCGAGGTGGTCGGCGGAGAAGTACGCCTTGTCAGCGCTGATCTTGACCGGTCGCCGCCGGCGCGGTCCACGCATGGAACGGACGGCTGGTATCGCCAGGACCAGCGGCTTGAAGGCCTGGCTGGCGTGAAGGTTCGCCCCGGACACCGCAACGACCAATGGGATGCCCTGGCGGTCGGACAGGACATGCAGGTTGCTGCCTTCTTGCCGCGATCAACCGGATTCGTCCCGGTCAGGCCCCTCTTTTCGCCCGGACAGAAGCCGCGTCAACGATCGCCGAGGTCCAGAGGCGGCGGACTCCGTGTGCGGAAGGAGCCCCGGCGGATCCAGTCCGAAATAGATTGCCGTCGGTGCCCGGCACCGTGTGACATGTGGGCATGAGCAGAATGGCGCAGGTCATCGTGTTGGCGCGGTACGAGGACGAGGTGATGGAGCCGCTGACCCGGCCGGACGAGGCCCGCACCTGGAACGGATGTTTCGTGCAGATCCCCTGGTTCGTAGGGGGCTGGTACATCGAGTTCGGGCGGTGGAACGGGCGCCGTGGCGTGCTCAAGGACCTGGAGTCCCTGCCGTGGAACGAGCCCGCCTGCGTGCAGGTCATGCTGCACGACGAGGACGATGACCTGTTCGGTCTGTGGATGTTCAGCGGCGAGGTCCTCGTCGAGGTGGACATCCCCGGCATCCAGCGAGTGCACATCGCTGCCCCGCCGGGGGACGCGGACCCCGGCTTCCTGGTCCGGACCGGCGTGGGTAGGGGAGAGGAGCGACACTCGCCAGAACATGTACAAGACCCGCGAGCGTGCTGGTGACCCTGCCCGGACCGATTCCATCTGGCTCCGAACATGAGGCTGGGCAAGTCCCGATAGCGACCCCGGGGGCCAGTGGTGCGGCGCGTGTGCCTATGGGCGCCACTCGGGCTGATAGTCCGGGTGGCCGGCGTGCGCCTGCGCGAGGTGCCGCACTGCCAGGTCGACGGCCATGCGTTGCATGCTGGCCGCGTTGCGATTGGACGTGTCCGGAAACCCTTCACCCGTCTCGTGTGCCGTGTACTGCTTCAGCAGGCCCTGCGTCGCCTCAACCTCACGCATCACCTGGGCCGGGTCGTGCAGGGCGATGTGTTCGGCGCGGGCGGCGTCTTCGTCGGACCCGCCGACCTCCGGGCCGGCGGTCACCAGAGGCGGGACGTCGTCGTCCAGAGAGGGCGCGGAGTAGACGCCCGTCCCCAACGCCTGCCAGCTCTCACTCGTGCTGCCGGCACCAACGGCGGCTGCCCTCTGCTCGTCGAGACGGGCTTGGAGGAAGGCCACCAGGTCGGCGGTCATGTAGGGCTCCCGGACTGGTTGGCGGATTTCTCGTCGTGCGGGTAGTCCCGGTGCTCGACGTAGGGCGCGGCAAGCAGCCGAAGCTGAAATTCGGCATTCCGGCCGCCCGGCCCTGCGGTTCCCAGGTACGGCACCACGGTGTCGTCAAGCAACGCGAGGCGCGCTTCAGCGGCGGCGACGGAGAAGCGGGCGTGCTTGGCGGCTTCCTCTGGTTCGACGCCGAAGCGTCCGGGCTGCGTGACCACCACGTTGCTGGCGAAGCGGGCCTTCTCCAGCTCCTCGTTGAAACGAGCCCGGACAAAGGACACCAGGTCGGCGGTCATGCGGAGCTCCTTGCGGCGTTGAGACTGCCTCGTACCGGACTGACCCGCTCCAAGTCGACTCCGATGCCGAGGTCGACAGGGATCTGCTGGTGGATGCCGTCCCCCAATAGTGGGAGCTGGACTTCGTCCCATGGAGTCGGCCCAACGAGCGGCGTGAGCGCTTTGACGCGCTCCTTGATGTGGTCGCACCAAATGGACCACTGGTTCCGGATAGTGTTCGAGCGGGCCTCGTGCAGGTCGCCCCACTGGTAGCCCCGCTCTTCGCGGGCGACCTGTTTGAGGTGGTCGGTCTCGATCATGCAGGACTCCTGGGTTGGTCGGTCATCTTCTTCGGTCTGGTGTAGACGCCTCGTCAGGTGCCCTAATTCTCGGGCAAGTGCACCCACTGCGTTCCGGTTCGGAACCTGAAGGCGATCGCGTCGATCGCCTCCCGGTGATCGCGCCACCTGCCACCCCGTTTCGGAGTCCGGTCAGGGAGTAACGGCTCGATCCGTGCCCACTGCGCTCGATGGCAGTCCGGGCGCCGACGGAGGCTGCGAGAAGTGCCTCGATCTCGGCGGAAGCAGGAAAGGTGACGTCCACCCGCGGCCTTCTCCCACCGCCTCCGCCTTGGCCGCGACGCCTCGTCGCCCACGAGCGCGGTCCGCGTGTACCAGCACGGCGCCCTTGATCAGCCTGCTTCCGTCAAAGCTGCGTGCGCGGCGGCGAGGATCTCCTCTGAGAGCGGGGAGCCCTTGGTGGCCCGGGACAGGACCAGCGCACCGAACAGGGTGCAGAGACGGACGATGCCGTCCCGGTCGTCGGTGGCGAGGAAATCGGCAAAGTCCGTCACCCCCTCGGCGTAGACGCGGCGGGCCTCGCGCCCCCCGCCTTCACGCGCGATGTCTGTGGCGAGTGCGGCGACCGGGCAGCCGTCCGCCGGGTCGTCGCGGTGCTCGACGGAGAGGTAGGCGTCGATCAGGGCCTGCTGGGCGGCCTCGCGCTGCCCAGCGTGCCGCTCGAGCCCGGCGCTGTAGCGCTGGGCGAGCTCGGCGAAGGCGTGAGCGGTGGCCTCGTCGACGAGCGCCTCCTTGGAGTCGAACTGCTTGTAGAAGGCGCCGTGGGTCAGACCGGCCGCCTTCATCAGGTCGGCAACGCTGACCTGCGTGCCTTGTTCCCGGAACAGCCGGGATGCAGTGTCCACCACCCGCCTGCGATTTTCCTCCGCCTGTGCCTGCGATACGCGGCCCATGACCATCTCCCATTTGGATGCCGACTGGCATCTATCGTAGACCCGTGTTTAGATTATGACCGAAATCTAAATTTTGCAGGCCGGCGGTCGCCGACGGCGCCCGCCAGTAAAAGGAGCGAGCATGGAACTGAAGAACGCCGTCGCGGTCGTCACCGGCGCCAACCGGGGCCTCGGGCGGCACCTGGCCGCCCAGCTCGTCGAACGCGGCGCGAAGGTGTACGGCGCGGCCCGACGCCCCGAGACCGTCGACGTGCCGGGCGTCATCCCGCTGCGCCTCGACGTCACGGACGAGGCGTCGATACAGGAGGCCGCCCGCGTGGCGTCCGACACGACACTGCTGATCAACAACGCGGGCATCTCCACCGGCGCGACGCTGATCGGAGGTGACCTGGATGAGGTGCGCCGGGAGCTGGAGACCAACTTCTTCGGCCCGCTCGCCGCGACCCGATCCTTCGCCCCGGTCATCGAGCGCAATGGTGGCGGCGCCGTACTCAACGTCCTTTCCGCCCTGTCCTGGTTCCACCCGGCAGGCCTCGGCTCCTACGCGGCCTCCAAGGCCGCCGCCTGGGCGCTGAGCGACGCGACCCGTGAGGAGCTGGCACCGCGCGGGATCACCGTCTCGGCGCTGCACGTCGGCTACATGGACACCGACATGGCCGCCGGCGTGCCAGCCGACCAGAAGGTCGCCGCCGCAGACGTCGCGGCCCAGGCCCTGCAGGGCATCGAGGCGGGCCTGCCCGAGATCCTCGCCGACGAGACCAGCCGGTACGTCAAGCAGAGCCTGTCCGCGACACCCCAGCCGAACGCGGGCTGACGCTCACCCCCTCCGCCACGGCACGACGGCCTTCCCAGCTGAACCGCAAGAGCGGGGCAGCATGATCCGGCGGCAACACCAACGCCTGCCTCGCCGATCGGCCCCTGGCGGATCAGTACGTTGCTCGGCCTCCGCTGGCGTCGTAGACCGCGCCCGTGGAGAAACTGACCTGCTCCGAGCAGAGCCACCCGATCAGCTCGGCGATCTCCTCCGCCCGGCCGAAGCGGCCCATAGGTGTCAGGGACTGGGAGCGGGCGAGCACCGCAGGGTCGGTGTGCGCGTTCATCGGTGTACTGACGGCCGCGGGCGCGACGGCATTGACCAGCACACCGGTCGTGGCCAATTCCTTGCCGAGGGACTTCGTGAGCGCGACGACGGCCGCCTTCGACGCGGAGTAGGCGCTCTGCGTGGGGTTGCCGTCCTTGGCCGCGATGCTGGCCAGGGTGACGATCCGGCCCCAGCCCGCGTTCACCATGGCCGGTACGACGGCTCGGCACAGCAGGAACGTTCCGTCGACATTGACCCGGAAGGTGGCGTGCCACGCGTCGAGGTCCAGTTCGGCGAGGGGACGGGAAGGGCCCACGACGCCCGCGCTGTGTACGAGGATTCCCACCGGACCCAGCCGGTCGACAAGGGCGGCGACCGCGTCGGGGTCGGTGACGTCGAGCCGCTCGTCCGCGCCCGGAGCGAGGTCCGCGGTGACGACCCGTACGCCCTCGGCGCGCAGTTTCGCTGCGGTTGCCGCGCCGATGCCGCCGGCTCCGCCGGTCACCAGGGCGAGAACGTCCTTGGGATAGCTCACGCGGCGGCTCCCCGCTCGGCAGGCACATCGGCAAGATGGCGGGCGGCGATCCAGCCGAAGGCCATGGCGGGCCCGAGGTTGACCCCGCCGGCGGGGTAGTGGCCGCCCATCACGTTCGCCTGGTCGTTGCCGACCGCGTAGAGGCCGTGGATCGGGGCGTCCTGGCCGTCCAGGACCCGGGCGTGCTCGTCGGTGGCCAGGCCGGCGAAGGTGCCGAAGCTGCCGGGAACGATCCGCACGGCGTAGAAAGGCCCCTTCTCCAACGGGGCGAGCGTCGGGTTCGGAGTCACCGACGCGTCGCCTCCGTAGCGGTTGAACGGCGTCGATCCGCGGCCGAGGGCGGGGTCCTCACCGCGGCGGGCCGCCTCGTTGAACTCCTCGACGGTCGCGGTGAGTCCGGCCGGGTCGATGCCGCAGGCGCGGGCGAGCTCCTCGAGGGTGCGTCCCCGTCGGAGGTAGCCGCTGCGCAGGTAGGGGAAGAGGGGCACCGGCCGGGGCTTGGCCATGCCCAGCGGGTAGCGGCGGACGAACCGGGCGTCGGTGATCTGCCAGGCTTGGACCGGTTCACCGGCCGGGGTCGCCGCGATCATCGCCGCGACGTAGTCGTAGTAGCCGTTGGCCTCGTTGACGAACCGTCGCCCGGTGCGCAGCACACCGATGCTGCCGGGCTTGGCCCGGTCCATGATGTGTGGGAACACGCCGGTGCGGCCGTTGCGGTAAGGGACCAGGGAGACCGGGCACCAGGCGGCCGGAGAGGCCAGGTCGGTGCGCAGCCGCCCGCCCGCCGACTCGGCCAGTGTGGCGCCCGCGCCGTCGGCCTCCCCGGGGGCGAGGCTCCAGTGCTGTTCCCCTCGTGGGAACAGTGCGCGGCGTCGGGCCTCGTCCTGCGGGAAGCCGCCGGTGGCGAGGACCACGCCGCGTGCCGCCGTGAGCCGGACGGGGCCGTCGGCGGTGGCCGCCATCACGCCCGTGACGCGGCCGTCCTCCTGGACCAGATCGGTCACGGCGGTGGATACCTGGATGTGGACGCCGGCGTCCAGGGCCGAGCGCAGCAGCCGGCCGGCCAGCGCGGTGCCGTTGACCAGTTGCATCCCGCGGCCCTTCGTAGCCAGGTCGAACAGGTGGCGGGTGACGCGCCGGGTGGCGTGCAGAAGCCCACGTACGTCACCGTGGGACGCGGCGAGGAAGCCGGCCAGGTCCGGTCCGGCCATGACACCCAGGCCCAGGAAGGAGGTCTCGTACAACTGGCGGCGCAGCAGGCGCGTGACGTCGTCGCCGAGTCGGCGCAGGTCGGTGGGGGCCGGGCCGACCGACCGGTGCCCGGTGCCGGCCCCGGGGAGATCGCCGTAGATGTCGCAGATCTTCGCACCCGGCACGAAGGTCAGGGCGGTGTGCTCGTGGAAGAAGCGCACCATCTCGGGAGCGGCGGCCAAGAAGGCGTCGATCCGCGCCGGTTCGTAGTGGTCGCCGAGCACGGCGCGGAGGTAGTCGCGGAACGTGTTGGTCTCCTCCTGGACCCCGTCGGCCCGCGCCAAGGGATTGCCCGGCGCCCACATCCACCCGCCTGACCAGGCCGTGGCGCCGCCGCAGACCGCAGCGCGTTCGAGGACCACGACCCGCAGTCCGTGGTGCGCGGCGGTCACCGCCGCGGCGAGACCTCCCGCTCCGGAGCCGACGACGACCACGTCGTACCGGTGCTCCGGAGCGGTCGGGGGAGTTCGAGTGGTCACGGTGCTGTCCCTCCTGCGCCTGGGCGACTGTGTTCCTCGCCATCCAGGACTATGTAATATTGGGGATATAATTAACGCTTAACTGTGCTTCTAAGTGACTACATGTAGAGGGCGGGGCGGCGCAAGCCCTGTCGTCGGGGAGGTTCTGTACATGGAGATCCGCTGGCTGGAGGCGTTCATCGCCGTCGCCGAGGAACTGCACTTCGGTCGCGCCGCCACGCGGCTCAGACTCGCGCAGTCGCCACTGAGTCAGACCATCCGCAAGCTGGAGAAGGAACTCGGGGAGCAGTTGTTCGACCGCAGCACCCGCAGTGTCGCGCTCACTCCGGCCGGGCATGCCTTTCTGCCGCACGCCCACCGCGTCTTCGAGGAGTTGGAGCTGGGGCGGCAGTCGACCCGGGCCACCTCGGGGGAGGTGTACGGGACGGTCTCCGTCGGTTTCTCCGGTGCGCTCAACCACCTCACGCTGCCGCCGCTCACCAGGGCGGTCCGTCAGCGCTACCCCGAGGTAACGCTTTCGTTGACCGCGCGGGTCGTGACGCGGGACGGCATCGAGCAACTGGAGCAGGGTGGCCTGGACATCGCCCTGGTCGGTCTGCCGATCGCTCCCTCTCCGGTGCATACGCGACTGATCGGCCGCGAGCCGCTCGGTGCCGCACTGCCGGTCGACCATCCGGCGGCGGGGGAGTCCGCGATCGACCTCGCCGACCTGGCCGGCGACGGGTTCATCGCCTCACCGGCCACGGCCGGTTCCGCCTTGCAGGAACTGACGCTGCAGGCCTGCGTGAAGGCCGGTTTCCGGCCGCGGGTGGTCCAGGAGATCACTGACCCGTACATGGTCCTGACCCTGGTGTCCGCCGGTGTCGGTGTTGCCCTCATGCCCTCCTGTGTCGCGGGGATCATGCCCTCGGCCTCGGTGTTCGTGCCGCTGCGCGACGATCCGACGTTCATGGACCACGCGCTGGCGTGGCGTGAGGACAACCCCTCGCCCGTGTTGCGGGCCGTCCTGGAGGTCGCCGAGGAGGTACTGCCGACGCCGGAGACGTGAGGAAGGCCGGCACCCAGGCGCGATTATGTGATGCGTATACAAAGTCTAAGTTCAATTAAGTATTGGACGGCGCATATTCGAGCCTGGGACTGTCGTCGACACCCCCACCGGACCACGTACGGGCCTCACCGCCCCGGACCGGACCTCCGTCGACGACGCCGGATCGAAAGGATCGCCCATGTCCGCAGCGGCATCGGCCCCTCACCCGGGCAGCACATCCTCCGGGACCCGCAACGACCCCAGGAAGGCCGCGTTCTCGGGCTTCCTGGGAAGCACTCTCGAGTACTACGACTTCTTCATCTACGGCTCAGCCGCCGCGCTGGTGTTCGACAAGGTCTTCTTCCCTGACTCGGGCTCCACGGGTGCGCTGATGTCCATAGCCACGCTGGGCGTCGCCTACGTCGCCCGCCCGCTCGGCGCGCTGCTGTTCGGTCACTTCGGTGACCGGCTCGGCCGACGCAACACCCTCATGTTCACGCTGGTGCTGATGGGAGGGTCGACGTTTCTCATCGGCTGCCTGCCCTCGTACGGGCAGGCAGGTGTCACCGCACCGATTCTCCTGGTGGTGCTCCGGCTGCTCCAGGGGCTCTCCGCGGGCGGCGAGTCCCCGGGCGCGAGCTCACTGACCGTCGAGCACGCGCCCGACGGGCGCCGGGCGTTCTTCACCAGCTTCACGATGAGCGGGATCATGTTCGGGATCGTCGTCTCCAGCCTGGTGTTCATCCCGATCGCCTCCCTGCCCGACGACCAACTCCTCAGCTGGGGCTGGCGCATCCCGTTCTGGCTGAGCATCGCCGTCACGGCTGTCGCCTACCTGATGCGCCGCTCGCTGCACGAACCGGAGGTCTTCGCCGAACTTCAGGAGACCGCCGAAACCGCCAAGGCGCCCGTCGTCGAACTGTTCCGCGACCACTGGGTGACCGTGCTGCGGATCGCGGTCTGCGCGTCCTTCGCCATGGTCAACACCATCGTCAACGTGTTCGCACTTGCCTACGCCACCGAAGTCGCCGGCATTTCCAAGCCCACCATGCTGGCCGTCGTCTCGGTGGCCAACGGAGTGGCCGTCCTCACCCAGCCGCTCTACGGCATCATCGCCGACCGCATCGGACGGAAACCGGTCTTCGTCACCGGCCTCGTCGGGGTAACCGTCATGGTGTTCGTCTTCTTCCACGCCATCGGCACCCGGAACGTGCCCTGGATCTACGCCTCCGCCGTCCTGCTGATCGGCCTGTGCTACGCAGCTCCCAACGGCGTCTACCCGGCCTACTTCCCCGAGCAGTTCCCGGCCCGCGTCCGCTACAGCGGCATGGCGATCGGGCTGATGGTCGGCCTGCTCGCCGCGGGGTTCACCCCGCTGCTCGCCACGGCCCTCACCGCCGGGGACCAGGCCAACTGGACGCCGGTGGCCTGGCTGTGCGCCGCGTTCACCCTCGCCTCGGCCCTCGCCGCGCTGACCGGCCCGGAGACCTTCCGCACCCCCACCGCCCAGCTCGGCGAGGACAGGTCGGCGGAGCCGGCCCCGACCGCGACCGGCCTGCGGGCCGACGCCTCCAAGGCGCTGTGATGGGGGCGGCGCTGCGCGCGGCCGTCATCGGCTGCGGAAACGTCGCCGGCAACCACGCCGCCGCCTACCGCGGCCTGCCCGGAGTCGACCTGGTCGCCTGCGCGGACGTCGACCCGGACCGGGCGGCCCGGTTCGCTCTGCCGTACGGCGCCGTGGCGAGCCACCCCGACGACCTCTTCGGCCTCGGCCTGGACCTGGTCAGCGTCTGCACACCGCACCCCACCCACGAGGCCGTGGTCATCCGGGCAGCCGAGCACGGCATCCACGTACTGTGCGAGAAGCCCATCGCGACCGAACTCGCTGCCGCCGGCCGGATGGTGGCCGCGTGCGAGGCGGCCGGAGTGACCCTGGGAGTGGCGTTCCAGCGCCGGTTCTGGCCCGCCGCCCGGCGGATCCGGGCAGCGGTCGACGACGGCACCCTCGGCATCCCCGTCCTCGGGCACACCTCGGTCCTCCTGCACCGCGACACCTCGTACTACACCGCCGACGCCTGGCGTGGAACGTGGGCGGCCGACGGCGGGGGAGTCCTGATGACCCAGGCCGTCCACAACATCGACCTCCTCCAGTGGTACATGGGCGAGGCAGTCGAAGTGTCCGCCGCACACAGCACGTTCCGGCACGGCGAGGCGATCGAGGTGGAGGACACCGCCGTCGCCACCGTGCGGTTCGCCTCCGGTGGCCTCGCCACGCTCGCGGCGTCCACGGCACTCACCCCCGGCCTGGGCACCCGGGTGCTCGTCACGGGAGGCACCGGCGCGAGCGCGGGATTCGCCGAGTACCCGGAGGGCAGCGAGGCACGGATAGACCTGTGGGCCGTCCCGGGTGCCGAGACCGCCGAGCCCCCCTTCGGCACGGGCCTCACCTCGGACCTCCCGCTGTCCCGGATCAACGGTGCTCTCGCACCGTTCCACGCCCTGCTCGTCGCCGACTTCACCGACGCCGTCCGACAGGGCCGCCCGCCCGCCGTCACCGGACGCGAGGCCGGCAAGTCGCTGGCGATCCTGACCGCCGCCTACGCGTCGGCCGCCTCCGGCCGCCCCGAACCTGTCCCCACCCTGAACGAGGAGACCGCCGCATGACGCCCATCGGGCTCGCCCATCTGACCCTGCTCAGGCTCAGCCCGCCGGAACTCGTGAGCACCGCGGCCGAGGCCGGCTACGACTTCGTCGGAATCCGGGTCAACGCCGCCACCGAGGGCGAGCACCAGTACCCCATGGAGCCCGGCTCGCCGATGTCGCGCGAGACGCTCCAGCGCTTGGGCGACACAGGCCTGCACGTCCGCGACATCGAGTTCCTGACCCTGCGTCCGGACACCGGTCCCAGCCACTGGCGGCCCGCCCTCGAAGCGGGCGCCGCCCTCGGCGCCCGCACGGTAAGCGTCGTCGGCGTCGACCCGGACCGGACGCGCCTGACCGACACGCTTGCCGCCCTGACCGCCGACGCCGCGGCGCTCGGCATCCGACCCACCCTCGAACCCATCAGCTACCAGCCGGTGCGCACCGTAACGGAGGCCGCCAGGATCGCGACGGCCGCCGGCGCGGCCGTGCTCCTCGATGCCCTGCACATCCAGCGCGGTGGCAGCACACTCGACGACGTCCGCGCTCTCGACGCCGATCTCATCCACTGTCTGCAGTTGTGCGACGGCCCGCTGACCGCGCCCAACCACTTGGACCTTCCCGCCCGCCTGCCGCTCGGCATGTCGGCCGATGGTTCGGTGCTCCAGGCCGAGGCCCGCGTCCAGCGGCAGTTGATCGGGGACGGCGAGCTGCCGCTGGCTCAACTCGTCGCCGCAGCCCCCGCCGGAACCCCCCTGAGCGTCGAGATCCCGCACGCGGCACTCCAGTCCCGCCTCACCCCTCTCGCCTTCGCGCAGCGCACCCTGCAAGGCGCGCGCGATCTCCTGACCACGGTGGACACCCATGCCTGACACACTTGCCCCGGCCCGCCACCGGATCGCCCTGGTCGGCGCGTCGATCGGCGGATCGCTCTCGCCCGCGCTGCACGAACGGGAAGCCGTCGCACTCGGCCTCGACTACACCTACTCCCTCCTCGATCTCGACCGCCTGCCACCGGGGTGGCGGCTGCGGGACGCCGTACGGCGGGGCGTGACGGGCTTCAACGTCACCCACCCCGTGAAGCAGGCCGTGCTCGGCCAGCTGGACGACCTCTCACCCGACGCGCGGACCCTCGGCGCGGTCAACACCGTCACTGTCACCGACGGCCGGCTCGCCGGTCACAACACCGACCACAGCGGCTTCCTCGCGGGTCTGCGGCACGGCCTGCCCGACATCCGCTCCGAGCGGGTCGTCGTGGTCGGCGCCGGGGGAGCGGGCTCCGCTGTCGCCTACGCGCTCGCCGTCACCGGCGCACGGGTCGAGATCGCCGACGCTGACACGGAACGCGCCCATGCTCTGGCCACAAGGCTGACGACGGCTTTCCCGGACGCCGAGATCACGAATCTGCCCCCGGATCTCATCCCGACCGCGCTCACCCGCGCCGACGGCATCGTCAACGCCACCCCGATCGGTATGACCGGCCACCCCGGACTGCCCTTCGACACCCGCGCGCTCACCCCCCGGCACTGGGTCGCCGACGTCGTGTACCGCCCCCTGCAGACCGCCCTGCTGACCACCGCGCACGCGGAGGGCTGCCGGGTCCTGGACGGCGGCGCCATGCTCGTCGCGCAGGCCGCCATGACCCTTGCCCTGCTCACGGGCGCCGCCCCCGACCTCGCGCGCATGCGGGAACACCTGTCGGCGCTCACGGCCTCCAGGACGGAACCGATCCATGACTGACAGCTCCATGACTGACAGCTCAATGACCGACAACTCCATGACCGGCCCCGGAAGGGACCGGTACCACGAAATCGACCTCCTCGTCCTCGGCTCCGGCGCGGCCGGCATGGGCGCGGCGGTGGTCGGCGCCCAGGAGGGACTCTCCGTCCTCGTACTGGAGAAGACCGAGTGGCTCGGCGGCACCACCGCCTACTCCGCCGGGACCTGCTGGATCCCCGGCCACCGCCACCAGCGGGACCCGGCCGCCGACACCGCCGCCGCGCGCAGCTACCTGGACTCCCTCGTCGGCGACCGCGCCCCCCGCGAGTTGCGCGAGGCCTACCTCACCCACGGCCCCGCCGCGATCGACTACCTGGACCGGATCGGCGTCGGCTTCTGGCACTCCCCGACCGTCGTCGACTACCACCCCGAGATCGAAGGTTCCGCGGTCGGCCGCGCCCTGGAACCCCAGACCTTCGACGGACGCACTCTCGGCAGGGTCCGCTTCGGCAGGATCCGGCGCCCGGTACCGGAGTTCGCGCTCTTCCACGGGACGCTCATGGTCCGCCGCCCCGAGGTGAACCAACTGCTGAGCATCTTCGACGGATCGGTGCGCGGCATGGCGGTCGCCGCCCGTCTCGGCGCCCGCTGGGCCGCGGACCGCCTGACGTATCCGCGTGGTACGCGGCTCGCCATGGGCAACGCGCTCGTCGCGAACCTCTACCACAAGCTCCTGAGGCGCCGCGGCGACGTGTGGTTCACCGCCCGCACCACCGAACTGGTCACCGACGGCACCGGACGGGTCGTGGGCGCGGTCGTCTCCCACCGCGGGCAGACGGTCCGGGTGACCGCCCGCCGCGGTGTCGTCCTCGCCGCCGGAGGGTTCTCCGCCAGCCCGGAACTGCGCGACCGGTATCTGCCGAAGCCCACACCGCAGTTCACCCGCGCCGGCGAGGGCGCCACCGGTGACACCCAGGCCCTCGCCCGAGCTGTCGGTGGCGCGCTGGGCGAACCCCGGGACGACAACGCCCTGTGGTTCCCCAGCTCCATCGGCCGCCGCCCGGACGGGTCCACCGCGGTCTTCCCGCACATCTGGGACCGGGCCAAGCCAGGCATCGTGGCCGTCAACGCCGCCGGACGCCGGTTCGTCGACGAGTCGGTCTCCTACCACCGCTTCACCCGCGCCATGTACGACGCGCACAAGTCCGTGCCGACCGTCCCCGCCTGGCTCGTCATCGACTCCGCCGGCCTGGCCAAGTACGGGCTGGGCATGATTCGCCCGCACCTGCCCCCGAGCAGACTCAAGCGGTACGCCGACACCGGCTACCTGCACAGCGGGCGCACGGTCCGGGAACTCGCCGCCGCCATCGGCGTCGACCCCGACGGCCTCGAACGCACCGTCACCGACACCAACCGCTACGCACGCACAGGCGTGGACGAGGAGTTCGGCAAGGGACGCAGCCCCTTCGGCCACCAGTACGGCGACCCCGACCACACCCCCAACGTCAACCTCGGCCCGATCGAGAAGGCCCCCTTCCACGCGATCGCCGTCGTCCCCACCCCGCTCGCCACCGCCCTCGGGCTGCGGACCGACTGCGACGCCCGGGTCCTCGACGACCGGGGCGAGCCGGTCCCCGGGCTCTACGCCTGCGGCAACGACGCCGACTCGATCATGGCCTCCGAGTACCCCGGAGCCGGCTGCCAGGTCGGGGCGGGCCTCACCTTCGGATACCTGGCCGCCCGCCACGCCGCGCGCGGCACACGACGATGAGAGACGGGAACCAGCACATGACCACCTTCGCTGTCACCTACACCTACGCTGAGGACTCGGCCCCGGCTCGGGACGAATACCGCCCCGAGCACAAGGGCTTCCTGGAGAGCCAGTTCGACGCCGGCCGCCTGCGGGTCTCGGGCCCGCTCGGCCCGGACGGCTCGCCCGGTGCCCTGCTGGTCCTCGAGGCCGGATCGCCCGACGAGGTCATGGCCCTGCTGGATCAAGATCCCTTCCACCGTGAGGGCCTGATCGCCGAGCGCACCGTCCGTGAGTGGCAGATCTTCTTCGGCGGTGTGAAGTGACCACCGAGACCACCACCCGAACCGCCTCCTCCGTACCCGTCGCGCCCGGATCGCGCCGCACCATGCGTGCCGCCTGCACCGTCTCCAAGGAGACGATCCGTTACGAGGAGCGCCCGGTCCCCGTCCCCGGACCCGGCCAGGCGCTCCTACGCATCGAGACGGTCACCCTGTGCGGCACCGACCTGCACATCTGGGAGGACGACTACGCCACCGAACTACCCATGGTGCAGGGCCACGAGTTCTGCGGCGTGATCGAGGAGCTGCCCGATCCGCACCCGGGACTGGCGGTCGGCGACCGGGTCGCCGTCTCCCCGATCCTCGCCTGCGGCAGCTGCCACGCCTGTTCCATCGGCCGCGCCAACGCGTGCGACCGGATGTCCGTGTACGGCTGCTACGACGTGGAGGGCGCCCTGACGGAACTGATGGCCCTCCCGGTCACCAAGCTCTTCCCCCTCCCTGAAGCGCTGCCCGCCCACCTCGCCTCGCTGTGCGAGCCGGCCAGCATCGCGATGCAGGCCGTCAACCGGGGCCGTCCGGTCGCGGGGGAGAAGGCGCTGGTGCTGGGCAGCGGCCCGATCGGCCTGCTGTGCACGCTGTACCTCACCTCGCTGGGCGTCGAGGTCGTCGCCGCCGACACGTTGTCGGCACGCTGCGCGCTTGCCCGGGAGTTCGGTGCCGTGGACACGGTCCTGATCGACCCCGCCGTGCCGTTTCCGGTCCCGCACCACACCGAGCTGCTGACCACGTGGACCGGCGGACACGGACCGTCACTGGTCTTCGAAGCCACCGGCGCCCCGGCCTCCCTCAACAACGCCCTTCGGACGGTGGCCACGGCGGGCAGGGTCGTCGCCGTCGGCATCTCCGACCGGGAGGTCTCCTTCTCCATGCGCACCCTGCCGGTGAAGGACATCGACCTGATCGGCAGCCGCAACAGCCAGGAACTGATCGGCGAGGCCGCCGAGCTGCTCGCCCGGCACCCGCGGCAGGCGGAGGCGCTGATCACCCACCGATTCCCCTTCGACCAGGTAGCCGAGGCGTTCGAGACGATGCGCTCGGCCACCGGGACAGTGGGCAAGGTCGCCGTCGACATGCCGGGAGCCGCCGCATGATCACCACTCCGCCGGCGGACCTGCGGGGCCACTACGACGTCGTCGTCGTCGGCAGCGGGGCGGCCGGACTGGTCACGGCTGCCCGCGCCGCCGAGGCCGGCCTGTCCGTGCTCGTCCTGGAGAAGGGTGAACGGCTGGGCGGCACCTCGGCGGTCGGCGGCGGCGTCATGTGGGCGCCCTGCAACCACCTCATGGAGAAAGCCGGGCAACCGGACAGCCGGGAGGCGGCGGCGCGCTATCTGCGGGCCGCCACCGAGGGCCGGATGACCGACAGTGAGATCGAGTGGTACGTCACCACGTCGGCCGCCGCCGTCCGCTACCTCGACGAGCGCACAGATGTCCGCCTCACCCCCCTCGCCCGCCCCGACTACCACCCGGAATGGGACGGCGCGGCCACCGGACGCGGCCTGGACAACGAACCGTTCGACCCAGGGCCGCACCCGGGGCTCGCCGAGGCACTGCGCCGCCCCACCTACCTTCCGCTGATCAGCATGAACGAACGGGACGCCCTCAAGGGCGCCCCCGTCGACCAGGACCTGCTCGCCGAACGCCGTCGCTCCGGCGTACGCACCATGGGCGGCGCCCTCGTGGGGCGGCTGGTGGTCACGGTCCTTCGGCACGGCGTGACGCTCGCGGCGTCGGCGCGGGTCACCGGACTGGACCGTGGCAGCGACGGCCGATGGACCGTGACGCTGCGCAAAGGCGAAGCCCGTGTAACGGCCGCCCGGGTCGTCCTCGCCTCCGGAGGCTTCGAATGGAACCCGCAGCTGCGCGCCGCCTACCTGCCCTTCCCGGTCACCCCGATCAGCGCACCCACCAACGAGGGCGACGGCCTGCTGCTCGGGCTGGCCGCCGGCGCGGCAGTCGCCGAGATGACGGCCGTGTGGGGCGTGCCCGTGATCACCGCCCCGACTCAGCGGTACGACGGTCTGCCATCGGGTCGGATGGGCAACGTGGAGCTGACCCTGCCCGGCTCGGTCATGGTCAACGCTCAAGGCCTTCGATTCGTCAACGAGGCCACCAACTACCACGACCTCAACCGGGCCTTCGGTAACACCGACCCAAGAAGCGGCCGGCGCGCCAACGCCCCGGCGTGGCTGGTCTTCGACCGGGTCTACCTGGACAAGTACGCGGTCGCGGGTTCCACTCCGGGGGTTCCCGAGGAATGGATGGTCTCCGCAGAAACCGTCGCAGGCCTCGCTCGCGCCTGCGGCATCGAGCCGGCCGGCCTGCATCGCACCCTCCAGAGTTTCAACGCTGACGCCCGTACCGGCGACGACACCGAGTTCGGGCGCGGTGCCAGCGAGCAGGACCGGCACCTCGGAGACCCGGTCAACACCCCCAACCCGTGCCTGGCGCCAGTGGAAAAGGCCCCCTTCTACGCCGTGCCCGTGCACGCCGGGGTGCTCGGCACCGCGGGCGGCCTGCGCACCGACCTCGACGGGCGTGTCCTGAACGTTCACGGGGAGCCGATCGGCGGGCTGTACGCGGCTGGAAACTGCTCGGCGACCGTCTTCCACGACGCCTATCCAGGCGGCGGCGCCACCCTGGGCTCGGCAGTCACCCGCGGCTTCACCGTCGGTGGACACCTCGCCGCCACTGCCTCCACGTGAGCTCCGGGGTGACCGCGACGCCGGTCACCCCGGCCGGGTGGTGCCGGACGCTTCCTCGTACGCACGCGGCTGGCTTTGGTCACGAGTGTCGACGTCAGTTGTCAACTGTCTCGGTAGCACCCGGGTCGGCCATGAGGCGGTGTTTATGAGAATGGGCTCTGGCTCAACTTCTGAAGTGGCACAACTGTGCGTGACGACTGACATGCCGTACAGCAGGCACGGGAATTGGCCCACCGCACTATAGGGCGATCAGTCCGGCTGCCGTTTCCTTGAAGCCACAGGTATTGAAATAGAAGGGACGCAGGTGCTCCTCGAAGTCGACGTGAAGCCACTCGCACTTCGCGGCACGCGCTTCCTCGGCCGCAGTTCCGACGAGCGCGGCTCCGACTCCGCTCGACCGGCGATGCTGCGCGACCACCGTGTCCAGGATGAAGGCATGAGCTCCGCCGTCCCAGACCACGTTGACGAAGCCGACCAGAGAACCGTTCTCCCGTGCACAGACCCACCCGAGGCTGTGGCGCTCAAGTCGTTCTCGCCAGTCCGTCTGAGCGACTGGGTGACCGAAGCCGTCGGCGTGTAGAGCGTTGAGGGAGGCATTGTCGAAGTCACCCCGCCATTCGTACGTGATCGTCACGCCCCGATCGTATGTCCGTGCCGAGCCTGGTACTGACCGGATCATGGAGCGAGGAGAACCCGCTTGCGGAGCAGTTGCAATCCGGCGCGGCCGAACATGTGGCGCTTGCGTATCTTGATTCGCTTGACATGGCCTTCAACCGCGCCCGAGCTCCGAGGCAGGGTGAGTCCTGCGGTGACGGCGTAGAGGTCGGGGTCGCAGCTCTGGGTACGCCCCGGGTGGGCGCGGTTGCGGATGGTGGGTCAGAGGAGGGTGTCGGCGGTGATGGGGAGTTCCCGTATGCGTCGGCCGGTGGCGTTGAAGACGGCGTTGGCGATGGCGGGGGCGACGCCGACGCGCACCACGAATCCGATTGGGTCCACGTTCGCCACCGTCCGGCTGCGGACCGAGATCACCCGAGAGGCCGGCTCCCGCAGTGCCGCCCTCGCCATGGGTCTCAAGCTCGACGAGTCCGCCCACCAGCGGTGGCGGGCCTTGAACGCACCCCACCTCGTCGCTCTCGTCCGCGCCGGAGCCCGCTGCGAACGCGGCCGCCGAGTCGAACGTCCCGAAGCCCGCGTAGCATGCACGATCGCGGCCGATCCGCGGAACGCCGCCCATGGATCCGTGTTACGGGCGCGGGAAGCGGGCGCGCCTGGCGTCGATGCAGGTCTCCCGAGACGTGGGCCCGCCGAACCGAAGACGGTCATAGTCCGTGAAAGCTGGTTCCAGCGTGTCGAGTTCGTCGACCAGTGCGTGCAGCCGCTCAGACCACTGCGCTGAACCGGCATCCGGCTCGTTCTCTGAGGCACTGATCGCAGTGGTCAGGTAATCCTTGCGCTGTATGGCGGCCGGGGTCACCGAATGCAGGCACACGTACTGTCCGCTGAGATATGCATTCCACTCCGCCTTCCCGGTGACCGGGTCGGCCCAGTGAGCGGTGAACCACGCTTCGAGCAGCTCTACGCCGCCGGCTTCGTCGGCGAGAGCGAACAGATCGGCCGGCACCATCTCAGCACCGTCGGAGCGGAGATATCCCGGAAGCGGCAGACGTTGCCCCAGCATCAGCTGACGGACCGCGTCGACATCGCGGCCATGGACTGCGCACAGTTCCTCCAGGGCAACGAACTGCGCGCTGACATATGCGTCATCGGCATCGGTCATCGGATGGTCGCCGTTGACCTCGCGGAACCGCTCGGCGAGCTGCTGCTTCAGGTCTGCTTCCGGCATCGGGTCGCCTCCGGCGTATACCAGCGCGGGCATCTCCCGCACAGGGCTCGGCACGCTACCGGCCGGACGGTTCGGCACTCACCGAACCATAGATGGAATCGACAGCACGAGGGCACCTCGATCTCACCTCTGCCCACCGATCCACAGCTCTCGTCGATTGCTCCTTCTTTTCGCTCTGGGCGACTTCCAGCGATCATGAGCGACCGGAAGATCACGGGGCTCTCGGCCGCTATGATCGCTGAACTGGTCGCCGAGGTAGGGCCGTTGTGGCATCAGCGACACCAGGCCAGACTTGCTTCCCAGCCGCGGACGCGGGCCGTGGGTGCCGGACAGGACCACCAGCGCGCACTACTCTTCCTACACCGGCACCCCGTACTCCAGGTAGACCGTCAGCCCTTGCTGACGGGCCCGCACGCACGCCTCCACCCGCACCGCGAGCCGCTCCACCAATCGCTCCCGGAGCCTGTCGACAGCAACGAACTCCATTCCTCCGAGCTCCTCCGGCTGCAAGCGGACCCCCGCCAGCCGGTCCCCGCCGAGCACCCCGCCGTCGAACACATACGCCAGGCCCTCACTGCGTCCGGGCCGCGCACCGCGCCAGTCCACACCCAGGAGCCGCCCCGGCTGCCAGTCCAACCCGAGTTCCTCCTTGACTTCCCGGACCGCACCGGCGCGGGGAGATTCGTCCCTCTCCACCGCACCGCCGGGGATCTCCCACAAGGGCTTGTAGACCGGGTCCACCAGCAGCACCCGGCCCTCCGGATCAAAGAACAGAACACCTGCGGCGACCCGCTTCCGCGGCAATGCCCGTTCGTAGTCGTCCTGGCTCAATCGCACGTCCATGCACAGGACCCAAGCACACCCGCCAGGGGCACCCGCAGGTCCCTTCCCAACAGGGACACAACTGTTGCAAACCGCCGCGAAGGTGAACCGTAAGGAGAAGCGCAGGCACACGTGCGGCAGCCTCGCCCGGCTTGGCCACGACAGCCCCGGCCGCCGGGGCGTGCTGGTCGCGTGGCGGATGCGCTGACCGGGCGGAGTGTCCGGCCGTACCATGAAGCTCCGAGCCGACGCTGGGAGTTCAGGTGGACATGGCCGAGCACACCCCGGATTACCCGCCCAGAACCCCGCCTCCGCCGAAGCGCCCGCTCTCCCCACCACGCCCGGAGACCAGCCTGCAAGGCACGGCCAGGGCCCGGATGCAGGTCCGGAACCGGCGCAGCGCCAACTGGTGCCTGGAGGCGGCCCCGTGGTCCGCGAAGAAGGCGACCGGGCACGTACTGGACCGTCTGCACGAATGGGGCTACCGGGAAGCCGACCAGACCGCCGCCGCTCTTACCGAGCTGCTGGTGCGCACCGCCGTCGCTGACGGCGGCCGCCGGGTCTCCGTCCACCTCGCCGACCAGGACCGTCAGGCGCTCATCGTGTCCTTGTCCCACCGGCCCGGTCTTGCTGTCGCGGACGATGCCGTCCTTTCGGAGCTCAGCGCTTGCGGCGCGGTGGCGTGCGGTGCTGACACCGCCGACGACGGGCGCAGGCTCTGGGCGATCCTTGCCCTGTAGTTGAGCAGGAGCCAGGTCGTACGACCTTGTGCACGATAAGGGCCGTCGCTGCAGCCGTGCAGGTCAACGGATCGGGCGCCACGACGACTTAAGCCACTGACCTGCAGCGATGCCATTCAGCGAAACAATCTCGGCTCCGAACAGTGATATGCGGCGCGTTCCAGCCGCCTGCTCGGGCAACGCCGGACTCGGCTCACCTCGATCGCGCTCCGACGGTGGTCAGGGACGACGGCTGCGTCGTGCGGAGCGGCGGCGGAGCGTCAAGGGGAGTACGTACCAGCACAGGGCGAACCACAGCATGACGGCGCCCACGAGGATTTCGGCGAAGATGCCTGGCACTACCACCCGCAGGATCAGAAGCAGCGTGCCCCCGATGGTCAGGGCGAGAAGGACCATCCCGCAGACCATCAGCCGTCCGGCCGTCTCCACCACCTCATCCTTCATCCGCTGCCCGGAGAGGAAACGATGTATGGACACCGGAGCGATGAGGGAAGCTGTTGCCGAAGCCCCCAGGACCACGGTCACCACGTAGACGATCCGGTCGAAGACGGCCAGGTCGCGAAAGAGAGGGGTGAAGGCCACGCTCAACAGGAAGCCGAACAGGATTTGTACACCCGTCTGGGCAACTCTGGTCTCCTGAAGCACCTCGTTCCACCTTCGGTTGACACGCTCACGCGCGGACTCCGGCCGGTCGTGCGCCTGAGAATCGTGGTCGTGCGAGTGCTCGGGGGCCGGGTGTACGCGCATAGGGACGGAAGCATGCAACATGGCCGCTTCGGACGGTCCGGCCCCGCCCGGAGGGCGCTTGTCACCGCAGGAAGGGCAACGGTTCGGCTCGGTTCGCTCGGCAGAATTCTCGGTGATTGTCATGATCGCGACCTCCATACTCGGACCGACAGTGGTCCCCGCAGGTACCCCGTTGTACTGCGGTTATGTCCTTGGAGCGCACCGGACACCGGGCTGCCAAGAGCTGCGGTCATGTCAGTCGGTGGGAGTGAACAGTTCCGCGTCTCGGTCTCGGCACCCCGGGATCGCGGCTTCCAGCGCGGCGTCGGCGTGGCGGTGATCTTGCCGCGCTCGTCCTGTGGGTACGGGTCTTCCACGTTCAGGCACAGCACCTCGTCGGCCCGCGCGGCGGACGCGCTGCCACCCGCCGATCGCGTTGCGGGTGTTGGACAGCTCGCGGTTGCGGTGTCGGCGTCCATCTCGTCCGCCCGGGCCGGCGCCAGCTCGGCCAGGACCTCCGGGAGTACCGGGTCGTCGATCACGGCGACGGGGAATGCGGGCGGCTTCGCGCCCCGGCGGGCCGGACCGGTCGGAGCCGCCTCGCCGGCGAACATCCATCCCCACGTCGTCAGCGAGATCCGGTGGACCCTGGCGGAGGCCCTCGCGATGCCCGCGCCGGTGACGTCCCGCTCGACCGCCACGATGTGCGTGGCCAGAGGGGCGAACAGAGGCACACCCGGGCGCGCGGCACACGCAACATCGATCGCCATGCCCGCCCCGCCCTCCGGCACGGCCGCAGTGAATGCGTACACCTCACCCCGGCGGCCGGAATGCCCCGCCGCAGGTCGCGAAGATCACGGCAGAGACGCCGCCGCACCAAATCCGGCAGTTGCTGCGGCACCACTACCGGCCGTCGCAGCAACTGCAGAACCGAACGTCACGTAGCGCTGCACCTCACCTGGCCGTAGCTGCTGCGAGGGTGCCGAGCTCCCGGCTCCGGCCCTCAGCCCTTGCCGAAGTGCACCGCAGGGAAGGCGCCCGCTGCTCTGAGGGCTCCGGAGAAGCTGCCGGCCAGTTCGGTGAGGCGCGCGGTGGCTGCCGGGCCGAGGTAGTCGTACGGGGCGGCGTCGAGGCGGTCGGTGAGCACCTCGGCCTCGCCGCGCAGGGACGCGCCCGTCTGCGTGAGGTTGCCTGCCTCGTCCAGCAGGCCGCGCTCGCGCAACTGGTCCCGGGTGGCGGCCCACTGCTCCGCGGACCACCCGCGGGTGCGCATGAACAGTGCCGATGTCGGCGCCCTGCCGGTGGCGTTGTGCAGGACCAGCGCCTCGATGCCGGACAGGCCGGCGACCGCCAGGGCGGCGAGGTGCCCGTCGCCCCGGTGCTCGCGCAGCAGCGTCGCGGCGTGCCACAGGGCCAGGTGCGGTTCTTCGGGTACCGGGAGGTCGGCGTTGGCGGCGTAGAGCGGCCGTGCCTCTCGGCGGCAGGCTTCGGTGGCGTGCAGCGCCAGTTCGGCCGCCTCGGTCATTTCCGTGGACGTGAGGGTCTCCTTCCCGAGCAGCCGCTGCAGCGTCAGGTCCGCGCCGCGCAGCCGTGCCGTGAGCACCTCCTCCGGCGTGGTGACGGTCCACGCGGCGGGGATGTACCGCTGCACATGCTCGTGGTTGAAGTTGTAGAACGTCGCTGTGACGGTGCCCGCATCGACGGCCCCGAGCGGTGCCGCGCGGCTGGCGAGGTAGACCATGGCTCCGCGCTCCAGCCCGAGCGCGGCGAGTTCGTCCGCCGGCTCCGGCGCGAAGTACACGGATGTGTGCAGGGGGCTTACGGCGTTGTGGCAGTGGCGGCCTGTGCTCGCCTCGAAAGTAGTCATACTGTGGCTCCGGTGTCCGTGATCATGTGTGGTCGTGCGGGTAGGTGGGCGAGGCGCGTCAGGCTTCGTCCGTGGGTTCGTGGCAGGAGCACTCGGTCAGTCCGGCCGCGGTCTGGGTGAGGTGCTGGGTCAGGACCTCAGCCGCGGTGTCGGCGTCACGGGCGAGCGCGGCCTCCTCCAGCCGGCGATGTTCCAGGGCGCCGTCCCGGTCGGGGTTGCGGTGCGCCGACCAGCGGCGGGCCAGTTCGCTCGCGGTCCACAGCCGGTCGAAGGTCTCCAGCAGGACGAGGTTGCCGCAGCCCTCCAGCAGGGTGCGGTGGAAGAGGCGGTGGGCTTCGGCCCATGCGTTGCTGTAGTGCTCGCCCTCCTCCGGCGCGTACGCCGGGGTGCGGGCCAGCCGATGGTGGGCGGCTCGTACGCGGGCCTCCCAGTCGACGTCGCCGCGGTCGATGGACATGCGCAGCATGACCGGTTCGATCGTCCGGCGGGCCTCCGCGACCTCCTGCCAGCGGCGGTCGGAGAAGGCCGGGACGGCGAAGCCGCGGTTGGGCAGCCGGTCGGCGAGGCCCTCGCCGACCACCCGCACGAGCGCCTCGCGGACGACGGCCAGGCTCACGCCCTGTTCTTTGGCGAGGTCTTGGGGCTTGAGGGCGTCACCGGGGGCGTGGTCCCCGCGCATGATCGCGTCCCGCAGGTGTGTGTAGACCTGTTCGGAGAGCATCTGCTTCCCCGTCCGGGGCGAGGTGTGGGTCGTCTGCGTCATGCTTACACAATAGACGATCGAGAAGATAATCGATTATCAGTGTTATGGTCGATCTCATCGGTGAGCGAAACGACGGCAGTGCCTCCTGGCCCTACGGCGGGACCGTCGGCCGTATCGCCGCCACCCACAGCACGGCATGAAAGGAACGACGCCATGAGCGCCAACGACCCCTTCGCCCGCCTCCCCGAGGCGGCCTCGTTCACCGTTGTCAGCACCACCGTCACCGACGGCGCCGCCTGGTCGATCGAGCAGTACTCCGGCCTCTCCGGTGTTCCCGGGGGGAAGGACGTCTCCCCGCAACTGTCCTGGAGCGGCGCCCCGGAAGGCACCAGGAGCTACGCCATCACCGTCTACGACCCAGACGCCCCCACCGGCTCCGGGTTCTGGCACTGGGCGGTCGCCGACATCCCCGCCACCGTCACCGAACTGCCCGAAGGTGCCGGCGACGACACCGGCTCGGGCCTGCCCGAGACCGCCTTCCAACTGCCCAACGACGCCCGCGCGGCCCGCTTCATCGGCGCCGCCCCGCCGGCCGGACACGGCACGCACCGCTACTTCATCGTGGTGCACGCCCTCGATGTCGAAACCATCGGCGTCCCCGCCGACGCCACCCCCGCCGCCCTCGGCTTCACCATGGCCAGCCACATCCTCGGCCGCGCGATCCTGACCGCCACCGCCGAGACTTCCGCCTGACAAGAAGCCATCGGACCCGCCGAACGCAACCAGGCCCCCACCTGGTCAACGTCCGACGGGAGGCGCTGAGGACCGCGGTGAACCGGCTGGCCGCTCACCCCCTGCGTCGTTTCCCCGGCCACCGGTCCGAGGCGGGGCGCCGAGGGGCGCCCGAAGCTACCCGTCCGGCCCGGTGGCCCGGATCCGAACCTGTTGTTCGAGGACGCGCTGTCCGTCGCCCTGAACCGACCTGACCCGCTGACCTGCGGCGCGCGCTGGGCGGCATGTTGTGGCGGGCTCCGTCCGGAGCTGCGGTGGGTGGCGCTGCGTTGGGTCAGGTGGGTTCGAGGAGGCCAGGGCTCTACGCCATGACCAGTTTCAAGTGCCCGTGCAGCATGCGTTGATCCGGCTGGACTTGGCGTGGGGGAGGGCCGTGCCCGCGAGTCCTCGGTAGCTGCGGGTGACCTCGTCGGCGATGACCGCCTCGACGACGGGTTCGGGCGCGATTACTGCGGGGTGGGTTTTCTGCTGCGGTCGGATTCGTCCTGTACGAGAAGCGAGAGCAGGGCTGCCACGGAGAGGCCGGCTTCCGCGGGATGGCGTAGCAGCTTGTCCGGTCTGATGCGGTAGGTGTTCGTGCGCCCTGCGCGGGTGTGGGAGAGGTATCCGTCCTGCTCGAGGTCGGAGATGATCCGCTGGACGGCGCGTTCGGTGAGCTGGCAGTGAGCGGCGATGTCGCGGATCCGGACGTTCGGGTCGTCGGCGATGGCGGCCAGCACGCGTGCGTGGTTGGTGATGAACGTCCAACCGGTATGAGATGTGGAGACTCCGGGCATGCAAGGCAGTCTATAGAGGCAGATGCTCGCTGAGCCTCCGGATGCATGACATACTTTTCGCGTATTTGCTGACAGGTGAGAGTCGCGGGAGGATCACGAAAGTGTCGTGGAGCGAGGCTGGCACAGCGGGAAGTGCGAGTGACGCTGACGAGATCAGCGTGCGTCCGCCTGAACAGGCCCCGGAACCGGAACCGGCGCAAGGAGTGGTGCGCCAGTATCGGTCTCGCGACGCCTGGGTCATCGTGGCGCACGGCGAGTACGACATGGGCACTGTCGCCCCCTTGGCCGACGCGCTGAACGCCGCAGTCAGCAAGCATTCGAAGGTGGTCCTGGATACCTCCGGCGTCAGCTTCGCAGATTCGTCATTCCTGAACTTGCTCATCCTTGCCCATCAGGCGGCCACCCTGTTCGTTGTCGGGCCGAGGCCGCAACTGCAGCGCCTCTTCGAGATCAGTGGAGTCGATGCTCTCCTGCGAGTTCGGGCAACGGTTGAGGAAGCCGTCGCTTCCTAGTCACCGGAGCTTGAAGGGCCTACGCCTGAACGAGGACAGCCGGAAAAATCCCAGAAAGTCCGTGACGGCTGCTTCCGGCACGGACCCTGGAGCGGTAGTTGAAGTAGCCGCTGCCGGGGTCCAGAGAACTCGCGGCCACGCGATGACGAGGTAGCTCCAAGCGTCGGTGCCGCCGCCGTCGACTCTGGCGGTTTCTCTTTGCCTGAGTTCACCCTCGAGCACCTTCGGCCCTGACAGGCGCACCCCCGGCCGGAGGCGAGCTCGTAGCGTCTCCTGACGGGTGTCGGCCGACCTGAGGCGCCCTCTTGCTGCTAACGGGCGCCGCCGGCCCTGGAATCCACGGGGTGAGCCTGTGCGATCAGGAGCGCGACATCGTCGTCGTCGCCCGGGTGCCGCAACTTGTCCAGGAGGCGCCGGCAGGTCGCTTCGAGAGGCCGGCGTGGTTCGTCGAGCGCCTGGAGCAGGGCGCCGAGACGCTCGTCGATGGCCTGGTCACGCGTCTCGACGAGACCGTCGGTGTAGAGGAGGAGCCTGTCCCCAGGCTTCAGGTCGAAGGTGGTGGTGTCGAACCGGACTCCGCCGACACCAAGCGGTGCGCCGGCCTGGAGGTCCAGGAGTTCGGGGCTTCGACCCGGGCGTGCCAGTACGGGCGGCAGGTGCCCGGCGTTGGCGACGCGGCAGCGGTGCTGGTGCGGGTCGTAGACGGCGTAGAGACAGGTGGCGATGGAATGCCCGAGTCCGGCGGTGAGCTTGTCGAGATGGCGGAGCACCTCCTCGGGCTCCAGATCGAGGTCGGCGTAGGCGCGGGTGGCTGTGAGCAGTCGTCCCATCGTCGCCGCGGCGTCGATCCCGTTGCCCATCACGTCGCCGACCACCAGGGCGGAGTTGTCACCGGACAGGGGGATGACGTCGTACCAGTCCCCGCCGATCTCGCTCGACGCCTGCGCCGGCTGGTAGAGCGAGGCGACCTCCAGGCCGGTGAGACGGGGAGCGTGCGTGGGCAGCACGCTGCGCTGGAGGCTTTCGGCGGAGTCGCGCACGCTCTGGAACCAGCGGGCGTTGTCGATGGCGATGGCGGCCCGGGCCGCCAGTTCCCGGACCAGCAGGAGATCGTCCTCGTCGAAGGGGGCGTCGTTACGGGCCCGGATGAGGTCGAAAGCGCCGAGAACCTGGTCGCGGGCGATCAGCGGCACAGCGAGATACGAGTGGACGCCGGCACGGGCCAACGCGGCGGCGGCGTCCGGGTCACGTGCGATGCGCAGCAGGTCATCCGGGCCGGTGCGGGGTACGAGGACGGGCCGAGCGGTGTGCACGCACTGGGTGATCAGGCGGTCCGGGCCGTACGCGGCGACGTTTCCGACCGCGTCCGCGGCGGCGGTGGCCTCGTTGGGGTAGGCGGCGGCGACCGCAAGCGCGCGGAACAGCTCGGGGCCCTCGTGGCGGTCGTCGGTCCGGCGGCAGGCCAGGGCACTGTCGAGGACATCGACCGCCACGACGTCCGCCAGTTCGGGGACGGCGACCTGCGCCAGTTCCTGCGCGGTCCGCTCCACCTCCAGCGTGGTCCCGACGCGTGCGGAGGCGTCAGCGATCAGTGCCAGCCTGCGCCGAGCCCGATCCCCCTCCGCCACCGCCCGGTGGCGCTCGGTGACGTCGACGACGGAGTTCGCTACACCGACCACCCGCCCGGCGGGCCCGTGGAGCCGGTAGTACGACACCGACCAGGCATGGTCGTTGTCGGGGTCCGCGGGGGTGCGGCCTACGAGATACTGGTCGATCACAGGCTTACCAGTGGCCAGGACCTCACGCATCACCTCCTCGACGGTGCCGACCGCGGGGGAGCTGTGGATTTCGTGGGGGTGCCGCCCGAGATGGTCGGCGGCCGGGACGCCGTTGATGCGTTCCAGCGCCGGATTCACCAGGAGATAGCGGAGGTCGGTATCCAGCAGGGCGATGCCGACGGGTGCCTGGGACACCAGCTGTTCCGACAGCGCCAGCTTGTTCTCCACCTGTTCCAGTACGCGCTGGTCGGCGGCGATACCCAGGGCGTACACATCACCCAGGTCGTCCTGCAGCCGCACGTTGCGGAACTCCACGAGTTGGGTGCTGCCGTCCTTCCGCCGGACGGGAAACGCACCTGCCCAGCTTTCCCCCGATCTCATCACCTCGGTGAACAACCTCGTCGCGAGGTCACGGTCCTCTTCACGCAGCAGGAGCCGAGCAGCGTACCGGCCCAGCGCTTCCTCGGAGGAGTAGCCAAAGACGTCACCCGCCTGCGGGCTCCAGAACACGATCCGTCCGGTGTCGTCCAACACGATGGCCGAGACGCCGAGCAGATCGAGCAGCCCTCCTGCCGACGACGACCAGGCCTGCGGGAGACCGGGCCCCGGTCCTCGGCCCTCGCGGGATTCGCGGCTGTTCATCCTCAGGGCCCCCTTCCCTGCGGTGCCCCTGCAGATCCGCTTCAGCGGCTCATCCCTCCATGGTGCTCCCGGCACCGCTCCGACACGAACCGGGTGGCGCGGGCTCCGGTGCCGGAGGATCAAGAGGAGAAGCCAGGCATCCCGCGACCGTCGTCTTCCGACCACGACGGCGTGACAGCCGGTGGTGGGCCAGGCCCACTACCGTTTCTGTCGGGAGGCGCACCGGCTCAGGGAGCGGCGCGACACCCGCGGCGCGCATATGTTTACGGCACCGACCTCCTCGTGAGTTGGCCGTGTGGCACGACATGCTGACGATCCAGCCACCGGTCGAGGAGAAGGCGCTGCGCACCGTCCTCGTCCATGCCGCGATGGTGGCTTGTTTCGTTTCAGTGGGAAACCGGGCCAGCCGGATGCGGCACGGACAGGCCGGTGGCAGACCGCCCACCTTCGACCGGGGGGCGTACAAGCAGCGCAACACCGTCGAGCGATGCATGAACCGCCCGAAGAGGTGGCGCTGCACCGCCACCTGCTACGAGAAGACCGCAACCATCTACCTGGCCGGACTGCACGTCGCAGGCATCTTTCTCTGGTTCAGCGCGGTGAGCGCGGTCGTGGCGGCCGGGAGGATGGCGAGCAGAAGCGCAAGCGGTAACGCAGTTCGTGCAGTTTGAAGCAGACGCCCCGAACCTCGTCCGGGTGTCGGTCAACTAGGGCCTGTCGTTAGGGCCTTGGGTAGAGCGGTGCGTGCGTAGTTGAACAGCTCCCAGCGAGTTAGGATCTCGGCGTGATCGGTGGGTGCGGAGGTGGCCGCCCACTGCTTGATACGGCCGTTGATGGGAACGTTGCCGAGGCGGGTGATCAACAAGGACGCGACGACGAGGATCCCAGCCCCTCCGGCCAGGCGTCGTGAGACGCCACGCGTCATGGCGGCCAGCGCGAGGGTGCTGAGCGCCGACACGCCCATGGCGCCTTGCATGGTGATGCCGTTCATCTGCATCAACTGGGCATGGAAGGCGAGCCGCATGTCGAGGGGGACGGCGTTGAAGGTGGGGACGAGGTTGGCCGCTCCGTTGAGAGCAACATGTGGCAGACCACTGGGAGTTGGCCTCGGCGGGCAGTCACTGTTGGGGGAGTCACTGCTCGTCGGGGGCGGGCGGGGGCGGGTGCCGCTGCTTGCGGCCAGCGCCTCGGATCTCGTGCGGGGTGAAGCCGGTGGTGTCCTCCCGTAGAGATCACACAGGTGGCCGAGACGCAGCGGGTGGCAGCACGATCTCTCAGGGACACACTGCACAGGCCAATTTCACGGCGTTCCGGCAGTGTGAAGGTCTTCGGTCGGCCTCTTGTACTTCGGGTAGGAGAGTCGAAGCCGTTATGGACCGCACTCCGCACCCGGTCGTCGTTGGTGAACGTCATCTCGGCGATCCTCGTCGTGGGCATGCCCTCAGCTGAGAGCAGGACCATTTGGGCCCGCCGCCAGGTCACCACCGCTCCGGTGCCCCTGCGGGTGTTCGCAGCAGGCGCCGCCCCGTCTCGTCATCGATCTCTCGGACGCGTACTGCTTCTGGAACCTCGAAGAGCTCGCCGCGACCCTCCGCGACCACGGCCCCCAGGCCGTCCTCGACCTCGTCGGCCGCGGCGAACCGGCACCCACGCCCGCTCAGCCGGCCGGCAGCCGCACCGGAGCTGTACGCGTCGACGCTCAGTCCGTGTCCTTCGCGGCATCAAGGAGTATCTCGGAGGTGTACCGGAATTCCTCCATGAGCCGCGTTGCCTCGATGACGAGAACGCCGTACGGAGCAGAGGGGTCGGCGAGGGACAAGGACAACCGGCGGGTCTCCTCGACCACGTCGTTGTGGCGGGTCTCAGCCTCGCCGGTGAGGCGCTCAAGCCGTTTCGCCTGCTGGAACAGGGTCGTTTCGTCCAGTGTCGTCAGCACCTCGGCGACTGCGCTGACGGACTCCAGAAACACCGCGTACCGCTGAAGGAAAGGTTGGCGGGCCTCGTCACCTTCAAGGGACCGGTCAAGCCCGCGGGTGAGGGAGGCCAGCTGATAGAGGGTGCGTTCCAGGGCGCCGAGCACGGCCTCATAGCCTTGGAAGCCAGGATGTCCCCGGTAGCGGCGGAGTAGGCGGCGCGGGTTGAGCAGGGCGCTCTCTTTGGCTGTCTGAAGTCCTGACCGGGCCTGTCCGATCATCTCTTCGGTGCGCGCCGCGCGGTCCCGCCAGCCGCCGGTGGTGTCTTGGTCGGGCACTCCCTCGGCGAGCACGGGGTACATGTCGGCGAGCAGGTCGTAAAGGGTGTGGGCGAGGTTGCGGATGCCGTACTCGGCACTGCGATAGCGCAGCGGTGGAACCACCAGGACGTTGACAGCGATTCCGATCGCACAGCCGATGAGGACGAGGACCACGATCTCCCCGAGCCGGAAAAACCGTTGGGCATCCCCCGATGATGACGTGTACGTGGAGAAGGCGAAGAAGGCGGCTGTGGCGACCTGCGGTCCCTGGACACCCAGCACGGGCCAGCGCCCGATGGTCAGGGCGATGAGGGCTACGAGCACGAAGGTCAGCTGGTCCGGGCCGGCGAGGAAGCCGAGGGCGGCTTGGACCAGGACCCCTGCGACGACCGCGCCGACATAACGCAGAGACTGTACGACCGAGCGGTAGACGGTCACCTGCATGATCAGCACCGCAGAGAACGGTGCGAACGCTGGCGACCGGGCGTCGAGGACGTCGTACGCGATCACCCACGCCAGAGTGGCGGCAAGGGTGCTTTTCCCGATCACCAGTAGCGTGTCTCGTTCGTCTCCGGAGTAGGAGAAGGCTCGGCGCCACCACTGGGTCAGTTCAGTGAGCCTTCCTGTCTCGGTCCGCTCGGTTGTCGTGCCACGGGTCATGAACGCTTGTTTCCTTGCTGAGTCAGGCTGGTCCGTACGACGGACTTCGGAGTCTCTTCCTGGGCGTAGGCACTACGGGCGGGCATTCTGCGCTGCCTGATCACCAGTGCCGGACGTCGACGGAGGTCTGCGCAGTCCCGCTCGCCGTCAGCTTCCGGCCTCAGTAGGCCGGGCGCCTTACGGCCCTGGACGATGCGCTTTCCGGGAGCCCCCGCCCCCCGTCCGGGTTGCACTGCGTGCGCGAGGCTGCACTCAAGCTGCGGCCAGACACCTTCCTTCGGCTGCGACTCGGAATCGCAGTACCCCTGCCCTCCGCGAGGACGGCCCATACGGTCTCCCGGGACGCCTGATCAGGCGGTGTCGCACGGCCATCGATCCTCCATCCTTCTTCGGACGTACCGACCACCGGTGCCCAGTCTGCTGCGTCTCACTCGTATGTACTCGCAGGCGCGAGTCCGCGCCTCGCTCCCGGACACCCGCGTCATCCCAGCGGAGTGCCTCCTCTGGCTGCAGTCGTGGTCGGTCCGGGGTCTCCGTACGACGTTTGCTCACAGCGTCGAGCAGTAGTTCCAAAGGCTCGGTGGGCAGCCTTCGGGAGAGGGGTGCGTGAGCCGTGGTCCCGAAGTCGTGTCCAGGGAACATGTCAGTCAGGCGCGGCAGTATTTGGTGGCTGTGTGCCGCCCAAGAAGCGAGAGTTCTCAGCTGCGGAAACCCTGGTGATCATCGATGAATACCCCCTGTGTGGCCCGGGTGGAATGCTCCACGACACGGCAGTAGACGCGCTGCAGCTGCGTCACCGCAGCATGCTCACTCGCTTGGCCCGCATCGTGGAAAGCTGCGCGCGAGGCTGACGCCGTGCCAGGTCGGCCAGCAGGGGCGCGGCAACTCGGGCTCGTCAATGCCGAGCCGTACCCTTCCCCCCGGCTGTCCGGGGCGGCATCTCCCTGGTCTGGCCGCCCCGTCACCCGTTTGCGCAGGTGGTGAACGCGCGCCCAGTGGCATGGGTGCCGGTAGACAAGTGGCGTCATCGTTCGGCAGTTCGTGGGCACGGGACGCGCGCTCGAACATTTTTCCCATTATGCAGGGGAGTCCTCGCATGAACGTATCCACCACCGAGCCACCCACCTTGGTGCCCGTTGAAGGACGGGGCCCGGGTAGCGTCGTGGTCAGCTGGCTGACCACGACGGATCACAAGAAGATCGGTCACCTGTACCTTGGTGCGTCGTTCTTCTTCTTCCTCGTCGCCGGCGTGATGGCGCTGCTGCTGCGTGCGGAGTTGGCCCGCCCCGGGCTGCAGATCTTGTCCCCGGAGCAGTACAACCAAACCTTCACGCTGCACGGCACGATCATGCTGCTGTTCTTCGCGACTCCGACGTTCGCCGGGTTCGCCAACGCGATCATGCCGTTGCAGATCGGGTCTCCCGATGTAGCGTTCCCCCGGCTGAACATGCTGTCGTTCTGGCTGTTCCTCTTCGGCGGGCTGATCGTCGTCAGCAGCTTGATGACGTCGCAGGGAGCGGCCGATTTCGGCTGGACTGCCTACACCCCGCTCAGCGGCGGTGAGCGCACTCCGTACGTCGGCGGCGACATGTGGATCATGGGCCTGGCTCTGTCCGGTTTCGGCACCATTCTCGGTGCAGTCAACTTCATCACCACGATCATCTGCATGCGTGGGCCGGGCATGACCATGTTCCGAATGCCGATCTTCACCTGGAACGTCCTGCTGACGTCCGTACTGGTACTGCTGGCCTTCCCCGTTCTGGCCGCGGCCCTGCTGGTGCTGGAAGCCGACCGGAAATTCGGCGCGCAAGTCTTCGATCCCGAGAACGGGGGCGCGCTGCTGTGGCAGCACCTGTTCTGGTTCTTCGGCCATCCCGAGGTCTACATCATCGCCCTGCCGTTCTTTGGGATCATCACCGAAATTCTCCCGGTCTTCTCCCGCAAGCCGGTCTTCGGCTATGTGGGCCTGGTCGGCGCCACCATCGCAATCGCCGGCCTCTCCGCGACCGTGTGGGCGCACCATATGTTCGCCACCGGCGCGGTACTACTGCCGTTCTTCTCCTTCATGACCTTCCTCATCGCAGTACCGACCGGGGTGAAGTTCTTCAACTGGATCGGCACCATGTGGAAGGGCTCCCTGTCCTTCGAGACACCCATGCTGTGGTCGATCGGCTTCCTCGTGACGTTCCTCTTCGGCGGACTGACCGGCATCATCCTGGCCTCACCACCCCTCGACTTCCACGTCACCGACAGCTACTTCGTCGTAGCCCACTTCCACTACGTCGTCTTCGGCACGGTCGTCTTCGCCATGTTCGCCGGATTCCACTTCTGGTGGCCCAAGATGACCGGCACGATGCTCGACGAACGTCTCGGGAAGATCCATTTCTGGACGCTGTTCATCGGCTTCCACACCACCTTCCTCGTCATGCACTGGCTCGGCGCCGAAGGTATGCCCCGCCGCTACGCCGACTACCTCGCCGCCGACGGCTTCACCGCCCTGAACACCATCTCCTCCATCGGAGCCTTCCTCCTGGGGGGCTCCACACTTCCCTTCCTCTACAACATCTGGAAGACCGCCAAGACCGGAAAGCGCATCGACGTCGACGACCCCTGGGGCTACGGCCGATCCCTGGAATGGGCCACCTCGTGCCCGCCGCCGCGACACAACTTCCTCACCATGCCCAAGATCCGCTCCGAATCGCCGGCATTCGACCTTCACTACCCCGCCGTCGCCGATCTGGAAAAAGCCCGGCATGGAGGCCGACGAGACGTCGTCGAACCTGGAATGGGCGTCGCGCCCCCGTTGGGCAACGAGGGCAAGGACCGCGGCGACACATGAAATCCGCATCCCCGCCCCCAGGGCTGCCGACCCCAGACCCTGCTGCGGGAATCCATGAACTCGAGCGCTTCCTGGCGGCGCAGACCGAACACTCCCGCGCGCGGCAGGTGGCAGAGGTGTTCGCTGACCGCATGCCCCTTCACCACAGCCGAACGCCAACAACTCGTAACCCTCTGCACATGCGAGCACCTCAAGGCCTCCCCCCGCCTACACACTGAGTTGCTCCGACAGCGCGCCGTCCATGAGGCCCATGACCTGCTACGCCGCCGAGGCCTCGCCGTTGCACTCCTCATCGGCGCGGCTGGCGCCGTCGTCATCGACGCCAAGAGCAGCGCCGGGACGGAGCTGGGCAGGCGCACCCTTCCGGGCGGTTGCCAAGTTTCCCAGGGAAGCAGAGCAAATCCGAGGCCGGTCAGCCCCTGAAGGATGCACTCAGGGACGGGAAGCTGCATCGCGCTCGGCCGACCATGGCAAGCCTCGGGCGTACTGCTCGGAGGCGGATCAGGTCCGTGGTTCGTGCGTCGAGCGTGGATACTGCTCGCCCAACGGTCAGGCGCTGTCCGGTGCTGCGGATGCCAGTCGTGCCGCTGGTGGCAGCGGTGCGTGCCGGGGGCAGGCTTTGAACGCCTGGATCGCCAACCCTGCGAAGCGCCTGGAGGCCATGACCTGGGTGTCGGCCGATCTGGTATGGATCCCCTTGTTGGCCATGAGGATGAGAATGAGGTCGTCCAGGACGAAGTCGGACCGCAGGTGCCCTGCGTCCTTGGCCCGCTGGGCCAGTCCGGCGACCGCTTTCACCGTGTAGTCACGGCCCGCGAGATCCGGCGCCCCTGGGTAGGCCGACATGAAGGCTTCGCTGAAACCCCGGTCCCGCGCGTGCAGCTCGCAGATCTTCTCGATCACCAGGCAGAGGCCACGCCACGGGTCGGGATCGGCGCACCCGTCGTCGACGATGGTGCGACACGCGCGCAGCTGGTCCGCGAAGGCTTCGGTGGCCAGCATCTGCTTGGTCGGGAAGTGACGGTACAAGGTGGCAGGCCCGACTCCCGCGCGCCGCGCGATCTCCCGCATCGGCACGTCCAGGCCGTCGGCGGAAAACAGTGCTCGGGCCGCGTCGAGGATGCGCTCGCGGTTGTCCAGCGCGTCGGAACGCAGGGTGTGAGGCAAACGGTCGATCATGCTCTCACTTTATCTAAACGGACGGGGGCGTCCGTTAGCGTTCAAGACGTAGCAGCTCGCCGTGCTCATTTGGGCGCACAGCACCGGGACCGAACCCCTGCCGCGCCGTGAACCCACTCCCGTCGCCGGCGGCGATCGGCGGCCGGTGCCGAGCACGACGGCATTTGACCGGTCCTGGAACATGGGAGACGACGTTGAAGGCAATCGCGATCCAGACGTACGGAGGTCCTGAAGGTCTGGCTGTTGTCGACCTGCCGGCTCCCGCACCTGCTGCCGGACAGGTAGTGATCGCCACCGAGGCCGTGGGGGTCGGGGGAGTCGACACCATGATCCGAAGCGGGGCCCTGGCCGCCTACGGCTTCAAGGAGGGCCACATCCCGGGTAACGAGGTGGCGGGCACCGTGGCCGCGGTCGGTGATGGTGTCGATGCCTCGTGGATCGGCGGGCGGGTGTGGGCCTTCACCGGCACCGGGGGAGGATACGTCGAACAGGCCCTCGTGCCGCTTGAGGAGACCGTTCCCCTGCCCGTGAACCTGTCCGCAGTCGATGCGGTGACACTCGGCAGTTCCGGCGTGGTGGCCCACTTCGGGCTCCGCCACGCCCACTTCGCTCCCGGGGAGTCGGTCCTGGTGCGTGGTGCGGCCGGCAGCATCGGGATCATGGCAGTGCAACTCGCCGCTCGCGGCGGCGCCGCCGCGGTGGCGGTTACCACCTCCTCGGCCGAGCGCGGCGAGCAGCTGCGACGTCTCGGCGCGACCCACGTGCTGGACCGCTCCGGCGAAGGAGGGGAACAAGCTCCCGCAGGCTATGACGTCATCGTCGACGTGGTGGCCGGCAAGGACATGCCGTCGTTCTTCGACCGGCTCAACCCGAACGGCCGGATGGTGGCCGTGGGCGCTGTCGCAGGCCAGCCACCGGCGGATTTCGGCACGAAGATCATGGCGGCGTTCCAGAAGTCGATGTCCTTCGCCGCTTTCAGCGCAGCCACCGTCAGCGGAGCAGATCGGCGTACCGTGCGGAGCGAGCAGTTCGCCGCAGCGAGCCGGGGCGAGATCGAAACAGTGGTGCACGAGGTGCTGCCACTGGAGGCAGCCGTGCTGGCGCACCAGAAGATGGACGCGGGCGAGGTCTTCGGCAGGATCGTGCTGACACCGTAGTCGAAGGTATCCATGCCGGGCTTGCCGTGATCGCCTGTGCAGTCGCGGCGAGGGAGTCCAATGTCGGTGCGTGAAGGCAGAGTTGGGCTCCCTCGCGACGCTCTACGTGAAGTCCGATGATCTGCTGAAGGGTTCGCCGCAGTTCGGGCCGTGGCGGCCGGCCGCGGGCATTGCGCCGCAGCTCGGCGACGCCGAGCTGGGGACCATGGCGATGATGCAGGCCATGCTCGGCTTCACCTCCGAGGCGCGGTGGCTGCGGCACGCTCATGCCCACCTGTGGTATCTCTTCCCCTACCTGCCCAAGCAGCCCGGCTACGACAGCGCCTGCGCAAGTCCGCAGACCTCGTCCGCCACGTGACCCGCACGCTGACCCGGTGCTGGATTGGCTCCCCGGTGCCCGCGAAGGCTTGCGGATTTCCTGCCTTCACGAGCGGGTACGCATGGCATCGTTGCCCTGGGCTCTTCCCACCGGCCCCCGTCCGGACCATAGTCGGATCATGAACCATTCACCGGATGCGCCGCCCCTTCCGCCCGGGGGGACGGCACCACCACGTACACGCTCTTTCGGATCACACGAGGTCGCCGCCGCATTGCTCACCGCGACGGTCGCACTCCTCATCACTCTCGTCGCCTTCGGTAACATCACGGACTTCGGCACGAACCGGGACTTCGTGCGTCATGTGCTGGCGATGGACACCACGTTCCAGGACAAGGACCTGATGTGGCGAGCGGTCACCTCGCGCACCCTGCAGGACGCCGCGTACGTCGCGATCATCGCCTGGGAAACCGTGTCCGCCCTCGTCCTTCTCGTCGGCACCTGGCTCTGGATCCGCCGGAGTCCGCGGGCCCGGCAGATCTCCACCGCCGGCCTGGTGATGGTGCTGCTCCTGTTCGGTATGGGGTTCCTCGCGATCGGCGGCGAGTGGTTTGCGATGTGGCAGTCGGACGACTGGAACGGCCTGGACGCGGCCACGCGCAATGTGGTCCTCAGCGGATTCGCTCTGCTGGTAGTGCTGGGGGCCGGCCGCCAGGACCGTGGCACCCCCGCTCCGTGACCTCCACGACCGAGGTCTTCGGGCATTCGGCGGTGGTGACGTTCCTGCCCGGGTGGGGCTCCCGTGAAGTCCTCGTGCGTTGCGGCGTGCAGCGTCTCCAACTGGCAAGCACCTTCATGGTGTTGTCCGGCTCTGGGGCCAGTGAGTTCCCACAACAGCTGCACCATCAGGTAGTTCTTCCAATGCCGCAGTTCCGCCTCGTTCACGAGCCCCGGGCGCCGGTCTCCATCGGCTCGGCCAGGCGCTCCTGCGCCCGCGAGGCCCGCCGTCGACGCCCCCCGCCCCTGTCCGACCGGTTAGGTCCCGAATCTTGCGGATCTGCTCCACCATGGCCCCGAAGCGCTTCTCCTGCTCGGGCTCCACTTCTGCCCGGTGGGGGGCGCTTCCTGGTGAGGCGGTGAAAGCGTCCGAAGCCGGCGGAAGGTGTCCATCAGGAACTCATCTTCGAACGGCGGGCCGCTCGCCCTGCGCTTCAGGGCCGACAGCAAGCACCCTTCAGGAGGGCGCCAGGACATGGCGGTCGCGGCTCGCGCCGAAGGCCGCGACGGTCTGCGCGACGAGCACGGCGAGCAGCCCGGCGACCGGCAGCGACCATCCCCCGCTCGCGGAGTGCAGCAGGCCGAGACCGAGCGGGCCGAGGCAGGCAATGAGGTAGCCGGTCCCCTGGGCCATCGTGGAGAGCCGGCCGGTGTGGTGCGCGTCGGGCGAGCGGGCGACGATGTAGCCGAGGGCGAGACCCATGGCGAGGCCTTGGCCCAGTCCGAGGACGGTCATCCAGAGGTAGGCGCCCGACACGGGGGCCGTGAGCAGGCCGATGAACCCGGTCGCGCACAGCAGGGCGGCCGCCAGGGGCGCGACGAAGGCCGGGCGCAGACGCTGCTGCAGCCAGGGGGCGGCGAAGGATGCGGCCATGCCGGGGAGGCTGGAGAAGGAGAGCATCCATCCGGCCTGGCTGTCGCTCATACCGTGGTCCTGCAGAAGCGTCGGCAGCCAGGAGAGGATCGCGTAGTAGCCGAGGGACTGCAGACCCATGTACAGGGTCACCGCCCAGGCGGTTCGGTCGCGCCACAGCGCGCTGAGCGTGGGTGCGACGGTATCGGCACCTCCTTGCTTCTCCCACTTCTGTCGCTGGCGGTTCGGGGAACGCCGGCCCGGCACGAGCAGTGCGGGAAGCCAGGCGAGGGCGGCGATGAGGGATGGGATCGCCCACAGCGCGAGCACTTGCCGCCAGCCCCAGCCGGTGGCCGCTTCCAGCGGGACGACCACGCCCGCGGCGAGCGCGGCTCCGCCGGACAGAGCCAGGGAGTAGCAGCCGAGCATCAACCCGGGGCGGCCGGCGAAGTCGTGCTTGATGAGCTGCGGCATGAGGACGTTGCCGACCGCGATCGCCGCACCGGCGATCAGGGTGCCGCCGAACAGAGCGAACACTCCCGGGACCGAGCGCAGCACAATGCCGCCGCTCAGCGCGAGCAGCGAGTACCACAGCAGGTGGTGAGGTCCGAAGCGGCGGGTGAGCCGGGGCGCGAGGAACGCGAACGCCCCGAAGCAGACGACCGGTACCGTCGAGAGGGCTCCGCCGCCGAACGATGAGAGGTGTTCGTCGTGCTCGACCTCCGTGAGTACGGGGGACAGGGACGCGACGGCGATGCGCAGGTTCAGCGCGGCCAGGCCGAACGCGAGAGCGGCTTGTACGGTGCGCGCTCCGGCCGGTCCGGGAAGGGACGGCTGCCGTGACGCTGGCGGGCGGGCTGCTGGGACCTGATGGACCACTGGGCTGTTCATGCCGTCCACTCTCGGGCGGAGCCGGGGTGGCGGGCCACCGATAGGATGCCAAGCTATGAGGGAAACCCGCCATCTTGATCGCGCGGAACACGGCCGCATCGTCCTGGCGCACGGGCAGCGGCTGCCCATCCATGCCCACGACCGCGGGCACCTGGTCTATTCGGCTACCGGGGTGCTGTCCGTGACCACCGGCAGGGGTACGTGGATCGCTCCGCCGACCCGGGTGGCGTGGACTCCCGCGGCCTTCGAGCACCACCACACCGCGCACGGCAACGCGGACATGCGGATTCTGTTCCTGTCCGACGCGCTCGCCGCCGGGCTGCCCGCGCATCCCGCCGTGCTCACCGTCTCCGGGCTCGCCCGCGAAGCTCTGCTCGCCCTCACGGCCGAGGAGGCGGACACCGGGGGACGGGCGCCGGAGGCGGCCGACCGTCTGCACGCGGTCGTCGTCGACGAGCTCACCGCGGCGCCCGAGCAGCCGCTGCATCTGCCCGAGCCGGCCGACGACCGGCTCCGGGCGCTGACCGGCATCCTCTACGTCGACCCTGCCAATCGGCAGACTCTCGCCGAGCTCGGCGCGCGCGTCGGGGCGAGTGAGCGTACGCTCAGCCGGCTCTTCGGGCAGGAACTCCGGATGAGTTTTCATCAGTGGCGCACTCAGCTACGTGTCCACCACGCGCTCACCCGGCTCGCCGCGGGAAAGTCCGTCACCGACACCGCTCTCGCCTGCGGCTGGGCCAATCCGACGAGCTTCATCGAGGCTTTTGCCGCTCTCGTCGGCGAGACCCCCGGCCGCTACCGCAACCGTCAACTCCCCACCGAGGGCGGCTAGTGACCTGCAGGTGGAACGGGGATGAGCCAGCAGCCACTTCTTGATGTCTGGTGTCTTGTGGGTCGCGTAGTTGTCCGGAAGCCCGCGCTGCCGTCCGCAAGCGAGGCGGAGTACCCGTCCAGGCCCGCGGTCATGCGCTTCTTCAGGTCCGCGATGAACGCCCTCGGGTTCAGAGGCTGTCGGATCGCGGTGTGGTGCGCAGCGCGGGTGGCCTCGAAGTCGCCGGGCAGGTCGTCCTCCGGGTTACACCAGCGCGCGCCCAAGCAAGAGTTGAGGGCTCGCTCATCCTCGTCGCGGGCCAGCCACGTGAGTGCTCCGCTGCCCGTCATTGCTTGAGACCCGATCAGGGTTGTCCCTCTTGAGGCTGCTGGCAGCAGATGAGGCTGCTGGCGAGAGAGACAAAGGCGTCGTGGAGTTCGGTGCGGCGTTCCCGACGGACGGCGAGGCGGTTTGAAATGGTGGAGCAGGGCTAACGGCACCACACCCACCAGGCGCCGTGACCGCCGATCCCACCGCCTAGGGCGTGTGTTTCGGAAGTGCTGTTCCGGGTTCCGGGGCTCGCGCGGAACGTGGTCTTTGTCGTGTGATCCTGGTGTCATGACTGATCACCGCGAGGTTGCCATCGTCCGCTGGCCAGGCCAAACTCCTCCGATCGAGGACGGCCTGGCTGGCTTGCTGGCGGCCTACCATCTGCGGACTGAGGCCGAGAAGGGGGAATCGGTTGCCTCGGTGGACGGGTTGCCGGATCGCTACCGGGCAGAGATCACAGACCCTCGGACCGCGTTCGCTGGTGATGTGGTGCTGGTGGCTCTCCTGGGGGATGCCGCTGCGGGTTGTCTGGTGCTGACCTCCCCAGCCAACGAGCCGTCGGAGATCAAGAGGCTCTGGACCAACCCTGAATTCCGTGGCCGGGGCATTGCGTCCGCCTTGCTCGGCGCTGCGCTCGTCCACGCCAAGGAGAACGGCGTGGACACCGTCCAGCTCTCGGTGTGGGAATGGCGGACCGGGGCGATCGCGCTGTACGAACGACTCGGCTTCACCGTGACCGAGTCATGGGACGAGCGGGATCAACTGGTCTGCATGCAGCGCGCTGCATGAGTGGTCACAGCCACTCGTTGATGGCCGCGAGAAGGACGGTCGCTTCGTATCGGACCGCAAGCTTGTCGTATCTCGTAGCGACGGCACGGTTTCTCTTGAGGCGGTTGATCCCGCACTCGACCGCATGACGCTCGTGATAGTCGACCGGGTCGAAACGCGGTGGGCGACCGCCGTGAGAGCCGAGATTGCTGCGGGTGCGCGCTTGGTCGGCCTTGTCAGGGATGGTGCAGCGGATCCCTCGGTGCCGCAGGTAGGCACGGTTTTTTCGGGAGGCATACGCCTTGTCAGCGCGCACTCGATCGGGGCGGACGCTCGGTCGCCCGGCCCGATGCGGGGCACACGGACGTTCTCAAGCACGGGTTTGAACTGCGGGGAGTCCCCGCGCTGTCCGGCCGTGACCACGATCGACAAAGGTTTTTGGCCTTGCTCGACGGCCAGGTGCAGCTTGGTGGTGAACCCGCCGCGTGAGCGTCGCAGGCCGTGTTCACCGGGCTCGGTGAACACGCCACCGGGTGGTTCCTTCTGTAGTTCGCCTCGCACCCGAGCTCCGGCCGCGTGCTGATGGGCACGGCACACCGTGGAATCGACGCTGAGGTCCCACGTGATCGCACCCTTTGCGTCGGCCAGGGACTGGAGCTGGGTGAGGACCCTGTGCCAGGTGCCGTTCCGCTGCCATCGGCGGAAGAGGGCGTAGATCCGGCCCCACGGCCCGTACTCCACGGGCACATCTCGCCACGGCACACCGGTACGGACCCGGAATCTGATGCCGTCGATCAACTGCCGCCGAGGCCAGACCGGCGGCCGCCCCATCCTGGTGCCCTTCGGTAACAACGGCTCCGGCATCGCCCACTGCTCGTCCGTGAGATCTCCCCGCCCCATGAACCGAGATCATGCTCGCTCAAGATCCGCTTTCGATACACGGCCTAGCGGCAGCGCGACAGGGCCCTGATCCCCTCCCCGGGACCCTGCCGACGTCTGGGCGTGTGAGCCTGCTTGGAAGTGCCGACTTGGACAGCGAGGCTGCGAACGGCCGTCACGTGGCTGCCCAGTCCGGTGCGCGGGGTTCGGTGCGGCGTCAGCCTTGTAACCACACCGAATCCCGCCTTTCAGATCAGGAACCGTCGATCAGTTTCTGTACCTCGGGTGGGAGCTCTGAGCCGGAGGAAACGGCGAAGAACCTGGCTGTCTCCGGCGTGTCCCCAACGGCGATGGCGACCTTGGGAGAGATACCGGCCACTTCGTAGGCAGTCTCCGTCAAACCGGTCGGCTCTTCGCTCTTGCCTCGGCCGCCGGTGTCTTCGCAGGGTGGTTCGGTGGCGACTCCGAGCTTCTTCCCGAGTGTGAATTTTGCGTTCCCTACGTCTCGATACGTTATGTCCTGGTAGGTGTACTGAGCGACGCAGGAGGCGGAGGCTCCACCGCTATCGCTGTCGACCGTGCACGCGGCTACTGACGTCACCACGGCCGCCGCCACCAGCAAGCCGGCGGATCGCCTGGTCCATCGCATGTGTTTCCCCCTCAGTAGACCCAGCAGAGAGGAGGAGCGCCTCCTCTCTGCTGGGTGGCCTCGCCTTCGTTCAGCGGGACGACAGCGTGCCCGTGGCGAGGCTCTCGTGTTCTCCTCCCTCCGACGCCGGCACCTCGGATCAGGTTCCCCCACCGTGAGGCAACGCGAGGTGCCGAAGCGCATGGTGAGGGCGCCAACTGCCCAGAGCGTGAAGGAACCAGAGACACGCGACCGGCACGACCGGCGCCCGGTAACACCGCGGACGCCAACGGATGGCGGGACCCCGGACTCGCCGACATCTGCCAGGGCGTGGCCGTGCTCGGTGACGGTGCCTACATCAACACCGGCCTCGTCGTCCCTCACCGCAAACGGCCTGGCCGCCCACTCCTGCCCGGCGAAAATTTCGACAACGCGGAGCACCGACGCGTGCGGGCCCGCGTGGAACACGCCTTCGCCCGCGTGAAGCACTACAAGATCCTCCGCGACTGCCGGCAACGCGGCAACGGCCTGCACTACGCAGTCCAAGCCGCCGCCACACTCCACAACCACGCCCTGGCCGTATGATCCACAAAGGCACAGAACCCGGTTTCACCCGCCCAATCCCAGGCTTCTGCAACACGCTTTAGAAGGTCTCTACGGCCCGCAGGAGATCCTGCGGCAGGTAGTGGGACTCCACGCGGATGGTCCAGCCGCCGCGACGGGCGTGACAGGCCAGGGCGAGGATGTCGAGGTTGACGGAAGCATCCGGATCGTCGGCGCGGTCAGCGACCTGGTAGTAAGCGCGATGGGCTTCGAGCGCGTCGGCCAGGGCCAGGTTGAAGCTCTCTTCGTCGCCCTCCACGAGTTGCGACAGCAGCACGGCCGGCGGCATCGCGAAGCCCCAGTCCTTGGCCTTCTCGGCCTCCTGCAGCGCCCGCTGCGCCGCCGCCCCCGACGAGGACGCCGTCGTCCACACCGCGATGTGGACGCCGTCCTGCGGTGAGTTCCGCTCACCTCTCCAGCGCTGCGGCGACGGTCGCCGGCCGGTGCACCGCCCGGGCCTGAGCCCGCTTGATCCACCGGATGGCGATCACCCGGAAATGACGTCCGCGGGCCCGTCACGCCCTGCCGGCCGGCTTCCCTCGACCGGCTGCCGGCAGCGACACGGTGGTGGCGATCGCCCGCCGTGCCCGCCTCGAACGGGCCGTCAGGCAGTGCGGAGCGACAGGAACCGCGGCCTGGCGGCTGCGGCTTCTGCCGTGTGCGGTGCCTGGTCAGCCGCCGGGCACCGACGTGAAGTCCACGATCGCCAGGACCCCCTCGACGTCGAAGCCGTGGTCCCCGTCCGAAATCAGGACCGCGTCGAGTCGGCCGAGACGGACCGAGTCCCGCCGGAGCACAGCGGACCCGGCCAGGACGACCGCCAGCACCCGCGAACCGGGAGCGGGCCGCACCGCCGTGCCGGAGCGGACCACACGGACCCGCGCCGTCGTGTCGGCCCGCCGTACCATCACGTTGAAGTCGACCACCGGTCCGTCGAGCAGCAGGCACTCCGTGACCGCGTCGCCCGGGAAGGCGAAGGGTTCGTAGGGCGCGTCCATCGTGTGTGAAGTTCCGTCGACGGTCAGGGTCATGCCTGGCCCGTCCACGACGGTGATGATCCGGTCGACTCCCGGGAACGAGGAGAACGGTCCGCCGCGCACCACGTCGGCGATGCTGACCCGCCACCCGAAGTCGTCGGTCCCCGCGTCCGGCGGGTGGACCGCGACTTCCGATGTCACGCCCCCGCCGTTCTTCCACGGCGCGGGTGCCCGGTCCTCGGCGCGCAGGATCTGCCGTGTCATGCGATGTCCTTCCGGTTCGAACTGCTGAAACACGTCTCCTCCCTCCGGGCCGGGTCGGCCCGGGGAGGAGACGCCGTGTCCGGACGAGCGCTACCGCGCGTCCGGAGCCGTGCGGCCGGTGCGGCCTCGATGACGACCCGGTAGCGCTCTCCGGGTCATATCCGTGGATCTCACAGGCGTGGCGCCGGCCTTCGAGCGGGCGGTGCGAAGGTGAGGTTCCGCCGCGACGGGGTGACCACGCCCCGGGCCGAGGGCCCCGGGGCCCGTGAAGGCGGCCGGGTCAGACCAGCGGGCCGGTGACCGACTCCGCGGCGGCCAGGGCACGGCCGGAGGTGACGTACTGGACGGCCGCCTCGATCTCGGGGGCGAGCCAGCGGTCGGTGCCGGGGCCGTCCACGGTCTCGCGCAGCCCGTCGCGCACCGCCGCGGTGGCGGGCGCGGGGGCCAGCGGAGCTCGCAGGTCAAGGGCGCGGGCGGCGGTGTAGAGCTCCACGGCGACGACGCGGCCGAGTCCGTCGAGGGCGCGGAGCAGCTTGCGGGCGGCGGACCAGCCCATGGAGACGTGGTCCTCCTGCATGGCGCTGGAGGGGATCGAGTCGGTGGAGGCCGGCACGGCGAGCCGCTTGAGCTCGGAGACGATCGCGGCCTGGGTGTACTGCGCGATCATGTGGCCGGAGTCCACGCCGGGGTCGTCGGCCAGGAACGCGTTGAGGCCGCGGTTGCGGGCGGGGTCGAGGAACCGGTCCGTGCGGCGCTCGGAGATCGACGCGACGTCGGCGACCGAAATGGCGAGGAAGTCGAGCACGGCGGCGATCGGAGCGCCGTGGAAGTTGCCGTTGCTCTCCACCCGGCCGTCGAGGGTGACGACGGGATTGTCGACGGCGGCGGCCAGTTCCCGGGAGGCCACCAGCTCCGCGTGGGCGAGGGTGTCACGGGCCGTGCCGTGGACCTGCGGCGTGCAGCGCAGCGAGTAGGCATCCTGCACTCGGGTGCACTCCGGCCCCTTGTGGCTGGCGACGATCGCCGAACCGGCGAGCAGTGCCCGCAGGTTGTGGGCGCTGGCAGCCTGGCCGGGGTGCGGGCGCAGCGCCTGGAGGTCGGCGGCGAACACGGCGTCCGTGCCGAGCTGGCCCTCGACGCTCATCGCGGCGGCGATGTCGGCCATACGGAGCAGGCGGCGCAGGTCATCGGCGGCCAGGGCGAGCATGCCGAGCATGCCGTCGGTGCCGTTGATGAGGGCGAGACCCTCCTTCTCCTCCAGGACGACCGGGGTGATTCCCGCCTCGGCGAGCGCCTCGGCCGCGGGCTTGCGCACGCCGTCGGCGGTGCGCACCACGCCCTCGCCCATGACGGCGAGCGCGCAGTGCGCGAGGGGGGCGAGGTCGCCGGAGCAACCGAGCGAGCCGTACTCGTGGACGACCGGGGAGATTCCGGCATTGAGCAGCGCGGCGTACGCCTCGGCCGTCTGCACCCGTACGCCGGTGCGGCCGGTGGCGAGGGTGGACAGCCGCAGCAGCATCAGCGCCCGGACGACCTCGCGCTCCACCTCGGGACCCGAGCCCGCCGCGTGCGAACGCACCAGGCTGCGCTGGAGCTGGGCGCGCAGTTCGACGGGGATGTGGCGGGTGGCCAGCGCGCCGAAACCGGTGGAGACGCCGTAATGGGGCTTGGCATCGTCGGCGAGGGCCTGGATGACCTCGCGGCTGCGGGCGATCTCCTTCAGCGCTTCGGGGGCGAGAGCCACCGGGGTCCCGAGACGGGCGACGGACACGACTTCGTCGGCGGAGAGGGCACCGACACCAACAACAACGTTCATCCACCTATGAAGCCGCAGGCCGGGCTGGTCCGCGACACGTGACGCGCGAGTTCTGTCTGGGATCCCAGACAAAGTTCTGTCTGGGATCCCAGATGATGCCGGACGCCCTGCCCGCGGCATCGGACACGGACCCGTGTCGTCCTCGTCTACGCTCACCCCATGGGTATCGTCCCGGCCGCCGGGCAGGTGCTCGCCGTGCTGCGCTATCTGGCGCGGCAGGCGGCTCCCGTCCCCGCCGCCGCCATCAGCCGCGACGTGGGCCTGCCACGCTCGACGACGTACCACCTGCTCGACACCCTCGCCGCGGACGGCTTCGTGGTGCATCTACCGGAGGAACGGCGCTACGGCCTCGGCGTCAGCGCTTTCGAACTGGCCTCGGGCTACCAGCGGCAGGCACCGTTCCAACGACTGGCGCGGGCGCCCCTCGCCACGCTCGTCGACCGCACCGGGCACAACGCGAACCTCGCCGTGCTGCACGGCCGCGAGGTCATCTACGTCATCGAGGAGCGCGCCCCGGGCCGGGCGCCGCTGGTCAGCGAGGTCGGGGTGAGGCTGCCGGCCCATCTGACCGCCAGCGGCCGGGCGGTGCTGGCGCTGCTGCCTCCCGCGCAAGTGCGGGCGATCTTCCCGGACCGGTCAGCCTTCGTCGTGCGGAACGGAGCCGGTCCCGCCTCGCTGACAGCGCTGAGAGGACTGCTGGCCCAGGCACGCCGCCGGGGATACGCGACGGAGGAGGGCGAGGTCACTCCCGGGCTTTCCTCCGTTGCCGCGCCCGTGCTGGATCACCATGCCCACCCGATCGCCGGCGTCTCCGTCACTTTCCCCGGCGACGCGGCCGACGAGACGGAACGTCACCGCATCGCGGGCCATGTGGCGCAGACCGCGCGGGAGCTGACCCGTCGGGTCGGCGGCGTCACGTCGGGGTGACCGCAGTCCGGCGCGGGCCGCGCGCTCGGAATGCCGCCCTCCCTGTCGGGGCCGGACCACCTCACCACGGCCGGATCGGGCAGATCCCCACGCGCCGCCCTTCCCCGTCCAGCACATGTCCCATCCTTTTCACGGTGCGTATGCCGAGGACGCGGTCGGTGACTTCGAGGCTGGGCAACTGGGCGCAGGCCGCCGTCTCACGCTGCTGGACCGAGCCGATGTCGCGGAGCCAGTAGGTGGCGAGCACGTTGGCGGAACCGGTGACGGCGGCCAGCAACCGGCATTCGGGCAGAGTGGCGAGGGTGCGGTGCAGGCGGTTGACTTCATGCGCCGTGGCACGGCCGCGGAAGGTAACGGACACCGGCAGTCCCGAGACGGCTGGGGCCATGTCGCAGCGGAGCGCCACGACTCCGCTCGCGGTGAGCCGGCCGAGCCGCCGCCGGACGGTGGCGGCGCTGCTCCCGGTGAGAGCGGCCAGGTCCGCGAGGCGGGTGCGCCCGTCCCGCACCAGTGCGTCGAGGAGCAAGTGGTCCAGGGGGCCCAGGTCGAAGCCGGCGCTACCCGCTCCGTCCGCGGTGTCGGACCGTCCCAGCACCGAGAGCTGGGACGCGTCGAGCGACCCCAGCCGCCACCGGGAGCCTTCCGCGTAGAGAGACGTGGCGAACACGCATTCCACGTCGAGGACGTCGGGCAGGGCGGCGAGTTCCTCGGTCACGAACCGGTGCATGCCCGCGAGGTCCGGCGCCAGCACGTCCAGCATGAGATCGGTGTGCCCCGGGGCGACCAGTTCGACCGTCACTGCCTCGTGAAGCTGCGCCACCCGGTCGGCCAGACGCTGCCGGGCCGCGGGAGCGCACCGGACGAAGACGAAGGCCGTACAGCCGCTGCGGGAGAACGACGGTCCGGGCACCGCCGACACCCAGGCCAGCCCCTGCGCAGTGAGCCGTTCCCAGCGCCGGGCCAGCGTCACCGGAGTGGCGCCGAGCAGAGGCGCCAGATCCGTCCACGCCGCCCGGGGGCGAACCTGCAGTGCGTGCACGAGAGCGAGATCCAGTTCGCTCACCATGACCGAATCCAACAAGAAGACCTCTTCAGCTGACGGTTCTCGTCATTTTCCCGCGCCGTTCGTTCCTCGGTCGCACTCTAGCCACCACGTCATATTCAGCCAAGGAAAGAAGGTGAGACCGTGACGCATGCCATCAGCCGGGGCCGTGGACTGATCGCGACGATGATCCTCATCGTGGTCTGCAGCGGCGTCGTCCAGGGATATCTGACCCCGCTGCTGCCCGTCGTCGGCGCCCACATCGGTATCGGCGGGGTGGCCCAGAACAACCTGTACCTGCTGTCACAGGTCGCCTTCGCCGTGCTGACCCCGCTGCTCTCACGCTGGGGCGACATGTGGGGCCACCGGCGACTGCTGCTGATCGCCGTCACCATGGTCGCCGTCGGATCGCTGCTCATAGCCGCCCGGCCCACCACCGCCACACTCGCGGTCGGCATGGTGTTCCAGAGCGCGGTGGTCGGCTTCTTCCCACTGCTGGCAGGCATCCTGCGCTCGCGCTCGCCCGAACACGGGCGCGCCGGCATGTCGGTCCTGGTCGGCGCGTTGCTCCTGTCCATCGGCATCGGCGGCTTCGTGGCCGGAACGCTCAGCAACGAACACGCCCTCGCCGGGCTGTGGACCGCGGTCCCCTTCTGCGCCCTCGCGGTCGCCGCCGCATTCGCCCTGCCGACGAGCACCACCGCGCCCCGCGCCGGCCGGTTCAACTCGCTCGCCGCTCTGCTGCTGACCGTCGGACTCGGCGCCCTGATCCTCGTGCTCACCGAGGGCGGATCATGGGGCTGGACGTCGGCGTACTCCCTGCTCACCCTCGTGGGGGCACTCGTGCTGCTGGCCGTCTGGGTGCAGGTCGAACGGCGCTCCTCGCATCCGCTGGTGGACATCCGCATGCTGCGCAACCCCCGTCTCGCGGCGGTCAGCGCGCACACGTTCTGCATCGCCTTCGGCGCCATCGGCTTCCTCGGCGCCAACGCCGTGTACCTCGGCACGGAACCGGACGGCGACGGGTTCGGGCTGGGACTCGGCGCCCGGGCCATCTCCTTGGTGTCCCTCGCCATGGTCGCCCTCGGCTTCGTCGGATCCACCCTGACGCCCCGGCTGGCCCGGGCCATCGGCGACCGCGCCGTGCTCGCGGTCGGCGGATGCTCCGGCGCCCTCGGATTCCTCAGTCTGTGCCTCTTCCACTCCTCACTGCCGCAGTACCTGGTGGGTGCGCTGATCGTGGGCCTTTCCACCGGCGTGTTCGAAGCCTCGACCCGGTCCCTGTCGGTGGAGGTGGTCGACGAAGCCGAGACCGCGCTGTCCGTCGGCGTCAACGAGATGGCGCTCTCGCTCGGCGCGGCGATCGGAGCGGCCGTGATCGGCTCCCTCTGGGCCGGCCACACGTCCGCACAGGGAGCCGTCACCGGCGCGGGATACCAGTGGGCGTGGGCCGCCTGTGCGGTCGTGGCGCTCGCCGGAGCCGTGGTCGGCATGCTCTTCCGTACTCCGTCTTCGGCGCCCGCGCCCACAGCCGGCGTCGCCCACGCCGGGAGGGGCGCATGACCGGCACGGTCACATCGTCGCAAGAGCGCGCACTCGCCGTCTCCGCCGCCGCCGTACACGACGACAGGCAGAAGCTCGTCGCACTGAGCCACAGCCTGCACGCCGAACCCGAGACGGCCATGCAGGAGCACAAGTCGGCGGCGAAGATCGTACGCGTCGCCGAGGAAGCCGGGTTCGACGTCACCCGGGGCGTGGCCGGCCTGCCGACCGCCTTCGTCGCCACCTACGGCACGGGCGACCTGGTGGTGGCCCTGTGCGCAGAGTACGACGCACTGCCCGACATCGGACACGCCTGCGGGCACAACGTCAACGGCGCCGCCTCGGTCGGCGCAGCCCTCGGCCTCGCCGCCGTCGCCGACCTCATCGGGATCACCGTGAAACTCATCGGCACCCCCGCCGAGGAGGACATCGGCGGCAAGGCCGTGCTGCTGGAGGCCGGCGTCTTCGACGACGTGGCCGCCGCGTTCATGGCCCACGCCGCACCCGAAGACTCCGTCGGCGCCTCTTCCCTGGCCGTCGGCGCCTGGGACGTCGCCTACCAGGGCAAACAGGCCCATGCCGCACTCGCCCCCTGGGAAGGGATCAACGCCCTGGACGCGATCGCCCTCGCCCACACCGCCGTCGGGCTGCTGCGCCAGCAACTGCCGCCGGGCACCCTGGTCCACGACGTCGTCTTCGAGGCCGGCCGCGCGGTCAACGTCATCCCCGAGACGGCCCGGGCCCGCTACGAACTACGCGCCCGCACCACCGAGGACCTCGCCCACGCCCGCCGTCGGGTGCGGGCCTGCCTGGAGGCGGCGGCCCTGGCGACCGGAGCCGAGCTGGAACTCACGCCGCACGGAGCTGACTTCGCCGACCTGCGGCAGGACGACTTCCTCACCGCGGCCTACACCCGTGCGGCGCGGTCCCTGGGCCGCGACCCGGTGGACCGACGGGGTGAGGTCATGGCCTCCACCGACATGGGAAACATCTCCCACCTCCTGCCCGCACTCCACCCGACCATCGGGTACGACACCGAGGGCGCCCATCACCACACCGCGCCCTTCGCCGAGTACGGTGCCTCGCCGGGGGCAGACCGCGCCGTACTCGACGCCGCGACCGCCCTCGCCCACGTCGGCGTGGCATTGGCGACGGACCCTGATCAGCGCAGGCGGTGCCTCCGACTGCTCGCGGACCGGCGAGCGGCGGCCGCACCCCGGAGGTGACGAGAGAGACCGGCGGCGGCGTACACGTCACTGCGTGCCGATCGCCGCTGCCGACCTGACTCCGTGCTCCGCGGGTGGGAGCGTTCGCGCGGATGTGGCTCGTCCGTGAGATCTCCCCGACCCATGAACCCTGATCATTCACAGCCCGAGATCTTTTTCGATACACGGCCCAGGACACCCGCATGAGCGGGTTCGCCCCACCCTCGCCGAGGTGGGTCAGGCCGGAGTGCCGCCACTCGTGCAAGTCCCGGCCCGTGCCCGACTCACTACCGAGGTGCGTGTGCCCGTCCAGCGGCATCCGGGCCGTCGTCACCGATGGATGGATTCCTGGATGGGCCAGCCGGTGTACGCCTCGGCGAGGTAGGTGCTGCCGGCGCGGGATTCGACGACGGCGCGCAGTTCGCCGATCTGGCGCATGCGGTCGAAGTCGCCGGCGTCGGGCTGGAGATGGAGCATGTTCGTCATCCACCAGGAAAAGTGCTGCGCCTTCCAGGCGCGCTGTCTCGCGGCCTCGGGATAGGCGTCGTACAGGGATTCGTCTCGATCGAGCAGAAGTGCACGCAGTGCGTCGGCGAGCAGGACGACGTCGCAAACGGCGAGATTCATCCCCTTGGCGCCGGTGGGTGGGACCGTGTGTGCCGCGTCCCCGACGAGGACGACGCGGCCGCGGCGGGTCTCGTGCGCGACAAAGCTGCGGAAACGCAGCACGTCCCGTTGGAAGATCGGGCCCTCGGTGAGGGTGGTTCCGGGGACGCGGGACTGGAGGATCTCCCACAGCTGCTCTTCTGTGTACGCCTCGGTGTCGGTGTGCGGGTCGCACTGGAAGTACATGCGCTGAACGTCGGGGCTACGCTGGCTGATGAGCGCGAAACCGTTCGGCGAGTTGCTGTAGATGAGTTCCTCGGCGCTGGGCGGAGCCTGGCACAGGACGCCGAACCAGGCGAACGGGTACTCCCGGAAGTAGCCGCCGTGCGTGCCCGTGACGGCTTCGCGGGCGACGCTGCGCGACCCGTCCGCGCCGACCACGATATCGGCCTCGATCTCGACCGGATTGCCCTCGGCGTCCTCGGCGATGACGCGCGGCCGGTTCGTCTCGGCGTCATCGACGCGCTGGGCGGTCACTCCGAAGCGGATGTCCTGGCCGGCGGCCAGACGTGCGGCGACGAGGTCCTTCAACACCTCGTGCTGTGGGTAGAGCCACACCGCCCGCCCGACGGTGTCGGTGAAGTCGATGCGATGGCCTTCGCCGGCGAATCGCAGCTCGATACCCTCATGCTTCCGCCCGACCGTCAGGACGCGGTCCGAGGCTCCGGTCTCGGTAAGCACCTCGACGGTGCCCTGCTCCAGAATCCCGGCCCGGATCGTGGTCTCGATCTGCTCGCGGGTGCGGGAATCGATGACAATTGATTCGATGCCGGACCGGTCGAGCAGATGGGCCAGCAGCAGGCCGGCGGGTCCTGCGCCTATGACGGCAACACGGGTACGGTCGGGCATGTCGTCTCCTTCGACGGGCCTGCGGGCCAGGGGTTGGCAGGGAGTCTGGCCCAGTGAGGCGCCGCCGACGATTGCGATTGCCATTCAATGGGAATCGATTTTCCGTGGCCCGGACCTACCGGGGCCACGGCTCGCGATCGACCTCTACGGACGGCGCGTGGCGATCGTTGTGGAGATGCCGGCCGCTGCCGCGCGAAGCTCCTCGACCGCGATGCCGGTCGGTGTTTCGCGAGGGAGGACGACGGACAGCGCGGCGATCACCTCGCCATGCCCCTCGCGCACGGGCACGGCGACACCGGTGGAGACGGATTCGACCGACCCCGGGGCTACCGCGACGCCCTCACGGCGGATACGCGCCAATATGCGGCGGAGTCGCGCGGGATCGGTCTCCGTCTCCGCGGACACGGCTTTGAGCGGCCCGGCGAGGACACGCTCCCGCTGCTCCTCTGGACAGTGAGCTAGCAGAACAAGCCCCGACGACGAGGCATGCAGCGGCAGACGCCCCGCGACACGGGTGATGTTCGCGCCCGCACGCGAATGGGAAAGGCGCTCGATGAAGAGCGTTTCATCGTTCTCCAGCACCGCGAGCTGCGTGTGCTCCCGGATTCGGGCCTGCACCCGCTCCATGAAAGGCAGCGCATCCTGCCGCAGACGCAGGGCACGCGAACCACGGAGAGCCAACTCCCACAGCCGCATGCCCAGGCGTACCCGCTGGTCCTCGTCCCGCTCCAGCAGGCCGCACTTCACGAGGTCGGCCACCATGCGATGGGCGGTGGACGACGGCAACCGTGCGCGGCGGCTGATGTCCGCTGCGGTCTGTACCGTGCGCTCGGCGTCGAATGTCTCGAGGACGCGCACGAACCGCTCGGTGACCGTCTCCCCAGACGGCGAATTCGCCATCGTCCGCCTCCGCTCCAGCTCCATGTGGAGCTTGCCCTGGCCTGAGGCTACCCGCCTGCTTCGCCGGAGGGCCATGACTATTGATCAGCGTACTGATGCCTGCTGGTGCGATTCGAACAGGACCAGGCAGGTCCGGGGGGCCTCCATCACCGAAGACGTTGCCCCCTCCCCGCCCACCGCGCGCCCGCAGATACACGCGCTGACGGACCAGCGGCATATCGCGCGCCGGAACCTCACCGAACCGGTGCTGCCCCGGTGCACGATCTGCTGAAACCTCCGCGCGAAAAGCTGAGTTGATGCTGCGATCAGGCGACGGTGTGGCGCAGGGCCGCTATGGGGGCGGGCGAGCTGTCAGGGACCTCAGTGTGCGGCGGCCGTCATGCGAGCAAGTGGTCGTCGTCGCGGATACGGGAGCTCAGAGGCGGGGCGCCGGACGCCGGCTGGGTGGTACGCATGGCAAACAGGAGCAACCCCGCAGCGGCGAATACCACCCCCGTTACTACGTAGAGCGCCAGCGGGGTCCAGTTGGCGTCCAACAGCCAGCCTGCCGCTGAAGGGGCGATGATGGCGCCTACCCGGCCGACGCTGATGGCTGCTCCCACGCCTGTGGCGCGCAGCTCGGTCGGGTAGATGTTCGGTGTGAGCGCGTACAGGCCGGCGATGCACCCGTTCACGGCGACACCGATGACCGCGCCGACACAGAAGGCCAGAACGAGGGTGTCGGTGGAGGCCGCGAACGCTACGACCAGTGTGGCGGCCACGAAGAGGTAGGTGCGCAGCACGCTGATGAGCGCGTAGCGCGCGGCTAGTGCACCCAGGAGAGCGGTGCCGAAGATGCCGCCCAGGTTGAGGAGCGTGCCGCCGGTCAGGCTCTGCTTCGACGACATGCCGGCTTCCACCAGCAAGGTCGGCGTCCAGCTCGTGACGAAGTAGAAGGCAGCCATGACCAGGAAGAACGCTCCCCACAGCACCAGGGTGGGGCGCCGCAGGCCCGGCGCGAGGAGGCTACGGAATCCACTTGTGGCGGATCGCCCCGTCGTGCCTACGTCGGGGAGTGAAGTGAGTTCAGACTGTCGCATGCGACGGGCGAGTGCGTTGACCCTGTGCAGGGCGTTCTTGGGCCTTCTGGTGATGAGGAAGTCGAGGGACTCCGGCAGGAGCCAGAAGGCGAGCGGAATGACGGCCAGGGTGGCCAATCCGCCGACCAGGAACACCGACCGCCATCCGTAGTGGTCGATGAGTGCGACCGACGAGATGCCGCCGACCGTCGCACCCACGGCGTACCCGGTGGAGTTGAGGCTGACGGCCAGACCGCGCCAACGGCGTGAGGCGAACTCCCCGGCGATGACGTTGCTACAGGCCAGCACCGCGCCGATGCCGACGCCGGTCAGGAGGCGAAGCGCGCCGAGCTGTTGCCAGTTCTGGCTGGTCGACGAAAGCATCATGCCACCTGCTGCGATGGCCAGACCTGCCAGGATGACTGGCCTCCTGCCGATCCGGTCGGCCCAGGGTGCGACAAGAAGTGCTCCCAGCGCCATGCCTGCCAGGCCGCTGCTGAGCAGAAGCCCGAGGGCGCCGGAGTCGAGATGCCAATCGCCGGAGATCGTGTTTCCGGTGAAGGACATGACGAGGACGTCGAAGCCGTCGAGGGTGTTGAGGAGTACGCATATGGCGATCGCACTCCACTGGAAACGGCTCATGGGCCCGTCGTCCAAAGCCTCCTTGAGGCGGGCGCTCATCGGATGACTCGCGGCTGGGCGGGGCATGCGAGGTACATGTACATGGCAGCACTCCGTTGTCGACTGCGGTGTGCCGACTGAACCCCGGAGCGCCGTATGACGTCCGGCCGGGTCGGCTGTCGGTGCAGTCATATTGAGAGCAGCGGCGTTCGGCGGCCAGGCGTCTTTCCGGATGGCGGGAAGGTAATTGTTACGGGAGGAAACTTCTCAGGAGACGGGCGTGTGAAGTGCCCGCGAAACAGCTCTGCCGGCGGAGCGGACCACATCTGCGAGTGGCCCCACACGCGCGGATCCGTGCCGGACGACAACGGAAACAGCTGCTGCCACCTCTCCGTCGGCGGCCGTGACGGGGGCCGCGACCGACAGCGTGTCCGCGGACAGTTGCCGGTCACTCACTGCGTATCCGCACACACGTATCTGGGCGAGAACTCTCCTGAGCTGGACCTGGTCGGTCAGGGTGTACGGGGTATGCCGCTGGATCGGCCGGGCCATCGCTTCGTCCTGCACCCGGGCCGGGGCGTGGGCGAGCAGCAAGAGTCCTGCGCCTGTGGCAGTGATGGCGAGCCGTCCTCCCACCCGTGTCAGGGTGGGCACGGCGCCGTCGGCGCCGATGCGCTCCACGAAGACGACCTCCGAGTCGTCTCGGACCGCGAGTTGCACGTTCTCGCGGGTGACGGCGGAGAGGTCGTGCAGGTGAGGCAGCGCAAGCTCGCGTATCCCTTGGCTGCGGGGCGCGAGGGATCCGACCTCCCACAGCCGCAGTCCGACGCGGTAGCGTCCCTGCGCGTCCCGCTCCAGGGCTCCCCAGGCGAGGAGCTCGCCCAGCATGCGGTGAACGGTCGACACGGGCAGGTTCGCTCGCCGGGCCAGGTCGCTCAGTGACAAGTACGGATGCTCGGCAGTGAAGGCGCCGAGGATCTGCAGGGCGCGGCCGATGACAGGGCCCGTGCCAGTGGCCGGTGAGGGCTTCTGTTCGGGCCGTCGGCTCGGCGGGGCAGCGGTCTTGAGGCGGTCGTATCTCAATGCGTGACACCTTCTTCGCCCGTTGTGCGGTCGTCCGACAGCCTCTGTCCCTCACACGAAGGGTGAAGTCCGAGCACTGGGCGGGTCTCATCCGAAGGACGCCGGGTCAGGTCTCATGCTCCGCCGCGGAGCGATTCCTCATCCAGCGAAGCGAGTCTGCTGAGGATGTCGACGGCTATGGCCCGTTCACCCGCGGGAAGTGATCTGAGAAGTAGTTCGTTGATCCGTTCTGCCGGAGCGATCAGGGAGTCGAGCAGCGCGGCCCCCTCGTCGGTGAGACTCAGCAGGGTTCGCCTGCGGTCTTCTTCGTCACGCACCTGGCTCACGAGAGCCTGATCGGTCAGGCGCCGGATCATCAGGTTGACCGTGGAGCGGTCCAGCGAGGTGAGGCGTGCGAGAGTCCGCTGGTCCACGCCGGGGTCCCGGCTGAGGGCGTTGAGGATGGCGAACTTCTGGGAGGTGATCTCCCGGGACACGTGCTGGGCCCAGAGAGCCGTGTGCACCTGCTCGGCACGCCGGATCAGATGGCCGATGTAGTTGGGCAGCTCCAGTGCGCGCGCCACGGTGCTCCCTCCGTCCGTCGTCTAGGTGGTGCCGGCCGAGAGACAGCCGGTCTGGATGGAGTCTAGGAGTGCGCGGCACCACCTTGGTGTGCGACCTTCCGTCAGCGGTCCCGGCGGCCGGGGCGCTGGTCGTACGGGGTGGCCCGGGAACCGTCGACACCCACTTCGAGACGGCCGACCCGGTCGATCTCCAGGACGACGCGGTCCCCGTGGCTGAGCGGTCCCACTCCGGCGGGCGTGCCTGTCGCGATCACGTCGCCGGGGTGGAGTGTCATCACGGACGAGGTGTAGGCGATCAGCTCCGCGACTCCGAAGATGAGGTCGGCCGTGTTGGTGCGCTGCCGGGCGGCGCCACCGACGTCACAGCGCAGGTCGAGGGAGTCGGGGTCCGGAATCTCGTCTGCGGTGACGATCCAGGGCCCGATCGGTGTGAACGTGTCGAACGACTTGCGCGTGGAGCGGTCCTCGCCGGAGCGCACGGTGATGTCCAGCACGCAGGTGTAGCCGAAGACGTGGTCCAGTGCGTCGGCCGCGTCGACATGGCTGGCGGTGCGTCCGATGACGACGCCCAGTTCACCTTCCTGGTCGGTGCGCTTGTCGGTGTAGGGCAGGACGATGTCCTGCCCCGGGCCGATGACGGAGGAGTTGGCCTTGAGGAAGACGCCGAGGTCGGCGACGGAGGTGGTGTAGGCCATCTCGGCCTTGTGGTCGAGGTAGTTGACCGGCGCGCCGACGACCTTTCCGGGCCGGGGCAGGGGGGCTTCGAGGGCCGCTTCGTCGAGGGGAACGCGTGCGCAGCCGGTGAGGTCGACCTGTACTGCTCCGTCGCGGGCGACGGTCTCGATGTGCTGGTGCAGCGCACCGGCCGCACTCGGGGTGCCGGTTCCGGTGAGTTGTTCGGTCACGTCGACGAGGTCGTCGCCGTCGACGATTCCGAGGCGTCCCTTGTTGAACAGAGCCAGACGCATCGTGGCCTCCTTGTGAAGTGTCGGGTGGGGGAGATCAGGCGCCGGGGTCGGCGTCTTCGGTGCGGTAGAGGCCCAGGGAGCGCATGACGGGCTCGTCGCTGTACGAGAACAGGACCGCGTCGGCGGAGGCGGAGGCGTTCAGGTGACGGTAGGAGGCCCAGCCGGGCACCGCGAAGGTGTCGTGCTCGGCCCACTCCAGTCGTACGCCGTCCACGATCGTGGCGCCTTCACCGCGGACGACGTTGAAGATGGTGGAGGCCGTGTGCCGACGGCCTGCTCCCTGGAATCCGGGGCGCAGGCGCTGGACGCGGCAGCCGATGGTGGGCATGACCGGGCCGCCCGTCCACGGGTTGGTGTACTCCAGGACGATTCCGTCGACGTCGCTTCCCTCGGCCGTGTCGGCGATGCCCTCCAGTGACCGCTGGGTCTCCTGCCAGGTGTAGCGGGTGACGGGGGAGTTGGGCCCGTCCTGCGAGAGCCAGACGGGATTGAGCCTGCCGTGGAGGAACTGCCTGCTGCCCGCGTCGTCCGCTCGGGTAACGGGCTGGAGGCGCTGGTGGAACTTCTCGTAGAAGCCGGCTTCCAGGGCGTTGACCAGCGGGTAGTCGAGGGCGTCGAGCCAGATCATGGGCGCGTCGCCCTCGTGGGTGTGGTCGTGCCAGTGCCATCCCGGGGTGAGTAGCAGATCACCCGGAGCCATGAAGACGCGCTCTCCGTTGACCGTCGTCCACGCGCCGCTGCCCTCCAGGATGTAGCGGAAGGCGTTGGACGTGTGACGGTGGGCCTGCGCGGTCTCGCCGGGCAGGATGACCTGCAGTCCGGCGTAGAGCGTGTTGACGGTGGCCGGGGGATCGGTCAGACCGGGGTTGACGAGCATGAGAACCCGGCGCTCGGCCTCTTCCAGGGAGAGGGTCCGGGAGAAGTGCAGCAGGAGGGGCCGCAGTTCCTGCCAGCTCCAGCGGTAGGGAACGGCGCGGCTCTTCGGCTGGGCGGGGAACAGGTTCCCGTAGAAGCGCCAGAGCGGAGCCGCACCCAGGTCCGGCAAGGCTTTGTAGGCGAGTTCGTCGGTCGTCATGGTGTCCTCCTGCGGTTGCTGGATCACGGGATGGGAACGGCGGCCGGTGCAGGTGCCCACACCCAGGAGATGTCGTCGAAGTCCTCGGGCTTACGCGACGCGAACAGTTGGTTGCGCAACGTGGCCCCCATGCCCTCCAGGTGGCAGATCTCGCCGAAGCGGCGGGCGTTGGTCTGGATGAGGGCCGCGCGCTCGCGGCGCTGATCGGCGTACGCGGCGAAGGCGTCGGCAGGGTCGGTGAACCGGCCGAGGGCCCCTCCGAGGGCGACCGCGTCTTCCAGTGCCTGACAGGCGCCTTGGGCCAAGTACTGCAGCATCGGGTGCGCGGCGTCACCGAGCAGTGCGATCCGGCCGTGCACCCAGTTGTCGATGGGGAGACGGTCGAACAGGGGCCAGCGCCGGTCCCGCGCTATCAGGGGCAGCGCGTCACGCACGGCCTGGCAGGTTCCTCCGAAGCGTTCCTCGAGCTCGGCCTCGGTGCCCCAGGCGTCCGAGTCCGGTGTGTAGTGGTCGCTCTCGAACACCGCGACCTGGTTGTAGAGCTCGCCGCGCCGTACCGGGTACTGCACCAGGTGCATGCGCGGTCCGGCCCAGACCATCACCGCGTCCGAAGCGGCGTGCTGTGACATCCGGCCGGTCATCCTGTCCGCGGGAATGGCTCCACGGAACGCGACGTAGCGCGAGCAGACGGGCTCCCCGTCACCGACCAAGGCCTGGCGCAGCCGCGAGTGCAGGCCGTCCGCCGCCACGACCGCGTCGGCCCTCAATTCCGTCGTCGTCTCGGCGAAATGCAGGTGCACCGCGGAGTCGTCCTGTTCGGCGTGCGTAACGGTGTGCCCGGTGCGCAGCGTGATGGCGGGGTGTTCCTGGCAGGCGGCGAGAAGCGCGGCATGGAGGTCCGTGCGGTGCGTGACCAGGTAGGGATGGCTGAAGCGCTCGGTGTACGCCGCGCTGCGGAGATCGAGGGAGGTGACCTGATCTCCGCTCAGGGCGTCCATCATCACGAGCCGGGGCGGGGCGACCGCGGTGCGCTGGACCGCATCGAGCACCCCCAGTTCTTCGAGGGCCTGAGAAGCGTTCGGGGCGAGCTGTAGGCCGGCTCCGATCTCCCCGAACTGGGCGGCGCGTTCCACCAGGGTCACATGGTGACCGGCGCGGGCGGTGGACAGTGCTGCGGCCAGACCGCCGATACCGCCGCCGACTACGGCGATGCGGAGTGGAACAGGGGTCACGGACATATGGCCTCCTTGGCAGGGAAGTGGAGGACACCGATGGAAGGCGACGAGAAGCGCCTCCCGGAATGATCAGTACACTAATCATTGGTGTACGGATCATATTGCGAGGGTGTTACCCCGGTGTCAACGGTTTCGCGGAGATAGGTCAGCAGGGGGACGCGGCTCAGGTCCGTGGGATCAGCATGCGGCCGTGTGGCTGTCCGCGTGCACGGGAGCGTCGGTGTACGCGGTGATGTCCGCGAAGGTGACGCCCGGGGCCGTTTCGACGAGGGCGAGGCCGAGGGAGGTGACGTCCAGTACGCCGAGGTCGGTGATGATGCGGTGCACGCATCGCCGGCCGGTGAGGGGCAGAGCGCACTCCTGCACGATCTTGGGGCTGCCGTCCTTGGCGGTGTGTTCCATGAGGACGATGACACGGCGGGCGCCGTGGACCAGGTCCATGGCGCCGCCCATGCCCTTGACCATCTTGCCGGGGATCATCCAGTTGGCGAGGTCGCCGTGGGCCGACACCTGCATGGCGCCGAGAACCGCGGTGTCGATGTGCCCGCCCCGGATCATGCCGAAGGAGAGCGCGGAATCGAAGAAGGAGGCACCGGGCAGGACGGTGACTGTCTCCTTCCCTGCGTTGATGAGGTCGGGGTCGACCTCGCCCTCGGTGGGGTAGGGACCGGTGCCGAGGATGCCGTTCTCCGAGTGGAGCACGACGTGGACCCCGGGCGGGAGGTAGCCGGGTATGAGGGTGGGGAGGCCGATACCCAGGTTGACGTAGGAGCCGTCAGAGAGTTCCTCGGCTGCGCGGGAGGCCATCTGTTCACGGGTCCAGGGCATCAGATGCTCACCGTTCTCTTCTCGATACGTTTGTCAGCGGCTTGTTCGGGGGTGAGTTCCACGATCCTCTGCACGTAGATGCCGGGCAGGTGGACCTCCTCGGGTGCCAGCTCACCGGGTTCGACGAGTTCCTCGACTTCGGCGATGGTGACGCGGCCGGCCATGGCGGCGAGAGGGTTGAAGTTGGCGGCGGCCCGGCGGAAGACGAGGTTGCCGTGCCGATCGCCGCGCCAGGCCCGGACGAGGGCGAAGTCGGTGGTGATGCCGTGCTCCAGGAGGTACGGCCGCCCTGAGAAGTCCCGGGTTTCCTTGGGTGGTGAGGCGACGGCGACCGAGCCTCCCCCAGCCTCCGGCCGGGAGGTTCCCCCAGGTGCGTAGCGCCAGGGCAGGCCACCCTCCGCCACCTGGGTGCCGACGCCGGCTGGAGTATAGAAGGCGGGAATGCCCGCACCCCCGGCCCGCAGGCGCTCGGCGAGCGTGCCCTGGGGGGTCAGCTCCACCTCAAGCTCTCCGCTGAGGTACTGCCGGGCGAACTCCTTGTTCTCGCCCACATAGGAGCCGGTGACGCGGGCGATGCGTCCCGCGGCGAGCAGGACGCCCAGGCCGCGGCCGTCCACACCGCAATTGTTGGAGACGACCTCCAGTCCGGCCGCCCCCTGCTTGTACAGGGCGTCGATGAGGACATCAGGAATTCCGGAGAGTCCGAAACCGCCGACGGCGAGTGAGACACCGGAGGGGATGTCGGCGACCGCCTCGGCGGCGCTGCCGCTGACTTTGTTCACGTGCGTGACTCCTTTATGTGATGGTGCGGGCAGGACTGTGGACCAACCGCCGTCGACGACGAGGTTGGCGCCCTTGGAGCGGGAGCCGTCGGTGTCGATCACTCCGGGGCTTATGCGGTTGGCGTCGGATGCTGTGCGGAACGCCCTCGGCAGCGAGTTGGCGAGTCAGTGCGATCACCGCGCCCCTTTGGCGGATGAGTGGGCAGTGCACCGGTTGGTGGGGGAGCCGGTCCGCCAGGCCGTCGAGCCGGCGGTGAGGACGCAGCCTCGGCTGCGTACAGATGCGGCCAAGCCAGGTGGACGGCGGTCAGCCACACCGAGTCCAGCTCGGCGCGCATCGTGAAGGCGAAGCCCTCGTACGGCGGCGGCGGCGTGGGCGTCGGCATAGACGATGTCGATGCCGCCGAACGCGTCGGCGGCCGACGCCACCCAGGCGCGGACGGAGTCCTCGTCGGTAACGTCCAACGGTCCGGGGGGCGAGGGCCGTGCGCCCTCCTGGGCGATGAGCGGCTGGGTCTCGACGGCCTCCTCGTGCAGCAGACAACCTCCGACGACCAGCGCGCCTTCGGCCGCGAAGCGCAGGGGCGCTGCTGCCCGGCCCTGGCCTCGGACGGTGCCGGAGATCAGCGCCCTCTTGCCTCGAGCCGTTTCACTCCGCGGCCTCGGGGCGCAGGGCGTCGGATACGGACTTGACGCCGCCGTGCGCGGTGAGTCCACCGTCGACGGGTATCTCGGCCCCGGTGATGAACGACGACTGGTCGGACAGCAGGAAGACCACCAGCGGAGCCACCTCGTCGACGCTTCCGGTGCGCCCCAGCGGGGTCTCGCGGATGTTGGCCTCACGGAAGGCAGGGGCAGCGGAGGCGGTCATCTCGGTCTCGATGTAGCCGGGATGGACCGTGTTGACACGGATACCGCGGGGGCCCAGCTCCAGCGCCGCCGTCTTCGACAGACCCCGCAGCGCCCACTTACTGGTCGTGTACGCGACCGGATAATGGGCGGTGAGGGCCGCGGAGGAACCGACGTTCACGATGGAGGAGCCCGGGGGCATCAAGGGCATGAGGTGCTGGATGCCCAGGAGAGGACCGGTGACGTTGACCGCGTGGACGCGCGCCATGTCCTCGGGGCGCACGTCGCCGACGCGGGCGCGCCAGGTGATGCCGGCGTTGTTGACCAGGCCGTGCACCTGCCCGTACGTCTCCCGCAGTTCGGCGGCGAGTTGGGCCCAGTCATTCTCGCTGGTGACGTCCAGACCGCGGCACCCGTCCACGGGTTCGACATCCGTAGCGATGACGTGGGCGCCCTCGTGTGCGAGGGCGGCGGCCTCGGCTGCGCCCTGACCACGGGCCGCGCCGGTGACGACGACCACCTTGCCGAGCAGTCCCATGGGGCGCGGGCCGTTCACGGCCGCTCCCGGTTGCGGCGCCGCCCGATCGGCAGGGGAAGGGGCTCAGCACCGGGCACCACGGTGTTGGTGAGCGTGCCGACCCCCTCGACGGTCAGGCTGACGGTGTCACCCGGCTGCAAGGGCGGCGGGGTCTGCTCACCGCGCCGGCCCCAGAGCTCGGCGAGGCAGCCGCCGTTGCCGCAGGTGCCGGAGCCGAGCACGTCACCCGCGACGACCCGGGTGCCACGGGACGCGTAGGCCGTCATCTCCTCGAAGGTCCAGCTCATGTTGGACAGCAGGTCCTCGCCGACGGTCTCCCCGTTGATCGTGGCGTTGAGGGCCAGCCGCAGGAAACCTTCGGAGTCGCGGTAGGGCTCCAACTCGTCCGCAGTGACCAGGTAAGGGCCAAGGGTGGTTGCGGTGTCCTTGCCCTTGCAGGGGCCGAGACCGACCTTCATCTCCGCCGACTGGAGGTCGCGGGCGGACCAGTCGTTGAAGACGGTGTAGCCGACGATGTGGTCACGGGCCCGTTCCGGGGTGAGGTCACGGCCCTCGCGGCCGATGACAGCTCCCACCTCGAGTTCGAAATCCAGGACGCTCGAGCCGGGCGGTACAGGCACGCCCTGGTCAGGGCCGTAGACCGCGTGCGGGTTGGTGAAGTAGAAGGTCGGCGCCGCGTACCACTGCTCGGGCACCCCCGCGACTCCGTCGACGGATCGGCGCACGCCTTCGACGTGTTCCTCGAACGTGACGAAGTCGCGTATGGAGGAGGGCTGAAGAGGGGGAAGCAGGCGTACTTGGGAGACATGGGGCCCAGGTGGCACATCGAGTGCCGCGGCTCCCGCGGCGAGGAGCCCCGGCAGACCGTCCGTCTCCGTCAGGAGCGCGGTGAGCGAGGAGACTCCTGGCAGAGGAAAAAGCGTGCCGTCCTCCTCCACGACGGCTGTGCGGGGGCGGTGCTGATGCTCGTAAGCGGCGAAACGCATGGTACGGCTCCTGGTGGGGAGAGGTCAGTCGAGAGGAATGCGCATGAGGTCGTGGCCACGGTGATGCGGCCGCGGTAGCCCGCTGCCCGAGCGGAGGCACGCGCAGCCGCTGCCCACTCGCGGTCCGGGAGCTGCGCGGGGTCGGCCGGCGCCAGATGGCTGAGAACTACCCGCCGTGCCCGTGCGGCGGCGGCTGTCCCGCCGATCTCGCCGATATCCGTGTGCACCTCACGCATGTGCTGGACCACAGGGGCGGGCAGGCCCTCTTGCTCGAACAACGCGGTGTTGACGGTCTCGTGGATGAGGAGGTCGCACTCCCGGGCCAGGGAGATGAGGTCATCGCTGCGGCTCGTGTCGCCCGAAAAGACGATGGAGCCGTACGCGGATCGAACCGTTAGGCGTAGGCGGGTGACATGTTGCCGTGCGGGACTCGGGTCGCCGTGGGGGAGGTGGAGCAGCGAGAGTGCGCGCCCTGGACCGGGGCGGCAGCGTGGGCCGCAAGGGTCCGCACGCTGCCGTACCACCGGCGGGATGCGAGCGAATCAGACGGGCGGGGCGACGAATACGCCACGGTCGGGGTCGTTGAAGGACTCCTTGGCGACGAGTTCGTTCATCGCGTTGGCCGTGCCCCACTGGTCGGTGACTTCGGGCTTGGAGAAGTCGTAGACGTGGGGGTGCCAGGTGTCCTCGTCGAGGTTCTCCAGCTCGGTCGTGTACTCGACGGTGTTGCCGTGCGGGTCGAGGAAGTAGGTGAAGGTGTTGTCGCCCGCCATGTGCCGTCCGGGCCCCCAGATCTTGCGGAAGCCGGCCCGCATGACCCGGCCGGAGCCGCGCATGTACTCGTCGATGCCGCGCATCTCGAACGAGACGTGGTGCAGGGCGGTGTGCGGGCCCTGGGCGATGGCCATGGAGTGGTGCTGGTTGCTGATCCGCATGAAGTGCATGACCTCGCCCATGTGCGGCGAGGAGAGCGTGTCGGAGAGGGCGAAGCCGAGATGCCGCTCGTACCACTCCCGGGTGCGGTTCAGGTCGGGGGAGTTGAGGACGACGTGGGAGAGCTTGACCGGGATGGCCTCCTTCTCCTCGATCTTCCGGTGCCGGCGGACCTCGACGTCGGCCGAGACCTCGATGGTGCGGCCGTCGACGTCGAAGAAGCGGAAGCCGTACCCGCCGCCCGGGGTGTCCACCGTGCCGGGCCGCGAGATCAGCTGCACGCCGCCGGCCAGGAGCCGCTCGGCGAGGGTGTCCACGTCGGCGGGGGTCGCGGCGCCGTAGGAGACGAGGTCGAGCCGCTTCTCCTCGGCCTTGCGCAGCCGTACGACGTACTGCTCCGGGGAGCCTTCGGCGGCCAGGAAGGAGATCCCGGAGTCCTCGGTGACCTTGGTGAGCCCCCAGACGCCGGCGTAGAAGTCGAGCTGCTTGTCGTAGTCGGGCACCGCCAGGTCGACGTGACGCAGGTGGGTGAGCAGACGTGCGCTCATGGTGGGTTCCTCCTCAGATGAGAGTGGGGCCGAGCAGGGCGGCGGCGTTGTCACCGCGTACGGCGTCGAAGTCGGCCCGGGGCAGCCCCGCGGCGCGCAGGGCGCCCACCGGGTCCTCGGTGCCCATGTCGAAGGGGAAGTCGGAGCCGAGGAGTACGCGGTCGGCCCCGGCCACCCTGATCAGCTCCCGCAGGACGTGCGGGTCGTGGACGAGCGAGTCGAAGTACAGCCGCCTGAGGTAGCTGCTCGGCAGGTGGGCGCAGCCGGCACCGGCGTCGGAGCGTGCCGTCCAGGCATGGTCGGAGCGGCCGATGTGGGTGGGCAGGTAGCCGCCGCCGTGTGCGGCGATCAGCTTCAGACCCGGGTGGCGGTCGAGCACCCCCGAGAAGATGAGGTGGGAGAGCGCGACGGCGTTCTCGGTGGGCTGCCCGACCGTGTTGGACAGGTACCACCGGTCCAGACGCTCGTCGAGCGTGCAACCGAAGGGGTGCAGGAAGACGATCGCGCCTGTCTCACCGGCCCGGGACCAGAACGGTTCGTAGGCCGGGTCGGACAGTTCCCGCCCCGGGGCGTGGCTGGAGATCTCCACCCCGATCAGCCCTTGTTCCAGGGCGTGGTCGAGGGCGCGTACCGCCTGGCCCGGATGCTGGAGAGGTACGAGTCCGAGTCCGAGCAGCCGGTCGGAGGCGGCCGAACAGTGCCCGGCCGTCCCCTCGTTGGCGGCGCGGTACACCTTTTCGGCCGTCTCCTCGTCGGCCCAGTAGTGGTAGTGCGAGGGGGAGGGGCTGACCAGCTGGACGTCAACGCCCTGTGCGTCCATCGCGGTCAGCCGTACGGCGGTGTCGGTCAGCCGAGGGATCCGCTGACCCACCATCGGGCCGCTGACGGCGAGAGCCCCGGGGCCGTTCCGCCGGGCGTCGAGCTCCTTGGCCTCGGCCAGGCCGGGCAGGCCCGCCACGAGCGCCTCGATCTCAGGGATCAGGATGTGGGCGTGCACGTCCACGGTGGGGGAGGTCACGGCAGCTCCCGGAGCATCGTCATGGTGCGGCCCATCAGGCCGGGAACATCGGCGTCACGTACGCCGTCGAGCTGCCACTGCCCGATCTGTACAGACGCTTCCACCACCGGCCGGACCCTCGCGATCCGCCGCTCGTAGTACGCCTGGAACAAGGCGTCGTCCCAGGTGTCGGAGCCGGTCAGCATCTGCGTCAGCACCCAGGCGTCCTCCAGGGACAGGGCTGCGCCCTGAGCGAGGGTGGGCGGACAGCAGTGGGCGGCGTCGCCCACCAGGACCACGCGGCCCCGGTGCCATGATCCCTCGACCAGCATGCGGTCGAACCACGTGTAGTTGACCTGCGCCGGGTCGGTGATGTGCTCGGTGATCTCCGGCCAGTTGCCGCCGTAGGCGGAGGCCAGGCGTCGCATCTCGTCGGCGTACGACTCCGGGGGGATCGAGGCACGGTCGCGGTTGGCCTCGACGACGTACGCGTAGAGAGTGGTGTCGCTGGTGGGGCAGTAGCCGGCGATGAAGGCCGGGCCCCCGTAGGCGAGGTCGGTGCGCTCCACACCTGTCGGGCGGGGAGCGGCGACGCGCCAGATGGCCATGCCGGTCGGCTCGGGCTTCGCCGTGATGCCGATCGCCGCCCGGGTGGTGGAGCCGAGGCCGTCCGCGGCGATCACCAGGTCGTAGCGGCCTTCTGTGCCGTCGCTGAAGCGGACTGAGGCGCCGTCGGCGTCCGGGTCCACGATCTCCGCGGTGACCCCCAGGCGGACGGAGGCGCCGCTGGCGCGTACTGCCTCGATCAGGATGCGCTGGAGCTGTGGGCGCTGCATTCCGACGGTGGCGGGGAGATCGTCGCCACCGCTGCGGATGTCGTCCTGCGCGTGCAGGACGGTCCCGTCAGGGGCGGTGATGCCGACCGACCCGAAGCCGAAGCCGGAAGCCTCGACCTGCTCCCACACGCCCAGCTCGCGCAGCACGCGCAGGGCGTTGCCCTGGAGGGTGATGCCGGAGCCGGCGGTGGCGTTCCAGTCGTCCTTGGCCTCGATGAGGTTCACGTCGATACCGGCGCGACGCAGCAGGAGGGTCACGGCGTTCCCGGCCGCGCCGCCGCCGATCACCAGGACCGTACGAGCTTCATTCATGGGGAACTCCCTTGTTCCTGGTACTACTTGACGGCGATCGGATTAATGGGGGAGCCGACTGCGCCGGTGATGGGAAGGGGCGCGGCAGTGAGCCAGAACTCGTACGCGCCGTCGGCCGCGCAGTCCTCGGCGAGGGTGTCCAGGTCCCACATCTCCCCGATGAGCAGGCCGATGTTGGGGATGGCGACCTGGTGCAGCGGCTGGAAGGCGACGTCGAACTCGTTGGGCCGCACCTCGAAGCCCCAGGTATCGGTCGCGATAGCGGCGATCTCACTGCCGTGCAGCCAGCCGGCGGTGGTGAAGGAGAGGCCAGGGGCCGGGCCGCCCGCGTAGTCGCCCCATCCGTCGCGGCGGGCGCGGGCCAACTGGCCGGTACGCACCAGGACGATGTCGCCGCGGCCGACGCTCACGCCCTGGGCCTCAGCGGTCGCTGTCAGGTGTTCCTCGGTGATCGCGAAGCCGTCGGGCAGCTCGCCGCCTTCGCCGATCCTGCGGCCGACGTCCAGGAGCACACCGCGTCCGGCGACGTGCGGGGCCATGTGCTCGATGCCGGTGACCAGGTCACCTTCGGAGGTGACGGTCTTCGCCGCGTCCCGGCCGTTCCACGTCTTGCCGTGGTCGAAGATGTGGCCGAGCCCGTCCCATTGGGTCGAGCACTGCAACGGCATCGCGATGACGTCGTCGGCACCGCCGAGGCCGTGCGGGAAGCCCTGCAGGCCGAGTGCCGCGTCGGTGCCGGTGTCGAGCATGGTGTGCACCGGATTGGTGCGGCGGCGCCAGCCCTTCTGGGGGCCGTTCATGTCGAAGCTCTGGGCGAGCGAGAAACTGGCACCCCGGCGGATGAGTGCGGCGGCCTCCCGCCGCTTCGCCTCGTCCAGGAAGTTGAGGGTGCCGAGCACGTCGTCCTCGCCCCAACGTCCCCAGTTGGAGTACGCCTTTACGGCCTCGGCGATCGAGCCCTCGGGATCGGTGCGGTCGAGGCTCATGACGTCTCCGCGACACAGCGGGTGCGCTGCGCACCGAGTCCGGTGATGGAGCCGTCCATGACATCGCCGTCGCGCAGCAGCCGCCCCCAGTGCATGCCGTTGCCGGCCGGGGAGCCGGTCAGTACCAGGTCGCCGGGCAGAAGCTGGGCCGTCTGCGAGGCGTAGGACACCATGCGTGCGACATTGAAGATCATGTCCTTGGTGGACTCGTCCTGCATGGTCTCGCCGTTCAGCTTCAGCACGAGGCGCAGGTCGTCGGTGTCCCCGACCGTCGCGGCCGGCACGATCCACGGGCCGAGCGGGGTGAACCCCGGGGCGTTCTTGCTACGGAGCCAGTCGGTGCCGATCTGCGGCATGTCCCGGCGGAACACGGTCGCCCGGTCGGTCAGGTCGTTGGCGATCGTGTAACCGGCGACGTAGCTGAGAGCCTCCTCCGCGGACACCTGGTGGGCCGGACGGCCGATGACCGCCGCCAACTCCAACTCCCAGTCGGGCTTTTCGGCCCATGCGGGGAGTACGACGTCGTCGTACGGTCCGGTGATCGCGCTCGGCAGGCCGATGAAGACGTACGGCAGGTCCTCGGTTGCCCGGCGGTCCATGATCTCCGCCGCCTCCGCCCGCCGCTCCTCCTCGGAACGGTCGTCGTCCGGCGCCCGGTGCGCGACATGCAGATCGATCACGTGCTGCCGGTAATTCGCGCCCGACTGAAACACCTGACGGGGCTCGACCGGTGCGTGCACCCGGAAGTCCGCCAGCGGCCTTCGCTCCACAGCGCTGTCACCGGCCAGCGTCGTAAGCCGCTCCTCAGCAGTGTCCCAGGTCTCCAGGAGACTACGGATGGACAGGGACTCGTCACCGAGTGCAGCGCGCAGGTCGACCACCTGGGCGTCCGCCGTGACCAGCGCGGGGAAGGCCGGTCCGTCCGGGGGCGAGAGCGTGGCCAGAGCGAACGGCCCGGTGAACAGCGCCGACGCGGATGCAGATTTCACGAACATGTCCTCCTGATTGCGGTGTGACTAATCTGGACCCAGCACCCGGGATCACGGAAATCAATTCTGTGGATGGCCCTCATCCATCGTGTTTATTCCTTCCTGGTCAGCGCCTTACCGCAAGGGGAAATCTCGTGAATCTGGCCCGCCTCGACCTCAACCTCGTCGTCGCTCTGCGTGCCCTGCTGGAGGAACGCAACGTCACCCGCGCCGGGGAGCGCGTCGGGCTCAGTCAGCCCGCGATGAGCGCTTCCCTGGCCCGGTTGCGCCGCCACTTCGGCGACGATCTGCTCGCCCGCGTCGGCGGCCACTACGAACTCACCGCCCTCGGCCAAGTCCTCCTGCAGCGCACATCCACCGCCTACGAAGTGGTTGAACGCCTCTTCGCCAGTCAGGCCGACTTCGACCCGGGCAGCGAGAAGCGCGAGTTCAAACTCGTGGCGTCCGACTACGCGGTCGCCGTGTTCGGCGCCGAGCTCGCCCGGGTCGTCCACGAGGAGGCCCCCGGCATCCGGCTGCGCTTCGTCCAGACCCCGCCCACCGTGGTCGACGACACGGCCACGCTGCTGAGCACCACCGACGGTTTGCTCATGCCGCACGGCGTCATCAGTGACTTCCCCGCCACCGACCTCTACGAGGACAGTTGGGTCTTCCTCGTCGCGGACGACCACCCGAGCGTCGAAGACCGGCTCACCCTCCACGATCTGGGACGACTGCCGTGGGTCACCTACCAGCGGACCTACGACGCCCCCGCCGTGCGCCAGCTCGGCATGCTCGGCATCGAGCCGCGCGTGGAAGTCTCCGTCGACAGCTTCCAACTGCTGCCGCTGCTGGTGGCGGGCACTCGGCGTATCGCCCTGATCCAGGCCCGACTCGCCCGGCTCCTTGCACCGCTCGCGGCCGTGCACGTGGTGGAACCACCCTACGAAGCGGTCCCACTGCGGGAGGCGATGTGGTGGCATCCGGTGCACACGCACGACGCGGCCCACATCTGGCTGCGTGAAACGACTGCCCGCGTAGGCAGGGGCATGGCTGACGTGCCCGAGGCGCCGACCGCGGACTGATGAGTGTGCGTCCCTGCGGCCACCGGTGAAACCTGGCCGGGGAAGCATCGCGCCATCCACGGCTTGGATCGACGTCATCCGAAACTTGGATCGCGTTGGGGGTGGGCAGTGCAGCGCCCGGACCGCATAGTCATGGCACATCGCGCGCCCATGCGCAGCGATCTCCGACAGCCGGAATCGCCCGCTTCATGGCGCGACCTTCCCGCCTCGCATCCTGGAGTGCCGCCATGCCGGTTTCTGCTGACCCGCCTGCCAGTGAGCGTGATGACCACGCGGCTGTGGCGGGCAGGCTGCCAGCTGCTCTGCTGATGGCCGGCAGTTGTCTGCCGATCCTCGGCGCAGTGCTGCTTGCTCCGGTTCTGCCTCGTATGCAGGACCACTTCGAGGGTGTACCGGGTAACGCGGCCTTGGTCCCCCTGGTGCTGACGGTCCCGGCGCTGTCACTGGCTCTCCTCGCCCCGTTCGCGGGTGCCATCGTCGATCGGCTCGGCCGTAAACGCTTGTTGGTCGTGGCGACGATCTTGTACACCTTGTTCGGCACGGTGCCGCTGTGGCTGGACTCCCTGCTCGGCATCGTGGTCAGCCGCGTGCTGCTGGGGGTTGCGGAGGCCGCCGTCATGACCTGTTGCACCACCCTGATCGGCGACTACTACACCGGCAAGCTGCGTGACCGCTATCTCGCCCTGCAGACGATGTGCGCGTCGGCATCCGCCACCGTCTTCTTCGTGTTCGGAGGTGTTCTCGGGGCGGTCAGCTGGCGTGCACCCTTCTGGCTGTACGCGGTGGGTCTGCTGCTTGCCCCCGTCATGGCCCGGGTGCTGCCGGCCCCGACGCCCGGCGCCGAGCGCGTGGCGGGGGAGGAGCGCGTCGAGGCCGAGCCTCGGCCCTTTCCCGTGCGCCGAATGGCCGGCCTGTGCCTGCTGACCGTGTTCGGTGCGGTCGTCTTCTACGCCGTCCCTGTGGAAATGTCCTACCTCCTCGACGACTTGGGTGTGGATTCCACCGGCGTCATCGGAGCAGTCACGGCGATCGCCAGCGCCGCCACCGTTGTCGGCTCGATTGTCTTCACCCGGCTCACTGACCGGCCGCGACGCCGACTGCCGGCACTCTTCTTGTTGTGTGCCGCCGGCTTCCTTGTCATGGGGACCGCCGACAGCCTCCCCTTGTTGATTGTGGGCGCCGTGTTGAACTGCGTCGGGACGGGGCTGCTTCTGCCTTCGCTGCTGACACTGGCGATGTCCCGGCTCGACTTCGCCGACCGAGGGCGCGGTACCGGCCTGTGGACGGCGGCGTTCTTTCTCGGTGAGTTCCTCTGCCCACTGGTCCTCCTGGGCGGCAAGGGGGTGCTTGGCGACCTGGCATCGGCTGTCGGGCTACTCGGACTGGTCACCCTGCTGCTCTCGGCCGCCCTGGTGCCCTCCACCCGCCGTACGCCGCAACGGGAGCCGCATCACCATGCTCCTGAACAGCCCTGACCGATCCGGGTCACCGCGCCGGCACGGCCAGGGTCGACCGGCGCACGACCAGTTCCGGCTGCAGTACGACGTGGGCGTGTTCGTGGTCGGCGCCGCGGGTCGTCTCCTCGACGAGCAGACGGCCTGCCTGCCGGCCCATCGCCACGGCAGGCCGTCGCACCGAGGTGAGCGGGACGACGGCAGACGCGGCGAATTCGATGTCGTCGTAGCCGACCACCGCAAGGTCCTCCGGCACCTTCAGCCCGGCTTCGTACAGCGCCTGGAGTACGCCCAGGGCAAGCAGGTCGTTGGCGCAGAAGACGGCGGAGGGGCGGTGGGGGAGCCCGAGGATGCGGTGCCCGGCGTCCTTACCCGCGCCCACGGTGAGGTCCGCACAGGCGAGCTCCCTAAGGGCTGTGAGCTGGAGCCCGGCCTGGGTGACGGCGGTGACGGCTCCCTTGCGGCGGTTCCGCGCCTGCTGGAGGTCCGGACCACTGACGTAGACGATGGAGCGGTGTCCCTGGTCGATCAAGTGACGTACCGCGGCGTGACCACCCGCCACATCGTCGATCCCGACGGAGCAGGCGCCGGGCTGGGGGCCGTACTGGTCGGCGACGACGAATGGAACGGCATTCCGCTGGAAGGCAGCCACTGTGCGCCCGACGGCCTCTCCGGAGGTCAGCACGGCACCTCGGATCCGGTGCGAGGTGATCAGCGAGAGATGGCGCGCCTGTTCTTCGAGGTCGCGGGTGCCGGTGCAGACCATCACACCGAGGTCAGCCTCGCGGGCGGCCTGTTCCACGCCTATGGCCAGGGCGGTGAAGAACGGGTGAGCCAGATCTGGCACGAGAACTGCGAGGACACGGGCCGCCCACCCATGCAGTTGCCGGGCTCCTTCTGTCCTTACGTAGCCCAGCGAGTCGATCACTGCCAGCACGCGGGCTCGTGTGGGCGCAGCCACGAGTTCCGGGCGGTTGAGCACGTTGGAAACGGTGCCGAGAGAAACGTCGGCCTCCCGCGCGACATCCTTTATGCCCACTCTGCGGCGTGCGGCATTCTCATGGTCCATCAGAATCCTCTGTATGAGCCTTGGTTCAAGACACGTCGGAGAGTGCACGGCAAGCACGCTTCCATCCACGGGCTAACTGCCACTCAGGGCGGCGGTGCTGCCGCGTACCACCAGTCGCGGTGTCATGGAGGTCTGCATGGCCCTGTCGCGTCGGCCCTCCACACGCTCGATGAGCATGCGGGCGGCGGAGGATCCCATGGTGCGCCCGGCCTGGTCGACGCTGGTCAGCTGGACGGGGGCCAGGGCGGCCAGGGCCGTGTTGTTGTAACCGGCGAGCGAAAGGTCGTCCGGGATGCGCAGCCCGAGTTCGTGGGCCGCCCGGTAGATGCCCAGAGCCGCGACATCGGCGCCGGTCATGACGGCGGTCGGCCGGCGCTCGGCGGTCAGCAGGGTCATACCGGCCTTGAAGCCTCCTTCGTCGGAGTACGCGGCGTGGTGGACGCGTACGTGCTCGGCCAGGCCGTGCCGCTCCATGGCCGCGCGGTAGCCGTCGGCGAGGACGACCTCCGGTGTGCGTTTCCACTGGTTGGCCTTGGTGCCGGGGGCGGAGACCAGGGCGATGTCCTGGTGGCCGAGCGCCACGAGATGGTCCACCACCAGCTCGGCGCCGGTGTCGTCGGCGTCGACCACCGAGTCGTGGGCGTCGGTGCCGTCGTGGTGGCCGATAACGACGGTCGGGGTGGCCGCCGCCGTGGCCAGCACTTCGGCGCGCGAGGTCCCCGGCGCGATGAGGATCAAGCCGTCCATCTGGCGGTCGACCATCGAACGGATCGTCTTCGCCTGCTCGTCCGGGTCGAAGCCGGCCGCGCCGATCAGCACCGTGTACTCGCTGGTGCGGAGCTCCTCCTGGATGCCGTCGAGGATGTCCGCGAAGAAGGCGTTGCGGACGTTGTCCAGCAGCACGCCGATCGTGTACGTCCGCCCCCGCATCCCGCGGGCAGCCGCCTGCGGGCGGTAGTCCAGCTCGGCGATGGCAGCCCGCACCCTCTGCTGCATGCCCGGGCTCACGCCGTAGGCGTTGCGCAACACCTTGGACACCGCGGCGACGGACACGCCCGCGTGCCGCGCGACATCGGTGATGGTCACACGCTTGTTCTGCTTCGGTGCGGCGGACCCGCCCATCGTCAGCACTCCGGATCTCATAGACATCGGTGTAACGGTCTACATAATGGCGCCTGGATGACCACAAGGCTACTGTTCCGCGCCTCGGTGTTACAGCTCCGTGTCTTGACGGATCCACCGGTGCGGTGCAGGGTGTTGCTCACTTCGTGGTGGAGAACGTTACACGCAACCTTCTGTGCGGTCGGATCCGTCTGCCTTCCTCAGCGCCGCTCGCCGTTCCTCGCCCCTCTCTCAAAGACCTCCGGGAGTCTTCCGTGTCCCTTCGCATGCCCCGCGTTCGTCGTGCGCGTCTGAGCCTGTTCACGGCCGGCACCGCCTCACTGGCACTGCTCACCACCGCCTGCGGCGGTGGCGGCGCCGGATCCTCTGCCGCGCCCAAGGAGTTCAGCTACCTGAGCGTCACCGAGAACACCACCGTCAAGACCGCCCTGACCACCATGTCCAAAGGTGCGTGCAAGTCGGCGAACGACGCGCTGCCGCTGAAGGTGGAGACCGTCCCGCAGGCGAGCCTGGACCAGAAGCTGCAGCTGCTGGCCGGCCAGGACGCCCTGCCGGTGCAGTTCGCTGCGGGCAACGCTCCGGCGTTGACGCAGCAGTTGGCGAAGTCGGGCAAGGTTGCCGACCTGGAGAAGGAGCTCAAGTCTCTCGGCGTCCTCGACCAGTTGGAGCCTGCCGCCGTCTCCACGATCAAGGCGTTGTACGGCGGCAAGGTCGAGGTGCTGCCGTACGAGTACAACATCGAGGGCATCTTCTACAACAAGAAGCTCTTCCAGGAGAACGGCATAGCCGTGCCGGGCACCTGGGACGAGCTGGTGGCTGCCGCAGCGAAGCTGGAGGCCAAGGGCATTCAGCCCTTCTCCGCCTCCGGTCAGCAAGGGTGGCCGATCACCCGCCTGGTAAGCACCTACCTCTACCGCAGCCTGGGCCCCGATGCTCTCCAGAAGGTGGCCGACGGCAAGGCGAAGCTCACCGACCCGGAGTATGTGAAGGCAGCGGAAGAAGTCGCAGCCCTGGGCAAGAAGGGGTACTTCGGCAAGGGCATCGGCTCGATCGACTACGACACCGCGATGAACCAGTTCCTCAACGGCAAGGCAGCCATGTTCTACATGGGCAGTTGGGCGCTGGCCAACGTCTCCGACGCGAAGCAGAACAAGGTCGGCGCGGAGAACGTCGGCTTCATGCCCTTCCCCGCTGTCGCCGGTGGCAAGGGCTCCATCGACCAGTACCCCTCCAACGTCGGCCTCGGCATCACCCTCGGCGCGAAGTCCTTCGACAAGAAGACCGGCGCCTGGGCGTCCTGCATCGCCAAGAACTACGGCAGCACCGCGCTCAAGGACCACGGTTCCATCTCCGGCTTCAAGGTGAACGCCGAGGTGAAGGACGCCAACGAGGTCACCACTCAGGTCCGCGACACCATCAGCACGTCCAAGCAGAACGTCCTGTGGTTCGAGGCCCTGTTCAGCACCAAGGCCACCACCGTGAGCCAGACCAACGCCGCCGGCCTGGTGGCCGGGAGCATGAAGCCCGAGCAGTTCATGCAGACCGTCGAGGACGCGCTGGCCGCCCAGTGATCAACCGGGGGCGGCCCATCGGCCTCCTCGCGCCATACGCGTGGGCCGCCCCCGGTTCCGTTCCGACAGGTTTCTTCAACGGAAACGAAGTGGACACCATCCATGCACCGCGTACTCGGTGACCGCAGGGCCATCGCAATCCTCCTCGGTCCCGCCCTTCTGGTCTATTCATTGATCATGCTGGTCCCGATCGTGTGGTCGCTCGGGTATTCCTTCACCAAGGGCAACACCATTGACGGCTTCACCGGAAACGGGGTCGCCAACTTTTCCCGCCTGCTCGATGACCCGGCCGTCCATGAAGCCCTCTGGTTCACTCTCAAATACGCCGCCATCGTCACGGTAGGACAGGTCATCGCCGGCTATCTGCTGGCCCTGCTGTACGTATTCTTCCTCAAGAAGTCCTCCGCACTGATCCGCACCCTGGCCTTCTTTCCCGTGGTGCTGCCCACGGTCGCGGTGGGCCTGCTCTTCCAGAAATTCTTCCAGGTCGCCCCGCAGACAGGACCGGTCAATTCGCTGCTCAACGCGGTCGGAATCGAATCCATCGATTTCTTCGGCAGCGCGGGAAGCGCCTTCTGGGTCCTCATCGTCATGGACATCTGGCGCTCCATGGGCTTCTACGCCGTCCTGCTCTTCGCCGGACTGGTGGACATCCCCGACGAGGTCCTCGAATCGGCCCGCCTGGACGGCGCCTCGGGACTGCGGCTGATCCGCCACATCGTGCTGCCACTGTCCCTGCCGGTGCTGATGTCATCACTCATCTTCAGCATCAACGGCACCCTGAAGGTCTTCGACTCCGTCGTCGCCCTCACCAACGGCGGCCCCGGCAACGGCACCACGCCCCTGACCCTGTACATGTTCCAGACATCGTTCACCTACAGCGACTACGGCTACGGCAGCACCATCGCCCTGCTGCTGACCGTGGTCTGCCTGCTGGTGAGCCTGGTCGTCTACCGCGTCTCGCAGCGCGACCTCACGGAGGGCTGAACACATGGCCATCGACACACCTGTGAAGACCTCCGCAGGCCGCTGGAGCCGAGGCCCGTCCGCAAACACCGGACCCAGCCGCAGGCCCAGGGCACCTCGCCGCCTGTGGGTGAAGTTCGTCGTCACCCTGCTGCTGGTCGTCGAGATCTACCCGCTGATCTGGATGTTCCTGACTTCCCTGAAGTCCAACGACGACTACCTCAACAACTCAACCTGGAGCCTGCCCACGACCTGGGAGTGGGGCAACTACTCCGAGGCCTGGACCACCGGCCACCTGGGACTGTACGTCCAGAACAGCCTGCTCGCCGTCCTGCCCGCCCTGGCTCTCATGCTGCTCCTGGGCACGGCCGCGGGATTCGCCCTGCAGATCATGGTCTGGAAGGGCCGCAGCCTCACCCTCCTCGTCTTCCTGGCAGGCATGATGGTGCCCCCGCAGATGATCCTCCTGCCGTTGTTCACCGTGTACTTCCAGGCCGGCCTGTCCGGCACCCTGTGGCCGCTGATCCTCACCTACACCGGCACCGGCCTACCGCTCACCGTCTTCATGATGGCCACGTACTACCGCACCGTCCCCCGCGAACTCTTCGAAGCCGCCACCATCGACGGCGCCGGGATCCTGCGCGCCTTCTGGACCATCAGCGTGCCCCTGGTCCGCAACGCCCTGCTCACGGTCGGCCTGGTGCAGTTCTTCTTCATCTGGAACGACCTGCTCATCGCGCTGACCTTCACCAACAACCAGGACCTGCGCACCATCCAGGTCGGCCTCCTCAACTTCACCGGTGACTTCGGCGCCACCCAGTACGGGCCCCTGTTCGCCGCCATCTGCATCAACGTATTCGGCACCCTCCTGATCTATCTCTTCCTCAACCAGAAGGTCATGAAGGGCCTCACCTCGGGAGCCGTCAAGGGCTGAGCCACGCCCGAGACCCCGCTCGCCCTGCTCCCGTGCACGTGACGAAAGGCTTTCCTTGCTTCCCCCTCAGCCCTCACCGGTGTCCTTCGAGCATCTCCCGGACGGTCTCGGCATCGGCGTTCCCTCCCCCCGACTGACGTGGATGCTGCCGAAAGGCGGCGGTTCCCAGGAGGCGTACGAGCTCGAACTCACGCGCGCCGGACGGGCCGACCGCACCGGCCGCGTCGCCGGCCGGGACCAGGTGCTCGTTGCCTGGCCCGGCGCACCGCTGACCTCCCGCGAACGCGTAACCGTCCGTGTCCGCATCTGGACGACGGACGGCGACGCCCCCTCGGACTGGAGCGGGCCGAGTGTGGCCGAGGCGGGCCTGCTCGACGCGGCCGACTGGCAAGCGGTCCCGGTCGGTGCGGCCTGGGACGAGGATCCGACGGCCGACCGCCGGCCGGCGCGTGTCCGCAAGGACTTCTCTCTCGACGGGCCCGTCACGCGCGCCCGCCTCTACATCACGGCGCACGGCCTGTACGAGGCGGAGATCAACGGACGCCGGGTCGGCGAGGAGACCCTCGCCCCCGGCTGGACGGTCTACCCCCACCGGCTGCGCTACCGCACCCACGACGTCACCGGCCACCTCACCCAAGGCGCCAACACCATCGGCGCATGGCTCGGCGACGGCTGGTACCGCGGCAAGTACGGCTTCGACGGCGGCACCCGCAACATCTACGGCACCGACCAGTCCCTCATCGCCCAGCTCGAGGTGACGTACGAGGACGGCACCACGGCCACGGTCGCCACGGACGGCACCTGGAGCGCCGCCCCCGGGCCGATCCTGACCAGCGGCCTGTACGAGGGCGAGACGTTCGACGCCCGGCTGCACGACCTCGGCTGGGCCACCCCCGCCGGCCCGGGTGCGGGGGAATGGACGCCCGTGCGCACCAACAGCCGTGACCTCGGCACCCTCGTCGCCCCGACGGGCCCACCGGTGCGCTGCACCGAGGAGATCGCACCGGTCGCGGTGACCCGCGCCGGCGACGACCGCCACCTGCTCGACTTCGGCCAGAACCTCGTCGGCCGCCTCCGCATCGCCCTCGACGGCCCGGCCGGCACCACCGTCACCCTCCGGCACGCCGAGGTCCTGGAGGAGGGCGAACTGGCCACCCGGCCGCTGCGCGAGGCGTACGCCACCGACACTCTGATCCTCTCCGGCCAGGGCCCGCTCACCTGGGAACCACGCTTCACCCTCCACGGCTTTCGCTACGCCGAAGTCAGCGGCTGGACGGCCGACTTGACGGCCGACATGGTGACCGCCCGGGTGTACCACACCGACATGCGGCGAACCGGCTGGTTCGAGTGCAGCGACCCGCTGGTCAACCGCCTGCACGAGAACGTCGTGTGGAGCATGCGCGGCAACTTCGTCGACATCCCCACCGACTGCCCCCAGCGCGACGAACGCCTCGGCTGGACCGGCGACATCCAGGTCTTCGCCCCCACGGCCAGCTTCCTCTACGACTGCGCGGGCATGCTCGACTCCTGGCTCACCGACGTCGGCCTCGAACAACTGCCCGACGGCACGATCCCCTGGTACGTACCCGTCATCCCGGGCGAACCCATGTGGACGCCCATCCACCCGGGGGCCGCCTGGGGGGACGTCGCCACGCTCACCCCCTGGACCCTCTACCAGCGCTTCGAGGACCTCGACCTCCTCCGCCGGCACTACCCCATGGCGAAGAAGTGGGTCGACCTCGTCGAGGACCTCGCCGGGGCGACCCGACTGTGGGACACGGGCTTCCAGCTGGGGGACTGGCTCGACCCGGCCGCCCCGCCCGACGACCCCGCCGCGGGCCGCACCGACCGCTACCTCGTCGCCACCGCGTACTTCACCCACTCCGCCCGGCACCTCGCCCTGGCGGCAGTCGAGTTGGGGAACGGCGCGGATGCCGAGCGATACAGCGCACTCGCTGACGAAGTGGCTGACGCCTTCCGCCACCGGTACGTCCTTCCCTCGGGCCGCATGACGAGCGACAGCCCCACCGCCTACGCCGTCGCACTCGCCTTCGGCCTGCTGACCCCGTCGCAGCGGCAGCAGGCCGGAGACCGCTTGGCAGAGCTGGTCGTCGAGGACGACGCCCGCATTGCCACCGGCTTCGTCGGCACCCCGCTGATCTGTGACGCCCTCACCGACACCGGGCACCTCGACATCGCCTACCGCCTGCTCCTGCAGACCGAATGCCCCTCCTGGCTGTACACCGTGACCATGGGCGCCACAACGATCTGGGAACGATGGGACAGCCTTCGGCCGGACGGCTCCCTCAACCCCGGGGGCATGACGTCGTTCAACCACTACGCCCTCGGAGCCGTCGCCGACTGGCTCCACCGTGTGGTCGGCGGCATCACCGCCACGGCCCCCGGATACCGAAAGATCACCTTCCGCCCGCGCCCCGGCGGCGGCATCACATCGTCCCGCACCCGGCACGAGACCCCCTACGGAACGGTGTCCATCTCGTGGGAGCAGACCGCCACGGGGCTGACGGCCGACATCGTCGTACCGGAGGGCTGTGAAGCAACCGCAGAACTGCCCGGCTGCACGCCGGTCGCCCTGGGGCCGGGCGAACATGTCCTCGACACGGCGAAGCTCGCCATAAAGGCTGCTTGAACAACCCCTCACACATCATCTATAGCAAAGCCCGGCGCATGCCCGCATGCGCCGGGCTTTGCTATTCGAGCTTCGTTGAAATCTCCGGTATTCGTCTTGTGGATGGTCTCCATCCATTGCGCTGATAAAGGGGCGGTCTCCTAAAGCTTTTCAATTGAAATTTCAGATCGATTTTATGGACGAAAGAGATTGTCTTGATGGTGGTGAGATTCCCTTGAGGCGAGTGCTCCCCGAGGGTTGACCTGGAGCCGTGAGAGGCCATAGTTTCCCCCTTGTTGGCTAAAACTCTTCGCGAGCGGTTGTCGCTGGACACCGAAATTGCTTGCCGTGGGACGCGGTGGCGGTTGTCTCGAAAGAGCTGAGAAATGCGTTTTGCCTGCAAGAGATATTCGTACGAGATCCCCCTCAAGCTGGGGCCGGCCGTGTACCTGACTGCTCGGTCGGCCCCGCCCCCACGGCGGCGCGTCGAGCGGCTGCCGATTCGTCCGGGAGAGCCGCTGTGAACAGAAGAGTTTTGAGAACGGGGCCTCCTGTGTTGCGGCTTGGCCCCGCGAATCTGGACCTTGCAGCTCCGGCCGCGGTCGACGTTACGGCGGTCGGGGAACGCGCGAACACGGAGTTCGACTGCCTGATTGCTCCCTTCTCCACCTGACGTGCGTGGCTCAGGGTCCGTCCTGCTCGGTCAGCCTCCAGGGCTGACCCTCGACCCGTATCGGCAGGTTGGCGATGTCGTGATCGTCTGCTGCCGCCGGCGGAGCGGTCCAGGAGACGTCACGCGCCCCACTGATCGGGAGCCGGTCCTTCACCCCGAGCGACGCCGGCACCGTCACCGGAATCCGGTCCGCCTCCTCTGCGCACTGTTTGAGCAGCTCTGCCGGGACGTCGTCATCCCTCCGCAGGTGGCTTCATCCGGAGCACCCTGAGCCTCAGCCGCACTTCGGCACCGCACATCACCTTCTCCCCTTCTCCTGCACGGAGCCTGTCATGAGAATTTCCCGCCGCGTCCGTGTCACCGTCGTGATCACGAGCCTCGCCCTGAGCCTGAGCGCTTGCGGTGGGTCCGGCTCGGCAGCCACCGACGACGGCACTCTGAAGATCACCGCCAATATCACCGACCGCTCAGCCATGAAGACCGTCGTGGCGGCCTTCGAGCGGGAGAATCCGCAGGTGAAGGTCGCGGTGACCTACGCCGACACCGACCAGCTCCAGAGCACCCTCCCCGCCCAACTGTCCTCGGGCGCGGTGCCTGACGTCTTCACTGTCTGGCCCGGCTACGGCAATCCTGCCGCTTTGCGGACGCTGGAGTCCGCAGGTCGACTTGCCGATCTGTCCGGTCTGGAATTCGCGCGCAGAGTCCCGGAGGACACCAAGTGGGTGACCCGAGTCGGCGACGCCACCTATGCCGTGCCGACCAACTACAGCGGTATCGGTGCGATCTACAGCAAGAAGGCCATGCGTGACATCGGCGGCACCGCCCCGGAGACGTGGGACGAGTTGCTGCAGCTGTGCGACAAGGCCAAGGCCGGCGGCAAGGTGCTGTTTGCACTCGGTATCCAGACACCGTGGGTGACCCAGCTCGCCGATTACGCGCTGGCCGCCACAACTGTCTACGCCGACCATCCCGAGTTCGCGACGGAGATGGGCAAAGGCCGGGCCACCTTCGCCGACTCAGGCTGGAGAAAAGCGTTGGAGAAGTACGTCGAGCTCGATAAGCGGGACTGCTTCAGCAGCGATCCCTTGCGGACGAGCTACGAGACGTCCATCCAGGACGTTGCCGAGGGCAGGGCGGTGAGCGTCATACAAGTCGCCAGCAGCACCTCGGCCATCACCGCGACAGCTCCGGAACTGCAACTGGCCATGTTCGCCCTGCCCGCAAGCAACAACGCGGCACAGACCCACATGCCCGGCGCCGTCTCAGCCGCTTATGGAGTCAACTTCGACAGTGACAACAAGGAGCTGTCCATGAAGTTCGCCGAGTTCCTCGGGTCCGACACAGGCCAGAACCTCTACAACCAGGACAGTGGCACCCTGCCTGCCATCCCCAACGACCGCTTCACGGCCGACCCCGTTCTCAAGGAACTGGTCGCACACCAGAAGGCCGGCACCACCGTGCCCTTCATGGATCAGCTGTGGCCCAACCCTCAGGTCCAGCAGGAGCACTTCACCCAGATCCAGAAGCTGTTTTCCGGGCGCACCGATATCGATGGCGTCCTTGCCGCCCTCGATGAGGTCTACCAGGAGGGATAGGCCGCCGGTGCCGTGCCCAAGTGGCGCGCGCCAGTGAGCAACCCTTCATTTCTGCAAGGTGCGGCGTCCCGCTGCTCGCGCCGACCAAGGTGCTGTTCAGTCCTGTCCCGATTCCTCACGGAAGAGCCGCCATGAATCGTCGTACGTTTCTCTCAGCCGCTGTCCTCACCGCCCTGACCTGCGGCATCGCACCGGCCGCCGCAGCGCCCCGCCGTACCGCGGGTGCCGCCCCCGACAGCAGGGCCGTCGCCCTCCTGGCCAGGATGACCGCCGCGCAGAAAGAGGCACTCGTCCGCTGCGACTTCGCAGCCCTGAGCTCCCTCGGCATACCCGCCCTGACCATGGTGGACGCCTCAGCCGGCCTGCGCGGGGAAACCGGCGTCACCGCCTTCCCCGTCCCCCTCGCACAGGCCGCGACATTCGATGCCGGCCTCGCCGGCCGACTTGGCCGGGCGCTGGGCGCCGAAGGACGCGCCAAGGGTTACAACAACCTTCTGGGCCCCACCGTCGACACCGCCCGCACCTGGCACTTCGGCCGACAGGCCGAGAGCATGGGGGAGGACCCGCTCCTCTCCGGCACCCTCGGCGCGGCGCTGACCCGGCATATCCAGGAACAGCACGTCGTCGCCACCCTCAAGCACTTCAGCGCGTACACCCAGGAAGTCAACCGCTTCTTCGTCGACGCGCAGATCTCTGACCGGGCACTGCACGAGATCTACCACGCCGCCTTCGAGCGCATCATCGACGCCGTACCCGTCACCTCGGTGATGATGGCCTACCCCAAGATCAACGGGACGTTCGCCACCCAGAGCCCCGCGCTGTTCAACGACCTCAAGAAGACCATCGGCCTCGAGGGCTACACCGTCCCCGACTTCTGGGCCGGCGACGACCCCGTGGGAGCCGTCAAGGCAGGCTTGGACCTGGGCGGACTTGGCCCCGGTGGCGTGAAGATACCTGTCGGCGGCCTCACCGACGGCAGCGTCCCCACCGCCCGCCTGGACGACGCCGCCCTGCGCATCCTCAACACCATGTATGTCAACGGCCTGTTCGACCACCCCGTACCGGCGCCCGCCGCCGACGTCAGCACCCAGGCACACAAGGACCTCGCCCACGACCTCGCCGTCAACTCCACGGTCCTGCTCACCAACCGCAGCCAGGCCCTCCCGCTGACCTCCACCGTCAAGTCGCTGGCGGTGATCGGCCCGGCCGAGAACACCGCCCTGACAGGCGTCTCCGGCTCCACCTACGTAAACCCCGGAACCTGGACCACCCCGCTGGCGGCCATCAAGGACCGGGCCGGCACCGGAATCACCGTCACCTACCGCCAGGGAACCGTCGGAGACATCCCCCTCACCGCCGTTCCGGCGACGGTGCTGCGTACAGCCTCCGGTGCGGCGGGGCTGACCGGCAGCTTCTACGCCGCGGCCCAGCCGTCCGGTACTCCCGTCGCCACACGGGTCAGTGCCGGTATCGACTTCACCAGTGCGCCCGTGGACGGTCTGCCCGCCGTATGGTCGGCCCGCTGGAGCGGCACCCTCACGCCGACCGCCACCGGCCTGCACCGTTTCTCGCTGCTGCCCTCAGGCACCACCAAGCTCGTCATCAACGGCAAGACGGTCATCTCCGGCACCCGCCACAGCCGCCGGTTCTTCCTCGGGCCGTACGACTATCCGCTCCAGGGCGCCATCGACCTCACAGCCGGGAAGGCGGTGAGCATCAGCGTCGAATACAGCAACAGCACCGCCGACACCGGTACCTGCGGCCTCACCCTCGGCTGGCAGCCCAAGTCCCTCATACCCGAGGCGGTCGCCGCAGCCCGGACCAGCGACGCCGCCGTCGTCATCGTCAACCGGGTCGCGGGCGAGGACATGGACCACGGCTCCCTCGACCTGCCGGGCGACCAGGACAAACTCATTGCCGACGTCGCAGCAGCCAACTCCCGCACCATCGTCGTCCTGAACACCGACGGCCCCGTCGCCATGCCGTGGATCAACGATGTCGAAGCGGTCGTCCAGCTCTGGTACGCCGGACGCGCCACGGGCACCGCATTGGCAGCCGTCCTCTTCGGTGACGCAGACCCTTCAGGCCGCCTTCCGGTCACCTTTCCCGTCGCGGTGTCCCAGGGACCCGGGGCCACACAGGCCACCTACCCGGGCAACGGCCCCACGGTCTCCCACAGTGAGGGTCACCTGGTCGGCTACCGCTACTACGACGCGAAGAACCAGAGCCCGCTGTTCCCCTTCGGGCACGGCTTGTCCTACACCACCTTCAACCTCGGCTCCTTGGAAACGTCCTACAACGCAGCGACCAAGACGCTGACTGCCGCCGTCACCCTCACCAACTCCGGATCCCGCGAAGGTACCGAAGTCGTGCAGCTCTACGCGGGGCTGCCTGCCGGCGCCCAAGCCGAGCCACGGCGACTGATCGGATTCCGCAAGGTCACGCTCGCCTCCGGCGCAAGCACCCGGATCACCTTCAGCGTTTCTGCCCGCGACCTGTCGGTGTGGGCTGCCGGCGCCTGGAAACTCACCCCCGGCTCCTACACCATCCACGCCGGCCGGTCCTCACGCAGCCTGTCTGTACAGCGCCTCGTCACCGTCAGCTGAGCCGAATGAACCCTGCCCGGGGTGACAGACTCTGCAGAGGCAGGATCTTGATGGTGATTCCTGCGCGCGAGCGTCACGTCGGCCTTCACGTCCATGCTCGTCGTGAAGGCCGGCTGGGCTGGACGAAGGCCGTGGTTCAGCCGGAACGTCTACAAGGGCACCACCGGGTCGAACGAGGTGTTCTCGTTCCTCCGGATCACCCAATCCACCTCCGGCACCTGGACGTGAACGCGGTCCTCCGCCGGACCGCCCACACCAAGGGCTGGATCTCCGGCACCGCCGAGGTCCGGGCCCTCGACGAGGTGTACGTGGGCACCCAGCGCGCCCGGTTCACCGCCGTCGTCGGCCCCTCCGGGTCGGGCGAGTCGACCCTGATGCGCTGTGCAGCCGGACTCCGTGAGGACGGCTGCCGGTGGTGCGCCCTTGTAGTCGCCGACGCGCAGGTGTGCGGCGACCGCGCCGATGAAGCAGAGCGTCAGGCCGACGGCGGCGGCGATCCCGGGAGGGCCCCGCCAGAGTCCGTCCTCGGCGACCTGGTGTTCGCTGTCCGGCGCGGCAGGTCTGTCATCCCGGCATGCTTCAGGGCCGGATCTCGCCGATGGATTCCGAAACGCGCCGGAGAGACAGTTCGACCATGCCGGAACGTCGGCTGGACTCAGTGCACGAAGGGACGGTTCGACCTCACCGAGCGCACAACCGGTCCAATGCCGACTGGCTCTCATCGTCCGCCGCGCGGCAGATCATCAACCGCTGGTCCGGATTTTGGAGAGGCATAAGCACTTCGAAGTGCACGGCGATCACACCGGCGTCCGGATGCCGCATCACCTTGTGTCCGCGGCCGTTGACCTTGATGTCTTGCTCGGCCCACAATTGCGCGAATTCCTCGCTATGGGTGGTGCATTCGGTGATGAGGTCGGTCAACGCCTGGTCCTCCGGGTGCGCGGCCCACGCTGCGCGCAGATGGGCGATTCCCTCCCGCACGACGCGTTCGCGGTCGACATAGAACTCGCGTATTTCCGGGTGTACCAGGCACAGCCACATCGCATTGCGCTGCGACGGCGGGAGGCTGTCGAAATCCAGCAGCAGCCTCGCCATTTCACCGTTCCAGGCCAGGACGTCGTAGCGGTGGTTCATCAGCATGGCCGGCAGCGGCGACAGGTCGTCGACCAGCCGGGCCAGCGGCGGCGCTGCAGCGGTGGCGGGCCTGTCGGCGTTGCGGGGGCGCTGCTGGGTCAGGTTGAAGAGGTAGGCGCGTTCGTCGGGGGCCAGGCGCAGCGCCCGGGAGAGCGCCTCCACCACGTTCGCTGAGGGCCGCAGCCCGCGGGCCTGTTCCAGCCGCACGATGTAGTCGATGCTGACCCCGGCCAGTTCGGCGACCTCTTCGCGGCGCAGCCCCGGGGTCCGCCGGGCCTGCTGACGCGACGGCAGGTTGAAATCGCGCGGGTCCAGGCGTTCGCGCCGGGTCCGCAGGAACGCGGCCAGCTCCTGTGCCGTGTCCACGGTGGGGGTCATCATGTTTGATCCAACAGTCAGGGTAGGACTGGTGTTCCCAGGAACTTCTTTCCCTTATCCCCGGCTCGCGGCCGTCACAGACTTGTTCCCGACGACGGATCACAAGCACAGGAGGACACGATGTCGCTCACCCTCGACACCTATCGACTACTGGGCCGCTCCGGGCTGCGGGTCTCACCGCTGGCGCTGGGCGCGGCGACCTTCGGCACCGAGTGGGGCTGGGGCGCCGAGCAGGACGAGGCGCGTAAGCTGTTCGACCTTTACGTCGAGCGCGGCGGGAACTTCATCGACACCGCCAACACCTACACCAATGGCAGCTCCGAGCGCCTGCTGGGCGAATTCACCCGTGACAACCGCGAAAGCCTGGTGCTGGCAACGAAATACACCACGCTGCGCCGGCCCGGCGACCCGAATTCCGGGGGCCCTCACCGCAAGAGCCTGTTCGCGTCGGTGGAATCCAGTCTGCGACAGCTGAATACGGACTACATCGATCTGCTCTACCTGCACGTGTGGGATTTCACCACACCGGTCGAGGAGATCCTGCGCGGCATGGACGATCTGGTCCGGCAGGGCAAGGTCTTGTACGTGGCGATCTCCAACGCCCCGGCCTGGCAGGTATCGCGCATGCAGGCGATCGCCGACCTGCGCGGCTGGTCACCGCTGGTCGCCCTGCAGATCGAATTCAGCCTGATCGAGCGTACCGGGGAGCGTGACCTGATCCCCATGGCTCGCGAGATGGGGTTGGGCGTAGTGCCGTACTCGCCACTCGCCGGCGGGGTGCTCACCGGTAAGTACAGCCGCGACGACCTGACCGCGACGAACGCCGCGGTCGACGACGGCACCCGCAAGAGTTTCAACATCGTCAACGGGGGGCTCACCGAACGCAACTTGGACATCGCTGATGCCGTGAAGGAGGTCGCCACCGAGCTGGACCGCACCACCGCCCAGGTCGGGCTGGCCTGGACCCTGCAGAACCCGGATGTGACGGCATCGCTCATCGGCGCCCGCACTCCGGCGCAGCTGGAGGACAATCTGGGCGCCTTGGAAGTCGACTTCACGGCCTCCCAGCTGGCCCGCCTCGATGAGGCCGGCGCGATCGGACTCGGCTTCCCGCACGACATGCTCGCCAGTGACAGGATGCGCGCGGTGACCCACGGCGACCTTAAGGTCGAAACCCGCCGCTGACACCCGATCAAGCCCCGGGGCAGTACTACCGCCGCCCTCTGGGTGATCATCGGCATGCCTCTGGCGTGCGACCGGGAAGCTCACCCGCCCTACCGGCGCCCCCACCGCCGACGAGGTCCTGGAGGACCTGCGGGCCCTGGCCGCCCACCTCCCCGAGAAGGCTTGAGCCCCAGGCGCACGAATGGAGCCCCACTCAAGCTGGGCGGGACCCCGTTCGTACGAGACTTGGTGCGCGGCGAGGATCATTCGCCATGGCCCGCTGTGAAGGCCGCGAGCGGCCCCAAGCGGTGGGCTTCACGTCGAAGGTGGGGGAGGCGTTGCCAGTTGATGACGACTCCTGGTATGCGGTCGCCGGCCCGTCACCGCCGATCACGCCGTCTCGTAGCGGCGTTGCTGGCGCCGGCCGACGAGGACGGGGCCGCGCGGCGCCGTGAGCCGCCCGCCCCGCACGTCCGGGATCCAGACCGGATACGACCAGGGTCCCGCCGGATCCACGGCGTTGACCAGGAACGTCCTGGGTGCGCCGGCGAGGAGGGCGCAGATCATCCAGAAGCGGACGGCGTGGTGGCGCGGGGTCGGCGCGACGATGTCGGACGACGCAGGGGCACCGTCCACGGCAACTGGCCCGGCCGGTCAAGCACATGGCCGATCTCCCAGGTCCGCAGGTCGGTCGACCGGTGGAGAGGCACGCCCGGCGCGACCTCGAAGCTGGAGTTGGCCAGATAGTAGTGGCCTCCCACCAGGCAGACGCTGGGGTCGGGGTGGAAACCCGGGAGCACCGGACGGACAGGGAACGTCATGACGAGGTCTTCCCGTTGGTCGATCGGAATGGGCGGCGGAACACGGTGGGGCTCAGGCAGTGCCCGGGCCCCACCGGGCTCAGGCGGGCAGCGCGTCCACCTTCTCCGGGTCACGCAGCGGGGGAATGAAGAGCGACAGCACGAGCGCCACCAGGCTGACCAGGGCGCCGAGCCAGAAGACCCAGGCGTATCCGGCGTCCTGGTAGAAGGCGGTGCCGTCGAGCACGGTGCTGTGGGCGTTGAGGAAGGCGTAGGCGCCGGCGGTGACGATGGCGCCGAACAGGCTGATCAGCATGTTGAGCATGCCACTGCCGAGTCCCTGCTCGTCGCGGGAGACCACGCCCACCACGAGTACCGGTGCCAGGGACACGACGAGGCCGGCGCCGAGGTTGGCCAGGCAGGAGGTCAGGATGAGTTGCGTCTCGTTGCTGTGGAAGAAACCGGCCAGGGTGTACCCGAACGCCATCACGCCCACGCCGGCGCACCAGATCCGGCGCGGGTCGAGGTGTCCCAGGAAGCGGCTGACCAGCATGCCGGTGGCGAACATGACGACGTTCCAGCTCACGCTGACCACGGCGTTGTGCTGTGCCGTCCAGCCCAGCCCCGCGGACAAGCCGGGGATGTGCGGGTAAAGGGCGAGCAGGATGGCCAGGCCGGGCATGGTGAACGCGACCGTCTGGGCGAGGCCGCCGACGGTCAGGGCCAGCGCCACCGGGCGGCGTCGCAGCACGTTCAGGTCCAGAATCGGGTGGCTGCTGGACCGCTCGACGAAGAAGAAGATGATCAGCGCCGCGACCCCGACGGCGAGCCAGCCGAGGGTGCGGCCGTCCGCCCAGCCCCAGCTCTGGCCCTGACCGACGCCGTAGACCAGGGCGGTCAGACCGCCGCCGAGCACCAGGCCGCCGAGCCAGTCGAAGCCGGACCGCAGGGCGTGCCGCGGCGTCTCCGGCACCAGCAGGGCCACCAGCGCGAAGGCGAGAGCCGTCGCTGCGGCGAGGAACCACAGGGCACCGCGGAAGCCCCAGCTGTCGACCAGCCAGCCCGCCAGGAAGGGTGCCCCGAGGCCCACCAGTCCGACGCTGCTGCCCATGATGGCGCTGGCCGGCTTGACGAGCCGGGGCGGGAAGACGTCACGGACCGCGGCGAAGGACAGGGCGCCGAAGGGACCGTAGAACCCGGCGACCGCGCGGCCCACCAGCACCAGCCAGAAGCTGCCCGCGCAGGCCGCGAGGGCCTCTCCGAGAGCCCCCAGTGCGGTCATGGCGAGCATGACGCGCTTCTTGCCGTACAGGTCACCCAGCTTGATCACGAAGGGGGTGAGCAGGGTGGAGACCAGAGTGAGGGTCAGTCCGAACCACGCCACCTGGGTGGTGTGGAAGGTCTGCGCGACACTCGCGGTGGCATTGGCGCCCAGGATGCCCCCGGCGGCCAGCAACTGGGTGGGCCACGCGAGCGCGATCAGCAGCGCGACCAGCCGGAGGTTCCACCGTCCGTCGGTGGTGGCCGGAGGCGCGGTGTCGAGTGAGGGGCTTGGTGACGTCGGTGTCATGCCAGCCCTCCTTTCACGGAGGTGCCGAAGGGAGTTGAGAGGCGCGTGGGGGAGCGCGGAGGATCGAACCCGCCGTTACACGTCGCTCACCGGGAGGTGACAGCGCGGCAATCCGTCATCGCGTGACGTCGATGATGACCCGAACACCTAGTGCTCGCTAGGTATCTGGGTAGTGACCCATGTCACATAGGTGAAGGGCGGGGAGCGGATGGTCCGCACCTCCCGGCGCCCCGACGCCCCGCCCCGGTACCTTGTGATCCATGGCGACACCCAGGGGGCCCCGCGGCCGATACGCCGCCGGCCGGGCCCGGCGCACCCAGATCCTCGACGCGGCACTCGTGCGATTCGGGCAGGACGGCTACCGCAAGACCTCCCTGGCCCGTATCGCCCGGGACGCGGAGATCACCGACGCGGGACTCCTCCACCACTTCCGGGACAAGCAGCAGCTCCTGCTTGCGGTGATCGAGCACTGGCACGAGCGCATGGACCGGCAGTGGGAGCGGGTGGTGTCCGACTCGGTGCGGGACGCGTTCCGCTGCCACCTGGAGGACACCGCGGAGACGCTGACCATGCCCGGCATGATCGAACTCGCCGTCGTGGTCGCCGCCGAGGCCACCTCGCCCGACCATCCTGCCCACGCCTTCTTCGCCCGCTGGCAGGAGAAGGGCGTGCAGGAACTCACCGAGCGGTTGCGGGTCGGCACCGAGAAGGGCGAGCTCAAGCCCGGCCTGGACCACGAGGGCATCGCCCGCGAGTGCGCCGCCCTGGACGCCGGACTCCGTCAGCAGTGGCTCACCACGGACCGCTCCTTCGACCTGATCGCGGCCATGCGGGGGCACTTGGACCGGCTCATGCGGTCCATCTCCGCGGACGGGCTGGGCTTGTGAGGTTCCGCTCCACGTCGTGAGGTGAAACCGATGCCGCACGGCGACGGCTCGACGGCCATGTATTTGTCATGAGCACGCCAGGGTTTTCTCGGCAGGTGTGGCGCAGGTCACCTTCTCCAATGCCTAGTAATCACTAAGCATTGGGCGCATGATCGACCCCGCACCACTGACACCCGGCGCAGAAAGAGGCCGACATGCCCGACTCCTGGACAGCTCACGCCATTTCCTCAGGCAGAGCAGGATCCACCGCCCCCGCAGCCGGCCGCCCGGCCGACCTGCTGCGCGGGGAGTTCACGGTGCGCGGCGCCGTGGCCGCTGCCGAACTCGCCGTCACCGCGCTCGGTGTATACGAACTGGAGATCAACGGCGCGGTGGTGGGCGATCACGCCCTCGCCCCCGGGTGGACGAGCTACCGCCATCGGCACCGCTACCAGGTCTTCGACGTCACCGCCCTGCTCACGGATGGCGCCAACGCCTGGGGTGCGCACGTCGCCGACGGCTGGTACCGGGGCCTGCTCGGCTTCAACGGCGGCACCCGCGACATCTACGGCGACCGCACAGGACTCCTGGCGGAACTGCGCATCACGTACACCGACGGCACCGCGGACACCGTCACCACCGGCGCCGACTGGCGCTGGAGCCCGGGCCCCGTCACGGCCTCCGGCCTGTACGAGGGCGAGGAGTACGACGCCCGCCGGGAACCGGCGGGGTGGAGCGAGCCCGGCTTCGACGACTCGGCATGGCAGCCGGTCCAGGTACTGGAGTTCGACACCTCTGTCCTCTTCCGGGCCGACAGCCCTCCGGTGCGCCGCACGGAGTACGTCGCACCGGCCGCCGTCACGACCTCGCCGACCGGCCGCACGGTCATCGACTTCGGCCAGAACCTGGTCGGCAGACTCCGCATCCGCGTGCGCGGCGCGGCCGGTCATACCGTCACCCTGCGCCACACCGAGGTGCTGGAGAACGGCGATCTGTGCACCCGGCCGCTGCGCCACGCCACCGCGACCGACCGGTATACCCTGCGCGGTGACGTCGACGGCGAGGAATGGGAGCCCCGCTTCACCTTCCACGGCTTCCGCCACGCCGAGATCGAGAACTGGCCGGGCGCCCTCGACCCCGCCGACGTCACCGCCGTGGTCCTGCACAGCGACCTGCGCCGCACCGGCTGGTTCTCCTGTTCCGACGACTCCCTGAACCGGCTCCACGACAACGTCGTGTGGGGCATGCGCGGCAACTTCCTCGACGTGCCCACCGACTGTCCGCAGCGTGACGAACGCCTCGGCTGGACCGGTGACGTCCAGGTCTTCGCCCCCACCGCCTCCTTCCTGTACGACGTCGGGGACTTCCTGCGCTCCTGGCTGCGCGACCTGGCAGCCGACCAGAGCACGGACCCCGACGGCATCCCCCCGGTGTTCAGCCCCGACATCCCCGTGGTCGTCCCCGTCCCCCTGCCGTCCGGGAATCCGCCCATGGCCGGCTGGTGCGACGCCGCCGTGATCGTGCCGTGGGTCCTGTACGAGCGCTACGGCGACGCCCAGGTCCTGCGCGACCAGTACCCCTCCATGCGCGCCTGGGTCGACGCCGTCGAGCGCCTCGCCGGCCCCGGCAGAGTGTGGGGCGAGGGCTTCCAGTTCGGCGACTGGCTGGACCCGGCCGCGCCGGCGGACGACCCCGGGCGGGCCATGACCCCGCCCACCCTCGTGGCCACCGCCTGCTTCGCCCACTCCGCCCGGCTGCTGGCCCGCACGGCGGAGGTCCTGGAGGACAAGGCGGACGCCGACCGGTATGACGCTCTGGCCGACTCCGTCCGCGCCGCCTTCCGCGACCGCTTCCACACCGGCGGTGGCGTGCTGGAGGAGGAGACGCAGACCGCGTACGCCCTCGCCCTGTGCTTCCGGCTGCTGGAGGACGACGAGCGGGCGGAGGCGGGGCGGAGGCTCGCGGAGCTCGTGACCGAGGGCGGCTTCCGCATCGGCACCGGATTCCTCGGCACTCCTCTGGTGTGCGACGCGCTCACGGAGACGGGGCACACGGAAACCGCGTACCGGCTGCTGACGCAGAGGTCGTGCCCGTCCTGGCTCTACCAGGTCGACATGGGTGCGACAACGGTCTGGGAACGCTGGGACAGCCTGCGACCCGACGGCACCGTGAACCCCGGCGACATGACGTCCTTCAACCACTACGCCCTGGGTGCGGTCGCCGACTGGATGCACCGCACCGTCGCCGGCCTGGCGCCCGCCGAGCCCGGCTACCGTCGGCTGCTGATCCGGCCCCGTCCCGGCGGCGGCCTCACCTGGGCCGGCGCCGAGCACGACACCCCGTTCGGCCGGGTCGAGACGGGATGGCAGCTCACCGGAGGCACGCTTCTGGTCGACCTCCTCGTGCCACCCCACGTCACCGCGCTGGTCGATCTGCCGGGCACGGATCCGGTGGAGGTGGGCCGTGGTCGGCACTCCTTCCACACCCCGTTCCCCGAGGCCGCGCGGTGACGCCCGGGAGACCGGCCTCCCCCCACGACCTGCTCACCGGACCAGTACAAGGAACACTCATGACACACATCAGCCTGCCCGACGGCTTCCTGTGGGGCGTCGCCACCGCGGGGCACCAGAACGAAGGCGACAACGTCGCCAGTGACACCTGGTTCCTCGAGCACACGAGCCCCTCACTGTTCCGTGAGCCGAGCGGTCCGGGCTGCCGCGGCTACCAGCAGTGGACTTCGGACCTCGATCTCGTCGCGGGACTCGGACTCAACGCCTTCCGGTTCTCCGTCGAATGGGCACGGGTCGAGCCCGAGCGCGGCGTGGTCTCCGCCGAGGCCCTGGACCACTACGAGCAGGTGGTCGACGGCTGCCTGGAGCGTGGCCTCGCACCCGTTGTGACGTTCAATCACTTCACCTCACCGCACTGGTTCGCGGCAGCCGGTTCGTGGACCGCCGCCGACGCCCCGGCACGGTTCGCCGAGCAGTGCGACCGCGTGACGGCGCGCTTCGGTGACCGGCTCGCGTACGCCGTCACCCTCAACGAACCCAACCTCGAACAGCTGCTGCAGGCCGGCGCGAAACTTCCCCCGGAGGCGGAGGCGCTCAAGAAGCAGATGCTCGCGGCGGCGGCACAGGCCGCCAGAAGCACCACCTATGCCAGCGCCAACGTCATCCCCGCCGACCGGCAGGACGAGTTCCAGGAGGCGTTCACCCGCGCCCACCGCGCTGCCCGCGAAGCGATCAAGGCCCGCCGCGGCGACCTTCCCGTCGGCGTGTCCATCGCCATCGCCGACGAGGTCGCCACCCCCGGCGGCGAGGAACGCCGGGACGCCAAGCGGGCCGCCGTCTACGATCACTGGCTGCGCGAGGCGCGCCACGACGACTTCATCGGCGTGCAGAACTACGAGCGCATCCTGCACGGCCCCGACGGCGAGGTGGCGGTCGAGGGCGAGCTCAACGGCATGGGCACCGCCATCGCGCCCGGCTCCCTGGCAGGCGCGGTGCGCTACGCCCACGAGGTCGCGGAGGTGCCGGTCCTGGTGACCGAGCACGGCATCCAGACCTCGGACGACGCCCAACGCTCCGCATTCATCCCCGCGGCCCTCGAAGGGCTCGTGGCCGAGATCGGCGCGGGTACGCCCGTCCTCGGTTACTGCCACTGGACGCTCATGGACAACTTCGAGTGGATCTTCGGTTACGGCGCTCAGCTCGGGCTCCACGAGGTCGACCGCGAGACCTTCGTCCGCCGTCCTAAGCCGAGCGCGACGGCCTACGCCGACGTCGTGCGCAGCCATCGTGGCGTGCCCGCCGACAGCCGGAACTGAACGGCGGCCTGCCGGGAGCGACCCTCGCGCAACGTCTCGGACAGTGAGCACAGGCCCTCCGGTCAGCTCTCGTACCTGGGCGTCCGGTCCGCCACGCGGACGGGGAACCCGGGCGGGAGCGGAGGCGTTGTCGCTGCGAGCGGGGTGGGGCCGCCCGTCCCGCCGACGAGGGGAACGAGGACGACGTGATGAGCGACAAGGCCCGGAGGCTGTTCGAGGCGCTCGACCTCGACCACGACGGAACCCTGACCCGCGAAGAGGTGATCAGCGCCTTGCGGACGAAGGGCCCGTCCCTGGCCGCGGCGGGGGACCTGCCGTTCTGGGGCGTGGGTGACGCCGACGCCTCTTCCGCCCTGTTCGACGCGGCCGACCGGAACGGGGACGCCGTGGTGACCCTGGAGGAGTTCGCGGCAGTGGTGGACCACCGTTTCGGCTGGCACTGACGCCCGGACCACCGCCGGGGCGATTCCCGTCCCGCGTGGTCAGGCTCGCCCGGTGGCGTGACGCTGGAGGGGCAAGGTGTCGGAGGGCATTCCATGAGGGCCGATGGGACGGGACGTCCCGGCGCTGGGCGTTGGACGCGACCACGGATGTCGACAGCAGGCTGGCAGCTGCCCGCCTGCGCTTGTCGTAGCGGGTGCCTGGGCCGTTACGACACCGCCGGCGCCTACGACTGGTGGGGAAGACGACCCCGCTGAGACCCGGCCCGGCCCGGGGCCTCGCCGCCCACCACTGCGGCCGGCCCGGACCACCCCTGGACCGGCGTTCGCTTCACCGAGTCCTGGAGCAGCCGCACTCCCTTGGAGCCGGTCCTGGTTGCTCCCGTCCTCGTCGCCGACGTGTCACAGGACCACGGGGTGTGGCGCCACCCGCTGCGTTACGTACGGCTCCGTCCGGACGCGGCCGGAACCGACGTCCCCCTGTTCGGTCAGACGCAGTGGCTGCACGGGTGAGCGGCGAGTCGGTCGGACCTGCGCACCGTCAGGGCGGATGAGCCGTTGCCGGGACGTTCTCGGTTGCGCGACCGCTCGCGGGGGCAGGCGCCGGCGAGTTGCTGTCTCGAGGCCTGCAGAGACCGCTTACCACGACGAACTTGGCGACTACTTCGCTAAGAACGCCGGCAGCAGCCCCTACCACGCACACGCCGACCGGCCCGCGATGCTCGCACTGGCAGGAGACATTGCCGGGCTGAAGATTCTCGATGTCGGGTGCGGGGCCGGGCCCTACGCGGCCGAACTCCTGGTGGGTGGTGCCGGGGTAGTAGGCATCGACGGCAGCGCGACCCTGCTGAGACACGCATGGCTGCCTGCGATCACTTGCGAAGTCGAGAACGGTACTCGCCCGGGGGCATGCCTCGGAGACGTCGGAAGGCACGGCTGAAAGCGTGCGGAGAGGCGTAGCCGACCGCGCCGGAGATCGACTCGACCGGCTCGTCGGTGTCGCGGAGCCGGACGGACGCCAGGTCCATGCGCCACTGCGTCACGTACGCGCCCGGCGTCTGTCCGAGGGCGGACCGGAAGTGCCTGGACAGCGTCGTCCGGGAGACCGCCGTCGCGGCCGCCAGGGATTCGGTGGTCCAGGGGTGTCCCGGTCGGGCGTGGACACATGTCAGGGCGTCACGCACGACCGGATCACGCATCGCGCCCAGCCACGAGCCCGACTGCTCCTGCGGGTGGCGGGCCAGCCAGACGCGTACGAACTGGATGAGCAGCAGGTCGACGATGCTGTTGACGGCGGCGGTGGTGCCGATCTGCGGCTGCGCGAGTTCCGCCGTGAGAAGCTCTACGGTTTTTCTGAGCTGTGCGTTCTCCCGGCTCGTGACGTGCATCGGCCGGACGAGGGAGGTGAGCACCGGCGTACTCACCTCCGGGTCCTGCTCATAGCGCAGGATGAGCACTTCCGTCTGCGCCGGTATCGAGCCCAGGTGCAGGGCGCTGCCGTCGGTGAGGGCCTGGACCGTCGCCTTCCGGTCACAGGGACCCATCGTCGCACTGGGGCCGCCGGCTATCCCGTGGGCGGTGCCCGGCGACAACAGGACGGCGTCTCCTGCCTGCACTTCCAGGGGTTTCCCGCCCGGGACGTGGAGCCACATCGTGCCACGGGACACCACGTGCAGTGCCGCTCCCGGATAGGGGTCCATCCACAGGCCCCAGCTTCCCCCGGCCTTCAGTACGACCCCGAGCGCCCCTCGCGCACCCGATACACGCAAGGCCTCCGCGAGTACGTCCATCGGTCCATTCTCGTCGACGTGCGTCAGACCACGTCAAGAACGATCTTTCCGTGCACCTTCCGCGCGAACAGTGCCTGGACGGCGTCATCCACGTCCCTCCAGTCGCCTCGCAGTCCGACCGGTGCCGAGAGCCTCCCGGCGGCCATGAGGCCCAGCAGGTCCGTCAGATCCCCGCTGGTCGGCGTCATGTCGCCGTAGGTGGCGATGCTGCGGGATTCGCCGAAGCCGAACAAGGCCCCCGAGGGGAACGTGGTGTCCTGCCCCGAGGAGTAACCGACCAGGTGGATGGTGCCGCCCTGGGCGAGGGAACTCCACGCCTGGGCCACCAGCGGCCCACCGACCGTGTCCAGGACGAGGTCGAACCGGTCCTCGGTCCCGGCCAGGTCGGCCAGGACCTTGTCGGCCCCGAGTTCGCGGAGACCCGCGGCCCGGTCCGGCGAACCCACCAGTGCCGTCACCCGGGCGCCCGCCAGCGCCGCCAGCTGGACGGCGAAGTGCCCCACGCCCCCGCTGGCGCCGGTGACCAGGACGTTACGCGCCAGCAGGGAACGCTTACGCAGCACCCGCAGCGCGGTGACTCCGGCGATCCCCAGCGCGGCCCCGTCGGCCAGATCCACGCCCTCGGGGACGGTGCCGAGCGAGGCGGGGCTGACTGCCACCCGCTCCGCCCACGCGTGAGGAGTCATTCCCAGCGCGACGCGCGTACCTTCGGGTGGCCCCGAGCCGTCGGATGCGGCGCGCACCACGACGCCGGCCGCGTCGTGGCCGTGCACAGCGCCGGCCGGCCACCGGCCCACGTAATTCAGCTCTCCGAAGTTGAGACCGATGTGCCGTATCTCCACCAACGCCTCGTCGCTGGACGGCACGGGCTCATCGACATCCGCGAACCGGACGGGTCCGGCCTCGCCGTGATCGACCACAAGGGCGCGCATGGGTTGTCTCCCTCTCTCGTGGATGCGCCTGAACACTCGGCGCGGCAGCGGACGGAGTGCGTCAAATGCCGCACTGCCGCCTCCTTGAAACCCTACGCAGGACCAGCACAGCGACCAGCCCCGTGAGAGCCGATCAGTTGACGATCTGTGTCAGTGCGGCTCGCGCGCGGCGTCGAGCTCTGCACGCATCCGGTGGAGCGTCACCGCTATCGCCTCGCCCGTGGACAGCGTCCGCGGCCTGGCGGCCCGTCTGCGCTGCCTGACCAAGACGGACGCCGGATACGAGGCCATGGACCGGGCCGGCATCCACGTCTCCCCGCGCACTCTTATGGCCTGGCCATCAGCCTCGGGCGCGGCAGCGCCCGGCGCCCCCGCAGGCGGCGACGGGGACCCCGATCAGCGAAGCGGCTTCTCTGCTGCCGGTGGGGGAGGAGAGCCGGGCCGGGTACGAACGCGACAGCTTCCGCCACTGGATCGACCAGGAGACGACGGCTGTGGCACGCGCCGCGAGATGCTCCTGGCCGAGGCCGTCACGAAGCCGGAGCGGGGAGACCGGTGCGCGATCACCGGCGGATCTGGGACTCGTTCTATGACGAGGTCGAGGCCACCGACGCCAGGAAACTGGACATCGACCACATGGTCCCGCCGGCGGAGGCGTGGGACTCGGGGGCCTCTGAATGGTCTGCGGAGCGCCGTGACGGTACGCCGACGATCTCGGCGGCGAGCTGAGCCCTGGTTGCGGTGACGGCCAAGTCGAACCGGTCCAAGAGTCCGTTCAGTGGCTCCCGCTGGCCTCCTCCGCTCAGTGCGCCTACGCCTCGGGGCTGGGGCGCGACCGAGCTCCGCTGGAAAGCCACCGTCCACACGAAGGAGCAGGCGGGATGGGGAAGATGGCTGGCGACTGCCCGGACACCGTGGCGGAGTACGAAGTCACCCCGTGGCAACGCAGCAGCGCGAGCGTCCGACTGGCCGGAGCGCGTCTGCGCCGCCGCGTACGTGTGCGCACGCCCGCCCCGCCACTCCACCCACTCGGGCCGGTCCAGCAGCTGTTCAGCGTCAGGGAGCCCGGCCCGGCGCAGGAACTCGATGACGTCGGCATCGTCCAGCGTGAGTCCGGCGGTCTGGCCACGGATGGTGACCCGTCGGCGTGATCAGGTCTCCACAGGTACGGGTTCCGCGTGGATCGACACGGCGGTGAGGTAGAGACCGTCGCCGCTGAGCCGGAGTGTCGGGGGCGGGCTGTCACTGAGGGCATCCGAAACCTCGGGGGTCGGGTAGCCGAAGAGGTCGATGCCGCCAAGGACAGCTGGGCAGGCGGACGGCCCAGTGAGCGTGAAGGGGTCGCGGGTGAGGCCGATCCCGGCTAGGCCAGGGGCGTCCTGGTGCCGGCCGCGGCGGTCCGTGGTGTCGCCGTATGCGTCGAGCGTCAGGCCCCGGTACTGCGCCCTGAAGGCCCAGCGGGCGCCACAGACCCAATCGTCGCGAACGTCCGCGACGGTGGCGACGGCCCACTGGGCGGTGCGCTCGTCCATGCCGAAGCGGAGGGTGCCGGCACAGCCAGGGAGCCGGAGCCCGACTCCGGGGAGGAACTCGAACATGCGGAGATGGTCCCAATGAACGGCACTGCGCCACAAGCCGGAAACGACGATCACCTGCTCGCGTCATGGAGTGCCGGACGGGCCGTTCGTAGCCACGCGCGTGACGGCGGGCGGGCATGAACCAGGCCAGACCCCGCTCGACGACCCACCCGCGGTTCAGTACGCCGAATCCGGTCGCACTGGTACCAGAGCCCGGCGCCCCGACAACAGCAATGCCGCATACGCCCTCAAGAGGTTCCTGCGGACCCTCGTGAGCACCCCAGCTGCCCCGGGCCTTGCCACGACCTCGGCGGTGACCTGCGGTTCACGGCCGACACCTGGCGGTGCCTGGCCCCGATGGCCGGCCCTGCCCCGAAGCAGAGCGCACGCTGCGGCCGCGACGACGTCGCCAGCGCGACGGCGTCCATGAAAAGCAGGCGGCCCTGATGACCGACGCCGAGTTGTCAGAAAACAACCAATGCCCGTCGTCGACAGCGGCCGGATACCCATGGGCGTGGGTGCCTTGTCTCAGAGAGCGTGTCCGGGGTGGTCGATAGCGGTGGGGAGCGTGCGGAGCCGTTCGGCGAGGCCGAGGATGCTTCGGCGCGGGCACGGCCGTGTCCGCCTCCAGCTCCGCCAACGCTGCACGTAGAGGCTGGTCAGCCTCATTGGCGCGCTGCAGACGGGCAACGGCCGGCAGCAGCGCCCAGGCGGGACTGGGCCCGAGACAGGCCGCCCGGGGCGAGGCGGGCGCCGCGTTCGGTGTGGAAGAAAGCCGCGTCGTAGCGGCCGGTGGCGCGGGCGGCCATGCTGCGTGCGTCCTACGCCCATGAGGCCAGACAGACGTCGTACGTTCGCCTCGGGCCGCTGCCCGGACAGGTGGGTGCGCGCTCCGATGAGATCGTCCAGATGCCGGTGATCGCCACCGCGAACACGCTCACCGCCTCGGGATCCACCGCACGCCACGCCGGCACGCGGGCGGCCAGCGCAGCCTCCACCCCGGCCACCCGCATCGAACGGGTCCTCACCGACAACGCGTGGGCCTACCGCAAGGGCCCGGCCTGGAAAGCCGTCCTGGCGGACATCGTCGTGACCGGCAACTTACCGGCCCCAGACCAACGGCAAAGTGGAACGCTTCCACCGCACCCTGCTGAAGGAATGGGGCCTGCCTGTGGCCCTGCACCTCGAACGACGAGCGGACAGCACCCCCTGGCAGACCACACCTACAACCACCACCGCTGCCACACCGCACTCGGCGGACACCCACCCATCAGCCGTGTGAACACCCCTGCGGGTCAATACAACTAGATCGCGGTGTAACCGCCGTCAGCGGCGACCACGGCTCCCGTGACGAAACTGGAGCGGGGTGAGACGAGGAAGCACAGGACCTCGGCGATCTCCTCGGGCTGCGCCACACGTCCCAATGGCTGCGCGGTGGCGAAGGACGCCAGGTAGGCGCGGCTGTCGGGGCGGATCGTGTCGAGGAAGTCCGTCTCGATGACGCCCGCGGCCACGAGGTTGGCGCGGATGCCCAGGGGGCCGCCCTCGACGGCGAGTACCTTGGTCAGTTGGGCCAGAGCTCCCTTCGACGCACTGTAGGCGACGCCCTCGGGCAGGGCGACGTTGGAGGCGTACGAGCCGGTGCTGACGATGGCGCCGCCGCCGCGGCTCTTCATGGCCCGGAATGCCTCGCGGGCGAAGAAGAAGGAGCCGCGGGCGTTGACCGCCATCACTGTGTCCCAGTCCTCGGCCGTGGTTTCGGTGACGGGCCTGTTCTGGGTACGCCCGGCATTGTTCACGAGGATGTCCAGTCCACCGAAGGCGTCCCAGGCCGTTTCCACCGCGCGGTGGGCGGTCTCCTCCTGGGTGATGTCACCGCTTGTCGTAACGACGCCGGGAAACTCCTCCTCCAGATTCGTGACGTCGGGGCGGACATCGAGGGCGACGACCTGGGCGCCGCGGGCGTGGAGGAGCGCCACGGTCTCCCGGCCCACCCCTCGCGCGGCTCCAGTGACGAGGGCGATCTTCCCAGCGAACTCGATGGATTCGGATGTTGCGGCGGATGCGGTTGCAGGTGTCATGGTGCGGTCCCTGAAGAAGGTGAGTGCAGGTGCAGGTGCAGGTGCAGGTGCGGGGTGCCTGAAGTGCTGTGCAGTGGTGCGGTGCGCGGACCGGGTGGGCCGCGCCGTTGACGCATACACGGCACGCCTACGTGGACGTCGTACGTCTGAGTGGTTCAGTGCGCGGTGAGCCCGCCGTCGACCACCAGCTCCGCGCCGGTGACGAACGAGGAGTCGTCACAGGCCAGGAAGAGGATCGCGGGGGCGACCTCGTCGGCGCGGCCAGCTCGGCGCATGGGGGTGCGCTGGATGTCCGGCTGCTGGTCACCTTGGTCGTCCAGGAGGTCCTGGATCATCGGCGTTGCGATCACCCCGGGATGCACCGAGTTGACCCGTACTCCCTGCCGGGCGTACTCGACCGCGGCGGTCTTGCTCAACAGACGCACGGCCCCCTTGGACGCCTGGTAGGCCGCAGCCGCACCGCTTCCCACCAGGCCGAGTACTGACGACGTATTGATCACCGATGCGTTGCCGTTCGCACGCAGGAGCGGCATCGCCGCCTTCATGCCGAGCCATGTGCCTTTCTGGTTCACGTCAATGACGCGGTCCCACGCCTCCTCCCGCGTGTCCTCGATACCTGGCCAGTCCAGGATGCCGGCGAGGTTCACCAGCACGTCCAGCGTTCCGAACCGGTCGCGTACGAGGGTGATCACTTTGTCCCACTCCCGCGCGGAGGAGACATCGAGGCGGGCAGCGACGACCTCCGCACCGCGGGCCTTGATCCGGTGAGACAGCTCCCGCAGGGGGCCTTCGGCGATATCGGTGATCACCAGCCGGGCGCCTTCGGCGGCGAAGAGCTCGGCGGTCGCTGCGCCGAGGCCGCCAGTCGCGCCCGTGATCAGTGCGACCTTGCCGTCAAGTCGTTGTCCTGTCATGGATGTGGTCCTGATTCTTGTTGATGTTGACTGCCTGTTGTGTCAGGACTTCCTGGTCCGCCGACGGCGGAGTCGCCCCCCGACACCAGGGCGGCCACGGGCTCGGCCCTTTCTACGGCTGCTTCTGCTCCCGGTAGAGCACGAGGTGCTCGTGATAAAGCACTCCGTCCCGGATGTCGCCCGTGGCGGTAAAGCCCGTGTCGTCGACGTAGTCCAGGTGGCTGCCGGCCACCGTGTACCGGCCGGTGTACGCGCTGGACCGCTCACCGCGGGCTTCGTCGTACCGGCCGTCCGGGCGCAGCTCCTGCCGGATGTGACCGTCCGCGGTAACCCACACCCCGGCCACGTCGACCTGGTCGCCTTCAACGGTCCCGGCCATGGCGGACTCCTCTCCTCGAACGATGTGGTCCCTTCCGCTCCACCGAGTCTGGGCAGGTCACCGGCCATCAACCAGGACGCGTGCTGCCTGGGCATGGCACACCCAGGCAGCACACCGAGCCCTGGCCTAGCCTGAACACATGGACGACAACCACCTGGGAGACTTCCTGCGCGCACGCCGTGCCGACCTGCAGCCGGAGGCCGTCGGCATGGCGAGTTACGGGCCCCGCAGAGTCGCCGGACTGCGCCGCGAGGAGGTCGCCGTCCTGGCCGGAGTCAACGCCGACTACTACACCCGCCTGGAACAAGGCCGCGAGCGCAACCCCTCACCCCAGGTGATCGACGCACTCAGCCGCGCACTGCACCTCGACACGGACGCCCGGGTGCACTTGTACCGGCTGGCCGGGGCCACGCCTGACGACCGGCCTTCCGCCCATGCCACCGAGCAGGTGAGCCCAGCGCTGCGACAGCTGATGGACGGCTACCCGAACACTCCGGCGTTCGTCATGAACCGGACCTTGGACCTCCTCGCCGCCAACGCCCAGGCCGATGCCCTCTACGCCCCGTTCGATCCGGCGGACAACTTGGCCCGCATGACCTTCCTCGACCCCGCAGGCCGCAACTTCTACATCGACTGGGACCGGGCAGCACAGGCCACCGTCGCCAACCTCCGCGAGGCAACGGGATTCGACCCGGACAACCCACGGCTCCGTGAACTCGTCCACACCCTCACCGAGGACAACGCGGACTTCAACCGTCTCTGGAACGCCCACACCGTGCGCGGCAAGACCCAGGACGCCAAACACTTCCTCCACCCGGACGTGGGCCCCCTCACCCTCACCTACCAGGCTTTCGACGTACGCGACGCCCCCGGCCAGCAGCTCGTCATCTACCACGCCGAACCAGGCAGCCCCAGTGCCCAGTCCCTCAATCTGCTCGGTTCCATCCACGCCACCCGCCGCCGGCCCGCCCCCCGGTCCCACCGCTGATCAGCCGACGGAACATGGAGAGAGGTCCGGCCGGGGGCGGGTCAGCCTGAGTCCGAGGAGGGCTCGGCTTCGGAAGGCGGGTGGCTACCGGAAGGCGGCTGCTTTTTTACGGGTTCCGCGCTGTCTGCGTGAGCCTGGGAAGCCGTGGCTTCCTCGTTCGCGCCCGCCCGGGTATACGCCGCGGCGGACTCGACCCACCCCTCATGTTCTTGCGCAGGATCGGCGTCGGCCGCGTTCAGGGTCATGGCCGGTCACCCCATGCCTCGCCGGTACGGAACGAGTCGTCGGCCGCAGCCAGCATGGCGAGAGCCTGCCGGCATCGAGGCTTGTAGCGTGGTGGCCGGGGCGATCCGGATACACATCTCCTCCCTGCGGTTTCCTGCCGATGTGCCCAGCGCCGGGCTGCCGGGCCTGCCCCTGCCACGTTGGCCGAACCCCGAGTGGCTGTCCGCCCACCCCTGGGTTCGCCCTCTTGGTCTGCTGGCGGCAGGAGCCGGAATCTTCCTCTGATTCCTGCTCCGTGGGCAGGACGAGCGGCAACAACGAGCTCAGGCAAGGACCCTGCGGTATCCGATGGCGCGTCTGGACCAGCTGCATCAACGCCAGTTGAGCACGCGATACGGGATCTGATGTTTAGCGACGGCTGCTGCGACGCCGTCCAGGTCTGCGGCGCCGACGACAACGGAGCTGACGTCAAGGCCACCGACCCCTTCGGCCGCCGCTGGGTCATCCGATGCAAACACCGCCGCTCCGGCCCTGCCGGAGCAGTCGTCGGTACACCCGATCTGCATGTCCTGAACGGCACCGTCGCCCCGTACACAAGGACGACGTCATCGTCCTGGTCACCAACGGCCGCTTCACCAGGACCGCCCAGGACTTCGCCACGTCCCAGCGCCTGCACCTGGTCGACCGGCACACCATGGCCACCTGGGCAGGCGGATCGCGTCCCTCGTGGGAGCTCCTACCGGCGGCACCACCACGCCGCAGGCCAACGCCCCTATCGTGAAGGGGTGAAAGATGGGCGGTCTGCGCCGCCGGCCGTTGCTGGCAGAGGCAATGGCGTGGCGCTGTGGCTTCCGGGTCGCGTCGGGGGTGTGGCCCATAGGCCGGGAAGCACAGCGTGCCGCCGCCCGCAGCCACTGGCTGGAGCTGGGGAGCGGCGGCTGGTGTTGCTCCTCCCGGGAGCTGGATGGGGTGCCCCCGGAAGCCGCAGCGGGTCGGTGCTCGGCGAGCTGACGGCAAGACTGAGCGTGTCACTGCTGACACTCTGGCGCCTGTGAGGCCGCGCCCTGTGCGGGGCACGCAGGCGTAGGCGTACGTGGACGGCCATCGTCCCGCCCCTGGCGGTGGCGGTCAGCGCTTGATGCTGACCCGTAACTCCATACCGGCGCCGGGGCGCTCGAGAAGGGCTCGTTCGTGGCAGAAACGGGCAAGAGCGATCCGGCCCGTCATCATGATCCATGGACCACAACGGCGCCGATCGCCAGCCCACCGACATTCGTGGCCTGGAGGTCCGCAGCGACGGGAGGGCATTCGTCGCCACCCGACTGCATGGCTGGGAGGAGCTCCTACCGCTCTCTCATCCAGGGCGTCTCCCGCCCGCAACACCGACGTCCTCTCGCTACCACGAGGCAGCCGCTGGCCTCAGCACGCATGGGGGGCGGGCGGTGGCCAGCCCCGTAGGGCAGCGGCCATTGAGGGGATTGGCGGCCACCGGCAGGCGCGTCGAAGAGCTCGATGGAGATGAGCCCGCATGGTGATCGGAGCTGCCCCATCCCGGCGGCAGCACTCACTTCTGCGGGAGACTTCATGTTCAAGCTCGGAAGCGCGGCAGTTCTGACCGCGGCTGCAGGTGTCCTGGTGTTCGCCGGTGCGGGCGTGGCAAGCGCCGACGCCGGCGCGCAGGGGATCGCCTACGGCTCCCCGGGTGTGCTGTCCGGCAACGTCGTCCAGATCCCGGTCCATGTCCCCATCAACGCGTGCGGCAACTCCGTGAACGTCATCGGTCTGCTGAACCCGACCTTCGGCAATGCCTGCATCAACGGTGACTACGACGGCAAGGGCTACGACGACGGCAAGCGTAGCCACGACGACAAGAGCGAGGGCTACGGCCACTCCGAAGGCCACGGCGAGTAACACCGCTTGAGGCCTCGATTCGCCCCCTTTTTTCTGCGGCCGCCGCCGTATCCGGCTCGGTCACGCCGGACGGCCACGCCCCGTCCCCCGGAGTGGTTTGCCGGGGGACGGGGCGCGATCGGTGCATGTCCCTATGCGGTGGAGGGCTACGGCGCGGGCTCGTAGGGGACCCTGGTGCCGGAGCAGTCCTCGGCCGTGCCGACCTCCTCAAGGCCGCCGCCGGCGAACTGCATGAACCGCTCCACCCCGCACCCCGCGCGGAGCGCCGTCCACCACCTCGGGCCGGCACAGCCCTACGTCACCGTCTGACCCGGCCCCCGTCACCCGGGAGCCCCTCGGAGCGTTCGCTCCGTCCACCGGCTCGCGGGGCCCGACGGGGTCGGGGCGTGCGCGGTGGGATCACTCCCAGACCACGATGCTGCGCCGCACGGGCACGGTCCAGGCGTCGGCGGCGAACAGTTCGGGGGAGTGCGCGCGGATGCGTTCGATGTCGTCGAAGACGGCCCGCAGGTGTGTGCGCATGGCTGTGCGGGCGAGCGGGACGTTCCCGTCGGCGATCGCGTCGAAGATCTCGCGGTGCTGGGCGACGAACACGGCCGGGGACACGTTCTCGTGGAGGCCGAGGCGGCGGGCCCGGTCCAGGTGACCCTTGGCGGCGGCGACGGTGGTCCAGACCTTCCCGTGCCCGCTCAACCGCATCAGGCCCTGGTGGAACGCCTCGTCCAGATCGAAGAACTCCTCCAGGCCGAGGTCCGCGCGCCGCTGCCGCTCCAGGTTGTCCCGCAGTTCCCCCACGACCACGGGGTCGAGCTCCGCGGGCAGATCGTCCAGCGAGGCGAGTTCCACCGCCTCGCGGAGGAACTGCGCGTCGGCGACCTGGGCCGGATCGACCCGGGACACGAACGACCCGATCTTGGGGAAGACCTGCACCAGGCCCTCCTGGGCCAGCAGGATCAGGCTCTCCCGCACCGGTGTGCGGCTGACGCCCATCGACGCGGCGAGTTCGTTCTCCGAGAGCGCGGCGCCCGGAGCGAGTTCGAGGGTCAGGACCATCTGGCGCAGTTTCAGATAGATGTCGCGCCGGTTCGTCCGCCCGTTCGTTTGAGCCATGGGCACATCGTACGTAGAGCGGGGACGCAAGTATTGCCCTACTGCGATACAAGTGCTTGTATACAAGTACTTCGCGACCAAGGAGTGCTTGTGAGCAGGATCGAAAGTGTCGAGGTCTTCGTCGCCTCCCCCGGCCGGACCTTCGTCACGCTGCGGATCACCACCACGGACGGAGTGACCGGCCTCGGCGACGCCACGCTCAACGGCCGGGAACTGGCCGTCGCCAGCTATCTGCGCGACCACGTGGTCCCGCTGCTGATCGGCAGGGACCCGGCCCGTATCGAGGACACGTGGCAGTACCTCTACAAGGGCGCCTACTGGCGGCGCGGCCCCGTCACGATGACCGCGATCGCGGCCGTCGACACCGCCCTGTGGGACATCCTGGGCAAGACCGCCGGCCTCCCTGTGTACCAACTGCTCGGCGGCCGGTCTCGCGACGGCGTACTGGTCTACTCGCACGCCAGCGGCACCGACGTGCCCTCGCTCCTCGACGACGTCGAACGCTACCTGGAGCTGGGCTACAAGGCCGTACGGGCACAGGCCGCCGTGCCCGATGTCGGGGGCACCTACGGGGTGCGCAAGGGCAAGGTCTACGAGCCGGCCGCCACCGAGCTGCCCGACGAACAACCCTGGGACACCGAGGCCTATCTCGACTTCGCGCCCAGGTACCTGGAAGCGGTACGGGAACGCTTCGGTTTCGGCTTCCACCTCCTGCACGACGTGCACCACCGGCTCACCCCGAACGAGGCGGCCCGGTTCGGCAAGAGTGTCGAGGCCTCCCGACTGTTCTGGATGGAGGACCCGACCCCGGCCGAGAACCAGGAGTCCTTCCGGCTCATCCGGCAGCACACCACGACACCGATCGCGGTCGGCGAGGTGATGAACTCGATCTGGGACGTTCAGCACCTCATCACCGAACAGCTCATCGACTACGTGCGCACCACCGTCGTCCACGCGGGCGGCATCACCCATCTGCGCCGGATCTTCGACCTCGCCGCGCTCCACCAGGTGCGCACCGGATCGCACGGGGCGACCGACCTCTCGCCCGTGAGCATGGCCGCCGCAGTACACCTCGACATCGCCGTGCCCAACTTCGGCATCCAGGAGTACATGGGCCACGCCGAGGAGACCGCCGAGGTGTTCCGTAGCGGGGTGACCTTCGCCGACGGCATGCTGTACCCCTCCGAGGAGCCGGGCCTCGGCGTCGAATACGACGAGAAGGCAGCCGAGCGCTTCCCCTACCAGCGGCGCTACCTCCCGGTCGCCCGCCGGCTCGACGGGTCGGTGCATGACTGGTGAGCGCCGAGGACCTGCTGAGCCGTGAGACCCTCCCACGGCTCGCGCCCGGACTGCGGCCCGCCGTCGACCCGGCCGAACTGCGCACCCGTGTCGTCCACTTCGGTCTCGGCGCCTTCCACCGGGCACACCAGGCCGTGTACACCGAGCACGCCGCCGCCCGCTCCGGCGAGCCCTGGGGCATCATCGCGGTCGCGCCCCGATCGGCCGGGACCGTGCACGCTCTGCGGAGCCAGGACTGTCTGTACTCGCTCACCGAACGGCGTTCGGACGGACACCGCTCACGAGTCGTGGGCTCGGTCGTCGGTGCGCTGGCCATGGGCCCCGACGCCGAGGCCGTCGACGCCCTGTTCGCCGACCCCGAGGTGACGGTGGTGACGCTGACCGTGACGGAGAAGGGCTATCACCGTTCTCCCGCGACCGGCGGGCTGGACACCACGGCCGCACCCGTCGCCGCCGACCTCACGGCCGCCCCCGGCGGGCCGCTCACCACGGTCGTCGGGCGCCTCGCCGCCGGACTGGCCGCCCGGATGCGGGCGGGCGCGCCCCCGGTGAACATCGTGTCCTGCGACAACATGGCGGACAACGGCGCGGCGCTGGCCCGGGTGGTCCACGACTTCGTCCGTGCGTCGGCCTGGCCGGACCGCGCGGAGATCCTGGACCGGATGGCCGGGGCCGTCGCCTTCCCCGCGACGGTCGTGGACCGGATCGTGCCCGCGACCGGCGAGGCCGACCGGGCGGCCGCCGTCGCCGCGCTTGGAGTGCGGGACGCTCTCGCCGTGACGAGTGAGCCGTACCGCCAGTGGGTGCTGGAGGACTCCTTCCTCGCGCCCCGGCCTCCCTGGGAGCTCGACGGCGCCCTGTTCGTCCCGGACGTCGCCCCCTACCAGCTCACCAAACTGCGGCTCCTGAACGGCTCCCACTCCGCACTGGCCCACCTCGGGACGGCCGCGGGACTCACCACGATCGCCGAGACCATGGCGGCGGACTGGGGCGAGCGTCTCGTGCGGGCGCTGTGCGCGGAGGTCTCACCCACCCTCCCCGCGGGCGGTCCCGACCCGGTTGCGTACGCCGACGACCTCGTCGTGCGCTTCCGCAATCCCGCCATGCACCACCTGCTGCGGCAGATCGGCTCCGACGCGTCACTCAAGATCACTGAGCGCTGGCTGCCCGCCCTGCGCGAACTGCGCGCCCGCGGCACGAGCACCCCGGTGCTCGAACTCGCCCTCGCCGCCTGGGCCCATGGCACCCGCCCGGCCGGCGCGCCCGCCGCCTCCCCCGGTCCCGATGCCCCCTCCGATCCCGCCGCCGACGCCCTCGCCTCCTGCTGGCGGCCCGCGGGCCGGCCCCTCGGGACGGTGCGCGCGCTGCTGCGCCTCCTGGGCGCGATGGATCTGGCGGAGGACGACGCCCTCACCGCCGCCGTCGCGGACCGGCTCCCCGCACTGGACGCCGGACGCGTCGAAATCTGACACCCCTACCCGGCCCCTTGTCCGACCTCTGTACCGCCCCGTCCCCAAAAACTTCCTCGATTCCGAACAACGGAGTTCACGATGAAGGACAGCGTCATAGCCGCCCAGCAGACGCCTTCCACACAGCGCAGCACACGCGATCTGACCCGTGCCGCCGTCTCGGGCTGGCTCGGTACGGCCATGGAGTTCATGGACTTCCAGCTCTACTCGCTGGCCGCCGCGATCGTCTTCAACAGGATCTTCTTCCCCGACGTCAGCCCGGCCATCGGACTGATCGCCGCGATGGCCACGTACGGCGTCGGGTACGTCGCCCGGCTCGCCGGGGCCGTCTACTTCGGGCGGATGGGCGACCGGCTCGGCCGCAAGAAAGTCCTGTACATCACCATCCTGCTGATGGGTGCATCAACCACCCTGATTGGCGCGCTGCCCACGTACGCCACCATCGGCATCCTCGCGCCGATCCTGCTCGTCGTGCTGCGGCTGATACAGGGTTTCGGCGCCGGCGCCGAGATCGCCGGGGCCACCGTCATGCTGGCCGAGTACGCGCCCGCCAGGCGTCGCGGGCTGATCTCCTCGCTGGTTTCACTCGGCACGAACTCCGGGACCCTCGCCGCGTCGGGCCTGTGGGCCGTTCTGCTCGCCGTGCTCAGCGAGGACCAACTGCTCTCCTGGGGCTGGCGGCTGCCCTTCCTGCTGAGCTTCCTGCTGATGATCTTCGCAGTCTGGATGCGACGCAGCCTCAAGGAGAGCCCGGTCTTCGAGGAGCGCCCCGACGTCGTGGACGGCGTGGCACTGGCCCGTGACGAGGTCGAGTCCGTCATCGCCACGGCCGACCAGCACCGGGGCAGCGTCCTGGCGGCTGGGATCCGCCAGCGCAAGGGCAAGGCTTTCTTCCTCGCTCTGGGACTGCGCTTCGGTCAGGCCGGCAACTCCGGACTGATGCAGACCTTCCTCGTCGGCTACCTCGCCACCAACCTGGCGGTCGACCGGTCCGTGCCGACGGACGCGATCGTGTACGGCTCGCTGGTGGGCTTCGCCACCGTGCCGCTGGTCGGTCTGCTGGGCGACCGCTTCGGTCGCCGCGTGGTCTACCTCGCGCTCTCGGCCCTGACCGTCGTCCTCGCCTTCCCGGTGATGCTTCTCATCACCTCCGGGTCGACCCCGGGCGTGATGCTCGGCATGGTCCTCGGCCTGAACGTCGGCGTCCTCGGGCTGTTCTCGCTCGAAAGCGTCACGATGGCCGAACTCTTCGGCTCACGGACCCGGTTCACGCAGCTCGCGCTCTCCAAGGAGATCGGCGGCATCCTCGCCACCGCGATCGGCCCGGTCCTCGCGGCCACGCTCACAGCCGTCACCGACAGCTGGTGGCCCATCGCCGCCATGCTCATCGTCTACTCGCTCATCACTTTCGTCAGCGCGTACCTCACACCCGAGACACGCGGACGCGACCTGGTCCGGCTGGAGGACGCCATATGAAAACGATCAACGAAGCAGGCCCCGCCCGGACAGCCGCCGGAGCAGACACCGCACAAACACTCACCGCAGGAGGTCTCGACCCCGTAGACACCGGGGACCGCCGGATGAGAGCGGTCGTGGTCCACGGCGCCGACGATGTGCGCATCGACGAGCGGGCCCGGCCCGTACCTGGCGCGGGCGAGGTGCTGCTGGCCGTGGAGTGGGGTGGAATCTGCGGATCCGACATCGCGTACTGGAAGAAGGGGGCGTCCGGCACCGCTTCACTCGCGCACCCGTTGGTGCTCGGGCACGAGTTCGCGGGCAGGATCGCCGAACTCGGCGACCAGGTCACCGGTCTCGACGTAGGGCAGGCGGTCACCGTGCATCCCGCCCGGCTGGTGGGCGACGGCGTCCTTCCCGAGCGGCTCGCCGGACGGACGAACCTGTACCCGCACGTCCGCTACTTCGGTTCGGCGGCCTTCAACCCGCACACCGACGGCGGGTTCAGCGAGTACCGGACGGTTCACGCCACCCAGATCCGGCCTCTGCCGGACGGCGTAACCACCGAACAGGGCGCCCTAGCCGAGCCGTTGGCCGTCGCACTGCACGCCGTCGGCCGGGCCCCGCAGCTAGGTGGCCGCACAGTCCTGGTCAACGGCTGCGGACCGATCGGCTCCCTGGTCGTCGCCGCCGCCCGGTACCGCGGTGCGGGCCGAGTCATCGCCGCCGACCTGACGTCGTCCTCGCTCGCCGTTGCCCACGCCATGGGCGCAGACGAGACACGTGACCTCTCCGTCGGCGAGGGACTGCCCGAGGACGTGGACGTAGTCTTCGAGGCGTCCGGCGCCCCGGCGGCCCTCGGACCGGTACTGCGGGCCACGGCCCGGGGCGGCACCCTCGTCCAGGTCGGCAACCTGCCCGGTACGGCCGTGCCCGCGGCCCTCGGTGACCTGGTCACGCGGGAGATCACGTGGATCGGCTCGTACCGCTTCGTCGATGAGATCGACGACGCCCTGCGCGCACTCCGTGACGGACTGGACGTGACCCCGCTGATCACTCACCGCTTCCCGCTGGAACGGGCCGAGGAGGCACTCGCCGTCGCCGCCGACCCGACGAGCGGGAGCAGCAAGGTCATGCTCCGCCTCACCGCCGAGGTCTCCGAAGCGGGCCTCAGCGCTGGGGTCGCCGAGGCGTGACCGGCGCGAACTCCGGTGCTGGCCCCTTCCCCGCACGACGACCCGTACCGGACGCCGCCGTGTTCCTCCTGTGACCCCTCCGATCACGCCACCACGTCTGCGCCTCCGCACCGTCCGCCAGGAGAACCCCTTGCCCTTGCTGTCCCCTCCCCACGCCGCAGACCGGCAGGACCGGTGGCCGATGAGCCGCCGGGGCGACGATCCCTTCGCCTGCCGCACCTGGCCGAACTCACCGCCCGCGGCGTCGACGTGAGCGCCGTCGAAACCGATCCCGGACGCCCGATCCCCGAACGCCTCGACCGGCAGCACCGCAAGAACCGAGGTACCCGTGGCGGTGAACCCCGGCGCAGCTCCCTTCGGCGAGATGTGACGGGCGTCGCGGCTACGTGCCGCAGCGGCCGCTCAGAGGTGGCCGTCCAGGAACTTCCGTACCTCGACGGTGGTCATAGGCCCCCTGCCGTGCGCCACCGCCTCTCCCTCCTTCAGCAGGACGCAGGACGGGGCTCCGGTGATCCCGTATCGCTCGGTTGCGGCCGGACAACGCGTGATGTCGGCGCGGACGGCCGTCAGGCGGCCCGTGTAGTCGTCGGCGATGCCACCCACCACGAGGTCCATCACCCGGCAGGGCTCGATTGCTTTGGGCCATGTCCCGGTGAAGTATGCGAGGACCGGAACTCTGCTCATCCCGAGGATGAAATTGAACTCCGCGTCCTCACGGGGTCGGTGAACCCGTGTCGCCATGGAAGCTCCTGACTTCACGTCCGTCATTACATCCCCATCATCCCTCGCGCGGTGTGTCAGGCCGCCCCGCCGGCCACCCAGCTGCAACCCGCCGCGCTCCGTGAATCAGCTCGTGCCAACACAGCACCCTCCGTAACGTCATGAAAGCCGATTTTCAGGGCATAACGAACTGGATCACAGAACAGATGCTTGATGGGCGTGTCGACGAGCGGGCCGGTGCGCGTCGTCCCCCGGATTCAGTCGAGCCGTTTTCGCCACCACGCTTCTCGGAAACAGCGCCCCCGACGGGCCTCCCGAGACCCTGTCTGGGGTGGAAATCAACCCCCGGTCTCAGCTGCTGATACCGATCTTCCCCGGGCCGCATGAGCCATCTGATGGCACCGAGGACGAGGCAGTACTCGTCAGCTGGCCCGGAGACCGACCGCCAGCGTCAGCTCAAGGACGCGGTGTGGCGATGCGAGATCCGGAAACAGCTCCCGCAGCTGGGACATCCGGTACCGGACCGTCTGGGGATGGACGAACAACGCGGCCGCCACTTCGTCCCGCCTGCCCTGGTGCAACAGCCACGCCCGCAACGTCTCCTCCAGCCGCCGCGCGGTCGCGACAGGCAAGGTCCGCAACGGTGCAAGGGCTCGGGTGCGCAGGTCCGCGAACGCCTCCATGTCGGCGCTCAGCACCAGCTCAGGCAGGTGGTCCTCGGTGTCGCGAATATCGGAGGAGAGGGCGCGCGCGCGTACGGCTCGTGCGTACGAGGCGGATGCACGAGTCCATGGCCGGGCCGGGCCGACCACGGCGGTGCGGTCGGTCAGCTGCCGCAAGAGATGTGATCGGTCGGCATCGGGGACCAGCAGCACACCGGTGGCGTCCGGCAGATCGTCGAGGACGAGGGTGCTCGGGTCGAGCGCGCGGTAGGAGGCAGGCCGGGCCTGGGCGGCGGGCAGCAGGACCGCGGTCAGCGTAACCGGAGGCTGCCACCCGGCCCGTTGAACAGAGGCCAGCAGCACGTCCGGGCTCGCGCCGGCGAGGAGATCGCGGGCCAGGTGTTCCAGGTGACGCTCGTGTGCCCTGCCCCGGGCGGCCAGTTCGTCGGCGTGGCCCGCGGCGCTCGCGGCGGAGAGCTCGTCGATGTAGGCGAAGGTCAGCTCGGCGAACTTGGCGACCTCGGCGGCGGGCAGACCTGCGGGTACGGCACCCGCTGCCAGGCATCGCCAGGCCACGCGGGCGCCGACGCGGTAGGCGCTGAGTAGGGCGTCCATCGAACGGCCGTCGTGCACCTCGCCGCGACCCAGCTCGTAGGCTGCGTCACCGGCGTCGCCGCCCGTGGCGTTCCCGCTCGCGAGGTCCAGGTAGTGCCCCAGGGCGGTGCGGACGGCTCGGCGGATGGTGGCGCCCATGTGGCCCGAAAGGGCGTTGGCGTAGGGAGGGACCTCGTCGATGATCGCTTGGACGACCTCGTCGGCGGTGGTCTTCAGCGCGGCCCGAAGTGCGGTGACCGTCGCCTCATCCAGAGCCAGTTCACTGGCCCTCCGGATTGCATGGCTCACGTTTTTATTCCCTGCGAACAATTCAGCCGATCAGATTTACGTCCTGCGGTCAGGACTTTACGCCTGGGGGCGCAGCAAGCTGGAGTCATGACGAGTGCAGCCCTGCGCAGTAGGGCGAGGAAACTGCTGGAGATGGTCACGACGCCGCTGCTGCCGTCGGACTACCTCGACCTGGTCAGCCCGCTGCGTGCGGGCGCTGACCTGCGTGGGCGCATCGAGGCCGTGCACCCCGAGACGGAAGATGCCGCGACCATCGTGATCAGGCCGGGACGGGGCTGGCGCGGCCACACGGCCGGTCAGTACGTGCGGATCGGGGTCGATGTCGACGGGGTGCGCCTGTGGCGTGCCTACTCCATCACCTCGCCGACAAACCGCCAGGACGGCCGCGTCACGATCACCGTGAAGGCGATTTTGGACGGCAGGGTCAGCAACCACCTGGTCCACAGGGCGAAACCGGGCACGCTGATCCAGCTCGACCAGGCGACCGGTGACTTCGTGCTGCCGCAGACCAAGCCCGCCAAGGTGCTCTACCTGACGGCCGGCAGCGGCATCACGCCCGTGATGGGCATGCTGCGCGACATGGAGTTCGACGACGTCGTCATGGTCCACTGCGCGCCACAGCCGCAAGACGTGATTTTCCGCAACGAACTGCACGACCTGGTCGCGGACAAGAAGCTGCGGCTCACCGAGGTGCACACCGACACGGACGGCACGTTCGACATCGCCCGTCTCGACGAACTCGTGCCCGACTGGGCCGAGCGGGAGACCTGGGCTTGCGGGCCCGCGGGCCTGCTCGACGCCGCCGAAGAGCACTGGACCGAGCACGGCGTACAGGAGCGCCTGCACACCGAACGCTTCCGCCCGGCCATCGTCGTAGTCGGCGCCGGCGGCGAGGTCACGTTCAGCGCCACCGGCAAGACCGTCGAGGCGGACGGCGCCACGCCGTTGCTGGACGTCGGGGAGGAGGCCGGCGTGCTCATGCCCTCCGGGTGCCGCATGGGCATCTGCTTCGGCTGCGTCACGCAACTCAAGGCGGGCGCCGTCCGCGACCTGCGCACCGGCGAGATCACCGAGGCCGAACCGGGCGTCCTCATCCAGACCTGCGTGTCCGCCGCGGCGGGCCCCTGCGACATCGAACGGTAGGAGCACCTTGACCGCCATCGACCCGACCGCCCACCTGACCGCCGAGCAGATCGAGGAGCTCGGCCGCGAGCTGGACGCGATCCGCGACGAGGTGATCGCCAGCCGCGGCGAGAGAGACGCCGCCTACATCCGTAAGGTTATCTCGGCGCAGCGTAAGCTCGAGCTGGTCAGCAGGGGCGTGCTGCTGTTCTCGATATTCCCGCCCGCGTGGCTCCTGGGCACCGCTGGTCTGTCCGTGGCGAAGATCATGGACAACATGGAGATCGGCCATAACGTCCTGCACGGCCAGTGGGACTGGATGCGAGACCCGAAGATTCACTCCAGCACCTGGGAGTGGGATCACGTCTCACCTTCCGAGCAGTGGAAGCACTCGCACAACGAGCTGCACCACACGTACACCAACGTGATCGGCAAGGACAACGATCTCGGTTACGGCATCATGCGCGTCGACGAGGACCAGAAGTGGCACCCGTTCCACCTCGGCCAGCCGCTGTGGAACTTCATCAACGCCTGTTTCTTCGAGTACGGCATCGCAGCGTACGACTTGGAGCTCGGCAACAACCTGCACAAACGCCGCCGCAAGAACCCGGAGTTCCGCGCGCGGGCCAAGGCCGTGGGCCGCAAGATCCGCAAGCAGGTGCTCAAGGACTACGTGATCCACCCGCTGCTGTCAGGTCCGTCGTTCCCCACCACGCTCGCCGCCACGTTCACCGCGAACCTGGTTCGCAACATCTGGTCCCACTCGGTCATCATGTGCGGGCACTTCCCCGAGGGCGTGCAGGTCTTCGAGCGCCGGTCGATCAAGGGCGAGACGCGCGGCCAGTGGTACCTGCGCCAGATGATGGGCTCGGCGAACATCAGTGGCAGCAGGGCCATGCACTTCATGACCGGCAACCTGTCACACCAGATCGAGCACCACCTGTTCCCGGACCTGCCGAGCAATCGGTACGCCGAGGTCGCGGTGAAGGTGCGCGCACTGTTCGAAAAGTACGAGCTGGAGTACGTCACCGGCCCGCTGCCCAAGCAGGTGGCCTCCGCGTGGCGCAAGGTCTTCCGGCTCTCGCTGCCGAACAAGAAGCCCAAGGTCAAGACGTCGGACCGCGAGCAGAAGCTTGTCGCGGCCTGATTTCCCGTACGGGTTCAGATCGCTCGACCGTACCCGGCGGCACCGCCGGGTACGGTCAGTCCGTTGTAGACGTTCGTCAAGAGGGTGCGAAACCCCTCAGAGGCTTCAGCCGAGCCCGTAGTCGATCCATCGCCTGCCGGCCCGACCTCCGTCGCCCGGCCCCGGGACGCAGCCAGTGCGCCTCCGGGGCCGTGTGCCTGGTGCCAGGACCAGTAGCCAGTGATCGCCACCGCGAACACGCTCACCGCCTCGGGATCCACCACACGCCAGGCGGAACCCGGGCAGCCTGCAGCTCCTCCGCCCCGGCCGGACTGTGACCGGCCTGCCCTCAGTCCGCCGGAGCGGGTGGCACGGGCGCCGGCCAACCCAAGCGCCCAACCCGTCAGCGTCACGCCCTCGTCCAGGCAGCCTCCCCGCACGCTGAGGCCGGACTACGACGCCAGTACCGTTTTCTAGACGGTCGGCTGAGGAGCCCCCCGTGATCAGAGCAGGCCGCCGCCATCTCGTACGCACTCTGGCGGGCCCCGCCGCGCAGCAAGGCGTCCACGCGCAGCGCTACCTCAAGCCGAAGCCGTAGGCGGCAGCCGGGTTCCCGGCGCCGGTCAGTTCGGCCGGCAGCTCGCGGCCATCAACCTCATGACCCGCCGCCTCACCCACGAAGCGACCCCCAACTGGCGCGACGGCTAAGCCAAATGAAACAGACAAGCGAGAATCAAACGCTCACTAAGTGATCCGTACAGCATCAACCGCCCCCGTCCACGGCCGTCCCTAGCCTGAGCGCCCTCTTGCCGGCCCCGCGCAGGGTGACCACGGCGGTGGCGGTCAACCGCGCGGGACGAGCCCATCACCTCGAGGAGGTGGTCACAGTCCTTGAACTGGTAGAGAGTGAGGTCGCCCGATAATCCGCGCTGTCCAAGGCGCTGTCGATGACCCCGTGGTGGCTGCTCAGGAGTGGCCGGTTGACATTTTTCAGACCGGTGTGAGGCTGGAGGAGACGGGGATTCGCAGCCGTGTCACGTAGAGCCTGGAAGTGCCGCCCACAGGGTCCAGTCACCCCCAGTTCGCGGCGACGACAGATGAACCTACCCCTGCTCCGCAGGGGACAGCTTGGGGACGCGAAGTGAGGTGATCGCATGGACCGGGTCCCCGAGGTGGCCGTTGTAGGAGCCGGCATCGTCGGACAGGGCCGCGCCGTCCGGGACGAGTGGGCCGATCGATTGGGCGCCGAACTGATCTCTCCGGACGGAGTCGTCGCCTTGGGCGGCCCCGTCCCGGGAAGACTTCGCATGCTGCAGGAAGCCGGCGGCATACAGGTCCGGACCGTGGACAGCGCCGAGCTTCACGCCAGCATGCCGCTGCTCGCCGACTACCGGGGCCCGGCGATGCTTGATGAGGACGGCGGTGCCATCCGCACTTCTGTCGCCGTCGAGAGCCTAGCCGACGCGCTTGGCGACTCTGTGGTCACCGACGAGGTCATCTCACTGCATCCGACGGACCGCGGCACGGTCGAGGTGCTCAGCGCGCCGTCGGCCGCGAAGAGTACGCCACGTTCGTGGTGTGCGCGGGCCCGGGCACCGCGCGGCTGGCGCGTAGCGTGGGGCTTTCGGTCCCCGTCCAGTCGGCAGCCCACGTCCGCCTCACCTTCCAGGTCAGGGGAACGCCCCCGGAACGGGTCGCCTGCCTGCAGGACAGCAGCGGCGGCCCCGCTGAACGCCCCAAGAGCCGGAGCAGCCCACTTTGACGACCGGGTACCGGCGACGGGCGATGATGCCGGTACACCCCGGGTTTCCCTTGCGGTCTGAGGGGATTTCATTTCGTTACAGCCAGGAGGAAGCCATGGCGGATCCACGGACGGTGGTCCTTCCCTGCGGGAGTGGGGTCCCGGCGCTCGGTCAAGGCACCTGGGGGATGGGGGAGGACCCCGGCCGCCGCGCGGCCGAGGTGTTGGCCCTGCGTACCGGCCTGGGCCTGGGAATGACCCTCATCGACACCGCGGAGATGTACGGGGAAGGCGCGGCGGAGGAGGTGGTGGCCGAAGCGGTGTCCGGACGGCGGGACGAGGTCTTCCTGGTCAGCAAGGTGCTTCCCTCCCACGCGGATGCCCGTGGAGTGGCCGAGGCGTGCCGGAGGAGCCTGCGTCGTCTGCGTACGGATCGTATCGACCTGTACCTGCTGCACTGGCGCGGGGCCGTGCCGTTGGAGGAGACGGTCGAGGCGTTCGAGTTGCTGGTGCGGGAGGGTGCCATCCGCTCCTGGGGGGTGAGCAACCTGGACGTGGAGGATCTTGCGGACCTGCCGCCCGGAGCCGGGCCGCAGACCGACCAGGTGCTGTACAACCTCAGCCGTCGAGGGCCTGAGCACAGTCTGCTGCCCAGGTGCCGTGAACTGTCGATTCCCGTCATGGCGTATTCGCCGGTCGAGCAGGGTCGTCTGCTCGGCCACCCGGCGCTGCGGGAGGTGGCCGCCGCCCACGGTGCGACGCCCGCGCAGATCGCCCTGGCCTGGGTCCTGCGGCACGAAGACATTATCGCGATCCCGAAGGCGTCCTCCCACGGGCATGTCGAGGAGAACAGGGCGGCTGTGGAGGTGGACCTGTCCGCCGAGGACCTCGCGACCCTGGACCAGGCGTTCCCGCCGCCAAGGAGTAAACGGCCGCTGGAGATGCTGTGACACTGCTGCGGCGCACCCGACCGGGCTCTGCCCGGCTCCGGGCGGGCGGTTTCACCGGTGGGCCAAGGAGTCGTAGCGTTCATGGCAACGCGTTGCTCGCCGACACCGAAGACGGGCCACGCCTGGCGCCCCGCCCGACCGGTTCTCACGGAGGAACAGGGACGACAACACCTTCCGGAGCCCCGCCCGGACCCGCTGGCACACCACAGGCGCGGGCACGGTCCTGGACTACCGGGGCATCAGCAAGACCTATCGCTATTTCCCCCCGAACCGGACATCCGCGTCGCGCACGCCTTGGCGGTCCTTCGGACCTGGGGCCGGGAGGGCTGACGCGGTCAGGACCGGCGCCTCCCACGCTGCACACCTGATTTCGCCGGTGGGCCCTGGGCGGCACTGTCGACCGGATGCTCCGGGCCGCCCAGGCGAAGGCGGACGCGGCCGGGGCACGAAAAGGGGGCAGTTCCGTACTCGGAGGCTCCCGGGGCGGACTGACCAGCAAGATGCCCGATCGATCTCCGCAGGTGGTATCCCGTGTTCGAGCCACACCTGCCGACAGAGCGTGAGGTCGCGGCGGGGAACCCGCAGCCCATGCCCCTCGACGAAAGCTGGGGCTCGGCGGCTCAGCCCTTCTGGCGCCCGAGGGGGCAGCGGCAATCGTGCTTCCCCCGTCACTGTCTCCTACCGCGGGAGGGGTGCAGCACTGCCTCGGCGATCTCCCGTACGCGGTCCTGAGTGATCCCCGTGCGCTGTTCAACGGCGAGAGGGTGGTCGGTGGGTTCGAGCTCGATGAAGGGGCGCGGGCCATCGGGCGGGTTTGTACGTTGGTCTTGAGGTTGAGGGTCGCGGGCAGGCCCGCCGTCGGGGTATGCAAAGGTCCCATCGGCCATGAGCGCCACGGCCTCCGCTCCTCCCTGATCGCCGTGCGGCGGCGGAGGCAGCGGGCCGACCGGACGAGGAAGGGGAGCAAGGCGCTGCGTGGGTGCGGCACAGGGTTACACGCGGCGCTCACCACGGGTGGGAGCGGGGGCCGAGACGTTGTCGCTCTCGTCGAGAGTGGCGTACCAGGTGGCCAGCAGCTTCAGCGCATCCTGGGCGGCAGTGCCGGGCTCGGCGCTCATCGCGGTAAGGGTGAGACCGGGGTCGGTGGGAACGGGCAGGGCCTCAAAGGTGAGGGTGAGGTCACCAACGCCGGGATGGTGGAAGCGCTTGATGCCGGTGTGATGCAGGCGCACGTTGTGAGCCGCCCACAGGGAGCGGAAGGATTCGCTGCGGGTGGAAAGCTCCCCGATCAGGTCGCTCAGGTCGCGGTTGTACGGGTCCCGCCCCGCCTCGGTGCGCAGCAGCGCCGCCGCCGCCGCCCGCTGGGCATCCAGGCCGGTCATGAATTCGGCCGCACCAGGATTCAGGAACTGGTAGCGGGCGAGGTTGACCGGCCGGGCCGGATCTTGGAACAGCGGCCAGTACAGAGCCCTCCCGAGCCGGTTGGTGGCCACGACATCGAGCCGGCCGTTGCGGATGAACACGGGCGCGTCGATCATCGCGTCCAGGAGTTGCTGCAGAGCCGGCCGAATCGGCTGCGCCGCCGTGCGGCGGTGCACGGGACGCCGCGTGGTGCTCGCGGTGCGGGCCAGCTCAAGTAGATGAGCACGCTCGGCGTCATCGAGCTGCAGGGCACGGGCCAGAGAGTCCAGGACGGCTTCGGAGGCGCCGGAGAGGTTTCCGCGCTCCATGCGCGCGTAGTACTCGGCACTGACCCCGGCGAGCATCGCGACCTCTTCGCGGCGCAGCCCCGTGACGCGGCGGCGGCCCGCGACGGGCAGGCCTGCCTGCTGCGGGGTGATCTTCGCACGTCGGCTGGTGAGGAACTCGCGCACCTCGCTTCGGTTGTCCATGCCTTCGAGGCTACGACGTTCCCGGGAGGTGAGGGGTGTCCTGCCAGTACATGTATCAACGGGCCCTTCCGTGCACGCGTGACCTGCCGTTCCCTGGATATCAGGCCAGCAGCCGACGGGCCGCCCGCCCGATGGGGCTCACCACGGCCGCGGGGCGGAATGGAAGTGGACGCCACTCCCGTGAGCACGGGAGCACGCTGGGTGTCGATGCGGAAGGAGCCCGTGATGACGGAGAACAAGCAGACCGGAGGGCCTCGTGATCAGTTCGGGGACATCGCCCCGCCCCTGGCCGGATACACCGAGGACATGCTGTTCGGCTCGTTCTCCGCCTCGGACAGCACCTGTCCCAGCTGCGATCACGGCTTCCAGACGTCCTGTGTGCACGGCGAATTCGTCGGCGGCGCCCAGGCCGAGTACCGGCGCGTCCCGCTCGCCTACGGCACCCTCGCCCACATCTCCGGTGACGTCGACGACGAGCTCCTGCCCAGCCTGCTGGCCTGTTCCGATGTGATGGGCACCGGCTGGTACGCGGCCGTCGCCGCCCAGGTCAAGCCTGGCGACACCGTCGCGGTGGTCGGGGACGGCGCGGTCGGCCTGTGCGCGGTCGTCGCCGCCAAAAAACTGGAGGCAGAGCGGATCATCGCCATGTCCCGCCGCGAGCCGGGCCAGAAGCTAGCGGCCGAGTTCGGCGCCACCGGCATCGTCGCCGAACGCGGCGACGAGGGCGTGGCCCGGGTCAAGGAACTGACCGGCGGCATCGGCGCGGACGCCGTCCTGGAGTGCGTGGGTAACCCCGACTCCATGAAGCAGGCCCTGGACTTCACCCGGCCCGGCGGCTTCGTCGGCGTCCCGGCGTGAAGATCGACGGCCAGGAGCTGTTCTTCTCCCACGTAGCTCTGCACGGCGGCCCCGCACCGGTCCGTGCCTTCCTGCCCGATCTCATCCAGCGCGTCCCGGACGGCCGGATCAACCCGGGCAAGGTCTTCGACCTGGAACTGCCCCTGGACCAGGCCGCCGAAGGTTACAAGGCCGTGGACGAGCGCCGCGCCATCAAGACCCTCCTGCGACCCTGACCCACCCCTGGCACGCCGGCCACTGCCGGACCGCGCCTCGGCACAACACCCCTGCACCAGGCGGGCTCTCATCTCCGTGCCCGTCCACAGATTGGACCCCTTCCCATGAGCACCAACCCGACATACGACTTCGCAGGCCAGGTCGCCCTGGTCACCGGCGCCGCCTCCGGCATGGGCATTGCCACCGCCCGCGCCTTCGCCCACGCCGGCGCCGCCGTCGTCCTGGCCGACCTCAACAAGGACGCCGTGGACAAGGCGGCCAAGGAACTCACCGACGCCGGCCACAAGGCCATCGGCGTCGCCTGCGACGTCACCGACGAAGACCAGGCCGCCGCGATGGTCAAGACCGCGGTGGACACCTACGGCCGACTGGACATGGCGTACAACAACGCCGGCATCCAGGCCCCGCCCTCCGACGCCGCCGACGAGACCGCTGAGGAATTCGACCGCGTCAACGCCGTCAACCTCCGCGGCGTGTGGGCCGCACAGAAGCACGAACTGCGCCTGATGCGCACCCAGGGCTCCGGCGCCATCGTCAACTGCTCCTCCCTGGGCGGTCTCGTCGGCCTGCCCGAGCGCGCCGCCTACCACGCCTCCAAGCACGGCGTGATCGGCCTGACCAAGAGCGCCGCCGTCGAGTACGCGCCCAAGGGCATCCGCATCAACGCCATCTGCCCCGGTGTCATCGAGACCCCGATGGTCGCGGACATGCTCGAAGGCCAGGCCGACGCCATGGCGGAGATCATGAGCCAGCAGCCCATCGGCCGCCTCGGCCGGGCCGAAGAGGTCGCAGCTGCCGCCGTGTGGCTGTGCAGCCCCGCCGCCAGCTTCGTCATCGGCGTCGCCCTGCCCGTCGACGGCGGCTACACCACCCACTGATCCGTATCCCACTCCACAGACGCCGGCCTGGGGCCCACCGCATCCCCCCCGTTGCGGCCGCCCCGGGCCGGCCCCGCCCTCACCGCACGAGAGATCCCTTCACCATGAACACCTGGACCCAAGAGCAGCTGCGTACGTTCGCCCCCGCCGACGACCTGCACATCTCCCCGTTCCGCGAGGACGGCACCACCTACGGCACCCCCACGTGGATCTGGTCCGTCGTCTCGGGCGGCGACCTCTACGTCCGCCCCTACAACGGCTCCGACTCCCGCTGGCACCGCGCAGCGCTGACGCAAAAGGCCGGGCGTATCCGGATCGCCGGTTCCGACTACGAGGTGGCCTTCAGCCCCGCCGACGACTCGGTCCTGGACGCGGTCGACGACGCCTACCGCACGAAGTACGCCACGAGCTCCTACCTGGAACACATGGTCCAGAGCGGACCCCGTTCCAACAGCGTCCGCATCACCCCCTCCGCTTAAACCCCCGAGGGCAAAAGCAAGGAGAACGGCCAAGCCCGGCCCTCCGCAGCGACCAGCGATCAGCGAGGAGCACCACCATGGAGTACATCCGTCTGGGCACCACCGGCCTGAAGGTGAGCCGGCTCGCCCTGGGGTGCATGAGCTACGGCGATCCGACCGTCCCAGGCGCCCACCCATGGGCGCTGACCGAGGACAAAACTGAACCGTTCTTCCGGCAGGCCGTCGAGCTCGGGATCAACTTCTGGGACACCGCCAACGTGTACCAGGCCGGTACCTCCGAGGAGATCGTCGGCCGCGCCATCCGCACCTTCTCCCGGCGCGAGGACATCGTGCTCGCCACCAAGGTCCGCGGCAAGATGCACAACGGCCCCGGCGGCGAGGGTCTGTCCCGCAAGGCCATACTTGAGCAGGTCGACGCCTCCCTGACCCGCCTGGGCACCGACTACATCGACCTCTACCAGATCCACCGCTTCGACGACGAAACTCCGGTCGAGGAAACGATGGAGGCCCTGCACGACGTCGTCAAGGCGGGGAAGGTCCGCTACATCGGCGCCTCATCGATGTACGCGTGGCAGTTCGCCAAGCTCCAGCACGCCGCCGACCTCGGCGGCTGGACCCGCTTCGTATCCATGCAGAACCAGTACAACCTCCTGCGCCGCCAGGACGAGCCGGAATTGATGGCCATGTGCGGCGACATGGGCCTAGGCCTGATCCCCTACTCACCCAATGGGAAGGGCCGCCTCGCCCGCCCCGCCGGCGAACAAACCACCCGCTCCACCACCGACCACGTCGTCCAGTCCTTCGACAACCCGCACGATGAACCGGTGATCAACACCGTGCAGCAGGTAGCCGAAAGCCGAGGCGTGACCATGGCGCAGGTCGCTCTCGCCTGGGTACTGCGCAACCCTCTAGTCGCTGCCCCCATCGTCGGAGCCACCAAGCCCCACCATCTGCAACAAGCTGTCGATGCCCTCACTCTTCAGCTGACGGAGGATGAGGCGACTGCCTTGGAAAAGCCATACGTCAACGCAGGACCGTCCTGGTTCTAGGGAACAGGCGGACCCGCGGTCCCGAAGCACGTGCACCTCGCCGCAATCGGAGACTGTCCGCGCCTGAGGGCTGTCCCGCAATTGATCTTCAACGTGGGTTGGACGCGGGTCCCCCTGGCTCGGCTTGCTCGCCTATCCGGGAGGGCGAGGTTGTGCAGGCGGGCAATGCCGAGCATGGCGTGGTGGACGCCGTCGCCTTTGAGGCGGCAGTCGCGCAGGATCTTCCAGCCCTTCATCCGGGCAAAGACATGCTCGACGCGGGCGCGGACCTGTTTGCGGGACTTGTTGTATGCCTGCTCCCAGTCCCGCAGCTCTTCGCGCCGGCGATGTGGCATGACGAGTCCTGTGCCGGGATAGCCGCCGTCCGCGATCGATCGTCGTGGTCCTGCCAACGGCCGCCTTGGCGCCGGGTTCCGTCCATGCCTTGCAGTCGGCGCGGTTGCCGGGAAGCGGTCGGCCGACCATGACGATCAGCGGGTGTCGGCGTCGACCACGACCTGGGGGTTGGCGCCCGATTACTTGCCGACCAGGCTCATGTGCATCTGGTTGTAGCGGTCGCCGCGGACGCCGATGCTGGCGGCCAGCGCGTCCAGGTCGTTCCGCTCGTCGGCGGACAGCGCGAGCTGGGTGGCGGCGGCGTTCTCCTCCACGCGTGCGTTGCGGCGGGTGCCGGGGATCGGCACGATCCACGGGTGCTGGGAGAGCAGCCAGGCGAGGGCCACCTGCCCGGGGGTGGCGTTCTTCGCGTGGGCCAGGGCGGCGACGTGGTCGATCAGTGCCTGGTTGGCGGCGAGGTTGTCCTGGTCGAACCGTGGGATGGTCGTGCGGATGTCGCCGTCGGTGAACGCGGTCGTGGTGTCGACGGTGCCGGTGAGGAAGCCCTTGCCGAGCGGGCTGAAGGGGACGAATCCGATGCCGAGTTCGGCGAGCGTGGGCAGGACTTCGGGCTCGGGGTCACGGGTCCACAGCGAGTACTCGCTCTGCACCGCGGTCACGGGGTGCACGGCGTGTGCCCTGCGGATCGTCGCGGCACCGGCCTCGGACAGGCCGAAGTGCCGTACCTTGCCGGCCCGTACCAGCTCGCCGACCGCGCCCGCGACCTCCTCGATCGGCACGCCGGGGTCGACCCGGTGCTGGTAGAAGAGGTCGATCGTGTCCGTGCGCAGGCGGCGCAGTGAGGCGTCGGCGACGCGCTTGATCTGTTCCGGTCGGCTGTTGAGTCCGACGGACTTGCCGTCTTCGATGCGCCAGCCGAACTTGGTGGCGATGACGACCTGTTCGCGGACGGGGGCGATCGCTTCACCCACGAGTTCTTCGTTGGCGTAGGGGCCGTAGACCTCGGCGGTGTCGAAGAAGGTGATGCCGCGTTCGACGGCGCCGCGGATCACGGCGATCATGTCCTGCCGGTTGCCGGGGTTTGGGCCGTAGCTCTGGGACATGCCCATGCAGCCCAGGCCGATCGCCGAGACCTCAAGGCTCTGGCCGAGGATACGCGTGTGCATTGTGGTGTCTCCTGTGGAGTCGGTGATCGGGATCCTGCCGTCAAGGGCGCTGTTCAGCGGCTGTGGGTGTGATCGGCGGCTGTGGAGTCGTCGGTGGCGGCCCAGGCGGCCAGCAGCTGCAGTGCGTCGTGGTCCGGAGTGCGCGGGCCCGCGCTGTACGCAGTCAGGGTCAGGCCGGGCTGCGCAGAGAGTTCCATGGCGTCGAAGTCCAGGGTGATCTCGCCGACTGCCGGATGGCGGAAGGATTTGCGGCCGGTGTGGTGAAGGCGCACGTTGTGCTTGGCCCACGCGGTGCGGAAGTCCTCGCTGTGAGTGACGAGCTCACCGATCAGCCCGGTCAGGTCGCTGTCGCCGGGAGCCCGTCCGGCCTCGGTGCGCAGCAGCGAGACGGTCGTGTTCACGGACTGTTCCCAGTCGGGGAAGAAGTCACGGCCGTGCGGGTCCAGGAACTGGAAGCGGGCGACGTTGACCGGGCGCGGGGCGTCATCGGTGAACAGCGGCGCGTACAGGGCGCGGCCGAGGCGGTTGACGGCGAGGATGTCGAGGCGGCCGTTGCGGATGAAGGCCGGGGAGTCGGTCATGGACTCCAGGACGCGCAGGACACTGTCCGGGAGCGGGCCGCGGGTGCGTTTGGTACGGCGGGCGGGGCGTCTGGCGACGGCGCGGGCCAGGTCGTAGAGGTGAGCGCGTTCGGCCTCATCGAGCTGCAGGGCGTTGGCGACGGCGTTGAGGACTTCCTCGGAGGCTCCGGCGAGGTGGCCGCGCTCCAGACGGACGTAGTAGTCGACACTGACGCCGGCGAGCATAGCGACTTCCTCGCGGCGCAGCCCGGGCACGCGCCGGTTGCTGCCGTAGGCGGGCAGCCCGGCCTGCTGCGGGGTGATCTTCGCGCGGCGGGAGGCCAGGAATTCGCGGATGTCGCTCTCGGTACTCACGTCTTCCAGGCTAGGCGGACAGGCGCGGACGAGGGGGGTTCTGTCAGTACCTGTAACGACCGTCCCTTCCACCCGCGAGTGACCTGCGGTTTCCTCGGTAGTGGCCGCTGTTGCGGCTCCCGGCAGCGCCTCGGACGAGAGGTTTCGGGCTGCCGGGGCGGGCACCTGACTACAGAGTGGAAGTGCCCGGTTCCACCATTTTTGCGAGTGAAGGAGGCGTCCTATGGCGAAGCAGTCCGCACCCCAGGAACTGGCCGGTATCGCGCCCAAGCTCGTCGAGGTCACCAATGAGGTCCTCTTCGGTGACGTCTGGGAGCGGCCCGGGCTCTCCCCGCGGGATCGCAGCCTGGTCACCGTGAGCGTGCTGGCCGCGCTCTACCGCAGTGAGCAGCTCGGCTACCACCTGCGCGTCGCGCTGCAGAACGGGCTGAGCGTGGAGGAGCTGTCCGAGGCGATCACGCATCTCGCCTTCTACGCCGGCTGGCCGAACGCCATGACCGCGATCAATCTGCTCAAGCAGATCGCCGACGACCAGGCCGCCTGACCGCGCGACCTGCAGCAAGGGAGCACCGTTCATGGAATTGTTGATCAAGCAGCCGACGATGAAGCTGCCCGCCCAGTGGTTCACCGGAGACGCGTGGGCCGATGTGATCTACCGCGGAGAGGAACCCTCCCGCGCCCGCGCGAACGCGGTGCGTTTCGCGCCCGGGGCCCGGACCGCCTGGCACTCCCACGGCCTGGGCCAGACCCTCTACATCGTGGAGGGCATCGCCCTGGTCCAGTCCCGTGGCGGCGAGATCCTCGAAGCCCACCCGGGCGACGTGGTCTGGACCCCGCCGGGCGAGGAGCACTGGCACGGCGCCGCCCCGGACCACTTCATGACGCACATCGCGCTGTGGGAGACCGACGAGGTGGACTGGCTCGAACACGTTGGCGACGACGAGTACCGCGGCCCGCGCACCAGCACCCGCCGCTGATCCCAGCCCGGACAACCTGTAAGGAGCATCATCATGCGTGGAGCCATCCTCTACGCCCCCGGGGACGTGCGCTTCGAGGAGCGCGCCGACCCGAAGATCATCAACCCGACCGACGCGGTTATCCGCACCGCCGCGACCTGTGTGTGCGGCTCGGACCTGTGGGACTACCGCGGCATCAACCCGGTCGAGCAGCCCACTCCGTTCGGCCACGAGTACGTCGGTGTCGTCGAGGAGGTCGGCAGCGAGGTGACGGCCGTCAAGCCGGGGCAGTTCGTCATCGGCTCGTTCTTCGCCTCCGACAACACCTGCGCGAACTGCCGCAACGGCTACCAGACCAGCTGTCTGCACCGCGAGTTCGTCGGCGCCGAGGGCTGCCAGGCCGAGAAGGTCCGTATCCCGCTCGCGGACGGCACCCTGGTAGCCACGCCCGACCAGCCCGCCGAGGAGCACATCGCCAGTCTGCTGGCCTGCTCCGACGTGATGGGGACCGGCTGGTACGCGGCCGTTGCCGCCGAGGTGCGGCCCGGCGACACGGTCGCGGTGGTGGGCGACGGCGCGGTCGGTCTGTGCGCGGTCATCGCCGCCAAGGAACTGGGCGCGACACGGATCATCGCCATGTCTCGGCACGAGTCCCGGCAGAAGCTGGCCCGCGAGTTCGGGGCCACCGACGTCGTCGCCGAACGCGGCGTGGAGGGCATCGCCCGCCTCAAGGAGATGACCGGCGGGATCGGCGCCGACCGGGTCCTGGAGTGCGTGGGCACGCCGGAGTCCATGCAGCAAGCTCTGCGCTCGACGCGGCCCGGCGGCAACGTCGGCTTCGTCGGCGTCCCCCACGGCGTGGCGCTCGACGGCGAGGAGCTGTTCTACTCCCACGTCGGCCTGCGCGGCGGCCCCGCCCCCGTCCGTGAATTCCTGCCCGACCTGATCGACCGCGTGCTCTCCGGCCGCATCGATCCGGGCAAGGTCTTCGACCTCACCCTGCCGCTCGAACAGGTCGCCGACGCCTACCAGGCCATGGACGAACGACGCGCCATCAAGGCACTTCTCACGCCCTGAGTCAGCTGGTTGCACGGCACGCGTTGCGCGTCGACTGTGACCGGCCGGCTGACGCCCAAGCGCGGCAGTTCCTGACGGATGTGTCTGCACATGCCCGGCGCCCTGCACGTGAGGACCTGCTGCAGGCGCCCCGCCACGGCCCGCGATGAGCTTCGTAGCGCACTGCGCGGTGTGCAGATACCCGTCGTACTGCCCTACTGGATTGGACGAACCACCCATGACGATGACGTACAACCACCTTGGCCGGACCGGTTTGAGGGTCAGCAAGCTCGGCCTCGGAACCATGAACTTCGGCTGGGTCGCCGACGAGCCCACCAGCTTCGCCATCCTCGACCGGGCCGTCGAGGAAGGCATCAACTTCATCGACACCGCCGATGTATACGGCGGACCGCAGTCACCCGACATGGAACAGGGCTACGGGCTCTCCGAGGAGATCATCGGCCGCTGGCTGGCCCAGGACAGTGGCCGGCGCGACCGCATCGTGCTGGCGACCAAGCTCTACCAGCCCATGGGCACCGGCCCGAACGACAAGTACCTCTCGGCCTACAAGATCCGCAGAGCTGCCGAGGACAGCCTCCGGCGGCTGCGGACCGACCACATCGACCTGTACCAGATGCACCACGTCGACCGCTCGACACCGTGGGACGAGATCTGGCAGGCCATGGAGCAACTCGTCCGCGAAGGCAAGGTCACCTACGTCGGCAGCAGTAACTTCGCCGGCTGGCACATCGCCACCGCCCAGCAGGAAGCGAGCAAGCGGCACTTCCTGGGCCTCGTCTCCGAGCAGAGCCTGTACAACCTCAACGCCCGCACCATCGAACTCGAACTGATCCCCGCCCTGCGTCACTACGGCCTCGGCCTGATCCCGTGGAGCCCCCTGGGCGGCGGCCTGCTCGGCGGTGCCCTGCACAAGGCGAAAAGCGGCCGGCGTTCGTCATCCGACTTCCTCGCCACCGTCGAGCAGCACCGGCCGCAACTCGAACGCTACGAAGCCCTCTGCGCGGACCTCGGCGAGCGGCCAGCGGACGTCGCCCTCGCCTGGCTCCTGCACAACCCGGCGATCGCCACCACCATCGTCGGGCCGCGCACCCCCGAGCAGCTGACCGAATCCCTGCGGGCCCCGCACCTGTCCCTGTCGTCCGAGACTCTCCGTGCGCTCGACGAGATCTGGCCAGGCCCCGGAGGCGAGGCGCCCGAGGCGTACGCCTGGTAGCAAGGCGAAGCCGCCGCCCGGTCGGGCCGCCGCTTCGCCGAGAACGACGCCCGACGCTCTGGCGGCCGCCCCACAGCTGCGCACCCCGCCACCGCGGTGGGCACCCCCAAGGAGGACACGATGCACCAGCGCATACTGGGGCGCGACTTGCGAGTCTCTGCCATCGGCCTCGGCACCATGGGCATGTCCCACGGTTACGGACCCAACCCCGGTGACCGCTCCGGCATGACCGCCGTGCTGCGCAGCGCCGTCGACCGCGGCATCACCTTTTTCGACACCGCAGAGGTGTACGGCCCCTACGCCAACGAGGAACTCGTCGGTCAGGCCCTTGCCCCGGTGCGTGACCGGGTGGTGATCGCCACCAAGTTCGGATTCCGCATCGAGAACGGCCGCTCCGTCGGCCTCAACAGCCGGCCCGAGCACATCCGCGCCGCCGCAGACGGCTGCCTCAAACGGCTCGGAGTCGAGACGCTCGACCTGTTCTACCAGCACCGCGTCGACCTTCAGGTGCCGATCGAAGACGTCGCCGGCACCGTCGGCGAACTCGTCCAGGCGGGCAAGGTCCGCTGCTTCGGACTCTCGGAGGCCAGTGCCCAGACCATCCGCCGCGCCCACGCCGCCCACCCGGTGACGGCCGTGCAGAGCGAATACTCGCTCTGGACCCGAGACCCCGAGCCAGCGATCCTGCCGACGTGTGCGGCACTCGGTATCGGATTCGTGCCCTTCAGCCCGCTCGGCAAAGGATTCCTAACCGGCACGGTAGATGCGTCGACGCCGTTCCCGGCCAGCGACATGCGCACGGGCATGCCACGGTTTACGGACCGGAACCGGGCGGCGAACCAGGTTCTCCTCGACCACGTCGCCACTCTCGCGCGTGCCAGGGACGCCACGCCGGGGCAGGTCGCGCTCGCCTGGCTGCTTGCCCAACATCCGTCGATCGTGCCGATTCCCGGAACACGGCGCACCGCGCGGATCGACGAGAACGCCGCCGCCACCGTGCTGCCGCTCTCCGCCGATGAACTGACCGACCTCAACGAACTCACACAGCGCATCGGTGTGCACGGAAACCGCTACAACGAGCAGCAGATGTCTCTGGTCGACACGTAGCAGCCCACGACGCGGGCTGCAGAGGGTGGGCCGCTGCATGCGGCTCACGGCGGGTACAGCGACTACGTCGTGCTGCCCGGCGCGTCGGTCACGCGCATCCCTGAGGGGGCATCCGCACCGGGGGCGGCGAGTTTCATCAACAACTCGCTGACCGCGCTCAACGCGCTCGACGCCTTGCAGCTCACCGCGGGTGCAACGCTGTTGGTCACCGGGGCGGCCGGCTCAGTCGGCGGCTACCTCACCCAGCTCGCCCACCACGCGGGCCTGCGGGTCATCACGATCGCCGGTCCCGGCGACGACGCCCTCGTACGTACTTTCGGCACCACCGAGGTCGTGCACCGCGGGCCGCACGCCGCCGCCGATGTCCTCGCCCTCATCCCGGGCGGGGTGGATGCGGTCGCAGATGCCGCTCTGCTCGGAGACGACATCGTCGACGCGATCCGCGACGGTGGGCAGCTCGCCACCTTTCGGCCCCACCACGGGGACCCCGGCCGTGGGATTCGCGTGCACGGGCTGAACGTGCGGCAACGCGCGATGGACCATGCCGCGATCACCCATCTGAGGGACCTCGTCAACGAGGGCGCCCTGACCATGCGAGTCGGGCCGGTACTGCCCGCCGCGGATGCCCCCGAGGCCCATCGCCTCCTGGACGCCGGCGGCGTACGTGGCCGCATCATCCTCGAGTTCCCCGTCCACTGACCCACCGCGGACCACGAAGGAAGGCAACACCATGAGCGCCTGGCTGGCCGAAGACATCTCCCGCATCGCCGCCGGTGACGACCTGCATATCGCCCCGTTCCGACCCGATGGGACCACCACGGGGACGCCGACCTGGATCTGGTCGGTGGCGATGGACGGGCGCCTGTTTGTGCGGGCATGGAACGGCGTCCGATCCCGCTGGTACCAGGCCGCAATGACTCAGCGCGCCGGGCAGATCACCGCGGCCGGTACCACCTACGACGTCGAGTTCCACCCCGCTGACCCGACGATGGGCGACCCGATCGACACGGCCTACCGGACCAAATACGCCGACAGCGACTACCTGCCGCCGATGGTCTCTGCCGGCCCGCAAGCCGCGACCGTCGAGATCACCCCGCGCGCCGACTCCTGAACAGGCCGCCCTCGATCGACTGGTGTGAAAGGAACCGCTTCCGTGAGATCAAAGCTCCGCCTGCTCGTCTTCGCCGTGGTGTTGCCGCTGGTGCTTTCCGCATGCAGCACCGCCTCCTCCGTCGGCAGCGGCGCAGCGACTTCGCCGTCATCAGCTGCATCGGCCCCTCCTTCCAGGGCCTTCTCCGCCATACCCGACTCCGACGACTCTGATGAGGCTGCCGAAACGGTCGTGGGGTTCACCGCCGGTGACACGTCGCTCGACGTCACCATGAAGGACAACCCGGCCGCTCGAGACTTCCTGTCCATGCTCCCGCTCACGCTCGAGTTCAAGGACTTCGCCGGCAACGAGAAGATCAGCTACCTTCCCCGCGAACTCGACCACGACGACACCGAAGGCTCCATCCTCAACCAGGGCGACTTCCTGCACTACATCCCCTGGGGCAACGTCGGCTTCTGGTACACCACCGACTCCAGCACCCACGCCGAGGACTCCCTCGTACTCGGCAGCTTCGACGCCACGCTCGACGAACTCGAACAGCCCGAAGGACGCGACGTCACCGTGAAGGCCCTCCCGTGAACAACCAGGCGACCCTTCCCCTCGGACACCACTCGACCACAAGCCCAGCGCGGCGCGTCGGGCCGGCACTGTCCACGCTTCTGATGCTCCTGACCGTGTTCGGCCCCATCTCGATGGACCTCTATCTACCCGTCCTGCCCTCGCTGACGAGCGAGCTCGGCGCAGCCACCTCGACGGCGCAGTTCACCCTGACCGCCTGCCTGATGGGACTTGCTGCCGGGCAGCTCATCGCCGGGCCACTGTCGGACCGATTCGGGCGCCGCACACCGCTGCTCATCGGGATCACCGCCTACATCGCCGCGTCTGCGCTGTGCGCGATCAGCCCGAGCCTCGCGACCTTGGTGATCGCCCGGCTCGTGCAGGGTCTCGCGGGCGCGGTCGGGATCGTCATCGCCCAGGCAGCCGGCAGGGACGTCTATGAAGGTGGCGCCCTGGTCCGATACTACGGGCGCCTGACCGTCCTCGGGGGCCTCGCCGCGATCATCGGCCCCGTCCTGGGAGGACAGCTCGCCCGCCTCACCGACTGGCGCGGCATCTTCCTCTTCCTCGCCGCGATCGGCGTGCTGCTGCTAGTCGCCGCCCTGATCATCTTCGGCGAGACGCTTCCCGACGACCAGCGCACCCGTGGCGGCATGAAGCAGACCGGCCGCGACTTCCGCCGCCTGTTCTCCGACCGCCTCTTCGTCGGATCGGTGCTTATCGCCGGCCTGACCTACGCCGCCCTGTTCGCCTACCTCTCCGGAGCGACCTACATCCTCCAAGGCACCTACGGGCTTTCCCCGCAGGCATACTCAATTGCGTTCGGCTTGAACTCCGCCGGGTTCATGATCTTCGGCTACATAGGCGGCCGCGCTGCCGAGCGGTGGTCCGAACGCGGCACGCTCATCATCGGCATCGCCATGACCGCCATCGGCTCCCTCGGGCTCCTGGCGACCGGACTGTGGAACCTGTCCCTGCCCGTCGTCCTCGTCTCCTTGTTCGCTCTCGCTTCCGGCGTAGCGTTCGCCGCGCCCCCGACCACGTCGCTCGCCCTGGCCGACTACCCGGAACTCGCCGGCACCGCCTCCTCCGTACTCGGGTGCGCCCGCTTCGGACTCGGAGGAGTCGCCGCACCGCTCGTCGGCCTCGGCGGCGCCCAAGCCGTCCTCCCGCTGGGCATCGTCACCGTCACCTCGATCGCACTCGCTGTCGTCGCCCATGTGGTGCTCGTCAGATCGATGCCTCGACAGCAACCCGGCATCCCGGGGCGCGAGGGCCTATAGGCCACGGGTCGGTGCCGGATGTCCGGCGGGCGAGGGCGGCGACGTGGTCGACGAGAGCCTGGTTCGCGGCGAAAAGAAGGGGGCACTCATAGAACCTCCCACATTCATCAACCGGAGTATTCAATATCGCTATGAAGTACACACGACTTGGAAGCTCAGGGCTCGTTGTCAGTCGCCTCGCGCTCGGCTGTATGACGTTCGGGGACACAGCGAGCGGTTTCAGTAAATGGGCGCTCAACCAAGAGGAAGCGGAGCCGGTCTTCCGGCAGGCTGTCGAACTGGGAATCACCTTCTGGGACACCGCCAACGCCTACAGCTTCGGCACCTCGGAAGAAATCGTCGGTCGTGCGGTAAAGAAGTACGCACGCCGCGAGGACATCATCCTCGCCACCAAGCTTTTCTACCCCATGCACGCGGGCCCAGGCGGCTCCGGAACGTCCCGCAAGGCGATCATGGAGCAGATTGACGCGTCGCTGACCCGGCTCGGCACCGACTACGTGGATCTCTACCAGATCCACCGCCTCGACTACGAGACGCCCGCCGAGGAGACGATGGAGGCCCTTCACGACGTCGTGAAGGCGGGCAAGGTGCGCTACATCGGCGCATCATCGATGCTGGCGTGGGAATTCGCCAAGCTGCAGCACACCGCTGACCTGCACGGGTGGACACGGTTCGTGTCCATGCAGGACCAGTACAGCCTCCTCATGCGGGAAGAGGAACGGGAGATGTTCGGCCTGCTCGCAGATCAGGGCGTCGGGAGCATCCCGTGGAGCCCGCTGGCGCGCGGCCGGCTCACCCGGCCCTGGGGCGAGGAGACCCACCGGTCCGAAACCGACCCCGCATACGGGCGCCTCTTCGTCGAAGAAGAGTCGAACCGGAAGATCACCGAAGCAGTGCAGTCGGTGGCCCACGCCCGAGGCGTGTCCATGGCCATGATCGCCCTCGCCTGGGTGTTGGCGAATCCGGTGGTCAGCGCCCCGATCGTCGGGGCCTCCAAACCGCATCACCTGACGGACGCCGCCGCGGCTCTCGACATCACCCTGACGGAAGAAGAGATCACCGCGCTTGAAGAGCACTACACGCCCCGGCTTCCCACCGGCATGAGCGCCGCAGACCGCCCGCCGTCGCGCTAGAACCGAAGAGGCGGTGGCCGTTTCCGTGGAACTCGTGGCGGACCGGTCCCGATAGCAACCGTGGCGGGGTTCGCACGTGAGGCTGAGGCCGGTATCAAGCTCCTCGGTGGCGGGTCCGGCGCGAATCCGGGCACGGAGCTTCGTGCCGTCGCCCGACTGCAGCTCAGCAAGGCCGCGTAGGCCGGGCGGCTGGATCGGGGGTAGCTATCCGCTGCGCGAAGTCGCCATGCCTATCGCCAAGTGATGACCGGTCACACCAGTGGGAAATCGTCCTGGTGCCGAGAGCCTGCCATCACAGGCCCTGTCGCCGGTGCCTGGCGGCACCGGCGACGTCGCTTCGACGGTACGGCGCGGCCCTGGCCCGGTACTCACGCTTCCCGCGCCGCGTCGGCCACTTGGTCGAGCATTCCTCGCAGCTGGGCTGATTCCTTCTGGCCGAGAGCGCCGGTGATCTGCAGCTCGATGTCAGCAATCACTCTGTCGGCCGCGCGCAACGCTGTGCGCCCGGCATCGGTGAGGTGCAGTTCCTGCACGTGCCGGTGGCGCGGGTGCTCGCGTCGCTCCACCTGCCCGCGGCTCTCCAGGCGCGCCACCAGTGAGGCCACGGCTTGGGGGGTGACGTTGAGGCGGCGGGCCAGCTCCGCGCCGGTCAGTCCCGGTTCGGAGTGCACTGAGATCAGGAGCGTGTAGTGCGAAGCCGCCAGGCCCAGCGGGCGCAACCGCTGCTCCTTCAGCGTCTGCACAGCCAGTTCCGCGCGGCGCAACGCCCAAGTGACCCGGTCTAGAGCACCGACCCCCACGGGATCCTCGTCGTTTCGTATCACGGGACCAGGGTATGACACTTCATACCTATCAAGCGTTTGACATAGGCCTAACGCTTGAGGACAGTTATTACATGACTCGCACTCTTGCTCTGATCACTGGCGCCTCCTCCGGCATCGGCGTCGCTTACGCCCGGCTCCTGGCTGACGACCACGACCTCGTCCTGGTGGCGCGGCGCGCCGATCGGCTCGCCGACCTCGCCGATGATCTCCGCGCCCGCGGGGCCGCCGTCGAGGTGCTGCCCGCCGACCTCATGACACACAACGGCATCACCGCCGTCACCAGCCGCCTGGCTGCCGGGGATGTAGGCATGCTCATCAGCAACGCCGGCGCCGGCGGCTATGCCCCGCTCACCGATGTCGAGCCGGCCGACATCGACGGCCTGCTCACCCTCAACGCCGTGGCCCCCATTCAGCTGGTCCGCGCTGCCCTTCCCGGAATGCTCGCGGCCGGCGAGGGCTCGATCATCACCGTCGCCTCGCTGCTCGCCTTCAGCGCGGGCGTCACGGACCCGCGAGCGCCTCGGCGCACCCTGTACGTCGCTGCGAAGGCCGCCACTCTGGGCTTCACCCGCACTCTTGCGGCCGAGATCGCTGACACCCCGCTCCGCGTCCAGGTCGTGTGCCCCGGCGTCGTGGCAACGGACTGGAACGGCGGAGCCGGCCACGACATCCCTTGGGCGATGTCGCCCGAGGACGTCGCATCGGCCAGCCTGACCGGCCTGCGCCTCGGCGAGACCGTCTGCGCGCCCGGCCTGGAAGGTCAGGACTCGGCTCTGGAAGCCCTGCTCGCCGCGGAAGCTGCGTTTGTCACGGGCGGCAACCAGCCCTCACTCGCGGCTCGCTACGCGCAAGCGCGAGCTTAGGGCGATCTGGGGGGTGGGCAGGTGACGGCCCCTGGAGAACGCTGACGGACTCGTTTTCCTCCGGCCGGACGGCTCCGGGAACGGAGGACACTTCGTCCGCCGCCACGAGCAGGCGGGCCTCGCGCCGACAGCGTGACCGCCAGCGCGTGAGCAGCCTGCCTCACTTGCCGACCAGGCCCATGTGCATCTCGCCGTCGCGGTCGCCGTTGACGCCGACGCCGCGATCTTTCCCGCCGGGCGGGCCACCGTCACCGCCTGAGAGCGTGCATGTCCGCCCGGACACCCACCCCAACGCCGTCCGCGAGGCAGGCACCATGACCGAACACCCGAGCATCACCCTCGCCCGCCGCCCGTACGAGTCGAAGATGGCCCGAGGTCGTCATGGAGATCACCGCCCCGGACCTCTCTGAGACATCACCGACGTGACCAGGGCTTCGGCCCGATCATGCCTCGGGTACGAAGCATTCGTCTCCGTACCCGCTGGTCCGAGACCGACCCCGCATACGGGCGCCTCTTCGTCGAAGATGAGCCGAACCGGAAGATCATCGAAGCAGTGCAGTCGGTGGCCCACGCCCGAGGCGTGTCCATGGCCATGATCGCCCTCGCCTGGGTGTTGGCGAATCCGGTGGTCAGCGCCCCGATCGTCGGGGCCTCCAGACCGCATCACCTGACGGACGCCGTCGCGGCTCTCGACATCACCCTGACGGAAGAAGAGATCACCGCGCTCGAAGAGCACTACACGCCCGGCTTCCCCCCCGGCATGAGCGCCGCAGACCGCCCGCCGGCCCGCTGGACCAAGAGCGCCCGGACGAGTGCAGTGAGCGGTATGCCCCGGCTCCCGCAGGCGCGGTAGCCGGGGCATTGCGAGGCCGGGGTTCGTGCGGTTCTGTCGGGCTGGGGTCAGGGGGTGAGGAGCGTCTTGATGGCGCGGCGCTCGTCCATGGCCCGGTAGCCCTCAGCGGCCTGGTCCAGAGGCAGGGTGAGGTCGAAGACCTTGCCCGGGTTGATGCTGCCGGACAGGACGCGGTGGATGAGGTCGGGCAGGTAACGTCGCACGGGCGCCGGGCCACCGCGCAGGCCGACGTGGGAGAAGAACAGCTCCTGCCCGTCGATGGCAACGCCGTGGGGGATGCCGGCAAAGCCGACGTTGCCGCCGGGCCGGGCGGAGCGCAGCGCCTGCTGCATGGACTGTTCGGTGCCGACGCACTCCAGCACGCTGTCGGCGCCGATGCCTCCGGTCAGTTCCTTGATGCGTGCGATGCCCTCGTCGCCGCGCTCGGCGACGAGGTCGGTAGCGCCGAACTCGCGGGCCAGTTGCTGACGGGAGGCGTGGCGGGACATGACGATGATGCGCTCTGCGCCGTGTTCCTTGGCGGCGATCACCGCGCACAGGCCCACGGCCCCGTCGCCGACGATGACTGCGGTGGAGCCGGGCCTGACCTCGGCGGCCTCTGCGGCCCACCAGCCGGTGCCCATGACGTCGGAGACCGCCAGCAGGCTGGGCACGAACCGGGCGTCGGGCTGCTCGGGGGTCGCGACCAGGGTGCCCTGGGCGTTGGGGATGCGCACGTACTCGGCCTGGCATTTGCTCATGAACTCGCGGTGCACACAATTCGACTGGTAGCCGTTACGGCAATTGGCACAGGTGTTGTCGGAGGTGGCGAAGGAGCCCACGACGAACTCTCCCGGCCTGACCGAGGTGACCGCGGAGCCGACCTCCTCGACGATGCCGACGTACTCGTGGCCCATGGGGTGGGGTTCGTCGACCGGTTCCAGGCCCCGGTAGGCCCATAGGTCCGAACCGCACACGCAGGTCGCAGCAGTGCGGATGATCGCGTCGGTGGGGTTCTCGATCTTCGGCTCGGGGGCGTTCTCCACCCGGATGTCACCTGGGGCGTATATCACTGTGGCGCGCATGGCGTTTTTCCTTCCATCAGGGAACTGATCGGGGGTACCGCGCCGGTTGAACACAGCGCGGCGGCATGGGGGCACCGAGCAGAGCGGGGGTGCCGTGGCCCGGTTCAGAAGATGAGGACCACTCGGCCGCGCAGACCGCCCTGGTCCAAAAGGCGGTGCGCCTCGACGGCCTGCTCCGCGGGCAGGATCCGAGCCACTCGCAGTGTCAGACGGCCTTCGTCCGCGAGCTGCCGCAGGCGCTCGAGGCGTGCGTGCTCGCGGGCGTAGTCCGGCACGAACGTCTGCTGGATCGTGATGCCGCGCTCGCGCTCGGCATCGGCGAGCTGGCCTCCGGCCGAGGTGGCGACCCGGCCGCCGTCGCGTACGGCCCGGGCCGCGCCGGCGGCGATACCGGCGCTGTCCACCAGGCCGTCCACACCCTGCGGGGCATACTCGCGGACCTGGCCGGCGAAGTCTGCCCCGCGTGCGACGACGATGTCGGCGCCGAGGTCGCGGACCAGTTGTTCGTCCTGGGGGGCGGCGTCGGCGATCACGCGCAGGCCGTCGGCCTGCGCCAGCTGAACGGCGTATCCGCCGACCGCGCCGGCGGCCCCGGTCACCGCGACGGTCCCGCGCTCGGGCATCTGCAGCAGGTCCAGGGCCATCTGCGCGGTCAGGCCGTTCATCGCCAGCGTGGCTGCTGCGGCGTCGCTGGCCCCGCGCGGGGCCGGCACTGCGGACTCGGCCGGGACGACCAGGTACTCGGCATACGCGCCGTGGGCGCCGGAGATCACAGCGATCACGGAGACCCGGTCACCGATGCTGACGCCGCTGCGCACGCCGGGGCCGACCTGGTCGACGATCCCGGCCGCTTCCATGCCCGGCACGTACGGGGGCTCGGCATCAAAGACGAACGCCTGGCCACGGCGCACCATCGCGTCGACCGGGTTCACCGTCGCGGCGCTCACACGGATCCGGATCTCTCCCGCACCCGCCTCCGGGACCGGAAGCTCCAGAATGCGCAGGGATTCGGGTCCGCCGAACTCACTCACGCCCATGGCTTTCATCACACCATCACCTCAACGAATTTTGGTGCGCAGCATCCCGCGCCCGACACCATCGAGAATGCCCCCGCCGAGAACCACCGGAAAAGAGAAAGTTTCCTTCCCGGGTACACATTTGTCGGGGGTACGGATTCCTCCCCCCTTCCTTGATTGACATCCGAGGCGAGCTGCGGCATGCCCTGTCCGAGCAGGTGGGGCAGGGTGCAGCATGGGGAGTAATCCTTCCCCCTCACAAGAGGCGGCGGCGGTGGCATGGTGAATTGCGAACACGATTCCATGATGTTGCGAGGGACAGAAATTCATGCATCAGTCGAACGGTCCGCTGGTCGCTGTCGCTTTTCATTCCGGCTACGGTCACACCACTGTTCTTGCCGACGCCGTGGTGCGCGGTGCGCGGGACAGCGGTGCCGACACCGTGTTGATCGCCGTCGACACGATCACCGACGACCAGTGGGCCCAGCTCGATGCGGCAGACGCGATCATCTTCGGTGCGCCCACCTACATGGGCACTGCCTCCGCCGCCTTCCACACCTTCGCCGAGGCCAGCAGCAAGCGCTGGTTCACACAGAGCTGGGTCGACAAGCTCGCGGCCGGCTTCACCAACTCCGGTGCCAAGAACGGCGACAAGTCCTCCACGCTGGGCTACTTCGCCACTATGGCCAGTCAGCACGGCATGCACTGGATCAGCCTGGGCCTGCAGCCCGGCTGGTCCTCGACCACCGGCAGCGAGAACGACGCCAACCGGCTGGGCTTCTTCCTCGGTGCCGGCGCCCAGACTCCCGTCGACGCCGGCCCCGATGCTGTCCACAAGTCAGACATCCTCACCGCCGAGCACCTGGGAGCACGCGTGGCCCAGCAGGCCGCCGTCTTCCGCGCAGGCCGCGCCGTGATTGCCGCCTGACCGCCGCTCCCCCCTCTGACGTCGCCCCACTGAGAGGTCATCATGTCCGAGCACCCGAACGTCACCCTGGTCCGTCGCCTGTACGAGTCGAAGATGGCCCCGGACGTCATCGACGAGATCGTCGATCCCGAGCTGGTGTGGGACATCACCCCCGGCTTCCCCAACGGGGGCGTCTACCAGGGATGGGCGAGCGTGAGCGAGGACTTCTTCGGCACGCTGCAGCCGCTCTTCGCCTCCCTCGGCTCCGTGTCCGAGGAATACCTGGCCGCCGGTGACGACCACGTCGTCGTCCTCGGCCACTACCACGCCACGACCGCTGCGGGTGCGCAGGCGGACGCGCGATTCGTCCACGTGTGGACCGTCCGCGGCGGTAAGCTCACCCGCCTGCGACAGACCGCTGACAGCCACGTCCTGCAGCAGGCCCTGGCAGGCTGAAGCCTCACGGCGGTGCCCCAGGCCAGGCGGTTACCACAGCTGGGCCACCCGGCCGCATGACGACCTCTGGCCTGCCGCCCCATGCGGCGGCAGGCCAGGTGTAAAGCTGGGAGACATGATCCGCGAACCACGTCTGAACGAGCTGGGTGAGTTCCTCAAAGCCCGGCGCGCCGAGGTCACCCCCGAACAGGCCGGATTGGCCGACGACGGCCAGCGCCGGCGTGTCACCGGCCTGCGGCGGGAAGAGGTCGCGCGTCTGGCAGCCGTCAGCACCGAGTACTACACGCGCATCGAGCAGGGACGGCTGCAGGCATCCGCACCGCTCCTCGACGACCTGGCCCGCGTACTCCACCTCAACGTCGACCAGCGCGCATACCTCTTCGACCTGGCCGCCAAGCCCACCCCGTCCACGGCCCCTCGTGCCCAACTCCAGCAGGTCGATGAGCAGGTCCAGCGGATGCTCGACGACCTCACCGCCACCCCCGCCTTCGTCATCGGCCGGTGCACGGACGTCCTGGCATGGAACAGCCTGGCAGCCGCCGTCTTCACCGACTTCGCGGCCATCCCCGACGACGAACGCTCCTACATCCGGCTGCTCTTCACCGACCCCGCCATGCAGCGCCTGTATGCCGACTGGGAAGAAGTAACCCGCCTGGCCATCGCCCAGCTGCGCATGGAAACCACGCGCTATCCCGACGAGCCACGTCTGGCCGCGCTGGTCCAAGAGCTCACCGCGAGCGACGCACGCTTCCGACGATGGTGGGGCGAACACGACGTCGCAGCTCGCGGCAAAGGCACCAAAGTCCTCCACCACCCCGTGGTCGGAGAACTCTCCCTCGACTGGGACACCCTCATCTGCGGCCCCGACCCCGACCAGAACATCGTCATCTGGACCGCGGCCCCCGGATCACCATCCCGGGGAAAACTGCAACTTCTGGCCTAGATGATCAAAGACGACCAAGCGGCCACCACCTGCTCTGCTGCCAGCCGAATGCGACCGCCGCACTTCGCGCAACCGCTCGACTCCGACATCTGCTCCCGGGACAGCGTTCGGGCCACGGTAGGTGTTGGCAGCGGGGGCCACCCCGGGGCCTGGGTCGCTTTGAGCGGCAGAAGAACCTCATGGGCTCGTCGCACCAGCCATACGCATCCGAAAAACCTCCCCTGGACAGTGAGGTGTCCTTCGTGCGAGAAGGCCGACGGCCCGGCGGACCAGCGAACGTGATACATGCGGAGCGCGAGGCGGGGCCACCGGACCGTTGCGGAGCCGGGAAGCACGCGGCGCATGGGACGGCACCCCCCGGGTACAGATCGGGCGTCTCATCCGGAATAGGGTGACCGAGCCGCTGCTGAGGGTGCTGCTCGACGCGGGCACCAGTTCGGTCCGCTGCCGGCGCGCGATGATGCTGCTGGTCTCGGCAGGCAGGTTCGCGTCCCGGTGATTACTCAAAGGGTTTGGGCTGACGAGGACACTGTCCGGGACGCGAACCACCGGTCCCCGCCTGCTCAGTCCTGACGACGAGGACTTCGTTATCAAGAGGCCATCACCCGACCGTTCAGCCACAGCCGCTCCGTATCGGACTACGGCAGGCGGTCGGTGCCACCGTCGTCGGTGGCACGGGCCAGGCCCGTTTGGTAGGCGATGACGACGAGTTGCGCCCGGTCGCGGGCCTCCAGCTTCGTCATGGCGCGCTGTACGTGGGCGCGGACGGTGAAGGGGCTGAGGAACATCCGTTCGGCGATCTCCTGGTTGGACAGGCCTGTCGCGACCAGAGCCACCATCTCGCGTTCGCGCGGGGTGAGTACGGCGAGCTGTTCGGGGTGGTGCGGCGGGGTGTCGTCCGGTGTGGCGAGGAAACGGGCGACCAGGGAGCGGGTCGCGGCGGGGGACAGGAGGGTGTCGCCTTCGGCGATCGTACGCACGGCGTCCAGGAGGTCCTCGGCGCCGATGCCCTTGCCGATGAAGCCGCCGGCCCCCGCGCGCAGCGCCTGGGCGACGTACTCGTCGGTCTCGTAGGTGGTGAGGATCAGGATGCGGCTGGCACGCAGCTCCGGGTCCGCGCAGATCTCCGACGTGGCGGTGAGGCCGTCCACCTCGGGCATACGGATGTCCATGATCACCACGTCCGGGCGCAGTTCCCGGGTGAGCCTCACCGCCTCCCTGCCGTCGGCGGCCTCGCCGACCACGGTGATGTCGTCGGAGCTGTCGAGAAGTAGCCGGAAGGCGCTGCGCAGCAGGGCCTGATCGTCGGCGAGCAGCACCCGCAGCGTCACGGCGTACCCCCGGTCTCCCGGTCGCCCGTCCTTTCGTCACCTGTCGCTTCGCCGGTCATCCATCCCTCGGTGATTGTTGCTTCGTCAGTTCCCCGCGTCGGGTCCTTGACAGGCGGCAGGGGCAGTTGGGCGGAGACGAGGAAGCCGCCCTCGGGGCGCCTGCCCGCGGAGAGGTGCCCCCCGACCGCGGTGGCACGTTCACGCATCCCGATCAGACCGAAACCGGGCGCCAGGTGCCCCGCCGTGGACATAGCCGATCCCGTGGAGGCGGTTGACGTTGTACGGGCGCCGGCTCCGTCGTCGGCGATGGTAATGGTCACGCGGTCGCGATTCCAGGCGAGGCGCACCCGGGCGCTGACCGTACCGGCATGCTTGGTCACGTTGGTCAGGGCCTCCTGGACGATGCGGTACGCGGTGAGGTCGACCCCCGGCGGCAGCGGCCTGGCCGTGCCCTCCTGGTCCACCGCCACCTCCAGACCCGCGCGGCGGAACGACTCGAGGAGCGTGGGAAGCCGGGACAGCCCGGGCGCCGGTTCGGCGGGCTCGGCCGCGTCCCCGGACTGACGCAGCAGACCTACCGTGGCCCGCAGGTCGTCGAGCGCGTCGCGGGTGGTCTCGACAAGTTCCATCAGGCTCGTGCGGGTCTGCTCCGGGCGGGTGTCGAAGAGGTGGGCTGCGACCGTGGCCTGCGCGTTGGCCAGGGTGATCTGATGGGCCACGAGGTCGTGCAGTTCCCGTGCGATGCGTACCCGTTCCTCGGCCACTCTGCGGCGCGCCTCGCTGTCCCGGCTCTTCTCGGCCCGCGAGGCCCGCTCCTCCACGGCCGCCAGGTACGCCCGTCGGTTCTGCACCGAGTGACCCAGTACGCCGGCCACCAGCGGGAACGCCGCCACCGCTCCTACCCTGCTGGCGTCCTTCCACGAGAGGGCACCGAGCAAGGGGGTCGAGGCGACCAGCAGTGCCACGGAGATGAGCGCCACGGCGCTCGCCGCGCGCCGTTCGGTGCGCGCGGCGAGCGAGTAGGAGTAGGCGGTGATCACGGCGGGGGCCACGATGAGCGGGCTCAGCAGGAGGCCCAGGAGCGGAGCCAGTACGCCGCTCGCGGTCGTGACCGCCATGGCGGCCAGGGGCGCCCGGTGTCGCACCGGCAGAACCGCGCAGGACACCACGGCGATGAAGTAGGCGGCGGCGGACGGCGGTGACAGCGTGCGGCCGTCGTCCTGCACCACGCCGCCGAGCAGGCAGAGCGCGAACGCCGTCGCCGTGATCGCCGTCTCCCGCCACCACGTGCCGCGTGGTCGCGGGCCACCGCCACCCGTGTTCGCCATGGCCGGCTCAGCTCCGGCTGACGGGCAGCCGCCGCACCGGCGCGTCGGCATCGGCTGCGGGGGCCGGGACATGCTTGCTCAGTGCCTCACCCTCGATATCCACATTCGGCAACACGCGGTTCAGGATACGGGGGAGCCACCAGGCCCGGTGGCCGAGCAGTGCCAGGATCGCGGGGGCGATCGCCATCCGGACGACGAAGGCGTCGAAGGCGACGGCGGCGGCCAGACCGACGCCCATCGTCTGGATGGTCGGGCTGCTCATCCCGATGAACCCGGCGAACACACTGATCATGATGATCGCCGCCGCGGCCACCACACGTCCGCTGTGCCGGAAACCGCTGACGATCGCTTCGCCGGGGGAGGCGCCATGGGCGTAGGCCTCCCGCATCCGGGTGAGGAGGAAGACCTCGTAATCCATGGCGAGACCGAACACGATGCCGATGACGAGAATCGGCATCAGCGACATGACAGGTCCGGTCTGCTCGATGCCGAGCAGGTCCGCCCCCCAGCCCCACTGGAAGACGGCGACGAGGACGCCGAAGGCGGCGCCCACGGACAGCAGGAAACCGAGTGCGGCTTTCACCGGGACCAGGACCGAGCGGAAGACCACCATCAGCAGGAGCACCGCCAGGCCGATGACCACGCTCAGATACGGGATGAGGGCGTCGGACATGGCTTCGGAGATGTCGATGTTCAGCGCGGTGGTCCCGGTCACCAGGACGCCGGCGCCCGTGGCGGACTCGACGCCCCGGACCGCTCCGCGAAGCGCGTGCACCAGGTCCTTGGTCTTGCCGCTGTTCGGCGCGGTCTGCGGGACGGCGGTGAGGACGGCCGTGTCCTTGGCCCGGCTGAGAACCACATCACCGACCGACGCGACCCCGTCCACTGCCCGTACGGCCTTGACGACCTGGTCCGTGGTGGCCTGGGTGTCCCCGGAGTCCGGGGATGCGGGTGCCGACATGTCCACGACGATGGTCAGCGGGCCGTTGAAGCCGGGGCCGAAGCCTTCCGACAGCAGGTCGTAGGCGCGGCGCTGGGTGGTCTCCACCGACTTGGACTCGTCGCCGGGCAGGCCGAGTTCGAGGCTCAGTGCCGGCAGGGCCACGGCGCCGAGACCGAGCCCGGCGGTCAGCAGCACGGCCACCGGCCGGCGCAGTACGAACCGTGCCCAGCGGGTGCCGAGCCCGGGCCGCCGGTCGGCGGAGGTGGGGGCCGGGTGCGGGCGGTCGCGTCCCGGCCGGGTGGACTTGCGGACGGCGCGGGACAGTACCCGCCGGCCGAAGAAGCCGAACAGCGCGGGGACCAGGGTCAGTGCGACGAGTACGGCCAGGGCCACGGCGCCCGCGCCGCCCAGGCCCATCCTGGTCAGTTCGGGGATTCCGACGACGCCCAGCCCTGCCAGGGCGATCAGGACGGTCGCGCCCGCGAAGACGACGGCGGATCCGGCCGTGCCCACCGCCCGGCCCGCGGCCTCCTCCGGTTCGCTGCCCTGGGCGCGCTCGTCGCGGAAGCGGGAGGTGATGAAGAGCGCGTAGTCGATGCCGACGGCGAGGCCCAGCATCAGCGCCAGGATGGCGACGGTGGACGTCAGGCCCAGCGGCACGGCCAGCGCGGAGACCAACCCGAAGGCGATGGCCACGCCCACGAAGGCGGTCAGCAGCGACAGTCCGGCCGCGACCAGCGAGCCGAGGGCGAGGATCAGCACCACGGCCGCGACCGCGACGCCGATCATCTCTGTCGTACCGCCCAGTTCCTCTTCCGCGTCCAGGGCCGAGCCGCCGATCTCCACGGTGAGCCCCGCGTCCCGGGCACGGCTCGCGGCGTCTTCGAGAGTGCTCTTCGTCGACTCGGACAGGTCGACGGCGTCCGCGGTGTAGGTGATCGTGGAGTAGGCGATGGTGCCGTCCGTGCTGACCGCGCCGGTCTCGTAGGGGTCGGTGGTCGACGCCACCTGGCCGCCCCCGGCCAGCGAGCCGAGCGTGTTCTTGACGGCTACCCTGTTCTCCCTGGCCGTTACCTTCTGTCCGTCCGGGGCCTGGAACACCAAGCGGGCTTCGGCGCCCTGGGAGTTGCTCTGCGGGAAGCGCTCGTCCAGCAGGTCGAACGCTTTTTGCGACTCGGTGCCGGGCATGGCGAGGTCCTCGTCCTCACTGGCCGGCGCCAAGGCCGCGGCGGCCACGGCCACCACCAGGGCACCGAGCCAGAGACCGCCCACGAGCCGGCGCCGCCGGAAGGCCCACCGTCCGACCCGGTAAAGAATTGTCGCCACCGTTGATCACTCCAGACACCGTTAGGCGCGCCAGGCAAAGGAATTACGTGGGATTCACGCGCCTCCCACCCTTCCCTGCGGCGCTCCGCCGGGCATCGTCCCCGGCCACCGTCGTCCCCTGGTGCACCCGGACCAGCCATGCCCGTGATCTGGTGCGTACGCACCACATGCCGTCTCGGGGCGCTGGGGGTGACCCGGATGCAGGACCGGGTCCCCTGGTGGTCTGTCAGCGCGAGGCTCTCTGGCGGTAGTCGCGTCGGCGCGCCTAGATCGCGGGGGCATTCGCGACGGCCAGCCCCAGAGGTGAGCGAAGGGTCGCGCAGGGATTCACCCAGGGTGGTCAGCGAGTATTCGACGCGGACCGGCGACGTCGGCAGCACGCGGCGCTCGACCATCCCGTTGCGTTCGAGCCGGCCCAAGGTCTGGGTGAGGACGCGGTGCGCGACGCCGTCGAGGCGGCGCTTGATCTCATTGACCGGCGTGGTTCGGCCAGGACCGCCATCACCATCATCGACCACTTGTCGGGCGATCTGATCGAGGAAGTGCGCTATTGGCGCAGGTCAGGCGATTCCACAGTAGATGTCGATCGGTCCCAGCCGCTCCTCGGCGGCGGTGAGCGCCGCGTGCAGAGCGGGACGGTCGGTCACGTCGGCGGGGAACGCCTCGGCCCGCACGCCCGTGTCGGACAGGTCGTCGGCCCCGACTTTCGCGCTGGCGCCCTTCCGCCGGACGACCGTGTCCGGCTTCTCGGCGCGGTCCCGCGGGTTCCGTGTGCCGGACATGATGTTCAACCGCTTCGAGACCGCGGCCCCCTGCGGACGGTGGGCCGACGGGTCGGGGCCGACGATCACGTACGCCTGTGGATCGTCCACCGGGGGCCTGGCGGTTCGAGGAACCGGGAGGAGTCGAGCACACGGCACAGGCCGGTCGCCTGCTGGTACAGACGGGAAGGCTGTCACACTTCTCCGTGGCGCCACACACCGTCGTGCAGGTACTCGTCCTGCCCGCCGCGGAGGTGCGGCCCGGACGGGGCGGGCCGGCCTCCGGTCCGGCCGACACCGCCGAGGTGCGGCTGCTGACGACGCACGCCGCCATGGTGGGCCGGATGCTGGACCGTCTCGGGCCGGCGGGGGTCGACGCTGCCCGCGGCACCCTGGCCGAGTTGGCCCGGGCCGCCGCCGGGCGCGGCCTGGACGACGTGGAGCCCCTGTTGTCGCCGGCCCTGGCTCAAGCCTCGCGGGACCTGGCCGACCGCCGGCTCACCGACCCGCTCTGTCCCCCTCGGCTCTCGCCCGGGAGCTGAACGTCTCCCCGCGTACCCTCCAACGGGCCTTCGCCAGGGAAGGCCGACCGCTGAGCAGCTACATCCGGCGCCGCCGCCTCGAGGAGGCATGCCGCGAGCTCGTCGCACCGCACCGGCGCATGACCGTCACGGAGATAGCCGCCCGCTGGCAGTTCGCCGACAGCGGGCACTTCGCCCGCGCCTTCCGCAAGCACTACGGCCGGACCCCGACCGACTACGCCGCGACCGCTGCTCGTGAAACGGATGCCACATAACTGGGCGGGGCCGGTGCCGCCACCCGCCCACGGCAGGGACGCCCGGGTCAGCCGAGGCACACCACCGGCAGACAGAGCTGCGGCGACGACGGTTCCGCCGCGAGTGGTGTCCGGGGCCGCGTCCTCGCCGCTGCCGTCGCCGAGCGCGGAGGTGACGGCGGCTGCGTCGTGGCGGGGGCGAGGGAGCCCTGTCCTGCCCCGTGGCCGGCGATCGACCGAGCACACGCCCACACGCGAGTGAAAGCGGCTCGGAATCAGCCTGGGGCCGACGGGCTGACATGGTGAGGTGGTCAGGATCAACCTCCGTGTGTGGGTTTTCAGCTGAGCTGGTCTCTTCTCACCAGATCTGATCCGTACTTGATCCGTCTCATCGGTTCCGATCCGCCCGCTGCGAGGGCCAGTGGAGGATGTCGATAATTTTTGCCGGATACTGAGAGTGAAGGGACAGGGTAAGTCGATCAAAGTGGTTGGGCAGGAGTGCCAGGCCGGCCTCGCAGAGGTGTGCATCTCCTGGTGAGTGGCGTGGTCTGCCGGCCCGCGACGAGTAGGCTGACCGTTCGTGATCGGACCGGGGAGGTCGGCGTGGACTATGGCGACAAGCTCTTTTGGCTCTCGGTTGTGATTCAACGCAAGTACGCGCAGATCTCCGCCGAGTTCGACCTGACCCCCTCGCAGGCCACGCTGCTCTGCGCAGTCAGGAACGAGCCGCGGCAGATGGCTGACCTCGCCGCGTCGTTGGGTATGACCAAGAACGCATTGAGCCAGCTGGTCGATCGCACCGCGCGGCGCGAGTTGGTCGGCCGGGCAAGCTCGGCGCAGGACCGACGGGTCGTCATGCTCAGTGCGACGCCCACGGGGAAGGTGCTCGCCGAGGCCCTTTACGCCGAGGTCGCCAAGCGCCTGCCCGAGATCGCGAGGAACCTCGACGCCGACGACCAGCGCGACTTCGAGCGCGTGGCCACCGCCATCGTGGACACCTCGGACCTCTCTTCGCCCACCTCGAACCAACCCATCACACCGTGAGGTCCCGCTACACGGCACCTTGACGAAGTTCATGCCGTGAACTAATTTCGTTCACGCCATGAACTAATGAAGGGTGGCAGCGATGCGCACACAGACGACCGGCACGATCGCAGTCTTCGGTGCGACGGGGCAACAGGGCGGGGCGGTGGTCGACGCGCTGCTGGACCACAAGGCGCGGGTGCGGGCTTTGGTCCGCAACCCGCAGTCCGACCGGGCTCAGGCGCTGGCCGCCCGCGGCGTCGAGCTGGCGACCATCCGGGCCGACGACCCGGCGTCGCTGACCGCCGCGCTGTCGACGGCCGAGGGGTTCTACTTCATGACCCCGGAGGCGAACAGCCTCGAAGAGGTCGAGGCGGAGATCCGCATCGGTACCGCGCTCGTTGACGCGGCGGTCGAGGCGGGCGTCCCACACGTCGTGTTCAACTCGGTCTTCGGAGCGGACCGGGAGTCGGGGGTGCCGCACCACGACTCGAAGCACTCGATCGAGGAGCACCTGAGGAAGTCCGGCCTCAGGGCCACGATGGTTCGCGCGACCGCCTTCATGGAGAACTTCGCGAGCGTGATGGCACCGAGCCTGGAGCATGGGGAGATCGTGCTGAGACTGCCGCTGCCGGAGGACGTCGCCCTGAAGATGATCTCGGTCAGGGACATCGGCCGGGTCGCCGCCGCGCTCCTGCTCGACACCGCGGAGGCGCCCGGCGGAGCCGTCGAGCTCGTCGGCGACGAGCTGACGGGCCCCCAGATCGCCGCGGCGTTCGGCGCGCGCGCCGGGCTCCCGGCACGGTACGAGGCCCTCCCGTTGAGCGTGCTTCCCAACGACCTCGACAAGGCGATGTTCCGCGAGTTCGCGAAGGCAGCGGAATACCCGTCGGGCCTCGCGGTGGTGCGCTCGATCGAGCCGGCCACCCTGGACCTGGTCGAGTGGATCCGAGCTACAGGCTGGACCGCGCCCGCAAACGTGGCTGTTTCCTGAGCCTCCGGCCGCGATGAACGCCCCGCGATCGTGCCCACGATCTCGGCGCTCTGGGCACGGCAACGCATCCGCCAACGGTTGACGTAGTCACGAAGCCCCCGGGGCGTGCCCGAGGCAGACACCGGCACACTGGTTGTTGAGAGGCCGCCGGTCGACGGCGAGGCAAAGATCCACGTCCCGGAGCCCCGGGCCGCCAACCAAAAGACCTCACCGACTACGCTCGCGAGGCCGCCGAGCCGGCGACCAGACCGAAGATCCAGGCGCCTTCGGAAAGACTGGCAATGTTGTTCACATGGCTCATCTGTACGACGATGCCACGCCCGTCGCGGCGCGCAGCCCACGAGGATACCTAAGCGCCCTATTCATGATCGTGTTACGTGGGATGGCGGTGGGGGTGACGGACCAAAACGGACAGAGTGGCGGTAACATTCCGGTCAAAAGGGGCGCGGTTGGCGGTCCTCGCCACAGAGCGCTGCCACGCCGAAGCCGCGCTTGCGGGGCTTGCCGCGCGGTGGGTCAGGCCCTGTTCTCCCGAAGCTAAGTGGTCGGCTCCGGAAGCCCTTCGGGGGTTGACGCTGAAGGAGCGCGTGTGGGTTCAGGACTGACATGAAGGGCTGCCGTGATTGCTTCCCGCGCCCATGTGGATCGTTTCCCAGGGCGCGGTTCAGGTGGCCGGGGCTGCGGCGATGACGGTGTCGAGCATGGTTCGCGAAGCCTGCAGCTCGTTCACGGCGTGAGTGATGCGTTCGCGCTCGCGCCGTAGCTCGGTGAGGGTGCCAGAGCATACGGGGGTGAGGGTCGAGCCGTCGGTGCAGACGCAAGGCGGGATCCTGGCGATGATCGTCGTGGACAGGCCGGCGGCCAGCAGGCTGCGGATGCGCCGCACCGTGTCGACGTCGACGTCGTTGCAGACCCGGTAGCCGCTGGTGAGCCGGTCCGGGTGGAGCAGGCCCTGTTCCTCGTAGTAGCGCAGCAGGCGTTCGCTGACGCCGGTTCGCCGGACCATCTCCCCCATGCGCATGTGACCTGTACCTCACTGCGTTGACTCTCACATTGGTGTGAGACTTTAGCGTCGGCCGCATGACGATGAACAGCGCGGTCTCGATGTCCGCCATCCCTCCCGCGCCGGTGCGGCGGCGCGCGGTACTGGCTCTGCTGACCGCCTGCGTGTTCGTGGTGGGCACCGCGGAGTGGGTAATGGTCGGCCTGCTGCCGGAGCTGTCGACGGATCTGCACCGTCCGCTGCCGACCGTCGGCGTGCTGGTGACGGTGTACGCCCTGGTGGTCACCGTCGCTGGGCCTCTGGTCACCCTGGGGATGCTGGGCATCGCACGCCACCGCACGCTGCTGATCTTGCTGGGCGTGTTCGTCGCGGGCAACGCCGCCGCAGCGCTGGCCACCGGGTTCGGCGTCTTGGCGGCGGCGAGGACGCTGACCGCTCTGACGCACAGCACGGTCTTCGCAACGGCATTGGTGATCGCGGTAACCACGGTTCCGGCAGGGCACCGCGGGCGTGCCATCGCCGTGGTGACGGCGGGCTGGAACCTCGCCACGGTCCTTGGCGCTCCAGTGGGTACCTGGATCGGCGACCACTACGGCTGGCGTACCACCTTTGCCGGCATCGCCATCCTGGGCGCCGCCGTCCTCACTGCCACCACTGTGCTGGTCCGTCCGGCGGCACCGGAGACAGATGGCCGCCCCGGCGGCGAGGTCCGGGAGATGCTCAAGCCCAAAGTGGCCATAGTGCTGGCGATCATCGTGGTCGCGCAGGCCGGCCTGTTCACCACCTACACCTACATCGCCCCGCTGCTGCGCCAAGTGAGCGGGTTCACCGCCTCCGGGGTCACCATGCTGCTCGCGCTCTTCGGCCTGGGCTCCGTAGCCGGCAACATCCTCGGCGGCCGCCTGGCCGACCGCGCCCCGTGGGCAGCGTTGTGCGCGCTGCTTGCCGGCCTCGCTACGGTGCTGGCCGCCTTCACGCTCACCAGCCAGAGCCGCTGGGCGGCCGCCGCCACCGTACTCATCCTCGGTGTCATCGCCGCCGCCTTGATCCCGTTGCTGCAAGACCGCGCACTGGCGTCCGCCCCCGAAGCACCCACCCTGGTCACGGCGGTCAGCGCCTCCGCGTTCAACCTCGGGGTCGCAGCCGGCTCCACCCTCGGCGGCCAAGCCGTCACCGCCGGCTCCTCACTCGGCGACCTGCCGTGGATCGGCGCGCTGGTGACACTCGCCGCCGTCGGCCTCGCCGCCACTGCTGCCCGGCGCGGCCGCACTCAGCCACGCACCCCGATGACCTGCTCCATCCCGTAACCCCCTGAGAACCCGAAGGAAAGACATCCCCATGTCCTCAACTGCTCTGCCCTCTTCCTCCCTTGGCCGCATCGTGCGCGGCACGGGCCCGGGCCTGCTGCTCGCCCACGGCGCCGGCGGCGGCATCGACGCTAACTTCGGCCCTATCCTGACGAGTCTCGCCGCCCACCACACCGTCGTGGGACCCGACTATCCCGGCACCGGCCGCACCTCCCGCGCCGAAGCCCCCCTCGCCCTGGACGCCCTGGCCGACGCCCTGGTCGCCACCGCCGTCGAGGAAAACGTCGACACCTTCGCCATCGCCGGATACTCGCTCGGCAGCCCGGTCGCCATCCGCGCCGCCACCCGCCACCCCGACCGTGTCACCAGCCTCGTCCTGACAGCTGGCTTCGCCCACCCCAATCCGCGGTTCCTGCTGGCCGCCCGGCTCTGGCGCGACCTGCTCCGCTCAGGCGACCTCGAGCGTCTGGCCGCGTTCGTGTCCCTGATCGGGCTGAGCGCCCCCGCCTTGGAGGCCATCGGTCAGGACGACCTCGACACCGCCCTGAAGGCCACCGCGACCACGATCCCGCCCGGCACACTCGGGCAGCTGGACCTGCTTATCGATCAGGTTGATGTCCGCGAAGACCTGGCTGCCATCACGGTGCCGACCCTGATCATCTCCACCACGTTCGACCAGCTGGTCACGCCCTATCACCACCGGCAACTCGCCGACACGATCCCGGGTGCCGAGTACGCCGAGCTCTCCACGGGGCACCTGCCTTTCGTCGAGCGCCCCGAGGAATGGTCCGCGCTTCTCCTCGACTTCCTTGGCAACGTCTCCGCCTGACAGCGGCCCCACGGCCACCCGGGACGCGTGGTGGGCAAGGATCACACCGAACTCCCAATCCGCCCGGTGCCGGTGACCTCGCAGGCCCCCACGAGCTGAACCGCCAAAGGTCGTGCTCACGTCACAGACAGCAAACGGTCGGCATGGTGATCACGATGCCGACCGTTTCGTCGGCGCTAAAGGACACCTTTCGTCGGTGCCCCACAACCTCCGCCTGGGGACCGGCCACCGGATGCTGCTCCAGGCCAGAAGACCGCCGGCAGCAGCCCCGGTGGACAGCCGCCAGAACGTTGCACGACACCTTTTAACGACAGGTCGTCTGTTCACCATGCCCATACGCGCCGCCGTGACGGTGGTGCTGACCGCCGCCGAACGCCACCGGCTCAAGAAGATGGCCTACGGCCACAAGACCCCTCACCAGACCAGGCAGCGTGCCACTATCGTCCTCCTCGCAACACGCGGCCGGGCAAACGCCAAGATCGCCGCCGACACCCGTCTGCACGTGGATTCGGTGCGCACTTGGCGCGGACGGTTCGCACACGGCGGCATACCGGCTCTGACCGACCGCAGACGTTCCGGGCGCCCAGCGCGGTTCACTCCCGTACAGGTGACCGAGGCCAAAGCGCTGGCCTGCCAACTCCCGGCCGAGAGCGGGCTGCCGCTGTCACGCTGGTCCTGCCCAGCGCTGGCCGTCGAGCTGACAGCGCGCGGGATCACCGACGGCATCTCGGCGTCCACCGTGCGCCGTTGGCTGCGCCAGGACGCGCTCAAGCCCTGGCAGTACCGTTCCTGGATCTTCATCCGCGACCCCGCCTTCCGCGCCAAAGCCCGGCGGATCCTTGACCTGTACGCCCGGACCTGGCGGGGCGTACCGCTGAGCGCAGACGAGTACGTCATCTCCAGTGACGAGAAGACCTCCGTGCAGGCCCGCTGCCGCTGCCACCCGACCCTGGCCCCCGGCCAGGAGGCGCAGCAGCGCGAACCGCGCGACGCCGACGACCGCTGAGGCGGACAGATAGACGACCTCTTCGAGCGCTGCACCGGGCTCCGCCACCATGCGCTGCAGAGCAGTACATGCGCCAGCCCGTTTCCGTCATGCGCCAAAGGGAGCTCCGCCAGGCGCGGCGTCCTCCGTCCTCGGTGAAGTACGTCAGGTGCACGATGCCCGGAGCGAGTACGACTCCGGTCATCTCGCTGACCTTGACCGGCGATTTCGGGTCCACCGACCCGGCACTCGGCACGGTAAGGATCGATGCCGCGTCCCAGCGCCTGCCAGACGCTCCGATCTCGGTGAAACTCCGGGTCCAGAAGCTCAGAGACCTGGGCCGGCGAAGCACGCACGCCCGGGTCGAGAAGCCGCGTCTCCGCCGCGACGGCGGCCTGGATGTCCACCTCGCTCTCGTCTGCCGTGCACGAACCTTACGGACTGCCGCGCAGCGAGACCCTCACCCGCACACCAGCGCCCAACAGCCCTGACCGGTAGATCCCACTGCCGACCGCCACGCACGCCGGGCCCAGCCGCCACAGCCTTCAGGAGGATCCGGTAATCACAAGGGAGCCGTCGCTTGTCCGCCGGGTCTCGCTGAGCGTCAGAAACGGAGAGGCGTAGAGCAACGCACCACCGCGGTACAACTCGTACTGGAACCGCTGATGTACGCCCAGCGTGCCACGCCTACGGCCAGGAAGATCAGTGAGGGCGCCAGCCACCAGCGGGTTAGGGGTGAGGGCAGAAGCCCCCGCGAGCAGTGTGCATCGCGAGGGCTTCTGTCTGTGGTGGCTGGCTGTTGCCCGGTTTCAGGTCACATGGGCGCCCGAACGATTTATGGGGTAGGCATCGAAGATAGGTACCTCCCTCACCGCGTGGCCGACCGGTGCTTCGGTGGCGTCACCGCCTCCGGGCCCAGCTACCTCGTCGCCGGTCCCTGTCTGAGGACTAGCGCGAGATTCCAAGATCGAGAAGGTAGAGCACCACTCCGATGCACCCCAGAGCGATACCGATCCACACAAGCCGTGCAAGCATGCTCCGCCTTCCAGTCGTCATGACATACATGAGTCAATCATCGCCAGCCCAGATCCCACGAAGCCAAGACCAGCTCCGACGGCCGCCAATGATGCTGGTGTGCTGAGACCACCAGTGCCGATGGCACTGGCTATTCCCGCTCCAGTTGAGATCGCCCCACCTACCACTGAGATCCCTCCGCCAATGCAGCCAAGGACACTCGTTCCGGTCGGATCAGCGCTGTTGGCCGGGTCACCGGCGGCATAGAGGTAGGCGTTCTGTTCCTGCCCCGCCGGGTCGGGTTGGGTAAAGCGGCCGAGGTTGGGGTCGTAGTAGCGGTGGCCCATCTTGTACAGCCCTGAGGGGTCGAGGTAGGTGCTGGTGTAGCGGTAGGGCTGCTGGGTGCCGGTGTTGGTGCGCGGTTCGCCGTAGGGGCCGTAGGTGTGAGTGGCGGTGCGCTTGCCGGCGGTGTCGACCAGGCCGATGACCGAGCCCTGGGCGTCGGTGAGGTAGTACTGGCTGCTTCCCCCGGTCCTCATGGCAACGAGCGTGCCCGAGGGTTCGCGGACGAAACCGGTCGCGGTGCCGGAGGCGCTCTGCCCGGTCATGCCGACCGCCGCGTTGGTGTAGGTCGTGGAACCAGCCTTGAGGCGCTGGGTGTTGTCGGTGCCGGCGTAGGTCTGGTGAGTGGTGGTGCCGGACTGGGTGTAGGCGCTGAGCTGGGTGAAGGGGGTCCAGGTTTCGTTGGTGCGGGTGCCGGTGGGGCTGGCGGCGCTGGTCTCGTTGCCGGCGCCGTCGTAGGTGAAGGCGGTGTTGCCATTGAAGGCGGTCAGCTGGCCGGCGTCGTTGTACTCCGCCTTCTGAACGGCGTCGTCGCAGGTGGCGGGCAGGCTGGTGCCTGAGGAGCGGCCGGTGCGGTTGCCGGCCTTGTCGTAGCAGTAGGACCAGCCGGCGGTGGTGGAACCGCTCTTGGTCTCCACGGCTTTGGTCAGGCGGCCTGCGGTGTCGTAGGTGTAGGCCAGGGCGGCGCCGTCGGCAGTGCGCTTGCGGATCTTGTCGGTGTCCTTGCCCGCGTTGGCGTAGTCGTAGGAGATCGTCGACAGCGTCGTCGTGCCTGACTTGGCCTCGATCTTCGTGGGGCGGCCGGAGTCGTCGGGGGTGACCGTCTGGGTGGTGCCGCCGGGGAAGGTGGTCTTGGTGCGCTCACCGTTGTTGTTGTAGCTGTAGGTGGTCTTCGCACCGCCCGGTTCGGTGACCGAGGTGAGCTGGCTGGCGTCGTCGTAGCCGTAGGTGACGGTGCCGGCGGAGTCGGTCGCGCTCGCCACGTTGCCGGTCGCGTCGTAGGTGATCGAGGTGGCCGGGGTGCCGGGCAGGGTGCGGTTGCGTTCGCGGTTCTGCTCGTCGTAGGTGAACGTCGACGTCCCGGCCGGAGTGGTGCGGGTCTTGAGGTTGCCGTCGGCGTCGTAGGTGAAGGTGGCGGTGTCCGAGCCGGCGCTCTGGGTCTTGATGCGGTCGCGGTTGTCGTAGGTGTAGGTGGTCGTGATGCCGCGGCCGTCGGTCATGCTCTTCTGCCGGCCGAGGTCGTCGTAGGTGTAGGTGATGGGCTTGAGCGGGCTGGGCGGAGTGACCTTGGTCAGGTTGCCCTCGTCGTCGTAGGTGTAGCTGGTCTTCTTCTCCCGCGGGTCGGTAGCGGTGCAGCGCTGGCCGGGCAGGCCGTCGCAGTCCATCTCGCCCGTCTTGGGGTTGTAGGTGTACTCCCATTCCGCGGCGGTGCCGCCGGAGGTGGAGTCGGTGGAGGTGAGCAGGTTGCCCGAGGTGTCGTAGGCGTTGGCGGTCTTCTCCGCGCTGGCGGAGGTGGCCGTCTCGGGGAAGTAGCCGCTGCCCTTCTTCACCCACGTAGCCGTCGCTGATGCCCCGGTGGGGATGACGACGGATTTCGGGTTGAAGGCCTCGTCGTAGGTGTAGCTGGTGACGTTGCCATCATCGGGGGAGGCGCCCATCGCGTCGGTGGCGGTGGCGATGTCGTTGTCCGGGCCCCAGGACTTCGAGCGCTTGTGCCCGAGGGGGTCCTCAGTCTTCTTGGTGCGCCAGTAGCCGTCGACCGTCTTGAGGGTGTTCTTTCCTCGCGGGTCGGTGATCTGAACGAAGCCCTCGCTGCTGGTGTTGTCCGGGCCCAGCGCCCAGTTGAACACGGTGGTGTTGCCTGCTCCGGTGGCGTTGTCCACCACCCGGTTCAGGGAGGCGACCTTGGCGCTGCTCCAGGTGAACCTGGTCTGCCGCCCCTCCGCCGTGGTGACCTTGGTCAGGCGGCTGGAGGAGTCGTAGTCGAAGGTGGTGGTCTTGCCGTCGGTGTCGGTGAACGTTTTGATCAGGTCACCGGAGTAGGTGTAGCCGATCGAGCGGCCGGTGTTGTCGGTGACCTTAGTGATGCTCTTGCCGTCGTTGGTGAACGTCAGGGTGCGTCCCGACGCCGAGGTGATCTTCGACGTGAAGTTCCCGGAGTAGGTGATGGTGGTGGCGTTGCCGTTCTTGTCCTCCACCTTCGACACCCTCGCGGGCCCGGTGGTGCCCGAGCGGGTGAAGGTGGTCTTCTCCCCGGTGCGGCGGCTGGTGAGGGTGAAGGACTTCTTGTCCGAGGCTTCGGTGAGGTCCTGCTTGTAGCCCTTGGCCGGGGTGAAGCCCGAGCCGTCGCGGGCGAAGACGGCGGCGGTGCCCGAGGGGCCCTGGACGGAGACGCCGTTGGGAGTGGGTTCCTCGATGCGGTAGTCCGTGCCGGTGGTGGCGTTCCAGCCGAGGCTGTTGAGGCTGTTGAAGGTGTTGCCGTAGGACAGGCCGGGGCCGGCGTCGGCGATGTCGAAACCGTCGACGGTCAGAAGCAGGTTGCCATTGCCGTAGTTGACCTGGGCGCTGACACCGTCGGAGAGCTGGGCGGAGAAGAACTCCGACCAGGGGACCTGGCCGACACCGAGAGCGTAAAAACCTGGGTCGGCCGCGGCGGACTTCTCCAGTGGCTGCCCGGTGGTCTCCGCCGTCTTCAGCGGGGTGCTGGCCGGCGCCTTCGTCACCCCCAGCGGGGAGGGCTTCGGCTTCGCCGCGGTGGCCGGGGCCTCAGCAGGACGCGGAGCCGTAAGGGGCTGGGCGCTCGCGGGGAGGGCTGCGGTCATGGTGGCCGTCGCGGTGGCCACGGCCAGGACGGACAGCGGCAGCCAGTGTCTACGGCGCCGCGTTGCGGGCATGCGAGGATTCACGAAGGTCTCTCCGATGCGTGAGATGGCGAAGGAGCAGGACCTGCCGGGGCGGCATCCCTGCACGGATGCCGCCCTGCCCTGCTCCTGGCGGGAAGTGGTGTGCGATTAGCCCGGGGGGCCGTCAGCAGCGCTTGGAGGTACGGGCGCTGAGTGGATTGGGATCGGCCGGGATGTTGATCGTTCCGTCGGCCGAGGTGCACTCGTCGGCCGTGTCGGCCGCGTTGCCCCAGAACTCCTGCGCGTGTGTGTTGAAGACCGTTCGCTCGCCGACGAGGGCGTTGCGCTCGTAGGCCCACACGCCGACGGTCAGGTTGAAGTTGATGTTCTGGTCCAGGAAGGACTTCCACGCCCACACATAGCCGTAGTTCTTGTCACAGCTGGGCGAGTAGAACTGCTTGACCGAGGCGATCGTCTCCGTGCCCCGGTAGATGTACTCCGTCGTGCCGATCTGGGCGGCGTCCGCGCACACCCCCGCCGCCGTCGCCACAGCGCTGAGCGGGTTGCCGGCCTCCGTCCCCGCGGCCCCCGCCGCGCCGTTCGCCGCCTGCTGCTGAGGCGTCGCCCCCGGCCCGGTCGCCGCCGATGCCACCCCCGTGCCCAGCAGCGACAACGTTGCCCCTGCCACCGTCGCCGCCACCGTCATACGCGCACGTCTCACGTGCAAACCCCCTATGCAAAAGCGTGGCACCCGGCACGAGCGCCAGGCAACTCACGCGAATGAAGGCGCACCAACCGGTGCGCCTTCATATCTTCGCCACACCTCCCGCCGGAACGGCGCATTCCGTGGCCATCGATACGGCCGGTCAGCACATTCACGCTCCGTCACGCCATGGATTCAGAAAGCGTTTTCCTGCATACCCAAGGCAAACCATTCACACCGCTGGTGACTCCTCAGGCTGATGCCGCGCATAGACGTTCAACACACAAAACAGAGCATCAGGCGTGAGTTAAACAACACGCATGACACCCGGACAGCAGGGCACACGAGCCCATTTGACCGGCACTCGGCACACGCGCCTCACAAGCACCACACCCCGACCCACCAGGCCAACGGGTCACAGCCCCGACCCGGCCGAGCCGAGACAGGGGACTGGCCAAAGGCGGTGTGACCGGCTCTCGTGGTACTCGTGCTGGTCGTTGGGCAAAGAGAAGTAGGGGAAGATCTTTCATCCGGCTTCAAGTTGGCGGAGGCTCACCCCGGGGCGATGTCGTATATCCATCCGGTGAGTGCACGACATCGTGGTGAGCATCGAGTGGACCGCTCCGGGTGCACTCAGCGGCCGGCTTCTGGCCCGCGGTGTCGGTCCGGCCGCTGGGGGCGGTGCGCGCGCCGGTCGTCCTCGTGCACCGGGTGCGATGGGGTGGTGTCCACTCGGTCGGCGTGCTTCTGCGTCCTCGCTCGGGCTCCGTCGTCGGCTTTCGTGAAGGCGTCCGTCACACGGCGCAGCTGCTCGGCGGTGAAGTCCAGGGCCTCCACGTCCGTACGCGATGCCTTCAGCGCGCGCAGCGCCGTCAGGTCGATCCCCGGCCCTGCCCCGGCCGCCGGCTCCTGGTCGTCGTCGTCCTCGGGGTCGGCGAAGGCCATCGACCACGGTGCCCGCTTGGGCATCGATGTCGAAGTCACGCGTCGCGACCCCGCCCAGAAGGGCTTCAAGGCCGGCGCTGGGTCGTCGAGCGGACCTTCGGCTGGCTCATGCATCACCGTCGCCTCGCCCGCGACTACGAAACCCACCCCCACCGCTCTGAAGCCATGATCAAGGTGGCCATGATCGACCTCATGAGCCGACGACTCACCCACGAATCCACCTCGAACTGGCGCGACTCCTGAGTCAGGAGGAAGCGCCCTGAGCAGGGCAGTGCCAGTCGGCCAAGTCGATCGCGTCCTCCTCCGTGTCACTGAGGTGGAAGCAGTTTCCGTTGACCCACACCGTGACCGAGTCGGGCCGATGGTCGACCTGGAATGGTTCGTCCCCCCGCAGAGTTCCGGACCATGAGCCATCTGCTGCAGGCGAGTGGGCACGACTGCCTGAAGTCGCCCTGCCACCCGAGATATCAAACAGCCCTGCCGGGACAAAACACCCTCTAAGAGGGTGTTTACGCCTCTCTTGATGCGGTTTCAGGTGCTATGCGACTCGGCTTTGATGAGATGGATGCTTCTCAAGGTCCCGGTGGTGCTGGTGGGGTGCTGATGCCGTGGTCTCGCCCGCACTCCTCCTGTTTCATCCCAGGACGCGCCGTCGTGCACCGTTCGCTTCGCGCGCCTGATGCATGCGCCTGGGCCGGATCCGCGGCCGGCCGGTACTCCAGAATCATGACTGAGCGCCGTCGCTATCCAAGCGACCTCTCCGATGCCCGATGGGAGTTGGTCGAGCCAGTTCTGACCGCATGGCGGGCAGAGCGCCGAGGTCGCGGGCTGGACATCGGCAGGCCGCCGAATCACGACCTGCGAAGCCTGCTGGACGCGGTCCTCTACGTGAACCGCACCGGGATCCCCTGGCGCTATCTGCCGCACGACTACCCCCACTGGAACACCGTCTACGCCTACTTCGCCCGCTGGCAGGAAGAAGGCGTATTCGACCAGCTCAACAGCCTCCTCCGACGCCAAGTCCGCAGGCAGGAAGGCCGGGACGACGAACCAACCGCCTGCGTCATCGACTCCCAGAGCATCAAGACCTCCACCAACGTCCCCGCCACCGGGCAAGGCATCGACGCGGGCAAGAAGATCGTCGGCCGCAAGCGGAGCATCGTCATCGACACCGTCGGACTCCTCCTCGGCGTACTGGTCACCGCGGCCAGCGTGCAGGACTCGACCGCCGGCCGAACCCTCATCGAACAGATCGCCGCAGAGCATCCCACCATCCGCAAAACCTGGGTCGACGGCGGCTACCGCCAGCACCTCGTCGAGCACGCCGCCACCCTCGGCATCGACATGGACATCGTCCGCCGCACCCCCACCACCAGGGGATTTGCCGTCCTGCCCCGCCGCTGGACCGTCGAGCGGACCCTGGGATGGCTCATGAATCACCGACGCCTGGCCCGCGACTACGAAGCACACGCACACCGGTCCGAAGCCATGATCAACCTCATGACCCGCAGACTCACCGCCGAATCCACCCCAACATGGCGCGGCGCATGAATCACCCGCAACCGCGCAATCAGGGATGAAACAACAGGACGAAACACCCTCTAAGCGCCGGGGCCTGCTCTTCGGTCGAGCTGCCGCCCGTAAGGAGTGGGCAGGGGCTCCCTCTGGACGCCAGTGCGTAGCGGCTTCACAGAGAAGCAGAAGCCCTTGACCGGGCCGGGCAGATGGACCCCAGCGGGGCGGGGGTGCCAACGCTTTCGGGGAATACGGTGAAGCCGAGCCCGGCGTAGAAGGCTGTCAGTTCCGGCTCGTGCGTCACGTACCGGACGGCGTGCAGCACGTTTCGAAGCATGTGTGGGCTTGAGTAGCTGGGGAGTCAGCGATGTCCGTCAAAGCGGATCAAGCCCACTGCAGCCTGGCCCCGAGGTGGAGCACATGCCACCCCAGGAGCCCGATGAGTGGGCGGCCGGTCTGCGGGTGATGTTGGCCGAACCGGCTGGCCCGCGCGGGCGATGACGGCGGCGTGCAGGTCACCGTGGCGGTGAATCAGGCTGCGGTGGACACCGGTGGCGCGGGCGACCGAGGAAACGCTGATCTCCTCGCCGACGCCCGTGACGGTCTCGTCACGTCCTCCGCCGCAGGGCTATCGCGGTGAGGAGGAGGCCCTGGCGGGAGAGCCACCGGCCGTCGAACTCCTCGATACGTTGCCCGTCGACCATGGGACCTTGGACGAGTAGTCGAGCGGAGAAGGTGCCTTCATCCGGGTCGATGCGCATGTCCGCCTCGGAGAAGTCGAGTTCTCGCCCGGTGAGCGGGAACCAGATCTTGAACACCGCTTCCTTGGCGCTGAACAACAGCCGGTCCCAGCAGACTCCGGGGGAGGATCGCGTCAGCGTGTGAACCCGCGCCCACTCCTGGGGCAGCGAGATGAACTCCAGCAGGTCCCCCTCCAGGGGAAGGTTGGGCTCGGCATCGATGCCGAGCCCGACAAACGCGGAGGAGCGGCCCATGGCGGCGGCCCGGAACCCGGGACAGTGTGTCAAGCTGCCGACGATGCCCTCGGGCCACAGCGGTTCGCCGCGCGGACCTGACAGCACAGGCGTCGGCGGCACGCCCAGTTCGCGCATTGCGCGGCGCGCGCACAGGCGGACGTTCGCGTATTCCTGTAGGCGCTTCGGCCGGGCGCTGGCGACGGCGGCGGCCTCCTGCGGGTACAGGGCGGTCAGCGCCGCGTCGTAGTCAACAAACGCGCTGCCCGTGCCGATGGGCGAAGGTAACAGCTCAGCGATCACTACAGCACCCCGCGTTCACGGTCTCGTTCCCGGGCTCTCCTCCTGTGCGCCGCGCTCACCGTGAGCGGGCGAGCCTGAACCCGAGGTCCTCGATGGCGAGGGTCGGGTGGCTCTTGCGGCGGCACGACGCACGGCATCCCCGGGGCTCATCGAAGAAGCCGCCGCCGCGGAAGACGCGGTACGAGCCGTAGACGCGGGCGTCATAGACGTCCCAACACCACTCCCAGACGTTACCGATCATGTCGTGGAAGCCCCACGCGTTCGGCTCCCGCATCGCGACCTCGTGCAGCTCGCCTCCGGAGTTCCCGCGGTACCACGCGATCTCGTCCAGCTCTCCGTAGCGGGCCTCCGAGCTCCCGGCCCGGCAGGCGTACTCCCACTCAGCCTCGGACGGCAGGCGGTAACCGTCGGCCGACCAGTCGCAGACCACGTCCTCGGCGTCGCGGCTGTCGCCCATCGTGTAGCAGGGGTTGATCCCGACGGCCTGCGATAACAGGTTGCAGAACCGGACGGCGTCCAGCCATGAGACCTCGGTCATCGGCGTGCGCGGCCCCGCGGCGCTCTCCGGTGCCTTGTCCAGCACAGCGGTGTACAGCTCGCGGGTGACCGGACTCGGCGCCAGCTGGAAGGCGGCAACCTCGACCGTCCAGTCCGTCATCGTGCCCTCGTCCCGCAGCACGATCTCTCCAGCGGGCAGATCGATCATGGGATCGGTGGCCAACCGGCGTGGCGTCGTTGCTTCACGGTTCATCGCAGCTCTACTCCTACACATTCGGTTCGTGTCCGCCACGTGCGATCACCGTCAAGGCACCCGCAGAAGTCATCACGGACTCATGGTCTGTTCGGCCGGACGACGGGTGCGACCCGGGCGACATCTCGTGCCGCGTGCTCTCTGACCGGCCGCGAACCACGTGCGGTTGCCCTCACTCCTGCAGTCTGCCGCAGCGGGCACAACTGGGGGTGTCGGGAGATCTTTTCAGGCCGGGCCGTAGCGCTGCAACTCGGCGTGGGTGGGGCAGGACTGTCACGCATGCGGTGGTGACCCGGAGCCGTGCGCGTCGTTGACGTCTGCGTGAGCGACGTCATGAGCCGGTGCGGCCAGTCAGGTGCGCGGAGGCACGCCGCCCCCTGCCCGGTCGTTCAAGTCGCAGGCGGAGTCGGGTGGAGGGCAGTGCTCCGCCGGGCGCGTCTGCACGGGGCGGTGCACGCTGTGGATGCCCGGTGTGCAGGAGCTGGGCGACCGGGCAGGCTCCTCCCGGGGTCTTCCCGGTGCGGGAAGCCCGCACCGGGGACACCGTCAGTCAGCTCTGCGGGGCGCCGAGCGACACCGGCAGGGACCTCAGCCCGCGCAGCGCCGTCCCCGGCTGCCAACGGAGATCCGCCGGGTCGGCTGCCAACCGGATGCGCGGGAAGCGGTCGATGAGCCGGTCGAAGGCGATTTGCGCCTCCAACCGGGCCAGTTGCGCTCCGACGCAGTAGTGGATGCCGTGTCCGAAGGACAGGTTGGCGCCCGCGGAACGGTGAATGTCCAGGGTGCCGGCATCGGGGAACTGGGACTCGTCCCGGTTGGCCGAGGTGAGAGCGACCACCACCAGTTCGCCCTTTGGTATGACGACTCCGTCGACTTCGATCGGCTCGGTCGTGAACCGCAGCGACGATGTGTTGACCGGGCTCTCGTAGCGAAGGAGCTCATCGACCGCTCCGGGCAGCAATGAGCGGTCCGCGCGCAGCGCGGCGAGCTGATCGGGGTGGCGGAGCAGCGCGAACGCGCCGTTCCCGATGAGGTTGACCGTGGTCTCGTTTCCTGCGACCAGCAGCAGGAACGCCATCGACACCAGTTCCTGGGTGTTGAGTTTGCCGTCGTCACTGGAGCGCACCAGACCGGTGAGCAGGTCGTCCGCCGGCTGGGACCGCTTGCTCTCGACCAACTCGTGCAGGTATCCGAGCAGTGCCGTGGTGGCCTGCGCCATGCTCTCCGGGTCCCCGCCGGAGAGCTGGGTGGGTACCCAGCCCTGGAAGCGCTCCTGGTCGCCGGCCGGCACGCCCAGCAGCTCGCAGATCACCGCCATGGGCAACGGGTAGGCGAAGGCGCGCATCAGGTCCACCTGATCCTGGCCTTCCATGGCATCGAGCAGTTCAGTGGTTATCTTCTCGATCCGGGGACCCAGTTTCTCCACTGCTCGCTGCGTGAACACCTTGTTGACCTGCCTGCGCAGCCGGGTGTGGTCCGGCGGGTCGGCGTTCATCATGTGCGCTGCCAACTCGCTGGCGAACACCATGCCGGTCTCGCCGTCGGTGTTCTGCTGGATCACCTTCTGGCCGGCCTCGATGTTCTTGGACAGACGGTTGTCGGTCAGCACCGACTTCGCGTCCTCGTAGCGCGTGACGAGCCAGACCTTGGTCCCGCCCGGCGCGATGATCTCGCGGACCGGTGCCTCGGAGCGCAGGACGTCGTACACGGCATGCGGATCCTGCTCGAACTCCTTCTCGTCGAGTTGGAGCGGAGCCAGGCCGCTGTGATCCCTGGGCATTATTCCTCCCGTGTGTGAACAATGACGTGGGTGCGCAAGGCGTGAACACTAGGGCGAAGAGTCGGTGCGGGCAGTCGACCACTAAACGATGTCGTCTCGCAAGACCTCTCCGGTGAATAGAGAAAGGCATCCTCGGGATCGCGCGAAATGATGTCCCGAGCCTCGCCGGGAAAGCGCAAATACCGCTCCGGCCCACATCGTAGGGCGCTTGCTGAGGGTACTGCGCGCAGGAAGGATGAGGGGCTTTTCGGGAAGACCTGCGGACGCTGCCCGCCACGACCTTCGCAAACTTCGGTTCGGCGGGTGAGGCGGAGTTCGTGCTGCTGCGCCCCCGGGAGCGCCGGCTCCGGGAACCCTGGTGGCTTGGATTCGGCCATCCACGCACTGGCGTGATCACCCGTTCGGCCGAGTCGGTGCCGCCGTGCGTCCGTCCGTCCCCCACGTCTTCCGGTGCGGGGGCATCCACCGGTCGAACACCGCTCCGGTCAGCGAAAACGCTACGGAGGAACCACGACCCCCTCGATGGGTGGCGACTGCGCCTCATAGTCCATCCGGTCCACAAACATGAATGTAGGAAGATGGCTTAATCGCACAAGGTGACTTAAGCAACCTTGGCCCGTGATCAAAGCGTGTGCTAATTTCCTCCAGCGATATCTGCTCACGATTGCCTCACTTGGGGGACTGACCATTGACCGATGAACTGCAGGAACGGCATGGAGTTCAGGTGTTGATGTGTGATCCCTCGGGGCCTGTCGTGGCAACTGAGCAGGATGCACTGAACCTGATCGGCGCGGCATTGCTCGACGCCGAGATCGTGGCCGTACCTGTGAGTCGCCTGGACGACGAGTTCTTCTCGCTCAGCACCCGTGTCGCAGGCGATATCATGCAAAAGTTCGTCAACTACAAAGTCCGGCTGGCCGTCGTCGGGGATATCTCCCACCACCTGGAGGCCAGTGACGCACTGCGGGCTCTGGTGCATGAATCCAATACGGCAAGCCACATCTGGTTCGTGCCTGACATCGAAGCCCTCGACGCGCGCCTGAAGGTCACCGGCGCGAAGGCGCGGGGCCCGCACGCCTGACCTGAGGGCGGTGGGTCTCGGAAAGCCTCGGCCGTCCGGTTCCCGGGCGCTGCTGAACGGAGGCTCGAGACGCACTTCGAGCGGCACCCTCACATCCGGTGACCGGGGCGTGACGACCGCACCCACGCCACCACGCCACCTCGCGTGACGTCACCGGAGCGAGAGCAGACAGGCCCGTGGAGTCACCGCAGTAGCTGGCCTCGGGCCGTAGGGGGCGACGTGGTCCCCGGTGCATCTCGGGTGTTTCCCGGGCGCGATCGGCATGCCCGCATCGCGGCTGGTGGAAGCGCCCCCCCACAGGGAAGAACAGCGGACACCATGGTCGCGCGCAGCTCGCGAACGCAGACTGCGCCATGCCGCCGGCGCAGGCCGACGGTCCGCCGTGGTGCGTCCGAGCAGCGTGCACCGTCGAAAACAGCTCATCACGAGAAAGTCCTGCCGGTTCGGCGCGCCCAGGTTCGGTAGTGGGCGGTCGTTGCGCTGCGCCAAAACGTCGCGAACGATAAGGGGAGTCTCCACTGATGCCGCAGTACGACCCCATTGCCGTCATTGGAATCGCGTGCCGGTTTCCCGGAGCGGCCAACCACCGCCAGTTCTGGGACGTGATCAGCAACAACCGGTCTCAGGTCGGCGAAGTACCCGAGGCACACTGGGACATGGGGCGAGGCGAGGCAGCGGACGTTTCCGGTGGAGGTGCGGAGCACTCCGGCCCCAGCAGGTGGGCCAGCCTGATGGACGACGTGGACGCCTTCGATGCGCAGTTCTTCCGCCTCTCCCCGCTGGAGGCGGAGAGCACCGATCCGCAGCAGCGGATCATGCTCGAACTGGCCTGGTCCTGTATCGAGGACGCGGCCATCGCGCCCGGCGCGCTGTCCGGACGGGACGTCGGGGTGTTCTTCGGTTCCTTCAACTCCGACTACAAGGAGCTCCAGGAGCGGCAGCTCCGCGACGTCGCGGCGCACCACTCCACGGGAACGGTCGGTGCGGTCATCGCCAACCGGGTCTCCCACTTCTTCGATCTCCACGGGCCCAGCGTGGTCGTGGACACGGCGTCATCCGCCTCGCTGCACGCCGTTCACCTCGCCGTCCAGTCGCTGCAACAAGGCGAGTGCGCCCTCGCGCTCGCCGGCGGGATCAACCTCGTCCGGACCTCTGGCCGGCACACGTCGTTCGCCAAGGCCGGCATGCTGTCGCCCACCGGCTCGTGCCGTCCCTTCGACGAGCGGGCCGACGGCTACGTACGCGGGGAGGGCGGTGGCACCGTCCTGCTCAAGCCCCTTGCGGACGCCGTGCGCGACGGTGACAACGTCTACGGCGTCATCAAGGGCAGCGCGGTGAACCACAGCGGCAGGACCCGCACCCTGACCTACCCCAGCGACGAAGCGCAGGCACAGGTCGTCGCGGACGCCATCGCCCGGGCAGGGGTCTCCCCGGACACCATCGGATACGTGGAGGCGCATGGCACGGGGACGCCGACCGGCGACCCGGTCGAAATCGCTGGACTAGTCGAGGGCTTCCGCAAAGCGTGCGGGGAGACCGCGGACCTGCCGGAGAATCCTTTCTGCGGGGTGGGCTCGGTCAAGCCAAACATCGGCCACCTCGAGGCCGCCGCCGGGATCGCCGGACTGCTCAAGGTGCTGCTCGCCATGGAGCACCGGCGCATACCCGGACTGCTGGACTTCCAGCGGCTGAACCCTCGCATCGAGTTGGACGGCACGCCTTTCTACATCGCCGACCGGCAGCAGGAGTGGAAGCCCCCGCGGTCGGAGGACGGAGAGCCGCTGCCTCGCCGCGCGAGTGTCAGCTCCTTCGGAATCGGCGGCACCAACGCCCATGTCGTCCTCGAAGAGGCGCCCACCACCGCCCCGGCCGTCCCGCAGGACCATCACGCCTACCTCGTCTGCCTCTCCGCCAGAACCGGCACGGCGCTCCGGCGGCGGATCCGCGACGTACGCGAATGGCTCGACGGCGACGGTGCCCAGGAGGACCTGGCCGACCTCAGTGCCACGCTGCTCCTCGGGCGCGAACACCTCGGCCGACGAACCGCGTTGGTCGTGCGCGACCGGGACGACCTCCGCGCGAAGCTGACCGTGCTGCTGGAGACCGGGCGAGCCGACGACTGCTTCCAAGAGCCCGCGGACCCCCCCGAGGGCGGTGAACCGGCCGGAGCACCACAGCCCGCTGCCGAGGCCGTCCTCGACGCCGTCACCGACCTCTCCGCCGCGCAGTACCGCGAACGGCTGCTGGACCTGGCGGAATCCTTCGCCAGGGGGCGCAACCACCGGTGGGCGGAGCTGTTCCGGGCGGTCCCGGGACGGCGGCTTCGCCTGCCGACCTACGCCTTCGACCGGCGCCACTTCTGGATCACACCGGACGCCACCGACGAGATCACCGCCACCGGGACACCTGCGCCCGTGCGGGGCGACGCATCGGAACACCCAACGGAGGAGGAACGCGTGGCGGACCTGACCGAGCCCGGGCATCGCGCCGAGCGGACGGGCACGGACGTCCGGGAACGGGTCGAGGCGGACATCCGGAAGCTCGTCGGAGACGTGCTGAAGCTCGCCGCCGACGAGATCCACCCGGCGGACCGGCTGGCCGACCTCGGGTGCGACTCCGTCGGCAACACGCAGCTCGCTCTCCGGCTGAGCGAGCACTACGGCATAGACGTCGCGCCGTCGCTCTTCTACACGTACTTCACCCTGGAGATGCTCAGGGATCATCTGATCGAGGAACAGCACGACGCCGTGGCGGGCAAGCACGCGTCCGCCGACGAGACCGCCGCCTCCGCGGCGCAGACGCGCACCGGGGAAGAAGAGGAGCCCGCCACCGGGTTCAGGCCCGCGTCGGCTCCCGGAGCCGACGCCGACGACGGCCTCGACCACCGGATAGCCGTCATCGGCATGAGCGGCCGCTTTCCGCAGGCCCGCACGGTCGAGGAGTTCTGGCAGCTGCTCGCCGAGGGCCGGGACGCGGTGGCGCCACTTCCGGCGCACAGGCGGGGCAGCTGGGCGGGGACCGCGGGCGCGTCGGAGGTCAGGGGCGGATGGCTGCCCGGCGAAGCCGAGTTCGACCCGCTCTTCTTCGAGATCTCCCCCCGGGAGGCCGAGCACATGGACCCGCGGCAGCGGCTGCTGCTGCAGGAGGCCTGGCGGGCCCTGGAGGACGCCGGGTACGGGGCGCAGCAGCTCCGCGACCACACCATGGGCATGTTCGTCGGCGCCGAACAGGGCGACTACCCGGGCCTGGCTTGGGACGAGCAGACGTTGACCTCCGGTCACGACGGAATCCTGGCCGCCCGTCTCAGCTACTTCCTGAACTTCTCCGGGCCGGTGCTGACTGTCAACACCGCCTGCTCGGCCGGCCTGGCCGCCGTGCATCAGGCCTGCCTGAGCCTGCGCAGTGGTGAGTGCGACACCGCGGTCGCCGCAGGGGTCAGCCTGCTGGCAGGGTCCCAGTTTTACGAGCACGCCACCCAGGCCGGGATGCTGTCGCCCGACGGGGTCTGCTACGCCTTCGACAAGCGGGCCAACGGCATGGTGATGGGTGAGGCGATCGTCGCCGTCGTGCTGAAGCCGCTGGCGAAAGCCCTCGCGGACGGTGACCGGGTGCATGCCGTCATCACCGCCAGCGGCCTCAACCACGACGGCCGGACCAACGGGATCACCGCGCCCAGCCAGGCCGCGCAGGTGGCCCTGCTCGACTCCGTGTACCGGCGGTTCGCGGTCGACCCGGCCGACATCGAGCATGTGATCGCCCACGGCACCGGCACCCGGCTCGGTGACCCCATCGAGGTCAACGCGCTGACCGAGGCGTTCGGCCGCTACACCGACAACACCCGGTACTGCGCCCTGACCTCGGTCAAGACGAACGTCGGGCACACCCTGGCCGCCTCGGGCGTCGTCAGCCTGATCGCCCTGGTGCAGGCCCTGCGCCATCACACGGTGCCCGCGAGCCTTCACTCCGGTCAGGAGAGCGAGTACATCGACTGGGCGCGCAGCCCCTTCCACGTCAACAAGGAGGCCCGGCCCTGGCCGGCCCAACCGGGCCGTGAGCGGGTGGGCGCCGTCAGCTCCTTCGGCATCAGCGGGACCAACGTCCACGTCGTGGTGGAGAGCCATGGCGACGGAGCGGCGCCGCGGACGGCCGTGACCCGGCCCTCGTACCTGCTCGCGCTGTCGGCGAAGACCGACGACGCGCTGCGCACCCGGGCCGAGGACCTGCTCGCCTTCCTGCGGGCCGGTGGCGCCGAGGACGCGGGGCTGGGGCGGATCAGCAGCACGCTGCTCGCCGGGCGCCACCACTTCGCGCACCGTTGTGCGCTGGTGGCGGCCACCCCCGAAGAGGCCGAGCTGCTGCTGCAGCGGATTCTCGACGGCAAGAAGGACGCCCAGGTCTTCCGCGGGCTGGCGGGAAGGGACTTCCGCGCACAGAACGCGCTCACCGAGCACGGCAACGAGCTGATAGGCCGGGCCCGCACGGGAGGCGACGACGCCCGGTACCGGGACGCGGTCCGCGCCCTGGCCGACCTCTACTGCCAGGGATACGAGCTGGCCTGGGAGAACCTGTTCGACGTCCGGCCGCTTCCGTGCGTGTCACTGCCGGGCTACCCCTTCGCACGCGAAACCTACTGGGCCGACACCGCGAGGTCCGACCGCGCGACACGGCACGCCCTGCCCGCGTCCGCCACCGTGCACCCACTGCTGGACACCAACGACTCCACCCTCCACGCGCAGCGCTTCAGCAAGCAGCTCTCGGCGAACGAGTTCTTCCTTGGCGACCACGTCGTGGGCGGGAAGATCCTGCTGCCCGGCGTCGCCCACATGGAGATGGCGTACACGGCCTCCCGGCTGGCCACCGGCTCCGACGACGTCGTCCTGCGCGGCATCATCTGGGGCCGTCCGGTCGTCCTGGACGGTGCCTTCCGTCCCGTGCACATCGAGCTGACCCCGCTCGAACCGGACGTGCTGGAGTTCGTCATCCACGACGGGACCGCGGGAGAACGCACCGTCTTCTCCCAGGGCCGGGCCGGCTACGCCGCCCACCCGCCCGCACGGGCGCGAGGCGCGATCGACCTTGACGCGATCAAGGCGCGGTGCACCGGCCGACGCGAGCACGCCGAGATCTACGCGAGCCTGCGGGACCTGGGCTTCGGATACGGCGAGACCTTCCAGGCCATGGAGACGCTGTACTGCGGCGAGACCGAGGCGCTGGCCCGGATCGTGCTGGACGACGGCCTGGAGGAGGAGTACTCCCGCTTCACCCTGCACCCCTCGCTGTTCGACGCGGCGCTCAACACCCTCCGGGGCATCGGTGAGCAGGACGGAGTGCTGCGCATCCCGTTCAGCCTCGAAGAGCTGGCGGTGTTCGCGCCGATTCCGCGCCGGTCCTACTGCCACGCCACCATCCACCGGATCGCCCGGGACGGCGCGATGAGCGTCGACCTCGTGATCTGCGACGACAGCGGCACCGAGTGCGTGCGCCTCACCGGTCTGGTGTTCAAGGAGTTCGCGGCCGACAAGAGCGAGAAGCTGCACTACTACGTGTCGCGGTGGACCCGGGCGGACATCCCCTCCACCCATGACGCGCAACCCGTGGGCGCGGGGCGCCTCCTGCTCCTCCTCGACGACGAGGACCCGCGCCCGAGCCGGCTGGCGGCGACGTACGCGGGCCCCGTCGTGCGGGTACGGAGCGGCAGCGCCTTCCAGGAGTCGGGCCCGGACCGGTTCACCGTGGACCGCCGCAGCCCCGAGGACTTCGAACGGCTCCTGCGGACGCTGGACGAACGGGGTCTGCTGCCGCGGGCCGTCGTCAACTTCTGGCCGCTGACCGGGGACCCCTCCGACCTCACGATCGAGCTGGAGAGTCTGCTGCACCTGTTCCGGGCCGTGCACCGGGCAGGCCCCGAACAGGAGATCCAGTACCTGGCGGTGCTGCCGGCGCAGCCAGGGCCGCAGCGTGCGGCGGGCGAGGCAATGTTGGGCTTCGGCCGGGCCATGGCGGTGGTCGATCACCTGTTCCGGGTGGAAAGCCTGCAGATCCCCGACGCGCGGGACGCCGACACCACCGCCGACGGCGTGCTGCGGGAACTGGGCAGGGCCGAGAGCACCGCCCCGCAGGGCTGGCACGAGATCCGGGACGCCGACGGTACCCGCTCGGAGCGGGTACTGCGGCCGTGGACCGCGGGTCCGCGCGGCGGCGCCGCTGAGCTGCCGCTGAAGGAGGGTGGCGTCTACCTGATCAGCGGGGGTGCCGGGGCCCTGGGGCTGCACCTCGGCACGTACCTTGCCGCGCAGTGCCGGGCACGGCTCGTCCTGCTCGGCCGCCGGGAGCCGGACGCAGCACTGCGGGAGAAGATCACCACCCTGGAGGCCGCCGGGGCGGAGGTCCTCTACCTCGCTTGCGACGTGGCCGACCGGGCCGGCGTGGACGCGGCGCTCGCCGCCGCCCAGAAACGATTCGGCAAGCTGGACGGCGTCTTCCACGGTGCAGGCGTCATCGGCGGCACCGGCGTCATGGACGTGGACTGGGCCGGTTTCGACGAGGTACTGGCGCCGAAGACGTACGGGACGCTGCACCTGGACGAACTGACCGCCGCGCACCCGCTCGACTTCTTCCTCGTGTTCTCGTCCATCGCCGCTTACGTCGGTGACTTCGGACAGGGCAGTTATGCCGCCGCCAACCGGTTCCTCGACGGGTACGCCCAGCACCGGGAGGAGCTTCGGGCACAGGGCCTGCGGCACGGGCGGAGCATCTCGGTCAACTGGCCGTACTGGGACGAGGGCGGCATGCTCGGCGAGCTCGCCGAGGACGGCCCGGCGAAGACCCTCTACCGCGACCACTCGGGTCTGCGAGGGCTACGGACCGAGGAGGGCATCGGGGCGCTGCTGCAGATCCTGATGTCCGAGGAGACCCAGGTCGTCGTGACGAAGGGCGAGCGTCAGAAGATCGAGAAGGTCCTGCGCGTCGATGGGGCCGGGCGCAGCGGTGCGCAGCCGGCCGGGGCCGCGCTCCGAACGGCGCCGGTGGCTGCGGTCGCAGCGAGTCCCGCGACGGCCACTCAGGCCGTGGAACCCGGGGCCGGGGACGGCTCGGGCGAGCTGTTCGCCCGGACGGTCGAGTACCTCAAGGACCGGCTGTCGCAGGTGTTCGGCATTCCGAAGGGGCGGCTCGACCCTGCAGCGGAGCTGGGGGAGTACGGCATCGAGTCCATCCAGATCATGGAGTTGATGCGGCTTCTGCAGAAGGACTTCGCCTCCATTCCGGGGACACTGTTCTTCGAGTACCGCACGGTCCAGGAGCTCGCGGAGTACTTCACCGAGCACCAGGCAGCGCGCCTGACCGAGTTGCTCGGACTGGACCAGCCCGCCGCGGCGGCTCCGCAGGCGGTGGGCGCGAGCGCACCTGCAGCCGCCGTGCTCGCTGCGCCGGCCGCGTCGCGGGACCGGTTCGCACAGGTGCCGTCCGGCGCCGCGGGTCCCGGCAGGACCGTGCCGGCGCAGGAGCTGAGCGGCCGGGCCGCAGGCCGTTCGCGCGACGTGGCCGTCATCGGCATCAGCGGCCGGTACCCCAAGGCGGGCGACCTCGACGAGTTCTGGAAGGTGCTGGAGCGCGGCGAGGACTGCATCGAGGAGATCCCGCCGCACCGCTGGGACAAGGACGCGTACTACGCGGCCGAGAAGACGCCCGGCAAGAGCAGCAGCAAGTGGGGCGGCTTCATCGACGGCGCCGAGAACTTCGACGCGCTGTTCTTCAACATGTCGCCGCAGCAGGCCGCGCTGACCGATCCCCAGAGCCGGCTGTTCCTCCAGGCCGCCTGGGAGGCCATGGAGGACGCGGGCTACACCCGGCAGTCCCTGAGCCCCGACAAGGCCCGCAAAGTCGGTGTCTACCTGGGCATGATGTGGAACGAGTACCAGCTGTACAGCGGACAGGACGTCGTCCTGTCCGACCGCGCCGCCGCCTCCAACGCCGTCTCCTATTTCTTCAACCTGCACGGGCCGAGCCTGACCGTCGACACCGCCTGCTCCTCGTCTCTCTACGCGATCGCCATGGCGGTCGAGAGCATCCGCAACGGCTCATCCACGCTCGCGTTCGCCGGCGGGGCGAACCTGTCGCTGCACCCCAACAAGTACGTCTCGCTCAGCCAGATGAACTTCTTCGCCGAGGACGGTCGCTGCCGCTCGTTCGGTGAGGGCGGGACCGGATACGTACCGGGCGAAGGCGTCGGGTGCGTCCTGCTCAAGCCGTTCGACCAGGCGGTCGCGGACGGCGACCACATCCACGGGGTGATCCGCGGCGTCGCGACGGTGCACGGCGGCAAGACGAACGGAATGACTGTGCCCAACCCGCTGGCGCAGGCGGACATGATCGCCGCGGCACTGGACGACGCCGGGCTCTCGGCCGAGGACATCAGTTACGTGGAGGGCCACGGCACGGGCACCTCCCTCGGCGACCCGATCGAGATCAGCGGCCTGACCCGGGCGTTCCGCAAGCACACCGACAAGAAGCAGTACTGCCCGATCGGTTCGGTGAAGTCGAACATCGGTCACCTGGAGGGTGCGGCCGGGATCGTCGCGGTGACCAAGGTCCTGATGCAGATGCGGCACGGGATGCTCGTGCCCTCCCTCCACTCCGAGCAGCTGAACGCGTACATCGACTTCCCGAACTCGCCCTTCTACGTCCAGCACCGGTTGGAGCCGTGGGAGCGGCCCACCCGCATCGTCGACGGGGTGGAGCAGTCCCTGCCCCGGATCGCCGGCGTTTCGTCGTTCGGGGCCCACGGCGCCATCGCCCACGTGATCATCGAGGAGTACCCGCCCGGGCAGAACCACCCGGCCCGTGCGGCCCGGCCCCCGCATCCGGAGCTGGTCGTGCTGTCGGGCAAGGATGACGAGCGGTTGCGGGAGAGGGCCCGGACGCTGCTCATGTGGCTGGAGGGGCCCGGCCGCGACGCCGATCTGACGGACCTCGCCTACACCCTGCAGGTCGGACGTGAGGCCATGGAGGACCGCCTCGCCCTGGTCGTGGACGGCCCGGACGCGCTGCGGGCGCACCTGCGCGCGTTCGTCGACGGCGAGCAGGACGCCGCGAACGTCTTCCGGGGAGGCGTGCGGCAGAACAAGGACGCCGTAGCCCTTCTCGAAGCAGACGAGGAGATGCGGGACCTGGTACGGCAGTGGCTCGCACAGGGCCGTCTCGACAAGCTGGCCAACGTCTGGGTGAAGGGCCTGGCCCTCGACTGGACCGCCCTGGCCCGCAGCGCCGAACCGCGTCGCATCTCCCTGCCCACCTACCCGTTCGTCCAGGAACGCCACTGGCTCGACGCGCCCCCCGCGCTCGCGCTGCAGCCGCCGCAGGCGGGGGCGGCCGGCACCCCGGCGCCCGCACCCCGCGCCACCGCCGTGGAGGAGACCCGGCCGCTCGCCTTCGTGGAGGACTGGGAACCCGCGGCCCTGGACGCGAGCGCCACGCGTGCGCTGCGGGGCATCGTCTTCCTGTGCACCGGAGCGGAGCGTCAGGCGGCGGTCGCGCGGGCTGTCGGGGCCCTCAGCCCCGGCCTGCACACGGCCTTCATCGGACGCGGCGACACCTTCCGGAAGCCTGACCTGCACCGCTACGAGGTCCGCCGCGGTGTGGCCCAGGACTACCTGGAGGCCTTCCGGGAGATCGCGGCGGGGCCGGCGCCCATCGACGCGGTCGTGACTCTGGAGGCGCTCGAACCCGGTGCCGCCACCGACGACTTCAGCGACGTCGTCCTGACGCTGCAGGCACTCGCCGGCGCCGGGCTCGAGGCCGGGCGCTTCGTGGTGGCGGGGCAGTACCGCGACGGCCGGGAGCGCGCGCTGCTGGAGGCGCATCTCGGCTTCGAACGCTCGCTGGGCATGGTGATGCCCGCGCTGTCCGTGGTGGCCGTGCTCCAGGACGCCGCCGATCCGCTGCGGTCGGCGGACACCGCGGCCTGGATGGAGCGGCTGGTCGCCGAGTTGCGTCAGGAGCGGCCCGTCAGCGCGCTGTACCGCTCCGGCGGCCGCTTCGTGAGCCGCCTGCGAGAGGCCGCGCTCGACGAGGACCGCCCCTGCGCCCTCCGGCACGGCGGCACCTACCTGATCACCGGCGGCTGCGGTGGGCTGGGACTGATCGTGGCCCGGCACCTCGTGGAGCACTATGCGGCCAATGTCGTCCTGACCGGCCGCTCTCCGCTGGACGCGGCACGCCAGGAGGCGCTGCGCGGCCTCGCCGCCGGACGGCGGATCCTGTACGTCCAGGCGGACGGCTGCGACGCGGACGCCATGAAGCGGGCCGTGACCCAGGCGCGGGAGCGCTTCGGGGCCCTGCACGGAGTCATCCACGCGGCCGGTGTCCAGGGAGAGGGCAGCGTCCTGGAGAAGGACCTGCGGTCCTTCGCGGACGTCCTCGGCCCCAAGATGCGCGGGACGATGGTCCTGGACGAGGTGCTGGCCGGCGCCGAACCGGACTTCGTCTGCTACTTCTCCTCCTCCGCCGCCGTCATCGGCGACTTCGGCACCTGCGACTACGCGGTCGCCAACCGCTTCCAGATGGCCTACGCACGACACCGGGACGCCGAGGTGCGGGCGGGTCGGCTCTCCGGCCGGACCGTGGTCGTCAACTGGCCGCTGTGGCGTGAGGGCGGCATGGGCTTCGACCCCGACACCACCACGATGCTGCTGAAGTCCAGCGGCCAGGACTTCCTGGAGACCGCGGACGGCCTCGCCCTGTTCGAGCGGCTGCTGTCCCAGGACGCCGCTCAGCACCTGATTGTGGTCGGCAAGCCGACCCGGGTGGCGCGCTTCCTGGGGCTGACGCCGCCCGCCGGCACCCCGACGCCACCGGAGGCGACCGCGGCCCGGCCGGCCGCCCCCGCGGTCGTGGGCGGCACGACCAGGGTGCCGACCTCCGACGTCGGGGAACGTCTGGCCCACGACCTGCGGCAGATCGTCAGCGCCGCGGTCGGCCTGTCCCCGGACCGGCTCTACGAGGACGACAACCTCGCCGACTACGGCTTCGACTCGGTGAGTCTGGCCGGTCTGGCCACCGGGCTGGGCAGGCACTACGGCGTCGCGGTCACCCCCGCCGTCTTCTACAGCCGCTCCACGCTGCGCAAACTGCGGGAGTACTTCGCCACCGAGCACCGCGACCTCCTGGCCGCGTTCTACGGCGACCGCGGCGCGGACGAGCCTTCCGCCGTATTTGCCGCCCCCGCCCCGGTGCCGAACGCCCCCGCCCCGGTGCAGCCCGCACCGCCGAACGAGCCGGGTCCCGCCGACCGGCCGCGGCCCGGCGCGGGGCCGGAGCACGCAGCCGGGCCCGCCCCGGACCCGGGCACGGACCGCGGCGTGCGGGGGCAGGGAACGGCCGATGACGACGCCATCGCCGTCATCGGCATGAGCGGGCGGTTCCCCGGCGCCGACAACCCCGCCGAGTTGTGGTCCGTCCTGGCGGAGGGCCGCGACGTCGTCCGCCCGGTCGCCCGCGAGCGCCTCGACCTGTGGGGCGAGCCGCACGACAGCCCCTTCGCGGCCGTCCGCATCGGTCAGGTGTCCGCTCCGGACGAGTTCGACCCGCTGTTCTTCGAGATATCCCCCAACGAGGCCCGCACCCTCGACCCGCGCCAGCGGCTGCTGCTCCAGGAGTCGTGGCGCGCCCTGGAGGACGCGGGCTGGACGCCCGCGGCCACCCGCAGGATCGGCATGTTCGTGGGGGTCGAGCAGGGCGACTACGACACCCCGGACCCCGCGGCGGGCAGCGTCACCGCCAACCACGACGGCATCCTCGCCGCACGCCTGTCGTACCTGCTCGACCTGAGCGGTCCCGTCATGGCCATCAACACGGCGTGCTCGTCGGGGCTGGTGGCCGCGCACCAGGCCTGTGCGAGCATCCGCAGCGGTGAGTCCGATGTCGCCCTGGCCGCCGGAGTCAGCCTGATCACGACCTCGCAACTGCTGACCCGCACCCGGCAGGCCGGCATGCTGTCCGAGGACGGCGTCACCTACGCCTTCGACCGGCGCGCGAATGGGATGGTCCTCAGCGAGGCCGTCGCCGTCGTGGTGCTGAAGCGGCTGTCGGCGGCGGTGGCCGACGGCGACCGGATCCACGGCGTCATCCGCGCGAGCGGCATCAACTATGACGGCAGGTCCAACGGCATCACCGCCCCGAACGGCGATGCCCAGAGCGCGCTGCTGCGCGACACCTACCGGCGGCACGGCATCGACCCGGGCGACATCGAGTACGTGGTCGCCCACGGGACCGGCACGCGACTCGGGGACCCCGTCGAGGTCAACGCGCTCAACGACGTCTTCAGGGGCTTCACCGACAAGCGGCAGTACTGCGCCTTGACGTCGGTGAAGCCGAACGTCGGGCACACGCTCGCCGCCTCCGGACTCGTCAGTCTCATCGGTGTCCTGCAGGCCATGCGCCACGAGACGATCCCGGGATCCCTGCACTGCGCCCAGGAGAACGAGTACATCGAGTGGAAGAACAGCCCGTTCTTCGTCAACAAGGCGAACCGGGCGTGGCCCGAGGCAGCCGGGCGCAGACGGATCGCCGCCATCAGCTCCTTCGGCATGAGCGGCACCAACGCGCACATGGTGGTGGAGAGTCGCCCGGTACGCGAAGAGGACGAGGTCATGGAGATGCCCGCTCACCTGCTGGCCCTGTCGGCGAAGTCCGAGGAGTCGCTGCGGCAGCGAGTCGCCGATCTGGTGGACTTCTTGGAGGACCCCCGCCACCAGCACAGCCTGCGTGACGTCGGCGCGACCCTGCTGGACGGCAGATCCCACTTCCGGCACCGCTGCGCCGTGGTGGCCCGCGACCGCGCCGAGGCGGTGCGCCTGCTGCGCTCGCAGGGCGCGGACGGGCAGGACCCCGACGTCTTCACCGGGGAGGTGCCGAAGGACTTCGCGCCCAGTGTCGCGGCCCGGCAGGCCGGCGAACGCCTGCTGGAGGCGGCAGCCGAACCGGACCAGGCCGACAGCGCTCTCCGGGATGCGCTCCGGGCTGCGGCGCGGGCGTACTGCCAGGGGTACGACCTGGCGTGGCGCCGGCTGTTCGGCGGCCGCCGCACCGCACCGGTCGCGCTGCCCGGCTACCCCTTCGCCCGCAAGCGGCTGTGGCGCCCGCGCACGACACGGCCCACCCCGGACGGGATGTTCGCCGCCGCGCCCGGTCGTGCCGACGCGATGGGCCGCCGGTTCGACACGGTGCTCACCGGATCGGAATCCTTCCTGCGCGACCACGTCGTGGCCGGGGAGAAGATCCTGCCGGGCGTCGCCCACCTGGAGTTGGCCCGCGCCGCCCACGCCGCGCTGCCCGCCCAGCGGAACTCCCCGGCGGTCGCCGTCACGCTCCGCGACGTCGTGTGGTTGCGGCCGGTGAGGGTCGCCGACACGCCGCTCGACCTCTCCGTCGAACTGGAAGCGGACGGCGCCGCGGGAACCCCCTACCGCATCCTGACGCCCGGCACCGACGGCCCCGTCGTGCATAGCCAGGGCCGCATCCAGTCCGGCGCCGCACCGGCGACACGGCCGCGGCTCGATCTCGAGACCCTGCGCACCGAGTGCGACCGCTACGAGATGGCCGCGACGGAGGCGTACCTCGTCTACCGGCGCCAGGGCATCGCGTACGGGCCCACCTTCCAGGGACTGAGGCGACTCCTGGTGGGGGACGCCCAGGTCCTCGCCGAACTCGCGCTGCCCGAGGCGCCCGAGTACGGCCCCGGAACCCACGTGCTGCCCCCGGGGCTGCTGGACGCCTCACTGCAGGCGTCCATCGGCCTGCGACACGGCACCGACCTCCGCCTTCCCTACGCGGTCGAGGAGGTGGAGATCCTGGGCCCCTGCGAACCGATTATGTGGGCGTGGCTCCGGAGCACCACCGACAGCGGCGACACGTTCGACGTCGACCTGTGCGACGCGCAGGGCGAAGTCCGCGTGCGGTTCCGGGCCTTCAGCACCCGGCCGCTGCGCGCCGTGGCCGACGTGCCGCCGACGGCCCGGCGGCCCGCCTCCGAGGCCGGGGGCCCGGTGCTGCTCGAACCGCGCTGGGAGCCGGCCCAGCCCGCCCTGTCCGCGGACGACGACGGGCCACGGGGCCGGACGCTGCTGGTTGGCGCGGACCCGGAGGAACTGGCCGTTGCCCTCACCGGGCCCGGGGAGGACGTGGACGTGGTCCTCCTGCGGGCCGAGGACACCGTCGACGGTCTGCGCGAGCGGCTCGCGCGTGGTGGGCCCTACGACAGCGTCGTGTGGATCGCGAGCGGCGGCACCACGGTGCTGCCGGAGAGCGAGGACCTGATCGCCGGCCAGGAGGCGGGGGTGTACGCCGGCTTCCGCTTGGCGAAGGCGCTGCTGGCCCTCGGCTACGACAAGCGGGACCTGCGGTGGACCGCCCTGACCGTCCGCAGCCAGCAGGTCGTCGACACCGACCGCATCGACCCGACCCACGCCGGCGCGCACGGCCTGCTGGGGTCGTTGGCGAAGGAGAACCCGCGGTGGCGGGTGCGGCCGGCCGATGTGGAGGCGCTGCGGGACGACGTGCTGAGGGAGGCGTTACGGCTGCCGGCTGAGCCCTCCGAGGGCAGCTGGGCGCACCGCGATGGGCGCTGGTTCCGGCAGGTCCTGGCACCGGTGCCGTTCGAGGCGCTCCCCGCGCAGGCGGTCCCTTATCGAGGCGACCGGGTCTACGTGGTCATCGGCGGCGCCGGCGGCCTCGGCGCGGTCTGGACCGAGCACGTCGTACGCACCTACGGGGCACAGGTGGTCTGGATCGGCCGCCGTGCCGAGGACGACGCCATCCGGGCCAGGATCGCGGAACTGTCCCGCCTGGGTCCGGCGCCCTGGTACCTGCAGGCCGATGCCACCGACCGGGAGTCGCTGGCGTCCGCCGTCGCGCGGATCAAGGCGCGCTTCCCCGAGATCAACGGCGTCGTCCACTCGGCGCTCGCGCTGCTCGACCAGAGCGTGGCCAGGATGCCGGAGGAACGGTTCCGGGCCGCCGTGCGCGCGAAGGTGGACATCAGCGTCCGGATCGCGCAGGTCTTCGCCGACGAGCCGCTGGACTTCGCGCTGTTCTTCTCCTCGACCAACTCCTTCCACCGATCCGCGGGGCAGAGCAACTACGTGTGCGGCTGCGTCTTCAAGGACGCGTTCGCCCGGCTGTGGCAGCAGACCCGACCCACCACCGTGAAGGTGATGAACTGGGGCTACTGGGGGAGCGTCGGGGTCGTCGCCTCGTCCGCGTATCAGCAGCGGATGGAGCAGAGCGGCATCGGCTCCATCGAACCCGCCGAAGGGATGGCGGCGCTGGACCTCCTGCTCTCCGGGCCGTACCACCAGCTCGCCCTGGAGAAGACCACGGCTGATCGAGGGGCCGATGACGGCTCCCGCCCCACCGGGTCCGACGGTCCGGCCGACCAGCGGCTGCAGCGCGTGCTCGCGGACTCCGGCAGTGCCCGGGGCTTCGACGACGACCTGCTCTGCGAACTGCTGCTGCTGCAGTTGCGGACGCTGGGGATGGACCGCGCCGGCGGGACGGTCGCGGACCTGAGAGCCGCCCTCGATCCCGATGGCGGCTACGACCGCTGGCTCACCGAGAGCCTGCGCATCCTGGCGGAGCACGGTTACCTGGAGTACAGCCCCGAGCGCTACACCCTGACCGACCGGGCGCGTCTCGACGGTGGAGACGTGTGGCGGCGCTGGGAGGGGGTGTGCCGGCAGTGCGCGGGCACCAACCCCTACGTCAACTTGCTGGATCCGGTGGTCCGCGCGTTGCCCGAGGTCCTCGCGGGCCGACGGGCCGCGACCGAGGTGATCTTCCCCGCGTCGTCGATGAAACTGGTCCGCGGGGTGTACCAGGACTGCGACAGCGCCACGGCGCTCAACGAGCTCGTGGCGGATCTGGTGGCGGCCCGCGTCGAGCTCCTGCTCGACCGCGACCCCGGCCACCGCGTCCGCATCTTCGAGATCGGCTCCGGTACTGGCGGCACCAGCGAGAAGGTACTGAGCCGGCTGACGCCCTACCGCGAGAGTATGGCGGAGTACTGCTACACCGACGTCTCCCAGTACTTCCTGCGCAACGGGCGGCAGGAGTTCGCCGCCGACCACCCGTACCTGCGGTTCGAGCTGTTCGACGCGGAGCGCGCCCCCGCGGAACAGGGAATGGACGAAGGCGGCTACGACATCGTCCTCGCCACCAACGTCCTGCACGCGACCCGCGACGTCCGGGCGGCCGCGCGGCACGCGCGGGCACTGCTGGGCGCGGACGGCGCCCTCGTCCTCAACGAACTGGCATTGCGCACCCCGTTCCTGCACCTGACCTTCGGCCTGCTCGACGGCTGGTGGCGCTACGGGGACGCCGAACTGCGTATACCGGGCTGCCCGGGGCTGGCCCCCGAAACCTGGCAGCAGGTGCTGGGGGAGGAGGGCTTCGCCACCGTGTCCTTCCCCGCCGCTCCCGTGCACGACGCCGGCCACCAGATCGTGGTGGCCGACACGGGCGCGCGGACCGGCGCGCCCGACCCCGCACCGCGGAGTGCGGACGACGTGCGGGAGCGGGTGCGGTCCGTGATCGTCGCACGGCTCGAGACGTCGCTGGGCCTGGACCGGGGGGAGATCTCCGAGGAGGACTCCTTCGCCGACTACGGCGTGGATTCCATCCTCGGCGTCGAACTCACACAGCAACTCGGCGCCGACCTCGGCATCTCGCTCTCCGTCACGGACCTGTTCGACCACAGCTCGGTGCGCGCGCTGGCGGGTTACGTGGCGGAGCACCACCTCGACGTGGCGCCGCCGCTCCCGGCTGTGCCGGCGCCCGCTGTGGCCCCGGCGGCCGTTCCCCCACCGCCGGCCCCGCCCGCCGCAGTGACCGCACCCGGAGCAGCGGGGCCCGCAGTGACGACCGCGCCCGTAGGAGCCGAGCCCGCAGTAGCCGCGCCCGCCGCGACGGGCATGCCGCGACCGGCGGTGTCCGCGGCCGGCACCGACCCGGCCGGCGAGCCGGTCGCCATCATCGGCATGAGCGGGAGGTTCGGCACGGCCAAGGACACCGACCAGCTGTGGCAGCACCTCGCCGAGGGCCGGAGTCTGGTCGGCGAGATCTCCCGCTGGGACATGTCGGCCTTCGTGGCGCCGGGCGCGTCCCACCCCCGATACGCCTCGTTGATGGACGACATCGATCAGTTCGACCCCCTGTTCTTCCAGATATCCGGCCTCGAAGCCGCCTATATGGACCCCCAGCAGCGGGTGGTGCTGGAGGAGGCGTGGAAAGCACTGGAGGTCGCCGGCTACGCGGGCGACGCCGTCCGCGGCCGGTCCTGCGGCGTCTACATCGGCACCCAGGTCAGCGACTACCTGCGCGACTACAGCGAGGACGCCCCGGCCCAGGCCATGTGGGGCAACGCCGCGGCGATCACCCCGGCCCGCCTGTCCTACCTCCTGGATCTGCAGGGTCCCGCCATCGCCGTCGAGACGGCGTGCTCCGGCTCGCTCGTCGCCCTCCACCTCGCGTGCCAGGCTCTGCGTACGGGCGAGGTCGAGACGGCCCTGGCCGGCGGAGTGTCCGTACAGTGCGCCCCCGACTACTACCTGAACGCCCACAAGGCCGGGATGCTGTCGGAGACCGGTCAGTGCCACACCTTCGCGGACGGTGCGGACGGCTTCGTCCCCGGCGAGGGCGTCGGCGTCGTCATGCTCAAACGGCTGCGGGACGCCCTCGCCGACGGTGACCACATCCACGGCGTGATCCGCGGATCGGGCATCAACCAGGACGGGACGTCCAACGGCATCACGGCGCCCAGTGCCAAGGCGCAGGAACGCCTGGAGCGCCAGGTCTACGACACCTTCGGCATCGACCCCGCCGGCATCCAGCTGGTCGAGGCGCACGGCACCGGCACCCAGCTCGGTGACCCCATTGAGTTCCAGGCGCTGACCCGCGCGTTCCGCCACTACACCGACCGACGTGAGTACTGCGCCATCGGCTCGGTCAAGACCAACATCGGGCATGCCGCGCCGGCCTCGGGGATGGCGGGACTCATCAAGATCCTGCTCGCCCTGCGCCACCGCGAGCTGCCGCGCAGCCTGCACTTCGAACAGGGCAACGCCCACATCGAGTTCACGGGGAGCCCGTTCTACGTCAACACGGAGCACCGCCCCTGGACGGCCGAGCCGGGCCAGCCCCGGCGCGCGGCACTCAGCTCCTTCGGGTTCAGCGGGACCAACGCCCACGTCGTGGTCGAGGAAGCCCCCGACCCGGCGCGCCGCGACACCGCGAACGCACAGGAGCACCTCGTGGTGCTGTCCGCCCTGTCCCCGGAGCAGCTGCGGACGCAGGCGGAACGGCTGGTGGCGCACGTGCGCCGCCATCCCGACCTGGACCTGGGCGACGTCAGCGCGACCCTGCTGCGGGGCCGGCGGCACTGCCCCGTCCGGCTGGCGTGCGTGGTCCGCGACACCGCCCACCTGGCGGCGTCGCTGGACCGCTGGCTTACGGACGGACGGGAGGAAGAGGTGCGCACAGCCGACCTCACGGAGAACGCGGTGAGCCCGCAGCGCGCTCTGGCGCAGTTCGGCGAGAGCTGCCTGCGGGCGTGCGCCACGGGCGTGACCGGGACTGCCCGCCGGGAGCACCTGGACGCCGTCTGCGTCCTCTACCTGCAGGGCTACCAGCTCCGGTACGAGCAGCTCTTCGAGAGCGGCACGTACCGTCGCGTCCCCCTGCCGACTTATCCGTTCCAACGGCAGCGCCACTGGCTGCCCGCGGAGGGCGGTTCCCGCGGCACCGCGTCCCCTCGGCCCGCCGACCGCACGCCCGCGCCACGCCCGCGGACAGGCGCCGGCCATCTGGCGCTGGCACCGTTGTGGGTGGGGGAACGGGCCGCGGAGCCGGGCCCCGGACGGGACCTCCGCGGCGGTACCCTCGTCGTGGGCGGGAGCGCCGCGGAGCGTGCCGCGCTGACGGCCGAGTGCCCCGACGCGCACTTCGTCGCCGACGGCTCGGCGAGCACGGGGTCACTGACCGAGCAGGTGCGGGGTGCGGGCGGCGTCCGCCACCTCGTATGGCTCTCCCCGACGGACGAGGGCGCGGAGTCCGACGCGCTGCTGCGGCGGACCGACGCCGGAGTGATGGCGTTCTTCCGCCTGATCAAGGCGTTGCTCGAACTGGGCTACGGTGACAGGGAACTGACCTGGACCGTGGTCACGCGGCAGACCCAGCCCGTACGCCAGGGCGAACCGGTGCTCCCCGCCGACGCAGCCGTGCTGGGCCTGGCCGAGGTCATGGCGAAGGAACTGCCCGCCTGGCGCCTGGGCGCCTTCGACCTGGGCGTGTCCGACGAGCTGCCCGCCCGGGCCCTGCTCGCCGCCCCGGCCCCGACCGTGCGGGCGCTGCGCGACGGCCAGTGGTTCCGTCGCGGCCTGTACCAGGTGGAGCTGCCCGAACCGGCCCACCCGCCGTACAAGGAGGGCGGGGTCTACGTCGTCCTCGGCGGGGCCGGCGGCATCGGCCGGCTCTGGAGCGAGGACCTGATCCGGCGCTACCGGGCACAGGTCGTCTGGATCGGCCGCCGGGAGGAGGACGCCGGCATCCGGGCGGAGATCGACCGGCTGGCCGCGCTGGGACGGGCACCGTGGTACGTCCGGGCCGACGCCGCCGACATGGACTCCCTGCGGAGCGCCCACGCCCGGATCCAGGAGCGGTTCGGCACCGTCCACGGCGTGGTGCAGTCCGTCTTCGGCCTGGTGGACCAGAGCCTGCCCAACACGACCGAGGCGCAGTTCCGGCAGGGCCTGAGTGCGAAGGTCGACGCCAGCGTGTGCATGGCGGAGGTCTTCGACGCCGACGGCCTCGACTTCGTGCTCTTCTTCTCCTCGATCGCATCGGTCAACCCGTCCAGGGGCTACTGCAGTTACGTGGCCGGTAACGCGTTCGAGGATGCCCTGGCCCGCCGGCTCGCCGGCACCCGTCCGTACGCCGTGAAGGTGGTCAACTGGGGCTTCTGGGGCTCCGTCGGCAGCGGACTCGACGTGCCGGAGCACGTGCGGGAGCGCATCTACCGGCTCGAGGGCCTCGGCGACATCGACCCCGCGCTGGCGATGGACGCGGTCGAGCGGCTGCTGGCCGCTCCGCTCGGGCAGATGGCCTACCTCAACACCAGCGAGCCCGGGCGGTTCGAGGGCTTCAGCGATCACGAAACGCTCCGCGTGCTGGGCCCGGCGGCGTACCGCGGCGAGTCGCTCACACCGCTGCTGCCCGGGAGCGGAGACCAGCTGCGGACGGTGGAGGCACAGGCCAAGTCCAAGCTGCGGCTGCTGGACGAGCTGCTCCTGCGGCTCCTGTGGTGCGCGCTGCACGGCCGCGGCTGGATCGGGACGGGAACCGTCGACGCGGACTCCCTGCGGCGGGCCGGCGGGATGCCGGAGAAGTACGACCGCTGGGCGTCGGAGACCCTGAAGCTGTTCGCGCGTCAGGGCTGGCTCACGGCGAGCGGTTCCGAGGGCCGCTACCGGGCGCCCGCGGCGGGCCCCGTCGATCCCGACGCCACCGCTGCCGAATGGGAGCGCCGCCGGGGCGAATGGCTCGCCGACCCCGAACTGCGCGCGTCCGTCGACCTGGTCGACAGGACGCTGCGCGCGCTGCCGGACGTCCTCACCGGCACGGTCGCCGCCGTAGACGTGATCTTCCCCGGCTCCTCGCTCGAGCTGGTCGAGGGGATCTACAAGAACAACATGATCGCCGACTACTTCAACGACGTGGTGGGCGACTGCGTCGTCGCCCTCGTCGAGGGCCGGATCGCGCAGGATCCCGCGGCCCGCGTCCGCATCCTCGAGATCGGTGCCGGAACTGGCGGCACCACTGCCACGGTTCTGCGCCGGCTCCAGCCCTACCAGCAGCACATCGGCGAGTACTGCTACACCGATGTCTCCAAGGCGTTCCTCCTGTACGGCCGGCGGGAGTTCGGCGCGCGCAGTCCGTTCCTGCGCTGCGAGACCTTCGACGCCGGCCGGTCCGCCGCCGAGCAGGGGTTCGACGAGGGCGGGTACGACCTGGTCATCGCCACCAACGTGCTGCACGCCACCAAGGAGATCCGCACGTCCCTGCGCAACAGCAAAGCGCTGCTGCGGACCGGTGGGGGTGTGGTCGTCAACGAGATCGACGGCCACACCGTCTTCGGGATGCTCACGTTCGCGCTGCTGGACGGCTGGTGGCTGCACGACGGTGATCTGCGCGAGACCGGAGGCCCCGGCCTGCGGCCCGGGACCTGGCAGTCGGTCATGGAGTGGGAGGGCTTCGAAGGCGTCGAGTTCCCCGCACGCGACGCGCACCCGCTCGGCCAGCAAGTGGTGGTCGGCTTCAGCGACGGGGTGATCCGCCGGCCCCGCGGCGAACAGCCGCGGTCCGCGGCCCCGCCGCTGCCCGTACCTCCCACCGGAGCACCGACCGCCGCCGCGCAGCCGGAGGCGCCGGCTGAAGCAGCCCCCAGGGACGGGGCGGTACTCGGCGACGCCGTCCGCACCTATCTGAAGGAGCTGGTCGCGGGGACCCTCCTGATCCCGGCCGGATCCATCGACACCCGCGAGCAGCTGTCGGCCTACGGCATCGACTCCATCCTCATCCTGCAGCTGCTGACCAGCCTCAAGAAGGATCTGGGGGAGACGAGCAGCACCCTGTTCTTCGAGTACCGCACGATCGAGGCGCTGACGGAGTACTTCGTCACCGAGCGGGGCGAGGCCGTGGCCCGCGCCCTCGGAGTGGACCAGGGCCCGGCCGCCGAACGGGGGGCCGCGGCGACCCCCGAGCAGGTCACCACGCAGGCTCCGGCCGAGCCGGCCTCGCGGCCCGGGCCCGCCCGCGCGGCGGCTCGCCCCGCACCGCTCCCCGCGCGCACCGGGGGCATCGCCATCGTGGGAATGAGCGCGCGCTTCCCCCAGGCAGAGAACCTCGACGCGTTCTGGGAGGTACTGCGCGAGGGCCGGAACACCGTCACGGAGATCCCCGCCGACCGGTGGCCGCTCGACGGCTTCTACGAGCCCGACAAGGAGGAGGCCGCAGCGAAGGGCAGGAGCTACAGCAAGTGGGGCGCCTTCCTCGACGGATTCGCCGACTTCGACCCGCTGTTCTTCGAGATGACGCCGAACGACGCCACGGAGATCGACCCGCAGGAGCGGCTGTTCCTCCAGGAGGCGTGGCGGGCCGTCGAGCACGCCGGCTACACCCGGAGCCGCCTGGAGCGCGAACACCGCTCCCGTGTCGGCGTCTTCGTGGGGATCACCCGCGCCGGACACAACCTCTACGGTCCCGGACGATGGCACCGAGGCGACACCGCCCAGCCCTACACCTCCTTCGGTTCGGCAGCCAACCGCGTCTCGTTCAAGCTGAACCTCAACGGTCCGAGCATGCCCATCGACACGATGTGCTCCTCGTCGATGACCGCGCTCCACGAGGCGTGCGAGCACCTGCTGCACGGCGACTGCGAACTGGCGGTGGCGGGCGGGGTGAACCTCTACCTGCATCCCTCCAGCTACGTCAGTCTGAGCGGTCTGCAGATGCTCGCCGACGAGGACAAGTGCCGCAGCTTCGGCGCCGGTGGCAATGGCTTCGTCCCCGGGGAGGGCGTGGGCGCGCTCGTACTCAAGCGGCTTGAGGACGCCGAGCGGGACGGCGACCACATCCACGCGGTCATCCGCGGCACCAGCATCAATCACGGCGGGACGACCAACGGCTACACCGTGCCCAATCCGGTGGCCCAGGGCCGGGTCGTGCGGGACGCGCTCGACCGGGCGGGCATCGACGCGCGCACGATCAGCTACGTCGAGGCGCACGGCACCGGTACCGCGCTGGGCGACCCGATCGAGGTCAACGGCCTGACCCGGGCGTTCTCCGAGGACACCGGGGACCTGCAGTACTGCGCGATCGGTTCGGTCAAGAGCAACATCGGCCACGCCGAGGCCGCCGCCGGTATCGCGGGCGTGTTCAAGGTCGTACTGCAGATGCGGCACGGGGAACTGGCCCCCAGCCTGCACGCCGACGAGGTCAACCCGCACATCGACTTCGACGCGACGCCCTTCGTCGTCCAGCGCAAGGGCGCCGAATGGAAGCGTCCCGTCGTCACCGTCGACGGCGTCAGCTCCGAGGTGCCCCGCCGGGCCGGCGTCTCGTCCTTCGGCGCGGGCGGCTCCAACGCCCATGCGGTGATCGAAGAGTACGTCCCCGATCAGCCGGATCCCGGGACCGTCAGGACCGTCGGTCCAGTCGTGGTCGTTCTGTCCGCCAAGGACCAGGAGCGGCTGCGGGACCAGGCGCGCAGCCTGCTGGGCGCGCTGCCCGAAGCGGAGCGGACCGGGGCTTCGCCGGCCGATGTCGCGTACACCCTGCAGGTCGGACGCGAGGCCATGAGCGAGCGGCTGGGGACGGTCGTCGGCTCGTTCGCCGAGCTGAAGGACCGGCTGCAGGCCTTCGTGGACCATCCCCGGGGTGCCTCCGGGCTGCACCGCGGCCGCGCCGCACGCGCCGACCGGGCGCTGACGGCTCTGACCGCCGACGCGGACATGAGCGCGGTCGTCGGGACGTGGCTGGCCAACGGCCAGTACGCCAAGGTCCTCGACCTGTGGGTGCACGGCTTCGAGATCGACTGGGGCAGCCTCCACCCGGCAGGGGCGGCGCGCATCGTCCCGCTGCCCACCTACCCCTTCGCCCGGGAGCGGTACTGGATCGCGGAGCGGCCGGTCGACGGCGGCCTGCCGGACACCCTTCCCGTCGCCCCGGAGGGTGAGGCGGCGGACGACCTGCCGGATGCGCTGATCGACGACCTCCTGGACGAGGTGGTGAGCGGCTCCGTCGGCGTCGCAGCCGCCGCCGAGCACCTCCGACGGTCCGTCCTCGACGGCACCGCCCGGACCACCGACAACGAGGGGCGCTGATCATGGACAGCCAGCTGGAGCGGCTTCTGCTGGATCTCAAGGCCGATCGCGTCTCCAAGGAGCACGTCAAGAGGTTCTTGAAGGAGCGTCAGGAGCCGGCGGAACCGGGATCGCCCACGGGCGCCCCGCCGGCGGTGCCCCCATCCGAGCTGCTGCGGTGCCACCCGGTCTGGAAGACGGCGGACACCCCCGCGACCGCGCGGAAACCGGGACACGTGGTGCTCCTCGCCGGGCCGTCGGCACTGGAGGACGCCCTGCGCCGGCAGGACGCGACGGTCGACGTACGCCTGCTGCGGTCCGGGGCCACGGGGTTCGCGGACCGATACGCCGAGCTCGCGGCCCAGGCGCTCACCTCGCTCCGTCCGTTGGCAGGCGACCCGGAACTGCGGCCCACGCTGGTGCAGCTCGTGGTCTCCCCGCAGGGGGACGACATCCTGCTGTCGGGTCTGATCGGCATGGTCAGGAGCGCGGGGCTGGAGAACCCCGGGATCGTGCCCCAGCTGCTTCTCGTCGACCCGGCCGCCGGGCCGACGGACACCGCCGCCCGGATCCTGGACAGTCGTGAGCGCGGCCAGGACCGCGTCGTGCGGTTCCGCGACGGCGTGCGCGAGGTACTGACGTGGCACGAGTCGGTGAGCCCCGAGCAAACGGCCACGTCCTGGCGGGAAGGCGGTACGTACGTCGTCACCGGAGGCCTCGGCGGGCTCGGACTGATCTTCGCCCGGGATCTGCTGCGGTCCGTACAGAACACGACCGTCCTGCTGAGCGGCCGCTCCGCCCTCGACAGCAGCCGGCGCCATCTGCTCGAAGGCCTCTACCGTCCGCAGGCGCGGGTGGAGTACAACCGGCTCGACGTGTCCGACCCGGCCGCTGTCGAGGCGTACCTGGCCGGCGTGCGGCGAGAGCACGGTGCCATCCACGGCGTCATCCACAGCGCCGGAGTGCTCCGGGACGGATTCGTGGCGCACAAGAGCGCCGAGGAGGTGCGTGAGGTCCTCGCCCCGAAGACGGCGGGCACCCTCAACCTCGACGCCGCCACCAAGGACGACGCACTGGACTTCTTCGCCCTGTTCTCCTCCACCGCGGCCGTCACGGGCAACGTCGGCCAGTGCGACTACGCCGCCGCCAACGCGTTTCTCGACGCGTTCGCCCACCACCGGGGCGGTCTGGTCGCGCAGGGGCTGCGGTCCGGGCGCAGCCTGTCGCTGAACTGGCCGCTGTGGGCCGAGGGCGGAATGCCGGTGGACACGGAGACGGAGCAGGCCCTGCGCGAGCAGACCGGCATGCACGCTCTGCGTACCGAGTCGGGCATCAGGGTCTTCCACGAGTCCCTCGGGTCGGAGCACTGCCAGGTGATGGCGGTCGAGGGCGACGTCCCTCGCATCCGCCGGACGCTGCTCGGGCAGTCGGCGACCAGCACCGGATCCGCCCCGGCCCCCGCCACGGTCACCGCTCCCGTTGCCGCGCCGCCCGAAGGCATCGGTGAGGAGGCACTGCTCGACCGGGTCGTCAGCAGGCTTCGGCAGTTGCTCAGCGATGTCATCGGCCTGCCCGTCGGGAAGATCGACGCCCAGACGCCACTGACGGACTACGGCATCGACTCCATCGTCGTCACCCGTCTCAACCGCAAGCTCGCCGCGGTCTTCCCGGATCTTCCCCGGACGTTGCTGTACGACTTCAACGCGCTGGACGCCCTCGCGTCCTACTTCCTCCGGGCGCACCGGCAGGGGTGTCTGGACTGGACGGGGACGGCGGCGCCCCGGCAGGCCGCTGCGGCACCGCGGCAGGAGACCGCCCACCCCGCTGAGCGGCAGGCGCCTGCCCAACCCGCTGAGCGGCCGGCGCCCGCGGCGGGGCCGTCCGCCTCCGCTCCCACCGAGGACGCGATCGCCGTCATCGGCATGAGCGGGCGGTTCCCGCAGGCCCGCAACCTGCGGGAGTTCTGGGAGAACCTGGCCGCCGGGCGGGACTGCGTCACGGAGATCCCCGAGGGCCGCTGGCCGCTGGAGGGCTTTTACCACCCCGACCGCGACGAGGCGGTGGCGGCGGGCCTGAGCTACAGCAAGTGGGGCGGATTCCTGGACGAGTTCGCAGAGTTCGACCCGCTGTTCTTCTCCATCTCGCCGCAGGAGGCGATGAGCATGGACCCGCAGGAGCGCCTGTTCCTGCAGGAGTCCTGGAACGCGCTGGAGGACGCGGGCTATACCCGGCAGCGGCTGGCCGATGCCCATCGGCGGAACGTGGGTGTCTTCGCCGGCGTCTCGAAGACCGGGTTCGACCTGTACGGGCCCGACTTGTGGAGGCGCGACGAGAAGCTGCACCCCTTGACCTCGTTCGCCTCGGTGGCGAACCGGGTGTCGTACCTGCTCGACCTCACCGGGCCCAGTCTGCCGGTCGACACCCTCTGCTCCTCGTCGCTGAGCGCGGTCCACGAGGCGATGCAGCACCTTCGCCGCGGCGAGTGCGACCTGGCTGTCGCCGGCGGGGTCAACCTCTACCTGCATCCGTCGAACTACACCCTGATGTCCGGCAAGCGGATGCTGTCGGAGGACGGCCGGTGCCGCAGCTTCGGTGCCGGTGGCAACGGGTTCGTGCCGGGGGAGGGCGTGGCGGTCGTCCTGCTCAAGCGGCTGTCCGATGCCGAGCGCGACAACGACAGCATCCGGGCCGTCCTGCGCGGCAGCAGCATCAACCACGGCGGCCGGACCAACGGCTACACCGTCCCCAGCCCGGTCGCGCAGGCCGAGGTGGTACGCGAGGCGCTCGCCAGGGCGGGCGTCTCCGCGGGCGAGGTGAGCTTCATGGAAGCGCACGGTACCGGCACCGAGCTGGGCGATCCGATCGAGATCGACGGGCTCACCCAGGCGTTCGCGTCCGACCAGGGCTCCGGGCAGCACTGCGCCATCGGCTCGCTGAAGAGCAACATCGGCCATCTGGAGGCCGCCGCCGGCATCGCCGGACTGCTCAAGGTCATCCTCCAGATGCAGCACGGGCAGATCGCGGCCAGCCTGCACGCGCAGGAATCCAACCCCAACATCGACTTCGCCCGGACGCCGTTCCGTCTCCAGCGGGAGACGGCCCCGTGGGAGCGGCCCGCGGTCAGTGGCGGCGACGGGCGGACCACGGAAGGCGACCGGATCGCCGGCGTCTCCTCGTTCGGCGCCGGCGGATCCAACGCCCACGTCGTCGTGGCGGAGTACCGCCGAGCCGACTCCCCGCCCCTTCCCGCACCCGAGGGCACCCCGCGCCTGGTCGTCCTCTCGGCGAAGGACCCCGAGCGGCTGCGGGAGCGGGCCCGGGACCTGCTCGACTGGCTGCTGCCGCAGGACCCCGCCACCGTCGACCTCGGTGCCGTCGCCCACACGCTGCAGCTCGGCCGTGAGGCGATGGACCATCGCCTCGCCCTCCTCGTCGCTTCGCCCGCCGACCTCACCCGGAAACTCACCGGGTTCGTCGCCGGCGAGCAGGACATCGACCTGCACCTCGGCAACGTCAAGGAGCACCGGGAGGCCCTCGCCGCCCTCGGTGACGACGGCGACATGGCCACGACCGTCGACGTGTGGATCGAGAAGGGCAAGTTCGACCGGCTGCTCGGTCTGTGGGTCAAGGGCCTGAGCGTCAACTGGGCCAAGCTGTACGGGTCCCGGCGGCCCCCCGTGCTCCCGCTGCCCGGTTACCCCTTCGCCCGCGAGCGCTACTGGGTGGGCGACCTGGGCGCGGCGGCCGGCTCCGCCGATTCCGCCGCCGGCCGGCACCACCCGCTCATCCACACCAACACCTCCACCCTCGACGCCCAGCGGTTCGGCTCGTACTTCTCCGGTGCGGAGTTCTTCCTCACCGACCACGTCGTCAACGGCCGCAAGGTGCTGCCGGCGGCCGCGCACCTGGAGATGGCCCGAGCCGCGCTGGAGGCCTCACTCGACGGTCCTACGGGCCGGACCGTGCTCCGCAACGTGGTGTGGGCCCAACCCCTTACGGTCGCCGAGCACCCGCTACGCGTCACGACGACGCTGTACGCCGCGCCTGCCGGTACCGTTCCGCCGCCCGGGGACTCCGCGCCCGCCAGGGAGGTGGCCTTCGAGATCTCCAGCGTTCCGGGAGAGGACCCGGACACGGACGCCGTCGTGCACAGTCAGGGCACCGTGCGCGCCCTCGCCGCCGCCACGCCGGTGGCCGTGGACGTGGCCGCGCTGCGGGAGGCGTGCGGTGCCGCCCGGATGGACGCCGACGAGTGCTACCGCATATACCGGTCTCTGGGCCTCGACTACGGCCCCGCGCAGCGCGGCATCGCGAGTGTGGCGATAGGCGACGGGCAGGCACTGGGCCGACTGCGCCTGCCGTCCGGTACGCCGGCCGGCACGGACGCCTACGTGCTGCATCCGAGCCTGCTGGACGCCGCCCTGCAGTGTGCTGTCGGCCTGTTCGGCCGGGACGGCGACGGCGCGGACTCCGGCCCTGCCCCGCTCCACCTCCCCTTCGCGCTCGACGAGTTGGACGTTCTGGGGCCGTGCACCGCGCAGATGTGGGCGTGGGTCCGGTACAGCGACGACGACCAGCCCGGTCTCGGGATCCGCAAGCTGGACATCGACCTCCTCGACGACACCGGGGTGCCGTGCTGCCGCCTGCGGGGATTCACCTCCCGCGTGTACACCGCCGAAACGACCGCCCAGCGGGCCGGCGGCACCCAGCCGACCGGTGCCGTCCGGCTCCCGGACGCCACCGCCGCGCAAGACGGCGGCGGCGCCCCTTCAGGAGACACGCTGGAGGAGCGGACCTGCCGGTACCTGGTCGACTTCCTCGCCACCGAGCTCCGCGTCCCCGCCGAGCGGATCGACGCGGACGACGCCCTCGAGCACTACGGCATCGACTCCATCCTGGCGATGAACCTGACCAACCGGCTGGAGCGGGTCTTCGGGTCGCTGTCCAAGACGCTGTTCTACGAGCACCAGAGCATCAGCGCCCTGTCCGGATACTTCGTCGATGCGCATCGGCCGCGCCTGGTCGAACTGCTCCCAGCGGAAGCCCCCGAGCCGTCCGCCACCCCGGCGGACGAGACCACCGTGCGGGGCGGGGCACGGCCGGGGCCCGCCCGCCCGGCCGTCGTGCGGCGCAGCCCGCGCGAGCCGGTGCGCGGGGACACGGAGATCGCCGTCATCGGACTGGCGGGGCGCTACCCCCAGGCACGCAACATCCGGGAGTTCTGGCAGAACCTGGCCGAGGGCCGCGACAGCGTCACGGAGATTCCCGCCGACCGCTGGGACCACGGCCGTTACTTCGACCCGGACAAGAACGCGCCCGGCAGGACCTACACCAAGTGGGGCGGCTTCCTGGACGGCGTCGACCGCTTCGACTCGCTGTTCTTCAACATCGCCCCGCGCGAGGCGGCGTTCATGGACCCGCAGGAGCGGCTGTTCCTGGAGTGTGTGCACGAGACGTTCGAGGACGCGGGGTACACCCGCGAGGCGCTGAGCCGCTGCGACGACCGCGGCCTGCCCGGCAACGTCGGCGTCTTCGTCGGCGTGATGTACGAGGAGTACCAGCTCTACGGTGCCCAGGAGCAGGCGCGCGGCCGGAACGTCACGCTGTCCGGCAGCGCGTCGACCATCGCCAACCGGGTGTCGTACGTCTTCGACCTGCACGGTCCGAGCATGGCCGTCGACACCATGTGCTCCTCGTCGCTCACCGCGCTGCACCTGGCCTGCCAGAGCCTTCGGACGGGGGGATGTGAGGTGGCCGTCGCGGGCGGCGTGAACCTCTCGCTGCACCCCAACAAGTTCCTGATGCTCGGCAGCGGCAAATACGCGTCGAGCAAGGGCCTGTGCGAGAGTTTCGGGCAGGGCGGGGACGGCTACGTCCCGGGGGAGGGTGTCGGCGCGGTCCTGCTCAAGCCACTCGCCCGCGCACGCGAGGACGGCGACAGCATCTACGGCGTCATCCGCGCCACCTCGGTCAACCACGGCGGCAAGACCAACGGGTACTCCGTGCCCAACCCGCGCGCGCAGTACAACGTCATCGGCCATGCGCTCCGTGAGGCCGGGGTCTTCGCGGACGCGGTCAGCTACGTCGAGGCGCACGGAACGGGCACCTCACTCGGCGACCCCATCGAGATCACCGGACTGACCCAGGCCTTCCGCGAGCACACCGAGCGGACGCAGTTCTGCGCGATCGGCTCGGTCAAGAGCAACATCGGGCACGCCGAGAGCGCGGCCGGCATCGCCGCACTGACGAAGGTGCTGCTGCAGATGAAGCACGGCCGGCTCGCACCCTCCCTGCACTCCGAAGTGCTCAACCCCCACATCGACTTCGACAGCAGCCCCTTCTACGTGGCCCGGGAGCTGGCACCGTGGAGTCGCCCCACGGGCGCCGACGGCACCGCCGCGTCGCGGATCGCCGGCATCTCCTCCTTCGGGGCGGGGGGCACCAACGCGCACGTCATCGTGGAGGAGTACCTTCCGGCGCCCCGCCCCGCGGACGGCTCTCCTGCTCCGGGCGGTCCCGCGGCCGTCGTCCTGTCCGCTCGGACGGACGACGCCCTGCGGGCACAGGCCGAGCAGCTGCTGCGCTGGACGACCGGGGAGGGCGCCACGGCCGAGCTCGCGGACATCGCCCACACCCTCCAGACAGGCCGGGAGGCCTACGAGGAACGCCTCGGGCTCCTCGCGGCCACGACCGGTGAACTCACCGGGAAGCTCCGGGCGTTCCTGGCCGGCGAGCCGGTGATCACCGGCCTGTACCGGGGCCGGGTGGAACGCCGGCAGGGCACCCTGGCCGTCTTCACCGCCGACGCCGAGCAGACCCGCACGCTGGATGCGGCGCTCGCGCAGCGCGCGTACGGCGAGCTCGTCAGGCTGTGGACGACCGGCCTCGTGGTGGACTGGTCGACGCTGCACAGCGCATCAGCATCCGCGTGGGCGCCGCGCCGCATATCGATGCCGACCTACCCCTTCCAGGGCGAGCGCCACTGGTTGGCCGACGCCACCGCGGCCGAGCCGGACCAGGCGGCGGTCCCGGGGCATCTCCATCCGCTGGTGCACGTCAACAGCTCCACTCTCCATGGCCAGCGCTTCACGTCCGTCTACACCGGCGAGGAGTTCTTCCTGCGGGACCACCAGGTCAGGGGCAGGCCCGTCCTGTCCGGCGCCGCCTGTCTGGAACTGGCCCGAGCCGCAGTGGCGGCCTCCGTCGACGAGCCCTACCGCGTCTCGGGCATCCGGAACGTGGCCTGGACGCGGCCGGTCACCCTGCACGAGCCGGGCCTGACCGTCCAGGTCCGCCTGCGGCCCGAGCAGGACGGTGAGGTCGGATTCACCATCCTCAGCCCGGGCGACCCGGCCACCGGAACTGCCGACACGGTCCACAGCGAGGGCGTGGTGCACGTGACCGCGCAACCCCTGGCTGCGGACACCGACGTCCGCGTCGACCTGCCGCGACTGCGGGAAACCTGCTCGACCCCGGGACCCGACGCCGACGCGCTGTACGCGAGCGCCGAGGCGCGCGGCATCAGCTACGGTCCGGGTCATCAGGGTGTCCAGCAGCTGTGGACGGGCGCGGGACAGGCCCTGGCCAGGATCGGGCTGCCGCAGGCGGTGCGGGACACCCAGCACGCCTACGGGCTCCACCCGTCGACCCTGGACGCCGGCCTGCAGGCGTGTGCGGGTCTGCTGTCCGGGGCAGCGGGCGAGGAACCGCAGCTGCCGTTCGCGCTGGACGAGGTCGAGATCCTCGGCCCCTGCCCACCGGAGGCCTGGGCCTGGGTGCGGGACAGCGCGGGCCATGAGGGCGCGGGCCTGCGTCGCCTGGACATCGACATCTGCGACGACGAGGGGCGGGTGCGGGTCCGGCTCAAGGGCGTCGCGCTGCGCGCCCACCCGGTGGCCACGACCGCCCGGGAGCTGTTCGCTGCTCCGCACTGGGTGACCGCGGTCCCGGCGCCGGCCACGGCCCCGGCGCCCGAGGGCCTGGTGCTCGTCGTGGAACTTCCCGACGTCGCCGCGGCACTGGAGGCGCAGGGCACCGTGCGCGTGGTCCGGCTGTCCTCGGGCGCGCCGGATGTAGGGCGCCGCTACACCGACTACGCGCTGCAGGTCTTCGACGAGGTCAAACGCCTGCTCGCGGCACCCGCCCACCACCCGGTCCGGGTACAGCTGCTCGCCCCGGCCGTCGATGCGTCGCTGTGGACGGGACTGGCCGCCGTCGTGAGATCGGCGGGACTGGAGAATCCCCGACTGCTCGGACAGATGGTGCTGGTGGACCCGGAGGACACCCCGGAGCGCGCCGTGTCCCTGGTCACGGTGGACCGCGCGGTTCTCACGGACGTCGCGGTGCGGTACCGCGGTGGCCTCCGCGAGGTCCTGAGGTGGCGCGAGGAGGACGTCCACCGCCGGTCGGCGGCGGCACCCTGGAAGGACGGGGGCGTGTACCTGGTCACCGGGGGCGCCGGCGGTCTGGGCATGGTCTTCGCCCAGGACATCGCCCGGCGGATCCGTGGAGGCCGCATCGTGATCGCCGGCCGTTCGCCCCGCGACGCGGCCAAGGACACGCTGCTGGAACAACTGCGCCGGCACGGCGCGGAGGCGGTCTACGTACAGGCCGACGTGGCGGTCAGGGACGACGTCGTGAGGCTCGTCCAGGAGACGAGGGAGCGGTACGGTCGGATCGACGGCGTCCTGCACGCCGCCGGCTTCACCAGCGACGCGTTCGTCATCAAGAAGGACGCGGACGCCTTCGCCCGGGTGCTGGCACCGAAGGTCGCCGGACTGGTGCACCTGGACGAGGCCACGCAGGACGCGGAGCTCGACTTCCTGATCACGTTCTCCTCGGTCGCGGGGGCCCTGGGCAATGTCGGACAGAGCGACTACGCGGCCGCGAACGCGTTCATGGACGCCTTCGCCTCCCACCGCAACGCGCTGGTGGCCCGGGGCGAGCGGCGGGGGAGGACACTGTCGGTCGCCTGGCCCCTGTGGGCCGACGGCGGGATGCGGGTCGACGCGCCGACGGAACGCGCGCTGCACGAGCGCTTCGGCCTGGTGCCGTTGCCGGACGGGGACGGGCTGCGCGCCCTGTACCTGGCCCTGGCTTCGCCCTCCGACCAGGTGATGGTGCTGTGGGGCGATCGCCGGAGGATCGCGCAGACCCTCCTCAGCGGACTCCTCGTGAACGGCCCGGTGCCCCGGCCCATGCCGTCGCCGGACGCCGCGGATTCCCCCGGGACGACCAGGAGGATGGCGGCAGTCGCGCAGGGCCTGGACGAGACGACCACGCAGCAGGCCGTGGCCTACTTCAAACGGCTCCTGTCCTCGGTCATCGACCTGCCCGCCGACCGGATAGACGCCGAGGCGTCGCTGGAGGACTACGGCGTCGACTCCGTCATGACCATGGAGATGACCCGCGCCCTGGAGGAGGTCTTCGGCTCGCTGCCCAAGACCCTGTTCTTCGAGCACCGGACCATCAGCGCCCTGACCCGCCACCTCCTGCAGACCCACCCGCAACAGATCGGGGAGCTGGTCCCCGCGGCGGGCGGACTGCGGCAGCCACCCGCCGTCGGGCCGGACGCCCCGGAACAGCCCGTTCCCGGAGCGGGACGGACGTGGCCAGTGCCGTCCGCTGCGCCGGCGGCGCGCCCCGCCGGTCCGGCCACGGCATCACCCGACGTGGCGGTCATCGGCCTGGCGGGCCGCTACCCCCAGGCCCGCGACGTGCGGGAGTTCTGGCAGAACCTCGCCGCAGGCAGGGACTGCGTCACCGAGATCCCGCGCGACCGCTGGGACCACGAGCGCTTTTTCGACGCGCGCAAGGGGGCCCCGGGGAAGTCTTACAGCAAGTGGGGCGGATTCCTCGACGGCGTCTACGACTTCGACCCGCAGTTCTTCAACATCTCCCCGCGCGAGGCGGAGATCATGGACCCGCAGGAGCGGCTGTTCCTGCAGTGTGTGCACGAAACCCTGGAGGACGCCGGGTACGTCCGGGACATCGGCAAGGACCGTACGGGCAACCGGCTCGACGGCCCGGTGGGCGTCTTCGTCGGCGTGATGTACCAGGAGTACCAACTCCACAGCGCCCGGGCGCTGGAGAACGGCGCGGCGCCGGTCGTGCCGGGCAACTCGGCATCCGTGGCGAACCGGGTCTCCCACGTGTTCAACTTCCGCGGCCCGAGCCTGAGCGTGGACACGATGTGCTCGTCCTCGCTGACGGCCGTGCATCTGGCCTGCCGGAGCCTGGAGGCGGGGGAGTGCGACACGGCGGTGGCCGGAGGAGTGAACCTCTCGCTGCACCCGAACAAGTACGTGCTCCTCAGCCAGGGCCGGCTCGCGTCGAGCAACGGCCGCTGCGCCAGCTTCGGCACCGGAGGCGACGGCTACGCACCGGGCGAGGGAGTGGGCGCGGTCCTGCTCAAGCCACTGGCACGGGCGGTAGCGGACGGCGACCGGATCTACGGCGTCATCAAGGGCACCGCCGCCAACCACCGCGGCAGAACGAGCGGCTACTCGGTTCCGGAACCGCTGGGGCAGGCGGAGGTCATCGGCGAGGCCCTGCGGCGCGCCGGCGTCGACGCGCGGGATGTGAGCTACATCGAGGCGAACAGCGTCGGCACCTCCCTGGGCGACCCGGTCGAGATCGCCGGACTGTGCAAAGCGTTCGACACCGACGACCGGGGGTTCTGCGCCATCGGCTCGGTGAAGAGCAACATCGGGCACGCCGAGAGCGCAGCCGGCATCGCCGGCATCACCAAGGTGCTGCTCCAGCTCGAGCACGGCGCGCTGGCCCCGTCCCTGCACGCCTCGGAACTCAACCCGCACATCGACTTCGAGCAGACCCCGTTCGTCGTGCAACGGGAATCGGCCGAGTGGCCGGCCCCTGTGGCGGACGACGGCACGCGCGGTGCGCTGCCCCGTGTCGCCGGCGTGTCGGCCTTCGGTGCCGGAGGCTCCAACGCCCACGTGGTGATAGCGGAGTACGTCCCCGACAGCCCCCTGCCGCGCTCGCCGGCCGACACCGGTGCGCGCGCCGTGATACCGCTGTCCGCCCGCACGACCGAGCAGCTTCGGGCACGGGCCGAACACCTGGTGGAGTGGCTGGGCCGCCCCGAGAACGCGGACCTGGTGCTCACGGACGTCGCCTACACCCTTCAGGTCGGCCGCGAAGCACGCGAGGAACGCCTCGGCGTCGTCGCTGCCTCCGTACCCGAGCTGGTCGCGCGGCTCGGCCGGTTCCTGGCCGACGAGTTCGCCGGAGGAGACGTGGTCCGCGGTTCGGTCGCCGACGGCGCCCAGAAACTGACGCTGTTCTCCTCGGACTCCGACCTCGACGTGATGATCGCGGCGTGGGCCGAGAAGGGGAAGTACGAGAAGCTGCTCGAACTGTGGGTCAGCGGAGTGCCCGTCAGCTGGCAGTCCCTCTACCGGACCGCGACTCCGCGGCGGGTCGCATTGCCTGCTTACCCGTTCGCGGCGGAGCGGTACTACGCCTTCGACGACCTGTCCGCCGCCGCACCGCCCGCGCTCGGCGGACCGGCGCCCCTGCACCCGCTTGTCCAGGCCAACACGTCCGACTTCAGCGAGCAACGCTTCACGTCCGTCGTGACCGGACAGGAGCGCTTCCTGGGCGACGGCGCCGCTCGCACCGTGCCGGGCGTGGCCTTCCTGGAGATGGCCGTGGCCGCGTGCTGCCTCAGCAGCAGGGCGAGCGTCGATCCCACCGCGCCGGTGGTGCTGCGCGACATCTCGTTCGCGCAGCCGCTCGCTCCGGGCGACGGCCGCCGCGCGACGCACGTCGGTCTTCGCCCGGAGGACGACGGCGACATCCGGTTCCGGATCCGGAGCACACCGGCAGGCGGGGACAGCGACGGGGACGCCGTCGAACACAGCACGGGGGTCCTGTACTTCGCAGAAGGAGCCGCGGAGACGGTCCTGGACGTGCCCGCCCTGCAAAGGGCCTGCCGCGGTGCCGGCCTGACCGGCGAGCAATACCACCAGGACCACCAGGACGACGGACCCGCTCCCGCATCCACCCTGCACGTGGTGCGGCACATCTGGACCGGACCCGGCCACACCCTGATCCGGCTGGCGCTGCCTGACCCGGACCGCGACACCGAGGACGGTCTGGTGCTACATCCGGGCCTGCTCGACGCCGCGGTACAGGTGTGCTCCGGCGTTCGAGCCCGGCCGGCCGGACCGGACCTGGCGGAGGGCGGCAGTGGACCCGCGACGGTCCGCGCCATCGACGAGATCCTCGTCCTCGACGCCTGCACGGCCTCGATGTGGGCCTGGGTGCGCCCCGCCGCAGAGCCGGCCGGCCCGGGGCGGGCCGCCGGCTTCGACATCGACCTGGCCGACGATCAGGGCCGGGTCCGCATCCGGATCGGCGGACTCTCCTTCGACCCGGCCGCCTCCGACCGGGACCACGTCGAACCGGCGGCACTCGGTCCCGCGGCGGGACCCCGCGACACCACTCCGGCCGAGGTGGAGGCGGCCGGGGGGCAGCCGCTCCTGCTCCGCGCGCAGTGGCAGGCCCGACCCGCGCCGACCCGGCCGCCCGCGGTCGACGCCCGCCCGACCGTGCTGCTCGCCGGAGTGCCCGGCTTGGCGCCGCTCCTGCGGAGCGACGACGCCGACGTGCTCGTGCTGGCCAGCGAGGAGGAGGTCCCGGAACGCCGGTACACCGCGTACGGCCAGCAGGTGCTGCGGCACCTGCGCTCCCTGGAGCGCGGCGCCGCCGGCCCGACCCATGTCCAACTGGTGGTTCCCGGTACTCCCGAAGCGACGCTGCTCACCGGACTCGCGGCCGTGCTCAGGACGGCCGGCCTCCAGAACCCGGCACTCACCGGGCAGGTCGTCGTGCTGGACCGGACGGACACCCCTGAGCGCGCCGTGCTGCGGATCCGGGAGAACCGCGACGTCCCCGAGGAGACTCTCGTGCGGTACGTCGACGGCCGGCGCGAGGTGCTGGCCTGGGCCGCGTGCGAGGACCGCGCCGCCCCTCACCCGCCGCCCTGGAAGGAGAACGGGGTCTATCTCAGCGCCGGCGCGTCCGGTGCCCTCGCACGGACCGTTGCGCGGGAGATCGCCACACAGACGGGGAACGCGACCGTGATCATCGTCGGCCCGTCGCCGCTGGACGCCGAGACCCGTGAGGTGCTGCGGCAGCCGGCGGTCGGCAGCGCAGTGCACTACGAGCAAGCCGACATCTCCAGCCGTTCCGCGGCGGACGCACTGGTCGCGCGGCTTCTGGAGCGGCACGGAGGGATCGACGGAGTCGTCCTCAGTGCCGGGGCCACCCGCGACGAGCTCGGCGTCCTCGCCCCGGAGGCGGCGGGCGTCGTGAACCTGGACGCCGCGACCCGGTCGCTCCCGCTGGACTTCTTCGTGACCGTCTCCTCCCCTGCCGGGGCAGGTGGCGGAGCCGGCCAGGTCGACGGCGCTGCGGCCCACGGGTTCCTGGACGCCTACGCGCGCCACCGGCAGGACCTGGTCGCCGGTGGTGAGCGCCGCGGGCACAGCCAGTCCGTGAACTGGCCGCCGGAGGCAGCCGGCATCGGCGAATTCCACCGGATCCTGCACTCCGAGTACAGCCAGATCCTGGTCGCGGTTCCTCCTGGCGGCCGCACCCTGGGGGACGCCTCGGTCCCGACGCAGCGGAAGTTCCTTACTTTCCCCACCGATGGGACGAATTCGTGACCCACTATGACGGCGACCTGCTCGAGGAGAAGGCGAGTGAGTTCCTCGAGCACCTTCTCTCCGAGACCACCAAGCTCCCCCTCGCCCGGGTGGACGCCAGCGCGTCGTTCGAGAGCTTCGGCCTCGACTCGGTCATGGCGATGGCCATGACCGCGCGGATGGAAGCGGTCTTCGGGTCGCTGCCCACCACCTTGTTCTTCGAGTTCGGTACGCCCCGTGAGTTGGCCCGGCACCTGGTCGCCACCCGTCGGTCCGACGTGTCGCGGCTGCTCGGAGAGGCCGCGACGGACCCGGTGGTCCCGGCCGCCGGCTCCCCGGCGGCCCGCGGCGGTGTCCGGCCCACGGGCCCGCTGCGACGCAAACCCCTGGCGTCGACGAGGTGGTCGGCGCAGCAGACCGAGGTACCGTCGCCCTCCGCGCCCCGCCCCGCTGCCGCGCGCCCCGCACGGCAGGGACTGGACATCGCGATCATCGGACTGGCCGGGCGCTACCCCAAGGCCCGCACCGTCGACGAGTTCTGGGCGAACCTGGCTGCCGGACGCGACTGCGTCACCACCATCCCGGCCGACCGGTGGGACCACGAGGCGTACTTCGATCCGGACCCGGACGCCCCCGGCAAGACGTACAGCCGGTGGGGTGGATTCATCGACGGCGTCGACGAGTTCGACCCGCTGTTCTTCAACATCTCGCCCGTCGAGGCGGAACGGATGGACCCCCAGGAGCGCTTGTTCCTCCAGTGCGTCCACGAGACCGTCGAGGACGCCGGATACACCCCGGACCGGCTGAAGGCTCCGACGGACTCCGGCCGCACCCCCGCCATCGGCGTCTACGTCGGCGTCATGTACTCGGAATACCAGCTGTACGGAGCCCAGGAGCAGGTGCTCGACAACCCGGTGGCCGTGTCCGGGAACATCGCGGCCGTCGCCAACCGGGTCTCGTACTACTTCGACTTCCAGGGCCCGAGCATGAGCGTCGACACCATGTGCTCGTCGTCGCTGACGGCCATCCAGCTGGCCTGCCAGAGCATCCGGTCCGGCAGCTGCGACCTGGCGGTCGCCGGCGGGGTCAACGTGTCGGTGCATCCCAACAAATACCTGCTCCTGGGGCAGAGCCGGTTCGTCTCCAGCACGGGACGGTGCGAGAGCTTCGGCGAGGGAGGCGACGGATACGTCCCGGGCGAGGGTGTGGGCGCCGTCCTGCTCAAGCCGCTGGAGCAAGCCCTGAAGGACCGGGACCACATCCACGGGGTCATCCGGGGCGTCGCCGTCAACCACGGCGGACGGACCAACGGCTACTCCGTCCCCAGCCCGGCCACTCAGGCACGCGTGATCACCGACGCCTGGCAGCAGGGCGGCATCGAACCGGACGCGGTCACCTATATCGAGGCGCACGGCACCGGCACGGCTCTCGGGGATCCCATCGAGGTCGCCGGACTCACCCGGGCCTTCGGTGAGCACGTGCGCGAGGGCCGGTCCTGCGCGATCGGATCGGTCAAGAGCAACATCGGCCACGCCGAGAGCGCCGCCGGCATCTCCGGGCTCACCAAGGTGCTGCTCCAGATGCGGCACGGCCAGATCGCCCCCTCGATCCACTCCACCGCACTCAACCCGAACATCGACTTCGACGGCACGCCCTTCACGGTCCAGCAGACTCTCACCGACTGGCCGCGGCCGGTCATCACCGTCGACGGCCGGGAGCGCGAGCTTTCGCGGACCGCCGGCATCTCCTCCTTCGGGGCGGGGGGAACCAACGCGCACCTGGTCGTAGAGGAGTACCGGCCGGACCCGGACGACGCGCCGGATCCCGCGGTCACCTCCAACGGCCCCGTCCCGGTCGTCCTGTCCGCCCGCACCATGGAGCTCCTGCGGCAGAAGGCGGCGCAACTCGCGGACTGGATCGAGCAGAAGGACCTTTCGACCTCCGATCTGCCCGCGCTCGCCCACACGCTCCAGACAGGGCGCGAGGCCATGCGGGAACGGCTCGGTCTCGTCACGCACGCCATGCCGGACCTGCTCGCCCGCCTCCGGGACTTCGCCGACGGGCGCCCCGACGTCGAGGGAGCGGTCCACGGCCGGGCGAGCGGAGCGGCGGCGGACCCGGACGGGCCCGTGGCGCTCGCCCGGGGGGACCTCCCGGGGCTGCTGGCCTCGTGGGTCCAGGGCGGCACCGTCGACTGGCACGCGCTGCACGGCAGCCGGTGCCCGGCCCGCATGGCCCTGCCCTCCTACCCGTTCGCCAGGAACCGGTACTGGATCGACACCACGCGTTCCGCAGCGGCCCTCGCTCCGCGCGGTGCGTCAGCGCGTTCCGGCGCGGCCGCGGCGACCGGGGAGGACCAGCCGCCGGCAGCCCTCCTCTTCGCAGAGTCCTGGGAGCCGGAAGCCCTCCCCGCCATCCGCCGGGGCGACGCCCCGCAGACCCTGGTCTGCCTCTGCACCGACCCGGCGGACCGTGTCGAGCTGGCGCGCACCGCACGCGGGCTGGACCCCGCGGTCACCCTGGTGTTCGTCACCCGGGGACCGGGTTTCGCCCGGACGTCCGACCACTGCTACGAAGCCGATCACCAGTCCCCGGACGACTGCGTCCGCGTCTTCGACGACATCCGGGCGCGGTACGGCGCGGTCGACGGCGTCCTGAACCTGTGGTCGCTGGACGGCGCCGAGCTGCCCGGCTCGTACACCGCCACCGTGCACCTCCTGCAGGCCATCGCCGCGTCAGGGCTGCCGGTGGGGCGTGTCCTGCAGGCCGGGGAGTTCCGCGACGGCGTCGAGCGGGCGTACGCGGAATCGTGGCTCGGCTTCGAGCGCTCCCTCGGCAGGGTCCTACCCGACGTGCCGTTCGCCGCGATCCTGCAGGAGTCCCAGGACCCGCCCGCCGGGGCAGCCCGAGGCGGCTGGTTCGAGTGCCTGTGGAACGAGTGGTCCGCCGGGACGTCCGGGAGCGCGCTGTACCGCGCCGGTGTCCGCCATGCCAGCCGGGTCCGTCCGAGCCCGCCCGGTGCCGGCAAGCACCTCCTGAGGCCGGACGGCACGTACCTCATCACGGGCGGAACCGGCGGACTGGGCCTCCTGCTCGCCGAGCACCTGGCCAGGACCTGGTCTGCGCGCCTGGTACTGACCGGGCGCTCGGCCCTCGACGCCCGCAAGCGCCGCAGCATCGCGAGGATCGAGTCGCTGGGCGGCGAGGTCCTGTACCGACAGGCCGACGTCGCCGATCGGCAGGCCATGCGGGAGGTGGTGGCCACCGCGCGGGAGCGGTTCGGTCCGATCCACGGCGCGGTGCATGCCGCCGGTGTCACCGAGGGCACGTCGCTGCTCGCCGGCGACGCCCGGTCCTTCCAGGACCTGCTGTCCGCCAAGGTGGACGGCACGCGCGTGCTCGACGACGTGCTGGCCGCGGAACCCCTCGACTTCGTCTGCTACTTCTCATCGACGTCGGCAGTCCTCGGTGACTTCGGCGGCTGCGCCTACTCGGTGGCCAACCGCTTCCAGACGTCCTATGCCCGGCACCGCGACCAGCAGGTCCGCCGGGGAGCGCTGTCCGGCGCGACGGTGGCCGTCAACTGGCCCCTGTGGAGCGGCGGCGGTATGGGGTTCGACGACGCGGACGGCGTCGCGCTGTACCTCTCCACCAGCGGGCTGCGCCTGCTGGGGGAAGCCGAGGGACTGACGCTCTTCGAACAGCTCCTGGGACAGGGGAAGACCCAGCAGATCGTCATGGCCGGTGATCCGGCACGCGTACGGCGCATGCTCGACGCGGAGCCCGGGCCGGCGGCATCACGACGCGACGTCCCCGCTGCCGCCCCCGCCCCCCACGTCCCCACCACCCACGCAGACGCGTCCCGCCGTACGGAGGTCCCGGAGCCGGAGGCCGGCAGGGACGCGGACCTCGCACCGCTGGTGCTCGCGGCCCTCAAGACGGCGATCGTCGACGTACTGCGGGTAACGCGCGAGCAGATCCACACCGACGAGAGCCTTTCCGAGCTCGGCTTCGACTCGGTCAGTCTGGTCAAGCTGGCCCGGACCCTGGAGGAGAGTCTTGCGATCGAGGTGCTGCCCTCGGTCTTCTTCTCCTACCCCACCCCGCAGAAGCTGGTCGAGCATCTGGTCGCCGAGCACCGCGAGGCGCTGCGCCGGCCCGGCGCGGGGGACGCAGCCACGGACAGCGCCCCCGCCACTTCCGGGACTCCGGACGCCGAGGTCTCCGGCGCCGCAGCCGACGAGCGGTCCGAGTCCGCCCCGGCACAGCGGCCCGGGGCGCCCACGGAACCGGAGCCGATCGCTGTCATCGGCATGAGCGGCCGTTTCCCCGGCGCCCGGTCCGTCGACGAGTTCTGGGAGAACCTCCTGCAGGGCAAGGACGCGCTGACCGCCGTCCCGGAGGACCGGCGCACCGACTGGGACGGGCTGGAGGCGGAGCAGCAGGAGGCCGTCCGCTGCGGTTTCGTCCCGGGCATCGCGGAGTTCGACGCCGCGTTCTTCGAGATCTCGCCGCGCGAGGCACGCACCCTGGACCCGCGCCAGCGACTGCTGCTCCAGGAGGCCTGGCGTGCCCTGGAGGACGCGGGCTACGGCGAACGCAAGCTGCGTGCCGGAACGATCGGCATGTTCGTCGGTGCCGAGCAGGGCGACTACCCCGAGCTGACCGGAGGCGAGGGTGGCATCACCGCCCAGCACGAGGCGGTCATGGCTTCGCGTCTGGCCTACCTCCTCGACTTCTCCGGGCCGGTGCTGGCCGTCAACACCGCTTGTTCTTCGGGGCTGTCAGCCGCCCACCAGGCCTGCGCGAGCCTGCGGGGCGGCGAATGCGACACGGCGCTGGTCGCCGGAGTGAGCCTGGCGACCACCGCACGCGGCTACACCGAGATGAGCAAGGCGGGCATGCTCTCCGAGAGCGGCGTCTGCCACGCCTTCGGCAAGGGGGCCGACGGCATGGTCCTCGGTGAGGCTGTTCCCGTCCTCGTCCTCAAGCGCCTGTCCCGGGCGGAGGCCGACGGCGATCGCGTCCTGGCGGTGATCCGCGGCAGCGGTATGAACTACGACGGGCGGACGAACGGCATCACCGCCCCGAGCGGGGCAGCTCAGGCGCGGCTCTACCGCCAGGCCTACGACCGGCACGGCATCGACCCCGGGCGCATCGAGCACATCGTGGCGCACGGTACGGGAACACCGCTCGGCGATCCGGTCGAGGTGAACGCCCTGAACGAGGCGTACCGGGAGCTCACCGACCGGACCGGCTTCTGCGCGCTGACCTCCACCAAGACGAACGTCGGTCACACCCTGGCGGCGTCCGGACTGGTCGGTCTGATCACCCTGGTCCAGTCGGTCCGGCACGGCGTCGTCCCGGCGAGTCTGCACTGCGACCAGGACAGCGACTACATCGCGTGGAGGGACAGCCCCTTCTACGTCAACAAGGAGACCAGGACCTGGCCGGCGGGGCCCACGGACACCAGGCTCGGCGCGGTGAGCTCCTTCGGGATGAGCGGGACCAACGTCCACATGGTGGTGGAGAGTTACCCCGAACCCGCCCGCCGCGCTCCGGTCGCGGAGGCCCCGGTGCTGCTTCTCGTGTCCGCCAAGACTCCCGACGGACTGCAGCGGCATCTCCAGGAGCTCCGGTCGGCGCTCGCGCAGGGAGAACTCGACCACCCGCGGCTGAGGGACACGGCCTACACCCTGCAGGAGGGCAGACAGCACTTCACCTACCGCTGCGCACTCGTCGTCAGCGCGGGGGACGCCCTCTCCGTGCTGTCCGCCGCGGGAAGCGGCCAGGCACATCCGATGGTGAGGCGTGGCGAGGCACCACGCGACCAGGACCGTTCGCTGCTGGAGGTCCAGGTGCGGGCGCTCCTGGACGTGATCCGGGCACCTGGCGTACCGGCGGAGCGGTACCAGGAGGTGTGCTGCGTCCTGGCCGAGCTCTACTGCCAGGGCGCGGCCCCGGACTGGCCGGCGCTGTTCACCGGCGACAGGCCCCGGACCGTCACGCTGCCCGGCTACTCCTTCGCGCGCTCGCCGCACTGGGCCACGGACGGACGGCGCGCTCCGGCAGGGACGCCTGCGCAGGCGATCGCACCGGCACGGGAACCAAAGGAGTCGGCCGCACCGGTGGCGCTGCGTGCGCCCGCCGAGCTCGCCGCACCGGGTGCCGTCCCGGGGAGGAAGCCGCGGATCCTGCTCCAGGACGCGGGCGCAGCGGACGCCTGGGTGACAGCTCCACTCGCCAAGCCCAGCGGTGTCGTACTGACCGGCACCGGTGGCGCGGTGGCGCGGGCGGTTCCTCCGGTGACCCGGGCTCCTTCCGTCTCCCCGGCACCTTCGGCCTCTCCGGTGTCTCCGGTGGCCACCTCGCCGGTGGCGGGGGAGCGGGCCGGCGGGCCGGGGCGTCCGTCGAGTGCGCTGCGGGAGGAGTTGAGGGCGGGACTCGCGGCGGTGCTGTTCCTGTCGGAGAGCGAGATCGATCCCCGGCGCAACTTCGTGGAGCTGGGTCTGGACTCCATCATCGGGGTGGAGTGGGTCAAGGCGATCAACAAGGCGTACGGCACGTCGTTGACCGCGACGCGGCTGTACGACTACCCGACGGTGACGGAGTTGGCCGCCTACGTGGCGCAGCTGATGCCGGCCGGGGAGACCGACGCGCCGGCGGTGCAGCCGGACCCGGAGCCGGAGCCGGAGCCGGGGTTCGTGCCGCGGCCGGGTGGTCCTTCGGCCTCTCCGGTGTCTCCGGTGGCCACCTCGCCGGTGGCGGGGGAGCGGGCCGGCGGGCCGGGGCGTCCGTCGAGTGCGCTGCGGGAGGAGTTGAGGGCGGGACTCGCGGCGGTGCTGTTCCTGTCGGAGAGCGAGATCGATCCCCGGCGCAACTTCGTGGAGCTGGGTCTGGACTCCATCATCGGGGTGGAGTGGGTCAAGGCGATCAACAAGGCGTACGGCACGTCGTTGACCGCGACGCGGCTGTACGACTACCCGACGGTGACGGAGTTGGCCGCCTACGTGGCGCAGCTGATGCCGGCCGGGGAGACCGACGCGCCGGCGGTGCAGCCGGACCCGGAGCCGGAGCCGGAGCCGGGGTTCGTGCCGCGGCCGGGTGGTCCTTCGGCCTCTCCGGTGTCTCCGGTGGCCACCTCGCCGGTGGCGGGGGAGCGGGCCGGCGGGCCGGGGCGTCCGTCGAGTGCGCTGCGGGAGGAGTTGAGGGCGGGACTCGCGGCGGTGCTGTTCCTGTCGGAGAGCGAGATCGATCCCCGGCGCAACTTCGTGGAGCTGGGTCTGGACTCCATCATCGGGGTGGAGTGGGTCAAGGCGATCAACAAGGCGTACGGCACGTCGTTGACCGCGACGCGGCTGTACGACTACCCGACGGTGACGGAGTTGGCCGCCTACGTGGCGCAGCTGATGCCGGCCGGGGAGACCGACGCGCCGGCGGTGCAGCCGGACCCGGAGCCGGAGCCGGAGCCGGGGTTCGTGCCGCGGCCGGGTGGTCCTTCGGCCTCTCCGGTGTCTCCGGTGGCCACCTCGCCGGTGGCGGGGGAGCGGGCCGGCGGGCCGGGGCGTCCGTCGAGTGCGCTGCGGGAGGAGTTGAGGGCGGGACTCGCGGCGGTGCTGTTCCTGTCGGAGAGCGAGATCGATCCCCGGCGCAACTTCGTGGAGCTGGGTCTGGACTCCATCATCGGGGTGGAGTGGGTCAAGGCGATCAACAAGGCGTACGGCACGTCGTTGACCGCGACGCGGCTGTACGACTACCCGACGGTGACGGAGTTGGCCGCCTACGTGGCGCAGCTGATGCCGGCCGGGGAGACCGACGCGCCGGCGGTGCAGCCGGACCCTGACCCGGCGGCGCAGCCGGACCCGGACCCGGAGCCGCCTTACGTACCCGCGCCGGTGCCCGTCACCGAGCCGGTGAGAGCGCGGGTGCCCGTACCCGTACCCGTACCCGTACCCGTGCCTGACCCGGTGCGGGCGTCCCTGCCGGCCCCCATGCCTCCACGGGACCGTTCCCCCGGGACGCGCGAGCATGGGGGGAAGACCGCCACCGGGCCCGCAGCGCCGGACGGGTACACTCCGCCCGCCGCACGTCGCGGTGACCGCGCGGCCGTGGTCGGAATGTCCGGGCGCTACCCGGACGCGGACAACCTCCGCCAGTACTGGGCCAACCTCCGCGACGGCCGTGACTCCGTCCGGGAGGTGCCCGCCGACCGGTGGGACGTGTCCCGCTACTACGACCCCCGACCCGGCCGAAAAGGAAAGACCTACTGCAAGTCGATGGGCTATCTGGAGGACGCGGACTGTTTCGACCCGCTGTTCTTCAACATCTCGCCGGCCGAAGCGGAAGGCATCGACCCCCAGCACCGCCTGTTCCTGCAGGAGGCCTACCGGGCTTTCGAGGACGCCGGCTACGACCCCGGGTCGCTGAGCAAGAAGAAGTGCGGTGTCTACCTGGGCATCAGCGGCAACGAGTACAGCTTCCTGGCAGCAGCCAACCGGAGCGAGGAGGAGACCGTCGCGACGAGCAGCAGCAACGCGATCGCCGCGGCACGCATCGCCTACTTCCTCAACCTCAAGGGCCCGGCGATCGCCCTGGACACCGCATGCTCGTCCTCGCTCGTCGCATTGCACCTCGCCCAGCAGGCGCTGGCCAGCGGTGAGATCGACATCGCCCTGGTCGGAGGCGTCTCGCTCTACCTGCTGGCGGGCTCCTACGTCAGGATGTCGGGAGCGCAGATGCTGTCGGCGCGCGGGCAGTGCCGCTCCTTCGACCAGGGGGCCGACGGTTTCGTGCCGGGCGAGGGCGTAGGCGCCCTGGTGCTGAAGCGGCTGAGCGACGCCGAAGCCGGTCACGACCACATCTACGGTGTGGTCCTGGCGTCCGGTACGAACCAGGACGGCAAGACCAACGGCATCACGGCGCCCAGCGCCAACAGCCAGATGGAACTGTTCCGCTCGGTCTACGACCGGCACGGCATCGACGCGGCTTCGATCGGCTACGTCGAGACGCACGGTACGGGGACGAGACTCGGGGATGCGATCGAACTCGACGCCCTCGGCACGGTCTACCGCGAACGGGGCGTGGCCGCGGGATCATGCGCCATCGGCTCGGTGAAGAGCAACATCGGACACACGTCCGCCGCCGCCGGCATCGCCGGCGTCCACAAGGTGCTGCTCGGCCTGCGTCACGGGCTGCTCGTACCGTCGCTCCACGCCGACACACCCAACGAACTCCTCGACGCCGACGACTGCCCGCTGTCGGTCAGCAAGGACCTCCAGTTCTGGGAGGCACGGAACGGCCATGAGCTGAGACGGGCCGCCGTGAGCTCTTTCGGATTCAGCGGGACGAACGCCCATGTGGTGCTGGAGGAGTATCGCTATGCGTGACACGCGACAGCAGGCCGAGTCATCGACTGCCGTGATCATCCTGTCGGCAGCGGCGGAAGAGCAGTTGGACACCCGGGTACGCGATCTGCTCGCCTTCGTGGAGGAGCAGCCGCAGCTCGATCTGATGAACCTGGCCTTCTCGCTCCAGGAGGGGCGGGCGGCGCTGGACTGGCGGTTGGCCTTCACCGCTGACTCCCTCGACGGGGTGGTCCAGGGGCTGAGGACCCACATGGGACAGGGCGGCACGGTCGAACTCTTCCGCGGCCGGGCACCTGAGTCGCCGACGTGGGAGGAGCAGAGTGAGGCCGACAGCGACCTGGTCACCTCGCTGGTCGCTGCCCGCGCGTGGGGACGCGTCGCGGAGGTCTGGGCCGGCGGCCGTGCCGTCGACTGGGCCCAGGTCCACGCACCGCGGAGGCCCTTTCGCATCCCCCTTCCCACGTACCCGTTCGCCAAGGAGCGGTACTGGGTGGCGGCGGAGCAACCAGGGCGGTCCGGATCCGTACCGCCGCCGGCAGCCGTCCCCCTCCATCCGCTGCTGCACCGCGCCGCCTCCGAGCCCGAGCCCGGGGGCCGGCGTTACCGCTCGGCCTTCAGCGGCGACGAGCCCCTGCTGAGGGACCACCTGGTGCACGGGGTGCGGACGCTGCCCGGTGCCGCGTACCTGGAGCTGGCACTCGCGGCGGCCGCCGCCGTCTCGGGACGGCCGGTGGCCGACAGCGCCGGAGTCGCCCTCACGGACGTGGTGTGGATCCGGCCGCTGCGCGTCGCCACGTCGCCGCGCGACCTGCAGGTGGTGCTCGGGTCCGGCTCCGCGGACACGGTCCCCTTCGAGATGTCCGTCGCCGACGAGGGCGCCGAGGCCGCCGTGCTGTGCACGGGTTCGGTGGGGCCGTGCACGACGGCGCCGGCCACCGTGGACCTGGCGGGGCTGCGCGCCGCCTGCGACGGCGGGCGGTTGGAGGCGGCGGAGATCTACCACGCCTTCCGGTCGGCCGGTCTCTCGTACGGCGAGACCTTCCGCGGTATCGACCATCTGCTCCTGGGCGAGTCCCAGGTGCTCGCGCGCCTGGTGCTGCCCGCCGCGGCGTTCAGCGACGCGGCCGGCTGCTGTCTGCCGCCGAGCCTGCTGGATGCGGCATTCCAGACCTGCGCGGGACTGCCGACCGGGGAGCCGGACGCCCGGCGGCAGGTGTTCGTGCCGTTCGGGGTGGACCGGGTCGAGGTGCTCGCCGCCCCCAGCCGAGCCCTCTGGGTCTGGGGCCGACCCGGTGCTCGCGACACGGCGGGCGGGTACACCCGTTCCTTCGACCTCGATCTGTGCGACGACGCCGGACGGGTCCAGGTGCGCGTCCGGGGCCTGACACTACGGGCGACGCACCCGGAGGCGGCTGCTGAGGCACCTGCCGCGCGGGCGGACGGCGAGGTGTTCGCCGTTCCGCGTTGGCAGCACCGGGCGTTGCCCGACGCGGCTGTCCCCTCCGTCGGCGGGCGGGCCGTGGTGTTCGCCGAGGAGGGTGCACTCGCGGCCGGTGCCGCGGCGGATCCGGACTGCGCGACGGTGACGCTCAGCTCCCCGGGCGCCACCGCCGACGCCCGCTACACGGATTACGCACTCCAGGTGTTCGAGATCACGCAGAAGCTTCTGCGGGACGGCACGCAGGAGGAGTACGTCCTGCAGATCATGCTGACCGACCGGCCGGAGTCCCGTGTGCTGGCCGGTCTCGGCGCGCTGCTGAGGACCGCGGCTCTGGAGAACCCGCGGATCACCGGACAGGTCGTGGTGGTAGCCGCAGAGACCCCCGTCGCGGCACGGCTCGAACTCCTCGCACGGGAGCGGCGCGACCCGGTCGACGCCACCGTGCGCCTGCGCGGAGCCACACGTGAGGTGCTCACCTTCGAAGAGGAGTTCCCGGCGGCGCCCTCCGGCTCGCCGTGGCGGGCCGGGGGCGTCTACCTCATCACCGGCGGCATGGGCGGCCTCGGTCGCATCTTCGCGGAGGAGATCGCCGGGCAGGTGAAGGACGCCACGCTCGTCCTCGCCGGCCGCTCCCCGGAGCAGGAGCAGTCCCGCCGGATCCTGGAACAGCTGCGGGCCTCGGGCGCGAACGTGTCCTACGAGCCGGTCGACGTCGCCGATCGCAGCGCGATCAAGGCGCTCGTCGACAAGGTCCGGCGTACCGCGGGAACCATCCACGGCGTGATCCACAGTGCCGGGGTGGTCGAGGACGACTTCATCCTGCGGAAGTCCCACCGGACGTTCCGCGAGGTGCTGGCACCGAAGGTGAACGGTCTGGTGAGCCTCGACGAAGCGACCCGGGATCTCGACCTGGACTTCTTCGTGGCGTTCTCCTCCGGTGCCGCTGTCACGGGCAACGTCGGTCAGGCCGACTACGCGACGGCCAACGCGTTCATGGACGGGTTCGCGGAGTACCGCCAGGGCCTCGTGGCCGACGGACACCGATCGGGCCGCACCCTGTCGGTCAACTGGCCGCTGTGGGCCGAGGGCGGTATGGGTGCCGACGCCGGCACCAGGACGGTGCTGTACGACCGCTTCGGGATTTCCCCGCTCGGGCGCCGTGCCGGCATCGAAGCCTTCGCCCGGTGCCTCCATACGCACCATCGCCAGGTACTCGTTGCCGCTGGGCACACCGACCGGATCAGGAAGGCGCTGACAATGCAGCACGCCGGAGAGCACACGGCACCTGTGACCACCGGAGCCGCCGGCCGGCCGGCACCGGCCCCGGACGACGGCCTGGAGGAGTGGACCGTAACCCACATCACCTCGCTGCTGGCGGAGGGGCTGAAGGTGCCCATCGAGCGCCTGGAAGCGGGCAGCCGGCTGGAGCGCTACGGCATCGACTCGATCCAGGCCATCAACCTCACCACCCGGCTCGAGGCGTCCTTCGGGAACCTGCCGAAGACGCTGTTCTTCGAGTACCGGAACATCAACGAGCTGAGCCGGTACTTCCTGGAGGTCCACCAGGACCGGCTGCGCGAGCTGCGGGGACCGGGCGGCCGGGCCGCCACGGCGCCCCCTCCCGCCGAACCGGAAGAGTTGCCCGCCGAGTCCGCCGCCCCCGGAAGGGCGGCGGCGGTCCTGGGCACCGCACCGGCGGACGACGCGCCGCCATCCCGGCCCGCAGCGCGCGGCACGGAGATAGCGGTCATCGGCCTGGGCGGGCGCTACCCGCAGGCACCCGACCTGCGGACCTTCTGGCGCAACCTCGCCGAGGGCCGGGACAGCGTCACCGAAGTCCCCAAGGATCGCTGGGACGTCGGGGCCTACCACGACGCGGACCGCTCCGAGCCCGGTAGGACGAACTCGTGGGGCGGATTCCTCGAAGACGTCGACCGGTTCGACCCGCTGTTCTTCAACATGTCGCCGCGCGAGGCGGAGTTCACGGACCCGCAGGAACGCCTGTTCCTGGAGTGCGTCTACGAAACGCTCCAGGACGCCGGATACACGCGAGAGGACCTGACGGCGCCCTCCCCGAAGGGCGCCGGCGGCAACGTCGGGGTGTTCGTCGGCTCGATGTACGACGAATACCAGCTCTACGGTGCGACCGACCAGGCCATGGCCGACGGAAGGGCGGTGCCGGGCAACGCCGCGAACATCGCCAACCGGGTCTCCTACTTCTGTGACTGGCAGGGGCCGAGCCTCACGGTCAAGACGATGTGCTCCTCCTCGCTGACCGCGCTCCACCTCGCCTGTCAGAGCCTGCAGTTGGACGACTGCGAGATCGCCATTGCCGGCGGGGTCAACCTGTCCCTGCACCCTGCCAAGTACCACCTGCTGGAGCAGGCCGGCTTCGCGTCCAGCAAGGGCCGCTGCGAGAGCTTCGGCCAGGGCGGCGACGGCTATGTGCCGGCCGAGGGGGTGGGTGCGGTGATGCTCAAGCGGCTGGACCGGGCCATCGCCGACAACGACCGCATCTACGGCGTCATCAAGGCGACGGCGGTCAACCACGGCGGACGGACGAACGGCTACACCGTCCCCAACCCGAACGCCCAGGCCGATGTGGTCGCCCGCGCCCTGGACCGCGCGGGAGTCGACGCGCGCACCGTCAGTTACGTCGAGGCACACGGTACGGGCACCTCCCTGGGGGACCCGATCGAGATCGCCGGCCTCGCCAAGGCGTTCGCCCGGCACACCGGTGACCGGCAGTTCTGCGCGATCGGCTCGGTCAAGAGCAACATCGGACACGCCGAGAGCGCCGCAGGCATCTCCGCCTTCACCAAGGTGCTGCTGCAGCTCGCGCACGGCCGGTTGGCGCCCTCGCTCCACTCGGAGACGCTCAATCCGTACATCGACTTCAGCGAGACCCCCTTCCGCGTGCAGCAGGAGCTGGCGGAGTGGCGGCGGCCGGTGATCGACACACCCGACGGACCCCGGGAGTACCCGCGCGTCGCCGGTGTCTCGTCGTTCGGAGCCGGTGGATCGAACGCTCACGTCATCGTGGAGGAGTACGTGCCGGCCGGACCCGCGCCGGCCAACGACCCGGCCCTGTGGCCCCTGGGACCGGTCATCGTGCTCTCGGCCAGAACCGAGGAGCAACTGCGCGAGCAGGCTCGGCGCCTGCTGGACTGGGCGCGCGAGGAGCGGATCGAGGACGCCGACGTGCCACTGGTCGCGGCCACACTCCAGGTGGCGCGCGAGCACATGGCCGAGCGGGTAGCGTTCCTGGCGGGCACGGTGGCCGAGCTCACCGCCCACCTGGGTGACTACGTGGAGGGCAAGGACGACGCCGCGCTCCACCGCCGCCGGGACAGGCGCTCCAAGGACGTCGTCTCCGTCCTCGTCGAGGACGAGGACATGGAGCACACGATCGCGGCCTGGGTGGGCAAGCGGAAGTTCGGCAAACTGCTCGAACTGTGGACCAACGGGCTGGACCTGCCGTGGCGCAGCTACTACCCGAACGCGCTGCCGCGCCGGATCTCACTGCCCACGTACCCCTTCGCCCGTAAGCGGTTCTGGATGGCAGACGGTGCACCGTCCGCCACCGGCACGGACGACCGCGGCGCCGTCACGGGAGCCGGGCCTGCTGAGCCCACCGCGCTCCCGGCACGCCCGGCCGCGCCGGTCCTGACCGCGCTGCCGGCCACCGCCCCGGAACCCGGCCCCCGGACCGGCGAGAAGCCCCGCGGAATCGGCCTGACACCCCTGGACGCAGGGTTCGGGCACCGCGGCGGGCCGGCGTCCGCGCGACCCTCCCCGCCGGACCTCGTCGCGGTGCCGGAGGAGCCGGCCGTCGCCGCAGTGGTGACCGCTACCGGAAGCCTCCCGGACCCGGCCCAGGCGGATCCGCCCCGCCCGGGGCCCGGCGCGCCGGCCTCTCCGGCGCCTGCTGCTCCGGACCCGGACAGGCTCGTCGCCGAGCTGGCGGCGAGCCTCGCCGACGCCCTGTACATGGTCGAGGAAGAGATCGATCCGGACACCAAGTTCACCGATGTCGGCCTGGACTCCATCGTGGGCGTCGAGTGGATGAACGCCGTAAACAAGCGCTACGGCCTGGATCTCACGGTCACCCGGCTCTACGACCATCCCACCCTCGTGGACCTGTCGGCCCACATCGTCCAGGAGCTGGCCCGGGGAGGCGCCCCTCAAGGGCGACCCTTTCGTGAGGTGACCGAGCCTGAGACGGTCATCGCGCCTGAACCGGTCGCCACTCCCGCGCCGGTCGTCGAACCCGCGCCCGAGCCGGTCGTCGTGCGTACGACGCGCACCCAGTCGTCCGCCGAGCCGGCGCGAGCGGACTCCCACCCTGCCGGCGCGATCGCCGTGGTGGGCATGTCCGGCCGGTACCCGGGGTCCGGGACCCTGCACGAGTACTGGGACAACCTGGCCCAGGGCCGCGACTGCGTGAACGAGGTCCCCGCCTCCCGGTGGGACGTTGCCGGCCACTACGACCCGCGCCCGCACCAGGACGGCAAGGTCACCTGCAAGTGGATGGGGCACCTCGACGACATCGACCTCTTCGACCCGCTGTTCTTCGGCATCCCGCCCGCGGAAGCGGAGTCGATGGATCCGCAGCAGCGGCTCTTCCTTCAGGAGGCGTACCACGCGTTCGAGGACGCGGGATACGATCCCAGCTCGCTGAGCGGCCGCAAGTGCGGCGTCTATCTCGGGATCATGAGCAGTGAGTACGGCATGCTCATGCAGCGGCAGAGCGGCGGGCCGGGTGCGGCGGCCACGAACGGCAGCAACGCCATCACCGCGGCACGCATCGCCTACTTCCTCAACCTCAAGGGTCCCGCGATCGCGCTGGACACCGCCTGCTCGTCCTCTCTGGTCGCCACTCACCTGGCGACGCAGGCACTGCACAGCGGTGAGATCGACATGGCGCTCGTCGGCGGCGTCACGCTCTACCTGAGCCTTGACTCCTACCTCAGCATGTCCAGCGCGGGCATGCTGTCCCCCGACGGCCGCTGCAAGGCCTTCGACAACGGGGCGAACGGGTTCGTGCCGGGCGAGGGGGTGGGCGCGCTCGTCCTCAAGCGTCTCGACGACGCGGTGCGCGACCGCGACCACATCCACGGCGTGGTCGTCGGCTCCGGCATCAACCAGGACGGCAGGACCAACGGCATCACCGCGCCGAGCGTCGCGAGCCAGATGGAGCTGGAGCGCGACGTCTACGAGCGGTACGGCATCGACCCCGCCGGCATCGGGTACGCCGAGATGCACGGCACGGGCACCAAGCTCGGCGACCCGATCGAGCTGGAGGCCCTGGCGACGGTCTACCGCGAGCGGACCGACAGGACCGGGTACTGCGCCATCGGCTCGGTGAAGAGCAACATCGGCCACACCTCGGCCGCCGCGGGCATCGCCTCGATCCAGAAGGTGCTGCTGTGCATGCGACACGAGCAGCTGGTGCCGACCCTTCACTTCGACCGGCCCAACGAGCACTTCGACTTCGAGGGCTCGCCGTTCCGGGTGAACACAGAGCTCACCCCGTGGAAGACCGAACCGGGCGCCGCGCGCCGCGCGGCCGTCAGCGGGTTCGGCTTCAGCGGCACCAACGCCCACCTGGTCGTGGAGGAGTTTCCGCCGGATGCAGCGGAGCGGCCGGCCGGGGGCCCGCAGATCGTCGTGCTGTCCGCCCGGAGCGAGGAGCAGCTCAGGACGGCGGCTGCCCGTCTCGCGGCGCACTTGCGCCTCCACCCGTCGCTGGTCCTGGCGGACGTCGCCCGCACCCTGCAGCTGGGCAGGGAGGCCATGGCACAGCGGCTGGCCGTCGTCGCCGGCACCCCGGGAGAGTTGCTGGAGAAGCTGACGCGGTACGCGGAGGACGGCCGGGCGGACGGCGTGGTCTCCGGCCGGGCCGTCAAGATCCGGGCCGGCCGCACCGCGCTGGTGCCGCAGATCTCCCCGGACGGCACGGTGTCGGCGGCGGAGGCCGAGCGGCTGGCCGCGGCGTGGAGCGGCGGCGCGTCCGTCGACTGGGCGCCGCTGTCCGCTGGGACCGGCGCTCGCAGGGTCCCGCTGCCTACGTACCCCTTCGCCCGTGAGCGCTACTGGTTCGACGACGCCCCGGCGTCCCGGCAGCCCGTGGCGTCCCTCCCGGTAGCGAATCTCGTCGTCGCCGAGGAGGCGTACATACCGACCACGCCCGAGGGCGAGGACCCGGACGGTACGACCGTCCTGCTGGCACCGGTCTGGGACGCGGTTGCCACGCCGGTCCCGCAGGCCGCCGCCCTGCCGTCCGGCCGAGTCGTCGTGATCGGCGGCACGGCGGAGCACTGGGCGCAGGTCCGTGCCGTCCATCCGCGGGCCGAAGTCCTGCCGCTGGACCCCGCGGACACGGCGGAGACCATCGCCGCGAAGCTCGACGTCCCCGGTGCGGCTCTCGGGCACCTGGTCTGGCTGGCTCCCGGGGAGACGGCCGCCGACGTCGTGGACGACGCGATGGTCGACGCGCAGGAGGCCGGTCTGTACGCCTGTTTCCGCACGCTCAAGGCGCTGCTGATCCTGGGGTTCGGTCGCCGCGCACTCGACGTCACGGTCGTGACCGAGCGGACGCTGCGGCTCCGGCGCACGGACACCGTGGAGCCGACCCACGCCGGACTGCACGGACTGCTCGGCTCGGTGGCCAAGGAGTACCCGGGCTGGACGGTGCGCCTGGCCGATCTCGACCCGGACCGTGCCTGGCCGGTGGCGCAGCTGTTCGCGATCCCGCGCGAGGACAGCGGCAGTGTGTGGGCGTACCGCCGCTCCCGCTGGTTCCGCCAGAGCCTGGTGCCCGTGCGCGACACCGCAACGGAGCCCCCGCGCGGGGCGGCGTACCGGCAGGGCGGCGTCTACGTCGTGATCGGCGGTGCGGGAGGCATCGGCGAGGCATGGACCGAGCACGTGATCCGCGCTTACGGGGCGCAGGTCGTGTGGATCGGCCGACGGGAGGAGGACGAGTCGATCCGGGCGAAGCTGCGGCGGCTCGGGGAGCTCGGACCCCGACCGCGCTACGTCCAGGCCGATGCCACCGACCGGGCGGCGCTGGAGCGGGCATACCAGGACATCAGAACGACCCATTCGGTCGTCCACGGGGTGATCCACTCGGCGATCGTGCTGCTCGACCAGAGCCTGGAGCGCATGGGGGAGGAGTGCTTCCGTGCCGCGGTCACGGCCAAGGTCGACGTGAGCGTCCGACTCGCCCAGGTCTTCCGGGACGAGCCGCTGGACTTCCTCCTCTTCTTCTCCTCGATGAACTCGTTCCTGAAGGCCTCGGGGCAGTGCAACTACGTGGCTGGATCCGTGTTCGAGGACGCGTTCGCCCACCACCTCGCACGCCGGCTGGGCCTTCCGGTCAAGACCATGAACTGGGGCTACTGGGGCACCGTCGGCATCGTCGCCGCACCGGAGTACCGGCAGCGCATGCACCAGGCCGGTGCCGGCTCGATCGAGCCGGCGGACGGCATGGCCGCCCTCGACGTCCTCCTTTCGGGCACGTTCGATCAACTTGGGCTGATCAAGGCCCACGGGGGTAATTCCTGACATGCTCAACGACATTCAGCACGAAGCCATCACGATGGTGCCCGAGGGCACGCGAGTTCCCCTGCGCCACCTGTGTCAGGAGCCGGCCGATCCGGCGGGCCCGGCAGCGGGTCCGGCAGCCGGCCCTGCCGCGGACGTGGACGAGGACCTGCTGCACCGCCTGCTACTGGTGCAGTTGCAGAGTGCCGGGCAGCTGTCCGGCACCGCGGACACCCCGCTGCCCGGCGGCGGACTGCATCGCTGGCTGGAGGAATCCGTGCGCCGGCTGCGCGCGCACGGACTCCTGGCCGGCTCCCCCGCACAGCCGGCCCCGGCAACGGCGGTGAACCGCTCCGCCACGTGGGCGGAATGGGACGACACCGGCGCCCGCTCGCGGGGCGACGCGTCGCTGCGAGCACAGTTCACGCTGCTCGACGCCACCGTGCGGGCGCTGCCCGCGATCCTGCGCGGTGAGGTGCTCGCCACCGACGTGATGTTCCCCGGCTCGTCGATGGATCTGGTCGAGGGCATCTACCGGGACAACTCCGTCTCCGACTGCTTCAACGGGATCCTGGCGGACACCGCGGCCGCCGTGGTGCGGGAGATCGTGCGCACCGACCCGGCCGCCCGCCTCCGCGTCCTGGAGATCGGCGCGGGCACCGGCGGCGGCAGCGTCGCCGTGTTCGAGCGGCTGGAGCCCTTCGCGGCGCACGTCGAGACGTACGCCTACACGGACCTGTCTCGGTCCTTCCTGATGTACGCGCAGGAGGAGTACGGGCCGCGGTACCCCTACCTGGACTACCGGTTGTTCGACGTCGAGGAACCGCTGGCCGCGCAGGGCATCGTGCCCGGCTCCTACGACCTCGTCCTGGCCACCAACGTCCTGCACGCCACGAAGGACATCCGCCGGACGCTGCGCAACGCCAAGGCGGCGCTCAAACAGCACGGTGTCCTGCTCGCCAACGAGCTCTCCACCCACTCGCTCTTCACCCACCTGACGTTCGGGCTCCTCGACGGCTGGTGGCGCTACGAGGACGAGGAGTTGCGCATGCCGGGCGGTCCCGGGCTCGCCCCGGAATCCTGGGAGGAGGCGCTCGAGGACGAGGGATTCGACTCGGTGTCCTTCCCCGCCCGGCGGCTGCACGCGCTGGGCTACCAGGTGATCGCCGCGGAAAGCGACGGCCTCGTCCGGCAGGGGGCCCCGCAGGACGGGGCTCCGGCCGCGCGCACGGTCGGCGCCGGTCCCGTCCGGCCCCAGGACCCGGCGCCCGCCACCTCCGGCGAGGCGGCGGAACGGTACGTCCGGGACACCGTCTTCGAGCAGCTAAGACTGTCGTTGAAGATCGACCGGACGCAGATAGCCGCGGACGACGCCTTCATGGACTACGGCGTCGATTCGATCATCGGTGTGCGGCTGATCCAGGAGATCAACCGTGCGCTCGGCACAGACCTGTCGACGACCGACCTCTTCGACCACGGTTCCGTCAGTCGGCTGACCCGGTACATCGTCGACCACGCCCACCTGGAAGGGCTTGCCGCCCCGCATCCGGCAGAGCAGCCCAGCGCACCCGAGGAGCGCACACCGCCCGCGACCGCGCCCCACCCGACAGCGCGGCCGGCCGCGGGGCGGACCGCCGCCGGCGCCCCGTCCCGCGAGCCCATCGCCGTCGTCGGCATGAGCGGCAGGTTCGGCGGCTCGGCCGACGTCGCACAGCTGTGGGACCACCTCGCGCAGGGCCACGACCTCACCGAACCGGTCGCGCGCTGGGACCTGTCGCGCTACTACCCGCCCGGTGCGCAGAACTGCGAACGCGGCAGCTTCATCGACGGGATCGACCGCTTCGACCCGGCCTTCTTCAACATCTCCGGCGTCGAGGCGACCTATATGGACCCGCAGCAGCGGCTCTTCCTCGAGGAGTCGTGGAAAGCGCTGGAGGACGCCGGCTACGCGGGTTCCGACACCCAGGGGCGGCGTGTCGGCGTGTACGTCGGCTGCCAGGAGAGCGGGTACGGTCGGCTGTTCGGCGCCGAAGCGCCCCCGCAGTCCATGTGGGGCAACGCGCTGTCGGCGATGCCGGCGCGCATCTCGTACCACCTCGACCTCCAGGGCCCCGCGATCGCGGTCGACACGGCCTGCTCCAGCTCGCTCGTCGCCATCCACCTCGCCTGCCAGGGGCTGTGGGGCGGTGAGACCGAGATGGCCCTGGCCGGCGGCGTCTCCGTGCAGTGCACGCCGCAGTTCTACGCGCTGGCCGGCCGCGCCGGCATGCTCTCCGCGAGCGGCCGCTGCCACACCTTCGACGACCGGGCCGACGGTTTCGTGCCGGGCGAGGGCGTCGGAGTCCTCCTCCTCAAGCGGCTCAGTGACGCGCTCGCCGACGGCGACCACATCCGCGGCGTCATCAGCGGCTCGGGAATCAACCAGGACGGCGCGTCGAACGGGATCACCGCGCCGAGCGCCGCGTCCCAGGAGCGCCTGGAGGCCTCGGTCTACGACACCTTCGGTATCCGCCCCGCCGACATCCAGATGATGGAGGCGCACGGCACGGGCACCAAGCTCGGCGACCCGATCGAGTACCAGGCGCTGCGACGGGCCTTCCGCCGGTACACGGACGAGCGGGACTACTGCGCCCTGGGCTCGATCAAGTCCAACCTCGGCCACACCATCACCGCCGCCGGCGTCGCCGGAGCCATCAAGGTGCTGCTCTCGCTCGAGCACCGCAGCATTCCGCCCACGATCAACTTCGAGCAGCCGAACGCGCACATCGACATGTCCGACAGCCCCTTCTACGTGAACACCGTCAACCGCCCCTGGCCCGCCGGGAACGACGGCACCCGACGTGCGGCGGTCAGCTCCTTCGGGGTCAGCGGGACGAACGCGCACCTGGTGTTCGAGGAAGCGCCGGGCACGGTGCGCTCCTCCACGGCAGCCACCGCGCATCTCGTCACCCTGTCCGCGGTCACCGCCGGGCAACTCGTCGAGCAGGCCGAGCGCCTGATCGCGCACTGCGAGCAGCGGCCCGAACTGGACCCCGGCGACGTCGCCTTCACCCTCCTGCTCGGCCGCAAGCACCTCGCGCACCGGCTGGCCTGCGTTGTCCGCGACCGAGAGGAACTGGTCCGGAGCCTGCGCACCTGGCTCGACCACGGGCACACCTCCCGCGTGTGCGCCGGCGAGGTCCCGGCCCAGGGGCTCGACGAGCGTGCCGCCCTGCGGAACCTGGGCAACGACTGCCTCCGGCAGGCCGCCACCGACCCGGCAGCCCGCCCCGAGCTGCTGTCGACCGTCGCGGACCTCTACGTCCAGGGCTACGCCCTGCACTACGCCGCCCTCTTCGCCGACGACCGCCGCACCCGCGTACCGCTGCCGACCTACCCGTTCGCCCGCGACCGCTACTGGGTGCCCGAATCGCCGGCGCAGGCCGCGGCGCGCCCCGGCCCTGCCGTGCCGCACCCGCTGGTGCACGAGGACGTCTCCGACTTCGGCGCCCGGCGCTACCTCACGCGGTTCACCGGCCAGGAGCACTTCCTCACCGACCACGTGGTCAAGGGACGCAAGGTGCTGCCGGGCGTCGCCTGCCTGGAGATGGCCCGGGCCGCCGCGGCCCTGACCCTGGGCACGCCCGCGACCGGGGGCGGCGCCGACGGAATCGTGCTGCGCAACGTGGTGTGGGCCCGGCCCGTGGCGGTGGACACCGACCCCGTCACCCTCGTGACGTCCCTGGTGCCCGGGGGCCCCGACGAGGCCGAGTACGAGATCAGCAGCACGCCACCCCCGGCGCCCGGCGCCTCCCCGGTGGTGCACAGCCAGGGGCAGGTGGTGCGGAGGACCCTGGAGCCGGCACAGCTCGACGTGCCTGCCCTCCGGGCCGCCTGCGGCCAGGGGGAGCTGACCGCGACCCAGCTGTACGAGGCCTACGCGGCCATCGGATTCAGCTACGGTCCTTCCCACCGGGGCTTGGAGCGCCTGCACGTCGGCCATGGACAGGTCCTGGCCCGCCTGGTGCTGCCCCCGTCGGTGCGCGCCGCCCACGACACGTTCGTCCTGCACCCGAGCCTGCTCGACGCCACCTTGCAGGCGTCCCTGGGCATCGGGCTCGCGACCGGGACGGCTGCGGCACTCGACGTGAGCGGCATGAAGCCCTCCCTGCCGTTCGCACTGGACGAGCTGGAAGTGCTCGGCAGCTGCCCGGAGTCGCTGTGGGCCTGGATCCGGCCCAGCGCGGGCTCACCGGCGGACGGTGCGGTCGTGAAGCTCGACATCGACCTGTGCGACGACCAGGGACGGGTGTGCGTCCGTATCCGCGGCATGTCCTACCGCGTCCTGGGGGGCGAGGTGGGCGGGACTGAACCGGACGCGGTGTCCTGCGTCAGCTTCCTGCAGGTGTGGCGCGAAGCCGTACCCGGCGACCCGGGCACCGAGCCGCAGGAGACGGTCGTGCTGCTGCCCGACCTGCCGGCCCTCGGCGAGCTCCTCCACCGGCACGATCCCCGGACACGGCTGCTGCCGATGACGTCCGGCGCACCCGGGACAGCGGAGCGGTACACCGACTACACCGTCCAGGCCATCGACCACCTGCGCCACCTGTTTGCCGCAGGACTGCCGCAGGGGGTCCGCGTCCAGCTCGTCGTGCCCGACGAGAGGGCACTCGCCACCACTCGCGGTCTGTTCGGGCTGCTGAAGTCGGCGCAGGCCGAGGAGCCCGGCATGCTGCCGCAGGTCGTGCTCGTCGACGCGGCCGCGACCGCCGAGCAGATGATGTCCCGGGTCGTCGACGCCCGCCGGTATCCCGACGAGTCCTGCCTGCGGTTCCGGGCCGGCCGCGTCGAGGCCCTCGCCTGGCGCGAGGCCGAGGCGCCCGCAGAGGCGCGGGTGCCCTGGCGCAGCGGCGGGATCTACCTCGTCACGGGCGGGCTGGGCGGCCTCGGCACGCTCGTCGCACGCGACATGGCCACCGGGGTGCGTGACGTCACGATCGTCCTGGCCGGCCGCTCGCCCCTGGGACCCGAGCAGGAGGCGGTCCTCGACGCACTGCGCGGCCTGGGGGCCGATGCCTGCTACGCGCAGGTCGACGTCGCCGACGCCGCGGCCGTGCGGTCCTTGGTGGCCGGCATCGTGCGGGAGCACGGCACCTTGCACGGCATCCTCCACGCGGCCGGAGTGCTGCGCGACGGCTTCGTCCGCGGCAAGACCGCCGAGGAGTGCCGCGCGGTGCTCGCACCGAAGGTCGCCGGCCTGGTCAACCTCGACGAGGCCAGCAAGGACGTGCCGCTGGACTTCCTGCTGTCGTTCTCCGGCGCGGCCGGGGTGTTCGGCAACGCCGGGCAGAGCGACTACGCCGCTGCCAACGGCTTCCTGGACGCCTACACGCACCACCGGCGTCAGCTGGCCGACCGCGGTGAGCGCGCGGGAGCCTCGGTGTCCGTCGACTGGCCGCTGTGGGCCGAGGGCGGAATGCGGGTGGACCCCGCCACCGCGGCGATGATGAAGGACCGGCTGGGGATGGTGCCCCTTCCGACCGCTGCGGGCATGGGCGCGCTGTACGCCGCGCTGGAAACCCCGCACAGCCAGGTCCTGGTCGTCGCGGGCGACGCCGACCGGATCAGGCACACCGTGCTGGGCCGGCCGGCGGCGCCACAGGCCTCACGGCCCGCACCGCCGCGCTCGGCCGCCGGCACTGACGGCCCGGCCGCCGCCCGAACCTCCCAAGCGGCGGGCCCCGGCACCGACGCGGTGCGTGACGCCCTGGTCGCGCACCTGCGGAGGGCACTGAGCGAGGTGATCCAGGTGCCCGGTCACCGGATCGACGCGGCGGCGCCCTTCGAACGCTTCGGTATCGACTCGGTGCTGGCCCTGTCGGTGACCAACCGGCTGGAGGCCGATTTCGGCTCGTTGTCGAAGACGCTCTTCTTCGAGTACCAGAACCTCCAGGAGCTGAGCGGCTACTTCCTGCGCGCCCACGCGGACACGGCCCGGGAGATGGCCGGCATCGACGGCGATCCCGCCGGGCCGCCCGCACCCGAGAAGGCCGGCCCGGTCACCGTCACCCCGTCGGCGGCGCCGGTCGCGGTGCCGCCTCCGGCCGCGCAACTGCCCCCCGCGACGCGCGAGGACGCGATCGCCGTGATCGGACTCGCCGGCCGCTACCCCGGCGCCCCGGACCTGGACGGGTTCTGGGAGAACCTGGTCGCAGGACGGGACGGCGTGACGGAGGTGCCCCAGGACCGCTGGGAGCACGGCCTCTCCTACGACGCCGACCGGAACACGGCGGGCAGGACCCCCACCAACTGGGGCGGATTCCTCGAAGGGGTGGCCGACTTCGACGCCCGCTTCTTCAACGTCTCACCGCGCGAAGCCGCGATCATGGATCCGCAGACGCGGCTGTTCCTGGAGTGCGTCTGGACCCTGCTGGAGAGCTCCGGCTACCCTCGCGCCCGGCTGCACGACGGGCACGGCAGCCAGGTCGGCGTCTACGTCGGCGCGATGTACCAGCACTACCAACTGCTGGCGTCCGACAGCGTGCACGAGTCCGTCACCTCGGTGATGAGCCACAGCGCCATCGCCAACCGGGTCTCGCACTTCTTCGACCTGCAGGGACCGAGCCTCGCGATCGACACCACCTGCTCCTCGTCGCTGGTCGCGATCCACATGGCGTGCGAGGAACTGCGCCGGGGCGGCAGCGAGATGATGATCGCCGGTGGCGTCAATCTCTCCCTGCACCCCAAGAAGTACCTGGGGCTGAGCCTGACCGGCCTCACGGGCAGCCGACCCGACAGCCGCGCCCTGCTGGACGGGGACGGCTTCATCCCCGCGGAGGGCGTCGGTGCCGTACTGCTGAAGCCGTTGTCCCGCGCCGTCCGCGACGGGGACGAGATCCTCGCCGTCATCCGGTCGAGCGCGACCAACCACAAGGGCCGCACCAGCGGCCCCATGGTCCCCAGCCCGGGCCGGCAGGAGCAGTTGATCCAGCAGAACCTGGAGCGGGCGGGCATCCACCCGCGCACCGTCAGCTACGTCGAGGCGTCGGCCAACGGCTCGCAGATCGGCGACGCCATCGAGTTCGCGGCACTGCGGGACGCCTTCGCCGAGCACACCCGGGACGAGCAGTTCTGCGCAGTCGGTACGGTCAAGTCCACCCTGGGCAACCTCGAGGCGGCCTCGGGCATCGCGCAGCTGAGCAAGGTCGTCCTGCAACTCGGGCACCGCCGACTGGTCCCGTTCGTCGGGGCGGGCCGGCTCAATCCGGGTGTGGAGCTGGAAGGCACCGCGTTCTATCTGCCGCAGGAGGCGGAGCCTTGGCTCCGCCCCGTCGTGAACCTCGACGGCCAGGAACGGGAGTACCCGCTGCGCGCGACCATCAACTCCTTCGGAGCAGGCGGTTCCAACGCCCACCTCGTCGTGGAGGAGTACGTGGCCGAACCCGTGGCCGGGGACGCCGCCGCCCCTTCGTCCCCCGACGCCGGCCCCCCGCAGGTCGTGGTCCTGTCCGCCCCCACCGAGGACCGGCTGCGGGCGGTCGCCGGCCGGCTGCTGGAGTTCCTGCCCGCCCACGCGGACCTGTCCCTGGCGGACCTCGCCCACACCCTGCGGTGCGGGCGAGAGGCCATGGACCGCCGGCTGGCACTGGTGGCGGGCAACCTCAAGGAGCTCGAAGCGGCCCTCGCCCACTACCTCGACGGCTCCGCGGAGCCCGCCCCCGTACCGCTGTTCACCGGCACGGCCGGACGCGACGACTCGGACCTCGACCTGCTGCTCAGCGGTCCGGCCGGTGACACGCTGGTCCGCGAGCTGCTGGCGGAGAACCACCTCGAGAAGCTGGCCCTGCTGTGGGCGCGGGGCGGAAGAGTGCCCTGGGGGTCGGTGCCGCGCGGCGGCCACCCCCGGCGGATGCTGCGGACGCTGCCGCCCTACCCCTTCGACAGGCAGCGGTACTGGGTGCCCCTGCCCCCGGAAGGGACACCCCGGCCCCCGGCACCGGACACCACGACCGCCCGCACCGCTCCGGCGGCAGCCACCGCCGTGCCGGCTGCGGCTCCGGCCCCCGGAGCCCCGGACCGGATCACGGCCATCGTCGCCGAGTTGCTGGGCATGCGGACGGGCGACCTCGACCTCACCGCACCGCTGCAGGATCTGGGCTTCAGCTCGATCCACGCCACTCAGCTGCTCCAGGCGCTGCAGGCGGAGGTCGACCCCACGGCCGATCTCGGGGCGCTCACCGAGTGCCGGTCGACCCGGGACCTGCTGCGCCGCTTCGGGGCCCGGGCAGCCCTGCCGGGCGCCGCCGGGCCCGCGCCGGCCGCCGCGCTGCGCATCCCGGAGATCGTGCACCTCAACGCCGTCCACGTGGGGCGACCGGTCTTCTGGTTCCACGGCGGACTGGGCGGCGTGGAGGTGTACGCGACGATCACCGACAGCATCGAGCGGCCCTTCTACGGGGTCCAGGCCCGCGGCTGGATGACGCACAGCGATCCGCTGCACGGGATCCCGGCGCTGGCCGCGCACTACGCGCAGATCATCCGCAGGGTCCAGCCCGAGGGGCCCTACGACCTCGGCGGCTACTCGTTCGGCGGCCTACTGGCCTACGAGGTCACGCGGCTGCTCCAGGAACAGGGGGAGACGGTGGAGAGCATCGTCATGGTGGACACCTACGACGACAGCGTGGGAGATGTGACCATGTCCCGCACCGACATGCTGCTGCAGCAGGTCAACGCCCTGCTCTTCGCGGCGTCCAAGCCGGCTCCGGAGGACTTCGCCACCACCTTGGTACCCGGCCGGGCGGTCGACTGGGACCAGGACGAGGACGGTCTGCTCGACCAGATGCTCACGCTGGCCGAGCAGCGCGGCCTGAAGGGGGATCCGGAACTGCTGCGCGACCGGGTGCTGCGGAACCTGCGCGTCCAGGAGGGCTACGGCCTGCTGGACTACGACATCGTCCCGCTTCCCCGGCCGGAGGCGGTCACCTGCTTCTACTTCCGCAACCGGAGCGGCCTGTTCTACGGGGAGATGGAGCCGCTGTTCTCCACACAGGAGGAGGGCGCAGCGCTGGACCACACCGTCTACTGGGAGCAGTGGCGGCGGCACCTGCCCCACTTCCACCAGGTCGACGTGGACGCCGCGAACCACTTCGTGATGCTCGGCGACCCGGCGGCCCTCACCACGGTGCGCTCCTTCTGCAAGCTGCTCTACGCCGGCCGGCGCGACAGGCGGCTGCCGGTGGCGAAGGCGTGGGCCACCCGCCACCAGAAGGCGCGGGTCGCCAAGTGAGCGCGGTGGCGGAACACAGGGAGACCGACGCGGGGCGGTTGGGCAGTGCGTCCTTCCGCCGTGCCTTCGGCGTCGACTACGCCTATCTGTCGGGGTCGATGTACCGCGGTATCGCCTCGAAGGAGCTGGTGGTCGCCATGGGGCGGGCAGGCTGCCTGGGATTTCTGGGCGCCGCCGGCCTGAACCCCGCCCGGGTGACGGACGACATCGCGCACATCCGGCGCCACCTGGCGCCCCGCCAGCCCTTCGGCGTCAACCTGCTGTGCGACCTTCAGCACCCGGCACGGGAGACGGCCGTCGTAGAGATGCTCCTCGCCCACGGAGTGCGCGTCGTCGAGGCGTCGGCCTTCATCAAGGTCACCCCGGCCCTGGTCCTGTTCCATCTGTCGGGGCTGCGGTCCCGGCGGGACGGCGGGACCGCCCGTGACACGCGGATCGTCGCCAAGGTCTCGCGGCCCGAGGTGGCCCGCGCTTTCATGCAGCCCGCGCCGCAGGAGATGGTCGCGCAACTGGTGGCGGAGGGGCGGGTCACGCGCGAGCAGGCCGAGCTGGCCCGTGGGGTTCCGGTGGCGCAGGACCTCACCGTCGAGGCGGATTCCGGGGGCCACACCGACCGCGGGGTCTCCACGGTGCTGCTGCCGTCCCTGCAGAGCCTGCGGAAGCGCATGACCCGGGAGTTCGAGTACACCGACGAGATCCGTCTGGGACTCGCCGGGGGCATCGGGACGCCGCACGCGGTCGCCGCCGCCTTCGCCATGGGTGCCGACTTCGTCATGACCGGTTCCATCAACCAGTGCACGGTCGAGGCGGGCATCAGCGACGCGGTGAAGGACCGGCTGCAGACCATCGACGTCCAGGACACCGACTACTGCCCCGCGGGCGACATGTTCGAGATCGGTGCCCTGGTCCAGGTGCTGAAGAAGGGCGTGCTGTTCCCCGCCCGCGCGAACCGGCTGCACACGCTGTACAAGACCTACGACTCGTGGGAGGAGATCCCGCAGGGCACGCGCCGGCAGATCCAGGACACCTACTTCAAGAGGAGTGTCGACGAGGTCTGGCGCGAAACCTGTGAGCACCTGCGGAAGACGGGCCGCGAGTCGGAGATCGAGCGGGCCGAGCGCAGTCCGAAACGCCACATGGCGCTCATATTCCGCTGGTACTACGGCTACACGAGCCGCCTCTCGTTCCTGGACACCGATCTGGACCGGGCCAATGTGCAGATTCACACAGGGCCTGCGCTGGGGGCTTTCAACCAATGGGCGCGAGGAACTCCGTTGGAAAGCTGGAGAAATCGGCATCCGGACCGGATGGCGATGGAGCTGATGCGTGAGGCTTCCTCGATTCTCTTGGAATGCGGGAGGACTTCGGCGTAGGTTTTCTGGCAGGGTGTAGGCGACACGGTCTCGTGTTCGTCGCGAAGATTTGTGTAAGACGACGAGAAAGGATTTCCCATGCTGACCTACGTCTTCCCCGGGCAGGGGGCGCAGCAGAAGGGAATGGGTTCCTCCCTGTTCGACGAATTCGAGGAGCTCACCCGCTCGGCCGACTCGGTCCTGGGCTACTCCATCAAGGACCTCTGCCTGGAGGATCCGGACAAACTGCTCGACCAGACGCAGTACACCCAGCCCGCGATGTACGTCGTCAACGCCCTCTCCTACTACCAGAAGCTCCGTGAGACCGGACGGGTGCCGGACTTCGTCGCAGGTCACAGCCTGGGCGAGTACAACGCGCTGCTGGCGGCCGAGGTCTTCGACTTCAAGACGGGCCTGCTGCTGGTGCGCAAGCGCGGAGAGCTGATGGGCCGGGCGTCGGGCGGCGGGATGGCCGCGGTACTGAACGCGTCGGAGGCCGAGATCCGGACCATCCTCACGGAGAACGGGCTCGGCTCCGTCGACCTGGCCAATTTCAACACGCCGTCGCAGATCGTGCTGTCCGGCCGCGCCGAGGACATCGAGGTCGCGAAGCCGCTGTTCCAGACCGGAAACCACTTGTTCGTACCGCTCCGGACGAGCGGGGCTTTCCACTCCCGGTACATGGAGCCGGCCCGCGCCGAGTTCGCCGCGTTCCTTGGCGGAATAGAATTCTCTGAACCGCGTATACCGGTGGTCTCCAATGTCACCGCGAGGGTGTACGAAAACCATCTGGCCAAGGAGTCCCTGGCGCAGCAGATGGTCAATGCCGTGCGGTGGTCCGACACGGTGGAGCACCTGCTTGAACATTCTGGTATGGAATTCGAAGAAATCGGTCACGGCAATGTTCTCACGAAATTGCTGACCAAGATCCGCCGCGAACTCGCGGCCGAGAAGAAGACTCCGCCGCCCGTCGCGCGCACGTCGAGCGAGAATCCTGTGGAACTGGTCCGGAAGTGGAATGAGCGCTATGCGATCGGCTCGCGCTTCCGGTCGACCACCGGCAACTACGGCCACCTGGAGACCGCCACGGCGGCAAGTGTCCTCTTCGGCCACCGGGCCGCCGTCTACATGCACGGCTACCGGGGATATTTCGACCTCCAAGAGCTGGAGCCGGTCCCAGCCACGCAGTGAACCGGACCGAACCGACCAGAAGCCCCGTAGGAGAACTGATGACGACCGTGGGAATCGAAGCACTCAACATCTTCGCCGGCACCTGCTATCTCGACGTGGAGAAGCTGGCGAACCACCGCGGACTCGACACCGCGAGGTTCGCCAACCTCCTCATGAAGGAGAAGACCGTCGCGCTGCCCTACGAGGATCCGGTGACGTTCGGTGTCAACGCGGCCAAGCCCCTCATCGACGCCCTGTCGCCCGAGGAACGCGATTCCATCGAACTGGTCATCACCGCGACCGAGTCCGCGTTCGACTTCGGCAAGTCGATGAGCACGTACTTCCACGACCTGCTCGGGCTGAACCGCAACTGCCGGCTCTTCGAGATCAAGAACGCGTGCTACTCGGGTGTCGCGGCACTGCAGACAGCGGCCAACTTCATCCTGTCGGGAACCTCGCCGGGGGCGAAGGCCCTGGTGATCGCCACCGACATCACGCGCTTCATGGTCGCGGACGGCGGCGACGCGCTCTCCGAGGACTGGTCGTTCGCCGAGCCGAGCGGCGGCGCCGGCGCCGTGGCGATGATCATCAGCGACACCCCGCACGTCTTCCAGATCGATGTCGGCGCGAGCGGCTACTACGGCTACGAGGTGATGGACACCTGCCGCCCCCTGCCCGACAGCGAAGCGGGTAACGCGGACCTGTCCCTGCTGTCCTACCTGGACTGCTGCGAGAACTCCTTCCGGGAGTACCAGCGGCGTGTGGGGGACGTGGACCTCGTGTCGACCTTCGGCTACCTCGCCTTCCACACGCCCTTCGGCGGAATGATCAAGGGGGCGCACCGCAACCTGATGCGCAAGATAGCCAAGGCGCGTCCGGCGGCCATCGAGGAGGACTTCCAGCGGCGCATGCACCCCGGTCTGACCTACTGCCAGCGCGTCGGCAACGTCATGGGTGCGACCACGATGCTGTCGCTGGCCAGCACCATCGACAACGCGGACTTCTCCAGCCCCCAGCGCATCGGCGTCTTCTCGTACGGCTCAGGCTGCTGCTCCGAGTTCTTCAGCGGTGTGTCCCGCCAAGAGAGCCAGGACCGCACCCGCGGCCTCGGGATGGAGAAGCACCTCGATTCCCGCTACGAGTTGACGATGCCGGAGTACGACGCCCTGCTGCGGGCCAACCACGCGGTGAAGTTCGGTACCCGCAACGCCGTCCTGAACACCGACGTCATCCCGCACGCCCGTGCCGCGCTCGGCAGGGAACTGCTCTTCCTGAAGCAGATCGACGAGTTCCACCGGGAGTACCAGTGGGTGTCCTGAACCCGGCGCGGTACGACACCGTCAACGTCCGCTTCGAGAACGAGATCTGCTTCCTGCAGCTGCACCGGCCGGAAGCGGGCAATACCATCAGCAGCCGCCTGGTCGAGGAGTGCACCGAGGTGGTGCGCTTCGCCGAGGAACACGCCAAGATCCTCGTCCTGGAAGGCCTGCCCGAGGTGTTCTGCTGGGGCGCCGACTTCGGAGAGATCGCAGCAGGGGACGGCGACAGGCACGGGGACGGGGGCGGCGTCGGCGGGGACGGGCGATCGCCGGCGGCGGACCTGTACGACCTGTGGCTCTCGCTGGCCTTCGGATCCTTCGTCTCCGTGGCGCACGTGCGCGGCAAGGTCAACGCCGGAGGCGTGGGGTTCGTGGCCGCGTGCGACATCGTGCTGTGCGCGGACACCGTGACGTTCAGCCTGTCCGAGCTGCTCTTCGGCCTGATGCCGGCCTGCGTCCTGCCCTTCCTGATCCGGAAGGTCGGGCTGACCAAGGCGAACTTCATCACGCTGATGACCCAGCCGTTCACCGCCGAACAGGCCGTGGCCTGGCACCTCGTCGACGCCGGCGCGGACAACAGCGACAACCTGCTGCGCCGGCACCTCCTACGGCTGCGTTATCTCCCCAAGACAGGAGTGACGCGCTACAAGAACTACCTGCGCGAGCTCGACGACATCCTGATCCCCTCCCGGGACAAGGCCGTCGCGGCCAACCAGGAGGTGTTCTCGGACAAGGAGAACCTGCGCAAGATCGAGCGCTATGTGACCACCGGGCAGTTCCCCTGGGAGGGAGAGTAGACATGCAGAACCGACCCGTGGAATACCGGGAGATCACCCCCTCCGTCGTCCAGATCACGATGCAGGACACGGTCCACAAGAACACCTTCTCCGATCAGCTCATCACCGGCCTCCAGGACGCCTTCGCACAGGTGGGGGCGAACGACCGGTGCAAAGCCGTCGTGCTCACCGGCTACGGCAACTACTTCGCCAGCGGCGGTACCAAGGAGAGCCTGCTGCTGATCCAGGAGCGGCGCATCAGTTTCACCGACGCCGACATCTACGGCCTGGCCCTGGACTGCCCCGTTCCCGTCATCGCCGCGATGCAGGGCCACGGCATCGGCGGGGGCTTCGCCATGGGGATGTTCGCCGACTTCGTGATCCTCAGCCAGGAGAGCATCTACACCACGAACTTCATGAAGTACGGGTTCACTCCCGGCATGGGCGCGACCCTGGTCCTGCCCAGGAAGCTCGGCTCCAGCCTGGCAGGAGAGATGCTGCTCTCGGCGAAGACCTACTACGGTCACGAACTGAAGCAGCGGGGCGTCCCCTTCCCCGTCCTGCCACGAGCCGAGGTTCTGCCCCACGCCCTCGAACTGGCCGAGAGCCTCGCCGAGAAACCCAGGATCTCCCTGGTCACACTCAAGAGCCATCTCGTGTCCGAACTCCGCGCCGAACTCCCGCACTACATCGAGCGCGAGGTGGCCATGCATGCGAAGACCTTTCACCAGCCCGAGGTCCGGGCACTCATCACGTCCCACTACACAGGAGGCTGACCACATGCCGGAATCCCGCGTCTTCGACTTGATCGTGGAGCACGTCCGCGAGGTGGTCCCCGAACTGGAGGACCACCGTTTCCAGCCCTCCGACTCACTGCGCGACCTGGGGGCCAATTCCATCGACCGGGCCGAGATCATCATCATGACCCTGGAAGCGCTGTCGGTAAGCATCCCCCTGGTCGAGCTGGCGGATGCCAAGAACATAGGCGAGCTGGCGGATCTCATCCATGACAAGTCCGCGGTCTGACACGCGCGATGTCGTCGTCACGGGCCTCGGCGTCACCACCGCCGTGGGGCAGGGCAAGGACGACTTCATCGCAGCGCTTCTCGACGGCCACCATGCCTTCGGGGTCATGCAGCGCCCGGGGCGACAGGTGCCGGCCGGCTCAGCCGACGACACGGCGGCCTTCCTGGGCGCCGAGATGGGGGAGCCGGTCCTGCCGGGGAGCATGACGGCGCGCACCCTGCGTACCGCGTCACTCTCCGCCAAGGCAGCACTGACCACCCTGCACGAGGCGTGGCACGAGGCCGGGCTGGACCTTGCCGACCCGTCCCGCATCGGCCTGGTTATCGGCGGATCCAACGTGCAGCAGCGTGAGTTGACCCTCCTGCACGCACGCCACGCGGACCGGCCCGAGTTCCTGCGCCCGACGTACGGCATGGGCTTCATGGATTCGGACCTGTGCGGGTTCTGCACCGAGCAGTTCCCGATCCGGGGTTTCGCCCACACCCTCGGCGGCGCTTCGGCCAGCGGTCTGCTCGCGGTGCTCCAAGCCGTGCGGGCGGTGCAGTCCGGCCAGGTCGACGTCTGCATCGCCCTGGGCGCGCTCATGGACCTGTCGTACTGGGAATGTCTGGCGTTCCGGGCCATGGGCGCCATGGGCTCCCACCGCTGGGCCGATGATCCGGCCGCGGCCTGTCGCCCCTTCGACCGGAACCACGACGGCTTCGTCTTCGGCGAAGCATGCGCCGCGATCGTGGTGGAGCGGCTGGACGGGCGCCGGCATCCGACGCCGTACGCGCGGTTCCGCGGCGGAGCCACGGCGATGGACGGCACCCGCAACCCGCACCCGTCACTGGAGGGAGAGGTGGCTGTCGTCGAGGGCGCACTACGGGAAGCGGGCATGCCCGCGTCCGCCATCGACTACGTCAACCCGCACGGCACCGGATCGCCCACCGGGGACGCGGTCGAACTGCAGGCGCTGGCGCGCTGTGGGCTCACCCACGCCCGTATCAACGCGACCAAGTCGATCACCGGGCACGGGCTCGCCGCGGCCGGTGCCGTGGAGGTGGTGGCCACGCTCCTGCAGATGCGGGAGCAGAAGCTGCACCCGACCCGCAATCTGGACGATCCGCTGGACGCCGCCTTCCCCTGGGTGCGGGAGAAGGCGGAGGACCACGCGTTCCGCACGGCCGTCAGCCTGAGCATGGGCTTCGGCGGCATCAGCTCGGCGATCTGCCTCGAACAATGGTGACGGCGAGCGCGCGGCGGAGCCACGACGCGGATCCCTCGAAGGCAGCGGAGACGATGCGACCGACCGTGTTCATGTACTCGGGGCAGGGCTCTCAGTACTTCCACATGTCCCGCGAGCTCTACGAGCAGCACCCGCGCTACCGGCTGTGGCTGGACCACTGCGACGACATCGCCTTCCCGGTGCTCGGCACGTCGGTGGTGGACACGCTCTTCGCCCCGGACCGCAGGAAGAGCGATCCGTTCGATTCGCTGGCGGACTCCAACGCGGCACTGCTGTGCGTCGAGTACAGCCTCACCCGGGTCATACAGGAAATGGGGTACCAACCCGACCTCCTGGTGGGCTACAGCCTGGGCGAGATCACCGCGGCCGTGGTCGCGGAGGCGCTCCCGCTGGAGGACGCCCTCTCCTTCGCCGTGGACTTCGCACGGATGCTGGCCGAGCGGACCCCGCCGGCCGGCATGCTGGCGGTCCTCTGCCCGGAGGACATCCTGCGCAGCCACGCCGGGCTGTTCGCCGACTGCTGGGTCACGGGGCGCAACTTCAACGGCAACTTCGTGGTCAGCGGCCGGGTCGAGGCGGTGGCGCAACTCGAAGAAGCCCTGGGGCGGGAGTCCGTCGTCTGCCAGCGCCTCCCGGTCAACTACGGGGTGCACACCCCCCTCATCAGCCCCGTCGAGGATCAGGTGCGCGCCCTCCTCGGCAGCGCGAGCTTCGCCCCGCCGAAGATCCCGATGGTCTCGTCCGCGTCGACGGACCGGGTCGTGGAGCTGACGGCTGACGGCATCTGGGCAGCGATGAGACGCCCGGTGGACTTCGCGCGGACCATCGACAAGATCACTGCTGACGGCGACGCGACCTTCGTCGATCTCGGGCCCAGCGCGACACTCGCGACGTTCGTGAAGTACATCCTGCCGCCGGGCAGCGGCTCCACGCAGGTGCACACGATCAATCGATTCGGACAGGACCTGAGCTCGCTCCGCGAGTTCCAGGCACAGACAGCCGCAACCCGCGACTGAGGGCACGTCGCATTCCAGGAGGGACATCCGTTCATGTCGGACTTGAGCGCCATCAGGACCTATCGGGACGCCACCGCGATCATCACCGGTGCCGCGTCGGGCATCGGCCGTGCGCTGGCCGAGGAGCTCGTGGCCCGAGGCTGCGAGGTCGTCCTGGCCGATCTGCAGCTCGGACAAGCAGAAGAACTGGCCACCGCGCTGCGGGGGACCGGCGGAAAGGCGACCGCCGTTCGGCTGGACGTCACCGACCACGCGAACTTCGAACAGCTGGTGAAGGACACCGTCGCGCGCACCGGGCGCCTCGACTACCTCTTCAACAACGCCGGCATCAGCCACGGCATGGGGGCGGGCGCCCGGCATTATCAGATCGAGGACTGGCGGCGCATGATCGACGTCAATGTTCTCGGAGTCGTCAACGGCGTCCAGGCCGCCTACAACCTCATGATCGCCCAGGGGTTCGGTCATATCGTGAACACCGCCTCGCTGGCGGGCCTGGTCCCGAGCGCGGGGACGACCTCGTACGTCACCACCAAGCACGCGGTCGTCGGGCTCTCGCACAACTTGCGCATCGAGGCGGCCCAGCTCGGAGTACGCGTGAGCGTGCTGTGCCCGGGCGTCATCCGGACCCCACTCATCGAGGGAGGAGTGTACGGCCGCAGCGTCGAGGGAGTGACCAGTGAGATGACGCGGAAGATGTGGGAGGAGCAGAAACCGATACCGGCGGAGGAATTCGTCAAGAAGTCACTCGACGCGGTCGCCAAGAACAAGGGAATCATCGTGGTTCCCGCGGTCTGGAAGCTGTTCTGGTGGCTTTTCAGGTTGTCGCCGACTCTCTGCCTGAACATCGCGACCAAGAAGTTCCGGGATCTCGGCAGTCACGCGGCCTCCAGGAGTTGACCTCGGAAGGTACCGGAGAGCGCACCAAGAAACCTCTGCCGACAGTATGCGAACAGGGAGTACCGATATGACCGATGGGGCGCCCAACCCCCAGCCCAGGCCGGTCCCGCGAGCCCAGGGCGGGTCGGCGAGTGCCTCCACGGCTGCCGTGCCCCCTTCTGCGGCCACCGACTGTTTCTACTCGACGGTATGGGTCGAGGCGGACGCGCCCTCGGGGGTTTCGCTGCCCGGTCCACATCTGCTGCTGTCCGGTACAGCCGTCGGTGTCGACCTGCCGGGCGGGTGGGTCAACCGCGTCGTGCGCGCCTCGGATGCGCTGGACGACGTGCTCGGCGAGCGGGAGTGGGGCTGTGTCGCGGTGCTGAGCGACGGGCGAGAGGCCGATGTCCTGCGGGGGCTTCGAGTTCTGCAGGCCTGTTCGCAGGGGGCCCCCTCGTCTCCGGGAAGAATCGTCTTCCTCCCCGTGTCGGGCGCGGTCGACGATGCGGGACTGTGGGGGCTGTGCCGGACCGCCCGGCTGGAGCGGCTCGATCTGGCGGTCCACTGCATCGAAGCATCGGCGGAGCAGTTGTCACGAGCGCTGACACTGAGCCGGAGTGACCGACTGGAGGAGGAGTACCGGTTCACCGGAACTGGCGTCCTCGAAGTCCCGAGGCTGCGACGGCATTCCCTCGGCGACGAGGGGTTCGCTGCTCGTCCGGATGTGACGTACGTGGTGAGCGGAGGGACGGGCGATCTGGGTCTGGTGGCGGCGGAGTTCCTGGTGGATCGGGGAGCGCGGCATCTGGCGCTGCTGTCCCCGTCGCCCCCCGCCGAATCCCCCGTGCCGCCTGAGGTCGGGGTGTTGCGTCGGTCCGCGCGGGTGGAGTGCCTGACGTGTGATGTGAGTGATCTACGCAGTGTCCGGCGGGCGCAGGACGCCATGACGCGGGCCGGCATGCCGCCGGTGGCCGGAGCGGTGCATGCTGCGGGCGTCCTCGCCGATGGCGTGTGGGCACACCAGTCGGAGTCGCAGCTGAAGCAGGCCTACGGGGCCAAGGTCGACGGCGCGAAGAATTTGCGGAGTGTCTTCGGTCCGCCGGACTTCCTGGTGTTGTTCTCCTCGACCGCCTCGGTCTTCGGGGCCATAGGCCGGACACCGTATGCCGCGGCGAACGCGACGTTGGACGCCCTGGCCGAGTCGTGGTCGCTGCGGGGTGAACCCGTGCTCTCCATCCAGTGGGGCGCGTGGTCCGACACCGGCACCACGGCGCGTCACGAGGCCGCCGAGCGCGCGAGGACCTCGGGTTTCGGAGTGCTCGGCAAGGCGCTGGGGACCACGGCTCTGAACCGGCTGCTCGCCGGGCCCGAGCGGGGAACAGTCTGCGTTTCCCCCGTGGAGTGGGACAGAGTGTCGCCGGCCAACCGTTTCGTGTCACGTTTCACCGCCACCGCCACCGCCACCGCCACCGCCACCGCCACCGCCACCGCCACCGCCACCGTTATCGCCACCGCCCCCGCCCGGCAGACGGCCGAGGCACCGGTAGCGGGCCCGGGCGATGTCCCTGCGCCGAAGGAGCCGGCCTCTTGGGTGCCCGCTGCTTCGCAGACACCGGCTTCTTCGCGTCTGCCGATCCTCGTCATAGGGGCAGGCATGGGCGGTATCAGCTTCGCCCGCCGACTGGAGAAACTGGGCGTCGCAGCCATCGTTCTGGAGAAACGGGACTGTGCGGGCGGTGTGTGGAGCTCGCTCGCCAACGCGGATTCCCGAGTCCAGATCGATTCTCCGGCGTACAGCTTCGACAGCGCGTCGCCCACGACGCGTGGTGACCACCGATGGCGAGCAGTATTCCCCGGCAGGGACGAGGTCCTCCAGCAGTCAAGTTCCGTGTCGTCCGAGCTCAAGGAGCCCGTGCACTTCAACTGCGAAGTGATGTCCGTCAGGAAGGTCCGAGAGCAGGAGTACGAGGCCGAATACCTTCAAGGGGGCGTTGCCAAGTCCGTCCGGGTCTCGGGTGTCGCGGCGCTCACGGGTGGGCTGCACCAGCCCGTGCAGCATCGCTTCCGTGAAGAGCATCTCTTCGCCGGGCATGTCGGGCTCGGGGTCGCCGATGACACGCCACCGGAGACGTTCAAGGACGCATCCGTGGTGATCGTCGGACACGGCGCTTTCGCCCTGGAGAACATGCGGACCGCCCTGGAGAACGGTGCGCGCCATGTGACGATCATCTGTCGGCGACGAAACCTCGTCGTGTCGACTCTCTGCAACTGGGTGGTCAACTCGAGCGAGGGGCCGACGCCGCTCAACGACGTGGTCGGCATCATGCGGCCGTTCTACGACCTCTGCGGTGTGGACATAGAGGCTCTTCCTTCGCTCTCCCGTGAAGCGGACGGAAGTTTCGTGCTGGACCAGTCCACGGTTCCGGCGGCCTCGGATGTGTACTTCCTGGCGCAGGCGCTCGGCAAGGTGACGGTCATGGAGAGCGAGATCGACCACGTGGCGGCTCACTCGGTCGTCACGTTGGACGGGAAGGAGGTGGAGGCCGATGTGCTGCTCAAATGCCTGGGATCGCACACGGACCGGAGCGTCCTGTCGAAGATCTTCGGTAACGACAGCACAGTGGAAGGGCTCTGGGTCGACGGAGACCCCAACCTGTTCACCTACAACGACGGCGCGCAGATTCCCCGGAGGGCGAAATCCCTGCTCTGTTCGAGCTATGTCTTCTTCCTGCAGGCATTCGCTGAAGCGTATCTGCATTTCCGGGACAACCCCGCCGAGCTGAAGGCGTTGTTCGAGAGGAGTTCTGTCGAAAGCCCGGAGAAGTCCTCCTCCGAGAGTCTGCTGGTGGAGTTGTGGGACTTCATCGAGCGGGCGAAGAAGAACGTGGCATCGCGAACCGTGGAACTCTGCCCGTTCGACCGCTTCCAGAAGGAGAGGGAGGCGGAGTGGCAGATGTACGCCGCGCTGATGGGGGAATCGCCAACGGGGGGCGAAGGACTTTGGGGTGTGATGTCCCCGACCCTGTCGCTGCTTCACCGAAGGAATCCTTCCTTCCCCGTGGAGCGACGTGTCAGGCATACCGACTTCGGCTCCGTGAGCATCTTCGTGCCGCGCCGGCACCGGGTGCTGTTCCTGCCGGGGCAGGGGACTGATGGGCGCCTGGCGCGCGCCATGCTGAGGAAGACTGGCTGGACCAGGCGCGAGGACCTCGAGTTCGTCATCCCCGACGCGCCTTACCCGATGCCGGCGTTCGCCGGCGCGGACCAACTCGAAATCCGGGGCCTGGACTCCCTGGTCGAGGAAGGTCTCTACGATGTGGCGGGTACCTACCGGGAGTGGAGAGCGGGTTTTCCGGAGCTGTGGCAACAACACCACGGCCCGTCGGCCGGCGTGGAGATCGCTGATCCCGAGAGGTCTCTGAACCAGGCGCTGCAGTACCTCAAGTCGGTGGCAGAGGACCATGGACCGATTGAGGGCGTCGCCGGGTTCGGTGAAGGCGCTGCGATCGCCTCTGCGGCTCTCCACTGCCAGGCACGCGGGCGGGACGTGGGGCTGGGTGATGTACGGTTCTTCATCGCGATGTCCGCGTGGCGGTCACCCGCCCACGAGCGGGCGGGGATATTCGAGAAGACCCGGCCCATCGATGTTCCCGTGCTCCAGACGCTGGGCGAGAGAGAGGCGGCTGTCTTTCAGGCCGCTGCCCCGGCGTTCGCCCAGGACTTCCGCAGGGTGTTCGCATACAGGCACTTCGGAAAGCACGCCTACCCTTCGCTTACCCGCAGCCTCGATCAGAACCTCAATCGTCTGCTCGACGCCGCCTTCAGCCCCTCAGGTGACCTCTGACCTCGATCCCGGGGGATTCCCGCCGTGAAGCTTCCCCTTGATCGTGGACACCTGGAAACGGGGACCCTGAGGTTCCAGAGGAAGTAGCGCCAGGTGGGCAACAAGTACACGAAGCGGTACACCGAGGAGTCCAAGCGCGACGCGATCGCGCTCGTCGACTCCTCTGGCAAGACGGTCACCGCCGGTCGCCCGGGAACTCGGCATCAGCTCGGAGTCCTTGCGCGGCTGGTACCGCCGGGCCAAAGCCGACCGGGGCGAGGGCGCCCCGGTCGAGCTGGCCAGCGCCGAGCGCGAGGAACTCGCCGGCTGTGCAAGGAGAACCGCGAGCAGCAGCAGACGATCGAGATCCTGAAAGAACCGACGGCCTTCTCCGTGAAGGAGAGCGATCGGTGACCGCTTTGTACCGGTTGATCCACGCGGAGAAGGCGAACTATCCGGTCACGCTGCTGCGGCGGGTGCTGCACGTGACCCGCTCCTCCTACTACGCCAGCCTGGACCTCCCCGACGACGTCGGCATGCCACCGGCGCACTACGCCGTCTACGTCGAAGCCCGCCGTGCCGACCCCCGCCAGGGTTTCACCCTGCTCCGGCTCGGCCCGTACACCCAGGCCCAGGACGCCTCCTGGGACGCGGACCGGATCGACGCCGCGCTGGTGGGGCGGGCGACCACAGTCCGCCCAAGGTTCAAGGTCGCCGCGAGGCGGGCCCGTTCGCCGTCAGCGACCACCAGCAGTTCACCGACCCGTACGAGACCGACGTCGTCACGCTCCTGGCCGCCGCCCTATCAAGGCAGGCCACCTGAGGGGTAACTACGCGCGGGGTGCCCGTTCCGTCGCCGATTCCGGGCACACGAACCAGCCGGCCACCCCGGGTCGCCCGCCACCCTGCCACACCCTCGATGACGGCGAGATACGGGCAAGTGCGGCTATTGAGACTTGCGGAATACTCAAGGGGCCGAGGGTGCGCCGACAGGCCCGCAACCGCCGACAGCGCCTGGCCGCCGATGCCCGGGCCGCGCTACAGCACCGCCGCGGCCACGGTCGGAGACACCGTCTACATTCCCGGCGGCGGCACGGCCGCCGGGCGGGTCCCTGGTCGCCGATGATGGCTACTGGCCGCCACAGCGCTGACCGGCAGTCTCCAGCAGCGTTCCGGGGGTCCAGGGGTGGGCGCCGTCCGCACCTGCGGCGGCGCCGGAGCCCTCAGGAGTGCTGCGGTTCGCCGGCACTGCGGCCGTAGCGGGCGAGCATCGTTGTGACCGCCTCCTCGACTGCGTGGGCGACGTCGGCAGGTGTGGGGCTCCAGTCGGCGAGCAGCATCCTTGGCCACAGGACGTAGTTGGCATCATGCCGAGGAACTGGTTGGTGGCGCTTTCCGCGTCGGGTCCCACCGCAGTGCCCGCGGCATGCTCGGCCTTCAGGTAGTGCTGGACGGAGATGAAGTAGGGGGCAGCTTGCCCAGCTCGAACTGAGCCCGTCCCAGTTCCGGGAAGCGCGGCAGTTCGGCGATGACGTCGCTGTCCACCAGGAGGGCGTCATCGATGCGCCGAGCCGTGCCAGTCTTCCGCGTCTGCGGGTACCTGCATCGCGGTGTCTGTGGCGGCCTCGGCGGCCCCCTGCGCGAGAAGGGCGTGGGTGACCGAGGCCATCATCGGCGGCGTCACTGCCTCACTCCGTCGCCCCCACGTCCTGCTTCTGGGACGCTTCGACACCCATGGACGCTTGCGGCTGGTCGGGAAGACGCTCCCGCTGAAGTCGAATGCAGCCGCCGAGGTCGCCGACCAGCTCACCGTGGCCGGGCGCCAGGCCATCCATGGACCGGCGTGCGGTTCAGAGTCCACTGGGGGAGTCGCGACATCCTCGACCCGGCCTTCGTCGAACTCTGGCGCGTCGCGGAGCTCAGTACGGACAGAGCACAGGATCGCGGCGTGAGGCATCGTCCGCTGCGATAGGTCCGTCACGCCGGCCTCCTCAGCCACGGCGACAATCGTCAGAGCTCCGTCGGAGTGCTGAGGTGTGCCCTGCGCCCCCGCTCGGCGATCAGCGGTCCCAAGAGTCGCGTGCCTGGCCCCACCCGTCCGCCGGGGCCGGGCAGTTGTGTCGTGTCGGCCACCGTGAGTGGCTCCCGGCAGTCATTGCAGGCCACGACCGGCGTGGTGACGTGTCCGCAGGCGTCGTGGCGGATCCGGGCGGGCGGCCCCGCGGGTTCCGAGTACCACTTGTCGCCCCAGGCCATCAGCGCCAGCAGGACGGGGTAGAGCTCTTGGCCCTTTTCCGTGGCCACGTACTCCTCGCGCGGCGGGCTGGCCTGGTATCGCTCGCGCGTCAGCACGCCCTCCTCGACCAGCCGGGTCAGCCGCGCGGCGAGGACCTTGCGAGACAGGCCGAGGTCGTCCGCCAGCTCGTCGAAGCGGCGGATGCCGATGAGGACGTCGCGCATGATCAGCGCCGTCCAGGCGTCGCCGAACAGATCGGTCGCGCGGGCGATCGAACACGCAACGGCGGAAAGGGGGGTGCGGGTCACGCTTCCATCGTATCGACGACAGGTTCCCTGAGGGAACCCGTCGATGCTAGGTTCCCTCAGGGAACCTGATCCTCCACGTCGAGGGAGCCTGACATGACCGCCGCCCCGCACATCGCCCTCGACTCTGCCTCGGCCGTCGACGGCCGCCACATCCGGGCCATGGCCTTCCAGTCCGTACGGCTGGAGTACCTGCAGCACGTGCTGTCGGAGCTGAGCCTCGCGGCGGCCGGCAGCCGGGCACTCGTCATCGGCAGCGGGCGCGGCCTTCTGGCCCGCCGCCTCGCCCAGCTCGGTTTCGAGGTCGTCGCCGCCGACCCGTCCCCCGCCGCGACGGCCCTCGCCCTGGACGCGGACGATGGTGTCGGCGTCACGTACCTGACGACGCCCGCGGAGGAACTCGACCTGCCGGGCGACTCCTTCGACCTCGTGTACTGCGCCGACACCCTCGAGATCACCGAACGGCCGGACGCGGTCCTCGCGCAGGCGGCGCGCGTGCTTCGCCCAAGCGGGGCCTTCGTCTACGACACGGTGAACCGCACCCCCGTGTCCCGCCTCATCTACCTCGTCGCTTTCCAAGCCTTCCCGGGCACACGGATCATGCCCCGCGGCCGCTACGCCGCACACCGGCTGCGCCGCCCGGCGGAGCTCGCCGGGTCCCTCGACCGGGCAGGGCTGTCCGCAAGGGATGTCTCGGCGTTCAAGCCGCGCGACGTACGCAGTCTGGTGCGCGCGACGCGCGGGCGCAGGCGTGGCACGCTGACCGACGAGCAGCTGCCGGAGCTCTTCGACATGGTGCTCGAGCCGGAGGGCAACCCGGTGGTGACGTATCTGGGGTATGCGCTCTCCCAGGCATGAGCCACACTCCCGGCCCCGGACCGGCAATTCCCCGTACGCACCCCAAAGGGCATCGGTGGTTTTTACCCGGCCGGACCTCGCCATGACGCCGTAACACGATTACGAAGCGGCTCTCTTCAGGCGGCGCCGGCAGATCAGGCTGTAGGCCAACGAGACGAACGTGTCGTGGAGTTCGAGGCGACGTTCTCAGCGCACAGCCTGGCGCTTGAACTGATGAAGCAGTGTGGAGGGCCCGACGTAGCGGAGCTTGCCCAGGCCCTTGATGTGCGCAGGACCGCCTGGGAAGACCAGGGAGGTGAGAAGGAGTGCGGCCAGCAGGCCCAGGGACGCGGCCAAGGTGACGGCGCGGTGCCCTGCGCGTACGGCGCTGTACACCGCGACCAGGTAGGAGACGGCGAGCACCTCGAACCCGGCCGCCTGGTAACCCACAGCGGACAGCCCGGCGACGGCCACCACCACGAGCGGTGCCTGACGGCGCGCGGCCAGCGCCAGCGCGCCAGCCGCCAACAGCGCCAGGCCGAGCACCTCGCGGCCCCCGGACGGTTGGGGCCCGGACAGTCCGGTGCCCAGCAGAAGTGCCGCCACCCCCGCAGCGATCGACCAGTCGGTGACCTTGGCCGGAACAGTGAACCGCCCCTTGTTCATGGGGGCACCGTAACCGGACGCGGTGGCTGGCGAGTCCGGCCCACGGACGAGCGGCCGACTACTGCGGGCGCGGTATTTGCGCGCCGCCTGCCGTATCCGCAGTACCCGGCTGCCGCACCTGCGGCAGGGGAAAGTGCCTGCGCCTGCTGGACGACCCGCAGGGGGACGGGGCGCATTCTCAAGACGCATCACAGCTTGGGTTCAGCGACGTAGAAGGAGGAGAGCGGTATGAGCACTTCGGCAGTACTGATAGCGCCGGCTGAGGGCGGGATCATCGGCGACGGGCGGACGGGGGCCAACCTGGCCATCGGGGCAGGGGCGCTCGGCACGGTCCTCGCGGTGCTGCACCTGGCCACCTCCAGCGGGGCCCCGGTACCGGCAACGGGCTCGTCGGCGCCGTCGTGGCCGTCCCACTGGGGCTGGGCGCAGTGTTCCTCGGCCGCGGGGCGCTGACCCGTTTGCGCCGCGCCGGCCAGACCATCGGATGACCGTCTGACCAACAGGTCACGGCGTGCGGGCGGCCACCGCGCGCCGGACCCCGGAGGCGGCGGCACCGAGGGCCAAGACCGCGGCACCCCAGATCACCGAGGACAGCGGGAGGGCGAAGGCCATGATGAGGCAGCCAGCCAGCCCGAGGACAGGAATCACTCTGGCCGGGCGGCCCTCGTCCGGCGTGAGCGTCCAGGCGGAGGCGTTGGCGATGGCGTAGTACGCCAGGACGCCGAAGGAGGAGAACCCGATCGCCCCGCGCACGTCCGCCGTCGCGGCGACCACGGCCACCACCGCGCCCACCAGGAGCTCGGCGCGGTGCGGCACGTTGAACTTCGGGTGGACCGCGGCCAGGCCGTGGGGCAGGTGCCGGTCGCGGGCCATGGCCAGGGTGGTGCGCGAGACGCCCAGGATCAGCGCGAGCAGCGAACCGAGCGCGGCCCCCGCCCCACCCACGCGCACCACCGGCACCAGCCAGTCGGCCCCCGCCGCACGGGTCGCGTCCGACAGGGGCGCGTCAGCCTGTGCCAGACCCTGCGGGCCGAGGACGCCCAGCACGGAGATGGCGACGACGGCGTAGACGACCAGGGTGATACCGAGGGCGATCGAGATTCCCCGGGGGATGGTGTGCTGCGGGTCGCGGACCTCCTCGCCGAGGGTGGCGATGCGCGCGTACCCGGCGAAGGCGAAGAACAGCAGGCCCGCCGCCTGGAGCACCCCGCCGAAGGCTACGTCGTCCCCTACACCGAGCCGGGCCGCACTCGACGCGGAAGAGGTGAGCGAGGAGACCGCCACGGCGGCGAGCACCGCCAGGACCACGGCCACGATCACCAGGGTCAGCAGTGCCGACTGCTGCACCCCGGCGTAGTTCACCGCGGTCAGCGCCACCACCGCCGCGACCGCGACGGCATGCGCCTGGCAGGCCACACCTACGAGCCGACCGTGATGGCCATAGCCGCGCAGGAGGCGGTCTTGCCCACCACGAAGGCCCCCCGGCGAGGTAGCCCCAGAAGTCGCCGAGCCGTTTGCCGCCGTAGACGTAGGTGCCGCCGGAGGCCGGGTAGCGGGCGGCGAGCCGGGCGGAGGAGGTCGCGTTGCAGTAGGCGACCACCGCGGCCGGGGCCAGGCTGATCAGCAGCCCGGAACCGGCCGCGGTCGCGGCTGGCGCGAGAGCGACGAAGATACCCGCGCCGATCATCGACCCCAGGCCGATCACCACGGCGTCGGAGACCCCGAGCTGCCGGTGCAACTCCTGCGGCCCGGCTGCCTTCGATGGCTTGCTCATGGACCCACTCCCCGGCAACACGTCCGCATCCCTTACGGATCCCGATATCGGCTGACGTGAGCCCTCGCTCCGCCATCAGTGGACCTCAGGCCATGGGCTGTGCGTACGGTGAGTCTCATAAATGGTTGTTTGTGAGAGCCCCGAACCGGAACCACGCTGCCGCTAACCGCTGTGCCGATGTTCCCTGAGGCCGGTGTCGGACCGTCGGCCGCAGGGGCGCAGCGAGGGCCATGCGCGACCGGCGGGGCGGCGCTGCGCTGGCCTCACGGGGGACTGCGGCGGCCCAATGGGCGCCGCAGAACCAGACACCGAACGGGGCGCCCACCATCTACTCCAGCATCAGGCGCGCACGGTTGCGCCCGCCGCCCGCGGGAGGCGGGCGGCCACCATGGGACAGCTCCTTGCGGGGGAAAGCGCGTCGAACTTGTCCGTGCAAGCGATCTCGCGCGGATTTTCTGGACGCCCGGGCGCAGGGGATGCTGCTGCTCCCTGCCCGATGGCACGGGAGGCGGGCGGGTCGGGCCGGCGCACGCTTGCGCTACGACGAGGGAGGCTTCGGCGGGCGGCGGAGGGTGGCCATGAGCACGGCGGTGGCCCAAAGCAGCGCGCCCAGGCCGGCGCCCACCGCACCCAGCGTTCTGATGATCTCCCACGCCGTGTTCTCCGTCAGGTGGCAGCCCGGGTTGCATACCCACGATTGGGCGCCGTCCGTCCGCGCGCCCGCGAGAGCGGTTAGACCTAGCAGCAACAGGGCGAGGCCGGACCAGAACATCCTGCGGGCGGCTGTCTCGTAACCTCGCGAGCGAGTGTCGACCATATCGGCCACGGTCCCACCCCGGTGAACGGGTCGGCAATGGTGCCGTGGCGGTCAAACTGGTAGGGGTGGCGGTGCTCGCGGGCGGTCGCGGCGACTTGCAAGGGGCTAACCCCTCGGTGCGGCACAGTGCGTCAGGCGCTGTCGCCCAGTGGAGCCGGCCCGGGTTGCCGGGCTGTCCCTCGTAGTCGGCTCGCCCGCCGGGCCCGCGGGCGCCGAGCTCGGTGATGAGCGCCGCGCCGTCCAGCAGCTGCTGCACGCTCCACTCGGTGACATCGAGGCGCTGCCCGTCCAGCGGCCCACCAATCAGCGCCCGCGTACCGGTGCCTGGCAGCCTTGACGTCGGGCTCGCTCCCTTAGATCCTCTTCCGCGCATCCTCGCGGCGGCTGGCCGGCCGCGCCGTGGGCGGGTTCGGGAGCTCGCGGGTATCTGGCTCCCTTCCTGTTCTGTATACCGGGCGTTCGGCTCGCTCGATGACTTCGAGGGTGCCGCCAGCCGTGCCGAATCAGAGAGTGTCGTTGTCCGGGCCTCGTGCCCATTCCTCGCGCGGCCGTATGCCTGCGAGAATCCTTTGGGCCTCGTCGCGGACACCGTCATCGCCATCCGTCACCAGCTCCCGCAGCTGCTTGATCAATCGGTCTGCGCCCTCGGTCGTCATCCAGTCCGGGTCGCAGTTCAGTGCCGCTTGGATCTCGTCTGCCGTCGAGGGCTCGGCAGCGTAGCTCCTGGCCAGCAGGACTTGGCGTAGGCCAACGGTGTCCTTGCGTGCCAGCAGTGCTTCGGCTGTCTGCGACGTCACGGCAGTGTCCTACGTGTCCAGGAGGAGATGGTGGAGGACGTCTGCCACCTCGTGGATCCTGTCCGATATCGCGAGCTGCCGCCCGGCTGCGGCTCGAACCGACCAGGCCGGAGAGCGGGCATTCTTGATGGCCACGCTCAGTTCTTGATCGTCGGGGGACACCATGCTCCCAGCTTGCCAGGGAAGCTGTTGATCTCGCGTCCATGGCTTCCAGCCGCGCTGTTGCCCGGCTTTGGTCTGAGCGAGCCGGTACGACTCTGTTCCGGACTCATCGCGTCGTTGCGGGTTCGCGCTGAGTTGACCCTGCCATGGTGAGTAGGCCCCGGGGCGTGGTGAGTTTTCCGGCCGGCCACTCACCACCGCACGTCACAGGCGGGTACAGCCACTCACCACGACATTGCTCCCCGTGCACGTGGGGACGATCCGGCGGTTGCCCAATTGGGCAAAAATGATCTTGACCTGTTCTCCGCGCATGCGGGGATGGTGCCTTTGTGCTTGGTCGGTCTCAGGCGTATTTCTGGATCTTCCGGGAGGAACCTGGAAGAAACTCCGAACGGTCCACACTGGCGCGGCTTGAGCGGCACACTCGGTCTTGGCGCAGAGGAGTCCTTGGACCTTCCTGACCTTCCTGCAGGAGTTCTCCCCCGCCAGGCGCCTCGGGTCGGGCTGCGTGTCCACTCGTCTGGGTTGAAGTGCTGCATATCCTGTCCGGCTCTCCCGGAGGCACGCTACGCGACCTGGGTGCGGAGCCCGTTCACGGGCGGGACTACGCGGGCTTGGGGCACTGCATGCCCTGAGACCGCGATCGTGCGGGGCGGAGGCCGACGGAACGGCCTCCGCCCCACGTGGTTCAGGTCGTCAGGAGCAGCTGACGCCGTTCAGGGTGAACCCGGTGGGCGCGGAACCGGGTGCCCCCGATCCCTGGAAGCCGAACGAGGCCGAACCGCCGGGCGGGACCTTCCCGTTGTGACCGGCGTCGGTGGCGGTCACGAGAGTTCCGGACTGGGTGGCGGTGGCGTTCCAGGCGCCGGTCACCTTCTCGGAACCGCTGAAGGTCCAATTGAGGCGCCAGCCGTCCACAGCTGTGCTGCCGGTGTTCTTAACGGTTACGTCGGCGGTGAACCCGCTGCCCCACGACGAGCCGACCTTGTAGGTCGCCGAGCAGCCGGCACCGGCGGACGGAGTCGAAGTCGGCGTAGGCGTCGGAGTGGGGGGCGGGGTCGGCGTGGGAGTGGGCGTGGGAGTCGGGGTCGGGGAGGGGGACTCACCGGGATCGCCGTCGGGCAGCTCACCCCACCGCTGTGACGTTCCGTCTAGCAGCACCAGCCTCGGCGCGTCCACCGGGGTGGAGCCCGGTGTCGTCGGCAAGCCCGCGTACGACCAGTCGTTCGATGGGTCCCAGGTGCCCGAGGAGGCGACCCGGAACTGCACTTCCTTGCGGTAGGCCGACTGCCCGGCCGGGGCGATCACGGTGTTCGAGCAGTCCACGCTGATGTAGTGGACGTCCCCCTCGTACTGCTTGGCGCCGGAGGCCGTGCCGCACTGGTTGTAGTTGGTGGTCACCGTGATGTCTGCCGGCGAGACCCCAGGCTCCAAGGTGAAGTAGTAGCGCAGCGAGGCCTTGGCCAGCGGCCTGGCTGGCCAGGCCGACTTGTTGACCAGGTACGCCTTGATCTCGGTGAAGTTCGCCCCGGACGCGTTCACCGACGCCTGGGCCAGCACTTCGGGCCCGTCCGGTGTCTCGGCCCGGGGGAACGAGGTGAGCGGGGCACCGCCGTACTCGGCGTACAGCCGGGCGAGGGCACCGGTGAAGGCGGCGTTGTAGTCGGTGGCGACCTCGTTGTTGACGTAGTTCTGCCGGTCGTCGGTGTAGGAGTCGTCTGCGGCGCCCGGCCCGCCGACGAGTGCGCCGTACAGGACGTGGCGAGTCTCGATGGGGTTGGTCATCTGGTCGGTCCACGACCCGTGCGCGGTCCGGTGGTGCGGCTTGGTGGGCGGGGTGGCGCCGAAGCCGACGACATAGCTGGCCTTGCGCGGGTTGTCCCCGAGGGCGTAGTTGATCTGGCGTACCGCGAAGTCGTGGTAGCGGGCCTTGCGAGTCGCGTCACCGGAAAGCCAGTCGCTGTAGGAGAGCGCGGCGAAGGCCGTGTTCGCCGCGTAACGCAGCGATCCCCAGGAGTCCAGCACGGCCTGGCCGCCGGGGGAGTACGCCACCTTGGCGCCGTTCACCCCGGTCGTCCACCAGTCGAGCCAGCGGTTGGAGTCGTCGATGTACCTCTGCTTCCCGGTGAGCTTGGCGAGCATCACGTACGAGCCGTACGAGGTGTCGTCCCAGGAGAGCGTCCACCGGTATGAGCGGGTGGAGGTCTGCGGCTCCCTCGACAGGCCGTCGTAGTAGGTCTCGGCCTTGGCCAGGTAGGTGGCGTCACCGGTGGCCTTGTGGAGCCAGATCGCGCCCCACACCAGCTCGTCCTGGTAGCCGCTCCAGGAGTTGTAGTACGACTTCGCGTCTGTGATGCAGTCGCTGTACTTGCCGCGGTAGGTGTCGGCGAATGAGTAGAGCTGCTTCGCGTGGGTGAGGAGCTTCGCCGCGTACGCCGGGTCGTCGTCGGTGAAGAGCATCGAGGAGGACGCCATCGCGGCGGCCGTCTGCCCGGCGAGGTCGGTGCCGGGGCAGGAGGCGTCGATCTTGTACGCGGGCCGGGCCATGGACATCACTTCGGCGGGGCCCCACCACTTGTGGTCGTCGCCGCCGTTGCCGACCTGCCCGTAGAGCACGTTGGCGGAGGGGTGGGCCTTGACGAAGTAGTCGTTGACGAAGCGCAGGTTGTCCTTCAGACGAGCCAGCTGCCCGGACGCGGCGTAGGCATCCCTCTGCTCGATACCGCCCCAGGCGAGCACCGTGGCGCTGTAGGCCATCGGCAGGCCGAACTTCACGTGGTCGCCGGCGTCGTACCAGCCGCCGGTCAGATCGAGCCCGACGTCCTTGCCGTCGTCCATGCCGGAGTCGCCACGCCAGGAGACACGGTTGTCCTCGGGAAGTTTGCCCGAGCGCTGGGCCTCGTAGAAGAAGAGCGACTTCTGCAGGGCCTCGCCGTAGGCGAACGCCGGGGCTGCCTGGGCCGGGGTGGCGGCCAGGGGCATGAGTCCGCCGGCGAGCAGCGCGGCCACGCCGGCGAGGGTGCCCCCCAGGCGGGAGCGGCCGGTGGTGCTCGGCGGAGAGTGGCGGGATATCGATCTGTGGAACGCGTGGGGAAGGGAGGGCAGTCGCAACGGATCGTCCTTCGGTGCGGCGGGCGGCGTGGGGTGCCCGTGGTCGTACCGGCCCGGCGGATGACACGCCGGACCGGGTCGACGGGGCGGGGGTGCGGCTCGTGCGGAAGTGCGGCGTGCGGGTGCTGAACGGTGCAGATGCGCGGCTCGTGCGACGGGGCCGGCGCGGCGTGACACCAGCCCACGCGGAAGCGTCGACAGCCCGGAGCGACGTCCGGCGCGACGGGCGTGGGAGCGCTTCCATGGACGTGCTCATGAAGCCAGCGCGGGGCCCGCCCTGTCAACGGGGCACGCAGGAAGAGAGTGGACTTGCGGGGGCAGGGCGTCCTTGGCCGGAGCTCGGCGGGCGTGGTTCGACGGGGGTTCGGTCGGCGGGACAGGGGGCGCCGGACGCCGGGGCCCGGCGTCAGGAGTTCAGGATGCGGGCCTTCTCGGCGGCGAACTCCTCCTCGCTGAGCACCCCTTGCGCCTTGAGCTCGGCGAGCTGGGTGACCCGGTCTGCGATGGTGCCCAGCAGGCCGGGGCGTCCGAAGCGCTGAATCATGACTGGCCGTCTCCTTCGTCTGTGGGTCAGTTGCCGTCGAGCATGACGAGTGCCGAGCAGCGGGGGGTGAAAGCCTCGGATGGGGCATCGTCATCGACACGGGCGGTCTGCTGCTGACGGTCCTGGTCAACGCGGCGAGCGTGCAGGACATCGAGAGGGTCGCTGTTGTGGTACCGCACCCCGGCGAGGGCTAGGGACCCATACGTCTTCGGAATCACCCCCACCGGTTAGAACCACGCCGTACCCACCGCGGACCGCCTCCCCCTCGAACCGACCGCCTCCCCGTCCGCGCGTCACGGGAACCGCACCGCTTCGGAACCCGTCTTCCCCTCGCGCCGCCTTGTATCGAATGCTTGACACAAGATCCCCAGCCACGGCACCTTGTACTCACTGCTTGATACAAGATGATCCGGGGGATCTCCGCATGCTCGACACCGCCCCGCCCCAGTACCGGTTGCTCGACCACGCCGACCACTACGCCCGCTGGTCCGGTCTGGCCATCGGCCTCGTGGTCGCGCAGGCGCTGTCCACACTGGGGGACGTCGAGTTCGAGCAGCGCGTCGTGTTCTGCCTCACGGCCTTCGGCCTGTGCGCGGTGGCGGGTGTCCTGCTCGCCGACGCCCTGACCCTGCGCCCCCAGGAGGCGGTACGCACCGCGAGTCTCGCACCACGCCTGGTCAGAGACCATGTGCCGCCGCACATGGGTCCCCTGATCGCCCTCCAGGGGCTCTCCCTCGTCGTCCTGCTGGTGATCACGGCCGCCACGGCCTCCGTCGACCCCGACCGCGTCTTCAGCATGGGAAAGGTCCTCACCCTCACCTGCAATGGGATGCGGGCGACCACTGGCCCCTGGCCCGGCCTGTACTACACCCTGCCGATGTTCGGCGCGCTCGCCATAGCCACCCCCACCTGCGTCTGGGCCCTGCGCCGCATCGCCCACGGTCCGGGTGAGGAGCAGCAGCGCCGCGACCGCGCGTGGGCGGTCACCGGCGCCTGGGGCCTGTTGGTGTCCAGCCAGCAGTTGTACGCCGTGCTGATGGTCTCCCTCGCGCTGACGGAGACTGGCTGCTCCGGCGCGCTGGGCGTGCTCACCTTCTGGGTGTTCTACCCGCTGGCCCTGCTGAACCTGTTCACCGCCGTCTGGTCCCTGGCCACCGTGGTGGCACCGCGGGCCGTCGCCGACGAAGCGGCGGCAGAGGGGTCCTACGACGATGAGTGAGGCCGCCGTCCGCGTCGACACCACCAGCCAGGTCCCGCCGTACGAGCAGATCCGCGCGCAGCTCGCCGCACTGATTGTCACCGGGCGGCTGGCCGAGGGTGACCGGCTGCCGACCGTGCGCCAGCTGGCCACGGACCTCGGGCTGGCACCGGGCACCGTCGCCCGCGCCTACCGTGAGCTGGAGGCTGGCGAGCTGATCCGCACCCGTCGGGGGGCGGGTACCCGGGTGGCGGCGCCGCCCATCGGCCCGGCCCGCCCGCATGCTGTCCAACTGGCTACTCTCGCCCGTGACTTCACTTCTTCCGCCCGCGCCCTGGGCGCCGACACCGAGGCCATTCTGGCCGCCGTCCGCGACGCCTTGGGCCCGGACCGTGCCTAGTGACCTGAGTCGGAGGTTCGTCGTTCTGGCGGGCGTTCGCGCTCGCCCCCCACCGCTCACAGACTTTCAAGCTGTCCACGGACCCGTTCTTCATCGACAAGGCCCGCGACGTCGTGGGCCTCTACCTGGACCCACCGGAGCGAGCTCTGGTCCTCTGCGTGGACGAGAAGTCGCAGATCCAGGCCCTGGACCGGTCCCAGCCCGTGCTGCCGATGATGCCGGGCGTCCCGGAACGCCGCAGCCACGACTACATCCGTGCCGGCACCACCACCCTGTTCGCGGCGCTGGAAGTGGCAACCGGCTAGGTGATCGGCTCACTGCACCGCCGCCATCGGGCAGTCGAGTTCAAGAAGTTCCTGGCCAAGGTCAACAAGGAAGTACCAGCCGGCCTCGAGGTGCGCCTGATCCTCGACAACTACGCAACCCACAAGGCACCCGAGGTCAAGAAGCGGCTGCTGGCCCACCCTCGATTCGACCTGCACTTCACACCCAATAGCTCGTCCTGGCTGAACCTGGTGGAACGGTGGTTCGCCGAACTCACGCAGAAGAAACTCAAACGCGGCATCCACCGTTCCGTCCAGGCCCTGAGCCTTTTCCAACCTCAGACTGAGGCTTGGTGAAGGACAAGAACGGTCTTCACGAGGTTGTTCCCGGTGGCACGCACCAGGGATTGGGCCCCTCGTCCGTTCCTTCAGGAAGCCCGGATCGCCCGATCGATCTCCGCGCCGGTACGGGCCACGATGACGGGCCACTCGTCCTTGAGGGCGGCAGGCAGAAGGTCGCGGTCCTCGTCCCGCTGAATCATGGTTGGTCCGCCCGGGACGACGAGCACGGCATCCAGCCGGCGTAGCAGGATGGCCAGGAGGTCCATGATGCCGTTGCCTCCGAAGCGATTGAAGGTGATGTTGCCCGGGCTGGAGAAGAACACACACGCCTCCTCCCTCTCCGCCGTACGCACCTGCAGGAAGTTCGTCCGGGAGTCCCGTGCCACCACATAGGGGTTGAGGACCTCCTGCGCAGTACGCATGTCCAGCGGCGTCGGCTCACCGTTGTCGAACCGGCATACGAAGATGTCAAAACTCATGAAGTCTTTTCTAGCCTCAGGTTGAGGCGTGGTGAAGGACGACGACGGCATTCAGGATGTCAGTGATCCGGTTGGTGCTGCAGCGGAGTTTCCGCAGAAGGCGCCAGCCCTTCAGTGTGGCCATGGCCTGTTCGACGAGGCAGCGGATCTTGGCGTGGCTACTGCTGTGCCGCCGCTTCCAGCGCTTGAGCCGACGGCCCCAGAAGGGCACCCGGACCGGGCGACCGGCGCCCTGGTAAGCCTTGTCCGCCCAGCACTTCACGTCGGCCTCGGCGAGTGCGTCGATGATGCCGTGGTACCGGGCGGCGGTCAGGTCATGGGTCGATCCGGGCAATGCCGGCGAGGCCCACAGCAGTCGGCCGAACGGATCGGTGAGGACCTGGACGTTTATGCCGTGGCGTTTGTGTTTTCCCGAGTAGTACGGGGTGTCGGCGGCGATCCGGTCGATCGGCAGCAGGGTGCCGTCCAGGATTACGAAGGCTTGCGCCCGTATGGTCTTCGTTGCCTCGGTCAGGGTCGGCGCGGCGGCGGCCAGGACGTCGATCACCTCACGTACGCATCGCAGGGCCTGACGCCCGCCGACAGGTAGGCGTCGCCACCGAGTCCCGATCTCTCGTTGCCGGGCGCGCAGCCGTTTGGTCAGGAAGTGCAGGGTGCGGCTGGACAGATCGATCGACGAGGGGTGAGCAAGCACGTGAAGCTCCTGAAGCACACGGATGTTCATGGTCGACGACCCGTCTACCAGGACCTTCGTTGCTCCGCGGAGCTGGCAACCTCCAACACATCACCGCCGCCGTCAGATTGGAAAAGGCTCACTGCAGCCTGAGAAGTGAGGAGCATCGGCCCGGAGGGGCCTCGCACTGGCGGGTTCAGAGCGGCCGGGTCTCGAGGATGTCCTGTCTCGCTGAAGCCGAGGCAGTCTCGGTCCATGCGAGGCATGAGGTCGTACGTCTCGCTCGATTCCGGGCATCTGCTGCTGGGTCCCAGTGTCAGCCCGGCGCGTCCATCAAGGCGGTGACATAGGCATCCAGCCGCTCCTCCACGGATCGCGTCGTCAGCTCCGCCCTCCCAGCCTCCCGCCATGGCTGGGACACCGACCGCACTTCTTCCGAGGCGGCCAGCGCGTCCCGCACCCGCCAGTACAGCCGCTCGCTCGCCGTCGCGGCCAGTACCCCGCGGGACTCCTCGTACGCCTCGGCGAACCGCATACCCCACGCCGGGCCGTGCAGCAGCGCGAGATTGACGGAGCAGTGCGCCACATCGAGATCCACCGGACCCCAGGAGGCCGCTGCCCAGTCGACGACGCCGGTGATCCGGGCATCTTCCGGGTTTGAAGGCGGTACGTCGAACAGCACGTTGCCGGGCTGGAAGTCCCGGTGCAGGAAGCGCCCTTCACAGGGCGGCGCGGGCTTGCGGATCACGTCGATCGCCTCGCTCCATACGGCCGCGTCGGCGCCCTTCGGGACGATGACGGTGTCGGCGGTCGTCAACGTCACATATTTTCGGGGCCGCTCGACGGGTCGTAACGCGTGGATCGCCACGAGTTGGCGGGCCAGCAGGCGAACACGCGTCTCCACTTCCTGATCGTCGAGGACCGTCCGGCCCGCCAGATGTGTCATCAGGAGCGACGGAAACTCGCACTGCGCGGCGGTCGGATCAACCGCGACCAGTGAAGGAGCCGGCACGCCGGTCCCCGTGAGCAGGGTCAGGGCGCCAGCTTCCGCATACAGCCCGCCCTCGGCGTGCTCCAGGTAGAACGGGTCGACGTAGGTCCGCAGCACCAGGTCACGGGTGCCTCCGTCCCGCGTCCCAATGGTCAGCCTCCGCATCTCGGCGGTGATGCCGCCGTGCAGCGCCACGGCCTTGACGATCCGCTCGCCGGCCTCCAGGTGCCGGCTCACCCAAGCCAGTGTCAACGGCCGGACAGTTGCCGCCTCATCGTGGTTCATCACCGTGCCACCTCATCATCCGGACGGCGGCACGCGCGAAGGTTTTTACGGGTGGCGACGGGCGTGCGGCTGAAGTCAGCAAGCCGCCAGCTTCCGGTGCAGGGCGACGGCGTGAAGGCTCCAGCCGGTCAGCGGCACGGCGGCGAGCGTGGTCAGGAGCAGAGCGCGCTGTGCGGAACCGGTGCCTAAGGGCAGGGCGGAGTCCATACTGGAATCTCTCTCGTCTCGTAAGGGATGAGGAGCCCGGGACGGCCGTCGGTTGCCAAGCAAGGCGGCTGTCCCGAAAGTCATACTGCGGACAGCTCAGGCCAGATCCGGCCGGATGGCTGGGGACGGTCAGGGCCCGGCAGTGTCGATACACGCGCAACGCGGTGCCAGGAGAGCCGTCAGCGGCTTAGCCCCTGGATCTCCGGACCCGCCGCAGTCGCGGCACGAGGCGTTGGCGCCCCCGGGTCGAGGCCCCGTGAGTGCCCGCAGTGTGTACACCGAGCGCGATCGAAGACATCGCCGGTGTCGGGGTTTTGTACCTGATACTCCTCAGCGCCGGCCCCGTCCCGGGGGCAGCGGATCGTGCTTGCTGAAGTGGGGATCCGTGCGGTGCCACGGTCGCGGTCGCGTCGGGGGTCCCAGCGGGTGCAGTGCGTGTGGACGTGGCCGTTGGCGCTACGCACGGTGATCTGCCAGATCGTCGGGTGTTTGCCCTGCTCCTGCTCGAAGCCCTCAAACCCGGCGAGACCAGTGAGCGGCATGACAGAACCCTGAACCTCTTCAGATTCCTCTGCTTGGCCAACTGCGGCATTTGCCGCCCCTTGCCGCCATCGAAGGCCCTGATGACGATGTCGTCAATGCAGAAATCGTTGAGTGACGGGATCGTGGGATCGCTAACCCCGTAGCCCAGTTGTCTGCCTGAAGTCGAGCATGCCGAGGTCGACCATGCCGTGGCGTGGAACGTGCAGGAACCCTCCGGTCCGCCGGTCTGACCGAGAGGAGACCTGCTGCTACACCGCCCGGCGGGACACCATCTGGGACGAGGAGAATCGTGCCTGAGCCTAGCCCCTGGACAGGTGCTCGACTGCGCCGAGGAAGTCGCGGAAGGCCCGGTCGGTGCGGGTGGTGTCGCCGGTGGCGTCGAGGTCCATGAGGAGACCACGGATGACAGCGAGAACGAGCGTCGCGAGATCCGGCCGGCCGATGCTGCGCAGGCCGTCCTCGAGCGGCCCGAGCCAGTCGGTCGTCGCGGTGCGCCGGAAGTTGGGCCACAACTGCTGCTCCGCGCTCTCGCGCAGCTGACCGAACATCCGCAGGTACGGCTGCCCGTCCGGGCCGGTGATGGAGGTCCAGGCGCGGTTCAGGGTGGCCGTGTACGGCTCGTCGGGTCGCACCCGCAGGAGGTCGCCGAATGTGTCGAGCTGACGTTGCCGTGCGTGCCCGAGGACGGCCCGCAACAGTGCGTCGCGGGTGCCGAAGTGATAAATCAGCATGCGGGCTGACGTGCCGGTGGCGGTGGCCAGCGGCTCGAGCCGGTCGGGGAGGCCGTGCGCGAGGGCGTGGTCAGCGCAGGCATCGAGCAGCCTCTCCTTGATGTGCGGTTGCGGTCGTCTACCCACCGCCTCACTTTTTCACGTAACGGCTATTACGTCTATCGTCGGCAGGGGGGCAGTCACGGCAGACGTGGAGGTAGCGATGAGGGTCGTGTTCGTGCATGGGGCGGGCGTGCGGGACGGGTCGTGGTGGTGGCACCGCACCGCCGAGCTGCTGCAGGAGCGAGGGGTGCCGAGCGTGGCCCCGGCGCTGCCGAGCTGCGGCGAGGCGGGCCTGCCCGGCGGCGTCGGCGGTCCGGGGCTGCCCGAGGATGTTGCCGCTGTGCGGCAGGTGCTGCAGGACAGCGACGAGCCGACCATCGTGGTCGCCCACAGCTACGGCGGCATCATCACCGCGGAAGCCGCCGCGGGAATCGGGTCAGTACGCCACCTGCTGCTGGTCTCCAGCTACCTGCCCGAGGTCGGGCAGAGCCTGTCGGAGTTCGGGGACGGCAGCCCTGCCCCATTTCTCGACGTCGACCCCGACGCCGGCACATTCGGGGTCCGCCCCGAGCTGCTCGTGGATACATTCCTGCAGGACTGCGATCCCGAGGTCCAGGCCCAGGCGGCGGCCCACCTCGCCCGGCAGAGCGTGCAGGTGACCGGGCAGCCGGTCGGGGCGGCCGCATGGCAGCAGTTGCCCTCTACGTACCTCATCTGCGCCCAGGACCGGGGCACCCCGCCGCGGCTGCAGCGCGAGTTCGCCCGTCGGGCCGGCAGCATCGTCGAACTCGACGCCGGACACCACCCGTTCCTGTCCCAGCCCGCTGCGGTCCGGGACCTGCTGCTGAGCCTGTGACGGCAGCTGCGGACGAGCCGGGCCGGCGATCCGAAGGCCAGGAGACCGTCGTGAGTGCCGAGGAAGAACTGCTGTCAAGGGCCTACCTGGCCTACAACGGGCAGGACGTCGACGGCCTGCTACTCAACCGTATCCGCCCGATTCTCGGCGAGTCCTACGGAGACCCCGAGAGGGCCGACGACTTGACGGGTGCAGAGAAGGTTCGTATGGGCACATGGTTGAGGCAGGTAAGGGTCCACTTTGTGCGTTGGCAAGATGTATGGAACGCACCCAGGGGCGATCGCGGCTACTGGATGCCGTCGGCGAAGCAGCGATGGTGCTGTCGTTCCAGGAGGACCGCACGTTCGCCGCACTCAAGGCGGACGAACTCGCCGTCGTGTTCTGGAGCAATCTCGCAGTGCCATCCGTGGCTTTGCCTGCCGCGCTTGTAGCAGTCCAGGCGGAAGCGGTGTTGGGGTGCTCTCCTGAATGCTGGATCTACTCGTCGACTGATCAACGTTCATGCTGGTGTGACGGGCATGTCCGTTTCGATTCGCCAGGTTGGTGCGGATTCTCCCGTCAGCTCGCGGGACATTTTGTTAGCCATTGCCCAGTGGATCATTGTCCCGGACCTCTGTGGCAGGGCTTCGTAGTCCCGTGCCAGACGGCGGTGCTGCATCAGCCAGCCGAAGGTCCGCTCGATCAACCACCGCTTCGGCAGCGGCTCGAATCCCTTCGTCCGCGGTCGCTGTGACCGGGGTCTTGGAAGACCTGCTCGGCGACCGGCTGGGCGGACTCGCTGACGTGCACCACTATCCGGTCGATGGGGTGGTCCTGGGAACGGTCGGTAGCGCGGTAGTTGGCGCCGGACGCGGCGCTCCATGCGGCTCCGGTCTGGTCGACACCCCTGGCCGCGACGCTGATGCCGTAGCCGTCCGTGGTGTCCGCGGCGGTGCCGACGAAATAGCCGATCGCGCCGAGGGCGGCGGCCCGGTGCCGATGAGCAGCGCTGCGTGGAGCCGGAGGCGCCGACGTCGGTACGGGGGCGGGTTCGGGTGGTTCATATGGTCCTTCACGTGATGGGCGCGGGGGCGTAGGGCGCACGGCGCGAGGTCATGCGGCCGTTGGCCGTGTCGCGAGCGGCTTGTCGGCCTGCGCGCCCCGCTGGGCGATGGCGCGCAGGCAGCTGATTCGCGGCCGGCGCGTAACCGGTGTCGGGGTGTGAGGTGGAGCGGGCGAAGGCCATCCCGTGCACCCGCCCGTCGGCGGTCAGCAGCGTCCGCCCGCCGGAGTTGCCTGGGTGGACGGTGGAGCGGAGCTGGTAAATGTTCCGGGTCGGCCAACAGAATCCGACGGTCGAGCAGTGCCACATCGGGCCCCTTTCCCAGTGCCGGCCTGAATGAAAGGGGGCGCCAGCACGTGGATCATGAACGGAAGCCGGTGGAGATCAACCTCTTCGGCACGTGGCGCGTCACCAGGCATTTGTGCCGCTGCTGCGCAAGGCGCAGGGTGCCCGCATCGTCAACGTGTCCAGCGAGGCTGCCTCGCTGGCGCGCATGGGGGCCGGCACTCCTGCCTACGGCACGTCCAAGGCGGCTCTCAACGCGCTGTCCGTGCCGCGAGTCCGGGCTGGACGGCGACCCGCTGTTGGTGGCGAGGGTGGCCGTCCCGTCGCGGAGGGCACGGCCACATCAAGCACGTCGTCAACCTGCCCGCCGAGGCGGGTACCGGCGTCTTCTACCAGGACGAGCAGATCCTGCCCCGGTAAGACCACGATGCGCAGGGGCAGGACCGCGCAACGGTCCTGCCTGCCGCCCTTCAATGACGCGGTGCCAGGCGGTCGGCGATCTGGACAAGCGTGCTGCCGTGCTCGCCGCGCTCTTCGCCAGTGCGCCACTTCTCCTTCTCTCCTGACCGCGAAGGCTTGCCGACGCCTGATGGCCCTGCCTTAACCGAACGAGCTCAACATGCAGCAGTGATCAGGGCATCGAGGGCCGTCGCCCGCCCCCGGCTTCCGGGCGTAGGCGTGCACCACCATCACGTCGTGTCCGTCGGATGACGCCAGCGCATCCGCCGCGGGGATCGCGAAAGGGGTGGTGCGCTGCACGACAGGACGAGGTGTCTTCCGTGATGGGTTTCAGTGCTGTTCCCTGTCGCCGGTGGGCTCTCCTCGCTGGAGCCGAGTTGCCGCCCAGCTGGCGAGAAGCTTGAGCCGGTCCTCGTCGGGGGTGCCCGGCTCGGCCGTGTAGATGGTCAGGGAATGCACCTCACGAGGGGAAAGGGGCAGGACCAGCGGCTGGTAGACGAGTTTCAGGGGGCCGGCGTCAGGGTGCTGGAACTCTTTGACCCCGCCGTGGTGGATGCGTACGTCGTGGGCGGCCCAACGGGTGCGGAACTCGGGGCTCGTCGTGGACAGCTCACCGATCAGTTCACGCAGCGCCTTGTCGTGCGGGTAGCGGCCGGCCTCGGCGCGCAGCAGTGCCACGGTGACGTCGAGAGCACCCTCCCAGTCGGCGACGAAGTCGGGTGCGCCGCGGTCGAGGAACCAGTACCGGGCGAAGTTCGGACGGCCGCGTCTGTCCGTCTCGCTGTCGAACAGCGGCGCGAACAGGGCACGGGCCAGTGCGTTGGTGGCGACGATGTCCAGGCGGCCGTTGGTGACGAACGCCGCGGACAGGGTCATGGAGTCGAGCAGCCACTGGACGCGGGGCGGGATGTCGACGGCCTTGCGGCGGCGCGGCGTCCGGCTGGGCGGCTGTGCGGCCTGGGCCAGGTCGAACAGGTAGATGCGCTCGTCCTCGTCCAGCTGCAGCGCGCGGGCGACCGCGTCGAGGACGTCCTCGGACACACCGGCGATGTGGCCCTTCTCCAGCCGCGTGTACCACTCCGTGCTCACACCGGCCAGGACAGCGACCTCCTCGCGCCGCAGCCCCGGAACCCGGCGCCGCCCGCTTGTGGGCAGCCCGACCTCCTCCGGCGTGATCTTGGCGCGCCGGGTGGCGAGGAAGTCACGGATGTCGGCGCGGTGGTCGGGGAGGCGTTCCATGCCATCCACGCTACGACCCTCACCCCGGGAAAAGGGGGGTCGAGCTTGTGCCCCCCATAAACGCAGCCTGCCGCGCCTGACGCAGCTGCGGTCTCCTGGAATCGCGTCTCGGTCACGACACCACCGACCTTGCGCCTTTCCCCCCGATCGAATATGAGGTCCACTGAAATGGAACGTCGCAAAACGCTCGGACTGATCGCCGCTTCCGGCGCCGCCGCCTTCACGGCTCTGCCCTCCTTCGGTGCGGAGACCGGCCGTGCCGCAGGCGCCACAGGCCAGGGCAGGGCCACGGCCAAGGGCGGTTACACCTTCGCGTTGGACAAGAACGTCAGGCGGACCTCGGTGCGGTTCAGGAACCGCTACGGCATCGAGGTCGCCGCAGACCTCTACGTGCCGAAGAATGTCAGGGGCAAGCTGCCCGCCCTGGTGGTCAGCGGCCCGTACGGCGCGGTCAAGGAACAGTCCTCGGGGCTCTACGCCAACGAGTTCGCCCGCCGCGGCTACGTCGCCCTCGCCTTCGACCCCTCCTTCACCGGGGAGAGTGGCGGCACGGTGCGCGATGTGGGCTCGCCCGACATCTTCACCGAGGACTACAGCGCCGCCGTCGATTTCCTCGGCGTGCAGAAGATCGTCGACCGTGATCGGCTCGGCGCGCAGGCCATCTGCGGCTTGAGCGGTATGGCGCTCACCGCGGCGGCGGCGGACAGCCGTATCAAAGCGGTCGCCACGTCCTCGATGTACGACATGTCGCGCAGCATGTCCCGCGGGTACAGGGACAGCTACACGCGCGAGCAGCGCCAGAAGGTCGTGGACTACCTCAGCCGGCAGCGCTGGATCGACGCCGAGAAGGGCACCTTCGCGCGGGGATCCCACGAGGTGCCCTTCGACGAGAACGGCAACGTCGCCCCTTCGAACCTCATTCTGCCCAAGGCCCTCCCGGCGGACGCCGACCCGATCACGAAGATCTTCTTCGACTACTACCGCACCGAGCGCGGCTACCACCCGCGCTCGATCATCTCCACCACCGCGTGGACCGCGACCACGCCGATGTCGTTCTTCGCCTTCCCGCTGACGACGAACATCGAACTGTTGGCGCCCCGCAAGGCCCTCCTGGTGGCCGGCGCCGACGCGCACTCCCGCTACTACTCCGAGGACGTCCACGCGAAGGCCCCCGACGCCGCCGACCTCGTGATCGTCCCCGGCGCGGACCACGTCGACCTGTACGACCGCAAGGACCTCATCCCCTTCGACCGGCTCGACGAGTTCTTCACCAAGAACCTCGCCTGACCGTGAGTACCTCTGCAGGCGGCTTGCCCGCTTGCCTGCAACTTGGCGTGACCAGCTGCCACAACGCTGGCCTCCACCCCCGATTTCGACCAGCTGCGGAGTAGAAGAATGACTACGCGAGGAGACACCCTCCACGCCCCTGCCGAGATGCGGAGCAGCAGCCACAAGCTGCCGCCCGCCCGGCTTCCGCTCCTCGTCTACGTGCTGGCCCTGGGCACGTTTCTGATGGGCACGACCGAGTTCGTGGTGGCGGGCCTGCTGCCGGAGATCGCCGCTGACGTGCAGGTCGGCGTGGCCCAGGCCGGACTGCTGATCACCGTCTTCGCGGTCGGGATGATCGTCGGCGCGCCGCTGATGGCGATGCTGACGCTGCGGCTGCCCGCGCGGCTGACGCTGGTCATGGCGCTGGGGATCTTCGTGGCCGGGCACGTCGTCGTCGCCCTCGGCTCCAGTTTCGCCCTGATCCTGGGTGCCCGGTTCCTGACCGCTCTGGCGACCGGCGCGTTCTGGGCGGTGGCCAACGTGGTGGCCGCACGCGCCGCCGGCCCGGCCGCGAGCTCTCGCGCGCTGGGTGTCGTGGGTGCCGGTGCGATGCTCGCCAACGTCGTCGGTGTACCGCTGGGTGCGTTCGCCGGGCAGCTGATGGGCTGGCGGGGGCCGTTCTGGGCGCTCGCCGTCCTGGGAGCCGCCGCCATGGTGCTCATCGCCCGGAAGGTTCCGCGCGACACCGGCGGCGACCAGGCGGTCTCGGTCCGTTCCGAGCTGTCCGCTCTGCGCTCGGGCCGCCTGTGGCTCGCTCTTGCGGCCTGCGTGAGCACCGCCGGCGGCGTGCTGTCGACGTACACCTACATCTCGCCGCTGCTGACCGACCGGGCGGGTCTGGCCGCCGGTCTGGTGCCGCTGGTTCTGGTCGGGTTCGGTGTCGGCGCCTTGGCAGGCTTCCTGGTGGGAGGCCGTCTCGGGGACCGCCGGCCGTACCTGACGACGATCGTGGCGCCCGCGGTGACCACGGTCCTGCTGCTGGCGATTTGCCTGTTGTCCGGATACGCCGCGCCCACGATGGTGCTGGTCGCCCTGCTGGGGCTGTTCGGTCTCGGCGCCAACCCGGTGCTCATCTCCCTGGCCGTCCGCTTCGCAGGCAAGGCCCCCACCCTGGGCTCCGCCCTGACCGTCTCGGCGTTCAATCTCGGCACGGCCATCGGCTCCTGGATCGCGGGCTTCGCTCTCGAATCGCCCTTGGGAGCCACAGGTCCGGCCGCCGTCGGCACCGCCATCGCCGCTCTCACGCTGATCCCCACGATCGCCATCGCGCTCACCCAGCGCCGTCGCCACTCGGCCCCGGCGCACACCCAGGGCGCACCTGCAGCGAGCTAGAGGGTGTCTGCCCTAGTCCCTTCCAGCGGACTCGACGGCGCGAGCCCCGCACATCGAGGAAGCCGCCGCACTGCTGTGCCTTCCTGAAACACAAACCGGCGCCTCGGGCGCCCGCACCACAGAGCAAGGAGAACCACCATGCGTGGAGTAGTGATGTACACCGCCGGCGACGTCCGGGTGGAGGAGCGCGAGGATCCGAAGATCATCGAGCCGACCGACGCGATCGTGAAGCTGACCGCGACCTGCATCTGCGGCTCGGACCTGTGGCCGTACCGCGGCATCGAGCCCGCAGACCACCAGGTCATGGGGCATGAGTACGTGGGCGTCGTGGAGGAAGTCGGCTCCGAGGTCAAAAACGTCGAGGTCGGCGATTTCGTCGTCGGGTCGTTCGTCATCTCCGACAACACCTGCGAGATCTGCCAGGCCGGGTTCCAGTCCAAGTGCGTGCACGCCGAGTTCGTCGCCCAGACGATCGGCACCCAGGCCGAGAAGGCCCGCATCCCGCACGCCGACGGCACCCTCGTCGCCACCCCGGGGCAGCCCGACCCGGAGCTGATCCCCGCCCTGCTGGCCGCCTCCGACGTGCTCGGCACCGGCTGGTACGCCGCCGTCGCCGCCGAGGCGGGTCCCGGCAAGACCGTCGCGGTCGTCGGCGACGGCGCCGTCGGGCTCATGGCCGTCCTGGCCGCCAAGCAGCTCGGCGCGGAACGCATCATCGCCATGTCCCGCCACCCCGAGCGGCAGAAGCTGGCCCGCTACTACGGGGCCACGGACATTGTCGAGGAGCGCGGCGATGAGGGTGTCGCGAAGGTCAAGGAGCTGACGAACGGGCTCGGCGCGCACTCGGTCGTCGAGGCGGTCGGCACCCAGGAATCGTTCATGCAGGCTGTCGGTGCTACCCGCGGCGGCGGGCACCTGGGCTACGTCGGCGTGAACTACGACGTGTCCATCCCCGGGATCGAGCTGTTCTTCGCCGGCATCCACACCCTCGGCGGCCCTGCCCCGGTACGCCGGTTCCTGCCCGACCTGATCCAGCTCATCTGGGACCGCAAGATCGACCCCGGCAAGGTCTTCGACCTCACCCTGCCCCTGGATCAGGCAGCAGAGGGCTACAAGGCCATGGACGCACGCCGCGCCACCAAGGTCCTGCTCACCCTCTGACATGCCCCAGGGGCGCTGTCGTCGGGGCAGGAGCGCCCAGCCCTGCCCCGACCGGGCAGTCCTACCGAGCCCTCATAGGAAGCTCGAAGCCTCGGAGGGCCAACACAGCAAGGTCATTTTGAACGGGCTGCTGTACGCCGTCTCCACACGGTGGCCTTGCGCGTCCCCACCTCAACACGCGTCCAGGAACGCTTCGGGGCCGGCGAGCAACCAGACGGGGAATACCTCGTCCGTCTGAACCGCGCAATGTGCATGTGAGGAGGGACGGGGGCTGACGCGGTGCCCGTGAGAGGCCCTCGTGTCTCGCCCTCCAGCCGCTCCACGCGAACCCGGTTTACCCCCGGCGGCCCGCCGCCCGGCGCGAGGAACGTCGGCACGGCCCTGACCGGCGCTGGGCTGCACGGGGCAGTCAAGCAACCTGCTCTCTTCCCGCTCCGGTGACAGTCTGATGCTGGCGGCCCAGCCCGTCCGCGCCGCAGGTGAGAGTGTCGCCAGGCGTGAGGTACTGCGGCGGGCTGAGGTCCTTGCCCGCGCCGAACGGGGCGCCGGTGTTGATGAGGTCTCCGGGCTCCAGGACCATGAATTCGCTCAAGTGACGGATGATGCCCGCAGTGCTCAGGAGCATGTCGGCGGTCGTGCCGTCCTGTCGGCGTAGGCCGTTGTGGTCCAGCCACAGGCGCAGGTTCTTCGGGGCGCCGAGATCGTCCGGGGTGACCAGCCAGGGGCCGCAAGGGGTGAAAGTGGGGGCGGACTTGCCTTTGAGCCACTGGCCTCCGCGCTCCTTCTGGAACGTCCGCTCGCTGATGTCGTTGACGAGGACATATCCGGCGATGACGGTGAGGGCAGCTTCGTCGTCGGCCAGGTAATGGCTGCGGGTGCCGATCACGACGCCCAGTTCGACTTCCCAGTCGGTATGCGTGGAGTCGCGGGGGATGTGGACGGGGTCGTACGGTCCGGACAGCGAATTGGGTGCCTTGGAGAAGACGAGCGGCTCCTGGGCGACAGGGGCGTCACTGCCTGGGCTGCGGTAGTTGGCGCCGACCCCGAGGATCTGGTGGGGGCGGGCGATGGGGGCACCGATCCGTTCGGCGTCGAAGCGGTGGACCGTGCCGACGGCGCGGCGTGCGGCGACGGCTTCGTGCAGCAGGCGGGGGCCGCCGGCTGCGAAGAACGCTTCGTTGTAGTCCTCGACCAGGTCGGAGACGTCGATGTAGGTCTGCTGGTCGACCCTGACGACGGGCCGCTCCCGGCCGGGCGGGCCGATGCGCATGAGCCGCATGGAAGAGCCTTTCGGTGGCTGCTCGCAGGCCGAGCACCGGAGTACTCGGCCTGCGGGCCAGGACGGGGTCAGCGAGCTGAGGTCAGGCGGGGCGGCACGACGGTGGGTGTGGCTCCGGCCGCTTTGGCCGCGTCCCGGACGGCGCCCGCGACCGCGCCCGCGACCTTGTCGTTGAAGACCGAGGGGATGATGTAGTTCGCGTTCACCTCGTCCTCCGCGACCACGTCGGCGAGGGCGCGCGCCGCGGCGAGCATCATCTCCGTGTTGACGGTGCGGGACTGAGCGTCCAGCAGACCGCGGAAGACACCCGGGAAGACCAGCACGTTGTTGATCTGGTTCGGGAAGTCGGAGCGCCCGGTGGCGACAACGGCCGCCGTCTCGCGAGCGATTGCCGGGTCGACCTCGGGGTCCGGGTTCGCGAGCGCGAACACGATCGCGCCCTCCGCCATGGCGGCGACGTCGGCGCCGTCCAGGACGTTGGGGGCGGAGACGCCGATGAAGACGTCGGATCCGGCGACGGCCTGCTTGAGGGTGCCGGTGACGCCCTCGGGGTTGGTGTTGTCGGCGATCCAGCGCAGCGGCGAGTCCGGGGTGGCGTCCACCAGGTCCTCGCGGCCCGCGTGCACCACGCCGTGGATGTCGGCGACGACCGTGTGCTTGACCCCGGCCGCGATGAGCAGCTTCAGGATGGCCGTACCGGCCGCGCCGGCGCCGGACATGACGACGCGTACGTCACCGATCGCCTTGCCCACCACGCGGAGCGCGTTGGTCAGCGCGGCCAGGACGACGATCGCGGTGCCGTGCTGGTCGTCGTGGAAGACGGGGATGTCCAGGGCCTCGCGCAGCCGTGCCTCGATCTCGAAGCAGCGGGGTGCGGAGATGTCCTCCAGATTGATGCCCGCGAAGCCGGGGGCGATCGCCTTGACGATCTCGACGATCGCGTCGGTGTCCTGCGTGTCCAGGCAGATCGGCCAGGCGTCGATGCCGGCGAAGCGCTTGAAGAGGGCCGCCTTGCCCTCCATCACGGGGAGCGACGCCATCGGGCCGATGTTGCCCAGGCCGAGCACCGCCGAGCCGTCCGTGACCACCGCGACGGAGTTGCGCTTGATGGTGAGGCGGCGGGCGTCCTCGGGGTTCTCGGCGATCGCCATGCAGACCCGGGCCACACCGGGGGTGTAGATCATCGAGAGGTCGTCACGGTTGCGGATGGGGTGCTTGGACGCCATCTCGATCTTGCCGCCGAGGTGCATCAGGAACGTACGGTCGGAGACCTTGCCGAGGATGACGCCCTCGATGTCGCGCAGACCTTCGACGATCTCGTCCGCGTGTGAGGTGGAGGAGGCCGCGATCGTGACGTCGATGCCGAGGCGGTCGGCGTCTGAGGAGATGACGTCGAGTGCGGTCACCGAGCCGCCCAGCGCCTCCAAAGTGGCGGTCAGCCGGGAGACGGCGTTGCCTCCCGCGGGGACCTCGAGCCGGATGGTCATCGAATAGGAGACGCTGGGCGTGCTCATGGGATGGTCCTCATCTGTCTTGGTGCGCGGCGGCGTGGGGGTGCCGCCGGTGAGTGCCGTGGGGGAGGTGCCGCTTGGCCGGCGAGATCACTTGGTTGCGTCGGCCTTGGTGGTGTGGACCTTGGACGCGTCGGCGTCGGACTCGGCGGTCTTGATCGACCGCGGCGGCGTGGTGCCGGAGCTCAGGATCGTGCGTGCCTGATCCATGTCGATGTCCTTCTCCCACTTGCCGATCACGATGGTGGCGACGGCGTTGCCGAGGACGTTGATGAAGACGCGGCCCTCGTTGAGGATGCGGTCGATGCCGACGATCAGGGAGAGCGCGGCCAGGGGCACGTGGCCGACCGCGGTGACGGTGCTGGCGAGCACGATGAACGCGCCGCCCGCGATTCCGGCGGTCCCCTTGCTGGTGAGCATCATGACGCCGACCATGATCAGCTGCTGCTGCCAGGAGAGGTCGATGCCCATGGCCTGGGCCAGGAACAGGGAGGCCATCGTGAGGTAGACCGCGGAGCCGTCCAGGTTGAAGGAGAATCCGGAGGGGATGACGATGCCGACCACGGGCCGGCCGATGCCGAGGGTCTCGAGCTTGCGTACCAGTTGCGGCAGTACGGCTTCGCTGGAGCAGGTGCTCAGGGCGACGAGCAGTTCGGCCTTGAGGAAGCGCATGAGGCCGAACAGGCTCAGGCGGCAGGCCCGCATGATGGCGCCGAGGACGACCAGGACGTAGAGGATGCAGGTGGCGGTGAACAGGATGATGAGGTAGCCGAGCTGCTTGAGGCTGTCCGCGCCGTAGGTGGCGACCACGGTCGCCAGTGCGCCGAACGTGCCCAGGGGTGCCAGTCGCATGACCCAGCCGACGATGCGGAAGACGACGTCCGCGAGTGCCTTGATGCCGCGGGTCAGGGGTGCGCCGTCCTCGCCGGCCATGTTCAGGGCCACGCCGAAGATGATCGAGACCATCAGCGCGGACAGGATCGCGTCACCGGTGATCGCCCCGAGCAGTGAGGTGGGGATCAGCGAGGAGACGAAGCCGGTGAGGGTGGCGTGCTCGGTGGCGGTCTCGGGCACGTCGTCCGCGTTCAGCGAGGCGGGGTCGACGCTGAGTCCGGAGCCGGGCTGGAAGACGTTGGCGATCACCAGCCCGATGAGCATGGACACGAAGGAGAGCACCAGGAAGTAGCCGATCGCCTTCACACCGATCCGGCCTGCCTTGCGCAGGTTGTCCATGGAGGCGATGCCGGTGGTGACCACGCAGAAGACGACCGGGATCACGATCATCTTGACCAGGGCGATGAACCAGTCGTTGAGCGGCTTGAGTTCCTCACCGAGCCCTGGTGCGAGGATGCCGACGGCGATGCCGAGGACCGCGGCCAGCACGACCTGGAACCACAGCTCGCGTATCAGGCGGTTCAGCCGTGACCGCTGGGGGCGGTCGGCGGTGGTGGTGCTTGTCATCGTTTGGTGCTCCCTTGCACGACGATCGTGTGTAGCCCTGTCCCGTGGGGGGTGCGGGGGACATGAGGCGGCCTGCGTCCCCGGTCTCGTACGCGGCGGTCGGTAAAGCCGCGCCTGCGCAGGCGGCCCGCGGTTCGAGGCGGGCCGCCCTGCCGTTCCGTCAGCTGTGCAGGTCGCGCAGCACCTTGTAGAAGGCGGCCTTGCCCTCGAAGCCGATGCCGGGGGTGTCGGTCAGCCCGACCCTGCTCTTCTCGACGACGGCATCGTCGGCGAAGCCGCCGGTGGGCTGGAACTCACCCGGGTAGGACTCGTTGCCGCCGAGCTTGAGGGCGGCGGCGATGTGCAGGGAGAACTGGTGGCCGCCGTGCGGGATGCAGCGGCGGGAGGACCAGCCGTGCTGGCGGAGCATGTCCTGGATGCGCAGGTACTCGGTGAGCCCGTAGGAGAGGGCGGGGTCGAACTGGAGGGTGTCGCGGTCGGGGCGCATGCCGCCGTAACGGATCAGGTTGCGGGCGTCCTGCAGGGAGAAGAGGTTCTCTCCGGTGGCGATGGAGCCGGCGTAGTGCTCGGCGACGGTGGCGTTGAGGTGGTAGTCGAGCGGGTCGCCGATCTCCTCGTACCAGAACAGACCGTAGGACTCGATGGCCCGCCCGTACTCGAGCGCGGTGTTGAGGTCGAAGCGGCCGTTGACGTCGACGGCCAGCCGGGAGCCGTCACCGTCCAGGACGTCGATGACGGCTTCGATGCGGCGCAGGTCCTCGGCCAGGCCGGCGCCGCCGATCTTCATCTTCACGACGTCGTAGCCCAGGTCGAGGAAGCCGCGCATCTCGTCCTGCAGGTCGGTGAGGGTCTTGCCGGGGGCGTAGTAGCCACCGGCGGCGTAGACGAACACCGAGTCGTCGGGCTGCCCGTCTCCGTGGCGCTCCGACAGGTACTGGTACAGCGGCTTGCCCTCGATCTTGGACGCCAGGTCGAACAGGGCCATGTCCACCACGCCGACCGCGACCGAGCGCTCGCCGTGCCCGCCGGGCTTCTCGTTGCGCATCATCACGTCCCACGCCTTGGCCGGGTCCAGGCCGCCCTGCTCGTCGAGGAGGCTGCCGGCCTCGGCGTTCAGCAGGCGGGGCAGGATACGGCGGCGCAGGATCTCGCCGGCGCTGTAGCGGCCGTTGGAGTTGAAGCCGTAACCGACGAGCGGCTTGCCGTCACGGATGACGTCGCTCTCGATCGCCACGATCGAGCAGTCCATGGAGCTGAAGTCGATCCAGGCGTTGCGGATCGAGGAGCTGATCGGGACTACGCCCTCGTAGACGTTGGTGATCTTCACTGTCGACCTTTCTAATATCTTATAAGTTACGTCGGTGTTAGGCTGAGGTGTCCCAACCGGGACTGTCAAGGGGGTGTGAGCACCCGGAAAGGATTCGTACGGGACGATGGCCGACACGAACCTGTTCCTCAGCAAGAGCGACCTCGCCTACGCGGAGCTGCGCGGCCGGATCCTCTTCGGCACGCTGCCCGCGGGGTCACGGCTCGCGCAGTACGACCTCGCCGAGTCCCTGAACATGAGCATCACGCCCTTGCGCGAGGCCATCCGCCGCCTCAGCAGCGAGGGGCTCGTCACCGTCGAGACCCACCGCGACGTCCGGGTCTCCACCATGACCTCGGACGAAGCCCGCCAGTTGTTCGAGGTCCGCCTGTCCCTGGATCCGACCGCCGCCGAACTCGCGGCCCTACGGCGCACGGACGAGGACATCGCGACCATGCGGGCCGCCGTCGACCAACTGCTCCCCGTCACGCGTCAGTGGGGGGAAGAGGCACTCACGGCCCACCGTGCCTTCCATCAGGCGCTGTACCGGGCCTCGCACAACGACGTGCTCATCGGTCTCCTGGACGATCTCTGGGACAAGTCCGACCGCTACCGGCGCCTCGGCCTCGAACTTCCGCCCGGCGACGAACCCCGCACCCGGGACCTCCAAGAGCATCACCAACTCGTGGAACTCATCGAGGACGGACGGGCTGCCGAGGCCGCCCATCTGATGCGTGACCACATCGCCCACAGCCTCACCGCGACCGCCATCAGCGCCCTCGAAGACCGTGAAGGCGCCCATACGGCGTGATGCGCTGATGGACATCCGGACGCTGGAGTACGATCTGACGATCGTCGACTGCGGCGGCTTCAACCGGGCCGCCGCGCTGTACGTCTGCCAGCCTTCCCTGTCCCAGGCGGTCCGCGCGCTGGAGCACGACCTGGGATCCGAGCTCTTCCACCGGACCGGCCGGCGCGCCGTGCTCACCGCCATGCCGTCCCAGGCGGTCGAACCGCTCACGACCCTGATCCGTGGCTTCAGCCGGCGCCACCCCGGTGTGGTGGTCGCCGTGAAGGCGGTCTGGTGAGGCGGGCGCGGGTGTTTCGGGCGAGCCAGCGGTGGATCTTCTGTTCATTGCCGGTAACCACCTGCTGGGTGGCCCACTGAGCGGTTTCCCGGTCGGGGTAGGTGGCCGAGCGTGTCCGTACGGTCATGTCTGTCCACTTCAGCTTGCGTCGAACGACCAGATGAGGCCGACTTCTTCGTCAGACACCGCGAGGAGCCCGAAGTCCCAGACGTACTGGGACATCGGCCAGCAGCCGGAAACCCGCTCATAGAAGTCCGGATTGTCACCGCCATGGCGGGTGTTGGTGAAGAATTCCGATCCTTCGGGAAAACGCGAAAGGATCGTCTTGGCGTGGCATTCCATCCCGGCCCTGCGCTCGGCGAAACCATGTTGCCTGGTCACGCTCATCTCGTTGGTGGCCAGCATGACGAGGAGGCGTACCACCGAGCTGCGGGGAATCTCGAAGAGCCTGCTTCGCCACTCCGCAGCGCCGTCCTCGTCCACCGGCGGAACGCGGAACGGGAAGGCGGGGTCCTCCAGCAACTCCGGTTCCCCCACTTCCGGGTCGGCGCCTCGCCACCCCCGAGGGTCCGCCACCTCCCTGCGCATGATTGGGGCTACATCGGGGAGCCAGTGCGCTCCAGTCCGCGGACCCACAGCGATGAATGAGTACCGATGGCGGTACATCTCGACCGCCGCCGACCACGGGTCGGCGTCCAGAGACGCTGACGGTCCACACGTCGAGTCATGGTGGGGATCGCTGTGCATCCGGGGGCCTCTCACTTGGGCATCGAGCTGAAGACGATGTAGGGCGGGTTCATATCCGGTTTATGCAGGAGACGTATCGCGAGTCCCTTGGTGTCGCTGACCTCCGAGGGCTTGCCGTCGTCGCCCACAGCCGAGCCTCTCCCGGTGACCACATCGCCGACGAGAGGTCCCTGGACGGGGATGGACTTCGTCTCGATCTCCTTCGCAGCGTTCGGTGGGTCCTCGTTCAGCCAATCGTCTATCTCGGCAGTATTGTCACGGAGGCAGTACTGCGTGAACCGCTGAGCGGACTCTATGTCGGCATAGGTAGATGCGCCGGGAATGTTGTACTTACCGCTCTGCTTCTGCTCGTCTCGAAGCCGCTGCTCATCGGCCTTCCCCACGTGCTTGTCGAGAGCATGCGCTCCGCCCACGCCTTCCATCGCCGCAAGGTCCACCGAGTATTTAGAAGTCATCTCATTTGGCGAGTCGGCGGTAGCAGATGAGGGTGCAGGCGATGCTGGTGAAGGCGAGGAAGTGGTCGGCCTTGCGTTGGTAGCGTCGGTGGAGGCGGCGGCAGCCGGCGAGCCAGGCCATGGTGCGTTCCACGGTCCAGCGGTGGCGGCCCAGCCGTTGCGAGGACTCGACTCCCTTGCGAGCGATGCGGTGGGTGATGCCGCGTTCGCGTAACCATTGCCGCAGGTGGACGTAGTCGTAGCCCTTGTCGGCGTGGAGTTTGGCGGGCTTGCGCCGTCGTCGGCCGCTGCGCGAGCGGATTGGCGGGATGCCCTTCACGAGGGGGATCAGGGCCTGGCTGTCGTGCAGGTTGGCGCCGGAGATGCCGACGGATATGGGCAGACCTGACCTTTCTGTGATCAGGTGGATCTTCGAGCCGTACTTGCCCCGGTCGACAGGATTCGGACCTGTCAGGTCCCCCTTTTCAGGGCTCGCATGTTCACGGAGTCGATCGCGCACCGTGACCAGTCCAGCTCGCCGCGGGCACCGAGTTCGTCGAGGACCAGGCGGTGGAGCTTGGCCCACACCCTGGCCTTCGGCCACTCCGAGAACCGCCGGTGGGCGGTCGCGCCGGACGGGCCGAACGACGCCGAAGGAAGCTGCTGCCAGGTACAACCCGACGTGGCCACAAAAACGATCGCGGCCAGCACTTCCCGGTCGCCGTGCCGACGCCGACCACCACCCTGCGGCCGCGACGGCGCCTCCGGCACCACCCGCTGAAACAACTCCCACAACTCGTCCGGCACCAACCGCTCAACGATCCCCACCATGACCCACAGAATACCGAGACACCCAAATGAGATGATTTCTAAGCGTGAGCGATTTCGACTGTCCCCCGCTCTTCCTGCCACCTCGTTGGACGTTCGGGGAGGTAGGAGGAGCGGGTAGTGACTGGCACGTATGACGGCCCACCGACCGCGAGGTCGGAGGGCCGACGTGATCGTTGAAGGTCCGTCGGCACCGAGGAAGGCGGCCGGTTGCCTACGCGCGTGCCACCGAGGATCGGGGTGCTCACACAGCGAACCGCACCTTGATTGCGTGGCTGAGGGCAGTCTGCTCATCCTCGGGAAGGCGACGCTCGGCATGGAGCATGCGCAGGGCGGCGGTGATGCTCTCCTCGTCCTCAGGTGTGCCGAGGCTGCCCACGTACGGGGGCAGCAGCAGGCTCAGGGCTTCGAGGTCCGTGCGTGCGCAGAGCTTGGTGAGGAGTTCGCCGACTGGGTCTTCGTGCTGCTGTGGTGCGGCCGGGGCGGTGGCACGCAGTCCTGCAGCGATGCGGTAGCGGAGCCATTGCTGGTGGGGGCCTGCTGGGACGTCGTCGATGTGCTTCGCTGCGTACTCGAAGTGTTCGCGGGCTTGGTCGATCTGGCCCAGGTCGCGGTGGGCTCGGGCCATGTTGCCGTGAAGTGAGGCGTAGAAGCCGCGGACACGGTCGTCGCCGACCTTGTCGGCCCGGGTCAGACACTCCTGGTTCCAGCGCAGGGTCTCTTGCGGGGTCGGCTGGTGCCGGGCGAGGTAGTGCGCGGCGATGCAGGCGTCGTAGTCGTCCTCGGCCGCTTCCCACGCTTGAAGGAACAGGTCCCGTGCTCGGTCATCTCGGCCTTCGGTCTCGGCCTGCATACCCTGCACGCATAGTTGCACGACGATGTTCTCGGGGCCGGTCACGGTTCTCCTGAGGTTATGAGGGTGCGGTGTTGAGGAAGGATCAGCTGGAGGTGCTGAGTGCGACGGGCATGACCAGCGTGGTGAAGCTGCCCTGGTCCGCGGAACGCACTACCACAGGACGGTCTACTGCGGAGATCTCCAGCAGGACGTCGGGCCCGACGCTGGCTTCCAGCGCGGGAGCCAGGACGGCAGGGTCGAAACCGATCCGCTGGGGCAGGTCTCCATGGCAGATCGCAGGCAGGGTGATGGCGTTGGAGTGATCGGCGAGAGAGACGACCAGATCGTCGCCGGCGAAGCTCAGAGCGATGTGTGTAGCGTCTCCGCGGCTGTCGACCGCGTCACGAAGGGCCAGGCGATCCACGATCACGCGGTATTCGGACGGGGCCAGAGTCGAGAGCATCTCGCGGTAGGCAGGGAACAGGTCATCGGTCGTCACCAGGACACGGCACTCTGACGTACTGCGTGCTCGGGCCCCGTCCGGTCCGACCTGGATGGTGACCTGGTGGACTCGCGCCGCCCATTGCCCAAACTCGATCAGGTCAGCCGCGTGCACCAGCAGACGGCGGGGCCCTCCGTCGAGTGCCGCTAGCCTCAGGACGCGCATCGACAGGCGATAGCGATCCGTGGCCACCAGACGAACCTCGCCGTCTTCGAATTCGATGAGAACGCAACCCAGCGCACGGTGTTCCCCGTCGGAAGCCGCGGCCGGCACCACCTGGCGTACTGCACTGGCCAATTCCACGCCGCCGATCCGCGCTTCCGTCGTACTGTCGGCAGTCGAGAGGGAACGCAGAGCCACCGCGATGGCGGCCTTCGCGGTCTGAGTCTGGTCCCGCATCCTTTCCAAGTGCCGCTCCAACGCCTCTCGGCCCTCACGTTCGGGCCCATCGAGTACCACGGTGACCTCGGCCAGCGGCAGTCCCGCTTCTCGCAGACTGCGCAGGAGAGCGGCACGGGCCTCCTGAGCAGGGCTGTAAAAGCGGTATCCGGTCGCCCCGTCAACCCACGCCGGCCGCAGAACGCGGCAGTCGTCGTAGAAACGCAGGGCGCTCGAAGCGAGACCCACTCGCCGCGCGAAAACGCTGATGCTCAGTAGTTCCGTGGTGCCGTCCATGCACCCGATTGTTGACCTTCATCCAACTTGAAGGTCAACTCGCCCCTCGGCGCGTTCCACGCCACCACCAGGCACGGGAGCTTCCTCAGGGTCAACCCCCGAAGGACTTCCAAACTCGACCACTAACGAGCTGGTGCGTGATTGCGGGTGAGGTGTTCTTGCTGGTGGGTGGCATGATCCGGTTGTGGCGATCATGGTCAGTCGGACGGTTCTCGCGCATCAGGTGTTCACGGGGGTCTCCCGGGGTCATCTCGCCTGCTTGGTTGAGGAGTTGGCCGACCCTTGGCAGGCCGTGGTCGAGGGCCGGCGTTACGAAGCTCGCGGCGGGGCCAGGAAGCGTGGGGCAGGAGCGGGTGTCCGGCATCGGCTGGTGTTCGTCGACCGGGTCGTGGCCACACTGATTCATCTGCGGCACGATTTGCCGCATGCAGCGTTGGGGCTGCTGTTCGGCGTCGACCGCTCCACGATCACCCGTGCGATCGGTGAGATACGAGGGCTGCTGGCCGAGCGGGGGTGCGCGGTCCCAGACCGGCCCGGCCTGCGGCTGCGGACCCTGGCGGATGTGTTCGCGTACGCCCAGGCTGAAGGCATCGAGCTGCGGCTGGACGCCACCGAAGTCCAGGTCCGCCGGCCCCCGGCCAGCCGCGGCGGACGCCGTTCCTTCGTCTCGGGGAAGAAGAAGCAGAACACGATGAAGGCCACCGTCATCGCCGACCATCAGGGCCGCACACTCTGGACCGACACCCTGCGACCAGGACGGATGCATGACGCGACCGCCGCACGCAATGAAGGCATCGGCACCTGTTTCCAGCACTTTCCCGACGTGGAAGTCCTCCTGGACGACGGCTACCTCGGACTCCGTCGCGACCACCCCGGCCAAGCGGTCACCCCCGCCCAGGAAGGGAAACAAGATCAGCCCACCCGAGGTCCTCGAAGCCCGCCTACGAGCCCGACACCGGCACTCCTCAAAGCGCATCACCGTCGGACACGCCCTCGCCGACCACAAGCGCTGGAAGCAACTGGCCCGCTGGACCCACCGCCGGGAGAACCTGCCCGCCACCTAACGGGCTATCGCCGGCCTCGTCTCCGACCGCAACACCACCGACTGACACAAAGCCCCAGGTCAGGTCAGGCACCCACGTCTCCAGCGCAATCACGCACCAGCTCGTTAGAGGGCGTTCACCAGCATGACCACCGCTATCACCAGGAAGACTGCGCCCACGGCCCGGGTCATCGCGTAGCCGGCCGAGGTGGGCTCCGTGGCGTCATAGTTTTTGACGAATGGCGCCTGCAGGGGGCGGTTCATCTTCCAGAGCAGCTGCGGCCTGATGACCTGCACCAGCCCCATCACCACAAACAGACACAAGATCACGATGGTCATCGGCAGTGCGCCCCTCTCCTGCAAGACCCCCACCACCTCGGGAGGATGAACGAACTTGTGCCCGCGAATCGCTCGCGCAGGCCTGAAATGAGGTGCGCAGGACGTGGGCTGGGCGAGGGAGGTCGGGCTGTTTGGCGTGTTGAGCATGCAGCTGGGCAACACGACGTCCTGCGTCGCGGCCGGTCACGCGGAGACGTACAGCAGAAGGTATGAGCGACGCGCAGACGACGTGGCACCCGGGCGAGATCGTTCCCGAGAGCGGGATCTACGAGTGTGACTGCGGTGCAGCCCACCACTGGAGCACGGACGTGAAGGGCCACCGCTTCCCACTCTTCCCCGCAGGTTGTCCTGGCGGGGCCTGGGACCTGAAAACAGACGCGCCCCGGACAGCTGACCCGGTCCCGACCGACCCAGGAAGGAACGTCCCTGTGGTGATGCGTCCTCCCGTGGAGCCGATGCTCGCTCAGGCCCGCGAGACCATCCCGCTTCCCGGAGCGATGCCGGGCGGAATGACCGCCGACCCGGAATTATGGACAGGGTTTTGTGGTGTCCGGTGTCCGGCTGGTCTAGCTGAGTAGACCCATTACGCCGTAGCGATCGGCGACCCATTCCGTGCGAGGCACCGAGGTCATGCGGCGTGACGCCGATGAGCCCGGCAGCCCGCCACGGCACGGTCGAAGTACGCCTTGCGCCACTGGTTGTAGCGCAAAGGATTGCCGCCGGGTGTGACGAAGAGGAGCGCGTCCTCCCCACCCGCCAGCGTCTCCAGGTGCCGGCCGATCCGCGACGCCCGCGCTCGTCGGCGGACAGCCAGCCTCCACGACATGGCTGTCGTGCACCGAGGTCGTTAGAGGTCATCTCGATTGGCGGGTGGTTCGTCGAAGTGCCCTGCTGGGGGGAAGGGTGCGACGATGCGGGCATGCGTGAACTGAGCCAGCTGATCGACGTTGAGGAGCCGGCCTGGCCGGAACTCAGGCAGACACTCGATGCCGCGCCTGTGTCCGTCGAGGTGCTTCCGGCCGACAGCGGCCTGGGCAGGGGATCACTTCTCCAGTTGCAGGTCACGGCCATGTCGTACCTGGGCGCGGTGGTCCTGCACTGCGGCGGTCTCTTGGTGGACGACGGATGGTTGCGGGTCTTTGGCAGCCCCGTGGACGGGGCCCCGCACGGGGTGCCGGGCCTGGCCCGGATCAATCAGTTCCTGGGAGCGTTCGACTCGGAATGGCGAGCGGATACGGGCCTGGTGGTGGCACACGACGTGCTGGGCGGCGTTTTCGCTCTCAACGGCGGAAGTCCCGCCAGCACCGGCCGCCCCGGGACCCCGGGAGAGATGGTCTACTTCGCCCCGGATTCGCTTCGCTGGGAGGCTCTGGGCGTCGGCCACTCGGCGTGGATGACCTGGCTGGTGTCCGGGGCTCTTGACGAGTTCTACGCAGATCTTCGCTGGGCTGGCTGGCAGGACGACGTCAGGGCGCTGAAGAGCGATCAGGGTTTGTCGCTGTTTCCGCCGTTGTGGTCTGCGGAGGCACGACAGGATCTTTCCGCGACCAGTCGCCGCGCGGTACCGATGACGGAGCTGCTCGGTGTCGCCCGGGACTCATGCCGACAGTTCGATGGGGTTGATCCGGGCTTTCTCGGTGCCGTGTGAACTGTTCGGGCGGTCCAGCCGGCGGTAGCAGATCAGGGCGGCGGCGATCCCGGCGAAGGCCAGGAAGTGTTCCGCCTTGCGCTCGTAGCGACGGTGCAGGCGGCGGCATCCGTGGAGCCAGGCCGCCGTCCGTTCCACTGTCTAACGGTGTCGGCCCAGCCGTTGGGAGGACTCTGTGCCCCTGCGGGCGATGCGCGGGGTGATGTTCCAGGCGCGGAGCCACCGGCGCAGGTGGTCGTAGTCGTAGCCTATGTCGCCGTGGAGCCTCGAGGGTCGTCGCCTACGGGGTCCGCGCCTGGACCGGATCGGTGGGAAACCCCGCACCAGAGGCTTTAGGCCCTGACTGTCGTGGGTGTTCGCGGCAGAGATGCCGACGGACAGGGGCAGACCGGTCCGCTCGGTGATCAAATGGATCTTTGATCCTTTCTTGCCGCGATCTACGGGATTCGGGCCCGTGAGGTCCCGCTTTCGCTGCCCGCATGTTGACCGAGTCGATCGCGCACCGCGACCAGTCCAGGGCGCCGCGGGCACCGAGTTCGTCCAAGACCAGGCGGTGGAGCTTGCCCCACACCCTGGCCCGGCTCCACTCGGTGAACCGCCGGTGCGCGGTCGGCCCGGAAGGGCCGAAACCCGGCGGCAGCTGCCGATACGTACAGCCCGTCGTGGCCACGAACACGATGGGCCCCAGTACCTGCCGATCCCCATACCTGCGCCGGCCGCCACCTTAGGGTCTCACCCGAGCGGCCGGAACCATCCGCTGGAGCAGCTCCCACAACCCGTCCGGCACCAGACGCTCCACCATCGCCAACACGGCCGCCACTCTAGTGATCAAGCCAGTTGAGATGCCCTCTTAGCTAGGACTTGTCCGGGCGATCTCTGAGGCAACGGCGCCCAACACCCGTGAATCTCGGTATCGAAGTCTCGTCGAGTGAGGTAGAAGGGCGGCATGGACACCGCCGTACTTGAGCAGATGCTGGACGAGACCTTCGATCACGCTGTCGTGCACCACGGATACACCAACTACATGCGCGACTACGAGGTCATCGTCTACGCGACGGCTGATCCCAGTACCGGCATCGCGCCGTCCCACCTGCGGTATCTCTTCCGGTACTGCGTTGAGGCCCGGTGTGAGACCTCAGTGCCGGCGGAGACCTGGCGGGTCTCGTTGGACGACCGGCTCATCGACCACGAGTCCGGTGTCGACCTCGATGGATACGTCTGGGGCGTGAAGTGGCACGCCCTGTACCCGGGAGTCAAACTCCTTCCTGAGTCCGAGGCGACCCACCGCTGGTCGAAGGCTCTCGGAATCGATTTTCACGAGGTGCGCATTGAAACCAACGCGCACAAGGTGACCTTGCTCTTCTCGGACCTTCGGGTGAGCGAGGTCCCGGTTGGATACGCACCATTCGTCACGGAGTAGGGATCAGGATTCGTGTGATCTTGTGACTGCCGTCTGTCCGGGTCGTTCTTCCGGTCATGGGGCGGGGTAATCTGAGTGATGCTGAGTGGGAACGGCTGCGGCCGTTCCTGCCGGTTAGCAACAGGCGTTGTGGCCGGTGGCGGGACCACCGGCAGGTGATCGACGGGATTCTGCACCGCGTGCGGACCGGCGTGCAGTGGCGTGACCTGCCCGAACGGTTCGGGCCTTGGAAGACTGTTTATGAACGGCACCGGCTGTGGTCGGCCGACGGGACGTGGGAGCGTCTGCTCCAGCAGGTCCAGGCCGCGGCCGACGCCGCAGGCGAGATCGACTGGGACGTTTCCGTCGACTCCACCATCGTGCGGGCGCATCAGCATGCCGCGGGCGCCCGTACCAACCCACCGCCTGCCCTCCCGCGAGGCATGGACCCAGCCCACCCCACGGGCCGAGGAACCGCGCTCGTACCAGTAGTGAGCCACGGCCCCCGGACGGCAGCCAGGACGTTCCCCCGCACAGTCTCGGACCCGCTTGTCCACGTAAGAGGCTGTTGTCTTTCCGAGTGTGACGGCCGTGTTTTCGCTGGTCAGGGGTAGGGGTGGCGTCGGTGTGGGAGTGATGGATCGTCGTTTGGTCGCTCTGGTGGAGGTCGCGAATGCCGTCGGTTGTCGGACTGCTGGAACAGCACGCGCTTGCTGCCCGTCGTCGTGTGGACGGGCTGCGCGAGGAAGCCGACCGCATCCAGGCGAGCAGGAGTGGCTGGAGTGGGCGATTGCCTGCGAGCGTGTGGGTGCGGTGCTGTCCGCGCCGGGCGGGAGTCCAGCCGACGCGGTGGTCATCGATGTGCCGGGAGGCGTCGGGACGGAGGCCGGGGTGCAGGCGTCACCATCCGTGGCGGCGAAGGCGAAGTCACAGGTTCCGGTGTGGCGCGAAGGGCTGGCCCGGACGGCACTGTCGGCGGACTATCAGCGCATCCTGGCCGCGCTCGAGGATCGAATCCGTCTCGGTCAAGGACCTCTGACGTGCCAGGAGATGGCCCTTTCCTTCGGCATGGACGTGGTGCCGGCCAAGGTGGAGGGGCTGCGGTCGAAGGCGAAACGCCTGGTCGCGGGGCTGGCGGGCCGAGCCGGCGACGGGGCGGTTCACGCTCGCGTGGGGCGTGAGCGAGCCAGACGGCGGGTCATGACCATGGTCATCGACCAGTAGACCATCGCCTCGGCGCTGCTAGTGCGGCACTCGAAGTCCCGGACCAGGCGGCGGCTTCGCATCAGGTGCGCGAAGAGACGCTCGACGATCCACCTCTTGGGCAGCACCACGAATCCGCGCATGTCGTCGCTGCGCTTGACGATCGCCAGGACCAGTGCGAGCGCGGCCACGCAGTGCTCGACGAGGCTGCCGGTGTAGCCGCCGTCGGCCCAGACGAGTTCCAGCCGGTGATGGGCGTCGGTCACCCGCTCGAGCAGCACCTTCGCGGCGGCCCGGTCCCCGATGTCCGCGCTCGTGACCATCACGCCCAGCAGCAGGCCGAGGGTGTCGACCACGACGTGCCGCTTGCGGCCGTTGATCAGCTTCCCACCGTCGAAGCCGCGGCTGTCCGCGCCGACGACCGCGTCCGCCTTGACGGACTGCGAGTCGCTCACACCGGTCGTCGGCTACGCGTCCCGCCCCGCCTTCTCGCGGACCCGGCCGCGCAGCCGGTCGTGGAACTCCCTGACCAGTACGTGGTCACGCCAGCGGCGGAAGAACGCGTAGACCCGGTCCCACAGCGGGAAGTCGGCCGGCATCGCCCGCCACTTGATCCCGTTGTCCACCAGGTAGCGCACAGCGTCCAGCATGGCCCGGTGGCAGTACGCCTCCGGCTGCCCGCCCCGGCCCCGTAGCCAGCCCGGCACCGGCAGCAGCGGCCGGACCACAGCCCACTCCGCGTCCGTCATGTCCGAGGGATACCGCCGAACACGCTCCGGATGGTCGGCCGCATTCCCGAACCGGTGAGCCACGCAATCACACGACAGAGCAGCTGAGTTGAACTCCACCGGCGCGAGCACGTACAACTGCGGCAACAGGGTCTTCTGGATCTCGGTTGGCTTCGCAACCCCGAGCTACCAAAAGGCCCTGCCTTCATGCCCACGGCCCGCCGCGATCACCCGATCGAGACTCCCGTTCGACACCCACCCCTCAAGATCGGAATGACAACGGCTTCTCACACATGAATGCGACATGGATGGCACCCGCGCTGGGCGGCGGCGCGGGCCGCGCGCGCCGCCGCCCAGCGCGGCGGTCAGGGTTACTGGGCACGGCAGGTCCTGAGGTAGCTGAGGAACGATGCCTGCAGCCCGGTCACGTGCGTTTCGTGCATGAGCGCGCTGGTGACGGATCCGCTGCGTGAGGGGAGGCGGTGAAGGAACGTGGCCGCGTTCTTCGCGAGGTTCTGGTAGACCGCCAGGTCTCCGAGGATCTCCCGCTCGTTGAAGGTCACGTGAAGCTTGGTAGCAGGCAGGGTGTCACCCGTGGCTCGAAGAAGGGCGAAGACCTGGCTGTCCCCGTTGATGATGCCGGGGCTGCCCGCGCCGATGCTCTCGAAGAAGGTGCTCTTGGTGAGCCAGGCATAGAGGCTGAAGAGTCCGCCGTAGGAGTAGCCGAAGAGGCCGTGACCGCTCAGGGCTGTGCCGTAGTCGCGTTCGATCCGCGGGTGCAGGTCGTCGGTCAGAAAGTTCAGGAACATGTCCCCGCGGCTGTCGCTCAGTTCAGCGAGGTAGGCGTCGGCTTGTTCGCGTGTCATCGTGCCTGTTTCGATCCCCATCTCCACCGCATCGACGTACTCCTTCGCGATGGGTTCGCCGGGGGGCACGAGGTCGCGGTTGCGCAGGCTTTCCCAGTGCTCTGCTTCCTCGCCCGCGTATCCCACGCTGACTTGGACGTAGGGCTGAATGGACTGCATGGGGTCCAGTTGCGTGACGATGAGTGGGGCGGTCATGCCCACGGTCCAGTTGCCGTCGAGGACGTACACGACAGGTGCTTGCGCCGCGGCAGGGTCGTAGTTCGGTGGCGTGGTGACCCAGACGCCGTAGTTGTGCCCACCGCTGGAGCGCATCTCGAAGTAGTCGGTGTGGGGGAGGCAGCCCTGCCACATGGTGCTCATCTGAGGTCCTTCACGATTTGGCCGGCCTGGATGACGAGGACGGCGTTGTTGGGGTCGGAGAACAGTTCTGGGTCTTCGAGCGGGTTGCCGTTCCAAAGAGTGAGGTCTGCCTGCGCGCCGGGAGTGATGACCCCCACCCGGCCGGACAGGCCGAGGATCTCGGCGTTGGTCCGGGTCGCCGCCACGATCGCTTCCATCGGCGTTTCGAGGGCTGCACGCAGGCTGAGTTCCTTGCCCCGGCGGCTCTGGGCCGGACCGATGAGGTCGGAACCCAGCCCGATCCGTACTCCTGCGTGCTTGGCGGCAGCGAGCGCCTTGGTCATCTGCTCGCGTACGCCCTCGACTCGGTCGCGGGTCGACTCTGTGAGACCGGCTCCGGCGGTGTCGTGCAGCAGTTGCTCGACGACAGCGAACGTCGGCACGAGGGCAACGTCGCGAGCGGCCATCAGGGCCGCTGTGGATTCGTCGAGGCTGGTGCCGTGCTCGACACAGCGCACCCCGGCCTCGACGGCATTGCGTATACCCTCGTTGTTGTGGGCGTGAACGGTCACATAGGTGTTCCGTGCCGCAGCTTCTTGAACTGCAACAGCGATCTCTTCGGCGGTGAACTGGGTGTCGGTCAGTCGATCATGTGCGCCCACCACTCCGCCGGTGACGCAGAGCTTCAGGAAGGAGGCTCCGCGACGGAAGGCTTCGCGGACGTTGCGTCGCAGCTCGTCCGCGTTGCCCGCCATCATGGAGAGGGCGCACAGGCCCGGGATGTGGTGGCTGCTCCACAGCTCGGTGGGTTCCCATTCGGCTCCGTAGTAGCCGTGTCCGCCGATCTGGCACTGAACAGGTCCGCACGACAGGACGAGCGGCCCTCTGACCTTGCCCTTCGCGATTGCGGTGACGACACCGCCGTCGATCCCGCCGGTGTCACGAACGGTGGTGAAGCCGGCGTCGAGCGTCGCGCCGGCCGTGGCGAAGATGTCCGCCGCGATCTCGGCGGCGCTTACCTGAAACGAGAAGTGCGGCTGGATGGGGCTCGAAAGGCCCAGGTGGACGTGAGCGTCGATCAGGCCGGGCGTCATCGTCAGTCCCTCGGCGTCGAGACGCTCGCCGTGCGGGCTGGAGGCACCGAGCCGGGTGATGCGGCCGTTCTCGATAGTGATGTCGATGTTGCTGGGATCGCGCCCCGATCCGTCGATGACCGCCGCTCCGACTACATGTACAGGTCCCATAGTCGATCCTCCGCCGTGTGAGCCGTCTGCGACCATGTGCGAAGCAACACGGAACCGCCAACCTTTCTTTTCCAATGGATAAACTGTGGGAGTGGTCCTGTCAACCTCAGAACGCAAGGGCAGCGCGCGCGAGCGACTCCTGGCACGGCTTCTCGACGCCTTCGGCGAGGCCCTTCCCCCGCCGGAGATGTCGCTCCGCGAGGTCGCCGCCCGGATCGAGACCAGCCACGCCCTGTTGCGCTACCACTTCGGGTCACTCCCGGGCGTCCTGGCCGCCATGCTCACGGCGCAGCGATCCCGTGACAACGAGGCACTATTGGAGGCCGCCCAGCAGGGCACCTTCGACGATCTCGTCGTGGCGATCTGGCGTAGTTACACCCGGCCGGAGCAGCTGTCGCGCGCCCGCGGCTTCTTCTACGTCGTCGGACTGGCCGCGTACGGCCCCGAGGACTTCCGTGAGTTCGTGGAGTCCATCGGCGACCTGACCCTGATGCTGTCCTCACTCGCGGAACGCGAAGGGCTCGACACGAAGGAAGCGCAGGACGTGGCCACCGTCACCATCGCCGCGATTCGCGGCCTCCTCCTTCAGGAAATCCTGACCCCGGGAACCCGCTCGGAGGACGCGGTCGCCTTGATCCTGCGCATCAGAGAAAGCCGATCCGTTCCACGACTGCGCCCGGAGCGTTGAGCAGGCCTTCGCTCACGCCTGCGCGAGCCACGGCCCGTCGCTGTCGTGTCCGGAGTCGACCTCACCTCCGTGGCCTGCCTATGACGGCAGTGCATGGGCCCTGAAAACGGACGCCCACCCGAATACCTGACCAGCCCCGATCGGTGACGGGAAGGGAGCCCCACATGGTGCTGCGCCCTCCCGTGGAGCCCATGCTCGCCCAGGCCCGGGAGGCCATCCCGCTCCCTGGAGCGATGCCGGGGGGCATGCTCATCGATCCTAAGTTCGACGGATTCCGGGCACTGCTGTTCACCCCGCTCGACACAGGACAGCCGGTGCTGCTGCAGTCGCGGCGCGGCGCGATGTACCAGGCACGCTTTCCCGATCTCATCGCGGCAGCAGAAGACCAGCTGCCTCCCCGCCTCGTCCTCGATGGCGAACTGGCAGTCCTCGAACACGGCCACTCAGCTTCGCCGCCTTGCAGCGCCGGGCTCGCACGGTTCGCCAAGCCAGGACCTTGGCCGATGAGCTGCCTGCGCACTTCATCGCCTTCGACATCCTCCAGCTTGACGGCCAAGAGCTCCTCGATCAGCCCCAGATGCGCGGCCGTCAGATCCTGGAAGCGCTGTTCGCCGATCACCAGCTGACGCCGCCGTGGACGCTGTGCCCGACGACGACCGACCCGGCCGTCGCCCAGGAGTGGCTGACCGAATGGACCGACGTCCCAGGCGTTGAGGGCGTAGTCGTGAAGAGCCGGGCAGGGCGGTACCGCCCAGGCGTCCGGGGGTCCTGGTACAAGGTTCGGCGACGAGCCACGACAGAAGCGATCATCGGCGGGATCACCGGCTCCTTCCGTCGCCCTCAGGTTCTCCTCCTGGGCCGCTTCGATGCGATCGGGCGTCTGCGGCTGGTCGGGAAGACGGTCCCGCTGAAGTCGGCCGTAGCCGCCGAGGTCGCCGACCAGCTGATGGCGGCCGACACCGACCACCCATGGGCCGGCGTGCGATTCTCTTCCCGCTGGGGGAGCCGAGACGATCTCGACCCGGTGCTGGTCGAGCCCCGATGTGTTGCGGAGATCAGCGGGGACACCGCCTAGGACGTGGGGGTCTGGCGGCACCCCGTCCGGTACGTACGGCTCCGTCAGGACATGACCGCAGCTGACGTGCCCACCTTCGGGGGCATGCAGCCCCACACTGGGTGACAACCCGGCACCGAGACCGGGCAAACACCCCGTGCGGCGGCCAGGCCCTGGAGCGGCGAAGCGCTGGGTCGCTGCTCCTGGGGCGCCATCCCAGTAGCACCACGGAACCACCCACGTTGTATCCCAGCCCGGCCTACTCCCGCTCACCAGTAAAGTCACACACGTGTGACTGAATCCCGTTGCCCTGTCGCCGTCGAACGGGCACGCTTCCGGCATGCGATTCCCCGCCGAAGCCCGCCGCGACGTCCACGTTCGCTACACCCGTCCAAGCTGTATGGGCGGGTTCGCATGGTTCACCGTGGACTTCGAGCCGCTCCCGGACGGGCGGCTCGGCTTCGAGTTCGTCAACCCGCTCGGCACGGAGGACATCGACGCGGAGTGCGCGCAGGCGGTGAGCGACGGGATACTTCTGTGGCTGATCGGAGCAGAACGGGAGAATCTGCACTCCGTCCACCGCGCGCGGCTCCCCTCTGCGACGGAGCTCGGCGCGGGAGTGCCCGTCCGCCCGGACGCCGGCCCGGGGCTCATCGCCCTGCGCGCAGTACTCCGGCACTCACGCCTGCACCCCATCGACTCCCTGTCCTTGACTCACACGCGCGCCGGTTGGCGGGCCGCGGACAAGAGCTGGCGGGGTGGGGAGGCGACGGATGACCCGATGGACCGTGCGCTGTAGAGCCGTGCGGTCGACGGGGGCCCCACGAAGCCGCTCTGGCCCTGCTCGTTGAACGCGACGACCTCACCATCGAGCACCGCGGTGCGCCTTTCGGTCAACCGGGTCGAAGACCGTCTGCCTCTCGTCGGTACGTGCCGCGACAAGCTCCAAACCCAGAAACTGAGCGCCGTACCTGGCCACACGTGCCAGGTACGGCGCTCAGTCACAACCCGGCTGTGACTGAGCGCCGTATTTGGCCGGTCTGGCCAATTACGGCGCTCAGTGAGGTGCGTCAGCAGTGAGCCAGGCCGTCGGGAGCGGCCGACGGGGTCACTGCCCGGTTGTTCCAAGGGTCTGGTCGGCCGTTGTGAATCGGTGCTCCGTCGGCTTCAGCACGTCGTAGAGGTAGCCGAAGTACTCCGTTTCCGCCGTTCCGGTAAGTACCGCCAGCAGGAAGGCGACGCACCCCATGTCGTGGTGCTCCCAAAGGGGGCCGCGCCCCTCGTTGTAGAGCACGGTCCAGTCGTCGGGGTGCTGACCGGGGCGCGCGAGCCAGTACAGGAACGCTCCCGTGCCCTCCTCGAATGCCCACGGCAGGATCCTCGCCCCCGCCTCCTGCAGGCCAGCGGGCTTGTCCTCGAACTCCCACAGGTCGGCCAGGATCTCGCGCCGTTCCGTCGTCTGCGCGTGCAGGTCACAGTCGTCGTAGGCGGAGTCGGGGACGAGCAGCCAGATCGTCTCGTCGAAGATGCCGTCGCCGTATGTCTCGACGAGCTGTTTGTAGTCGGCGGGCAGAGCCAGACCGAGGGTGCGCTCGGCTTGTGCCCAGTCCACCGCCGGTGGCGGATTGGCCGGCGGCGGGCACAGGCGGACGAGCGCATCGAGGGTGACCATGGAACGGACGCTACCGGGACACCAGCCGGTACCCGTGGGAGGGTCGACAGGCCGGGCGAAGATCGGTAGAGGAACCCGGCCCAGGTACCGCTCGCCGGGATGAAGACCTTGGCATGCCGGGAGCTAACGTCCGTCGGGTGGTCGATGAGCGCGCACCTGGCAGGTTGGGTCACTTAGAAGTGGTTTCTTTTCCGAATCTGATGTGCGAGTTCCGCAGGTCAGGCATGACGTCCGCGCCGTCGAGGCAGGCTTGGGCCATCGTGTTCGTCAGACAAGGTGGAGGTAGCGGATGCCATCGATGCGGGCAGTGCTCGAGCAGCGTGAGAAGGCTGCCTTGATGCAGGTGGAGGAACTGCGGGCCGAGTTCGAGCGTGTGCGGGCGGCTCTGGCTGGAGCGGAAGAGTTGCTGAACCGCCGGGTGATCGGCTTGGAACAGTATCTCGAGGCGCTGGCCGAGCAGGACGCGCCCGCTGTGGGAAAGACGCCGGTGCCGACTGCCGTCCATGCCCCGCTGCAGGAGCCGGTGCCGGTGGCCGGGCCGCGCAGGATGGTGGCCCGCCGTGAGGACGGGGTGCCGGTGGAGGTCCTCGGACCGGACTACCGGCGGATCATGACCGTGCTCGACGAGGCGGACGGGGACGGTCTTACCGCGCGGCAGACGGCGGTGGCACTGGGCTGGGACAGCTCTGTCGCGTCCCGGGTCGAGGGCGCTCGGGGGAGGTTGAAACGGCTGGTGGAGCGGGGCTGGCTGGTCGAGGGCGGGCCGGGCCGGTTCACGGTGCTCCGACCAGGTCCGGCAGCTGCTGCCGTGCAGTGACCGCGCGGCGGCCGAGGCGACGGCTCATCACCATGGTCATCGACCAAAGGATCATGGCTTCGCTACTGGTCGGCTGTGCTTCGTAGTCACGGGCCAGCCGCCGGGTCCGCATCAGCCAGGAGAAGGTGCGTTCGCCGACCCAACGGCGGGGCAGCACGGTGAAACCGCTGGTGTCGTCGCTGCGTTTGACCACCTCCAGGACGAGGTCAAGGTTCTGGGCGGCCCAGTCAACGAGGTGACCGGTGTAGCCGCCGTCCGCCCAGATCAGCCGCAGTCGGCGAAAGCCTTCCCGCAGGGTGGGCAGTATCGTGCGGGCGGCGTCCCGGTCCGTAGTGGAGGCAGGCGTGACCAGCACCATCAGCAACAGGCCGAGGCAGTCCGTGATCAGGTGCCGTTTGCGGCCGTTGATCTTCTTGCCGCCGTCGTAGCCGCGTGAGCCGTTCTGGACGGTGGCGTCCGCCTTCACCGACTGCGAGTCCACGATGGCTGCCGTCGGCTCGGCGTTGCGGCCTTCCGCCCGGCGGACGCCATCGCGTAGTCGGTCATGGAGTTCGCGGACCAGGCCATGATCGCGCCAGCGGCGGAAGAACGCATAGACGCTGTTCCACGGCGGGAAGTCCGCAGGCATGGAACGCCACTTGATGCCGTTGTCGACCAGGTAGCGAACTGCGTCGAGCATCTGCCGGTGGCAGTAACTCTCCGGTCGGCCGCCCCGGCTGGCCATCCATGCCGGCGTCGGGAACGCCTGCCGGACCACCGACCACTCCGCATCGCTCACATCCGACGTGTAGCGGGGCTCCCGGCCCGGATGATCGGCTGCGTTCCCGAACCTGTGGGCGAGACAGTCACACCCCGGGGTGGCCGAACTGGACTCCGCGGACGTGACCACGTACAACCGCGACACAGGGCCTCCTGCCCGCTCTGGCTTCGACAACCGCGAGCTACCAGGAGGACCCGTCTTCATGCGCGTTCGGCCGCCAACTCACTCAATCCAGCGCCCTGTTCGATCAAGAGCGACCGCCTGATCGAAAGAACCGCGGCTTGTTAGGAAAGCCAGGACTGTTCGACAACCGGGCGCAGACGCCGTCCGTGCGGGGTGAAGGTGAACGATTCCCGGAACAGACCATCGCCTTGGCGCACGGCGAGCAGCAACGGCTGCTCGTGCGCAGGGGGCCAGCCGTCGCCGCGACCGGGCTCGGTGCCGTTCCACAGGTGGAAAACCACCATGGGCAGCCCGGAGTCGTCGGTGAGGTAGCCCAGTGACTTGCTGTACAGAGGGTTGCTGCCGCCGAACAGCACCGAGGGCGGCCCGAACCGGTCAATGACGTCGGCCCAGGTGCGGTCCTTGCCCGCCCAGTCACGCACCTGGTCGACCATGGCCTGGTATGCCTCGGGGGCCAGAGTGCACTCCGGCCTGAGCCAGCCACGCGCCTGCGCGAACTCCGCGTACACCGACGCCATCCCACAGCTGTAGTTCGGCTTCGGGATCAGGTCCCGGAAGGCCCCGATCACCCCGATCGATGTCCATATCCCGCGCTCTTCCCACGACCGCTGCAGCCGCCCGAACGCCTCCGGCTCCCGTTCGGCCATCAGCAGCCGTAGGGAAATCTCGCCCCCGAACATCTCCGGCCCACTCAAGGCCCCGTTCAGTCGCTCGACCAGATACGCGTGGATCTCTTCGGCTGAGGCCAGCCCACGGGAATCACCAGAATCGCTCATCCGTACAGTTTCCTTCACCGCCGCCTGCAACCGAATCCACCTGACCAAACAGGCACCGCCACCGACATCGACAGCAATCCGCCCCGAGGCCACTGCGGGCTGAACGGTCAGCCGACGGCCTGCTGGTCACCGCCCGAGCAGCCGGTGGTCAGCGGATCACGTTCGGTTGAGATACGGCTTCTCAGACTGATAGGAGAAACCCACCGATCTGGTATTCCAGCCCATCACGGAACTCCAGGTGCGGGATGGCACCCCGCATCGCCGAGTACAGCGCGGGCGGCACCTCGTAGACCGCGGTCTCAAGGAAGTCGTCGTCCCGGCCGGGGAACAGGTCTCTGATCCTCAGAATCTCAACTCGGTTGAGGCCAGTGATACGCGCGGCTTGCTCGTCGCTGTCCCAGCCGATGAGGTCCCACCCAAGCATTTTGGTGTTGATGTCGTTCACGCGCCTACGGTAAGCGCGAACTGTCCATGAGGTTAGACGGCAAGGTAAGTGCGTGTTCCTGATCCTCGGCTCTGAGCGGCGCTGGGACTGCTGGCGTTGTGTCCCAGGGTGCCGCGTCGCGGATGCCTAACCGAGCTGGGCGTGTCGGCAGGTTCCGGTGAAGACGCGGCCGAGTTGGTCGTCCAGGGCGGCGAGGATCGCCGGTTTCGGTGTGCCGTCGGGGTCGATGTGCGTGTGCGGGACCAGTCCCTCGGTGAACGCGACGATCCGAAGGACCTGGTCATCTGTGTCGCCCCCTCGGCGACCTCGCCGCATCGGGTGCCGTTAGCGATGGCCTGGGCCCCGCGTGAGCGGATGCTTGCGAGAAGAACCGCGTCGAGCTGTGCTTCACGCCGACATACGCGTCCTGGGCCAACCCAATCGAGGCGCACTTCAGGCCGCTGCGGCAGTTCACCATCGCCAACTCCAACCACCGCAACCACACCGTGCAGACCCGGTCCCTGCACGCTTATCTGCGCTGGGGCAACACGAATGCCCGTCACCCCGACGTGCTGGCAGCCCAGCGCGGCGAACGCGCTCGCATCCGTAGTAGAAGGGCATCCGTTGGGGCAGATGTCCCCTCGCCGACGCCGCTTGACCAGCCCGGCGACCTTGCCCGGCCGGGTCCTAGCAGTAGCCGTCCACCCTGGCGCCGGCAGGAGCGAGGTTGGGCCAGGAATATCCTGCTCTGTCGGAGGCAGCGGACCGTAGAAGGTCAAGAATCGTGCATCCCGGGTAGCCCCGAAAACTCGCGTAGGTGCCCCGGTAGTAGCAGCTCCAGTAACTCACGACCCGCCGTTGAGTGCGCGCGAAGAAAGCAGGGTTGTCCACGAGGAACTGCCCGTAAGCGAGGTGGCCGCAGGTGCCGGGCGAGGCGAGATCACGGAGCTCATCGCAGATGACGACCAGGATCTCCAAGACGTACTCGCCAACCAGCTGCACCACGAAGGGGACGACCCATGGGTCCGTGGAACCAACGACCTTCTCCAGGTGGCGCTGCCTGACCATGCCGTCGCAGTGCCTTGAGTACAGGCAGTGCAGAAGCTGTTGTTGGCGCGACGAAAGCGACGCCACCCTGTCGGTTGACGGCTCGTCGTTGTAGAGGCGCCCGGGGATCGAAACTTGCTGGCCCTCGACAGCGGCCGGGAACGAGGCATGCGGCTGGAGCCGAGAGTCAGGCATCACCGCCAGGACTGCCTCGGCATCACTTGCAAGCTCGGCTGGGAACGCCGTGATCAACGGACTGCTGCGGTCGGAAAGCGGCTGCATTAGCCGAGCATAGGCGGATGCCTCGGCCAGGTACCTGGCATTAATGGCTCCACGTCCGCCCAATCCGGCGAAGGTATGCGGTCAGAGAAGCGCGCTTGAGTGCCTATCAGCGGCTGCTGAACGGCTGGGCTGCGAAACACGCCCAGGGCTCCGCCGCGCCCGCCCCGGTCGTCGCAGCCGAGCCGGAGCGAGCCCCGGAGAAGTCCACCGGCCACACCGGCACAGTGCCCCAGCCGGAGGAGCCAGCCACACAGCACAGGCACGCTGCCAGGGCCCCGCAGGACGGTGAGCCCTCCCTGGTGTGCCGGATGCCGCGTCGTCGCAGGTAACGACGGTTCTTGCGAGAGGTGTAGGCCCTGTCTGCCAGGACATGGTCGGGCCGGGTCCGGGGTCGGCCGACTTCGATGCGGGGCATGGAGACCTGCTCCAGCTCTCGCTCGAACTGGGGCCGTCACCGTAGTGTCCGGGTGTCAGGACGAGGGCGAGGGGCCGGCATCGCTCGTCGGCGGCAAGGTGGATTTTGGTGGTGGACCGTCTCGGTCGGTCTGGGTCATCTGGTCTTGCGTCTCGGTCCACCTGGCCCAGACAACTCTGGAACGACCGCGGACATCTGTACGGTGCACAGCCGAAGACTGCGAAGGAGACCGATGAGATCGATCAGGGAAATGAGTGAGCGCGAGTACTTCGCCTCCGTCGGCCGACGGCCCGGCATGTTCGTCGGCACAGCCTCGTCGTTCCACCAGCTGACCGCCTTCCTCACCGGCTACGACCAGCACGCGATGCGCCACGGTGGACAGGGACTTACAGGCTGGCACGAGTGGCTTGTCGCCAGCCGCGGCCGCAGCTGCAACCACGCCTGGCCAGGACAGGTCCTGCATATCGCGCTCCCGGAGGGCTGGAACAACATCGCCGACCTGCCGCCCGAGGACGAGAAGCACGCGATCGAGATCCTGTTTCAGCTTCTCGACGAGTTCGCCGCCGAACGCGAGGCAAGCCCTGACGCTCGGCACTCGGATTGAGTGGGACGCCAACGGCGCCTCCGTCTCGCTCTATCTGAACCACCGCTGGTGACAGCACCGACGTGGTTCACCTTGAGCGAGATGGGTCAGTCGTACAAGCGACTACCGATCCGAGCATGGAGACGCCACGAGCGAAGCTCTGGCTGCGCCCGCGCTCCTGCCTTTGGCCCGCTTTGCGCTGTCGCCGCCGACGCGCGCCCACAACTGGATAGGCCGGAGGGCATGAGAAGAGAGCCAAGCCCGCGGCTTCAAGACATGCCTTCGGCGGGGCACTCAGACTCCGGGATGGATGGGGCGCCGTTCGCGAGTGTCGGCGGATTCGTGGTGAGCGTCGTGGGGCTCCCGCCCCATCCACCTCCGACCCAGGCAAAGCCGAGCAGTCGCGGCCCAGGGCGTCAAGGTCGTTCGACAGTGGCGCGCTCCACCTTGACGCCCTGAACCACGCCCGCCCCACGTACGTGTGGGCCGACGGTAGGTTGACGTGAGTTGATCAACGCGTAGAGGCCAGGGGGAAGGTTCGCGTGAACGAAGACGAGATCAGGCGTGCGGTGGCTCGGGAACTCAGGGAACATCAGAGGTCACAGCCAAAGCCCAAGGGCATCATCGACGAAGCGTCCAGTGCCGCGTGCGGCTGCATTGTGATGTTCGTGGTGGCCCTGGTCGTCGTAGGAATAGTCGTGGCGTACAACAGCTAGTGCCACATCAGGCAACGTTCGCCCTGGGCGGTCTGCGACGATGGTCGCCATGGACGAGGAACTCATTCCCATTCTTCGCGTCGAGGACGCTGCGGCGGCGGTCGCCTGGTACGAGCGGCTGGGCTTCGCCACGCAGTGGGAACACCGCTTCGAACCGGGACTTCCCGCGTTCGTCGAGGTCGCCCGAGGCGGGGTGCGGTTGTTCTTGTCGGAGCACACCGGCGACGCCCGCCCCGACACGTTGGTCTATTTGCGCGTTCGCGATGTCGAGACCATCGCCTCCGAGTTCGGGGTGCAGGCGAAGGACGCTCCGTGGGCGCGTGAGATTGAGCTGCGCGACCCTGACGGCAATCGGCTTCGGATCGGCACGCCGACAGAATGACACTTGTCGGCGGCGCGCCGCAGGGAAGCGGTGCGGGTGGCTGAGCGAGTACGTGTCCGTGAGATCGAGGACGACGAAGGCACGCCACACCCCGGCCGGCAATGGGCCGAACGCGGTTGCAAGCACAAAGACCCTGACCGCGAACCCCGCCGCAGACCCCGGGCCACCTACAACCGCTACGGCGGGGTACGGCATCTGTTCGCCGCCCTATCCTGTTCCATCGCTGGCGGTCAGCCGCGCACGTGCAGCCCGAAACCCGTGCGGCCCGCCGGTTCCAGTCCCTCCTTCAGGTGCAGCGAGGGGATCTCGTAGTCGCCGAAGTTCTGCCGCCGGAACGCGATCGGCTCGGTCGACTCCAGGGTGAGCAGGCGCTGTTCCCAGGCCTTAACGATGTCCGGGTAGTCCTCGGTGGTCGTCCGGTCGGCGCCGTACAGCACGAACGGCGGCAGCACCTCGATGCCCGGGTAGTAGAGGATGCCGTGCTGGATCGGGAACAGCGCCAGTGCTGAGGAGCTGGACGAGGAGCACCGCGATGGGACTGCAGCCTGCGCGGCTTCCGGGTTGATGGGTGCGCTGGCCTGCCTTCCGGGGTGCCGGTCGCGGTGCCCGTGCCACCCTCCAGCGCCCTAACGACCACGGTGGGCTGCTCCGACGCCTGTCACCACCGCGACCAGGATGGTGACCACCGCCGACCCACCCGGTCCGCGCCGCGCCCGGCGGAATCCGAGGCCTTCGCTTCAGCAGCGGGCACATGAGGTGGTCCGGAACAGGTACAGGGAGTGCAGGTGGCAGGTCAGGTGTATGAGGCCATGACGTTGGTGTCGGCCTGGGCTCGGGCGGCACTGCGGGCGCGGCGCTCCGGCCGGCTGGACACGGGCGCCGGAGTGGGTTAAGGGGAGACCGGAGCGACCGGGGTGACGCTCTGGGCCTGGCCATGGAGGCCAGTGCATCGGCTGGGCCAGCAGTGGACTGCCGGGCTGGGGTTCTGGACCTGGCGTGCGTCTGCCTCGAAGTCCGTTTCGTTGAGGGGGCGTGCTTCGCGATCGGTCCGGCTGCCGCGTTGTTGTTGAGGCGCTTCTTCAGGTCGGCATTGCCCCGGTGCCGCCTGCGTTCGTCGCGGCCCCGGAGACGCTGCGCGGCCGACGTCGGTCTCTCTCCCACCTCCAATGGGGTGGCAAGAAGTGCCCGTTGGACCAACTGACCTTGAGCGTGATCGGCATGGTCTGCAGGATCCCCGGAGTGCAGCGGGCGGCCGTCCGTCGACTGGCAGGTCGTCTCGACACCTCACCTCTCGTGGACCTGCGCAGCGCAGCCAACGCGCCGACGGCAGTACGGTCGACCGCGGCTGCGGGCGGTTTGCCGCCGGCAGCGCCGTGGGGTCCGGAAGAGCCCGCACGGCAGTGCTACGCACAACGCGACGGATTGAATTCGCCAACAGTGTCGCTGCAACCCGGGGAAGAAGGTCGAGCGCATCCCGAACAGCCGCAGTCGGATGCCGTCGCCGTATGGAACGTGCACTACAACTAACACCGGCGGACGACCCGAAGCGGTTCGCCTTCATGGCCGGCGGCGGCGGTGAACCCCGCCATGATCGGGAACGAACCACTCCGTCGATCAGCGCGTCACAGGGCATCCGCGCTGAAGGTCGGGTTCGGCTGTTGTCAGCCGAACTGCTCAACCGCGCTCTGCAGCGGCATCGGTCACAAGCTGCCACATCTCATAGTTTCCGCATTCTGCCGTGATCTCGGCCGTCGACTGAGCCGCGGCGAAGAAGTCGTCGGCCAGCGGCGAGGTGCGCGACGCCGCCATCGCGACGAACACCTGCTCGGGCGCCAGGTCCGGGACGGGTACGTACCTGATGTCCGGCCGTGAGTAGAACACGGTCTCCGAGCGCCCCACGAACGAGATGCCACGGCCGGCCGCGACGTGCTCGAGCTTCTCCTCCACCCCGCGCACCCGGAGCCCGGAGTCGGGGAGCGGACGCCTCGTGGGCCGCGTGCTCGGGTCGGCATGCCAGATCAGCGGTTCACCGGCCAGGTCCGCCTCGGTGACCTCCTCCTTGCCGGCCAGCGGGTGGTCCGCGGGCAGCGCCACCATGAGCGGCTCGGTGTAGAGCGGGGTCAGGCGCAGGCCGGTCTCGTCGACAGGCAGCCGCACAAAGCCGACGTCGACGCGGCCGTCGAGCAGCATAGGGACCTGGTCGTCCCATTCCATGCGCTGCACGTCCACGACCACGTCCGGATGGCGGCCACCGAACTCTCGCGCCGCGGGGATGACCGGGATCCCCGCCCGAAAACCGACCACCAGCCGCCGGCCGCCACGGGCAGCCGCGGTCACCCGGCGCCTGACTGCTTGCGCGGAGGCGAGCAACGGACCGGCGTCGTCCAGGAGTTGTCGGCCCGCGTCCGTCAGCGTGACGCCGTGGCTGTCCCTGGTGAACAGGGGGGCGCCGAGGTCCTGTTCCAGCGCGCGGATCTGCCGGCTGAGCGCCGGCTGCGCGATGTGCAGGTCCTCGGCGGCGCGGCCGAAGTGCAGCCTGTCGGCGACAGCGACGAAGTAGCGCAACTTGCGCAGATCCAGATCCATGGAGCCCCTCCCGGTCCGGCAATGCCTTGAGGTTATCACCACAGCTAAAACGGGTCTTGGACACCCGCTCGGGCCAATGGCATCGTTCATGGGGCCGAGAGAATTCGGTACAAAAATTCGGGATCGGTAATTGCTACTCATCAATTCAATGGAGTGATCACGGGAAAGCTCGATGGCAAGGTAGCGGTGATTACCGGGGGATCCACCGGATTGGCACTGGCCGGAGCCAAGCTTTTTGTCGAGGAAGGAGCGCATGTATTCATCCAGGCCCGGCGGCAGGAAGCACTGGACGAGGCCGTCGCCGTGATCGGCCGCAACGTCACCGCGGTCCAGGGTGACGCGTCCGACCTGGACGACCTGGACTGCTTGTACGACACCGTCAAGCGGGAGAAGGGCTCGATCGACGTGCTGTGGGCCAGTGCCGGGATGGGTGAGCCCGCCATGCTCGGCGAGATCACCGAGGAACAGTTCCACCGCTCCTTCTCGCTCAACGCCCGCGGGACCCTGTTCACCGTGCAGAAGGCACTGCCGCTGATCAACGACCACGGCTCGATCTTGATGACCGGATCCAACGCCTCCCTCGGCGCCTTCCCCGGCTGGAGCCTCTACGCGGGAAGCAAGGCGGTCCAGCAGGCCTTCGCCCGTGTCTGGCTCAACGAGTTGCGCGACCGAAAGATCCGGGTGAACGTTCTGACCCCCGGCCAGGTCGGCACGGCCAAGCAGGAAGAGCTGTTCGACGAGGCGATCAGGACTGCCTTCGAGTCCCTGATCCCCCGCGGAAAGATGGGCCGCCCCGAGGAGATCGCCACGATCGCCCTGTTTCTGGCCTCCGACGACCCCAGCTACGTCAACGGTCTGGAGCTTGTCGCCGACGGCGGCACCACCGCTATCTGAACAACGCACGAACGAGGCCGGGTCATGCACGAACGAGGCCGGGCCACGCGCGAACGAGACAGAGCGGCACCTCAAGGACAGGCGCCCCCGAGAACAGGAAGAGAGCGCAGCTCATGAGCAGCATCACCTTCATCGGCGCGGGGAACATGGCCCGCACGATCGGCGCACTCGCGGTAGCGGGCGGCAACACCGTCGAGATCATGGCACGCGATCACTCCAAGGCCGAGGCCCTGGCCAAGGCTCTGGGCGGCGGCACGACGACGGGTGAGTGGGGCGCCGTCCCGGCCGGGGACATCGTCATCACGGCCATGTTGTACGACGGGGTCGTTCCGACCGTCGCCCAGTACGGGGACGCCCTCGCGGGCAAGACCATCGTCGATATCAGCAACCCCTTCAACACCACGGGCGACGGCCTGGCCCACAGTGAGGAGACCTCGATCGCGCAGGAAGTCGCCAAGGTGGCCCCGGCCGACGCCAGCGTGTTCAAGGCCTTCAACACCATCTTCCGTGGCGTTCTTGAGAACGGCAGGCCCGACGTCTTCTTCGCCGGTGACGACCCGCAGGCCAAGGCGGACGTGGCGGCATTCATCAAGAGCCTCGGACTGCGCCCGCTGGACGTCGGTGGCCTGAAGATGGCGCACTGGCTCGAAGGAGCGGGCGTGCTCACGGTAGGCCTCGCCGGCAACGGAATTGGCCACGTGAACTTCGCCCTGGGCGTCAACGAGTTTACGGGCTGACCCCCGGGGCTGACCAAACAGTCGGCGAATAGGGCGCCGTGCGCTGCGGCTAATTGACGGAACCACCGACTTGTCGATGCCGGATGTCAGATGCCAGACATCAATAGTGGCGAAGAGTTCGCCGAGGAGGCACAACGCAATGCAGCTCGGTTTCGTGATTCCCCTTGTCGGGCCCGCGGTCAGCGACGCCCCCGCCCTGAGCGCTTTCGTCCGCGGACTCGAGGACCTCGGCTACGACACCCTGTGGGTCGGCGATCGCCTGGTCACGCCGGTTGATCTGGGCAACGGCTATCTGGACCGGGGGCCGCAGATGGCCCGCTCCTTCGACCCGATGCTGCTGTTGACCGTCGCTGCGGCGGCGACCGACCGGGTACGCCTGAACACCAGCACGCTCAGCACGTTCTACTACGAGCCGCCGCACCTGGCCCGGCAGTTGACCACGCTCGACGTGCTCAGCGGCGGCCGGCTCGGCGTGGGTGTGGGGGTGGGGTGGATGAAGCAGGAGTACGACATCGCCCGCGGCGCGGACTGGAGCCGGCACGGCAAGATGCTCGATGACACGCTGGCGTTCCTGCGGGCGTGGTGGACGACCAGTCCCGTGTCCTGGGACAGCGAGTTCTTCACCATGCCACCGGTCCACGCCGACCTCCGTCCGGTCCAGGCGGGCGGGCCGCCCATCTGGATCGGGGGTGCCAGTGAGGCCGCGATGCGCCGGGTCGGCCGCAGCGGGATCGGCTGGCTCGGGGTCGAAGGGCCGGCGCCCGCTGCGTCGGCCAGTAGTCACGACGAGGGCGCCGGTCGCTTGTGGTCGATCGCGCGTCGAGCGGCGGAGGAGGCCGGCCGCGATCCCGACGCACTCAAGACGGCCATGCGGATCAACCTCGAGCCGGGCACGTCCGTCGACTCGGTCGCGAACCAACTGAAGCGGTACGCCGAATCCGGTGTCGATGAGGCGTACTTCGATGCCTCCACGTTGTTCGCCGGCCTTGACCAGCTGCTCGACTTCGCCGGCCAGGTGATCGAGCGTACCGGCCGGTTGTGACACCCAAGAAACGACCACCGACGAAGCCAGAGGAAGAGAGAACTCACCATGAGCAGCATCAGTTTCATCGGTCTCGGGGGCATGACCCACGCCATCGCCTCACGTGCGGTAGCGGGCGGTAACTCCGTCGAGCTGATCGGCCGCGACGCCGCCAAGGCCAAGGGCCTGGCCGCCGAGTTCGGCGCCGGGGCCACGGTGGGGACCTTCGGTGCCGTCCCTGTGGGCGACATCGTTGTCCTCGCCGTGCCCTACACCAGCGCCGTGCCGGTCGTCGCCCAGTACGGGGATGCCTTGGCCGGCAAGGTCATCATCGACATCTCCAACACCTTCGACGCCGACGCCACCGGGGTGGTCACTCCCGAGGGCACGTCCGGTGCGCAGGAGATCGCCAAGGCGGCCCCAGCGGGCGCGCACGTTGTGAAGGCGTTCAACACAGTGTTCGGCCATGTCCTGGTCCAGGAGCGTCCGTTGGACGTGTTCTTCGCCGGAGACGACGCACGGGCCAAGGCCGACGTGTCGGCGTTCATCGCGAGCCTCGGACTGCGTCCCCTCGACGTCGGCGGCCTGGAGATGGCCCGCTGGCTGGAAGGGATCGGGCCGCTGCTGATGGGGCTGGCCCGGAACGGCGCGGGGACCTTCGACGTCGCCCTCGGCGTCGACCTCCGCGGCTGAGCACACCCGCACCACGACCCGGCACCACCACTTCGCGCACCACCACTTCGCGCACCACATCACCGACAAGGAGCAGTACGTTGCGAGTCTTCGTCACTGGCGGGACCGGCCATTCCGGTTCGTACATCATCCCCGGACTCATCGCCGCAGGACACGAGGTCACCGGCCTCGTCCGGTCGGACACGGCCGCCGCGGCACTGTCCGCGCTCGGCGCGAAGATACGCCGCGGCGACCTCCAGGACCTCGACGGGCTCAAGGAGGCGGCCGCGGACTCCGACGGCGTCATCCACGTCGCGCACCGACAGGACCTGCTTCCGTCCGGCGGGATGGCCGCCGTGGCCGCCGCGGAGCTCCCGGTCATGCTCGCGTACGGCGAGGCCCTCGCGGGGACCGGTAAGCCGCTGGTCGCGGCGGGAAGCATCGGCTCGCCCGGGACCGGGACGTACCTGGGCCGGCCGGGTACCGAGGAAGACCCGGCCCTGCCCGTCGGCGACGAGCACAAGGGCACCCTGCGGGCCCGCAATGTCGTGGAGTCCACCGTCATCGGACTCGCCGAGCAGAACGTACGGTCCTCGGTCGTGCGGATCGCCAACATCATGCACAGCACGACCGACCGTGGCTTTCTCCCCATGCTGATCGCGCTCGCGAAGGAGAAGGGCTTCGCCGGCTACCCCGGAGACGGCGCGAACCGGTGGAACGCCGCGCACGCCCGCGATGCCGCCTCCCTGTTCCGTCTGGCGCTGGAGAAGGGCCCGGCCGGCAGCTACTGGCACGCGGTCGAGGACGGGGGCGTCCCGTTCCGCGAGATCGCCGAGGCCATCGGCAGCCGCCTGGGCCTGCCCGCCGTGAGCGTTCCCCTGGACGAGCTGATTCTGCCGGCACATTTCGGGTTCCTTACGAACGTCGTCACGCAGAGCTACCCGACGTCCAACCTCATCACCCGCCGGACCCTCGGCTGGGAGCCGGCTCAGCCCCGCCTGCTCGCCAATCTGGACAACGGGCATTATTTCCCCGCCGGCTGACAGCAGGGAAAGGGCAAGGCTCGTACAAGGACAAGGCTCTCCTGGAAGGACGCCGAGAACATGACGACTGTGGGATTCATCGGAAGCGGAGCCATCGGCAGCACCATCGCGCGGCTCGCCGTCGAGGCCGGCCACCAGGTCGTGCTCAGCAACTCGCGGGGTCCCGGGACGCTCGCGGACACGGTCGCGAGACTGGGTCCGGGGGCCTTCGCGGCAACGAGCGCGGAAGCCGCAGCGGCCGGTGACGTCGTCGTGGTCAAGGTGCCGGTCACGGCCTTCCCCGACCTTCCTGCCGCGCCACTGGCGGGAAAGACGGTCATCGACACGTGCAACTACGGCCCTGAGCGTGACGGGCACATCCCCGAGCTCGACAGTGGATCGCTTACCTCGAGCGAGCTGCTGCTGCGGTACGTCCCGGACGCCGGGCTCGTGAAGGCGTTCAACACCATCTACTTCAAGCACCTGCTGGCACTCGCCCGCCCGGCGGGGGCGGCCGACCGGTCGTACCTGCCGATCGCCGCGGACTCGGCGCCGGCGAAGGCGGCGGTCACCGACTTCATCGACTCCATCGGGTACGGCGTGGTGGACGCGGGCCCGCTGGCCGACAGTTGGCGGCAGGCCACGGGCACACCGGTGTGGGGCGCCCCCTATGGGCCGTACTCGAACGAGAAGGGCCGGCCCGCCGGCGACGACGTCATCCGCGCGGCACTGGCCACCGCCACGCGGTAAGGGCAGGTCGGCGCGGGCCGGCGACGTCGTCGACCAGCACTGAGCACGTCAGCACGACCAGGAGAGGCACATGACCGACCACCCGCGGCTGATCGCTGTGACCGCTGCGGAACTCGCAGACCTGCGCACGCGGCTACGCGCCAGCCGGTGGCCCACCCGGTGGCCCGTCGACGGCTGGGAAGCGGGCGCCGACACCACTGAGGTGCACCGCTTGGCCGACTACTGGGCCACAGGCTATGACTGGCGCACCCACGAGGCGCGGATCAACGCTCTGCCGCACCGGACGGCCACCATCGGCGGCACGCCCGTCCATTACCTCCGGTTCGACGGCGAGCGACCGGGCACCCTGCCGATCGTGCTGACCCACGGCTGGCCCAGCACACAGGCCGCCAACTGCAGCGCGGAGGAAGGCGGTTACCTGCACCAGCAGAACAGTCGGCCCCTCACCCTGGCCCACGCGACTGCAAGCACTTCCGGTTCCCGGCTGAACAGTAACGACGTCCTACCCCGACGAGACAACCCCCGCCGGAGCTGCGGAACCCGGCGCCCACCGACGCGAGAGCCGGGCCGTCAGCCTGCCCGCCACCAGCCTCAACAGCCGAAACGGCCCGCCAGGCAAACTGACGGGCCGCCACGAAACTTCGAGGTTAGAACTGGGGTCCGTGCCTTACCGGGTGCCCTGATGACCGAATGCAGTCGTCAACTTGACAACGACATTTGTACAAGACCGATGGTCGACACCCCACGCATCATCATTCGCATGAATGAGTACGACCTTGAGCACGTACATGCAATGCATGTGGTCCACGATGGCCCTCGACAGGCGCTACCGCTGCTGCTCATCCACGGATCGGGCGCCACGGGCGGCTCCTGGAGCCCGATGGTCCCAGCACTGGCCGGTGATCATCACGTCCTCCGGGTCGATCTCCCGGGCTGCGGCCAGTCACCGCCCGCGGCCTCGTACGCCGTGCCCGAGCAGGCGGTCCAGGTAGCGGCGCACCTGGACCACCTCGGCCTCGGTCCCGTCACCGTGGTCGGACACTCCAGTGGCGGCTATGTCGCCACCGCGCTTGCCGAACAGCGCCCCGACCTGGTGAGGTCGATCGCGTTGATCAGCACCGGCCCAAGCTCCGACGCGCTCCTCCCGCAGCCGCTCGTCCTTCGCGTCCTGCTGGGCCCGCCGTTCGGCCCTCTCCTGTGGTCAAGGCGTTCAGACGCGATGATCCGCAAGGGGATCGGGGCAACGGCTGCTCGTCCCGTGGATGTCCCGGACGACGTGGTCGCCGAGATGCGGGGCACCACATACCGAACGTTCAGGACGGTGCTGCGCCGGAACACGGAGTACATCGCCGAGCGGAGTGTGCCCGAGCGTCTCGCCGCCCTCAATGTGCCCTTACTGGCAATTTTCGGCGCCGCCGACCCCCGTTGGGACCCGTCGTCGGTGCACCAGTACGACGCGGTGCCGAACGCGCGGGTCGAGCAATTGCCCGGGGTCGGGCACATGCCTATGCTCGAGGCGCCCGAGGCGACCAGCGAACTGCTCCTCGATTTCGCGGCAACAGACGTCCGACATAACGCCCTTGACGAGGTCTAGGCTGATCATATGCTGGCAACAGGGGCACCACTCGACTGGTCGCATGTGGACATCGCCGTCCCCCGCTCGTCAGATCGGCTGCAGGGGGTCAGCATGGCCGGGTTCCGCCACCGCGCCCGGGCATCCGTGGACATTGCGATGGTCGCGCATCCCTCCGTCACCTTGTTCATCGACCTGAACGAGGGCGAAGGCCTCGTCCACCGCGCCCATGGCCGGGATGTCCGCGGCAGTGCCGTGGTCGGGCTCCTGCCAGGCGATCTCCGGGCAGGTGGCCGGGTGGGCGAGTGCCTCCAGATCCGGCTGGATCCGGTCGCAGCGGCTGTTGTGCTCGGCACGGCGACCGAGTTCACTGGAGCCGTGGTGTCCCTCGAGGATGTCTGGGGCCGCGACGCCGGACGAACCGAGGAACGGCTACGCGCCGCCGCGTCATGGGGCGAACGGTTCACGATTGCGGCGGACCTCGTCGGCCGGCGCCTGGGCAGGCGACCAACAGTCGCCCCAGAGGTCGCCTTCGCCTGGCGGCAGATGCGCGCCAGCCGGGGGCGGGCGCGGGTTGACGGCCTTGCGGACGAGGTCGGCTGGAGCCGGAAACGTCTGTCGGCTCGCTTCCAGGCTCAGCTCGGTATCGCGCCCAAACGCGCCGCCCGACTGGTGCGGTTCGACCACGCTGCCCGCCTTCTCGCGAGGGGTCATGCCGCCGCCGGCGTCGCCGCTGAGAGTGGCTACGTCGACCAGTCCCATCTCTACCGCGAGGTCAAGTCGTTCGCCGGGCTTACTCCCACGGCGGTGGCCGTCGCGCCGTGGCTCGCGATCGACGACGTTGCGTGGCCGGCTTCCTCGCCGATGCGGAGCCGGCTGACGCCCGCTGCACCTACGCAGCCGACTGGGTCGCCACCAAGCTGCGCTGGGGCCTGACCGTCGACCAGCCCGAAGCCGAAGCACTCACCACCCTCGCCGAGACGTGCGGCAACCAGCCTCTCGCGTACGAAGTCGCAGCCGACGGCCGACACAATGGCCGACAGCTGACCGGAGCGGCCGCTGCATAACCGCAGGTCAAGCCCCGGTTTTTCCGTGGTGAGTGCTCAGACTTCCCCTCTTCTACCTGGCTGCCTTGCTCTGGGGGTGGGGTGGTGGTGGCTGGTGGGCGGGCGTGGTCTCGGGGACGGCGCTGCGCCCTGCCTCCCGGCCCGCCGCCTGGCTCCGGACCGGTGACCAGGCCGACGAGCTGGTGGCGGGACCGGCCGGGCCCGTCGCAGCATGTCGGGCAAGTCCCTGAGTCGCGCCCTGCGGCGGGTGGTCGTACCCAGGGAAGATGAGCGAGGAACAGACGTCGTGGCATCCGGGCGAGGCCATACCGGAGAGCGGGATCTTTCATTTCTGAGTGCAGACCCCTTGGCCCTACACGTCGTACGCGCCTGATTGTCAGCCATTAGCGACACCTCACCGGACACCGCCGCTGCCTGCCCGTCCGGCCGTAGCCGAAAGACGGCAAAAAAGGTCCGTAAGGATTGCCGGAAGACGGCAATGATGCGGCGTGCCTTGCCATGTCAGGATTCCGTCAAGCTGGAGATCGACGACAGGTACCCGGGGGCGGCGCGCATGGCCGGGCCGATCACAAGGGAGGGGGTGGCGTGGGGCTGCAGCACGCGGCGGGCGGGCGACGCCGGTACAGCACGATCGGCGCCGTACAGGCCGCGTTGACGGTGCTGGTGGTGGGCGGAGCGGCCCTGGGAGCGCTGCTGCTGCGCCCCGACACGAGTCTGTTGGCCAAGGGGTGCGGGCCGCTCGGCGCCAACGCCGTCCTCGTGGTCGGCTTCGCCCTGCTGTCACTCCTTGGCGGCCTGGCGCTGCGCGGGAAGTACAGGGAGCAGGTCAGGGCCGCCCGGGAACTCAACCCGGTGGAACAGCGGATGGTCGACGGCGTGAGCCGCATCCTGCTGGCCGCGACACTGGTCGTCCCACTGCTCATCATGGTCCTGCACCAGTTCGGTCCGCCCCGCAGCAGCCACGGGGACGACCACGAGTCGTTACCACTTCCCAGCCCGCGGCAAGACCCGGTACCCACCCCGCCACCCGCACAGCATGCCGAGCACGCTGGCCACAGCATGCACTTCGGGCTGACGCGCATTCTGCTCGGTCTCGGCATCGCCCTGCTTGTCGTGGTCGTCATGATCGCCGGACTGTATCTGTGGCGGTGTCTGACCCGGCCGCCGGCACCCGAAGCCCCGGCGAGTTACGCGACGCTCGACGACGAGCAAGAACGCCTGGCTCAGGCCGTAGACTCCGGGCGCCGTGCCCTGCTGGACGGAACCGACGCCCGCGCAGCCGTCATCGCCGGCTATGCCGCCATGGAGGAGTCGCTCGCCGGCTCCGGCGTAACCCGGCGCGCCTCGGACAGCCCGCAGGACCTGCTGGAGCGGGCCGTCGCCGGCGGCTTGCCCACAGGGGCGGCCGCCGCCGCGCTCACCGCTCTGTTCCGCGAGGCCCGCTACTCCACGCACCCGATGGACGGCAGCCACCGCGACCGGGCCGCAGCCGCGCTCGCCGAGATCGCCGACGGCCTGCGCCCTCGGACGTCTGAACCCGAAGCCGTGACGGGTACCTCATGAAGGCGCCGGCCCGGATCCGGGCCATCGTCAACTCCGTGATCGGAACGCCCGGTTCGGTACGCCACTCGCTGGCCGTGCTGGGCACCGCCGCGGTCGCGACCGTAGTGCTGCTCGCCCTGGCCGACGGTGCCGCGGCGGCCGCCACCGGCCTCGCCCTCATCACCGCAGTCGCGCTGGCCCTGGGGCGCTATGCCGCGGGCGGCGCCGCCCAAGACAGCAGCTATCGCAAACCGGTGCGCCTGCTGGACAGCCGGGGCCCGGCCCTCGGCGGATGGCAGCGCATCGTGGCCAACACCCTCGCGGGCGACAGCGAAGCGCACTTCGACGCCGTCATGCGGCCGCAGTTGCAGCGGCTGTTCGCCGCCCGGCTGGCCGAACGGCACGGCGTGGCGATGTACCGGAACCCGCAGGGGGCCCGGGCACTGGTCGGAGCTGAGCTGTGGCCGTGGATCGATCCCGAGGTGCCCGCTCCGCAGCCCGCTCTCCCCGAGCCCGTCCTGCGCTCCCTGCTCGACCGCCTGGAAGCCCTGTGACCGGTGGCGCTGCGGCCGACCCCCCAACCCGCGCATCCCGACCCCTGCCCTGTGAGGAACCGACCGTGACCAGCCCGCAACCTACTCCGGACCACGACACACTGACGCCCCGACAGGCGGGCGAACGGGCTGCGGCCGTGCTCGATGAGATCCGCATGGCCGTGGTCGGCAAGACAGAACCGCTGGCGCTGGTGATGCTCGGCATCCTCGCCGGCGGCCATGTCCTCATCGAGGATCTGCCGGGACTCGGGAAGACGCTGCTGGCACGCTCCTTCGCCACCGCTCTCGGCCTGGACTTCCGCCGCATCCAGTTCACCCCCGACCAGCTGCCCTCCGACGTCACCGGAGCTCCGTTCTACGACCAACGGACTGCTGACATGGTCTTCCGGCCCGGACCGGTCTTCACCCAACTGCTGCTCGCCGACGAGATCAACCGCACCCCGCCCAAGACCCAGGCCGCGCTGCTGGAGGCGATGGCCGAGTCCCAGGTGTCCATCGATGGAAGTACCCGGTCGCTGCCGAAGCCCTTCGTGGTCGTCGCCACCGCCAACCCCATCGAGTACGAGGGCACGTACACCCTGCCCGAGGCCCAGCTCGACCGGTTCCTGCTGCGGGTTCGTATGGGCTATCTGACGGCGCCCGAGGAGGCAGGCATGCTGCGCGCGCGTGTCGATCGGGCGGCCCCCGAGGCTGTGCTGCGCACGCTCAGCGGACCGGACGAGGTGCTGGCCATGCGGGCCGCCGTCGAACGCGTCGAGGTGGACGACGACCTGCTGGAGTACGTCGTCGCGCTGGTCCGCGCCACCCGGGCCCACCCGCACATCCAGGTCGGCGCCTCTCCGCGCGGCGGCCTGGCCCTGGTGCAGCTCGCCCGCGCCCGTGCCGTCCTGGACCTGCGGGACTACGTGACCCCGGAGGACGTCAAGTCCGTGGCGGTGCCGGCCCTCGCACACCGCGTCACCCTCAAGCCGGAGCTGTGGGTCCGGCAGATCGACAGCGACGACGCGATGCGCGAGATCGTGCAATCCGTGCACGCCCCGCAGACCATGCCGCGCACGCCGATCGCGTCATGACGGAGCCCCTGCCGGCCCGCAGGGCGGCCGCTGCCGTCCAACGGGCCCTGGACGGCCGCCACGACGCGACCGCCCAACCCCCGCCGCCACCTCCGCCCGGCCGGCGCGCCGGTGAACGCGCCCTGCGGCTGGGCACGCTGGCCGTCGTCGCGTTGGCCGCCGCGCTGGTCACCGGGCGCCCCTGGGTACTTGCTCTCGCCGCCGCGCCCCTGGTGCTGCTCGCCCTCGCCCTGCCGAGTGGGCCACGCCCGGAAGGGGTGACGGCCGAGGCCGAGGTAGGGCCGCGGCGGTGCTTCGAAGGAGAGCAGGTGACGGTGCGTATGACGGTGTCCTACGACGGTGAGACCGGCCGCCTGGACCCCGGCGTCACCCTCGGTCACGGGGTCCGGCTCGACCACCTCGCGGTCGGCCCGCACCGCGTCGACCTCGTTCTGACCGCGCAGCGTTGGGGCCGCTGGACGCTCGGCACGGTCGACGTCGACGTCTACGACCGCGGCGGGCTGACCCGGCGCACCGTCCGGGCCGAACTCGGTGAGATCGCCGTCTTCCCGCTGCCCGGACACGCCAGCCTCACGCCCATCCCGGTCCGGCTGCCGCAACGGCTCGGCGAGCACACCACCGTGCAGCGCGGCGAGGGCGTCGAGGTCACCGGCGTGCACCCGTATGTGCGCGGCGAACGGCAGCGGCGGATCCACTGGCCGGCCACCACCCGCCGCCGCACCCTGCAGATCCACCAGTTCGCCGCGGAGCGCACCGCCGACACCGTGGTGCTGCTGGATGTGCTCGCCGACGTAGTCGACCCGGTCACCGGCACGTCTTCGCTCGACGAGACCTTCCGGGCCGCTGCCGGGCTGGTCCGCGCCTACCTGCGCACCCACGACCGGGTCGGCGTCGTATCGGTTGGCGGCGCGACCCGCTGGCTGCAACCGGGCAGCGGCCAGGGGTACTTCTACCGCATCGTCGAGAGTGTGCTGGAGGTCCGCAAGGACCGCGCGTACCGCACGGAGGGACTCAGCCTGCTCCCACCCCCCGCGTTGCCCGAAGGAGCGCTGGTGTACATCATCACGCCGCTGACCGACCAGCGGATTTTCGACACCCTGCACCAGGTGCGCGGACGGGCCAACCCGATGGTCGTGGTCGAGATCCCCACCGGCGAGCCGGTCCTGGAACCCGGCGACACCGAAGGTGAGCTCGCGCTGCGGCTATGGCGGGCTGACCGCGACGCCATGCGCTTCGCCTTGATGGAACGCGGCATCGCGGTCGTCGCCCACCGGCCCGGCGAGACCCTCGACCTCGCCCTTGCACCGCTGCTGCGCACCCGCATCCACGGGGGGACCCGATGACCACCGCCCCCGCCCGGCCAGGCTCGCGCCCGGCCGACAGCCGAGCCGCCCTGCTCATCGGACGTCTCACCTCCCGCATCACCGACCGCTTGCTCGGAACGGCCCTTGCCGTCGCCGCTTGCGACCCGCCGGCCGCCCTGCACGCACCATTGCTGGTCAGGATGCTGGTCCTGGGGGCGGCGGCGGCCGCGTGGTGGGCCGCTCCGATGGTCGACGCCCGCCCAAGCCTGACCTTCATGCGCTGGCGGACCGTCGCCGCCCGCCGTAGGACGACCGTGCTGCCGGCGGCGGCGATCGCGGTCGCCGCAGCCACCGGCCCCCCGGTCTGGCTGGTCATCTGCATCGCCGCCCTGCTGCTTGCCTATCTGCTCGTCACCGACGCGTGGACAGCCGGTGTCACCGCCCCGCCCGAGTGCCCGCAGGCGACACCCGCACTGGCGGCCGCCGCCGCGACCGCAGTGGTACTGCTCGCCGCCCAAGCACCGGTCGCGGGCACCTCATGGGCACGTCTGCCCGCCTCACTCGCCATCGCCGCGACCACGGTTTGCCTGGTACTGGCGCTGCGCACCCGTCGCAGCCCGCCCGGCTGACCGCCGAGACCCCTGGCGGTTCTGCTCCCCGCGCACGCGGGGATGGCCCCATCCGGGGCAAGAGCGTCACGATCACCACCCGCTGTTCCCCGCGCAGGCGGGATGGTCCCCGCCCGGTCACGGTTACGGTCGGAATGCCCTCCTGCTCCCCGCGCACGCGGGGACGCGGGGATGGGCCGGCCGGGTACCCGGAGGGGGAGCTCCGTCGCCGGTGCCAGACACCAGCCTCCCGCTCCGGGCCCCGACACCCTGGCACACGACAACCGTGGCGGTTGCCGAGCTGTGGCTTCTCCTGGTCCTGGAGGCCGCAGCATGCAGTTCGGTGCGGTCGGCTGCGCAGCGCGCTGGCCGGTGAAGGGTCCGTCGGCCGCAGGGGCGCAGCGAGGACCACGCGCAGCCGACGCGGGGTCCGACAGCAATCCCGACACCATGACCGACACAAATGCCGACACAATGACTGACGGTAACGCCGACACAATGGCCGACACCTCACCGGAGCTGGCCTCTGCATAACCGCAGTTCAACCCCCGGTTTTTCTGGTGGTGAGTGCTCCGACTTCCCCTCTTCTACCTGGCTGCTTGGCTATGGGTGGTGGGTTGTGGTGGCGGTGGGCGGGCGTGGTCTCGGGGAAGCGAGGGTGCTGCGCTGGCCTCTTCCCCGGCCCGTCGCGGGACCTCCGGTCCGGCCCACCGACGTCGCGGGGCGCTGGGGGAGGCGGCACCTGCCGCATGGAACGCCTCGCAGTCGGCGGCGGAGCGCTCCGGCCGGTCCCGGCGCCTCGACGCGACCGGGCAGGAACCCACGTCGGACCCAGGCACCCCGGTGACGGCCTTGGGACTTCACGACCTGCTCCGGGTTTCTGCGCTAGAGGATGGCTGGGCGTGCCTCTCATCGGCGACTACCCGCGCGACTCACGGTCCCCTGGCGCGTGCTGACGGTCCAGGGGTTCGGCACCACGCGAGCGCGAATAGGCTCAGTGGCGTGGCGGAGAAGATAGAGAAGATCGTGGCGAAGCTGCCGCGCATGAAGGACGTCAGCAAGGTGGTGGGCCTGGCGGAGCGCCGCCTCGCGGAAGGGGACGCCCTTTTCGTTGCGGATCTCGGCATCGCCCTCAACGGGAAGTACGGCGCCGAAGGCGACAGCCTTTGGCAGTACCGAAGCCTCTTCGGCACGCTCCTGAGGCTCCTGACCGTCACCCCGGGAGAAGAGAACATCGAACAGGGGCTGCGCCTGGCAGTCACGACCGAGTCCAGCAAGCGGAGCCAGAGCCGCCATGTGGCGTCCCTGCTTGCCTCCAGCCATCCCCCGCACGACCTAGCCGTGGTGTTCGCCGGTGGTGCCCCGCACGCGCGCGCCTCTGAGGAACTGCGGGCGTGTCTTGTGCACGAGCTGGTTCTCCGGGGTGTGGACGTTGCCGAGATGTCAGGGATCGCGCGATGGGTGACCTCGCGGCACTGGAGCCACCACCCGCTGGGCTGGCTACCGCTGTCGCTTTCTCCGTTCGAGGAGGAGCCCGGGCTGCCGAGCTACCACGCTCGCGGGGGCAGTTGGTCGATACCGTACGGCCGGTCTGACGACGGTCCACAGATGGCACCGGACAGGGCCGCGCATCTCTCGTTGACAGCTGAGACGACAACGGACGCTGTGGCCGGAGCCATTGCCGCGGCGGTATCCAACTGGTCCGAAGAGTCCAACGGGCGAATAGAAGCCAGGACTTTTGATCTTGCCGAGCCGGTCAGGGCCCCCGCCGTCCCAAGCATGCTGGAGTCCCTGAAACTGGAGTCCCTCCGAGGGCTGAAAGCCAGCGACCGCGCCGCCATCTCCCCATGTCCAGCAGCTCAGGCATGGCGGTTGGTCTTCGCAGCGGCATCGACGGGCGGGGCATACAACCACGGGCTGCGGGGGGCCTACGGGCGTTTGGCCGCGTGGAGGTCGCTCGCCGGGCTGTCAGGAGCGGCTGTGCACGCGTCGGCCGCTGAGGTCGAACAGCAGGTACTCGAATGCGACTGGTACAGCTTCGGGGCCGCCACGAAGTGGTTTGAGCGCGTGGCCTGGGACATCGGCCTCGCAGCCATTGCCTCGGGGCGTCGCCAAGTGGCGGTGCTGGCCGCGACGGACACCGACTGAAGAAACCCTGATCCTCGCTGTCGTCCCTGGTCAACGTTTGGTCAGACAGCTCCCGCTGCACGTTGCTGCCACTGACATCCACACAAACAGTCAGCTCAGCAGGTTCAACGCCTGGCCGAGTGAGCGGGCGGCGTGGCGCCCGACAACAATCCCGACACCATGATCGATGCCTCCCGGGAGCGGACCTCTGCATAACGGCAGGTCAGGCCCTGGTTTTCGCGTGGTGAGTGCTCAGACTTCTCCTTGTTCTCCTGGCTGCCCTGGCTGTGATGGAAGGTGTGATGGCTGGTGGTGGGGCGGTCGCGGGGAAGCGGCGGCGCTGCGCTGGCTGTGGTCCTGGCCCGACGTGGGGCGCCGGGCCGGAGGTGGTCAAGGGGGGTCTTGGCTGGACTTCCTGACCTGCCCGTCGCGGGAGCTCCGGACCGGCCCACCGACGTCGCGGGGTCAGGGCGCACCGAGTGTTGCGCCCGGGGTTGCGCCAGAAGTTGCACAGAGGGTTGCGCACGGGGTTGCATAGGCTGTTGCACCACTGCAAGCGGAACGCTCGCGTCTCCGCAGGTCAAGCCAGGCTTTGCGTCCGGTGAGTGCTCAGACTTCCCCTCTTCTGCCTGGCTGCCTGGCTGCCCGGCTGTGGGGTGGTGGCGGTGGGCGGGTGTGGTCTCGGGGAAACGGGCGGCGCTGCGCTGGCCCTCTTTTCCCGGCCCGTCGCAGGGGCTCCGGACCGGCGACCAGGCGGACGACCTGAGGCAGGCCGCCCTACTCCGGCTGCAAGGCTGGCTGCTGCGGCTCGTGGTCGTTCTCGACTGTGCACGGGCGTCGGAGACGGCCCGCGCCGAGGCGGCCTCAGGTGCGTGGGCAGGGCCGGTCGGAGTGGCGGTCCTTCGGCTGCGTTCGTTAGGGAGGACCCCTCATACCCTCCCGGCGGAGGGGCCGTCAGCTGGAGGCGCGTGTGGCGTCGGCGTTGCCACGTCGTCAGTCCGTCGCGGTGCGGCGGGCGTAGGCGCGGGCGGCGCGGGCGCGGTCGCCGCAGCGGGTGGAGCACCATTGGCGGCGGCCATGCTTGAGCAGGAAGCGGTTGCAGGGCGGGGAGGCGCAGGCGGTCAGGCGGGTTGCGTCGGGGGTGGTGAGCAGGTCGGCGGCATCGGTGGCGATGGCTGCCAGGGCGTGCTCGACGATCGCGGTGGTGGGGTGGGGTGTGGCGCGGCGGGGGCCGGTTTTCTCGTCCCACAGCAGCAGAGAGGCTGTGGGGACCAGGGTCATCGCGTTGTTGACCGCCGTGATGGCGGCGGGCAGGGCGGGCTGGCCGGTGACTCGGGAGGCCAGTAGCGACCTGACCTGTTCGCGCAGGGAGCGCAGTTGCGTGGCGCATACCTCCGCCAGGCCGGCGCCTTCCGGGGCGAGGTCACGTCGTGCCAGCCACTGCTCGGCCTGGGCTGGGGTGCCCAGGAGGTCGGCTGTGTGTCCGCCGGGCAGTGTGACGGCGCTGTTGGCGAGGGCCAGGGAGGGGTGCTCCGCCTCGCCCGGTGCCGGTGGCAGGGCGGCTTCTTCCGTCACGAACTCTTCCATGCTTCTCATGGTACGGGTTGCACTCATCCGTGAGGCCTGCGTACAGTCATCTCACGGTTAACAAGCAATCTATCCGTGAGGATTTTTTTCGTGTCTTCCCCGACCCTGCAGACTGCCCCGTTCCCCGTGCGTGTCTTCGGCGGCCCGACCGCCCTCTTCGAGTACGGCGGCCTGCGCTTTCTCACCGACCCGACCTTCGACGGCCCCGGCGACCATCAGGCGCCGGCTGTTGTGCTGACCAAGACGGCAGCGGCTAAGGGCAGCCCGGCCGATCTCGGTCGCGTCGACGTGGTCCTGCTCTCGCACGACGAGCACGCCGACAACCTCGACACCTCCGGCCGGGCCCTGCTCGCCGACGTCCCGCTGACGCTCACCACCCCCGGCGGAGGGGAGCGCCTCGGCGAGACGGCCACCGGCCTCGCCGACTGGCAGTCGGTCGAGCTCGAGCGCCGGGACGGCGGGCCCGGCATGGTCACCGTGACCGGCGTGCCGGCCATCCACGGGCCCGGCCCGCGCGAGGAGGTCGAACCGATCACCGGCCAGGTCGTCGGATTCGTCCTGACCGGCGAGGGCCTGCCCACCGTCTACGTCAGCGGCGACAACGCCTCCCTCGACGCGGTCACGGACATCGCCGAACGCTTCGCCCCGGTGGACACGGCTCTCCTCTTCGCCGGAGCGCCCCGCTTCGCCGAAGTCTTCGACAGCGAGGTGATCGTCCTGGACAGCGCCCAGGCCGCCCAGGCCGCGAAGATCCTCGGCGCCGGCCGCGTTGTCCCCGTCCACTACGACAGCTGGGCCCACTTCACCGAGGGCCGCGACGAGCTCGTCGCGGCCTTTGCCGCCGCAGGTATCACCGACCGCGTCGACTTCGGCGTCCGCGGCTGACCCCACCCACGTCGGGTGTGCCGGCAACGGCCGGGCGCCGGCCGACAGAAGCCCCCTCCCGGCTGTCGGCCGGCGCCCCTACTCCCCGCCGTACACCTCGAAACCGAAGGACAGAAGGACCGCACGACCATGACCGACCCGATCCGCGGCACCCGCCATGGTTCCGCCCCCGCCGCCCTGTCCGTACTGGACTCCGCCATGACCGGCACCGGCCAGAGCGCCACGGAGGCGCTGGCCGGCAGCATCGAACTCGCCCGGCTCGCCGACCGGCGCGGCTTCACCCGCTACTGGATGAACGAGCACCACGCCATGCCCGGCGTCTCTACCTCCAGCCCGCCCGTCCTGCTGTCCCGGCTCACCGCGGAGACCAACAGGCTGCGGCTCGGCGCGGGCGGAATCATGCTCCCCAACCACCCGCCGCTGGTCGTCGCCGAACAGTTCGGCATGCTCAACGCCCTCGCCCCCGGCCGCATCGACCTGGGCCTGGGCCGCGCCCCCGGCACCGACCAGGCCACGGCCGCCGCCCTGCGCCGCGGCGCGAACGACTCCGAGGACTTCCCCCAGCAAGTCCTCGAACTGCTGCATTTCCTGGGCGATGACTTCCCCGCCGATCACCCCTACGCCGACCGCGTGTATGCGGTGCCGGGACCCGCCCAGGACCGGCTAAACGGCGTCACCCCGTCCGCCCGCCGACTGCCGGTGTGGCTGCTCGGCTCGTCCGGCTACTCGGCGCAGCTCGCTGCGCGGCTCGGCCTGCCGTTCGCCTTCGCCGCGCACTTCAACCCGCGCGACGTCGTGACCGCCCTGCGTCTGTACCGCGAACGGTTCACTCCATCCAAGGCCCTGGCCGAGCCTTACGCCCTGGTCAGCTTCACCATCGCGGCATCCGACGACGCACGCCAGGCCCGCCGCCAGGCCGGCACCCTCGCGCACGCCATGCTCCGCATGTTCCAGCGCAAGTCCTACCTGCTGCCCTCCCCCGAGGAAGTGGACGCCTACCCCTACGACGCCGAGGAACGCCAGGCCGTCGACAGCTGGCTGAACCATGTCCCGCACGGCACCCCCGAACAGGTCACCGCCCACCTGAACCAGGTCCAGCGAGACTCCGGCGCCGACGAACTCATGATCGGCAGCGTCGGCCACTCCGTCCAAGCCCGGCTACGCTCCACCGAACTGATCGCCGACGCCTACGGCATGCCCGACAGCCCGCGCTGACTCGGGCCGGGCAGGCCTCAACCCACCAACGCCGACCACCCATCACCGCCAAGCCCCCGGCCTGGTCGCCGAGGCCGACGCCCTCGTCGTGGCCATCCCCATCTACAAGGCCGCCTACTCCGGCCTGCTCAAGACCTTCCTCGACCTGCTGCCCCAGCACGCGTTCGCCGGGAAACCGGTGCTTCCCCTGGCCACCGGCGGCAGCCCGGCCCACGTCCTCGCCCTCGACTACGCCCTGCGCCCGGTCCTCACCGCGCTGGGTGCCCAAGTCTGTGAGGGCCGGTTCGTCCTGGACCGGCACATCACGACCGCCCCGGACGACGCGATAACCCTCCACCACGACGACGAGCAGCAACTCACCCACATCACCGGCCAGTTCGCCCGCGCCCTCCCGGCCCGTGCACACCTGACCGACGCCTGACAACCACCGGGCCGCCCCGCCCGATAACCCGCCGCCCCGGCCTCCCGAAAGTACGGACCACATGGCCCACCTGCCCCGCACCCCCACCCGCACCCGCACCCCGCCCACCGTCGCTCTCGCCCCCGCCATATCCGCAGTGCAGAAGCGCACCCTGACCGTGCTGCTCATCTCCCAGATCCTCAGCGGTGTCGGCCTCGCCGCGGGGGTCACCGTCGCCGGGCTGCTGGCCGGACAGATGCTCCACAACACCTCCCTGTCCGGACTGCCCATCGCCCTGCTCACCGCGGGCTCCGCCGGTGCCGCCGTCATCATCGGACGCATCTCCCAGCGCCACGGCCGCCGCCCCGGGCTGGCCGCCGGATACCTCAGCGGCGCCCTCGGCGGTGCCGGTGTCGTCGTCGCGGCCGCGCTCGCCAGCCCCACGCTGCTGTTCATCTCCCTGTTCCTCTACGGCGCCGGCACCACGTCCAATCTCCAAGCCCGGTACGCAGGAGCCGACCTCGCCACACCCCATGAGCGCGCCCGCGCCACCTCCACCGTCATCGTCGCTACCACCGCCGGCGGCATCGCCGGACCTCTGCTCGCCACCCCGACCGGACACCTCGCGACCGCGCTCCACCTGCCCGAGCTGACCGGACTGTTCCTCCTCTCCACGATCGCCTTCACACTGGCCGCCCTCACCCTGCTCGTATGGCTGCGCCCCGACCCGCTGCTACTCGCCCGCACCCTGCCCGCGACCTCGGACGAAAGCGCACCCGCGAGCACTTCGGTCCGGTTCGGCCCGGGCCTGCTCGTCGGAGTCGTGGTCCTCGTCCTCAGCCAGCTCGTCATGGTCGCCGTGATGACCATGACCCCCATCCACATGCACGCCCACGGCTTCGGCACCGCCGCGTCCGGCCTGGTCATCGCCCTGCATACGGGGTCTATGTACCTGCCGTCGCCACTGGCCGGCCGCCTCGTCGACCGATTCGGGGCCACAGCAATGAGCATGGTGACGGCCGGCACGCTGCTCGCCGCAGGAGTGGTCGCAGCACTCGCACCCGGCCACTCCCTGACCCTGATCACCCTCGCCCTCGTCCTGCTCGGCGTCGGCTGGAGCTTCGGCCTGGTCACCGGCAGCGCGATCGTCACCAACAGCACGCCCCTGGCCACCCGCGCCAAGGTCCAGGGGCTGGTCGACGTCGCGATCGCCGTCGCGGGCGCCATCGGCGGGCTGGCCTCCGGCATTGTCGTCGCAGCCACCAGCTACCCGGCCCTCGCCGTCCTGTGCGGCGCCATCGCCTTCGTGGCCGCACCTGCGGCTGTCGTCGCGGCTCGTAAAAGCTCCGCCCGCGCCTGACCGACGGAGTCGACGCAATACCGGCGCGCGCGATTCGGAGGTGTACATCGCCCGGGCGTCGGTGACGGCCCGCGCCCAGGTCCGCTCGTTCCCGCCGTGCGTACGGGCCAGCCGCCCGGTCAGGCCCCGCTGGTGCCCACCGGCACGGCGCAGTTCGACGAGGGCGGCCTGGACGGCCTGAGCGCGCTCTGCGGACACCGGACGACCTCCCCGGGGCTTCTCCCGTGCGCGGCACCGCTCTTGCGCCCGGAGACGCCCAGCAGAGCCGTTCCCACGGCTTCCTGGTGCGCAGCCCAGAACGTCTCCACCTCGGCCTGGTCGTAGTATCCGATCCGGTCGATCGTGACCACACGCTTTTCGTGCGCCGGTAGTAGAGCTTGTGGCGGCAGGAGGTTCAACACCGGCCGTCCGCGGATGCCGCGGTGTCCGCAGACGGCGGGTGGGGAGAGGCCGCAGCACCAGGCGCGAGTGCCGTGGACGCAACGGCGGCAGCGAGGAGAGCGGCGGTGGCAAGGCGGGCCCGCGAGGTCTTCTGTGTTGCCTTCATGCCCTTACACTCTGCCGGGGCGGGTCGGCTGCGCCCATGGCGGCAGCCTCCGGAACGGGTGTGGGGATACCCCCAGGTTCCGGTCGGGCCAGCCGGTAAGGGACGTCCGGGACGGGCCGGGGAAGGACGCATACATCGCGCGGGCGGAAGGCCACGAAGGGGACACCCGGCACGCAGGCGACTACGACTACTGGCGGCCACTCACCTTCGCTGAAAAACCTAGCGCTCACGAAACTTCACTGACAGGGCTTTCAAGGGTCATTGAAGCTGCGCGGGTTGGGATGGCCCAGCCGTCTGGCCCGTGGTGTTTTTGGCTCTTGGTGTGCCTGCGTATTTTAGTTGAGTACTGCGCAGCTTCAGTGATCCCCGGTATGCGGCGGGGCTATGGGGTGGGAGTGGTGTCGAGCCAGGTGGTGGGGATGAGTTTTCCGCCGTCGTGCCAGTTGTAGCGGAAGGACGCCTGGTACCAGGGGTGTGGCAGGTCGGCATGGTCGCTGACGATGATCTGGAAGCCGGGGGAGAGCTCAGTGACGACCTGGGGCATGAGCAGCACCGCCAGGATTCGCCGGAGGTCCGCGATGTGCTCGCCCCGTGCCTCCAGCTGCTCCTGGCGCACCTCCAGCTGCTCCCGCAGTTCCCGCAGGTGCTGCGTCTCGGCCACAGCCAGGGCGTGCATTTGGGGCACCAACCGACCCGGAAGGGCCGGGGGCTCCGCCCGCCAGAGCGTTGGCACTTCCCAGCGAGTCATATGATCAAACTATGATTCGCCCGCTCTCGGGACCTCCCACATGGAGACACCTCGCTGCCGCACTGGCACTTGTCCTGCTGACGGCCGGCGGCTGGTATGCCATGCAGCCGATCTATCCAGACTGCTTCTACATGGGAAACATTTCCTACAGCCAAGCTATAGATGCCGGATTCTGCGAACCATCACAGATGCGGTGGAAAACCTGGATGGAATAAGACCCACTCAGGGAAATTCCCCAATCCGGTAACCCGACCCAAGCTGTCGAGGCTCGGTGAACCTGCGCAACTTCAGCGATTTCCGGTATGTGGTGGCGGGGAGCGAGCCCTCCGGGCGGGTCAAGGAACGTCGTCTTTGCGTCTACTCCGGCCTTCGCTGCCTCGCCGAAGGTCACTCACGCCGTGCAGGCCGGCGTCAGCGACATCACCGTGTGCCGGGTCTCGACGGTTTCGCCTGCGCGGTGACGTTCAACGTGCGTCGCGCTCCGGCGGTCGTCCTGCTCGGTATCTCGGTGCTCCCGGTGCCGGTGCCCGCTGCCGGGGTCACGGCCACAGTCACTGTCACGCTATGGCCGCCGGGAGGGGTGTGTCACGCCTGACGGCTCCGGGTGCCTCCTGGAGCCCGGAGCCGGCGCTGTTCCCTACCGGTGGGCTACAGGTGGGGCGGCTCGTCGTCGTTGGTGGCCGGGAACCACAACGACCAACCTGCCTTGACGTCGAAGGTCCCGCCCCGCTCGTAGAACCAGTCCGGATTCCCCTGGCAGCCTGAGCGGTAGTAGACCCAGGGCTTCGGATCGACGTAGGTCTTGAGGACGCCGTCCTTCGGGATGGTGTAACAGCCCGAGCCGGACGGGTTATCCATCGTCAGCGAGGTGCCGTCCCTGAAGTAGAAGGTGAGGCTACTCCTCGCCGAGGCAGATGTCCCGGTACTGAGGACCAGCATCGCGGCGGCAGCCAGCACCCCGGCAGACCTGAGCAGTTGTCGCATTTCGTCCCTCTCAGTGTGCGTGAACGCTCAGCATGGGTGCGGCACCCTCCGCAGGCGACGCGACGCCCTGATCTATCCCCTGATCAGGTGCCTGGAACGCAGACTGTTGACGCGCTGCCGGCCCTGGGCCGGGCATGGTCCGCCGGAGTGGAGGCACATCATCCACTCCCAGGCCTACGCGAACCTGCGGGGCAAGGCATACAAGGCCACTCAGGCCGGGCTGGATGTCGTCGCGATGATGGGCACCGACGAACTCCACGTCACCGGCGACTGGCTGAAGGTATTCCCTGAGGGCCGGGGCGTGGCCCAGATGAAGATCAAGCACGGTGACGGCAAGGCGTCCGGTGAGTACACCGTGGGCACGGTGACTGGCTGATGGCCGGCCGCTGGATGGACCTGGGCATGTACAACGCCCGGGGCATGGCAGGCGCGGACGCGCTCGGCATCGCCATCGAGCAGATGGTCACCGGGATCGCCTCGCCCGTCGACAGCGAACGCGGCCTGGCCGCGCGGCTGAACTACCTCACCAAGACCGATGCCGGATACGAGGCCATGGACCGCGCCGGCATCCACGTCTCTCCCCGTACCCTCATGACCTGGCTGGCAGAGGAGCGGATCCCGAACAAGGCGAATAGGCCGCGGCTGGATGCCGCGTACTGGGACCTGCGCCGCCGCAACGTGGCCGCCGACCTGAAGAAGCGGCTCAACCGCGAGGGCCGCGGAACCCGTGTCGAGATCAACCCGGTGGATCAGTCCCGCGTGGAGGGCAAACACCAGCGGGATCTGTCCAGCCGCAGCGTCAACGTGCGGTGTCTGGGACCGGGCCGTCGACGCCTGGATGGATGACGACGTGGACGAACTCGATGCCGTCTGGGACGTCATCATCGAGGACCTCGGATCCGAGTATCACGCGTACAGCAACGTCTCCTCGATCGGCTGGGCCGCCTGAGACCAGCGAAAACGCCCCGTCCCCGGCATTGCAGCTGCCGGGGGAGGGGCGTCTCGCAGTGGTAGCCGGAGCCGCGGATCGGCCTTCGGCCGGACCCTTCCCCCCTAGGGAGAGCACAACGGGATCGGGAAGTCGATACGCCCCCAACGAGGGGGGACCTTCATCTTCCCCTTCAGCGAGCCAAGGTCCTCCTCTCTCTCAAGAACACGCAGGCAGGCGACGCCGAGTGCGCCCCCGAACTGCCAGGAACGCTCACCATTTGCAGTCGGGGCAACGGCGTGCGCGACAGCACCGGGAATGATTGGTGCTGTACCGAGAGAGAGGTCGCAGCACCGCTTACTCACCGTCGTTGTCTCTTGAATGCGGCAGCCATGGCTGCTGACCTACCGGATCCGGGTAGGGGCACTTCTTCTCCCGCACTGCCACCGCCCTACCTCCGCGCGCCCAAACCCGGCCGCACCGACCGAACAGCTCTCTCGGAACGGCTCGCACTTGTAGGTTCCACCGCCACCACCGAGAGCACCTAAACAGGAGATATCAACGTGGACTACATCGCTCTCGCCGCAGTCCTCATCATCGGGCTCGGCCTGCTCTGCGCCACCGCCGTCTGCATCGTGGCCCTCTGCCGTGCGCACCAGGGGGACGTCGTAGCCGTGGTCCGCGCGCTGCCCGAGCTCGCTCTCACCCTGGCCCGCCGGCGGCGCCGATGAACCTCGGGCTGACAGCAGGGCGATGCGCGGTGTTACCCGGGCGAGTTCCAGCAACGCGAGTACTCGGACCGGCCCCGGGCGGCCTGAGAGCACCGGCAGCGCCCGCCCGGCATTGACGCTGCTGGGGGCGCGTTCGTGCTTTCACGGGGCGGTGCGGTGCGTCACTCGCATCCGAAATTCGAACAGACGTAGCATCTGGGTGTGCCTGCCTCCGACTTTCCCCAAGATCTTCTCGACGCCCAAGCCGCCCTCGATGAGGTGCAGGCCGAGCGTGACCAGTTCACCCAGACCCTGCCGTGGTCGGCTGAGCCCTTGCCCGGGTGGAAGGCGGACAAGCAGCTGCACAGCGACTACCGGGCGGAGAAGGAGGACAGCCCCGGCTACACGCCTGAGGAGGCCGAGCGCGTCGCCGGTTACCGGGCGCGGATCCTGGAGCTGACCACCTTCGTGATCACCCACCCCTACTGGGGCTGGGGCACGCTCTCCGGGAACCGGGTGGAGCCCGTACCGCCCTCAAGCACGCCCACGACCCAGCCGCCCCTGAGGCGTAGCCATGCCTGACGCCACCCCGAACTCCGGCACCATCAGCGACCTGGAGAAAAACCGGGCCCTTCTGGAGTGGCTGCGCTGGCAGGTCGGACAGACCGAACGCCGCATCCGGGAACTGGAGATCCAGCAAGCGCAGGAGCGGGAGCGGCGGGAGCGGGCCCGGGCAGAGATGTCGTGGAAGATCCAGCCGCAACGCTCCTCCTCGACGGCCCTGCTGCACCGTGGCGGCTGCGCCACCTACCCCGACCAGGTGGGGCTGATCTCCCGGGAAGACGCGATGATCGCCCTGGCCGAGCCGGACATCGAGCCATGCCAGGTCTGCCGGCCGGGTACCGGGCTGACGCACGGGTAGGGCCCCGCACGAACCTGCGGGGCCCCGTTGCGGGGGCTACGCGGCAAGCGCGTCGTCGAGGGTGGGGTAGATCCGCAGGACGGTATCGGCGCCGATGACGCGGAACAGCCTGGTGACGGCGGGGGAGGGTGCGGCGATGCGCAGGTCGGCCTGGTTGTGGGTGCTCAGGACCAGCCTGAGGAACATGGAGTCGCCGAAGGTGATGTTGCTGGCGTCCAGGGCGATGCTGTCGTGCTGGGCGAGGGCGGTTTCGATCTCCGCTGCCAGGGGGGTGATGGAGTCCATGTCGAGCTCGCCGGTGGGGGCGAGGACAGGCAGTGGCGCAGGCCGGTGAGCCACGCCATGCACATCGTCCTGGATGACACGGCGATGGCCGCTGCGGGGCAGGGCAACGTCCTGGCTTCACGGCTCATCCACCGCGCTCACGCGGAGCCCGGCTGGTTCCTATACGTTCCGGCGTGCGCGCTCGGCGAGGCCGATCGCGCGCGGCCCGGGACGGCGGAGCACCTGGCTTCCCTGCCCGGCATCACCGTCCTGGACCTGGACCTTGCCGCGGCGCTGGCCGTGGCGCGGCAGCAGACCTGGGCGACCGCCCACAGTCAGTACGCGGCGCAGCCGACCCCGGACCGCCCGGACGGGGCCATCATCGCGACGACTGCACCGGGCCGGTGGGCCGGTGAACCGGTCCGGGTCCTGGACCTCACATCCTGAGCATCCGCCGGAAGACGCGCGGCCCCACCCCATCTGGCGGGGCCGTCGTGCATCACCAGGTGGGGTGGAGGGGCCCGGACCCTGCGGCGCATCCCGACGCAGCCAACTGCAAGTTCGGAAACTGCTGAGACGCGCACACTTGCTGCGCTGCCACGTGGTGACGGCAGTCGCTCTCGCGGCTGCTGTCACCGTAGTCGGCTGCACACACCAGAAAGCAACGCCGGATCTCGGCGTCTACCCAGGTGACGCCCCTGCGACGCCGAAAAGGACGCTTCCAGGACTCACGGCGACGAATCTCCCTCGGCCTCTCAATGGCCGAGCGAGGCCCTGCCAGCCGAACAGGCGCCAGCTTTGGCGGAACCCAAAGTCATTGCACCTGGTTACCGAGTGGACGACTTCCTGGCTGGCCTGGCCGGACGGTGGCACGTTTCCCTCGGCAAACAGCAGCTGATCGACGCCCCCGGGGACAAAGACGTCTGGCACTTCATCGGCTCTGTGTCGGGCAGAGGCGAGAAGCAACTCTCCCTCGTCGGCGTCCCTACAGAGCAGGGGGACATCATGGGGTTCTCCTGCCTGGTAGACGCCGACAGGCCGAAAGCCGGGGCGTTCCTGAAGGACTGTGCCAACACCGGGATACCGAACTGGGACAATGAGCGCGCGGTGGCTTGGTTGAGTACGGCCAAGCAGCAGGTCGACGCTGCCTACTCCAAGGCACACCGCCCTGTCGTTAGTGCCCTGTTCGTGTCCGAGAAGGCGCACGCCCTCCTGAGCAGATTCGGTCACACGTCGGATTCGACCGGCACGTACGAGCTGTCGGTGACAGGCGGTGGGATCGCCGAAAACTCCTGAATCACGGGAAGAACGGGTACCCCAGTGGCCCGGAAGCGCTTCAGCTTCCGGGCCACTGGGGTGCTGAGGGGCCGGTGAAGCGGCCGATGCCGTGGAGGCGTATGTCTGTCGGCTTGTCGTTCGTAAGCCGGGTCTACCCCCGGCTATGGCGTCGTTGGGTCATCGTGGCGGTGAGTACGAGCATCTGTCGAGGGGGTCAGAGTTCGGCTGCGAGCAGGGTGAGACGCAGGAGCGCGGTGATGGCGAGGGCGGCAGGGATGGCATGCCACCATTTCCGGAGCCAGCCGGCCCTGACGAAGGCCATGGTGAGTAGGGCCATCAAGGCGGAGAAGACCAGTCCGATGGCCCCGGCGACCTTGGAGTTGGTGACGGCTTGCTGGTCCCAGGGCCCATCGGGCTCGACCAGGTAAGCGGTGAGCACAACGTAGCCGGTCACCAGGGTCCCCACGGTCAGAACTGTGGCGCAGACGCCGGTTCCCAGCCGGCCAGCGGCTCGAGAGCGCTCCTCGTGCGTTCTGGTGGATGCACCAGCGTCCTGGTTCACTTCAGTGCCTCCGTCGCGTCGTCCAGCTTCCGGTCGAAGCCTCGGCCATATGCCTGGGCGGCTGGGTCCTCGTAGTAGGGACCGCCGTTGTAGCGGGCGGCAAGTTCCTGCATCTGCGCGCGGGTCATCTGTTCCGGAGGTATGTCGGCGAATCCGCTCTCTGCCTTGAGCTGGGCGAGGTACTCCGACGCGATGAAGATGTTCTTGGCGGGATCCTTGATCGAATCTACGACCACGCTTCGTTGCGTGTCGGTGAGATTGCCTGGGTCGTACCCAAGGACCTCAGCCGCACGACGGACCTGGATGGCCATAGGCCCCATGGACGTCTGGTCCGGGTCGCCGGGAAGAATCTTCCGTGCTTCATAAGCCACGTCGTCGAGTGCCCCTGGGTCGCCCTCGACCTCCTGTCAGGCGATGCCGGCGATCATCTCTGGCGGTAGCCCGGTGTCGTGCGCGGCTGCTCTGATCAGTTCGGTGTTGGCGGAGATGTATTCCCGGCGGCTTTCGTCGGAGTTGGACACCAGCCAGTAGTTGTTGCCCTTCGCGTCCGGCAGGCCGTCGATGCGGGTCTCGATCCGCATCAGCATTTCGTTGACCACCACGGAGTCACCAGTGGTGGGGATGGAGTCGACCTTTGGGCCCGCACCCGGCAACTGGGCGTAAGGGTTGTCCGCCGCTTGCCTGGCCTCGGCCTGTAGCGGCCCCAGGCCTGCAAGAAACTGCCCCGCATCCTTGATGGGGCCGTTAAAAGTAGGGATGGAGCGGCGGGCCGCGTCGAGTTCGGCTGTGCACGTCTCGCGTGCCTGCGACTCAACCCTGTGAGCGTCTGCGTAGTGGTCCTTGGTCTGGTTGTAGTAGCGCTCGGCCTCCTCGCGGATCGCGTCGATATCGACGGCCACTTCCGCGAACCAGTCCAAGACCCCCGTTGTGCCACGCAGGTCTTCCCATTGTTTCAGAGGCTCCGCTGCCCGCGCGGTGGGTGTGATCGCCGTCGCTTCTTGGGACATGACCGCGGCGAGGTTGCCCTCGGCGGTCTTGCCACTCGCATAGTGGATCTTGGCGGTGGTGACCGCCTCCGCGTAAATCGACAGCGCCTTTCCCGCTCTTCGGAAGCCGCCCGATAGGGCATCCGTGAGCTCTTTGGCCTCACGCATACGCTTGACGTACAGCACGCGCGCCTCGCTCTGCCAGTCCACCGCAGCCGCCTTACGGAAGGCGTCGTCGGTCGTCTCGATCAACATGTGCAGCCGGGTGAACTCTGCTGCTCCGCGCTCGATGAGCGTGGGGTTGGCAGCCTCCAAGAACTCGACATCCTCACGGTAGGCCACGGCGGTCACCGGTCCCGGGGCGGGATGTACTCGCCGCTCACCAGAACGGCGTCCAGTTTTTGGCGGGCGTCGTTGTCGTAGTCCGCGTACGCGTTGTTCGCGGACTTCAGCTTGCTGGAAAGCGCGGCCATCAGCACCACGGCGTCGACGTACTGGTCCTTGGCATGGCGGGCGAACGTCTCGACACTGGCCGCCACGTCGGGATGGGAGCGGGGGGCACGGGCCATCGTTGCGTTCTCCCCGTCCATCCGCCCCTCGTACAGAACCCCGGCGATCTCGAGCAGCAGGTGTGAACTCCCATCGATGGAATCTGCGTTCACCCGGAGCCCATCTCCCTGACTGCCAGGATGGGTGACAGATCCGCCTGTGTCAGCGGGCAGCTGGTTCAACTGCATCTGCGCTGATTCTTGCTGGCGTGCCAAGGCGTCAGCCTTGAGCTGGCCCCATTCCTCTTCCCAGGACACCATCTTCCCCCGTCCCCTACATCCAGCAAAGGCGCGAACACCCCCTGTACGCAAGCTCATTCTGCCACCACACACCGACAGAGGCCGGATCAGGCCGGAGACCGGAAGGCGCTGGAATCCCCAGGACACTGAGCAGCCACAGGATGTCAGGGCGTCGTCGAGTCGAACTCCTACAGATCGGGGACGGCACGGGCGTGCTCCTCCGGCCCCGGGAGTACGCCTCGTCCCCGGCGAGAAGTCCGGTTGCCGCGAGATCGCGCACGGCGCGAAGCTGGCGGAACGTGTCCTCGGAAACGGTGGCAACGTTCGTCGGTGCCGTGATCGACATCTGGGAGCGCATGCCGTAGCAGGGGCGACTCGGGTGGGGAGGGTGCAGAGCCGGGCCCACTGCCCTGGCGCGCCACCTCATGGCAAAGTGATCAGGTTGAACTGACTGTGGCGGGGGAGACACGTGAAGCGATATCTCAGGTCGGCGGCAGCGGCCATGTTGGGTGCGGTGGCAGCGAGGGAAGCGCGAGCCCTCCGATGACCGGCTCAGGACGGGCCTCGGCTCCAGCTGGCCCCTACCGGCTGGAGACGCCCAAGACGGTACTCAAGAGCACCTTCACGGAGTCGGACCATTCAGCGCCGGATCAGGACACCCCGCTGATGCTCTCGGACCAGATCGAGCACGGAGTCTCCGCCTTCGCCTCCTACCAGCCCGCCGACCGAACCTCGGAAACGTCGGGTCCCGTGCTCGCGGTGACCGGGGTGTACGGAACCGTGCTCAGTCCAGTCACGGCCCGCGACGAGTTCCTGAAGATTCTCGACCGTCGGACCAGCGGCGACCCCGACATGCGCTCTGTGTACTCAGGCGGGCTGACAGAGTGCGCTGATCAGTGCGCGCGGGTCGTCGGCGTGGAAGCGGATGGTGTGGGCTTCTGCCGTTGCGCCGAGCGGGCGGGTGAAGGGGAGTGGCCGGTTCAGCTCCAGGGTCACTGAGGTCTGGCTGCCCACGATCAGGTCGAGGACCCCGTCCTCGGAGAGGGTGATCAGACGGCCTTCGGGATAGCGCCGGTCGACCCGGAGCGAGGCGACCGCGTCCGGCGGTACGGCGAGGTCGAAGAGGGCTCCGTAGCGGATCCGCAGAGAGCCGTCGGGGCGCACGACGTGCGGCCGGGTGACGCAGGCGGCGTGCAGCGCCAGTACGAGGCCTACGCCATACAGGTCGAGTACCAGGATCACCCGGTGGACCACCGGCCAAGGGATGAGGAAGGCCAGGACCGCCGTCTCGATGACCATCACGAAGAGCAGCCCGTACATCATCGCGGTCTGAGGACCGGTGTACGCGGCAGCGTGGTCCCCGGGGCGCACCCCGTGCGTGCCGCGCCGGACCCACCGCCCCAGGGAGGCGAGGGCGCGCAGCTCGTGGAGGACCAGGCGGCGGACCGTCACCGGCACCGCCTCCTGTACGGCGGCTCGCCGCGCCGCCCGGCGGTCCGCGCCGCGGGCGCGCGCGGCGACATAGAGCGAGCGCAGCACCCAGGCTTCCAGCAGCAGCACCGCGAGCACCAGCGCCTCGGCGCCCGCCAGTGCCCACCCTGGCGGCCGGGCCCCGGCCACCAGGCTGGCTGCCAGGGCCAGTTCCCCCGGTAGTACGGCGGCTACCGCGACCCGCGCCGCCCGTACGCCCCTTGGCCGACCGCTCATGTCCGGTGCCTTACCACGAAAGCCTCCATGAGCTGGCCCACGACTTCTGCCTGTGCTGGGGTGTACTCGGCGAGCAGCGCCTCCTTGAACCCGGTCACGACTACCCCGTCCTCGGGGATCGCGGCGAACAGTTCCTCGGGGATGGCTGCCATCAGGTCAGCTGCCAGGGGTGTGATGCGCGGATCGTCGGTGGGGGCTTCGGCGAGCGCGTCGAGGCGCTCATACAGTTCGACGACCGCGGGATCGGCGACCAGCGTCCCGAGCAGCGCGAGCATCTCTTGGTTACCGGCGCTGGTGGTGTCCATCAGCGTGAGGTACTGGCGGTCCTTGGCCGCGCTCGGCGAGTCTGTTCGGGGGGCCTGTGCCAGCAGTGCGGCGAGGGCGGGTGAGACGGGCCCGGTCGCGCCGGGCGGCTCGGCGAGCAGGGCGCCGAGCCGGCAGCGGCGTTCCCTGATGTCGGCTTCCTGGCGGGCCAGGTCGGCGTCGAGTTCTTCCAATATCTCGGTCAGTTCGCGCCCGGCATCATCGGCGAGGGCGTCGCGCACTTCATCGAGGCTGAGGCCGAGTTCGGTGAGCCGGCGCACCCGGGCGAGCAGTACAGCGTCGCGGACGCTGTAGGCCCGGTATCCGTTGGGGCGCCGCTCCGGTTCCGGAAGCAGCCCGACCTGGTGGTAGTGCCGGATCGCCCGAGTGGTGAGCCCCACGAGCGCGGCGATCTCTCCGATTCGCATGCCGCCAGTAGAAACCCTGCCGTTGCGTCAAGGTCAAGCGTTCGCGAATCCGCTCCACGCCCCGTCAGGATCCGCCTGGAAGAGGGCCGGGCCCGGTTTCGCGAGAACTCGATCGGACGGCACCCGCCCGCTTCACAGGGCTCCTCTGCGTCTCGGCTCCGCCACCGCAGGCGCCCACCGCCATCGCCCGCAGCTGCAGGCCCCGCAATAGACTGCCCCGCCCCACGTCGACCGGAGGTCATCTCAGTGTTATCCGCACGGGTATTCGCCGTTGTCCCGCTGGTTCTGGTGGTTCTCGCCCTGTCCGGCTGTTCTTCCTGGGTCTGCACCGACACGATGGCGGAGCGCGGTGAGGCCGGTGTCAGGGTGCAGGTCGTGGACACGGGTGGGCAGCCTCTCGGCGTCACTGCGGCGGTCGTTGACTGGAGCCTTGAGCCCCACCCGCAGGTGCCCTCCGAAGGTGACCAGGTCCACGTCCGCTTCCGCTTCGACGGCGCCGATGAATATTCGGACCCCGCGGTGGACGCCTGCGCGGTCGACAAGGAGCGCGTGACGTTGGGGTGTCAGACGGTTTCCTCGTCCCAGGCCTTCGGGCGCTGGCTCGCCGTCGAGCACCCTGAGCAGGTTGACGCAGTGCTGTTGATCCCCAATGACCAGTCCCATAACCGACGCACCTGCGAAGCGGACATCAAGGACGGTGGCGGGATGCATCCTCCGGAACCACCCAGCAGGGGGGACCAGCTGTAGGGAGGTCCAGGCGGTTGAGCAGTGCCGACTGGGTTGCAACCAAGCTTCGCTGGAAGCTCACCGTCGACACGAAGGGACAGGCCGCGCTGGAGAGCTGGTCGGCGACTGCTCGGACACCGTGGTGGAGTACGAAGTCGCCCCGTAGAACGCAGCAGCGCGGTTGCCGGGCCGTCAGGGGGGCGTCTACGCCGCCGCGTACGTGTGCGCCCGACCTGCCCCCACTCCACCGCCTCGGGACGGTCCAGCAACCGTGAGCGACTACGGCCTGGCTGCCCCGAGTGGTCGGTGCGGCCAGGCCGTAGTCGTCAAAACTCTGTTGGGCCCCTGTGCCTAATCCTCTTCTACGTAGAGCTCCCCGGTGTAATGCCCCTTCGTCCATTGAACTTGCGTAGGCCGGAAACCTGTTCCTTCGCGAAAGTATTCTTCCACCACTGGGCGAATACTAGACAAAGGCACCGCGCTGAGTCGGTCGAAGAACGTAGGGCACGAAGGATCAGAGAGGACTCTGGGGTCAGAGTGCGGAGGGGTCGGGTTCAGAGACACCCATGCGTGGTTCGCGATGTCATGACCCACCTCTGCGGATATTTGATGGGAAAGCATTCCATCGGAATACCATAGAAGTCCTCCGTACCCTGACGAAAAATTGATTCCGATCGAAAGCACGTTGTCTGGCGGTGTCGCGTAGTTCTTGTCGGCCGCTACGTCCCAGATGACTTGAAAAGCCAAGTCTACCGAGGGCTTAATGCGATGACCGTCAGCGAATAAGGCGTTGAGATATTCGCCTACTGCGCTTTGGGTCTCCAGATACACTGGTGCTTCACTCAACACCTTTAGCGTCATTAAGGCTCGCTCCCCACAGAGTTTTCTTACCCCCAGGTTAATACGGGGTAAGCTCCACTCGACAGGTAGGATGTGCTCGATCGTCTGCACACCCTTGCGTTGTTGTTAATGGTGACGGTGGCGCCATCATAGTCTACCCAGACTGCGCATCTGTCCCGACGTTTCGGGCTGACGAAGCCGGTTCCGTGTCTCAGACCTGACTGCGGGTTTGCCTGAGGCAATACGAGATATCTCTGGCTCGCGCAGGAGGCCATATTGCCGTGGGATGGCCGACGAAGCTCCCAGAGAACACCGAGAACCTGGAAGTACAGTCTGCGTAACCAAAGTCTTCATCTGATTCCTATGGGGCGAGGCGAGGGGATCCCACTCCCCGCCCCACAAGAATTCATCTCGACGGACTGCTAACTGCCTTGCGATTGCCCGTCTTCTATTTGCAGCTCACCAGTGAAGTACCCTTTCACCCAGTCAATCTGCGTGGGCCTATAGCCCGTTCCCTCGTGAAAGAATCCCTCCACCACGGAGCGAACTTCATCGAGAGGCAACGCGCTGACTCGGTCGAAATAGCTTGGGCACCACGGGTCACACACAACCTGTGGGTCATTTTCCAGGGGATTGGGGTTGCGGGACACCCAGACATTGTCCGCGACGTCCTCGCCCAAGGTTTCGGCAACTCTGTCGAAGATTGCACCGTCACAGTACCAGAGGATTCCTCCGTACCCTGAAAGGTAGTCGATTCCGATTGCCAATACATTGTCTGGCGTATCCGTTTTTCCGGCGGAGATATCTACTACCTGAAAGGTTGCAACCTTTTCGGCATTAAGGTGCCGGTCTTCGACAAAGATCTTGTCGAGATACTCATTCAATTCATTTTGGGTCTCCAAATACAGAGGCTCATCGTTGAATACCTTCAGGGCCATTAAGGCACTCTCCTTCGCATTGCACGTCGAGCAGCAAGGGTTCGACCGGGTTACCGTGTCGCTGGTGAACGCCTCCAGGGTTCGCGCGCCGTGATGGCGGAGGTTGCTGCCTTAGCGGCGCTGCGCTCGATATTCACCGCCTACTGCTACAACCCCCAGAAATGGCAGGCCACCCAGCCGCCCTTGAATCCCTGGCGAACCTGTACTCGATCCTGGACGCCTACCTTGGTCGCGATGCTCCCCGGACGACACAAGTGCGTGCAGCCCTCAACCGCGCTGCGGCGCGGTAGCCGGCCTCCGGTCGGGATGACCGAGGCCCACTCCCGGGGCTGCGGGACAGGAGTGGAGTGCTCTGCTCATCATCCCTTGCCACGCGAGACGTTCCTCCAGAACGTAAGGGAGAGCACCTTCTGTTCGTGTCTGGTCTGCTGGTTCTTCAGGAGACCCTTGAACTTCGGCTGTGCTGCAGCCTGGCGGGAGAGTCGATCGGCGTCCTGTTGTAGGCCCGCGTTCGCGAGCGTGATTACCAGTGATGCCTGCTGGTCTATAGGCCAGCTTTGCACGACGGCCGAGAATCGACGACGCCCGAGGCGCGTGGTCGTGTCGGGTGGTCGAGGTCGTGCAACTTGCGCAGCAGCAGCACGAGCCCGCCATTGTCGCGGCGGTCTGCACAGCCTCGCGCTACAGCGCCGACAGTGGAATGCCGGCGGCCTGCCGCCAGGCCGAGGAAAGCAACGAAGTGGCTGCCCTTTCGTTCGTACCGGACGGTGAGGCGGCGGTAGCCGAAGAGCCAGGAAATCGATCGCTCGATCTTCCAGCGGTGTCGGCCGAGCCGCTCGCCGGACTCGATACCGGGGCGGGCGATCCGTGCGATGAGGTTCCGGCTTCGGAGCCAGCGGAGGTGCTCTGCAGAGTAGTACGCCTTGTCCGCGCGGACCTTCACCGGCTTTCTCAGACGTGGTCCGCGCCGGGAGCGGACGGCGGGAATGCCGAGGACCAACGGCTTGAACGCCTGACTGTCGTGCACGTTCGCGCCGGCCACCGCGAGGGCCAGCGGCAGGCCCTGGGCATCGGACAGCACATGCAGCTTGCTGCCCTTCTTGCCGCGATCGACCGGATTCGGCCCGGCCAGTGTGCCCCCCTTTTCGCCCGCACCGACGCGGCATCGACGATCGCGGACGACCAGTCCAACTCGCCCCTGACGCCGAGCTCGTCCAGCACCGCCCGATGCAGCCTGCGCCACAGCCCGGACTCGGTCCACGCAGTGAACCGACGGTGCGCGGTGGCTGGCGAGACCCCGAACGACTCTGGCAGATAGGACGGCGTAGGCGAGTCCGGCGATCTGCCCGCGGATGGTGACCCGTCGCCCGCCCGTGGGGGAGGGGCGGTGGATGACGATCGGCGTGCTCATCTTTCCAGAGTGCGGCTCCTGGCCGGCCGCAGCGTGCCGGGCGCGGAACACACGCCCCCAGTGCGCCGGGCTCCTGCACCACCGCACCACCGCATCACCACCCGCCACCACCGCACTTACGTAGACGTCCTGCTCACCGTGCGCTGTTGAGGGTTTTGCCGATGAACGCACGCGGCGCCCGTCCCGGTCTTCCGGGCGGGCGCCGTCTTTCGTGGGTCAGGCAGCGGGCCGTTGCGCAGCTTGTCCGTAGCCGGGGCACGGGTTTGGGTGGGGGTTGGCCGTGGTGTCCCGGGCCGGGGCCCTCTCAGGCGGGGAGGAGGGAGTCGTCCTGGGGGCGTGCGCCGGGCAACTTGTGGCGGGCGGCGATCAGGGCCGCGTCGATGTCGCGGGTGCCGGTGGATACGCAGAGCGTGTAGGCGATGTCGTCCATCCGTTGCTGCACGTCTGCGTCGCCGTTTTCGGCCTGGAGGATGCGCAGGGTGTCGTACTGCTCGACAAGGTTCCGCAGCACCGCGGGGTGGGCCATCAGCACCGGAGTCTCCTACTCGCCGTCGCTCGGGAGCTATTCGTCGCTCGCAGACCACCGCCTACCCCTGCCCTCTGCCGCCATGCCCACCACATTTGGGGTGTGCGAGCGGGAGGCGGGCGCTGGAACGCGAAGCCGCCCGGGATGCCGGCGGGGCCGTTCGGGAGGTGGCGGCAGCAGCGGGTGGCTTCGTTGATCTCCAAGAACAGCGTTTGTCGACGGTGTCCGGCAGCAGTTGGTGATCAACCGGCTCTGGAGTGTGGATGAGAAATGACGGCGCTGCGTGGGTGCGAACGTGTCGACAGCCAGTCGCTCGAAGGTCGGCTGGCCGTCGAGGCAGGTAGCGGCAGAGGTCAGTGCCTGATCTGATCTCCGGTGGCCGGGTGAGGCAGTGCAGCCCTTGATGTTCGCGCGGTTTCGACCGGCGATTATTCACCTGACCCGGTCCGTACGGTGTTTGAGTGAAGGACACTCTGATCGACGAACTCCGCACCGTGTATGACGCCCAACTCCGTGGTGTCACCCCGCCTGCCGGCAGCGCCCGCGTCGAGAAGGACGGCCCGTTGACCCGTGTCGTCGGGTGGCACCGTGGCTTCGTCACGGGCCCACGCGACCTCGGTGTGTACGGGGCAGAACTCGACACGCTCATAGCGCGACAGCGTGACTTCTACGCTGCCCGTGGTGAGGCCGCCGAATGGAAGACTCGCGCCCATGATCTCCCCACCGACCTCACCTACCGACTCACCGCGGCCGGCTTCGTCGCCGAGGACAGCGAGACCATACTCATCGGGCAGTCCGCAGACCTAGCCTCCGACCCCGTCCTGCCCAAGGGCGTGACCCTCCGCCGTGTCACCGCCAGATCAGACCTCCAGCGCATCGCCGCTATGGAGAGCACCGTCTGGGGCGAGGACTGGAGCTGGCTCGCCAACGACCTGGCCGCCCGGATCGAGAACGCCCCCGAAAACACCATCGTCCTCGTCGCCGAGGCACGCGCCGAAGTCGTCTGCGCCGCCTGGCTGGTGTTCAACGACGGCGTCGACTTCGGCGGCCTCTGGGGCGGCTCAACGCTCAAGGAATGGCGCGGACAGGGCATCTACCGGGCCATGGTCGCCCACCGAGCCCAACTCGCTGCTGCCCGCGATGTCCCCTACGTCTACGTCGACGCGTCAGCCGACAGCGCCCCGATCCTCACCCGCCTTGGCCTGCACGCGGTCACCACGACGACACCGTATGTCTGGTCGCCCTGAGCTCAGCCGGCCTTCGCCGGCGCTCGAGCTCTCGCATCGACATGCCGTCGCGGTGGTCACGCTGGATGGCCGCGTACAGCTCGACCTTCGACATCTGCGGTATGACCAGCACCTTTCACCAGGAGCATCCCGATGCTGCCCTGGCAAGAACCCCAGCGCCTCCCAAACTCATCAACACCACTCGCCCGTGGAACGGGGCGCCTCCCAGGACCATCGACAAGCGACGTCACAACTGGGTTCTGGCACAGATCTTGGGGGAGTCGTCGCGGAGTGTTACCTCGCTGTTGATTGCGAGGAGACTGGTTCCCGTGAGCCCGCGTACGCCTTGTCGTTCGACGATCGGAATTGACGCTCCCTCAGGTGTCTGCCGGCGGCTGCTGTGGTCGGTTGTTGACCGTGATCGTGCCGGTCATGCAGACCAATGCACCGTTCTGGGACTCGCTGGTGTTCGCCGGGATCGACGATGTGGATGTCGAGGCGGTTACGGCCGCGTTCGGTACGGTCGAGGTGGTGGCGAGAGGCCGCGCGGCTGGGTCTGCCTGGCCGGGCTGCGGCCGCTTCTCAGACCGAGTCCACGACCGGTACCAGCGCAGGCTGAGAGACCTTCCGATCGCTGAACAGGGCTTTGTGATCCGGCTGACGGTCCGGCGCTTCATCTGCGGAGCGGAGGACTGCCCGCGCCGGACGTTTGCCGAGCCGTTCTCGCGGCTGGCCGCCCCGCACGCACAATTCACAACGCGGCTCAACCGCGCCCCGGAGCGGGTGGGGCTCGCGCTGGCCGGGCGTGCCGGGGCCCGGCTGGCCGCCCAGCTGGGCTTCGGCGCGGGACGGATGACCTTGTTACGCAGGGTCATGGCGTTGCCCGATCCCCGGTTCAGCACGCCGCGTGTGCTCGGCGTGGACGACTTTGCGATCCGTCGCGGCCAGACCTACTCCACCGTCTTGACCAGCGTCGAAGACCGTCGCGTGGTCGATGTGCTCCCGACTCGCGAGGCCGGGCCACTGGCCGCCTGGCTGATCCGCAACCCCGGCGTGGAGATCATCTGCCGGGACCGAGCCGGCGCCTACGCCGAAGGCGCCCGCCGCGGTGCCCCCGACGCTCTGCAGGTCGCCGACCGGTTCCATCTGTGGCAGGGCCTCGGCCGAGCCGTTGAGACCTGTGTCGCCGCCCACCGCGACTGCCTGAACAACCCATCGACCGGCACGGTGCCAGACGCGACCCGCCCCGACCCCGGTCGGCCGCAGGACGGCTCGGCGCCCGTCGGCCGACGGGCCGACCGGAAGAAGGCAGCACACGCACTGGTCCACGGGCTCCTTGCCCAAGGCCACTCACGCCGGGCGATCGCCCGGCACCTGGGTTGGGGCCTCAACACCGTGCTCCGGTACGCGAACGCCGCACGATGGCAGGACACTTTCCGCGAGAATCGGCCCCGGCCCAGCAGACTGGACCTCCACAAGCCCTACCTGGAGCGGCGGTTCGCCGAGGGGTGCACCAGCGTCACCCGACTGCACAGCGAGTTGGTCGCCGCCAACGCGCCCGTCACCTACCAGATGGTCCGCGCCCACATCGCCACCCTCCGCGGGGCTCCGGCCGGCGCGCCGCCCCGGCCGCCGACGGTGCGGCAGGTGACCGGCTGGCTCACCCGGCACCCCGCAACCCCGACCGAAGAAGAGCGGGCTGGCCTGAAGGAGGTCCTGGCCCGCTGCCCCGAGCTGGACAAGGCCGCCGGACACGTCCGCGACTTCGGCGAGATACTTGCCGACCGCCTCGGCAGCACGCTCCCTGCCTGGATCGACGCCGTCGATGCCAGCCAGCTACCCGGCCTCACCGGCTTCGCACTCCACCTGCTCCGAGACCTCGACGCCGTGACAGCAGGGCTCACTCTGGACTGGAGCTCTGGCAGGATCGAGGGCGCCGTGAACCGCATCAAGAAAATCAAGAGGCAGCTCTACGGCCGAGCCGGATTCGAACTACTCCGCAAGATGATCCTGCTCCAGTAGCACTCCAAGCCCTCCGAACCCTTCGCCAAGACCAAGAACTGACAGAACCCAGAGAGGTTGGCTGGGGCGTGTCGGCACCGACGGACATAATGCCGCTGTGGACCTGAGACCGGAGTTGTTGCCCCCGCCCGTGAGCAAGCAGCGACTGAACGAGCTGTGCGCTGAGGTTGAGCGGATCGCTGAGTTGCTGGTCGCCCGCCCAGAAGTGGCGGGCGAGGCGATCGAGGCGTTCAACGCGATGACCGGGCACGACTACGTGGCTCTCGACTTCGCTGAGTACGGCGGAAGCAGGAGCCTGGAGCAGTTCGCGAGGGAGGCGGCCCGGCCGGCTCGCCCCGTGGTTGCGGACATCACCCGGGACGAGCTCGCTGAGATCGTTCGCAGACTCCTGTCTGCCTCTGCGGAGAGCGGCTACTATCTGCGGCTCCTTGAGGCGAACGTGTCGCATCCCCGGGTGAGTGGCCTGGTCTTCCATCCCTCGGACATCCCTCAGGACCCGTCTGCGGAGCAGATTGTCGATGAGGCTCTGAAGTACCGGCCGATCGCGCTCTGAGTCAATCGAACGCCACCGTCACCCTCCGCGACCGCTCTCCAAGATCTGTGCCAGAACCCTAAACTCATCAACATCATCCCACCGCAGATCGGGGCGCCTCCCAAACCCATCGACAGGTGACGTCACTACCGCGGTTCTGGCTCAACTTCCGTGAAGGCGACCCGTCGCTCGGCGACGGAGGCCGGCCGTCCTGAAGAACCGGCAGGTTAACGGCTTACTCCGAGGCAGGCCATGGTCGAGGCCGGTACGAGTTCACAGAAGTTGTGCCAGAGCCACTACCGCTCGATAAAGCCACCCGGTGCTGGCCCAAGCGGCCGGATGGTTCGACGCCGCGCAGCTGCGACGCCGGCCGCTGCGCCTCGTCCTAGTCCTCGTTGACCTCGGCGGCGTACGTGGTCCGTGCGTCGGCGACGGCCCGCTCCCACGTGCTCGCGCCACCGCCGTGCGTGCGGGCCAACCGCGCGGCCAGGCCGCGTTGGTAGCCCCCGGCCCGGCGTAGCTCCGCGAGCGCGATCTCAACGGCCTGAGCGCGCTTCTGAGACACCGGACGCCCCGCGCCGCGCCCTCCGCCCTCGGCCCCGCTCCTGCGCCCGGAGACGCCCAACCTGGCTGTCCCTACGCCCTCCTGGTGCGAAGCCCAGAACGCCACGACCGCCTCTTCGTCGTAGTAGTCGATCCGGTCGACGGCAATCACCCGGTCCGGGTGACGGCGCTCCGGCGGCTGGTCATGGCGCAGCGCATAGCACGAGGACCTGGCCGACGACGTCCACGGCCGGGCGGAGCTCGCGGAGGGGGGAACACCTCGCCCAGCTGCTCGCCGCCGCCGCACCTGGCACTGTCTACGACCCGGACACCGACGACGCCTCGTCCTCCCTGCCCAGAGGCCGTAGACCAGAATGGCCCACCTTCTGCGCGCCATCGAGCCAGGGCGCACAGAAGCCTCCGGAGCTGTGTGGCTGCGGAGGCTTCTTGTGTGGTGGGGCGTGCGCCAACACGGGTCCCGCCGTATGTGCCCTCGTTCTTGGTTGCATCCAGTGGACCAGGGCTTCGCGCACTGCCGTACGTACGGCAATGCGCTCCTAAGTGTTGCTCAGTTCTGTAGTACAGCGCAAAGCCAACTTGGACAGCGGCGAGCCAATCGTGCGGATGGGGAGGCTGAGCAGCCCGCACAAGGCCGTCGGCGGTTGTGTTTCCCCAGGTCAGCCCACGGCAGTACTGCGATGACGTCATAGCACCGCTTGGCACAGGGATGAGCCAACTTTTCACAATACAAATTTAACGGTCATATGGGGTGCGGCATCCGGTTGGGGCGGCATCGAGTCACCTGGAACACTGGTACTGCTCGTGCGTGACGCAGCGCCAACTGCGCCACGAGAAAAGCGGGTTGCATCCAGTGGCGGGCGGGTTCGTCGACCTCGTGTCGACGCACCCGCCCCTTGAAAACAGAGGCTTTCTCATGACCAAGAACAACAGCGTCCGAGCCGTACCCAAGAACACCGGCATCACCGCCCCTCAGCTGCCGGCGCTCCCGGTACAAGCCGATCTGCCCGGGCAGGGACGCCTGACAGCGGCACACGTGCTGCCGCTCATCGCCTTCCCCATGATCGGCTGCCTGCTGTACATCGTGGGTGACATGCCGGTGACCGACGTCTTCACCTTCCTCGGAGGCTGCGGAGGAATCGGGGCACTCGCGACCATCGCGGTCACCGGAGGCCGGCGCGTGGCGGTCGCCATCGCGCACGGCATCCTCGCTGCCTCGGGCAACCGGTAAGGGCGCCCGAAGTGGGACGCCCAGAACGCCCGGTGAATGGCCCCCCGCACCTGGAGAGCCTGGCTCTTTACCTGCGGTCGTACCGCGACAACGCAGGTGTCACCTATGAGGAAATGGCCCAGCACGTTGACGCCTCCCCGGCGACGCTTAAGCGAACTGCCGCGGGCGCAACGGTACCTAAGTGGGGCAGGGTCATGCAGTTCCACTACGCCATTCTCCGAAATAGAGGCAGGACCCTGGATGAATTCAGCATTAAGGAAGGCCTACGTGATCGTTGGATCATGGCACGTAGGGAAGAGCGCGGAACTCTCGAAGTCGAAAAAATCACACCTGAGAAGGTGATCAGTTCAGACGAACTCAAATACGCTTTATGGACTCTTTACGAACGGGCCGGAGCCCCGCCGCTCCGCGCCGTCCAGGCACGGAGCGGCGGAGAGATGCTCCTCCCCCTCAGCAGCCTGTCCCGGATCGCCAGTCAGCAGACGATTCCCGCCGACAATCAACAAATGATCGCTTTCCTCAGAGGTATATCCTTCGTGCGAGCGAACAAAAGGTGGTGCGATCGTTGGATCGAAGCCCGCATCAGAGCTACCTCACTCGGCGAGTCCTCTTACGTTCCGAAGTTCGTACCCGGCGCGCGCCGGATAGAACATATCCGCCCGCACCGAACCAAGCCGTGGACAGCAGGAGCTGCAAGGGGAATTCAGTTAGGGGAAACCGGAGCTGGTTGATTGACCATGCGGCAGGTCGCCACTTTTCTGATGCATCATCACCGAGGTGGTGCCGAGTGTTTCCCAACTGGGTGAGCTTTGGAGGTTCGGTGAACCTGCGCGGTGGCCATGTTTCTGACCCTGTTTTATGCAGTTCGGGTGAGCGGGTTTTTGGCTGGGTGGCTCACTGAATCTGTGCAGGGTTGGGATGGTCCAGCCGTTTGGCCTGTGGTGTTTTTGGCTCCTGCCGTGCCTGCGCAGGTTGGTTGGGTACTGCGCAGTTTCAGTGATCCTCGGTATGTGGTGGCGGGGGCCGTGCCGTTCGGCGGGGGCCATCGAAATTAACGGTCTCTACCCCGGGCTGTCAGTGATGCAGGTGGTGTGTATTGAGTCCAGTCCTTAGCTACGGCCGAGAATGATGCACGCGGTTCACCTTCCGGCTCGGACGACCCGATCCTCTCTTGTTGGTGCGTAGTTGTCTGTGACGGTGGGTCGAATGCTGCGGTGCGTGTCGTCCGGGGCTGAGCCTGCCCGCACTGCGGAGCCGTGCGGGCAGGCGCCCTACCGCATCTTGACCTCCCGTCACCCCGGGGGCCCGCAGGCGCTGAGCACCAGTCACACCATTTTCCGGTGTAGTGCGAGAATTCCGGAGGAATTCCCAACCCCATTCCGAAGGAATGGGGTTGAAAGCCCGTAGGGATTTCTGAAAGCCCGTAGGGCTTTATCGTCTTTACGACCCGTAGGGTCGTGCGTCGTT